>NZ_CP025780.1:4371600-4373402 GCF_003586545.1 Stenotrophomonas sp. Pemsol | reverse complement strand
TCCCTACTGGCGTAAGGCTCGGCAGCCTCTTCTGTCTTGAGCGTCGCAAAGAAGCTCTCGGCCACCGCGTTGTCCCAGCAATTGCCAGGCCGGCTCATGCTTTGGACCACGTCATGGGACTGCAGCAGCTGGCGAAACTCGTTCCCCCAGTACTGCCCACCACGATCTGAATGGAAGATCAGGCCGGGTCGTTGTGGATGCAGAGCCCAGGCATTGGCAAATGCTTTCACCACCAGCTCTTCAGTCAGACGCTTGGAAACGCTGTAGCCCAGCACCTGCCGGGTCTGGACGCTGATGACCACGGCCAGATGCAGCCATCCCTGGCGGGTGGGGACATACGTGATATCCCCGACCCACGCCGTCGGTCCGGTTCCGGGGGCAAATTGCCGATCCAGCAGGTTGGGGGCGAGCTGAGATGAGCCGCCGGAGGACTTGGGTCGGAATCGGCCTTTGGTCTTGCCCTGGATTCGCTCCTCGGCCATTAACCGTGCCACGCGCTTGTGGCCGACTGGATGATTCCTGGCTCGTAAGGCCCTGACCAGCCGACGTCGCCCATAACTGCGCTTGCTGGTCACATGAATGGCCCGAAGCTCGGTACGCAGGGCCGAATCGGCATCGCACGCTTGGGCACATTGCCGACGCAGGTAATCATGGAATCCAGAGACAGAAACCCCAAGAACCCGACACAACAACCTGGTCGGGTAGTGAGTCCTTTGACTGGCGACGAAGGCGTACCTCACTTGGACTCTCTGGCAAAGAACGCCGCCGCTTTTTTTAGGATTTCCCGCTCCATCTTCAGATTGGCGTTCTCGGCCCGAAGGCGGCTGATCTCGCTTTCCAGGTCGGTGGTTGGCCTGCGAGCCTCAGAGGTCAACGACCGGCCAGCACGGACCGCGTCAAGCCAATTTGCCAGCGTCTTGACCGACATCTCCAGCTGACGGGCTGCTGCGGCAGGCCCGAGCGACTCGGCCAACTCCACGGCTTGGTGCTTGAACTCATCGGTATAGCTACGACGGGTGATACGGGACATAAGGGACCTCCAAGTGCGATCAAAGTATCGCTTCTTGGGTAGAGCCGAGCCCACGCTCGGCTCCGCTCCCTGCTGGACACCTCCAAGAGACGTCAGGCTCCATTGCCGATCCGCCGCCAGCACTTTCGACCATTGATGTTTCAACGGCGCTGATCGAGGTTTGATCCTGCCGCAAGCCATGCGCGCCAAACGGGAGGCCCGCAGGACACCGACTTGGAGCGCGGCTGGAGCGGGTCGTATAGTCAGGTATCGCACAGCAATGGAACGCCGATGAACGCTACCCCGCAAGGCCGCGCTGCTCGGGTAGACAGGGTGGGAAGTCCGGGCAACGGACAATACCCACTGCGCAACCTGTCGCATTTGCCCGGATGTGGCGCCGTCGTTCGTGATGAGACCGCATGTTCCAAGGATCAAGGACAATCCTGCAGCGACATGGACCGCTCATGCTGAAATCCGTCCCCAGCCTTGCTCATGTTGCGTTGATCGCCCTGATCACACTGGTTGTCGCAGGCTGCAACAAGGAACGCTCGTTCCCCGTCTATCGCGAGAATCCTGCGCCAAGGAATGCGCTGCCGATTGTGATTCGGGTCCACGATGCACCCGTGGATGTCCCCGTTCCTTCGGTCTTCGTCACGTATGAGATAGACCCACTCTGTCTGCCTCCGGTCAACAATTGGGAGGGGGTGCAGTACGAGCCGAACCAGCACAAGGTTGAGGTTCAGGCACAGCGCCTCAGTGCAACTGAATTCAGCAGTGCTGTTTTCAACGACGG
>NZ_CP025780.1:4370749-4371500 GCF_003586545.1 Stenotrophomonas sp. Pemsol | reverse complement strand
TTCAGGCACAGCGCCTCAGTGCAACTGAATTCAGCAGTGCTGTTTTCAACGACGGCATGGAAGTTGCCGACTATTACGGTCGTGGTCCGTGCACTTGGACACCCGTGCTCGTGGAAGCTTCATTCGCCTTCATCATTGATGGTCGCCCTATCCAAGCAACCGCATGGACTTCATTTACAAAGCTTGAAACCGGGAAACTCTCTACTACCTACGTACATCGCGCCTTACGCCCTATGACTTCAGGGGGATCGCCAGAGTGGACGCCTACCGAGCCTTCGACTTGGTACGAGAAGATGTCTCAGGATAAGCGAAAGGATTACTTCCCAATCGAAATCTCCACACGGACTGAAGGAACAGCCCAATGAATCCTGGAGCAAATGCAGCCCTCTCCGATCATGTCTACAAGGATCCGCTCCCTGAACCCAAGACCATTGTTACCATTGCCGGGACGGAATATCGAGTATTGGCCAGCCTAAACTCCGCCACCGGCTACCAAGGCGTCATTTACCATAATCTCGAATCCAAAGAAGTAATCGTCACCCATCGCGGTACCGAGTTTGATCGCCAGCCTCTGATTGATGGCGGCATCGATGCGGCGATGGTCACCGCCAGAATCAACGCGCAAATTGATGATGCCCTCGCGCTGACCAAGCAGGCAATCGAGCTGGCTTACGCAAATGGATATGGCCAAGTTTCCGTCACCGGCCACTCCCTGGGCGGCGCGCTCGCACAGATCACTGCACACCACTAC
>NZ_CP025780.1:3476922-4370649 GCF_003586545.1 Stenotrophomonas sp. Pemsol | reverse complement strand
CGTCACCGGCCACTCCCTGGGCGGCGCGCTCGCACAGATCACTGCACACCACTACAACCTTCCCGGCGACGCGTTCAATCCCTACGGTGCCGCCGGGCTGGCATATCGCCTTCCTGAAGGCCAGCCAGCCAACGCGGCACCCTTCACCAACCATGTGATGGCAGGCGACCTGGTCAGTGCCGGCGGTCCCCATTACGGCAAGGTCGAGATGTATGCGCTGCCCAGGGAACTGGAGATCCTGCGCAACGCCGAGCACGGCCAGCGCATCGCCTCGATCGGAACACCCGGGATGAAGAGCGGCCATGTCATGTCCGCCGCGGTGGCGGTCCAGTTGGGCGACTCCCATCGAGTGGTTCATTTCCTTGATCGCATGACCGATAAGGGCCCGGTGCAATCTGTACTGGACAATCCACAGGCGCGCGTTACGGATCCTGAGGACCTGCGCCGGATTGCCGACTACCGCAGGGATGTTCATCAACTACGTGCGGGTGCGACCGTGCTTGTCGGCGGCGGGCCCGGTCTGCTGCGCGACGGTATCAATTTCCTGCGCGGTGTCGAGGAAGCCGGTGCATACGCCCGCCACGAAGCTGAAGCCGAGCAGCGGGCCCGCAATGCGCTCAGGCCTGGCGATAAACTGATCCAGGATGCAACCGACAAGGGCTCGCCCTCTCTCAGCAATCCCGCTTTCTCTCCCAGGACCCCTTTGCAGGAGAGCATTGAATCAACCTTGGACAGGGCAGGCTTGGATCCCAGGAAGGAAGGCCATCCAGACCATGCGCTCTACCGGCAGATTCGCGAGGGTGTATCCGCCGTGGATGCCAGGCACGGGCGCAGCTTCGATGAAACCAGTGAGCGCGTGACGGCCGGCCTGCTTGCGGCGGCCACGCAGCTTCGATGAAACCAGTGAGCGCGTGACGGCCGGCCTGCTTGCGGCGGCCAAGGGCAGCGGCCTGGAACGCGTCGATCACGTTGTACTGGGCAATTCACCCAGCGATGGCCCAGCCTCTCGCATGTTCGTTGTGCAGGGAGCGCTCGACAATCCAGTAAACCTGCGGGCGTCGGTTCCAATCAGTGAGGCCGTCAATACGCCCGTAGAACAGTCGCTCGCCAAGGCCGAGCAGATTTCGCAGGCACAGCAGGTCGCCCAGCAGGACCTCGCCCACGAGCAGGCCCTCACCGCGAGGCGGATGGGCTAGGCCACCTGGCCGGGCACAATGAAAAACCCGGCTTTCACCTGCGGTTCTTCGTTTCAACGGGTTGCCTACCAGCGGCCGGCACTACCATGCGTCGTCCGCTCACAAAAAAACCCCCGGCGCGAGCCGGGGGTTTTCCGTTACCGCATCAGGCAGCGACCGTGCTGGCCACGTCCTGGTATTCCTCGATCTGGTCGAAGTTCATGTAGCGGTAGATCTCCGCACCATTGGCGTTGATTCCTGCAGGCGCCTTCACAAGATACCTGCGCATACTTTCAAAGATCCGGGGAAGCGGCCTCAGCGCCGTTCCCGTGTGCTGCGAAGTTTCCTTCGTAGCGAGCCGCTCATTATGCCAGACTTTTTCAGTCCGTCAACACCTTCGTTCGATCATCTCGTTCGGCGGTGGTGGGCGCCCTGTTGTCGCTGAAGCCCCTTGGTGGCGACCCCTGCGACGGGGGAGGAGAAGTATGTCCCCATTCCGATCATTTGTGAAGGGGGTGTGGCGATTTTTTTCACCGGATGTTGCATCGGTTCATGCGCCGCGCCGCGGGAGGATCCCGTGAAGAGCAGCCGAGCGTGGCTATGCCGGGCTTCCTGCCCGGCCCCCTACGGGCCGTCGCACGCGACGAAGGCAACGGCTCCTGCCGTTGCCTTCGGCTCTACAAGAGCAAAAGGAAGGGCCGGCTGGCGCCGGCCCTTCCTTCTTCTCAGCCAGCGACCAGGCGCACGCGGGCGAAGGTGCGCTTGCCGACCTGCAGCAGGCCTTCGAAGCCCGGCTGCAGCACCTGCTGGCCGTCTTCGACCACTTCACCGTCCACCTTCACCGCGCGCTCCTTGAGCTTGCGGTTGGCTTCGGAGTTGCTCGGGGTCAGGCCGGCCGCCGTCAGCAACGCGGCAATACGCAGGCCTTCGGCCGGGATCGCCACATCCTGCAGCGGCAACTGGGTGATGTCGCCCTGCCCGGTCACCGCCGCCTCCCAGCCGGCAATCGCCTGCTCTGCCGCCACGGCGTCGTGGAAACGGGTCGCCAGCTCACGCGCCAGGCGCAGCTTGACCACGCGCGGGTTCAGGCCGCCATTGGCCACCTGCTCGCGCAGCTGCACGGCCTCGGCCTGGCTGATGTCGAAGGACAGCAGCTCGATCCAGCGCCACATCAGGGTGTCGTCCACCTTCATGGTCTTGGTGACGATGTCGATGGCCGGCTCGCTGATACCAATGTAGTTGCCCAGCGACTTGGACATCTTGTTGACGCCATCCAGGCCTTCCAGCAGCGGCATGGTCAGCACCACCTGCGGCTTCTGGCCATGGTGTTCCTGCAGGCCACGGCCCATCAGCAGGTTGAACTTCTGGTCGGTACCGCCCAGCTCGACGTCGGCCTCCAGGGCCACCGAGTCGTAGCCCTGCACCAGCGGGTACAGGAACTCATGGATGGCGATGGACTGCTGGGCGGCATAGCGCTTGGCGAAGTCGTCGCGCTCGAGCATGCGTGCCACGGTGTGCTGGCCGGCCAGGCGGATCATGTCGGCCGCGCCCATCTTGCCGAACCACTCCGAGTTGAAGCGGACTTCGGTACGGCTGCGGTCGAGCACCTTGAACACCTGTTCCTCGTAGGTACGGGCGTTGGCCAGCACGTCATCGCGGCTGAGCGGCTTGCGGGTCAGGCTCTTGCCCGAGGGATCGCCGATCATGCCGGTGAAGTCGCCGATCAGGAAAATGACCTGGTGGCCGAGGTCCTGGAACTGGCGCATCTTGTTCAGCAGCACCGTGTGGCCCAGGTGCAGGTCGGGCGCAGTGGGGTCGAAGCCGGCCTTGATCCGCAGCGGGCGGCCTTCCTGCAGGCGCGCACGCAGATCCTCGAGCTTGAGGATCTCGTCGGCACCGCGGCCGATCAGGGCAAGGGCTTCTTCAATCGAGGACACGTGACTACTCCCGGCAACGCCGATTCTTGTGTGGGGTGTTAAAGCAAAGTTAACCCGATTGGCTTCACAAAAGCCAATGGGCACAAGGGTTTGACGCGGTTTTCTCAGGTGTCTATGGTAACCGGCGATCAGGCCCGCGCTCCCGGGCTGCCAGGAAAAAACCGCCGATGCACAATTCCGAACAAGGGCGCGCACGCAAGCAGCGCTTCCAGGAACGCCTTCACGTCCTGCACGACAACGCCCTGCATCGGAAGCTCAGGCAACACCTTCCCGCCGCCTTCAATGAGCGCTGGACCCGCCGCCATTGGATGCACGCCAGCCTGTTTGCGACCATCGGCGCCCTGGTGGCGACGATCGTCCCCGGTTTCTCGCACACCATTGATGCGCCTTACGCGGACAGCCACACGAGCCTGGCGCTGCCGCTGCCGCCGTTGGCCATGGCCCGCCAGCAGCAGGTGCCGGGCGACAGCTGGCAGGTGCTGCGCATCCAGCGCGGCCAGACCCTGAGTGACCTGTTCGACAAAGCCGGCATTCCGGCCACCACCCTGCACCGGGTGCTGGAGCACCCCGGTGCGCGCGAGGCGCTGACCAAGCTGCGCCCGGGCGCCGAGATCGCCTTCGACATGCCGCTGTCCGGCGACCTGCGCAGCATCCGCTTCGATCGCGACGCCGACAACCGGGTGGAACTGAGCCTGGCCGGCGATGACATCAAGGAGAAGGTGACGCGGCGCGAGACTTCCACGCGTACCGTGGTCACCAGCGGCGAGATCACCAGTTCGCTGTATGCCGCGGCCCGCCGGGCCGGGCTGTCGCCGTCGGCGATCGCGACGATGACCGACGACATCTTCAAGTACGACATCGACTTCTCCAAGGACCTGCAGCCGGGCGACCGCTTCAGCGTGGTGATGGACGAGACCTGGCGCGAAGGCGAGAAGGTGGACACCAGCAAGATCCTGGCGGCGACCTTCACCACCGGGGGCAAGACCTATTCCGGCTTCCGCTTCGACCGCAACGGCAAGTCCGAGTACTACGACATCAACGGCCGTTCGTTGAAGAAGAGCTTCATCCGCATGCCGATCCCGTTCGCGCGGCTGAGCTCGACCTTCGGCGCACGCAAGCACCCGGTGCTGGGCAAGATGCGCATGCACAAGGGCGTGGACTACGCCGCGCGTACCGGCACGCCGATCATGGCCGCCGGCGATGCCCGCGTGCAGTTCGCGGGCGTGCAGCGCGGCTACGGCAATGTGGTGATCCTCGACCACGGTCGCGGCCACACCACCCTGTACGGCCACATGTCGCGCTTTGCGAACATCAGGACCGGCCAGCGCGTGGCCCAGGGCACGGTGATCGGCTATGTCGGCTCGACCGGCCTGGCGACCGGGCCGCACCTGCACTACGAATTCCGGGTCAACGGCGAACACCGCAACCCGCTGACCGTGACCATGCCGCCGCCGGAGCCGCTGAAGGGCGCCGAGCTGGTCGCCTTCCGCGCGCAGACCGCGCCAGCGATGGCCCGCATCCAGGGCATGGAGAAGCTGATCTACGCCGATGCCAGCCCGGCACCGACCAGCCGCGACGAGGCCGCCGCCGAGGTGGCCAGCGCCAAGGACAAGCAGTCGACCGGCCGCAAGCGAGGCTGAGCGCGCTGCGTTGACGAACAAGGACGCGGCAGCCCAAGCTTGCCGCGTCCTTTTTTTATGCCCGCCATGAACACCACTGCCGACGCTGACGCCCCCCTGTATCTTGGCCTGATGTCGGGCACCAGCGCCGACGGCATCGATGCCGCGCTGGTGCAGTTTCCCGCCGACGGTGGCTGCCGCTTCGTGCACGGGTTGACCGCCCGCTGGGAGCCGGTGCTGCGTGCGCGACTGGTGGCGCTGGGTGAAGGCGGCCCGCTGGACTCGCTGGAGGAGCTCGGCGAGCTGGATGCGCGCATCGCGATCAACTTCGCCGAGGCTGCCAACCAGCTGCTGGCCGAAGCCGGCGTGGACCGCAGCCAGGTGCGCGCGATCGGCTCGCACGGCCAGACCGTGCGACACCGCCCGCTGGCCGATCCGGCGTTCACTGTGCAGCTGGGCGACGGCAACCGCATCGCCGAACTGACCGGAATCACCACAGTATCCGACTTCCGCCGTCGCGACGTAGCGGCCGGGGGGCATGGTGCGCCGCTGATGCCGGCTTTCCACCTGGGCATGCTGGGTGCCGCCGATGAAGACCGCGCGGTGCTCAACCTGGGCGGCATCGCCAACCTGACCCTGATCCCGCGCGAAGGCGCGGTGCGCGGCTTCGATACCGGCCCGGCCAACGCGCTGATGGATGCCTGGTGCCAGCGCCACACCGGCCGTACCTTCGATGCCGATGGCGCGTATGCCGCCAGTGGCGCGGTGGACGAGGGCCTGCTGGCCGGCTGGCGTTCGGACCCGTGGTTCGCGCTGCCGCCGCCGAAGAGCACCGGGCGCGAGCAGTTCCATCTGGCCTGGGCCGAGGCCCACATGGAGGAAGGCGAATATGCCGCTGCCGATGTGCAGGCCACGCTGCTGGAGCTCACTGTGGCAACCGTGGCCGATGCGCTGCTGGCGCAGCAGCCGCAGACCCGGCGCCTGCTGGTCTGTGGCGGCGGCGTACGCAACCGGCAGCTGATGAAGCGGCTGGCGGCGCGGCTGCCGGAGGTGCAGGTGGAGTCCAGCGCGGTGCATGGGCTGGACCCGGAGTACGTGGAGGCGATGGGATTCGCCTGGCTGGCGCAGCGGACGATGGACGGGCTGGCCGGCAACCTGCCGAGCGTGACCGGAGCCAAGGGGCCGCGGATCCTGGGGGCAATCCACCTGGCGTGAGGTGGCGCCATCCACGCACGGCGTGGATTCACCGGGCAGCCGAGCGTGGGCTCGGCTCTACAAAGCCGCTAATCGAAGCCCTGCCCTGCGGGCAAGGCCTGCAGGGCGGCGATCGCATCGGAGAGGGCGTCCACTTCGGGATCGCCGAAACCGGAGCGGACCTCCAGTTCACTGCTGAACAGGCCCTGCTCCAACAAGGCGGCGCAGGTCTGTTCATGGGTCCAGCCGCGGGCGACCGCGACACGTCGGATACGTTCCAGCAGCAGCGGGTCCAGGTCCCGCAGCACAACGTCGGCCATGCTCACTTCCCCGTTCGCAAGGCACCGCCCCCTCGGCGCGTCGGGGGCGATGATCCCGCAGTCCGGGCGGGCAGGCAATCAGGCGACCGGCGGCGGCCCGCGGTCGGCGATCCGCGGCCACAGCCAGGCCAGCAGCAGCAGGGTCGGCACCACAGTGATCGAGCTGAGGATGAAGAACGTGCTGTAGGACGTCGCTTCAACGATGTATCCGGAGACACCGCCGATGAACTTGCCCGGCAGGTTGGCCAGCGATACCAGCAACGCGTACTGCGTGGCGGTGAAGTTGCGGTCGGTCAGCGACGACATGAAGGCTACCAGCACGGTGCCGGCGAACCCCTGGAACAGGTTGTCGGCACTGAGCGCGGCATAGAACGCCCACAGCTTGCCTGGGTTGTGCGCCATCAGCAGGAAGGCCAGGTTGGACATCGCCACGCCCAGTGCGGCCACCAGCAGCATGCGCCGGAAGCCGAATGCAGCCACCGCAATACCCCCCAGGAACGCACCGCCGATCCCCATCCATACACCGAACAGCTTGGACACGGTGGCGATGTCGGCCTTGTCGAACCCCGAATCGAGATAGAACGGCCCGGCCATCACGCCGATCACCTGATCGGGGAACTTGAACAGGCCGACGAAGGCCAGCAGCACCAGTGCCAACGCCACGCCATTACGGCTGAAGAAGCTGGAGATGGGCTGGACGAAGGCTTCGGCGATATCGATGCGACGCTGCACCGCCGTGGCCGGGCGCTCCGGTTCGGCGCACAGCAGGGTAGTGACGATCGGCAGCAGCATCAGCGCAGCCATCGCCAGGTAGGCGACGATCCAGCCTTCGAACTGCGCCAGGTACAGCGCGCCGGCACCGGCCAGGATCAGGCCGATCCGGTAGCCCAGCGTATAGGTGGCCGCCAGCGCGGCCTGCGCGGTCTGCGGAGCGATCTCGATACGGTAGGCATCGACCGCCGAGTCCTGGGTGGCGCCAGCGAACGACGCCACCAGCACCCACATCACCAGTGGCCAGACGCCCTCTTCCGGCCGCACGAAGGCCAGTGCGACCAGGCCGACCAGCACCAGCACCTGCGATACCAGCAGCCACGAACGGCGGCGGCCGAGCGCGCCCAGCAGCGGAAATGCATAGCGGTCCAGCAGCGGCGCCCACAGGAACTTGAGCAGGTAGAAGAAGCTGGCCAGGCTGATCAGGCCGATGCTGCCCAGGTCCAGGCCGACGTCGCGCAGGCGCGTGGACAGCGTCTGCGAAGCGATCAGCAGGAACGGCAGGCCACTGCCGAAGCCAAGCATGGCCATGGTCAGCGCCGACGGGGTACCGAAGGCGCGCTTGATGCCTGCCCAGCCCTTGTAGCTGACCGGCGTGGCGGCCTCGGTCACAGGTCGTAGTCCACGGTGAACGGGGCGTGGTCGGAGAAGCGCTCGTCGCGGTAGATCGAACAGCTACGCAGTTTGTCGCGCAGGCCCGGCGTGATGAACTGGTAGTCGATGCGCCAACCGACGTTGTTGGCGCGGGCGGCGCCGCGGTTGCTCCACCAGGTGTAATCCTCCCCGGTGGGATTGAGCAGGCGGTAGGCATCGGCCCAACCGCGGCCGGCGGCGACATCGGTGGCCTGGCCATGGTCGGCGCAGAGGGCGTTGAGCCAGTCGCGCTCCTCCGGCAGGCAGCCGGAATTCTTCTGGTTGGACTTCCAGTTCTTGATGTCCAGCGCCGAACGCACGATGTTCCAGTCGCCGCACAGCACGTAGTCGCGGCCGCTGCGCGCCCACTCCTCCAGGATCGGGCGCAGCCATTCCATCACTTCGAACTTGAAGCCCTGGCGCAGGTCACCCGAGCTGCCGGAGGGAATATAGAAAGAGACCACGCTGAGATTGCCGTAGCGCGCCTCGATGTAGCGGCCTTCGTCGTCGAACGGCGCCCAGCCCAGCGAGGTGATGACCTGGTCCGGCTCGCGCCTGCTGTAGATCGCCACGCCGCTGTAGCCCTTCTTGGTGATGGCGTCGCGGTAGAAGCAGTGATGGCCATCCGGACGGAACATCGGGTCGGTCAGCTGGTCTTCCTGGGCCTTGGTTTCCTGGATGCACAGGACGTCGGCGTCCTGGGCACGGAACCAGTCCAGGAAGCCCTTGGTCGCGGCGGAACGGATGCCATTGGCGTTGAAACTGATGATGCGCATGCGGGGACCTGCGGCGGGAAACCGGGCAAGCATACCGGTTGCCCGTGGGGCTGCGCAGTCCGCCAGGCAGCGCCGCGACAGCCTTCACGCGGGGCCGGACGAGCGCGAAACGCCCAGCTGGATTAGGATTTGTGCTCCAAATGAAGATGAATCGAGTTTTGATGAGCGACCACCGCCACCGTTTCCTGCAGCTGGCCCTGACCGCCGACGCCCTGCGCTTCGGCCAGTTCACCCTCAAGTCCGGCCGGCTGAGCCCCTATTTCTTCAACGCCGGCCGTTTCGACTCCGGTTCGCTGCTGTCCCAGCTCGGCGCCTGCTATGCCGATGCCATCGATGCCAGCGGGATCAAGTACGACGTGGTGTTCGGCCCGGCCTACAAGGGCATTCCGCTGGCCACCGCGATGGCCTGCGAGCTGGCCCAGCGCGGCCGCGACCTGCCGCTGTCGTTCAACCGCAAGGAAGCCAAGGACCACGGCGAAGGCGGCCAGCTGATCGGCGCCGACATGAATGGCAAGCGCGTGCTGATCGTCGACGACGTGATCACCGCCGGTACCGCGATCCGCGAAGCGCTGGGCATCATCCGCGCTGCCGGCGGCACCCCGGCCGGCATCGTGGTAGCCCTGGACCGCCAGGAGATCGCCTCGGAAACCGACCGCCGCTCGGCGGCGCAGTCGGTGGCCGAAGAGGCCGGGATTCCGGTGATCGCCGTGGCGTCGCTGGCCGATCTGCTTGATTTCGCCTCCGGCAACCCGGAACTTGTGGGTTACCGCCAGCCGCTGGAAGCCTACCGGGCCCAGTACGGCGTCCGTTCGATCCGCTGACCGACCCAGGGGAAAGGTCATGTCCCGAGTTCCTGCCGTTCTCTTTGCCGGCCTGCTGCTGGCCGTGCCGTCCACCGTGCCGGCGCAGTCGCGCGACGGCGGCAAAGTGGAGAAGAAGCTGTATTGCTGGAACGAGGGCAAGGAGCGGATCTGCAGCGATTCGCTGCCAGCCGATGCGGTCAATCACGCCCGCGAGGAGTTCAACGCGAAGAGCGGCCTGCGCAATGCGCAGGTCCAGCGCGCGTTGACCGACGAAGAGCGCGCCGCGGCCAGCACCGAGGCGCAGCAGCAGCAGCTGGACCTGATGGCCGAGCAGACCCGCCAGCGCACCGAACAGGCGATGCTGTCCACCTATGGCAGCGAGGACGACCTGCGCCGGGTGTTCGCCGAGCGCCAGGAAGTGCTCGACAACAACCTGAAGACCGCCGAGTACAACGTCACCAGCCTGCGCGAATCGCTGGTGGCGCTGTTGTCGGCCGCTGGCGACCGAGAACTGGCCGGTGGCAAGGTGGCCGACAAGCAGGCCGAGGCGATCCGTCAGCGGCATGTGCAGTTGCGGGCGCAGCAGCGCCTGCAGGCGGGGTTCCTGCAGCAGCAGCAGGCACTGAAGGCCGAGATCGACAGCACGCTGCAGCGCTACCGCGAGCTGAAGGGCGTGGCGCCAGCGAGCCAAGCGCCGTGATTCGCTTGTAGGGTCGAGCCCATGCTCGGCTCCGCGTGGCCTTGGGAAAGAGCAGCCCAGCATGGGCCCGGCTCTACAGTGGGCGGCGCCTGGTTACGGCTTGGCCCACGGAATTTATGCACTCTTTACGCGTCGGCACGATCCGGCGCGTAGTGCGTTTATGGGCGGCAGGACGACGATGACGGCCTGAGGTGGAGGGGTTCCACCAGGACGCTATTGCAATGTCCCCCTGGCTGTCGTTGTTGTGTGGCGTGCTGGTGCTGGTCGCCGCCGCCTATCTCCTTTATGTCGTGCTGCGGCCCGAGTCGTTCTGAGCGGAGCCTGCCATGACCGAGATGCTTGTGATTATTGCCGCCAGCCTGTTGCTGGCGTGGCCGCTGGGCCTGTACCTGGCGCGCGTGATGCGCGGCACGCCGATGAAGGCCGACGTGCTGTTCAACTGGATCGAAAAGCCGTTGTACAAGGTGTTCGGCGTCGATCCCTCGCGCGCGATGTCCTGGCGCGGCTACGTGCTGGCCTTCGTGCTGAGCAACGTAGTGATCGCCGTACTGACCCAGGCGGTGTTCATGACCCAGGCCTGGTTGCCGTTGAACCCGGACCAGATCCCGAACATGCGCTGGGACACCGCGCTGCACACGATGATCTCGTTCCTGACCAACACCAACCAGCAGCACTATTCGGGCCAGGCCCAGCTGTCCTACCTCTCACAGATGACCGGCATCACCGGCCTGCAGGTGGTGACACCGATGATGGGCCTGGCGCTGGCTGTGGCCACGCTGCGCGCGTTGTTCTCGCGTGCGCCGCAGGCTGCGGCGGCCACCGGTGCCGGCGACGACCGCCAGGTGGCGGTGGGCAACTACTACGTGGACGTGGTGCGCCTGTGCGTGCGCTTCCTGTTGCCGCTGTGCCTGGTGTGGACCCTGCTGCTGACCAGCCAGGGCGTGCCGTCGACGATGGCCGGTGGCCCGCAGGCCACGCCGATCGATGCCAGCGCCGGCATGACCGGACAGAAACTGCCGCTGGGTCCGGTGGCGGCGATGGTCGCGGCCAAGCAGCTGGGCGCCAACGGTGGCGGCTGGTACGGCCCGAACAGCAGCTTCCCGCTGGAGAACCCGACCCCGCTGTCGAACGCGCTGGAGATCGTCGGCATCCTGCTGGTGCCGATGGCGGTGATCTTCATGATCGGTGCGTTCACCGGCCGGCGCCGGTTCGGCGCCCTGGTGTTCAGCTGCATGCTGGGCATGTCGCTGCTGTCCACCGGCGCGATGGTGTGGAGCGAAGGGCACAGTGCCAGCGCCGCCACGCCGCTGCTGATGGAAGGCAAGGAGGTGCGCTTCGGCGCCGACGGCACGGCGCTGTGGGCGGCGGTGACCACCCAGGTCTCCAACGGGTCGGTCAACGGCATGCATGACTCGCTGGCGCCGCTGAGTGGCGGCATCGCGATGGTCAACATGCTGGTCAGCGCGATCTGGGGCGGCATCGGCTGTGGCCTGCAGCAGTTCATCGTGTACCTGCTGCTGGGCGTGTTCCTGGCCGGGTTGATGACCGGACGTACGCCGGAACTGTTCGGCCGCAAGCTGGAGACGCCACAGGTACGCCTGCTGGCCCTGCTGGTGCTGCTGCAGCCGATCACCCTGCTGGTGTTCACCGCGATCACCCTGGCCGTGCCCGGGCTGGCCGCTACCTCCAACCCGGGCTTCCATGGCATCAGCCAGGTGTTCTACGAGTACGTCTCGGCCTACGCCAACAACGGCTCGGGCTTCGAGGGGCTGGGCGACGCCACGCTGTGGTGGAACCTGAGCTGCTCGCTGGTGCTGCTGCTGGGCCGCTTCCCGCTGCTGATCATCCCGCTGGTGGTGGCCGCACAGCTGGCCGCCAAGCGCCAGGCGCCGGAGTCTGCCGGCAGCCTGCAGATCGAAACCCCGACCTTCGCCCTGACCCTGGTCTCGGTGATCGTCATCCTGACCGTGCTGCAGTTCATGCCGGCGCTGGTACTCGGCCCGATCGCCGACCACCTCAGCCTGGGACTGCACTAAGGACACCCCGATGAGTACCCACGCAAGTTCCACCCGTAGTTCCCTTGCCCCGCGCCCTGCGCTGCTTGATGGCGCCGGCCTGCGCCGTGCGCTGGTCGAAGCAGTACGCAAGCTCTCGCCGATGCACTTGGTGCGCAGCCCGGTGATGGCGGTGGTGATGGCTGGCACGATCGTCGCGGCCATCGTCACACTGACCGGCAATGCGCCGCTGGGCTTCGGCCTGGCAGTGACCGCGATCCTGCTGGTGACCGTGTTGTTCGGCAATTTCGCCGAAGCAGTGGCCGAGGCGCGTGGCCGTGGCCAGGCCGCGTCACTGCGCCGTGCCCGCCAGGACCTGGTGGCACGCCGCCTGGCCGCGCCGCAGCCGGGGGCTGCGGAAACCCAGGTACCTGCCGCCGAACTGCGCCCGGGCGACCATGTGATCGTCAGTGCTGGTGAGCTGGTGCCGGCCGATGGCGAGATCGTGCAGGGCCTGGCCACCATCAACGAAGCGGCGGTGACCGGCGAATCGGCACCGGTGCTGCGCGAGGCAGGTACCGACCGTTCCGGTGTGATCGGTGGCACCAAGGTGCTTTCCGACCAGATCATCGTGCGGGTGACCGCCGAGCCGGGCCACAGCTTCCTGGACCGGATGATCGCGCTGGTGGAAGGTGCCAACCGCCAGAAGACCCCCAACGAGATCGCGCTGACCCTGCTGCTGGCGGCGATGACGCTGACCTTCCTGGTGGTGGTGGCCACGTTGCCGGCCATTGGTGCAGCCGTCGGCGTCAAGGTCGATCCGCTGCTGCTGATCGCGCTGCTGGTGTGCCTGATCCCGACCACCATCGGCGGCCTGCTGCCGGCCATCGGCATCGCCGGCATGAACCGTGCGCTGGCCGCGAACGTACTGGCCAAGTCGGGCAAGGCGGTGGAAGTGGCCGGCGACGTCGACGTGCTGCTGCTGGACAAGACCGGCACCATCACCTACGGCGACCGCCAGGCCAGCCACTTCCATCCGCTGGCCGGCATCGATGCCAGCCAGCTGCGCGAGGCGGCACTGCTGTCCTCGCTGGCCGACCCGACCCCGGAAGGCAAGTCGATCGTGCGCCTGGCGCGCGAACAGGGCTGCGCCACCGCCGAGCCGGACCGTGCCGACTACCTGGCCTTCAGTGCCCAGACCCGCATGTCCGGCGTGGATCTGGAACATGGGCGGCAGATCCGCAAGGGCGCCGCCGATGCGATCCGTGCCCACGTCCAGGCGCTGGGCGGCAACGTGCCGGCGGAACTGGCCGGTCGCGTCGAGCAGGTGGCGCGCAATGGCGCCACCCCGCTGGTGGTGGCCGAGGGTCGCCACGTGCTGGGCGTGATCGAGCTGTCGGACGTGGTCAAGCACGGCATGCGCGAGAAGTTCGCGCAGCTGCGGGCGATGGGCATCCGTACGGTGATGATCACCGGCGACAACCCGCTGACGGCAGCAGCCATTGCCGCCGAGGCTGGCGTCGACGACTACATCGCCGAGGCCCGTCCGGAAGACAAGCTGGCACGCATCCGCCAGGAACAGGCCGGTGGCCGACTGGTGGCGATGGTGGGCGATGGCACCAACGATGCTCCCGCGCTGGCCCAGGCCGACATCGGCCTGGCGATGAACTCCGGCACGCAGGCGGCGAAGGAGGCCGGCAACATGGTCGACCTCGATTCGGACCCGGCCAAGCTGCTGTCGGTGGTGGAAGTGGGCAAGCAGCAGCTGATCACCCGCGGCGCGCTGACCACCTTCTCGCTGGCCAACGACGTGTCCAAGTACTTCGCGATCCTGCCGGCGCTGTTCGCCGCGGCCGTTCCGACCATGGCCGCACTGAACGTGATGCAGCTGTCGAGCCCGCGCAACGCGGTGCTGGCGGCGCTGATCTTCAACGCCCTGGTGATTCCCGCGCTGATCCCGCTCGCCCTGCGTGGCGTGCGCTTCCGCCCGGCCACCGCCACCGCACTGCTGCGCCGGAACATGCTGGTATACGGCCTCGGCGGCGTACTGCTGCCGTTCGCGGCGATCAAGGCGATCGACCTCCTTCTTGTCCTGGTATTCGGCGCATGAACCGTTCTGTTTCCACCTCCACCTCCCTGCCCCGCGAAGCGAAAGCCGAGGCCCGCGTGGCGAGCCTGCAGGATGGCGCAAGCTGGCGCCCGGCGATCGGCCTGGGCCTGGCCACCCTGCTGCTGGCCGGCGCGGTCTACGCCGGCATCGCCACCGGCTTCGCCGGCCTGGCCTACCCGACCCAGGCCGAGGGCAGCCTGCTGCGCGACGGCAACGGCCAGGTGCGCGGCTCGGCGTGGCTGGCGCAGCCGTTCACCGGTGATGGCTACTTCCAGGCGCGTCCGTCGGCGGCCAACTACGACCCGATGGCCGCGGCCGGTTCCAACCTGGCGCGCAGCAACCCCACGCTGGCCGAGCGCGTCGCCGCCAGCACCGCTGCGGTGGCCGCACGCGAAGGCGTTGCCCCGGCGCAGGTGCCTGCGGACCTGGTCACCCAGTCCGCCGGCGGACTGGACCCGCAGCTGTCGCCGGCGGCGGCGCAGCTGCAGGTAGCACGCGTGGCGCGTGCCCGTGGCCTGCCGGTGGAGCACGTGCAGGCACTGGTGCAGGCGCATACCGAAGGGCGCCAATGGGGCCTGTTCGGGCAGCCACGGGTGAACGTGGTGACGCTGAACTTCGCGCTGGACCATGCGGCCAAGGCGCCGTGATGCTGGGCTGCACCTGCTGCGCGCACAATGGCGGCCATGACAGCGGCCCCCATGACTGATGCACGTACCCGCCAGGCCGATGCCCTGGTTGAAGGCCTGCAACGCGAAGCCGGCGGCAAGCTGACCGTGTTCCTCGGTGCGGCGCCGGGCGTGGGCAAGACCTACGCCATGCTGACCCGCGCGCAGGAACAGCTGCGCCGCGGCGTCGACCTGGTGGTGGGCCTGGTGGAAACCCATGGACGCACCGATACCCAGGCGCTGCTGGAGGGCCTGCCGCAGCTGCCGCTGAAGGACGTGGCCTACCACGGCCATGCCCTGCAGGAGATGGACCTGGACGCCGTGCTGGCACGGCATCCAGCGCTGGTGCTGGTGGACGAACTGGCCCATCGCAATGCACCGGGCAGCCGTCACGAGCGGCGCTGGCAGGATGTGATGGAGCTGCTGGACGCCGGCATCGATGTCTGGACCACGGTCAACATCCAGCATCTGGAAAGTCTCAACGACGTGGTGATGCGGATCACCGGCGTGCGGGTCAGCGAGACCGTGCCCGACGGCGTGCTCGACCGCCTGCACGACATCGTGCTGGTCGATCTGCCGCCGCGCGAACTGATCGCGCGCCTGCAGCAGGGCAAGGTCTATGTGCCGGAACAGGCCGCGCAGGCCCTGCAGGCGTTCTTCTCGCCGGCCAACCTGACCGCGCTGCGCGAACTGGCGATGCAGGAAGCCGCCGACCGCGTCGACAGCAGCCTGCGCGAAACCCGCGCCGCGCGTGGCGAAGGCAATCTGCCCCTGCGTCGCGGCGTTCTGGTGGCCATCGACGGGGGCGGCCAGAGCGAATACCTGGTGCGGGTGGCGCGGCGCATCGCAGAGCGCCGCGACGCACCGTGGACGGTGGTGACCGTGCAGGGCCGGCGCCAGGACGAGGCGACCCGGCGCGAGATCGATGCGGCCTTTGCGCTGGCAAGGCGGCTGGGCGGCGACGCCGAACTGCTGCATGGATCGAGCATTGCCGATGCCCTGCTCGACCACGCCGCACACAACGGCGTGTCGACCCTGGTGCTGGGCCGTACCCGCGAACGTCCACTGGCACGGATGTTCAACCGCACCCTGACCCAGCAGCTGATCCAGCGTGGCGCGCATTACGAGATCACCATCATCAGCACGCCGCAGGCACGCGCACGCTCGCGCCGCGAGAGCCTGCTGCCGCCGATGCGCGGCATCAGCTACGAGCCTGCACAAGCCCTGATCGCGACCGCATTGGCCTGTGCGGTGGCGTGGCTGGCCGAACACTGGGTGGGCATGGCCGACCTGTCGATGGTGTTCATCGTCGCGGTGGTACTGGTGGCTGCACGCACGCGCGCCAGCGTGGCGGTGATGGCCGCGATCCTGTGTTTCCTCGCCTACAACTTCCTGTTCATCGCGCCGCGCTTCACCTTCGCCATCGGTGCACGCCAGGGCGTGATCACCGTTTTCCTGTTCCTGGCCGCGGCACTGGTGGCCGGGCGCCTGGCCTCGCGCCTGCGCATGCAGGTCATCGCGCTGCGTGCGGCCAACCGCCATGCGCGCGCGCGCCAGCAGCTGGGACGCCAGCTGGCCAGTGCGGCCGGCAACGGCGAGGTGGCACAGGCGGGCCGCCATGCGCTGGAGCAGGCCCTGGACGTGCCGGCGTGGCTGCGGATCGGCACCGATACCGCCGCCGGCGGCCGCAGCCAGCCCGGCGATACCGACCTGGCTGCCGCCGACTGGGCGCTGCGCCACGGCCAGCCCAGCGGGCGTTTCACCGATACCCTGGCCGGCGCGCAATGGTGGTTCCTGCCGCTGCTGGACGGCGAAGACCGTGCGATCGGCGTGGCCGGCCTGTACCTGCCCGGCGCACAGGCGCGCCTGCTGCCCGAGCAGCGGCAGCTGGCCGAAGCGATGGTCGATGACATCGCCCAGGCCGCGCTGCGCACGCGGCTGGTGGCGGAACTGGAGCAGGCGCACGTCAGCAACGAGACCGAGCGGCTGCGCTCGGCCCTGCTCTCCTCGGTGTCGCACGACCTGCGCTCGCCGCTGGCGGCGATGATCGGGTCGGCCGACAGCCTGGCCAGCTACGGTGCAGCGATGGATACCGCTGATCGCCGCGCCCTGCTGGACACCATCCTGGTCGAGGGCGAACGGCTGGACCGCTACATCCAGAACCTGCTGGACATGACCCGGCTCGGCCACGAAGGGCTGAAGATCAACCGCGACTGGATCGGCGTGGACGAGCTGATCGGCTCGGCGGCACGGCGCCTGCAGCGCTACCAGCCAAAGGTGCGGCTGGAGCTGGACATTCCAGCCACGCTGGCACCGATCTGGGTGCACCCGGCGCTGGTCGAACAGGCCGTGTTCAACGTGATGGAGAACGCGGCCAAGTTCTCGCCGCCCGACGCCGCCGTGCAGGTACAGGCGCGCGAGCTGGACGGCCAGCTGCGCATCGACGTGATCGACGCCGGCCCCGGCATTCCCGATGACGAGCGCGCGCGCATCTTCGACATGTTCTACAGCGTCGAGCGCGGTGACCGAGGCCGCCACGGCACCGGCCTGGGCCTGACCATCTGCCAGGGCATGATCGGCGCACATGGCGGCAGCGTGCAGGCGCTGCCCGGACGCGACGGTCGCGGTACCCTGATCCGCATCACCCTGCCCCTGCTCAAGCCAGCCTCCCACGATGAGCCCGACCCCGATTGATGCCAGCGTGCCGGCCGCACGCGTGCTGGTGATCGATGATGAAACCCAGATCCGCCGGTTCCTGGACATCAGCCTGCGCGCGCAAGGCTACCAGGTGCGGCAGGCCGCCACCGGCCAGGAAGGCCTGCAGCTGGCCGCCAGCGAGGACATGGACCTGGTGATCCTGGATATCGGCCTGCCGGACATGGAAGGCCACGAGGTCCTGGAACAGCTGCGCCAGTGGAGCCAGGTGCCGGTGATCATGCTGACCGTGCGCGCCGGCGAAGCCGAGAAGGTGCGCGCACTGGATACCGGCGCCAACGACTACGTGACCAAGCCGTTCGGCACGCAGGAACTGATGGCGCGCGTGCGGGCGCTGCTGCGCACGCGCAGCGTGCCGACCGATGGCACACCGCCGGTGTTCGACGATGGCCACCTGCACGTGGACCTGGTGCGTCGCGAAGTCGCCCTGCAGGGTGAGCCGGTGGCGTTGACACGCAAGGAATACGCGCTGCTGTCGCTGCTGCTGCGCAATGCCGGACGGGTGGTGACCCAGCCGCAGATCCTGCAGGAGATCTGGGGGCCGACCCACCAGCACGACACCCACTACCTGCGCATCCTGGTCGGCAAGCTGCGGCACAAGCTGGGCGATTCGGCGCTGGATTCGCGCTACCTGTTCACCGAGCCGGGCGTGGGGTTGCGGTTCAAGGGGTAGTGCCGGCCGCTGGCCGGCAACTGCAGGGTGTGTGAGGTTCATGGGCTTGCCGGCCAGCGGCCGGCACTACCCATTCTGCTGCAGCTTCCAAAGGGGTCAGAACCCCAGCGGGGTGTCGCCCAGCACTGGTTGCAGCTGGCTGCGGAACAGGGCCTGGATGCGTTCCAGTGCGGCCTCGTCGTTGCCTTCGAAGCGCAGCACCAGCACCGGCGTGGTATTGGAGGCACGCACCAGGCCCCAGCCATCGGCGAAGTCCACGCGCAGCCCGTCGATGGTCGACAGGCGGCCACCCACATACGGGTTGTCCGGGGACTGCGCCGCCGCCACCAGCATCGCCACCAAGGCATGCGGCGTCCCGTCGGCCACCGGTACCTTCAGCTCCGGCGTGGCGACCATTTCCGGCAGCTCGCCCAGCACCTCGCCCGGCGTTTCCTCGCGCTGGGCCAGGATCTCCAGCAATCGCGCAGCGGCGTACAGACCGTCGTCGAAACCGAACCAGCGTTCCTTGAAGAAGAAGTGGCCGCTCATCTCGCCGGCCAGCTCGGCATCGGTCTCGCGCATCTTCGCCTTCATCAGCGAATGCCCGGTCTTCCACATCAGCGGGCTGCCACCGTTGCGCAACACGTGGTCGGACAGCTTGCCGGTGCACTTCACGTCGTAGATCACCATCGCGCCCGGATTGCGCATCAACACATCGGCAGCGAACAGCATCAGCAGGCGATCGGCGTAGATGATCCGGCCTTCGCCGGTCACCACGCCCAGCCGGTCGCCGTCGCCATCGAAGGCAACGCCGAGATCGGCGCCAAAGCGCTTGACCGTCTGCACCAGGTCTTCCAGGTTGGCCGGTTCGCTCGGGTCGGGATGATGGTTGGGGAAGGTGCCGTCGACATCGCAGTACAGCGGAATGACGTCGGCGCCGATCGCTTCCAGCAGCTGCGGCGCCAGTGCGCCGGCCACGCCATTGCCGGCATCGGCCACGACCTTCAGCGGACGGTCCAGCTGCACGTCATCGGCGATGCGCTGGATGTAGTCGGCACTGACATCGCGCTGCTGGTAGTCACCGGGCTCAGCGGCCTGCACCAGGCGGCCCTCGACGATGCGCTGGTAGAGATCGGTGATGGCATCGCCGGACAGCGTCTCTCCGCCAATGACCACCTTGAAGCCGTTGTACTCGGGCGGATTGTGGCTGCCGGTGACTGCCACGCAGGTGCCGGTACGCAGATGGAAGGCGGCGTAGTACACCAGCGGGGTGGGCGCCAGGCCGATGTCGATCACCGCGCAGCCGGCACGGCGCAGGCCCTCGGCCAGCCCAGCCGTCAGCTCGGGTCCGGACAGGCGGCCATCGCGACCGATCACCACCTCGCGCAGGCCCTGCTCCAGTGCCACGGTGCCGATGGCCTGGCCGATCAGCGCCGCGGTCTTCGGTGTCAGTTCACTGCCCACCACGCCGCGGATGTCATAAGCACGGAAGATGCCGGCGGCCAGCTCTTCAGCGGGCACTGGCGGTGGCGGCGGTGGCGCGGCATCGCCACTGTCGGTCACAGCGGCCTCGGGTGGCGGCGCCTGCTGCAGGCTCTCGCTCAGGGTCGGGCCATGGTCGGCCTCGGACGCTGCGGCGCGGCGCGGCAAGGGCAGCGACTTCGGCAGTCGGTCACGTCCCACCACCAGCAACACGGCAATGAACGCCAGCAGCAACGCCACAATGGCGCTGGCCAGCGCGCCCAGGCCGAGCGGACCGGCGTCGACATTCGGCACCGACGCGACCAGCCGCAGCGGCGTGCCTGCAACCGGGCGCGCCAGGGCTTCCGCACTTTCGGACAGGCCCACGTCGCCCTGGGTGACCAGATCGAAGCCACCCTGGCGCAGGCCAAGGAAGCCTGCGGACGGCGCACGCACCTGGTCCAGCGGCGAGGTCAGCCGCAGCAGCGGCTGGCGGACATAGATCACGGCCGGCCCCAGGCTGCCCAGCTGCACTGGCGCAGCCAGGCCCAGGCGAACGCCGCCGCCGTCGCGGACCACGCGCAGGCTGGGCCTGGCCTCGGCCAGCGCGGCTTCCAGCAGGGCCAGGCGTGCATACCCGAAGGTGGCCGGATCGGCATAGGCGTTGGCCAGATCGGCCGTCAGCACCTCGACCTGCTCAACCCCGGTCCAGCTCTCGCGCACGGCCAGCGCCGCTGCAGCGGCATCGCCGGCCTGCAGCGCCTGCTGCACGCGATCGTTCTTCAACTGCTGCTGCAACTGCTGCAACTGGCCTGCAGCGGCCTGCTGCAGGCCCTGCACGGCCTGGTCGCGCGCTTCTTCCAGCGCCTGGCCGTTGGCCTCCTGCCGCCATTGCTGCACCGCGCTCCATCCGAACCAGCCGGCCAGCAGGATCAGCAGCACCCCCAGTAGTGGTGCACTGCGACCCAACGACCGTCCCCGCTGTCCTTCCCCGATGCCGCTCATCGATGTCCCCTGTCAACGCACCCCGGTATGGCCGAATCCACCCGTGCCCCGCACGCTGTCGGTGAAAGTATCCACCACCTGCAGGCTGACGCGGGCAATCGGAACCACCACCAGCTGCGCGATGCGATCGCCGGGCTCGATGGTGAAGGCCTCGCGGCCACGGTTCCAGACGCTGATCAGCAGCGGCCCCTGGTAGTCGGCATCGATCAGGCCGGTGCCGTTGCCCAGCACGATGCCATGCCGATGGCCCAGCCCGGAACGCGGCAGGATCACCGCGCACAGGTTCGGGTCGGCAATGTGGATGGCCAGGCCGCTGGGCACCAGCGCGGTGTCGCCCGGCTGCAGGGTCAGCGCGGTATCCAGCGCCGCGCGCAGGTCCATGCCGGCGCTGGCTTCGGTGGCGTAGGCCGGCAGCGGCCAGCTGTCGCCGAAGCGCGGATCGAGCAGCTTGACCTGCAGCGGTTGGGAAAGGGATGCCTGGGTCATGCCTGGAGTCTCCGCGCGATCAGCGCCAGCAGTTGTTCGGCCAGTTCGCGCTTGGAGGTGGCCGGGAATACCTGTTCACCGTCCTGCCAGAAGGCCGTGGCGGCATTGTTGTCGCTCTCGAAACCACCGCCACTGATGCCGACCTGGTTGGCGATCACCAGGTCCAGGCGCTTGTCGATCAGCTTGCCGCGAGCATATTTCTCCACGTCATGGGTCTCGGCGGCAAAGCCGACCACCAGCTTCAGCGACTGCGTCTGCGCGGCGACTTCGGCCAGGATGTCCGGCGTGCGCACCAGCTCGATCACCAGCGACTGGCTGTCGGCGGTCTTCTTCAGCTTCTGCGCGGCGACCTGGCGCGGGGTGTAGTCGGACACTGCGGCGGCACCGATATAGATGTCGGCGGGCAGCGACTTCAGTACGGCATCGCGCATCTGCGCGGCCGAGCGCACATCGATGCGCTGCACGCCCGGCGGCGTCGGCAGCTGTACCGGGCCACTGACCAGCACCACCTGCGCGCCCAGCGCGGCGGCGGCGGCGGCCAGGGCGAAGCCCATCTTGCCGCTGCTGCGGTTGCCGACGTAGCGCACCGGATCGATGTCTTCGTAGGTCGGGCCGGCACTGATCAGCAGGCGCAAGCCCTGCAGGGCACGGGTTTCCGGCGCGGCAACCGTCGCAGCGGTACCGCCATTGGCCACCAGCGCGGCCACGATGTCGCCCGGTTCAGCCAGCCGGCCGGGGCCGGATTCACCTTCGGCCAGCGGGCCATCGACCGGGCCGATCACCTGCGCACCGCGCTGGCGCAGCAGGGCGATGTTGGCCTGGGTAGCCGGATGCAGCCACATCCGGTGGTTCATTGCCGGGCAGATCGTCAGCGGTGCGGTGCTGGCCAGGCACAGGGTGCTGACCAGGTCATCGGCATGGCCCTGGGCCAGCCGCGCCAGCAGATCGGCGGTACCCGGCGCGACCACGATGCGGTCGGCCCAGCGGGCCAGCTCGATGTGGCCCATGGCCTGCTCGGCGGCGCTGTCCCACAGCGTGGTGCGGGTCGGCTGCCCGGACAGGGCCTGGAAGCTGAGCGGAGTGACGAACTGCTGGGCACCGGCGGTCATCGCCACCTGCACCTGGGCACCGGCATCGCGCAGGCGCCGCACCAGCTCCAGGGCCTTGTAGGCCGCGATCCCGCCTCCGACGCACAACAGCAGTTTCTGGCCTTCCAGCGCGCGGGCCGGCGCGGGGGAAGCGTTGGGGGAGTCAGCCACCTGGAATTCCTGTGCAAACGAGGGCATTAGCTTACCCGATGGTCGGTAATGTCCCGGTGCACAGCGCACATAGCGGGCGGCTATCAGCAGATGGGACTTGCACCACAACGCTTCCGGGGTTCAAGACACCGCGATTCGGAACTTTCCTATACCTGTAGGCCGGCCACGTTTGCAGAATCGTCAGTGGCCACCGCTGGTGTGCCGCTTCGCTTTTCGAGGATCCCGCGTGCACCCGCGCATCATCATCGCCGACGACCATCCCGTCGTCCTGCACGGCATCCGCATCGTGCTGCAGACCCATCTGATGGAGGTCGTCGGCAGCGCGCGTGACGGCGCCCAGCTGCTGCAGCTGGTCGTGCACCACGGCTGCGACGCGGTGCTGACCGACCTCTCCATGCCGGGCACCGGCCCGGATGGCCCGGAACTGATCGCTGAGCTGCGCGCACGCCACCCGGGCCTGCCCGTGGTGGTGCTCACCGGCGCCCGTCACCCCGGCCTGCTCGATGGCCTGCTGCGTGAAGGTGTCAGTGGCCTGGTCGACAAGTGCGCCGATTTCGGCGAGTTGCCGCAGGCCCTGAACGCAGCCATGGCCGGGCAGGTGTTCGTCTCGCAGCAGTTGCGCCATCACCTGCAGGCGCGCGACCTGATGTTCGCGCGTGAACCGGCGGCGCTGTCGGCCCGCGAACAGGAAGTGCTGGACCTGTTGGCCGCCGGGCTGAAAGTGAACGCCATCGCCGTCCACTGCGGCCGCAGCCCGAAAACGATCAGCCGGCAGAAGGCCGAAGCCAAGCGCAAGCTGGGGCTGCAGAACAACCAGGAGCTGTTCGCCTATCTGCAGTCGCGACGCGACTGAGGCAACAGCCTACCCGGGCGTGCGCCCTGCCCTGATGGGACGCATCACCCGCGCTGGCGATGATGCAGGCATGCCCATCCATGACTGGCCCGAGCAGGAACGTCCCCGCGAGAAGCTGATCGCCCGCGGCCCCGCCACGTTGTCCGACGCAGAGCTGCTGGCGCTGTTCCTCGGCTCTGGCTTCGGTGGACGCGACGCGGTGCAGACCGCCCGCGACCTGTTGCAGGCGCATGGCCCCCTGCGCGTGCTGCTGGACCGCCCGGCCCGCGAGCTGGCCCGGTTGCCGGGGCTGGGGCCGGCACGAAGCTGTGCCCTGGCCGCCGGCCTGGAACTGGCCCATCGCTACCTGGCCGCCGAGCTTCAGCAGGGCGAGGCGGTCGGCAACAACCCAGCCGCGGTCGGCCGCTACCTGCAGCACCGCCTGCGCGGCCAGGCCCGCGAGATCTTCATGGCGCTGTTCCTGGACAACCGCCACCGGCTGATCGCCTGCGAGGAACTGTTCCAGGGCACCATCAATGCCGCCCCGGTCTACCCCCGCGAGGTGGTGCGGCGAGCCCTGCTGCACAATGCGGCAGCGGTGATCCTCAGCCACAACCACCCCTCCGGCGACCCGGAACCCTCCGGCGCCGACACCCGGATCACCGATGAACTGCAGCAGGCGCTGGCACTGGTGGACGTACGCCTGCTGGACCACTTCGTGGTCGGCGAAGGCCGCCCCGTTTCGTTTGCTGAACGGGGCCTGCTGTCCCCGCCCCAGCCACGCCTGTTCGGCTGAGCGGGCCTGACCAGGGCCGGGCAGGTACCCCCCACAGGCATGTTCTGGTCAGCGTGGGCGCGGGTATCTGCGCTAAAATGGGCGATTCCGCCGCTCATTCTCACAGCAGGCCTCGTGAAAAATCTCCTCCGCGCCCTGATCAGCCAAGGCATCGAAGCCTTGCGCGCCAATGGCACCCTGCCCGCCGACTCCCTGCCGCCGGACTTCGTGGTCGAGCGCCCGAAGACCCGTGACCATGGCGACTTCGCCACCAACGCCGCGATGCTGCTGGCCAAGGCCGCGCGCAGCAATCCGCGCGCACTGGCTCAGGCGCTGGTCGAGGCGCTTCCGCGCAGCGAGGACGTCAGCAAGGTCGAGATCGCCGGCCCCGGCTTCATCAACTTCCACCTGGCTCCGGCTGCGTACCAGCGCGAAGCCGCGTCGGTCATCAAGGAAGCCCACGACTACGGCCGCAACCTGTCCGGCAATGGCCGCACGGTGGGCGTGGAGTACGTGTCGGCCAACCCGACCGGCCCGCTGCATGTCGGCCATGGCCGCGCGGCGGCGATCGGCGACTGCGTGGCCCGCGTGCTCGACGCCAACGGCTGGAACGCCAAGCGCGAGTTCTACTACAACGACGCCGGCGTGCAGATCGAGAACCTGGCGCTGTCGGTGCAGGCCCGCGTGAAGGGCATTGCGCCGGACCAGGAAGGCTGGCCGGAAGGCGGCTACCGCGGTGAGTACATCGCCGATGTTGCCCGCGCCTACATGGCCGGCGCCAGCGTTGACCTGGAAGGCACGCTGGTGGTCGGCGCCAAGGACCCTGACGACATGCAGGCGATCCGTCGCTTCGCCGTGGCCTACCTGCGCAACGAGCAGAACCTGGACCTGGCCGCCTTCGGCGTCGACTTCGACATCTACTTCCTGGAAAGCTCGCTGTACGCCGATGGCAAGGTCGCCGAGGCCGTGGCCAAGCTGCAGGCCTCCGGGCACACCTACGAGGAAGGCGGCGCGCTGTGGCTGCGCAGCACCGATTTCGGTGACGACAAGGACCGCGTGATGCGCAAGTCCGACGGCACCTTCACCTACTTCGTACCGGACGTGGCCTACCACCTGTCCAAGTGGCAGCGCGGCTACGAGCGCGCGATCACCGAACTGGGTGCCGATCACCACGGCTCGCTGGCGCGCGTACGCGCCGGCCTGCAGGCGCTGGAAGTGGGCATCCCGCAGGGCTGGCCGGAATACGTGCTGCACCAGATGGTCACCGTCATGCGCGGCGGCGAGGAAGTGAAGCTGTCCAAGCGTGCCGGCAGCTATTTCACCCTGCGCGACCTGATCGAGGAGGCCGGCCGCGATGCGACCCGCTGGTTCCTGATCGCGCGCAAGCCCGATTCGCAGCTGACCTTCGACATCGACCTGGCCCGCCAGCAGAGCAACGACAATCCGGTGTTCTACGTGCAGTACGCGCACGCCCGCGTCTGCAGCCTGCTGCGCCAGGCCCAGGAAAAGGGCCTTGTGTACGAGCAGGGCAATGGCCTGGCCAATCTGGGCCGCCTGGCCGACGATGCCTCGCTGGGGCTGATGAACGAGATCTCGCGGTATCCGGAAGTGGTGGAAGCGGCCGGCGTGGCGCTGGAGCCGCACCTGGTGGCGCAGTACCTGCGTGAATTGGCGCATGCCTTCCACACGTGGTATCACGGGACGCCGGTGCTGGTGGACGACGCTACCGATCGCAACGCCAAGCTGACCCTGGCCTGCGCGGCGCGCCAGGTGCTGGCCAACGGCCTCGAACTCCTGGGCGTGAGTGCCCCGGAAAAAATGTAAGCATCAGGAGACGCAGTACACATGGCAGCACGACGCGGCAAAACCCAGGCACGACGCAACAGCAGCAGCCAGGGCACCCCCGGATGGGTGTGGCTGGTGGCCGGTGTGGCGATCGCCGCCGTGGTGTTCCTGGCGGCGCCGAACCTGTTCAAGGGCGAAGGCGATGGCTTCCTGCGTGCCGGTCCGCAGCCGAACCCGAACGCGCAGCCGGCCCCGGTCGCTGATGCCGACAGCGATGTCGGCAGCCAGCCGGCCGCGCAGCCGGCCACGCCGAAGCCGGCCGAACCGGAGAAGCCGGCCGCGACGCAGTACGACTTCTACACCCTGCTGCCGGGCAAGGAAGTGGAAATGTCCGACGCCGAACTGGCCGCCAGCGCGCGCGCCGAGGATCAGCGCCGGGCCAAGGCCGAAGCGTCGCGCGCGCAGGCCGCGCTGGAGGGCAAGCCGGTACCGCCGGCCAGTACGGCCACGCCGGCACCGACCGCAACGGCCAGCGTCGCAAGCACCGCGCCGGTAACCGCGACCAACCGTCCGTTGCCGGCACCGCTGAGCGAGCGCCCGGCCGCGGCAACCCCGTCGGCCAGCACGGCGGCCGCGACTCCGGCGCCGCGCGCGGAAAGCGCGCCCGCCGCATCGGCACCGCCGGCATCCGCAGCTGCACCGGCGGCCGCCGACAACGCCCGCTACATCCTGCAGGCAGGAGCCTTTGGGGCTTCCGGTGACGCCGAAGCCACCAAGGCCAAGCTGGCCATGATGGGCCTGGCGGCACGCGTGGAGTCGGCGCAGATCAACGGCAAGACCGTGTACCGCGTGCGCATGGGCCCGTACGGCAGTGCCGGCGAGTTGTCCGAAGCCAAGCAGAAGCTGGATGGCACCGGCCTGCAGGCGATGGCGATCAAGGCGCAGTAAGCCTGCCGATGTGAATGAAAAAGCCGGGCAGTGCCCGGCTTTTTCGTTTCTGTAGAGCCGAGCCATGCTCGGCTGAATCCAGACGAAGCCGAGCATAGGCTCGGCTCTACAGGACCCGCGAAGCAGGTCAGCCCTCGCGGGCGACCTGGAATCCGGCAAACGACTGGCTGACCGGCATCAGCTC
The DNA here is from genome assembly GCF_003586545.1 of Stenotrophomonas sp. Pemsol. NCBI lineage: Bacteria > Pseudomonadati > Pseudomonadota > Gammaproteobacteria > Lysobacterales > Lysobacteraceae > Stenotrophomonas > Stenotrophomonas sp. Pemsol. The sequence continues at coordinate 4,343,850 of NZ_CP025780.1, read as the reverse complement.
CAGCCGGTTGATGTTCAGGTGCGGCGGCAGGCTGGCCACCCAGAAGATCTGCTCGGCGATGTCTTCGGCGGTCATCGGGTTGGCGCCGCTGTAGAGCTTGTCCGAGGCGTTCTGGTCGCCATGGGTACGTACCACGGTGAATTCGGTTTCGGCCATGCCCGGCTCGATCGTGGTCACGCGCACGCCGGTGCCGTGCAGGTCCGAACGCAGGCCCAGCGAGAACTGGCTGACGAAGGCCTTGGTGCCACCGTAGGCGTTGCCACCCGGGTACGGGTAGACGCCGGCCACCGACGAGATGTTGATGATCGCGCCCTTGCGCTCCACCAGCTGCGGCAGCAGCCGGTGGGTCAGGGTCACCAGCGCGGTGATGTTGGTGTCGATCATCGTGGTCCAGTCCGACAGCGTGGCGCTCTGTGCCGGCGCGGTGCCCTGCGCCAGGCCAGCGTTGTTGACCAGCAGGTCGATCTCGCCAAAGGCCGGCGGCAGCGCCAGCAGGGCCGCCTCCATCGCCACCGCATCGCGGATGTCGAAGGCGGCGGCGTGCACCACGTCCTTGCCGTAGCGCTCGACCAGCGGCTGCAGGCGTTCGCTGCGGCGGCCCGTGGCGATCACTTTCCAGCCGGCCTGGGCGAAGCGGTGGACGGCGGCGGCGCCGAAGCCGGACGTGGCGCCGGTAATCAGGACAGTGCGGGTCATCAGGCAACTCCAGGGGGGAAAAACCGGACGCCCATTCTGGCATTCCCGGCCCGTCCTGAGTTGCCCGCCGTCCAGCCGTCCCCCCGGCTCAACGCACGCGAAACACTCTGGCCTTGGGCAGGTCTTCGTCGACCTGCAGGAACCAGCGCCCGGCAATTCCTGGAACAACGGCGATCTGCGGCGACTGCAACACCTTGCGCAGCTTCATCTGTCCCTTCATCACCTGCCATTGCTGGCCGTTATCAAGGGTGAACAGCGTGCCGGGCTGCCAGCCTGCGACCTCTCCGACTACACGGGCACTGACCGGTTCGTCATCCAGGCCCAGATGCATTGCTGCCGGTGCCGGCACATTGGCAGGCAGCGGCGCAGCGACCGGGGCCACCGCTGCCGTCGACGCAGCGGTCGTGCTCTCTGCCTCGCGCAGTACCCGGTTCAACGCCTGCAACTGCGCTGGACTGAGCCCGACCTCGGCCAGTTGGGATGCACTGAGGCGCCGCTCGACGGGTACGAAGCGGTCCTGGGCGAAGGCAGCGAAGCTGCCGGCGAGCAGTAGTGCGGAAAACAGATACCGGCGCATGCAAGGGTTCCAGCGAACGAGTGCTCACGATGCTGCAGTTCGATGACACTCCGGTGACACGCCAGGGGCCGGTACAATTGGGCCATGATCAACAATGATGTCCTGCGCAGCGTGCGCTACTCCCTGGACCTGGGTGACCAGCACGTGGTCGCCCTGTGCCAGATGGCCGACCCGGCCTTTGCCGTGGATACCGGGCAGGTGAAGGCCTGGCTGCGCCGCGAGGACGAAGCCGGTTTCGAGGCGATGAACGACAGCGCGCTGGCGCACTTCCTCGACGGCCTGATCGTGCACCTGCGTGGCCGCGACGAGAGCCAGCCGCAGCGCGCAGTGGAAACCCGTATCGACAACAACCTGGTGCTGAAGAAGCTGCGCGTGGCGTTCCAGCTGCGCGACGTGGACCTGATGGAGATCTTTGCCAGCGCAGGTTTCAATGTCTCCAAGTCGGAAGTGGGCGCGCTGTTCCGCCAACCCGGGCACGCCAACTACCGGCGTTGCCTGGACCAGATGCTGCGCAACTTCCTCAAGGGCCTGAGCCTGCGCCTGCGCGGTTGAGCACGGCGTCGACGAACGCCCGCGCCGCTGGTGTCGGCAGGCGCTGCCAGACCAGGTGCACGCGCCGGGTCGGGGTCGGCTGCAGCGGAATCTGCACCACGCCCTGAAACCCATCGGCGATCAATGCCGGCACGATGCCGACCGCCAACCCATGGCGGACGAAGCGCTCGACCAGTTCCATCAGGTTGACCTCGAAACGGACCGTGTGCGGCAGTCCGGCTGCGGCAAAAGCATCATCGGTCTGCCGGCGTGCGCCGGTGCCGCGCGGGAAGTCGACCAGTGCTTCATCCTGCAGTGCGGCCAATGGCAGCCGCTTGCGCCCGGCCAGCCGGTGCGATGGCGCCAGTACCGCCACCAGATCCTCCTCCTGCAGCACCTGGTGGCAGACACCGTCCAGCGCTGCCGAAGGCGCCAGGCCGACCAGTGCCACATCCAGCGCGCGCGACTGTACCTGCGCGATCAGGTCCTCGCTCTTGTCCACGCGCAACTGGAACTCCACCTGCGGGTGCACGCGCTGGAAGGCCGCCAGCATCGCCACAACGTCGATGTCGGTCAGCGAGGAAATCTGCCCGATGGCCAGCAACCCACGCACTTCGCCACTGACGGCGGCCACGTCGGCGCGCAGGTGGCGCAGGCTGGCCAGCACCTGGCGTGCGTGCACCAGCAACGCCTCGCCGGCGGCGGTGGCCCGCACCTGGCGCGGCAGGCGCTCGAACAGCGTGGCACCCAGTTCCTGTTCCAAGTGGGCGATCTGGTGGCTGAGCGCGGACTGCACCACGTGGCAGCGCTCGGCGGCACGGGTGAAATTGCCCTCTTCGGCCAGCGCCACGGCGAACTCGAGCTGCTTGAGGTTCATACAACTATCTTGTTTTCAGATGGCATGGATGATGATGATTCATTTCCATCATGCTCGCAGCAGGCGGACACTGTGCCCCCGCTTCCTGGAACATCGCGTGAGCCCGTCCCTTCCCCCTCTGCACCGTTGGCAGGTGCTGCTGATGTCGGTCGCCACCGGCGTGGCCGTGGCCAGCAACTACTACGCGCAACCGCTGCTGCACACCATCGCCGACGCCTTCGGCGTGCCGTTCGGCCAGGTCGGCATGGTGGTTACCGCCGCGCAGCTGAGCTATGCCGCCGGCTTGATCCTGCTGGTGCCGCTGGGTGACCTGTTCGAACGCCGCCGCCTGATCGTGGTGATGAGCCTGCTGTCGGCGGGCGGACTGGTGATCAGTGCCTGCGCACCGTCGCTGACCTGGTTGCTGGTGGGCACCGCGATCACCGGCCTGTTTTCGGTGGTGGCCCAGGTGCTGGTGCCGTTCGCCGCCACGCTGGCCGCGCCGGAACATCGTGGCCGCGTGGTCGGAACATTGATGAGTGGCCTGCTGCTGGGCATCCTGCTGGCGCGCACCGTGGCCGGCCTGCTTTCCAGCCTGGGCGACTGGCGCCTGGTGTACGCGATCGCCGCTGCCACCCTGGTGCTGACCGCACTGGCATTGCAGCGCGGCCTGCCGCGATTCCACCACAGCGCCGGCCTTGGCTATTTCGCATTGCTGCGCTCCATCGGCGAGCTGTTCGTGCGGGAACCGGTGCTGCGCCAGCGCACGCTGCTGGGGGCCTGCAGCTTCGCCATGTTCGCGATCTTCTGGACCCCGCTCGCATTCCTGCTGGCACAACCGCCGTACGCCTACAGCGACGCCACCATCGGCCTGTTCGGGCTGGTCGGTGCGGCCGGGACGCTGGCGGCGGGTCTGGCTGGTCGCATGTCCGACCGTGGCCAGACCGGACGTGCCACCGCCATTGCACTGGCGCTGTTGCTGCTGTCGTGGCTGCCACTGGGGCTGTCGGCCCACTCGCTGCTGGCGCTGCTGGTCGGCGTGGTGGTGCTGGACCTGGCCGCGCAGCTGCTGCATGTCAGCAACCAGAACCTGATCTATGCGCTGCAGCCTGCGGCACGCAACCGCCTCAATGCCGGCTACATGACCGGCTATTTCATCGGCGGCTCGCTGGGCTCGTTGCTGTCTGCACAGGTCTACCAGCGCTTCGGCTGGACCGGTGTCTGCGTGGCCGGTGCCGCCGTAGCCGTGCTGGCCCTGCTGCTGTGGCTGCCCGGCGCGCTGCGTGCGCGCCAGGCGGCATCGTCGAATTAGAAACTGCCCTGCAGCGCCAGCTCCCAGCGTCCACCGGCGTTACCCGGGAACAGGCGCTTGGCCGCACTGTCGGTGTCGTGCACGGTGGCACGCAGCTCCCATGCCGGGGCCAGCGTGGCAATGGCACTGAGCTGGCCATGCAGGTAGTCCGGGCCCTGCGCGGTGGCCAGCCAGTACTGGCCCACCGCCGCTTCCAGGCGGACGCGTTCGTGCAGCGGCACACGCACACCCAGCTGGGCATAGGTGCCGCGATGGCCACCGGCCAGTGCATCGCTGGAATGGGCGACCTGCAGCCAGGCACGCTGCTTCCAGGTCAACGTGGTGTTGAGTTCGGTCCAGTCCAGCGTGCGGCCGCTGCCCGGGTACACGTAGCGGGTCAGGTTCGCATCCAGGTTCCAGGCCGGCGCCAGTGCGCCGGACCAGCCGGCCACCAGGTCGAACTCGCTGCGCGCGCCATTGTCCGGTTTGAACGAAACGTTCGAACCCCACACGCTGGCGTACCATCCCGACGGGATCGAGACCTTCGCGCCGGCCTGCACCGCCGGGTCGCCATCGCTCTGCGAGCTGCCACGCCACACGTAGTCGCTGGTCAATGCAGCACTGCCACTGGCCTGCACCTGTGCCTGCGCGCTGCCGATCCCGAGCAGCCCTGCCAGGGCGGCCACCAGCGCCGCCATCGTCTCCTTGCTGTTCACTGCACTGTGTTCCTCGTCGAAGGCGATCGCGCCGCCGGGACGGCAGTGTCGGGGGCGCCGCCGTAACGGATCGAGGGCGCTGCCCGGCCTGCAGCGCAAATTCGGCGTAAATCCCGTGGATGGAGGCTACGTGCCAGCCGCGCGGTATCATGGCGCCTTGTTTCCAGGAACCAACCACGTGGACGCCATCCTGACCCCGGTATCGATCGGCGAGCTGATCGACAAGATCACCATTCTCGAGATCAAGGCCGAGCGCATCGACGATGCTGCCAAGCTGGCCAACGTGCGCACCGAACTGGATGGCCTGTTGCCCTTGCTGCAGCAGCAGCTGCAGGCGCAGCCGGCATTGGACGCGCTGAAGCAGCAGCTGAAGGCGATCAACGAACGCATGTGGGACATCCAGGACCAGCTGCGCGACAAGGAAGCGGCCCAGGAGTTCGACGATGCGTTCATCCAGCTGGCACGCGGTGTCTATGGCACCAATGGCGAGCGCGTGCAGGTGAAGAACGAGATCAACCGCGTGGCCGGTTCGGCGCTGGTGGAAGAGAAGCAGTACCAGGGCGAGTAAGGCCGCTCAGCCGCATTCGAGCAGGTGGCGGAAGCGGAACAGGTCACCATCCCCGCGGATGCCGAGCTTGCGGTAGGCCGACGTCTTCTGCGAGCTGATGGTGCTGGCCGAGCGCCCTGAGCGCAGGGCCATTTCACTGGTGCTGACGCCCTTCAGCACCAACCCGAGCACTTCACGCTCGCGCTGGCTCAGCGGCGTCAGCACCGGTGCAGATACCCGGCGTGTGCGTGGCAGCTTCAGCTCCTCGCGTAGTTCCGGTGGCACGAAGCGCCCTCCGCGAGCGACCACGTCAATGGCGCGCAGCAACGTCTCCGGTGGCATCGACTTGGACAGGAAGCCGCGCGCGCCGGCTCGCATCGCGGTGGTCACCGTACTGGCGTTGCAGTGCGCCGAGAGCACCAGCACCGGCAGCGCCGGCCAGCGCTGCGACAGCACGCGCAGCAGGGCCAATCCATCGCCCAGGTCGCCCATCGGCAGCGCATCGATCAGCAGCAGGTCGACACACCTCGGGCTGCGCTCCAGCAGCTGCAGCAGGTGCGCCTCGTTGGACAGGCTCACGCGCACCTGCACACCACTGTGTTGGCGGAGCAGAACTTCCACGCCCAACCGAAGTACCGGGTGCGGATCCAGCAGCGCCAGGCGTCGTGGCCGATCAGGCCGCAGGGGCGGGAGTGTCGGTGGCATCGCGGCCTGTCCAGGCAACATGGAACATCCACCGTAGGCCGGTGCCCGCAGCGGCGGAATCCAATTCCTTGCAATGCTCGGCCCGCGTGCGCCACCAGTCAGACGGCATTTTGTTTCGCGCCGCCACAAACGCAACAGGCCCGGCAAGAGCCGGGCCTGTCGAGACGCCTCCAGCGCGCAGGCGCGCCGGAACAGCAGTTACCAGCTGAAGCGCGGGCCGACGGTGTATTCCTTGTCGCCGTCGCGGTTCATCTTCAGTTCGCCGTTCAGGCCCCAGTTCTGGTTCAGCTTGACCTGGCCACCCAGGCGGCCGTACCACTGGCCTTCCGGATTCACGCCGTGCTTCTTGGCGTAGTCTTCGTAGCCAACCATGCCGTAGACCTCGGCGTGGGCGCCGAAGGCAGTGCGGATACCGGCTTCAGCGCTGTAGCCGTTGAAGTCCAGGCCATGCTTCTGGTCGAGCTTCTGATAGGCAACGCGGGCAACGAAGTCGGTGCTCGGAGCGATTTCAACGTTGTAGCCGGCACCGATCTTCCACTGGTCCAGCTTGACGTTGGTGTGGTCGAATTCCTGACGGCTGTACTCACCGAAAGCGTGGAAGTTCGGCAGGAAGCCGTACGAACCCTTCACACCCCAACCGTCGGACTTGAACGCGTCGTTGTCGGTCTTGGCGTAGTCGGCTTCGGCGTAGTTGTAGGACAGGTTCTCAGCAGCCGAGGCGGTGAACGGCAGGGCGGCGGCCAGGGCCAGAGCAATCAGCGAATTCTTCATGGGGGTACACCTTTACTTTCTTATGGTGTGCAGCAGCGCCAGGGCGCCATCGCATCGGGAATGTAAATTCTCCGTTATTCGCCACAACGCTCCCTGAAAACAGCAGCCTTCGCATTGCTGAATTTTTTGGGTTGATTCAGGCTGTATCTGGCATACGCGCGCGGCGCGCGTGCATTCGAGTTCCGCTGACCCTTGCAACAGGAGGTTGCCTTGCACGTGCCTGCCCCGCTGCGGTTCCCGCTCTGCGCTGTCGTCCTCGCCTTCATCGACGGGTGTTCCACTGTATCGGCTCAGCCACTGCAGCCTTCTGATTACCAGCGCGCCGAGCGCGTGCACGACAGCCACCTGCGCGGTGCATTGCGCAATGCCTCGGTCGTGCCGAACTGGCTGGCCGATGGCCGCTTCTGGTATGAGCGCGAGGATGCACGCGGTCGACGCCAGGCGGTACTGGTCGACCCGCTACAGGCCACTGGCGAGGTCCTGTTCGAGCCCGCCGCACTGGACAGCGCGGTGGCGCCCTTCGGTGCCAGCGGGCCACGCCTGCGACTGGCCAGCGTGCAGGCAACCGACGATGGCCTGCGCCTGCGATTCAGCGGCGAGGCGCCGATCGATTGCCGGTGGCCGCGCTGGCAATGCGCGCCGTCGCAGGATGCGATGCCGCCGGCAGATGCGTTGCTTTCGCCCGCTGGCGATGCCTGGCTGCAGGTGCGCGACCACAATCTGTGGCTGCAGTCGCCCGGAACGGCAGCACGGGCACTGACCACCGGCGGCGAACCCGGTCATGGTTATGGCGTACTGCCGGACTTCACCCTCCGCGGCATTCCGCGCCGCCAGGGCCGGATGCCGGTGCGGCCGTTTGCGGTCGGCTGGTCACCGGATGGCCGCTACGTGGCCGGCATCCGCTACGACGAGCGTGCGCTGCAGGACTACCCCTATCTGGAAAGCACGCCGGCCAACAGCGCGCGCCCACGCGTGCACACCGTGAAGCTGGGGGTACTGGGCGATGCACAGCAGGTGCGCGACAGCCTGTACATCGTCGATGTACGCAGCGGCCGGCAGCAGGACATCACCCTGCCCGAGGGCTGGAACATCCTGAGCGAGGCGGGCATCCTGGGCTGGGACGGTGGCCGGTTGTACGCCGCGATGGCGCACTTCGGCATGCCACGGCGCCTGCGCCTGGTAGAGATCGACGCCGGCAGCGGTGCGCTGCGCACCGTGCTGGAGGAGTCCAGTGATACCCGCCTGCAGCTCAACGTGTATTCCTACAACCGGCCAGCGGTGGCAATCCTGCCCGGCCGGGACACCGCCGTGTGGTTCTCGCAGCGCGATGGCTGGGGCCATCTGTACCGGGTGCGCCTGTCCGACGGCAAGGTGATGGGCCAGCTCACCGGCGGCCGGTGGGCGGTGCGGGACCTGCTCGGCGTGGACAGCGCAGGCGATTGGGCATACTTCAGTGCCGGCGGTGTCGAGGGCGGCGATCCCTACGTGCGTGGCCTGTACCGGGTACCGCTGCACGGCGGAGCGGTGCAGCGCCTGGCCGCCGATGGCGACGACCACCTGGTTGATGCGGGCACCGGCATGCTGTTCGGTGGACGTGCACCGCAAGCGCTGTCACCCGGCGGTGGCTACCTGGTGGATACGGTGTCCAGCCTCGCGCAGCCGCCACGCACGGTGCTGCGCGCCAGCGACGATGGCCGCGAAGTGATGGTGCTGGAGGCTGCGGATGCGCAGGCGGTCGTCACTGCTGGCTGGCGGCCGCCACGGCGCGAGCGGCTGCTGGCCGCCGACGGGCGCACGCCGATCTTCGCCACCATCTACCTGCCCCGCGACTATCGCGATGACGGCAGCTTCCCGGTGATCGACGCGATGTACGGCGGTGCTTTCATCAGCAATGCGCCGGTCACCTATGCCGAAGCGGTCTCGGCGCAGAACCCGGTATCCCGCGCCAGCCTCGCCGAGCTCGGCTTCGTGGTGGTCAGCATCGATGCCCGCGGCACCGGCGGCCGCGACAAGGCATTCCATGACAGCAGCTTCCTGCACGGCGCCGATGTACAGCTCGATGACCATGTGGCCGCACTGCGCCAGTTGGGCGAACGCTACCAGGGTATCGACCTGCAGCGGGTCGGCATCTATGGGCATTCGTTCGGCGGCTACAGCGCGGCGCGTGCCCTGCTGCGCTACCCCGCGTTCTACAGGGTGGCCGTGGCCTCGGCCGGCAGCCACAATTTCCAGGGCATGTACGGCGGCGCCCTGCACGGCATGGACCGGCTGTTCGGTGGCGTGGTGCCAGCTACAGCCATGGCCGATGGCGTGCCGGCCCCCTTTGCCGGTCTCGACAATGCGGCGCTGGCCAGCAACCTGCGCGGGCATCTGCTGCTGGTCTATGGCGAACTGGACGAGAACGCGCCACCCGCGCTGACCCTGCAGCTGGCCGCGGCCCTGAACAAGGCCCAGCGTCGCTACGACCTGCTGTACCTGGCTCGACAGGACCACGAACTGTTCCGCAACGACGCCACCTATACGCACCGCATGTGGGACTACTTCGTGCGCCACCTGGCCGGCCAGCAGCCACCGGATACGGCGCTGGCCCCGCTCCCGGGTGGCCCGGGCTGAACAGGCGTACGCGGGATGTCGATCCCCGCCGCGCTGGTTCGTCGTGTACTTGAAGGCCGTGCATGTGGCACGGTCCATCCGGAGGCTGGCAATGAGCTACATCGATGGTTTCGTCCTGGCGGTTCCCACCGCCAACAAGGAGAAGTTCCTCGCCCATGCACGCACAGGAGATCCGGTCTTCATCGAGTACGGCGCACTGCGCGTGGTGGAGTGCTGGGGCGATGACGTGCCGCACGGCAAGACCACCGATTTCTTCGGCGCGGTGAAAGCCACGCCGGACGAGACGGTGGTGTTTTCCTGGATCGAATGGCCCGACAAATCGACCCGCGATGCCGGTATGAAGAAGATGATGGAAGACCCGCGGTTTGATCCAACGAAGAATCCGATGCCGTTTGACGGTGCGCGGATGATCTACGGCGGCTTCGTGCCGATCTACGAGCTGACCCCCTGAACCCGGCGGACGTGCTCAGCGCGCGTCCGTTTCATCGCTGGCAGCGGCATGGCCGGCGCCCAGTGCGGCGCCGGCACCGAGGCCCATGCCGCCCATGCCAGCGCCCATGCCAGCGCCCATTCCGCCGCCCCCACCTCCGCCACCACCCGCACGGCCGCCCTTGGCATCGCCATCGTTGCGCCCCTTGCCGCCACCACTGGCAGCGGGGCGGGTCGGCCCCTGCGGCGGAATCCGCAGGTCGGGAGGAATCGGCGCCAGGTCCAGCGCTTCGCGCACGAAGTCGCGCAGCGAGACCACCAGTTCGTGGGTATGCACCGGTCGCCCCTGTGCCAGTTCGTTGGCAGCGCGCGCGGCCAGCCGCACCTGTTCGTCGGTGCCCAGCAACAGGATGTCCGAGAGCGCGGCCTCGACCGCATCGCGGATGCGGCGCGTTCGATCTGAACGCGGTTCGGCGATGCCTTCGGCCGCTTCGCGCTCGCGCAGATCACGGCGATGGCTGGGATCCACGCCCAGTTCACCAGTGAATGAACCGCCCAGGGTCTTGTAGGCCGCCATCAGTGTGCGCAGCCGCTCGTTGATCTGCCGGTTCTCGCGCTCGCGACGCTGCTGCAGGGTCTGCATCACCAGCAGGCGGATGCCCACGCCCAGCAGGGTGATCAGGACCAGGCCGGCCAACGTGGACAGCACGCCCTGCCAGGAACTGAAATCGATACCGCGCATGCTGGGGCTCCGGCGGGAAGAATCTGCATCTTGCCCCAGACCGCGCCCCGAAAACGCGAAAGGCCCCACCACCCGGTGGGCGGCAGGGCCTTCGGTCACGGCGCGATTACTTGCGCTTGGCGACCTTGCGCACGGCCTTGGCCGGGGCCTTCCTGGCAACAGCCTTCTTGGCCGGAGCCTTCTTGGCGGCGACCTTCTTCAGCGGTGCAGCCTTCTTGGCGACGACCTTCTTGGTCGAAGCGACCTTCTTGCCGACAGCCTTCTTGGCAGCAGTGGTCTTCCTGGCAACGGCCTTCTTGGCGACGGCAGCCTTCTTGCCGACAACCTTCTTGGCGGCGGCGGTCTTCTTGGTGGCGACCTTCCTGGTGGCGGCAACCTTCTTGCCGACAACCTTCTTCGCAGCCACTGCCTTCTTGCCGGCAACCTTCTTGGCGGCGACGGTCTTCTTGGCCACAGCCTTCTTGGCGGTGGCGACCTTCTTGCCAACCACCTTCTTGGCGGCCGTGGTCTTCTTGGCAACGGTCTTCTTCGCGACAGCAGCCTTCTTGGTGGCGGCCTTCTTCACGGTGGCGACCTTCTTGCCGGCAGCCTTGGTGGCGGCCTTGGTGGTCTTCTTGGCAGCGGCGGCCTTCTTGGTCACGGCCTTGCCCGCAGCCGCCTTCTTCTTCGCCACTTCCTTCTTCAGGGCAGCAGCTTCGGCCTTGGCGTTCTTCTTGGCCGCTTCCAGCTTCTTCCTGGCGTTGGCAACCGTCTTGCCGACCGACTTGGCAGCCTTCTCGGCCTTCTTGGCAACGGTCTTCTCGACCTTGGCCACGGCCTTCTTGGCCTTGGCAACGCGGGTACCGGCAGCCTTGCTGGCGCGCTTGACGGTCTTCTTGACCGACTTCACTGCGTCTTCGGCGGCGTGGGCGATGGTCTCGCCGACGTTGGTGGCGGTTTCTTTCACGTTCTCGACAGCGTCGGTCACGACCGACACACCATTACCGTTGCTCATGTTGCCCTCCTGCGGGCCTTAAGTATCAAAACGGGGCGATGCTATACCGACATTGACGATCGTGGAACGGGGCATGTGCCAGCAATCGCATCTGTTGCGACGCCGATGGTGTACGCAGCAGCCCCCGTTGCCACCTGCGGTTCGCAGCAAACCCCTTTTTTTCAGTGCTGCGCCACGCGAACCCAGCATTGCCTGGCCGTCGTCGCGCGCACGTGCACGGACGCAGCGTCCGGCATCCGTCGTGGCGCATTGCGGCACCCGCCTGCGCGGAACTGCGCAAGTATCCGCCTGTGCCAGTGCGGCGCGCGTTGGCCTTGAGTGGCGCACCCATCACCTGCCCGGGTGTCACCACAACCGCGCTTTTGGCCCCCGCGCTCCCACCTTCGAGGCCCCCGTTTTCATGGCGCATTTATCCAGATCGCGACACACTCATTCAGCTTGTTTTACCGTAGGCCCGAACAGCCCCCACCCACGCCAGCGAACCGACTCCCATGCGACCGCTTCCCACCCTGCTCACGCTCGCAATCGCCGCCGCCTTCGGTGGCTTCGTTGCCACCGGCATCAATGCCCACCTGGACAACCGTGCCGACGCCGCGCCGCTGCCGGCGGTCCTGCCGACCACCGCAGCGTTGCCGGCCTCGGTGGCCGGACAGGCGGTACCGTCACTGGCACCGATGCTGGAGAAGGCGATGCCGGCGGTGGTCAGCGTCAACACCAAGCAGGTGGTTCGCGTACGCAATCCCTTCTTCAACGACCCGTTCTTCCGCCGCCTGTTCCCGGACATCCCGCAGGAACGCATCAACGAATCGCTCGGCTCCGGCGTGATCATCGACGCCAAGGAAGGCCTGGTACTGACCAACCACCATGTCATCGAGAACGCCGATGACGTGCAGGTGACACTGGCCGACGGGCGCACGGTCAAGGCCCAGTTCCTGGGTTCGGACCGCGATACCGACATCGCCCTGATCCGCATTCCGGCGCAGAACCTCACCGACATCAAGCTGGGCAACAGCGACCAGCTGCGGGTCGGCGACTTCGTCGTGGCCATCGGCAACCCGTTCGGCTTCAGCCAGACGGTCACGTCCGGCATCGTCTCGGCGGTGGGCCGCAGCGGCATCCGCGGGCTGGGCTACCAGAACTTCATCCAGACCGATGCGTCGATCAATCCCGGCAATTCCGGTGGTGCACTGGTCGACCTGCAGGGGCAGCTGGTCGGCATCAATACCGCCAGCTTCAACCCGCAGGGCAGCATGGCCGGCAACATCGGCCTGGGCCTGGCGATTCCATCGAACCTGGCGCGCAGCGTGGTCGACCAGCTGGTCAAGCACGGCGTGGTGGTGCGCGGCACGCTGGGGGTGGAAAGCCAGAACCTGACCGCGCAGATTGCGCAGGGACTGGGCCTGGCCGAAACACGTGGTGCGCTGATCACCCGCGTGCTGGCCGGCTCGGCCGCTGCCGCAGCCGGGCTGAAGCCGGGCGACGTGGTGGTCTCGGCCAACGGCCAACGCGTGGACAGCGCCGAAGCCCTGCACAACGTGGAAGGCCTGGCCGCCGTCGGCAGCCCGATGACGCTGGACGTCCGCCGCGAAGGCAAGCCCGTGCAGATCAAGGCAACGCTGAAGGAACAGGCACGTGCGGTCACCGGCGAGAGCCTGGACCCGCGGCTGACCGGCGCCACCTTCGTCGACCTGCCCGAGTCGCTGCGGCAGTCGGGGGTCGGCGGCGTGCTGGTCAGCGAGGTCAAGCGCGGCAGCCGCGCGGCCAGCAACGGCCTGCAGCAGGGCGACATCATCACCGACGCCACCGTGGGTGAATTCGCCGACCTGGCCAGCTGGCGTGCCAATTTCCAGCAACGCCCGCCGACCCTGGTGGTGCGCGTGCTGCGCAACAATGGCCAGCAGCAGGGCCAGCTCGTGATGCGCTGATCGCCCTGCCGTAACACCCCCTATACCCCGGCAATGCTATTGCTGTCAGTCCAGGTCGGCACCGCCGACGCCCGTTCCCCCATCGCAACAGGAGTGATTCGATGAGCCCCACCAATACCGAGAACCTGAAGGAACACCTGGGTGAAGCCGGTTCCCACCTGAAGCAGGCCGCCACGGCCGCCGGCGGTGCGATCAAGGGCGCAACCGGTGCCGCGACCGACGAACTGCGCATCGGCAAGGCCAACGTCAAGGCTGAACTGTCCGACAGCGCGCTGTCCGGCCTGGCCGCCGCCGAGTTCGGCGGGGCCGCTGCCAAGGAACAGGTCGATGCACTGATGGACAAGGGCAAGGACCTGATCGACAGCGCCGCCGAGCTGATCCGCGAACGTCCGCTGGCCTCGTTCGGCGTGGCCTTCGCTGCCGGCTGGATCATCGCCAAGCTGGCCCGCGGCAGCAGCGACAAGTAAGCCGCGGCGTGAGCGAAGACAACGCGCAAGCCCCTGATCCGGCGGCCACCCCGCCGCTGGATGAGAGCATCCGCCAGGTCGGCGCGGCCGGTCGTGCCGCTGCCGATTCGGCCAAGCACTCGCTGCGTTCGCTGCGCCGGCTGGCCTCGGCCGACTTCGCGCTGGCTCGCAGCGCATTCGGCCGTGCACTGGCCTGGGCCGGGGTAGCGATCGTGTTCGGTGCGTCGGCCTGGCTGCTGATGGCCGCCACCCTCATCGCCCTGCTGCAAAGCTGGGGCCTGAGCTGGCTGCAGGCCCTGCTGATCACCTCGCTGCTGAGCCTGGCCGTCACCGGTTATGCGATCTGGCGGGTGTCCTACTTCTTCCACCACACCGGCATGCACGCCACCCGGCGCCAGCTGTCCCGCCTGGGCCTGTTCGACGAGCCCAGCGAAGACGACCCCGATGCCGATGTGCAGCTGCCAGAGGGCAAGCCATGAAGTTCGGTGCGCTGCAGCGGCGGGTGAAGCGCTGCGAACAGGTGGTGACCGTGCGTCTGGTCGAGACCCAGGACCACTGGTCCACGCTCAGCCAGGTCTGGCGCCAGGGCTGGTCGCCACTACGCATCGTGGTAGTGGGCTTGGCCGGTGGCTTCATTGCCGGCAAGCTGGAAATGCCGGGCAAGGTCAACGGTGCGCGCTGGCTGCAGATGGTGGGTTCAGTGTCGAACCTGTTCGCCAGTGCGCAGGCAGCGTTCGCCACGGCGATGGCGGCGCAGGCTGCGGCTACCGCCGACGATGCGGCCGAAGAAGCCGACAACGCCAGCGAACAGGCACAGGCGGCCGCATCGGCATCAACCGCACGGCCCGCGCCAGCGGCGGCGCCACGGCCCGCCGCAGAACCGGAGCCGCGCGAACCGCGCCCGGCCGAAGCCGCCACCGAACTGTCCGAACGTTGATCCATGGAATCCGCCGCGCCGATCGCGGCCGGCGGATAATGCGCTCCCCTTTCCGGCTGATGCGTCGATGAGCGAGTCCTCCCTGTCCCTGTCACCAGCCGATCCGCAGGACCCGGAGGCACCGCTGCCGCCTCCGTCTCGCCCACGCGGGCCGATGTCGCTGGTGGTGCTGGCGACCCTGGCGGTGGGCTACACGCTGTGGGCTGCGCAGGACATCATCCTGCCGGTGCTGCTGGCGATGTTCTTCGCACTGGTCGGCAACCCGATCCTGCGCCTGCTGCAGAAACTGTGGATTCCGCGCGCGCTGGGCGCACTGCTGATTCTCGGCGCCGGCCTGGGCGTGACCGGTTCGCTGGCGGTGCAATTGATCGGCCCGGCGATGGAATGGGCGCAGCAAGCCCCGCAGCAGCTGCGCAAGGTCGCCCGCCAGGTGCAGGACCTGACCAAGCCGGTGCAGCAGGCCAACCAGGCGGCGGAGAACTTCGCGCGCGTCGCCGGCGGCGACAGCAACCACAAGGTGCAGGTGATCCGCACCCAGCTCGACGACCCGTACCGCATGCTGACCCGCGCGCCACGGCTTGCCGCCTCGGTGCTGGCCGTGGTGCTGCTGACCCTGTTCTTCATGATCTATGGGCAGAGCCTGCAGCGCGCGGCAATCGCGCTGTTCCCGAACCGCCAGCAGCAGCGCTTCACCGCCGACATCCTGCGGTCGATCGAGCGCGAGGTCTCGCGCTACGTGCTGACCATCAGCGTGATCAACACCCTGGTCGGGCTGGTGTTCGCAGGCGTGCTGATGCTGCTCGGCATCGGCCTGCAGGAGGCGCTGCTGTGGGGCACGGTGGCTGCGCTGCTGAATTTTGCCCCGTACGTCGGCCCGCTGATCGGCGTGGCACTGATGCTGCTGATGGGCTTCGTGGAATTCCGCGACCCGCTGCAGGCGCTGCTGCCGGCGGCCGCGTACCTGGCCCTGCACACTCTGGAAGGGCAGATGGTGACCCCGATCGTGCTGGGCCGGCGCATGAAGCTGTCGCCGCTGGTGCTGATCCTGGCGCTGATGGTGTTCGGCTGGGCCTGGGGCATGATCGGCCTGCTGCTGGCGGTGCCGCTGCTGGTCTGCATCAAGCTGGTGCTGGCACGGCTGGACGGCATGCAGGGCTGGGCACGGCTGCTGGAATGAAAGCCCGCGCGGGCAGGCGTAGAATGGCGGGGTGAATTTTCCCGTCCAAGCCATCACTCTCGACCTTGACGACACGCTGTGGCCGTTCGCTCCGATCGGCGCCCGCATCGACCTGGTCCTGCACGAGTGGATGCGTGAAAACAGCCCCGCCACGGCCAAGATGTATCCGGTGGCGGCAATGCGCGAACTGCGCGAGCGCCTGTACCACGCCCATCCGCACCTCCATCACGACCTGAGCGCACTGCGCCGGCTGACCCTGCACGAAGCGCTGCACGCCAGTGGCGCCAGCCTCGATCTGCTGGAGCCAGCGTACGAAGCGTTCTACGCCGCACGCAATCAGGTCGAGTGCTATCCCGATGCGATCGATGCGCTGGCGCGGATTGCCGCGCGGGTGCCGGTGGCAGCGCTGAGCAACGGCAACGCCGATCTGGAGCGGATCGGCCTGGCGCATCATTTCGCCTTCCAGCTGGGCGCGCGCGAACACGGCGCGGCCAAGCCGGAGGCAAGCATTTTCCACGCCGCCTGCACCCGACTGGGTGTGGCGCCGGCACAGGTACTGCATGTCGGCGACCACGCCGAAATGGACGTGGCCGGGGCGATCGCCGCCGGCCTGCGCGGGTGCTGGATCAACCGCGAAGCAGCCACCTGGACCCATCCGAAACTGCAGCCGGACCTGCAGTTCGACACCCTCACCGGCCTGGCCGACTGGTTGGACGCCAACCTCGACGCCGCCGCATCCCGGAGTACCTGACGCATGAGCGAGATCACTGGTTTCACCGCCGACACCACCGCGGCGCTGCCGCTGTACGTGCTGGACCGCGAGCAGTTCGCCGCCTGGAAGGACGGCCAACCGGCCGCCACCCAGGCCTGGCTGGCCTCGCAGGGTTTCACTGCCGGTGCGCACAGCGTGGCCCTGCTGCCCGGCAGTGAGGGCCTGGCCGGCGCGGTGATCGGTGTCGGTGATCGCGCCGATGCCTACAGCTATGCGCATGCGCCGCACGCGCTGCCGGAAGGCAGTGTCTGGCAGCTGGCCAATGAACTGCCTGCCGCCGAACATGCGCTGCTGCAGCTGGGCTGGGGCTTGGGCAGCTACCGCTTCGACCGTTACCGCAAGCGCAACCGCGCCCCGGCGCAGCTGGTGGCCGCACCGTCCGGCGAAGTGGCCGACCTGATCGCCGCCAGCCTGCGCGTGCGCGACTGGGTCAACACCCCGACCGAAGACATGGGGCCGCAGCAGCTGGAAGACGCCGCGCGTGCACTGGCCGATGCACATGGTGCGCAGGTCGAGGCGATCACCGGCGATGAACTGCTGAAGCAGAACTTCCCGGCCATCCACGCCGTGGGCCGCGCTTCGCACCGTGCGCCGCGCCTGGTGGTGCTGCGCTGGGGCAAGGAAACCGACCCGGCACTGGTGCTGGTCGGCAAGGGCGTGTGCTTTGATACCGGCGGCCTGGACATCAAGCCGGCCGACGGCATGCGCAACATGAAGAAGGACATGGGCGGCGCCGCGCATGCGCTGGCCCTGGCCGGCCTGGTGATGGCGCGCGGACTGCCGGTGCGCCTGACGCTGCTGGTGCCGGCGGTGGAAAATGCGATCGGTCCGGATGCGTTCCGCCCGGGCGAAGTGATCGCCACCCGCAAGGGCCTGAGCGTGGAGATCGACAACACCGATGCCGAAGGCCGCGTGATCCTGTGCGATGCGCTGACCTTCGCCGGTGAGCAGAAGCCGGACCTTGTGCTGGATTTCGCCACTCTTACCGGTGCCGCACGCATCGCGCTGGGTCCGGATCTGCCGGCGCTCTTCAGCAACGACGACACGGTGGCGCAGCAGTGGCTGCAGGCCGGCGACGCAACCCGTGACCCGGTCTGGCGCATGCCGCTGTGGCGGCCCTACCTGCGCTATCTGGGCAGCGGCATTGCCGACCTGGCCAATGCCGGTTCGCGCATGGCCGGCTCGGTGACCGCCGCGCTGTACTTGGAACGCTTCCTCGAAGACGGCCAGCGCTGGGCGCACCTGGACGTGTACGCCTGGAACGACGGTGAACGCCCGGGCCGTCCGGCCGGTGGCGAAGCGCTGGCGCTGCGCTCGGCGTGGGCGATGTTGAAGGCGCGTTACAGCTGATCGGGTGGGTGCCGGCCTTGGTCGGCACGCCGTCCCCGGCAAACTTGACGAAAATTTGAATACCGGGCCTGGAAGGGTTCTGCGAGGATGTGTGGGTCGACCACCCACACGCTCCGTGAAGGCAGGACTCCGACCATGTCGCTCTTCGGCTACACCCGTGCCGGCCAGACGCCGGGCGCACCGCGCAAGCATTCCCCCCTGCTCTGGATCGCGCTGATCGCGCTCATCCTGGGTACCGTGGCGCTGGCCTTCGCCTGGCTGGCCGGCTGGATGGGCGACCGCCTCACCGCGCAGCGCTTCACCGACACCATCGAGGCCACCGGCCCGGCCCATCCGGGCTTCCGCCGTGCACACAGCAAGGGCGTCTGCGTAAGCGGCTGGTTCGAACCCAGCGCGCAGGCCCCTACCCTGTCCAGTGCCCGGGTGTTCTCGCAGACGCGTGTGCCGGTGATGGGCCGCCTGTCGATCGGTGGCGGCGACCCCTACGGCGCCGACAACACCGCACGCGTGCGCAGCCTGGCGGTGCAGATGGTCAGCGATGATGGCCAGGAATGGCGCATGGCGATGAACAGCTTCCCGTTCTTCGCGGTACCCACGGCCGAGGCGTTCTACGAGCAGACCCGCGCCTCGATTCCCGACCCGGCCACCGGCAAGCCGGACCCGCAGAAGATGGCGGCAGTGCTGGCGAAATACCCCAGTGCGCAGGCGTTCCAGCAGTGGGCGAAGACAGCGCCATGGACCAGCAGCTGGGCCGACACCACTTTCAACAGCGTCAACAGTTTCTGGTTCATCAATGCGCAGGGCCAGAAGCGTGCGGTGCGCTGGCGCTGGCAGCCGCTGGCGCCGGTGGTGGAGATGGATGCGGAAGCGCGCAAGCAGGCCAGCGTCGATTTCCTCAGCCAGGAACTGCAGCAGCGCCTGGCCAACGGCCCGGTGCGCTGGAACCTGGTCGTGACCACCGCCGAGCCCGGCGATGCCATCGATGATCCGTCGGTACCGTGGCCCGAGTCGCGTGACCAGGTAGTGGCGGGCGTACTCAGCCTGGACCGCATGCAGTCGCAGGAAGAAGGCGCCTGCGGCCAGATCAACTTCGATCCGCTGATCCTGCCCAGTGGGGTGCGCGGCAGTAATGATCCGATCCTGGCGGCCCGCTCGGCGGTGTACTCGCAGTCCTTCAACCGCCGTGAACGCGAGCGCGCCGCCGGCAATGTCGAACAACCGAAGGAGGCCGCACGATGAGCACCGGCAACGGCCACTTCAACCTGCTGGCGCGGGTGCTGCACTGGTCCATGGCGCTGATGATCGTCGCCATGCTGTTCATCGGCGTGACCATGGTCGCCTCGCTGCACCTGCGTCCCGCGCTGATCGACCTGCACCGCCCGCTGGGCATCGCGATCCTGTTGCTGGCGCTGCTGCGCCTGTACAACCGGCTGCGCCATCGCCCACCGGCGCTGCCTGCCGACCTGCCGGTCTGGCAGGGGGTAGCGGCCAAGGCCTCGCACTGGATGCTGTACGCGCTGATGCTGGCGATGCCGTTGATCGGCTGGGCAATGCTGTCGGCCGGCGGATACCCGATCGTGTTGTGGGGAGGGCTGCACCTGCCGCCGATCGTGCCGCACACCCCGGCGTTGTATGCCGCCTTGCGCAATGCGCACAGCCTGTTGGCGTATGTGCTGTTCGCCACGGTGCTGATGCATGTGGGTGCGGCGTTGTTCCACCTGTGGGTGCGTCGCGACGGGGTGTTCCAGGCGATGGCGCGCGGGAAGAAGTGATGATCGGGTTCGCCGGGAGTTCCCGGCGAGTTGTTTCCGCGACCGCAGGGGGGTGTTACTTTCTTTGCTCGTGCAAAGAAAGTAACCAAAGAAACACGCCGCCAGAACGCGAGCCGGCGCTATGCGCCGGTACCCTGCGCTTCTCGGTGAATCAGGGGCCGGCGCCGAACTCGCTGCGCTCAGACATCGGCGCCTCTGCGCCCCTGATTCCCCTGCGATGCTCGGCTCGCTAAAAGGCGGAACCAACGTCAAAGGCAGAAGCTGCACCCAGTAGATCCACGCCATGCGTGGATGCTCTTGCTGTTGATCTTGACCTTCAAGTCCGCCTTGAGCGAGCCGAGCACCGCAGGTCCGGCGAGGGCGAAGAGGTGCGGGTGTCTGAGCGCAGCGAGTTCCCGCACCGTCCCTCGACGGACCGAGGAGCGCAGGGCACCGGCGTGCGAAGCGCGCCGGCTCGCGGCCGGCGGAGCGTTTCTTTGGTTACTTTCTTTGCGCGCAAAGAAAGTAACACCCACCCGCGGTCGCGGAAACGACATCACCAGGAAAGGCAGGCCGCCCCTACAGCCACCCCTTCTGCCGCGCCAGCCGGTACGCCTCGATCCGGTTGGCCACGCCCAGCTTGCCGATGCACTCGGACAGATAGTTGCGCACTGTGCCGTGCGACAACCCCAGCTGTTCGGCGATCTCGCTCGCGGTGCGGCCCTCGCCCGCCAGCCGCAGCACGCGACGCTCGCGGTCGGTCAGCGGATCGGCCTGCGACCACGCATCCAGTGCCAGCTGCGGGTCGATCGCGCGGATGCCCTGCTTCACCTTGCGCAGTGCCTCGGCCAGGTTCTCGGCCGGTGCGTCCTTCAGCAGATAGCCCAGCACGCCCGCTTCCAACGCACGGCGCAGGAAACCGGCGCGGGCAAAGGTGGTCACGATCACCACCTTGATCGGCAGCTCGTGACGCGCGATGCGCTGTGCAAGCTCCAACCCGGACAAGCCCGGCATCTCGATGTCGGTCACCAGGATGTCCGGCTGCAGCTGCTGCAGCATGCGCCACGCGGTTTCGCCGTCGGCGGCGCTGCCCAGCACTTCGATATCCGCTTCCAGGCCCAGCAACGCCGACAGTGCGCCGCGTACCATCGCCTGGTCTTCGGCCAGCAGGATGCGGATCATGCGGCACCGTCCTGCACCAGCGACGGCGGCACGCCTGGCGGCAGCGGTGTGGTCGCGGCGGCCAGTGGCACGCGCACGGTCAGCACCGTACCCTCACCCCTTGCGGACTGCACCTGCAGGCTTCCACCCAGGGCGGCCACGCGTTCGCGCATGCCGCACAACCCATTGCCCTCGGCCTGCACGCCGCCACGACCATCGTCGCGGATCTGCATCGCCAGCATGCGTCCCTCCAGCATGAACTCCACCCGTGCCTGCGTCGCCTGTGCGTGGCGCACGATATTGGTCGCGGCCTCGCGCAGCACCAGCGCCAGCCCACGTTCGACATCCACCGGCATCGCCGGTGGGGGTGCGTATTGAAGGTGGACCTGCTGGCACTCCAGCAGCAGCCGCGCCGACGCCAGCTCACCGGCCAGGTCACTGGCGCGGATGCCGGTGACCGCGCTGCGGACCTGCGCCAGCGCCTCGCGGGCGATGGCCTCGGCCTCGCCGATCTCCTGTCGCGCGCGTCCATCACCGCGGTCGTGCAGCTTGCGCGCCAGTTCCAGCTTCAACGTGATCAACGACAGGGTGTGGCCGAGCAGGTCGTGCAGATCGCGGCCGATGCGTTCGCGCTCGGCGGTGGCTGCGAGCCGCCGCACCTCGTCCTGCGAAAGCTGCAGTGCCGCATCCTTCTGCTGGTTGAGTGCCTCCACGTTCACGACCAGGCCGACGATATAGGACACGGCGGGGATCCAGACCAGGCTCTGCCACGGGTACTGGAACAGCAGGGCGAGGCTGCAGAACAGGAGGTTCAGACCAGTGAGCTGCAGCAGATACTGCCACCAGCCGCCGCGACCGCTCACCCGCAGCAGCACGCAGCCGAACACGAAGTAGGTCAGCCCGGACGGGTACCAGGGCAGCAGCACCAGCGACATCGCGATCAGGCCCAGGGCATAGCGCGGGGCGTGATGGCGCGGCGCCACCATCACCTTGGCGTACAGCAGCAGGAACACCGGATAGCTGGCCAGCGTCAGCAGCAGCCAGCGCAGGGTGAAGCCATGGCCAAGCAAGGGCGTCAGGAAGATCCACACTGACCACAGCAGGTGGATTGCCTCGCCCCAGGGGGACTTTCCCCGGCGCAGCGTATCGGCCACCGCCGAGTCGGGCGCGGGGCGCAGCAGCGAGGCAAGCCAGATGGACGGCACGGGCGGTTCCAGGCGGGGACGATCGCCGCCGATCATGCCAGTTCAGCCGCCTGCGCGCAGGCGCCACCGTCGGCTGGGCGGCACTGGCGCAGCCGAGCGCAGATCACGGTACGCTTGGCGGCGCCGCTGCGGCGGGCCGGCAATAGGGCGATCGGATCCATGGGCGGTACCGGTAGCGGAGACGTTGCCATCCTGTGCCGTCGTGGTCACATTTCGCAGTTGCCGCCGTCAGTGTCATCGGATGACAGCTGTCACTGCCGTCATCGCTGTGCCTGCCTTCATGCTGTGCCGCACGCTCCACCGCCGGAACCGCCGTCGTCCGCGCTTCCGGCCACACCCGCCCGAACGCCTGTGATGGAACGAATGAACGCTTCTGCCGAGCTGTTGAAGGAACTCCGTATCGACCGCAAGTCGCCGCCGCCGGCCTCCGGAGGCAATGGCGGTGGTCGCCGCTGGTTGTGGATCGCGATCATCGTGGTCGTGCTGCTGGTCGCCGCGGCCGTGGCCTACCTGTTCGGCCGCGCACCGGCCGTAGAGGTGGAAACCGCTCCCGCCGTGGCCATCCAGCAGGGCAGCGCCAGCAGCTCGGTGCTCGACGCCAGTGGCTACGTGGTCGCCCGGCGCATGGCCACGGTATCGGCCAAGATCACCGGCAAGGTGCGCGAGGTGATGATCGAAGAAGGCATGCGGGTCGAGGCTGGCCAGGTGATGGCCACGCTCGACCCGATCGATGCCGACGCGCAGCGCAGCCTGTACGCCTCGCAGCTGCAGGCCGCACGCAGCCAGGTCGCCGGGCTGGAGGCGCAGCAGAGGCAGGCCGCCGCCGAAGCCAGCCGCCTGCAGGCGCTGGTTGGCCAGCAGCTGGTCTCGCGCTCGCAGTACGACCAGGCCGTGGCCCAGCGCGACAGCCTGCGTGCGCAGCTGGATACCGCGCAGCGCAACGTCAAGGTTGCCAACGATCAGCTGGCCATCGCCGATCTGGGCGTGGACAACAACATCGTGCGCGCGCCGTTCTCCGGCGTGGTCACCGCCAAGGCGGCGCAGCCCGGCGAGATCGTTTCGCCGCTGTCGGCGGGTGGTGGCTTCACCCGTACCGGCATCGGCACCATCGTGGACATGGACTCGCTGGAGATCGAAGTGGAGGTCGGCGAGGCCTTCATCGGCCGCGTGCAGCCAAAGATGCCGGTGGAAGCCACGCTCAACGCCTACCCGGAATGGAAGATTCCCGGCGAGGTGATCGCCATCATCCCCACCGCCGACCGCGGCAAGGCCACGGTGAAGGTGCGCGTGGCGCTGAAGGTGAAAGACCCGCGCATCGTGCCGGAGATGGGCGTGCGGGTCAGCTTCCTGGAACAGGCGCAGCCGCAGGCGGCCGCCAAGCCGCAGGGCGTGCGCGTGCCGGGCGGCGCCGTGGTCCAGCGCGACGGTGCCTCGGTGGCCTTCGTGCTGGGTGACGGGAACCGCGTTCAGCAGCGCACGGTCGAGGCCGGCCAGGCGATGGGCAAGGACCGCCAGATCCTCAAGGGCGTGAGCGCAGGTGAGCCGGTGGTGGTGAACCCACCCGACACGCTGCGCGATGGCGCCAAGGTGCAACAGAAACAAGCGCAGTAACGGCCTGGCGCCCGTGGGCGCGGCCGGCAGCATCGCTCGACGCACGCCTGCGGCCACCGCAGGTGCGCTTCCCCGTTTCCCGCTTCCCGTGGAGAACCACCCATGTCGACCCTGGTTTCACTGCGCAACATCACCAAGACCTACCAGCGTGGCCCCGAGCAAGTGCAGGTGCTGCACGGCATCGACCTGGACATCGCCAGCGGCGACTTCGTTGCGCTGATGGGCCCGTCCGGTTCGGGCAAGACCACCCTGCTCAACCTGATCGGCGGCCTGGACAGCCCCACTGGCGGCGAGATCAGCATCGAGGGCGAGCGCATCGACCAGATGAGTGGCGGCCAGCTGTCGACCTGGCGCAGTCACCATGTCGGCTTCGTGTTCCAGTTCTACAACCTGATGCCGATGCTGACCGCGCAGAAGAACGTGGAACTGCCGCTGCTGCTGACCCACCTCAGCGCGGCGCAGCGCCGCCGCAATGCCGAGATCGCGCTCACCCTGGTCGGCCTGGCCGACCGCCGCAGCCACCGCCCGAATGAACTGTCCGGCGGCCAGCAGCAGCGCGTGGCGATCGCCCGCGCGATCGTCTCCGATCCGACCTTCCTGATCTGCGACGAACCAACCGGCGACCTCGACCGCCAATCGGCCGAGGAGATCCTCGGCCTGCTGCAGCAGCTCAACCGCGAGCACGGCAAGACCATCATCATGGTCACCCATGACCCGAAGGCCGCCGAGTACGCCACGCACACGGTGCACCTGGACAAGGGCGAGCTGGCCGACGCGCCGCTGGCCCACTGACGGAGGCCACAGCGATGAAATACTTCTCGTTGGTGTGGGCACAGCTGTTCCGCAGCCGTACCCGCACCCTGCTGACCCTGCTGTCGGTGGTGGCCGCGTTCCTGCTGTTCGGCATGCTCGATTCGGTGCGGGTGGCGTTCTCGTCGGGTGGCAGCGTGGAAGGCGCCAACCGCCTGGTGGTGGCGTCGCGGCTGTCGATCACCCAGTCGCTGCCGATCCGCCTGGAAACCCAGATCCGCCAGGTCGCCGGAGTGCGCGACGTGGCCTATGGCATGTGGTTCGGCGGCATCTACCAGGACCCGAAGAACTTCTTCCCCAACTTCTCGGTGTCACCCAACTACTTCGATGTCTACCGCGAGCTGCAGATCGATCCGGCACAACTGGAGGACTGGAAGCAGACCCGCACCGGCGCCATCGTCGGCGAAACCCTGGCCAAGCAGTTCGGCTGGAAGATCGGCGACACCATCCCGCTGCAGGCGACGATCTTCCCGCGTGGCGGCAGCAACGACTGGCCGCTGGTGCTCAAGGGCATCTACCGTTCCAAGGACCGTGCGCTGGCCGCCAACGAAGAACGCCAGTTGATGATGAACTGGAAGTACTTCGATGAATCCAACGACTACATCAAGAACCAGGTGAGCTGGTACACGGTGACGCTGGACAACCCGGACCATTCCTCGCGGGTGGCACAGGCGATCGATGCGATCTCGGCCAACTCCGACCACGAGACCAAGACCCAGACCGAATCGGCGTTCCAGCAGGCCTTCGTCAAGCAGTTCGCGGATATCGGCATGATCGTCACCTCGATCATGGGCGCGGTGTTCTTCACCCTGCTGCTGTTGACCGGCAACACCATGGCGCAGGCCGTGCGCGAGCGCGTGCCGGAGCTGGCCACGCTGAAAACGCTGGGCTTCAAGGACAGCACTGTGCTGACCCTGGTGATGGTGGAGTCGGTGCTGCTGATCGGCCTGGGCGGCCTGATCGGCATGGGCCTGGCCGCCCTGATCCTGCCGGCCATCGGCCCGAAGAGCATGGGCATGCTGCCGCCGCACGTGCCGACGCCAACCTGGCTGATGGGGCTGGGCCTGATCGTGGTGATCGGCATCATCGTCGGCCTGTTGCCAGCGCTGCGTGCCAAGCGCCTGAAGATCGTCGACGCACTGGCCGGTCGCTGAGGAGAACACAGACATGTTCAAGAGCAAACTCAAGAAGTGGCTGGGCAACGGCGTGACGGTGCTGCTGCTGGCGGTCGGCCTGGTGCTGTGGATCAGCCTGCCGTGGATCGGCGTGCTGGCCGTGGCCGTGCTGGTGGCCCTGTGGTTGCTGCTGACCCGCGGTGGACGGCTGGCGTTGGCCGCCACCCGCATCGGCGTTGCCAGCCTGCCGCAGCGCTGGGGCGCGTCCTCGGTGATCGTGGTCGGCATCGCTGGCGTGGTCGGCGTGCTGGTGGCGATGCTGGCGATGGGCGAAGGCTTCCAGGCCACGCTCAACAACACCGGCGATGACACCACTGCCATCGTGCTGCGCGGTGGCTCGCAGGCCGAGACCAACTCGGTGATCACCCGCGAACAGGTACCGATGCTGTCCACCCTGCCCGGCATCAGCCGCGATGCGCAGGGCCGGCCGTTGCTGTCACCGGAACTGTCGCAGGTGGTCAACCTGGTGTCCAAGTCCGATGGCACCGACGTCAACGCGCAGTTCCGCGGCGTCGGCCCGCAGGCATGGGCCGTGCATGACAAGGTCAAGATCGTTGAGGGCCGCAAGTTCGCCACCGGGCTGCGCGAGATCGTGGTCGGCCAGGGCGCCAAGGGCCAGTTCCGCGACATGGAGGTCGGCAGGACGCTGACCCTGGGCAACCAGGCCTGGACCGTTGTGGGCGTGTTCGCCACTGGCGATGCGCATGATTCGGAACTGTGGACCGACGCCGATACGCTGGCCACCACCTACCAGCGCAGCGCCTGGCAGTCGATCAGCGTGCGTACCGATGGCAAGGCCGGCTTCGATCAGTTCAAGGCGGCCGTCGCTGCCGACCCACGCCTGAAGCTGGACGTGGAAACCACCCGCGTCTACTACAGCAAGCAGGGCGGCGGGCTGACCAAGCTGATCGACATTCTGGGCAAGGTGATCGGCACGATCATGGCGGTCGGTGCGGTGTTCGGCGCGCTCAACACCATGTATGCGGCCGTGGCCACGCGCGCCCGCGAAATCGCCACCATGCGTGCGATCGGCTTCCGCGGCCTGCCGGTGGTGACGGCCGTGATGCTGGAAACGATGCTGCTGGCGCTGCTCGGTGGCCTGCTCGGCTGTGCGGTTGCATGGCTGCTGTTCAATGGCTACAGCGTGTCCACCATCGGCAGCAACTTCAGCGCGGTGGTGTTCAAGTTCCACGTATCACCGGAACTGCTGTGGACCGGCCTGAAATGGGCACTGGGCATCGGCCTGGTCGGCGGCCTGTTCCCGGCGCTGCGCGCGGCGCGTTTGCCGATCACTACGGCGCTGCGCGAAACCTGAGCGTCATGCAGCGGTGGACTGCGCATCACGCAGGGGGACGGAGCGAAGGCTCCGTCCCTTTTTCGTTGCTGAACTCAGGCATCCATCGCCGCAACATCGGATGGTGGGTGCCGCAGGGCCAAATGCCGGCGAACAGCCTCCTCCGGCGCGTACGCCGTGCCCAGCGCGTGCTGCTCACCCGTATGCCTGTCGACGAAGATCGGGCCATTGCCGGCCAGTGCGTCCGAGATCTCGCCGGATTGCAGGTAGCGCAGCGACTGGAAGCAGAACAGCCAGCCTTCGACCATCTCATGCTCGTGCGTGATGGCAACCGACTCATCGTCGCTGGCAAGTGCAGCCTGCACGCGACGGCGTGCTTCGTCGAGCTGGATCATTCCTTCGCCTCTTGTTTTCGATGACAGCGCGAAGAGCATTTCATGCGGGTGGATGCATCGCAACGGATAGGCACCTGCGTACAAGTGCGCACTGCGGCGTGTTGTCACAACCGCTCAAGCGTGGCGGTTCTGTGCCGCTATCGATGCCTCTACTCATCGCAAACGCAGCGCGCGTGACGCTGCGCACAGTGCATCTGTGGATTGTTGGTTGCGATTCATCTTCGCGCACTTCCAGCGGCGTCGAGACAAACAGTCACGAATGGAAACATTCTAGAATCGCGCCCCCCACGTTGGTTTGCAGCACCCCACGCGCCCATAGAACGGGCGCATGTTTTTACTGAAACACGAGATTTCACGGATGTCCCTGAAAACCAATCCGCTGCGCAACGCGATCGTCATCGCGCTGGCCGCCAGCTGCACCACCCCCGCCTTCGCACAGAGCGCCGGCGATACCCCGACCAACCTCGACCGCATCGAAATCACCGGCTCGCGCATCCGCCAGGCCAGTGTCGAAACCGCACAGCCGGTGGTCGCGCTCAACCGCGCCGAGATCGAGAAGAAGGGTTACGTCAACGTCGCCGACATCCTGCAGGACATTCCTGCCGCCGGTGCGCCGAGCATGAGCCGCGCCTCGTCGCTGACTTCTTCGCGCGATTTCGGCGGCATGTACGTCAGCCTGCGCAACCTTGGCCCGGAACGCAGCCTGGTGCTGATCGACGGCCGCCGCATGGGCGTCAGCGCCGGCGGCTACTCCGACCTGGCCTCGATCCCGTCGTCCATCGTCGAGCGCGTGGAAGTACTGACCGACGGCGCCTCCGCGCTGTACGGCTCCGATGCCATCGCCGGTGTGGTCAACATCATCACCCGCAAGAATTTCGATGGTGGCGAGGCCAGCGTCTATGTCGGCCAGTACGGCCAGGGTGACGGCCAGAAGCGCGCATACAGTGCAACCTTCGGCAAGACCTTCGAGCGCGGCTGGTTCAGCGTGGGCGCCGAGCGCACCAAGGAAGACGAGGTGCTGGGCAAGGACCGCGAGTTCAGCCGTTACACCAACGGCCCGCGCCACCCGAACGATGGCCTCAACGGCAACACGCCGTGGGGCTACGTCACCGTCGGTGGCAAGAACCTGACCGTGGGTCCGGGCGGCGACCCGAGCAAGGCCGGCAACTTCCATGCGCCGGACCCGGCCGATGGTGCCAACACCAAGTCGAACATGAGCCTGCTGACCGGCCTGGAGCGCACCTCGGTGTTCGCCAACGGTGGCTTCTCGATCACCGACAACCTGCGCATCGTCGCCGACGCGCTGTACAGCAAGCGCGAGTCGACCAAGCACCTGGCCGGCTACCCGTACTCGGTCAGCGCCGCGCAGGCCCGCAATGGCAGCCGTGCCGCCCTGTCCAAGGACAGCGCGTTCAACCTGTGGGGCCAGGATGCGCTGTTCGCGCACCGCACCGAGGAGCTGCCGCGCGGCACCGAGAACAACCTGGAAACCAAGCGCGCCAGCATCGGCCTGGAAGGCAGCTTCGAAACCGGTTCGCGGTACTGGGACTGGAACATCAACTACATGTACAACCGCAACGAAGGCGAGCGCATCGGTACCGGCAGCATGTACCAGCCGCACGTCAACCTGGCCGTCGGCCCGTCCTTCATGGACGGCAACGTGGCCCGTTGCGGTGCGCCGGGCGCGGTGATCGCCGGCTGCGTGCCGTGGAACCCGGCTGCCCCGATGGGTTACACCGGCCCGGGCTCGCTGAGCAACCAGGACGTGCAGGACTACCTGTTCACCCGCTTCGTCGACAAGATGCAGAGCACCACCAAGGTCGCCAGCGGCAACATCTCCGGTTCGCTGTTCACCCTGCCGGCCGGCGACATCCTGGCCGCGATGGGCTTCGAGCACCGCAGCGAGGAGGCCAGCTACACGCCGGACATGAAGGTGCAGAAGGGCGAGATCGCCGGCACCAGCGGCCAGCCGACCCGCGGCAACTACTCGCTCAACGAGGCCTACCTGGAACTGCAGGTGCCGTTGCTGGCCGACCTGCCGTTCGCCCGCGAACTGTCGCTGGACGTGGCCGGTCGCTACTCGGACTACAACAACTTCGGTTCCACCACCAACAGCAAGTTCGGCCTGAAGTGGAAGCCGATCGACAGCCTGCTGGTGCGCGCCACCTACGGCACCGGCTTCCGTGCGCCGACCGTGGATGACCTGTATGGCGGCACCGTCAGCAGTCGCGACTCGTTCACCGACCCGTGCGATACCTCCTTCGGCACCGCCGCCAGCAGCCCGGCCGTCGCTGCCCGTTGCCAGGCGCTGAAGGTGCCGGCCAACTTCCGCCAGCTCAACAGCGATGGCAGCGTGGCCACCAAGCCCGGCCAGCAGGCCACCACCGATTTCAGCTCGGGTTCCAACCCGGACCTGAAGCCGGAAACCGCCAAGACCTGGACCGTGGGCCTGGTCTACAGCCCGGACTTCGTGCAGGGCCTGGACGTCAGCCTGGACTGGTGGAAGATCCGCATCGACAACGCCATCGTCGGTGAGTCGGCCACCAACATCCTGGAACAGTGCTACGTGCAGGGTTCGGATGCTGCCTGTGGCCGCTTCACCCGTGGCAGCAACGGCCAGGTCAACTCGCTGGACCGCTCGCTGGTCAACGCGGGCTACCGCGAAACTGCCGGCTATGACATCAACGTGCGTTACCGCCTGCCGGAAACCGCGTTCGGCAAGTTCGCCGTCAACTGGAACACCACCTACACCGATTATCTGGAGCAGCGCAACGACAGCGCCGCCACCACCCCGGTGGAACAGCGTACCGGTTGGGCGGGCGACTTCCGCGTGCGCTCCACCTTCAACCTGGATTGGCAGTATGGCGACCTCGGCATCGGCTGGACCGCGCGCTACTACTCCAGCATGAAGGAGAAGTGCTCGTACATGGACGAGTGCAACATGCCGGGCTTCAACTCGTCGTACACCAGCGCCTCGCCGACCAACAAGGTGGGCTCCAACACCTTCCACGACCTGCAGGTGCGCTACAGCCTGCCGTGGGATGGCACCGTGTCGCTGGGCGTGAACAACGTGTTCAACCACCAGGGCCCGATCATGTACAGCCAGCCGAACAGCAGCTTCACCTACTACGGTGGCTTCGACATCGGCCGCTTCATGTACATGAAGTACCAGCAGCGCTTCTAAGCCTGCAACCGCGTTCCCGCCACGGCCATCCCTCTCTCCTGGCCGTGGATGGAAGCAGAACGGCGCCCCTCGGGGCGCCGTTCTTTTTTGCGTGGAAGCAGGGTCGGATCCCCGCCGGCGCTAGCGCTTGGCGCGCATCGTGCGGATGTTGTCGCCGACGAACAGCACCAGGCCAGCCCAGATCGCTGCAAACCCGATCGCCTTGGCAGTGTCGAATGCCTCATGGAAGAAGAACACACCCAGCAGCAGCTGCAGGCTCGGCGCGATGTACTGCAGGATGCCGACCAGCGACAGCGGAATGCGCTTCACGCCGTAGGCGAAGCCGATCAGCGGTACTGCGGTGACCGCGCCGCCGAAGATCAGCAGCAGGTCGTTGCGCCAGCCCCAACCATGGAAGAACGCACCGCCGTGGCCGTTCTCGGCCCAGATCGCAAACGCCAGCGCCGGCAGGAACAGGTACATGCTCTCCACGCCGAGGCCGGCCACCGGGTCGACCGAGACCAGCTTGCGCAGCAGGCCATACAAGCCGAACGAACAGGCCAGGCCCAGCGCGATCCACGGTGGCGTACCTGCATCGATGGTCAGCCAGGCCACGCCCACCGCCGCCATTGCCACCGCTACCCACTGCAGCCGGCGCAGCCGTTCCTTCAGCACCAGCACGCCCAGCAGCACGTTCACCAGCGGGTTGATGAAGTAGCCCAGGCTGGTCTCGATGACATGACCGGCGTTGACCGCCCAGATGTACAGGCCCCAGTTGAACGCGATGGTCAGGCTCGACACCAGCAGGATCGGCAGCGCGCGCGGCTGCGCGGCGATCTTCCGCCACCAGCCCAGGCGCGCACTGATCAACAGCCAACCCAGCACCAGCACCGTGCTCCAGATGATGCGGTGGGCGATGATCTGGAACGAGGGCACCTCGTTGAGCAGGTGCCAATAGACCGGCACCAGGCCCCAGATCACGAAGGTGGATGCAGTGACCAGCAGGCCCCGGCGTTGTTCTTTCTCGTCCATGCTCACTTCTTTCTCGTCCTTGCCATTGTCAGCACCACCACACCCAGAAGAATCACCGCCATCGCCAGCAGGTCGCGCCAACCGAAGCGCTCACCGTTGAGCAGCGCGCCCAGCAGCACCGCGATCACCGGATTGACATACGCGTAGCTGCCCGCGAGTGCCGGGCGCACGTTCTGCAGCAGCCATACGTAGGCAGTGAACGCGACGATGGAGCCGAACACGCACAGATAGGCCATCGCCAGCAGGCCACCGGTATCGGGCAGCGTGGTCGGGCGCTCGCCCACCGCCAGGCCGATCAGCACCAGCAGCACGCCGCCGCAGATCATCTGCCCGGCCGCGGTCATGAACGGACCCGGCAGGTCCAGGCCGCGTGCCCACACAGAACCGAACGCCCAGCCGATCGGCGCGATCAGCAGCAGCACCAGCCCGGTCGGCGAGCCGGTCAGGCTGCTGCCGGCGTTGAGCCAGACCACGCCGAGGAAGCCGATGGCGATGCCCAGCCACTCACCACGGCTGGCATGTTGCCCGCGCAGCGCCGAGAACAGCGCCATCCACAGCGGCACCGAGGCCACCGCCGTGGCGGCCAGGCCGGAGGACACCTCGCGCTCGGCCAGCACCACCATGCCGTTGCCCAGCACCAGCATGGTCACGCCCATGATGACCAGGTTGCGCCACTGCCGCAGCGTCGGGTTCGGCAGCTTCCAGAACAGGCGCAAGGCCAGGAACATCAGGCCGCCGGCAATGATGAAGCGGCTGCCGGAGACCATCGTCAGCGGCAGTGCGCCGCCGTGCAGGGCCTTGGCGATGCCCAGATAGGTCGAGCCCCAGACCACGTAGACCAGCAGCAGTGCCAGCGCGACAAGGCCACCCCGGGGGGCAGCCGCAGACGAAGAGGGGGGAGCCGACATGACACACCAGGGAGCCGGGGGAAGGCGGATTCTAGGACGTTTTGAGTATGGTCCGGGACCCCATACGGTGGCACGCTGTCATCCATCCATGCACCCTGCTCTGGTCTGCTACCCCGTATTGACGGCCGATGCAGTACCAAGAGGGCTGCCCGGCCGCGCCGCCCCAAGGCCGGACGCCGTTTTCCCTGCGCACGGACGCGCCGCATCGAGGATTTCCACCCAGATGAGCACCACGTCCCAACCTGTTGTCCCCGCGAACGACCGTGCCGCTTTGCGGCGGTCGATCTCCAACACCCTCAAAGGCTCCGCCGGCAACCTGGTGGAGTGGTATGACGTCTACGTGTACTCGGTGTTTGCCGTGTACTTCGAATCGCAGTTCTTCTCGCCGGACGACAAGAACTCCACCCTGTACGTGTGGGCGATCTTCGCGGCGACCTTCCTGATGCGCCCGATCGGCGCCTGGTTCTTCGGCCGCTTCGCCGACCGCCACGGCCGCCGCCTGGCGCTGACCGTCTCGGTCACGTTGATGGCGCTGTGCTCGTTCCTCATCGCCATCACCCCCACCGCCGCCAGCATCGGCATCTGGGCCGCCGTGATCCTGTTGTTCGCACGCCTGCTGCAGGGCTTCGCCACTGGCGGCGAGTATGGTGCCAGCGCCACTTACATGTCCGAGGCCGCCATTCCGGGCCGTCGCGGCTTCCTGTCCTCGTTCCACTACGTCACCCTGGTCGGCGGCCACGTGCTGGCCCAGCTGACCCTGCTGCTGATGCTGACCTTCTGGGGCAAGCCGGAGATCTCCGAGTGGGGCTGGCGCATCGCCTTCGGTATCGGTGGCATCGCTGCGGTGGTGGTGTTCTGGCTGCGCCGGGGCATGGACGAATCGCTGTCGGAGTCGTCGATCGAGGCCGCGCGCGAGGGCAAGGCAAAGAAGTCCGGTTCGATGTATGAGTTGTTCGTGCACCAGTGGCGGCCGCTGCTGCTGTGCTTCCTGATCACCGCTGGCGGCACCGTGGCCTTCTACACCTACTCGGTGAACGGCCCGAAGATGATCCAGAGCGCCTTCGCCGGCAACGACCCGATGACCGGCACCCTGATCAACCTGGGCGTGCTGGCCTTCCTGATGGTGCTGCAACCGGTCGGCGGCTGGCTGTCGGACATCATCGGCCGCAAGACCCTGCTGGTGTTCTTCGGCGTCGGCGGCGTGCTGTACAGCTGGTACCTGATCACCCAGCTGCCGCACCAGCATGACGCCACCCTGGCCTTCCTGACCCTGGCGCTGGCGTTCGTCATCCTCACCGGCTACACCTCGATCAACGCGGTGGTGAAGGCCGAGCTGTTCCCCACCCACGTGCGTGCACTGGGCGTGGGCCTGGGCTATGCGCTGGCCAACTCGCTGTTCGGCGGCACCGCCCCGCTGCTGTACCAGGGCGCGCTGAAGACCGGCCACGTCGACTGGTTCGCCATCTACGTGACCGCCACGATCGCGGTATCGTTGGTGGTCTATGTGTTCTTCCTTACCAACAAGGGCCCGAACTGGCTCGACGGCACCCGCAAGTAAGCGCGTTGCCGTGATCGCGGCCACTGGTGCAATGCCGGTGGCCGCTACGTCTCCCGCCACCGCGCTGATGTGGATCGCGGTGACGCTGGCCGCAGCCACGGCATTGGCCTGGGTGCTGCGCCGCCCCAACGCGCAGGCCACGTGGCCGCGCACGGGGTTCGGGGTCGCCCTGCTGGTGTTCTGCGCCGCGCTGGCGCTGCAGCTGGCGATGGACCTGGGCAGCGGCCACAGCTCGCTGCACCTGCGGCTGCATCGCGGTGTCAGTCCGGCACCCCTGGTTGGCCTGCGCACGATGGTGGCGTGCTATCTGGCAGCGCTCGTCGCCGGCGGCTGGGGCGCGTGGAAGCTGCTGCGCCGGCGCTGACGAACACCCGGTCGTGCCGGCCGCTGGCCGGCAACTCAACATTCCTTTGGTAGTGCCGGCCGCTGGCCGGCAACCTCATGAACCTCCGGAAAGAGCAGGGAGTTGCCGGCCAGCGGCCGGCACTACCTCAGCGGCGGGCCGCTTCGCTCTTGTCGCGCGCGCCGCGGAACTCCGATTCCTTTTCCCACGTCGGCCAGCGGCGGCTGTTGGCCAGCTCGGCACCCAGGTCGTAGACCAGCAGCGTGTCGGCAGCGTGGCCGCTCGGGTCCCAGCTCGGCGTCCAGGCATCACAGGCCTGGTGGTAGCAGTCGGCGAAGTACTTTTCGCGCAGCGCGCGGCCGCCTTCAACGCCACCGTCCAGCTTGTCCAGGCCCGGGCCGATGGTGATCGCCGGCACGCCCAGGCGGGCGAAGGCAAAATGATCGGCACGGTAGAAGAAGCCGGCTTCCAGGTTCGGGTCCGGACTGTAGCTGCGGCCACGGGCCTTGGCCACGCGCTCCAGATCGCCTTCCAACGACACCCGGCCCTTACCCCATGAAGCAATGTCGCGGGTCGGGCCATCCGGGCTGAACATCTCGATGTTCAGCACCGCAGCGGTCTTGTCCAGCGGCGCCAGCGGGTGCGCAGCATAGTAGCTGGCCCCCAGCAGGCCCTTCTCTTCAGCGGTCAGCGCCACGAAGTACAGCGTGCGCTGTGGCTGCGGGCCGGCAGCGAACACCCGACCCAGCTCCAGCACCGTGGCCACGCCGGTGGCGTTGTCGATCGCACCGCGGCGGATGCGGTCCCCCTTGGCGTCGGGCTGACCGATGCCGAACGCATCCCAGTGCGCGGAGAAGATCACGGCCTCGTCAGCATGTTCACCACCGGGCAGCTTGGCGACCACGTTGCGGGTCACCACCTGCTCGCGCTTGAGCGCGAAATCCACGCTCAGTTTCGCGTTGTCCAGTGCCACCGGGCGGAAGTCGGCACGCATCGCCTTGCGCTTCTCCGCATCGAAGTCGAGGCCGGCGTCGGCGAAGATCGCCTCGGCCAGCTCGCGCTGCATCCAGCCGCGCAGCGGGGTGTGCTGCGCCATCGCTTCGGCGTGGCCGCGCTCGATGTCGAACAGCGGCGAAGTGCCCGAGCTCTTTACCGTGGCCCAGCCATACGCGGCCGGCGCGGTCTCGTGCACGATCAGCACGCCTTCGGCACCCCGGCGTGCGGCTTCCTCGAACTTGTAGGTCCACCGGCCGTAGTAGGTCACCGCCTTGCCATCGAACGCGCCCGGCGCGTCGGCCTCGAAGTCGGCGTCGTTGATCAGCACCACGGCGATCTTGCCGTGCAGGTCCACGTCCTTGTAGTCGTTCCAGTGGCGTTCCGGTGCGTCGATGCCGTAGCCGACGAACACCAACGGTGCATCCTTGATCTGCACGCGCTTGCGCGGCTGCAGGCTCTGCAGGGTCACGTCCACGCCATTGGCCAGCGCACGCTTGCCCTGCTTCAGCGACAGGCTGGCCTTGGCCTCACCCTCCAGCTGCGCGCGCACCAGCGGCACTGGCTGCACCCAGCTGCCGTCCACGCCGCCCGGCTGCAGGCCATAGCTGCGGAACTGCTCGATCAGGTACTGCACCGTGCGCTCTTCGCCCTCGGTCGCCGGTGCGCGGCCCTCGAACTCATCCGACGCCAGCACACGCACATGCCGCGACAGTGCCTGCGGATCGATGCCGCCACCCGGCAGGTCGTTGGCCGCATGGGCCAGGCCACCGACAAACAGGCAGGACGACAGCAGCAACACGCGCATCGGATTCACGGCAGTACCACGGCTAGCTTGGAAGTCACCAGAGTGTAACGTGGTCGTGACATCACGGCGCAGCCTGGGCCCACGTCATCCACGCAGGGCGTGACTCTACCTGCTGATGCGGTCCAGCCAGCAGGCCAGGCCCTGTGCGTTGAGTTCGATGTCCATCGCCAGCACGGCAATCACCGCCGCATCGTCCAGCGCACAACCATGCTGCTGCGCCCGTTCCAGGTACAGCGCCTGCAGTGCCGCCAGCAGGCAGCGGTGGCGGTCCGGGCGGCCATCGCACTGGCGGCCGATCGCGGCCATCGCATCGATCTGCTCGAACAGGTCCGCAGCCAGTTTTTCCACCTGCTGCACGCGCCCATAGTGGGTCAGGTACATCGCCTGCGGGGCGTAGCCCAGCATGCGTCGGATCGAGGCCTTCATCGCCTCCGGGTCGAACTGCACCGGCGAGGAAGTCGGGAAGATGAAAGCGCCCTGCGCGCTGTCCAGCTCGCGGTAGGAGATGCCGAACGTATCGCCAGTGAACCAGCTGCGGCTGCGCGCATCCCACACGCAATAATGGTGCAGTGCGTGGCCCGGCGTGTGCAGCAGCACCAGTTCGCGGCCAGCGAGATCGATGCGGTGGCCGTCTTCGGCCACCACCACGCGGTGTTCGGGAATCGGCTCGATGCGGCCGTAGCTGCGCGCGATCTCCTCGGCGCCGTACACCGCCGTCGCACCCGCAATCAGCCGGGTCGGGTCGATCATGTGCGGCGCACCGCGCGGATGCAGCACCGCCTTTGCGTTGGGCAGCTGCTGCATCAGCAGTCCGGCGCCGCCGGCGTGGTCCAGGTGCACGTGCGTGAGCAGCAGCCAGTCCACGGCATCCACGCCCAGGCCAGCGTCCACCAGCGCCTGCAGCATCGCCGGCACAGACAGGCCGGTGCCGCAGTCGACGAAGGCCGCGCGGCCGTTTTCAACGATCAGGTAGGCCGCGTCGAAGTCCGGGCGCTGGAAGCCGGTATCGATGGTGTGGATGCTGGGATCGGCGGTCATCGGCACGCACCTGGCAGTCTCGGAAACAGACGCCCATGGTAGGCGCGCAGGCGGTCCGGGTTCGATGCGGCTTTGGTCGGGTAGTGCCGGCCAGCGGCCGGCACTACCGATCAGCCAGAGCGCAATCCGAACCGCGGCCGCAGCAGCAACGCCAGCACCAGCACCGCCAGGAACGCGCCATAGGCATACAGCACCGCCAGCACCTGCGGCCAGATCGGGCCGGCGCCGGGCTGCACCACGCCAATGCGGTAGCCCCACAGCATCGACACGATGCTCAGCGCGAACGCCACGACCAGGGTGGTGCCATCGAACAGGCGCCGCCGCGCGCTGCGCGGCTGGCGCGGAAACAGCCAGTACAGGCTGCCCAGCAGCAGGAACCAGGGCAGGAACAGCAGCAGCGACAACCAGGCCATCGCAGACTCCATGTCATCGCGCCAGAGGCGCGCGGACATCATGCCATGGGTGCTGTGCCACGGTCGTGCCGGCGGGGGTCTTCCCTGTAGAGCCGAGCCCATGCTCGGCTGGGTAGCAAAGCAGCCGAGCGTGGGCTCGGCTCTACAGAGGCGGAGCCGGGTCGAGCATGGCTCGACTCTACAAAGGGCAGGCAGGCCCGGCGATCAGGCCGCTTCGCGCAACGCAGCCAGGGCGGCCAGCACGGCGTCCACCTCGGTTTCCAGCTTGAACAGCTCGCTCTGCAACTGGTCGCCCTGCTCGGCCTGCTTGATCACCGCAATCAACTGGCCGGCATCGCGTGGCGAATCGAAGCCTTCGCTCTGGATCAGCAGCGTGCCGTCACCGGCGGTCAGCTTGAAGTAGAAGCGGCCGTCCTTTTCGCGGTACTGCTTGAACTGCGGCGGCGCCACGCGGGCCACGCCGGCATCTTC
Source organism: Stenotrophomonas sp. Pemsol (assembly GCF_003586545.1). Taxonomy (NCBI): domain Bacteria; kingdom Pseudomonadati; phylum Pseudomonadota; class Gammaproteobacteria; order Lysobacterales; family Lysobacteraceae; genus Stenotrophomonas; species Stenotrophomonas sp. Pemsol. Next base: position 4,305,625 of record NZ_CP025780.1, on the reverse strand, counting down.
GCTGGCGATGTCACCGGCACCGGACAGGTCACGCAGGCCCACCGCATGGCGCAGCTCGTCCAGCAGCGGTGCCGCCAGCTGCTCGCGCAGCTGCTGGCCACGGCGCTTGAGCAGCGCTTCGATCTTCTCCGGCTCGGCCATCAGCGCGTTGTAGCGCTCGCGCAGCGGCGACAGCTCGCTGTCGATACGCTCGAACAGCTGCTGCTTGGCGTCGCCCCAACTGATGCCGGCGGCGAAGGCCCTGGCGAATTCCGCGGTCTGTTCCGGCGTGGCGAACGCCTGGTACATCTGGAACAGCGCCGAGCCTTCGGTGTCCTTCGGCTCACCCGGCGCGCGCGAGTCGGTCAGGATCGAGAACACCAGCTTCTTCAGCTCCTCGCGCGGCACGAACAGCGGAATGGTGTTGTGGTAGCTCTTGCTCATCTTGCGGCCATCCAGGCCCGCCAGCGTTGCCACCTGCTCATCGATCACCACGTCCGGCAGCGGGAAGTACTCCTTGCCGTACACGTGGTTGAAGCGCTGGGCGAAATCGCGCGCCATCTCGATGTGCTGGATCTGGTCACGGCCCACCGGTACCTGGTTGGCCTTGAAGATCAGGATGTCGGCGGCCATCAGCACCGGGTACATGAACAGACCGGCGCTGACGCCTGCGTCCTCGTCCACGCCTTCCTCGCGGTTCTTGTCCACTGCCGCCTTGTAGGCGTGCGCGCGGTTGAGGATGCCCTTGCTGGCGATGGCGGTCAGGAACCACATCAGCTCGGTGGTCTCGCGGATGTCGCTCTGGCGGTAGAACCACACGTGTTCCGGGTCCAGGCCGCAGGCCAGCCAGCTGGCCGCGATCTCCAGGGTCGCGCGCTGGGTGCGCTGCGGGTCCTGCGACTTGATCAGGCTGTGCAGGTCGGCCAGGAAGAAGAAGCTCTCGATCCCCGGCGCGCGGCTGGCCGCGATCGCCGGACGGATGGCGCCAACGTAGTTGCCCAGGTGGGGCGTGCCGGAGGGGGTGATGCCAGTAAGGACTCGGGTCGTCATGACTGCGTGGGGTAACCTTCGATGAACGGGGCCAGTTTACCTTGCACGCCACCAACCCCGTCAGGGCCTGCGGCGCGTTCATTCACGCAACCCCGCTGGAGACGCCCGATGAAACGCCTGCTGCCCCTGCTGCTGATCCTGCCCCTGGCCGGTTTCCGCCCGGCTCCCCTGCCGCCGCCGGTGTACGACGGCGGCCCCGTGCGCATGGCCCTGGTCGACCGCGACCGCGGCACCGAACTGCGCAGCTACCCTGCCGACGGCCAGCGCTGGGTGGCCGGCGAGCGCGGCCACCGCTACGCCGTGCGCCTGTACAACGACAGCCCTCGCCGGGTACTGGTAGTGCTGTCGGTGGACGGCGTCAACGCCATCTCCGGCGAGGATGCCGATCCCTCGCAGACCGGCTACGTGCTCAATCCCGGCCAGCGCGCCGACATCACCGGCTGGCGCAAGAGCCAGGACGAAGTGGCGCAGTTCGTGTTCAGCAGCCCCAGCGGCAGCTATGCCAGCCGCACCGGCCGCCCGGACAACATCGGTGTGGTCGGCGTGGCCGTGTTCGAGGAAGCGCGTCGCTGGCGCCCCGAGCCGATCCTGCGCCGTGGCCTGCCGCCGCCGGCTCCAGCCGCACAGGCCGAAGCGGCGGCCGACGCCAGTGCCAGCCGCATCGAGGGTTACGCCAGCAAGTCGCAGGCCCCGGCGCTGGGTACCGGCCATGGCGCACGCGAGCAATCCTCGGTACGCGACACCGACTTCGAACGTGCCAGCCGCAGCCCTGCACAGGTATTGCAGCTGCGCTACGACAGTGCCCGCAACCTGCGTGCGCGCGGCATCCTGGTCGATGCGCCCTCGCGCCTGCCGCGCGAACCGCAGGCGTTCCCCAACCGCTACGTGCCGGACCCTCCGGCCCGCTGATCGTCCCGCGCAGACAACACGACGCCCGCAACCTCACGGTGCGGGCGTCATGATGCGGGGGAAACCGAAGCGCTTACTTGTAGTCCGGGTAGTCCTTGCTCACCGCGTCCTGGAACTCACGCACTTCCTTCTCCGCGCGGTCCTTGGCCCAGCCATAACGTTCCTGCAGGCGGCCGGCCAGATACTCGGCATTGCCTTCGGCCACATCGAAGTCGTCGTTGGTCAGATCGCCCCACTTGGCCTGGGCCTTGCCCTTCAGCTGCGACCACTTGCCGGAAATGATGTCTTTGTTCATTGCTGGGAGTCCTTGGTTGCAACGGCGTTCTTACCGTGGCTCCAGCTTCGCGCAGTCGTTGTTGAGTACCGGTCAACCGGCAATGAAATGCACGCTCACCTGCTTGAATGGTTCACTACGCTTCGACACGTACGCTGCAGAGAAACGCGCAAGCAAAAAGGCCGGGGAGATCCCCCCGGCCTTTTTGCTTTCCGTTCCACTTCAGGCTCAACGGCCCTTGGCGGCATCCTCAACCTTTTCACCGGCCTTCTGCACGTCCTTGCCGGCACCGGCCACGGTGTTGCAACCGGCCAGCAGGGCCACCGAGAACATCGACAACAGCATCAGGGCAACTACGCGCTTCATGGGCTTCTCCTTGGGTTCGCCGCTATACCGCTTCATTCGCGGATGGGATTCTTTCGCTCGGCGGGAGGGCACCAATGCCCACTGCCGCCGCGTGAAGTGCAATCTGGCGGCAGGGGCGTGGAGCGGGCGTGAACGGTTCGGCGATCCGTTCAGCAGGGGGCGGTCAGTCGCGCATCAGGGTGGACTTGCCGAACAGGCTTTCCACCAGGTCCACGGCCAGTTCGGCGGTGGCATTCTGCTTGTCCAGCAAGGGGTTGAGCTCGACGATGTCCAACGAACCCATGCGCCCGGTGTCGGCGATCATTTCCATCACCAACTGCGCCTCGCGGTAGTTCACCCCGCCCGGCACCGTGGTGCCCACGCCCGGCGCGATGCTGGGGTCGAGGAAATCCACATCGAAGCTGACGTGCAGGTGGGTGTTCTCATCAATGCCGGCCAGCGCCGCTTCCACGGCACGCTTCATGCCGTTCTCGTCGATGTAGCGCATGTCATAGACATCCACCTTGTGGGTCTTGATCAGGCGCTTCTCTTCCGGGTCCACCGAGCGGATGCCGATCTGGTGCATCTGCGCCGGGGTGATCGCCGGTGCGCTGCCGCCCAGACGGGTCAGCGCGTCCGGGCCGAGGCCGCACAGGCAGGCCACCGGCATGCCGTGGATGTTGCCCGACGGCGTGACATCGCTGGTGTTGAAGTCCGAATGCGCGTCCAGCCACAGCACGCGCAGATTCTTCCCCTGCTCGCGGCACCAGCGCGCGACGGCGGTGATCGAACCGATGCCCAGGCAATGGTCGCCACCGAGCATGATCGGCATGCGCCCGGCCTGCAGCTCGGCGTAGCTGGCTTCCATCAGTGCGCGGTTCCAGGCCACCACCTCATCCAGGTGGCGGTAGCCCTCCACCGGCGCAGTCCACGGGTTGCGCGGGCCATCCAGGTTGCCCACGTCGCGCACGTCCACGCCGCGCGCTTCCAGCGCCTCCGGCAGGCCCGCCACGCGCAGCGCCTCCGGCCCCAGCCGTGCACCGCGATGGCCCGCACCGACATCGGTGGGAACGCCAATCAGGGATACGGAAATGGGATGGGCCATGGGTGCCTCCTGCGGTGCGGAAAAAGAAGCACAGTCTAGCCAGAGCTGTGTGACACCACTCGCGGCGGTGCAGCAGGGCATGGGTCAGATCGCCGCGGCCTGGCAGCCGTATCCGGTCAGGCATTCCAGCGCTGGGTCGTCAGGAATTGGACCTTCCGCGATCCACCTCACATCCCGGTCGGTTTCGCCTCTTACGCAAGGCTGTTGTTGTGTCCACGCTGCGCAGGCACCCTGAAGGTGCCGCCTCACTTCCTCAATCATGGAGCACCACGCGCATGAAACATGTACTCAATGGACTTGCGGTACTGGCAATTGCCCTGGGCGGACTGTTTCCCGCCGCTGCCAGTGCACCCTCGCAACGCATCACGCATACGGTGACCACCGACGCGTATCCCATGCAGACGGCAGGCGCACGCCAGGTACTCGACTGGGTGGCGCAGCGGGTAAAGCCGTCGTTCGCTCCCCAGGGCTACGGCAACGTACAGGTGGAACGACAGGCAGTCTCCGTAGGCCGCGCGTCTGCACGCTCGGATGAATCGATACCTGGAAAACTGCCGGACCAGGGCATTCCCGGTGAGATCTACCGGGTGGAAAACCTGCTTCCCGACGGTTCCATCCAGACGTGGGAATTCACCTGGGTGGAACCCTCTTCCGGCCATGGAGGCGGCTGGAACGTAACTGGCTACACCTACAAGAAGGGAAATGACCCGGTGAACCAGCAGTAGCGGAACGGGGGCAACGCGCACCGCGCTGCCCCCTTAGACACGCCGCCGCCGCGCCTCAACCGCCGCGGCGGCGAACCGGCGTCAGGCTCTGCACCTGACCGTTGTTGCGCATCATGCACAGGAAACGGCCATCGGGATAATCGATGATCAGTTCCTGGTAATCGCTGCCCACCGGCATCTGGGTGACCAGCGCGCCCTGAGCGCCCTTGCGCATGTTGCAGGCGCCCAACGCGGTATCGCCTGCCGGCGCCGGGGTGGTCACCGAAGACACATTGCGGAACACCGCGCGGCAGCCGCCATTGACCCACACCGAGTGCCGGGACAGGCCCCAGTTCTTGCCTTCCTCGCATCGGGTGCGGCTGAGCTGGCGCACGATTTCCACATTGCCGCGGGTATTCAGATCGCACGACACCTGCTGCTGGCCGGTGGATTCGCAGGTGACTTCGCGGGGTAGCGCGGCATCCCCGGCGGCAGCGTCGCGAGGGCGAACGCTGTTTGCGGCAGGCGCAGGTGCACCACTGCTACTGACCTGGCAAATGCCATTGGCGCCGCCACGGCCGGTGTAGCTGATCTGCGGCGTGCCGTCATCGCTGCGGCTGATCGACAACGTGATACCACTGTTGGCATCGCGCGCTTCGAAGTAGCGGTCGTTGAAGCGTTTCAGCGCCGCCTCGCGGCCCTGCACGTAGACGGGGCCGCCTTCGTCGGCGTGCACATCGATACCGCCCGGGCAGCTGGCGTTGAAGAACGGCACGGCGGCCATGGCCGGGGCCACGAAAGCGGTGGACACCAGTGCGACGGTGAGCGACAGGGCATGGCGACGCATGTGCAGATCCCGAAGGGGCCCAGGGTGGGCGTGTGGCGGCAGTATGCGGTGGGGCGCTGCGGCCTGTCCGTGAGGAATATCAAGAACCCGGCGGCGCGCGTGGGGATTCAGGTCTGATAGGGTGTTCCTGGAGCCCTGCCGGGGCGGTTAAGCCAGCTTTACGTCGTGGGCCGCGATGGGCCGTGCGACAGCAATGGCACAGCCGGATGTATCGTGGTTCGCGGCACTGCGCGAACTGTCGCTTCTGGCATTGCACTGCTCGAAACAGGCCAATCGCGATAATTCATTTTTCCTTTCAGATCTCCCGATGCCATCGAAACAATCGACTGGCAGACGGGGATTTCGCCTGCGCATGATGAATCGCCACCTGCAGAGGTGGCCGGGTCTTCCAAGCCCGTTTGATTGAAGCTGTATACGCTTGCCAGCCGGCGTCGTCCTTCCAGGTGCGGCGCCGGCTGGCAATCCGTTCGCCGATCGACGGCGGGCGGTGCGTGGGGGCCCTGTGCCCGCCGGCTCATCGATCTCCGGTCTTGGAAGCCACGCATCGCCCGCCACCCTATCGTGGCGGCACCTCTGTTCCTGACGAGGATGCCCGCATGTCCAGAACCAACCACCCATACCTGACCGCCACCCTGGGCGAGGCCGCCCTGCGCCTGCCGCCCGAACTGGCGCAGCCATTGGAAGCCGCTTTCGCCGCTGCGAACGAAGCGCCTGCGTCCATCAACCTGCCCAGCTGCCTGCAGCGCATCCGCGCCGGTGATGCCGCCGATGGACAGCCGTGGACGGGGCCCGCCAGCACACCCGGCCAGGCCGTGGCCGCCGCACGCCGGGATCGCGCTGCGGTGGGTTTGGTGTCGCTGTTGGAGCTGTACCACGCCGCCGAGCGCGTGCGCGTGGACGGGGAAAAGAAAGACGACATCGGCGACGGCACGCGCGAAGGACTGATGCTGGCCTGCCGGGGACTGGCGGAGTATGTGGCGTTGCAGGTGCGTAGCTGAGGCTGCTGCGGTCGCAGTGTATGTGCGGCATTGATCGAAGGATCTGCCCGCGCCATACAGTGAGTTGACTCACCGGGTTGGGACGAGAAAACCAGCGAATGGCGGTTTCTTCATCTTCGTTCCATCGCCTTTGCGACCGGCGCCGCGCCGACGCATCATGATCGGCGCATGTGCTTATGCTGCGCTGGCGTGCAATCGCACACCCAAGGCACGGATCACGGACCAATCCGCAGTCAAAAGATGCTGTGCTAGATTCAAGAGCGTGACATTGGCACGAGAGACGCTTTCATGGATGCATGGGTCGAGAAATGCGCTTCTTCATCAGAACGTGAACTTCGGCGCCACCTCTGGATAGCAGTGCGTCGTCGCCTCGCGATCGCTGTTCCGGCGCTTGTGCTGGCAGCATGTACGAGCGCCGCGCCGCCGCCCCCATCAGATCATGTGAATCAAAGACAGGCCATCAAATCAGGGAGTGAAGCTGGTATGGAGCGATTCAAGAACAGCATCGAGCGATTGTCCAATGTGCGTTTTGGCGATATCGATGCGTTGAACGAACAGCTTCACACGCATTTTGGAAAACCGACCCGGCAGGGCCTGAGAGACGAGCGAACCGCAGAACGTGGAATGTTGGGCGGCCTTGAAGTTCGGAACATCTCACTGAGAAGTGCTGTCGATAATCCTGCGCAGGCGAAGCTGACCTTCGATGTCGCGCCACCGAGCGTCGCGCTCAAAGAAGTCATCTGGGAGGGAACCGCGCAATATCCACCTCGGCCTGATGCCCCTGACTCACGCCCTTACTGGACCGCGCCAGTGAACGGTGCTGAGGTTGTACTCACTCTGGCCCCTGACAATGCGACATTGACCCACGTATTGATCAGTCAGCGTTGACCCCCAGGGCAGGAGCTCCAACATGGAACGTACTGAAGACTCTGTACTGCCGCAGCCGCAGGGGGGGCCTCGCCCAGGACCCGAACGTCGGCCGGACTCCCCGTTAGCTGACCCCTCGCTGGCGCCGCTTCTAGCGAAATCCCCAACACTTCGGGCGGGTCTCGCACAGGCCGAGCGCGACGATCTGGAGGTTGTCTGGGGACAAGCCGGTAGGGGCACCTATCTTGTTCCCGGTGAGAAGATCGTTATTGACGAGAACGCGGTTGGACAAGGCTCCAGAATCGCGCGCTCTCTTTCACACGAGGTGGGGCACCATCTCTTCACCGAACGTCCCGATCCGACGTCCAAGCAAACCTATGTAAACACCCTGCTACGCGGAGAAGCCGCTGCGACGCTCAGTAATGTCCAGGTCCAGCGTGAACTCATTGCGGCCGGTGGACCGGACATTGGCGTGTCGGGTACGGGTAATCGACCGCAACAGTATGGAGCCATTGCCGTTGAACTCCAGGCCGGGCGGATCAATCGAAACCAGGCACTTGGACAGATCGCTGAGGTGTTCAAAACGGAGACTCCTTCTGTTGGTCCTCATGCGACATACGAGCTTTACTATGGCGCGCACTACGATCAGCACATAGCACCCACGCAGCGTCGACGTAGGCCCGAGCCAGAATTTGACGCCGAGCGCACTTCGGCTGGGGAAAGAGTCGCCGTGGTCGCCGACGACTCACTCTCAGTGCAGCGAACAGCTTCCTCAGTAGCTGAACTCGGCGACGCTGACCGCTCTCTCTACATGCAGATAAGAGCGGGTGTGGAACGCTTGGACGCCGAGAGCGGGAAGCAGTGGGATGAGTCGAGCCAGCGCATGTCCGCGAGTCTGTTGGTGCTCGCGAAGGAGCAAGGGTTTTCAAGAGTTGACCACGTTGTATTGAACAACCCGACGGAGTCCCTTGCACGTGGCGAGAAAGTATTCATCGTCGAGGGGGCGATGGACGATCCTGCCCAACGCCGTGGAACCATGAGTACGATGGACGCGCTTCGCGTGCCTGAAGCAGAGTCCCTTCATCGCGCTGAAGCGTTGGCCGCAAATCTTGAACAGCAGCCGGCGCAGCAGGTTCATGCGCAGGACGGGCCATCGTTTTCAAGGTGAGGCTGTCGAGAAAACAGCTCTGCCGCCCTTCGAACCACCGGGCAGGTACCTGGAGCAGCGCAAAGAGGCGCTGAATCTTTGGGGTGGTGCCGCTTATCCGAATCGAACGGATGACCTACTGTTTACAAGACAGTTGCTCTACCAACTGAGCTAAAGCGGCATGGTTGGTGCACCGGCGGCAGCGCCGCGGTCAGGGGATTCTAGCGCAACCGCGTGCATTCCAGCGACCGGCTCTGGGCTGCGCCGCTGCGCTGCTGGGCCTGGGCCGGCTGCGTGCCTGCCGCCAGCTGCCCTTCCAGCCACCATTGGCCGGTGTCGCCGCTGGCGACCAGGCGCGGCTGGAAGCCGGCGGCCTGCACCGCCGCCATGCGCCGTTCGGCGCCTTCGCGGTTGCGGTACTGGCCCAGCGCCACGGCGTTGGCCTCCTCGCCCTGGCTGATGATGTAGTAGTCGCTCAGGCCGGCGGCGACGATGCGCTTCACGGTGGCCTGGGCTTCGTCACGGTTGGCGGCGGCCGGCAGCATCACCCGGTAGCGGGCACTGCCGCTGGCAGCGGGCTGTTCGCGCAGGCGCACCTGGCTGAGCAGCGTACCGGCCTTGCCCTGTGCACTGGTCGCGGCGGCGCGGTCGGCGAACGGGCCCAGCGCGACGCAGCGCGGCGGCTCGGCGGCCGCGGGCGGGGTTACGGGCTTTTCCGCTGCCGGAACGGGTGCAGGCGGTGTTCCCGGCTTGGCAGCGTCAGCAACCGGCGCAGCCTCAGCCACCTGCGGCTTGGCAGATTCCGGCTTGGCCGGCACGGCCGGCGCGGGTGTCGCAGCCACCGCGGTCTTCGCCGCCGGTTCGCGCTCCATCAGCGGTGCAGTCGGGGCGGCGGCGGTGGCCTCGGCTGCGGCATTGGCATCCACGCCACCGGGCACCCAGCGCAGCTCGGCGACGCCAGCCGGTTGCGGCGCAGGCGCAGGCTTCTGCGGCGCATCGCGCAGCAGCCACCAGCAGGCGACGCCGAGATTGAGAATGGCCAGTACGACGATCAGGGCACGGGTGAGCATGCGCGGATACTAGCGCGCGCGCTGGTGCACCGCCCAGCGGGCGAGGCCATCCAGCACCAGCGAGGGGTGGTAATCGGCAGCGGGCAGCAACGGCATCAGCGCCGCTGCGCCGCCACCGTGCACCAGCAGCGACGGTGCCACGCCCAGCAGCGTGTGCGCGTGCTGTGCGCTGCGTTCAATCAGCGCCACCGCAGCGCCATCGCAGCCGGAAGCCAGCGCGTCGGCGGTGTCGTTGGCGAACTCGCTGTAGCCGCCACCGGTCGCGGGCAGCTGCACGGCACGCGCGTGCAGTGCTTCGCGCATGGTGGTGGGCGATGCGGAGATGCGGCCACCGTGGTGCTGGCCGTCGGCATCGAGCAGATCAATCGTCAGTGCGGTGCCCACGCCGACCACCAGCACCGGGCGCTGCGCCTTGGCCGCAGCCAGCAGGGCGAGGAAGCGGTCGACGCCGAACTTTTCCGGCCTGGCATAGGCAATGCGCACGCCGGCGCATTCGGCGCTGGTGCGCACCACATGCACATGCTCGAAGCGGCGCTGCAGCTGGTCCAGCATCGCGCTGGTCAGCGACGGTGCCGCCACGCTGGCCACGAACGCGGTGCGGCCGCTGGGCAGGCTGTGCGGCGGCTGCCCGGCCATGCCTTCGGCGCCATGCGCCCAGGCCTGTACGTCACCGGCACGGTCACCCTGCAACGGCGCGAACTTGAAGCGCGAGTTGCCGAGGTCGAACAACCAATCGCTCATGCCGCCCTCACGCTGACTTCTCCGGCGTGCAGCAGGCGTTCCTGGCCATCGATGCGCACGCGCAATGCGCCGTCATCAGCCAGGCCAAGCGCAGTACCGTGCTGCCACTGCCCGTCCAGTTCCACGCGCACTTCGCGGCCGGCCAGCATGTCGAAGGCAGCGTAGCGCGGCAGGAACGGAGCGAGGCCTTCGCGATCGAATTCTTCCAGCGCCGGCAGCAGGCGCGCCAGCACGGCAGCAACCACCCCATTGCGGTCCACCGGCTTGCCGGCCAACGTGTCCAGGTCCACCCACGGCTGGGTGATCTGCTCGCCGAACGACGGCGGCATGTGGGTGTTGATGCCGATGCCGATCACCGCGCGCGCCGGGCCGGCGTATTCGCCACCGCCCTCGGCAAGCAGGCCGACCAGCTTGCGCTTGCCATCGACGATCAGGTCGTTCGGCCACTTCAACTGCGCTTGGGTGTAGCCCAGGTCGTGCAGCGCTTCGGCCACGGCGATGCCGGCCACCAGGCTCAACCCGGCCAGGCGGCCCAGGCCGCCGGAGTACAGGCGCATCACCGACAGGTAGATATGCGCGGCCAGCGGCGAGGCCCAGGTGCGGCCACGACGACCGCGGCCACCGGTCTGGCGTTCGGCCAGCAGCACGCTGACCCCGCGCTGGGGCGCGCTGCACCGCAGCAATTCAGCGTTGGTGGAGTCCACCGTCCAGGCCACCTGCAGGTCGTGCAGCAGGGCCTGGGCATCGGCGGGCAGGCCGGCGCGGATCGCCGCCGGGTCCAGCAGGTCGACCGGGCGGGTCAGGCCATAGCCCTCGCCAGCACGGCCCTCGATGTCCACACCTGCGGCCCTAAGCCCTTGAATACGCTTCCAAACAGCCGCCCGGGTCTGGCCCAGCTCTCGGGCCAGGGCGTCGCCGGACAGGCGACCGGCAGCGAGTTTGGCCAGCAATTGGCGATCGTCCACGGCAGCTTCCACGAAGTCAGGAAGGAATTATGCGGGAAAGCCGCCAGCGACGCCTGCCACGCTGGGTTCCGCAGGGGCTTCCAACGGGGCGCCGGGTTCGGGCTAGAATCGGGAACTCACCCTCCCTTAACGTGGATGTCGTCAATGCGCCGTTATGCCCATTGCCTGATCCTGCTGATGATGCCCTTCGCGGCGTCTGCAACGGCAGCGCTGGACGACAGCCGGGGCGCCTGCGTGTCCTCCAACGGTGATGCCGCCTCGCAGCGCGCGCCGACCGCGACCGCCTCGGCTGCGACCACCAAGCCGGCACCGGTACGCCCTGCGGCCAGCAGTGCCACCAGCACCGGGGGCGGCGGCAGCGACGACGACGTGCTGCAGCGCATCCGTGCGCCGAAGTGGCACAGCTACCTGCCGGGAATGTTCCGCTGATCAAGTCGTTGCTGCAGTGGCTGCGGCCCTCGCCGCGGCCGATCGACGATGCGCTTTGGGAAGACGCCTGCCGCCGTGCGGCCTGGCTGCACGGCCTGGACGACGAACGCCGCGCGCGACTGCGCGTGCTGGCCACGCGCTTCCTGCATGAGAAGACCATTACCCCTGTCGGTGAACTGCAACTGCAGGCTGGCGATGGCGTGCTGCTGGCGGCGCTGTGCTGCCTGCCGCTGCTGGAATTCGGTGAAGTGGGGCTGGAAGGCTGGTCGCAGCTGATCGTTTACCCGGATGCGTTCCGCGTGCACCGCAGCCACATGGATGCGGCCGGCGTGTTGCACGAGTGGGATGACGAGCTGATCGGCGAGTCGTGGGACAGTGGTCCGTTGATCCTGTCCTGGGCCGATGTGCAGGCCGACCTGGCCGCGCCGCACGACGGCTACTGCGTGGCGGTACATGAGATGGTGCACAAGCTCGATGCACTGGATGGTGCGATGGACGGCACACCGCCGCTGCCGCGGCAATGGCAGCGCGAGTGGGCGGCCACGTTCCAGCGCGCCTACGACGCCTTCTGTGCGCAGGTGGACGCAGATGAAGAGACGCTGATCGATCCGTATGCGGCCGAGGCGCCGGAAGAGTTCTTCGCGGTAGCCAGCGAGTACCACTTCTCGGCACCGGATCTGCTGCAGCAGGCGTTGCCCGAGGTCGCCGCGCAGCTGCGGCGGTTCTATGGCGAGCCGCCGAAGATCGAATTTCGGTAGTGCCGGCCGCTGGCCGGCAACCAAGCAAGGCTACCGAAGATCATGAGGTTGCCGGCCAGCGGCCGGCACTACCGGAACACCCTGCGTTGTTGCGCCAGGCAATGCCCGGCGGACGGGAATGCGCGGCTTACGGCCCCGGCGGCAAGCGCACTTCGAAGCGGGCGCCACCCAGTTCGGCTGAACGGCCCACGGTCAGTTCGCCGCGGTAGTCCTTGATCAGGTCCTGCACGATCGACAGGCCGATGCCGTGGCCCTGCACGCGCTCGTCGCCACGCACGCCACGCTGCAGCACCTTGCCGATGTCGTCCGGGGCGATGCCCGGGCCATCGTCGTCCACCGCCAGCAACAGGCCGGCACGGCGTGCGTTCGGCGCCGGCAGCGGCTGCGCGGTCAACAGCACGCGGCGGTTGGCCCACTTGAAGGCGTTCTCCAGCAGGTTGCCGAGCAGTTCCTGCAGGTCGCCCGGTTCGCCGTGGAAGCGTGCGACCGGGTCGATATCGAATTCGCACAGCACGCCCTTGGAGGCGTAGACCTTTTCCAGGCCACGCACGATTTCCTCGGCGTTGGACTCGATCGGCAGCGGTGCGGAGAACAGCTTGTGGCCCGACGAGGCCGCGCGTGCCAGCTGGTACGAAACCAGGTTGTTCATGCGCTGCAGCTGCACGTCCAGTTCTTCGCGCAGCGCACCGTCGCCGGCGCCGCTGTCCATCTGCGTGCGCAGTACCGCGATTGGCGTTTTCAGGCTGTGCGCCAGATCGGCAAGCGTATTGCGCTGGCGCTCGAGGTTCTCGCGCTCGCTTTCGATGAAGGCGTTGATGCTGTCGGTCAGCGGTTCCAGCTCGCGCGGGTGGCGCTCGCTCATGCGCTCGGTCTCGCCGCGCTGCACCTTGGTCAGCTCGGTGATCACCCGGCGCAAGGGGCGCAGGCTCCACTGCAGGATGACGGTCTGCAGCAGCAGCAGGATCAGGCCGATGCCGCCCAGGTAGAACCAGACGCGGCCACGGAACACGCGCAGCTGCGCACCCAGCGCGCGCGAGTCTTCCATCACGTAGATGGTGTACGGGAATTCAGTGGCGGGGTCGGCGTCGGCGCCCCACACCAGGCCCAGGCCATAGCGGTACACCGAGCCCTGGCTGCCATCGATCTGGATCATCGGCAGCGGGCCTTCGAACACTTCCTGGCGCGGCGCCAGCAGGCCGCCGCCCACGGTGGGCAGCATGGGCCCTTCGGCGGACATCGAATTGCCCTTGCCGTGCGGCATCACCACCTGCAGGTACAGGCCACTGCCGGGTACGTCGAAGCGTGAATCCGGCGGCTGCTCGCGGATGTACAGCGAGCGGTCGCGGGTGAAGTCGATGCCGGCCGCGTAGGAGGTGGCGTAGTTCTTCAGGCGCTCACGCAGGTTCGCCTTCGCCGTATCGGCGAAGGCGGCGTCGAGCGCGTAGCCGGCCAGCGCCAGGAACGCCACCAGGCCCACGGACGCGGCGAGCATCTGGCGCGCCTGCAGTGAGCGCGGCCGCCAGCGTCGGAAGAACCACAGACGGCCGGACATCGTGTTATCGCCAGGGTGAGCCGGCTCAGCCCTCGTTGCGCGGGATCGCGAAACGGTAGCCGCGACCGCGCACGGTCTCGATCGGCTTCAGTTCGCCATCCGGGTCCAGCTTCTTGCGCAGGCGGCCGATGAAGACCTCCAGCACGTTGGAGTCGCGGTCGAAGTCCTGCTGGTAGATGTGTTCGGTGAGGTCGGCCTTGGAGACCAGTTCACCGGCATGCATCATCAGATACTCCAGCACCTTGTACTCGTAGCTGGTCAGGTCGACATTGCTGCCGGCCACGCTGACCGTCTGCGCAGCAAGGTCCAGGGCGACCGGGCCGCATTCCAGGGTCGGCTTGCTCCAGCCGGCGGCGCGGCGCAGCAGCGCGTTGACGCGGGCCAGCAGCTCTTCGACGTGGAACGGCTTGACCAGGTAATCGTCGGCGCCCTGCTTCAGGCCCTCGACCTTGTCCTGCCAGCTCGAACGCGCGGTCAGGATCAGTACCGGGAACTTCTTGCCTTCGTCACGCAGGGCCTTGATCAGCTCCATGCCCGACATCTTGGGCAGGCCGAGGTCGATGATGCCGACATCGAACGGGACTTCGCGCCCCATGTAGAGGCCTTCCTCGCCGTCCTGCGCAGCATCGACGGCAAAGCCTTCGCGCTTGAGCCGGGCTGCCAGGGTCTCACGCAGCGGGGCTTCGTCTTCGACCAGAAGGATACGCATGAACTCTCCCTAGTGTCCTGGGTGTGGCCCGGAGGCCTGTGGGGTACGGGTTGATAGCGACGACTATCCCTGTTCAGGGGTTATCGCCGCGTAGTGATGACATATCCGACCGCGGCGTGCGCGGCTGTGAACGCGACGGGGCGGGGTCGTCCATGTAGCGGACCCGGCCCCGGTCGTCCATGTACTTCACCCGGTTGATATCACGACCATCGAACGGCACGCGCTCGGCGCCGAGGATGTGGCCGCCGGTGCTGCGCTGCACGCGGCGCACGGCGTCGGACAGCGAACGCTCGTCGCCACGGTTGCCACGCTCTCCCCGATCCATCATTTCCGCCCGTGCCTGCTCGCCGCGCGGTGGCTGTTGCGCCAGCGCCGAAGACAGCGGCGCAGCCGACAGCACCACGCAGGTGGCCAGGGCAATGCGGCAATGGAAGGGAGCGGAAGACATCGATGCGATCCTAGCCGAGCACGGCGATTCGTTCAAAAGTCGTAAATCCGGGAGCCGGGTGCGGGACCCGGCCTTTACAATTCCTTTGCAAATTCTTGGTTTGAGGCAGTGAATCCGGTCTGAACTTTTCCGGCCGCAGCCCTGTGATGTTCAGCTAGGTGAACATTCGGGACGAATCGCCGTCCCTTGTCAAGTCAGGAATGTGACTGCGGTCACGCTGCGGCGCGATCAGCTTCGCGCTCAGTGACCGACAGCGCCTGCTCGACCAGGCTCCAGTCGGCGCCCGGGCGGTGCGCGCCCTCGCTCAGCACCTGGCGGAACGCGCGGCCACCGGGCTGGCCGTGGAACAGGCCGAGCAGGTGGCGGGTGATGTGCTTCAGTGCCAGGCCTTCGCCCAGGCGCGCTTCCACGTAGGGACGCAGCGTGCGCAGCAGGTCGCCACGGGCCTGCAGCGGGGCGCCGGTCTGCAGCGCCTCCAGCTGATGCAGCAGGTAGGGGTCGTGGTAGGCCGCGCGGCCCAGCATCACGCCATCGACGTGCGCGGCCTGCGCCTGTACCGCCTCGATGGTGGCCAGGCCGCCATTGAGCACCACCGGCAGCGCCGGGCGCTCCTGCTTCAGGCGGTAGGCCCAGTCGTACTTCAGTGGCGGAACCTCGCGGTTCTCCTTCGGCGACAGGCCCTTCAGCCACGCGTTGCGCGCATGCACCACCACCATTGCGGCACCGGCGGCGACCTGGCGGTCGACGAAGGCGGCGAACACGTCATAGTCGTTGTCCTCGTCCACGCCCAAGCGGCACTTCACCGTCACCGGGATCCCGATCGCGTCGACCATCGCCGCCACGCAGTCGGCTACCAGCGCCGGCTCGCGCATCAGGCAGGCGCCGAAACGCCCCGCCTGCACGCGGTCGGACGGACAGCCGCAGTTGAGGTTGACCTCGTCGTAGCCCCACTCCGCGGCGATGCGCGCGGCCTGCGCCAGCAGCGCCGGGTCGCTGCCCCCCAGCTGCAGCGCCAACGGCTGCTCGCTGCGGTCGAAGCCGAGCAGGCGCTCGCGATCACCGTGGATGACCGCATTGGCGTGCACCATTTCCGTGTACAGGCGCACGCCCGGTGCCAGCACGCGATGGAACACGCGGCAATGGCGGTCAGTCCAGTCCATCATGGGGGCAACGGACAGGCGCAGGGAATCGGCGTAACGGGCGGTGGCGGACGTCATCGAGGTGTTGATCGCGGAGACTGGCATTGCCAGTGAGATCAATAGTTTACACCGGACGGCTGAATGGCGGCGGGTGGCTCCGGGGCCGTTCGACCGGCCCCGGGACGCCGCGTGGCTTACAACCCGCGGTTGCGCACCTGTTCCTGCTGCTGTTCCTGCGCACGCTGGTTGAACTGGCTGTCCAGCGCCTCGCTCTGCCGGCTGCTGGCCTCGACCGAGTGCGATACCGCCTGCTGGCGGTCGACGTAGGTCCGCTGCGCCGCCGGATCGCCCAGCTCACCCTGCACCGCGAACAGGCCGGTGCCGTCGGGGCGGGCCACGACGTGGTCGATCTGGCGCATGCCGGACACCTTGCTTTCATAGGCCAACTGGCCGGCCGCACGCTCGGCTTCCTGCGGGTTGGCGAACAATGGCTTCAGGCCGGCTTGGGCGCGCTGCATCCATCGTCCTGTACTCCTTTGCGCGGAACTACTTCGAGGTCAGTGCCTGCAGCACATCGGCACGGTTGGCAGTGCGATTGATCCGGCAGGACTGCGCGTCCAGCATCTGCCCCTGCCCGTCTTCGGCAGGGTTCCAGCAGCAGTAGCGATTGGTATCGGACATGTAGGCGGCCTGCTCGTCCATCAGCCTGTCCTTGTCCTTGCCATCGGGGCCGTCGACGATCTTCATGAAGGCCTGCTCGAGTCGCTGCTCCTGCCAGGCAAGCTCCTCATCGCCGCACGCCTGCAGTGCCGGTGTCTCGCCGCCGCTGGACTTCACGCACGTGGCGTACTGCGGCCGCAGCGTCGCCTTGTTGTAGGAATCATCCGGGCGCCGCGGCGGCATGTCCTGGTCATCGGCATCGGCCGCCGTCGTGGCAGGTGCGGCACGTGCAGGCTCTGCAGTGGCGGGCGGCGATGCAGTGGCCGGCGCGGCGGCCGCGGGGGCAGCTGCCGTATACGCCTCCGGGCTCTTGGCCTGGCATGCCGCCAGGCTGAGGCCAAAGACCAGCGCAAGGGCGATGGCCCCAACCTTGCCGAACGTTTCACGGGGGGCCGCTGGAAGGTGGTTCGTTCCCTGCATTGCTTGCATCTCCTTGGCATCCAGGCGCGTGGCCGGTCAACGCGGGGCCGTCCATCGGCCCCATCAGGAAACGCATGCTACGCGAGCGTGGATTTCAGATGCCTGACTGGATTCGGAATGCGTGCACCTTGTCCCAACTGCAATCTGCACGGCGCAACGTCCTCGCGATCGCGTTCGCGAATTCGTATGTTGAGGTCGCTCACATGATGCCCAACACTCACGAACCTCAACGAAACTGCCGTCTCAAGAACATCTTGAAGACTTGATCGCAGTCAATTCCGTTGCGCTGCCAGCAGACGGGCTTTCGGATCGGCGTCGAGGCCCCCTGCAATGCCGGCATCGAGGCTCGTCATCGCGCCAGCACGCCCTTCTGCAGTTCCGCCACACGGTTGGCATAACGATTGATGAAGCACAACTGTGCATCCAACGCCGGGCCCACGCTGTCAGTGGCCTGGCTGCACTTTTTGTCCGTCTCTGCGACCCAGTTGGCCTGCTCGTCCATCCAGCGGTCCTTGGCCGGGCCGTCGGCGCCGTCCATCAGTCGCGCGACCTGTGCTTCCAGCAGCGCCTTGTGGTGGGCGAGCTCGGCCGTATCGCAGGCTTCCAGCTGGTCGTCCATGCCGCGGGCGTCTTGCACGCAACGGGTGTATTCCGGACGCAGCGTTGCCTGGGTATACGAGGTATCCGGCGGCGCGCTCTGCGCCAGCAACTGGTCGGCACGGTTGGCAACACGGTACAGGCGGCATTCCTGCGCGCCCTGCAGCTGCTGCACGCTGCCATTGGGAACATCGCGGCAATAACGGTCTGTATCGCTGCGCCAGCTCGCCTGGCTGGCCTGGAACGCCGTCTGGGCAGCGGCGTCGAGCCCGGCCAGCGCCTTGCTGGCCGCCGCTTCGAGACGCGCTTGCTGGTAGGCGAGTTCGTCCTTGCCGCAGGCCTGGAGCTTGCCTGCATCTTCCACCCCATCCACACACCAGCCATAGGCGGGGCGCAGCGTACCTTCGCTATAGGACGTATCCGGGTACCGCGGAGAATCTGCGGATGCCGGGCCGGGAGGAGCTGCCGGCGATGCTGCGGCGATCGACACGGGCGCAGCCGTATCGGCCGCTGCCTGGGAAGAAGGCGCTTGGCATGCGGTGAGCGCCAGGCACAGGGCCAACACCTTCCAGCACCCACGGCCGACGCCGACCCGTTCGTTGCGCCCGAGCGCGTCCATTGCCTGCATTGCCTGTTTCTCCCTTGCGTGTCGCCAGCGGGTGCCGGCAGGAAGGGGCCGTCCATCGACCCCCATCACGCGGGCAATGCTACGACGGCGCCGGTTTCAGGTGCCTGACCGGATTCAGAATGCGTGCACCTCGTCGCAGAAGCAGGACGCGTAAGCCTCAATGCCCGCCCGCGCGCCCGCCCACCAGCTCGACCAGCGTCTGGCTGGCCGCATTGAGTCCCACCACCGTCACCTCCGCCCCATGCGCAGCCAGCTTTTCCTGCGCACGTTCCAGCGCGGCCACTGCGGTCAGGTCCCAGAGGTGGGCGTCACGCAGGTCGATCTGCACCTTCGGCGCCACGTGCTGGTAGTCGAAGGCGGCGCCCAGCTGGCCAGCGGACGCAAAGAAAACCTGCCCGCGTACGCGGTAGACCTGCGTGTCTGCGGCATCCTCGCGCTGCACATCCAGCATGCGGCCGACCTTGCGGGCGAAGAACAGCGCCGACAGCAGCACGCCACTGAGCACGCCCTTGGCCAGGTCGTGGGTGGCCAAGGTGACCACTACGGTCAGCAACATCACGGCCGAGGAACTGCGCGGATGCGTGCGCAGGTCGCGCAGCGAGCGCCAGCTGAAAGTGCCGATGCTGACCATGATCATCACCGCCACCAGCGCGGCCATCGGGATCTGCCGCACCAGGTCGCTGCCGTACACCACCAGCACCAGCAGCAGCACGCCGGCCACCAGGCAGGACAGGCGGCCGCGGCCACCAGACGTCACGTTGATGACCGACTGGCCGATCATCGCGCAGCCGGCCATGCCGCCGAGGAAACCGGTGACCGTGTTGGCCACGCCCTGGCCAACGCACTCGCGGTTGCGCTCGCTGGGCGTCTCGGTGATGTCCTCGACGATCTGCAGGGTCATCATCGATTCGAGCAAGCCGACCACGGCCAGCGTGGCCGACACCGGCAGCAGGATGCGCAGCGTTTCCCAGCTGAGCGGTACATCGGGGATGAGGAACTGCGGTAGGCTGTCCGGCAGCTGGCCCATGTCGCCAACACTGCGCACGTCCACGCCAAAGCCGATCACTACGGCGGTGAGCACGACGATTGCCACCAGCGGCGAAGGCACAGCGCGGGTGAGGCGCGGCAGCAGGTAGATGATCGCCAGCGCGGCGGCACACAGCACGTAGACGGTGGGGCCGTGGCCGATCAGTTCCGGCATCTGCGCCAGGAAGATCAGGATCGCCAGCGCGTTGACGAAGCCGGTGATGACCGAGCGCGAGACGAATCGCATCAGCGACCCAAGCTTGAACACACCGGCCAGCACCTGCAGCAGGCCGGCCAGGATGCTGGCGGCGAACAGGTACTGCAGGCCATGGTCCTTGACCAGGTCGACCATCACCAGCGCCATTGCACCGGTGGCGGCGGAGATCATGCCCGGCCGGCCGCCAGCGATGGCGGTGACCACCGCGATGGAAAACGCGGCGTACAGGCCGACCTTGGGGTCAACGCCGGCGATGAGCGAGAAGGCGATGGCCTCGGGAATCAGGGCCAGGGCGACGACCATGCCGGACAGCAGATCACCACGGATGTTGCCGAGCCATTGCTGGCGCAGGGGGTAGGACGTTTGCATGGAAAAACTCCGCGCGCACGCGGGCGTGGCCGCATGGCGCTGCAGTGGAAAGACGCGGGTTCCTGAGCCGGGCGGGCCGGCTACCGATGGGCGGCAAGGGTCAGGGTGGCGTGATCACTGCAGTGCGGGCGTCGAGGAGCTTGAGAGGGGCGCAGTCTACGGGAAGCGGCCGGGCGGCTCAAATGGCCGGCCGCGTCGGTAATCTCCCCTCAGTAAGTGTAAGCCGCAAGGACGAAGCTTGGCAGACGCGAGGCGAACGTCTGGTAAGACGCACCACTGAGAGAACGCTGGCGATTGGCAGCCCGCCGGGTGAAGTTGACTCGCATCTGCGATGCATTCGGCGTACTGATGGCTGCCGAGTAGCGCATGTTGGTACGGATGGTGGGGTTGCCGCTGGGCATCGCGTAGACGTCGTGACAGAGTCCGATGTCCGAGAGCAGGTAGGCAAGATTGCTCCCTGGACCATTGATCAGATCGCCCGTGAGAATGTTCTCGTTCGACATTTCGCTGGGAAGTGGTGGCCGGGCCCCGGTCGTATCGACCAGGCCTGCCATGCGCAGTGGACGACTGCTCATGTCCCACTGCAGCGAGCCATCAGCGTTGTATACCTGCATGCCAGTATTGCTACTGGGAACCGCATGTCCCCATGCCCACCATTCGAAGCTGGTGGTGCCCTGGGCCATGTTCCAGCTGAAACCTGCAGTGCCGGTGGAAATCCGCGTGGAGCCGCCATTGCACCGGATGAACACCAGGTACGGCACACTCTGCGCCGGAAGGCTGACAGAACCGCTTTGTCCCAGCGGCGAAGTATTACTGCCAATGGTCTCCACACCCTTCCCTGCCGCAAAGAAGGCAAGTGCATGTGCGTTGACCAGAACGGGAACACCACTGTCGTTGGTCACTTCAAGGCCGACGGTCATCAGAAACTCCCGTAGAAGAGATAGGCATTGGGATTGGTGGTCGTCATGAAGGTGAAACTGAGCGTGAGATAGTCCCCATCAGCGGCACCCGCTTTGTTGAAGGTGATGAATGCCATGTTCGGTGCGGAGAACTGGTTTCCATTCATGTCCTGCCAGCTGTCCCAGAACGTGCTGGGCAGGATCGCAAACGGCTGTCCCATGCCCGCCATGCCCACGTAGATGCTGGAACTGCTGCTGACGTGCATCTCACCCATTACTTTGCCGGCGCGATCATTGGTGTCGAACCACATCTGCCCGTCCGGGCCGAATATCTGCATACCGGTTGCCATTACCAGATCCCCATGCGGACGCGGACGCGGCCGTTGCTGTCGTAAACTTGGATGACACTGTCATTGATGGTCAGGCGGCCGCCGTTCTCGGGGCCGTTCATCGTCAACGTGCCGTTCTTGTCGAGCCTCCAACGCGGCTGCCCGCCGGCGCCGATCGCGTTGGATTGGATCACGTCGCCGATCATGGCGTTCTGGATCCAACCGTTGCCGATCAGTGCCTGGCTGATGAAGGTCTGCCCGCCCTGCACCACGAAGGGCGCACTGACCTGGCCGCTGTTGGTGTTCAACAACGCGAAGCGATCAGCCTGCATCAGGATCTGACTCTGATAGCTGCCATCAGGCTGCTGCTCGACACCCAGACCCATGCCGGCCATGTAGATCTGTCCGGCACTGTTGATCTGCGCCTTGACCGTATAGGTCGCGCTGACCTTGCCATCCAGGTTGACCACCGCCTGCGAGACCTGCTGGACCGCAGCACTGACACCCTCGATCTTGCCGGGTACACCCTCGATGGACGCTTCGACCGTATCCACACGTTTGGCCAGTGCCGCGTCCTTCTCAGCCATCACGCTGTAGACGGTGATGGCACCGGCGCTGACATCGTTCTCGCCGACGTTGTAGTCCTCCTCACCGGCAGTGTGGTCGCTGACCTGGGCGAACAGGCCATCGACCTTCTGTCCCTGCGCGGCCACCTTGCCATCAACGTCGGTAACGTCCATTTCCAGCTGATCGACACGGCCGACGATGGCGCCCGCCTCGGCGATGGCGTCGCCGATGTTCTTCCAGTGGCTGCCCGGCGGCGTTTCATTGCCTGCAGCAGCGCCCTGCCAGCTCCAGATCCTGCCGTCGTGGATGACGGATTGCCCTGGGCTGTAGGTTGCCTCGGCATCCCAGACCAGCGGCAGCACTTGGGTGACGCGCTCGATCTTGCCCCTCAGCTGTTGGCCCAACGCGCTTTCGTTGATGCGGCCGGCAAAGTAGGCGTCGTAGTCATCCGGGTTGCTGCTCGACTCACCCATCACCCCGGCTTGCGCCGGATACCACGGGCCGATATTGCCACTTCGGTCCACCAGCCGTCCCCAGAACCAGAAGCGCGCGCCAGCGGCCAGGCCGTTCATCTGGTGCTGGGCCTGCGGGTAGGCGAAGTCGCCCAGCTTGATCGCGCTCTCGCGATTGGGGCCGGTGCTGTACCAGAGTTCGGTCCGTTCGGTATCGGTCGCACCTGCGGGGAAGCCCCAGGACAGTGCGATGCCGAAGGGGCGGGTAGTGCTGGTCAACGATGCCAGCGACGGGGGCGGCGTCGTCTTGCCTTCAATGGTGGTGAGCGCACTGAGCGTCGGCTGCGACACCGCGCCCAGCGCATTGACCGCTCTTACGCGGGCCAGGTACTCGCCCGCGTAGACGCCACGTACTTCCAGGCTCTGCGTGCCGACGCGACCGGCGCGCACCCAGTTGAGATCACCACGGCGCCATTCCACGTCGTAACCAATCGCCTTGTCCGCCGCATCCCACTCGATGGTGAGCACGGAGGTGGCGATGCCCTGGTCCACCACCACATGCGAGGCCATCCGCACGTTGGCCGGTGCCGGCTGCACGCTGGGCGGAATGATGCTGATCGGCGCCTGCTCCAGGCGCGTGCCATCGTCGATGGCCGCGTACTTGCCCGGCACGTGCTTGAGTGCCGTGATCTGGTAGGTCAGGTCCTCGCCTTCGCTGATCGACAGCACGCGATAGTGCTGCAGGGCCAGCTCCGGCGATTCCAATGCCCATACCGACTGCGCCACCGGTACTGCCGACCACGGCGCGGTGACGGTCACCGTCTCGCCATCCACCGACTGCACCGTGCGTGCTTCGGTCTGCCCGCTGGGCAGGGTGGCGCGCAGGGTGTCACCGGCCGCGATCTGCTCCGGCACGCGATCCAGCACCAGGCTGCGCGTACCCGCACTGCGGATGCGACCCGCATTGCGGCGACCGGCTCGGTTCGGGTCGGCCACCTGGATCACATCGCCAGGCATGCAGCCCAGCGCGTCCAGGCCCACCGAGAAGCTGATGGTCTCGGTTTCCAGCATCTCGGTATGCAGGATGTGGTTGCCCACGCGCTGCGCCTGCGAACGCGAGTGGCAGCCCACCGCCGTCACTTCGGTCTGGTTGATGCCGTAGCGGGCCACGCCGGGCAAGTGCTGCACCACTTCAACCTTCTGGCGACCGAAGTCGTCCGGATCGATCCACGACACCAGCGCCACCGTGTGCCGCGCCGTGCGGCTGCTGCCGGCATAGTGGAAGCGCCCTTCGATGACGTTGGCCTGGCTGTAGGTCAGTACCGGGTCCTTGGGCATGTCGGCCGAGGCCATCACCTGCCCCGCCGCATAGAAGCTGATGCCGCGGAACATGGTGGCGATGTCCTGCAACACGCGATAGGCCTCGGCGCGGGTCTGCAGATACAGGCTGCAGGTGAAGCGCGGCTCCTTTCCGCCCTGGCCATCGCTGACCAGTTCATCGCAATAGCGCGCGATCTGGTAGAGCCGCCACTTGTCCACCCAGTCCAGCGGTACACGATGGCCCAGGCCGAAGCGATCGTTGGTGACGATGTCGAAGAACACCCAGGCCGGGTTGTTGGTCCACCCGCTCTTGAGGGTGCCGTCCCAGACGCCGCTGTAGAGACGGCTGAGTGGATCGTAATTGGAGGGGATGCGCACGATGCGCCCCCACAGCTGGTAGGACCGGGTGGGAATGTTCTGGAACTGGCTGGCGTCGACCTGCACCGCCGCCAGCGCACAGTTCGGATAGCGCAGCTTGGCATCGATGATCTCGGTCATCGACAGCACGTTGATGGTATCGGCGATGGTGCTGCTGTTGGCGTTGGCGGTCAGCCGGCGGATGCGCACCTGCCACTGGTTGCCGGCAGGCAGATCGATGCGGCGGCTGCGCTCGTACTGTGTGGTGGTCTTGCCACTGAAGGCATCGGTCAGCACCGTGCTGAACGGGCCGCCGTCGGTGGACAGATCCACCGCGTACATGATCCGGTAGCCCTCAGTGTCACCGTTCTGAGTGTTGGTCTTCTGCAATGCCGGCACCGCGAAGCGGATACGGACGGCCGACAGGTCGGCACCGGATACGGTGCGTACCACCGGCGCATCGCTGCGCAGCTCGACATTGACGCCGACTTCGTTCTCGATGGAAGGGAAGCCACTGATGTGCTCCTGGTCCTGGGTACCGGAACGCGTCTGCACGTCCACGCCCGAGAAGTTCAGCGTGCCGTCCGGATTCTCGATCGGCACCTGGTCCAGGTAGATCGACTGCTTGCCGGCGACCAGGCCACGGATCTCGCCTTCGCTGGCGAGGTCGATGATGCGGGCCACCGCCATCGAGTGCAGGCTGTCGGCGGTTTCGACCGGGGTTCGGGCGTTGCTCGCGCCCTTCTTGGCGCCCGCCAGTACTGGCGCAGCTGCACCGCGCGTGCGCGGCGTGGAATGAGTGATCTGATTCAAAACTGGTCCTCCGCCAGGATGCCGCCGCTGATCACGGCCGAGCCGATGAACATGCCCTTGCTGTCATGGCCGCCATAGGCAACCGGCACGGGGTTGCCTTGCGCCTGCGTGTTGACGGTGCCGTTCATGCTGTAGCTGGGTGCGTTTTCGGGCGTGTCCTTGGCGCCCAGGCCTTTTGGCTGGGGGGAGAGCATCTGCACGACACCGCCAGCAACCATGCCAATACCCGACGTCATGACTCCCGCGCCGCTCCCTGGTGCGTAAGCATTCATGACGGCACCGATGACAATCAGCACGACGCCCATGATCGTCTGCAGTACGCCGCCCCGCTTGCTCCCCACCATCACCGGCGCAATACGGATGTCATCCTGTCCCGGCGGGTCGTGCAGCTGATCCCGCGACAGGTTCTGCCGGCCGTTGAACACGGCAAATTCCATGCCCTTGGCCTTTGCGCCCATCAGGTACTGCTGGAAGCCAGGCAGCATCGTGCACAGCGCATGCACGGCCTCGGCCGGGCTGTTCACCGCCAGCCGGAACCTGCGCCCGAAGCGGGCACCCAGCTTGCCGTACAAGCGGATCGTACGAAGACGGTCAGTCATGGCGCACCTCGCGATGGCGCACGATGCAACGGGTGCGCTCGGCCCACATGCCGCCGTACGGCACGGTCTCGGACAGGCGGCCATGCAGGTGATGCAGCATCTGCCCGTCGCCGAGGTAGATGCCCGCGTGGTTGGTGACCGGCGAGCGGATCTGCATCAGGATCATGTCGCCCCGCTGCGGCTCGCCCTCGATCAGGTCGAAACCCTCGGCGTGCAGCCGTTCAAGGCTGTACAGGTCCTGGCCGTGGCTCCACCAGTCGTCCTGGCGTTCGTACTCGGACAGCGGAATGCCCAGTTCGCGTGCATGGAAATCGCGGACCAGGCTGTAGCAGTCCAGCACGCCGTGGGCAAACTGGCGGCCGACCAGCGGTGCCGCATAGCCCGAGGGATGCAGCGTCTGCAGGTCACCGCACAGCGGCGCCTCGCCGGCCACCTGGCCGACGCTGACGATGTGCCAGGTCAGCCCGCTGCGCTCGCACATGACCCGGTCTGCATCCGATGGCGTTGCGGCAGCATCGGGATGGCTGTGGACCAGGGCCAGCACCTCGCCCTTGTCCTCGGCCACGGCATAGTCCTCAGCCGGCAGGCGGAAATGCTCGCTGGGCGTGGCTGCCACGTTGCGGCAGGGAAGATAGCGTTCGTGGCCTTCAATGGCCACGATCAGCCCGCAGCATTCGCGCGGGTACTCGGCCACGGCGTGCGCCTGGATGGCCTGCAGGGTTGTCGGTTGCATGTTTCACCCATGAAAAAGGCCCGCGCGGGCGGGCCTGGAAAGTGGAATCGGGAAGGGGCCGATCAGGAGCGCAGCAGGCCCGCGGCGGGGAAGCCGCCATAGGGCAGCGGCTTGTCCTGGCCGAAGCGCAGCTTGCAACTGCGTACCCGGCCTCCGCATTGGTCACGTGCCGGGTCGTCAGTGGCGACGTCGTCGCTGTCGGCCACTGCGGGACCGTTGTAGCCGCAGTACGCGCCTCGATAGCCGCCACGCACCAGCCAGCCGCACATGCCGGCGATGATCTGCCTGCCCGGCAGCTGCTGGCCATTGAGATCGATCGCGGTGGTCAGCTCGAACTCGACCATCTGCTTGTCCTCACCGATCTTGCGCTCGATGAACCAGACTTCATCAGGGAAATGCTCGCCAGGATCCGCGCTGGGATTGCCTTCCTCGAAGTTGGAGGCGTCCAGGTACTTGGCCAGCGTCTGCCGGCGGATGATGCGGGCGCCCACCAGGTCATCGAACAGCAGGCACATGGCGGTGATGCGTCCATCGATGTTGCTCACGCGCAGGCGTGGATTCGGCGGTTGGTCGCTGGTGCGTTCAAAGCCGCTGGCTTCGATCGGCCAGGGGCCATATTCCTGGCCCTGCCACCAGATGACACCACTCTGCAGGTGTGCATGGAAGAACAGCTTGTCGGCGCCAAAACTGCTGGCGTCCAGTTCGTAGACGGTGATGCGGCCACCCGGCTCAAGCTGCTGGGCATCGGCGGTGATCATGGGGTGTGCTCCTGTGCGGCAATAGGAAGAGGGGGTGGTACGGGATACCGTTCTGGCCGCACGGCACGGTGACGTGATGGCCTGGGCGCAGCGAGGTAGTGGTAGTGAAACAGGCGTGCGCCGACGCCTGCGGAAGGGCCGTTTTCATGGCTTAGAGCTCTGCATCGGCCTGGACCAGCACCTGCGAGGTGGTCGACCACACCACCACCGCGCCCGAGAGCTGCATGTTGTTCGGCATCGAGGCGATGACGGCCGCGTCAACGGTGGACTGCCAGCTGGGTGCTCCACCGTCGAAGTTGATCAGGTTGCCGGCATTGCCGAAGCCCACCAGGTTCAGCGCGGTGGACGGGGAAGAGATTCTGGGTGCGACCCGCTTGCGCACCTTGAACGGAATGCACGCACGCGTGTCGCCGTTGGCGGTGTAGGTGATGCCGATGATCCGGTTCACATCCACCGTCTCGTAGTAGCGCTGGCACAGCAGCAGTTCCAGTGCCTCGGGCCGGCGATCAAAGTCGGTGGCGGTATCGCCTTCTTCGATCTGCACTTCGGCCAGCTGCACGCTGCCACTCTTCTGCCCGGCGGCGAACGCGCGCCCGCCGAAATCAGCACCTGCATCCAGCCAGAAGCTCAGTTGCAGGTAGCTGTCCGGGCCCAGCGTCTTGCCGGCAAGGCCGGGAACATCCACGGTGACCTGGTGCCATCGCCACAAGGTATCGAGTACGACCGGGGCGCCGATGCTGTCGCGGGCGGTGGAGCCGCCGGTGCCATGGGACTGCTGCAGCTCCACGCCGATGCGGAAATCATCCACCGAGGCGCGCGCCTTGAAGCTGATGGTGACAGTGCGCCCGGCCAGGGTCCGGACGTCTTCGATACGCTGTTGGACCAGTGCCATGTTGCCGGCACCGGCCACGCTCTGCACGTCCAGCCGGAGCAGGTGGCGCGATCCGGCCAGCAGGCGCCCTGCCTGACCGCCGCCTGCGGGTATGTCCTCGCGTGTGACGGCTACTTTGGTGCCGATGGCATTGGCCAGCCAGCGGTCGGCGATGTAGCGCGGGCCGGTGGATGCAGGGAACACTGCACCGCGCTGCCAGAGCCGGAAATCGCCGTTGATGAGCGGGTTCCTTCCGGCAAGGCGCCCTTCCAGATGCATGAGCGCCGATTGCGCGTCATCCAGACCAGCGTAGATATCGGCGAAGTTGTCGTTGATCTTGGTGAATGCCGGCCGCTGGGTTTCACCTCGCTTGCCGTTGGGCTGGACGGTGTCAAGGTCTATGATTCTTCGTGTCATGTGCAGTCCTCGCTGCGAGGTTCGGTGTTGCCGTCCAGGTTCAGATCTCGGCGTCAGCCGCCCAGTTGCCGCCCACCAGATAGGCGTAGAACGGCGTCAGGCCGGAGCCGAAATCAAGCTGGAGGGTGAATCCATCGGGACGAAGGAACAGCGGGACAGCCATTCCGCGTGACCACCCGGTGCCGTTGAACAACGACCAGTGCCCGAGGGCCGGCGCCACTTCACTGTTGGAGTAGAGCGTGAGCGCAGGCACAGTGCGTTTGGTGACCTTGAAGGAGATCTGCTCAGTGCGCGCGAGGCCTGCCTGGAATGCAGCGGCGACGCCCTGGGGTGACGGCATGCCAAGCTGCGGTGCCTGTTCCAGGGGGAAGCTCTTCTCGTAATACCGCTGGCACAGCATCAACTCGGTCGCGTCATCACGCATGGCGTAGTCGATAGGCGTCGCCCCGTTTTCCAGCTGCATGCAGGTCAGGGAGAAGGATCCGGACTGGCCCACAAGTTGTCCGCCATAACCAGCGGGCGTCGCAAAGTCGACGATGACGTGCAGCTTGCTGTTGGGCCCGACGGTCTTGCCAGCGATGGACGGCAACTCGGCGGTGAAATACCTGAGCGCGGCTGCGGTACCGATTTCCTGGACACCCGCCCGCACCGTCACATCCGGTGACCCGTTGGTACCAAATGTCTGGATGAAGCGGACGCCGATGCGGCAGCCCGGCGTCGCGGCCCATGCCTGCATGCTCAGCGTCACGGTACTTCCCGCCAGCGTCTGCACGCCTTCCACGGGCTGGGTGACGAACGCCTCGGTCGCGGCCGTCGATCCGGTGAGATCGCAGTTCATGAATCCCGTGACTCCGAAGGCTGGGGCATCGAAGTTGCGGCGTGACACCGCAACCTGGCCGGCCCCGGTGCATACCACCTGGAAGCGATCGGGAACATACACCGCAAGAGGCGCCACCACGGTGCGGCTGCTGCCGCGTTGCCAGAACCTGAAGTCGCCGTTGATCAGCCGGTTCCGGCCGTTCTGCCTGCGTCGAAGATCCTGCACCGTGGTTTCGAGTGCATCCAAACCCGTGTAGAGATCGACGAAGTTCTCGTTGACCTTGGTGAAAGCCGGCCGTTGCGTCTCACCCCGTTTTCCGTTCGGCTGCACGGTATCAAGGTCGATTGTGCGTCGTGCCATGTGTAGTGCTCCTCATGAGTCGAGCGTTTCCGACGCCGGTTCGGCGGCCCAGCCGAACGCAGCCGGCTGCGGCAACTGCGCGTGAACCAGCTGCCAGTCCGGAGCGGCCACCTCGGCGGTGGACTCGATAGCTTCCAATGCGAGGTTGACCGCGTCGCGCCAGGCGATCATGGCGATGGCGTCCTGCGCGTAGCGTGGCACTGCACTGCCTGCGTAGCTGCAGCAACTCTCGATGCTGTCATAGCCGCGATCGCGCGCGCACTGGGCCATCCACTCCCACGCCATGCTGCGCATGAAGCGATGGAACTGCGCCGAACCAGGCGCGAACAGCGGCGGTACCGGCTCTGGCTCGTTGCCTGCGGTACACCAGGCTTCATAGTCGCTCCACAAGCGATGGCCGCGTGGAATGAAGGCGCCGGTCTGCAGACACTTGATGATGTCGATCTCTTCGGTCAGTTGATACATGTCATAGCTCCGCGTCGGCGGTCCAGTGGAAGGAGGAGCCCCAGTTGCCTGCGGCGGATTGGTAGTTGACCTGTGCGCCGGACTGGCCGGCATACACGATGGATGTCACCGTGCCGATGCCGCCGCTTGCGCCGGATATGCGCCCGGCCTGCCCGTTAACATCGCTGTAGACGGTGTAGGCAGGAATGGCACGCTTGGGGACGCGGCAGCGGATATGCGAGGTACTGCCAACGCCGACGCTGCGGTCGTAGAACTGGTTGTCGCGGCCGATGCCATCGGCCGTGCCAGGCGGCACGTCCAGGTTGTAACTCTTCTCGTAATAGCGCTGGCATAGCTGCAGCTCGTGGGCCAGCGGGCGCAGGTCGAATGCCGTTGCCCGGCTACCGCGCTCCAACTGCATCATCGCGATGCCGAACTCTCCGCTCTGGCCTGAGATGACACCGCCATAGGCATCCGCGCACAGATCCACCACCAGCCACAGGAAATCGCTGTCGGCGTTGCTGCCCAGCGTCTTCCCTTTCACCGAGGGCAGTCGCCCACTGAGCTGGAAATAGGTCCAAGACGCGGCGGTGACCGCTATCGTTCCCAGCTCCACACTGACCGCGGCGGAAGGCGAACCGCCGGTGCCAAAGTGCTGGATGAGACGAACACCGATGCGCTTTCCCTGCGGGCCGTAGGCAAAGCCGGAAACCGTCACTTCGCCATCGGACAGCGTGGTCACCCCTTCGACCTTCTGTGCAACATAGGCGCTACTGCCTGCACTGACCTTGGAGACAACGCTGTTGAGGAAACGGCGCGATTCCGGTGCGGCACCGCCGGCAGGCAGATTGGCTCCGCGATTTGCGGTATGCGTGCAACCCAGCGCAGCCACGGTCCAGCGATCAGCCACATAGATCTCGCCGCCCTGGGTGGTGCCGGTGGTGGCCCGCTGCCAGAAATCGAAGTTGCCGTTGATCAGGCGGTTCCTGCCTGGAATTGCAGTCTGTAGAGCATGGTCCAGTGAATCCACGCGCTTCCCAATCTCGGTCACCCCATCCAGCGCACCGTAGACCTCGGCGAAGTTTTCGTTGATCTTGGTAAACGCCGGGCGCTGCGTTTCACCGCGCATTCCGTTCGGTTGAACGGAATCGAGGTCGATGATCTTTCTCGTCATTTCTGTCGTCCTGTAAGTTCCGGGCGCGCATCATCACAGCTCAGCTTCCGCCCACCAATGCCACCAGCCGCCCCAGCGACCTGGATTGTTGGACCAGCTGACTTCGTAGTTGCTGGGTGACGCGTAGTTCACCATGCACACGACACGCGAGATGTTGTCTTCCGCGATATGCCCGTTCTGCTGAACGTTATCCGCGGAAATGATCATCACGTAGGGGTGCGCGCGCTTGGGCGTCTGGAATCGAACGCTCTGGTAGTGCGCGATTCCGGGTGAGTTGGCCGAGAATGCCTCGCGCCCCTCATTGGTCTGCGTGTTGGGAGGCACGTCAAGGTTGTAGCTCTTCTCGTAGTACCGCTGGCACAGTGCCAGCTCGATGCCCGGCGGTCGCCAGTCAAATCGGGTCGCTGCGCGTCCTGATTCGACCTGGAACTGGGTGAATCCAAACGAGCCGTTCTGCGCCACCAACTCACCCTGCTGGCCGGTGCCGCACAGGTCGAACACCACGTAGAGGTGGTCGTTGCCATTGCTGCCGAGCACCTTTCCTCGGGTACTCGGCAGCGTCACCGTGATGCTGTGACGTTTGGCGGTCGGACCCAACGTGAGCACACCGGCCTCCAGTGCCACCTGCGGCGAAGGTGAACCGCCTGTTCCGAAGTCCTGGACGACACGCACGCCGACGCTGCGGCCTGGCGCGTCACTGTTGGCCCATACAGAGATCGTGATGTCACCGCTTGCGCTGCGCACCCCCTCGATCTTCTGCCCCATCCAGGCGCCGCTTCTGGCAATCGCCTCGGATACGGTGCAGACCATGATCGACCGGGTATCTTCCGGAAAGCCTGCCTGCCCGTCGTACGCCACGCGCTGTACGTCGTGGTTGCAGACCAGCGCCGAGTTCGTGAAGCGGTCGGCGAAGAATGTCTCCGCTCCCAATGTGCCGGCTCCCTGACCAACGCGACCGGACGTTCGTCGTTGCCAGAACTGCAGGCCGCCATTGATAAGCAGATTCCTGCCTGGAACGCGCTCGGTGATGGCATTCCCTACAATCTCCGGAATCTTCGCGACCCCGGTCAACGCGTCGTAAACCTCGGCGAAGTTATCGTTGATCTTGGTGAACGCCGGGCGTTGTGTTTCACCCCGCTTTCCGTTCGGTTGAACGGAATCGAGGTCGATGATCTGTCGCGACATTTCTGCTGTTTCCTTGTGGTTCGAGATCCATGCTCATGCCTACGCCTGGAAGGTCTGCTCGAACGTGGCGGTGATGGTCGATACCTGGCCGCCGAGATGGCTGTCGGTGTAGGAATCACACATGTAAAGCCCCTGCCCCAATGGTCCCTTCCACAGGAAGCTGCGGCCGGCATGACCATCCAGGAACGCCACGATCTCGTTGATCGTCCTGCGGTTGCCGACGAACTGCAGTTGGTAACTGCGCGAGGTGACATTCAGGCCATCGGCAGCGGCCTGCGCATAGCCATCACCGAACTTCGCGCGCTTCACGGCGGCAGTGGTGGTACCGGTGCTCTGGCTGGTTGCCGGCCAGGTGAATGTGTCGGTCATTGCATGGCACTCCTGCTGAGCACACCACCTGCCTTCAGGTCACGACTCTGCAGCTCGCGGTACTTGCGTTCCACAAACTGGCCGATCTCGTTGCCGAACTGCTGCAGCATGCTTTCGTTGGTGGTGACTTCCTTGCCACCGTTGTTGTCGATGCGGATGCTGACTCCCACTCCGCCACCACCACCGCCGCCGTGCGCGGCCACACCGAGACGACCGTCCGGCCCGCGCCGCAGCGGCATGATTGCTTCCGGTCCCGCTTCGCCGAATACGCCGGCGCCCTTGGCGAAGGCGAACAGCTGCGGGGTGTTGTAGACACCGCCGGAGTAGGCCGACAAGCTGGGCGACTGATAGACGCCACCGTTCGCGTTGGCCTCCACCCCCGTGCCATAGCCGAACAGGCCCGCGATCTTTTTGACGCCCCAGACGATTGCCTGCTGGATGGCGATCATCTTGAGATCGGCGATGATCGACTTGGCCAGATCCTTGTAGTTGGACTTGCCCGTCTTCACGAAGCTCTGCAGTGCCGCCTCGGCGCCGGTGAACGCCTTGAAAAAGGCATCCTGGGTAGACTTGGCGGAATTCTCGGTCTTTTCCATGTACTCGCCGAGCGCGCTGCCGAAGCCCTTGCGGAACCCCGAAAGTCCCGTGGTGCCCTTGGTGTCCTTGGCGTCTTTGGTTTCGCCCGCCTTGGCATCACCGGCCTTGGCATCCCTGGGAGTCGATACAGCTGCAGCCGCCGCCGCGTCCGCCGCTGCATCCTTGGGCGTCAGGTCGACCCCCATCAAGCCGGCGATCTTCCTCGCCCCCCAGACCAGCGCCTGCTGTGCAGCGATCATCTTCAGGTCGGCCAGGATGGACTGGGCCAGCTCCTTGTACTTGGACTTGCCGGTGGTCACGAAGCTGCGCAGGGCTTCGTCGGCGCCGGTGAACGCCTTGTCGAACGCCTTCTTGGCAGCCGTGGCGGTGTTTTCGGTCTTGCCGATATAGTCGCCGAGCGCGCCGCCCAGGCCCTTGCGGATGCCCGCTAGGCCCATGTCGTCCTGCTGGGCCTTCTCTTCCTTCTTTGCAGCCTTGCCGGCATCCGCACCCGCTGCGGTTGCGCTCGCCTTCGCCGCCGCCTGCAGCTGCGTGTTCAGTGCAGTCAGCTGCGTGGACAGGGCGGTGACCAATGAAGCGCTGGTGGTCAGCACGGCGTTGAAGGCCTGCTGCACCGTATTGATCTTTTCCAGCTGCCGCTGGAACTCCTGTGTGCTGCCCGTCATCTCGGTCATGCTGCGCCTTGCTGCCTGCATGGCCGTTTCCAATGCGTTGCTGGCCTCCACGGTGGTCCGTGTGCTGCCCGGCGATGTAGTGCTCATTGAGTGTTCCTCGGGAGAGTCGGCTCCGCTTCGGCGGAGCCGGGATCGGCCATCGGCATTGCCGCGATGGCCGGCTCATTCCTGTTGCATCTGCTCCAAGGCAGCGCGTTCGATGATGCGGATGGCCGCCATCACCTCGTCATGCTGGTCGCCGTCGAGCGCTTCGCGCTCCAGCTCCCGGTAGACCACGTTGTAATCCAGCCCGATCGGGCCACCTGCGCCGACGCGCCACTGGGTGGCAACCCGCGAGAAAAGTTCGATGGGAAGCACGCACTCCGGCCACAGCTCGACCTGCGGCGGCGGAAAATGCTTGGCCTTCAATCCAAGCTGCATCAGCTCGGACTCGGTGGGGGCCCGCCAGTACAGGGCCCCCACCGCCTCGATCAGTTTCCCTTACGTGCGACCTGCAGGGCCTGGGTGTAGC
The DNA here is from genome assembly GCF_003586545.1 of Stenotrophomonas sp. Pemsol. NCBI lineage: Bacteria > Pseudomonadati > Pseudomonadota > Gammaproteobacteria > Lysobacterales > Lysobacteraceae > Stenotrophomonas > Stenotrophomonas sp. Pemsol. The sequence continues at coordinate 4,271,363 of NZ_CP025780.1, read as the reverse complement.
CACCGATGATGGCGCCATCGAGGCCGGCCTGCTGCTGCAGCGCAAGCTCGACGCCGGCGGTATCCAGCGCCACGTCGGCATCCCACTCCACCACGATGTCCAGGATGGCCTGGGCCACGCTCAACGTGTCATCGCCCAGACGCTCCAGCAGGCTGGCGTAGTCGGCGACCGACAGGTGCCGGTAGGTCAGGTTGAGCTTCTGCTCGCGACCGTGACCGACGATGGTCAGGGTGCTCTTGAAGTTCTCCGGCGCCTTTACCTGGAACATCAGGCGCCCTCGACCAGGATGGAGTCGGCCAGCGCGGTGAAGGTCGCGGTGGTGCCCATCGGGGCGTTGGCGGCCATGGTCGGGTCGCCGTTGTAGCTCAGGTAGCCGTACCAGTACAGCACGTCGCCGCCAACCAGCTTGGCGCGCAGGATCACCGGCTCGCCCTTGGCATCAACGTTCTTCAGTGCCGAATACCACGGCTTCTTCGGGTCGTAGAACAGCGGCAGGGTGATGGTCTTGGCGTTCTTGAAGGTTGGCAGCTGGACCTGGCGACCTGTCGGGTCTTCCAGCAGGGTGCCGCTCCAGTACTGCTGCTCGCCACCGGCGGTGGTCGGGTCGCCCTGCTGGTCCAGGTCGACGAAGGCGCCTGCCTTGCGCAGCACGCCGGCGCCGCTGGTGCCCGGGAACAGCACGGTATCGGTGGTGTCGATGCCCAGCAGTTCAACGGTGCCGGTGGCTTCAGCCCCGGCGCGGGTGGCGCGGTTGTTCAGGGCCGGCCAGCCCGGCAGTTCAATGACCACCACATCGCCGGTGTCGACGCTGTTGGCGGCAACGCTGGCCAGCGCCGGCGCAGCCTTGGAGATCGAGCTGGTGGCGATCGCGGTGGAGACGACCGGTGCGAAGCCGAACTGGGTGCCCTTGGGAAGCTTGAGTGCCATGGTGTATTTCCTCGTTGGATAAAAAAATGCCCGGCGAGTGCCGGGCTGGGTGTTGCACGGGTGATGCGGTTTACGGGTCGACGTACCACAGGCCGAAATCGAGCCGCGCGCCGTACTTGTGCAGTACCGGCTCATGCACGGCGATTGCAGCGCCGAACGATTCGGCAGTCGGTAGTCCCGCGCAGACCTGATCCTCGATGTCGCGGATCAGGGTGTTGGCCTGGGCGCGGCTGTCCGCCCAGACGGTCAGCTGCACGCGGGCGTGCTTCTGTTCGGGAGTGGAACCTTCGTTGAACCACACGGACTGTCCACCCATCTGCTGGTAGACGGCACACGGATAGATGACCGGTTCCGGCGGTACCTCGGGATACAGCCGGCCCTGCAGCAGCGGGGCGAGCAGCGCGTGCAGCTGTGCTTCGTAACTCATCGCGGTGTCCTGGTTGGCGTCGCTCAGGCAATGCCTGAAGACTGTTCGGTGAACAGCACCGTGGTCTGGCGCCGGCTGAAGTCGGGAGCAACGCCGGTGATGTTGAAAGCGCGACCGTCATGCACGATGCGCATGCCGACATGGATGCCGGCCTGTCGCGCGGCCGCCAATCGGACATGGAAGCGCTGGCGCCGGATCGTTGCCGGCAGGCGGCTTTCCAGCGTCAGCCGCTGCACGCTGTCAGTGGGATCGGCAGTGATGGCGGCCCACAGTTCTGCCACCGGCTGCCAGGCGTCCAGCGGCTGCCCCCAGGCATCGAGCTGGCCGTCCTGGCGCTCGATGCGGATGCGGCGGTTGAGGTGGCCGGCGTTCATGGCGTTGCCGCCGGTCGGTACGGATCCAGCAGCGCGGCCACGCCGAACGGCAGTTCCATTGCGATGGCCGTGGCACCCGCCGGTGCATCGAGCGTCTGCGCAGAGACGACCACGGCTTCGCGATGGGCGTACAGGTGGCCCAGCAGCAGGCGTACCGCTGCACGGATGCTGTCGTTGGCCGGCATGCCCAGCAGCAGGCGTGCACTGCGCGCGGTCGCCACGGCTAGGCGGCGATCGGCCACATCACGCATGGCCTTGGCCTTGGCCGCGTTGGTCTCGGCATTGGCGGCGGCAACCGCGGCTTCATGCCCGGTCACCGCCGCCGCCATGTCCTGCGGCAGCTGGTCCAGCGCCTGGTCCAGCGCGGCCTGGTCGGCGTACAGTTCGCGGCCCAGGTAGGCCGCGGCTACGTCGCTGGCTGCGGCCAGCAGGTCATCCAGGATGGCATCGTCAAAATCGCCGTCGATACGGCAGTGCGCGCGGCACTGCTCAAGGGTCAGCAGGGGCATCGAATCCTCCTTCGTTGATGGATGTGGAGTGCCCCGACCCTGCGCGCACGGCGGCACCCCACGCGGTCACCAGGACGGCGCAGGAAAAGCAGGATCGGGGCGGAAAACAGAACGGCCGCGACGGGAACGTCAGGGCCGGTGGCGATGGCCTCGCAGCGCGCGATGGCACAAACGAAAGAAGCCCCCGGGGTCACCGGGGGCTTCTATGTCATCGTGGTACAAACGATACGCTTCGGGTGTGCACCCGTCAATCCGCAAACGGTTACCAGTCTGGTGACTTTTCCAGGCGCTGTGCGGGCGTGGTCACGGCGACGTGCGGCGGGCTGGATAGAATGGCGACGCGCTGCTTCCGCAGCCCATTTCCCGCTGGATTCCCGCATGCCTGCCACCCCCGAACGCTTCTTCGATGCGCGTACCGAACAAGGCGTGCTGCGCCTGTCCATCGCAGGCTCACTGCTGCTGGCCGCGGCAGCGGTGGTGTTCGGCCTGCTGGCCAATTCCTCGCTGATCATCTTCGACGGCATCTACGGCCTGATCGATGTGGTGATGACCTGGCTGTCACTGCTGGTCGCGCGGCTGATCGCACTGTCCACCAGCACCGACGCGCTGCAGTCGCGGCTCAACCAGCGCTTCACCATGGGGTTCTGGCACCTGGAGCCGATCGTGCTGGGGGTGAGCGGCACGCTGATGATCGGCGCGGCGCTGTATGCGCTGGTCAATGCGGTCGACGCGCTGATGTCCGGCGGCCGCCACATCGCGCTCGGCCCGGCCATCGCCTTCGCCGGGCTGTCGATCGTCGGCGAAGGTGCGCTGGCCTGGTTCGTGCTGCGCGCCAACCGGCGCATCGGTTCGGAGTTCATCGCACTGGACGCGAAGAACTGGGCGATCGCCGCCAGCATGTCGGCCTGCTATCTGCTGGCCTTCCTCGGCGGCGTGCTGGTGCAGGGCACCTCGCTGGCGTGGGTCGGGCCGTACATCGACCCGGCCATCCTCGCCTTCGTCTGCGTGCTGGTGATGATCGCCCCGCTCGGCACCGTGCGCCGGGCGCTGGCCGGCATCCTGCTGGTCACTCCGCCGGAACTGCAGGCGCATGTGGATACGGTGGCACGCGCGATCGTGGCCAGGCACGGCTTCGTCGAGCACCGCAGCTACGTGGCGCAGGTGGGGCGTGGCGAGCAGATCGAGTTGTTCTTCGTGGTGCCGGAAGACGACCCGCCGCGGCCCTTGGTGGAATGGGACCGGCTGCGCGACGAGATCGGCGAAGCGCTGGGCGAGGCCTCGCCAGACCGCTGGCTGACCATCATGTTCACCACCGACCGCGAGTGGACGATCTAGGCCAACAGGACGATCGATCAAGTTTTTCGTACGCGTTGCAACCCAACGTACGCGGAAAGCGGGCAAAGTAGGCTCCAACGCAACACCCACCCACTGACCAGGAGCATCCCGATGTCCATCGAAAAGGTTCTGTACACCGCCCAGGCCACCTCCACCGGCGGCCGCGAAGGCCGTTCCGTCTCCTCCGACAACGTGCTGGACATCCAGCTGTCGACCCCGCGCGAGCTGGGCGGCGCCGGCGGCCCGGGCACCAACCCGGAACAACTGTTCGCCGCCGGCTACTCGGCCTGCTTCCTGGGCGCGTTGAAGTTCGTGGCCGGCCAGGCCAAGGTCGCGTTGCCGGCCGACACCACCGTCACCGGCAAGGTCGGCATCGGTCAGATCCCGACCGGTTTCGGCATCGAGGCCGAGCTGACCATCAACGTGCCGGGCGTGCCGCGCGAGCAGGTCGAAGAGCTTGTGCAGAAGGCGCACATCGTGTGCCCGTACTCGAATGCCACCCGCGGCAACATCGACGTGACGCTGATCGTTGCCTGATGCGGTGCTGCCGGCCAACGGCCGGCACTACCCGCGCGCGGTGCAAAAAAATGGGCGGATGCCGGTCGAAACCGAGCATCCGCCCATCCCACCTCGGGTGGGCCCCGGCACGTGGCCGGGGACGCATTCGCTACGGCGCGCATCCATCCTTCTGGAGGAGAGCCCCCTTGTTGTTCAAGGGGGTGCGCCAACGGCGCGGGGATAAGGTGGAATGCGCGGACCAGCGACCGGTTACCGGTCGCTGGTGATGAGCTGCACGACGCTGGAGAAATCCAGCTTGCCGCGGCCGGCCTGGTGGTTCATCGAGTACAGGTTGCGGGCCACTTCGCCCAGCGGGATCGAGGCGCCGACACTCATCGCCGCTTCCACCGCCAGGCCCATGTCCTTCAGCATCAGATCGCTGCCGAAACCGCCGCTGTAGCCGCGCGAGGCCGGCGCATTTTCCAGCACGCCCGGCCACGGGTTGCACACTTCGGTGGCCCAGCTGCGGCCGGTGCTGACCGCCATCATCTGCGACAGCACCTTCGGGTCCAGCCCGTGCGCAACACCCAGCGCGATGGCTTCACCGGTCACCGCCATGATCACGCCCAGCGCCATGTTGTTGCACAGCTTGGCGACCTGGCCGGCACCGCTGGCGCCGACATGGAAGATGTTCTTGCCCATCGCCTGCAGCACCGGGCGAGCGCGTTCCAGCGCGTCCTCTTCGCCACCGACGATGAAGGTCAGGGTGCCGGCCTGGGCGCCCGCGGTACCGCCGGAGACCGGCGCGTCGATCATCTGCAGGCCACGCGCGGCGGCCGCTTCGGAAACCTTGCGGGCACTGGCCGGTGCGATCGTGCTGCAGTCGATGACCAGTGCACCCGCTGGGATGGCGGCGAGGATGCCGTCATCGCCCAGGTACACGCCTTCGACGTGGCGGCTGGCCGGCAGCATCGAGATCACGACTTCCGCATCGGCCAGGGTGTCGCGTGCCGACGACGCCGCGCTGGCACCGGCATCGACGGCGGCCTGCACCGCAGCCGGGACCAGATCGAACACGCGCACGGTGTGGCCGTTCTTGACCAGATTGGCGGCCATCGGGCCACCCATGTTGCCCAACCCGATGAATGCAATGCGGCTCATGCAAGGCTCCTTTCAACAAGGGGAGTGCCCAGGTCGGCCAGCGGATGCGCGGCAGCGGCCCAGGGGGAAGCAAAGAAGGTGTCGGCCCACGCGCCGGTGGCCTCGGCCAGGGTGGCCGGGTTCCACTGCGGATTGCGGTCCTTGTCGATCAGCAGTGCGCGGATGCCTTCGGCGAAATCGCCGTGGGCGGCGCAGTGCAGCGCGGTGATGTACTCCAGCCGGTAGACGCTGGCCAGGTCCTGGCCGGCGCTGCGGCGCTGCAGCTCGAACGCCAGACGTGCCGAGCCGGGCGCGCCGGCGGCAAGCGTCTTCTGTGCCGCCTGCAGCCAGGCATCGTCGGTCTGCAGCGCGCTGATGCGTTTGATGATCGCGGGCAGGCCATCGCCTTCGCACAACGCATCGACCTGCGCCGCGTTGGCCAGCAGCGGACCGGTCGCAGCATCACTGGCATGCGACTGCAGCAGATGGGTCAGGCGTTCGTGGTTGTGTGCGGAATCACTGGACCAGGCCACCTGCAGCAGCGCATCGAACACCGCGCTGCGGCGTTCTTCAGCCACGTGCACATCGGCCAGGCCGGCATAGATGGCATCGCCCGGATTGAGCAACGCGCCGGTCAGGGCCAGGAACAGGCCGCCCTTGCCCGGCACGCGCGGCAGCAGCCAGCTGCCACCGACATCCGGGAACAGGCCAACGGTGATTTCCGGGAAGGCCAGCTTGGAGCGCTCGCTGACCACGCGGTGGCTGGCGCCGGACATCAGGCCGATACCGCCGCCCATCACGATGCCGTGGCCCCAGCACAGGATCGGCTTGGTATAGGTGTGGATGAGGTAATCGACGCGGTACTCGACGTCGAAGAACTCGGCGGCGTAGTCGTTCTCGCGGATGTCGCTGCGGCCGTCCTCACGGAAGGCGACCATGGCCTTGTACAGGCTGTGCAGGTCGCCGCCAGCGCAGAACGCCTTTTCGCCAGCACCCTGCAGCACCACCATGGCGATGCCGTCGTCGTCGGCCCAAGCGTTCAACTGCTCCAGCAGCAGGTGTGCCATCGGCAGCGAGAAGCCATTGAGCGTGCGCGGCGCGTTGAGCGTGGCGAGGCCGATGCGCACGCCGTTACCGGCCACGCGCTCCTCGAACAGCACCGGTGCGTCGTCGGCAGCGGTGTCGGCGCTCATGCGTTCTTCCACTGCGCGGCGCGCTTTTCCAGGAAGGCAGTCACGCCCTCGACCTGGTCGGCGGTGTCGAACAGGTCGACGAAGGCTTCGCGCTCGGCCACCAGCGCCGAGGCGTGGGTGCCGGTGCGGGTGGACTGCACCAGCGTCTTGCAGGCGGCGATGCTGGTCGGGCTCTGCTTGCCGGCCTTTTTCGCCCATTCCAGCGCCAGTGCCTTGGCTTCGCCCTTGCCGACCTTCTCTTCGGCCAGCCCGATGCGCAGCGCGGTCTCGGCGTTGATGCGCTCACCCAGCAGGATCATGCGCTTGGCCCAGCCTTCGCCGACCAGGCGCGGCAGGTTCTGGGTGCCACCGGCGCACGGCAGCAGGCCAACGGTGGCCTCCGGCAGCGCCACCTGGGCGTGCTCTTCGATGATGCGCAGGTCGCAGGCCAGTGCGCATTCCAGGCCTCCGCCCATCGCGTAGCCGTTGATCGCGGCGATCGACACGCCACGGAAACCGGACAACGCCTCGAAGGCTTCGCCGAAACGGCGCGCGGCTTCGCGCGCTGCGGCCTTGTCGCCGGAAGCGAACTGGTTGAGGTCGGCACCGGCGGAGAAGAACTTCTCGCCCTCGCCAGTGATCACCAGCGCGTAGATGTCGCGGTCTGCGTTGAGCGCGCCGACCAGGTCGCGCAGCGCCGACAGGCTGTGCACGGTCCAGGTATGCGCCGGCGGGTTGTTCAGGGTGACCACGGCGGTGTGGCCATCGACCTCGACCTTCAGGCCCACGTGCTCCTGGGTACGCCAATCCTTCATCGCAGTTCCTCTTCGGTGTTGAGCAGGTGACGGGCAACGATCACCCGCATGATCTCGTTGGTGCCTTCCAGGATCTGGTGCACGCGGCAGTCACGCAGCAGGCGCTCGATCGGGTACTCGCGGATGTAGCCGTAGCCACCGTGGATCTGCAGCGCTTCATTGCAGACGTTGAAACCGGCATCGGTGGCGAAGCGCTTGGCCATCGCGCACCATACGTTGGCATCGCTGGCACCGGCATCGAGCTTGCGCGCGGCGGTGTGCACCATCTGCCGCGCGGCCACCAGTTGGGTGACCATGTCGGCCAGCTTGAACTGCAGCGCCTGGAACTCGGCCAGCGCCTTGCCGAACTGGCGGCGCTCGCCCATGTAGCGGCGCGCGGCATCCAGCGCGCCCTGCGCGGCACCCAGCGAGCAGGCGGCAATGTTGATGCGGCCACCATCAAGCCCCTTCATCGCCAGCTTGAAGCCGCCGCCTTCCTCTCCCAGAAGGTGGCTGACCGGTACGCGGACGTTTTCGAAGGTGATGCCACGGGTGGGCTGGCTGTTCCAGCCCATCTTCTCTTCCTTGCGGCCGAAGCTGATGCCCGGCAGGTCCGACGGCACTGCAATGGCGCTGACGCCGCCAGCACCGGCACCGCCGGTACGTGCCATCACCACCAGCAGTTCGGTGGCACCGGCGCCGGAGATGAAGGCCTTCGAGCCGTTCAGCACGTAATGATCGCCGTCGCGCACGGCGGTGGTCTTCAGCGAGGCCGCATCGGAGCCGGCACCCGGTTCGGTCAGGCAGTACGAGGCCAGCTTGTTGCCCGAGGACAGGTCAGTGCCCCACGCATCGCGCAGTGCTGGCTGGCCCCACGTGGACACCATCCACGAGGCCATGTTGTGGATGCTGATGTAGGCCGCAGTCGACGGATCGACGTTGGCGAGCTCCTCGATGACGACGGCGGCGTCCAGCCGGCTCAGGCCGCTGCCGCCCACTTCCGGGTCCATGTACAGACCGCAGAAGCCCAGTTCACCGGCCTTGGCTATCGCCTCGCGCGGAAAGATGCCCTCCGCATCCCATCGCGCGGCGTGTGGCGCCAGTTCGGCCTGTGCGAAGTCGCGCGCTGCCTCGCGGTACGCCTGCTGCGCTTCTTCCAGTTCCGTCGTCATCGAGTGGCTCATGGCTGCTCCTGCCGTTACTTCAGGCTGATCGTGGTGTTGACGCCGTGGCTCAGCGTTTCGTCATCGAACCAGCGCGCGGTGACCGTCTTGGTCTGGGTGTAGAACAGCACCACCTGCTTGCCGTATGGGCCCAGGTCGCCCAGCTTGGAGGCGCGCGAACCGGTGAACGAGAACAGCGGCACCGGCACCGGGATCGGCACGTTGATGCCGACCTGGCCGACGTCGATGTCTTCCTGGAACTTGCGCGCGGCCGCGCCGGACTGGGTGAACAGTGCGGTGCCGTTGCCGTTCGGGTTGCTGTTGACCATCGCGATGGCGTCTTCCAGCGTCTCCGCTTCGAGGATGACCAGCACCGGCCCGAAGATTTCTTCCTGGTAGATGCGCATGTCGGTGGTGACACCGGCAAAGATGGTCGGGCCGACGAAGTTGCCCTTCTCGAAGCCATCCACCTGCGGGTTGCGGCCATCGAGCACCAGCGAGGCGCCCTGCTCCACACCCGAGGCGATCAAGCCTTCCACGCGCTCGCGGGCACTGCAGGAAATGACCGGACCGACGTCGGTGCCGGACACGGTGCCGGCGCTGACCTTCAACGTCTTGGCCTTTTCGACCAGGTCCTGCACCCAGTTGCGCGCCTCACCGACGAGCACCAGGGTGGAGGCGGCCATGCAGCGCTGGCCCGCGGCACCAAAGGCGGCACCGACCATCGCGTTGAGGGTCTGTTCCTTGTTGGCGTCCGGCAGTACCACGGCGTGGTTCTTGGCGCCCATCATGCACTGCACGCGCTTGCCGGCCAGCGAGGCGCGGTTGTAGACGTGGGTGCCGACGCGGGTGGAACCGACGAACGACACGGCCTTGATGTCCGGGTGGTCGCAGATCGCGTTGACCACTTCTTCGCCACCGTGGACGACGTTCAGCACGCCCTTCGGAATGCCGGCTTCCAGGGCAAGCTCGACCAGGCGCATGGTCACCATCGGGTCCTGCTCGGACGGCTTGAGGATGAAGGTGTTGCCCGTTGCAATCGCCATCGGGAACATCCACAGCGGGATCATCGCCGGGAAGTTGAACGGTGTGATGCCGGCGCACACGCCCAGCGGCTGCATGATCGTGTAGGTGTCCACGCCATTGGCCACGTTGTTGGCCAGCTCGCCCAGCTGCAGGTTGCCGATGGCGGCGGCGTGCTCGACCACTTCCAGGCCGCGGAACACATCGCCTTCGGCGTCGGGCAGAGTCTTGCCCTGTTCGGCGGTGAGGATGTGGGCCAGCTCGCTCATGTTCTCGCGGATCAGCTGCTGGTACTTCAGGAAGATGCGCGCGCGGGTGCCGATCGGGGTCTTGCGCCAGGTCTTGAAGGCTTCCTTGGCGGCGGCGACGGCGGCGTCCACTTCGCCGGTGGTGGCGAAGGGCACCTTGGCCAGCACGTCCTGGGTGGCCGGATTGATCACGTCCTGCCAGTGGGAGGTGGCCGATTCAACGAACTGGCCATCGATCAGCATGCGGATACGGGGCGCTGCAACAGTCATGACGACAATCCCACAGGGTGCGAAAGATGCTTGGCATTATTCACAGCACCCAGCTCGATTTCTGGGCTGAATCCGCTTAATCTGGCCAACACGCCCCACGATTCCTGTTAATTCTGTGAATCCCTCAGCTCCCCAGCGGCAACTCGGCCTGCGCCTGCGGCGGTTGCGTGAACAGCGCGGCTACAGCCAGGTTGACCTGGCGCGGGCGCTAGGGCTGTCGGCCAGCTACCTGAACCAGATCGAGCGCAACAAGCGCCCACTGACCCCGGCCGTGCAGAAGAAGCTGGGCCAGGTACTCGGCGATGTTTCCGCACTGTTCGACGAAGATGAGCCCGCCGCGCTGCAGGAAGCGCTGGGCGAGACCCTGCGCGACCTGGGCCTGGCCGAAGTCAGCGCCACCGAACTGCGCACCCTGGCGGGCAACCTGCCGCAGGTCAGCCGTGCGCTGCTGGACCTGCACCGCCGCCACCTGGCACTGCGCGAACATGCCGCCGCGCTGGAGTTCCAGCTGGGCGAGCCCGGCGCCGGCAGCACCCTGCCCGCCGGTGACCAGGTGCGTGAGTTCTTCAACCGCATGCACAACCACATTCCCGAACTGGACGAGCTGGCCGAACGCCTGTTCGCCGAGTGGGGGCTCTCGCCCGGGCATGTGGCGCCACGCCTGCGCCAGCTGCTGGCCGACCGCCACGGCGTGCTGGTGGAAGTGGCCGCACTGCAGGCCGGGCGCGAGAAGCGCCAGTACGATGCGGGTACGCGGCGGCTGTGGCTGCCGGACTACCTGGAGCCGGGCCAGCAGGCGTTCCAGATGGCCGCCGAACTGGCCCTGCACGGCTACCTGCCGCAGATCGATGCGGTGGTGGCGCGTGCCGGCTTCACCGATGACGCACGCATCGCGCAGGCGCGGGTGGGTCTTTCGAACTACTTCGCCGGCGCGCTGGTCATGCCCTACATGCGCTTCCTGCGTGCGGCCGAGGCCAGCAGCTACGACATCGAACTGCTGGCGCACCAGTTCGGCGTCGGCTTCGAGGCGGTCTGCCACCGGCTGAGCACGCTGGCACGGCGCAGTGCGCCCGGCCTGCCGTTCTTCTTCATCCGCGTGGACCGCGCGGGCAACGTATCCAAGCGCCATTCGGCCACCGATTTCCACTTCTCGCAGGTGGGCGGTTCGTGCCCGCTGTGGATCGTCTACGAAGCGTTCAACCAGCCCGGTCGCATCCTTACCCAGACCGCGCGCATGCCCGACGGGCGCCGCCATTTCTGGCTGGCGCGGCAGGTCAGCAGTGGCCCGGTCGGCCATGGCCAGCCGCGCAAGACCTTCGCGGTGGCGCTGGGCTGCGATCTACAGCATGCCGAACGCCTGGTGTATTCGCTGGGGCTGGATGTGCAGAGCCCAGGGAACTCGGTTTCGATCGGACCGGGTTGCCGGGTGTGCCCACGCGAGGACTGCATGCAGCGTGCGTTCGCGCAGTTGCCGGGGAGGTAGGGTTGGTTCGGCAGGGCTGCGCCCTGCACCTGCCGAAGCCGAAGCCGAAGCAACAGCAACAGCAACAGCAAAAGCTGGCATTCCGTGGGATTGCGGGGCGGTGTCGGATTGCGGGGACGCCGTGAACCCGTCCCTGGGGGCTTGGCCGCAGCATCCATGCCGCGGACACCCCGCAATCCGACACCACCCCGCCTTCGACAGTTTCCTTCCATCTGTCGGAACGACGTATTGCTCTGGTAGGTGTCGACCTTGGTCGACACGGTAGATCCACGCCATGCGTGGATGCTCTTCGATGAATGTTCGAAATATTCGATTTCGATGGACGTTCATCCACGCATGGCGTGGATCTACTACCGGGTCAGTAGATCGCCGTCACCTTCATCTGCGGCAGCGGGCGCGGTGCGCCATCGGTCAGGTCCGGGCCAAGGTCTTCCCAGGTGCGGCCCTGCTCGACCATCTGCGCCCACAGCAGCTGCGAGCCGCGACGCTTGTCTTCCGAGCCGAGCTTGTACGACGGCGGTGCCGGCTCGCCACGGGCAACCATCGAGTACGCCGCGCGATAGGCCAGCACCTGCTGCCCCGGGTCGTCGGTACGCGCCACTTCCAACGTGTAGCGCTGGTAGGCCGAGGCCAGGTTGCGCCAGCGGATCCAGTAGTGGTTCCCGAACGAGAACGAACAGAAGCGCGCACCCGCCAGGCTGCCCTTGTCGGCGATGCGGGTCAGCACCTCCTGCGGCATGTCCAGGTTCATGCCGCCTTCGTCGCCCTGCAGGCTGACGTGCACGATGCGGTCACGGTAACCCGGCGCGCGCGCCTGCAGCAGGTCGCGCCAGTTCTGCATGGTCGCCACCACCGCGAACAGGAAGCGCCCCAGCTCAGCTGCGGCTAGCGGCGTGGCAATGGACTGGTAATGCCGTTGCCAACCGTGGCGGTTTTCGGTGGGCAGGAACACGGCACTTTCCAGCGCCTGTCGGCCATCACTGCCGCGGCCCACGTCTTCGGCATGCTGCGGGTAGACCAGGTTGATGGCGAAGGTCGGCCAGCGCGGTAGCGCGGCATCAAACAGATGGATCGGGAAGTTGCTGCTGATGCCACCATCGGAGAACCAGCAGATGCGGAACGCGGTGATCACCGGGCCGCAGGTCTGCCCGGCGCTGGTCAGCCCTTCCATGCTGTCGGCCACGTTGTGTTCCTGATCGGCGGCAGGTGCAGTGGGTTCGCAGCGGCGCTCGCGGCGCGAGGGCTCATGCAGCGGCACCGCGCTGATCAGCAACGGGAAGCTCAGGCTCATGCGCGTGGCCACCAGCACCGGCAGCTTCGGACCCTGCGGCAGGTGGTAGTACCGGCGCCCTTCCACCTCCAGCGGGGGGCCGGCCTGCGTCACCAGCCACTGCACCACGCTGGCGGGGAACAACTGCTCGAACTCCTCGCGCAGGAACCAGAACTGCGCGCCGCCCAGCGGCAGTGTGCGTGGTTCGTTGTGCGATACGCAGGTGGTGATCATCTGCAGGCTGATCGCATGCGGGCTGTCCGGCTCGCCGGCATAGCGCGGCGCCTCGTGCAGGTCGGCAAAGGTCAGCGGTGCATCCAGCGGCTTGCCGGACAACTGCTGCAGGCATTCATGCAGCCACTCGGTCAATGCCGGTTTACGTGCATCGCGGCCGAGGCCACTGCACAGGCCCAGCAGGTTGCGCCGGGCCACACGCGCAACGCGCAACGCGGCTCCGGCCACGCCTGCACCGTAGGCGCACAGCAGCGACGGCAGCAGCGTTGCGGCCACGCCGCTCCAGCCACCGCCCCACCAGCCCAGGCCGAGCAGCAGCGCCAGCGACACCAGCACTTCCAGCGGCGCGATCTCGAATACCGCCACCGCCAGGCACAGCAGCTTGTGCGGCAGGCCGGCATTGCCGGTCAGCACCACCAGCAGCCGATAGGCCGCGCGCGCGCCCCGCGCCGGTTGGAACAGGCTGTAGATGAACCCGCGCCGCGACAACTGCGTCGACACCGCCGACAGCCCGCCATAACCGGCATCACCGGGCAGGTGCTCGCCGGCCTGCATGCGGCGATCACCGCATGCCGCCGCAGCCGCTACCGCCGCAGCGATGGCGCCAGCGGAGGTGCCGCCGATGCTCTTGAACCGATACTCGCGTGCCAGCGCCAGTACCGCATTGGGGTACACGATGCCGCTGGTGATGCCGCCTTTCATGACCAGATCGCAGTACTTGTCCGCCACCGTCTTGCCCCCGAGCATGCCGTCCGCCGCGTGGATGCCAGTATGGCGCAGCGGCTTCTCAGGGCCTGAGAACACCACCGCAGTCCGGGCAGGAATCTGCGGCGTTCAGCAGATGGCAGGCCTGCAGGCTTGACCGGCCCCACCATCGGCGTAGCATCTGCAGCAAGCCAAGGGACAGACCCGCGGCTGCCACAACGACATGAGGGATTCTCATGGAATTCGACTATCTCGTCTTCATCGGGCGATTCGAGCCCTTCCACAACGGCCACGCCGCCGTTGCCCGCCTGGCCCTGAGCCGGGCCCGCAAGCTGATCTTCCTGGTCGGCTCTGCCGATACCCCCCGCAGCCTCCGCAATCCCTGGACCGTGGCCGAACGCGCCGTGATGATCCAGGCCGCCCTCGATGGCCACACCGACCGCCTGCTGATCCGCCCGCTGCGCGACCACCTGTACAACGAAGCGCAGTGGATCGCCAACGTGCAGCGCCAGGTGGCCGAAGCCCTGCGCAACGACGGCGCCGCCGCCGATGCCAAGGTCGGCCTGATCGGCATGGACAAGGATGCCTCCAGCTACTACCTGAGGGAGTTCCCGCAATGGCCGCTGGTGGACGTGCAGCACACCGCCACCCTGTCGGCCACCGAGCTGCGGCGCTACCTGTTCGAAGCCGGCGACGTCGACTTCCACGGCGCGCTGCTGATGCTGCGTGGCAATGTGCCGGCGCCGGTGTACGACATGCTCGAAGCGTTCCGCAAAAGCGCGCCTGCGTATGCCCAGCTGGTGGCCGAGTACCGCTTCATCGAACAGTACAAGGCCGCCTGGAAGGATGCGCCCTACGCGCCCACCTTCGTCACCACCGATGCGGTGGTGGTGCATTCGGGCCACGTGCTGCTGGTACGGCGCCGTTCGGAGCCCGGCAAGGGCCTGTGGGCGCTGCCCGGCGGTTTCGTTGGCCAGGAGCAGAGCCTGCTGGACAGTTGCCTGCGCGAACTGCGCGAGGAAACCCGCCTTAAGATTCCGCTGCCGGTGCTGAAGGGTTCGCTGAAGGGCCAGCAGGTATTCGACCACCCCGACCGCAGCCAGCGCGGCCGCACCATCACCCACGGTTTCCACTTCGAATTCCCGGCCGGTGACCTGCCGCCGGTGCGCGGTGGCGACGACGCCGACAAGGCGCGCTGGATACCGGTGAGTGAGGCGTTGGACATGGGCCCGCAATTGTTCGAAGACCACCTGCACATCCTGGAGTATTTCCTCGGCCGCGGCTGACCTGCCCGGCTCTCCCCACCGGCGGATAGACCGCTGGTGTCACTCGACGCGAAGGAGCTTCCGTCATGCACTACCTCGATAACCTTCTCCTCAACACCGACAGCTACAAGGCCAGCCATTGGCTGCAGTACCCGCCGGGTACCGATGCCACGTTCTTCTACGTGGAATCACGTGGCGGCCTGCACGATCGCACGGTGTTCTTCGGCCTGCAGGCGATCCTCAAGGACGCCCTGGCACGACCGGTCACCCACGCTGACATCGACGACGCTGCTGCGGTATTCGCCGCCCATGGCGAGCCGTTCAACGAAGCCGGCTGGCGCGATATCGTCGATCGGCTCGGCGGCCACCTGCCGGTGCGCATCCGTGCCGTGCCCGAGGGCAGCGTGGTACCCACCCACCAGGCACTGATGACCGTCGAGTCGACCGACCCGGCTGCATTCTGGGTGCCGTCGTACCTGGAAACGCTGCTGCTGCGCGTGTGGTACCCGGTCACCGTGGCCACCATCAGCTGGCATGCACGGCAGACCATTGCTGCGTTCCTGCAGCAGACCAGCGACGATCCGCAGGGGCAGCTGCCGTTCAAGCTGCACGACTTCGGCGCCCGCGGTGTATCGAGCCTGGAATCGGCCGCGCTGGGCGGTGCCGCACACCTGGTCAACTTCCTCGGCACCGACACCGTCTCGGCCCTGTGCCTGGCCCGCGCGCACTATCACGCGCCGATGGCCGGTTATTCGATTCCCGCCGCCGAGCACAGCACCATCACCAGCTGGGGCCGCGAGCGCGAAGTGGACGCCTACCGCAACATGCTGCGCCAGTTCGGCAAGCCGGGCGCGATCGTGGCAGTGGTGTCGGACAGCTATGACATCTACCGCGCGATCAGTGAACACTGGGGCACGACGCTGCGTGATGAAGTGATCGCTTCGGGCGCCACCCTGGTCATCCGCCCCGACTCGGGTGACCCGGTGGACGTGGTGGCCGAAAGCCTGCGCCGGCTGGATGAAGCATTCGGCCACACCCTCAACGGCAAGGGCTACCGCGTACTCAACCACGTGCGGGTGATCCAGGGCGATGGCATCAACCCGGATACGATCCGCGCCATCCTGCAGCGCATCACCGAAGACGGCTACGCCGCCGACAACGTGGCCTTCGGCATGGGCGGCGCGCTTTTGCAGCGGCTGGACCGCGACACCCAGAAGTTCGCGCTGAAGTGCTCGGCAGCACGGGTCGAGGGTGAGTGGATCGACGTCTACAAGGACCCGGTCACCGATGCCGGCAAGACCAGCAAGCGTGGCCGCATGCGCCTGCTGCGGCGCCTGGATGACGGCAGCCTGCACACGGTGGCGTTGCCTCCCAGCGGTGACGAGGCGCTGCCGACCGGCTTCGAGGATGCGATGGTGACCGTGTGGGAGAACGGGCGCCTGCTGCACGACCAGCGCTTGGATGAGATCCGCGCGCGGGCTGCGGCGGGGCGTTGAGGCGCATCCCGACCGGGGTCGGATCCCGTTGCAGCGCAAAGGGCTCCGACCCCGGTGCCCCTTGACCCACGCCGGCAACGCGTCCACCGTGGGCACGCCGAAGGTATCCCTGCCGTGGCTGGATGGCGGCAGGGAGTTAAACGGGAATCCGGTGAAGGCGCTTCGTGCGCCCATTCCGGAGCTGCCCCGCAGCGGTGAATGGAAACGAATCCTGCCAACAGCACTGGGCTCGCGCCTGGGAAGCGGCAGGGAGTAGGTGGGCTGCGGCCCGTGTCCATCAGCCCGAATACCGGCCCCGGCCGGGGGACACGACCGTCCCCTGATTCGACCTGGACTCTCCGCGGGGAGGGTGCCGGGGCCATCGCCCGCCTGCACGTACAGGCGGCGTGGCCGCGCGCGTCCTGTTCACGGTAACCGGCCAGACCGCTCCCACGCCCTGACGCACGCCACGATGACCGAGTTCCAACGCCCCACCCTGACCCTGCCCGCCGATGGCAAGCGCCTGCTGCTGCATTCGTGCTGCGCGCCGTGCTCGGGCGAAGTGATGGAGGCGATCACCGCTTCCGGGATCGACTACGCGATCTTCTTCTACAACCCCAACATCCATCCGGTGAAGGAGTACGAGCTGCGCAAGCAGGAGAACATCCGCTTCGCCGAGCAGCACGGCATTCCGTTCATCGACTGCGACTACGACACCGACAACTGGTTCAGCCGTGCGCGTGGCATGGAGAACGAGCCCGAGCGCGGCATCCGCTGCACGATGTGCTTCGACATGCGTTTCGAACGCACCGCGCTGTACGCGCACGAGCACGGCTACGACACCATCAGTTCGTCGCTGGGCATCTCGCGCTGGAAGAACATGGCGCAGATCAACGACTGCGGCATCCGCGCGGCGTCGCGCTATGAAGGCCTGCAGTACTGGGACTACAACTGGCGCAAGGGCGGCGGTGCCAGCCGCATGATCGAGATCAGCAAGCGCGAGCAGTTCTACCAGCAGGAGTACTGCGGCTGCGTGTACTCGCTGCGCGATGCCAACCGCCATCGCCGTGAGAACGGGCGCGAACGGATCAAGATCGGACTGCTGTACTACGGGCAGGACGCTGAGGCGCCGCAGGGCGATTGACGTGCAGGCATGGGGCGGCCACGCTGGTCGCTCCTTCTGATGTAGTGGATCTGCCATGATTGCCCTGCCCGCCGATGTCGCCCTGCTGGTGATCGACCTGCAGCCGGACTTCATGCCCGGCGGTGCGCTGGCCTGCGACCAGGGCGATGCGCTGGTGGCACCGATTGCCGACCTGCTGGCACAGCGTCGCTACCGCACCGTGGTGGCGACCCAGGACTGGCACCCGGCCGACCACGCCTCGTTCGCCAGCCAGCACCCCGGCAAGCGACCGTTCGAGACCATCCTGCTGCACGCGCAGCCACAGACCCTGTGGCCCGACCATTGCGTGCAGGGCAGCGATGGCGCCGCGCTGCACCCGGGCGTGGACTGGACCGTGGCCGACCTGATCCTGCGCAAGGGCACCCGCCCACAGGTGGATTCGTACAGCGCCTTCCGCGAGAACCACGGCCCCGATGGCGAGCGCCCGGCCACCGGCCTGGCCGGCTGGCTGCATGAGCGCCGCATCCGCGAGGTGCACGTGTGCGGCCTGGCACGCGACTACTGCGTGCTGTGGAGCGCGCAGGACGCGGTCAAATCCGGCTTCCGGGTGAAGTTCCTTTGGGACCTGACCCGCCCGGTGACCGAAGCCAACAATGCGATGGTGCGCGAAGCGCTGGGCAAGGCAGGGATCGCGATCGCCTGAGGCGTGGCCGCCAGGCATGGCCCGGCGCTACCGCGTACGTCGCTTATGCCGCTTGCGCGCTCCTGCCCACAACAACACAATCGATTCATCCAGCCCCCTAACTACGCCCCCCTACAGATCGCGGGACGGCCGAACCAGGGGCTTTTCATTGGATGAAATCAGGATTCGGTAGTGCCGGCCGCTGGCCGGCAACCTCGGGATCTCTGCAGTTGCCGGCCAGCGGCCGGCACTACCGGATAGCACCCGTGGTAGCGCCGGGCCATGCCCGGCGGACGCGGGATGGGCGATTACCGGAACACCACCGTGCGATGCCCATTGAGCAGGATGCGGTGCTCCACATGGCGGCGGACCGCGCGCGCCAGCACCAGCGATTCGGTATCGCTGCCCAGCCGCACCAGCTCGCGCGGAGCCATCGCGTGGTCCACGCGGGCCACGTCCTGTTCGATGATCGGGCCTTCGTCCAGATCCTCGGTGACGTAATGCGCGGTGGCACCGATGATCTTGACCCCGCGCGCGTGCGCCTGATGATACGGCTGCGCGCCCTTGAAGCTGGGCAGGAAGCTGTGATGGATGTTGATCGCACGGCCGGCCAGCGCGCGGCACAGCGTGGGTGACAGGATCTGCATGTAGCGCGCCAGCACCACCAGGTCGATGCGCTCACGCTCGACCAGGTCGATGATCTGCTGCTCCTGCACCGCACGCGTATCGGCGGTCACCGGCAGGTGGTGGAACGGTACCTGGTAAGACGCGGCCAATGGCGCAAAGTCGGCGTGGTTGGACGCCACCGCCGCGATATCGACCTTCAGCTGGCCGCTGTGGGCACGGAACAGCAGGTCGTTGAGGCAGTGCCCCTGCTTGCTGACCAGCACCAGCAGGCGTGCCCGGCGGCGCCCATCATGCAGCTGCCAGTCCATGCCGAAGCCTTCGGCAAGTTTGGCCATCGCGGCATGCACGGTCTCCAGCAGCAGGCTGGCATCGCGGTCGAAATGCACGCGCAGGAAGAAGCGGCCACTCTCCTCATCGCCGAACTGCTGGGCGTCGAGGATGTTGCAGCCGTGGTCGAACAGCAGGCCGGACACTCGGTAGACGATACCGGTACGGTCGGGGCAGGACAGGGTGAGGATGGAATCGGGGCGCATCGCCACAGTGTAGGGCAGCTTCCTGCCCAGCAGCCGGATGATCACCGATGCAACCGAACCGCTTGGTTCAGTCCCAAGCGATACTTGGCCATCACCGTGGCAAGCTGGTCGGTCATGAACCTGTTGCAACTGATCCGCAGCTTCACCCGCACCGCAGAGACCGGCAGCATTGCCGCCGCGGCCCGCATCCTTGGCATCAGCGCCACCGCAGTCGGCCAGAACATCAACCGACTGGAAGCGCATCTGGGCGTACGGCTGCTGAACCGGAGTACGCGCCAGCTGGCCCTCAGCGAGGCCGGCGCGCTGTACCTGGCGCAGGTGCGCCACATCGAGGGCGACCTGGCGCGCGCGCAGGCGATGGTGACTGCCGGTGATATCGAACCGGCCGGTCCCCTGCGCATCGCCAGCAGCAGCGCCTTCGGCCGCCACGTGCTGGCACCGTTGCTGCCGTCACTGCAGCAGCGCTACCCGCAACTGCAGCTGGAGCTGCGCCTGACCGACCGCGCCGTGCAGCATGGTCCAGAGGCGGTGGATGCCAGCATCCGCATCGGCGCGCAGCTGGAGGACGGTGTGGTCGCACGGCAGCTGGCGCGCGTGCCATTCGTGTTCTGCGCCTCACCAACCTACCTGAAGACCCATGGCACGCCGCAGGAACCCTCGGACCTGGGCAGCCATCGCGGGCTGCTGCACCGCTTCCCCACCGATGGCCGGCCGCTGCGCTGGGGCCTGCTGAAGGACGGCCAGCGCGTGGACGCCGCGCTGCCGCCGAGCATGGTCTGCGATGACATCGATGCGCTGGCGTCGCTGGCGGCGGCCGGTGCCGGCATCACACGATTGGCTGCGTTCGTGGCCGAGCCCTACCTGCGCGACGGCCGCCTGCAGGCGGTGTTCGGCGCCGACACGGCGTGGCGCCCGGAGCCGATGGAGGTCTATTTCTGCGTCAGCGACCGCCGCGACTTCACCGCCAAGATCCGCGCGCTGTTCGAGCATCTGCAGGCCGGCATGGCGCCGGCCTGGCGGGTGTGAGCCTCAGCGCGCCTTGAACACGCCACGCGCATCGCGCGGCTCGCAGCGCAGGTACTGCGGCGCCGGCTCCACGCTGTCGCGCAATGCGGCAGCAGCGTGCCACGGCCAGCGCGGGTCGTAGAGGATGCCGCGTGCCAGCGCTACCGCATCGGCGTGGCGATGGCGCAGGATCGATTCGGCCTGCTCCGGTTCGGTGATCATGCCCACCGCGATCACCGGCATGCGTACCTTGGCCTTGATCGCCGCGGCGAACGGCACCTGGTAACCGGGACCGACGGTGATCTTCTGGCGTTCGTCCAGGCCACCGCTGGAGACATGCAGGAAATTGCAGCCGCGCGCGTCCAGCACCTGGGCCAGCGCTTCGCTCTGCACCAGGTCCCAGCCACCCTCGACCCAGTCGCTGGCGGAAATGCGCACGCCCACGGCGATCTTGTCCGATACCGCCGCACGCACGGCGTCGAACACCTCCACCAGCAGGCGCAGGCGGTTCGGCAGCGAGCCGCCATAGCCATCGGTGCGGTGGTTGCTCAGCGGCGACAGGAACTGGTGCAGCAGGTAGCCGTGCGCGGCATGCAGCTCGATCAGCTCGAAGCCCAGGCGCTCGGCGCGCACCGCACTGGCGGCGAAAGCGGCGATGAGCTCGGCGATGCCGGCCTCGTCCAGTTCCTGCGGTGCCGGATCGGCGGCATGGAACGGCAGCGGCGACGGCGCCACCGTGGCCCAGCCACGCGCATCATCGCCCGGCAGCTGGCCGCCGCCGTCCCACGGGCGCTTCACCGAGGCCTTGCGACCGGCGTGGCCGAGCTGGATGCCCAGCGGCATCGGCGACCAGCGGCGGACGCTGGCCAGCACCTGTGCCAACGCGGCCTCGGTGCCGTCGTCCCACAAGCCCAGGTCGGCCCAGCTGATGCGGCCGCGCGGCTCGACCGCAGTGGCTTCCAGGATCAGCAGGCCGGCGCCGGACTGCGCCAGGTTGCCCAGGTGCATGGCGTGCCAGTCGCTGGCGCGACCGTCTTCGGCGGAGTACTGGCACATCGGCGCGATGACGATGCGGTTGGACAGGGTGAGGGGGCCGAACGAGATCGGCGAGAACAGCTGGCTCAAGACGGTGATGAACGACGTAGGGGGTGCGTATTGCACCGCTGCGCGGCTCGCGGATCAACCATCTGGATGGATCGCTGTTTCGTGTGACCTGCAGCAGCCGAGCGTGCGCCCGGCTCTACAGAAGCCCTCGCCCCTTGTAGAGCCGAGCCCGTGCTTGGCTCAGCGCGCAGCCCACGTGGCCAGCGCTTCAGCGCAGTCCCGCTCATCCTTGAACAACAGCAGGTCGTCGGCTCGGGTGCGGCCTCGGTTCAGCGCCACCACCGGCAACCCTGCCTTCGCGGCCGCCTGCACGAAGCGGAAGCCGGAATAGACCATCAGCGACGAGCCCACCACCAGCACGGCATCAGCCTGTTGCAGGTGGTCATGCACCGCCGCCACCCGTTCACGGGGCACGTTTTCGCCGAAGAACACCACGTCCGGTTTCAGCAGGGCGCCGCAGGACGGGCAATCGGGCACCACGAAGCTGGAGAAATCGGTCTCCAGATCGGCATCGCCATCCGGGGCGATGCCGGCCTCCAGCGCGTCCCAGCCCGGGTTGGCGTCCAGCAGGCGCTGCTGGAAGTCCTCGCGACCGCTGCGGCGTTCGCAGCCCATGCAGCGCACCTGATCCAAGCGGCCATGCAGGTCGATCACGTTGTGGCTGCCGGCGCGCTGGTGCAGGCCATCCACGTTCTGGGTCAGCAGCACCTGCAGCTTGCCGCGGCTTTCCAGGGCGGCCAGGGCCTGGTGGGTGCCGTTGGGCCGGGCCAGGCCGAAGCGCGGCCAGCCCAGCAGGCTGCGCGCCCAGTAGCGCTGGCGGGTAGCCGCCTCGCCCATGAACGCCTGGTAGGTCACCGGCGGCGTGCGTTTCCACTGGCCGTCGGCATCGCGGTAGTCGGGAATGCCCGAGGCAGTGCTGCAGCCGGCGCCGGTCAGCACGAACAGGCGCTGGGCGCGGTCGATGAAGTCGGTCAGCGGCGGGGTCATGGGAGCCAGATGGGGGCGCGTGGGCGCCCCCGCAAGCGGCGGCTCAGGCCGTCGGCAGCGGCGGCACCGCGATCGGGTGGCCTTCCTCGTCCAGCGCGATCATCACGAAGTGGCCGCGGGTACACAGCTTGCGCTCGCCGCTGTGCAGGTCTTCGGCGACCAGCTCCACCTCGACCTTCATCGAGCTGCGGCCGACTTCGACGATGCGGCCGATGGTCTCGACCATCTGGCCGATGCGGATCGGCAGCTTGAAGTCGACCTGGTCGCTGCGCGCGGTCACTACGGTGCGGCGCGAGTAGCGGGCGGCGGCCAGGAAGGCCGCCTTGTCCATCCATGCCAGCGCCTGGCCACCAAACAGGGTGCCGAGGTGGTTGGTGTGGTTGGGGAAGACGATTTCGGCCATGCGCACTTCGGTGGGCGGCACGGTCTCGGGGATCGGGGTCATGGGGGTGCTTCGGTGTGGGGTCCGGCAATTTTAAGCCAGGCCCCGTGCAGGGGGCGCTACACTGCGCCACGCCCCCTGCCAGGACCGCCCATGCCCGCGACCTCCGACCTGCTGGCCTTCGCCCTCATCTCGCTGGGCATGGTGCTCACGCCCGGGCCGAACATGATCTACCTGGTGTCGCGCTCGATCTGCCAGGGCCGTCGCGCCGGCCTGATCTCACTGGGCGGGGTGGCGCTGGGCTTCGTGTTCTACATGCTGTGCGCGGCACTGGGCATCACCGCCCTGCTGATGACCGTGCCGTTCGCCTACGACGCGCTGCGCATCGGTGGCGCGCTGTACCTGTTGTACCTGGCCTGGCAGGCAGTGAAGCCGGGCGGCCGCTCGCCGTTCGCGGTGCGCGACCTGCCGCCGGATGGCCCGCGCAGACTGTTCACAATGGGCTTCCTGACCAACCTGCTGAACCCGAAAATCGCGGTGATGTACCTGTCGCTGCTGCCGCAGTTCCTGCACCCGGAAGGGCATGGCAGCGTGCTGATGCAGTCGCTGGTGCTGGGCTTCACCCAGATTGCGATCAGTGTCAGCGTCAACGCGGTGATCGCGGTGATGGCCGGCAGCATCGCCGGCTTCCTGACGGCGCGCCCAACCTGGCAGGCGGTGCAGCGCTGGCTGATGGGCACGGTGCTGGCCGGGTTGGCGGTGCGCATGGCGGTGGAAGGGCGGCGCTGATCGTAGAGTCGAGCCATGCTCGACTCTACAAAAGCCAGGCGCGCAACAAAAAACCCCGGCATCGGCCGGGGTCTTTCGTTGCGACAGGCCTGACCGGTTCGATCAGAAGTTCATGTCGAAGGCGACTTCGCCCTGCACGCCGACCTGGTAGGCCGAGACGCGGCGTTCGAAGAAGTTGGTCAGTTCCTGCACGTCCTGCAGTTCCATGAACGGCAGCGGGTTGCGCACGTTGTACTTCTTTTCCATGCCCAGCTTGGCAAAGTGCTGGTCGGCGCAGTGCTGCAGGTACTGGCGCATGTCGCGGGTGGAAATGCCAGCCACGCCACCGGACAGCACGTCCTCGGCGAACTGCACTTCGCATTCGATGGCTTCGGCCAGCATGTCGTAGACCTGCTGCTTCATTTCATCGTCGAACAGGTCCGGCTCTTCCTCACGCACCACGCGCACCGACTCGAAGGCGAACTCCATGTGCGCGCTTTCGTCGCGGAACACCCAGTTGGTGCCCGAGGCCAGGCCTGGCAGCAGGCCGCGCGAACGGAAGTAGTACACGTAGGCGAACGCAGCGAAGAAGAACAGGCCTTCGATGCAGGCAGCGAAGCAGATCTGGTTGAGCAGGAACTGGCGGCGCTGTTCGCGGGTCTCGATGCGGGTCAGGTCCTGGATCGAGTCGATCCACTTGAAGCAGAAATCGGCCTTCTTCTTGATCGAGTCGATGTTCTCCACCGCCGAGAACGCCTTGGCGCGCTCTTCCGGGTCCGGCAGGTAGTTGTCGAGCAGGGTCAGGTAGAACTGAACGTGCAGCGCTTCTTCATACAACTGGCGCGACAGGTACATGCGCGCTTCCGGCGCATTGAGGTGCTGGTACAGGTTCAGCACCAGGTTGTTGGACACGATCGAGTCGCCGGTGGCGAAGAACGCGACCAGGCGGTGGATCAGGTGGCGCTCGCCCGGCGACATCTTGCTGTGCAGGTCGGTGATGTCGATCTGGAAGTTGATCTCTTCCACCGTCCAGGTGTTCTTGATCGCATTCCGGTACATGTCATAGAACTGCGGGTAGCGCATCGGGCGCAGGGTCAGTTCAAAACCGGGATCGAGCAGCATCTGCTTGGGCTTGTCGGCCATGGGTGTTTCCTTGAATTCTCGGGTCAAAACGCCGGGCATGGCCCGGCGCTACCTTGGTGTTTCCGTGCTGCAGCCGAGCATGGCTCGGCTCTACAGGTGCGAGGTGTTCGAGTGCCGACCAACGGTCGGCACCCACCGCGCGGCGTGTTACTGGCAGGCCTCGCAGGCTTCCGGGTTTTCCAGCGAGCAGGCGATGGCTTCGTCCGGGCTGAACACCTTGGCCGGTGCGGCGGCACTCACCGTGGTCTTGGCGATCTTGGTGGCCGGGCGCGAACGCAGGTAGTAGGTGGTCTTGATGCCCTGCTTCCAGGCGTACATGTACATGGAGGACATCGCGCCGATGTTCGGGCTTTCCATGAACAGGTTGAGCGAGGCCGACTGGTCGATGAAGGCGCCACGCTCGGCGGCCATGTCGATCAGCGAACGCATCGGCAGTTCCCACGCGGTGCGGTAGACCTCGCGCAGCGTTTCCGGGATCTGCGCCACGCCGGCGATGGAGCCTTCGGCCAGCTTGATGGCATCGCGCATCTCCGGCGTCCACAGGCCCAGCTTCTTCAGCTCGTTGACCAGGTAGCGGTTGACCTGCAGGAAGTCACCGGACAGGGTCTCGCGCTTGAACAGGTTGGACACCTGCGGCTCGACGCACTCGTAGCAGCCGGCGATCGAGGCGATGGTCGCGGTCGGCGCGATCGCGATCATCAGCGAGTTGCGCAGGCCGTGTTCCTTGATGCGCTCACGCAGGGCATCCCAGCGCGCAGTGTCTTCCGGCACCACGTTCCAGGCATCGAACTGCAGTTCGCCGCTGGCGGCACGGGTGTCGTTGAACGACGGGTGCTTGCCGCGTTCCTGGGCCAGCTCGCAGGAGGTTTCCAGCGCGTGGAAGTAGATCGCTTCGGCGATCTTCTTCGACAGCGCGCGGGCTTCGGCGCTGTCGAACGGCAGGCGCTTGCGGAAGAACACATCCTGCAGGCCCATGCAGCCCAGGCCGACCGGACGCCAGCGCAGGTTGGCGCGGCGGGCGGTTTCGATCGGGTAGAAGTTCAGGTCGATGACGCGGTCGAGCTGGCGCACGGCCAGGCGCACGGTCTCGGCCAGCTTCTCGAAGTCGAACTCGTTGTGCTCGTCGAAGTGGTTGCCCAGGTTGATCGAACCCAGGTTGCACACTGCGGTTTCATCGTTGGAAGTGACTTCCAGGATTTCGGTGCACAGGTTGGACAGGTGGATCACGTTGCCCGGACGCAGGGTCTGGTTGCTGGCGCGGTTGCACTTGTCCTTGAAGGTCATCCACCCGTTGCCGGTCTCGGCCAGCGTACGCATCATGCGGGCGTACAGCTTGCGCGCGGAGATGGTGCGGTTGGCCTTGCCCTGGGCTTCGGCCTGCAGGTAGGCAGCCTCGAAGGCTTCGCCAAACAGGTCGGTGAACTCCGGCACGACGCGCGGATCGAACAGCGACCATTCCTGGTCGGCCTCGACGCGCTTCATGAACAGGTCCGGCACCCAGTTGGCCAGGTTCAGGTTGTGCGCACGGCGGGCTTCGTCACCGGTGTTGTCACGCAGTTCGAGGAAGTCCTCGATGTCGGCGTGCCAGGTTTCCAGGTACACGCAGGCTGCGCCCTTGCGCTTGCCGCCCTGGTTCACCGCGGCCACGGACGAATCCATGGTCTTCAGCCACGGCACGATGCCGTTGGAGTGGCCGTTGGTCGACTTGATCAGCGAACCGCGCGAACGCACGCGGGTGTAGCTGACGCCGATGCCGCCGGAGAACTTCGACAGCTGGGCGATGTCGCCGTACTTGGCATAGATCGACTCCAGCGAGTCCTGCGGCGAGTCCAGCAGGAAGCACGAGGACAGCTGCTCGTGGGTGGTGCCGGAGTTGAACAGGGTCGGGCTGGACGGCAGGTAGTCCAGGTTGCCCATGCGCTTGTACAGCGCCAGGGTCTCGGACACGTCCTCGCTCAGCGCGCTGGCGATGCGCAGGAAGAACTGCTGCGGGGTCTCGATCACCTTGCGGGTGTGCGGATGGCGCAGCAGGTAACGGTCGTACAGGGTACGCAGGCCGAAGTAATCGAAGTTCAGGTCCAGCGCGCCGTCGATGGCGTCGTTGAGCTTGCGTGCATTGGTCTGCACGAAGTTCAGCAGGCGGTCGTTGATCAGGCCGACTTCATGGCCGCGGCTGACCGACTGCGAGAAAGCGTAGATTTCCTGGCCCGAGACTTCCTTGGCGATGTAGTTGGCCAGCAGGCGCGCAGCGAGGCGGCCGTACTCGGGCTCTTCACCGATCAGCAGGGCGGCGGTGCGGATGGACAGTTCGTCCAGCTCGCGGGTGGTGGCGCCGTTGTACAGGCCGGAAATGGTGCGGGTGGCCACGCGCATCGGATCGACGGCGTGCAGGCCTTCGGAGGAACGCTGCACCGCGCGCACGATCTTGTTCAGGTCCACCAGTTCGGTCGTGCCATTGCGCTTGGTCACACTCATCGCGTTGGCCGTCGGCGGCGACGTCAACAGGAATTCGCTTTCCTTCTCGATGGTGGCGCTGGATTCGGTGGTCACGGCGTGTGTCCTCTTGGCGTGATTGGGGGTGCTCGATGCATCGGGGTGACGCAGCCCGGGACATGACGGCCCAGGATGGCAGGACGGCGTCGCAGGGGATGAGACCCTGCGCCTGCCACTGCCGTTGACGATCGCGGATGGGTGCTGCTGCCAACCCCCAGACCTGGGGTTGCTGCGACCGACGGCCACAAGATAGTGGGGGTAGTGGGGTCCGTCAACGCCAAATGTAGTGAAATTCGGCAATCCCTTGCGCCGCAAGGATCGTGCCGACGGCGCCCGGATCAGACGCTTCAGACCTGCCGGAACGGGCTGCGCAGTCAAGCCCGAAAGGCGTCACTGCGGTGGCACAACGCACCGCGGAAACGGAACAATGACAGCTTCACATGACAGTGATGAAGCTGGCTAGGGACAACCCTGTGGATAGGTGGTGGGCATCCGGTGGACGTCGGGATCACCCGCCGGGCAGCGACGCGAGGCCGCATGTGTCGGCCGGGCCGGAGGAGTGGCCGCAGGGAAACGCCGTTGCGTCCTGCCCCCGATCATTGCCGGCCAGCGGCCGGCACTACCGGAATTCCGGGGTGGTCGTGCCGGCCATTGGCCGGCAACGCACGCCCTCAGGCCCCCTCACGCCCGGTGCGGGGTGCCCAGGTACTCGGCGCTCTGCATCTCGATCAGGCGCGAGGCGGTGCGCTCGAACGCGCCCTGCAGGCGCTGGCCGGTGTACAGCTCGACCGGCGAGGTGCTGGCGGTGCAGACCAGATTGACGTGGCGGTCGTACAGCTCGTCGATCAGGTTGACGAAGCGGCGCGCGGCATCTTCGTTCAGGCGATCGAAGGCCGGAATGCCGCCCAGCAGCACCGTGTTGAACTCGTGCGCGATCTCGATGTAGTCCGAGGGCCCGCGCGGGCCCTCGCACAGCGCGGCGAAATCGAACCAGGCGATGCTCTTGCCGCGGCCGCGGACCGGAATCTTGCGGCCCTCGATCTCGATGTTGCCGGGCCTGGCCGGTTGGCCGCCGCTCAGTTCGCTCCAGCGCGTGGCCAGCCAGTCGTCGCTGTCTGCGGCCAACGGTGCGCGGTACACCGGCGAGCGGGTCAGCGCGCGCATCCGGTAGTCCTCGGTGCCTTCGGCGTACAGCTCCACGCAGAAGCGCTGCAACAGGCCGATGGCCGGCAGGAAGCTCTCGCGCTGCAGGCCGTTGAGGTACAGGTTCTCCACTGCGGTGTTGGAGGTGGTGACCAGGGTCACGCCCTCGGCGAACAGGCGCTCCAGCAGCCGCGCCAGCAGCATCGCATCACCGATGTCGGTGACGAAGAACTCGTCCAGCACCAGCACGCGCAGGTTGCTGCGCCACTCCTGGGCGATCTTCGCCAGCGGGTCGCTCTGCCCCTGGTGCTCGCGCAGACGCTCGTGGACGCTGCGCATGAAGCGATGGAAATGCGTGCGGTACTTCTGCTTGATCGGCAGCCCGTCGTAGAACAGGTCGACCAGGAAGGTCTTGCCGCGGCCGACGCCGCCCCAGAAGTACAGGCCCTTGACCGGCTCGGGCTTCTTCCAGAACGAGGACAGGCGGTCCAGCCAGCCGTCCTCGGCACTGTCCAGCAGGCCCAGGTGGATGCGGTCCAGCTCGGCCAGCGCTGCATGCTGGGCCGGGTCGTCCTGCCAGTCACCACGGGCGACCCCTTCCGCGTACCGCTGCGACGGGGTCAACTCGGTTGCACTCATGCCGCCGCGCCCAGCCAATGCTTCACGCCGTGGGTCAGCGCGCCGCGCAGGTCGATCAGCTTGCGGTGGAAGAAGTGGCTGGTCTCGGGCATGCGCACCAGCTCATGCGGGAACTCCAGCGTGTCCAGCCACTGGTAGACGGCCTGCGGGTCGACGATCTCGTCCTGCTCGCCCTGGATCACCAGCCAGCGGGCCGGCGGTGCGATACCGTCGAAATCCCAGCGACCAGCCGGCGGCGCGATCGAGATCAGCGCTTCCGGCTGCAGCGCGGCAGCCGCCTTCAGCGAAACGAACGAACCGAAGCTGAAACCGGCCAGCCATAGGCGGTCGTCCGGGCGCTCGCTGCGTACCCAGGCGGCGACGGCCTTCAGGTCATCCTGCTCGCCCACGCCGCCATCGAAGGTACCGGCCGAAGCGCCGACGCTGCGGAAGTTGAAGCGCACCGTGGCGATGCCCAGCTCGCGCAGGGTGGTGGCGGTCATGGTGACCACCTTGTTGTGCAGGGTGCCGCCTTCGGTGGACAGCGGATGGCAGACAATGACCACGATCGGCTGCACCGGCACATCGGCCTTGGGCAGGTCGACGACCACTTCCAGCGGGCCGGCCGGGCCATCCAGTTGGAGACAGGCGGTTTCGCCGGGGGCGACGGGGAACGAGGGCTTGTGCATGGCACCATGATACCGTCCCCCGCCCCTGCCCTGTGCCCGCCCCATGCTCTACCTGTCTTTGGCCGTGATCTGCAGCGTGCTGGTTTCGGTGGTGTTGAAGGTGGCTGGACGCCGCCAGCTGGATGTCGCGCAGATGGTCACCTGGAACTATCTGGTGGCGGCAACGCTCACCGCGGTGGTGCTGCAGCCGCCGCTGGATGCGCTGCGCGCGCCGCATGCGCCGTGGCTGTCATTGCTGGCGCTGGCGGTGGTGCTGCCCTCGATCTTCCTGGTGCTGGGCCGCGCAGTGGCGGTGGCCGGCATCGTGCGCAGCGATGTGGCGCAGCGCCTGTCGCTGCTGCTGTCACTGGCTGCCGCCTTCCTGTTCTTCGGCCAGAGCGCGACGCCGTGGAAGCTGGTCGGCCTGGCGCTGGGCCTGGTCGCCATGGTGGCGATCAGCCTGCGCCCGCGCGGCCCGGCGGTGGCGTCCTCGCCCGGCGGCTGGGGCTGGCTGCTGGGCGTATGGGGCGGGTTTGCGGTGGTGGACGTGCTGCTCAAGCAGGTGGCGCTGTCGGGCACGCCGTCGATGGCGGCGGTGCTGGCCAGCTTCAGCGTGGCCTTCGTGCTGATGCTGGCCCTGCAGCTGTGGCGGCATGTCAGTGGCCGCAGCTGGCTGGCCTGGCGGAACCTCGGCGCGGGTGCGCTGCTGGGCCTGCTCAATGGCAGCAACATCCTGTTCTATGTGCATGCGCACCAGTCGATGCCGGACAACCCGGCCACCGTGTTCGCCGGCATGAACATCGGCGTGGTGGTGCTGGGTGCACTGGTGGGCGTGTTTGCCTTCGGCGAGGCCACCACGAAGTGGAACCGTGCCGGTTTGGCGCTGGCGGTGCTGGCGATCGGCTTGATCGCCTGGGGGTGAGCATGTGCATCGGGGTCAGATCCCATTCCGTGGGAATGGGATCCGACCCCGGCGTTGAGGGTTATTTGTCGAAACCCAGCAGCAGCGGGTCGTGGTCGGAGCTGCGCCACGGGCCCTGCACGTTGCGGCCCTGGTAACCGCTGGCGTCCTGCTCGTCGGCGTTGCTGTGCCATTCGGCGGCACCGCGCAGGCGCTTGGCCATGCCCGGGCTGAGCAACGCGTGGTCAAGGCGGCCGGTGTAGCCGTTGTAGACGTAGCTGTAGGGATGCTCGACCTTGGCGACCTTGAACGCGTCCTGCCAGCCCAGGTCGTACAGGGTGCGGATCGGGTCTTCCATCGCGTAGGCGTTGAAATCGCCCAGCAGTACCGCGTCCTTTGTACCGGTACCGGTCGGATCCGTCTGCAGCCAGGCATGCAGCTGCTGCGCCGAGGTCACGCGGGTGGCGTTCCAGCAACCCTGGTCGTCGTTGCGGTCGGCGTCGGCGCCGCTTGCGTCGCGGCAGCCCTTCGACTTGAAGTGATTGGCCACCACCACGAACGGCGCGCCCTGCTTGCCCTGGAAGGCCTGCGCCAGCGGCACGCGGCTGTGCTCGACGAACGGGCCGCCGGTCAACGTGGCCGGCGTGCCGACCGGCTGCAGGCGTGAGCTGCGGTAGATGATGCCGACCCGGATCGGGTTGTCGCCGGGGCCGTTGCCGGCATCGACGAAGCGCCAGTCGCCCTGCGTGCCGCGGTCACGGTTGAGCGCATCGACCAGTTCGGCGATGGCCGACTGCGGTCCGTAGCCGTCGTTCTCCAGCTCCATCAGCGCGGCGACGTCGGCGCCCAGCGCGTTGACCGCGGCGACCAGCTTGGCCACCTGCGCTTTGTGCTCGTCCAGCGTGCGGGCGCCGCGCAGGGTCGGGAAGCCGCCGCCCTGGCCATCACCGTTGAAGAAGTTCTCCAGGTTGAAGGCGGCCACGTGCAGGCTACCCGGCACGGTCGGCACTGCGGGGCGCTTGAGTTCCGGCAGTTTCAGCGCACCCTCGACCTGCAGGCGCGGACGGCCCTGTGCATCCACGCGCACGATGCCCTCCACATTGCGCAGCTGCATGCCAGTGCGCAGCACCGGGTTGCCCGGCAGGTAGGCCACGCTGGCCGGATCGCGGGCATCGCTGCCATCGTCCAGCGCCAGGCGACGACGCTGGTTGTCGGCCATCACCTGCTCATAGCCGGCCGTACCCGGCGCGGCCACTTCGGTCGGCTGCCAGAGGCGGCCATCGAAGGCTACGGTGAGCTGGCCGAAGCGCTCCAGGCCGTCGCTACCGGCCAGGGTCAGCGGTGCGGCGATGCGCACGCGCTGGCCATCCAGCGCGCGCCAGTCGGCCGGCGCGGCGGTCAGCACCACGGTGGCGCTGCTGCGCGCGGCGGCGGGCGCCGCGACCGGCGCGACCTGCGCGACCTGCGGCTGGGCCTGGGCAAAGGCGCTGGCCGGCAGCAGCAGGGACAGGGCAAGGGCGAGGGAACGGCGGCGCATCGACGGGCGATTCCTTGGAAGAGGGCGCACAGACTAACCCTGAAATGCGAAACGCCGCCTGCGCAGCGGGGTTTTGACCTTGGTGGGCAAAGCCTGGGTCGTGCCGGCCGCTGGCCGGCAACCTCATGACCTTCGTGCGATGTGTGGTTGCCGGCCAGCGGCCGGCACTACCGCTTACTTCAGATTGGCCAGCATCCAGTCCACGGTGGCGTGGATCTGTTCTTCCGTCAGGGCCGGGTTGCCGCCCTTGGGCGGCATGATGCCGCCGTCGGGGCCGGTATAACCCTCGATGGCGTGCTTGTAGAGGGTGTCCTTGCCCTGTGCGATGCGCTTGTCCCAGTGCGAATGGTCCAGCGTCGGTGCCATGCCCACGCCGGTGGTGTGGCAGGCGGTGCACAGGTTGTCGAAGATCACCTTGCCATCCTTGGTGCCGCCGTAGGCCACCTGCGACGCGGCCTTGGCCAGCGCGGCGGCCTTGGCGGCAGCCTGCGCGGCGGCGCCGGTACTGCCGGCATAGACGGCGCCGGTGGGCGAGATGCGCTGTTCGGTGCGTTTGGCCGCGGTCGGCGACACCTCGGGCGGAATCCGGGTGTGGATGTAGGCGGCAAGGAGGATGAGGCCGAGGGTGATGGTCGCCAGCAGCGCGATCACCATGGAGAAGCGTTTCAGGAACTCCAGATCGTAATTCCGCACTCTTCGTTACCCCTGGCTGATAGTCGTTGGACCACGGCTGAGCGACTGCGTGATGGGCCGAGTATAGAACGCACTTTGCGTGCGACAACAGGCGTCACTGCTGATGCGGCGCAGCATGCCGGGGCTGGGGTCAGATCCCTTTTGCGCCGCAAAAGGGATCTGACCCGAGCAACAGAAGCCGGCCAGCGGCCGGCGCTACCGGATTGCCGGGGCGCCGATCGCGCGCAGGCAGAAGCTGCAGATCGCATCCACCAGCGCGTCTTCGTCGCGGTGCGCTTCGCGGCTGGGCGCGGTCGGGCCGACCATCGCTTCGGTGAAGGCACCGACCAGGCACGCGGCGGCCACATGCGCGTCCTGCACCGGCAGCTCGCCGGCCGCTACGCCCTCCTCCACCAGCCGCAGGAATACGTCGCCGAAGGCGCGACGGCCGCGCATGCGCTCGGCTTCCACGTCCGGGTCGACCGGTTCAACGATGAAGGCGTGCGCCAGCCCCGGCCCGGCCAGGGCACGGCGGACGAAGGCGGTGATCGCCAGCCGCAGCCGCTCGCTGGCCGCCTCCGGGCCACTGGCGATGCGCTCCATGATCGCGACCTCGTGGGCGACGGCGGCATTGAGGACTTCCACGAACAGCTCTGCCTTGGACGGGAAGTGGCGATAGATCAGGCCGGTGGACACCCCGGCCTGGGTCGCCACGGCCGTCACCGGGGCATTGCGCCAGCCGCCAGTGGCGACCAGCTCGCGGGTGGCCAGCAGGATCCGTTCACGGGCGCCCGCCAGGCGTTCTTCCATCAATGCAGAGCGTTTATAAGCCATGTTCTGATTCTAGTTTCAATTTTTGAATTCGTATTCACTTCTTACCCGAACCCCGCTACGCTGGGGCCATCGCCCGTGTGGGTGGAGGTCCTGCAGACCGCCCCCCACTCCCCCGCCGGGTGCGTCCATTCCTGCCATCCCGCCGTGGAGCCACCACAATGCACGTGCCATCCCTGAACTTCGATCTTGGCGAAGACATCGACCTGCTGCGCCAGAGCGTGGCCCATTTTGCCGCCGCCGAGGTCGCTCCGCTGGCCGCCGAGGCCGATGCCAGCAACCAGTTCCCGCTGGCGCTGTGGCCGAAGCTGGGCGAACAGGGGCTGCTGGGCCTCACCGTGGAAGAAGCATACGGCGGCACCGGCATGGGTTACCTGGCCCACGTGGTGGCGATGGAAGAGATCTCGCGCGCGTCCGGCGGCATCGGCCTGTCCTATGGCGCGCACTCCAACCTGTGCGTGAACCAGCTGCGCAAGAACGGCAACGAGGAACAGAAGCAGCGCTTCCTGCCCGACCTGTGCAGCGGCGCCAAGGTGGGCGCGCTGGCGATGAGCGAACCGGGCGCCGGTTCGGACGTGGTGTCGATGAAGCTGCGTGCGGACAAGCGCGGCGACCGCTACGTGCTCAACGGCAACAAGATGTGGATCACCAACGGCCCGGACGCCGACGTGCTGGTGGTCTACGCCAAGACCGACATGGACGCCGGTGCCAAGGGCATCACCGCGTTCCTGGTCGAGAAGGGCATGAAGGGCTTCTCCACCGCGCAGAAGCTGGACAAGCTGGGCATGCGTTCTTCGCCCACCTGCGAGCTGGTGTTCCAGGATTGCGAGATTCCTGAAGAGAACGTGCTGGGCCAGGTTGGCGGTGGCGTGCGCGTGCTGATGTCCGGCCTGGACTACGAGCGCGTGGTGCTGTCCGGTGGCCCGCTGGGCCTGATGGCTGCGGCGATGGACGTGGTGATGCCGTACGTGCACGAGCGCCACCAGTTCGGCGAGCCGATCGGCAGCTTCCAGCTGATCCAGGCCAAGATCGCCGACATGTACGTGGGCCTGGGTGCCTGCCGCGCGTATGTCTATGCCGTGGCACGTGCCTGCGACCAGGGCCGCACCACCCGCCAGGACGCCGCCGGTGCCATCCTGTACGCCGCCGAGAAGGCCACCTGGCTGACCGGCCAGGCGATCCAGATCCTGGGCGGCAACGGCTACATCAACGAATACCCGACCGGCCGCTTGTGGCGCGATGCCAAGCTGTATGAGATCGGCGCCGGCACGTCCGAGATCCGCCGCATGCTGATCGGCCGCGAACTGTTCCAGCGCACCCTGTAAGGCCACTGCGATGACCGTATTGAGCACCCAGCTGCAACCGGGCAGCGAAACGTTTGAAAGCAACCGCGCGGCCATGCAGGCCGTGGTCGACGACCTGCATGCCACCCTCGCCCGCACCGCGCTGGGTGGCAGCGAAGCCGCACGCGCCAAGCACACCGCGCGCGGCAAGCTGCTGGTGCGCGACCGCATCGACGCCCTGCTCGACCCGGGCAGCGCGTTCCTGGAAATCGCGCCGCTGGCCGCGCACGGCATGTACGAAGACGCCGTGCCGGCCGCTGGCGTAGTGGCCGGAATCGGCCGGGTGAGCGGCGTGGAATGCGTGATCGTGGCCAACGACGCCACGGTCAAGGGCGGCA
Organism: Stenotrophomonas sp. Pemsol; assembly: GCF_003586545.1. Classification (NCBI taxonomy): domain Bacteria; kingdom Pseudomonadati; phylum Pseudomonadota; class Gammaproteobacteria; order Lysobacterales; family Lysobacteraceae; genus Stenotrophomonas; species Stenotrophomonas sp. Pemsol. Next base: position 4,236,153 of record NZ_CP025780.1, on the reverse strand, counting down.
CCTATTACCCGATGACGGTGAAGAAGCACCTGCGCGCGCAGGAGATCGCCGAGCAGAACCACCTGCCCTGCATCTACCTGGTCGATTCCGGTGGCGCGTTCCTGCCGCTGCAGGACGAAGTCTTTCCCGACCGCGACCATTTCGGCCGCATCTTCTACAACCAGGCCAACCTGTCGGCACAGGGCATTCCGCAGATCGCCTGCGTGATGGGCAGCTGCACCGCTGGTGGTGCCTATGTGCCAGCGATGAGCGACGAGACTGTGATCGTGCGCGAGCAGGGCACGATCTTCCTCGGCGGCCCGCCGCTGGTGAAGGCGGCCACCGGCGAAGTGGTGACGGCCGAGGAACTGGGTGGTGCCGATGTGCACACGCGCATCTCCGGCGTGGCTGACCACATGGCCGACAACGACCTGCAGGCACTGGCACGGGTGCGCGCGATCATCGCCCAGCTCAACTGGCGCAAGCCGGAACCGGCCATGGCGGTGCAGGCGCCCGAGGAACCGCTGCTGCCGGCACACGAACTGTACGGGGTGATCCCGGCCGATACGCGCAAGCCCTACGACGTACGCGAAGTGATCGCGCGGCTGGTCGATGGCTCACGCTTCGACGAATTCAAGCCGCGCTACGGCGCAACGCTGGTCACCGGCTTCGCCCATCTGAACGGCTACCCGATCGGCATCATCGCCAACAACGGCATCCTGTTCTCCGAGTCGGCACTGAAGGGCGCGCACTTCATCGAGCTATGCACCCAGCGCAATATCCCGCTGGTGTTCCTGCAGAACATCACCGGCTTCATGGTGGGTCGCAAGTACGAACAGGGTGGTATCGCCAAGGACGGGGCCAAGCTGGTGATGGCGGTGGCCTGCGCCAGGGTACCCAAGTTCACCGTGGTGATCGGTGGCTCGTTCGGTGCCGGCAACTACGGCATGTGCGGCCGCGCCTATTCGCCGAACTTCCTGTGGATGTGGCCGAACGCGCGCATCGGCGTGATGGGTGGCGAACAGGCCGCCAGCGTGCTGGCCACGGTCAAGCGCGATGGCATCGAGGCCAAGGGTGGCCAGTGGCCGGCAGCGGAGGAAGACGCGTTCAAGGCACCGATCCGCGACCAGTTCGAGCAGCAGGGCCACCCGTACTACGCCAGCGCGCGCCTGTGGGACGACGGCGTGATCGATCCGGCCGACACCCGCCGGGTGCTGGCGCTGGCGCTGTCGGCCAGCCTCAACGCCGCCCCGCAGCAGACGCGCTTCGGCGTGTTCCGCATGTAACCCGTGCCATGACCGAGCCTGTTGCCATGTTCACCAAAGTCCTGATCGCCAACCGCGGCGAAATCGCCTGCCGCGTCATCGCCACCTGCCGCCGCCTCGGCATCGCCACCGTGGCGGTGTATTCCGATGCCGACCGCAACGCGCGCCATGTGCGCCTGGCCGACGAAGCCATCCACATCGGCCCGGCTGCCGCGCGCGAGAGCTACCTGCGCGGCGATGCCCTGCTCGAGGCCGCACGCCTGACCGGCGCGCAGGCGATCCACCCCGGCTACGGCTTCCTGTCCGAGAATGCCGACTTCGCCGATGCCTGCGCTGCCGCCGGCATCACCTTCATCGGGCCACCGGCCAGCGCCATCCGCGCGATGGGCGACAAGAGCGCGGCCAAGGCCCTGATGGCCAAGGCCGGTGTGCCACTCACCCCGGGCTACCACGGCGACCAGCAGGCGCCGGATTTCCTGCGCGCGCAGGCCGACGCCATCGGCTACCCGGTGCTGATCAAGGCCAGCGCCGGCGGCGGTGGCAAGGGCATGCGCAAGGTCGAGCGCAGCGAGGACTTCGTCGATGCACTGGCCAGCTGCCAGCGCGAGGCCGCCTCGGCATTCGGCAACGACCATGTGCTGGTCGAGAAGTACGTCGAGCGCCCGCGCCATATCGAAATCCAGGTGTTCGGCGACAGCTACGGTGAGGCGGTCTACCTGTTCGAGCGCGACTGCTCGGTGCAGCGCCGCCACCAGAAGGTGCTGGAAGAGGCGCCCGCCCCGGGCATGAGCCCCGAACGTCGTGCTGCGATGGGCAAGGCCGCGGTCGATGCCGCGCGCGCGGTGGGCTACGTCGGTGCCGGGACGGTGGAATTCATCGCCGGCCCGGACGGCGATTTCTACTTCATGGAAATGAACACCCGCCTGCAGGTCGAGCATCCGGTCACCGAGTACATCACCGGCACCGACCTGGTGGAGTGGCAGCTGCGCGTGGCCTCGGGCCAGCCGCTGCCGCTGCGCCAGGATCAGCTGGCGATTCATGGTCATGCCATCGAGGCGCGGCTGTATGCCGAAGACGCCGACCGTGGTTTCCTGCCGTCCACCGGCCTCCTGCGCCGCCTGCGCCTGCCGTCGCCGTCGACTCATGTGCGCGTGGATACCGGTGTCGAGGAAGGCGATAGCATCACCCCGTACTACGATCCGATGATTGCCAAGCTGATCGTCTGGGACGTGGACCGCGACGCCGCGCTGCGCCGCATGAGCCAGGCCCTGGCCGACTGCCAGGTGGTGGGCGTGACCACCAATGCCGGTTTCCTGCGCCGCCTGGTGAACACCGATTCGTTTACCCACGCCAAGCTGGATACCGCGCTGATCGAGCGCGAGCAGGCCGCATTGGGCCGGGTGGGTGACAGCGATGATGCGCTGTGGCTGCTGGCGGCGGTGGCCGCCGTGGCCACTACTGCAGGTGCAGCCAGCGACGCGCGCGACCCGCATTCGCCGTGGCAGGTGCAGGATGGCTGGCGCCTTGGCGCGCCCGCGCCGCGCGTGCTTCCGCTGCAGCAGGGTGAACGCCGGCACACGCTGAAGGTGTGGGCGCAGACCGATGGCTGGCGCGTGCAGTGCGATGACGCGGCACCCGTGCAGGTGATCGGCACAGCCGATGTACGGGGGCTGGCGGTGCAGCTGGGCGGCCGCCGCGGGTCGCTGCAGCTGCTGCGCGACGGTGACCAGCTGTACCTGTTCGGCACCGACGGCCAGCACCGTTTCACCCTGCATGATCCGGTGAGCGAATCGGACCACGCCGTGGCCGATGCCGGCAGCCTGCTGGCACCGATGCCCGGGAAGATCGTGGCCACGCTGGTCGCCGCCGGTACCGAGGTCAAGCGCGGCACGCCGCTGGTGGTGCTGGAAGCGATGAAGATGGAGCACACCCTGCAGGCGCCGGCCGACGGCACGGTGAAGGGCTACCGCGCCAAGGCCGGTGACCAGGTCAACGACGGCGCGGTGCTGGTGGACTTCGAAGCGGCGTGAACGCCGGGGCGACGGTCGCTCAGCGGTCGTCGCCCGCCGTCACCCGACCAGCGGGATCGAATTCTGCCGTGTCCAGTGTGGCACTGCGCCAGCCCAGGCCGCAGATGGCCATCGCGCTCTGGCCGATGCCATCGAAGCCGAAGGCACGATCGACATCGGCATCGTTGATGGCCGCTGTCACGAACGCCGCCAGCCCGCGCTCGGTCGCGCACAGGTACAGCAGCTGCGAGATGTGGCCGACGTCCAGCGTCACCGCACGATGCGCCTTGGCGTGGTTGCGGTACTTCCAGAAGCAGCGGTCATAGCGCGGCGCCAGCACCAGCATCGCCGGCGCATCGGCGAACCACGCCTGCCCGGACAGCATCCGCCGCGCCAGCGCCGGCAGTGCCTGCGGCGGTGGCGAGGGCAGCGGCAGCACGGCGTGCTGCACCGGGTGGTAGTGATACAGGCCCGGTGCCAGTCCTTCCACGTTCTGCACCAGCAGGAAGCCTTCGGTGGGATGCAGGCCGCCACCGGAAGGCACGTTCTTCTTCAGGAACTCGGTATCGCGCTCCACCTTCTGCACCGCGTGCGCCATCAGCGTGCGCTGCAGCACCTGGGCCAGCAATGGCAGCGGCAGCGCGCGCTGCGGGTCGAAATTGCGGCAGGTGGTGCGGCGCGCCAGCAGTGCGTCGAACGCGGCCTCTTCGCTGCGCGGCAGCGGCTGGTAGTCGCCCTGCATGGGCTGCACCACCGGCGGTGGCGGCCCGAGGCGCTGGCGCAGGCCGGCAGCGGTGTCCAACCCCTGCCGGCGCATGTCCTCCACGCTGTCCACGGCCTGCCAGCGTGCATGGCGATGGGCCAGTGCAGCCAGCGGCCACCACTGGCTGCGCCGCAGCGCCTCGTCGCGCAGCTGGTGCCCCACCTCGCTCGGCGGGTCGGTCAGCAGCAGGCCCTGCTCGACCAGGCGGGCCAGCATCGCCGGGGAGGCATCGGCGGGCGGTTCGCTCCAGCGGTGCGCGCTGAGCTCGCCCAGCAGCTGGCGCTCCTCGGCGTCCACCGGCAGTGGCTGGTCCAGATGCGCGGCCAGCGCCACCCAGCTGATCTGGCTGTCCATCTCGGCGTGGCCGGCCAGCATCGCGCGCAGGTCCAGGGTGACCGCCTCGCGGGGCTCGAACATCAGGCTGGCGCAGCGGCGCAGGCGCATAAGTTTCCTTCCTTCTGCCGCACAACCGGCATAGCAGCAACGACCGCGGCGCGGCCAACTTTAGCGATGTGCGCAGCGCGGCCCTCAATGGCAGGCTGTCGCGGCCGATACGAGAAACTCCACCTACGGACGATCCCCATGAGCACCCATCCCCGCCTTTCCGCCGCAGACGCCAGCACCCTGCTGGACCACCTGATCGGCAGCGACGACTTCCGCCGCCACTTCACCGCGTCGCCGGCCAAGGCCCTGGCCTCGATCGGGCTGGACGGTGCCGTTGGCGAGAACGACTGCATGAAGATCGGCACCCTGGCCTCGGTCGAAGAGCTGAGCCAAGTGCGTGACGGGCTGCAGGCCCACCTGTCCGGGTCGGTGGCGGCCATGACCGTGGTGTTCTGCTTCGAAGCGGGCAAGGTCGGCGAGCGCATCGACGGTTGACCCGCCATCAGGGTGCGCCGGCCGTGGCCGGCGATGCCCACGTGGACACGTCATGCACGTTCAGTGGTTGCCAGACCTGCATGGCGGTGACCTCGGCAATGGCCTGGCCGCGATGCTGGGCCAGCCAGGCCTGCTGGCGGCGCACGGCGGCTTCATCGCCCTGCGCACGCAGCGCGAGCAGCAGCACGACGCGCGCCTGCACCGGCTCGCTGCCATCCAGCATCGGCTCGATCAGGGCGCGGGCAGCCTCGGGGCGCTGCATCTGCAGCTCATCCATGGCGCTGACGATGCGCAGCCAGCGGTCCGCGACCGGACTGCGCAGGCTGCGCAGCAGGGGCCGCTGCTCGTCCAGCCAACGCCTGGCCAGTTCGAACTGGCCCTGCCGCTGCGCCAGGTGGACCAGTGCCAGCCACTGCAGGCCACGGGCATGCAGCATGGGATCATCACGCTCCTGCAGCATCGGCTGCAGCAGCGCCGCGATCGCCTGCAGCCCGGCACGGTCAGCGCCCGGGCACAACGCCGCCACGCTGGCGTGCTGCAGGCGCTGCTGCACCTGAAGATCGACCAGCGTCGGCGCCGCTGCATCTTCGCGTATCGCCCGCTGCATCGCCGGGCAGTCGCGCTGCGCGGCCGCCAGCAGCAGCTTCGCACGCAGCTTCATCCGCTGCTGCAGGGCATCGCTGGCATGGATCTGCGGCAACAGCTTCGCTGCCTTGGCGTACTGCCCCTGCGCCACCAGCACATCCACGCCGGTCTCATCGGCGTCATCACGGCCGCGCAGGATCTGCGCCTGTGCCAGTGTTTCGGCGGCAAGCTGCGGTTGATTGGCAGCGATCTGTATCCGCACCAGGTGAACCAGCGGATACAGCCGCAGCGGATCCTGCGGCACTGCGGCGGCACGCGCATAGGGCTCGGCCTCGCTGAACTGGTTGGCCTGCAGCAGGTACCAGGACGTGTTGGACAGCCCCGCGAACGAATCCGGATAGACCTTGGCCAGCGTGCGCCATTGCTCCAGCGCCCAGCCACCCGGCTCCAGCTCGGCCGTCCAGGCCTTCAGGTACAGCCGCTCGCGTGGCGGCAGCCGATCCTGCAGGTCCAGCGCATGCTGCATGGCTTCGCGTGCTCGCCGCCCTTCCTCGACGCGCGCATGCAGTTTGGCCACGCCCATGTAGGCCAGGGCGAAACCGGGATCGATATCGATCGCCGCCTGGTAAAGGTTGCGCGCCTCCTCAAAGCGACGCTGGCCCAGTGCACTCTCCGCCAGCGCGAATGCACGCAGTGCGCGCAGGTCCTGGGTCGATGCCCGCGGCAGCGGCAACGACTGTTCCAGGCTCGCCACCGATTCGCCCAGTCCGCGCCGCAGGCGCCCGACCACATCGTCCACCGCGAACACCATCTGATCGGATCGATCCACGGTGGCGGTGAACGTCTGGATCACCTGGCCGCTGCCGGGTGCGGCGACATCGATGGCCAGCTCGTAGCCACCGATCTTCTGCCGCACCGTCGGCAGCAGCACGGCGCGCGCGCCTTCCCGCACCGCCACGTTGGCCGCGGTATCGCGGCTGAGCCGGGTATCGCCCGAGAGCCGCGCCATTTCCAGGCTTTCGCGGATCTTGCCCTCCGACAGCACGTTCACGTAGCGCGACTGCTCCAGCGCGATCCGGATCGCGTGCCGCATCGAGTCGTCGAAGATCGGGTCGCCGGTGAGATTGTCGACATCACCGAGCACCACCCAGTCGCGCTCGGCGAACGCGATCGCCGGTTCCGGCCGCAGCAGCAGCCAGCCGCCCAGCACCGCCACCGCCAGCACCAGGCCTTCGGCGGCCAGCACCAGCGGCTGCCGCCACAACGGCAGGTCGCGGCGGGCCTTGGCATTGGCACGCGGCATGCGCAGCGGTGCGGAGCCGATCTCGCCCACTTCGATCACTTCCTGTACCACCGGCACGCCCTTGAAGCGCCAGCGCCCGTGCGACTTCCACAACAGGCGCGTGCCGCGCTCGCCCAACGCATCGGTGGCACGGCGGGTCAGCGATTCGGCTACCGCCGACAACAGGATCTGGCCGGGCCGCGCCAGCATCATCAGGCGCGCCGCCATCGGCTTGGCCAAGCCTTCCACTTCCATCGACTTGGCGCCGGCGCGGACCGCCTCTGCACTGTTTTCCCAGGTCAGCACGTCACCCACATGCAGGCCGGCACGCGCGCGCAGTTCAATCGCACGCTGCTGGCCCAGCGCATGCAGTTCGCGCTGGTAGTCCAGGGCGAAGCCCAGGGCATCGATGGCGCGCTCGAACAGCATGAACAGGCCGTCCGAACGATCGATCAGCTGGCCATTCCAGCGGTGCTGCAGCACCAGCACCAGGCGGTCGTGTTCCTGGAACAGGCTCGCCGCCGCCACGTCGCCGATCCGCTCGACCAGCTGCAGCGAATCACACAGATCAGTGAACAGCAGGGCGCGTAGCTGTGGGCTATGCGGGGCTGACGTTCCGTTGTCGCCATTCATCGCCTGCATCTCCCTATTGGCCGTCCGGATCATCCACCCAGCGCAGGCAGTTGCCGCCATCACGCTTGGCCCGGTACAGCGCCCGATCGGCGCTGGCATACCACTCGCTCCAGTCCGCGTCGGCATCCAGCAGGCTGGCTCCGATGCTGACCAGGCTTACATGCGGCGTGCCATGGCTGCGCTCGAGCAGGCCGTGCACCGCGCTGAGGATGAACTCGGCAGCGTGCTGCACGATCTCGCGGTTGCCACGGCGCAGCATCAGGCAGAACTCATCACCGCCAAGCCGGCAGGCCAGGTCCTGTTCGCCAGCCATCGAGCGCAGGATGTTGCCCATGCTCTGCAGCACGCGGTCGCCGGCCTGGTGGCCGTGGCGGTCGTTGATCTGCTTGAAACGGTCGCAATCGATCAGCAGCAGCGCCTGCGGCGGCCCCTCGGCACGCTCGCGGCACTCCTGCAGGTACAGGGTGAGGCCACGGCGGTTGTGCAGACCGGTCAGTTCATCGGTACGCACCAGCTCGCGGGTGTGGGTCAGCTGGTGGGTGGTGATGTAGAGGTTGTCCAGCGCGGTTTCCAGATCGTGGTTGCGCCGGCGCAACTGGCTGATCAGGGCCTGTTCGTTGGCCAGCACGCGCATGATCGTGCGGCGCAGGAAGTAGGCCACCAGGCCCGGATCGGATTCGACCAGCCGGTGGAAATCAGCCGGCCCCAGTTCCAGCACATCGCAGTCGACCAGCGCGCGCGCGCTGGCGCTGCGCAGGTGGTCGCCGACCAGCAGGCCCAGTTCTCCGAAGAACTCATGCTGCCCGAGTGTCTTGATCACCAGGTCCTCGCCGAAGTCCAGTTCGATCTGGCCTTCGAGGATCACATACATGCGCTCGCCGCGGTGGCCACGCTGGAACAGCCACTGTCCGGCACGGAGCTTGCATGCGCGGGCGAATCTGGCAAACAATGCCACCTCGGCATCTGACAACAGCGCGTGCACGATCTCGGCCATCGCCACCCGGGCGATACCTGTCGTCACATCACTGTTCTCGGCCGCACCCCTGCCGGTCATTCCCTGCACCCGCCGCCAGCGTCCCCTGGTGAGCCGCGGAGCATAGCACCGCTTTAAAGTGTGCGCCCTATCTCATTTTGACCGTTCTGCCGATCTTGATTGATGTGAAGATCGATGGTGGCCCGTTCTGGTCACGGGTGCCCGGGCAAAACCCCTGCTGGATCAATTCGATGCCGGGTTTCACAGGGTTTCGGCCAAGTTGCCGGAACCCGGGGTGCGCCTGATTGACGCTGCCCGCTGGCTGCCCCCCTTGCATCGATACAACAACGCCGGCAGGTCCCCCGACCGGCCGGCGTTGCCTGGCCCTTCCCTGGCCACCCTGATCGGATTTCCAGGCCCCGGTAGAGCCGGCCGCTGGCCGGCTGCCACGCAGCGCCCGGAGCATCCTGTGATTGCCGGCCAGCGGCCGGCACTACCGGATCACGCTGCGCACCGGATCACGCCGCGCGTTCGCTGCGCCCGCCGTGGAACTGCTCTTCCTCGGTCGATCCGGTCAGCGCGGTGGTCGACGACTGGCCCTGCTGGATCGCCTGGGTCACCGCATCGAAATAGCCGGTACCGACCTCACGCTGGTGCTTGACCGCAGTGAAACCGCGCTCGGCCGCTTCGAACTCGGCTTCCTGCAGTTCCACGAACGCACTCATCTGGCGGCGCGCGTAGCCGTGGGCCAGATTGAACATGCCGTAGTTCAACGCATGGAACCCGGCCAGGGTGATGAACTGGAACTTGTAGCCGTAGCTGCCCAGTTCGCGCTGGAACTTGGCAATGGTGGCGTCGTCCAGGTTCTTCTTCCAGTTGAAGCTGGGCGAGCAGTTGTAGGCCAGCAGCTTGCCCGGGAACTTCGCGTGGATCGCCTCGGCGAATTTGCGTGCAAACTCCAGGTCCGGCTTGCCGGTCTCGCACCACACCAGGTCGGCATAGGGTGCATAGGCCAGGCCGCGGCTGATCGCCTGGTCCAGGCCGTTGCGGGTCTTGTAGAAACCTTCGACGGTGCGCTCACCGGTGGTGAACGGCTTGTCGTTGCCGTCGATGTCACTGGTCAGCAGATCCGCAGCTTCGGCATCGGTGCGCGCGACCAGCAGGGTCGGCACGCCCATCACGTCGGCGGCCAGGCGTGCGGCGTTGAGCTTCTCGATCGCCTCGCGGGTCGGCACCAGCACCTTGCCGCCCATGTGCCCGCACTTCTTGACCGAGGCCAGCTGGTCCTCGAAGTGCACGCCGGCGGCGCCGGCCTCGATCATCGCCTTCATCAGTTCAAAGGCGTTGAGTACGCCGCCGAAGCCGGCCTCAGCATCGGCCACGATCGGCTGCAGGAAGTCGATGTCATCCTTGCCTTCGGCGTGGTGCAGCTGGTCGGCGCGCAGCAGCGTGTTGTTGATGCGCTTGACCACCGCCGGCACCGAATCAGCCGGGTACAGCGACTGGTCCGGATACATCTGGCCGGCCAGGTTGGCGTCGGCCGCCACCTGCCAACCGGACAGGTAGATCGCCTTCAGGCCGGCCTTGACCTGCTGCATGGCCTGATTGCCGGTCAGTGCACCCAGCGCGTTGACGAACTCGCGCTCGTGCAGCGACGCCCACAGCTTATCGGCGCCCAGGCGGGCCAGCGAATGCTCGATGTGGACGGTGCCGCGCAGGCGCACCACGTCGGCGGCGCTGTAGTTGCGCTGGATGCCTTCCCAACGCGGGTTGGTATCCCAGTCGTGCTGGATCTGTTCGGCAGTGGGCAGCTTGCTCATGTCTTTCTCCAGTTCGGTTCGTGCGTGCAGCGGGGAGGGAAACGGCGGTAGACGCGGGCGGCAGTCAATCGATGCGCGCGTAGGCCGGCAGGGTCAGGAAATCGGTCAGTTCTTCGCTGCGGCTCAGTTCGCCGAGCAGGGCGATGGCCTCGCTGATGCGCGCGCCACCGGGCAGCGCGGCGGTATCGCCCAGCCGTGCCGGCAGCTGCGACAGGGTGGAATCCAGCAGGGCCAGGTCGATCGCGGTGCCATCGTCCAGCTGCTGGCCCGGCGTATGCAGCCACTGCCACAACTGGCTGCGGCTGATCTCGGCGGTGGCCGCGTCCTCCATCAGGTGATGGATCGGCACACAGCCGTTGCCATCCAGCCACGCCGCCAGGTAACGCACGCAGACTTCCACGTTGCCTTCGAAGCCGGCGCGGGTGATGGTGCCCGGCGGCCGCGCGATCAGTTCGTCGCGGCCGACGCGCACGTCCTGGCGCAGCACGCTGTGCTGGTTCGCACCGGGCATGTGCTCGTCGAAGATCGCCATCGCCACCGGAATCAGCGCCGGATGCGCGACCCAGGTGCCGTCGTGGCCGGCGCTGACTTCACGCAGCTTGTCGGCGCGCACGCGGGCCATGGCCTGCTCGTTGGCGGCGGCATCGTGGTTGATCGGAATCTGCGCGGCCATGCCGCCCATCGCATGCGCACCGCGGCGGTGGCAGGTCTGGATCAGCAGTTCCGAATAGGCCTTCAGGAACGGCTGGGTCATGGTCACCTGGCCACGTTCAGGCAGGACGCGGTCGGCGTGGCGGCGGAAGGTCTTCAGGTACGAGAAGATGTAGTCCCAGCGCCCGCAGTTCAGGCCGACGATGCGATCACGCAGCGCGTGCAGGATCTCGTCCATCTCGAACACCGCCGGCAGCGTTTCGATCAGCACGGTCACCTTGATCTGGCCGTGCGGCAAGCCGAGCATCCCTTCGATGTGCGACAGCGCGGTTTCCCACAGCGCCGCCTCTTCCATGCTCTGCAGCTTGGGCAGGTAGAAGTACGGGCCACGATCCTTGGCCTGCAGGGAGCGGGCGTTGTGGAAGGCGAACACCGCTGCGTCGAACAGGCCGCCGGCGAGGAACTGGCCGTCGACGCGTACGTGCTTCTCGTCCAGGTGCCAGCCACGCGGGCGCACGATCAGCACCGCCTGTTCGTCGTATGGGCGCAGCGTGTAATGCTTGCCATTGGGGGCGGTGTATTCGAGATCGCCGCGCACCGCCGCGGCCAGCGACTGCTGCCCGGCCAGCAGGTTGCGCCAGGTCGGCGAGGTCGAATCCTCGAAGTCGGCCATGAACACCTTGGCGCCGGAGTTCAGCGCGTTGATGACCATCTTCGGGTCGGTCGGGCCGGTGATCTCGACGCGGCGGTCCTGCAGCGCGGCCGGCAGCGGCGCAACGCGCCAGTCGCCGCTGCGGATCGCAGTGGTGTCTTCACGGAAGTCCGGCAGGCCGCCCTGGTCGAAGAACGCCTGGCGTTCACGGCGGGCCTGCAGCCTCGCCTGCCGGCCCGGTTCCACCGCGCGGTGCAGCGACACCAGCAGGGCCAGCAGCGGCGCCGGCAGCACGGTGTCCTGGCCGGCCACGCGGGTCGCCAGGGCGATGCCGGGGGTGGCCTTGGTGGCGGGGGTGGGAACGGCGGAAGCGACGGCGGACATGGGGCTACTCCAGCGGTGGGGGAACGTCTCCACGGTGCCGCCCGGCCTCAGTATTTGGCAAAACAGTTTTTGCAATGTTTTACATAAGTTGTGCTAATACTCGTTACACGATGAGCACACGCACCCCGCCAAGTCCTCGTTTTTCCTACAAATCCGACCGGCTCAAGCCGCTGCGCGCGTTCTGCCAGACCGTGCGCCTCGGCTCCGTCTCACGGGCGGCTGAGGCACTTTTCGTCAGCCAGCCGGCCATCAGCCTGCAGTTGCAGGCGTTGGAACGGGAGCTGGGGGTGCCATTGTTCGAGCGCAGCGGGAGGCGCCTGGTGCCCAGCCGCGAGGGCCAGCTGCTGTACGAGATGGCACAGCCGCTGGTGGAGAACCTGGACGGGCTGGAGGCGCGCTTCCGCGACAAGGTGCGCGGCCTGGACGCGGGCGAGCTGAACATTGCCGCCAACAGCTCGACCATCCTGTACCTGCTGCCGAAGATCATCGAACGCTTTCGCCTGCACCACCCGGACGTGCGCCTGACCCTGCACAACGCGATCAGCGCCGACGGCACCGACCTGCTGCGCGAGGATGCCGCCGACCTGGCGATAGGTTCGATGACCGATGTGCCGGCCGACCTGACCTACGCCCCGGCCTACCGCTTCGAGCAGGTGCTGATCGCACCGCACGATCATCCGCTGGCCAAGGGCGGCGAGCTGGAGCTGGCCGACATCGCGCGCTATCCGCTGGTGCTGCCGCCGAAGCGGCAGATCACCTACCGCCTGGTGGACCAGGTGTTCCAGCGCCACCGCATCGCCTACACCGTGGCGCTGGAAGTGGGGGGCTGGGAAGTGATCAAGCAGTACGTGGCGATGGGCATGGGCATTTCCATCGTGCCGGCGCTGTGCCTGAACGTGGCCGACCACGAGCGGCTGGCGGCGCGGTCGATGAAGCGCTGGTTCCCCGAGCGCAGCTACGGGGTGATCGTGCGCCGGGGCAAGGCGCTGTCGGCGCAGGCGCGGGCGTTCATCGAGCTGATCCAGCCGGAGTTGTTCAGTCCGCGCGATTACGATCAGAGCGGGCATTCCGAGCGGTAGGGGTGTTCGGCAGGGCTGCGCCCTGCACCTGCAGAGGCCGAAGCAACAGCAACGGCGACAGCGGGCTTTCCGTGGGATGGCGGGGTGGGTCCGGTTACGGGGGACGCCGTAAATCCGTCCATGGAGGCTCGGTCGCGCCATCCATGGCGCTCACGCCCCCGCAACCGGACCCACCCCGCCTTCGACCGTTTTCTGCGAACTGTGGGAAATGCTTCCCATGGTGGGTGCCGACCGTTGGTCGGCACGGGGTCGGATCCCGTTGCTGCGCAACGGGCTCTGACCCCGCCTCTGATTCATTTCCGGCTGACGATGAATAAACTGGACCCATGTCCATCGAACTCCGCCACCTGCGCTACTTCCTCGCCGTCGCCGATACGCTGCACTTCGGCCAGGCGGCGGAGCGGCTGGGCATGTCACAGCCGCCGCTCAGCCAACAGATCCGCCAGCTGGAAGAACTGATTGACGCGCGCCTGTTCGTGCGCAGCCATCGCCGCGTGCAGCTGACGCCTGCGGGCGAACTGCTGCAGGAACGTGCACGCGCCATCGTGCAGCAGGTGGAGACGGCCGTGGACGAGGTGCAGCGTGCACAGCGTGGTGAGCAGGGTGAACTGCACATCGGTCTGACTCGCGCCACGCCGCTGTCGCCGCAGATTCCGCGTTCGATCCTGCGCTACCGTCAGCAGTACCCGCAGGTGCGGCTGCAGCTGAGCGAGATGAACACGCTGCAGCAGATCGACGCGCTGCTCGACGGTTCACTGGACGTGGGCATCATCCGCAAGCGCGCGCTGCCGCCGGAACTGGTGGCGCACAGCCTGTTCGTCGACCCGCTGGCGCTGATCGTGCACGCCGACCACCCTGCCCTGCGCAGGCTGTCGAAGCAGGGCACGCTGTCGCTGCGCGACTTCGCGCAGGAGCCTTTCGTGGCGTTCCGCCGCAGCGCCGGCGCGGGCATCCACGACCACATGATCGCGTTGTGCGCGGCGGCGGGCTTCACGCCGCGCATCGTGCAGGAAGCCGGTGAAGCATCGACGTTGATCAGCCTGGCCGCTGCGGGCCTGGGTGCGGCGATCCTGCCGTCGTCATGCGATCACATACGCGTGGAAGGATCGCGCTTCGTGGCACTGGCCGATGCCGGCGCGCATTCGGAAGTGCAGCTGGCCTGGCACCGCGAACGGGTAACGCCGCTGATCCGCAATTTCGCCACGCTGCTGCGTGAGGCGTTCGCCGAAGGGTGAAGTGCAACCCACCCGGGTAGTGCCGGCCGCTGGCCGGCAACCCCACATGGGCCGGCATGCCGGCCAGCGGCCGGCACTACCGTACGCGGTGGGTCACGCGGTGACCGGCTGCGGCGCGCGCTGCTGCAGTGCCCAGACGATGCCACCACCGATCAGGGTCAGCACGGCAGCGAACAGGCACACACCCAGCCAATCCCAGGCCGCATAGGCCAGGCCACCGACCCCGCCCAGCACGCTGGACCCGAGGTAGTAGGCGAACAGGTACATCGCCGAGGCTTCGGCGCGCATCGTACCGGCGCGGCTGCCAACCCAGCTGCTGGCCACCGAGTGGCCGCCGAAGAAGCCGAACGTGACCAGTGCGATACCCAGTGCCATCGCACTCAGCCACGGCATTGCCAGCAGTGCGATGCCCGCGCCGATCAACGCGAACGAGATCGACAGGATGCGGCCGCGCCCGTAGCGCGTTGCCTGCTGGCCCATCCACGCCGAACTGAAGGTGCCCACCAGGTAGACACTGAAGATCAGGCCGACCACGGTCTGGCTGAGGTGGTACGGCGGCGCCAGCAGGTGGTAGCCCAGGTAGTTGTAGAGGGTGACGAACACGCCCATCAGCACGAACGAGGTGGCGAACAGCCACGGCAGGCCCGGGTCGGCGAACAGCGTGCGCCAGCGCGACGGCAACTGGCGCAGGCCGTCACGACGGGGATGGAAGTGGCGCGACGGCGGCAGCTGAAGCCACAGGAGCACGGTGCTGGCCACCGCGATGATCGAGACCACGCCGATACCCCAGCGCCAGCCCCAGTGGTCGGCGATGATGCCGGCCAGCAGGCGTCCGCTCATGCCACCGATGGCGTTACCGCCGATGTACAGGCCCATCGCCAGGCCCAGCGCGCGGCTGTCCATTTCCTCGACCAGGTAGGTCATCGCCACCGCCGGCACGCCGCTCAGCGCCAGGCCGAGCAGCGTGCGCAATACCAGCAGCGTGGTCCAGTCATCCACCAGCGCCGAGCTCAGCGACAGCATGGCCGAGACCAGCAACGCGACGATCATCAACGGGCGGCGGCCGACCGCATCGGACAGCAGACCAGCCAGCAGCATCGCCACGGCCAAGGTGCCGGTCGTCAGCGACAACGACATCGCGCTGCCGGCGGCGGACACGCCGAAATGGCGGCTGAACTCGGGCAGCAGCGGCTGCACCGTGTACAGCAGGCCGAAGGTGGAAAAGCCGGTCAGGAACAGTGCCAGCGCGGTGCGGCGGAAGGCCGGTGTGCCCTGCTGGATGCGGGTCTCGGCGCTGGAGTCGACAGTGGGGGGGCGGCGTTCGACGGCCGCCGCGGTTTCGCCAGTCATGGGATCGATGGGCCGGTGGGGGCGGCCAAGCGCGGGAGGGAACGGGCCTCAGACTAGGCCCGTCTATCCAGTCGATCCATAACCTGATAGGTAATGATTGATATACGAGAAGTATCAATTCAGCTTACAGGCGCTGCCACTCGAAGCCGTCGCCCCGGCGGTAGTACACCGCCACCGCGCGGCCGTAGAGCTTGTCGGCGTCGACGAAGCCGAAGAAGCGGCCATCGAAGCTGTTGCCGCGGTGGTCACCCAGCACCAGCACCTTGCCAGCCGGCACCACCAGGTCGGCGATGTCCGGACCGCCGCCCATGTCCAGATCAAGGCGGGCACGTCGCTCGCCGAAGGCTTCCACGTCCTGCAGGTCGGCCATCTGCAACGGCTGGCCGTTGATACTCAGATGGCCCTCGCGCATCTGCACATGGTCGCCCGCCACTGCCGCCACGCGCTTGATCAGGCGGGTGCCGTCGGCCGGTGAATCGAACACCGCCACTTCACCACGCTGCGGAACGCCGGTGGTCATCAGTTCCTTGCCGGTGAACGGCAGGCGCAGGCCATAGGCACGCATGTCCACCACCACCCGGTCGCCGGGCTGCAGGGTCGGCTGCATCGAGCCACTCGGCACCACATAGTGGTTGGCCAGGGTATCGCGGGCGGCGGCGAGCAGGCCGAGCATCACCAGCAGCGGCAATGCTTCCTTCTTCAGCCAGACCAGCGCGCGTTCGGAAAAGGGAGGACGGGCAACAGCATCCATGACAGGCTCCGGGTGAGTGGTAGCTGCATCAGACCACATCCGGGCGGGAGAGGTTCCCGCGCCGGCTTGTTGTAGAGCCGAGCCCGCGTTCGGCTGCTCTTCGAGCGTCGGCGCAAGCCAGCCGAGCGTAGGCTCGGCTCTACAGGAAGGGTTACGCAGGTTTTACGCCCCGGCCCGGCGGCGGGCATCGCACCTTTACGGGCAGCACGCGCATCGTGTGCCCACCGCGCCACACGGCGCATTCCGCAAGGTGTTGTATGACCCTCCTGGTGATCCGCCACGCCTCTTCGTCGGCACCGCGCCCCCAACTGCCGGCACAGCTCGCCGGCCATCGCGTGCTGTGCAGCGACTGCGCCAGCCTGTCCGAGGTACGCCAGTGCCTGTGCCAGCCGCAGGCGCGCTCGGCCGACTGGGTACTGCTGGATGTCGGTGCCGCCGACGAGGCGCAATGGCAGGCCGAAGGTGGCGCGCTGCAGGCGGCGCTGGAACGGCTGCCGGCGCAGTACATCGAGTTGCAGGCACCCAGCGAACCTGGCCTGGATGCACGCCTGCGCCTGCAGCACGGCCCCGCCGCCGTGGTGGTCGACCAGCGCAGCCAGCAGGCCGGTTACCCGTTGTCGCTGGCCATTGTCGGCCGCCGCCTGGCGCAGGAGGGCTGAGTCATGTCGATCTTCATCATCCGCGGCCCGGAAGCGGCCGGCGCCCTGATCCGCACCGCGATGCCGCTGCCGGCACCGGTCCTGAAGTCGCTGGTGCATCGCGCGATCGACGCCGGAACCAGCGTGGCGATCCGTGCCTGCGGTTCGGAACAGGAACTGCTTGATGCGCTGCGCGTGGCCGATCACAGCCGCGGCGAGGTGACGCTGCTCGATCCGGGTGCGTGTGCCAACAGTCTGCGCCTGCAGCGGCTGCTGCCCTATCTGCACAACGCGTACGTAGAGGTGCATGACGACGGCGCAGTGGCCGAACCGTGCCTGCCGGCCGGTGTCGGCCAGCGCTTGGGCATCGCTGCTGGGTATGGCGCGCAGAGTTATGTGCTGGCGCTGGATATCGCGCTCGATCACCTGGGCCTGGCCGAGCAGGCGAACCGCGTGCACGTGGGGACGTAACGCTGTGTGTAGAGCCGAGCCCATGCTCGGCTGCGTCTCCAGAAAAAGCCAGCCGAGCATGGGCTCGGCTCTACACAAAGAAAAACGGCGGGGTTGCCCCCGCCGTTTCCGCTTTCTTATTTCAGCCCGCGGAACTTCAGCAACGGTTCCACCGACGGGTCCTTGCCGCGGAAATCGCGGTACAGGGTCGACAGCTCCACGCTGTTGCCGCGCGAGAGGATCTTGTCGCGGAACTCCTGGCCGTTGGCCGCCGTCAGCCCACCGTGTTCGGTGAACCACTGGTAGGCGTCATGGTCCAGCACTTCGGCCCAGAAGTAGGCGTAGTAACCGGCCGAGTAACCACCACCCCAGATATGGTCGAAGTAGGTGGTGCGGTAGCGCGGCGGCACCTGCGGCAGGTCGACCTTGAACTTCTTCAGCGCGCTGGCTTCAAAGGCGCCGACATCCTGCAGCGGTGCATCGGCCTTCTGCGTGTGCCAGGCCAGGTCGAGCAGCGCGGCCGACAGGTATTCGGTGGTCGCATAGCCCTGGTTGAAGCTGCGCGCCTTGAGAATCTTGTCGACCAGTTCCTGCGGCATCGCCTCGCCGGTCTTGTAGTGCTTGGCGTAGTTGGCGAACACCTTCGGGTCCAGTGCCCAGTGCTCGTTGAACTGCGACGGGAACTCGACGAAGTCACGCGAGGTGGCGGTGCCGGCGATCGACGGGTACTTCACGTTGGAGAACATGCCGTGCAGCGCATGGCCGAACTCATGGAACATCGTGGTGACGTCGTCGAAGCTGATCAGCGCCGGCTGGCCGGCGGCCGGCTTGGTGAAGTTGCAGACGTTGTAGACCACCGGCTTGGCACCGGTCAGGCCGTCCTGCTCGACGAACACGTCCATCCAGGCGCCGCCGGACTTGCTGTCACGCTTGAAGTAGTCGGTGTAGAACAGCGCCAGCGAGGTGCCGTCCTTGTCGAACACTTCGTACACCTTCATGTCCGGGTTGTAGGTCGGAATGTCGGTGCGCGGCTTGAAGGTGATGCCGTACAGCTGGGTGGCGGCGTAGAAGACGCCGTTCTGCAGCACGTTGTCCAGTTCGAAGTACGGCTTGATCTGCGACTCGTCCAGATCGTACTTGGCCTTGCGCACCTGCTCGGCATAGAAGTCCCAGTCCGAAGCGGCGACCTGGAATCCGCCCTTCTGCGCGTCGATGACCTTCTGGATCTCACCGGCCTCGGCGCGCGCCTTGGCGGTGGCGGCCGGCACGGTGTCGGTCAGCAGCTTGAGCGCGGCAGCCGGAGTCTTGGCCATCTGGTCGCCCAGCTGATAGTCGGCGAAGGTGTCGAAGCCGAGCAGCTTGGCCTTCTGCGCACGCAGCTGGGCCAGGCGCTGCACGGTCTGCCGGGTGTCGTTGGCATCACCGCGCTCGGCGCGGGTTTCAGAGGCCTTCAGAACGGCGGCACGCTGGTCGCGATCGCTCAGCGAGCCGAGCACCGGCTGCTGGGTGGTGTTCTGCAGCGGCAGCAGGAATTTGCCATCCAGCTTGCGGTCCTTGGCGGCGGCCGCAGCGTTGTTGATCGCGCCCTCGTCCAGGCCGGCCAGCTTGGCCTTGTCGTCAACGACAACAGCCGCAGCGGCGGTCGCGGCCACCAGGCGGGTGTGGAACTGGGTGGAGAGCGTGGTCTCTTCCACGTTGAGCTTGCGCAGGGTCGCCTTGTCGGCGTCGGACAGCTGCGCACCGGCGCGCACCAGGCCATCGTAATAGTGCTCGACCAAGCGCTTCTGCACCGGGTCCAACTCCAGCGTGTCACGCTGGTCGTACAGCGACTTCACGCGCGCGAACAGCTTCGGATCGAGGTTGATCTCGTCCTGGTGCGCGGCCAGCTTCGGCGCCACTTCTTCCTGGATCTTCTGGCGCGCATCGTTGGTGTCGGCCTGGACCAGGCCGAAGAAGATGCGCGACACGCGGGTCAGGGTCTCGCCGCTGCGCTCCATCGCCACGATGGTGTTGTCGAAGGTGGCCGGCTCGCTGCTGTCGGCGATCTTGCGCACGTCGGCCAGGTGCTGGCGCATGCCTTCTTCGAAGGCCGGCAGGTAGTCGCTGTCCTTGATCCTGTCGAACGGCGGCGCCTGGAACGGCAGCGTGCTGGCGCTCAGCAGCGGATTGGTGGAGGCTTCGGCCGGCTGCGGGGCCGGGGTCTTCTGGGCATCGGACACGGGGGTGGACTCCTTGCCGGAACAGGCCGCCAGCGCCAGGCTGATGGCGGCGGCCAGGACTACGGTACGCGACATGTAAAACGCTCCTTGGGCAGACGGTATGGATACCAGCCCTCCACCCTACTCCTGTCGCGCTCGCCCGGCATGTGCCGGACGTGGCGTCTATGCGGCGGCCTGCGGCAGGCTCAGACCGTACCGCGGGTCTTGCCGATCCAGGGCCGGTAGAACTCGCGGATGGCAGCCATGTCGGCCACATCGTCGCCGCTCGGGGTGAACAGCGGACCGATGCCGATGGTCTTTTCCGGATAGTGGAAATACGCGGTCAGGATCGGCACGTCGGCCATCCGGGCGATCTTCAGGAAGCCGGCCTTCCACTCCTTCACCGCCTTGCGGGTGCCCTCGGGCGTGATGGCGAACCACATCTTCTCGTTGTTGCGCAGCAGGTCCACCGCCTGGCCCACCGTGCCCTGTGGCGAGCTGCGATCGAGCGGAATCACGCCCAGCCGGTGCAGCAGCGGGCCCAGCGGCCACCAGAACAGCGACGCCTTGCCCAGCACCTTCACCTTCATGCCGAGCGCGATCTTCGCTGCCATGCCCCACAGCCCGTCCCAGTTGGACGAATGCGGGGCGATGATGAAGACCAGCCTGGGGATGTCAGGCAGGGTGCCGGTCACCTTCCAGCCCCCCATGCGCAGGGTGCAGCGCGCCAGCCAGCGCAGGAAGGCGTTGGGTTTGACCTGCGGCATCTGCGGCGGCACGGCCGGCAGCAACGAAGTCGGGTTGTTCAAGCAATCACTCCCAGTCACGTGATGAGCGCCCGCGCTTGATCTGCGCGCGCCCGCGTTTGGCGTCCAGACGACGCAGTTTCGACCCGAGGGTCGGCTTGGTGGCCTTGCGCGGTTTGGGCACGCTCAGCCCGGCCTGGATGAAGGCCGCCAGCCGCTCGCGCGCATCCTCGCGATTGCGATCCTGGGTGCGGAAACGTTGCGCGTCGATGACCAGCACGCCTTCGCCGGTCATGCGCCGGTCACGCCGCGCCAACAGCCGCGCGCGCAACGGTTCGGGCAACGAGGGCGAGTTGGCCACGTCGAAACGCAGTTCCACCGCAGTGGACACCTTGTTGACGTTCTGGCCGCCGGCGCCGCTGGCGCGCACGAACCGCTCGACGATCTCGCCGTCGGGGATTTCAAGCTGCGCGCTGATGGTGACCGGTCCACTGCCCATCCACGCATTGTAGCGGCAGGCACGTGGTGGAGTGCGCCATCGCGCCCCGTATGCCGCCGATCAGGCGCCGAACACGCCGCCTTCGCCTGGGCTGCGGGTATGCTGGCGGTCCCATGTACCGCAGGAAGCCCGCATGACCCGCTTCGCACCCGCCCTGCCGTCCCTGCTGCGCCGCGCCGCCCTGCTGCTGGCACTGGCCACGGCCAGCGTCCCGGCCCTGGCCGCCCCGCCGACCGACGGCGACATCAACCGCCTGCTGTCGGCCTCGCGCGCGCAGAGCATGATCGACACCATGGTGCCGCAGATCGAAGCCATGCAGCAGCAGCAGTTCCAGCAGGTGGCCGCGCAGCGCCAGCTCACCGCCCAGCAGCAGGAGCAGCTGAAGCGGATCCAGGCGCGGACCAGCCAGACCCTGCGCCAGGCCATGTCGTGGCAGCAGCTGCGGCCGATGTACGTGGACCTGTACAAGAAGACGTTCAGCAAGGAAGACGTGCTGGCGATGGCCGAGTTCTACGAGAGCGCGGCAGGCCAGAGCCTGCTGGACAAGACCCCGGCACTGATGCAGAACGTGATGGTGGCCATCCAGGCGCGCATGCAGCCGCTGTTTGCGGACCTGCAGAAAGACCTGGAAGCGATCGTCAACGAGCCGGAAAAGAAACGAGAATGAGGTAGTGCCGGCCGCTGGCCGGCTCCCCAGTACACTTGGAATCACGCAGCTGCCGGCCAGCGGCCGGCACTACCGTCAAACTGCGTCCACCTGCCAGCCGAACAGGTCCAGTGCCTTCTGGAACTGGCGGTCCAGCGGCGCACTGACATCCACGTTGCCGCCCTCCGGATGCGGAAAACGCAGGCGCTCGGCGTGCAGCAGCATGCGGTGCACGCCCTGCATGCGGAAGATGCGGTTGTGGCGCCCATCGCCGTGGCTGGTATCGCCGATCATGTGATGTGACAGGTGCTTGAGGTGACGGCGGATCTGCCGGAAGCGCCCGGTCTGCGGCTGGCAGCGCAGCAGCGCGTAGCGCGAGCTGCTGAATTCGCCCACCGGCACCGACAGCTCGCCAGTGGTCAGGCGCTGGAAATCGGTGATCGCCGGCTTCTTCACCGGCTTGCCCGGCCCACCGTCCAGATCATGGTCCACCCGCCAGGACAGCTCGGCCGGCCAGCCTCGGCAGACTGTCAGGTAGTCCTTGGCCACTTCGCCACCCATCAGTGCCTTGCCCAGCGAACTGGCGGTTTCGCGGTCAAAGGCCAGGAGCAGGCAGCCACTGGTGGCCCGGTCCAGGCGGTGCACGAGGAAGATCGGCCGCCCCAGCTGCTCACGCAGGCGGTCGGCCAGGAAATCATCTTCGCCACGGGCCAGCTTGCTGTCGTGGACCATCAGCCCGGCAGGCTTGTTGACCACGGCCAGGCGCTCATCCAGGTGCAGCAGCTGCAGGGGCGCGGTTTCAGTCTCGACCGCGGCGAGGGTGTCAGGTTCGGTACTCACCGCGGGATTATAAGGGTGCCCTGTATGGGGTCAGATCCCTTTTCCACGGGAAAAGGGATCTGACCCCGGGTCTGTGGCGTGGCAATCAGGCGTTGCGCACGGCCAGCAGTTCGCCGTTGCCCACCGGCACCACGCTGGTGCTGAAGTCCGGATCAGCGTCCAGCAGCAGGCACAAGGGTTTCATCTCTTCCGCGTGCGAGGTGGCGTTGTCCACTACCAGCAGGCCCCCTGGCCGCAGCACGCGGCGCAGTTGCGGCCACCAGCCGGCGTACTGCCCGCGGTCCGAATCCAGGAACAACAGGTCGATGCAGCCTTCGCCGGCCTCTGCCAACCACTGCCCGGCATCGCCATGCACCAGCGTGATGTGCGCGGCCAACCCGCTGCGCGCGAACGTGGATCGCGCCATCGCCACCTTGTCCTCGGCGAATTCCAGCGTGGTCACGTGGCCGTCGATGGCGGCGGCGGCTTCGGCCAGCCACAGCGTGGAGTAGCCATTGGAGGTGCCGATTTCCAGCACCCGGCGCGCGGTGCCGAAACGCACCA
Source organism: Stenotrophomonas sp. Pemsol (assembly GCF_003586545.1). Taxonomy (NCBI): domain Bacteria; kingdom Pseudomonadati; phylum Pseudomonadota; class Gammaproteobacteria; order Lysobacterales; family Lysobacteraceae; genus Stenotrophomonas; species Stenotrophomonas sp. Pemsol. The sequence goes on along the minus strand of NZ_CP025780.1, from coordinate 4,213,303 downwards.
GTACCGACAGGAATTCACCGGTGTCCGGCGTGATGTTGAGCATGCGCCGAGCGCGCTCGGTTTCATGCGCGTCGTTTTCAGCACCGAAGTGCATCAGTTCGTTCTTCAATTCCGAAAGCCGCATCGTCATCGCTTCTTTCAATTGCCGCAGCAAGGGTGAGCATTGTGGCCCGTCCGGCCACATTTCGTACTCCTCCTAGCCCCGCGCCGCGCTCACGTTGCGATAGTTCCCGCCTTCTTCACGCGGGACGGTGCACCCGCCCGCTGCCCTCTTGGTTTCCGCAAGGACACGGCCATGGTTCTCGACATTCTGGCAATCGGCGCCCACCCCGACGACATCGAACTCGGTTGCGGCGGCAGCCTGGCCAAACTGGCCCGCGCCGGTGCACGCATCCATGCGCTGGTGCTCAGCCGTGGGGGCCGTGGCTGCCATGCCGGCATCGACCGCGGCGACGAATCGCACCGCGCGTTGCGGCGCTTGGGTGTGGCCGAGGTGATCCAGCGGGACTTCCCGGATACCCGCTTTCCTGCCTGCCGCAACGACATCGTCGCGGCGCTCGAGCAGGCCTGCGCGCAGATCGCACCGCATCGCGTCTACACGATGTGCGGCGAAGACCATCACCAGGACCATCGCACCGTCCACGAAGCGTCGATCATCGCCTGCCGCAGCATCCCGCAGATCCTCTGCTACGAGAGCCCCAGCACGTTGCCACAGTTCGCACCGCAGGTATTCGAGGACATCAGCGCACAGCTGGACCTGAAGATCCATGCCTTGCGCGAGCATGCCAGCCAGGGCGATCGCCACTACATGCAGGAGGATCACCTGCGCTGCCATGCGCAGTTCCGCGGCCAGCAGATCGGCATCGGCCCCAGTGAAGGCTTCGTGCCCTACCGGCTGGTGCTGTGATGAAAACGCTGCTGTTCCTGGCCATGTGTGCCTTCATCCTGGTGCGTGTGTGTGTGCAGGCCTTGCGCCGCCCCAGCACGCGCCTGTACAGCATCGATGCGATCGTGCCGGCCTACAACGAAGCCCCCTGCCTGGAGCGCTCGTTGACCAGCCTGCTGCAGAACCCCTACGTGGCGCGGGTGATCTGCGTGAACGATGGTTCCACCGACAACACCGCGCAGGTGCTCGATGCGCTGCAGGCGCACTGGCCCGGGCGCCTGGTGGCGGTGCATCAGTCCAACACCGGCAAGGGCGGCGCGCTGATGCATGGCCTGCAGCACGCCACCGCCGAGCAGGTGTTCCTGACCGACGCCGACACCCATATCGATCCGCGCGGCCACGGCCTGGGCCACCTGCTGGACGAGATCGAGCGCGGTGCCGATGCGGTCGGTGGCGTGCCGTCGTCCAGCCTGCAGGGTGCCGGCTTCCTGCCGCATGTGCGCGCCAGCCTGAAGCTGCCGATGATCGTCATCAAGCGCAGCTTCCAGCAGTGGCTGGGCGGCGCCCCCTTCATTGTCTCCGGTTCGTGTGGCCTGTTCCGTACCTCGGTGCTGCGCAAGGTCGGCTTCTCCGACCGCACCCGCGTGGAAGACCTGGACATGTCCTGGTCGCTGGTCGCGCAGGGGTACCGCGTCCGCCAGAGCGTGCGCTGCGTGGTTTACCCGCAGGAATGCAACACGCTGGTGGAGGAATGGCGGCGCTGGCGGCGCTGGATCGTCGGCTATGCGGTGTGCATGCGCCTGCATCGCGGCCTGCTGCTGACCCGATTCGGCCTGTTCAGCATCCTGCCGATGATGCTGCTCGCGCTGGCCGGCATCGTGCTGACCCTACAGGTCTGGTTCGGTGCGGCCCTGCTGCATGGGCCTGGTGGCCTCGCCCTGTCGGTGATGCCGCTGTTCTGGATTGGCATCGTCATGTTGCTGGCGGTGATCAGTGCGATCCATCACCGCCGGGCGTGGCTGGTACCCGCCGCCGCGTTCTCGATGTTGTACGTGCTGCTCGCCTACGCGATCTGGTTGACGCACGGCGTGGCCGGGCTGTTCACCGGACGCGAACCGCTGCGCGACAAACCGACCAGGTATCCGCATGTGGTGGAATGACCTGGCCGCGATGGCCGCCGCGCTTTCGACGCTGCCACCGCACGTCGATTCCACTGCACAGGTTTCGCCGCGCGCGATGGTGCAGGGCAAGGTGAGGATCGGCGCCGGCAGCCGCATCTGCGACGGCGCCCAGCTGCAGGGGCCGGTATCGATCGGCCGCGACTGCCTGATCGGCAACAATGCGCTGCTGCGCGGCCCATTGCGTATCGGTGACGGCGTGCGCATCGGCTTTGCAGGTGAACTGAAGAACGCACTGATCGGCGACGGCGCCTGCATCGGCCCGCAATGTTTCATCGCCGACAGCCGCGTCGACGCCCGTGCCTACCTGGGCGCGCTGGTACGCACCAGCAACCATCGCCTGGATGGTGCGACGGTCGCCGTCCACATCGGCAATACCGTCATCGACAGCCAGCGCGACAAGCTCGGCGCCTGGATCGGTGAGGGCGCCGCGCTGGGTGTCGGCGTGATCATCCTGCCCGGTCGCATCGTCGCGCCGGGCAGCCAGTTCGGACCGCGCATCACCGTGGAACGAAACCTGCCGCCCGGTCGCTACCGGCTGCTGCAGTCGCTGCATTCCCAACCCCTGGAGTAACCCCATGCGATTGATCATCCGTGGCGCACTGCCGTGTGCCCTGCTGCTGGCTGTGTCCAGCGCCCACGCCGGCATCGACCGGCTCTCGGTGCAACTGGACCATGCCGACTACACCGACGGCTTCGGCAAGCGTGACGTACAGACCGTGGACGTGGCCGGCCGCAGCGGTGACAGCCGTTGGCATCTTGGCCTGGCCCATGGCGAACGCGACTACGGCAGCAAGCGCTTCGGCGGCAATCGCGTGCAGGGTTCGCTGCACCAGCGCTGGAGTCCTCGCGTCTCGACCCGCACTGCCTTCACTGCCTCCAACGATGACCCGGTATTCGTCAACCGCCAGGTCAACCAGGACCTGCAGTGGCACGTGGCACCGCAGACCGTGCTGAGCGTAGGCGGCAAGTACGCCCAGTACCATGCCGGTGCATACGTGAGCGGCTGGTCGGTGGGCGCAGCGCATTACTTCCCGCGCGTGACCGCCTCACTGCGCCACGAGCGGCATCGCCAGTCCAATGGGCCCGACGGCCATGGCACCACGTTGTCACTGCGCCTGAAGGATGCGCAGGGCCGTGGGTCGACCCAGCTGTGGCTGGGCAGCGGTACTTCCGGCTACACCGCCGATGCCGATCCGCTGCTGCTGCGCGAACACGATGCACGACGTGCCTTCCTGCGCCGCAGCCAGCCGCTGGGCGAGCATCTGGTGTTGGACATGGGCATCGGCAAGACCTGGCACAGGACGCGCCTGGACCGCTTCCAGAGCGTGCAGTCGCACCTGGGCCTGGGCTATCACTGGTAGAGCCGTGGCCGGTCGGCGGCGCGCGACGCCGCCGACTGTGGATCAACGGGGATCAGCGCCACCACGCGCGCGCCAGCGCCGCCGCGCCGACGGCACCAGACACCCAGCTCCACATCGGCAGGTCGCCCCAGTACCAGCCCGGTGGCTGCAGCACGTACATCAGCGCGGCGATGGCCAGCAGGCCGACGCCGGTGATCGCGCCGACCGCGCGCTTCTGCAGGCGCTGCACGCTGGCATCCAGCGCAACCAGATCGCGCGAGCGCATCGCCAGCTCGTGGCGCCCCTCCACCTGCTGGGTCAGCCAAGCGTGTACCAGGCGCGGCATGTCCGGCGCGTGGGTCATGATTTCCGGCAACCGCTTGCCGATCTCGCGCACCACCCGGCGTGGGCTGTAGCGCTCGCGCAGGATCTTCGCCAGCACCGGCTTGGCCACCGCCCAGATATCGATCTGCGGATCCAGCTGGCGGCCAACACCTTCGATGTTCAGCAGGGTCTTCTGCAGCAAGATCAGCTGCGGCTGCAGGGTCAGCTGGTAGCGCTGCGCCACGCGGAACAGCTTCATCAGCACTTCGGCCAGCGAGATCTGCGACAGCGGGCGGGTGAAGTACGGCTCGCACACCGAACGCACGGCCGCTTCCAGATCATCGATGCGTACGTGATCGGGCATCCACCGCGCCTGCACGTGCAGTTCGGCGATGCGGCGGTAATCGCGGTTGAAGATGGCCATGAAGTTCTCAGCCAGGTAGTACTGATCCTCCTGCGACAGCTGGCCCATGATGCCGAAGTCCAGCGCGATGAATCGCGGGTTGGCGCGGCGGCCCGGATCGGTGTCGACCCAGATGTTGCCGGCGTGCGCATCGGCATGGAAGAAGTTGTCGCGGAACACCTGGGTGTAGAAGACCCGCACGCCCTTGGCGGCCAGTGCCTTGCGGTCGATGCCCGCCTTGTCGAGCGCGGCGACGTCGTCGGACGGAATGCCCCACACGCGCTCCAGGGTCAGCGCGCGCTCGGCGGTATGGCTCCAGATCACTTCCGGCACGTACAGGTCGTCGCTGTTCTCCCAGAAGCGGCGCAGCACGCTGGCATTGGCGCCTTCGCGCTGCAGGTCCAGCTCGGCGGCGAGGGTGTTCTCGACTTCGGCCACCACTTCGCGCGGTCGGATCTTGTCGGCACGCGGATGGGTACGCTCGACCAGCGCGGCCAGCGAGTTGAGCAGGGCGATATCAGCGTCGATCTGCTTCTCGATGCCCGGGCGCAGCACCTTGACCACCACCTGGCGGCCATCGGCCAGCGTGGCCGCATGCACCTGCGCGATCGAAGCCGAGGCCAGTGGTTCGGTATCGAAGCTGGCGAACGCCTCGCTGACCGGCAGGCCAAGCGCTTCCTCGACAATGCGGCGCGCAGTGTCACCGTCGAACGGCTTGACCCGGTCCTGCAGCAGGGTCAGCTCATTGGCCACATCCGGCGGCACCAGGTCGCGGCGTGTGGAGAGGATCTGGCCGAACTTGACGAAGATCGGGCCGAGATCCTGCAGCGCCAGGCGCAGGCGCGCACCGCGCGACTGTGCGGCGATGTCGGCCGAGGCACGCGGCACGAACGGCTTGGCCAGGCGCAGCCAACGCTCGGCCGGCGTGCCCTGCAGCAGGTCGTCAAGGCGGTAACGCAGGATCACCCGGCCGATGCGGCTCGCCCGCAGCACGGCCTTCATGCGGCACCCCGCAGGCGCTGCACGCGCGCGCCAAGACGCTCGACGTCATCGCGCAGCACGTCCACATCATCATGGAAGGCATCCAGTTCGGCGCGCGGCACCACGTCGCGCGATTCCTCGGTGATGAATTCGGCGGCGCTGTGGGCCAGGTCGATCGCCCCCTGGCGCGCGTGCTGCAGGGCGCTGCGCAGGGTGTTGGCGACCTGCACGCCCAGTACCTCGCCGAATACGCTGACGAACGGCTGCTGCCAGTCCGGGTCGAAGCCCTTGGCCAGCTGCTGCAGGCGCCGCGCCAGTTCGGCGTCACCGGCCACGCGTACACGGCCCTTGTTGTTGGACTCGCCGCGCCGTGCGTTGGCCAGCAGCGGCAGCTGCGCCAGCACGCCGGCCAGGCTGCTGCGCACGGCCAGGTCGGCTTCCTGCGCATCCACCGGGCCGACCCGCAGCTGGTCGCCGTCGACGCTGATGCGCATCGCCAGCGACGGCGCTTCCAGGGTCAGGTCGATGTGCCGGCCATCGAGGCTGGCCAGGGCATGGCGGGTATCCGGATCCAGCGCCAGCGCGCGGTTCAGGGCGATCTGCAGGGCGCGGCCAGCGACCGGCTTGAGGGACTTGAGCAGGGAAAGAGCCATGGGCGCATTCTACCTGCGTGGGTGGGGGGCTTGGGCCGGGCTGCCGCCCGGCACCCGCAGTAGTGCCGGCCGCTGGCCGGCAAGATCAACATCAAAAGCTGGCTATCCGTGGGATGGCGGGATGGGTCCGGTTGCGGGGGACGCCGTAAAACCGTCCGTGGGGGCTTGGCCGCGGCATCCATGCCGCGGACACCCCCGCAACCGGACCCATCCCGCCTTCGACAGTTTCCTGTCGTCCGTGGGGTCGGATCCCGTTGTTGCGCAACGGGCTCCGACCCCTGTTGATGGGCCATGAGGACGGTAGATCCACGCCATGCGTGGATGGATTTCTGGTTCATCTGTGCCTCACGCGGTGGGCCGATGAAGGTTCATGCTATACGGCCACGCAACGCACAGGACATCGCATTCCCCATGGCACGGACCCGGGTCGGCATCATCTTCGGGGGCAAGTCTTCCGAGCACGAAGTTTCACTGCAGTCGGCGAAGAACATCCTCGATGCGCTTGATCGCGAGCGCTTCGAGCCGGTGCTGGTCGGCATCGACAAGCAGGGCCAGTGGCATCTGAGCGAGCCTGCGACCTTCCTGCTCAATGCCGATGATCCGGCACGCATCGCGCTGCATCGCTCCGGCCAGTCGCTGGCGGTCCTTCCCGGTGCCGAGCAGGCACAGCTGCAGCCCTCCGATGCGGCCAGCGTGCTGGGCCAGATCGATGTGGTGCTGCCGATCGTGCACGGGCCTCTGGGCGAGGACGGTGCGCTGCAGGGCCTGCTGCGCATGGCCAACCTGCCCTTCGTCGGTTCGCCGGTACTGGGCTCGGCAGTGGCGATGGACAAGGACGTGACCAAGCGCCTGCTGCGCGACGCCGGGCTGCAGGTGGCGCCGTGGCTGTGCATCCGCCGCCACCAGGTGGCGGAGGTGGATGTCGATGCGGTGATTGCCCAGCTTGGCCTGCCGCTGTTCGTGAAGCCGGCCAACCAAGGCTCGTCGGTAGGCGTGAGCAAGGTCAAGGATGCGGCGGGCTTTGCCGAAGCGCTGGCATTGGCGCTGCGCTACGACCACAAGGTGCTGGTGGAATCGGCGGTGATCGGCCGCGAGATCGAGTGCGCGGTGCTGGGCAACGAACATCCGCAGGCCAGCCTGTGCGGCGAGGTGGTGGTGCACGACGAGTTCTACGCCTACGACACCAAGTACATCAACGCCGATGGTGCCGAAGTGGTGGTACCCGCGGATATCGATGCTGCAACACAGGCACGCATCCAGCAGATCGCGCTGCGGGCCTACCAGGCGCTGGAGTGTGCCGGCATGGCGCGCGTGGATGTGTTCCTCACTGCGGGCGGCGACATCATCATCAACGAGGTCAACACGCTGCCGGGCTTCACCCGCATCAGCATGTACCCGAAGCTGTGGGGTGCCAGCGGCGTGGACTACACCACGCTGATCACCCGCCTGATCGAGCTGGCGCTGGAGCGCCATGAGGCCGATCGCGGGCTGCAGAGCGCTGTGTAACGTCGTGATCGCCCGCAGAGTCGAGCATAGCTCGACTCTGCGGAAAGCGATGCCGGCCAGCGGCCGGCACTACCGGCTAGCCGCGCTTGCGGAACATCGAGATCACAGCAAGGATCAGGAACACCACGAACAGGATCCAGGCGATGTTGGTTGCGGCGCCGGCGATTCCGGAGAAACCCAGAACAGCGGCGATGATGGCGATGACAAAGAAGATGATGGCGTAGTGCAGCATGGCGCTCCTCGCGGGTGGTCGAGCCTTGGATGGCGTGGGTCCATCCTCCCGATCCTGCGGTGTGCAACCAGTGACGGCGATCTATGCAGCAGATGAAGCCTTCAGCCTGCGCAGCCCCTCTTCGATGCTGACCTGCGGCACGTAGCCGAAGTCACGGCGTGCCGGTTCCATGCTGTACCAGTGCGGCGTGCACAACTGCTCGGCCAGGAAGCGGGTCAGCGGCGGCTCGCCACGCAGGCGCAGCAGCGGCCACAGCCGCTCGCAGATGGCGCCAACACGGTACGCGGTCTTGAAGCTGATCGCCTTGTCCACGGATGGCGCACCCACCGCAGCCAACAGCTTGTTGACCAGCTCGCGCATCGGCAACGGCTCGCCATTGGAGATGAAGTAGGCCTTGCCCGCACACGCAGCGCCCGGCGCCAGTGCCTCGAAGGCGAGGAAGTGCGCCAGCGCGGCGTTGTCGATGTAGGTGGTATCGACCTTGTTGTTGCCATCGCCGACCAGGCGCAGGCGTCCCTGCCGCGCACGCTCGGCCAGCCTCGGCACCAGCTGCTGGTCACCGGGGCCCCAGATCAGGCGCGGACGCAGCGCCACCGTCGCCAACGCTGCATCGTTGGCGGCCAGCACGCGCTGTTCGGCGATTGCCTTGGTAGCCGCATACGGCGCCTGGAAATCTTCGCCGTACGGCACCTCGTCAGCCCCGAGGCCTTCCACCGGGTGCGTGGCACGATGGGTCACGCTGGGCGTGGAGGTGTAGACCAGCCGGTTGATGCCATGCGCGCGGCAGGCCGCGAGGACGTTGTCGGTGCCGACCACGTTGGCCTGGTGGTAGCTGTCATAGCTGCCCCATGCGCCGGCCTTGGCGCCGTTGTGGAACACCGCATCGACGCCGGCCACCGCATGCAGCACCGCCTGCGCATCGGCCAGATCACCGCGGATCTGGCCCACGCCCATCGCTTGCAGTTCCGGGTAATGACTGCGGTTGAACGCCAGCACCTGGTGGCCACGCTCGACCAGCCCGCGGCACAGCGCCTGCCCAAGGAAACCACCGCCACCGGTGACCAGGATCTTCATGCGCGCTTCTCCAGTTCGGCGCTGGCCCAGACGGCGAGCTTCTCGCGGCCGATCTTGGCGTTATGACGGATATCGACGGGGAACGAAGGGTGTACCAGGAAGTGCTCCAGCCCGGCTCCGGCCAGGCATGCGGCGGCCTTGGCACGCAGCGCTTCCTGCAGTGCCGGGCTGTCGGACCGGCCACGCTGCAGTTCCACGCACAGCACCGGCACCTGCGCACCAGCGGCACCCACGCCAACCAGCGCAGTGCGCGCCACGCCGGCCACGGTGTTGAACATCGGCTCGACCTGCTCGGTGTACAGCGGCCCGCGCGCGGTTTCCACGCGCTGCGTCTTGCGCCCGCAGAACCACAGGCGGCCCTGCACATCGAAATAACCAACGTCACCCATGCGATGCACCACGCGGGTGCTGCCATCGGCCAGCGTCTCGCGGATTTTCGCGGCGGCGGTGGCCTGCGGGCGGTTGAAGTAACTGTCGGTGGCGGTCGGCCCGGCCACGGTGATCTCGCCCACCTCGCCGGTGGCCAGCACACGTGCCTGCGACCAGTCGGCCAACGGTGCGTCGTCGATGGCGATGATGCGCACCTCGTTGGGGGCCACCACGTTGCCCACGCAGGTGCCGGCACCGGCCTCGGTCGCCGCGCGGGTGCGCTCCAGTTCGCGGCCTTCGACCACCGCCACCGGCAGGCACTCGGTGGCGCCATAGGGAGTCCAGAACTGCGCATCGGCCGGCAGCAGGCTGCGGATGGTGGCGACCACGTCCGGCGGCACCGGTGCCCCGGCCGAGGTCACCCGGGTCACCGTCGGCAGTGGCCGCCCGTGCCGGGCCAGCACCCGCATCAGCGCTGGCGAGCCGAACAGCTGGGTTACGCCGAAGCGCTGGATGGCATCGTGCAGGCGTCCCGGGTCGGCCTGCGCCGGCCGCGTCGGGTCCATGTCCGGGATCACCGAAGTCAGGCCCAACGCCGGGTCGAACAGCGCGAACGGTGGGAAGGTCGGCAGGTCCACCCCACCCGCTTCCATGCCGAAGGCACTGCCCAGCAGCTGGATCTGGCCGACGAAGTGGCGGTGGCGGTAGACCACGCCCTTGGGCACGCCGGTGGAGCCGCTGGTGAACAGGATCGCCGCCATGTCCTCGCCATCGGTATCGGCCAGCATGGCCCCCCCCTTGGCACCGGCACGTTCCAGCGCGGCCAGGCTGGTACCGCCCCAGCCGAGGCGGCGGCCGACCGTCACCAGCCGGGTGGCCGACGGCGCCCAGCGCAGCACCAGCCGCGCCACATGCGCCAGCGGAATGCCGATGAAGGCCTGCGGCTGCGCCTCGTCCAGGCACTGCTTCAGCGCGCGCCGGTCGATGCCCGGATCGACCAGCACCGGCACTGCGCCCAGCTTGAACAGCGCGAACATCAGCAGGAAGAACTCCGGAGAAGGCCGCACCATCACCACCGTGCGCACGCCACGGCCGATCCCGTAGCCGGCCAGGCCGGCGGCCATGGCATCACTGCGGGCGTCCAGCTGACGGTAATCGAGGGTGACATCGTAGGCGGCCATGCCGTTGCCGGCGCCGCGGCGGCCCGGGCAGCGGATGGCGATCTGGTCGGGGCGTTCACGCGCCAGTTCAGGCAAACGGGCCGCAATGTTGCAGGGTCGGTTCATCCGTTCATTGTCGCCGCTTACGGAATTTCTTGCGCGGCGGCCCACTTCGTGGAAAATCCGCACCCTCGTTCCCGATTCCGACTGCCGCCCGAGGCGGCTTGCCCATGCAACATCCCTGCATGACCTGCGGCGCCTGCTGCACCCAGTACCGCGTGGCCTTCCACTGGATGGAATCGGACGAGGTCACCCCCGGCGGCGTGCCGCACCAGCTTACCGAGGTGCTGGACCCGCATCGCCTGTGCATGCGCGGCACCCATTCCAAGCCGGTGCGCTGCGTCGCGCTGGATGCGCAGATCGGCGTGTATTCACGCTGCACGATCCACCCCAACCGGCCCAGCGTGTGCCGTGAGGTGGATGCATCGTGGGAATACGGCAAGGCCAGCCCGCAGTGCGACAAGGCGCGCATTGCCTATGGCCTGGATCCGCTGACGCCGGCCGACTGGCGTTGGCGCGATGACGCCGACAATGACGACGATCATCCGGACGACAACGGCAACAGCCCGTCCTCGCCGCCGCAGGCACCGGTCGCCGCATAATCCGGTGTGCCGACCAACGGTCGGCACCCACCCATACCTTCCACTTGTGGGTGCCGACCGTTGGTCGGCACACCGCTCAGATCGGGTTGGCGTCCAGGAACGCGCGGATCTCCGGTACCAGCACTTCGTGCTTGTCTTCCAGCACATAGTGGCCGGCGTCCTCGAAGGCATGCACCTGGGCCTGCGGCAGCGCGGCCTGGAAGCCCTTCAGGAAATGATGGTCGAACACGAAGTCGCGCAGGCCCCAGCCGAGGAAGGCGGGACGGTCGGCGAACGACGGCAGCGCCTTGCCGGCGCGTTCCAGCAGCGACCAGGCCTTGTCGGCCGGCGACAGCGGGATGTCCTGCATGAAGCGGATGGTGCTGATGCGGTTGGCCCAGCTGTTGTACGGCGACACGTAGGCGCGGCGCACATCGGCCGGCATCCTGCGCTCCACCCCAAGCCAAGAGGCACCGGACGAGAACGCGTTGAAGGTGCGGATGATCCACTCGCCGATCTTCCAGTGGCGACCCAGTGCGATCTGCCACGGCATCTTCTTTGCCGCCGGCATCGGGAAGGCAGCGGTGTTGAGCACCACCAGGCGCTTCACCTGCTCGTGGTGCGACAGCGCCCAGCCGAACCCGATCATGCCGCCCCAGTCGTGCACGGCCAGGGTCACCGGGCCGGTGATGCCCAGGTGCTTCAGCAGCGCATCAAGATCGTCCACGCGCGACTGCAGCGTGTACTCATAGCGGCTGTCGTCCGGCTTGTCCGACAGGCCCATGCCGATGTGGTCCGGCACGATGCAGCGGTAGGTGTCCGACAGGCCGGCCACCAGCGTGCGCCAGTAATAGCTCCACGACGGGTTGCCGTGCACCATCACCACCACCTCGCCATCGCGCGGGCCCTCGTCGAGATAGTTCATCGACAGGCCGGGGCGGACCTCGAAGCGCTGCGGGTGGGCGGGGTAACCGGGAAGATCGCGCATGCGGAGCACCTAAGGAGAGTCGCGGCGCAATGTAGAGCCGAGCCGTTGCTCGGCTGCTCTCCGGTCCGCTGCGGAAGAGCCGCGCTGCGCGCGTGAGCCGAGCATGGCTCGGCTCTACAGGAGGTCGGGCAACGGGCTGCTTACCAGACCACTTCAGCCATCGAGCAGTTCAGGCCCGAGCCAATACCCAGAAGCGCGATGCGATCGCCCTTCTTCAGCTTGCCCAGCTGCTTGAGCTTGCTCAGCACGATCGGCACCGAGGCCGGGCCGATGTTGCCGTGCTCGCCGAAGATGGTCATGACCTTCTTCGGGTCGATGCCGAAGTTCTTGATGAACGCGGCGGTGTGCGGCTGGCTGACCTGGTGGATCACGAACTGGTCGAGCTCTTCCACGGCCCAGCCGAGTGCGATCTTGGCGGCGCTGAAGGTCTTCTGCGCCAGCTTGATGCCTTCGATCAGCAACAGGCGGGTGTCGGTGACCATGCGGTCCAGGTTGCCCAGGCACAGCTGGTTCCACTCGGTGGCCGAGCGGGTCACGCCGCCCTTGTAGCGCGGCGCGTCCGGCACCAGCTCCGCGCGCGCCATCACCATCGCGGCGGCGCCCGACCCGGTGGTCAGCGCGGCCAGCTCGTTGCGGAAGTCATCGGCGGTGACGTCCGGGGCGGTCATGCGCTCCAGGGTCTTCTCGTACACCAGATTGGCAGTCTCGCCGTCCACCACCAGCGCGTAGTCGATATCACCGCGCTCGATCATGCGCGCCGCGATGTCCATGCCGTTGATGAAGGCCAGGCAGGCGTTGGCGACGTCGAAGGTCATGCATTCGTCGCTGACACCGAGGTTGCCCGACACGATCGAGGCCGTGGACGGCTCCAGGTAGTCGCGGCTGACCGAGGTGTTGACCAGCAGGCCGACCTGGGTCGCGGTGATGCCCGCGTCTTCCAGTGCCTTGCGGCCGGCCATGGTGGCGGCGTCCGACGCCAGCACGCCGTTGTCCCACAGGCGGCGGGCGTGGATGCCGGCGATGTCGCCGAGCACATCGGTGCGGATACCCAGGCGATCCAACGTCGGCTGCAGGCGTTCGTTGATTTCCTTGGTCGTCAGCGTATGCGGTGCGTCGACGTGTGCCAGGCCGGCGATCGAGACATTCTTGAAGAGCATCGAGGTTAGCGCCAAGGCTCAGGCAAAAGGGGGCGCTATTCTATAACCCCCGCGCTTTCACCGCATCTTTACGAATTCAGCCTCGGCCGTATGGTGAAGCGTTCAGCGCGGCGGGCACTGGAACGCGGCGAAGCGCTGGCTGCCATCGGCGGGGGCCGCAGCGGCCTGGACGGCATTGGCGCCGGCGCTCGGGGCCTCGTTGCGGGCCAGGGTTTCCAGCTCTTCCTGCACCCGCAGCGGGTTGCGGTTGTAGAAGCCGACCTTGCTCTTCACGGTGACCACCACCTCGCCCTTGGCGATGCAGCCGGCCGGAACCGGCCCTGCCGGCAGCACGCGGGTTGCCTTGCCGGCCGGTTCGATCGGCACCCAGGTACAGGCGGTGACGGTGAGCAGCAGGGAGGAAAGCAGCAGAACGCGCATGGGCAGATCCTGGAAGGGTATGGGGGGATTCTGCCTGAACAGCCTGAATCGGGGGTAGCCGGGGCCGGGGTCAGAGCCCCCTGCGGGGGATCCGACCCCAGATCGGCAGAGGGGTCGGATCCCCCGCAGGGGGCTCTGACCCCGCCTTCGGGTCACGGAGTTGCCGGCCAGCGGCCGGCACTACCCGGGGGGAGCCGGCCCGCCACATGGCGGGCCGGGTCTTGCCTTATTTCTTGACCGGGTTGCCTTCGGCGTCGATCACCGTCACCTCGCCCAGGTTCAGCGCGCGCACGGCCGCTTCGGTCTGCTTGAGGTCACCCACCACCACCCAGGTCAGGGCCTGCGGCTTGATCTCGGCGGCGGCCTGCTGCACCTGCGCCGGGGTCATCGCTTCGATCTCGGCCTTGCGCCGCAGCACGTAGTCGTCCGGGCGCTTGAACTGCACGATCGAACCGATGGTCGACGCCACCGCACTGGCGGTCTCGTAGGCACCGGGCAGGCTCAGGGTCTGGATGTTGCGGATGCGGTTGACCTCGGCAGCGGTGGCCGGCTTGCTGCCATCGGCGAACGCGGCGATTTCCTTGCGCATTTCCGCCAATGCCGGGCCGGTCTTGTCGATCTGCACCGGCGCGCTGGCCATCCACGGGCGCTGGCCCACCGAATTGACCGCGCTGCTGCGCGCACCGTACGACCAGTGCTTGTCCTCGCGCAGGTTCATGTTCAGGCGCGAGGTGAAGTCGCCGCCGATCACGCCGTTGGCGATGTCGAAGCGGGTCGAACTGGTGGCGCTGGAAGGTGCCACCACCTGGCCGGCGAACAGGTTGGCCTGTACCGCGCCCGGCTGGTCGATCAGGAACACGCGCGGGCCCTCCGGCAGCGCAACGTCGGTGGCCGCCTTCACCTGCGGGGCCTCGCCACTGGCCTTCCAGTCGCCCAGCTGCTTGTCCAGCAGCGGCACGATCTCGGCCAGGGTGGTGTCGCCGACCACGATCAGGGTGCCGTTCTGCGGGCGCAGCCAGTCGTGGTGGAAGTCGACCAGGTCCTCGCGGGTCAGGCCGTTGATCGCCGCCTCGTCACCGCTACCGGTAAACGGAATGGCATACGGGTGGCCCTTGCCATACAGCAGCGGGGGCAGCACGCGCATCGCCACCGCACCCGGGTTCACCTTCTCCTGCTGGATGCCAGCGATCCAGCTCGCCTTGACCCGGTCGATCTCGCCCTGCTCGAAGCGCGGTTCGCGCAGCAGGTCGCGGTACAGCGCCAGCGACGGTGCCAGGTTTTCCTTCAGTGCCGACAGGTCCACGCTCATCGAATCCAGGCCGGCCGAAGCATCCAGGCTGGCGCCCAGCGCATCCGCGGCGTCGGCGAAGGCCAGCGAGCCCAGCTTGCCGGCGCCTTCGGTCATCAGGCTCATGGTGAAGTTGGCGGTGCCCGGCTTGCGGCCCTGGTCGGCACTGAAGCCGCCCGGGAACTGGTAGCTGAACTGCACCACCGGAATCTCGTGGCGCTCGGCCAGGATCACTTGGGTGCCGTTCTTCAGCGTGGCACGCTGCAGCGCCGGGAACTTCAGCTGCGGGAACTCGCGGGTCTGCGGCACGCCGGCCTTGCGGTCGACCTGCTCGGGCAGGGTGCTGTACTTGGGGTCCACCGCCGGCACGGTGAACGGCTTCGGCGCCTGGCTCGGGTCTTCCTTCAGCGCCACGCGCTCACCCGGTGCGATCACCAGGGTGTGACTGCCCTTGTCCAGCCACTGCGCGCCCAGCCGGCTCAGATCAGCAGCACTGGCCTTCTCGATGTTGGCCAGCGAGGTACGGAAGCAGCCCGGGTCGCCGGTGAACACCGCACATTCTGCAAGGGCGTCGGCCTTGCCGCCGAAGCCACCGATGCGCTCGATGCCGCGGATGAAGCCTGCGCGGGCACCGGTCTTGGCACGCTCCAGTTCGGCCGCGGTCGGGCCCTGCTTGATCAGCCGGTCCAGTTCCTCGTCGATGATCTTCTCGACCTTGGCCGGGTCCTGGCCCTGCTTGACCGTCGCCATGATCACGAAGTTCGAGCCCAACTGCGAGGTCGACAGGCCCGACGCGATGCTGTCCACCAGCTTGTCCTGGTGCTGCAGGCGCTGGCTCAGGCGCGAAGACTTCGCACCGCCGAGCACCTGCGCGAACAACTGCAGCTGATCGACCTCGGTGGTGCCGACCTGCGGCACGTTCCAGGCGCGGTAGATGCGCGCCTGCGGCACCTTGTCGGTCATCGTCTCGCGCGTGTCGGCACTACGCTTGGCCACGTTCACCGCCGGCTGCGCCATGGTCGGGCCGGCCGGGATGCTGCCGAAGTACCTGGCGACCTTTTCCTTGGCGGTGGCCAGGTCGATGTCGCCGGCCAGCACCAGCACCGCATTGTTCGGGCCGTACCAGGTGCGGAACCAGGTCTTCACGTCATCCAGCGACGCCGCGTTCAGATCGTTCATCGACCCGATCACGCCGTGGTGGTACGGGTGGCCCACCGGGTACAGCGCCTTGTTGAGCTGGTCCCAGGCCTGGCCGTAGGGCTGGTTCTCGCCCTGGCGCTTCTCGTTCTGCACCACGCCACGCTGCTCGTCCAGCGCGGCCTGGTCGATCGCACCGACCAGATGGCCCATGCGGTCCGATTCCATCCACAGAGCCATGTCCAGCGCGGTGGTCGGCACGTTCTCGAAGTAATTGGTGCGGTCGGTGTTGGTGGTGCCGTTCTGGTTGGTGGCACCCACCTGCTTGAACGGCTCGAAGAACTCGCCATCGTGGTTTTCGCTGCCCTGGAACATCAGGTGTTCGAACAGGTGCGCAAAGCCGGTACGGCCAGCCGGCTCGTCCTTGCTGCCCACGTGGTACCAGACGTTGACCGCAACGATCGGCGCCTTGCGATCGGTATGCACGATCACGCGCAGGCCGTTGGGCAGGGTGAACTGCTCGTACGGGATATCGACCTTGGCCGGTGCCGCCGGCTTGGCGGCGAGCGCATGGGTGGGCGCGAGCGTGCCCAGGGCGGTGCTGAGAGCGACGGCCAGCAGTGCAGCGCGCGGGCGAAGGGCGAGAGACATATCCGGATCCTTGGTCACGAAGGTGAACCCCGATCCTAGCCTGCGCGCGCGGCGGCCGGAATCGGTCGCCAGTCACTGGGGGTGTTTGCCCAGATGACCATCCAGCCCGACGCCCAGGGGCGCTCTTGAAACGTCACAGACGCCGGCTGAAGGCGTCCGGACAGTGTCCGCGGCTTATCGAATGGACAGGTGTCCGCCCAGCGGACACTTTCGGGACCACATAAAAGCCTTTCAAATCAATAACTAAAAGTTGGCACGCGGATTGCTTGGTACTTCCTGCGCCAGGAAGGGCTTCAGACAAAAGCTGACTGAAGACTGAACAGATGCAGGAAATCGAAAATTTCTCTTGCATGCCCAGAACTGGTGTACTACCTTACTACCACACCACTGCTCACCAACACTAAACAGGCCCCGTCATGAACGCCAAGACCATTGCCATCGCCATCGCCCTGATCGCCGGCACCGCGGTTGTTTCGTCGGTGCAGGCCTCCGAATCCATCAAGACCCTGTCCACCGTGCAGGTTCGCCCGGCCGCCGACCAGCTGGCCCAGCAGGCCTGGGAACAGGCCAGCGGCATCCCGACCCTGGCCACCGTGGAAGTGCGCCCGAGCGCCGACCAGCTGGCCGAGCGCAACGGCTACGTCGCCGCCCCGGTCGCCGCCGCGATGCCGATCACCACGCTGGCCTCGGTGGAAGTGCGCCCGAGCCTGGAACAGCGCGTCGCCCTGGCCGCCGAACTGGAAGCCCAGCGCTACGCCGCCACCCTGGCTGCCGCTGCCACCAACGTCGCCAACTCGGTCATCGTCAACCTGCCGGCCCTGCAGGTGCGCCCGAGCGCCGCCGACCTGCAGGCCCTGGCCACCGAAACCGCCCAGGTCCTGCTGCGCCCGTAACCGGTGCCGCCCTGCCCCGTGCAGGGCGTGCGCCGTAAAGGCGGCGGTCGTCGCAGGTACACTGCGCCGATGAATGCCGCGCCCCAGTTCCACGTGATCCTGTTCCAACCGGAAATCCCGCCCAACACGGGCAATGTGATCCGGCTCTGCGCCAACACCGGCGCGCAGCTGCACCTGGTCGAGCCACTCGGCTTCGCACTGGAAGACAAGCAGCTCAAGCGCGCCGGCCTGGACTACCACGAGTACTCGCGCCTGCAGGTGCACCCCGACCTGGACACCGCGCTGGCGCGGATCGCACCAAAGCGGTTGTTCGCCCTGAGTACGCGTGCCAGCGTCCGCTATGACAGCGTGGCCTTCGAAGACGGTGATGCGTTCCTGTTCGGCCCGGAAAGCCGTGGCCTGCCGCAGGAGATGCTCGATGCCCTGCCCGATGGCCGCCGCCTGCGCCTGCCGATGCGGCCGGACAACCGCAGCCTCAATCTTTCCAACACCGTTGCGGTGGTGATGTACGAGGCGTGGCGGCAGCATGGGTTTGCCGGTGGGGCGTAGCGCCACGCGTCTCTCTTCTGCCTGATTGTTGCTGTGGCGGGCGCATGCGTTCATGGGCGTTACTTTTCTTTCCGCGCGGAAAGAAAAGTAACCAAAAGAAACGCGCCGCCGTCTGCGAGCTGGTGCTGCGCACCGGTACCCTGCGCTCCTCGGCCCGCCGGGGGACGGCGCGGAACTCGCTGCGCTCAGACACCCGCGCCTCTTCGCCCCCGCCGGACCTGCGGTGCTCGGCTCGCTTCAAGGCGGACCCGACAGCCGCGCAGTAGATCCATGCCATGCGTGGATGCGTTCCGCCTGGATCAATCAGGGGCGCGCGCCATCGCGTTGCCCGGAACGCGTGCGATTGCCCACAGAAGAAAACTCCAGGCCATCAATATCGGCATGCGCACCGCACATGCCCAAGCCCGTCACCGTCGGGTCGATCCCGCCGGATGAGACTCTCAGTACACCTGCATGTTTCTCGATAGCCACTGTGCCTGGTTCGGACTGATGAATCAGTTTTCCGCCTTCTGGCTTCATATGCAGCACGAAGGAGCAGACGTGCTGCATCGCCTGGGTACTGTGCAGCTCAACCGTATAGCCCAGTGATTCTTCGACAATCGACAGGCTGTCCCTGAACCCATCGCGGCAACTACGCCCGCTGCCCGGTTCGGTACACAGATCGCTCGCCTGCGAATAACTGCCTGCCCATGCCCCATCCCTGTTGCCTGCCCATGCCATCTGCAGCACGGAGGCTTGGAAGAGCAGCGGGAGGCACAACAGCTGCCTCACAGCGGAATTGTTCTTCATTCAGCTTGCATCTCCGGATAGGCGTCCCTTGCCGCCCACCCTACCCGCAATGCCGGCCAGCGGCCGGCACTACCGGTGCACTCAGAACGCGTTGATGCCGGTCAGTTCGCGGCCGATCACCAGCTGGTGCACGGTCTCGGTGCCTTCATAGGTGATCACCGATTCCAGGTTCAGCGCATGCCGGATCGCCACGTGCTCGGTGGTGATCCCAGCCCCACCGAGCAGATCGCGACACTCGCGGGCGATGTCGATCGCCATGCGGCAGTTGTTCCATTTGGCCAGGCTGACCTGCTGCGGTTGCAGCTGGCCGGCTTCCTTCAGCCGGCCCAGCTGCAGCGCCAGCAACTGCGCGGTGGTGATCCGGCGGGCCATCTCGGCCAGCTTGATCTGCGCGCTCTGCGTGGCGGCCAGCGGGCGACCGAACAGCACGCGCTCCTTGGCATAGCCAAGTGCTTCATCCAGGCAGGCAATCGCCGCACCGATCGGCCCCCAGCTGATGCCGTAACGGGCCTGGGTCAGGCAGCCCAGCGGCCCCTTCAGGCCCTTCACGTTCGGCAGGCGATGGCTGTCGGGCACGCGCACGTCATCGAAGAACAGCGCGCCGGTCAGCGACGCGCGCAGGCTCATCTTGTGCTTGATCTCCTGCGTCGTGAAGCCGGCCATGCCCTTTTCCAGCACGAAGCCCTGGATGCCGTCCTCGGTCTGCGCCCAGACGATGGCCAGGTCGGCCACCGGGCCGCTGGTGATCCACATCTTGCTGCCGCTGATGCGCCAGTCACTGCCGTCGCGCACCGCGCGGGTCTTCATGCTGGCCGGATCGGAACCGCCGTGCGCCTCGGTCAGGCCGAAGCAGCCGATCAGTTCGCCGCGCGCCATCGCCGGCAGCCACTGCTGGCGCTGTTCCTCGCTGCCATAGGCGTAGATCGGGTACATGCACAGCGAGCTCTGCACCGACACGAAGCTGCGCAGGCCCGAATCGCCGCGCTCCAGCTCCTGGCAGATCAGGCCATAGCTGACCGCGCCGAGGCCACCGCCGCCGTACTCGGCCGGCAGGGTCGCGCCCAGCAGGCCCAACGAGGCGATCTCAGGCACCAGTTCATCGGGGAAGCGGGCCTGGTCGAAGGCATCGCCGATGATCGGCAGCACGCGCTCGTTGGTGAAGCGGGCGACGCTCTCCTGCACTGCGCGCTCTTCCTCGTTGAGCAGGGAACGGACATCGAACAGATCGTACGGATGCAAAGCCATGGCACTCACACGCAGTCAGGACCCGGCCATTGTCGGTCATCCGCGCAGCGTTGGTGCACGGGTAGAGGCCGACCTTGGTCGGCGCTGGTATTTTCTGCCGGTGCCAACCAAGGTTGGCGACCACCGAAGCCGCGTTCGCTGCAATGCAGCAATCATGACGTGAACATCGTCGATCTAGCTCGATCACGCGCGGCCCGGTACCCTGACACATTCAAACAACCGTTTCGCCCGTGGCCGCACGCGCGATTCCCAGGCACCGCCGGTGGCCCCGATGCCGGCCCTACCCACGAGTCATGCAATCGATGAGCGCTGAAGCCAACGCCCTGCCCCCGCGTGAAGTAATGGAGTTCGACGTGGTGATCGTCGGCGCCGGCCCCGCCGGCCTGGCCACCGCGATCCGCCTGCGCCAGCGCGCGCTCGAAGCCGGCCGCGAGCTGTCGGTGTGCGTGCTGGAGAAGGGCTCCGAACCGGGCGCGCACGTGCTGTCCGGCGCGGTGATGGATCCGCGCGCGCTGACCGAGCTGTTCCCGGACTGGGCCGAGCGCGGCGCACCGCTGAAGCAGAAGGTCACCCGCGACGAATTCCTGTTCCTCAGCGAGACCGGCGCGCGCAGCACCCCCAATGCGCTGCTGCCGGAGTGCTTCCACAACGAAGGCAACTACATCATCAGCCTGGGCGAAGTGACCCGCTGGCTGGCGCAGCAGGCCGAGGCGCTGGAGGTTGCGATCTTCCCGGGCTTCGCCGCTGCAGAAGTGCTGTACGGCGACAACGGCGAGGTGATCGGCGTGGCCACCGGCGACATGGGCATCGAGAAGGACGGCAGCATCGGTCCGGCCTTCGAGCGTGGGATGGCGCTGCACGCCAAGTACACGATCTTCGCCGAAGGTGCGCGCGGCCACCTCGGTCGCCAGCTGATCGCCCGCTACAAACTGGACGAAGGCAAGGACCCGCAGGCCTACGGCATCGGCATCAAGGAGCTGTGGCAGATCGACCCGGCCAGGCATGAGCCGGGCCTGGTGGTGCATGCGGCTGGCTGGCCGCTGGACAGCGACACCTACGGCGGCGCGTTCCTGTACCACGCCGACGGCGGCAAGGTCGCCATTGGTTACGTGGTCGGCCTGGACTACAAGAACCCGTGGCTGAGCCCGTTCGAGGAGTTCCAGCGTTTCAAGACCCATCCCTCCATCCGCAAGCACCTGGAGGGCGGCACCCGCATCGGTTACGGCGCGCGTGCGATCACCGCCGGCGGCCTGCTGTCGCTGCCGAAGACGGTGTTCCCCGGGGGGGCGCTGGTCGGCTGCGAGGCCGGCTACCTCAACGCCAGCCGCATCAAGGGCAGCCATGCCGCGATCAAGACCGGCATGCTGTGCGCCGACGCCGCGTTCGACGCGCTGGCCGCCGATCGCCAGCACGATGAACTGAGCGCCTACCCGAAGGCGTTTGAAGCCAGCTGGCTGTTCACCGAACTGCAGCAGGCCAAGAACTTCAAGCAGTGGTTCAAGAAGGGCCAGACCGTTGCCACGCTGATGACCGGCGTGGAGCAGTGGCTGCTGCCGAAGCTGGGCGTGCGCAACCCGCCGTGGACCCTGCACCGCACCCAGCCGGACCACGCCTGCCTGGAGCCGGCGTCGCAGCACACCCGCATCGCCTACCCCAAGCCCGATGGCGTGCTGACCTTCGATCGTCTCAGCTCGGTGTTCCTGAGCAGCACCAACCACGACGAGAACCAGCCCAGCCACCTGACGCTGAAGGATCCGAGCATTCCGGTGAAGGTGAACCTGGCCGAGTACGCCGGTCCCGAAGCCCGTTACTGCCCGGCCGGCGTGTACGAGTTCGTCGGCGACGCCGGCGACGCGCGCCTGCAGATCAACGCGCAGAACTGCGTGCACTGCAAGACCTGCGACATCAAGGATCCGACCCAGAACATCGTCTGGGTGACCCCGCAGGGCGGCGGCGGCCCGAACTACTCGGGCATGTGATCGCCCCGGGCTGCGACCGCGTGTCGCAGCCCGGCCGCTCCACCGCACCGCTATCCTGCCCGCCCATGCGTGCCTCCCGCCTGCTCACCACCGTTGCCGTGGCCCTGCTTGCCACGGCCTGCCAGCGCCCGCCTGCGGCGCCGGCGACGCCCGAACAGGCCCGCCAGCAGGCCATGCAGCGCGCGTTCGAACTGTGCGCCGGCTGCCACACCGTGCAGCCTGGCGGCATCCACCGCTTCGGCCCCAACCTGCACGGCGTGATCGGCCGTCGCGCCGGCAGCCTGCCCGATTACGGCTATTCCGACGGCATGCGCCGCGCCGACATCACCTGGAGCGCGCAGACCCTGGACGCGTTCCTGCAGTCGCCCACCCACGTGGTGCCCGGCACGCGCATGTACAACGCCTTTCCCAGCGCCGAACGCCGCGCGCTGGTGATCGCCTACCTGCAACAGCAGTCGGCTCAGTGAGCCAGTCGCTGCAGCTGATGCTGCAGCCGTGCCACGAACGCCGTTACAGCGGCGAGTACCGGTCCCGGATCGGCCTCGGTCGCATCCTGCAGGCGCTCGACCAGCGCGTTGGCCTGCCCGGCCAGTGCGCTTGCCCCGATCGCCCCCAGACCGCCCGCCTGGCGATGCAGGTGGAGCGCCGCAGTCTCGCGGTCACCGGCCCGCACGGCGCGCTGCACCGCCGCCAGATCACTTTCACTGGCCTGCAACAGGCTGTCGCGCAGCTGCTCGGCCACGGCGCGCGAGCCATAGCGCTGCTGCAGGGTGGCCAGATCAGGCAGCACTTCAGCGTCGTCGGCGGCAGTCTCCTGCACCGGCGCATCGAATGACTGGCCCTGTGCCTGCGGCAGCCAGCGCAGCAGCGCGGTGCGCAGCGTGGCCAGCGACAGCGGCTTGGCCAGCACCTCGTCCATGCCGGCTTCGCGGCAGCGGCGCGCATCGTCGTCCAGCACGCTGGCGGTCAGCGCCAGCACCGTCAGCCGCGGCTGGCCGGTACGGCCCTCGCGCTCGCGCAACAGGCGGGTGAAACCGAAGCCGTCGAGTACCGGCATGCGGCAGTCGGTAATGACCAGGTCGAAGGCCTCCGATGACAAGCGGTCCAGTGCCTGCTGGCCATCGCCCAGCAGCACATGAGGTACGCCCAGCTGCTGCAGCCGCCACGCCATCATCGCCTGGTTGGTCGGGTGGTCCTCGATCACCAGCACGCGTGCCTCGCGCAGCGCCAGCGGCAGCAGCGCCGCCTGCTCCTGCTCCGCAACCAGCGCTTCAACGTCACCCCTGCCTGCCTCCACCAGCGCCAGCCGCACCTCGGCGCGGGTGCCCTCGCCCAGCGTGCTGTGCAGCTCCAGCTCGCCGCCCATCATCTGCACCAGGCGCTGGCAGATGCTCAGGCCGAGGCCGGTACCACCATGGTCGCGCTGGATGTAGGCACCGGCCTGGGTGAACGGCGCAAACAGGTGCTGCAGCTGTTCCGGTGCGATTCCGATGCCGGTGTCGGTGACGCTCAGGCACAGCGGCTGGCTGCCATCGTCGGCGGTCGGGCCCAGTACCTCCAGCTGCAGCCGCACTTCGCCGCGCGCAGTGAACTTGATGGCATTGCTGAGCAGGTTGAACACGATCTGGCGCAGGCGCACGCCATCCACTTCGTGCGCTGCCGCCAGCTGAGGGTCGATCTGCACATGCAGCTCCAGCCCGCGTGCACTGGCCTGCGCCGACATCAACCGGCACACGCTTTCCAGCAGCGGCCGCAGCGGTTGCGGTACCGGCTCCAGGCGCAGTGCACCCGCTTCCAGCCGCGAGTAATCGAGGATGTCGTCGAGGATCTGCCGCAGCATCTGCGCCGAATCCTCGATCACGCCGAGGATGCGCTGCTGCTCGCTGTCCAACGGTGAGTGTGCCAGCACCTCCAGCATGCCCAGCACGCCGCTCATCGGCGTACGTATCTCGTGGCTCATCGTGGCCAGGAAACGCGATTTGGCCTCAGCGGCCTGCTCGGCGTCCGCCTTCGCCGCCGCCAGTGCATCGGCCTGCATCCGCGCCTCGCTTACATCCACCCAGTACCCGCTCCAGATCACCGCGCCTTCTTCGGCGGCGTAGGGATGGGCCTGGCTGCGCACCCAGCGCACGCCTTCCCCGTCGCTGCGCAGGCGGAACTCCAGGATCAACGGCGCGAACTGGTGCGCGGCCTGCTCGATGGAATGCAGGATGCGCGCGCGGTCCTCCTGCTCGACGCGTTCCAGCAACACCCTCGCATCCTGTTCGGCCTGCTGACGGGTGATACCGAACAACGCAGGCAGGTCACCGGCGATGAACGGGAAGCTCAGCGTGCCATCGGCATCGCGACGGGCCTGGTAGACCACCGCCGGCAGGTTGTCGGTCACCTCGGCCAGGCGCTGCTCCAGCTGGCGGCGTCCTGCCACCTCACGGCGCAGCCGCCAATGGCCCACGCCATGCACCAGCAGTGCGGTCAGCAGCACCATCAGCACGGGCACGCCCCACCGCAGCAGATTGCTCCAGTCGACCCCATTGCGGTACTCCACCGCCAGCCAGGCGCTGCGCAACGCCTCGCGCTTGCGTGGGGTCATCTGCAGCAGCAGGCGATCGAAGGTCGTGGCCAGGGCCGCATGGCGGCGATCCACCGCCAGCGCCAGCTGGTCGTTGAAACCGGCCGGAGCCGCGACCTGCATCCGCCCCGGGAAACGGCTGCGCAGCAGGTGATCGACCACGGCAAGGTTGCCCACATAGGCATCGGCTTCACCCTCAAGCAGGCGCTGCAGCGCCTGCTCGGCACTCCGCGCAGCAATGATCCGGGCCTGCGGCGCCTGTTGCTGCACATAGCCACGCACGCGCTCCGGGTCGGACAGCAGCACGCGCTTGCCCTGCAGGTCGGCCAGGCCCAGCAGCGATTCGCCATCGCTCCTGACCACAATCACGTTCGGCACGCTGATGAAGGGCTGGCTGAACACCCAGTCCGGGCCCAGGTAGCGCGAATCAACGGGTATGCCCATCACCGCCTGCAGTTCACCGCGGCGGGCCTTCTCACGCACCTCGTACCAGTCGTGGCTGTTCTCGACCTTCAGGTTGGCGCCGGCCTGCATCAGGCGCTGCAGGTACTCGCTGGCCAGGCCACTGGGCCGGCCATCCTCGCCGGTGAACGACAGGGGCGCGGCATTCGGCGCGAAACCGATCATCAGCGGCTGCTCCAGCACACGCTTCTCGGCCTGGCTCAGCGCCAGCTGCGCCGATGCCGACCAGTGCGGCGGTGACAACCAGCGTTGTGCGAGGGCATCGCGCTGGGCCTGGCTGGTCGCGGCCAGCGCCAGGTCCAGGGCTTCGGCCAGGGGTTGCTTGCTGTTGGGAATGCCGAAGTGCAACCGTTCGGGGGGCAGGTCGCTCGGCCGCAACAGCGCCACGCCCTGCAGGCGCCGGCTGGCAATCAGCTCGGTGGCGACGAAGGCATTGCCGATGTAGACGTCCGCTTTGTCGTCTATGACCATCTGCAATGCGCTCAACGTGTCGTTTGCGACAAGCTGGCGGGCACGCGGGAATCGGGCGCGCACCTGCGGACCGGTCAGGAAGTCCTGTTCGATCACCACCCTCAGCCCATCCAGGTCCGGCATGTCGGAGGCACGCAGGTCATCGGGCCGGCCCACCAGAGCGAGCGGCGCCTCACTGTAGGCCGCGGTATAGACCATGCAGCGGGTGCGGTCGGCACTGAGGCCGACATTCATCACCACGTCGATTTCGCCACGACATGCCGCATCCAGCACGGATGTCCAGTCCGGATAGCGGCGCGCCTCGACCTTCACACCGAGCTGGCGAGCAAGATGCGACAGGTAGTCCGGTCCCAGTCCGACCTGCTCGCCATCACGGAGGGACTCGAAGGGCGGCCAGCCGCTGTCATACTGCCCGACAACGATGGTCGGATGCGCCACCAGGTATTCGCGCTGCAACGGGCTGAGCGGCAGCAGGCCAGGGGCCGGCTGTGCCTGGGCCACGGGCAGCGCCAGCACCGCCAGCAGCAGGAGCAGCCCGCGAACAGCCCACCTACGCATCTGCGTCGATCTCCTAGAATCCTGCCAGGGACCGCGATGGTCGCGGTCCGGCGTGCCCGATGGCCATACTAGAGCATGAGCTTGCGCATCATCATCGCAGACGATCACCCCGTGGTCCGTATCGGTACCCGCGCCGTCATCGAGTCGAGCGGCGTCGGCCGCGTGGTCGGCGAGGCCGACAGCGCGCAGGCGCTGATGACCCTGCTCGCCAGCCAGCCCTGTGACCTGCTGGTCACCGACTACTCCATGCCGGGCAGCCCGCAGGCCGACGGCTTCGCCATGATCGGCATGATCCGCCGCCGCCATCCCGACCTGCCGGTGCTGATGCTCAGCGTCTCCAGCAACCTGGCGATCCTGCGCATGGTGCTCGACAGCGGCGTGCTCGGCCTGGTCGACAAGAGTTCGTCGATGGACGAACTGCCACAGGCCATCCAGTCGGTCTACCGCGGCCAGCCCTACATCAGCCGCAGCCTGCGCGAGCGGGTGGAAGCGGCCGGCAGCTGGCGCATGCGCGAGGGCGACGGCAAGCCGCTGTCCCCGCGCGAGGTGGAGGTGCTGCGCTTGCTCGGCACCGGCATGACGGTAAAGGAGATTTCGCTGCTGCTGCACAAGAGCGTCAGCACCATCAGCCGGCAGAAAGGCGATGCGATGCTCAAGCTGGGGCTGAAGGGCGATGCCGAATTGTTCGACTATCTGCGTGACGGGAAAATCTGAGACGCGATTCACATAATCGCACCGGCAACAATGCGAGGTCGAAGGAATCGACCGGCGCATGTCCGGCCGCCAGCGGGCAGAGCCTGGCGCTTCGCAGCGGTGCGGTGCAGAGCGCGCCTGACGTGCTGCAGCCGCAGCAGGAGACCCCGCAGGAGCAGGCGCGGCAGGCCCAGAAAGCGATGGGCGTCGGACATGCCAACGCCCTGGCAGAGAAGGGAGGGGCCACCTCCGCGGCCCTTTTCCTTTCCGCCAGCTGAGCGGCCGCAGCCGCTTTCAGCCTTGCTTCATGCCGCCTGCCGCTAGATGAATGCGCAAGCCGCTCGGTGCACCAGGCAATGTTCCGGCAATGTTGGAACGCCAGCGTGGACATCACGGCAGCCGGGGCGCCCCGCGCCCTCCCTGCCCAGCGTGGCATGCACCTCACAGGAGAACGAACATGCTCAGTACTTCCACACTCAGCTTCCGTGGTCTGGCGATGGCTCTGGCACTGGTTGCCGGTGTCGCCGTGGTCAGCGATGCCAGCGCGATGTCGAGGAAGGACAAGCGCACCCTGGTCGGCGCCGTGGTCGGTGGCGTGGCCGGCAACCTGCTCTCCAACGGCGACCCTGCGGCCACCGTCGGCGGTGCCGTGGCCGGTGGCGCAATCGGCAATCTGACCACCTCCGACCGCCGCGACCGTCGCTATTACGACAATCGCTACGACCGCCGTTATGATCGTGGCTACTACCGCAGCGGCTACTACAACCGTGGCGACGACCGCCGCTGGCAGCGCGAGCGTTACTACGACAACCGCTACTACCACGACCGCGATCGCCATCGCGGCTGGTAAGCGGCACGGCGGCGTTACCCTGCCGATGGTAGAAACGGGCGGGTCGATGACCCGCCCGTTTGCGTTGGCCGCGCGCATGGCGTTGAATGCGCAGCCTTGGATGTGACTTTCCCCTCTCGGGCTGCGGCATGACGTCTACCTCCCACCGCGTGCAGGGCCTCAACAACGACGAGGTCGCTGCCGACTGGCCACCGATCAGCGCGGCGGACATCGCGTGGTTGCGGCAGTGCTATCCGCAGCTGGACAGCGGCAGCCAACCGCGCTGGCACAGCCCGCGACCGCTGTCGGCTGCCGCCATCGTCGATGGCACGCGCGGCGCGGTATTCATCAAGCGCCATCACCACAGCGTGCGCAACGCGGCCTGCCTGGAAGAAGAACACCGCTTCATCGCCCATCTCGACGCTGCTGGCGTGCCGGTGACGCAGGTGCTGGCAGCGACCGATGGTCACACCGCGGTCGAACACGGTGACTGGACGTTTGAACTGCACGACGTCGGCGCAGGCGATGACCTGTACCGCGACGCGGTGTCGTGGTCGCTGCTGACCGATGTCGCGCAGGCCCACGAAGCCGGACGCGCACTCGCACAGCTGCATCGCGCCGCCGCCAGCTACCACGCGCCCCAGCGCAGCACCCATCTGCTGGTGGCGCGCGACGACCTGATCCGCGCCGACGATCCGATCGCCGCAATCAAGGCAGGTCTGCACGCGCGCCCCGGCCTGGCCCGCTATCTCGCGCGCATTCCGTGGGAAGCACAGCTGCGGCGTGACGTGCTGCCGTGGCACACGGGACTGGCCGAGCGCCTGCGCGACGAACCACGGCTGTGGGCGCACAACGACTGGCATGTCTCCAACCTGCTGTGGCGCGACGGGCAGGTCAGCACCGTGCTGGATTTCGGCCTGGCCTCGCCCACCAGTGCACTGTTCGACCTGGCTACCGCAATCGAGCGCAACGCCGTGGCATGGCTGGAGCTGGAGCGCGGCATGGAGGCGGTGCGCATCGATATCGCGCTGGCGTTGCTCGATGGCTACCGCCAGGTGCTGCCGCTGTCGGCGGCACGCGTCCACCTGCTGGCCGACCTGCTGCCGATGGTGCATTTCGACTTCGCACTGTCCGAAGTGGAGTATTTCGAGGGCGTCACAGGCTCGACCGCCAATGCCGATGTGGCGTGGCAGCCCTTCATGCTCGGCCATCCGGCGTGGTTCCATACCGCCCCGGGGCAGGCACTGCTGCAGGCCCTGCACGCCGCCGCGTGATCCGGTTGACGCAGCGTTGGGGTCAGATCCCTTTCCGCAGGAAGGGGATCTGACCCTGGGTGGCGCTCGCAAATCCGTACCATTTGTAGTGAAATGATCACCTGAAGCGGGGGTGCCTGGATCTGCCAGGCTGAGAGAGTCCCTTGGAACCTGATCCGGTTTGCACCGGCGTAGGGAGCTTTGAGCCGCAGCCACACCCCCGTCATGGGCCGGTGCACCTGCGCGCCGTCGCTTCGTCTCCCTTGTTGTCCGAAGACGAACCGAATGAACCGCTGCCTGCGCCCCACCCTGCTCTCCCTCGCACTCTGCGCCGCGCTGCCGCTGCACGCCAGCGAGGCCGAAGCGTCCCCCGATGCGGCTGCCACCGGCGCCGAGCGCTCGCCGACCGAACTGGCGGCGGTGCGCGTGCAGGCCGGCAAACCGAAGGCCGATACCTCGCGCGTGAATGCCTTCGGTGGCGGCAGCTGGAAGGACACGCCCGCGTCGATGAACGTGCTCGAGCGCGATTACCTCGACCGCCGCCAGGTACGTTCGCTGTCCGAGCTGGCCAGCAACGATGCCTCGCTGGGTGATGCCTACGCGCCGGTGGGCTACTACCAGAACATCGCCATCCGAGGCTTCGCACTGGACGCGGCCACCGGCTACCGCTTCAACGGGCTGTCCATCGCCGGCGAACAACGCCTGGCGCTGGAGAACGTGCAGTCGGTGGAGATCCTCAAGGGTGAAGCCGGCCTGGCGGCAGGCGTGATGGCGCCGGGCGGGATCATCAACTACATCGGCAAGCGCCCGGCCGAAGTGCGCACCGCCACGCTCGGTACCGATTCGGAAGGCTCGCGCTACGTCGCCGTCGATGTCGGCCACTGGATCACCCCGCGCTTCGGCCTGCGCCTGAATGCCGCATGGGATTCCAGCAATTCCTACGTCGAGCACGCCGATGGCCGCCGCAACTTCTACTCGCTGGCCGCCGACTGGCTGATCGGCGAGCGCGGCAAGCTGGAAGTGGATGCCAACTACCAGACCAGCTCGCAGCGCTCGGTGTCCGGCTACCAGCTGCTGGGTGCGCGTGACCTGCCGCGCGGTGTCGACCGCGAGCATCTGCTCGGCTACCAGCCGTGGCAGCGCCCGGTGGATATCGCCAGCACCAACATCACCGCGCTGCACACCTACGACTTCAATGAGGCCTGGCAGTCGCGCGTCTCGGTGGGCCATAGCCGCTCGGTGATCGATGACAACGTCGCCTTCGCCTACGGCTGCTACTACGCCACGCAGTGCGCCGACGGCAGCGTGCCGGGCAATTATTTCGCGCCGAACGGCGACTATGACGTCTACGACTACCGCAGCCCGGACGACACCCGCCGCAACCAGCAGGCCCGTGCCGAACTGCGTGGCCGCTTCGAGACCGGCAGCGTCGGCCACCAGCTGACCCTCGGTGCCGACTACTTCCGCCGCACCGTGGACAGGCGCCCGAGCGTCAACGAGTACGTCGGCACCAGCAACATCCACGACGCACCGGTGCCGGTGTTCGCGCCATCGCCGAAGATGCCGGGCCCATCCGCACGACGCCTGGACAGCCGCCAGACCGCGTTCCTCGCGCTGGACCGGATGAGCTTCGGTGACGACTGGCAGTGGCTGGCCGGTGGACGCTTCGTCCGCCTGGACGAGCGCGCCTATGACAAGCGCGGCACCCCGCAACGCCACAGTCGCTTGTCGCGTTTCCTGCCACAGACCGCCGTGGTGTGGAAAGCCACCGACCAGCTCAACGCCTACGCCAGTTACGTGCGCGGCATTTCGCTGGGCCAGGAAGCGCC
Organism: Stenotrophomonas sp. Pemsol; assembly: GCF_003586545.1. Classification (NCBI taxonomy): domain Bacteria; kingdom Pseudomonadati; phylum Pseudomonadota; class Gammaproteobacteria; order Lysobacterales; family Lysobacteraceae; genus Stenotrophomonas; species Stenotrophomonas sp. Pemsol. The sequence continues at coordinate 4,182,793 of NZ_CP025780.1, read as the reverse complement.
GTTCTGGACCAGCAATGCCGATACCTTCCTGCCGTCGGTGCAGTCGCGGCAGCTGGAAGTGGGCCTGAAGTACGTGCCGGTCGAGGCGCTGGCGCTGGGCGCAGCCGTGTTCCGCATTTCGCAGCCGTACCAGTACGCCAAGCCGGACAACAGCGACGTGGGCTACACCTTCGTCGAGGAAGGCACGCAGACCCACACCGGGCTGGAGCTGACCGCCAACGGTCAGCTGACGGATGCATTGCAGATCGTGGCCAGCGCCAGCGTGCTGCAGGCGCGTGCGCGCGACACCGGCACGCCAGCCTATGAAGGCCATCAGCTGGTGAACGTGCCGAAGGTACGCGCCAGCGTGCACGTGGCCTACGCGCTGCCGTTCGTGCGGGGCCTGGACGTGACCGGCGGCTGGCGCTATGCCGGTGCCAACGTGGCACGTGCCGACGGCGGCGTGCGCGCACCGGACTATTCGGTATTCGATGCCGGCCTGCGCTTCCAGCATCGCCTGCACGAGCGCGCGGTGACCTGGAACCTGTCAGTGGACAACCTGTTCAACCGCTTCTACTGGCGTGATACCGGCAGCAGCGGCGGTGACTACTACCTGTTCCCCGGTGCACCACGACAGGCCCGCCTGTCGGTGACGTTCGCGCTGTGAGCAGCGTGATGCTCGAGTGGAGCGCAGCGCTGTGCAGCATCCTCGGCGTCTGGCTGATGGCCCGCCGCCGGTTGTCTGCATGGCCGGTGGGCCTGCTGTCGGTCACGCTGTATGGCCTGGTGTTCACCGAGGCCAAGCTGTACTCGGACACCCTGCTGCAGGTCGCCTTCGGTGGCTTCCTGGTCTATGGCTGGCTCAACTGGCGCCAGCACGCCGCCGATGAGGGCAGCATCCGCATCGTGCCGCTGGCGCGCGGCAAGCTCTTGCGTGACCTGGCCATCGGCCTGTGCGGCGGCGTGATGCTGGGCGCCGGGATGCACACCTTCACCGATGCCGCGCTGCCGTGGCTGGACGCGATGCTGACCGCACTGAGCCTGGTCGGCCAGTGGTGGCAGGCACGCCGCCACGTCGCCTGCTGGTGGGTATGGATCGCCGTGGACGTGGTCTATGTGGGTGCGTACCTGTTCAAGTCGCTGCATGTGACCGCCGCGCTGTACGTGTTCTTCCTCGGCCTGGCCGTGTTCGGCCTGCGCGCATGGAGCGCGGCCGCGCGCGAGCCGCAGGTGGCAACGCAGTAGAGCCACGCCATGCGTGGCTGTTGCGGGCAATCGGCGCGCCATCCACGCATGGCGTGGATCTACGGGCTCAGGGCCAAACCCAGACGCAGCGGCTGGCGCATGTCGGCCGGTGGGGCCGCCTGCAACGGCGCAGCCTGCAGCGTCGCGCGCAGGTCGGCATCGACCTGGGCATCACCCAGGCTGTCGAATTCCAGTTTCGAAATGCGGCCGTCCGCGGCGATCCACAGGCTTACCGGTAGCGGCGTCGGTGTGTCCGGATGTGCCTGCAGCCATTCCAGCACGCGCTGCGCCTGCGGGTCCTGCTCCTGCTGCAGGCGCTGCTGCAGTTGGCCACCCACGGCGGTGGCGTAGGCCATCCAGTGTGCGGGAGCCTCCTGCGCGGAAACGCTGGCACTCCCCAGTGCCAATGCCCCGAACAACGCGGCAAGTGGCCGCCACCAGCGGCGTACGCCGGTCCTGTTCCCTGCCATGACCATCGCCAGCCTCCTGCACTCCCATCCAGCGCGCCATGGTCGGCGCCATAGATGACAGGCAGATGGCGGGCCGTGATGGCCCGGCGCGATCACTCGCCCAGGTCAGCCAGCACCTTGCGCGACGGCGCGAAGAAGGTCACGCCGGTGGTGGCGGTGGAGAAGTCGAGGATGCGGTCGTGCAGCGGCGCGGGATTGCCGATGAACATGCGCTCGAGCATCTTCTCGATCACCCACAGGCGGCGCGTGTAGCCGATGAAGTAGGTGCCGTACTCGCCACGGCCCGGGTTGGCGAACGGCATGTTGTCACGCAGGATTTCGTGCTCGCCATCGGCGTCTTCGATGGTGCACAGCGTCTTGTGCGACTTCTGCGCATCGGCCGGCGCATCGTCCAGCTCGATGTTGTCGTGCTTGGTGCGGCCGATGATCGCCTCCTGCGCCTCGGTCTTCTGCGCGCGCCAGGCATCGAGGTTGTGCAGGTACTTCTGCACCACCACGTAGCTGCCGCCGGCATGCTCCGGGTCTTCATCGCCAACAATGGTGGCTTCCGGCAGCGACAGTCCTTCCGGGTTGGCGGTGCCGTCGACGAAGTCGAGCAGGTCGCGGCCATCGAAGTAGCGGAAGCCGGCCACGTCATCGACCGCTTCGACCGCATCACCGAAGGCCATCAGCAGGTTGCGCTCGAACGCCACGATCAGGTCCATCGTACGTGCGCGGATGTGGTACAGCAGGTCACCAGGCGTGGACACAGCGGTGTGGGTCGCGCCCTTGATCTCGCGGAACGGCTTCAGCTCGCGTGGCGGCGTGGACCCTACCAGCGGCTGCCACACGCGATGGCCAATGGCCACGTTGCAGGTGAAGGTGCGCTCGATCTCGCGGATGGCGGTGTTCTTGATCAGATCGTCGGTACTGGCCAGCACCTCGCGCGCCTTGGCGATCGACGCCACGTCGTCCTTCACCTTCAGCACCAGGAACGCCGCCGAATGGGTGAGTGGCGCGGTGATCTGCTGCGGCTCGTTGTCGAGCGTGTGGTTGAGGGCGGTGATCGGTGCGGGCTGGGAATTCACGGCAGTTCCTGCTGGCTTGAGGCGGGTGCATCGTCAATGGCGACGTGCCGGGATCATAGCGGAACCGCCTGACCGGCGACGGAGCAGTTCTCGTTCCGTCCTGCGCGCAGCACCGTGCATTCCTGCGCTACATGGAACTGCTGCGGCCCACTCCGGGCGATACGCTGGCAGCGACCGCTTGGCAGACCGCGTTCGCGCAGCCAGTCGAACACCTCGTCGGGGCACCCCCATGCCCTGCGGCAAACGATACGACGTCACTGTGAAACCGCGGCACTGCACTGCAAGGGCATGGTGAACTGCCACCGCTTGCACTTGCCGAAACGGCTGCGCCCATCGCACGCACGCTCGATCTCACCGTTCAGTTCGGCAGCGGGAAGGCCCCAGGTTGCACACTGGCGCGTTGCGGTCTGTTCGGCCGCCTGCCGGTTGGCTGGTGTCAGTTCGGGCGTCTTGCTCACCAGGGTCAGCACAACCCGGCCTTCCGAACGGTTGGCGCCTTTCAGATTCCATTCGGCGCTCGAACGCGCCTGCGCCGTTCCCAGCAGCAGCAGTGCTGCCACAGCGGTGATCGCCTTCATCTTCATCATGTCCCTTGATCGTGATTGCGCTGGAATCCGCCGCGCCAGGCTCTGCAGGACCGCCCTGCGGCCCTGCACTCTACCGGATGCACAGAAAAGAAGAAGCCCGGCGCGAGGCCGGGCTTCGGTTGGCGTGTGGGAGAGAGAGAGAGTCACACGCCAGCACAACACGCTCTAACGACAGGCGTTTGTTACCAGGTGAAGCGCGGGCCCACGAACCACTCGCGGTCGCCGGCCTTGGCCAGCTTCACTTCGCCACTCAGGCCCCAGTTCTGGTTGAACTTGGCGGTGGCGCCGACGCGGCCGTAGAACTCGCCGTCCGGGTTGATGCCGTGCTTCTTGGTGTAGTCCTCGTAGCCGGCCATCACGTAGCCTTCCACGTACGGGTTGAACGCGGTACGCACGCCGACTTCGGTCGAGTAGCCGTTGAAGTCCAGGCCGTGCTTCATGTCGAACTTCTGGTACGCGACACGGGCCACCAGGTCGGTGTTCGGTGCGATGCCGTAGTTGTAGCCGGCACCGATGCGCCACTGGTCGACGTCGTTCTTGAACTTGTCGGTCTCCTGCGCGCTGTAGTCGCCGAAGATGTGGAAGTTCGGGTGCACCGCCACGGAACCCTTCACCTTCCAGCCATCGGCGTCGCCGCCCTTGGCATCGGTGTTCACGTAGCCGCCTTCAACGTAGTTGTACGACAGGCCATCGGTTGCCGATGCAGCGAACGGCAGGGCAGCCAGAAGACCCAGGGCGAGCAGCGAATTCTTGTTCATCGGGACACACCTTTAATTATTTTGGTTTCGTCGGCCGCCTCCCGGGAGGGGGAGAGAGAGGAGGCGGTCGACAGGTGTGAATTATCCGTTAGGGGGTCTAATCGACCCTGAATATTGAACTGACTGGTGTATAAATAAGGCTGGCGTTCAGGGAACTCCTCATGCCGCACGCATCCATCGCGTCACTGCTGTTTCCGCTTCATGCCCGGCGCACAGTGCGGGCTTTGCTGCTCTTCGCCCTGCCGATGATGCTGCAGGTAGCCAACGCAGCCGAACGTACCCGCCCTTCCGGGCGCATCGTGATTCAGACCGACGATGTCGCGCGCTTCTTCAGCGTGCTGGATGCAAGCGGAGGGAAGCCAAGTGCCGACGATCTGCAGCGCGGCTATCTGCATGCGGGTACGGATGCACTACGCAGCTTCACTGACAGCCGTATCGGCTCGATGGATCGTCTTGCAGATGCGATCCAGCACAAACCTGCGCTGTTTGCCAAAGCCCGTACCTGTGCGACGGCGCTGCCGGAGATCCGCGAGCGGGTTGCCAAGGCACTCGATCGGTTGGGCACGCTGCTTCCCTCCGCACGTTTTCCGCCGGTCACCGTGCTGGTGGGTCGGGGAAACAGCGGCGGTGTCACCACGCCCGACGGCGTGGTGATCGGACTGGAGGCGCTGTGCAACGCCGACTGGATGCAGCCCGACATCGGCGATCGTTTCGTGCACCTGATCGCCCATGAGTACGTGCACGTGCAGCAGCCCGGTGCGAGCGTCGATGTCGCGCAGCCCACCCTGCTCTATCAGACGTTGCTTGAAGGCGGCGCCGAGTACGTGGGCGAACTGATCTCGGGGCAACCGGCCAACGCGCATCTGCGTCGTTGGACGCAGGGCCGCGAATGCGCCCTGGAACGCCAGTTCGCCCGGGAAAGCGCCGGTACTGATCTGACGCAATGGCTCTACAACGGAGCCGGCGACGAAACGCGCCGCGGCGATCTTGGCTACTGGATCGGCTACCGCATTGCCGCTGACTACGTTGCCCGCGCCGATGATAAAGCTGGTGCCGTCGCCGCGCTGCTAGCGGTGCGTCCGGAAAGCGCGCCGGCACTGCTTGCCGCAAGTGAATGGCGCCCGGCGTGTGGGCCAGTGGAAAACGGGAAGGAATGAGGCCGTCTTCAGGCTGATGAATTGGGCGATTCGAGCAACCGCAAGGCCATCGCCTCTGTGCACATCAGCTCGCCTGATCTCACTCGTTAAGCTTTGCTGATGAATACATTTCACAATCCTTCCACGTCTTCCAATTTCAGCTGAAAGCGCTTGTCAGCGTGGGGAACAAACGCCGCTATATTCCAGCTTCCCCAGACGAAGGAGGGAGTGCAATGAACCTGAACCCGCAACACATGAAGACGGCCCGCGCACTTGCTGTCGCGCTCATCGCCACCGTGAGCCTTGGCGCTTGTGCCACCTACAAGGACGAGTTCGCAACCATCAACTCGCGCCTCGATCAGCTCGATGTAAAGGTGCAGGGCGCTGCACAGAGTGCCGAGTCCGCCAACCAGTCGGCACAGCAGGCCAACCAGCGCCTGGACCAGATCGAAGGCCGCGTGCAGCAGCTTGAAAGGGCACCCGTCGGACGCAAGCCGCGCGGCTGATCGCTCCCTCACTGTTTGAATTGATCCACCTGTGTATCGGGAACCAGTGGCCCTCGCCGGCCACTGGCGTCCTTCCACCTCAGATCTGCATTGCCAGGAGCCGTCCCATTCGTACCTCCTCCTCCCCTGCACACCGCGCCCTGCACGCCACTCTGGCCGTGGCACTGGCCGTTGCATGCAGCGGCGTAGCCAACGCCAGGGACAAGGACGCACCCGCACCACCGGCAGCCGCCGTTGATGAACTTCCGCCCGACCAGAGCGTCTCCGAAACAGTGATCGAGCTGGCCGGCTGGGTGGTCGCCAGCAAGGACAATCAGGGTTATCCGTTCGCGATCATGGACAAGGCCGCCGCGCAGGTCCTGGTCTTCGGCGGCGACGGCAAGCTGCGCGGCGCCGCGCCGGCACTGTTCGGTTCGGCCATCGGCGATCATTCCGCACCCGGCGTCGCCAAGCTTGCCCTGAGCGCGATTCCCGGCCACGACCGCACCACGCCTGCGGGCCGCTTCATTGGCGCCTATGGCCCCTCCGACGATGCCGGGCGCGTGCTGTGGGTTGACTACGATTCCGCCGTGTCGATGCATCCGCTGCCACCGGGCAGCCCGAAGGAAAAGCGCGCCGAACGACTGGCGACGCCGACGCCGGACGACAACCGCGTCACCCACGGCTGCATCAACGTTTCGCCCGGCTTCTACGAACAGATCGTGCAATCCACGTTCCAGAAGGGCGGCGTGTTCTACATCCTGCCGGACAAGGATTCGATCGCAAAGACCTTCCCCGCGTTCGCGCAGAGCCGTGGCGATGCAAAGGACGAGAACAGCAAGGGCGCGCAGCGCGCGAGCAGGTAGCGCGCGTGCTGGAACTCAGGAAGCGGTAGCCCCTGCAGCCTGCGCCAATGCCGCGGCGTGCGCGTCGCCCTTGCGCTCGCTGTAGCGGTCCACCAGGTAGTCCGACCGGCCCCGCGTCAGCAGCGTGAACTTCACCAGTTCTTCCATCACGTCCACCACCCGATCGTAGTACGGCGAGGGTTTCATCCGGCCGTCGTCATCGAATTCCTGCCAGGCCTTGGCCACCGACGACTGGTTGGGGATGGTCAGCATGCGCATCCAGCGGCCGAGCACGCGCAACGTGTTGACGGTGTTGAACGACTGCGAGCCGCCACTCACCTGCATCACCGCCAGCGTCCTGCCCTGCGTGGGCCGCACGCTGCCATCTTCCAGCGGCAACCAGTCGATCTGGTTCTTGAACACGCCGGTGACCGTGCCATGCCGCTCGGGGCTGACCCAGACCTGCCCTTCCGACCACTGTGACCATTCGCGCAGTCGCTGCACTTCGGGGTGATTCCTGTCCACGCTGTCCAGCATCGGCAGCGCATGCGGATCGAACACCCGGGTTTCGCACCCCAAGTGGCGCAGCAGCCGCTCGGCTTCCAGCGCAAGCTTGCGGCTGAACGACTGGGGCCGCAGCGAGCCGTAGAGCAGGAGAATGCGTGGCGGCCCCAGATCTGCCGCGGCGAGCTGGTGATGATTGGGCTGGGGCAATGACGATTCCAGCAGGTTGGGCAGGTCCAGGCTTGTGATTGGCTCATTCATTCGACTATTCTAGAAATATGGAAACATCTAATGCAATCACCGCCCTGACCGCCCTCGGCCATGCCACCCGCCTGGCTGCCTTCCGACTGCTGGTGGAGGCGGGCCCGGCAGGGCGCATGGCGGGCGACATCGCCACGGCCCTGCAGGTACCCCCAGCCACGCTCAGCTTCCACCTGAAGGAGCTGGTGCAGGCCGGGCTGGTGGAGAGCGAAAGCCAAGGCCGCCACGTCTGCTACCGCGCCAACTTCGATGCGATGAACGGCTTGGTCCAGTACCTGACGCACAACTGCTGCGCGGGCTCCCCGGATGAGCGGTGCACGGTGAACGAACCGGCATGCAGGTGCTGAGATGAAACCCGATCCGATGATTCGTACCGGCACACGCGACGACCTGTCCTACATCCGGGACCTTCTGCAGCAGGCGCAGTTGCCCGTGGCCGATCTGGAAAGCAGCGAGGTGGCGTTTCTCGTCGCAGACCTCGACGGCGTTCCCGTGGGTGCCGTTGGATTGCAGATCTTCGGCGCGTCGGCCCTGCTTCGCTCGCTGGTGGTGTCCGACGACCGACGCAATACCGGCCTTGGGCGCGCGTTGCTGTCAGCGGCCGAGGACATGGCCCGCCGCATGCAGGTCTGGGAACTGGTGCTGCTGACGACGTCGGCAGGCCCGTGGTTTGCGCGGCACGGCTATGCCGGATGCGATCGCGCGCAGATAGCGGAGGCGATCCGCAGCTCTGCCGAGTTCACTAGTCTCTGCCCGGCCAGCGCGCTGTGCATGTCCAAGCCACTCACTGACCACGGAAGCCACATGACCCGCAATGTCTTGTTCCTCTGCACCGGCAACAGCGCGCGCAGCGTGCTGGCTGAAGCCACCCTGCGCGCCTGGGGCGGCGATCACTTCAGCGCATTCAGTGCGGGCAGCCAGCCCACTGGCCAGATCAATCCCTTCGCGCTCGCCCAGTTGCAGGCCGAAGGAATGCCCATTGAAGGGCTGCGCAGCAAGTCGTGGGATGAGTTCGTGGACGCAGCCCCGATGGACCTGGTGATCACCGTGTGTGACGCGGCCGCTGCCGAAGCCTGCCCTGTGGTGTTCGGTGACTTCATCCGCAGCCACTGGGGCCTGCCTGATCCGGCCGCCGTGGCAGGCAGCGATGCCGACAAGGCCGCAGCCTTCGCACTGGCCCATGCCATCGTGAAAACGCGCCTGCGTGCGCTGCTCGCACTGCCCGAATCGGTGTGGTCTGAACGCGAAGCGCTGCAGCACGCGCTGGACCGGATCGGCCAGCTGCTGCCGACCGACGGCGCGCAGTGACGGTGCCACTGCCATGAGTCTGTTCGAGCGACACCTGACGCTGTGGGTTGTGCTGTGCATTGCGATGGGCACGCTGCTGGGCCACGTCCTGCCCGATGCCTTCGCGGTGCTGGCCTCCGCCGAAGTGGCCAAAGTCAACCTGCCGGTTGCGGTGCTGATCTGGCTGATGATCATCCCGATGCTGCTGAAGGTCGACTTCACTGCGATGCGCCAGTTGCAGCAGCACTGGAAGGGCATCGGCGTGACACTGTTCATCAACTGGGCCGTGAAGCCGTTCTCGATGGCGCTGCTGGGCTGGCTGTTCCTGCGCCATGCCTTCGCGGACTGGTTGCCTGCAGCACAGATCGACAGCTACATCGCCGGGCTGATCCTGCTGGCGGCCGCGCCCTGCACCGCCATGGTGTTCGTGTGGAGCAACCTGTGCCGCGGTGATGCGAATTTCACCCTGAGCCAGGTGGCGTTGAACGACGCGATCATGGTGGTCGCCTACGCACCGGTGGTTGCGCTGCTGCTCGGCCTGTCGGCGATCACTGTGCCCTGGGACACGCTGCTGTTGTCGGTTGGCCTCTACATCGTGGTGCCCGTGCTGGTGGCCGCGTTGCTGCGGCGCTGGATGCTTTCGCGCAGCGGCGAGGCGGGCCTGCAGCGCGCGCTTCGACGGCTGGGCCCGCTGTCCCTGTCCGCGCTGCTGCTGACGCTGGTGCTGCTGTTCGGGTTCCAGGGCCAGCAGATCGTGAAGCAACCGCTGGTGATCGCGCTGATTGCGGTGCCGATCCTGATCCAGGTCTATTTCACTTCGGGCCTGGCCTACCTTCTGAACCGCCGTCTGGGCGTGGCGCATTGCGTGGCCGGCCCGTCAGCGCTGATTGGTGCGAGCAACTTCTTCGAACTGGCTGTGGCCACAGCGGTGGGACTGTTCGGCGTGCACTCGGGAGCGGCGCTGGCCACCGTGGTGGGTGTGCTGATCGAGGTACCGGTCATGCTGTCCGTGGTGCGGATCGTGAACCGTACTCAGGCTTGGTACGAAGGACCCGAAGAGCGCTGACAACCAGAGTGGGGCGAGTTCGATTTACCTTCTTCGCTCCGCACTGTCGTCATCGGCTTGGTGGGGTACCCACATCCCTGTCATCAAGTTCGAACCATGTCGCATATTTCCCATGCTGCTACGGACGTTGCGGCACCTGCGTCCGCGACGGCTTAACAGCGTGCAAGAATGCTGAAAGCGTCTTCGATCAAACGCTGTTTGCAACTCGTCTGATTGGCGTTGCGCAGCGACAGCGGTACAGATGGCGGGCCACCGGAAGATGGGTGGCCGGGCCTCGAAAACCCGTCAGATCACGAACGTTGTTTGCGCTTGCCAGCCGGCGTCACCCCGCGTGGCGCCGGCTGGCATTCCGTCTGCCGGCTATGGCGGGCGGAGCGTGGAGGCCTTGCGCCTGCCGGTCTTGTTCGTGATCTCCCGGTTTTCGAGCCACGTCTCCGCCCGCCACCTTTGCGTGGCGGCTACCGTCTGTCCTGCACGGAGCACTGCCATGACCTCACCGGACTTCCCCCGCCTGCATCCGCATCGCTCGTCCGCCACTGGCGGTGAGCCCTCAGAGCACGCGGCTGCGACCAACCCGAACGCCTTCATCGCCACGCTTCACCGCATCGGCAAAGGCGCGGCCGCCGATGGCCAACCCTGGCCGGAGCGTCACCAGATGCCGGGCCGTTGCATGGCGCTGGCCGATGCGGACTGTGCACTGGCCGGCCAACGCGTGACGCTGGAGCTGCTGCTGGCGGCCGAGCGCGTGCGTCAGAACGGCGCGGAGGCCGAGTACGTGGGCGACCGGGTGATGGAAGGGCTGATCATGGCGTGCCTGACGATGAACGCACAGGCCAGCGCGCGCATGCAGCCGGACGGGTGACGCCGGCGCCACATCACTCGCAAAGCGCGCTGTCTTCCTTCAGCGCGGCATCCTGCAGTGGCTGGCGCTGCTCGATCTGCACACGCTGTTCCGCCGTCGGCTCGCCCAGCCACCACACACGGCAGCGCGCAGTAAGACGGCCGACCATCTTCGCCTGCGTGGGTGAGTACAGCATCGCCAACGCGGTGCCGGGGCAGTCGTGGGCCTGGCAGGCGGTGTAGAACCACCACGGCTCGCCCTGCAGCACTACCAGCTCGCCAGGGCCGCTGGGTCCGCTCAACAGGCGCTCGCGCAGCGTGGGAATCTCCTTGTCGCTGGATTCGGCTGCCGCGGTGTCCTTCATCAGCGCGTTGAAGGCCGCCAGCACCTTCGGGTCCTTGCGGCCGCAGTCGTCCACGGTACTGCCGCCGACCAGGGTGAAGAAGTGGGTCGCCAGCGGATTGTCCGCGCAGGTGAGTTCGCCGCCGGCGCCCGGGTCTTCCGGTTCGCCCTCGCTGTCCCACACCGCGGGGTCCACGCTGTCTTCGATTGACGGTTCCTTCTCGACCACCGTGGCCGTGGCGGCCGGAGCTTCGGTGGTTGGTGCTGGCGCCGCAGCAGGCGCGGCCTCGCCAGTCTTCTCCGGTGCCTGTCCGCAGGCTGCCAGCAGCGCGGCCATCATCGCCATCCCTGTGATTCGCGTCTTCATCGCGTGTCCTTGTCTGATCTGCGCCGCGTCCACCGAATCTGCGGCCGCGTGATTCTAACCAGCGGCGCGGCGCTAGGATGCGTCTGAAGCCTTCCCATCATCGCCAGGGCCTGGACGCATGCGCCGCACACGACTCGCCATGATCTTCTGCGGTGCCCTGCTGATGGCATCGCCGGCAATTGCCCACGATGCAGAAGGCGCGCAGCTTCTTCCGGGCTACATCGTTGGTGCGTACAGCTACGGCAACAACGTGGGCGATACCGGCAAGTTCACGCTCACGTTGAAGCGCGCGGGGAATGGGCCGTGGCTGATCTTTTCGGACATGGACAACAGCAACGCGCCGCCGCGGGCGCGGTGATTGCCGCCGTCGGGCGCCAACCAAGGTTGGCAGCCACCAGAAGCGGGTTCGGCAGTAGATCCACGCCATGCGTGGATGGGTCGCGCACATAAAAAACCCCGGCACCTGGCCGGGGTTTTTCGATTCACTTGAACAGCGTGTCCGGATACTCCGGTTTCTGTTCCCGCGCCAGCAGTGCGCGCAAGCCTTCTTCCGGGGTCTGCTCGCCATGCAGCACGGCGCGCACACCGTCGGAGATCGGCAGGTCGATGCCATGGCGGCGCGCCTGTCGCATCACTTCGTCGGCGGTCTGCACCGACTCGACCACTTGGCCGATCTCGCGCACGGCATCCTGCAGCGTCTGGCCGCGGCCCAGGGCCAGGCCCAGGCGGCGGTTGCGCGACAGGTCGCCGGTGCAGGTCAGCACCAGATCGCCCAGGCCGGCCAGGCCCATCAGCGTTTCCGGCTTGGCGCCGATCGCAGCGGCCAGGCGCAGCATTTCGTTGAGGCCGCGGGTGATCAGGCCGGCACGGGCGTTAAGGCCCAACTGCATGCCATCGGCCACGCCGGTGGCCACCGCCAGCACGTTCTTCATCGCGCCGCCCAGCTCGGCACCGACCATGTCGTCGCCGGTGTAGGCGCGGAACGCCGGGCCATGCATCGCCTCGGCCACCGTCTGCGCGAACTCGGGCACGTCGCCGTGCACGGTGATCGCGGTCGGCAAGCCCTGGGTGACTTCCTTGGCGAACGACGGCCCGGTGACGACGGCCAGCGGCACATCCTCACCCAGCACTTCGCGCGCCACTTCATGCAGGAAACGGCCCGAACCGGGTTCGAAGCCCTTGGTGGCCCAGGCCACGCCGGCACCGGCCGGTCGCAGCGGCGCCAGCGCACGCACGGTCTCGCCGAACGCGTGCGACGGCGTCACCACCAGGATCCAGGCCGCGCCCTGCACCGCCGACGCCAGATCGGTGGTGGCACGCAGGCTGTCCGGCAGCGGGATGCCCGGCAGGTAGCGCGGGTTCTCGTGGCGCTGGTCGATGGCCTCGACCACGGCCGCGTCGCGCCCCCACAGCACGGTCGGGTGACCGTGCCGTGCGAGCAGGCTGGCCAGGGCGGTTCCCCAGGAACCGGCGCCGAGCACGGCGATCTTGTCAGCGGGAGTGCTCATCCGTGACGTCGCGGCAGGAATCAGGCGTTGCCGGCCGGCTCGGAGTCAGCCAGCGACGGTGCGTCGCCCTGCTCCTGGCGCTGGCGCAGGGTTTCTGCGTACAGGCCTTCGAAGTTGATCGGCTGCAGGAAGAACGGCGGGAAGCCGCCGGCCTGGATCAGGTCGCTGATCAGCTGGCGCACGTAGGGGAACAGGATGTTCGGGCACTGGGTGCCGAGCAGCACGTCGATCGACTGCGGGTCCAAGCCGACCAGGCCGAACACGCCGGCCTGCTTCACTTCGGCCACGTAGGCGGTGCGCTCACCGGCCTGGCAGGTCAGGGTCACGGCCAGCACGACTTCGAAGGCGTTCTCACCCAGGCGCTGCACCTGCTGGTTCAGGTTCAGCTGCAGCTCCGGCTGCACCTGGTCATTGAAGATGGTCGGTGCGTTCGGCGACTCGAAGGAGACGTCCTTGACGTAGATCTTCTCGACGGTGAAAGCGGGGCCGGTAGCGGCATCGACCGGCGCAGCGGCGCCGTTGGTGATCTCTTCGGACATTTCCAGTAACTCCAGGTGAATGCAATGAAAACGATGGTCGAACTACTGCGATGGGGGCGGGACCCGGCCCAGACAAGGCCGGATCCGCCACCTGCGACAATCAGTTGCGGCCCTTGACCAGCGGCAGCTCGGCCTGCTGCCAGGCGGGGATGCCGCCGTCGAGCACGTAGACCTTCTCGAAACCGGCCTTCTTCAGCGCCTTGGCGGCGGTTTCCGAAGCGTTGCCGCTGCGGCACACCAGCACCACCGGCGACTGCTTGGCGTTGGCCACCAGCTTGTGCTCCGGGCCGAAGGCACTGGCCTGGGCGTTGCGGCTGCCGGCAATATGGCCCTTCTCGAAGTCACCGCTGGCCGACAGGTCGACCACCACCGTGCCGCCCGCGTTCATCAGCTGGGTCAGTTCGGCGGGCTTGATGCCCTTGAAGCCCCGGAACAGGCGGCGGATCTCGGTGACGATGATGGCCACGGTCAGGCCGACCAGGGCCGCGGACAGCATCGGGTTTCGGCCTGCAAAGGCCAGCAACTCTTCGTAATTCACTCAGGTCACGGGTCGATTAAGCGGGCGCCGATTGTCGCACAAGCCGGACGCGGCCCGTCACTGCCCCTTCCACAGGTCCGGCAGGCCGGCGGTCTGCCACCAGCGCTTGGCCTCCGGGTCCCAGCGCCAGCGCTCGACCACGACCACGGTGCGCTCGGCCTGGGTGTTCTGGTTGATCACCCCGATTTCGACCCGGCGCTCGACCAGGCCACCGTCCAGCGAGGCGCTGCTGCGCTCGCGATAGGACGACACGCGCAGCTGCGCGTAACGGTTGAGCTCGAACTCGGTCGGCGGCTTTTCCTTGCGCAGCTTGGGGTCGAGGTAGCCGATGGCATCGTCCATGCTGCCCCAGCGGATGGTCGCGCCGTAGGCGATCTGGGTCTCTTCCAGCAACTTGCGCTGCTTGCGGCTGAGGTCGTCGGCCGAAGCCACGGCGCTGACCAGCAGCAGGGAACACATCAGGAACTGGATGAAGCGGCGCATCGGTGATTTCCCCAGGACGTCAGCCTGCCATCCTACCCTTTGGCGAAGGCAACAAAGCGACCGCTGAACTCGGCGGCGGGCTTGCCATCGGCACCGGGCTGGGTGGCGATGATGCTGATGCGGGCCTTGCGGCGCTGCCGGAAGGTGTTCAGGAAGGCGTCCCAGCCGGTGGCCTCGGCCGCTTCGGCGTGGGCGTGCAGGTCTTCGTAGACCGGGGCCAGGTAGCGCAGGTTGCTGTCGGCCACGTAGACCTCGGCATCGTGGCCGGCCAGGCGCAGGCGCAGGCTGACCAAGGCCCAGCCGGACAGGGTCAGCACCGAGGCCAGGCTGCCGCCGAAGGCGTTGCCCTTGTCATTGACGTTGGCCGCCAGCGGCGCGGTGATGCGCAGCACGCCATCGGCATAGCCGTCGAGCTGGATCTGCATGGCGCGGACCGCCGGCATGCAGTCCAGCACGTCCTGCAGGGCGGCCAACGAGGAAGTCAGGGCATCAACGGACATCGGAGCAGCGACCACGACAACGAAGGGCCCGCATAATGCAGGCAATGGTCGACCATACGATACCCACTGGCGCCACCCGTTCCGGCCCGCGCTGGACCCTGATCTCGCTGCGCCCGCGGGGCCAGAACGTGGCGCTGCGCCGCGCCGTTGCCGGGCTGGGCGGGAATGTCCTGGCCCTGGCGCCCTGGCGCCTGCAGCGCCTGCATGGCACGGCTGTGGTGCGCCAGCTGCAACGCGCGCTGAACTGCGACCGGGTGGTGTTCACCAGCCCGGCCGCTGTCGCCGCAGCGGCATCGCTGCTGCCTTTGGCCGAAGCGCAGTGCAGCCCGTGGCTGACCGTGGGCGAAGGCACTGCGCGCGCATTGCAGGCACACGGCATCACCGAGGTGCACGCGCCGCAGCGGATGGACAGCGAGGGGCTGCTGGCGCTGCCGGTGCTGGCCGACGTACAGGGCCTGCGCATCGGCCTGGTGACCGCCCCCGGCGGGCGTGGCCTGATTGCCGCGCAGCTGCAGGCGGCGGGCGCCACGATCGAACGTGCCGATGTCTACCAGCGTCGCCTGCTGCGACTGCCCCCGCGAACGCTGGCGCGATTGGCGCATTCAGCACAGCCGTGGGTGCTGGCCGTGAGCAGTGGCGAAGCCCTGCAGCATTTCTGGCAACAGCTTCCGCCGGCCGGGCAGCAGCGCCTGCGGGCGTCTGCCCGCGTGGTGGTTGCCAGTGACCGCCTCGGCGAACAGGCGCAAGCGCTCGGCCTGCAGCGCATCACACGCAGCGCCGGCCCCACCGCTGCGCAGCTGGTGGCGGCCGCACACGCCACGCTCACCGTCCCGGCAGCGACCTGAACAGGGACGTGGGTCACGCTTGCCGCTGTCGTCGGCAACGGTGATGCTGTGCACAACGCGGCCTGCCGGCCCCCGACCGGCGACGTTGCCGACAAGGAAGCCCGATGAACGATACTCCGCCATCCCCGCCCCATCGACCCGTGCGCTGGCTGCTGCCGCTGGCCGCCGTGGTCGTGCTCGGCGCGGGCGGCTATGCCGGCTGGTACGTCTGGCAGCAGCAACAGCGCGAACAGGAAGCGCAGGCACAGACCACGGCCGTACAGCTGAAGGGCCTGGAGGCCACGCTGGATGCGCTGCGCCGTGACCAGCGCGCGACCAGCCAGCGCCTGCAGGATGCGGCGACCACCAACCGCGTGCTGCGCGACGAGATGCTGGGACTCTCACAGCGCAGCGCGCTGCTGGAAGAGAACGTGGCCAAGCTGGCCGACAGTGCCAACCAGGGCCGCCAGGCGGTGCAGCGCGATGAGGCCGAGCTGCTGCTGACCCAGGCTGCGCAGCGCCTGAACTACGCCGACGACGTGGACGGCGCACGCCGCCTGTATGCACAGGCCGCCACCGCGCTGGCCGATCTGCCCGACGCCGACGGCCTGAACCTGCGCCAGGCGCTGGTGCAGGAGCGCGAGGCACTGGATGCGCTGGGCAGCGGCCCGCGCGTGCAGTCGCTGCAGCGCCTGGATGCTGTGGCCCGGGCGCTGCAGGGCCTGCCCTCGCAGATCACCGGCACGACCGGCAGCAGCACCGCCAAGCCCTGGTGGCAGGCCACGCTGGCACCGTTCGTGGACATCACCCCGAGCCGCCAGAACGGCCCGCTGACGGCCGCCGAAAAGCGCAACGCCGATGATGCACTGCAGCTGGAATTGACGTTGGCGCGCGCCGCGATCGAGCGCGGCGACCGCGCGGGCCGCAACACCGCTCTGGACCGCGTGGAGCAGTGGGCACAGCGGCGCTGGCCGGATTCACCGGCCCTGCGCGCGCAACGTGCTGAACTGAAGGCCTTGCGCGAACTGCCGCTGCAGGCCAACGACGCTGTCCTTGGCAGCACCCTGCAACAACTGCGCACCCAGACCGACCGGAGGTAAGCCCGCATGAAACCCCTGCAATCCCTGGTCGTGCTGTTGCTGGCCGTGGCCATCGGCGTGGTCGCCGCGCAATGGCTCGGCGCCGATGACCTGAACCGCTTCGGCGAAGTGACCCTGCGCTACGGCGGCTACGACTATCACAGCAACCTGCCGAAGGTAGCGCTGCTGGCGGTGATCACGGTGCTGGTGCTGTGGCTGCTGTGGAGCCTGATCGCTGCACCGTTCCGTGCCTGGGGCCGCTACCGCCGCAAGCAGGGCCGGGTGCGCCTGATCGACGGCCTGCAGGCCTACGAGCATGGCCAGTGGCAGCGTGCGGAGAAGCTGCTGGACGGCGCCGCCAGGGACCCGGAAGTGAGCGCGGTGGCACTGGCCACCGCCGTGCGCAGCGCGCAGGCACGGGCCGATGGCCCCGCCGGAGAGGCGCTGCTGCAGCGCCTGGGTGAAAGCGACGCCACCCTGCAGGCGCTGCTGCGCGCCGAACAGCTGCTGGCGCGCGATCTGCCGGTCGATGCGATCAATGCGCTGGACGTAGCGGCGATCCAGCCGCTGCCGCCGCGCGGCCTGTGGCTGCGTACCGAAGCGCTGGCACAGGCCGGCCGCGCCCACGAAGCGTATGGCCAGCTGGGTGCGCTGCGCCAGAGCAAGGTGCTGCCGGCCGACGCGAACAGCGAACTGGAGGCACGCCTGGCCGCACAGGCGCTGCTGGAAGCGGCCGACGTCAACGCGCTGGCCGCACAGTGGGAGGCCACCCCGAAGGCGCTGCGCCCCACCCCGGACGTGGTGGGCGCCTATGCCAGCCGTGCGGTGGCGCTGGACTGGGATGAGCCGGCGCTGCTGGCGCTGGAACAGGCACTGGACCAGCGTTGGAATGACGATCTGGTGACGCTGTATGGCCGCCTGCCCGCCGAGCGCCTGGCCACCCGCCAGGCCAATCTGGCGCGCTGGCGCAACGTGCACGATGACTCGGCCGCCCTGCGCCTGGCACAGGGCCGCGTGGCCCTGGGCCAGCAGCAATGGGATGCCGCCGATGCGTTCCTGCACGAGGCCATTGCCGCGGGCGCCGGTGCACCGGCGTGGGAAGCGCTGGGTGAAGTGTTCGCGCAACGTGGCGAACACGCGCTGGCCGCGCAGTGCCTGGCCAATGCGCTGCGCCTGCAGCGCGGCGAGGACAGCGTGGAACTGGTGCGTGGCACCGAGACGCCGCTGCGCGCCACGGTGGAGGAGCAGCCCATCGTTGCACAGCCGCCGGTGTATGACGCCAACGAAGAGCGCGACGAATTCGGCAACCCGCGGTTGCCCTGATGGGTAGTGCCGGCCGCTGGCCGGCATCCACCGGTGAATTTGGCACCCACCAGAGCAACAATCCGAACAAAAAAACGCCGCCCGATGGGCGGCGTTTTCAGTTCCAGGAGTGCCGGCCGGATCGTGCCGACCAACGGTCGGCACCCACCGATGGATGCGATCAGCGTTCGACGATCGCCACCACGCCCATGCCGCCAGCGGTGCAGATCGACACCAGTGCGCGGCCACCGCCGCGTTCGGCCAGCTGCTTGGCTGCCGTGGCGATCACGCGTGCGCCGGTAGCGGCGAACGGGTGGCCGGTGGCCAGCGACGAGCCCAGCAGGTTGATCTTGTCCGGGTCGATGCGGCCCAGCGGCGCGTCCAGGCCCAGGCGGTTGCGGCAGTAGTCCTCGCTCTCCCACGCACGCAGGGTGCACAACACCTGTGCGGCAAAGGCTTCGTGGATCTCGTAGATGTCGAAGTCCTGCAGGGTCAGGCCGTTGCGCTTGAGCATCTCCGGCACCGCGATGGTCGGTGCCATCAGCAGGCCTTCGCCGTGCACGAAGTCCACCGCGGCGACGTGCGCGTCACGCAGGTAAGCCTGGGGTTCATGGCCATGCGCGCGTGCCCACTCTTCACTGGCCAGCAGCACTGCAGCGGCACCGTCGGTCAGCGGGGTGGAGTTGGCGGCGGTGAGCGTGCCACGCCCGGAAACCTTGTCGAACGCCGGCTTCAGCGTGGCCAGCTTTTCCAGCGAGGTGTCCGGGCGCAGGATGTTGTCGCGCTCGACGCCACGGAACGGTGCGATCAGGTCGTTGAAGAAGCCGCGCTCGTAGGCGGCGGCCAGCTTCTTGTGCGACGACACCGCCCACTCATCCTGCGAGTCGCGCGAGATGTTCCACTCCTTCGCCATGTCCTCGCAGTGGTCGCCCATGCTCTTGCCGGTGCGCGGCTCGGCCACGCCCGGGAACTCGGGCTTGAGCTCGGAGAACTTGAAACCGGCGGTGAGCGCACGGATCTTGTCGCCGGTGCTCTTGGCGCGGTTGGCCGCCAGCAGGCGTGCACGCAGTTTCTTGCCGTAGACGATCGGCACGTCGGAGGTGGTGTCCGAACCACCGCCGATGCCCGATTCGATCTGGCCCAGCGCGATCTTGTTGGCCACGGTGATGATGCTGTCCAGCGAGGTACCGCAGGCACGCTGCAGGGTGATGCCCGGGGTCAGCGGCGACAGGCCGGACGACAGCGTGGCTTCGCGGCCCAGGTTCCAGTCGCTGGAATGCTTGATCACCGCGCCCATCGCCACTTCACCCAGCTGCTGGCCATGCAGGCCGAACCGTTCGACCAGCGCACCCAGCGTACGGACCGACATGCCGAGGTTGCCGACATCCGAATACGC
Source organism: Stenotrophomonas sp. Pemsol (assembly GCF_003586545.1). Lineage (NCBI taxonomy): Bacteria > Pseudomonadati > Pseudomonadota > Gammaproteobacteria > Lysobacterales > Lysobacteraceae > Stenotrophomonas > Stenotrophomonas sp. Pemsol. Next base: position 4,163,384 of record NZ_CP025780.1, on the reverse strand, counting down.
GGTGTTCTGGCGGCAGAACGGAATGCGGACGCCACCGAGGATGGCGACGGGACGAGCGTTGGGCATGGAGATACCTGGCATGGATGAGGGTGTCTGCAACATGGCCTGCACGACGGAGCAGGCATAATGGAGCCAAGTGTAGCTGCCGCCCTGTGATGGGCCAACCGTGGAACCATGAGCAAACCCGACCCCGCGATGAATGCCCTTGGCGTGCTGGCCCTGGAACTGGCCGGCGGCGAAATCCCCCGCCAGGCGGTGCTCAGCGCTGAACAGGCCGGTGAACTGGCCGAACGCGTCGGCCGTGACCTGGCCAAGCTGGTGCCACAGGTGGCCGAGCTGGACCTGGTGTTCGCCGCCGCGCATTTCGACCCGGCCGAAGTGCTGCGTCCGGGCTGGCCGATCCATCGCCGCCTGGAAGAACTGCAGATGCGTGCCCCGGGCCGCAACCAGGGCCCGCGCCTGCTGGCCTTCGGTACCGATGCCGAAGGTGACGTGCCACTGCCGTTCCAGGCCGATGCCACGCTGGTGGGCGGTGGCCTGCGCGTGGTGCCGTTCCTGCTGACCGGCAGCGACGTGGCCACCACCAGCGCGGTCGCCGATGCGCTGGAAGAAACCTTGCTGGCCAACGGCATGGCGCACGCCGACACCGCGCTGATGGCGCAGAACACCTTCGGTGCCCGCATCGAGCACGCGCGCTATTTCACCGTGAACGACCTGGCCGCGATGATGTCGATGCAGTACGACAACCAGGGCCTGGCCGCACTGTGGCCGCTGATCGAGACCGCGATCATGGCGCCGGGCGAGGACGAGTGGCTCAATGCCGCGCCCGAGCCGCTGCTGCGCTATACGCATGGCGAAGCACGCATGGCGCTGTTCGACCCGGCCGGTTGGTGCGCGCACTACAGCCACAGCAAGAACGACTGCGATCGCCTGAAGGGCATCTACGAGCAGTTCCTGATGCGCCAGCGACAGATGGCCGCGGTGCTGGAAGCACATGGCGTGCCGGTACTGTTCGTGCACTGCGAGGCCGGGCAGGACGCGCGCGAACTGCTGGCGCGCTGATCCGGGTGATCTGTGGATAGTGCCGGCCGCTGGCCGGCACCCTCCGGATCTGTGATTGCCAGCCAGCGGCCGGCACTACCCATCAGGAAAAACGCCGGCTTGCGCCGGCGTTCTTTGTTTCTTACGGGGCCTTCTGGATCACCGCACAGGCCAGGCGCGCGCCGGCGTTGCCGGTCGGCTGGGTCTTGTAGTCGTCCGCGTCGGCGTGGACGATCAGGCCGCGGCCGATGATGTCGAAGTCATCACCCTTGCCGATGTTGACGTTGCTCGACACCGGGCCGTCGATGGTGGCCACGCCCTTGTCGTCGGCCTTGATGTTGGGCATGTCGCCGCCGTGGTGCGGATCGGTGGCGACGTTGCCGTGATCCTGCTTGCCCGGGTTGAAGTGGCCGCCGGCGCTCATGCCGTCCGGCGCGCTGCAGTCGCCCTTCTCGTGGATGTGGAAGCCATGTTCGCTGCCCGGCTTCAGGCCGGTGATCTGGCCGGTCACGTGGACCTTGCCATCAACCACCTTGAAGGTGACGCTGCCCTTGGTCTCGTTGCCCTGGGTCGGTGCCAGTTCGGCCGTTGCCGAAGCATCGCCCGTCGGTGCAGCCGCCGGTGCCGGCGCTGCAGCCGGTTCGGTGGTGGCGCCGTCAGCCGGCGCGGCCGGCGGGGTTTCAGTCTGCGGCGCGGCGGGCTGCTGGTTGCAGGCCGCCAGGCCCAGCGCGGCGATGGCCGCAAACAGCGAAGTGTGGATCAGACGCATTGGAATCTCTCCCTCGATGATGCCTGCAGTGATCAGCGGACGACCCGGATCACGCCACAGGCGATGCGGACGCCGGCATTGCCGGCGGGCTGGCTGCGATAGTCGTCGGCGTTGGCATGCACGACCAGTGCGCGTCCGGCGATATCGGTGGCGGCGCCTCCGCCAAGGGTAACCCCCTTGACGTGGATATCGACGTTGGCGCGGCCCTGGGCATCGGCACGCAGATTGTCCATGTCGCCCAGGTGGTGCTTGCCGGTGCCGGCGCGGCCATGCGCAGCGCCACCGGGATTGAAGTGATTGCCGGCACTGCTGGCATCCACCGCACTGCAGTCGCCGCGCTCATGGATGTGGAAGCCGGCCTGCTGCATCGGCTGCAGGCCACCGACCAGGCCGGTGATGTGGATGCCACCGGGCTCCACCATCAGCGCGATGCGGCCACTGACGATGCTGGCCGAGGCCGGCGCGAGATTGGCCTCGCCCTGCTTCGCAGCACTGACCACGGTCGGCGGTGGCGGCGTGGGTTCGGCCTTCTTCGGTGCACTGCCACAGGCAGACAGCAGCACGGCGGCGGACAACGGCAGGATGGCAAAGGACAGACGCATCGAAGACTCCTTGCAGGTGACACTACGGACGGCATCGTCCATGAACGATCAACGGTTCGGCAAGCCGGTGCGAGGATCGCGTGCAGGGACCGTTCAATGGCCCCCGCGGCGGCGCCCGGCGCCCAGCTTGCGGGTAAGCGTATTGCGGCCCAGGCCCAGGCGGGCAGCGGCCTCGGCGCGGCGGCCATGGGTAATCTGAAGCGCCGCTTCCAGCAGCGCATGGTCGACCCGCTCGCGCACCTGCGCATGCAGCCCTTCCACACCTTCGGCCAGCTGGCGGCGCGCCCATTCGGCCAGCAGCGCTTCCCACTGCCCCGGATCGGCTGCGCTGGTACTGCTGCGGCGCCCACGCGCGCGGTTCAGCGCGGTATCGACATCGGCCACGCCGATGGTGTCGGCGGCGGCCAGCGCGGCCATCCGCCAGCACACGTTCTCCAGCTCGCGCACATTGCCCGGCCAGTCGTGCTCGCGCAGCGCCTGCAGGGCCGCGGCGGTGAGGCGCTTCGGCGGCGTATCCAGCTTGCGTGCGGCGGCAGCCAGGAAGGTGCTGGCCAATTGCGCGATGTCCTCGCGGCGCTCGCGCAGTGGCGGCAGCTGCAGGCGCACCACGTCCAGGCGGTGCAGCAGATCTGCGCGGAACTTCCCCTGCGCGACCAGTCCCTCCAGATCCTGGTGGGTGGCGGCCACCACGCGCACGTCGACGCGGATCAGTTCGCGGCCACCGACGCGGAAGAACTCGCCCTGCGCCAGCACGCGCAGCAACCGGGTCTGCAACGGCAGCGGCATGTCGCCGATCTCGTCAAGGAACAGCGTGCCACCGTTGGCCTGCTCGAAGCGGCCGATATGGCGGCGCTGCGCACCGGTGAAGGCACCGGCCTCGTGGCCGAACAACTCGCTTTCCAGCAGCTCGGATGGGATTGCAGCGGTATTGAGCGCGACGAACGGACCCTGCGCGCGCGGCGATTCGCGATGCAACGCATTGGCCACCAGCTCCTTGCCGGTGCCGGTCTCGCCGGTGATCAGCACCGCCAGCGGTGCCTGCGCCAGGCGTCCAATGGCGCGGAACAGCGCGCGCATCGGCGGCGTATCACCCACCAGTTGCGGCGGCTGGTCGCTGGGCGCTTCGGTGGCGGGACTGGGAGCGGCCAGCGCGGGCGCCACCGCCGGCAGTACCCGCTGCGCCAATGCCACCGCATCGTCCAGGTCGAACGGCTTGGACAGGAATTCATGCGCGCCGCCGCGGAACGCACCGGCCGTGCTGGCCACATCGGTATAGGCCGACATCACGACCACCGGCAGCTGCGGCAACGCGGCCTTGAGCTTGTCCAGCAGCACCAGGCCATCGTCGCCGGGCATGCGCACATCGGTGAACAGCAGCGCCGGCGGCGCGCCTTCGCCCAGGGCCTGCAGGGCAGCCGCAGCGCTGTCGAAATCGACAACCTGGTAGCCCGCCTCGCGCAGCGCGGTGCACAGCACGAAGCGCACGGCACGATCGTCATCGACTACCCAGATGCGCTGCGCGGTGGTGGGGAACTCAGACATCGCGCGGGGCCTCCTCGGCCGGGGCGGCGCCGTTGCCGATCGGCAACAGCAGGGTGAACACGGTATGGCCCGGGCGCGAGCGGTAGGTCAGCGTGCCGCGATGCTCGCGCGCCACCTGCTGGGCCAGCGCCAGGCCCAGCCCGGTGCCTTCGGCGCGGCCACTCACCAAGGGCAGGAACAGGTGTTCGGCCAGTTCCTCCGGTACGCCACGGCCGTCGTCGGCGATCTCCAGGCGCAACGCCAGCGTGTGCAGCTGCTCGGCGATGCGCACGCCATGCTCCACGCGGGTGCGCAGGGTGATGCTGCCGGCACCGGCCTGGATTGCGTTGCGCACCAGGTTCCACACCGCCTGGGTGAGGCGGTCGGCATCGCCATGGAATTCGGGAATGCTGGGGTCGTAGTCACGCTGCAGGCGTACCGCCCAGCCGGCCTCGTTCTCGGCCAGGCGCAGCACGCGTTCGAGCGCGGCATGGATGTTCAGTTCGGCGTGCGGTGCGGCCGGGGCCGGCGACAGCAGCTGGTCGAGCAGGCCGTTGAGACGTTCGATCTCCGAGCCGATCAGCTCGATCAGCTCGCGTTCGCTGGCCTCGCGCTGTGCGGCGCGCCGGGCCAGCAGCTGGGCCGCACCCTTCAACCCGGCCAGCGGGTTGCGCAGCTCGTGGGCCAAGCCCTTCAGCGCCGCGCTGAGCGCGCTGGGCAGGGCCTGGGTCGGGTCCAGCCCGGGGAATTCATCGACCGGATGCGCCTCCAGCAACCAGCCGCCATCGTCGCGCCGGCTCATCCAGCCCTCGGCGAAGCGCGGCGCTTCGCCGGGCACCGCCAGCGCCAGCCGGTTCAAGCGCAGGCTGTCGCGCTCATCGCGGGCCAGGAAATGGGCCAGTGCCTCGCCCTGCACTTCCAGCGCGGCCAATGGGCGACCCAGCAGTCGCCGGGCGCTGACGCCCAGCCAGCGGGCGAACGCCGGATTGCAGCCGGCGATGCAGCCATCGGCCCCGGCCCAGGCCAGCGGCGTGCCCAGGGCATCGAGGGACGGCGGGGGAGAGGGGTCGGACATTGCACCAATGTAGTGCAAAACGCGGGGTTCGGGGTCAGAGCCCTTTCCTCGCGGAAATGGACGCTTTGGCAAAGTCAGTGCTGTAGGCACCAACTATGGCGAATCGCATGAGTACGAACTATGCCGAACTGTAGTTTCAGGGTGGGTTCCCAGATTCGACAGTTCAGGGAACTGCGGAACCAGCTGAGAGCGTACGCCTGTTTGGCCAGCCAAGAACGCATTCGTGAGAATGAAGCGTTAAGACTAGCGGGCCATCTTAGGTGCCGAAGGCTAGCGCCCTTGCTCAGGCCCTCAGATTGCCTCGGTTGCCGCTTCCGCAGCCTCGAGGCACTATCTAGTGGCGGCTGGCTTGGCTGCATGGAAGGCGCTCAGGGGGAGCGAAGATATGCGCTTGGAAGCAATCAGCATTACCAACTTTCGTTGCTATGGGGATGAGATCCGGGTCGAACTGGACGACTTGACTACTTTTGTCGGCCGGAATGACATCGGCAAGTCAGCGATTCTGGAAGCGCTGGAAATATTCTTCAACGCAGACGTGGTGGCCATGGAGCAGGGAGATGCTCATGTTCACAGCGTAGACAAGACCGTTTCGATCACGTGTGAGTTCTCGGAGCTTCCGCCAACACTGACGTTAGACGCGGGGGCAGATACCACGTTGGCCGATGAGTATCTTTTGACCTTGGACGGCCGGCTGAAAATTCGTAAAACCTACGACTGCACCAGCAAGAAGCCATCCGCAGAAGTGCTGGTGCTTGCGTTTCACCCCACTGCGGCCAATTACGACAACCTGCTGGAATTGAAGGAGAAGGAGCTCCAGAAGAGGGTGAAAGATCTTGGCTTGGCGGTTGCATTGAAGGGCAACCCTGGCATGCGCCGCGCACTTTGGGCGGCCGCTGGCGACCTCAAGCTTCAAGAGGTCGCAATCGCGGTCGGCAAGTCCAAGGAGGACGTCAAACGTATCTGGGACCAGATTGAGCCTCACTTGCCGATGTTCGCTCTCTTCCAAAGTGATCGGAGCAGTCGGGACTCGGACAGCGAGGTCCAAAGCCCGATGAAGGCAGCCGTCGCTGCTGCCATTGCAGAGGTCCAAGATGACATTGCTCGAATCCAAACAAAGGTTCGCGAGAAGGCCGAAGAGATTGCGAAGAACACGCACAGAGCTTTGACCACGATCGATCCCAACCTTGCCAGCGAACTTACACCAGAGTTCAGCCCTCCCACCGCCGCCAAGTGGCAGGGACTGTTTTCGCTCGGCTTGAGCACCGACGATGGCATACCGTTGAACAAGCGAGGCAGCGGCGTCAGGCGGCTTGTGCTGGTGAGCTTCTTCAAAGCCGAAGCGGAGCGACGGCTCAAAACCAGCACCAAGCGCAGCATCATCTACGCGATCGAGGAGCCAGAGACGGCTCAGCACCCCAGCAACCAACGGATTCTCATCGACTCCTTCAAGGTGTTGTCAGAAGACCCCGGCTGTCAGGTCATATTGACCACTCACAGTCCCGGATTTGCCTCGGCGCTACCCCAGCAGAGCATTCGTTACATCTCTCGCCACTCCGACACGAAGAAGCCGCAGGTTGAGTCGGGGGTCGACGTGTTCGGTAAGGTGGCTGAAGCATTGGGCGTAACGCCTGACAGCCGGGTCCAGGTACTAGTGTGCGTCGAAGGTCCAACCGATGTACTAGCCTTGAAAGCCCTTTCCAAAGCGCTCCACGAGGTCGACTCCAGCCTGCCAAATCTTTCATCCGATGAGCGACTTGCATTTGTTGTCCTAGGCGGTGGAACGCTGGAGCACTGGGTCAATCACCACTACCTGCGGGGCCTAGGCAAGCAGGAGGTGCACATCTACGACGGCGATGTCCCGGCATATGCCCTAAGCGCGCAGCAGGTCAATGACCGTGGGGACGGGTCATGGGCTGTCGTCACAACCAAGCATGAGATTGAGAGCTACTTGCACAAGGACGCAATTGCGCTCGCGTTCGGATTTGAGATTGAAGTCACTGATCACCCCATGGCGGGCAAAGCTGTTCCAAAGGTCTTCGGGGAGGCTTTTGTCGCCCACGCTGGCGTAGGCAGTCCGCTTAAAGACTCCAACGCCAAGAGAAAGTTGGCTCAGCATGCGTTCCCTTGCATGACAGCAGCCATGTTGGAAGAGCGTGATCCCGATGGCGAAGTTCGTGGTTGGATGCGTCGGCTAGGCGAGATGTTGGCTTAAATGCCCCTTTGGGTCGGAAACTGGCCTTCGCTACCCCCGATAAGAGTCCGTAGATCCAGAATTGGATATCTGCTCCCCAAGCCTAAGCTTTGGCAAATGCCCCCTTCCGGCAAGAAGCGGACACGCGGTGAGGGCGGGCCTGTCTACTGCATCCTGTCAACTTCAGTGTGGTGTGGTGTTGGCCGGTTAAGCCGCTAGACTTGTCACGTCTATGGAGGGGAGGGCTATGGCTGGCTTAGTCGAAATCTTGGTTCTTATACTCCTTGGTGTGGTGCTGTTCTATGTCGTGGCGTCCAGGGAGCGGGTCATCCGAGAACTGCGCGATCAGGCAAGTCAGCAGGGCAGGGATATCGCCGCGTTGCGACAGGTGATGGATGCAGTTGCGGATAGGGTGCTTCTCAGCCGCGAGCAACGTCGCGTCAAGTGGTTTGACGAACTGCCACCTCTCGCATTGGAAGACTTCAAATCACTCACTACGGGAGCCGAGCGCGAGCTGATCTTGGCGTGCGGGGGGGGCGATGACGCTGAAGTCCTAGGCTTGCACTACCGGCATGCCCACCTTGAATTTCGTTCGGATGGGGAAAAGGATGCGGTTGCCCACGGTTTCGCCCGCGAATGGGCGAAGGCTGAGACCGACCGTCCTGTTAAGATCTATTTGAACCAGTACGCGCTGACTTCCAAGATTGTTGGATTGAATCAAGATGGCTTCGTTAAGATCGCGCCGTACCGTGCGCGGCTTCCCGAATGAGTACATTGTCCGTTGATGAAGAGCTGGCGCTATTGCTAGCCGAACTTGAGAGAGCGAACGGCGGAAGCGTCGATTTCGATTGGAGCGAGGAGTTCGACTTCCCGAGCTTTGTAACAACAACCAATGGTCAGCAGTGTCACTTCACTCGATCAGCGCTCGCAAGCCTGCACAGGTTGGCGAGGTTGCTCCATAAAAGTAGAAGTCCGTCGGCCACACGAATTGAACTTCCAGAATTCACCAAACAATTGCGGCGCGTGACTGCAAATGCGTTCGCTGATGGTCTTTTGAGTCGCGACGACGAGCAGTTATTGCGCGCAAGCAAGCGAGTACTGAAGAATATTTTAGACACGAGCATCGAAACTGCAGCAGGACGCGTTACGCACTATTTTCCAGCATGGACGACGGGTTTCGTAGCGAATAAGTATTTCTCACTTGGCCCACTTATCATCACCGATATTCGAGGCTGGCTGAAGTTGGTGGAGATAGACTCCGGCATTGACGATGAAGTCCTCGATCCGACTTGGAAGGACGCTCTCCTTGGTAGTGCGCCTCGACCGAGCGCAAGTCGCACAACAAATTTATTGCATGAAATCGAGGAGGCGCTCGGCACCTGTGACGCAGTGATCGTCGTCCCCGTGGTCGGCTTTGAGATGGAGTACTCCCGCAAGTTGGCCAGGATCGTCAGCAAGACCTGTCTCGACGCCGTTTCTCTGTTGCATCAGAGTATCGAGGTGTTCCAGCGCCAGAGTCTTTACGATGAACGTTTGAGTCCATTGGACAGTCGTACGCTGTTTGAGGTTGACGGATATCTGGAAATCTCAGGCAATATGAATCTGCGCCATAAAATGGGACCACGCCAAAATTCGTTCGTGACAGAGGAGGTCAACAGCCATCGGAGGGCTATTGAAAAGGTAGTGGACGGCCTGTTGAGCGAACGCACTGCAACGCATCCAAAGTTGTCTGCACGATGGGCGACGGCACTCAACTGGTTTGCCGAGGGATGCAGAGAGCCTGACGATGCGGTAGCGCTGGCGAAGATCGGTACGGCTCTCGATGTCCTCTCGTACGTCGGTAAGAAGGAAGGCATTATTCAAATGGCATGCAATTTCATCAATGCCGAACGAGGCAGTGTCGTTACGTCCGGGGCGCTCAGCATGACTATGGAGGGTCTCATCAAGCGCATTTACGAATATGGACGCTCTCAAGTGCTGCATGGCAACCATGTTGACCGTCTCAAGTCATTTGCAGACGATCGGCGTGTCGCTTCTCAGTTGACTGGGCACGTGCTGCGTGAAGCCTTGATCCGCTTTGGGAAGTACGAAGGTGCAGACGCCGATGATGCGTTTCGGGCAATGCCGTCGCGAGACTAATGATCTTCTTCTAGAAGTGAGTTGCGATTTCGCACATGCCTCTCGATGAAAGAAGCCACTCATCCTATTAAGAACTAGCTCCCAGTTTCGGGGTGTTTTTCAAGCTGCAGGCGCATCTGTTCAACAATGGTCTCGATGATGGCCTCATCGTTCAACTGGCCCTTAAAGTCCATTGCCTCAGTATTGTCTAAGAAAGCTCTTGCCACCATCGCGAATCGCCCTGGATCCGCCTCGATTCGCTTTAGTAAGCGAATAAAACCCTCCCCTCGGCGGAGGAAGTCCGCATTTAAGTACATGCATGCAGAGGCAATTTCCTCGTTAATAGTATTAATTGGAGCGCTGAAAGAGCCGTCCTTATAGTCTACGTACAACCCTGTGTTTTTTATTTCGTTCATTTCCTTGTGAAATTTGTCCTGGAACTTTTTGAATTCCGCGCGGGCGGCATCCCAGTCGCGACACTCGCGTGCAGATCGTTCTTCGTCCGTTGGCTCTGCGTTGTACGCGTTTGCGTGGTTCTTTACTTTGTGGTCGCGAAAGCTCCTCGTGAGCTGAGCCTCATTGAAGTCGTTCCCTGTGAGGATCGATACAACCGCGCCACCTAAAATGTCCACTTTAGAACACTCCTCCATCGAAATTTGGTGGAGTGTAGCGGCGCGGGCGAAGGCACCGCTTTTCCCAAGAGTCTGTGCCTCCGAGTACAGAGCGATAGCATTCGTGTGGATCAATTCCGCGCCCACGATCAAGCTCTGCATGCGCGACATCGTGTCCTTAGCAACGGTCATGTTCTAATCTTTTAGGTTGGCAAGTCGCTTGGCGACTGAATAGTACATGAGTGGCTCCTCGCGCAAGAGAGGAAGATAAGCAGGTGTCCCAACAAAGCAAGAAGCTTTGGCGCACATAAAGCTGTGCAATAAATCGCACAGGATGCAGTGCGCAGCCCCCTCTCGGGGTGTCTGCTTTCGGCCAGAAGCGGACGTTTTCGGTCAAGCCAGGGTTCGAGCGCGCGGCCGCCTGCACCGTTCCTCGAGCAATCACACAAGCAACCTGGACCAGCGATCTCCAAACAGCGAGATTGCAAGTCCGGCCAGCATGACCAGCGCGCCTGCAAGCTTGATGAGGGAGACGGGACGATGGGCAGAACCCATCAATGCGAAATGGTCGATGGCCAACGAAGACAGCAGCTGCCCGGCGATCACCAGCCCCACCAGGGCGGCCATGCCGATACGGGGCACCAGGATGACGTTGCTGAGCAGCGCAAATGCGCCCATCACTCCGCCCAGCAACACCCAGGCCGGCTGCGCCGGGATGCCTGCAAGCAGGCCGAGGGTGTTGCCCCGTACGAGACCGACGAGAGTGAGCGACAACAGCCCCACCATGAAGGAGAAGATGGCGGCTGCAACAGGATCGCCGCCCAGGCCCTTTGCCAACTGACCATTGAACGTGGTCTGCAATGTGACGGCCATTCCCGCAACCATTGCCAGTGGAAAGGCCCAGGCACCGAAGCTGTTCATGTTTACTCTCAGTGATTGGTTAGAACGGGGAAGGAAGTGCCGAACACGTCCGGCGTGTAGCCGGCAGCCGAGAACAGGTGCGCGCAGGATTCGTCCACCGCAGCGCGCAACTTGCCCATGTCCAGGCCGCACATTTCGCCGCCCCGCTTCAGCACCCGGCCGCCGACCATCACGGTGTCGATGTTGCTGCGCTCCGCCGCATGCACCACTGTTCCGAACGCATTGTTGGACGGATACAGGTTGATGTCGCCGGTGCGGAACAGCACGATGTCGGCCTGCTTGCCCGGCGTCAGGCTGCCAATCCTGTCCTGCAGCCCTGCGCAGGCCGCGCCATCAAGCGTGGCGGCTTCAAGCAGGCGGTGGGAATTGAGCGGATCCTGTGGGGTGCCGGCACTACGCGGGGGACGTGCATTGACGCGCAGCACGCGCTCCAGGTAATAGGCCACGCGCATTTCCATGAACATGTCGCCGCTGTAGGACGTCTCGTTGTCAACGCTGAAGCCGGGTCGCAGCCCGTGCCGAACCGCCGCATCCCAGGCGAACATGCCATCCTCGATACCGTAGTGGGCATCCGAGCGCGGGCAGACATTGATGTGCACACCGGCATCGCGAAGGATCTCCCAGCCCTCATCCTTCAGGCAGGTGCAGTGGTTGAAGATGTTGTCCGGGCCCAGCAGCCCTTGCGCATGCAACTGAGGGAGCTGGGCGCCCATCTGTTCACCGAAGAACTCGGTGACGATCGGGATACCCAGGCGGCGTGCTTCGGCCCAGAGCTCCGGCTCGATGTTGGCCATGGTCGCCAATGTGACCAGGTCGTTGGCCGGGTCCTTGAAGTACTTTTCCTGCAGGCGGGCGAGGTTTCCCGGCCAATGCGCGCGGTCCCAAGTGCCGGACACGGGAGCGCCTGATGCATGCAGCGCACGGATGCCGGCATCGAGCAGAGCTTCAACCGATGCATCGGAGTGCGCGGCTGTGCGGCTGTTGTGGGAGTTGTCGATGACCGTAGTGATGCCAGCATCAATTGCGCCCAGCGCGGACAGCAAGGTGCCGACATACATGTCCTGCGGACGGTAATGCTTGGCGAACGAGAAATGCGTGGCGTTGGAGTAGTGCTCCAAGGTCTCGGCGTTGGAGTTGATCCGGCGCAGCTGACCCTCCCAGGCGTGGCGGTGGGAGTCCACCATGCCCGGGATGGCGATCATGTCCTTGGCATCGATGACGAACGCGTCCTCGGCGCTGAGGTTCTCGCCAACGGCAGTGATGGTCCGACCGGAGACCAGGATGTCGCCCTTCACGAGGTTGCCCACAGCCGGGTCCATGCTGATGATGGTTGCGCCACGGATGAGCGTCTTTTCGGCCGCTGCGGTTGTCGGTTGCTGAAGAATGTCTCGCGGGAGGGTGCTCATTGGGGCAAGGTCGATTTCTGGAATGGCGTGAACTCTATGCCCCGCTGACCCTGCGAAAAATCCATGCTCTTCGTTTTTATTATTCGTAGAACGCGCATAATCAGGATCGAGGTGACCGTCAACTGTAGGGTGGAAGCGAAATGGATCGGATTCTGGCGATGCAGGCGTACGTGCGGGTGGTAGAAGCGAAGAGCTTTGTGCGTGCCGCCGAGGCTCTCTCCATGCCCCCCTCCACCGTCACGGGCTTGATCAAGGGCTTGGAAAAGCACCTGCGCGTCCGCCTGCTCAACCGGACCACGCGCAGCGTCAGCCCCACTTCGGAAGGCGAGCGCTACTACCTGCAGTGCCGCGAGATCCTCAACCAGATCGAACAGGCGGAAACCGGCCTGAAGTCGTCGCCACAGGGCCTGCGGGGGCGGTTGAGGATCGACATGCCAGGCGGCCTCGCGCACTCGATACTCCTCCCGAACCTGGACAGCTTTCGCCGTCAGTATCCCGGGGTCCATCTGATGATCGGCGTGGGTGACCGGCCGGTCGACCTCGTCCAGGAGGGTGTGGACTGCGTGATCCGGACCGGGCCGCTGGAAGACTCCAGCCTCGTAGCCCGGCCGCTGGGGAACTTCCGCTGGATCACCTGCGCCGCACCAAGCTATCTGGAGGTGTATGGCGTCCCACAATCACTTGAAGACCTCGCCGGGCACCGCGCAGTCCACCATTTTTCCTCTGGTTCGAGGGGCGGTGGCAGCCTGCTCTTCTCAGCTGATGGGAAGAGACAGGTAGTACCAGTGGAGGGCTCGGTCGCCGTCAATGAGACCGAGCTGTACATCAAGCTGTGCATGAAGGGATACGGCCTGGCACAGTTGCAAGGCGTACTGGTCGAGAAGCAGTTGCAGGATGGCAGCCTGGTTGAGGTGCTTCAGCGGTGGCGTCCGCCGTCGGTGCCGGTTTCGATCCTTTACCCGCACCACCGTTATGGATCGCCCATCGTCCAAGCATTCATAGCATGGGCTGCAGAGCTTTTCTCCGCCAAGAGCGAGAAAGCATAGATCGCGAAGTCAGCCGTCGCGTCCAGAGATTCCGAGGCGGTGTCGAGCATCTATCTCTCGGGTGGACTGCTAGAGATAGCGTATCCCTCAGACAGATGCCTCCCGGAAGCCGCCGGGCAAGGTGTCCGCTTCCGGCCAGAAGCGGACATCATCTCCTCGAAAGCAACGCCACCGCCGAATTCAGAACCCAGTGGCAGCAGCTTCGTCGCAGGTCATTCGCAAGAACTTCGCTGCGTATTCGATGCGGTCGGCAAGTTCGGAATCGCCCGGCACGAAGGACAGAATGTTTGTCGGAAAGGCCCGACCCTTCGCCCGCACGTCGATCAGACTGCCGTCGTTGCTGCGTACGACCTGCGCCTGCCGCCAGTCGATAAAGTGCGGGCCGGCGAATTTCTTGAAGTCTTCCGTGTAGTTCCACGACTCATTCTTCAGCACCGTCACCGAGGTTAGGAACCCAGGCTCCTCCCATGAGGTGCTGTTGTGCTCGAACCGGCATCTGCACCCCATCGATGCGGGTGGTGCAGGCATCGGCGGCGCCCTGGGCGTCGCCGTAGGACAGGACGGGCGCCGGGAACTCGCCCAGCGATTTCTCCACCGTGTCGGTGCTCTTCTCTTCCTTGATCGACAGCTTGATGCGGCTGACCTCCACCGTGTGGGTGCCGGTGACGTGGTTGGGGCGGCCCAGCGCATCGACGAACGTGGCGCGGGCGAAGCCTTGCTTGGCCATGGCCGCGAGGAACGCCTGCGCCCCTTCAGCCGTCTGCGCGGACTGGGCCAGGGCGACCGGTGATAGCGACAGCGACACAGCGGAAAGCGCCATACCTAGCACGAGGGCGGGTCTGATCATGAATTTTCTCGATGGGAAGCGGGTGCGGCGCGTGGCGTCACAGCGACACCGACACGTCTTCACGGAAGCGCGGTCGCACGCCCTGCAGGGTCTGCTCGTCGCTACTGGTCTGGTTCCAGACGTAGTTGAAGTTGCCATCGCTGGTGATCTCTCGGGCGCTGGCGCGGCACCGGGCGATGAAGGCGTCCTTCAACGCGTACACCGCCGCGCGTGCCTGCTCGCCCGAGCCCTGGGGAAGAAAGCCCGGTGCACTCCATCCCGGCGGTCCCGGCCGGGTGATGCAGTTGGAGTAGCAGGTGGGATTGACGGTATCGCCCGGCATGTTGAGCAGGCCGATAGTCAGGATGAACCTAAGCGGCTTGACTGCCGCGGGGGACGACGCGCTACCCGCCGCAGTAGCCGCGGCGGGCGCCTTCGTGGGCGCGGCCGCTTGCTGCTGAGAGCGCAGCTGCTGCAGGCGCTGCCGCTCCGCCGCCGCCTGCGTGGCGAGTTCGCGGTCGCGCGCGGCGGCCTGGGTCTGCCGCGCCTGCTCGGCCGCATCCGGCACCGCAGGAGCCGTCGGCGACGGGGCATAAGCGTACTGCGGCTGCCGGGCGCGCTCGGCCTCTGCGCGACGGCGTTGTTCTTCGCGCTGGCGACGCTCTGCGGCGGCCGCCTGTTGGCGCTGCAGATCGCGTATGAAGGCGTCCTGCGCTTCGCGCTCAGCCTGGTTCTTGGCCATCTCGTTGCCGAGCGTGGTGAGGAACACCTCGGCCAGGTTCGGTGCGGATGCGGACGATTCCTCGTCCTCCCAGGCTTCCGCCTCGAGGGTGGCCATCTGCTGGATCTGCTCCATCTGCTGGCGCAGCTGTTCGGCCGCCGCTTGCTCCTGGCTCAACGCCTGCGCGCGCCGCGCCTTGTCGCTCTGCATGCGCTCGCGCAGCCTCGCCAAGTCGGCCTCGGACAGGGTGCGTGGGCCTGACTTTGGCGCCGGTGGCAGGGAAGCGGACGGTGGAGCCGACGTCGCGGCGGGTGAGCGTGCGGCGACCCTGCCCGCTGTCATGACATCGGCGGCTAACGACGCGGCCGGTGGCGGCACGACCACTGAACGCCCTGTGGAGACCGGCGCCGATGCCGTCTGCGCGAGTGGCCCGTAGGTCCGCGTGCCTGTGACCTTCACCACCCGGCGGGCGTCATCGATCGTGACCGACTCCGCCACCACTCGGCCGTCCCTCAGCGACAGCAGCATCGGCGTCTTGAACGGGCCGCGCCGCAGCCACAGCACCGAGCCGTCCGCAGCAACATATCCGTCGTAGGTGTACAGCGCACCGCTTTCCTGGACCAGCTGCCCCGGCTGTTCGCCCAGCCGGATGATGCTGGTCGAGCCGGCGTCCGACTGTTTCAGCGCGCCGTCGGCCTCTCAGGCCCACGCCACGGCGCCCTGGTCGCCTTTCCAGGAGTTGCCCGCGACCTACGCAGACACGCCCCACGCCGCTGGATTGGCCGGCGCCTCCGCCGCGGTACCCTGCGCGACAGCCAGGATCCACAGCAGAACAGCCAGCCACGGCCGGACCGCCTTCTTCGCTAACGACATGGCTGTCCCCAGAGCATCCCGACCCGCGCAGCTTAGCAACTGCGCGGTGAGCATCAATAGCGCTCACATCGATCGACGGAAGGTCTCGTCTCAGGGGCGATTCCTACTCGATACCAGGGCATGTCGCCTTTGGGTCGAAAGCGGCCTTGGGAGCAGAACTCACAGGCCGCCTGGGACCCGTTTGCTACCTAGGCTTCCGTCTGCTCGGCCATCTCCAGCGCGTCCTCGACCTCGATCCCGAGGTAGCGCACCGTGCTCTCGAGCTTAGTGTGGCCCAGAAGAATCTGGACGGCCCGCAGGTTCTTTGTGCGCCGATATATTAGAGATGCTTTCGTCCTGCGCATGCTGTGGGTGCCGTAGCTGTGTCGGTCGAGGCCAATGGCAGTGACCCACGATGAGACGATACGAGCGTACTGTCTGGTCGACAGATGTCCGGCGCGTTTGGCTCTACCAGGAAACAAGTAGGCTCCCGGCACAATCTGGGCCTGCCGGGCCCACTCGGCAACCGAGGTTCTGGTTAAGTCTGTGAGCTCGAACTGCACCGGTCGATCAGTCTTCCGTTGCAGCACGATTGCCCGCTTTGCAATTGCCGCACCGAGCGATACGTCTCGCAGCCGTAAGCTGACGAGATCGCATGCCCGGAGCTTTGAATCAATCGCTAGGTTGAATAGAGCCAAATCCCGGGCGTTCTTACCAAGCTGTAGCCTGACCCGAATGGACCAAATGTCGCTGAGCCGGAGCGGCGCCTTCTGGCCAACCAGCTTCCCCTTGTTCCACGGCGTGCGTCGAGAGCGCATGGGAGTCTCCTGTTAAGAGATTCCAGTGTCGGCGTGAGGCCGGTCAAAGTAGTCGGCCTGAGACCCGAAGCGGAAATCGTTGTGCTTCTTTCGATTAGTCGAGATGTATGGAACGCTGTTGCTGGAGGTATTCCCGAAGCCTCGATCCGTAGTCCGCGCCGACGGCATGGATCACGCTGGGCCGATCAGCCAGTGCGTAACGCCATGCGTCCACGCGAGGTAGCTCGTGGAAGACGCGGCCTGATAAGGCCGGATCTAGCATTCCGAAGTAGCGGAAGATCGGCGCGAAGACGGCATCGACCATGCTGAAGTGGAAGCCGTCGAAGTACGGACCAGCGCCGAGCTCGCTCTCGAGCCGCTCCAGCTTCGTTCTAAGGGCTGCCTGCCTTGTCTCAGCCGTGAGGCGATCGGTGGCGTGCAGAAACTGCCATGCATCGGACAACGTCGAGCCGGCAAACTCGATCCAGCTCCGCTGGCGGGCACGCGCTAGCGGATCTGTTGAGTACATCGGTGCGCCGCTCTGGGATTCCTCGAGGTACTCGCAAATCACCATGCTCTCAAAGATGGTCACTTCAGTGCCGTCGGGCCTGCGGACCAGTAACAGCGGAACTTTTCCGGTGGGCGAAAGCGCTAGGAACCAGTCGGGTTTGGTCGCCAAGTCCACCTGGATCCGCTCGAACGCGACGCCCTTTTCGAGCAGGACGATGGCTGAGCGCTGCACGAAGGGGCAAAGGGGATGGCTGATGAGCTTCAACATGGGTTCGGACATGGCGATATGCACCAGAAGGCGAGGGCTTGGATGGATCGGACACGGTCGGCGGCCAGGGGCAGGGTCAGGGCAGACGCCGGGGCGAGGTCCGCCATGGCCAGCGTGAGTGGAAACACGCGCCTGCCATGTGTGTCGGGTTGGAGTCTGACCCAGAGGCGACCTGTCCAGGCCGCCTCCTCTTGGGACTAGGACGCACTCAGCCGTTTAGCATGCGTCCGCCGTCGACCACGATTTCCGAGCCGACGGTCCAACTCGACTCATCGGAGGCCAGGTACACCACGGCGTTGGCGATTTCCTCTGGCGTGCCGAAGCGCCCCAGCGGAATGCTCGCTGCGATGTCCTGGTCGACCTGCGCACGATAGGCATCGGGGATGCCGAGTTTGTCGTAGAGCGGCGTCTGGACCGGGCCGGGACTGACGGCATTGATGCGGATTCCACGCCCGAGCAGTTCGCCCGAAAGCGTCTTGGTCATGCTCAGGAACGCAGCCTTGGTCGCGGCGTAGACGGAGGACTGGGCCGCGCCCACGTGGGCGCTGACGGAGGTGTTGAACACCACCGACGCAGGCGTCGCGAAGACCGGCAGCAGCGACTGCATGAGAAAATATGGACCCTTCACGTTGATGTCGAAGGAGGCATCAAACGCCTGCTCACTCCACTGTTCGATCGGTGCCCAGACCGCCACGCCCGCGTTGAGGAATGCGACGTCCAGTTGGCCGAAATGGGCCTGTACGGCCTGGGCCAGTTCCTGCTGCGCGGCGATGCTGCCGGAGTCGGCCCGCAGGACGAGAACGTCACCGCCGAGGGTCGCCTTCGCCTTGGTGATGGAGTCCGGATTGACGCCGGTAACGATCACGCGAGCGCCTTCGGCCACGAATCGCCTGGCGGTTTCCAGGCCGATGCCACTGGTGCCGCCGGTGATGAGGGTACGTTTGCCTGTAAGACGGGACATGGGGATGCTCCTTGGGGGTCAGGTTTGGATTCGCCGGAGTGGCGGATCTTCGTTGGCGGAAAGCATGCACCTATGCTCCGATTGCCATAAGACCAGTTCCGCGCATAGCATTTATGCGACAGACGCATAGCTCGGAGGGCTGGATGGATCGTTTTCTGCTCATGACCTGCTTCGCGCGGGCGGTCGAAACCGGCAGCTTCTCGGCTGCGGCCCGCGACATCGGTATCGGGCAGCCCAACGTCAGCCGCTATGTGGCTGCATTGGAGGACCATCTGCAGACACGCTTGCTCAACCGCTCCACGCGCAAGCTCGTATTGACCCCGGAAGGTGAGCGCTACTACACGGAGGTCCGCCGAATACTCGATGCGGTCTCCGAATCGGAAATGTCCCTGCGCGAGAACGTCATGCCGTCGGGGCTACTGCGGGTGGCGTGTCCGACGGCGCTGTCCCACATGTACGTGATGCCCTTGGTACCCGGCTTCCTGAAGCGGTATCCCGATCTGGAACTCGATCTCCAGATCAGCGACCGGTTCGTTAATCTGCTGGACGAAGGCGCGGAGCTGGCCATCCGTATCGGTCATCTTGACAGCAGCTCATTGCGCGCGCGGCGTATCGGGTCCTTCAAGCGCGTGTGCGTAGCGAGCAAGGACTATCTGGCCAAGCGAGGGATACCTGAGGTGCCGTCTGATCTAACACAGCACGACTGCGTCCTCTACACCCTGCTTGCATCAGGGGCCACATGGCGTTTCAAGGAGGTGGAGATACCGGTCTCCGGCCGGATTCGCGTCAACTCGCCGGAGGCATCACGTGAATCGGTGCGCGCGAGCCTTGGCATAGGCCAAGGGCCCGCTTGGCTGTTCGAAGAAGGGCTCAGGTCTGGTGATCTGCAGACCGTTCTCGATGAGTTCTCTGCACCACCGGTGCCCATGCAGATCGTATACGCAGCTAATCGGTTGGTGTCGAAGAGAGCCATCGTCTTCATGGACTTCATTGCTGAGGAATTCGCGAAGATCCCTCAGCTGAATACCTAACGCTTCAGGGGTGGCGCCGGCGACTTCTGAGCGACTGAGTGCCTGGATCTCTGCTTCCGGCCAGAAGCGGACACCCGCCGCCTGAGCAGACGCTCTCGTATCACCCTTTCGGGGCAGGTAGGCAACCTCGCCTACCGGCAGACTGGTGCCTTCTACACAGGAAGGACAACGAAATGAGCGCCTCCAACCGCAAGACGGCCAGCTTTGGCGTGCCGTGGGAATCGGCTTATGGATACGTGCAGGCCGTTCGCGTGAACAATTCGATCTTCGTCTCGGGCCAGCTCTCGCACACGCCGGAGGGTCAGCTGGTAGCTCCGGCTGCTCTGGGGGCTGATGGGAAGCCTGCCAATTTCGACACCATGGAGGCGCAGATGAAGCGCACCTATGCGAACGCCCAGGTGTTGTTGGCCGAGCTGGGTGCATCGCTGGCGGATGTGGTGGAAGAAACCCTTTTCGTAATCGATGTACCGGCCGCGTTTGCCGCTAGCGGCAAGGTCAGGCCAGCCGTCTACGGTCAGGCTGTCCCCCAGGTGGCCAGCAACCTCATCGGAGTGTCCGCGCTCGCCTTCCCTGAACAGCTGATCGAGATTGCCTTCCGCGCCGAAGTGAATTCGTAACACTCCCCAAGGGGAGAAGTAACGCCGTGATGGAAAGCCCGTATGCGCCAAGCTGCGGGCTTTTTCTGTGTCCCCACATCTTCTAGACAGTTCATATAGCCGATTAGACAGTCCAAGCTGATCACGTACGCGAAGAGAAAGGCGCCAATGAGCCTAATGCATGCGGCGCTACCGCTGACTCGGTTTCTAGCCCGCAAGGACTGCCACGCTAGAGACCATGCCTGCTCGGCTAGAGAGCGACGTCCGCTTCCAGCCAGAAGCCGACATCCGCTCGGCACAGTTCTAACCAGCGCTTGCCCCAACGCCTTGCTACTTCACCGCTGCACGCCACGCGGGCCACGCCTCGCCGATCACGCCCAGCGCGGATTTCAGGAACAGCAATGCGATCACCGCGCCTGCTGCGATGTCTGGCCAGCCGCTTCCGGTCAGCGCTACGCCACCGGCAGCCACCAGCACACCGATGTTGGCGGCGACATCATTGCGGGAGCACTCGAAGGTGCTTTTCATGTTGATGTTGAGCGCGCGGAACCGCCACAACAGTGCCAGGCACACCAGGTTGGCCACCAGCGCGATGGCTCCGAACCCCAGCATCAAGCCGCTGGAAGGGGGCACGCCGTGGATCAGCTTGCTGACCACCTCCACCACGATGAAGACAAAGAAGGCCAGGATCAGCAGCCCCTTGGCGAGGGCCGCACCGGCCTCCCAGCGTGCCCCCCGGTTCACTGCCCACAGGCTCAGGCCGTACACGATCGCGTCGCCCAGCATGTCCACGGCATCGGCCTGCAGGGCACTGGAGTGCGCCACGATGCCCGCGCCGAACTCGATGAAGAACATCGCCAGGTTGATGATGAGTACCGCCACCAGCACGCGCCGCTGCGCACTGTGAAGGGCCAGCGCTTCCAGTTCCTGTCGCTTGTGGCCGCAGCAGTGGTCCATGGATGTCTCCCGCCAGGCTGTGGCCGGGCTTGAAAAAGGATGGGATAGTCGTTATCAACCCTGTAGCCACTACAAGGTCAAGCCCATGCCCAGCCATTTCACCATCGGCCAGCTGGCCCGCCAGACCGGCACCAAGGCCGAAACCATCCGCTATTACGAGAAGATCGGCCTGCTGCAGCCGCCGCTGCGCTCGGAGGGCAACTACCGCTACTACGGCGCGCAGGACCAGAGGCGCCTGTCGTTCGTGCGCCGCGCCCGCGAGCTTGGCTTCTCCATCGAACAGATCCGCGAGTTGATTGCCTTTGGTGAACAGCGGGAGCACGAGTGCAGTTCGGTGGACGATGTGGTGAAAGCGCACATCGCAGACATCACGCGCCGGATCCAGGACCTGCAGGCGTTGCAGGGCGAGCTGGAGCGGATGATCGGCAATTGCCCGGGCGGCCGCGTGGCCGACTGCAGGGTGTTGGAAGCCCTTCAGCCGCAGCCTGCCGCTTGACCTTGTAGCCGCATCAAGGTTTACAACGCCGGGCTACTTCGCCACCGCGCGGCCTTGCCGCCCTGACGACCCATGACCCTGCTGCCCCATCCGCTTGCCCTGGCGCTGAGCGCCCCCCTGCTGTCCGCCGTTGCCCCGGCCAATGCACATGAACCGCCCGCCGCGCACGACGACCACCACGATGAGGCCGTGGAGCTGGATGCGGTGGTGGTGCAGTCAACCCGGTCAGGGCGCCGCGTTTCCGACGAACCGATACGGGTAGACGTCGTATCGCAGGAAGAGATCGAAGAGAAGCTGCTGATGTCGCCGGGCAACGTCTCCATGCTTGTGGCGGAGACGGCGGGCGTGCGGGTGCAGAACACCTCGCCGGGCATGGGCGCATCCAACATCCGCATCCAGGGCCTGCGCGGCCGGTATACCCAGCTGCTGGCCGATGGTCTGCCGCTGTACGGCGGCCAGTCATCGTCCATCGGCCTGCTGCAGATTCCCCCGACCGACCTTGGCAGTGTCGAGATCATCAAGGGCAGCGCGTCGGCGTTGTACGGTCCGGCAGCGTTGGGCGGTGTGGTGAACCTGATATCGCGCCGGCCCAAGGAAACCGCCGAGGCCGAAATGCTGCTCAATGCCACCAGCCGTGGCGGGCAGGACGTAACCGGCTACGCAGCAGGGCCGCTGGCCGAGCACTGGGGCCTCTCGGTGGTGGGTGGCTACCATCGCCAGGACCTGGACGGAGACGGCTGGGCTGACATTCCCGGCTACGAGCGTGCCGCGGTCCGGCCGCGGTTGTTCTGGGAATCGGAAAACGGAGCGCGTGCACTGCTGACGGCAGGCGCAACGCGCGAGAGCCGGCTGGGCGGAACACTGCCCGGTCAACGGGCACCCGACGGGCAGCCCTTCGCTCTCACGCAGCGCACGGAGCGCGTTGATGCCGGCGCGGTGGTCGATGTTCCAATGCGCGAGAGCGACCGCCTGCAGCTGCGCGCGTCGGCCATGTTCACCGATCACGACCACGGGTACGGCCCTGACCAGGACAACGACACCCATCAGACCGGATTTGCGGAAATCAGCTATGCGTCCGGCATAGGCGCCACCAGCTGGCTGGTGGGTATTGCCGCGCAGCAGGACCGGTTCCATTCCGCCCGATACCCGCAGTTTGATTACCGCTACACCGTGCCCGCCCTGTTCGTGCAGGCAGAGCAGGCGCTGCGCGATGACCTCACACTTTCCGGCAGTGCGCGCTGGGATGACCACAGCGTCTACGGCGGGCACTTCAGCCCGCGCGTGTCACTGTTGTTCCGCCCTGACGAGTGGACCCTGCGCGCTTCGATCGGCAGAGGCTTCTATGCGCCTACGCCCTTCGTCGAACAGATCGAGGCCGCTGGCCTGTCATGCCTGGAGCCGCTCACCGGCCTCCGCGCGGAAATCGCTACAACCGGGTCCATCGATGCAGGCTATGTGCATGGCCCCTGGGAGATGAACCTCAGCGTGTTCGCATCCGATATCGACCATGCGGTACGCCTGGTGGAATCTGCGAACGCGCCGGGTGAACGTGTGCAACTGGTCAATGTGGCGGGCGTCACCCGCACCCGGGGTAGTGAGTTGCTGCTGCGCTATCGCTGGCAGGACATCACGGTGACCGGCAGTTATGTCTACACCGATGCGCGCGAACCTGGTGAGGAGGGCACCGGCCGCCGCCTGGTTTCACTCACACCCCGGCATAGCGCAGGCCTAGTTGCCATGTGGGAACAGCATGACCGTGGCCGCATAGGCCTGGAAGCCTACTACACCGGCATCCAGGCGCTTGATGACAATCCCTGGCGTCGACGCAGCCGGCCGTATCTGGAGGTCGGTGCACTGGGAGAGATCGTGCTGGGAAGAGTCAGCCTGTTCCTCAACCTGGAAAACATCCTCAACGTCCGCCAGAGCGGCTACAACCCGATGCTGCGTCCTCGCCGCGCCGACGATGGCCAGTGGACCGTGGAAGCATGGGCGCCGCTGGAAGGGTTTGTGGTGAACGGTGGCGTGAGGCTGAAGTTCTAGGGTTGGGTTAATGCGGGAGGCGATGTCCGCTTCCGGCCATAAGCAGACATCCACCCCATCCCTGATAAACATCCCTAGGCCGCAGCAGACCTCGAGCCTGCTGCGGTCAATTGGTTTTGGGGCAGACTACGCCAATGGCCTAAATTCCCCTAGGTCAGTGAGTCTAGCTCGTACCTTCTAGGACGCCTTAGGCCACTTCAAGTTGATGCATCGTCCGCACAGAAAATCCCATGCATCGCGCCCAGCAGTGCTGCAACGCGCGGGTCTGCCATGCGGTAGATGATCGACCGCGATTCCCGCCGGGTCGCTACAAGCTTTCGTTGGCGGAGTTCGGCCAGTTGCTGGGAGAGCGCCGGCTGTCGAATGCCAGTTGCGTCCTCAAGTCCGCCCACCGTCATTTCACCTTGCGCGAGCTGGCATAGCAGCAACAGGCGCGAGGGGGTGGCCATGAAGCGCAGCAACTCGGCCACTTCGGGCACGCGCTCCTTCATCGTGGCTAGGTCAGACGGGCTGAATGGGGGGCTGGTCACAGGCAATGGCAACTTGGGCGGCTGAGGTGATGCGAACACCATGGGTAACCCGTTCAATCTAGCATGTTTCAATAGTTGCACATATTACGTAACTATGTAATTCTCAGGCCACGAAGCCTCCTGGAGCCAGTCATGATCCCATCCGTAGAGACAGACGCCCCCCTGGAGCAGGCTGTGCGCCTAGTCAGCGATGCGCGTGCCGGCCTGCTTCCCTCGCCTTCCGTGAAGACGTTCTTTGATCCTGCTACGTTCACTGCCAGCCACGTCGTACGCGATCCAACTTCTTCAGCGTGCGCCGTCATCGACAGCGTCCTGGACTTCGACATGGCCGCAGGCCGCACGTCCACTTCCTCCGCATCGGCGTTGGTGGACTACGTGCGTGCCGAGCGCCTGCAGGTGCAATGGTTGCTGGAAACCCACGCGCATGCCGACCACCTGTCCGCGGCTCCATGGCTGCAGGAGCAGGTGGGAGGCGCGCTGGCTATTGGCGAACACATCACCGCAGTCCAAGAAACCTTCGGCAAGGTCTTCAATGCCGGTACTGCATTCAAGCGGGATGGCAGCCAGTTCGATCGCCTGTTCGCCGACGGTGCCTCCTTCCGAATCGGTAATCTGCAGGCGATGTCGCTGCACGTGCCAGGCCACACTCCCGCTTGTCTGGCGTACGTGATCGGCGACGCCGTGTTTCCTGGAGATACGCTGTTCATGCCGGACTACGGCACCGCCCGATGCGACTTTCCAGGTGGTTCGGCTCGCCAGTTGTATCGCTCGATCCAGCGCCTGCTGTCCCTACCCGACGCCACCCGCGTATTCCTGTGCCATGACTACAAAGCCACCGGCCGGGACCATTTCGCATGGGAAACAACCATCGGTGCCGAAAGGACAACAAACATGCATGTGCACGAGGGCGTGAGCGAAGCCATGTTTGTGGAACTGCGGGAGGCTCGTGATGCCACGCTTCCGATGCCACGGCTGATCCTGCCGTCAGTGCAGGTCAACATGTGCGCCGGCCATCTGCCCGAACCCGAGGACAACGGCGTGCGCTACCTCAAGCTGCCGGTGGACCTGCTATGACGCTCTCTCATCTGGCTTGGTATTGGCCGCTCGCTGGCGGCGCCATGATTGGAGCAGCGACCGGAGCCTATCTAGTCCTTCTCGGCCGCGTTGCCGGCATCTCGGGTCTGCTTGCCAGGACACTGGGCATGTCCGGTGACGCCGAACGCGGCAGTGCTGCTCTGTTCCTGGCAGGACTTGGCCTGGCGTCAGGGTTGGCATTGGCGGCAAGGCCAATACCACTGCCGGCGCTGTCCGCAAACGGAGCAGTGGTATTGGTGACTGCCGGACTGCTGGTGGGTTACGGAACCCGCCTTGGCGCTGGCTGTACCAGTGGGCACGGTGTCTGCGGCCTGGGCCGGGCATCGCCGCGATCGCTAGTGGCGACCTGCGTGTTCATGCTCATGGGCATGGCTACGGCAACCCTGGTACAGATTGTGGCCGGGGGCCCGGCATGATCCGTCTCGCCGCGTTCCTGTGCGGCGCACTCTTCGGATTGGGACTGGTTGTATCCGATATGGCCAACCCAGCTCGCGTGCTTGCTTTCCTTGATGTGAGCGACGCCTGGGACCCCTCCCTGGCGCTGGTCATGCTGGGCGCCCTGATTCCTTCCGGCGCAGCCTACCTGTGGATACGCGCCCGCAGAACACCACTGCTTGCCGCATCGTTGCACATTCCCACCCATCGCATCATCGATCGGCGCTTGGTCATTGGTGCGGCGATATTCGGCCTGGGTTGGGGACTGGCTGGTGTGTGCCCCGGCCCAGCCATTGCGTTGCTGGGAACCGGCCAGCCCTTCGCGATCATCTTCGCCACGGCAATGATCGCTGGTGTGCTCCTGCATGGCCTCATTCATCGCCCCACTACAACTACGGGACAACCATGAACCTCAAGCCACTATCTGCCAGCCTCAAGGTGTCCGGCCAGCTCCTGCCAGGGAATATTGAAGCCCTGAAGGAGCAGGGCATTGCGAGCGTGATCTGCAACCGGCCCGACGACGAACAGCCGGAGCAGCCCAGTCACCATGCGCTGCAGGCTGCCTGCCACCAGGCGGGCATGCAGTTTGCCTATCTTCCGGTGGTGCCTGGCGTCATTACCGATGATCAGGTGAAGACCTTTGCCAAGTTGATCGACGCGCTGCCGCGCCCTGTTGCCGCCTACTGCAGAACCGGCACCCGTGCTGCGATGCTTTGGGCGCTGTCGGAAGTCGTTCACAATGGAGCGGCGTTTGCCGACGTCCTGTCTGTTGCTTCGGACGCAGGCTATGACCTTTCCTCCATCGCAACACGGCTGCAGCAAGGACCGGCGTCCGGCGGCTGACATATGGAAACGCTATCTCTGCTGCAGTGGGTGCTGGGCGGCCTGTCTGGCGTCCTGGTCGGCTTCGTGCTCGGGGTGGTTGGCGGGGGCGGATCCATCCTGGCGGTACCACTGATGCTCTACGTGGTCGGAGTGGAAGATCCGCATGTGGCTATCGGCACCAGCGCCCTGGCAGTGGCGGTCAATGCGGTGTCGAATCTGGTGATACATGCCCGTAGAGGGAATGTTCGTTGGCCCTGTGCCTCGGTCTTCGCCCTGGCGGGGATCGCGGGCGCCTACCTGGGTTCCAGCTTGGGCAAGGCGTTCGACGGCAAGAGGCTGTTGGCGCTGTTTGCTGTGGTCATGATCATTGTCGGCATCGCCATGCTTCGCAGGCGCAACACGCTTGGCTTCGCGGACGCTCGGCTCGGCAGACGCAACGCGGCCGCACTGATTGGGCTGGGCGCCACCGCCGGCGGGCTTTCCGGCTTCTTTGGAATTGGCGGAGGGTTCCTCATCGTGCCCGCACTGGTGGCCGCGACGGGAATGCCGATCATCGCCGCCGTCGGAAGCTCGCTCGTCGCCGTCGCCGCATTTGGCATGACCACCGCATTGAACTACGCGCATGCAGGTCTGATCAACTGGAAGCTCGCGGCAGTCTTCGTCGTTGCCGGAATGGCTGGCGGTACTGCAGGAGCAGCAACTTCGACGAAGCTTGCCAGCTATCGTGGAGCCCTGAACACGGTATTTGCAGTACTGATCTTCATTACTGCCGCATACATGCTGTGGAAGGTGAGCTGACCGGATGTATGCCAGCCCCCGCCAAGGCCTACGTTGGGTCACCTTCACCGAGGGCGGCGCGCAGCAGGAGCAGTTCAACGATGAAACCCAGCGCGGCCCGATCCTCAATGCCACCTGGCGGCCGGACACCGCGCTGGCCGAGCTGGTGGTGAATGCTGGTGTGGATGGCCAATGGCAGGACAACATCGTCCAGCGCTACCGCACCGTGCAGCGCCAGCGCCAGGCTACCCTGCGCGACTGGGACTTCGATCTGGATACGCGCGGTGCGTACGTGCAGGCGGTGATATACCCGATCGACCGGCTCAAGCTGGTACCGGCGCCCTGCGCTGGACGTCGCTGAAGTCCGTCGAGAACAGCAATATCGGCGTGGCCAACGGCAAGACCCTCAGCCATGTGTCTCCCCACTTCGGGGCAACGTACGATCTCGCTCCCGGCATCGCCCTGTTTGCGGGCTACTCGACCGCCTTCCGTGCACCGTTCGGCTTCATCGGTCTTGCAACGCCGGAGCCTGAAACGTCCACCAACGTGGAAGGGGCCTGAAGCTGTCACTGCTTGGGCGTGGACTTTCCGGCGCCGTTGCGGTATTCCGGCAGAAGCGCGAAGACGTGGCGGTATCCGAGACTGTCGAGCTGCATCCGCGTTTTCAAGGTTGGTTGGCCTCGCGGCTAAGCTCCCGATCTTGAGCTCCCAGCCGGCCCGACGACGTGGGACCGCCTCATCGCGTGCACAGCGAATGCCATCCGTAGAGACGGGGAAAGTCGGCGCGTTGGAAAGGGTCCGTCAATAGTCGTGGCTGTCATTGTCCCTATATCATCGCCACCTACGGAGCCAACAACTCATCGCCGATGCCGAACGCCCCGACACGACGCCGCCTCTGTACCGCCCTGCTCACCGCAGGTGCTGGGCTGATTGTGCCTGGCGTCCGAGCAAGCAGGCGACTGTCTGGGAGCCGCCAGTCGTTGACGGCCCTGCTTGAGGCTGAGCACCAGCCGGGAATGGCTGCAGTCGTCGTGGAGCGAGGACGGGTCGCCGAAACAGGCACTGCGGGACTGCGCAGGGATGCCAGCGCCGCGCGGGTCGATCGGCATACCGTGTTCGAAATCGGCTCTATCACCAAAGTATTCACTGCCCTGCTGGTGTTCCGGCTCCGGCAGTGGGGCTGGCTTGATACGGACGCCCCTATAGGACGCTACTTGGATGCACTACCAGTGGCATGGGAGCCCATTGCACTGTCGCGCCTGCTGAGCCATACATCCGGCATTCCGAACTACCTGAACGAGCGCAACTTTCTCGAATTGATGCCGATGGATCCTGCGCCTAGAGAACTATTGGCAATGGTCGGGAAAGCGCCCCTCGAGTTCGCCCCAGGAACACGATTCGCTTATTCGAATACGAACTACATACTTCTCGGCCTTGCCATTGAGCGGGTGACGGGCATGGACTACTGGCAGTTTCTGCAGGACGAAATCCTGGGGCCGCTGGACATGCGCGATGCCGGGCCCCGTCGCACCGGCGACCGCCGCAGCATTGCCCAAGGACACCTCTACCAGGATGGACATTGGCTCGATCCGCCCCTCACCGCACCGGGCTCCGCCTGGGCTGCTGGAGGGCTGCTCGCCAGCATCGACGACATGGCACGTTTCGCCGTAGCGCTGGACCGGGGCGATCTGCTGCCCCATACATTGCTGCGTGAGATGTGGCGCGGCACACGCCTTGCCGACGGTACCACAGCCAGCTGGGGCGCTGGCTGGGAGTTGGCTGAGGACGGCGACGTGGTGGGGCATGGCGGCGGGACGGCAGGCTTTACGGGATACATCCGACACGTTCGTTCGCTGCGGCGAACCGTCGTAGTGCTTGTCAATCGCGCTGGAGACATCGGCCCGCAGGGCATCGCTGAGCGCCTGGACTTAGGGTTGCGCGCAAGCAAGGGCTGAACCGCCCGGGTACCAACTCACGCTCGCTAGCAAGCCCAATTCAACCAGCTGCCACAGGTTGTCCCCAGCTTGAGAGTACCTCGCAGCAGGATCATCGCTCCAACGCCGCGGCTTGAATTGCCTTTCGATCAAGTTCGAATTCGAGTGCTTGGATAGCTCGGGACAGTGCTGTACGGGCGTGCTCTCCTGCCGCGTTCACAACGGCGGGGTCTGCTGACCGTGCTAGCGCCCCGAATGCCTTCTGCAGCCGGATGTTGACCTCCAGCGAGCCGGCCGCATCCCTGGAGATTGGTGTGAATGCATCCTCGAACATGTCGCGGACATCGAGGCACTGCACGTGCACATGCGGATAGAGCACATCACACGTCTCAGCGTCCCCGGTGTGGCTGGCCCATGCACAGAGCAGCCTGACACAGGTCCCGATGACGTCGATGCAGGTGCCAGGGTCGTTCACCGCAGGTGACATGGCTCGCTGGGCAATTTCCGCAAGCACGACCAGCCCGAACCGTGGGTCATTCTCGATGGAGCGCGCGTCACTGAAGGAAATGGCTGAGATCACTTCACTCTGCACTTCCGGAAGCGGGCTCCCTTCGATGGCTATCAAGGGACGGGCTGGGGTCGCGAACGTACCCGGCTGGCAGAGCAGATGAACGCGCAGATCATGTTCCCGTGCAATGCCGTCGATCCGGGCGACGTCCACATGTTCAACGTACGCAACCTGATCGCCAACCAGCAGTACCGCCCCCTCCCCTACCGGGACCGCACTGGCTCCGCCGAGTCGAGGCTCCTCGGCGCGGCGCTTCATTGCCGCTTTGGTCGCCCGCTCCACCAGATCGATGGTTTCGCCAACGCGGCCAAAGCGTGAGAACTGCTCGATAGCCCTGAGCAACGTCACTGTGATGACGATGATGACCGCGATGGTCGCCCCGAACAGCACAAGCCGGCCGCTGTCTCCGTAGATGCCGGTGCTGAGCGCGATGAGGCCCACGATCGAGAACAGGAAGGCACCAATGAAGGTGGCCAGCGCACCTTGGGCCCGGGTGTCTTCGATCAGCAGGCGGGCCGCGCGCGGGGTGGCGCTGCTCGACGCGGACCCGTAGGCCGAGACCATGGTGGACAGCGAGAAGGTGGTGACCGTCAGCATCGACGCGGCAAGTATGCCAAGAATGTTACCGACGGAATCGGCGCCGATCCGTGCGGCAAGGCCGGTGGGAATGAGGAACTTCAGGAACGCGCCGGCCAACGCCGTGATGATGCCCAGGGCGCCATACAGGGTCGAGCGGAACCACATCCGCTTTGTAACTTTGCTGGCTGCAAGCCTCAATCTGGTGAGCACGGGCAACTTCCTGGGCAGTTGCGCCATCAATAACACGGTCGGGCGCCGAGGACACGTCAACGCAGGGTCACGCCCGGCCCAAGGCAGATGCCGCTCCTCCGGGCGGCATCTGTGTACGGATTCTACGAGCGCACCTTGTCCAGGAACTGACGGTGGCGCTCGTACTGATCGAGCACATCGTGGATAAGCTGAACCTTGGTCCACCCCATGACGTCGTAGTCCTGCCCGCCCTCCCGCAGATAGACCTCCGCTCGGTAATGACGGGTACCCTCGCTGACCGGTCGACGGGGATCCTGCAGGGCGAACGTCGGCGGCTCATAGGGCTGGGGCCGTACGGAGTAGAAGAAGTCCATCTCCTCGCCATGGCCAACCTGCAGCCACGCACGACCATCCTCCCCCTTGGAGACCTGGACCGGAAGATCCTGCTTGCGCAGCTCAGCCGCAACCTCTTCCAATGCAGGAATGACGCGCTGCTCTATGAAGCCGGTCACCTCGATCTTCAACGGGTTGTGCGCCAGCAGGCGCAGGCGCGCCCGCCAATCCTCGCTGGTGCCCGGCAGGATACGTGCCTCCCGCAGGATCGAGCGCTTGGTCGCATCGAGATGCATGGCCTTCAGCAGTCCCCAGCACATCAGGATCATGACGATCGTAAATGGCAACGCGCTGGCAATGGTGGCTGCCTGCAACGACTCCAGCCCGCCGGCCACCAACAGGGCAATTGCCAGGCCGCCGACCAGCAGCGCCCAGAAGATCCGCTGCCAGACCGGCGATTCCTCCTCACCCTTCGAGGTGAGCATGTCGATTACCAGGGCGCCGGAGTCCGCTGAGGTTACGAAAAACAGCGCAACCAGGATGACAGCAAGCGAAGAGGTCAGCATGGTCAGGGGCAGGTGTTCCAGGAACTCGAAAAGCGCCATCGAGCTGTCGGTTGAGACCGCCTGCACCAACTGCTGGATGCCCTCTGCCCGCACCATGTGCAACGCGGTGTTGCCGTAGATGGTCATCCACAGGAATGTGAAGCCAAGCGGCACAAGCAACACCCCTACCACGAACTCACGGACGGTGCGTCCACGTGAGATGCGCGCGATGAACATGCCAACGAAGGGCGACCACGCAATCCACCAGCCCCAGTAGAACAGCGTCCAGCCACCCAGCCAACCGGTGGGTTCGTAGGCATAAAGGTTGAAAGTCATCGAGAACAGCTGGGAAACGTACATGCCGGTGTTCTGCACCAGTGCCTGCATCAGGTGCACGGTGGGTCCACAGACCAGGACGAAGGCCAGCAGCGCCGCCGCCAGGATCATGTTGAGCTCGGACAACCTGCGTACGCCGCTGTCCAGGCCAGCCACGACCGATCCGGTGGCCACCAGTGTGATGACGGTGATCAAGCCAACCTGGGCGAGCGTACTGACCTCCAGGCCGAACAGGTAGTTCAGGCCGGCGTTGATCTGCATGACGCCCAGTCCCAGCGAGGTGGCCAGGCCGAAGATGGTACCCAGCGCGGCAAACGTGTCTACGGCATGTCCCAACGGGCCGTGGATACGGTCGCCGATGAGCGGATACAGCGCGGAGCGGACACGCAGCGGGAGATTGTGTCGGTACGCAAAGTACGCCAGCGACAGCGCTACTACCGCGTAGATCGCCCATGCGTGGATGCCCCAGTGGAAGAAGGTGATGCGCATCGCCTGGCGGGCAGCGGCGGCGGACTCAGGCGAACCAACCGGCGGCGTGGCGTAGTGCATGATGGGCTCGGCAACGCCAAAGAACATCAGACCGATGCCCATGCCGGCAGCGAACAACATTGCGAACCAGGAGCCGTAGCTGTAGTCCGGCGTACTGTGGTCAGGGCCGAGCTTGATGCGGCCGTAACTGCTGATGGCGACGCCGACGACAAAGACCAGGAAGCCGGCTACTGCAAGGATGGTGAACCAACCTGCATCATTGGCGGCCCATGACTTGGCCGCGGTGAACCACCGCGTGGCCATTTCGGGCGCGAAGGCGGCAAGCGCGAGCAGCGCGATGACGATGGCTGCCGTGGGAATGAACACCTGCGGAAGGATCCGCTGGCGAACGGGGGGATGTTGCGGAGCCGTGCTCTGCATGGATACCTCCGTGTTATTGGGTGGAAGAACCTGCGGCTTGCGCGAGGCCGATCAGAAGTAGAAGCCGATATTGAGGTTCAGCCGCGAATGCCAGCTGGAAGGGCCTCCTTCGTCGATGCCGATACCATCACCACCAGCAAACCACATGTTGCGGCCAGCGATCCAGTCGACATAGGTGAGCATGATGCCTTTCTGCAGGCTGCAACCGGTCACGTTCTGCCACGAATCACGAAGCCCCGCGCGGTGCCCGACCGGGCGGGTCATGCTGAGGTTGTTATAGCAGGTGATGTCATCCAGCCAGCCCTTCTGGCCGAACGAATAGGCGATGTTGGCGCTTGGCACATCCGCCTGCGCTGCAACCTGGAAGGGGGATTGGAACGCCGACATTGCGATGCGATCTCCGGGCACGTCATACCGGTACCGCGCCCACTGCAGCTGCGCGGTCCAACCATCGCGCTGCCACTGTGCATGGAGGGCCGCGCCCTGATGACCGTAGTGACGCCGTGTCTGAGTGTTCTGAACCTTGCCAGCAAACGCTGATGCGCCCAGCAACAGTTCGCCGCCGCCCCAGTCGCGCGCGCTCTCCACGCGTGCATGCAGTCGTTGCCGCTCGCGATACGGCAACGCCTCGGTCTGCGCGACATCAAAGGAGTAGCGATCGTAGCGAGCCCCGGACCCGTATTCGTCTCCGGAGAACCAGCCAAGATGCCAAGTTGTGCTGCCGCTGCGGTGAATCACTATAAGGCCCGGATCGTAATCATCCTCGACGCCCAGGTAGTAGCCGGAGCCGAACCAGAAACTCTGCGAAACGGTAGGGAGCAGCCCGAACGGGACTTGCTGGATACCTACCTTCAGCTGGGTAGCATCGGAGAACTGCCAGCCCGCGTACGCGTGATGCACGGCGTCGAAACCATCGTACCAGCGGTACTGGGCAGAGAAGGAAAACGGTCCGGTTCCAGCGTCAAGATCTGCGCGCAGCAGTTCAAGCTGCAGGCGGCTGGTCGGCCCGTAGTCGAGCCAGCCATAGTTGAACCTGACGGCGCCTCCTGGATCAAAGTAAGGATCTCTATGGAGGTTATCCTCAGAAGCATCTGCAGCCAGCGAAGTTCCCGCCAACGCGGCAGCGACAATGAAGGGAATTGATCTCACGGTTATGCGCCTTGCCTCCCTGATCTGCTACGGAAAGCACTTGAGTCTAACGTCGATTCATCCAATGCCTCAAACTGGCGTTCTCAAAGAACTCTTGGCGACGCCACTTGAAAATCATGTGCAGTGAGAGAGTAGCTAACACGATCCACTTTTTAGTAGTCGATCCTGTGATTGAGCGACTCATAGTGGATGTGGAGTGACACGCAATGTCATTTGAGAATAGGCTAGGGCCTCGACACCGGGGAAGAATTCATGACTATTGATATCAGCGGCCTTTCTGCCAAGGAACTTCGCTCACTGATTGCTCAGGCGGAGAAGCAGCAGTCCAAAGTGCTGTCACGCCCTAAGGCCACAGCGATGCGCGCCAAGATCAACAAGTACGTCAAGGATCATGGATACACGATAGAGGAACTCTACGGCGCTTCAGTGATCGTGCCCTCCGAAACCGCCAAGAAGCGAGGTGATCGGAGGTCTGCCAAATCGACAGTGCCCAACACCGCCCCCAAGTACCGCAATCCTGCAGTGCGCGGCCAGACGTGGTCCGGTCGAGGGCGGCAACCGCGATGGATAGCCGAGCTGGTAGCAAGCGGAAAATCACTGAATGACTTCCTGATCAAGTAGTGATAGCGGGGCAGCCGTACACCGGTACCGCAGCAAGTCCTGAGAATCATTAGTCATCAGATCGAACAGGAT
This sequence comes from Stenotrophomonas sp. Pemsol, assembly GCF_003586545.1. Classification (NCBI taxonomy): domain Bacteria; kingdom Pseudomonadati; phylum Pseudomonadota; class Gammaproteobacteria; order Lysobacterales; family Lysobacteraceae; genus Stenotrophomonas; species Stenotrophomonas sp. Pemsol. Next base: position 4,129,131 of record NZ_CP025780.1, on the reverse strand, counting down.
GCTGGTGCGCGGAATGCCCTGCCAGGTAGGCGATCAAAGATTTCAGCTAGTCGCAGTTGATGTGACAGCGGGCGAACAGCAGGCGCTCCCCTTGCCTTTGGAGAGTGCGCTCAGGCAGCAATGATTGCAGTATCCGCTTCTGGCCAGAAGCGGACCTGGATCAGGGCCAATGCGGCCGGGATAGCTTCGGGCCGCTGCGATCCTAGGCAACTCGGTCACTTCACCAGGTTCCAAGAGACGCCGGTGTCGAGCGGTACAGCCTACTAGCGTCACCGAAAGCAACGGCGTTAGGTCAAAGTTGCGTCGGATCCGAAGGATTAGAGCCCTCATGGCAAACCCTCGTCATGTGAACTCTCGCTAGAATCAGCTAAACCTCCGGGGCGGCAATGGCCAGTAGAAGTCAGCTTCGCCAAGCAATCATTGAAGCTCAGGCTTCGCTACGCTTGGAGGGCCTGCCCATCGGAGATCGAGATGATGACATCTATGCCGCAGCCATTGATGGTTCGCTCCGTAGACCGTTGCGCGATCTGGTCTTGAAGCGTATTCGCGCCGAGTTGGGGCTGGCTCACGAGACGAATGAAAATTGACAGAGGCCGCGAGGGCTAGGCGACGCTATGTGGTCGCCGGCCACCAGACGGCTGTTTTCGTAAGCGGTTTTCACTTAGCGCCTTCAGCACGTTTCGTGCTCCGAGCATCACCGAGAATCCCACATCCAGCGACACATTGCATCGCTGGCCGATTTGCTTGGCTGCCTGCTGAAGTTTGCGGTGGGATCCCGCTTGGTCTGCATCTCCTTCAACCATCTGTAGCGCAAGATCCATTGCCCTGTTCAAGTGAACTCTTTGACTGTACGGACCTTGCTCTTCGTATCTCAATTTGTACTCCTCGTAGACGTCAAGGTGCATCTCTCTTAGCAACTGCCTATTGAGCCTGAAGCGTCTAAGTACAACTTTCATCTGCGGCACATAGTGGTCTTTCTCGGATGCTTTCAGAACATCTGAAAAGCATTTGGCACATCGCTCGAGCCGCTCCGCATGCCTCCCAACAGGTAGCTTTAACGTTGCATAGCTAAACCAAAGATCCAACAGCGGCTCGGAAGCCGCCGCATCCGGGCTTAGCAAGATGTCGCGTGCTGAGATGGACTGGAGAGCGCAGAGATTGACAATGGCACGAATGGTCGTCCGACCCCTGCTCAAGTTCTTGGTAGCGCGGTAGAATTCCGCCTTGAGAGCGTTAGGATATGCCCGCCTCATCGGATGGCCGTCAACGAGCAGTTTCACGAATCGAACATAGTTTTCGAAGGGAATCTGGGGTTGTGAGGGCGTCGCGCAAAGTTCGATTATGGATGCAAGCTGCTGCTGACCCCATGCCTCGTCGCCAGTAATCGCTGCGGCGGCGCCATCACCGGAAAGCGATTGCTTGCATTTGTGGCATCTTCTGCGCCGCTGGTAGTCTGTTGAGCTCGGCTGGTCCGCGCCACACCTTGAACAGGTGGTTTCGAGCTTGCATTTATGCAGGTCACACTCAGCTTGAATGTCGACGATCCACGATAGCGGCTCATATGAGAGATCATCATCCCAATCGCGGTAGCACACTGGGCACCAGCGGCGGCGCGTTGTGTCTCGGCCTCCTCCGTAGGTTGCCAGTACGTCCTCCAAAACCCAGAATGTGCCGCACTGCAGGTCGTCCTGGGCGGTCAGCATCTTGAGCGTGCTGATACGGTGACTGAAGTCACGGCTGGGACCGCAATACTTGCCCGAGCCCATGACTTGTCCTCTACGCCCACCAGCAATAGCTGGACCGACTATCGACATCATATTGGCCATGGTCACGCCGACTGTCCACGCTTGCCGTAGAACGTAGTGCTCCAAGGATTCAACTCGCGACGTTCCCACACCCTTCAATTGAAGTGGAGGCAAGGACGACCAGGTAAATCGGTGAATGCTAGACTTCACGGCACACCTCCCCATAAGAGGAGGCCCAACTAGACTTGAGCTGTTTCGCTCTGGCTGTGACGCTTCCAGCCTCCATTGCATCCTCGAATTCCTCGATATCTCGCCAAAGGTTGGCAAGATCGTTGTCTGAATAGTAGGAGGCCTCTATGTGACGTTTAAGGATCCGCTCGCTTCCTTCTTGCTTGGCCGCATCCGCAGCTCGCGACAGAAGTTGAGCCACCTCTCCATAGACACCTCCCGTCGCGACCAGTAGATCCGCCGCCATTCGTATCAATAGGTCCTGTTTAGAGAAATTGTGCCTTTCGCTTAGCGACATAAGGAGGCGCAAGAATGGAGCCCGGTCCTCCTTTCTTCTAACGCTATATGGCGGAACCCATATAGACGTCACACTTCGGCGAAGCTCGGATCCGATCGACCAGAGTTGAACTGCCCTGTGGATTCCGCTCATTATCAGCATCGACCCGGCGGACTCTGCTAACGTCATCAAGTGCAATGCATGGTCTGCAGGTGACTTGTCTTTGTGATTCACCAGAAGCGCTGATATTTGATCGATAGCGACATACTTGCAGTCACGCGCAATCATGGACCGCCTCACAGACGACCAACACTCCGCTTCGGTGAGCCTGAGTTGATACCGTCCAAGTTGAAGGTCTCTGTCGCGCACTTCGGCTTGAATGTCCGAAGGGGGAATTGACCGAGGTGATCTGCCCTCCAGCGCCCAAGTCAGAGTCGGCGCGTTAAGCTCTTGCAACAACTCGCGGGCGAGATATCGCGAACTGAAGTATGCTCCAACTGGCAAGCACACAAACGTCTCGATGGCAGGAACTTTTCCCTTTTCCCACAGGTTTGGATTCCCAAACATCTCACGCATAACGCTCCGACGCATCGTGGTCTTCCCTACACCGGACGGACCGATGACGTAGACCATATGCCCCGGTCTGTGATTGTCTAGGGCTGCCCTCAGTCGATCTCGCGGCCGTCTGTATGCTGAGTGCTGGAGAAGTTCCATCAGAAATCCTCCGCTTTGTCGAGCGCTTCTACACCTTCCTGCGAAGGGCCTATGTCTTGGCCCTCGTGACTGGTGGATTCCGCCAGCTCTGCCAGGTGGGAGAGGAGTGCAATCGCAATGATGAATGCAGCCGCGAACCGCCTCCTGGCGTGCAGTTTTCGCGCGAGATCGTCGCGCCGCCGCCTTGCATCGGCGCCCCACCGGAACTGATTTGAGTCGGTAGTCACCATTTCCTTCCCTCAGGTTGGAGATCCCCAGCGCGCCTTCACATGTTCTGATCGCTCAGTGACACTGCCGGCAACCATGCTCATCTCAAAGGCGTCGATGTCCCGCCATAGATTCCTAAGATCCTCACTTCCGTAGTAGGAGATCTCGATGTGTCGCTTGAGAATTCTGTTGCATCCCTCCTGCTTCGCAGCAATATCTGCCCGCCCCAGTAGTTCGACCACCTCAGCGAATACGCCGCCGGTAGCGGCAAGGATATCGTTGGCCATCCGGATTAGCAGATCATCCTGTGATAGCCCGTAGCGAGTGGCCAATGACTTGAGCAAACGAAGGAACGGCAGTTTGTCATCCCGACGCTTATCGCTATATGGAGGCACCCAAACAGTTGTGACTCGGCGTCGCAACTCGGAGTTGACCGACCACAACTGCGTGGCTTTGTGCACCCCAGTCATAACGAACATCACGCCTGTGGCTTCAGCTATCGCCATCAGATGGAGGGTGTGGTCAGCGGGGGACTTGTCTCTGTGGTTGACTAGTAGCGCTGTGACCTGATCGATTGATACGTACTTGCAACTACGCGCTCTCAGGCTTCGCTGCACCATCCCCCAGTACTCGCCTTCTGTCTGTCTTGTTCGCGCTAAGGACGCCCACTCCGATGTTGCTGCGGCGAGCTCGCGTCGTATTCGCAGTTTTGCATCCTCCCCGAGATAGCTTCCGTCCAGTAGCCACGCCAACGTGGGCGCGTGCAACTCTTGCAGAATAGAGACAGCGAGCTGACGCGAACTGAAGTACGCGCCGTGAGGAAGTGTGGCGAATGTCTCGACCAGGGGTATCCGCCCACAATCCCAGCATGCTGGATTGCCAAACATCTCCTGCATTACCGAGCGCCTCATCGTAGTCTTGCCCACGCCCGATGGCCCAATAATGAACACCATATGTCCTGGCCTATGACGGTCGAGCGCCATTCGCAATCGCTTGCGTGGGCCCTCGTAGGCTGGGTGCTGAACCATCTTCATCAGTAGTCCTCCCGTTCATCGAACGGAACGATGTCCTGTGCGATCGCAGGTGGCACTGGTTCGATATCTAGCCTCTCATCGCTGCCGGTCATTGGAACCGGGGCAAGGTGCTCTGTTGCGGGCCTTGCCGCTTGGGCTTGCACTCGGCGTGAATGACGCGCACGGGCAACTTCCTCTTTTCTTTTTGCCGATTGTGAGCGCAACGAGGGTGCCCAGAGCAGATGAAACAATCGCTCCTGATCCGACAAAAGCGCATCGCTTTGCACTTTGTTGTGGAAGGCCTTGAACCAATTTCCGTGAACCTTCACGTAGATCACATTTGGGTCACAGCAGTCGCTACGAACTTCACTGGCATCCTCAGTTCGCAGCTCTTGTAGGAGCTCGTCGCTGGTGAACCAGCCATCGATGGTACGTACACCACGCTGCCGATCGATTCGCTTCTTGATCTCCACCTTGATCGAAGTTCTGATCAGGAATCCGTCATTCCATTCGCACGGTGTGCCTAGAGCGCCATAGGCTGCAAGCGCGTCAGCCCTTCTCTCGATCGGCGTTGTATCATCCGGGCCCGGCGTCATCGGAAGGTCGTGATAGACGAAGTTCAGGAATTCTTCGTGTACGCGGACAAAGTCCGTTCTGGCATTGTTTCGGCTCTTGAACTTGCCGTCGACCTTACGTCCCATCTGGTCGGGCCGCGTGCTTCCTTGGAATCGCTGTGCTACTTGTTCGTTGACCTGCTTGATGGCGTTCTCGGCAATGCCATTCCAGGCACTACCAGCCGTTGGTGAGAACCTTAGACTGATCTCGCCATGGCAGAAGTCCTGTAGCCAGCGGGAGGTGTTCTCCGGCCCTCTGTCCAGATGGATCAACTTGGGTAGGAAGCCCTGTCTTTTGACGTACTCACGCATGAGCAATGCCAATGCGTCGGTTCTTGCTGAGCCAAATACCAATGCATGAGCCATCGGATAGCCCGTTGCTCCATCTATGCCGATGTAGAACTTTGCTTTGCTTGCTGGGAAGCAGTGAATCAGGTTCGGCGCGCAGCGAACATCTAGATCCGACGCATCCACGTGCAGTGTGTGGCCATATCCGATCGGAGGCAGCGAGCGATGGCGAGGATCGGTGCGTGTACGCGTCGCGTGGTAGGCGCGAAAGCCGCCCGTGGATAGGGCATGGCGCGTTGGGCTCTCGCTTCTTCGTCTGGCATCCAGTCGGCCCCTACCGCAAGGCTCAACTCCTAACCGAAGGCACTCCTCTTCGAACACATAGAGCAAGTCCTTCGGTCTATGTACCCTCCCGGTGTTCCAGTGCAGCGCGATGACGGTCTCTATGGCTTGCTCGTGTTCCGGAAGCAGGCGCGATGCTCGGTTTCCGCTAAAGGCATATTTGGTAAGACAAGCCGAAAGCGCGGATCTTCCTTCGGCAACAGCCTTTCGAACCTGTCGCTGTAGAGCGCCCATCCGTCGTGTTGCGGGCAGACTTCCGGCCTCAATCAGCGCAAGCCTACTGAGTCGCTGGCGTGCCCGCTGGAGGTCGGTAGCGGTTGCGACCAGCAATGGATCGTCCACAGCTGGTTGCGACTGACCTTTGACAATGGCTCCAAACAGTAGCCCGTCCGCCTCCTTGGCCTGCTCCTTCGTGCCATACAGATGGAAGCGGTCAGTCCTAGCCACGGGAGTGCTCTGCAATGGACCGAAGGCCGCCGATCTTCCCAGCATCCAAAGCGCTAGGCGCGGTGTGAATCCGGGCACCTCGGCGAGGAGACTGTCCAGCAGTACGGGGCGCTTGGCGATTATCCGAGCTGCCTTGGATACTGCGGTAGTTTCATGTTGCTGAAGGGCATCACCGGCTACCGCGTAGCACGCTTCAAGGTTCTGGAGGTACACACCGGTTGGAGTGGGCGGTACCCAGACTCTGAACACCAGGCCATGCTGCTGTGCCCATTGGGCGTAGGGCAAATAGGTCCATACCGCGTCCTGCTTGACCCAAAGGGAGTCCGGAAGCCCCAGTTGGCTCTCCAGCCACGATAGCGGCTTGCACTCCACTAGCTCTACGTGGTCCCTGCGAAATACAAGAAAATCCACATGTGCAGTGCTGATGTGATTGCGCCCGGACGCCGTGGTGCGCTGCACGCGGCGGCATGGTACTTGTACGTAGTAGCCCAGCACCTCGGGGTCAAGCTCAAGCTCATAGGCAAAGACCAGCTCGCACGTATGGCTTTCAACTGTTCGCGCACCACCGTTCCGGATTGAGTTATGCCTAACGCGAACGTTTCTTAGCGCCGCCTTGCCTACAGTCTTTGTTCCGCTGCCGGCAACCATGCTCTCGATCTGCCGGATACTGAGCTCACTTGCCTTTATGCGGGTGTAAAGCTGGTGACGGTCTTCAAACGATAGGCCATCAGATTGATCGTCTGTGGACATGCCGATTCCTCATGCGCACCCCACGGGACCACCGTCCAGAATGCCTGGGCGAGCCTTACCAGGCGAGTCGGACATAGGTGCCCGTGGCAGGCCTGCGCAGGCTTGACAGGGGAGTCAGGGAAGGGGAAAGTATCGGCAAGACCTGCAAAGTCGCCGATCTGAGAACCCGTGAGTCCTACCTCACGGGTTTTTTCTTTCCAACTTCCGGCAAGGGAAGTTCAGATTGGGCTAGGTCATGGGCTGCCTGCCTCCCTCGGAGATTGAGGTGCCTGAGATCGAAGGTATGCGCTGACATCGGCGGCGTGAGCGAACCATCCGCGACGACCTTGTGGACGAAACAGCGTCACTGGCAAACGACCTGTGGCGCTTGCCCGCCTAAGTGCTGCCGGGCTATTGAACCCGAGCAGTCGCGACAGGTCTTTGGCCGGCACCAGCCCGCCATAGGTTTGCGCCACCCAAGCCACAGACAATGCATCCGGCTCTTTACTTGGTAGGCTCACGTAAGCTCCAGTGATGCTAAGTTCCAGGTAACCCTAGCGCTCTACCGTAGCCTTTTCATCCAGAGAAATTGCCCTTCCAACGTCTAGTTTTTTTGGAGGTTTCCGATGGGGGAGTTACACGAAGCTTGCCTAGCACTCCAAGCGATGCAGTGCTCCAGTTTAGGTCGCCCTGCTTCTGATGCATCGGACAGGCTGCACTCCAGGATTGTCTGGAATACATGGTCTATGGTGGAAGGCGGTGAGGAAGAGCTGAGGGCACGCTATGTTCTTCGGCGCCACAGCCTAGATGGTCCGTTAATGATGCGCAGCGATGAGTTCAGTGCATATCGGCAGGGATTGCGGTCACTATCACCCAGGCGGCGCAAACACCTTGCCCTGCAGCATCCCCAGCTTGAGGAGGTGGTTAAGTGGCCCTTTGCAGCCCTCAGCCATCGAGAGTGGGATATGAGGACAGTTGTTGGCTGGAATCGCCTATTTACGTCCAGCGCCGGACTACTCGGAGACCGCTATTCATTCCCGGGCGATAGGACCAGTACTGATGAGAACCGCGTGCCTGTGATGGCATATGACCTGGATGGCCTTTACCAACGAGGTGACATCTATGGCTTTCTCATGCTGACGTGCACGTATCGGCTGTTCCACTTGCAGCGGTTGGCTGATCGCCAGTGGTATGCGGCAAGCCACATGATACGAGCACTATCTGGAGCATGCAGAGATCCCAGAGTGCGCCCATACGCTCATGAGTTGATCACACAGACGAAGCAACTTCTTCGCCTGCTGCCGGACACGAGCTTTCCAATTCACGTGAATGACGACGTGATCTGGGATCAGATCCGGAACGACGTCCACGAGCCCTCCTACTTGATGAGGCGGGCTGCTGAAAGGCGTGGCGTTCACATCCCTGAGCCTGTGAGCCCAATCATCTCCTACCGATACCAAAAGTGCGCCCCTCATCAACAGCCTTTGCTGTTCGCGCGTAACGGGTAGTCTTCTGATCCGACCAGGCCAAAGATCTGCGGCCGGGGAGCGGGGCCGGGAGGTTGGCAGTATCCGCGATCGCCTTCTATTCGAAAGATACCCTCTGGCAATGGGCTATAGGCTGATCCAAATCCAGCTTTCGAAATGCGCCCATCGCTGCAGCGTTCACCACTGAGGGAGCCTTGCTCCCGCAAATCCAGCGCATCGCCTGCATCAATTGGCCGTGGCTAAACACGACCACCTGCTCATGCGCGGAATAGGATTTAAGAATGCGCAGCGCTCGCGCAGCGCGGGCAACTAGCTGGGCAAATGACTCGGCACCAGGTCCATCCACATAGTTTGGATCGCAACGGGACCAGTAGTCCTCTACCCACTTCTTGCGGTCTGCTGCCGAGGTGCCCACGCACCGCTCAGGCGACAGATAAGTGAACTCGTGGACCCCCAGGGGCGCAACGACCATCTTGAAGCGTTCGGCGAGTGGTTGTGATGTCTGTCTAGCCCGGAGGAATGGTGAGGTAAAGATGCGGTCAGGCGCAGCCGACCAGGTCATTGCCAATGCGCGAGCCTGCTCCTCCCCTGCGGCAGTAAGGGCAATGGATTCGGGATCGGCGGTTGCAAATCCCGCATTAGCCATGCTTTGCGCATGCCTAACTACCACTAGCATATTCCCTCTCCCCCTGTTCTGTTTGTCTTCTGGGCAGGTGCCTGCCGCCCGTCTCGGATGCACCCTGACTCCGACGCATAGACCCTCTTAAGCCAGTACCTAGTGCTGTTAGGCCGCCTCGCATTGTCGCAATGGTTCTGGACCATTGTCTGCTGCGGCGGGCTACGCTCGTTTGCCTCGCACGACACAATCTTTGCCACTCAACGGGGGGCAAAGCATGGTCCAAACCCTAACAGGCTGCACAGACTTTGTGGTTCCGGTGGGCACCTACTTTGGTGATGGGATCAGAAAGGGATCTGACCGCATGCGCTGCGGGGTCCGGGGTCGGATCCCTTTCCGCCTGGAAAGGGCTCTGACCCCTGCCGCAGGTCGAGCAGGCTCGACCACTACCGGGTGCGTGGCCGATTACAGCTTCATGTTCAGGCCGACGAACACGCTGCGGCCCGGCGCCGGCGAGAACATCGGGCGGGCGCTGTCCCAGAAGAAGCTGTCGTACCAGGCGTAGGCGTACTCGCGGCCGGTCACGTTCTTCAGCTGCAGGTCCACGCTGAAACGCGGGGTGAGTTGGTAGGCCGCGCTGAGGTCGAGCACGGCGAAACCACCGAACTTGCCGGCCACGTTGCGTTCTTCCAGGTAGTAATCGCCCTGTGCACGTGCCTGCAGGCCCAACCGCAGCGCATCACGGGCGCGGTAATCCACGCCCAGGTTGCTGATATGGCGCGGGGTGGCGGCCACTTCGCGGCCCTGCAGTGAAATGCTGGCATCGCGGTCGTCGCGGGTGATCTTCGCTTCCTGGTAGGCGTGCGACGCCCACACCGTCCAGTCTTCGCCCAGCTGCAGGCTCAGCTGCGCATCCACGCCGCGCCGGCGGGTCTTGCCCAGGGTGACCGTGGTGCCGGTTGCCGGCATGTTGGACACCTCGTTTTCCGCGTCCTGCTGCCACACCGCCAGGCGTGCCTGGCTACCGGCAAACGGCTGGAATTTCAGGCCCAGCTCCATGCCGGTGTTGGTGGACGGCTGCATCGGTGCCTGCCCTGGGGTGAGGTAGGCCGGTGCGGTGGAGCCGGTCAGTACCTGGAAGGTGCGACCCCAGTTCGCGTAGACATGGGTGGTCTGGCCCAGGCTGTGGATGACGCTCAGCTTGGGCTGGCCGATGCTGCCGTAGTCCTGCAGGCGGCCGCTGACGCCGTTCATCAGGTGCGTGCTGCCACTGAAGCGATCGATACGATAGGCCGGCACGATCTTCCAGGCCTCGACGGGCTGGTAGACGGCCTGCACGTAGGCGCCCCAGTTGTCGAAGCTGTGGCGATCATTGTTCTGCACCCGCGCGGGGGGCTGGCTGAAATCAGTGGGTTCGGCGTAGGCGTAGCGCTCGCGGAGGTAGCCGTTGTCCTGCTGCTCGTAGTTCAGGCCACCTTCGACGGTGAGCGTGGGGCTGGCCTGCCAGGTGAGCGTGCTGAGCAGGCCATGCTGCCGCTCGTCCCATACGCGGCGCTGGCGCGGCAGGTTGCCGGTGGGCAGGTCGCTGAAGGTCACGCGACGGTCGTCTTCGTAGCGGTTGTAGTACAGGCGGGTGCCGAAGGTGATTGCGTCGGACAGCTTCATGTCCAGGTGCGCGGCAAGCTGGCGCATGTCGCGGTCATCGCCATCGTTGCCGTTGCGCAGGTCGCTGCCACGGCGGTGCGTGCGCAGCTCGTCGGCGGTCATGAAGCCGGGTTCGTCGGCTTCGTGGTGGTACGCGCGCGCGGTCAGTCCCACGCGCAGGCCGTCGTCCAGCGAGCCGTAGAACCACTTGCCGCCCAGCGAATATTTCTTCGAGGTGTCGTGGTCGCGGTAGCCGTCGCTGGCCTGGGTGCCGACGAAATAGTTCTGCGCGAAGCCATCGGCTTCACGGCCGACTGCCAGCTGCGCATCGCGGGTGTTATAGCTGCCGTAGGCCAGGCGCGCATCGGTGTAGCTGCCACCCTGGCGCGTACCGAAGTTCACGTTGCCGCCGATGTTGTGCAGGCCGTAGCGCGGGTCGTTGGTACCGCGCACCACTTCGATGTAGCTGATGTCCAGCGGGAACAGCATGTCGATGAAGCGCTGGTTGCCGCTGTTGACGTTGCTGGGGATGCCGTCGATCAGCGTCTTGATGGCATTGAGATAGCCCTCGCCGTTGAAGGCGCGGAAGCTGACCTTGCCCGATTCGGCGCCCTGCCGGGTTTCGGTGAGCTGGATGCCGGGCATCTGCCCGAGCAGTTCCCAGCTGTGCGAGACGTTGCGGTTTTCGATCTGGTCTGCACCCAGGACATCCACCGAGGTCAGTACCTGATGCGCACTGAGCTGGCCTTCGCCGTGCTGGTGCACCTGCACCTTGCCGAGAGTGAGCGCGGCGTCGGCCGACTGTGCGAAGGCTTCAGGGGCGAACGGTGCGGCCGCGAGGGCGGCCACCAGGGTAGGAGTCTTCATGGGAAGGGGCGGATACGGTGAAATGTAATCATATAACATTTCACGCGCCCGATTTTTGCGGCGTCGAGCAAGGCTCGGCGTTACAAGGGCGGGTGCCGGGGGGATTACACCGGGTAGCCGGTGGCTTCCCGTGCCTTCTTCCAGGCGGCTTCGAATTCACGCGCGGAAATTTCGTCGTCCTCGTCGAAATCCAGGAACGACACTGGCTGGTCGGCCAGCAGGAAGCGGTCGTCGCTGTGGGCATGCTCGTCGGCCCAGACCATCTTGGTCCCGTAGATTTCCACCTGCCGCACGATCTTCTCGCCGCGCGCTTCCATCAGCACATTGCCCTTGCCCAGGCCCGATTCGGCCCAGTGCTTGTAGTACTTCTTTGCGGCCGATTTCGCGCCGGATTTTGCGGTGTGCTTTGCGTAGGTCATTGCAGGAGCCCTGGCCGCAGGCGCGGCCGGAAAGTACGGAATGGCGCCATTATCAGGCATCCGGGGTCAGAGCCCTTTCCTTTGGAAGGGATCCGACCCTTGCCGGTTCAGTTGGGCAGGGGCACGCCCTTCGGCCACAGCATCCAGATGTTGCCCTTCTGCTTCATGTCGCCAGCCAGCTTGCCGGCGGCATCGCCGCTGCCCCAGTACAGGTCGGCGCGCACTTCGCCGGCGATGGCGCCGCCGGTGTCCTGCGCGGCCACCGGGCGCACCACCGGACTGCCGTCCGGGCGCGTGGTGGAAAGCCACAGCAGGCTGCCCAGCGGCACCACGGTGCGGTCCACCGCCACGCTGTAGCCCGCAGTGAGCGGCACGTTCAGTGAACCCCGTGGCCCCTCCGGGCTGTCCGGGTTGCGCACGAAGAACACGTAGCTGGGGTTACTGCGCAGCAGTTCCGGTACGCGCGCGGGATGGGCCCGGGCCCAGGCGCGGATGGCGTCCATGGTGACGTCTTCCTTCTTCAGCTGGCCCTGGTCCACCAGCCAACGGCCGATCGCACGGTAGGGGTGGCCGTTCTGTTCCGCGTAGGCCAGCCGCACCTGCTTGCCATCGGCCAGGCGCACGCGGCCGGACCCCTGGATCTGCAGCAGCTGCAGGTCCATCGGGTCGGTCAGCCAGGCCAGCACCGGCGCCTTGGCGCCCTTGGCCGCGATGGTGCCGGCGTCGTCATAGGGCTTGAGTACTTTGCCTTCGACGCGCCCGCGCAGGCGCTTGCCCTTCAGTTCCGGGTAGAGGCTCTCCAGCTGCACCACCACCAGATCATCCGGCGTGCCGTACACCGGCACCGTGGCCTTATCGGTACGGGTAAGACTGCCGGGGTAGATCGGCTCGTAGTAGCCGGTAATCAGCCCGTCGGCCTGATGGCCACCGGCACGTAGCGCGTAGGCATCGAGGTCGCGCTGCAGGAACTGGCGGATCGCGGCCGGGTCCTTGTCTGACACCGCGGCGGCGGTGGCGCAGGGTTTGGCCCAGACAGCGTCGTTCTTCAGGCGGGCGCAGCTGCTGCGCCAAGCCACGAAGCCGGCCTGCAGATCAGCATCGGAGACTGCGGGCAGGGCTTTCCAGTCGACCTTGGCGTAAGTGGCCGCCGGCGGCGAGGTCGGCGTGGGCGCTTCGGAGCCTGCGCGCGGAGCGGTGGTGGAGCAGCCTGCGAGCACCACCGCTGCCAACAGGGTCCAGTGCATGCGCTTGAAGAAGGTAGCGGAATCGATCATGCCGCCATGGTGGAGTGCCGGCCGCTGGGCGGCAACCCAGCGCGGGGTCAAGCGTTCATGCGCGGGGTCACGGTATCTGCAGCAGCAACGAATGCAGGATGCGGGCGTCCTCGGCATCCAGCGTCTTCGGCAGGTCGTCGCGGCCACGGAAGCGGCGGTGGAAGGCGGCGACGGTGGCTTCGCGGTTGTCGAGCGGATAACCGAAGCGGGTCAGCGCATTCCACGCGTCGAATCCTTCCGGTGCCGCGCCGTCGGCCGCGCGCGGCCACACGCCGAAGCCGGCCTCGGCCAGCTGCTGCCATGGGAAGAAGCGGTTCGGATCCTGCTTGCGCGTCGGCGCCAGGTCGGCATGGCCGATCACCTGGCGCGGCGGGATGTTCAGGCGCGTGGTGAGGTCGCGCAGCAGCACGATCAGCGATTCGATCTGTGCCGCACTGAACGGGCTGCGGCCATCGTTGTCGAGTTCGATGCCGATCGAGGCCGAATTGAGATCGGTGATGGTGCCCCAGCGCCCGGCCCCGGCGTGCCAGGCACGGCGCTCATCGGCGACCAGCTGGTAACGATGGCCATCGGCGCCGATCAGGTAGTGCGCACTGACCGGTCCACCGCTGTTGGCGGTGCGCAACGTATGCAGGCTCTGCTGCACCGACTTCTGCTCGGTGTGGTGGATGACGATGATGACCGGCGTGCGCGCGTTCTGGTTGGGTGACGGCACCCAGGTGGCGAGCGGGTTGCGGGTTTCCTGCGGCGTGGAGGCGCAGGCGGCCACCAGCAGGCAGGCCGAGAGCATCAGGGACGTGCGGATCGGGTGCATGGCCCGATTGTGCGCGATCAGGCCCGATGATGCATGCCGCCGTGCCAACCAAGCTTGGCACCCACCAGAGAGGATGCGGTAGATCCACGCCATGCGTGGATGCGCCACTCCGGCCGTGCCGACCAACGGTCGGCACCCACCAGAGCAGGAGCAGTGCCAGGCAAGCCTGGCACCGACCAAACGCAAAAGGCGGCCCCGCAGGGCCGCCCATCATGCATCAGGCCTCGTAGGCAGACTCGCCGTGCGAAGTCACATCCAGGCCGGTGCGTTCGGCCTCTTCGGTCACGCGCAGGCCGACCACGACCTTGACCACCAGCAGGATGACCGCGGTCATCACCGCCGACCACAGTACGGTCAAGCCGACGCTGACCACCTGCACCCACACCTGATGGGCGATATCCAGATCGGCCTTGGTACCGCCCAGCGACTGTGCACTGAACACGCCGGTGAGAATCGCGCCGACGATGCCGCCGACACCATGCACACCGAACACGTCGGCCGTGTCGTCCACTTTGAGCAGGCGCTTGAGGCCGGTCACGCCCCACACGCAGACCACGCCGGCGACGAAGCCGATCACGATCGCGCCGAGCGGGCCGACCGTGCCGCAGGCCGGGGTGATGCCGACCAGGCCGGCCACCGCACCCGAGGCCGCGCCCAGTGCCGACGGCTTGCCCTTGCCGATCGCTTCCACCAGCGTCCAGCCGAGCACCGCGGCAGCGGTGGCCAGCACGGTGTTGAGGAAGGCCAGCGAGGCCACCGTATCGGCGGCGGCGGCGGAACCAGCATTGAAGCCGAACCAGCCCACCCACAGCAGCATGGCGCCGATGTAGGTAAACGGTACGTTGTGCGGCTTCAGCGCGGTCTGGCCGTAGCCCAGGCGCTTGCCGACGAACCACGCGCCAACCAGGCCGGCCACGCCCGCGTTGATGTGGACCACGGTGCCACCGGCGAAGTCGATCGCGCCCAGTTCACCCAGGTAGCCGCCGCCCCAGACGATGTGTGCCATCGGGATGTAGCTGAGGGTGAACCACAGTGCCGAGAACAGCAGTACCGCACGGAACTTGATGCGCTCGGCGAAGGCACCGACGATCAGCGCGGTGGTGATGCCGGCGAAGGTCGACTGGAAGGCGACGAACAGGTAGTCCGGCAGGCCCTTGATCGGCGTGTTGCCCACCGAGTCGGGCGTGAAGCCCTTGAGGAAGGCGAATTCGGTGAACGAACCGAAGAATGGATTGCCCGCGCTGAACACCGCGCTGTAGCCGTAGGACACCCACAGCAGCAGCACCAGCGAGAACACCACCAGGATCTGGCTGAGCACCGACAGCACATTCTTCGAACGCACCAGTCCGCCGTAGAACAGGGCCAGGCCCGGCACCACCATCAGCAGCACCAGCAACGTGGAGGTGAGCATCCAGGCGACGTCGCCACGATCGTAGGCGGCGGCCGCTTCGGCCACGGCCGGCGCAGCGGCGCTGGCGGCCGGATCGTGCAGCGGCTCGACCGCAACGGTTTCGCTCGGCAGCGGCGACACCTGTGCCTGGGCATGGGCGCTGCCCGGCCACGCACCTGCGGCCAGCGCACTGAGCAGCATCAACAGGCACACCAGGTGGAACCGGGCCTGCCACCCGGTGAGAAGGCGCATCTTCATTGGGGAGTCTCCGGAAGGGGGTTACAGCGCGTCGGCACCGATTTCGCCGGTGCGGATGCGGATGACCTGTTCGACGGCGGTGACGAAGATCTTGCCGTCACCGATCTTGCCGGTGCCTGCCGACGACTGGATCGCTTCGATCACTGCGTCGGCACGCTCGTCGGTGACCACCGTTTCGATCTTGATCTTGGGCAGGAAATCGACGACGTACTCGGCGCCGCGATACAGCTCGGTGTGGCCCTTCTGGCGACCGAAACCTTTCACTTCGGTCACGGTGATGCCCGACACGCCTGCATCGGACAGGGCCTCGCGGACCTCGTCGAGCTTGAACGGTCGGATGATGGCGGAGATCAGTTTCATGCGCATGTCCCGATGGTGGATGGGGCCAGCGCGCCAGCGCGCGTTGGCATCAGGCAACCACAGGTCATCAGGGCGATGACCGTGGCTGTTGCACCGGACACGTACAGGGCCGGGACGGCCGTGCCTCTCTCCTTGCACGACCGACGCGGGAGGGAGGGCGGCCCTGGTCGCGTATCCGGTCTCTCTCTTGCCCCTGGGGTGGGGTCAGAGCCCTTTCGCGGCGCGAAACGGATCTGACCCCCTACAACCGCGGCTCCCCAGCCGCGAGAACGGAAGCGATGGCGGCGGGTGGGAGGGGGGACCCACCGCCATCGCGCCCGGTCAGCTGGCGTAGTACAGCTGGTATTCCAGCGGGTGGGTGGCCGCGCGGAACTTGGTCACTTCCTGCATCTTCAGCGCGATGTAGCCGTCGATGAAGTCATCGCTCATCACGCCGCCGGCCTTGAGGAACTCGCGGTCCTTGTCCAGCGCTTCCAGCGCCTGGTCCAGCGAGGAGCAGACCTGCGGGATCAGCTTCTCTTCCTCCGGCGGCAGGTCGTACAGGTCCTTGTCGCTCGGTGCACCCGGGTCGATCTGGTTCTTGATGCCGTCCAGGCCGGCCATCATCAGCGCGGTGAAGGTCAGGTAGCCGGACTGGATCGGATCCGGGAAGCGCATTTCGATGCGGCGCGCCTTCGGGTTGGACACCCACGGAATGCGGCACGAGGCCGAACGGTTGCGGGCCGAATAGGCCAGCATCACCGGCGCCTCGAAGCCCGGCACCAGGCGCTTGTAGCTGTTGGTGCCCGAGTTGGCGAAGGCATTGATGGCCTTGGCGTGCTTGAAGATGCCGCCGATGTACCACAGCGCCAGCTGGCTCAGGCCACCGTAGCCGTCACCGGAGAACAGGTTGGTGCCGCCCTTGGACAGCGACTGGTGCACATGCATGCCGCTGCCGTTGTCGCCGACGATCGGCTTGGGCATGAAGGTGACGGTCTTGCCGTTGCGGTGCGCGACGTTCTTGATGACGTACTTCATGCGCAGCAGCTCGTCGGCCTTCTGCACCAGGGTGCTGAACTTGGTGCCGATCTCGCACTGGCCCGCAGTGGCCACTTCGTGGTGCTGCACTTCCACTTCGATGCCGACCTGTTCCAGGGTCTTGCACATTTCCGCGCGCAGGTCGTGCAGGGTGTCGGTCGGCGGAACCGGGAAGTAGCCGCCCTTCACGCCCGGACGGTAGCCGCTGTTGGCGCCGTCATACTTGGCGCCGCTGTTCCACGCCGCTTCTTCCGAGTCGACCTTGAAGAAGGTGTTGCCCATTTCGTTGGCGAAACGGACCGAGTCGAAGATGAAGAATTCCGGCTCCGGGCCGAAGAACGCGGTTTCGGCGATGCCGGAGGACTTCAGGTAGGCCTCGGCACGCTTGGCGATGCCGCGCGGGCAGCGGCCATAGGCCTGCATGGTGGCCGGATCGAGGATGTCGCAGCTGATCACGATGGTCGGATCGGCGTAGAACGGGTCGACGTAGGCGCTGGACGGGTCCGGCAGCAGCACCATGTCCGATTCGTTGATGCCCTTCCAGCCGGCGATCGAGCTGCCGTCGAACATCTTGCCTTCTTCGAACAGCGACGGTTCGACGATGCTGACCGGGAAGGTGACGTGCTGCTCGACGCCACGCATATCCACGAAACGCAGATCGACGAACTCGATCTGGTTGTCCTTGATCAGCTTCTCAACGTTTTCCACGGACATCGGTACGACCTCGGATGGGGATGAATGCCTGCTGAGGTAAAGCAATGACCGTGCCAACTTTTCGATACCCGCAAGTCGTTGATTTCAATATGGCTGCCCCGCGCCGGTGCAGAACGGTGCGCACCAAACCGGTGCGCCCGCCAACAGACGCACCCGTTTGGTGCAGCAGGGATCGTCTATCCTCTCGACCTTCTTCCTTCCGCCGCGCGTGCCCGCACCGTCCATGTCCGACCTGCTCTCCGCCCTGCTGCTGGGCATCCTCGAAGGCTTGACCGAATTCCTGCCGATCTCCAGCACCGGCCACCTGCTCATCGCCCAGCACTGGCTGGGTGCCCGCTCGGACTTCTTCAACATCGTCATCCAGGCCGGCGCGATCGTGGCCGTGGTGCTGGTGTTCCGCCAGCGCCTGCTGCAGCTGGCCACCGGCTTGAACCAACGCGAGAACCGTGAGTACGTGTTCAAGCTGGGCGCTGCGTTCCTGGTCACCGCCGTGGTCGGCCTGGTGGTGCGCAAGGCCGGCTGGTCGCTGCCGGAGACGGTCAGCCCGGTGGCCTGGGCACTGATCATCGGTGGCGTCTGGATGCTGCTGGTGGAGGCCTACACCGCGCGCCTGCCCGACCGCGACCAGGTGACCTGGACAGTGGCGATCGGCGTGGGCCTGGCGCAGGTCGTGGCCGGCGTGTTCCCCGGTACCTCGCGCTCGGCCTCGGCGATCTTCCTGGCCATGCTGCTGGGCCTGAGCCGTCGCGCCGCTGCCGCCGAGTTCGTGTTCCTGGTCGGCATTCCCACCATGTTCGCCGCCAGCGCCTACACCTTCCTGGAACTGGCCAAGGCCGGGCAGCTGGGCAGCGAGAACTGGACCGAGGTGGGCGTGGCCTTCCTTGCCGCGGCCATCACCGGCTTCGTCGTAGTGAAGTGGCTGATGGGCTACATCAAGTCGCACCGGTTCACCGCCTTTGCGATCTACCGCATCGCGCTGGGCGCTGCGTTGCTGCTGTGGTTGCCCTCCGGCAGCTGAACAGCGCCGGCCGCACGGTAACCCCATTGCCGGCCCCACCCCGTTTTCCCCACGGTTCCCCAAGGAGAATCACCATGAACCGCAAGCTCACCCTGCTCCTCCCGCTGGCCCTGATGGCCGCCTGCAGCCAGACCCCGGCCCCGGCCGGCAATGGCGGCGACGACGTGGCCCCGGCCGCGACCAAGGCAGCGGACCAGCAGACGCTGGCGCACCTGGATGCGCAGCGCCTGCAGAGCCAGCACTGGCTGCTGCAGCAGGCCACCGGCGCCGACGGCAAGCGCATCGACGCGCTGTTCGCCCGCGAAGACAAGCCGGTCACCCTGGACTTCGCTGATGGCCGCCTGTCGGTCAGCAACACCTGCAACCGCATGGGCGGCGGCTACACCCTGGCCGACGGCAAGCTGACGGTCAGTGCGATGGCCTCGACCATGATGGCCTGCACCGACAAGGCGCTGATGGCGCTGGACGAAGCCGTGTCGAGCCGCCTGCAGGGCGAACTGAAGGCCGAGCAGGATGCCGATGGCAAGCTGACCCTGACCAATGCCAAGGGCGACGTGCTGGTGTTCAACCCGGAACCGACCGCTGAAACCCGCTACGGCGGTGCCGGCGAAACCGTGTTCCTGGAAGTGGCCGCGAAGACCGAGAAGTGCTCGCACCCGCTGATCCCGGACTACCAGTGCCTGCAGGTGCGCGAAGTGAAGTTCGACGACAAGGGCCTGAAGCAGGGTGAGCCGGGCAAGTTCGAGAACTTCTACGGCAACATCGAGGGCTACACCCACGAAGACGGCGTGCGCAACGTAGTGCGCGTGAAGCGCTACGAAGTGAAGAACCCGCCGGCCGATGCGCCGTCGCAGGCGTACGTGCTGGACATGGTGGTCGAGTCGGCCATCGAGAAGTGATGTAGAGCCGACTGTCAGTCGGCTGGCACTTGAAGGGCGGCCGCAAGGCCGCCCTTCTTCGTTGTGGGTAGAGCCGGCCGCTGGCCGGCTGCCATGCGCGGATCCGGCAGCACACGGGCGTTGCCGGCCAGCGGCCGGCACGACCCGTTATGCCGCCTCAGCCCAGCGCCGGATTCAACGTGTAGGTGCCGTGCAGTGCCGCTTCGGCCAGCACGTGGCCGTGCATGGCCCGGTACGCGTCGGCGGCGGTGAAGCGTGCCGGCAGCTGCAGCGATGCCACGTCCAGCGCGAACACGCGGAAGAAGTAGCGGTGCACGCGCTCGTCGTTGAACGGCGGATAGGGGCCGTCGTAGCCCAGGTAGTCACCGGCCATGTCCGGGTTGCCGGCGAACCAGCCGGTGAAGTCGTTCAGGCCCTGGCGGCTGCCGGCCGGCCCGGCCGGCGTGGTCTTGCCCTTCACCACGAAGCCGTCGCTGCAGCTGCCTGCGGCAATCTCGCGCACCGAAGCCGGAATATCGGCCATCACCCAGTGCACGAAATCACAGCGGGGCTGGTCGCGTGGCACGCTCATGTCGGTGCGGCCGACCGTCTCCGGCACGGTCGGCACGTCCGGATCGACGCATACCAGCAGGAACGAACGGGTGCCCTCCGGCACATCGCTCCAGGCCAGGTGCGGATTGCGGTCCGGTGCGAAGCCCGCCGCATCGCCTGCGGCGAATTCGCGGTCGATCGGTGCACCGTTGGTCAGGCTGTGGCTGCTCAGTTGCATCGGCGTGTCCTCACTCTTCCGGGTAACCCAGGCGCACCGCGATCGGGGTGAGCTTGGCGAAGGCGGCGCTCATCACGTCGCGGTAGTTGCGCCAGTGGCCCGGCGGGAAGCGCGGCGCGCCCAGCTGCGCGGCCGGCGGCATCGGCCGCTCGAACAGTCGGCCCAGCAGTTCGGCCATCGCCTGCGGATCGTTGCCGATCTGGTCGATGCGCAGCAGCACCTGCGGGTACAGATCGTCCTCGTGCAAAGCGGCGACCTGGGCCAGCGCGCGCGCCAGCCATTCGCTGGCTTCGGCCAGCGAGGTCATTGCCAGCGGCGCGGCGGCACCATAGGCCACCCAGTCCAGCAGCATGTCGCGCGGGTCGCGCAGCACCACCAGCAGGCGGCCCTGCGGCAACTGCGGGCGCAGCGCCCACAGCAGCGCGTTGTCCCACCACAGCAGCCAGTCGATGATCGCGTCGTCCTGCACGCCGCGCGACGGCAGCTGTTCGCGCCAGCGCTGCACCAGCCGCTCCGGGGTCAGCACGCCGGAGGCGAGGTCCTGCAGCGTGTGGTAGTTCTGGAAGGCGTCGTCGGGTGCGTTGGAGGTATAGCGGTCGCTGCGCAGCACCGGGCTGGCCGCGGCCAGGCCGGTCGCCACGCGCTCCACGCCCGACCCTGGCGCGCCCCACAGGAAGATCGGCGCGGAGGTGGCATCGCCGTCGATCTCGCCCTTGTCCGGCCAGCTCGGCGGTGCCTTGGCCTGCGGCGGCAGCGGCAGGCGCTGCGGGGCCTGGTCGGCCTGCAGGGCCAGCCAGGTCTGCAGCGCATCTTCGTGCTGCCCGGCGCGATCCTGGATCTCACCCAGCCAGGTGCGCAGGTCGGCGCGGTGGCCTTCCGGTGCCATGTCGATCAGCGCCTGCACGCGGGCGACCGCGGCGGCCGGATCGCGCTGCAGCAGGCCTTCGACCAGGCGGGTTTCGCCGCTGACGCGGCCCGGTTCGAGGCTGACGATGCGCTCAGCGATCGCTTCGGCCTGGGCGTGTTCGCCCACCATGTCGTGCAGGCGCAGGCGCGCTTCCAGCGCCGGCAGGTGGCCCGGCATCGCGTCCATCCAGCGCTCGACCGTGGCGGCGGCGGTGGCACTGCCGACCTCCTCCACCGCCAGGCGTGCCAGCCACAGGTCGTGCAGCTGCGGGTGCTGCTCCAGGGCGGCATCCAGGCGGGCGCGGGCCTCGTCTTCGCGGCCCAGGCGCTGCCAGGACATCAGCAGCAGCTGCAGCACGTCGCGGTCATCAGGCAGCGATTCCAGCAACGGCAGCAGGTGCTCCAGCGCCTGCAGCGGCTGGCCGCTGCGCAGTGCCAGTTCGCCGGCCAGGCGGCGCATCGAAGGCGTATCCAGGCCTTCCTGCTGCAGCGCGATCTGCATCGCTTCTGCCGCAGCGTCCAGGTTGCCCTGGCGCATGGCCAGCTGCACCACCAGGCCATGCAATGAGGCGATGGTCGGGTTCAGTTCCAGCACGCGGCGGAACGCCTGCTCGGCGAAGGCCAGCATGTTCTTGCCCAGGTAGGCGAAGCCCAGTGCGTAAAGCACGCGGATGTCGTTGGGCAGGGCCTGGTTGGCGGCCGACAGCAGCGTCAGCGCGCGATCGGCATCATCGCGGCGCAGCGCGATCATGCCATCGATGGTCAGCAGCTCCGGGTGGTCCGGTTCGACACGCGAGGCCAGCGTGGACAGGCGCTGCGCTTCATCGAAATCGTTGCGACCGATCGCCAGGTGGGCCTGCATCAGGTACGCGGCGAATGCGTTCGGGTCCAGCCCGGTGGTGCGCGTCAGTGCTTCGCCTGCGCCGTCGAACTGGCGCAGGGCCAGCAGCAGGCCGGCGTGCTGCAGGTGCAGCTGGGCGTTGTCCGGGGCCAGCTGCAGCGCCTGCTGCAGGGCCTCCATCGCGTCCTCGGCCTTGCCCTGCTGCTGCAGCGCAAGCGCCAGCCAGCGGTGGGCCTCGGCCTGGCCGGGTTCATCACGGGTCCACGCCTGGGCCAGCTGCACGGCCTGGTCGGCCTCGTTCTGGCGCAACGCTTGGATGATCTGGTCTTGCATGGCGGTCCGGTTCAAGGGCAAACCCGCATTGTAGCGGCCTGCGCGCCCGTGCCGGTTCAGCCTTGCAGCACGCGCTGCAGGCGCTGCGCCACCCAGCGCTCGGAGAAGCCGTCACCGCGCCAGTTTTCCAGGAAGCCACAGTGTCCGCCCCAGCTGGCGGTTTCCAGATGCGCCTGGTGCGGCAGCTGCCAGTCGCTGAAGGTCGCGTAGGGGATCACCGGGTCGTCCTGCGCCATCAGGATGTCGGCCGGCACCTGCAACGTGGACAGCCGATCGCCGGCAATCGAGTAGCCATCGAAATAGGCCTGCAACGAACCGAAACTGGTGTGGCGCTCGACCAGCCAGGCAGTCAGCGCGCGGATGTCCAGTTTCAGTACGCGGTCGTCGCAGTCGCTCAGTTCGGGGAACAGGTCGCGCTTGCGCCGCAGTGAACCGGCCCACTTGCGGCGGAAGTACCAGTCGTACATCGCCGGGCCGTTCTCGATGCTCTCCATGGTCAGCGCCGGGTCCAGCACCGGGCATACCGAGGCCACGCGCAGCAGCGGCACGCCGGCCGCTGGCGCGCGCAGGGCCAGGCGCAGCACGAAGTTGCCGCCCAGCGAGTAACCGGCGGCCACCAGCGGCAACTGCGGCCAGCGCTGGGCGATATCGCCCGCGGCATGCACCACTTCGTCGATCAGGTTGGAGTGGAAGATGCCAGGGTTGAGATGATGGGTATTGCCGTGGTCGCGGAAATTCAGCCGCACCACGTCGAAGCCCTGTTCGAGCATGCGCGCGGCCGCCATGCGCATGTAGCTGGATTCGGCGCTGCCTTCCCAGCCGTGCAGCAGCAGGGCCATGCCTTTGGGTTCGCGGCCTTCGATGTGGCTGTGCCAGCCTTGCAGGCGCACGCCATCACCGCCGTCGAGGATCAGTTCTTCGCTGATCGCACCGGTCGCGGCCAGCAGCAGCAGGCCGCGCTGCAGGCGCATGCGGCTGGAGCTGAGCATCGACTGCAGGTGCGGATTGCGCAGCCAGCGCGGGGGCTGGTAGTCAGCCGCGTGCAGCGTCGGCGTGCCGGCGTCCAGGACGGGTGGCGGGATCAGGGCCACCGCACCCTCACTCGGTGCTCATGGCCGCCACGATGCGCGCGCGCGACGTCTCCGCGATGCGCCGACGGCCTTCCAGGTCCTGCGCACCGATCGGTGCCAGGAAGTGCACTTCTGCACGCCGCGCCGGCTCACCGAGCAGGCGCAGGAAATTGGCGAAGAAACTCTCGCCGGGGCCGAACGCGACAATGGTCTGCGCATCACCCTTGAGCCCGTACACCAGTGCCACCGGCTGCACCGGCACGCCGGTTTCAACCGCAGCCTGGAAGATGCGGGCATGGAACGGGCCCACTTCGTGGCCGCCGCGGGTGCGCCCTTCCGGGAACACGCCCACCGCCTTGCCTTCGCGCAGGCGATCGGCCATCACCTGCATCACGCCACCGAGCGATTCGGTGTTGCCGCGCTGGTGGAAGATGGTCTGGCCACGCGCGGCCAGCCAGCCGACCAGCGGCCAGCTGGCGATCTCGCGCTTGGCGACGAAGCCCATCATGCGCTGGCTGTGCAGGATGCAGATGTCGACCCAGCTGACGTGGTTGGCGACGAACAGCACGGCGCCGGGCAGCGGCGTGCCGATCTGCACCAGGCGGAAGCCGAAGATCCACATCAGCCCGCCCTGCCACCAGTTGACCACTTTGGCCCCCAGGGTCGCCTCGCCCACGCGCAGTTCGCCCCACGGCCGAAGCATGCCGATCAGGATGAGCGGCAGGAACACAACGATGTGGACCAACAGCAGCGGTACGCGGTACAGGTAACGGCACACACGCGCCACGCCGCCGCGGGGGGCCGGAGTGGGGGAAGTCATCCGCGCACGATACCGGAGGGCCGTCATCGCTGCCAGCCGATTTAGGCCATAACACCCATCGACCGGGGCAATCGGCGGGGAACGCTGGGTTCCGCTGCCGTCACCGGCCGTCCGGGGCTCAGCCGTGGCCGGCCGCCACCACCGCCAGGGTCAGCCGCGAGATGCACACCAGGCGGCCCTGCTCGTCCTCGATGCGGATCTCCCACAGCTGGGTGCTGCGGCCGACGTGCAGTGCACGAGCGGTGCCGGTCACGGTGCCCGAGCGCACGGCGCGTACATGGTTGGCGTTGATCTCCAGCCCTACGCAGATCTGTTTGGCCGTATCCACGCACAGGTTGCCGGCGCTGCTGCCCAGGGTCTCGGCCAGCACCACCGACGCGCCGCCATGCAGGATGCCGTAGGGCTGGCGGGTGCGCTCGTCCACCGGCATGGTGGCCTGCAGCCAATCGTCGCCGGCCGCGCTGAAGACGATGCCCAGCGACTCGATCGCGGTGTTGCGGCTGAGCGTGTTGAGCTGCTCGAGGGAAACGGCTTCGCGGAACACCAGGGTCATGCGGGCACCTTCAGAGGATGGGAACGAGGCCGGCGCCGAATGCGGTCAGCATTCGGACCAGCAGCCATTTCGGGCCGACATTGACCTCGGGGAAATCGCCCACGGCGACATAGCAGCGGTGGAAGTCCGGGTCCTGCCGGGGCAGCGGCTGCGGGCAGTCCGGGCCGGGCTTGAACTCGTAGTCGGTGGCATAGCGCCACGGCCAGAAGTCGAGGATCGGCAGTGCCTCGGAGGCCTTGCCGACGCTGTAGTTGAGCCCGGACAGCACCGGCGGCTTGGCCCGCGGCGCCACCGTCCACGAGTTCTGCGGGTGGGTATCGCGCAGGATGCTCTCGGCCAGCTGCTCGGCGAAGGCCGGGTCGTCGATGATCACCGCACCTTCGGTGTTGTAGTTCTCGCTGCGCGGATCGAAGTTGTGGGTGCCGACCACGCCGATGCGGCGGTCGACCACCAGCGACTTGGCATGCAGGCCCATGCGCGCGCCCTTGCGGGTGACCGGCAACGGCTTGTTGACCGCCTTGCTGCCCAGGAAGGAGGGCCGGGTCTCGGTGCGCAGCAGGCGGGTCTCGACCTCGCTGCCGGCCGCGCGGCGGCGCTCGCGCGCGTTCTGGTAGGCACTGCCGGTGCGCGGGTGGTTCACCGGCCCCTGCTTGCCGGTGGGTGCCGGATGCTCATCGCGATCGCGGCTGTCGCCGGCATTGCTGCCCGCGGCGCTGCCGCCAATCAGCGGATTGCGCCCGCCGTCGTCGTCACCTCCGGGCGCGGCCATCGGATCAGGCAACAGGTTGCGGTAGTCGACCGGTGCATCCAGCGGGAACGGCTTGTATTCGAAGATGTTGAAGCCCAGTTCGCGCATGTTGCGCCGCTTGTACTTGTACGACAGCGCATACACGATCGGGTTGTCGGTGGCCGCCAGGCTGTTGCTGGACACCACCACCCGCGGCGGCTGCGGGCGCTTGCGCAGCTCGCGGAACAGCTTCTGCGCCGGCTTGGACAACACCAGGTACGGCGTCTGCAGGATCACTTCCTCCTGCGCGCCGGCGATCAGCGCATCCAGCTGCGGCTCGGTCACGTGCTGGCCCGCCAGTGGCGCATCGGCCTTCTCGCGCCGGTGCTTGCGCGGCAGGTCGGCGACATAGCGCACCGAGGCCACCGGCAAGGCGGTATCGACGAAGGAACGGCTGACGAAGTCCATGTCATTGGCTTCGGCACTGACCCGCTGCACCCGCTCGGGGCGGCGGAAGCTGGCCGGCGGCAGGGTCGGCACGCCCTCGCGCAGCAGGGTGCGGCCGACATCGTTAAGGCGCTCGGCCGGCACGCTGCGCCTGGCATGCCAGAAGGCATCGAAGTTGGCGGCCATCGCCCGCGCCTCCGGGCCGGCGATCAGCACGTCGCGGTCGCGGAAGTTGTACTCGCGGTCCCAGTCGTAATAGTCGTCCTGGTAGTTGCGGCCACCGACCACGCCGATCGCATCGTCGATCACCAGCAGCTTGTTGTGCATGCGCTGGTTGAAGCGGCGGAAGCAGCACAGCACGCTGCCGGCATAGTCGAAGTAGTTCAGCCGGGCCTTGCCGAAGGTCGGGTTGTAGACCCGCAGCTGGAAGTTCTGGTGCGCGCCGGACAGCGCGCCGAGGATCTGCAGGTCGGAGATCGCCGAGAGCTGATCGATCAGCACGCGCACCTTCACCCCGCGCCGCGATGCAGCCAGCAGCTCGTCGATGACCAGCCGGGCGCTGTCGTCCTTGTCGAAGATGTAGGTCTGCAGGTCGATGCTGCGGGTAGCGCTGCGCAGCAGGTTCAGGCGCGCCACCAGCGCACCTTCGCCCTCGTCGAGCAGGGTGGCGTAGTGGCGCGGCTGTTCGGGAGTGGATTCGGTGAACGCCCGCCCGGCCAGCGCACGCAGCGGCGAGTCCTGCGCGCAGCGGTCGGCGCGCTGGCAGCCGACCACGGTCGAGCGCGCCTGCACGGCGATCGCTTCGGCACGGTCGCGCTCGGCATGCGAAAGCGATGCACAACCGCTGCCCAGCAACACCGTTGCCAGCGCCAGTAGACGCAGCAGGAGGTTCACGGTTTCGGCGCCTCGCTCAGGCGCGCACGTAATACGAAGGTCACTCGGTCACTCAGGGCTAGCTGCCAGCTGTCCATTCCATACCGGCCTCGCTGCACGGTACCGCGGCTGACGACATCGCAATCATAGCCGGGTCGGGCGCACTCCGCCTTCTCGACACGCAGCGACTCGGGGTGGCTGACGCCGCGCAGGGTCAGCCGGCCGTTGATGTCGCCCCCCTGTTCCACCGTCTCCGGCCAGTACGGCAGCGAGTCGAACTCGACCACCGGATGGCGCCCTGCATCGAAGAACTCTTCGCCGCGCATCCAGCCGGTGTAGCGCGCCTTGCCAGGGATCTCCACCGAACGGGTGAACATCTTCAGGTGCACCTGGTGGCGCCCGTCGGACAGGATCTCGATGCGCCCCTCGAAGTGCGGGAATACGCCTTCGATGCGCTGGCCGAAACGGGTCCGCACCTCGAAACCGATCCGCGAGCGCTGGGTATCCAGGCGCAGTACCCGCGGCGCTTCGGCGGACACCGGCGGCAACGGGGTTGGTGGGGGCACAGCGGCCCAGGCCGGGCCAAGCGCCAGCAACGCGGGCAGCAGGAAGCGGCTGCGCCGCGCCTGGCTCATCGGATCACGGCCACCAGAACGCGTTCAGGCTGGCCACGCCCGGCTCGATCGAGACCTCGCGCGGGAAGCCGAGGACGGCCACGCCGCCCGGCGGCATGCCCCGGTAGTCGCTGCTGGTGCCGTCGGTCATCAGGGCCACCAGCTGCTCCAAGCCCGGGTTGTGGCCCACGATCAGCACCCGGTCCAGGTCGCGACGTTCGTCCACCAGCGCCGCCAGGGTGCCCGGGGTGGCTTCGTAGATCCGGTCTTCCAGGCGCTTCTCGACATAGCCGATGGCCGTCATCACCGCTTCCAGGGTCTCACGGGTACGTCGCGACGGCGAGCACAGCACGCAGTCCGGCAGCAGGTTGTTTTCCTTCAACCACTTGCCGGCGGCTTCAGCTTCGGCCAGCCCCACCGGCGACAGCGGCCGGTCGAGGTCGGCCTGGCCGGAAACGGCGGGTTCGGCATGGGCATGGCGCAGCAGGATCAGTTCACGCATCGCGGGTTTCCATGGAGAAGAGGATGCAGCAGGAGAAGTGAGGCAGGCATCAAAGCTTGAGCCAGGACAGCAGCGGTTCCCAGTCGGCCTGGTGTTCGCGCACCTGGGCGGAGCGATAGTCGAACAGGCTGCGGCCCAGGCCGGTCATGACCACGTAGCTCTGGCTGTCACGCAGCTGCGCGACCACCGGGTACGGCCATTCGGCCAGCATCTGCAATGCCTGCTGCGAGGTCTGCGTCCAGGGTTTGGTGCGGTTGAGGACCAGCCCTACCGGCAGCTTGCGGCTGTGCACGCGCGGGTTCTGGGCCAGGCTGTTGAGGAAGCCGACGATGGCTTCGATATCCAGCGCCGAGGGCAGCACCGGCACCACCACGGCGTCGGCCGCGTCCAGGAAATGGGGGATATCGTCGGCCAGCGCACCGGCGGGTGCATCGATGATGACGGTATCGGTACCGTCGGGCAGCTTCTGCGCCCACTGCTTCTTCCGATACACATCGATGGGGAGCACCGCGCTTTCCAGCCCGGCACGCCGTTGTGCCCAGCGGGTGCTGGAACCCTGCGGGTCGGCATCGGCGATCACCGTGGCCTTGCCCTGCAATGCCGCGTACGCGGCCAGGTGGGTGGCGACGGTGGTCTTGCCCACCCCGCCCTTGGAACCGGCCACCAGGATCGTCTTCATGCCAGCCTCGCTTCCGGGTACGTGCCCCGAGCGTACACCGGCGGTGGTGACGGGAGGTAGCGCCGTGCTGAACCCGTGGCCATCGCCTTTGCTATCGTGGCGCCCCCGAAGGATCGAACCGGCATGAGCGAACTGCAGGACCTGAGCGCACTGATCCGCGCCAATACCCCCCTGATCGTGATCGAGACCCAGGATGAGGGGCGCATCGTTGAACTGTTCCGGCAGACGCTGATGCACGTGTGGCGGGCCCTGCACCGCTGGTCCATCACCGAGGGCCTGCGCCGCATCGACCTGGACCGCGAGGATCCGCCGGTCGGCCCGCCCGATGCCAGCGCCGCGCTGCAGATGATCCGCCAGGCTGATCAGCGCGGTGTCTACCTGCTGCTCGATTTCCACCCCTACCTGGGCTATGCCAGCCACCAGCGCGCACTGCGCGACCTGATCCAGCGCCGCCACAGCGAGCCGCACGTGCTGGTGCTGATCGGCGCCAAGGTCGAGCTGCCGGCCGAGCTGGAAGCACTGGCGGTGCGCTTCAACCCGCGCCTGCCCGATGCCAACGCCCTGCTGAAGATGCTGCGCGAGGAGGCCGACGCCTATGCGCGCGAACACGGCGGCCGCCGTGTCGAGGTCGACAGCGAGGCGGTGAAGAAGATCCTGAAGAACCTGCAGGGCCTGAGCCTGGTCGATGCCCGCCGCATTGCCCGCCAGCTGATCTACGCCGATGGCGCGCTGCGCGACGACGACCTGCCGCAGCTGGCACGGCTTAAGTTCGAGCTGCTCAACCGCAGCGGCCACCTGTTCTTCGAGCACGACAGCGCACGCTTCGGCGACGTGGCCGGCGCCAACCGGCTCAAGCGCTGGATCAGCCAGCGCCGGGTGGCCTTCATCGCCGGCTCGGCACCGGCCGGCCTGGACCCGCCGCGCGGCATGTTGCTGCTGGGCGTGCAGGGCTGCGGCAAATCGATGCTGGCCAAGGCCACCGCCGCCGGCTTCGGTGTACCGCTGCTGCGCCTGGACGTGGGTGCGCTGTACAACAAGTACCACGGCGAGACCGAGGCCAACCTGCGCCAGGCGCTGGCCTCGGCCGAGCAGCTGGCGCCCTGCGTGTTGTGGATGGACGAGATCGAGAAGGGCCTGGCCAGTGGTGGCGAGGACGGTGGCGTATCGCGCCGCGTGCTCGGCTACCTGCTGACCTGGATGGCCGAACGCAAGGCGCCGGTCTTCATCGTCGCCACCGCCAACCAGGTGCACGAACTGCCGGCCGAGCTGCTGCGCAAGGGCCGTTTCGACGAGATCTTCTTCGTCGACCTGCCCACCCCCGAAGTGCGCGTGGAACTGCTGCGGCTGCATCTGGGGCGACGCCAGCTCAATGGGGACGACTTTGCACTGCCGGCGTTGGCGGCCGCGGCGAATGGTTTCTCCGGCGCGGAGATCGAGCAGGCGATCGTGGCCGGACTGTACGCAGCGCACGCCGAAGGCCGGCCGCTGGACACCGAGCTGCTGATGAACGAGATCCGCGCGACGAGGCCGCTGTCGGTGCTGATGGCCGAGCAGGTAGAGGCACTGCGGGCATGGGCGTCGGGGCGGACGGTTTCCGCGGACGATTGAGGTTTCCTGCGAACGGCGCAGCCCCTCGTGGTTGGTCGCTCAAAGCGACAGTCGTGGTTGGCCGGGTGGGTAGGCTGCGCAGGGGGCGCTGCAAGTACGTCCCTGTAAGCTCGGTCGCCGCATCCATGCGGCTCACGCCCCTGCGCAGCCTACCCACCCGCCCCCTGACAGTTTCCGGGGGCGTCCGCCACGGAGAAGAAAAAAGATGATCAAAAGCAAAAGCCGGTCGGCTGGCCGCTTTCTGTAGAGCCGAGCCCACGCTCGGCTGCATTTCGATCAGATATCGAATAGTTGATTCCGATGCGGATTCATCCACGCATGGCGTGGATCTACCCACCGCCGCCGATAACCTGTCGGGGTCGAGGCGGTCTGGGGCTGCAGGACCGTTGGCGCCATGGATGGCGCCATCGAGCCCCCATGGGTGAGGGCGCTTTGCTTGCGAAGCACTGCTTCGCAAGCGCCCGAACGCCCAGCCTCCAGCGGCTGGGCCGGGCCGCGGAGCGGGGTTTACGGCGTGTCCTGCCAACCCACACCACCCCGCCATCCCGCGGATTGCCCGCTGTTGCTGTTGCTTCGGCCGTTGCCTCTGCGGGTGCCGGGTGCAACCCGGCGCAACCCCCTCCCTCAGGGCCAGGCCGGCGGCGCGGCCGCCCAGGCCTGCTGCACTTCGGCCAGCGAGGCACGCTCGTCGTCGCGCCACAACGGCAGCAACTGCGCATAGCGGCTGCTGTCGCTCCATTGCGTCGGCTCGGTACGCACTGCGGCGGCATACCACTGCACCGCCTCCTGCTTCTGCCCGGCCCGCCACAGCGCCAGCGCATAGGTCGGTGGCAACCAGCCCGGCTTGCTCAGCGAACCACCGGCAGCCGCCTGCCATTGCTCCAGGGCGGCTTCGGGCTGGCCCTGACGCAGCAGGTCCCACCCGTAGTTCCAGCGCACGCCACGGCCCAGGCTGCCCTGAACCGGCGCATCCTTCAGCGCTTCGCGATACAGCTGTTCACCCAGTTCGGTACGGCCCTGGGCGATGGCCACCGACGCCAGCTGCACGGTGGCCTCCACGGTCCGCCGGCCGCGCTCGCGCTGCTTGAGCAGCTGCGCCACCAGCGCATCCCCGTCGGACTGGACCACGATCATGGGCACGGCGGCCGCATCGCTGTCGAAGTAGAACTCCTGTGGTGCCGGCACCGCCGGCGCGGCCCACACCGGGGCCGTTCCCGAGACCAGCAACATGCTGCCCAGGATCTTTCCTGCAACTGACATCCCTTCTCCCCAGGCCGCAACCGCAGCCTCCCTCTCTCTCCCCGATCCTAACCCCAGCATGGCCGCCGGCGCGAGTGCCGGGGCGGCCGGGCCTCGCTGCTACAATTCGCGCCTTTCCCGCCGCGTGCCTGCACGCGGCCGGTGCCAGCCGATCCTGACCGGGCCAGCCATGACCAGTACCGCGCAACTCACGTCGCCCTCCTCCACCGACCTGATCGACCGTGACTACACGCTCGACCACAAGTACACCCGCAACGAGGGGCGGATCTATCTGAGTGGCGTGCAGGCGCTGGTGAAGCTGCCGCTGATGCAGCGGCTGCGCGACGCGCACCAGGGCATCGACAGCGCCGGCTTCGTCAGCGGCTACCGCGGCAGCCCGCTGGGCGGCTTCGACCTGGAGCTGTGGCGCGCACGCAAACACCTCGACGCCGCCAAGGTGAAGTTCACCCCCGGCCTGAACGAGGACCTGGGCGCCACCATGGTGTGGGGCACCCAGCAGACCAACCTGTTCCCCGGCGCCAACGTGCAGGGCGTGTTCGGCATGTGGTACGGCAAGGGCCCGGGCGTGGACCGCTGCGGCGACGTGTTCAAGCACGCCAATGCCGCCGGCACCTCGCGCTACGGCGGCGTGCTGGCACTGGCCGCCGATGACCATGCCTGCCGCAGCTCGACCCTGCCGCATGGCAGCGAGGACGAGTTCGTCAGCGCGATGATGCCGGTGCTGAATCCGGCCGGTGTGCAGGACATCCTCGACATGGGCCTGCTGGGCTGGGCGATGAGCCGCTATACCGGTCGCTGGGTCGGCTTCAAGACGATCGCCGAGACAGTCGAATCGTCGGCCTCGGTCGAGGTCGACCCGATGGCGCGCCGCATCGTGCTGCCGGAAGACTTCGAGATGCCTTCGGGCGGTCTCAACATCCGCTGGCCGGACCCGCCGCTGGACCAGGAAATGCGCCTGCACCGCTATGCGGTGAAGGCCGCACAGGCGTTCGCCCGCGCCAACGGCATCGACAAGGTGGTGATGGACGCGCCGCGCGCGCGGCTGGGCATCGTCACCACCGGCAAGAGCTACCTGGACGTGCTGCAGGCGCTGGAATACCTGGGCCTGGACGAAGCCGCCTGCGCCGACATCGGCATCCGCGTGTACAAGGTCGGCATGACCTGGCCGCTGGAGCCGCAGGGCATCGCCCGCTTCGCGCAGGGCCTGGAAGACATCATCGTGGTGGAGGAGAAGCGTGCCTTCATCGAGCGCCAGATGAAGGAACAGTTCTTCAACTGGCCGGCCAGCTGGGGCCAGCGCCCGTCCATCGTCGGCAAGTACGACGAGAGCGGCGAATGGATCCTGCCGTCCACCGGCGAGCTGACCCCGGCCACCATCGCCGGCGTGATCGGCCGCCGCATCCAGAAGTTCTTCAACAACGCATCAATCGAGCAGCGGCTGCAGTGGATGCAGGAGAAGGAAGCCGAGCTTGCGTTGCCGCGCGCCAGCTTCCCGCGCGTGCCGCATTACTGCTCGGGCTGCCCGCACAACACCTCCACCCAGGTGCCGGAAGGCTCGCGGGCGCTGGCCGGCATCGGTTGCCATTACATGGTGACCTGGATGGACCGCAGCACCGATACCTTCACCCACATGGGTGGCGAAGGCGTGACCTGGGCCGGGCAGGCGCCGTTTACCGACACCCCGCACGTGTTCCAGAACCTGGGCGACGGCACCTATTTCCACAGCGGTTCGCTGGCGATCCGCCAAGCGGTCGCCGCCGGCGTCAACATCACCTACAAGATCCTCTACAACGATGCGGTGGCGATGACCGGCGGCCAGCCGGTGGACGGCCCGCTGAGCGTGCCGGACATCGCAAAGCAGATGCGCGCCGAAGGCATCCACACCATCGTGGTGCTGTCGGACAACATCGGCAAGTGGACCGGCCAGCGCGAGCACTTCCCCAGCGACGTCGAGTTCCATGACCGCAGCGAGCTGGACGAAGTGCAGAAGCGCCTGCGCGAAGTGAAGGGTGTTTCGATCCTGATCTACGAACAGACCTGCGCCACCGAGAAGCGCCGCCGCCGCAAGCGCGGCAAGCTGGAAGACCCGCAGAAGCGGGTGATGATCAACTCGCTGGTCTGCGAAGGCTGCGGCGACTGCGGCAAGAAGAGCTTCTGCGTGTCGGTGCTGCCGAAGGAAACCGAGTTCGGACGCAAGCGCGAGATCGACCAGTCCAACTGCAACAAGGACTATTCCTGCGTGAACGGCTTCTGCCCCAGCTTCGTCACCGTGCACGGTGGCCAGCCGCGCAAAGGCAGCAAGCGCGACGCCTCCACGCTGCTGGACAACCTGCCGGCGCCGACCCTCCGCGGCAGCCTGGAACAGCCCTGGAACATCCTGATCACCGGCGTCGGCGGTACCGGCGTGGTGACCATCGGTGCGCTGCTGGGCATGGCCGGCCACCTGGAAGGCAAGGGTGCAACCGTGCTCGACCAGACCGGCCTGGCGCAGAAGGGCGGCGCGGTGACCACGCATATCCGCATTGCCCGTCGCCCTGAAGACATCCATGCCGTGCGTATCGCCGCTGGCGAGGCCGACCTGGTGCTGGGCTGCGACATGGTGGTGGTCAACGATTACTGGGCGCTGTCGAAGGTGCGTGCCGGCCGTTCGCAGGTGGTGCTGAACACCTACGAAGCGATGCCGGGTACCTTCACCACCCGCCCGGACATGCAGTTCCCCGCCGCCGACATCATCGCCGGCGTGCGCGTGGCACTGGGCGGCCAGGAGCCGCTGCTGCTCGATGCCACCCAGCTGGCCACCGCGCTGCTGGGCGACGCCATTGCCGCCAACCTGTTCATCCTCGGCTACGCCTGGCAGCAGGGCCTGGTGCCGCTCTCGTTCGATTCACTGATGCGCGCCATCGAGCTCAATGGCGCCGCCGTGGCGATGAACCAGCAGGCGTTCGCCTGGGGCCGCCTGGCCGTGGTCGATCCGCAGGCCGTGCAGCAGGCGGCCGGCCTGGTGCGCAACCGCCATACCGATACCGAATCCACCCCGGGCCCGCTGCATCCGCTGCCGCCAGGCGAGTGGGAGGGCAATGAATGGGGTGCCACTGCGGCACCGCGCAACACCGGCGACGAACGCGAACTGCGTGGCCTGCCCTCGCACGGTGGCGACGTGGCGTTCCTGCCGCTGGACGACGCCCACCTGTCGCGCTCGCTGGATGAAATGATCGAGCGCCGCGCCGCGTTCCTGGTCGAGTACCAGGATGCCGCCTACGCCAAGCGCTACCGTGACCTGGTAGCGCGCGTACGCGCCACCGAAGCCGACCGCATCGGCGGTTCCACTGCGCTGACCGAGACCGTGGCGCGGTACCTGTTCAAGCTGATGGCCTACAAGGACGAGTACGAAGTGGCGCGCCTGTACACCAGCGGCGACTTCCAGCGCCGCCTGCAGCAGCAGTTCGAGGGCGACTACCAGCTGCGCTTCCATCTGGCACCGCCGCTGTTCGCGAAGAAGGACGAGCAGGGACGGCTGTTGAAGAAGGAATACGGCCCGTGGATGTTCAAGGCCTTCGGTCTGTTGGCGAAGCTGAAGTTCCTGCGTGGCGGCCGCTTCGATGTGTTCGGACGCACCGAGGAGCGCCGCATGGAGCGCAAGCTGATTGCTGATTACGAGGCGACGGTGCAGATGCTGCTGGACGGGCTGGAGGATGACCGTCTGTCGCTGGCGGTGGAGATTGCCAGCATTCCCGAGCACATCCGCGGCTTCGGCCATGTCAAGGAAGCGCATTTCGAGCAGGCCAAGGCGCGCGAAGCGGCCCTGCTGGCGCAGTGGCGCAATCCGAAGGCGCTGCATATCGTGCAGGTGGCGTAACCGGCAGCAGGGCCCTACCGGCCCTTGGCCGACTGCCCGAAAGGATCTAGAGCCGGAAGCGCTGGCGATCCATGCCAGCGAACGTCGACATTTCAGAAATTGTCGCCGTTCCATGACATTCTCGAAATGTTATCGAACGGCGACTTTTGATTAAATGTTGCCGAGCGCATACATTCCGCCTATGGACATCCTGCGAACGTCCCGAGACCTGGGCCTGGTCATCCGCCAGCGTCGCAAAGCACTCCGTTGGGATCAGGCCCAGCTGGCCGAACGCGTAGGCGTCAGTCGGCAATGGGTCATCGAAATGGAGAAGGGCAAGCCACGGGTGGAGCTGCAACTGGTGCTGCGGACGCTCAACGTCCTCGGCCTGATACTGGCTACGGGCACTGTCGAGGGAATGGCCTCCTCCGCTGCATCGTCGGAAATGCCTCTGGAACTGCCTGATATCGACACTATCGTGGATGGCAACGGGCTGCGCCCGGACGAGCA
The DNA here is from genome assembly GCF_003586545.1 of Stenotrophomonas sp. Pemsol. Classification (NCBI taxonomy): domain Bacteria; kingdom Pseudomonadati; phylum Pseudomonadota; class Gammaproteobacteria; order Lysobacterales; family Lysobacteraceae; genus Stenotrophomonas; species Stenotrophomonas sp. Pemsol. The sequence goes on along the minus strand of NZ_CP025780.1, from coordinate 4,093,403 downwards.
CCGCGCGACTGCCATGACGTTGGGGCGTAGAAAGCCCCAAAAGGCCGTCTGACAGCCCCTTCCTCCCGGACATCGTGCCTCCCGCATGGACCTCAACGTACTCCTTTCCAACAGACTGGCTGGATACCTGGGACAGGATGCACATGGCCATCCGACATTCCGGTATGCAGACAGTTGGCGCCAGACGCCGGGCGCCTATCCCTTGTCACTTGCACTTCCATTGACAGAGAACAGCGCGCCCGCTGCCACGCTCTCTGCGGTCCTGTGGGGGCTGCTGCCCGACAACGAGGCCCTTCTGCAGCGATGGGCTTCCCGGTTCCAAGTTTCGTCCCGCAACCCGGTCGCATTGCTGTCACATGTCGGTGAAGACTGTGCCGGTGCGGTCCAGTTCGTACGACGCGAACGGCTCGCCGCCGTACTTGCCGGTGAGGACGATCGGCAGGAGGCGCTGTCCCTCCATGAGGTCGCCCAGCGCCTTCAGCGGATCCGAGTGGACCAGATTGCAGCGCGGCAACCCGATGATGTCGGCCAGTTCAGCCTGGCCGGGGCGCAACCGAAGATCGCCCTGATGCAACGCGACGACGGAGGTTGGGCAATTCCGGCCGGTCGCATCCCCACCACGCATATCCTCAAACCCCCCAGTGGCGACTATGACGGATTCGTGGAGAACGAGGTCTTCTGTCTGCGCCTGGCCAGTCAACTCGGCATGTCGGCTGCGTCCACTGAAATGATCTGCATGGAGGACGCACAGGCCATTGCGGTGACGCGCTTCGACCGCGTACGAACAGCACAGGGTTGGCAACGCGTTCACCAGGAAGACTTCTGCCAAGCGCTGGGTGTCATGCCACACATCAAGTACCAGAACCAAGGCGGACCGGGGCCGGCCGATCTGGCGCGCGTGCTTTGGGAACATTCCAGCAAGCCGCGAGCGGATGTCGAAAGGCTGCTGCAGGCACTGCAGTTCAACTATCTCATTGGCGGCACCGACGCGCATGCCAAGAACTATTCGCTGCTGATCGGCGCACAAGGAAACGTTCGCCTTGCCCCGCTGTATGACATCTCAAGTGCACTGCCCTATGCACACCTGCAGCAACGCAAGATCAAGATGGCCATGAAGATCGGCAGCCATTACCGCTGGTGGGATGTCCGCCTGGCGGATTGGGAGGCCACCGCTGATGGAATGACGCTGGACCCGCAGAAAGCACTGTCGGGCCTGTTCGACATGGCAACACAGCTGCCCGGCATCGCCCGGGCGTTGCTTGCGGAACTGCAGGCAGAGGGCATGCGCCACCCGGTTCTGGAACGTTTAGTGGATGGCATCAGTGCAAGCTGCCAGCGCTGCCTGCGGCAATTCGAACAATCCGCTACCTGATCACCCCAACCGCCACAGCAGCAGGCGGTTGTTGGCCGGCATCGCCACGTTGCGCAGGCGCGTGAAGCCGTTGTCCTCGGCCAGCGTCTGCACGGCTTCCGCGTCGCGGATGCCGCTGTGCGGGTCACGTGCCTTCAGCCAGGCATCGAACTGCGCGTTGCTGTCGCTGGTGTAGCGGCCGCCGTAATTGAACGGGCCGTAGATCGCCAGCAGCGCACCGTGGCGCATCAGCGGCGGCAGCGCGGCGAACAGCGCCTGCACGTGCTCCCAACCCATGATGTGCAGGGTATTGGCAGTGAACGCCGCATCGAACGAGCTGCCCTCCGGCAGGGTCAGGCCCACTGCCGGCGGCAGCTCCACCTGCAGCGCCACCGGCGGCAGCAGGTTCAGCAGCGCGGCCTCCGCACGCCAGGCTTCGATGCCGGGCAGATGGTCCGGATGGTCGCTGGGCTGCCAGCGCAGCCACGGCCAGCGCTCGGCGAAGAAGGCTGCGTGCTGGCCGGTACCACTGCCGATCTCCAGCACCCGATGGCGGTCGCCCATCCACGGGTCGAGTGCGGTGGCGATGGGTTCGCGGTTGCGCTCGCAGGCTTCTGAATACGGCTTGCTCGACATCAGGACGGTGTCCAGGCGGGGTCGGCTCCATTGTGCACGAGGGGGTGTCTCAGGGCTTGCAGCCCTGCACCCGCAGGAGCCGGAGCCAGAGCCAGAGCAACGTCAAAAGCTGGCATTCCGTGGGATGGCAGGGTTGGTCCGGTTGCGGGGGACGCCGTAAACCCGTCCTTGGGGGCTTGGCCGCGGCATCCATGCCGCGGACACCCCCGCAGCCGGACCCACCCCGCCTTCGACAGTTTCCAGCGATCTGTTGGAACGGCTCTTGGGGTCAGATCCGTTTTCCGCAGGAAAACGGATCTGACCCCGGATTCATTTCGATATCTGACAGAAAAATCGTGTCGACCAAGGTCGACACCTACCAACAGCCGCAGGAATCTGTCAGAGGTGGGGCGGTGTCGGATTGCGGGGTGTCAGCCGCATGGATGCGGCTGCCAAGCCTCCATGGACGGATTCACGGCGTCCCCGCAATCCGACACCGCCCCGCCCACTCACGGAATGCCCGCTTCTGACGTTGACGTTGCCCTGGCTTGAAGCAGGTGCAGGGGCTGCGAGCCCTGCCGAAACCCTCCCCAACCATGACTGCAGTCACTTGCCCGGTTGCGCCGCGCTGGCGAAAGTCGAGGAGTTGACGTGATCGGTCCGGCGCGTTGCCGACCGCACGCAAGCGAGAGAGAGAAACGCTGTGCAACGACGTGAGTTCCTGGCTTTTTCCGGCCTGGGCCTGGCCGGCCTGCTGCTGCCGCATTCCCGTGCCATCGCCGCCGAGCAGCTGCTGGCGCCGGTCGATACCGCCCAGCGCCGGCGCTTGGCCGAGGTCGCGCTGGCCACCGCACGCACGGCCAAGGCCAGCTACTGCGATGTGCGCATCGGCCGCTACCTCAACCAGTCGGTCATCACCCGCGAGCACCAGGTCGGCAATGTGACCAACCGAGAATCGTCCGGCGTGGGCGTGCGGGTGATCGTCAACGGTGCCTGGGGCTTTGCTGCCACCCATCAGCAGACCGAGGCCGCCGTGCGCGCGGCAGTCGAGCAGGCGGCGGCAATCGCCCGCGCCAACGCCAGCATCCAGACCCGCCCGGTGCAACTGGCACCCACGCCGTCCGTCGGTGAAGTACGCTGGCAGACGCCCATCCGCAGGAACGCGATGGCGGTGCCGATCCAAGACAAGGTCGAGCTGCTGCTGGCCCTCAATGCCGCCGCGCTGAATGCGGGCGCCGACTACATCAATTCCACCCTGTTCCTGGTCAACGAGCAGAAGTACTTTGCGTCCAGCGACGGCTCGTTCATCGACCAGGACATCCACCGCATCTGGCTGCCGTTCACCGCCACCGCCATCGACAAGGCCAGCGGCAAATTCCGCACCCGCGCCGGCCTGTCCTCGCCGATGGGCATGGGCTATGAGTTCCTCGATGGCGATGCGCGCGGCAAGGTGCAGCTGCCCGGCGGCATCACTGCCTACCGCGATTCCTACGACCCGGTCGAGGACGCCATTGCGGCCGCCCGCCACGCACGCGAGAAACTGAAGGCGCCGTCGGTGAAGCCCGGCAAGTATGACCTGGTGCTGGACCCGTCCAACCTGTTCCTGACCATTCACGAGAACGTCGGCCACCCGCTGGAGCTGGACCGCGTGCTCGGCTACGAAGCCAACTACGCCGGTACCAGCTTCGCCACGCTGGACAAGCGCGATGCGGGTTTCCGCTGGGGCAGCGACATCGTCACCTTCTTCGCCGACAAGACCCAGCCCGGCAGCCTCGGTGCGGTCGGCTACGACGACGAAGGCGTAAAGACCCAGCGCTGGGACCTGGTGCGAGACGGCATCCTGGTCGACTACCAGGCCACCCGCGATGAAGCCCACATCCTCGGCCGCGATGCATCGCATGGCTGCAGCTATGCCGATTCCTGGTCCAGCGTGCAGTTCCAGCGCATGGCCAATGTCTCGCTGGCGCCGGGCAAGCAACCGCTCAGCGTCGCGGACATGATCAAGGACGTGGAGAACGGCATCTACATCCACGGCCGCGGTTCGTATTCGATCGACCAGCAGCGCTACAACGCGCAGTTCGGCGGCCAGCTGTACTACCAGATCAAGGACGGAAAGATCGCCGGCATGGTAGAGGATGCGGCCTACCAGATCCGCACGCCGGAATTCTGGAATGCCTGCACCGCCATCTGCGATGAGCGTGACTTCCGCCTGGGCGGTTCGTTCTTCGACGGCAAGGGCCAGCCCGGCCAGGTCTCGGCGGTCTCGCACGGTTCGTCCACCACCCGCTTCAACGGCATCAACATCATCAACACCGCGCGCAGTCTCGGCGCTTGAGCCACCCATCCTTCGACATGGAGAGCAGCCTTGCAAAGACGTGACTTCCTGGCCCTGACCGGGCTTACCGCGGGCGGGCTGATCGTGCCCTCCTTCTTCGGCAAGGTGATCGCCGCCGAGCAACTGCAGTCCAGCCTCGACCCGGCGTTGAAGAAGCGCCTGGCCGACGCCGCTCTGCAGGCCGCACGCAGCGCCGGTGCCACCTACTGCGACGTGCGTATCGGCCGCTACCTGCGGCAGTTCGTGATCACCCGCGAAGACAAAGTGCAGAACGTAGTGAACACCGAGTCCACCGGCGTCGGCATCCGCGTGATCGTCAACGGCGCCTGGGGCTTCGCCGCCACCAACGCACTGGGTACCGCCGACGTGGCCAGGGCCGCGCAGCAGGCGGCGGCGATCGCCAAGGCCAATGCCGGCGTGCAGACCGCGCCGGTGCAGCTGGCCAAGGCGCCGGGCGTGGGTGAGGTGAGCTGGCGCACGCCGATCCGCAAGAATGCGATGGAGGTGCCGATCAAGGACAAGGTCGGCCTGCTGCTGGACGTCAACGCCGCCGCAATGGGCGCCGGTGCCAGCTTCGTCAACTCGATGCTGTTCCTGGTCAACGAGCAGAAGTACTTCGCCTCCACCGACGGTTCCTACATCGACCAGGACGTGCACCGCATCTGGGCGCCGATGACGGTCACCGCCATCGACAAGGCCAGCGGCAAGTTCCGCACCCGATCGGGCCTGTCCTCGCCGATGGGCCTGGGCTACGAATACCTGGACGGCGCCGCCGCGGGCAAGGTGGTCAGCCCGAATGGCGTGGTCAACTACAGTTCTTCCTACGACATGAAGGAAGACGCCATCGCCGCCGCCCGGCAGGCGCAGGAAAAGCTGAAGGCGCCGTCGGTGAAGCCGGGCAAGTACGACCTGGTGCTCGACCCGTCGCACACTTGGCTGACCATCCACGAGTCGATTGGCCACCCGCTGGAACTGGACCGCGTGCTCGGCTACGAAGCCAACTACGCCGGCACCAGCTTCGCCACCCTGGACAAGCGCGAACAGCGTTTCCAGTATGGCAGCGAGCTGGTCAACATCTTCGCCGACAAGACCCAGCCAGGCAGCCTCGGCGCAGTGGCATACGACGACGAAGGCGTGAAGTGCAAGCGCTGGGACCTGATCAGCAACGGCAAGCTGGTGGACTACCAGACCATCCGCGACCAGGCCCACATCCTCGGCAAGACCGAGTCCGACGGCTGCTGCTATGCCGACTCGTGGTCCAGCGTGCAGTTCCAGCGCATGGCCAACGTGTCGATGGCACCGGGCAAGAAGCCGCTGAGCGTGCCGGACCTGATCAAGGACGTGGAGAACGGCATCTACATCATCGGTGACGGTTCGTTCTCGATCGACCAGCAGCGCTACAACGCGCAGTTCGGCGGCCAGCTGTTCTACGAGATCAAGAACGGCCAGATCACCCGCATGCTGGAAGACGTGGCCTACCAGATCCGCACGCCGGAGTTCTGGAACGCCTGTACCGCCGTGGCCGACGAGCGTGACTACCGCCTGGGCGGTTCGTTCTTCGACGGCAAGGGCCAGCCGGGACAGGTCTCGGCGGTCTCGCACGGTTCGTCGACCGCGCGCTTCAACGGCATCAACGTCATCAACACCGCACGCAGCCTCGGCTGACCGGTCAGGAGCCCTTACACCATGAGTATCTTCACCGAAGCCCAGGCCAAGGCCATCCTCGACAAGGTCATCGCCCTGTCCAAGGCCGACGAGTGCACCGCCGTGCTGGCCGGCGCGATCAGCGGCAACATCCGTTTCGCGCTGAACAATGTCTCCACCAGTGGCATCGTCGACAACACCGAGCTGGCGGTCACCGTCGCCTTCGGCAAGCGCGTCGGCACTGCCTCGATCAACGAGTTCGACGACGCCGCGCTGGAACGCGTGGTACGCCGTGCCGAAGACCTGGCCCGCCTGGCCCCGGAGAACCCGGAGTTCATGCCGGCCATCGGCAAGCAGAGCTACCGCGCCAGCCCGACCTTCAGCGAATCCACCGCCGCGATCGATCCGGCCTTCCGTGCCAAGGTTGCTGCCGATTCGATCGCCCCGTGCCGCGGCCACGGCCTGGTCGCCGCCGGCTTCCTGGAGGACGGCCAGGGCTTCCAGGCCACCGCCAACAGCAACGGCAACTTCGCTTACCAGCGCACCACCAACTTCGATTACACCTGCACTGTGCGCACCGAAGATGGCCGCGGTTCGGGCTGGGTCGGCCGCAACCTGAAGGACGCGGCGGACTTCAAGGCTGACCAGGACATCCGCATCGCCATGCGCAAGGCCACCGAATCGGCCGAAGCCAAGGCACTGGAACCGGGCAAGTACACGGTCATCCTGGAGCCGGCCGCAGCGGCAGGCCTGATCAGCTTCATGATGAATTTCTTCAGTGCACGCTCGGCCGATGAAGGCCGCAGCTTCCTGTCGAAGAAGGGCGGCGGCAACAAGCTGGGCGAGCAGGTCTACGATCCGCGCGTGACCATGATCGCCGACCCGTGGCATCCGGATGCACCGGTGCTGCCGTGGGACAACGAAGGGCTGCCGCGCGAACGCATGGCCATCATCGAGAACGGCAGGATCGCCAATCTGGACTACTCGCGCTTCTGGGCGCAGAAGCAGGGCAAGACCGCCAAGGCCTCGCCGGGCAACCTGCTGATGAGCGGTGGCGACAAGAGCACCGCCGAGCTGGTGCGCGGCACCCAGAAGGGCATCCTGGTCACGCGTACCTGGTACATCCGCATGGTCGATCCGCAGACCGTGCTGCTGACCGGCCTGACCCGCGACGGCACCTTCTACATCGAGAACGGCCAGATCAAGTACCCGGTGAAGAACTTCCGCTTCAACGAGTCGCCGGTGATCATGCTCAACAACATCGAAGAGCTGGGCAAGCCGGTGCGTGTGGCCGGTGATGAATCCAGCTACGTGATGATGATCCCGCCGATGAAGCTGCGCGATTTCACCTTCACCTCGCTGTCCGACGCGGTCTGATGGATCGCCGGGCCTGCCTGCGCTGGTTGGCCGCTGCCGCTTCGGCGGCGGCGCTGCCGGCCTGGGCACAGGCAGGCCCGCGCAGTTCGCGCTATGACTTCTGGTTCACCCGCCTGCAGTACGACTCCGGTGACTGGGACGTGGACGCGCGCATGCCATCCAACCTGATCACCTCGCTGATCGACTACACATCGCTGCGCGTGGACCCGCAGGAACACGTGGTGGCCCTGGCCGACCCGCGCATGCTGGAGGCGCCGTTCTGCTACCTGGCCGGGCACACGCTGGTGGAGTTCAACGCCGCCGAACGGCAGAACTTCGTGCGCTACGTGCGCAATGGCGGCTTCGTCTTCGTCGACGACTGCAACCATGACATCGACGGGCTGTTCGCCACCTCGTTCGAAGCACAGATGGGCCGCCTGTTCGGTCCGAAGGCATTGCAGAAACTGCCCAACAGCCACGCGCTGTACCGTAGTTTCTTCCGCTTCCCGGACGGTCCGCCCGCCACCAGCTTCGAACTCAACGGCTGGGGCGACGACCTGGTGCACGACTACCTGAAGGGCATCGAGGTCGGTGGTCGGCTGGGCCTGCTCTACAGCAACAAGGACTATGGCTGCGAGTGGGACTACGACTGGCGCAACAAGCGCTTCCTGGCCGAAGACAACACCCGCTTTGGCGTCAACATCGTGATGTACGCGTTGAACAATTGACAGGACCTGCACGCCCATGAATTCCTCCGACCTCGATTCCCTGCTGCCGCGCCTGGATGAACTGCGCGCCGCGCTCGCACGCGCGGTGGTGGGCCAGCACACCGTGGTCGAGCAGCTGCTGATCGGCCTGCTGGCTGGCGGCCACTGCCTGCTGGAAGGTGCGCCCGGGCTCGGCAAGACCCTGCTGGTACGCTCGCTCGGCCAGGCATTGGAACTGCAGTTCCGGCGCGTGCAGTTCACCCCCGACCTGATGCCCAGTGACATCCTCGGCACCGAGCTGCTGGAGGAAGACCATGGCACCGGCCATCGCCATTTCCGCTTCCAGCAGGGCCCGATCTTCACCCACCTGCTGCTGGCCGACGAACTCAACCGCACCCCGCCCAAGACCCAGGCCGCACTGCTGGAGGCAATGCAGGAACGCACCGTCAGCTACGCCGGAACCACCTACGCGCTGCCCGCTCCGTTCTTCGTGCTGGCCACGCAGAACCCGATCGAGCAGGCCGGCACGTACCCGCTGCCAGAGGCACAGCTGGACCGCTTCCTGCTGCACGTGCTGGTGGATTACCCCAGCGAAGACGAGGAGCGGCGGATCCTGGAACAGACCACCGGCGGTGCCACCGACGCGGTGCCGAAAGTGATGGATGCCGAGGCGGTGATCGCCCTGCAGGCGGCTGTGCGGCAGGTGCATGTCAGCCCCGACGTGCTGGCCTGGATCACCCGCCTGGTGCGCGCCAGCCGGCCAGGCGAAGGCGCCCCGGCGGCGATCAACCAATGGGTGAAGTGGGGCGCCGGTCCGCGCGCCGGCCAGTCGCTGGTGCTCGCGGCAAAAGCGCGCGCCTTGCTGCAGGGCCGCTTCGCCGCCAACCGCGAGGACGTGCAGGCGCTGGCCGCACCGGTGATGCGCCATCGCCTGCTGCTGTCGTTCGCCGCCGAGGCCGAGCAGAAGCGTGCCGACGACGTGGTCGCCGCCCTGCTGCAGGCCGTGCCGTTCCCGGGTTGAGCCACGCGTGAACGCCGGTACCCCGCTGACCTTGCCTCCGGAACTGCGTGCGCGCCTGCGCCTGCTGCGGCTGCGGCCGCGCCTGGCCAGCGGCAGCAGTGGCATCGGCCAGCACGCCAGCCGCAGCCGCGGTGCCGGCCTCGAGTTCGCCCAGTACCGGGCCTACGAACCGGGCGACGAGCTGCGCCAGATCGACTGGAAGCTGTACGCGCGTTCGGACCGCTTCTTCGTGCGCGAATCCGAACGCGAAAGCCCGATCACGGTCTGGCTGTTGCTCGATGCCACCGCCTCGGCCGGCCAGGCCGATCGCGCGGCACCGCAGCGCACGCGCCTGGATCACATGCGCGGCGTGGCCGCCTGCGTGGTGGAACTGGCGCTGCAGCAGGGCGACCGTTTCGGCCTGTTGGCGATCAATGGCGATGGCCTGCAGCTGGTGCCCGCGGCGAACGGCGCACGCCAGCGTGACCGCGTGCATCTGCAACTGCATGCCCTTCAGGCACGCGGCGGCTGGCCCGTGGCCGATCGCCTGCGCCCGCTGTGGGAGCGCGTGCGCCCGGGCGACCTGCTGCTGGCGATGGGTGATGGCTTCGACGCGGCCTGCATCGTGCTGCTGGAGCAGCTGGCCAGCGCACGCCGTGAAGTGGCACTGCTGCAGATCCTGACCGCCGACGAGCGCGATTTCCCGTTCGACGCCGGCCATCGCTTCCGCGATCCGGAAACGGGCGAGGAACTGCTGGGCGATGGCGCGGCGATCCGCGCCGACTACCTGCAGCGCTTCGCTGACGCACGCAACGCATTGCAGTCGCGCCTACAGGCCAGCGGCATTGCCAGTGCCACCGGCTGGCTCGACCAGCCGTTGGATCAACCCCTGCAGGCGCTGTTCGGCCGTGGGGGCAGTGCATGACCCTGCTGTTCCCGTTGGGCCTGGCCGCGCTCGCTGCGTGGTTGCTACCGCTGCTGATCCATCTGGCCCGGCGCCATCCGTACACGCCGCTGGATTTCGCCGCGCTGCGCTGGCTGCGCGCGCAGATCCGCCCGCGCCAGCGCATCCGCTTCGATGACTGGCCGTTGCTGCTGGTGCGCCTGTTGCTGCTGGCTGCATTGGCCATGCTGCTGGCGCGCCCTGCATTGACCGGCCCCGCGCCCGTCCCCACCGAGTGGACGGTAGTGGCTCCCGGATTGGACGCCGCCGCACTGCGCGGCACCGCCGAAGAGGGCAACTGGCACTGGCTGGCACCCGGCTTCCCCACCATCGATCAGGCACCGCCGGCATCCAGCGCATCGCTGCCCAGCCTGCTGCGCGAGCTGGACACACAGCTGCCCGCGGGCACCGCGTTGACCGCGCACGTTCCCGATCCCCTGCCCGGTCTGGATGGCGCCCGCCTGCAGCTGTCGCGCGAAGTGCAGTGGCGGCCGCAACCGATACCGGCCACTCCGCAACCGAGTGCCGCGACGATGCCGCGTCTGCGCGTGCACAGCGATGCGCCGGCCGCCGCCCAGCACTGGGTGAACGCACTGCAGCGCGCGTGGGGCATGCAGGCGCCGCTCGCTCCTCTGTCGGCCGATGCGCTGCCCGAACGCGGCGAGATCGGCGTATGGAGCCGCAGCGATGCACTGCCGGCGAGCTGGCAGGCGTGGCTGCGCGACGGCGGTCGCGCAGTGAGCGCCGGCAAGCCTGCTCGCGGCGCCGGCATCCTGCTGCGCAACGCCGACGGCACACCACTGCTGTGGCAGCAGCGCATCGGCCACGGCGTCCTGCTGTCACTACCCGGCGACTGGGATGCCTCAGGCAACGCTGCGCTGCGCGACCCGCAGTTGCCGCGTGCCCTGCTGCTGGCCCTGCAACCGCCAGCGTCACCGCGCCTCGGCGATGCACAGGACCAGGCACCACGCCGGGCCGCACTGCCCGCCATAGCGCCCCCAGCGCGTGAGCCAGCCACGTGGTTGCTGCTGGTCATCGTGGTGCTGTTCGCGCTGGAGCGCTGGGTGGCCAGCAGTCGCCGGCGCAGGGGGGCCGCATGAACACCCTGCAGTACGCCTGGCAACGCGCACGCCGTCGCCGTGCACTCGTTACCCTGCTGCTGGGCCTGCCGTGGGCGCTGGCCGCGACGACGCTGGCGCTGCGCCTGGCGGGCTTCGATATCGCCTGCGTGGTCGGCACGGTCAGCGTGCTCGCCTGCGCAGCGCTCGCCACCGCACGTGCCCGCCAGCTGGACCCACAGTGGGTGCAGCGTCAGCTCGATGCCGGCGGTGCCAGCGAGGACAGTGCCGACCTGCTGTTCGCCGATATGGCAACGCTCAATCCGCTGCAGCAGCGCCAGCGCGCGCATGTGCTGGCCACGCTGGAGCGCGCGACACCGGACCTGCGTCCGCGCTGGCCGCGCAGGGCGTTGGCCCTGAGCTGGGTCGCAGGCCTGGCGATCACTGCGCTGGCATTCGGCTGGCCACGTTCCGGCCCCGGCTCCGCACCGGCGCGCACATCGGCGCCTGTCAGCACGGCTGCCGCCGGCCCGCTGCACCTTCAGTCCACCCGCCTGCGGATCGACGCACCGGCCTATACCGGCCAGGCCACGCGCACCCAGAACGCGTTGGATGCCAAGGTCGCCGCGGACAGCCGGCTGTCGTGGTCGTTGCGCTTCGATCGCGCGCCGGACAAGGCATGGCTTCAGTTCCACGACGGCCGCCGGCTGCCGCTGAGCGAGCAGGATGGGCAGTGGCTGGCGCAGGATGTGGCGCGCGTGCCTGTGCTGTACCGCGTGGTGAGCGAACCTGCACTGGCCCAGACCCACCTGCATCGCCTGGATGTGGTCGCTGATCGTGCGCCCAGCGTGCGCGTGCTGGAGCCCGCCGCGACCCTGGTGCTGGGCACGCCCGGGCAACGCCAGTGGTCGTTGCGCTTCGAAGCCAGCGATGACTACGCCGTGGCCACGCAGGCAACGCTGTCGATCACCATTACCCAGGGCAGCGGCGAGAACATCACCTTCGTTCGCCGCAGTGTCGGCCTCACCGGCAGCGGCAAAGCGACTGCACGGCGTTTCGCGTACACCCTCGACCTGGCTTCGCTGGGCGCGCAGCCCGGCAGCGATGTCATCGCCCAGCTGGAAGTACGCGACAACCACGCGCCAACACCGCAGGCCGGGCGCAGCAGCAGCGTGATCCTGCGCCTGCCCAGCGCCAAGGTTGCACTCGGTGCCGAACTGGAAGGCCGCATGAAGAAGACGCTGCCGGCCCACTTCCGCAGCCAGCGGCAGATCATCATCGATGCCGAAGCGCTGATCCGGCAGCGACGCAGCCTCGCCGCCGAGGACTTCGTGAAGCGCAGCGATGCGATCGGTGTCGACCAGCGCATCCTGCGCCTGCGCTACGGCCAGTTCCTGGGTGAGGAAAGCGAAGGCGCACCGAAGCCGCCGCCGACCAGCGACCTGCCCACCAGCGATGCGCCAGCTGCAGGCAGCCACGACGACGAGCACGAGCACGACCATGGCGCCGAGGCCGGGGCACACGATGAGCATGGCCACGATCACGGCGGCAAGGCGTCCAATGCCGATTCGCCACCGGTGTTCGGCAGCGCCACCGATGTGCTCTCCGAATACGGCCACACCCATGACCATGCCGAGGCCGCGACCCTGCTCGACCCGCAGACCCGGGCCACGCTGAAGGCCGCGCTGGACCAGATGTGGTCGGCCGAAGGCGAGCTGCGCCAGGGCCGGCCAGAGCAGGCGTTGCCATTTGCCTACAAGGCGCTGGGTTTCATCAAGCAGGTGCAGCAGGCCGAACGCATCTATCTGGCCCGGGTCGGGCCAGAGCTGCCACCGATCGATGAAGGCCGTCGCCTCGGCGGTGATCGCGCCGGACTGGCCAGTCGTGAACTGCCGTTGGCCGCCCGCACGCCGCCCGACCGGGCCATCGTTGAAGCCTGGCAGCGCCTCGGTGAGGACACCAGCGTGCCCGACCTCGATGCACTCGCTGCCTGGCAGCAGCGCAATGCCGCCTACCTGCCCGATGCGCTGGATCTGGCTGCCGCCATCGAGCAGCTGCGCATCGAGCCCGGTTGCCGCGACTGCCGCCGGCGCCTGCGCGCTCAGTTGTGGCGGGCGCTGCAGCGTCCACTGCCGCAGGCGATGCGGCGCGGTGCCGCCGATGCGATGGGCCAGCGCTACCTGGACGCGCTGGAGGCGCAGCCATGAACCCCTCCGGCCTGAACCTGTGGATCGCCCTGGCACTCGCTGTGATCGTGGCGATCGCCAGCGTTCGCCAGTCGCGCAACAACACCACGCACCGTGGCCGCCGCTGGGGGGGGATCGGGCTGCAGGTCATCGTCGCCACGCTACTGTATTTCTGCCTGGTGCCGCCCACCCGCCAGCAACCCGCAGGCGGGCTGGTTGTGCTCGGAATCGATGCCAGCAGGGCCGGCGCGTTCCCGGCCAGCGAAGGTCCGCTGTGGCTGTTGCCGGAAGCTGCCGATGTGCCCGGCGCAAAGCGCGTACCCGACCTGGCCACCGCGCTGCGGCAGCATCCGGCCTCCACGCTGACGCTGGTTGGTGCCGGCCTGGTCGCGCGTGACCGCGACGCAGTACTGCCACGCGACGTACGTTGGCAGCCGACAGCGACGCCGCGCGGCTGGGTCGCCTTGCAGCCACCGGCCGACGCCGCGCCCGGCGCACGCTTCGAGGTACAGGCACAGGCGCGTGGCGTTGCCAGGGCAAAGGCGGAACTGCTCGACCCCGCCGGCAGCGTGGTCGATCGCGCGGAGGTGGCCGACGACGGCCGCGTGCAGCTCAGTGGCATCGCCCGGGCCGAAGGCCGCAGCGTGTTCCAGCTGCGCCTGCTCGATGCCGACGGCCATGTGGTGGACAGCGTGCCGGTGCCGCAGCAGACCCTGCCGGCGGCGCCGCTGCGCCTGCAGGTGCGTGCCAGCGCGCCGGGCCCCGAACTGAAGTACCTGCGCCGCTGGGCAGCCGATGCCGGCATCCGCGTGCAGGTGCAGGCCGATACCGGTGCCGGCCTGAGCGTTGGCGACGGGGCCTTGCCGCTGGACGCGGCGTCGCTGGCGCGCAGCGATCTGCTGCTGCTGGACGAGCGCAGCCTGGCGGCATTGAATGCCGCCCAGCTGGCCGCTGTGCGGCAGGCGCTGCGCGAAGGACTGGGCGTGCTGGTACGCAGTGCGGGCGCCCCTTCGGCCAGCGCGCGCCAACGCCTGCACGATCTGGGCCTGCCGCTGCGGGGTGATGGCAGCAGCCAGGTCCTCGAACTTCCCGGCGACGGCGAGAGCGCGGTCCTCGCCGCACGACGTGGCCCGCTCGCCGCGGGTACGCTGCCGACCGGCTACGGCGAAGAGGCAGACCGCAGTTCGCACGACGCCGCGCTGCCCACACTGGAAGCACTGGCGCTGCAGGTACCTGGCAGCAACGCGCTGCTGCACGATCGCACCGGCAAGGCTGTCGGTGGCTGGCGCGCTACCGGCAAAGGCCGCATCGGCCTGCTGCCCATCACCGACAGCTGGCGCTGGGTACTTGCCGGCCGCGATGACCGCCACGGCGAATTGTGGAGCGGCGTGGTTGCCACGCTGGCGCGGGCGCAGGGCAGCGCTGAGGCGTTGTGGTCGCCACAGCCGATCAGCTGGGCGGGCGAACGGCAGGCGCTATGCGGCGTGCAGGCGCCGCTGCAGGCCTTCAACGCACGCGGCGAAGGCACGCCGCTGATCGTCGATGGCGCGACGTCAGACCTGCGCTGCGCGGGCTGGTGGCCGCGCGAGGCGGGCTGGCAGCGCCTGCAGCACGGCGACGCTACCCTCTGGCGCTATGCATTCGACCCGAAGGACGCGCCCGCGCTGCATCAGCAGGCAATGATCGATGCAACCACGCAGGCGCTGGCGGGCCGCTCCCCGGCAACCGCGTCGCTGATGCAACCCGTGCCGGGATCGCGCTGGCCGTGGTGGCTGGCGTTCGTGCTGTGCGCATCGCTGCTGTGGTGGCTGGAGCGACGGCGCTGATCCTGGGGTCAGAACCCTTTCGCCAGCGAAAGGGTTCTGACCCCACCGATCGGATCGCGAACGGCATCCACGCATGGCGTGGATCTACCAGCCCCACCCTCATGCGTCCTTCAACGTTTCCCCGCGCGCCGATACACGCCATTGAAGCGCACGTTCATGCCACCGCATTCGCTGTTGTCGGCCACGATCAGCACCTCACCCAGCGAGTGCACACGCACCCGGCACGTGTCCTCGACGAACTCGACATCGGCACCCTGCGGCATGGCACGCGCTTCCACCTGGCCCAGGTTCGGCCCATACGGGCGCTGTTCCGGCGTGGGGTTGGCCGAGGGCCAGTAAGCGTCGCCATCCACATGCAGTTGTCCACCCTGCACGGTGATGCGCAGGCCGTTGTCGCCATCTTTCCAGTGGCCCGTCCAGTCCTGCAGCGTGGGCACGGCCACCGGCAACGGTTGCAGCCTGCTGCGGTCGACCCAGCCGGCGCTGCCGCCCACCTTGTTCGGGAAGAACGCGCAGCGGTAACGGCCCAGGTCGCGACCGGTCACCACCGTATCGCCGTTGACCACATAGCTGCGCTGGCGGCAGGCCGGTTCGCCCTTGGCGGGGCAGCCATCCATGTCGCCGAGCAGGTACAGGCGCGGGGCGTCGACCACGCGCGCCAGCGCGAACCCGCTCTGCTCGGAGGGGAATGCGCCGTTGCGGCAGGCGCCGCCATCGGCGATATCGGACGCGAAGGCGGAGGCCGGCAGCAACGCGGCCAGCAGGCAGAATGAACGCAGGGACATGACAGCATTACCGGTGGGGGAGCCCGCAGGATATACCGGCCTACTTTACTGGCGCTGTGTCGCCGGCATCCTGCTCCTGTGAGAACCGCAGCGCGCGCTGCTGCTGTTCGGCACTGAGCTCTGGCGGTGGCCGCGCCACGGCCGCCTGGATCTGGTCCGGACCCCCGGTGAGTTTGTTGATGCCTTTGGCTGCCGCCAGCACACCCTTGACCACGCCCATCATGATGTAGCCACCGCCCATGCTGACCTGCTCCGGCGATGGCGGTTCGCTCCAGTCGCGGCTGAAACGGTTATCGCCGAACTTCACCGGGTTCTTGAAGCGGTACAGGTCCAGCGGCTCGTCATCGGGCTTGAGCGCACGCACTTCGCCGAGGGTGGTGACGTTGTCCTGCGGCAAGGTGGTGGAGATCGGTGCGGTGGGGGCGGGCGGCGCATCTGCAGGGGGAACGGGTGCAGGATCGGGCACCGCCACCGGCGCGGCCTGCTGCGCCTGTGCGATGCCGGCCAGCAGCATGCCGGCCAGGAGTGCTCCCTGCGTTCCACGTCGTGCCACAGCCATCCACCCTGTTGGTTGCGTCCAGCGCCCAAGCATACGGATGCCGGCTTCAGATTTCGTTGGCAACGGCGGGGGCATTCAGGCTGTGTCGCGCATCATCGCTGCGCGGCCGGGACACCGAAGTTTGCAATGAACTTCATTCCCCCCCGGGGGACGGGGACGGCATCCTGCCGTTCTCCCGGTACGGCGCTCCCTCATGACAGCTCCCTCCACAATCCCGCCACGGCAGCCGGTCGCCTGCTGATGTCGCGCGCAGCAGTACTGGTTGGTTTGGCAATCGTGCCCCTGATGGTCATCGCGGCCGTTGCCGAATGGACATCACGTGTCCACGCAGGCATGGCTTCGCTGCGCCGGAGCAGCACGCTGCGTACGCTGGGCGCGGACGAACACAGGGCACTGGCACCGTTGCGCGCATTGGCCGGCTGCGACCATGACGACCAGATAAAGCGGCTGCGTGGAGCATTCACCGGCGGTACGTGCCGGAACAGCTTCCCGGTCGGTGACGGCCTGCTGGGTGGCGTTCCCGCACTGGTGCCAAAGCAGGCGTGGCCCTACCTCGCGGAAGACAATGAAGCCGAAGTGGTGTTGGGCAAACGCGCGGCGGTGGTGGTATGTCTCAACGGCTTCACTATCGCTGCTGCACGGCCGGCTGCAGCCACCAGCCGCGTCTGTGGCGAGCGCCTGGAGACACCCGAAGAAGTTTCGATGCGACGGGGACCCGGCCTGCGCCCTTCCCCGCTGGTGATTGCCGCACTGGCGTCATGGGCCGCCGCTGGCGCCCCAGGGCTGCTGGCCATGCCGTTGCTCGCCATCGCCGGGCTGGCGGCCTGGCTGGCACTCCCTCGCCGCAACAGCCCCGCGACGGCTCAGCGCGTACTGCAGGTTCGCGGACGCCTGCGCGCTTACCAGCGCACTGCCCAGACTTCGCGGGTGTGGTTGCTTGGCAATGACCGCCGTGTGCAGCTTCCAGCGGAATGGGAGCACGCTGCGGCATTCTCCCGCGGACGCTCGATGGTGCTGGAAGTGCGCGCCTGTGATGGATGGGTGCTGGGCGCAGGGACGGCATGGTGCCTGGCCAGCGACCGACGGCGCTATCCGCCCACAGGATGGTCGTGGCATCTGGCATGGCTGGGCCTGCTCCTGTGCGTGCTGGTGTTCGGCACTGGCGGAATGCCACCGCTCCGTCCGGATCCTGCATGGGCGGCTGCCTATGGCTGGGGGGTGCTCGCAGTGCTGGCATCGGGCTGGCACGCGGTGCAGATCGTGGTCTGCACCGTGCAGTTCCTGCTCCGCCGCCGCGCGCTTGACGCGGACATCGCGCAGCGTCCCGCCCCGTGGCACTGAACGGTTCACTCGTTCCCATGCTGGTGTCTCACATCCTGAGACACGGATGTGGTGCCATGTGACCCCTCGCAATCCGTCCCGGCTCCCTCCCTCTTCCATGGCCTACGAACTCGCCAAGCGCACCGCCGATGCCGAGCAGAAGCTCGCCACCCGCGATGGCCTGCCCGCCCGCGACGGCGCCCTGCTCAGCGCGCGCCTGCAGCGCCGCTACCAGGACCGCATCACCGGCAGCTTCGCCATTCCCGGCCGTGAAGGCCGCTACGCGCCCGTTCCCGACTCGGTATCACCGGCGCTGGCCGCTGCACTGAAGGCACGCGGCATCGAGCAGCTCTACAGCCACCAGGCCGAAGCCTGGGAGGCCAGCCAGCGCGGCGAGCACGTGGCCATCGTCACCCCCACCGCCAGCGGCAAGTCGCTGTGCTACACCCTGCCGGTGGTCAGCGCGGCCATGCAGGACAAGGCCAAGGCGCTGTACCTGTTCCCGACCAAGGCACTGGCCCAGGACCAGGTGGCCGAGCTGCTGGAACTCAATCGTGCCGGCGATCTCGGCGTCAAGGCCTTCACCTTCGACGGCGACACCCCCGGCGATGCGCGGCAGGCGATCCGCCTGCATGGCGACATCGTGGTGTCCAACCCGGACATGCTGCACCAGGCCATCCTGCCGCATCACACCAAGTGGGCACAGTTCTTCGAGAACCTGCGCTACATCGTCATCGACGAGGTGCACACCTATCGCGGCGTGTTCGGCAGCCACGTCACCAACGTGCTGCGCCGGCTCAAGCGCATCTGCGCGTTCTACGGCGTGCAACCGCAGTTCATCCTGTGCTCGGCCACCATCGGCAACCCGCAGGCGCATGCGGAAGCGCTGATCGAGGCCCCGGTGACTGCCATCACTGAATCCGGTGCGCCCACCGGGCCGAAGCAGGTGCTGCTGTGGAACCCGCCGGTGATCAACCCCGACCTGGGCCTGCGTGCCTCGGCGCGCTCGCAGAGCAACCGCATCGCCCGCATCGCGATCAAGTCCGGGCTGAAGACCCTGGTGTTCGCGCAGACCCGCTTGATGGTCGAGGTGCTGACCAAGTACCTGAAGGACATCTTCGACCACGACCCGCGCAAGCCGCCGCGCATCCGCGCCTACCGCGGCGGTTATCTGCCGACCGAACGCCGTGAGACCGAGCGTGCGATGCGAGCCGGCAACATCGACGGCATCGTCAGCACCTCGGCGCTGGAACTGGGCGTGGACATCGGCAGCCTGGACGTGGTCATCCTCAATGGCTACCCCGGCAGCGTGGCCGCCACCTGGCAGCGTTTCGGCCGTGCCGGTCGCCGCCAGCAACCCGCACTCGGTGTGATGGTGGCCAGTTCGCAGCCGCTGGACCAGTACGTGGTGCGGCACCCGGACTTCTTCGCCGAAGCCTCGCCCGAACATGCGCGCATTGCGCCAGACCAGCCGCTGATCCTGTTCGACCACATTCGCTGCGCGGCCTTTGAACTGCCGTTCCGGGTCGGCGATGGCTTCGGCCCGATCGACCCGGAAGTGTTCCTGGAAGCGCTGGCCGAAACCGAAGTCATCCACCGCGAAGGCGAGCGCTGGGAATGGATCGCCGACAGTTATCCGGCCAACGCGGTCAGCCTGCGCGCGGTGGCCGATGGCAACTTCGTG
This sequence comes from Stenotrophomonas sp. Pemsol, assembly GCF_003586545.1. Taxonomy (NCBI): domain Bacteria; kingdom Pseudomonadati; phylum Pseudomonadota; class Gammaproteobacteria; order Lysobacterales; family Lysobacteraceae; genus Stenotrophomonas; species Stenotrophomonas sp. Pemsol. The sequence continues at coordinate 4,074,034 of NZ_CP025780.1, read as the reverse complement.
GTGGTCGACCGCAGCGACGGCCGCCAGCAGATCATCGCCGAGGTCGATTACTCCGCCGCTGCGCTCACGCTGTATGAAGGCGCCATCCACATGGTGCAGTCCACGCCCTACCAGGTGGAGACGCTCGACTGGGAGGGCCGCAAGGCCTACGTCACCCGCACGCATGTGGATTACTACACCGACAGCATCGACTTCACCAAGCTCAAGGTGCTGGACCGCTTCGATGGTGGCGTGGCCGGGCGCGGTGATTCGCACCATGGCGAAGTGCACGTGGTGCGGCGCGTGGCCGGCTACAAGAAGATCCGCTACTACACCCACGAAAACATCGGCTACGGTCCGGTGAACCTGCCCGACCAGGAACTGCACACCACCGCAGTGTGGTGGCAGCTGCCGCAGGCACTGCTGCTACGCGCCTTCGCCAGCAGGCAGGATGCGCTCGATGGCTTCCTCGGTGCGGCGTATGCGCTGCACATCGTCGCCACCGTGGCGGTGATGGCCGATGCGCGCGACCTGCAGAAGTCGGTCGGCAACGGCGATGGTTCCTGGTTTGCGATCGCCGACCAGAGCGGCCGTGGCCAGTTGCGCGGCAGCGAGGGAGATCCTGGCGTTGTCGAACTGCTGCAGGAATTCGTGCCCACTGTGTATCTGTATGACAACTTCCCCGGTGGCGTCGGCCTCAGCGAGCCGTTGTGGCAGCGTCAGGCGGAGCTGGTGCAGCGCGCGCGTGAACTGGTGCAACGCTGCGACTGCAAGGCCGGCTGCCCGGCCTGCGTCGGCCCGGTGCTGGCTGCACAGGAAGAGGATGAAACCTCGCCACGTGCGCTGGCATTGCGCGTGCTCGACCTGTTCGACGCCGAGGCCTGCCGGCACGTGCCCGACGTGGTGGCGTCCGCGCGCGACCCGATGGAGCTGCTGGCACCGTGAGCCTGAGCCTGGACAAGCTGCGCCTGCTGCGGAAGCAGGCCGGCGACCCTAAAGCGGCCACGCCGGCGGCGTCGGACGTTGCCCCTGCGCCACCGGCACCACCGGCCGCCAACGATGCGCAGCAACCACCGGCCGAGCGTTCGGTGTTCGCCTGGGTCGAGCAGGAGATCCGCCACAAGCCCACAGGTGCTGCGGCGGCCACATCGGCGCACACACCGGCCCAACTGCGGCGGCCGGAAGTGGGCAGCCTGCATCGCCTGCTCGGCATGCGCTCGCGGAGCGGCGCCACGCCGGCACGTGCCAGCGCACAGGATCGCCAGCTGCCGGGCGAGGAAATCGCGCCGGGTCTGTTCCTGATCGAATCGCTGCAACCTCAGCCGATCCCAACTGCCCCACTGTCTCTGGCCTTCGCCAAGCGCGAAGACCAGCACATGGCTGCACGCGATCTGCTGTTCTTCGACACCGAGACCACCGGCCTGGCCGGCGGCACCGGCACCCGTGCCTTCATGATCGGCGCGGCCGATTGGCATGTGTGCCCGCAGCGTGGCGAGGGCCTGCGCATCCGCCAGTTGCTGATGGCCACCATGGCCGCCGAGGACGCGATGCTGGCCACCTTTGCCCGCTGGCTGCGACCGTCCACCGTGTTCTGCAGCTACAACGGCCGCAGCTACGATGCGCCGCTGCTGAAGGCGCGCTACCGGCTGGCCCGGCAGCCGGACCCGATCACCGCACTGGACCATGTCGACCTGCTCTACCCCACGCGCCGTCGCTATCGCGGCAGCTGGGAGAACTGCAAGCTGTCCACCATCGAACGCCAGCTGCTGCGCGTGGTGCGCGAGGACGACCTGCCCGGCTCGGAAGCACCCGGTGCATGGCTGCGCTTCCTGCGCGGCGGCGATGCGGTGAACCTGCGCCGGGTGGCCGACCACAACCACCAGGACGTGGTGACCCTGGCCCTGCTGCTGCAGCGGCTGGTGCGCGAGGAACAGCGCGAGCGCGAGACACTGGCGCTGGTCGGCCGGTAATGACACACGGGGCCGCGTTGACATGCCCTGACGGTGGCAGCGGTGACACTGCCACCACCATCCACGCCTGGAGCCCGACGATGCGCCTCAATCCGCTTGCCCTGCTTGCCATTCTGCCACTGGCGGCCTGCAGTCACGCCGGCGGCAGCACCGCCCCCGATCCCACGCCGGCGCCCGTGGCCGACGCCGCGCACGAATGCAAGCCGGAGGCGCTCGAGGCCTTCACCGGCAAGACGGCTGACGAAGCCACCATCAAGAAGCTGGTGGCCGCCAGCGGCGCGCGCGGTGCACGGGTGGTCAAGCCGGGCATGGCGGTGACCATGGACTTCCGCCAGGACCGCGTGACGGTGCAGGTGGATGCGCAGAACCGGATCGAGCGCGCCAGCTGCGGTTGATCGCCCCAGGGTAGTGCCGGCCGCTGGCCGGCACTACCGATCAGAGTCGCTCGGCCTTACCACTGGCCAGGGCGCGCGCGATCACCTGCTGCGCCTGCTGCGACGCCTGGGCATGCACGCGTGCCTGGCGCTCGCCCAACGCGGCCTGCTGGCTGCCCAGCGCTGCCTGGCGGCTGGCCAGTTCAGACTGCTGGCTGGCCAGGCGCTGCATGTCACGAGTGCGGCCGGACTGCGCGGCCTCGCTGCGGGCTTCCTGCATCGCACGGCGTGCCTCGGCGGCGGCCTCACGTGCCGCCTCGCGGGCAACGGCCACATCGTAGGTCGCGCCCCGCGCCGCCTTTGCCGCTTCCGCCGCCGCCTCGCGGTTGATGTCATGCGCGGCCATCGCACTGCGCGCGGCCTCGGCGGCGATCAGTGCGATGCGGCGCGATTGCTCGCCCTGCAGGCGGCCCATTTCACCCAGCTGCCTGCCGAGTTCGCCCTGCTGGCGACCCAGCACGCTTTGCTGGCGGCCCAGTTCGCTCTGCTGGCGGCCCAGCTCTCCGGCACCGCTGTAGGCACGCTGCAGGCTCTGGATCAGCATCGGGTCACGCACCACGTAGCGCTTGTCACCCTGGCGGAACCACAACGCCGGGCCCTTGCCGAGCTGCCTGCGGGCCACCGTCACGTCGTCCATGCCGCCGTTGGCGAAGGTCGAATCACCATCAACCAGAACGAAGGCCTCCCGGGGCGACCTGCCCAGGTCCAGGCGACCGTAGGTGGTGATGGAGGTGGCGGCCGACGTCGTGCCTTCATCGTCTTCGGCCATGCCCGTGGCGTCGCCGACATCGGCCACATCGGCATCGTCGGGCCCGGTCGCGTCAGCGGGTTCGGCCGGCGCGGCCGGTGCTGCAGGCGCGGCCGGGGCCGCCGGCACGCCCGCGGCGGATGGCGGTGCGGCCGGAGCCTTGGGAGCCTTCGGCGGTGGTGGCGCCACGACCTTGGGTGCCGCCGGTGGCGCGGGCGGTGCCGGCGGTACCGGCGCAGCGACCAGCCGCATCGGCGCCACACCCACCAGTACCACGGCCGCCGTCAACGCCATCGCCAGGATGCGGGGGCAGGCACGGCGTGGCTGCAACGAGAGCAGGCGACGCTTGAGGCTGGTGGCATCCGGTGCGGCACTGGCCACGCCCAGGTGCGGCTGCGGTGCCACCCCCAGCTGCAGCAACAGACGGCCATAGGCCTGGCGGCTGGCAGCGTGCTGGCCCACCACCGCTGCGTCCACCGCTTCTTCGCGCGCTTGTGCATATTCACGCACCGACAGGCGCAGCAGCGGATGGAAGAAGAACAGGTGCTGGGCCAGCGCAGGCAGCAGGCCCCACTGCAGGTCCCGCCGCTGCAGGTGCTGCAGTTCGTGGGTCAGGGCCAGGTCGAGCGCGTCGCCCTGCAGGGCGTTGTCGCCAGCCGGCAACAGCAGCACCGGGCGGAACGGACCGACCAGCTGCGGTGCGTCCACCTGCGTGCTCATCCACAACCGCGGCGCAGGCCGCACACCATGTGCATCGGAAGCCAACTGCAGGGCCTGCACCAACGCCTGGTCCTCGCAGGGATAGGCCGCTGCCAGCAGCGCGCGACAGCGACGCCATTCACCGAAGGTGCGCAGGGCCGTCAACAGCACGCCGGACATCCACAAGCCGGCCAGTGCGATGGCCCACCACGCCACTGCTGGCGTGTCTGCTGCAGGCATCGGCATCGTCGCCAGCAGCTGCGCCGAGGCTTCCGGGGCCAGCGGATAGACCACGTCGGCAGCCGCATCGGTTGCGGTCATCGCCACCGCCTGCGGTGCGGGCAGCCAGGCCAGCTGCAGCGGCTGGCTCCAGAACAGGCCAAGCACGGCCTGCAGCGAGACCAGCCACCACAGGCGGCAGCGGGTCGCCGCCGACAGTGACGGCAGCGCGCGGCACACGCCATATACCAGGGCTACCAGCAGCACGGTCTGCAGGCTGGTCCAGCCCAGCCGTTCCAGCATCGGGATCAGCATCGTGGTGTCCATGGCTCAGCCCTCGTGGCGACGCGATTGGAGTTGGGCGACCAGCGCTTCCAGTTCGGCCAGTTCGTTGTCGCTGACCTTCTGCCGCTGCGACAGATAGGCCACGAACGGCGACACCGAGCCCTGCAGGGTGTTGTCGACAAACTGCGCCACCGCGCCCTGCAGCACGCTCTGCGGGCCGCGGGTGGCCTGGTAGCGGTAGATACCGTCCTGTTGCCGGCGCTGAAGATACCCCTTCGCCCGCAGGCGCTCCATCATCGTCAGCACAGTGGAGCGGGCCAGCCCGCGGGCCTCGCCGTAGCCACTGGCGACCTCGCCGACACTGGCCGGCGCATGTTCATCGATGTACTGCAGCAGGGCCAGTTCCTGGTCCCCGATGGTCTTGCCGCGCATGACACCACTCCCTTGACTACACGTGTCGCCACTGTCAGCTTGACGACAGCTGTAGTCAACCCCCCGGAAGTCACGGGCCGACGAACGGTAGGGCACCGAGCGCTTAAACCTTCGACGCGCTGTCTGCATCCGATTCGCAACGCCCGCTGGAATTCCGCATGTTCCGCCCAACGCTCCGAGTCGTGCTCATGCTCATCAGTGCCCTGCCCTTCGCCGCCGTCTCTGCCAGCCAGGACCAGGCCAACGACCAGACCCGCCGCCTGATCCGCCAGATCATGCTGGAGCAGCGCATCCCCGGGCTGCAGGTCGCGGTGGTCAAGGACGGGCAGATCGTGCTCTACGAAGCCTACGGCCTGGCCAACGTCGAGAACGGCGCGCTTGCCTCGCGGGACACCCGCTTCCCGCTCAATTCGGCCACCAAGGCGTTTACCGGCGTGGCTGCCGCGCAGCTGGCTCAGCAAGGGCAGCTGGATCTGGACGCGCCGGCCTCGCGATATCTGGGTGATCTTCCGCCAGCGTGGAGAGACGTACGCGTACACCAGCTGCTGGCGCATACCTCCGGCCTTCCGGACATCCTTGATGCGAACGGGCTGCTGGGCGGAGGTTCCGAAGCACAGGCATGGGCGGCGGTGACAGCTCGACCGCTGGAAGCGGCGCCTGGGCAGCGCTTCGCCTACAACCAGACCAACTACGTATTGCTGGCACGGATCATCGCGCAGCAATCCGGCATGCCCTACGAACGTTTCCTCGCCACCGGCCAGTTCAGCAGCGCGCGGATGGCCCGCACCACCTTCGGCGACAGCTACGACCTGATTCCGGATGCTGCGACGATGTACAGCCTGGCCCCGCGTGCCACCGACGATGTAGATGCGCCGTCCCGCCTGTCGCATTGGTTCTACGACATACCGCCTTCACTGTGGGCGGGTGGCGGCATCCTCACCACCGCCGACGACACCGCGCGCTGGCTGGTCGCGCTGACCGAAGGCCGCCTGCTGCCGGAGACGGCCCTGCGGCGGATGTGGAGCGTAGAGCGCCTGGCGGATGGCCGTGCCGGCCCGTGGGCGGGTGGCTGGCCCGTGTTGCACGCATCGCCCGACCTTCAGGTGGCCGGTATCGGCGGTGCGCGCTCGGCCTTCGTGGTCTATCCCGAGCGCGGCGTGGCGGTGGTGGTACTGACCAATCTTGTCGGTGCCAATCCACAGCAGTTCATTCCACGCATTGCCGATTTCTATGCGCGCGATGCCTCAACGCCCGGTCACGAACGGGTCGCCCTGGCACGGCAATAGCGGGCTGTCATCGCAGGGCCATAACCCGGCCGGCACGGTCCTGGACACTTCAAAGTGATCCTGGTTCCAGCGCAGGAAACCGCCGTGCATGGCATTGCCATGGTCGAAGCTGCGTGCATCGGCGGTCAGTGGCTGTTCGGGGTCGGCTTCGGCCACCCAACGCAGCACGGGCACTTTGTCCAGCACGCCGATGAAGGCGAACAGATCGCCCGCGCCCTTGTCCTCGTAGGCCGTCATGGTCGCCGCATCGGGCAACCCGGCCTGCGCCAGGATGGATGCGGTGACATCCTGCAGCGGTGCGGCTCCCTGTGCGATGTAGGCGCGCATGCCCGTGGTGGTTGCCGGGCAGCCCTGCAGCTGCACCAGATAGCCGGTGATACCGCCACTGCCGGAGAACGACCGCATCCAATAGCGGAAACGCGGCCCGCTGCGATCAGTAACCATGAAATCCTGCTGGCCATCCTGCGCGGGAATGGAGAGCACCTGCACCTTGCTGGCGCTCTCCACGTTGCACTTCAACTGCGCCAGCACCTGCCTGGCAGGTTCGGGCAAGGTAGCGTAGCGGCCGCCGGGATGGACGCTGCCGGAAGCCTTCGGTAATGCGGGCAGTCCGCGATCCGTGGGAAGGGTCTGCGCAGGCAGGGCCTCCGGTTTCGCGGCCGAGCTGGCAGTGGGCGCCACCGGCGCGACGCGCTCTCCAGCGGGCGCGCAGGCGCTGCAGGCCAGCAGCAGCATCAATGGAACGCTCGGCGTCAGCTGCGATCGGATCATCGATCAACGCCCTCCCATCGCCGGCGCTTCCTGCGTTTGTGCAGGCGCGGCCACGGGTGCCGCCTGTTCGCGCGATTGCTGCTGCAGCTGGCGCAGGCTGGATTCCACCGCGGTGTCGCGCACCTCGGCTGCATTGACCCCTGCGCGCAGCGCCGCAGGATCGCCCGGACTGCCCTGCACCAGGAACAGTGTTTCGCCCGCCGCACGTCCAGCACTGGGATTGCTGGCCACGATCTGGTCGACCCGGGTGATGCCCGCGGCCTTCGCTTCGCGCAGCATCACCAGACTGTAGTCGTCGGCATGCTCGGCGTAGCGTCCACCCAGGGCGTGCAGGCGGGTGCTGATCTGCTGCTGCAGGGCATGGTCGCGATGCTGCGGCTGACGGGGATCGTCGTTGGCCGCGAGCGGCACATCCTGCCCCAGCTCGCGCGCCTGGCCGGGTGCAACCGAGGTCAGCACGTACTGCCAGCGGTTCTGCCCAGGCGTGCCGCGCACCGTCGACACGAAGTCGTCGTACTCGCCGCCGCCGATGGTCTGGCAGCCGGCCGAATCGGTGTTGGACCGGCTGCCGCGATGGATCTTGAAGGTGTCGTTGAGGTCCTGCACGCCCTGGGTATCGCGCGCATCGAACCAGCCGTCGCCATTGCTGTCGCGCTCCACCCGTCCGGTGCCCGCCGTGATTGCATCCTGCGAAGGACGCAGCGCGAACTCATCGGGATGGCCATTGCGTGGATGAGTAGTCGCGCGCATCTCCGTAGTGCCTTCGCCCAGGCGTCCGAGGTCCTTGACCCGGTCGCCGTTGACATCCTCACCCTCGGTCTTGGTGCGTGGCGCCACATTGCCGAAGCCCGGGCTGCGCGGCGTGGTCTTGGCATGACCGTCGTACTGGGCGGTCGGCTCGGTCGTGGCCTGGTTGAACTCGCGCACATGGCCTTGGCCCTGCGCATCCTTCCACAGCACTACGATGCGGTCGTCGTAGACCCCACGCCCACGTGCCTCGGTGGTGCGGTTCTCGTCGCGCAGCCCCAGCACCACGCGGTCCTGCGTCGCCATCGCGTCATTCGCCGCGGTGTTGCCGCGCTGGGCCACGATGCTGCCATAAACGTCGTACTGCTGGGCCTGGCTCAGGCCTGCGGTCTCAGCCGCGTCGGGCATCCGTGGTGGACGCTCCGCGTTGCTCAGACGGTCCAGCATCGGGTTCACCGTCGTCGCATCAGCTGCGGCAACACCTCCGCTGCGCCGCAATGTCTCAAGCTCGGTGGCGGCGCGCACCGACACGTAGCGATCCAGCGCTTCCTGCACCACGGCGCTCTGCCCGTCGTGCAGGGCGTTCAGGCGGGCGGCTGCAGCGCGCGGGTCGTTCTGCCTCAGCAGGGCGACGACTTCGTTGGCCGCCGCATCGATATCCATCTCGGGCATGGTCGTTCCTTGGACGTGATCAGTACGGAGTCAGCCTACCCCAGCCGCCGGCTGGGGCTTTTTGACGCACCGCACACCTTCGCCGCCACGCCGCATTCAGGCAGATCACACTCAGCCCCGTGGCCCGCCCATCACCGGCAGGATCACCCCACTGATGTAACTGGCACAGGCCGGAGAGGCCAGGAACACATACGCCGGCGACAGTTCCTCGGGCTGTGCGGGCCGGCCCATGTCGCTGTCCTTGCCGAACTCCGCCACGTCTTCGGCCTGCTTGTCGGCGGGGTTCAGCGGCGTCCACACCGGCCCCGGCGCCACGCAGTTGACCCGGATGCCGCGCGGCAGCAGCTGGCTGGCCAGCGCCTTGGTGAACGCATGGATCGCGCCCTTGGTGGCCGAGTAGTCGATCAGCGCCTTGCTGCCGAAGATCCCCGTTTCCGAGCCGGTGTTGATGATGCTGGCGCCTTCGCCCATATGCGGCAGTACCGCACGCGCCATCTGGATGTAACCGCCGATGTTGGTCTGCAGGGTTTCCTGCAGGTGCGCATCCTCCAGATCTTCCAGGCGCTCGCAGTGCAGTTGGAACGCGGCGTTGTTGACCAGGATGTCGATGCCGCCGAACGCCTTGGCCACCTGCTTGACGGCCTTGTTGCAGAAACACGGATCGCGCACATCGCCGGCGATCACCACGCAGCGGCCGCCTTCGCGTTCCACGTGCTGGCGGGTGATGTCCGCGTCTTCGGCCTCGTCCAGGTGCAGTACCGCCACATCCGCACCTTCGCGCGCGAACAACACTGCCACCGCACGGCCAATGCCGGAGTCGCCACCGGTGACGATCGCACGCATGCCCTGCAGCTTGCCGCTGCCTTTGTAGTCGGGCGCAAGGAAACGGGGCGCCAGCTCCAGTTCGTGCTCGTGCCCGGGCTTGGCCAGCTGCTGTGCCGGCATCGCCTCCGGCTGCCGGCGTGCGCCGGCCTGGGTGGCGGTCTTCTTCGTTGCCTTCTTGGCCGCGCGGGCGTCCTTGGCCTTCTCCTGGTCCTGCAGGCGCCGCTGCCGTGCAGCGACGCGTGCCGCCCGTGGATCACTGGCGGCTGCCTTGCGGGTTGCGGTCTTCACCACGCGCGGGCGATCAGGGTCGGCGACCGTCTTGGTCGGGGTGCTGCCTTTGCGCACTTTCGGCGATGCCTTACGGCGGGCGGGGGTCTTGCTGGTGGTGGCCATGCAGGTCTCCTCGGGAGGGAAAGGGGCTGCCGGCCAGCGGCCGGCACTACCGGGGGGCGGCCCATGCCGCTCCTGCAGTGTCTCCACCCACGCTGTTGGCGGCGGTGAGCGCGCCGTGTCCACGATGTGCACGGCATTCATTCCGCCACCACGTCTGACGTCGCACCCTGCACGCAATCACACCAGGAGTGCCTCCATGAAACATGCCATCGCCACCGCCGCCGCCTGCTTTGCCCTTGCCGCCTGCAGCAGCACACCGATGGCCCAGGTGCAGCCGATCGACGGTGTGATTTCCGGCCAGTGCCATAGCGACAGGGTGCGCGGCGCGGTGGGCCTGGCCGCCTCGGACGCCACTGTGGCCCGCGCACGCGTGGACAGCGACAGCCTGCACGTGCGGGTCCTGCGCCACGACGGCCCGAGGGTGCCGCCGGCCAGCGAAGGCGGCGACCGCCTGACCATCGAGAAGGGCCGGACCAACAACATCGTTGCGATCTACTGCGGCTGACGACTGCGACTGAGCCGCCGCGCCCGGCGCAGCACTTTCAGCGTGGCCTGCTCCCACTGCCGCGGGCCGCGCAGGCCGGCCAGCGAGGCCAGCTCACCGCGCTCCCAGCCGGCAAACACGCACGGGTCGATGTAGGCCTTGCGGCACACGGCCGGCGTGTTGCCCAGCCGTGCCGCCACTTGGCAGACCACTTCACGCTGCGCCTTGGCCAGCGCGCGCTGGCTGGCCGGTTCCGGCAGTTCGGTGGCGGCCAATGCCTGTACCGCCGCCAGCGTGCCGCCCCAGGTGCGGAAGTCCTTGGCGGTGAAGTCTTCGCCCATCACCTCGCGCAGGTAGTCGTTCACCGCGCCGGAATCCACCGGCTGCAGCGCGCCTTCGTCGTCGCGGTACTGGAACAGCGCCTGTCCGGGCAGCTGCTGGATGCCGCGCACCAGCGTGCCCAGCCGCCGATCGCCCACCACCACCTCGTGCAACTGCCCGGATTTGCCCCGGAAGCGCATGCGCACGCGGCCACCGCGCAGCAGGTCCAGGTGGCGGTTGCGCAGCGTTGTCAGCCCGTAGGATTTGTTTTCCTGTGCATAGCTTTCGTTGCCCACCCGCACCAGGGTGTCGGCCAGCAGGGCCACCACCACCGCAAGCACCTTGTCGCGCGGGAAGCCGGGCTGCTTCAGATCGCGCGACAGCCGCCGCCGCAGCGTGGGCAACGCCTCGCCAAAGGCGATGATGCGGTCGAACTTTCCGGCATCGCGCTCCTTCGCCCAATCGGCATGGTAGCGATACTGCTTGCGTCCACGCGCATCGCGGCCGGTGGCCTGCAGGTGGCCATTGGCGTGGGCGCAGATCCACACGGCGGTATACGCAGGTGGAATCGCCAGCGCACGGATGCGCTGCAGGGTGGCGGCATCGCGAACCGCGTGGCCATCGGCATCGCGGTAACTGAAGCCCTTGCCGGCGCGACGCCGGCTGATGCCTGGCTGGGTGTCATCGACATAGCGCAGGCCGGCCGCGCGCGCGGCCTGTCGTTCGGGGGTAGAGGAGGTTGGCATGACCGCAGTGTCGCTGTCGCGATGCCGCGAACCTGTCGATAACAGAAGACAAACACGTGAGGGTCGGTTCGCCGCTATGCTCGGGCTTTCACAATCCCTTCCGGAGTCATGATGTCGTTCCCGATTCGCGCCCGTTCGCTCTCCGCCCTGCTGCTGCCGGCCGTGCTGGCCCTGACCGCCTGCCAGGCTCCGGCGCTGGATGAACAGGATTCGGCCACGGCCCACGCCCAGCAGGCGGCCGAAGCCGCCAAGGCGCCGGCCGACGAAACCGGCAAGGCCACCGAGGCACCGCCGGTCGGCACCTGCGATGCCAGCCAGGTGCAGAGCCTGGTCGGCCAGGCCTACGCCGACGCGCTGGGCAAGCAGGCGCAGGAAGATGCCGGTGCCCACCAGCTGCGCGTCATGAAGCCCAATGACGTCGCCACCATGGAGTTCCTCGGCGACCGCCTGAACATCGAAGTGGACGACAAGGGCCTGGTCAGCGGCGTGCGCTGCGGCTGAGCCCGACCGCGCGCCGGCACGGGATGCCGGCGCGTTCTGTTGCACCTGCAACCGTGTATTGCGGCGCTGCAGCAACCTGTGATCTAGTCGAGGCATCCGGTGGCCTCACGATGCGCTCCAGGGAATGAGCGGGGACGAGTGTCGCCGCCAACCCTATACGCATCGAGGTAGAGATGGCCCCCCGCAACCGCCAAGGGCTTTACGACCCGCGCTCCGAGCGCGATGCCTGTGGATTTGGCATGGTCGCCCAGCTCGACGATCAACCTTCGCGCCTGTTGGTTGATACCGCCATCGCCGCGCTTTCGCGCATGACCCACCGTGGCGGCGTCGCCGCTGATGGCCTGACCGGCGATGGCTGCGGCCTGCTGCTGCGCCGCCCCGATGCGTTCCTGAAACTGCTGGCCAGTGAAGCCGGTATCGCCGTCGCCGCACGCTTCGCTGCCGGCCTGGTGTTCCTGCCGCACGATGCCGAGGCTGCACACGCCTGCCGCACGCAGCTGCAGGCGCAGGTCGAAGCGGTCGGCTGCAAGGTCGCCGGCTGGCGCGAGGTACCCACCGACGACAGCGTCTGCGGCCAGCTGGCGCGCGACACCCTGCCACGCATCGAGCAGGTGTTCGTCGATGCCGGCGTCGGCCAGGATGATGCCGGCTTCGCGCTGGCGCTGTTCCTGGCCCGTCGCCGCAGCGAACAGCAGCTGCGCGACCATGCCGACTTCTACGTCACCACCCTCACCCCGGATGCGATCAGCTACAAGGGCATGGTGCTGCCGGACAAGCTCAGCCGCTTCTTCCCCGACCTGCAACGCCGCGAACTGGCCTCCAGCGCGATCGTGTTCCACCAGCGCTTCTCCACCAACACGCTGCCGCGCTGGCCGCTGGCGCACCCGTTCCGGATGCTCGCCCACAACGGCGAGATCAACACCATCGAAGGCAACCGTCGCTGGGCGCAGGCGCGCAGCAAGGTGTGGAAGACGCCGCGCTTCGACATCGCCGAATTCGATCCGGTGATCTCCATGCACGGTTCGGATTCGCAGAGCCTGGACAACATGCTGGAGCTGATGGTTGCCGGTGGCATGGAGCTGATCCAGGCGCTGCGCATCCTGGTGCCGCCGGCCACCCAGTCGCTGGAGTTCAAGGACCCCGACCTGGCAGCCTTCTACGAATTCCACGGCCTCAACAGCGAGCCGTGGGACGGCCCGGCCGGCATCGTCGCCTGCGACAGCCGCTATGCGGTTTGTACATTGGACCGCAACGGCCTGCGCCCGGCGCGCTGGATGCTCACCGCCGACCGCCACTTCCTGGTCGCCTCCGAAGCCGGCGTGTGGGAAGTGCCGACCGAGCGCGTGGTGCGCAAGGGCAAGCTCGGCCCCGGCGAAATGGTGGCCATCGACCTCAAGCGCGGCGACCTGCTCGATTCGGACGCGGTGGACCGCATCAACCGCGGTCGCGCGCCGTACAAGCAGTGGCTGCAGCAGGGCGTGACCTACCTGCAGACCGAACTGATCGACCCGTCGCTGGTGGAAGAGCCGTTCGACGAAGCCACCCTGCGCAGCTATCACAAGCTCTACCAGCTCAGCAGCGAGGAAGTGGAACAGGTGCTGCGGCCACTGGCCGAGACCGAGCAGGAAGCCACCGGCTCGATGGGCGACGACACACCGATGGCGGTGCTGAGCCAGCGCAGCCGTCCGCTGTACGACTATTTCCGCCAGGCCTTTGCGCAGGTCACCAACCCGCCGATCGATCCGCTGCGCGAAGACTGCGCGATGTCCCTGTCCACCCAGCTCGGCAAGGAGACCAACATCTTCCATGCCGGCCCGGAGACGGTGAACCACGTCATCCTCAACTCGCCGGTGCTGAGCCAGCGCAAGCTGCGCCAGCTGCTGAAGATGGACCAGTACGTGCAGGCCAACCGCCTGCTTGATCTGTCCTACAGCGAAGACGAGGGCCTGCGTGCCGGCATCGAGCGCATCTGTAGCGAGGCCGAGCAGGCCGCGCGCGAGGGCATGGTGATGCTGCTGCTGTCCGACCGCTACCCGGTGGCCGGTCGGCCGATGGTGCATGCCCTGCTCGCCACCAGCGCCATCCACCACCACCTCTCGCGGCTGGGGCTGCGCTGCGACGTCAATCTGATCGTCGAAACCGGCACCGCGCGCGACCCGCACCACATGGCCTGCCTGCTCGGCTTCGGTGCCACCGCGGTGTATCCGTACCTGGCCTACCAGACCCTGTTCGACCTGGGCCGACGCGGCATCCTCAAGCTCAGCAAGGGCGGCGAGCAGTCGCAGATCGGCCGCCGCTACCGCAAGGGCATCTACAAGGGCCTGTCGAAGATCATCTCGAAGATGGGCATCTGTACGGTGGCAAGCTATCGCGGCGCGCAGCTGTTCGAGATCATCGGCCTGGAACCCGAGGTTGTGGACATGTGCTTCCCGGACACCGCCTCGCGCATCGGCGGCGCGGGCTTCGCGCGCCTGGATGCCGACGCGCGCGAGCTGTGCGCGCAGGCGTGGGACGCGCAGCAGGACGTGGACGTGGGCGGCCTGCTGAAGTACGTGCACGGCGGCGAGTACCACATGTACAACCCGGACGTGGTCACCACCCTGCAGCGCGCGGCGCGCAGCGGCGATCCGCGTGCCTGGCAGCAGTACTGCGATGCGGTGCATGCGCGTCCGCCGTCGGCGCTGCGCGACCTGCTGGAGCTGGTGCCGGCCGCAATGCCGGTGCCGCTGGACGAGGTCGCCCCGGCCAGCGAACTGTTCCCGCGCTTCGATACCGCAGCGATCAGCCTGGGTGCGCTGTCGCCGGAAGCGCACGAGGCGCTGGCGATTGCGATGAACCGCCTGGGTGGCCGCAGCAATTCCGGCGAAGGCGGAGAAGATCCCGCACGCTATGGCACCGCCAAGCGCAGCAAGATCAAGCAGGTGGCCTCGGGCCGCTTCGGCGTCACCGCCGAATACCTGGTCAATGCCGAAGTGCTGCAGATCAAGGTCGCGCAGGGCGCCAAGCCCGGCGAGGGCGGCCAGCTTCCGGGGCACAAGGTCAACGAGCTGATCGCACGCCTGCGCTATGCGCGTCCGGGCATCGGCCTGATTTCGCCGCCACCGCACCACGACATCTATTCGATCGAAGACCTGGCGCAGCTGATCTACGACCTCAAGCAGGTCAACCCGACCGCGCTGGTGTCGGTGAAGCTGGTCAGCCATGCCGGCGTCGGGACGATCGCGGCGGGCGTGGTCAAGGCCGGTGCGGACCTGATCACCATCTCCGGCCATGACGGCGGCACCGGTGCGTCGCCGGTCAGCTCGATCCGCTATGCCGGCGTGCCGTGGGAACTGGGCGTGGCCGAAGCGCATCAGGCGCTGCTGGCCAACGACCTGCGCGGGCGCACCCTGCTGCAGACCGATGGCGGCCTGAAGACCGGCCTGGATGTGGTGAAGGCCGCGCTGCTGGGGGCGGACAGCTTCGGCTTCGGCACCGCGCCGATGATCGTGCTGGGCTGCAAGTACCTGCGCATCTGCCATCTGAACAACTGCGCCACCGGCGTGGCCACCCAGGACGAGCGCCTGCGCGAAAACCACTTCACCGGCCAGCCCGAGCGCGTGGAGAACTTCTTCCGCCTGCTGGCCGAGGAAGTGCGTGGCTGGCTGTCGTACCTGGGCGCGCGTTCGCTGGAAGAGATCGTCGGCCGCACCGACCTGCTGCGGCAGATCGAGGCCGCGCCCCGCGATGGCGTGCGCGTGGACCTGTCGCGCCTGCTGGCCGATGCCCGCTACGAAGGCAGCCACTGCGCCGCCCAGCGCCTGTACGAATCGCCGGACAGCCTGGCCACGCAGATGGATGGGCTGCTGGCCCCGGCTATCGAGCACAAGCGCGGTGGCGAGCACCGCTTCCTGATCCACAACACCGACCGCAGCATCGGCACCCGCCTGGCCGGCGCGGTGGCGCGCGCGCACGGCAACCAGGGCATGGCCGAAGCACCGCTTGAACTGCGCTTCCGCGGCAGCGCCGGGCAGAGCTTCGGTGCCTTCAACGTCGGCGGCCTGCACCTGGAAGTGGAAGGCGAAGCCAACGACTACGTCGGCAAGGGCATGGCCGGAGGCCGGCTGGTGGTGCGTCCGCCGCGTGGCGCCCGCTTCGAGGCACGCAGCACCGCCATCATCGGCAACACCTGCCTGTATGGCGCTACCGGTGGCGAGCTGTTCGCCGCGGGCCGCGCCGGCGAGCGTTTCGCGGTGCGCAATTCGGGCGCGCTGGCAGTGGTGGAAGGTGCCGGTGACCACTGCTGCGAGTACATGACCGACGGCGTGGTGCTGGTGCTGGGCAAGGTCGGGCTGAACTTCGGCGCCGGCTTCACCGGTGGCCTGGCTTACGTGCTGGACGTGGACCGCGATTTCGTCGACCGCTACAACCACGAGCTGATCGACATCCATCGCGTCTCCGCCGAAGGCTTCGAGAACTACCGCCAGCACCTGCACCGCCTGATCGGCCGCCACCGCGAGCTGACCGGCAGCATCTGGGCACAGCAGATCCTGGACGAGTTCCGCGACTACATCGGCAAGTTCTGGCTGGTCAAACCGAAGGCCGCCAGCATCGAATCGCTGACCGAAACCCTGCGACGCGCCGCATAACGGTAGTGCCGGCCGCTGGCCGGCAACCCAGGATCACGTAGTGCCGGCCGCTGGCCGGCATCCGTAAAACACCACAGAGTCCGCCATGAGCCGCAAGCACGCCTTCCAGTTCCTCGACCTGCCCCGCACCATGCCGCAGCGCATCCCGGTGGAACTGCGCACGTCCGGCGACTGGGGCGAGCTGTACGGCAAGTTCGGCAAGGAAGACGCCCAGTACCAGGCGGGCCGCTGCCTGGACTGCGGCAACCCGTACTGCAGCTGGAAGTGCCCGGTGCACAACGCCATTCCGCAGTGGCTGCAGCTGGTGCAGGAAAACCGCATCCACGAGGCCGCCACGCTGTGCCACAGCACCAACCCGCTGCCGGAAGTGTGCGGCCGGGTCTGCCCGCAGGATCGGCTGTGCGAAGGCAGCTGCACGCTGGAGGAATTCGGCGCGGTCACCATCGGCGCGGTGGAGAAGTACATCGTCGATACCGCACTGGCCAGTGGCTGGCGCCCGGACCTGGGCGCGGTGCAGCCGACCGGCCACAGTGTGGCGGTGATTGGTGCCGGCCCGGCCGGGCTGGCCTGTGCCGACCGCCTGGCACGCGCCGGCATTGCCGCCGTGGTCTACGACCGCTACGAGCAGATCGGTGGCCTGCTGCAGTTCGGCATTCCCAGCTTCAAACTGGACAAGGACGTGATCCATCGCCGTCGTGACGTACTGGAAGGCATGGGCGTGCAGTTCCGCCTCGGCGTGGAGATCGGCCGTGATGTCAGCGTGCAGCAGTTGCTGGACAGTCACGATGCGGTGTTCATCGGCACCGGCGCCTACCGCTATACCGATGGTGGCTTGGTCGGCCAGGACCTGAAGGGCGTGCTGCCGGCGCTGCCGTTCCTGGTGCAGAACAGCCGCATCGTCGGCGGCGATGATCCGAAGGGCCGGCCGATCGCCGGCTGGGAAGACACCATCGCCCTGCCCGACCTCAACGGCAAGCGCGTGGTGGTTCTGGGCGGTGGCGATACCGGCATGGACTGCGTGCGCAGTGCGGTGCGGCTGGGCGCGGCCAAGGTCACCTGCGCCTATCGCCGCGACGAAGCCAACATGCCCGGCAGCGCGCGCGAAGTCGCCAATGCACGCGAGGAAGGGGTGCGCTTCCTGTTCAACCGGCAGCCGCTGTCGATCGAAGCCGGCGCCGACGACGAGGTGATCGGCGTGACCGTGGTCGAGACCCGGCTGGGCGAGCCCGATGCCAATGGCCGCCAGAACGCGGTGCCTATCGAAGGCAGTGAGTCGCTGTTGGAGGCAGACGTGGTGATCATCGCCTTCGGCTTCTCGCCGAGCGTGCCGGCGTGGCTGGCGGAACTGGGGGTGGAAGCCCAGCCCAATGGCCGCATCCTCGCCGGTGGCAAGGACCGCCTGCCGTTCCAGACCGCGCATCCACGCCTGTTCGCCGGTGGCGACGCGGTGCGTGGTGCCGATCTCGTGGTAACCGCGGTGGCCGAAGGCCGCGACGCCGCTGCCAGCATCGTCCGCCTACTGGCGCACTGAGTCCGGCAACAGCAGCAGTTGCAGCAGCGCGCGCAGTTCGAGCGCCTCCAGCGGCTTGGCCAGGAAATGGTCGATGCCCGCCTCACGGCAGGCCTCGCGCGTGCGTTCCAGCACGCTGGCGGTCAACGCAATGATCGGCACCGGAGCATGGGCAGCGCGGGTATCGCTACGGATCGCCCGGGCCAGCGCGAAGCCATCCATGTGCGGCATATGGCAGTCGGTGATGACCAGGTCGAACGGTTGCACCTGCCAGGCCTCCCATGCCTGCAGGCCGTCGCTACAGGCGTGCACCTGCAGTCCCAGCTCGCACAGGCGTTGTGCCAGCAACTGCAGGTTGGTCGGATGATCCTCGGCCACCAGCACCCGCGCCGGCGGCAACGGCGCGGGCCGTGCCATCGCCGGTCCCGCAGCGGGGGCCGCACAGGCCGCCAGGTCCAGCTCCAGCCACACGGTGGTGCCCTTGCCGGGCACGCTGCGCAGGTGCAGACGCCCGCCCATCGACGTCGCCAGCTCGCGGCAGATCGACAGCCCCAGGCCACTGCCGCCGAAACGGCGCGTGGTCGACGCCTCGGCCTGCTCGTAGGCGGCAAACACCGCCTGTTGCCGCTCCACGCTGATGCCCACGCCCGTATCGATCACCTGCAGGCGCAGTCGCTGGCCGCCGTCGCGCTGCTGCAGCACGCGGACCTGCAACACCACGCTTCCCTGCAGGGTGAACTTGAGCGCATTGCCGGCCAGGTTGAACAGGACCTGCCGCAGGCGCAGCCCGTCAGCCAGCGACCAGGGCTGCAACGTCGGGTCGATCTCGCTGCACAGGTGCAGCCCGCGGCTGGCCGCGACGGGCATCAACAGCTGCTGCACCGCGCCCACCAGCGCCGCCAGATCGGTCGGACGCAGCTGCAGGGGCGCCGGTTGCAGGCGCTGGCTGTGCAGCACATCGTCGAGGATCTGCCGCAGCATCTGCGCAGCGTCACCGACGGTGGTCAGCACCTGCCGCTGGCCCGCATCCAGGTCCGTGCCAGCCAGCCGCTCCAGCATGCCCAGCAGGGTGCTCATCGGCGTGCGGATCTCGTGGCTCATGGTCGCCAGGAAATGGCCCTTGGCCAGTGCCGCCTGCTCGGCCGCGCGGCGCGCCTCGGCCAACGCCGTTGCACGCGCCTGGGCTTCGCTGACGTCCATCCAGTAGCCGCTCCACTCCACGCTGCTGTCATCGCACGGCAACGGTCGTCCCTGTGATCGGACCCAGCGCCAGCCCTGTGCCGACCGGGTGCGGAAGGTGACGTCGATCGGACCGCGCACGAGCGCGGCCGCTTCGATGCTCGCCATCACCCGGCTGCGGTCACCGGCATGCACGGCCGCCAGCAGCTGCAGATGGTCGATCCGCTCAGTCTCCACGGCTACGCCGAACAGCGCCTGCACGTCGCCGGCGATCTGCGCCAGGCTGTAGTGGCCGGTTGCCGAACGGCGCGCCTGGTAGACCACCGCCGGCAGGTTCGCGGTGACTTCATGCAAGCGCTGCTCCAGCACCCGGCGACGCACGCTCTCGCGATGCACGCGCCAGTAGCCGAAGGCATGCAGCAGTATGAGCGCGAGCAGGATCAGCGACACCGGCACCAGCCAGCGCAGTGCCGAACCGGCGGGACGCGCACGTGGCAGTTCCGGCAGCCAGGCACTGCGAACCGATGCCCGACGCGCATCGCCCTCCCGCTGCAGCTCCCGGTCGAAGGCAGCGACCACCGCGGCACAGGCCGGTACAGCGGCCAGCACCAGTGCATCGCCGAAGCCAGCGGGTGCTGCGATCACCAGAGGGTCACCCGGCACGGCGCGAAGCGCGGCTTCGACTTCGGCGAGATTGGCCACCACGGCATCGACCAGCCCGGCGCGCAGCAGTGACAGCGCGTGGTCCAGCGGCGCCGGTGCCAGCAGCTGCGCACCCGGGGCCTGTTCGGCCAGCAATGCGTCCAGCGGCAGCCGGTCCGGGCTGGCCACGCTGCGGCCACGCAGTCCCTCCAACCCCAGCACTGGCGCTGCACCCTCGCGCCGCACGATCACCTGTGGCACTTCCAGGTAGGGGCTGCTGGCCACCCAGCCGGTCGGCAGCTGTGCGCGCGGCCAGCCCAGCAGCACCTGGGTGCCAGCCGGCAGCGGGTCATCGGTGAGCACCGCTGCGGGCAACGGCCGCGCATGCTGCACCGCCTGCGGGCCCAGCAGCGGCAGGTAATCCGCAGCCAACCCCGCAAGGTCGCCCTGCGCGTTGTATGACAGCGGCGGCCGATCGGAACGCCATGCCACCTGCAGTGGACTCGCACAGCCGGACGCAGCAGCGATGCCGGGCAGCAACAGCGATGCCATGACAGCGGCGACGGCGCGGCGGCCGGCGACATTCACGGTAGACATCCTCATTTCGCGGGCAGGAACCACGGCCGCGCAGCGGTACCGCTGCCAGCCACGCTAGCGAGGCGCGCTTCCGCGACAATGAGAAAAATTCGAAAAACATCCCTATCGGCGAATGCCGACATACACTGCCGCTTCTACCCGTCCCTACGGAGCGCTCGATGCGTATCGGCCTGGCCGCCAACCGTCTCCATCACCACGATGCGCGCGCCGCGCTGTTCCGCTGGCTGCGTGCCAGCGAGGCCGGGCTGCGTGAACTGGGGGTATCGCTGCACGCGGTCGGGCGCACCCACGATGCGATCGAACGGCAGGGCTTCCTGGCCAGCTACGGCGGCCTGCACCGCTACCCCTACGGGCGCGAGGGCGGCCTGATGAAACTGGTGGCCGAAGTGGTTGGCATGGGGCCGGAGCGCACCCTGGACGGTGCGATCTACCTGATCGACCCGGTCGATCCTTCCTCGGTGTTTCCGGAGGCAACCGCGCTCAAGCGGCAGTGCGTGATCCACGGCAAGCCGTTCATTTCAACGGTGGCCACTGCGCGTGACTGGATCGAGGTGGAACGCATCCACGCCGGGCTGGCTGCCGATACCGGTGCCGACGATCTGCATGCCTTCCAGCACCAGACGCTGGCGCTGATCGCGCACGACGCGATGAAGCCGGCGATGCTGGCCTTCGCCGACGAGCACTTCGATGTGCTGGCACGGTTCGGCGAGCGCGTGGCGACCGGCACCACCGGCCAGCACTTGAACGAACTGGCCTGGAGCCGCGGCTGGCCCAGCGATACGCCGTGGGTGACGCGCTACCAGAGTGGCCCGATGGGCGGCGATGCGCAGATTGCTGACCGTGTGCTGGAGGGGCGCTGCCAGCGCGCGATCTTCTTCGAGGACCCGCATGTGGCACGCCAGCACGAGGCCGATATCCAGCTGCTGGAGCGCGCGGTGACGACGGTGACCGACCAGGCGGTGTGCATCACCGCGCCGCGGGTGGCGGCACGCTGGGCGGCCGCGGCGGCATTGCGGGCGGGGTGAGGGTTTCGGCCAACGGCTGCGCCCCTCGTGGTGGGTGGGGGCTGCACGATCATGAGGTTGGCCGGGATGGGTGGAATTGCGGGGGACGCCGTGAACCCGTCCCTGGGGGCTTGGCCGCGGCATCCATGCCGCGGACACCCCCGCAATCCCACCCATCCCGTCCTTCGACAGTTTCCGGTGTGCCCACCACGGAAGAAAGAAGGAAGGGCAGGAGCGGGTCGCGCGCTGCGCGCTCTCTTCTGTAGAGCCGAGCCATGCTCGGCTGCTCTTCAACGTGATGACTGGAACCCCGCGCTGCACGCGTCAGCCGAGCATCGGCTCGGCTCTACAACAGCTGGCGAAGCATCGCCTTCAGTCGTCGCCCTTCCAGCTGGAAGTAGTCGCGCTGTTCGCGCCAGGCAGGGAAACGTTGTTCGACTTCATGCCAGAACGCGGCCGAATGATTCGGTTGGATCAGGTGGCAGAGTTCGTGCACCAGCACGTACTCGAACGCTTCCGGACGACCCAGCACCAGGGCCAGGTCCAGGGCCATGCTGCCATCGGGGGCCAGCGAGCCCCACTGCGAGGACATCACCTTCAGGCGCAGGCGGCTGGGAGCGCGCGGCAGGGTGGGCAGGTACTTCGGCAGCCAGCGGCCGACGTCGGCGCGGGTCTGCGCTTCATAGAACTCGCGCAGCAGGCGGCGCAGGGTGGCGTCACCACCACGGGTCGGCCACTGCACGCAGGCACCGTGCGCGTCGATCTCCAGCCGCGCGTAGCGGCCTTCCTGCCAGCGCAGCGGCAACAGTTCACCGCGCAATGGCAGCACGCCGTCTTCGCCGGGCTGCAGCGGTGCCGGCAGGCCCTGCCCCTGGTACTGGCGCAGCTGCAGCGCCAGCCAGTCGCGGTGCTGTTCCAGGAAGCGCTCGCCCATTACCAGGCTTGCGCGCGGTGGCAACGTCAACCGCGCGCCACGCTCGTCCACGCTCAGCTTGATGCGGCGCGCGCGCGGATCGCGCACGCGCAGCACCTCGATCTCGGCATCCTCCAGGCGCAGGCGAACGGTGTCGCGCTGTACGGTGGCGGGCAGGGTCGGCGTGATCAGGCGGCGCAGCAGACGGCTCATGCGCCCAGCATAGCGCTGCTTCGGGCCGCCGGATGACCGGCGACCGTCGAGCTGCCTGTTCAGTCAGCCTTGCTGAGCTTGAACGCTTCTTCCAGCAACAGGAACAGGCGGCGGATCTCGGCGCTCTGCAGGGCGAAGCGGGCATCGAACTCGGCACGGCGGCCGTCTTCGTCGGCATGCTCCAGCTGGTCCAGGGCGCCGTCGAGGAACTTCAGCTTGCGCACGATCAGGTCGTCGCCGATCACGAAGGACAGGTTGTCCTCGAAGATCAGCGCCAGCTTGGTCACCTGCTTGCCGGCGTCCAGGTGCTTGTCGATCTCGTCGCAGCGCAGTTCCTGGTGCTGGCACTTGACCACCGCGCCGCCTTCGACCGGATCCTTCATCTCGCACTCTTCGCCCAGGCTCAGCCCGGTCGGCAGCGGCTCTCCGGCGATCCAGCCGGTCAGGATCGAGCGCGGCGCGACTTCGGCGTTCAGCGGCATCGCCGGGAAGCTGCCGAGCAACCCGCGGATGTCGGACATGAAGTATTCGCCGGTCTTGCGGCTGGAGGTATCCACCGCCACGTAGCCGTGCTGCAGGTCGATGAAGGCGTCGTTGCGCGAGGACTTCACGAAGGCGCGCGGCAGCAGTTCATGCAGCAGGTCGTCCTTCATGCGCTTGCGCTCGCGGCCACCCGGGCGCCGCCCTTCCTTCTCCTCGATCTCTTCCAGCTTGCGCTCGAGCAGGTCGTTGACCACCGCCGCCGGCAGGATCTTGTCCTCGCCGCCCACGGTCAGCCACAGGTGTTCGGCGATGCGGTGGGACAGCAGTTCCTTCTCCTCGCGGCCGAACGGCGAAATGAAGCCGCGCGAATTCATTTCCAGCGCGCCAACAGGCTTGAGCACGGCGTGCGGCAGCAGGGTATCGACTTCGGAAAAATCGGTGGTGGTCGGGAAACGGAAGAACGTCAGGTTGCGAAAGAACATGGAATTCCGGATGGCGAAGAGGAAGGGCGACCGACCTTAAACGGTGGGCGTCTCGGGATCTGCGTCGGCGTCGGCCGGGGAGCCGGCCAGCCAGGCATGGGCGTCGGGCAGCGGCGTGTCGTCGCGACGGCCCAGCGCCATGAAGTCGAACAGGGTGGTGTCGGCCAGCTGCGAGGGCCGGACTTCACCCATGGCGCGCGCGATCTGCTCGATGCGGCCCGGATGGTCCTTTTCCCACTGCTTGAGCATCAGGCCGACCTGGCGGCGCTGCAGGTTCTCCTGGCTGCCGCACAGGTTGCAGGGAATGATCGGGAACTGGCGTGCCTGCGCGTAGTCGACGATGTCGCTCTCGCGCACGTAGGCCAGCGGCCGGATCACCACGTGCCTGCCGTCGTCGCTGCGCAGCTTCGGCGGCATGCCCGCCAGCTTGGCGTGGTGGAACAGGTTCATGAAGAACGTGGCCACCATGTCGTCGCGGTGGTGGCCCAGCGCGATCTTGGTGAAACCGTGGGTCTCGGCGTAGTTGTACAGCGCGCCACGACGCAGGCGCGAGCAAAGCGAACACATCGTCTTGCCCTCCGGGATGACCCGGCTGACCACCGAATAGGTGTCCTGCTCGATGATGTGGTACGGCACGCCCAGCCCGGCCAGGTACTCCGGCAGGATGTGCTCGGGGAAGCCCGGCTGCTTCTGGTCCAGGTTCACCGCCACCAGCTCGAACGGCACCGGCGCCTTCTTCTGCAGCTGCAGCAGTACGTCCAGCAGGGTGTAGCTGTCCTTGCCGCCGGACAGGCAGACCATGACCTTGTCGCCGGCCTCGATCATGCCGAAGTCGGCAATCGCCTCGCCGACCTGGCGGCGCAGGCGCTTGGCCAGCTTGTGCTGCTCGCGCTCGGCCACGCGTGGATCGCGGGCGGCGCGCGGCTGGGGATCGGGAAGGGAAATCACGGCACTCATGGGTTCCATTCTAACGGCTCGGAGCCGCCCCGGCCGGGGGTCGGGTTTCCCCTCTCCCGGCAGTCATCAACGCTGTGTATGCTCGGAGGCTGTGGATACCTACAGCCCCGCCGAGATCGTCGAGCACCTCGCCGCCCTGCGCGCCGAGCACCGCCTGCTGGATGAACAGATCACCCGCATGGCGGCCAACGGCGAGGACGAACTGGAAGCCAAGCGCCTGAAGCGGCGCAAGCTGCAGCTGAAGGACTGCATCGCCAGGCTGGAAAGCCTGCAGATTCCCGACGAGCCGGCCTGAGCCGGGTCCGGGTAGGTGCCAACCTTGGTTGGCCTCCCTCTCCGGTAGGTGCCAACCTTGGTTGGCACGGGTGGAAGTGTGCGGACCAAGGTCCGCACCCACCGCCTTGTCCGGCGCGACCTTCAATCCTGCGGCGTAGGCTCGTCCGGGCGCGCTGCTTCCGGGCTGACCCGCTCGATGGTGTGGCGCAGCTCGCGCCCCAGGATGAACTTGGCGTCCTTGGCCCAGGCATCCAGGCGTTCATCGAACAGCAGCTTGCTGTTCTCGTCCGGCCACACCAGGCGCAGTTCGCGCAGCTTCTGGATGAAGCCGCGGAACAGGGCCTTGTCGAAGAACTCGGGAGCGGCCGGCGCATAGAGCAGGCTCAGGCGCTGCGCGGCCTGCTGGCACAGGCTTTCCAGCTCGGCCGCACCGAGCACGCCCGGGCCGTTCTTCACCAGCACCGAAATGGCGATGTAGTAGCGCTCGAACGCCTGCTGCAGCGAATGGCCGATCGCCCGCAGGCGGAACACCTCGTCGGTCTGCCCGGTGTTGCGTGCCAGGATGCCGCCGTCGTCATCGTTGACGTTCTGCAGCAGGCCTTCGCGCACGAACACGTCGATGGTGCGGTCAATACGCTGCGCGAACTCATCCTCGCTCCACGGCAGGAACAGCTCCGCCTGCAGGAACGGGTACACCGTGCGGCCCAGCTGGACCAGCCCGGTACGGCTCATGCGGCGGTTGTTCTGGAAGCAGCAGGCCACCCACGACGAGGCGGTGAACAGGTGCACCACGTTGTTGCGGAAGTAGCTGAGCAGCACCGCGGTGTCGCCGCTGACGCTGAGCACATCGCCGAGCGGGTGCTTGATGCGGGTGAGGACGTTGATCTCCTCGGCATGGGCGATGATCCGCTCCGGCGAGTGCGGGGTCACCGTCACCCGGTCCGAGTACGGCATCTCGACCAGCAGCGTCTTGCACAGCTCGATCTGCGCGATCAGGTCGGCCTCGCCCATCGCGTGCTTCGGCGTGGACAGCAGGGCCAGCGCCAGCAGGTTGATGGGGTTGACGTCGGCAGCGCCGTTGATGCGCACCTGGATGCGTTCGGCCAGCGTATCCACCGTGGTCGACAGCCAGGCCGGCTTCTCGTCCTCGGGCACCGCCTCGCCCTTCCACTCCGGGGCCTTCTCGGCCAGCACGTCGTTCAGCGCGATCGGCTCGCCGAAGTTCACCACCACCTGGCCGTAGTTCTGCTTGAGCACCTTGGGGATGCCCCACAGCAGCGACCAGATCGACTCCTTTTCCTTCGGCCGGCCGGACAGTTCGTCCAGGTAGCTGCCGCCCTCCATCAGCTTCTCGTAGCCGATGTAGATGGGCTGGAACAGGACCGGCTTGCGCGGCTGGCGCAGGAATGCACGCAGCGTCATCGAGATCATGCCGCCCTTGGGCTGCAGCAGGCGCCCGGTACGCGAGCGGCCGCCTTCGACGAAGTACTCCAGCGAATAGCCACCGGCCACCAGCTGCGCGACGTACTCACTGAGCACTGCAGAATACAGCGCATTGCCACGGATCGAACGGCGGATGAAGAACGCACCGCCCTTGCGCAGCAGGGTGCCGACCACCGGCAGGTTCAGGTTGATGCCGGCCACGATGTGCGGCGGCACGATGCCACGGTCGTACAGCAGGTAGGACAGCAGCAGGTAGTCCATGTGGCTGCGGTGGCTGGGCACGTAGACCACTTCGTGGCCCGGCGCGGCGGCCTTGAACTTGTCCAGGTGGTGCACCAGCACGCCCGCGTAGATGCGGTTCCACACGTGGCTGAGCATGAAGCTGGCCGAGCGCACCACCGGGCTGGAATAGTCCGCAGCGATTTCCCAGGCGTAGGCGTGTGCCTTCTTCCAGGCATCGGCCGGCTTCGAATTGTCGCGCTTTGCCTGTGCGGCGATCGCTTCGCGGACCGGCTCGGCGGCCAGCACCTGGTCCACCAGCAGGCGCCGGGTCGACAGGTCCGGGCCGATCACCGATTCACGGATGCGGCGGAAATGGGTGCGCAGCACGCGCTGCAGCTTGCGCACCGTGCGCTCCGGCTCCAGGCCTTCATCGACGGTGCTGCGCAGCGAGATCGGCGGGGCGAAGCGCACGATGGTATTGCGCCCGTTCAGCAGCAGCCCCAGCAGGCGGCGGAAGCGGCCCACCAGCGCCCAGTTTTCCGAGAACAGCACTGCGAACCAGCCGCTCTGCTTGTCCGGCGCGCGGCCGACGAAGATCGACACCGGCACCAGGTGCACATCCAGGTCATCGCGCACGCGGTGCGCCTGCAGGACCTTGGCCAGCGAATCGGAGTGGGTCTTGGCGCCGCGCTGCTCGGGAATCAGCGAGTTGCTGGAGCTGCGCCGCGACAGCGCCAGATAGGCGCGCTTGCGGCCGGTCGGATCACCGGCCAGCGGCACCAGCGGCGACGGCAGGCCGGCCTGGCGGCAGGCCTTGTCCAGGATCAGCGCGTTGGACAGGCCGTAGTCTTCCAGCACGTACATGACCGGGCGGCCATCGTTGTACTGGCCCGGGTCTTCCGGCTCGATCTTCAGCGACAGCCACGGCTCGATCAAGCGGCCCAGCAACCGCGCCCACAGCGGGCGGCGGCCAGCCGGACGCGCGTGCGCGGGCGGCGGTACCGGGTTCGGGCCGGTACCGGTCGAGGGGGACGCCGGCACCGTATCGGCGGGCGTCGACTGGGATTCTTCGCCGGGGAACGGCAGCGGGTTCTGTTTCGACATCGGCGCCATTATGGCTTAGCCGGCGGTGTTGCCGCTTCCCCACCCTCGGCGGGCGCTTCAGCCGGTGCTGGCGACGCAGCCGCGCGGGCCGCATCGGCCTTGCGCAGCAGCGCGTCGGTGTCGGCCAGGGTGCGGGTCAGGTACCAGTGGCCCTCGCGCCGGCTCAGTGGCAGCTGCAGGGTCATCTCGCGACCGGCCAGGTCGTAGTGCAGGCGCACCAGCGCATTGTCGCCCTCTACCGAGAGCAGCTCGCCGCGCACGCTGCGCAGCGCGTCGTCCACGCCCAGCCCGTAACTGCCGAGCACCGCCTTGAGGGTGTGGATGAACGGCGCCAGCTGCTGCAGGCTGCCTTCCATGCCGGCCGCCTGCAGGCCGGCTTCATCATCGAAGCCGACCTTGCTGGCGGCGCCGACCAGCGCGGCGATGGTACTGCGGGCACGTGCGCGGTCGCTGATCGGGGCAGCCTGCGCCCACCCCGCCAGGGTCTCGACCAGGGCGATGTAGTGGGCCTGCTGGCTGGGCGTGTAGCCCTTCTGGTGGCGCAGGTACTGCACGCCGAAGTTGCCCATCGACTGTGCGGCCTGGCGCACGGCGCCGGCCTGGCCAGCCAGCTGGCGATCGAAGCTGCGCTGCAGTTCGGCGCTGGCACCGGGCTTGCGCAGTGCGGCCAGCATCGGCAGCAGCTGGTCGCCCAGTGGCAGCTCGGTCAGCGGCCACTGGCTGTGGCCCTCCGCCCAGGCCTGCTGCAGGCGCTGGTACTGGCCCGGCGGCACCGACAGCTTTGCGTAGCCGACCAGATCATCCTCGGCCAGGCGCAACGCCATCGCCTGTACCGCAGCCACCGGCTCGGCCGCCGGCCTGGCCGGATCGTTGGCAGACTCGCGGCACGCCGCCACGGCCAGCAGCAGCACGGCCGCCAGCCCCCATCCACGCGCAGACTTTCCTCGCACCGCCACGCTCATGCACTCGGACTCCCCGGACCGGCCCGCATCTTGCGGCCTGCGACGTGACAGCGGCAAGCCGGGACGTCACGGTTTCCAGCCAAGGGGGTCAGATCCCTTCTGCCGGCAGGCAGAAGGGATCTGACCCCAGAACCACCAGCGGGATAAAAAAAGAGCCCGGATCACGGGGATCACAGGCTCTTCAAGCCGGCGCGGGGCCGGAGGACAGTGTTGTGGCACATGTCCGGCCCGAGGACCGGATGGCGGCGATCCTACGCTGCCGTTCAAGTTAAGGCAACACTTCACGTAATGCCATGTATGTATTTGATTTTATTGTGTCAATCGCGTTGCCAAACCGCTTCAATGAAATCTACGGCGTGTTTTTCGGCGATTCGGGCATAAATCCCCGGATAGCCGGCCAGCGCACAGCCCTCGCCCCAACTGACGACACCGAACTGGGTCCAGCCTTCACGCAGGCGCAGCAGCAGCGGACCTCCGGAATCCCCTTGGCAGCTGTCGATGCCCTCGCGGCCGGCGCAGATCACCTTGCCACGTGACAGTTCACCGCCGTACGCCTGCTGGCATTCATCGAATGACACGAACGGCACCTGTGCAGTCTGCAGCTGAGTCGGATAGACCCGGCCATCGCCGATGTCGGTGTCTCCCCAGCCGATCACCGTGAATTCACGGCCCGGCTTGAGATAGCTGGCGTCGGGCCGCAGCCGCAGTGCTACCGGCTGTGCGCCGACCAGCGGTGCGCTGAGCTGGATCAGGGCGACGTCGTGCTCCAGCGAATTGCCGCTGTTGAATGCCGGATGGACGTGGATCGCCTTGACGTTGGAGGGTCGTGGTCCGGCGTCAGTGGACAGGGCCGTGACCTTGCCGACAACGGCGATGCCACCAGGCGCTTCGCCCTGCATGCAGTGCGCGGCCGTCAGCACCCACGAGGGCGAGATGAGGGTGCCCCCGCAGAAGTGGCGGTCGTGGTCCGAATCGCCGTCGAAGATGCCCTGGATGCTGACCATGAACGGGTACTCGTCGGCCGGCGCCGCTTCGCCGCCGATGATGCGCGGCGCATCGCGCAGCTGCGGCGCAGCGATGGCGGGTATGGCAGACGCGGCCAACAGCAGGCCGATGAACAAAGAGGTGCTGCGATACATTTCCCTGTACTCCTCTGTCGATGGTTGGAACCGGCGCGGCCGCGGTCCGTACCGGTGCATCGATTGGGGAGCAGTGGAGAGGCCCACAGCGCGAACCTGCGCACAGTTCTCGTGGCTGGCGCCGCCTGCGACAACTGCAGACCCACAAATGCGAACGCCATCCCGCATGGATCGGGATGGCGTTCGTGGTGCCGGCGTGACCGGCGTCGGCTGTGGGCTCAGCGTGCAGCCAGAGCCGACGCGATTTCCTGCTGGATCGCCCGCGCTGCGGCCTGCGGATCGGCGGCCAGGCGGATCGGGCGACCGACCACGATGGCATCGGCGCCATCGGCAAAGGCCTGCGCTACGCCAACGGTACGCTTCTGGTCATCGCCGACCGGGCCACCGGGGCGGATGCCCGGGCAGACGATCGAGAATCCGCTGCCGGTGGCAGCGCGGATCGGGCCGGCCTCCTGGCCCGAAGCGATCACGCCATCGATGCCGGCGGCCTGGGCAGCCAGCGCGCGCTCGACCACCACGTCCACCGGTTCGCGGTCGATGCCCATCTGTGCGAGGTCGGGGCGCCCCATCGAGGTCAGCACGGTCACTGCCAGCAGGCGCATGTCGCCGCTGTTGGCGGCGGCGCACGCCTCCATCATGGCCGGGTGCCAGCCATGGATGGTGGCGTAGCTGACCGGCCACTGCGACAGGCGCTTGATCACCGCCGCAGCCGTGGCCGGGATGTCGAAGAACTTCAGGTCGACGAACACGCGCTTGTCGCGGCGGGCCAGCTCATCGAGCACCTGGAAGTACTCGCCGGAGGCGAGCAGTTCCATGCCGATCTTGTAGAACGCCACGCTGTCGCCCAGGCGGTCGACCCACGCCAGCGCCTGCGCGCGGTCAGGCACGTCCAGCGCGAAGATCAGGCGCTCGTCATCGCGCAGCGGCAGCGGTGCGCGGCTCATGGTGCGTAGTCCAGCGCGGCGCGCTTGGCGTCGTGGCGGGCCTGGCGCGACTGGCTGTAATCGTTGTTGAACTGCGCCGGCTCGAAGCCGCCGTAGGTCGGGTTCGGCAGCATCCACCAGCGCTCGCCGAACCAGTCGTGGTACTGCTGCAGCAGGGCGCCACGGCCTTCGTTGGTGTTGGCGGTCACTTCCACGAAGTCACCCAGCTGGTCGCCGAACTGCATCAGCACGCGGTACTTCTGCCCGGCCAGGCGGCGGCGGCAGTTCTTCTCGCTGCCAGCCTGCTCGCAGCCTTCGACCACGGTGCCCAGGCCCAGGAACACGCTGTCATCGGCCACCGGCAGGCCCTGCTCGCGCAGGTTGGCCAGGGTCGCGTCCTTCAGGTGCACGGCACGGTTGGAGATGTACAGCAGGGTCACGCCCTTGGCGTTGGCCGCCTTGGCGAAATCGACCACGCCCGGGATCGCCTTGGCCTTCTTTTCGGCCACCCACTGGTCCCAGCTCAGCTCGTCGTATTCCTTGCCGTCGCGCACCAGGCGCGCCTGGTAGGGCGAGTTGTCCAGCACGGTCTCGTCCACGTCCAGCACCACGGCCGGCTTCAGGCCCTTGGCCTCGTTGCCGCGTTCTTCCGGCACCAGAGCATCCCAATGGGCTTCCTTCAGCGCCACGTCCAGGTGGTCGGCGGCGGCGCGGTAGGTCTGCTCGGTGATCGCCCTGTACTCCTGCGCACGCTGCATCCACAGCACGGCGTTGAGGTTGTCGTTGGCGGTGGCATCACGCGCGCCATCGGCCTTGGCGGCGGACGCCGGGGCCTGCGGCGCCGCGGCTTCAGCGGCAGGCGCGTCCACGCGCTTGCAGGCAGACAGGCCCAGCGCCGCGGTGGCGAGCAGGGTCAGGGACAGGGAAACAGGACGACGCATGGATTCACCGGCAATCAGATATACCGGCGCATTTTACCGGCAAAGCCGACCCGGGGACGGCTATGCTTGGTGGTTGACCCGCTGCTCTTCCGGAGGCCGCCATGACCGATTCCACCCAGACCCCCGACGTTCCCCTGCTCGATGCGGTGCAGGCCCGCCTGCTGGGCTGTCTGGTGGAGAAGGAGGCGACCACCCCGGACACCTACCCGTTGACCGTCAATGCCGCCCAATCGGCGGCCAACCAGAAGACCGCCCGCGAGCCGGTGATGAACGTCGACGCCGGCAGCGTGCAGCACGCGCTGCGCCAGCTGGAAACACTGGGCCTGGCCCGCCAGCACTTCTCCTCGCGCGCCGACCGCTACGAGCACCGCCTGCAGGCCGCGCTGGACCTGACCCGGCAACAGACCGTGCTGCTGGCGCTGCTGCTGCTGCGCGGCCCACAGACCCTGGGCGAGCTGGTGTCGCGCAGCGAGCGTCTGTACCGGTTTGCGGATATCGACGAAGCCCGCCACGCCGTCGAGCGCCTGCAGCAGCGCGCGCTGCTGGTGGTGCTGCCGCGCGCCAGCGGCCAACGCGAAGACCGCTACATGCACCTGCTGTGCGGTGAAGTGGATGGCGCGGCGCTGGCGGCCAAGTACGCCAGCAGTGGCGGGGGCAGCAGCGATGCGGCCGATCCGGGCCTGGCCGAGCGCGTGGCCCAGCTGGAAGCGGCCGTGGCCGAGCTGCAGGCGCAGCTGGCAGAACTGCGCAGCTGAGAGGGTGGGTGCCCATGCCAGCGAGGGCGGCCTGACCGCCCTCGCCCTGCAGACTCAGGTCGGCGTATCGACGTCGTCCCAGTCGGCCTGTTCAAAGCAGAACAACCAGTTCAGCGCGTAGTGGCGCTCGTAGATCACGCCGCCCTCCAGCGCACCGGGCATCGGTGCACCTTGGCGCTGGGCCTCACGCGCAACCCAGTGCAGGCGGTAGTGCAGATCCAGCGCATCCAGCAGCTCGGCGGTATCGCGCAGGGTCGCAGGCTCGCTGCCACTGTCAGCCTTCTGCAACAAGGCACCCACCACATCCGGCACGGCACAGGTCGCCTGCGGCCACGGCAGCGCCTCGGACAGGCCCAGCGCCCACAGCAGCACGGCCAGGCTCTCGTAGCGCCAGCCGAACGGCAGAGCCGCCTCGGCGTCCCCGTGCGCGATGAAAGCGGCCTCGGCCGGGCTCAAGGCCTCGGGCAGCGCCGGCAGGCGCTCGGCCAACTCGGCCAGGCTCAACGGTGGGTCACCGGCCTGCAGCGCCTCGGCGCGCAGCGCACACGCCAGCAGCGCCTGCGCTCTGGCCCAGACCTGGGCAGGCGCGCGCAGCTGTGCCTCGGCCGCACCCAGCACAGGTGGCAATGACGGCGGGACACGCAGCTCGTGGG
Source organism: Stenotrophomonas sp. Pemsol (assembly GCF_003586545.1). Classification (NCBI taxonomy): domain Bacteria; kingdom Pseudomonadati; phylum Pseudomonadota; class Gammaproteobacteria; order Lysobacterales; family Lysobacteraceae; genus Stenotrophomonas; species Stenotrophomonas sp. Pemsol. The sequence continues at coordinate 4,041,496 of NZ_CP025780.1, read as the reverse complement.
CCTGCAGCTGCTGTTGGCTGCGCGCACGGCGCTGCCCGGCATCGGCGGGGTAGGGCACCTGTGCCTGCGGATCGAGCGCGTCACCCAACAGCACCTTGCCGGCCGGATCGCGGACGCTGCCATCTTCCAGGAAGCACACCGCGTTGGCCTGGAGCAGCCAAGGCTGCAGCGCCTCCAGATCAGCCTCGGCCAGCTCGAACAGATAGTGCTGGCGCACGCGCTGGACGTGCCGCATCAGGTGATAGCGCGCGGCGGTCATCTGCCCGTCGCCATGACCCAGCACGTAGTTGACGAAGCCGCCGAGGTGCGGGGCCAGTGCGGGGTCATCAAGACCACGGACGGAGGCACTCCCGGCCTGTGGTGGCGGTGCCAGCACCGGGCCGAGGGTGGAATACGCGTTGATCAGCATCGAAGCATCCGTGCAGGAAAACAGACCTGCACCATACCCCACCGGCTCATGCTGGCTGTTGAACCACCGCCGCCCCCGGCGTGGCGTACAACCGGCTCGCGCTGTCCACGCCCGGCAGCTGGATCACGCCGCGTTCGTGCATGCCCAGCCCCAGCAGGATGCGTCCGGAAGCCACATTGTCCAGGTCGGTAATGCCGTACAGATCCTCGATGCCCAGCTCCGCACGGGCATGCGCGAAGACCGCCTGCGCCGCCTCGCCGGCATAGCCCTGCCCCGTGAACTCCGACAGCACCGCATAGCCGATATCCGGCCCCGGCAGGCCATCACGCCGCACCAGGCCGGCGTTACCCAGCCACGCGCCATCGGCCAGGCGCTCGATCGCATACATGCCGAAGCCGTTCAAGGCATAGCTGCGCAGCACGCGCAGCGCGATGTACTCCCGCGCCTGCTCCTCGCTGCGCACGTTGCGATCACCGATGAAACGCAGGAAGCCTGGATCGTTGAGCAGTGCCAGCATCGGCGCAGCATCCCGGTCTGGTTCCAGGCGGCGCAGCCGCAGGCGTTCGCTTTCGATGGGATGCATGGGTGGGCTCCGGAAGGAATACCTCGATTTTGCAACGCCAGCGCCCGCCGTGCAGCACGCTCAGGCCAAGTGGGCCACTACGATGCCCAGCCTAGCCACATGCCCCGTCACGCGGGCCGAACAGGATCGGCCAGTAGCGCACGCACAGGCGATGGACGCATGCGGCGATCAGGCAGAACCCCATGCCCATCAGCGCCAACAGCAGCGGTGCGCCCCAGCGCAATCCCGGGTGCTGGATACGAGCCTTGGAAGGCATGCCGCCGGGATACAGCACCTGTACCTGTTCGCCGACCACGTACAGTGGTGCCCCGGTAGCAAAGGACGCGGTGAACTGAATCATCTGCCCCTGTGCGGTCTGGAACCTCACCACCGGGCGATGCAGGGTGATGTCACGTGCGGGCATCCCCTCCATTTCCGACCGGGCATCCTCTGCCTGGACGGCCACCACCGTTCCGGTTACGGAAACGGCCTTGCGCGCGAAACGCTGGACGTCCACGAACAGCCAGGCGGCGGCCAGAAGGGTCAGCAGGCCCACGGCAAAGAAAAACAGCAAAAAACATCTGAGGAGGGTGGGCATGGTGCTGCCGGGTTGATCGATCAGCGTGCAGGTGCCGGCGCTGATCGAATGAAGGAGGTATCGACATGGTAGTAGCGCGGATTGCCCGGCATGACATGGACATCCAGTTCACGCCCACTCACCTGTGCACGGGGATCGGCCCATAGATACGCACTGTGGAAGACATGCCATCGAGTGGTTTCAGGATCGCGCCAGGCGCAGACGATGACGAACGGATGCCTTCCCCCCGAAAATACTCCGAGATCGCGCTTGATCGCCCGGACCTTGGCTTGCACCCGTGTCCCGTGGCGAAGGAGCTGCCTGCGCCGCCATGCCCTCGCCGCCTGCGGCAGGTGCATAAATCCCACCGCCAGCAGGAATGGGCCGCCGCCCAATCCCAGTATGACGCTCAGGCCCCAGGGTGATGAGAGCGAACGCACCAGAGCCTTGTCCGGGCGGTCCGGCAGGTACAGCACATCTACATGATCGCCCGTCATGTAGGCACGACGGCTGGTACGACCTGCGAAGAACCGCATCACTTGCCCGCTGCTGGTAGTGAATTCCACCCAGTACAGGAACTTCACCCCTGAAGTGCGCGAACCACCGCGATCAACGGTGATGGCACCCACATGGGTGATCCTGCCATCGGCAATGACCGCCGCATCGAGGAAGCGCCTGGCACCAACGTAGGCCAGAAGTGCTGAAACAAGCAGGACCACGCCCAGCCCGAGGAAGGTACGGGTGAGAACAGGAGGGATGTCGTTGGACACGATGAAGGACACGGCGCGCACTTCGGGTGCGCTCACACTAGGCCTTAACCCGATGCAGGCTCAAGGCCAGAAGCGTCAATCGGACGGATTGGAATACCACTTTAGTGGCTTTTCGATCCTCAATCGAACAGCGCCTCGATCGCGGCCAACCCCGCCGTCGCGCGCTCCTTCTTCCGCGCTGCATCGGCCACCGGATCGGCACCATCGCGCTGGATCTCCTCGGCCGGAATCTCCTCGAAGAACCGGCTCGGCTTCAGCCGCACATGCTCGCCAAACTTGCGCGTCAGCTTGCTGTAGCTCATCCACAGCTGGATCTTGGCGCGGGTGATGCCCACGTACAGCAGGCGACGTTCTTCCTGCAGGTTGCCCTCGTCCAGGCTGACCTGGTGCGGCAGCACGCCGTCCTCGCAGCCAACGATGAACACGTACGGGAATTCCAGGCCCTTGGAGGCGTGCATGGTCATCATGCGCACCTGGTTGCCGCCCTCGTCCTTGTCGCTGCGCGACAGCAGCGCCAGCTGGCCGGCCAGGTCGGCCGCGGTGGCGCCGCGCGGGCCGCCCTCGAACCACTGCGCCAGTTCCTCGATGTTGTTGGCGCGGCGCTGGTAACTGGCCTCTTCCTTGGCCTGCTGGCGCAGTTCGCTGAGCAGGCCCGATTCCTTGGCCACCTTGCGGATCATGTCGCCGGAGCTGACCTGGCGCATCTGCGCGCGCAGGTCGCGCAGGATGTCGGTGAACCGCGCCAGGCTGTTGGCCGCGCGCGGTGGCAGCTGCTGCAGCGCACCGATCGACTCGGCGGCATGCGCCATCGGGATGTCCTTTTCCTGCGCCAGCTCGGCCAGCCTGGCCAGCGTACCGGCACCCACGTCGCGCTTGGGCGACTGCACCGCGCGCATGAACGCGGTGTCATCGTCCGGGTTCACCAGCAGCCGCAGCCAGGCCAGCGTGTCCTTCACTTCCTGGCGTTCCAGGAACATCGTGCCGCCGGTCAGGTGGTAGGGGATGCGCAGCAGCTGCATCGCCTTTTCCAGCGGCCGCGACTGGAAGTTGCCACGGAACAGGATGCAGAAGTCACTCCACGGCACGTTGCGCGACTGCGCCACGAAGGCGATCTCGGCGGCCACCTTTTCCGCTTCATGCTCGCTGTTGCGGCATTCCCACACCCGGATGCGCTCGCCGTCGGCCTGGTCGCTCCACAGCTTCTTCAGGTGCTCGTGCGGGTTGTTGGCGATCAGCGCGTTGGCTGCGCGCAGCACGCGGTTGGAACAGCGGTAGTTCTGCTCCAGCTTGATGATTTCCAGCGTGGGGTAGTCACGCCCCATCTGCTGCAGGTTTTCCGGGTTGGCGCCACGCCAGGCGTAGATCGATTGGTCATCGTCACCCACGCAGGTGAAATTGCCCTTCTCACCAGCCAGCTGCTTGAGCAGGCGGTATTGCGCGTCGTTGGTGTCCTGGCATTCGTCCACCAGCAGGTAGCCGATGCGCTCGCGCCAGGCCAGGGCGATCTCGGGGTTCTCTTCCAGGATCTGCACCGGCAGGCGGATCAGGTCGTCGAAATCAACCGCATTGAACGCGGTCAGCCGCAGCTGGTAGCGCTCGTAGACGCTGGCCGCTTCCTTCTCGCGGTTGCTGCGTGCGGCGGCCATCGCCTGCTCGGGCGACAGCCCTGCGTTCTTCGCGCGCGACACCAGGTTCTTCATGTCCTCGATGTCATCGGGCTTGGCGCCGTGCATCAGGTCCTTGATCTGCGCGGCGGCATCATCGGCATCGAAGATGGAGAAGCCGCGCTTCAGGCCCACGGCGGCATGTTCGATCTGCAGGAACTTCAGGCCCAGCGCATGGAAGGTGCAGATGGTCACCTCGTCGGCGTCCTGCTCGCGCAGGCGCTTGGCCACGCGCTCGCGCATTTCCTTGGCCGATTTGTTGGTGAAGGTGATCGCCGCGATGCGGCGCGCCGGATAGCGGCCACTGCCGATCAGGTGAGCGATCTTCTCCACGATCACCCGCGTCTTGCCGCTGCCGGCGCCGGCGAGCACCAGCAAGGGGCCTTCGATGTGCAGGACGGCGGCGGCTTGGGGGGGATTGAGACCGTGCATGGGGACAGGATTGTAGCGGGGTGCCGGCGGGCCGACCTGACTTGCATGACGCCTGGCCCTAAGGTATTGAGTCGACTCCGGAACACAGGAGCGTGGTCCATGTCGTTGAACATCATCGCCCGCCCGCTGGTGGCTACCCTGCTGGGCCTGCTGGCCGTGCCTGCGGCCGGGTCCAGCCCGGCACCGCCTGCCGACGCCTATGAAACCATCGTGCTGCAGTCGCACGAGTTCCTCGTCTACCATCCGGACCTGCGCTTCCGTGGGCTCGGCATGCAGGCCCGCGAGCGGGGCCGCCACGAAGAGGCCCGCAACGACTTCCGCAATGCCGCGCGCTACGGCGACAAGCTCTCACAGGCAGCGCTGGCCGACATGCTCTGGAACGGGCAGGGCGGTCCGGTCGACCGCGCCCTGGGCTATGCATGGATGGACCTGGCGGCCGAGCGCGGCACCGAGTGGCTGGTGGTACAGCGCGAACGCTTCTGGGAGGCGCTGTCCGCCGACGAGCGCGAGCGCGCGGTACGCGAGGGCCGCGCGCTGTATGCCGAGTTCGGCGACCCGGCCGCGACGCCGCGGCTGGAACGTGAACTGCGGGCCGGCAGCATGCGGCAGACCGGCAGCCGCGCCGGCTGGAACGGCGCCATGCGCAGCCAGGGCCGTGGCGATGCGGGGGCCCGTGTGCTGCAACCGGAAAAGCACCAGTTGGCGCGCTACTGGGACCCGGTGGCCTACCGGCAATGGCAGGACGAGGAGCTGGCCAGATCGGGGCGATGAGCCACGCCTGCCAGGCCATCGTTGCCTCGGCGCTGCTGGCACCGGGGTACGCGACAGCCGGCACGTGATCGCCCGGCCACGGCCGATCCGCGACGGCGGGCCGGGTGGCGACTAGAATTGGCCGATGGCCAAGCTCTACTTCTACTACTCGGCGATGAACGCCGGCAAGACCACCACCCTGCTGCAGAGCGCGCACAACTACCGCGAGCGCGGCATGCGGGTGGCGATCCTGACCCCACGCCTGGACGATCGTGCCGGCGCCGGCGTGGTTGCCTCGCGGATCGGCCTGCGCGCTGACGGCATGGCCTTCGACCGCGATACCGACCTGCAGCGCTGGGTGGAGCAGGATCTGGCAGCCAACGGCCCGATGGGCTGCGTGCTGGTGGACGAGGCGCAGTTCCTGACCCGCGCCCAGGTCTGGCAGCTCAGTGAGGTGGTCGACCAGCTGCGCATTCCGGTGCTGTGCTACGGCCTGCGTACCGACTTCCGCGGCGAGCTGTTCGAAGGCAGCCAGTACCTGCTGGCCTGGGCCGACGAGATGCAGGAGATCAAGACCATCTGCCACAGCGGCAAGAAGGCGACGATGACCGTGCGCGTGGACGAGCATGGCCACGCCGTGCAGGACGGCCCGCAGGTGGAGATCGGTGGCAACGAGCGCTACGTGTCGGTCAGCCGCGCGGAGTTCAAGAAGATCACCCGCGGCGAAGGCCGGATCGATCCGGCGCAGGCGCCGCTGCCGCTGTAAGGGGTGTTCGGCAGGGCTGCGCCCTGCACCTGCAGAGGCAACAGCAACGTCAACAGCGAAAGCTGGCATTCCGTGGGATGGCGGGGCACTGTGGGTGTGCGGGGACGGCGCAAGTACGTCCATGTAGCCTTGGTCGCCGCATCCATGCGGCTCACACCCCGCAAACCCACAGTGCCCCGCCTTCGACAATTGGCCGGCGGCCAGTAGATCCACGCCATGAGTGGATGAAATCTGTCAGATATCCGAATGAAATTCCGGGGTCAGATCCGTTTTCCTTCGGAAAACGGATCTGACCCCATGAGCTGTTCCGACAGATCGCGGAGATCTGTCGAAGGCGGGGTGGGTCCGGTTGAGGGGGCGTGAGCGCCATGGATGGCGCGACCGAGGCTACATGGACGTATTTACGCCGCCCCCCTCAACCGGACCCACCCCGCCATCCCACGGAATGCACGCATTTGACGTTGCCTTGGCTTGAAGCGGGTGCAGGGCTGCAAGCCCTGCAATCCCAAACCACTCAGTACAGCGTGCGCTCCGGCGCACCGGCCGGCGGCGGGGTGTACTGGTACAGCCAGGTCTCGGTGAGGGTCTTGCCACCACTGCGCAGGAACAGGCGGATGTCGATCTGCTCGGTACTGCCTTCCGGCGGCACCAGGTCGAACATCGCGCGATAGCCGTTGATCTCGCGCAGCGGGCGCGCCGAAACGATCTCGACCCGGCCACGGCTGGCTTCCACCACCGCTTCGACCTCGGCCTTGTCGATCAGCCTGGCCAGTTCGCCACCTTCGAAGTCCACCGCGAAGCGCCAGCTGAAGTACTCACGCTTCTTGCCGACCACACCGCCCAGGCCGGTGCGGCTGGCCACGCAGTGCGCCAGCGGCGGGCGCGCCGGCGGTTCGGCGCCCCAGTACAAGCGGTAGCCGACCAGCAGCTCCTGGCCCGGCTGCGGCTTTTCCTTCGGGTTCCAGAACGCCACGATGTTGTCGAACGTCTCGTCCACGGTGGGAATCTCCACCAGCTGCACCGAGCCCTCGCCCCATTCGCCCTTCGGCTCCACCCACAGGCACGGGCGCTTCTCGTAGAACACGCCGTCGTCCTGGTAATGGTCGAAATTGCGGTCGCGTTGCAGCAGGCCGAAGCCGCGCGGGTTGCGGTCCACGAACATGTTGAAACGCAGGTTGCGCGGGTTCAGCAGCGGCCGCCAGATCCACTCGCCGGCACCGGTCCACAGCGACAGGCCATCGGTATCGTGGATCTCCGGGCGCCAGTCCCAGCCCATCCGGCGGTCGTTCTCGCCCACCTGGTACATGCTGGTGCACGGGGCGATGCCCAACCGCTCGATCGCCTTGCGCGGGTACAGCGCGCTGTCGATGTCCATCAGCAGCACGTCGCCATTGGTGATCGCGAAGCGATAGGCACCGGCCACGCTGGGCGAATCCAGCAGGCCATAGACCACGATCGTCTCCGAATCGGCCGACGGCTGCTCCAGGTAGTAAGCGATGAAGTCCGGGAATTCCTCCGGCTTGCCCATGCCGGTGTCGATCGCCAGGCCACGCGCGGATTGGCCGTACTGGCCTTCCTTGCCGACCGCGCGGAAGTAGCTGGCGCCCAGGAAGGCGGCGAAGTCGCGGTCGGTATCCTTGCGGGTGTTCAGGCGGAAGCCGGCGAAGCCGAGGTCGGCCGGCAGCTCGCCGTCCTTGATGCCGCTCTTGCCGTAGTTGAACGCCGCGCCGTCATAGGCCAGTTCCTGCGCCTTGCCGTCGACCACGTCGAACATGCGCACCGGCGAATGGAAGTACAGGCCCAGGTGGAAGAACTTGGCCTGGAACTTGCCGGGCTGGTCGGCCCACAGCGCATGGTCCTGGCGGTAGCCGATCGACTGGTACTGGTCCCAGTCCAGTCCTTCCAGGCGGCCCGGCAGCACCCGCTTGTGGCTCTTGTAGGGTGCCTGTGCCAGCGCGCGCGCCTGGCCCTTCAGGGTGGCGAAGTCGAACGGTTGCGGCTGGCCGAGGCGGCGCAGGCCCATCTGGCCGCTCCGGCTGGCCGCGCACGCGGGCAGGGACGGCAGGCCGAATGCAGCCAGGGCGAGGGAGGCATTGCGGATGAAGTCGCGTCGTTGCATGCAGGCGCGTCAGGCACAGGGAGGAAGGTCGGCCATCATAGGCAGACAAACGTTAACGGGCAGCGGAGACGCGCCCTGCCCGTTCAGCTGCCGCTGGTCGCCGGCTCAGCGCTGGCAGTGGCTGCACCAGACGCTGGCGCGCTGGCCGATGGTGGCGTGCTTCAGCGCGCGGCCACAGTTCGGGCAGGGCAGCCCGTCGCGGCCGTACACCAGCAGCTCCTGCTCGAAGTAGCCCGGCGCACCGTCGGGGCTGATGAAATCGCGCAGGGTGGTGCCGCCGCGGGTGATGGCGTAGCCCAGGATCTCCTTCACCGCGTCGGCCAGCCGCTGGTAGCGTTCTCGCGAGATCTTTCCTGCCTCGCGCAACGGGCTGATGCCGGCCTTGAACAGGCTCTCGGCGGCGTAGATGTTGCCCACGCCCACCACCACCGCCTGGTCCATCAGGAAGGTCTTCACCGGCGCGCTGCGGCCCCGGCTGCGGGCGAACAGGTAGTCACCGTCGAACACGTCGTCCAGGGGCTCCGGGCCCAGCCCCTGCAGCAGCGGGTGGATCTCCCCAGCCGGCTGCCAGAGCAGGCTGCCGAAGCGGCGCGGGTCGTTGAAGCGCAGCAGGCGGCCATTGTCCAGGCTGATGTCGACGTGGTCATGCGCCCGCAGCGGGGTATCACCGGGCAGCACGCGCAGGCTGCCGGACATGCCCAGGTGCAGCACGGCGCTGCCGATGGCGGTATCCAGCAGCAGGTACTTGGCGCGCCGGCGGATGTCCTCGATGCGCTGCCCCGGCAGCAGCTCGGCCACTTCCGGTGGAATCGGCCAGCGCAGGTCGGCGCGGCGCAGGATCACGCCATGCACGCGCCGGCCCTGCAGGTGCGGCGCCAGGCCGCGGCGGGTGGTTTCGACTTCGGGCAGTTCAGGCATGGTGCGATTCTACGCCCGCTCAACGCGGCGGCGCGGACAGCTCGCGGGCATCCAGGAAGCCATCACCGTTGGCATCCTGCTTGTGGAAGCGCTGCACGATCACCTGCCGCTGCTGCTCGCGGCGGATTGCCCTGCCCTTGCCGCCGGGCAGCTCGTCGGCGCTCAGTACGCCATCACCGTTGCGGTCCATGCGATCGAAGGCATACAGCATCCACTGTACGTACTCGGCCTCGCTGACCCTGCCGTCGCCATCGCTGTCCATCCGCTGCAGATAGCTGGCGGTGTCGGTGACCTGGGCCAGCGCCGCACCCGGCAGCAGCGCCGCCAGCAGAAGCCCGTACCCTGCCCTCACGCGCCCACCAGGCTGTAGCCCTTCAACCGTGCGGCGTAGGCCTGCAACGCCGCGATGCCGCTTTCCTCGGCCTCGCGGCACCACGCCTGCAGCTGATGCAGGCGCTCAGCGGCGTCGTGGCCACGGGCTTCCAGCAGCGCAGCCAATCGCCCGCGGTACTCGACCAGGGTACGGATGCGCGGCCGCTGCGCCACCCATGCGCTGAGCTGGGCGCGGCTGTCCGGCTTCAGCCAGCGGCCATCGTTGACCAGGCCACGGCGCAACCGGCGTGGCAGCAGGCGGCGCAGCTTGGCCCCGGCCTGCGCGGCCTCCTCGCGCAGGGCCGGCATGAACACGTTGCGCTGGTAATCGGTCATCGCCTGGAAGCGATGCGACAGCAGCGCCTTCAGCGTTTCGGCATCGGGCACGGCGATGTTCGGGCGCACGTCCATGGCCGGTGCCACCCGCAGCACCCTGGCCAGTCGCAGCGCCTGCAGCAGGCGGATCGCACTCCAGCCGATGTCGAACTCCCAGCGCCTCATCGCGAAGCGCGCCGAACTGGGGAAGGCATGGTGATTGTTGTGCAGCTCCTCGCCACCGATCCAGAACCCCCACGGCGTGAGATTGGTGGAGGTATCGGCCGACTCGTAGTTGCGGTACCCCCACCAGTGGCCCAGGCCATTGACCACGCCCGCCGCCCAGAACGGGATCCACGCCATCTGGATCGCCCACAGCGCCACACCGGGCAGGCCGAAAAGCACGCCGTTGATCGCCAGCAGCACTACCGGCCCCAGCGTGGCGTGCGGGGTATACAGGTGGCGCTCGATCGCGTCGTCCGGCGTGCCGCGCCCGTACTGCTCGATGTCCGCGCGCATGCCGCGCGCTTCGCGGTACAGCTCCACGCCATGCCAGAACACCTTGCCGATGCCGCGGGTGACCGGGCTGTGCGGATCGTCCTCAGTCTCCACCTTGGCGTGGTGCTTGCGATGGATGGCCACCCACTCGCGGGTGATCATCGACGTGGTCAGCCACAGCCAGAAGCGGAACACGTGCGCCAGCGCCGGATGGAAATCGACCCCGCGATGGGCCTGGCTGCGGTGCAGGTACAGGGTTACCGAGAAGATGGTGATCTGGGTGAAGACCAGCAACACCGCCAGCATGGCCCACCCTCCCAGGCCGAGCACACCACCGGTCAACAGGGACATCAGGGCATCAGACATGGCAGCTCTCCGAATCGACGCGGGGATGGCAGACATGATGGGCGCTTGCGTTGCAAACTGCATCCCTGCGGCGATGTATCGCATCGCCATCCGTGGCACCGTTCACAGTTGGGGACCTGAGTTGTCGAGCCTTGATCCACGCGCCAGCACCATGACTGCCGCCCCGCCCGTTGCGGAGCTGCCCCCCTTGATCGAACTGGACCGCGCCACCGTGGTGCGCGGCCAGGTGAAGGTGCTGCACGGGCTCAGCCTGCGCATCGCGCAGGGCCAGCACACCGCCCTGCTCGGCCCCAACGGCTGCGGCAAGTCGACCTTCATCAAGCTGATCACCCGCGAGCTGTACCCGCTGGCGCAGGTCGACGGCTCCGTGGCGGTAAGGGTGCTGGGGCAGAACCGCTGGCAGGTGGACCGGCTGCGATCGCAGCTCGGCATCGTCACCGGCGATCTCAGCAGCAACCTGGCCGACATGCCGGGCCTGACCGTGGAACAGGCAGTGCTGTCCGGCTTCTTCGCCAGCTACGTGGTGCCGGCCTTCCGCGAAGTGACCGCCGATATGCGCGCACGTGTGGGCGAGACACTGGCGATGACCGGCGCCCTGCCCCTGCGCGACCGCGCCTACGCCGAGTTGTCCGCTGGCGAGACCCGCCGCGTGCTGATCGCCCGCGCGCTGGTCAACCGGCCGCAGGCACTGCTGCTGGACGAACCCTCCACCGGGCTGGACCTGGTCGCCCGCGAGCAGCTGGTGGCGACCATGCGGGTGCTGGCGCAGCAGGGCATCACCCTGGTGCTGGTGACCCACCACATCGAAGAGATCATTCCCGAGATCGAGCGGGTGGTGCTGCTGCGCGATGGCCGCGTGCTGGCCGACGGCACCCGCGCCGAGCTGCTGCGCAACGAACCGCTGTCGGCGGTGTTCGGCGGCGCGATCACCGTCTGCGAGCAGGAAGGCCGGCTGACCGCATACGCGGGGTGATCGGCATGCCGTTGTAGAGCCGAGCCGATGCTCGGCTGCTCCTGATCACGGCAAACGGCCGCCGAGCATGGGCTCGCCTCTACACAGGAGCAGCGGGCCGGACCCCGGCCCGCTGCACGCAACCTCAGAACCGCAACGCCAGCGCGCGCGACTCGATCGGTGCCATCCGGCTCTGGTCCTGCAGCTGCAGGTCACGCAGCTCGTACGGTGCGCCAAAACCGGCCGGCAACGCGGCCTCGTCGAACGGCAGCACCAGCTGGCCGGCGCCTGGGCCATCGAACCACGCGGCTGCATGTGCCTGCGCGACCGGCCTCATCCGGCCATCGCGGGCCGTGGCATACAGCGTGCCACGTGCCTCGTAGCGGCCTGCCGCAGCCACCTGCAGCGGCAGCGCCACCTGGCGGCTGGAAGGGTCCGGTGCTGCCTGGCCACTGAAACGCGCGGTCGGCCGTGCCACCGCGAAGGCCACCTTGCCATCGCGCAGCACGCCATCGGCCTGGGCGAACACCTGCAGCTCCCACAGCCCCTGCACGGTGCCGATGTCGGTCGGGATCCGCACCTGCGCGCGCAGGCTGCCATCGGTGGTGCGCAGCAGGCGCTGCGGCCAGCTGCGGCCATCCGGTGCGACCAGCAGGGCTTCCCCCCCCAGGCCGCCACGACGCGATGCCAGCTGCGCGGTGGTGGCGCCGTCTTCCAGCAGGCGTGCCTGCAGCTGCACGTTGCCACCGGCCAGCACCTGCGCCTGGTTGGCCTGCACTTCCAACCGCAGCGGGCTGTTGGGCTCCAGCACCTGCACCACATAGCGGCCCTGCGCCTGCGTGCTCTGCAGGGTGTACGCACCGGCGGCACTGGTCGCGCCGGTGCGCAGCATGCTGCTGCCATCACTCACCGGCATGCCGGCATCCTGCAGCGCGCGCGCATCGACACTGCGGGCCACGCTGCTGCGGCCAGCCGGGTCGCGCACCTGCAGGGTGTTGGCCGGCAGCGCGCGGGCTCCTGCGGCCGGACTCAGCTGGATCACCGCATCGGGCGCCGTCAGCGGCAGGTCCAGGCCGCGCTGCAGCTGCGTGCCATCGACCTGCTGCCAGTAACTGCGGCTGACCGAGGCATATGGCGTGGCCGCCTGCAGCGGCTGTGCCGGGTCCAGCGCCCAGGCAAACGACAACGGCGCGTGTTCGCTTTCATCGGCAGGCAGCGGCGCGGCCACCAATGCGGCAGGCACCTGATCGCCCGCGCGGGCCGCCTGCAGAGGCTGCGCGGCCTGCGCGGCGGAAAGGGACAGTACTGCCAGCACCGCACTGGCCAGCAGGGTGGAATGGGTCGTCATGGTCATCTCCCTCACTGGGTCAGGTCGTTGCGCAGCAGGGTGCCGAGGCCGAAGCACTCGCGCCGGCTCTGGTTGTGGCTGAGCGGTTCTGCGCCCTGGGTGCGCGCTTTGTCGGTGAACCAGGTGGTGCCGGCCGCCTTCTGGCTGCTGCACTCCAGGAAGCCATCGGAGCAGGACGACAACCAGTTCTGGGTGAACTCCAGGCCGACGTTGGCGGCATAGCCACCGCAGTAGCTGTTGTTGTCCCACACCGCCGATTCCACGTCACTGCCGACCACCGCGCGGAACGGCCTGGGCAGCGCCGGGCGACCGGCCGTGCCGTACAGGTTCTGCGCGTTGTAGGTGGCCATGCTGGCCACCTGCTGCTGGCGTACCGCGTCGTTCTTGTAGCCCAGCAGCCAGCCCAGCGACGTTTCGAAGGTATTGCCGTTGAGCACCGCATCGGCCAGTGGCGTGCCCGCCGAAGACGGTGCCAGTGCGTTGACCTTGCGCACCGTGCGGATGATCTTCGGATAGCGGCTGTCGTAGGTCGGATTGGACAGGATCCAGCGCATCACGTTGCCGCCGTTGGAATGGGTAATCACCACCAGCTGGGTGATGCCACGGCTGTCGATGAAACTGGTCAGCTGGTTGGCTAGGCAGCCGGCGGCCTCCGGTTTCCACATGTACTGGGTGAAGTCACAGTTGATGACCACATAGTTGCTGCTGTTCGGCAGGCCCTGGCGCACGGTGTCGATGATCGCCGGCTGCCAGTAGTCCTGGGTGGCATTGGTCTGCGCGCCGGTGCCATGCACGAAGGCCACGCCGACCACGTCGGCGGCCTGCGCCGGTGCTGCTGCCAGCCCCAGAAGCAGGGCCAGGACGGTACTTCCTGTTGCGGTGCTGCGCATCGCTTCTCTCCCTCTGTCTTCGGATCCCCCCGACCCGGCTGGAACTGGACGGCCCCTGGTGACTGCCGATGTGCCGATGCTCACGGTGCGGCCGCGTGAAAGTCCGTGCGCTGCGCCCGGATTCAGCAGACTGGCACGCTTCGATGACGTTCTTCATCTCCTGTGATGACCATGCCGGGTCTGGCCGTATGACCGATGGCCACTGCGGTGCCGCATACGGGCTGCGATCATGACGCGGTGTTTTTCCTCCGGAGCCCGTCCATGTCGCTGATTTCCCACCCCGCCCGCCCGCTGCTCGGCCTCGCCGTTGCCGTGGCCCTGGCCGGCTGTGCTGCCACGGCCACCAAACCGACCGCCGTCGAAGCCAACATCACCACCAAGGCCGTGGGCTATCTGGACAAGAGCGCTGTTCCGGCCAGCCTCGATCTGGTGCCGGCACCGCCGGTGGCCGGTTCGGCCGCCCTCGCCCTGGACGAACAGGTCAGCCGTGAAGCCCGCGCGCTGCGTGGCAGCCCGCGCTTCGCCCAGGCCGGCATCGATGCGGAACTCGGCTTCCCCGAAGGCGCCAACCACTTCTCCTGCGCCGCCGACATCGACGTCGATGCGGTGAAGACTCCGGCGCTGTATCGACTGCTGGAGCGCAGCCGGATCGACGCCAGCGCCGCCACCAAGGCGGCCAAGAACCACTACCAGCGCCCGCGCCCGTTCATGGTCAACGGTGAGCCGACCTGCTCGCCGAAGGACGAGGATGGCCTGCGCAAGAATGGTTCCTATCCATCCGGCCACACCTCGATCGGCTGGGCCTGGGCACTGATCCTGTCGGAGATCGTGCCGGACCGCGCCGATGCCATCCAGGCCCGCGGCCGCAACTACGGCGAGAGCCGCCTGGTGTGCAACGTGCACTGGCAGAGCGACATCCTGGAAGGCCGCTTCATGGGTGCCGCCGCCGTGGCCCGCCTGCACGACAACGCCGCGTTCAACAAGGACCTGCTGGCCGCACGCAAGGAGATCGCTGCCGCGCGCAAGGCCGGCCTGCACTCCAGCCGCGACTGCACCACCGAGAACGCGGTACTGAAGGTGCGCCCGCAGAGCGCGCTGTAAGCCATGCCTCTGTAGAGCCGAGCCATGCTCGGCTCATGGCAGTCGAGCATGGCTCGACTCTACAGAAAGCAGGAAACAGAAGGGCCGGCATTGCGCCGGCCCTTCTTCATTGCACTACCGCAGCGACCGCATCAGAACTTCGCGGTGAACTCCACGCCCCAGGTGCGCGGCTCGTTGAGGAAGCCGGTCAGGTTGTTGAAGTCGATCGCACCGACCACGCGGGTCTGGTTGGTCAGGTTGCGGCCGAACACCGCCACGTCGTACTGGCCATACTCCCAGTTGTAGCCCAGGCGCAGGCCGCCTTCCAGCGAACTACGGCCGCGGAATTCCGGCGACTCGTAGATGAAGAAGTTCACTGCGCTGCGGTAGGCCCAGTCGGTGTAGGCGTACAGCTCGCTGCCATCGCTGAGTGGGAAGCCCACGCGCAGGGTCGCGTTGTGGATCCACTTCGGCGCCTGCGGCAGCGGGTTGCCGTTCACCAGCGCGTAGGTCTGGCCGTTGATCACCGTGGTCGGGTCGGTGATGGTGCAGCCGCCGCCGCAGATCGCCACCGCCAGGTTCTTGTCCTTGATCTCGGTGTCGTTGTAGCTGCTGCCAAAGGTCAGCAGGACGTTGTCGGCCAGGTAGGC
The DNA here is from genome assembly GCF_003586545.1 of Stenotrophomonas sp. Pemsol. Lineage (NCBI taxonomy): Bacteria > Pseudomonadati > Pseudomonadota > Gammaproteobacteria > Lysobacterales > Lysobacteraceae > Stenotrophomonas > Stenotrophomonas sp. Pemsol. The sequence goes on along the minus strand of NZ_CP025780.1, from coordinate 4,026,058 downwards.
CTCCAGGTCCAGCTCGACGCCCTGGCCGATGGTCTTGTCGGCGTTGAGCAGGGTGGCGGTGTTGTTGGCACCGCCCACGGCGATCAGCTGCTGGCCATCGACGTCGTAGCGGAACACGCTCAGGCCCAGGCGCGCGCGGCGCTCGAACAGGTCGGCCTTGATGCCGGCCTCGTACGAGATGACCTTCTCCGAATCGGCCTGCGACAGACCCGGCGCAAAGGCCAGGCGGCCCTGGATCGACGGCGCGCGGAAACCCTTGGCCACGCGGGCGTAGGCGTTGATGTCGTCGGTGAGCTTGTAGACGCCGCTCAGGTCCCAGCTGACGTCGTTGACGTCGGTGTTGGCCAGGTACGGGCCACTGACCGGGGTGCCGAACGGAACCGCCTGCAGCACGCTGGCGCTGAAGTCCTTCTTGTCCTGGGTGTAGCGCACGCCGGCACGCAGCTTGAAGCGGTCGGTGACGTCGAAGTCACCCGAGGCGAACACTGCCCAGGCCTTGTTGCGCTGGTTCTGCACCACGTGGCCGGTCTGCGGATTGCCCGGGGCCAGCGAGTCGTAGTTGAAGTTGTTGATGGTCACGTCTTCATCGAAGTAGAAGACGCCGGCCTGCCAGTCGAAGCGGCCCCACTCGTTGGACTCGACGCGGAATTCCTGCGTCCACTGGCGATGGTGCGGCAGGCCATCAGCCGACTCCGAGGAGAACGGAATCAGGCCCGGGCCGTAGTTGCCGGCACCGAGGAAGGCCGCACCGTAGCCACCGTCGATGTCACCGCGGTTGAGCGATTCGGCGGTCTCGTAGCCGGTGATCGAGTGCAGGGTCACCGAGCCGAGGTTCCACTGCAGGCGCGCGCTGCCCCCCCAGGTCTCCAGGTCGGAGAAGTTGACGCCGTCGTTGGCCACCTTGTCGCGGTCGAAGTTCTCGACCAGCGAATTGCCACCCTTCTGGATGATGTTGGCGCGGAACAGGCGGGCGGTGCCGTTGAGCTTGCGCTTGTGCAGGTTGAACAGCGCTTCGAAGTCATCGCCTTCGTACAGGAACTGCACGCGGCCTGCCGCTTCGTCATAGCCTTCGAAGCCGCTGTTGGGCGCGCCCACACGGGTGTTGTCGACCCAGTCGTCACGACGCTGGTAGATCGCCGAGACGCGCGCCGACCAGCGGTCGGTCAGCGGGCCGCCGTAGGCGCCCTGCACGTTCCAGCTGTTGTAGCTGCCGTAGCCGACGCGGATATAGCCGTCGGCATCCTGCGACGGGCGGGCCGAATCGAACTTGACCACGCCGGCCGGCGTGTTGCGGCCGAACAGGGTGCCCTGCGGGCCACGCAGCACTTCCACGTTGGCCAGGTCGAACAGCGGGAAGCCCTTCAGCAGCGGGCTTTCCTGCACGACGTCGTCGTATACCAGCGACACCGGCTGCGAGGCATTGAGATCGAAATCGGTGTTGCCCAGGCCGCGGATGTAGAAGCGCGGGAAGGCACGACCGTAGGACGACTCGATGTTGAGGCTCGGCACGCGTGCGGCCAGGAAGCGGATGTCATCGCCGGCCGAACCGAGCACATCCAGCTTCTCGCCCTGGATCGCGCTGACTGCAACCGGTACGTCCTTGGCGTTCTCGACACGGCGCTGCGCGGTGACCTGCAGGGTGTCGAGGGCAACCGGATCCTTGGCGGCAGGGGTTTCCTGGGCGGCTGCTACCAGCGGCAGCAGGGCGGAAAGAGCGGCAACGAGAGGGCGCGCGACCGGGAGGCGGCCACGGGAAGTGCGGGTCGGGGACATGGCGGTAGGCTGTGTTTGGAGGGGTGGTAAAACGGCGCTACCAGATAATTGTTGCAATACAGCACCTGCCCCGCAAATGCCGGCCGTTCATGGCCCCGTCGCCCTGCCCCCGGGGCGCTCGCTAGACTCGGGGTTTTCCAGCGCCGCGGAGCCGCCGCAATGACCCAGTGGTACTTCCATGCCTCGGCCCAGGCCGACCGAATCGGACCGCTCGATGACCCGGCCGCGCGCCGTTACGCGCAGGCCAACCCGCGCGCGCTGGCCTGGTGCCAGGGCATGAGCGGATGGACCTCGATTGCCGAAGTGCCTGAACTGCAATCCGCGGCCCCGGGCATGCCCCACACCCCACCCCCGGTCCCCGCCGCCGCCAGCGGCCGCGCCGACGACATCGAATTCCGCATCGTCGGCCATGAAATGCAGTTCGTGGAAATCGAGCTTGATCCCGGCGAGAGCGCCATTGCCGAGGCCGGCGCGCTGATGTTCAAGGACGCCACGGTGCAGATGGATACCGTGTTCGGCGCCGCCAATGGCGACCAGGGCGGCGGCTTCATGGGCAAGGTGATGGCTGCCGGCAAGCGCGTACTGACCGGCGAAAGCCTGTTCGCCACCGTCTACACCCAGAGCGGCCATGGCAAGGGCAAGGTCGCCTTCGCTGCGCCCTACCCTGGGACGGTGCTGGCGATGAAGCTGGACCAGCACGGCGGCCGCCTGATCTGCCAGAAGGACAGTTTCCTGGCCGGCGCGCGCGGCGTGCAGATCGGCGTGCAGTTCCAGCGCAAGATCATGACCGGCCTGTTCGGGGGCGAGGGTTTCATCATGCAGAAACTGGAGGGCGACGGCTGGGTGTTCATCCACGCCGGCGGCTGCGTGGTGGAGCGCGAGCTGGCCGCCGGCGAACGCCTGGACGTGGATACCGGCTGCGTGGTGGCCTACCACCCGACGGTGGACATGGACGTGCGTCGGGTGGCCGGCATCAAGAGCATGCTGTTCGGCGGCGAAGGGGTGTTCCTGGCCACGTTGACCGGCCCCGGCAAGGTCTGGCTGCAGTCGCTGCCGTTCTCACGCCTGGCCGGCCGCATGTGGATGGCCGCACCGCAGGGCGGCGGCCAGAGCCGCGGCGAAGGCTCGGTGCTGGGCGGCCTGGGCCGGATGCTGGATGGTGACAACCGGTTCTGACCGCCTCCGGTCGTGCCAGCCGCTGGCCGGCAGCCCCGTGGACCGTTGCCAGTTTCCCTATGGTTGCCGGCCAGCGGCCGGCACTACCTTTATGAATGGGCGATATTTCCACCCTGCCCGCCCCGCCGCGGCTTCGGTATGCTGGCGCCCTTTCCTGAATCCGGCGCCGCGCGCGCACTGCCGATGAGCCTGTTCCGCCCCCGCATGCTGCTGTCCGTCGCCCTGATCGGCCTGCTGGCCGGCTGCGGTGGCGATCCGGTCCGCCCCACGCCACCGCCTGCGCCGACCGTGGTCCCGCAGGCCAAGCCGGTGAAGATCGGCATCGCCCTGGGCGGCGGCGCGGCCAAAGGCTTTGCCCATATCGGCGTGATCAAGATGCTGGAGGCCAACGGCTTCGAGCCAGCCGTGGTCGCCGGCACCAGCGCCGGCAGCGTGGTCGGCGCCCTGTATGCCAGCGGCATGGATGCCTTCCAGATGCAGAGCAAGGCCGTCGCGCTGGACGAAGCCAGCATCCGCGATGTGCGCCTGTTCTCCGGTGGCCTGGTGCAGGGCCAGAAGCTGCAGGACTACGTCAACGAGCAGGTCGCCAACCGTCCCGCCGAGCGCCTGAAGAAGCCGTTCGCCGCCGTCGCCACCCAGCTCGAAACCGGCGAGCGCGCAATCTTCGTGCGCGGCAACGTCGGCCAGGCAGTGCGCGCGTCGAGCAGCATTCCCGGTGTGTTCGAGCCGGTGAAGATCGGCGGCCGCAACTACATCGATGGTGGCGTGGTCAGCCCGGTGCCGGTGGATGCCGCCCGCCAGCTCGGCGCCGACTTCGTGATCGCCGTGGACATCTCCAGCAAGGCCAGCGGCAAGGCGCCGACCGACATGCTGGGCATCGTCAACCAGTCCATCTCGATCATGGGCCAGCGCCTGGGCGAGCAGGAACTGGCGCGCGCCGACATCGTCATCCGCCCGAAGGTACTGGACATCGGTGCCGCCGATTTCAGCCAGCGTGGCACCGCGATCCTGGAAGGCGAAAAGGCTGCGATGGCAGCGATGCCGCAGATCCGCGCCAGGATCCAGCAGCTGCAGCGCGCGCGCGCCGCAGCTGCCGCACCGGCACCGGTGGCCGCGCCGAAGTGCGAGGAAGCCTCGCGCCTGGGCAAGCTGATGGGCCGCAAGGACAAGTGCTGATCCATTGAAGCCAGGCCACCGGGCCCGCCCGGTGGTTGCTCAGGACTCCAGCTGCGACAGCGGCAACGCCTGGAAGCCCTTCACCGTGCGCAGCACGAAGCTGGAATTGGCATCGGCCACGCCACCGGCATTGAGCAGCCGGTCCAGCAGGAAGCGCGAGAAGTGCTCCAGGTCGCGCACGTAGACGTGCAGCAGGTAGTCCATGTCACCCGTCAGCGCGTGGCAGGCCACCACCTCGTCCCACGCCTGCACGCTGTCCACGAAGTGGCCGATGGCGGCCTGGTCGTGCTTTTCCAGCTGCACGCGCACGAAGGCCTGCAGGCCCAGCCGCAGCTGCCGTGGCTCCAGCCGCGCGCCATAGCCGACGATCACGCCCTCGCTTTCCAGCCGCTGCAACCGCCGCAGGCAGGCCGAAGGAGAGAGATTCACCCGCGCCGCCAGTTCGGCGTTGGTGGCGCGCCCATCCCGCTGGATTTCGGCCAGCAGGCGTATATCCGTGCGATCGAACTGGACTTCTCCGGCCATTGTTGCCCCGCAACATGGTGAGTACGCAATGATATTGCGCCAACAAGGCCAATCGGCGCAACTTTTGCAACCCTGTTGCGCGTCCCCTGCCCTAGCATCATGGGTATCCCATCCAGGAGTGCCGCATGGACCTCGCCCAGCCCCGCCGCGTCGAACACCAGCAGACCGACAAGGGCTACGTGCCGGTGTATACCACCGCGCTCGTCGAGCAGCCATGGGACACTTACAGCGCCGACGACCACGCGACCTGGAGCACGCTTTACCAGCGCCAGCGCGAGCTGCTGGTCGGCCGTGCCTGCCAGGAGTTCCTGGATGCGCAGGACGAGATGGGCATGAGCGCACACATGATTCCGCGCTTCGACCAGCTCAACGAAGTGCTCGGCGCCGCCACCGGCTGGACCTTGGTCGGCGTTGAAGGCTTGTTGCCGGAACTGGATTTCTTCGACCATCTGGCCAACCGCCGTTTCCCGGTGACCTGGTGGATCCGTCGCCCGGACCAGATCGACTACATCGCCGAGCCGGACCTGTTCCACGATCTGTTCGGCCACGTACCGCTGCTGATGAACCCGGTGTTCGCCGACTACATGGAGGCATACGGCCGTGGCGGCGTCAAAGCCCACGCGATCGGCCCGGATGCGCTGCAGAACCTGACCCGCCTGTACTGGTACACGGTGGAGTTCGGCCTGATCGATACGCCCGAGGGCCTGCGCATCTACGGTGCCGGCATTGTGTCGTCGAAGGGCGAGTCGCTGTACTCGCTGGAATCGGCCGCGCCCAACCGCATCGGCTTCGACCTGCAGCGCATCATGCGCACGAAGTACCGCATCGACACCTTCCAGAAGACCTACTTCGTCATCGACAGCTTCGAACAGCTCATGCAGGCGACCTCGCCGGACTTCACCCCGATCTACGCGGCCCTGGCCAACCAGGCGCATCTGCCGGCCGGTGAAGTGCAGGGCGACGACCGCGTGTTCCAGAAGGGCAACGGCGAAGGCTGGGCCGACGGCGGCGACGTGTAAGCACACAACGCGCACGGCTTTGCACTGAAAACGGCGCACATGGGTGCGCCGTTTTCGTTGTTGCCTGCCTGCGCCACTGCAGCGACGCAGGCGAGGGCAGGGCACTCAGGCGTCCACGGCCCGGCAGGACCCGCGCACCATCAACTGCGGATGCACGCTGGCCGCGGTCGGCGCGTCGGGAACGTCGGCCTGGACAAGCATGGCGGCGGCGGTGCGGCCGATATCGGAGACGTGGCGACGCACCGACGTCAGCGGCGGCCACAGCCGCGATGCCAACGGGCTGTCGTCGTAGCTGACGATCGACAGCTGCTGCGGCACCGCGATGCCTGCACGCAATGCCACCTGGTACACGCCTGCGGCGATTTCGTCGTTGCCGGCGAAAATCGCACTGGGGCGTTGCTCGCCCATCAGCAGCCGTTCGGCGGCATGCACGCCGGACTCGAAGGTGTCGCCCGCTTCCAGCACGCGCTCGCCGGGCAGGGTCAGGCCGACCTGCGCCAGCCGATCAAGGAAACCATGCGTCCGTTCGCGCGCGGCACGCCGGTCACCCGGTCCGGTGATCACCGCGATGTCGCGGTGGCCAAGCGAAAGCAGGTAGCCCGCCGCAGCGGCAGCACCATCGCGGTCATGGGTGACCACGGCATGGTTCTCATCCTCCGAGGCATGCGCGTTGATGCGCACGTAGCGGCAGTCGATGTCATCGAGCATCTGCGCCAGCGCAGCCGATTCGGACGCACGCGGCCCCAGGATCACGCCGTGCAGCTTCTGCTGCTGCACGAAACGGCGCACGCCCTGCGGGCATTCCGGATCCTGGCTGTCGCAGGGGTGCACCACCAGCTCATAGCCAGTCCCGCGCAGCGCGTCCAGCGCGCCGTGCTGCAGGTCGACGATGCATTGGGCACCGGGATCGTCATACACCAGGCCGATCAGGAAGGAGCGGCGGAATGCCAGCCCGCGCGCGAGAGGATCGGGCACGTAACCGACCTCGCGCATCAACGCCTCGACCTTGTCGCGGGTGTCCTTGCGCACCAGCGGCGAGTTGTTGATGATTCTTGAAACCGTTTTCTTGGAAACTCCCGACAGTCGTGCGATGTCGTTGATCGTGGCAGCCTTGCCCTTCGATGCCGGCAACGCGGCATCGCTAATAGTTCGCACTGACATGTATAGAACCAGGTAAGTCGGAGAATTCTAGCCTTGCGCCCGTCGGGCGCGAAGTTGCGGAATGTCGCAGCGGATCTGAATCGTGTCGTGTTCGACAGGTTCTGCTGCGCAAGGTTCCATTGTGATCGCTCTACTGCTTCTGCATCTGAACCGTTCTTCCGCGCGTATTCACCCTGAATGTGGACGCGACGCGCGCGAACGCCAACATTCCCTTAACCATGCTCCGCTACATTCGAGGCATGGACCTGCAGACTTCTCCGTTTCCGCCGTTCCGTGGCCGCGACCGGTTGATCGCCGCAGTCGACGCGGCGATGAGCTCCGGTGATCCCGAGCGCATCACGGCCGACCTGCAGCTGGCGCTGCAGGAAGCCATAATCGACAGCCGCATCGAGTTGCCCGAATGCGTGCATCGGCCGGTCAGCGATCATTACGCGCGACGTCCGCTGTACCACAGCCGCGAACACGGCTACAGCGTGATTGCCATGAGCTGGGGCCCAGGGCAGGGCACGCCGCTGCACGACCACGATGCCATGTGGTGTGTGGAGGGCGTGTGGTTGGGCGAGCTGGAGATCACCCGTTACGAGCTGCTGGAGTGCGCCGGCGAGCGCTGGCGCTTCCGCCGCCACGCCGCGCTGCGCGGGGGCTGCGGCAGTGCCGGCAGCCTGATCCCCCCGCATGAGTACCACACCCTGCGCAATGCCAGCGATGAGGCACTGGCGATCTCGGTACACGTGTACGAGGCGCAGATGGAGCGCTCGGCGGTGTTCGATCCGCTCGGTGGCGACTGGTACCAGCGCCGCATCCAGGCGCTGCAGGCCGACCCGGCCTGAATCCGGCGCGGTGCGGAGCAGGGCACCGTCGCGGTCCGCATGGCATCATGCGCCGCTGCGCTGCCGGCACCGGCAGCATCCGCGATGCCCTGGCGGGCAAGGAGCAAGACGATGTCCAGCGCTGATCCGCGCCTGCGCGCGCTGTTGAAGCTGGCACCGGTGATCCCGGTGTACACCCCCGAAGAAGTGAATGAAGCGGTCGAAGTGGCCCAGGCGCTGTTCCGTGGCGGGCTGCCCGTGATCGAGGTGACCCTGCGCACGCCGCAGGCGCTGGATGCGATCAGGGCCATGGTCGAGGCCGTGCCGGACGCGGTGATCGGTGCCGGCACCGTACTCAACGCCGCGCAGATGCAGGCGGCGAAGCAGGCCGGTGCGCGGTTTGCCGTTTCCCCCGGTGCCACGCCGGCACTGTATGCGGCCGCGCGTGATGCCGACCTGCCGTACCTGCCCGGTGCTGCCACCGCTTCGGACCTGATCCAGGGCCTGGAGCACGGCGCGGACACCTTCAAGTTCTTCCCGGCCGTGCAGGCCGGCGGCGCCGCGCTGCTGGCCGCCTGGCACGGCCCGTTCGCCGATGTGCGCTTCTGCCCGACCGGCGGCATCAGCGCGCAGACTGCGCCGCAGTTCCTGCACCTGCCCAACGTGTTGTGCGTGGGCGGTTCGTGGCTGACCACCCCGGCGCTGCTGCAGACCCGCGACTGGGACGCCATCGAGCGCCTGGCCCGCGAGGCCTCGGTGCTGGCCAGCTGAACCTGCTTCGCGGATCTTCAAAGGTTTGATCGTGATCAAAGCGCCGGCCTCGCGCCGGCGTCATTCTGTGGGCAAGCGCACTACGGAGATCCGAAAATGAATTCCACCATGAAGGCCGCTGTCGTGCGTGAGTTCGGCAAGCCACTGGTGATCGAGGAAGTCTCGGTACCGCGCCCGGGGGCGGGCGAGGTACTGGTCAAGATCGAGGCTTGTGGCGTCTGCCACACCGACCTGCACGCCGCCGAGGGCGACTGGCCGGTGAAACCGAACCCGCCGTTCATCCCCGGCCACGAGGGCGTGGGGCACGTCGTGGCCGTGGGAGGCGGGGTAGGGCACGTCAAGGAAGGCGACAGGGTCGGCATCCCCTGGTTGTACTCGGCGTGTGGTCATTGCGAACACTGCCTGGGTGGCTGGGAAACGCTGTGCGAGACGCAGCGCAATACCGGCTACTCGGTCAACGGCGGCTTCGCCGAGTACGCACTGGCCGATGCCAACTATGTCGGCCTGCTTCCGAAGGAGGTGGGCTTCGTCGAGATCGCGCCGGTGCTGTGCGCCGGCGTGACCGTCTACAAGGGCCTGAAGGTCACCGACACCAAGCCCGGTGACTGGGTGGCGATTTCCGGCATCGGTGGCCTGGGCCACATGGCCGTGCAGTACGCCCGTGCGATGGGCCTGAACGTGGCCGCAGTGGACGTGGACGACGCCAAGCTGGCACTGGCCCGCCAGCTGGGCGCGCAGGTCACCGTCAACGCGCGCACCACCGACCCGGCCGCGTTCCTCAGGAAGGAAATCGGCGGCGCCCACGGTGCGCTGGTCACCGCGGTGTCGCCGAAGGCGTTCGAGCAGGCACTTGGCATGGTGCGCCGTGGCGGCACTGTCTCGCTCAATGGTCTGCCGCCCGGCAACTTCCCGCTGGACATCTTCGGCATGGTGCTCAACGGCATTACCGTGCGCGGCTCGATCGTCGGTACCCGCCTGGACCTGCAGGAATCGCTGCAGTTCGCCGCCGAGGGTAAGGTCGCGGCGACGGTCAGCACCGACCGCCTGGAAAACATCAACGACGTGTTCGCGCGCATGCATGCGGGCACCATCGAAGGCCGCGTGGTGCTCGACTTCGCCGCCTGACCCCCTGTGCATGGCCGCCGTCGCTCCGTCCCCCTCTCCCACGGACGCGGCGGCCATGCCGATTCATCGGATCGGATCCACACACATTTCGGTAGTGCCGGCCGCTGGCCGGCATGCCGGGTTCTCCGCCGCAGCCGTACAATGCGCGCATGCCTGGCGTGCTCAAGACCCTGTTCCTGTCCCTCGTTGCCCTGATCGGCGGCGTGCTGTCGCTTGCGCTGGTCAGCAGCGTCGCCAGCTGGCTGCCACCGTTGCTGGGCCTGTCGCCGGACAACAACAGCGTGCAGCTGGGCTGGGATCTCGCCTTCAGCGTGCTCGGTGGCATCGCCGGGGTTTCCTTTGCCACCTATTACGCGCCCTGCTGGCCGCGATCGCACGGCTTCTCGATCTGGTCGCTGGTCGCGCTGGGCTGTGGCTACGCCATGTGGACGGCGGGTGCGGATTTCCCGTTCTGGTTCGTCATTTCACTGCTGGCGTCGCTGCCGTTGCAACTGCTGGCCGGCTGGTGGTTCGGCCGTCGTCCCTCGCGCGATCCGCGCTGAGCGCATGCAGGTAGTGCCGGCCGCTGGCCGGCAACCTCGGCCATCCTGCCGTTGCCGGCCAGCGGCCGGCACTACCGCTTCAGCGACGGCAGCGTCTGCTTCAACTGCGCGATGCCCTGCCATGGGTCACTCTTCAGGCGTTGCGCCCTCGCCAGCGCTTTGCCCATGGGAAATGCGTCGGCGGCATTGATACGAGCCAGTTCATCCCAGCGCAGCGGTACTGCCACACCGGCGGAATCGCGCGCACGCAACGACCACGAGCACACACTGGTGGCACCCCGCGTATTGCGCAGCCAGTCGATGAAAATGACGCCGCCACGCTTGGCCTTGCTCATTGTCGCCACGTAGCGGTCGGGCGCCCGCTCCGCCATCGCCCGGGCGAACGCCTCACAGAACGCCTTGGCCTGTTCCCAGTCGGCCTTGGGCCGCAGCGGCACCACCACGTGCACGCCCTTGCCACCGGACAGCCGCACGAAACTCTTCAGGCCGACTTCCTGCAGGCGGTCACGGACATCACGCGCAGCAGCTTTCACCTCTGCCCAACCCACCCCTTCACCGGGATCGAGATCGAACACCAAGCGATCCGGGTGCTCGGAATCGGCCACGGTCGCGCCCCACGGATGCAGCTCCAGGGTGTTCATCTGCACCAGTTGCAGCAGGCCCCGCACATCGTCGATGTAGACGTAGTCCTCGCGGCCGCTCTTCTGCTGAAGGGGCACCGCGTGCACGGCATCGCCCAGGCCGGGGCCATGGTGCTTCTGGAAGAAGCAGGCCTTGCCCACGCCATCCGGGCAGCGCAGCAGTGACAAGGGCCGCCCGACAATTTCGGGCAGGATCCAGCGCGCCACGCGCTGGTAGTAGTCCGCCACGTCGCCCTTGCTGAGCTTCTGCCTTGGGAACACCACCCGCTCTGGATGGGTGATCTGGACCTCGCCCCCGGCTTCAGCACTCGAGACGGCCACTCCCAGGTCCTCCTTCTGCTTGTCGCTGCGCAGCCGCTTGAAACTGGCCTGGCGCAGCAGGCCTTCCTTGCCCCAGCCACGGAATGCCACCTCCGCCACCGTCACCGGCTTCACCCAGCGCACGCTGGCGGCACGGAACGGCACGTGCGCCGGCAGCTGCAGCACAGGCGTCTTCACCGCCAACGGCTGCAGCGCCTTGTGCAGCGCGCGCAGGTTTTCGTCGTCGAAGCCGGTGCCAACGCGGCCCACATAGCGCAAGCCGCCCTTGTCCGGCGTCGCCAGCAGCAGCGAGCCGAACCCCACCCGGGAGCCCTTCGGTGCCGTGTAGCCGACAATCGCGAACTCGTCGGTGTCTTCGTGCTTCACCTTCACCCAGCTGCGTGCACGGGTGTTCACGTAGGGCGCATCCACCTGCTTGCTGACGATGCCTTCGAATCCCGCCTTGCCGCTGGCATCGAATACCTGCGGGCCATGGTCGATCACGTGCTCGCTGAAGGCCAGGGTTCCGGGCGTGGGACCGATGAGATCCTTCAGCAGCGCCTTGCGCTCCAGCAGCGGTGAACGACTGATGTCCACGCCGGCCACACCCGGCAGATCGAAAACGATGTAGCGCAACGGTTGCTTCGAACTCCCGTCGATCACGCGCTGCAGCGCGGCGAAGTCGCTGCGTCCATCCCGGCCCAGCACCACCAGCTCACCGTCCAGGCGCGCATCCCGCACCGGCAGTGCCTGCACGGCCTGTACCACCTCGGGGAAATCACCGGTCCAATCCAGGCCGTTGCGGGAGCGCAGCGTCACCTTGCCTTCGTGCAGATCGGCCAGCAGGCGATAGCCATCCCACTTGATCTCATGCAACCAGCGCTCGCCGTCCGGTGCACTGTCGCGATGATCGGTCAACTGTGGCTTGAAAGCACGCGGGTAGGGCGTGTCACGCGCGCCGTCCAGGTTCAGCGCTCGCGCATGCCAACGCGCATCGGCCTTGCGGGTCGCCGATCGTGCAGCCGGTGCGGCGCGCGTTGACTTGCCCACCGTGCGCTTGCTCACTGCGGATGTGCGTTTCGGCATGGGGGATTGGAGCAGATCATCTGCTTCGGCATCACGCGCTTCCTCGTCGTCGCGTTTGATCAACAACCACTGTACCTGGCGTCCCTTCATCGCTGTGCGCACCAGCTTCCAGCCGCCAGCCAGGCGTTGCCCGTGCAGCACGAAGTCGATCTTTCCCGCTGCCAGTGCCTGCAGTGGATCGCCTTCGCAGGCCCATGTGCCGTGATCGAAGACCTCCACGTGGCCAGCGCCGTAGTGGCCTTCGGGAATATCTCCTTCGAAACCGGCGTAGGACAGCGGATGGTCTTCCACTTCCACGGCCAGCCGCTTGTCACCAACGCGAAGCGAAGGACCCTTCGGCACCGCCCAGCTTTTCAGCACACCGTCCATCTCAAGGCGGAAGTCATAGTGCCGCGAAGTGGCATGGTGCAGCTGTGTGACAAAGATCGGCCGCCGCTTCGGGTTGCCGTGTGCGGGCGTGTCGTCAGGTTCCGGTGTCTGCCCGAAGCCACCGCCAAGTCGGCGCTTTCGCCGGTACTGGTGCAACGACATGGCTCAACCTGCCTTGCGCCGTGCAGCGGTTCTCTTTGCGGCCTTCTTCGTTGCCTTCTTTGCGGCCTTCTTTACCGTCGGCTTGGTGGCTGCTTTCCGCGTTGCCATCTTCTTCGCCGGCGTACGCTTGTTCGCGTCCAGGCTCTTCTGCAGCAGTGCCATGAAATCGACCACGTTGGTGCTGGCGTCCTCACGCGGTGCAGGTTCATCCTCCACCCGTGTGGTACCGCCCTTGGACTTGATGCGCTTGTTCAGCACCTGCTGCAGGCGCTCGCGGAATTCGTCGTGGTACTGCGACGGATCCCAATCACCGGACATCGACTCGATCAACTGCTCGGCCATCGCCGTTTCCCTGCTGCTGATGCGGTAATCGGCGAGCTTTCCGGTGGGCAGTTTGTAATCTTCGGGATCCACCAGTTCCTGCGGATAGCGCAGGATCATCAGCACCAGCGCGTCCGCATGCGGCATCACCGCGCACAGGTATTCGCGGGTACGCACCACCACCCGGGCGATGCCCACCTTGCCGGTACTGCGCAATGTCTCGCGCAGCAGCACGTAGCCCTTTTCGGCCTTCTTGCCGGGCACCAGCAGGTAGGGTTTCTCGTAGTAGCGCGGGTCGATCTGCGCGGCATCCACGAACGATTCCACCTCCACCGCTTCGTGGCTTTCCGGTGCCGCAGACCGGATATCGCCTTCCTCCAGCACGACGTAGCTGCCCTTGTCGTACTCATAGGCTTTGACGATGTCCTTCCATGGCACTTCCTCGCCGGTATCGGCGTTGACCCGCTCGAAGCGGATCGGCTTGCGGTCGCGGGAGTCGAGCATGCGGAACTGCAGATCGACCTTGCGTTCGCCTGACATCAGCGACACCGGCACGTTGAGCAGGCCAAACGACAGCGTGCCGGTCCAGATCGGGCGGGCCATGGGCGTACCTTTGGCGGGGCAGGGCATCCAGCTTCGGATGGGCGGTGTAAACCACCCGTGTCGATACCGTGCACGTGGGTTCTACGGAGAACGGCAGTGCCGGCCGCTGGCCGGCAGAGCTCGCGGCCTGAAGTTTCCTGAGGTTGCCGGCCAGCGGCCGGCACTACTGCAGCAACGGCCTCACCGCCACCGCCGGAATACGATCCAGCGCGCGCCAGGCGTCTTCCACCACCGGCCGTGCCTGCGACCAGCTCAACCGCGACTGCCCGCGCATCTGCTCCCAGTGTTCGGCCAGCTCCTCGCACGTATCCGCGGCGTCACCGCGCGGCCAGTCCGCAGCGTGGGTGGTCAATGCGAAGGCGTAGACCGGGCATAGATCGCGCCAGTTGCGGTGGTTCTGCCCGCGACGCTCTTCGTAGTCGCTGAGCATGTACTGCAGGTAGTCCTGCGCCACCGCCTGCGGATCTTCATGGCGGCGCGTGCGGCGTTGTGCGGTGCGCTGGCCGAGCGGATCGAGCAGGGCGTTGAACACGGACGGTGCGGGTCGTTCAAGACGGGGCATGGCCGGCTCCTGCAGCGGGGGCGGGTGGGCAGGAATACGCGCGGTGCCGTTACCGGGGGGTGAGCGAGATGTTCATGACGCCGGGTTCGCGGCGGCTTTACCTGTGGCGCGGTGTAGTGGGAGCCCCGAGCGCAGGTAGCCAGACCATGAGCCGAGAGAATTCCCGAGACCCGTTGCGGGAAAACCACCCGCCCATTCCCGGTGAACAGCGCGGCAAGCGCGATGCCGACAATGCCGACTACCGCGGCACCGGCGCACCTTTCTACGACGCCGAGCACGGTGGCGACCATCTGCCGGTGAAGCACGAGGCTGAACAGGCCGCCCAGGACCGCAAGGATGGCGGCGACCGCCATCGCGGCGGCCAGGAAAGCCCGCTCAAACGTCGCGAACGCAAGCAGCGCGCCAGCGACAACCAGGACGAGGCGCTGGAGGAGACCTTCCCGGCCAGCGACCCGACCTCGCCGTTCGTACCGGCCAAGGCGCCCGACTGACGGGTAGTGCCGGTCCCTGGCCGGCAACCCCCTGACGCCCTGCGCGGCGCGATGCCGGCCAGGGTCCCCGATTCACGGGTAGTGCCGGCCGCTGGCCGGCAACCTCCTGCCGTCGTGCACGGCGCGATGCCGGCCAGCGGCCGGCACTACCCAGTCAACGCCAGGACCATTGCAGGCCCACGCTGGCCCGGCGCCCGGGCCCCGGTTCGTAGAAGCGCCCGTTGCCGTCGTTGACGATCACCGAGCCGATGTAGGCCTGATCCAGCACGTTCTCCAGCCGGGCGAAGGCGCGCAGCTCGCCACCTGGCAGTGTCCAGAAACGACCGGCCTCCAGGTTCAGCAACGCGTAGCCCGGCGCCCGCTCCGTGGCCACGTCGTTGACCAGGGTATCGGTGCTGGCGGCGGCCTCCAGCGCCCACTGCCAGTCGGCCGGGGTCCACTGCAGCCGGGCAAACGCCTGCTGGCGCGGTACGCCGGGCAAGCGGCTGCCGGCGGAAACCCAGGTGTTCGAGGTCAGGTACGGCGCACGCACCTGCGCCTGCAGCCAGGTCCAGGCCACCTGCAGTTCCAACTGTTCTGCCAACGGCTGCCGGTAGCGCAGTTCCACGCCCTGGCGGCGGGTGCGGCCGATGTTGCGATAGGTGCTGCGTCCGCCGATGTTGCTGGCAACTGCCAACTCATCGTCGGTATCTGCGCGGAACAGGCTGATATCGAGCTGGGTTCCGTCCTGTGCATGCCATTTGCTGCCCACCTCCAGGCTGCGGCTGCGCGCCGCCGCCAGATCCAGCGCCAGTCCCGCCTGCCCGTCGGCGCGATACCCCAGCTCGTTGAAGGTGGGCGTCTCGAAGCCACGGCCCACCGCCGCGTGCAGTCGCCACTGCGGGCTGGCCTCGAAGCTGATTCCGGCCACCGGCGTGGTGGCCTGGTAGCGGCGGTGGCCGCTGTCGTCCGGGTTGCGGGCGGTGATATAGCGATCGTCGGATTCGAAGCGCACGGCGCTGTGACGCACGCCAGCCAGCAATGACCAGCGTGGACTCCACTGCCACCACGCCTGGGCGAACTGATCGACGTTCTGCACGGTGTCGATCTGGTCTCTGCGCAGCCGCCCACGCACGCCGAAAGCGCTGCCGATGAAGTTCTCGTAGCCGGTGCGATGCTGGCGCTGGCGGTCGGCGCTGAGCCCGGCCACCAGATCCAGCGGTCGGCCGGCGAGGTCGCCGTGCCAGCCCCAGCGCGCGTCCAGCCCGCCATAGCCGCCCTCCAGGTCGATCACCCCGCCGGCATGCAACGGGCTGTTGGTCTGAGCTGCCGGCGGGATCGGCAGGTACTGGCGTACCGCGCGCTGGCCGGCATAGCCCATCAGCTGCCAACGCTGCGCCCTGGTTTCACGGGTCCAGCGCAGGCCAGCCTGCTGCTGGCGCACCGATTTACGGGTGTTGTACTGGTGCGCCACGGCGGTGGCCTGGCGCGGATCGGCCGCCACCTGGGTACGGCTCAGGCCCAGCGGGTCCTGCGCATCGGGGGCATCGAAGGCATTGAGCAGCAGCTCCAGCCGCCCCCCGCCGAGATCGCCACCGATACGCGCAGCGAGCGATTCGCGACGGGCACGGCTGTGGTCGCGCCAGCCATCGGTGCGGAAGTGATTGGCGGCGATGTTGTAATCCAGAACACGGCCGGCACCCTTCAGTTGCGCGCCGACGCTGAGCGTGTTGTCGGCACCCGCGTTGACGCGCAGCCGCCACGGGTCGCCGGCCTGGCCCTGTGCGCTCCAGACCTGCAGCACGCCGCCGGAGGAATTGCCGTACAGCGCCGAGAACGGCCCGCGCAGCACGTCGATCCGTTCGGCACCGAGCAGGCTGGCATGCGACAGCTGGCCCTGTCCGTCGGGCATGGTCGCCGGCACCCCGTCGATCAACACCCGCACCCCACGCACACCGAAGGTCGAGCGCGCACCAAAGCCACGGATCGACAGCTGGGTGTCCTGCGCGAAGTTCTGGCGGTCACGGGCGACCAGGCCCGGGACCCCAGCCAGCGCCTCGGACAGCTGTGCGCCGGCGCCGGCGCGGCCGGCGTCGATCCAGACCGTGTCCAGGCTGGCCGGCAACGCGAACGGGTCGATGCCCGGCACCCGCGCTGCCTGCACCTGCACGCTGGGCAGGGCGGTCGGTGCGGGCCCGGCCACGGCCGCCCAGGGCGACAGCAGCAGGATGGACAAGGGCAGGCAATGGCGACGTGCGGCGGGATTCATGATTCAGGTTGATGGATCAGGCGGCAACGCACGCCATGGTACGGGGCTACGGATGACGACGGCGGCGGCCAGCCCCGGCAGGCTTTGTTACGATGGGCTGTTTCCGGCTGCAAGGCCGCAGACCGCGTAGCGCACTTCCTCCCCCTTTCCGTCTACCGAACGAGTACCGCCGTGTCCTTCTTTGCAAACGTGGAACTGGTCCCAGGCGACCCGATCCTGGGCCTGACCGAGGCGTACAACGCCGACAGCCGCCCGACCAAGGTCAATCTGGGTGTGGGCATCTACTACGACGAGAGCGGCCGCATCCCGCTGCTGCGCGCCGTCAAGCAGATCGAGCAGCAGCTTGCCGCTGAAGCCAAACCGCGCGGCTACCTGCCGATCGACGGCCTGCCGGCATACACGCAGGCCACGCGAGAGCTGGTGTTCGGCAAGGACTCGCCGCTGCTGGCCGCCGGCCGCGTCACCACCGCACAGACCGTCGGTGGCAGCGGTGCGCTGCGCGTCGGCGCCGACGTGCTGAAGAAGCTGCTGCCGCACGCCACCGTGGCGCTGAGCAACCCGAGCTGGGAGAATCACCGTGCGGTGTTCAGCGCGGCCGGTTTCGAGGTGCTGGATTACACCTATTTCGACCCGGCCAGCCATGGCGTCGACTTCAACGGCATGCTGGCCGACCTCGGCAAGCTGGAAGCCGGCACCGTAGTGCTGCTGCACGCCTGCTGCCACAACCCCACCGGTGCCGACCTCACGGTCAGCCAGTGGAAGCAGGTCGCGCAGCTGCTGAAGGACAAGCAGCTGTTCCCCTTCATCGACATGGCCTACCAGGGCTTCGACAAGGGCATCGAGCAGGATGGCGCCGCCGTGCGCATCATCGCCGAAGCCGGCATCGACAGCTTCATCGTCGCCAACTCGTACTCCAAGTCGTTCTCGCTGTATGGCGAGCGCGTGGGTGCGTTGTCGATGGTGGCGCCGACCGCTGCTGACGCCAAGGCCGTGCAGTCGCAGGTCAAGCGCGTGATCCGCACCATCTACTCCAGCCCGTCCACCCACGGTGCTGCGCTGGTGGCCGGCGTGCTGACCAACCCGGAACTGCGCGCGATGTGGGAGCAGGAGCTGACCGAGATGCGCGAGCGCATCCACGCCCTGCGCCAGGGCCTGGTCGAAAAGCTGGCCGCTGCCGGTGCGCCGCAGTTCGGCTTCATCAACGAACAGGCCGGCATGTTCTCCTACTCGGGCCTGAGCCGTGAGCAGGTCGAACGCCTGCGCGACGAGTTCGGCATTTACGCCGTCGGCACCGGCCGCATCTGCGTGGCCGCGCTGAACCAGAACAACCTGGAATACGTCGCCAAGGCCGTGGCCACCGTCGCCAAGGGCTGAAGCAACGCACCAGTGGTTTGACAACAAAGGCGCCGAAAGGCGCCTTTGTTTTTGCTTCTGCTTTGCCTCTGCCTTTGCCACACCCTCCGCGCTCGCGGCGAACCCTGAAGCGCAGGGCGAGGTACACCGTGGCCAGGACCGTGAGGCGCATGGATGCGCCGACCGAGCCCCCATGGATGGGTTTACGGCGTGTCCTGGCCACGGTGTACCTCGCCCTGTGCCTCCATGAAGGAAGGCGCCACGAGCGCAACGCATCTGGAAACGATTACGCCTTCCCGCACTCACGCACGCCCCCGCCAGACGGGCGACAATAAGCGTTTTCCCGCTGCCGAGACCTGCCCGACCATGTCCCGTACTTCGTTGACCCGCTTCCTGATCCAGGAACAGCACGCCGGCCGCATCAATGCCGACCTGCGCCAGCTGATCGCCGTGGTCGCCCGCGCCTGCACCAGTATCTCCATCGCCGTCAGCAAGGGCGCCCTCGGTGGCGTGCTCGGCGACGCCGGTACCGGCAACGTGCAGGGTGAAGCACAGAAGAAGCTGGACGTGATCAGCAACGAGATCCTGCTCGAAGCCAATGCCTGGGGCGGCCATCTCGCTGCCTGCGCCTCGGAGGAAATGGACCATAGCCAGCCGGTGCCGGATATCTATCCGCGCGGTGATTTCCTGCTGCTGTTCGATCCCCTCGACGGCAGCTCCAACATCGACGTCAACGTCTCCGTCGGCACCATCTTCTCGGTGCTGCGCTGCCCGACCAACGTCGAGCTGCCGGGCGATGACGCCTTCCTGCAGCCGGGCAGCAAGCAGATCGCCGCTGGCTACTGCATCTACGGGCCCAGCACCCAGCTGGTGCTGACCGTCGGCCACGGCACCCACGCCTTCACTCTGGACCGCGAGAAGGGCGAGTTCGTGCTGACCACCGAGAACATGCAGATTCCGGCGGCCACCCAGGAATTCGCCATCAACATGTCCAACCAGCGTCACTGGGAAGCGCCGATGCAGGCCTACGTCAGCGACCTGCTGGCAGGCAAGGAAGGCGCGCGCGGCAAGAACTTCAACATGCGCTGGATCGCCAGCATGGTGGCCGACGTGCATCGCATCCTGACCCGCGGCGGCATCTTCATCTACCCGTGGGACAAGAAGGATCCGTCCAAGGCCGGCAAGCTGCGCCTGATGTATGAAGCCAATCCGATGGGCCTGCTGGTCGAACAGGCCGGCGGCGCCGCCTGGACCGGCCGCGAGCGCATCCTCGACATCCAGCCCGACCAGCTGCACCAGCGCGTGCCGGTGTTCCTGGGTTCGCGCGAGGAAGTGGCCGAAGCGGTGCGTTACCACCACGCGCACGACGAAGCGCAGGGCTGACGGCTCGACGCCTGACGGCGGTCATGGCAGTTCGATGACATGACCGCAGGGTGACACCGCGGGCGGCAAACGGCACCATCAAGCCGTTGCCGCCGAAGGAATGCACGCATGCACGAGCAGGGCCCGGTCGATTTCATCGAAGTCATCCACAACGCCGTCCCCAGTGAGGTCTGCGCGGCCATCGTCGAGCGCATGCGTGCCACGCGTGGCCTGCTGCCCGGTGCGGTGGGCAGTGGCGTGTTCCCCGAACTCAAGCACAGCAAGGATCTGCGCATCAGTGGCCTGGACGGCTGGCAGGACGTCGACCAGCAGCTGCAGATCGCGGTGTTCAACGGCCTGCTGACTTATCTACGCCGTTATCCACAGGCATTGATCGCGCCGCTGATGTTGCAGATCCAGGACAGCAATGGCCAACCGCGACGCCTGTCTGCCGAGGACTTTCCCGACATGCCGCAACAGCAGCTGGCCGACCTGGCCCGCACCTGCCTTCGTCCGGGTGCGATCAACCTGCAGTGGTACGCCGCGGGCGAGGGTGGCTACCCGTACTGGCACTGCGAGCTGTACCCGAAGGATGCGCAGGCCGAGACCCTGCACCGGCATGTGCTGTGGACGCTGTACCTCAATGACGACTTCGACGAGGGCGAAACCGAGTTCCTGTTCCAGGGGCGGAAGATCGCGCCGCGCACCGGCAGTTTGCTGATTGCGCCGACGGCGTTCACCCACACCCATCGCGGCAATCGGCCACAGGGTGGCGACAAGTTCATCGCCACCAGCTGGATCCTGTTCCAGAGTGCGCAGAAGTTGTTTGGGGGGTGACGCCGAACTGCTCGTCGGCCTTGATGTACAGTCGAGCCATGCTCGACTGATGGCCTCAGAACAACGACCCTTGCGGCGAATCCTTCTTCGGCGGCAACGGCTTCTGGAACCGGCTGCAATCCAGCTTCGGCCAATGGCTGTTCTGCGCATTGAATCCCAACCGCTTGCGCGCCAGCTTGAAGCGGTTGTTCAACAGATCGGCATACACGCCCTGGCCGCGCATGCGGGTGCCGAACTGGCTGTCGTAGTCCTTGCCACCACGCAGCTGCTGGATGGTACTCATCACGTGCGCGGCGCGATCGGGATGATGGGTATCGAGCCAGTCGCGGAACAGTGGCGCCACTTCCAGCGGCAGGCGCAGCAGCACGTAGCCTGCGGTACTGGCGCCTGCATCGTGCGCAGCCTCCAGCACCGCTTCAAGTTCGCTGTCGTTGATCCACGGAATCACCGGTGCCACCATCACGCCCACCGGGATACCCGCGTCATGCAGGCGCTTCATCGCGCGCAATCGTGCATGGGGTGCTGATGCGCGCGGTTCCAGCTTCGCGGAGAGATGCGGGTCCAGCGAGGTCACCGAGAAATGCACACTGACCAGGTTCTCCGCCGCCAGCGGCGCGAGCAGATCGATGTCGCGCTCGACCAGTGCGTTCTTGGTGATCAGCGAGAACGGATGCCTGGTTTCCAGCATCACTTCGATCAGCTGGCGGGTCAGCTTGAACTTGCGCTCGATCGGCTGATACGCATCGGTGTTGATGCCCAGCGCGATCGGCTGCGGCACGTAACCGGGTTTCGACAGTTCCTTGCGCAGCAGCTGAGGCGCATTGGTCTTGGCGAACAGCTTGGTCTCGAAGTCCAGACCAGGTGACAGGTTCAGATAGGCATGGGAAGGACGCGCGAAGCAGTAGGAACACCCATGCTCACAGCCGCGATACGGATTCACCGACTGGCTGAAGCCGACGTCCGGCGAAGTGTTGCGGGTGATGATGCTGCGCGCGGTCTCGGCGCGCACCTCGGTGCGCAGGCGCGGCGCGAGGAACTCCTCGCTCTCATCGACCGCCCAGCCGTCGTCCACCGCCTCGCTGACGGTGCTTTCGAAGCGTCCGGCGAGGTGGGACGTGGAACCTCGGCCCTTGATCGCAATACCCATTGCGGCAGCGTACGCCGTGGCCGTCTCAATGGCTGCGACGGCTGTCTGAAGGGTTCAGGGCAAGTCTGAGCCGAGCGTGGGCTCGGCTCTACAGTTGATGCAGAGACCTTGTACAGCCGAGCCTACGCTCGGCTGCAATGCATCAGAGCAGCGCCAGGTAGCCGCGCACGGTGGCATCCAGCCCGTCATACAGTGCCTCGCCGATCAGCGCGTGGCCAATCGACACCTCCAGCACGTCCGGCACGTGGCCCAGGAAATCGCGCAGGTTGTCCTGCGACAGGTCATGGCCGGCGTTGACGCCCAGGCCCACCGCCTGCGCCCGCCGCGCCGCAGTGGCGAACAGTTCGAGCATTGCCGCAGCGTCGCCCGCCGCATGCGCCTCTGCGTAGGGGCCGGTGTACAACTCGATGCGGTCGGCACCGACCTCGGCGGCCTGCTCCAGCGACGGGTTGCCCGCATCCACGAACAGGCTGACCCGGCAGCCCATCGCCTTCAGTTGGGCAATCAACGGGCGCAAGCGCTCGGCGTCGCGTTCGAAGTCGAAACCGTGGTCGGAGGTGATCTGGCCATCGCCGTCGGGCACCAGGGTGGCCTGCGCCGGACGGGTCTGTTCGCACAGCGGCAGCAGCCCCGGGTACCCCTCGCGCGGGGGCGCAAATGGATTGCCCTCGATGTTGAATTCAACGCCACGGGCGCGGGTCAACGTGGACAGGGCGAGCACGTCCTCGGCGGTGATGTGGCGGCGGTCCGGCCGCGGATGCACGGTGATGCCATGCGCGCCGGCATCCAGGCAGGCCTGGGCGGCGCGCACCACGTCCGGTTCGGCACCGCCGCGCGAATTGCGCAGGACGGCGATCTTGTTGACGTTGACGCTGAGCTGGGTCATGGAACGGAACTACTTGGAAAGAGGGGACGGATCGTTGTCGTTGGCGTCATCGTTGCGGCGCGCCTGGGCCTGCTCGCGCAGGCGGCGCAGTTCCTCGGCATCGATCAGGGTGGCCGGGTCGCGCTGCAGGTCGCCGAAACGGGCCACGTAACGACCGCGTACCCAGGCCAGCAGGAAGCCGAGCGCAGCCAGCAGGCACAGGGTCATCAACCCCGCGCTTGGGGTCTTCAGCGCGAAGGCAAAGCAGCCCAGCGCCAGCAGCAGGTACAACCAGTACATAGTCGGGCTCCCCGGATGATCGCCGCAGTGTAGCGCTGCGTCAGAGCAGCGGCGAGGCCAGCCGGGCGAAGGCCTCGGGCAGGCGGTGCAGCCACAGCGAGCGCCCGGCCTGGTCATGCACCCGCGTGGCGCGATCGAATTCACCCTGCAGCAGCTCGGCCAGGGCTGCCACGCGGTCCCGGTCGCTGATCATCATCGACAGCTCGAAGTTCAGGCGGAAGCTGCGGTGGTCGAAGTTGGCACTGCCGACAATGCAGACGTCGTCGTCGGCGATGAACGCCTTGGTGTGCAGCATGCGCGGGCCGTACTCGTAGATCTTCACGCCGGCATGCAACAGTTCGTCGAAGTACGAGCGCGCGGCCTGGGTGACGAACCAGGAATCGCTCATTTTCGGTACCAGCAGGCGCACGTCCAGGCCGCCCAGCGCGGCCGAAGTCAGCGCCATCCGCGCCGCTTCACCCGGCACGAAATAGGGCGTCACCAGCCACACCCGCTCGTGCGCTTCCTGGATGGCGGCGACGTGCAGCCGGTGGATCGTCTCCCAGCCCGAATCCGGGCCGGACACCAATACCTGCGCGTTGATCGCGCCATCCCCGCGCAGCGGCATATCGGCCGGCCACAGGCGGGCGATATCCATCCGCGAGGGTTCCTGGCCACTGGCGTAGAGCCAGTCCTCGGCGAACACCAGCTGCAGACTGCGCACCACATGACCGCGGATGCGCATGTGCAGGTCGCGATAAGCGTCGGGCCTGCGGCTTTCGTCTTCCTCGTCGGTGATGTTGATGCCGCCAGTGAAGGCCAGGCGGCCATCGACAATCACCAGCTTGCGGTGCGTGCGCAGGTTCAGCCACGGGCGCTTGAACGGTTTCAGCAGCTGCCGTGGGTGGAACCAGATCGCTTCACCGCCAGCCTCGAGCAGGGGCTGCAGGAAACGGCGGGGCAGGGCGGATGAGCCCACCGCATCCAGCAGCAGGCGCACCTGCACACCGGCGCGTGCGCGCTCGACCAGGGCATCGCGCAGGGCGGTGCCTGCGTGATCCGGATTGAAGATGTAGTACTCCAGATGGATGTGATCGTGCGCCTGTGCAACGGCTTCCAGCAAGGCCGCGTAGGTCGCCGCACCGTCCACCAGCCACGTCACTTCGGTGGCACTGCTTGGGGCCAGTCCGGTCGTAGCCTGGGCAACCTTGGCCAGTTCGGTGCAGTCCGAATCGGGCGGGCAGACATCGCTGTAGTGCTCCATGCCCGAGCGTGCACGGCCACGACGCAGCCGTTGCCGCTTCACCTTCTGCGGGCCCAGCAGGTAGTAGATGAAGAGCCCGAGATAGGGGAGCAGTGCCAACGAAAGGATCCAGCTCAGCGTGGCCACCGGCTCGCGCTTCTGCAGCATGATCCAGCCCGCCAGCGCGAACAGGTACAGCAGGTAAGCCACCGCCAGGATCGTGCCGAGGTGGGCGATACCGTCGAGCCAATGGCGCAGGGAATCGAAGAGGGCAAGCATGCGCCGATCATAGCGGCGCATGCTGCCGGATGGGGTCAGATCCCTTTTCCGAAGGAAAGGCGTTTGCCGGATGGGGTCAGATCCCTTTTCCGAAGGAAAGGCGATCTGACCCCATCCCATGTGCCAGGACGAGATCCCATGTGCCAGGACGAGAACAAAAAAAAACGCCCCTGTCTCCAGGGGCGTCTGCAGTCGCGTCATGACTGTTGTGTTGCGGTGTCGCGTTTACTGCTGCACAAAACCGATCTTCTTCATCTGAGCATTCTTCGCGGCGGCCAGAACCTTGGCCATCACGTCGTACTCGGAATCCGGGCTGGCGTCGATGCGCAGTTCCGGCTGGTTGGTCGGGTCACGCTGGACCTCCTGCTCCATCCGCTGCTGCAGCTCGCTGGTATTGATCGGGCTGTTGTTCCACGAGACCTGGTTGCTGGCGTCGATCTTCAGTTCGATCGGCGGCGGCGGTTCGACCAGCTGCGGCGGTGGGTTGAGCACGCGCTGCGGCAGGTCCACGGCGATCGGGTACGTCATGATCGGCGCGGTCACGATGAAGATGATCAGCAGAACCAGCATCACGTCCACGAGGGGCGTGACGTTGATGTCTGCCATGGGGCCCTTGCCACCACCACTACTGAATGCCATGGCTTATTGCCCCTTTTCTTTGGTCGCAACGAAGCCGACGTCCAGCATGCCCTGTTCCTGCGCGACCTTGGTCAGGTCGTTGATGACGCGCATCTTGGTGGTGCGGTCACCACGCAGGTTCAGCGGCGGCTGCGGGGTCTGCTGTGCGGCGGTCGCCAAGCGGGACTCGAGAGTCTGCTTGTTGATTTCTTCGTCGTTCCAGTAGATCGAGCCGTCTTCCTTGACTGCCAGCGTGATCGGGTTGGGACGCTTTTCAGCATCTTCCGGCTTCTGGATCAGGTTGGCTTCCGGCAGATCCACCTTGACCTTGTGGGACATCAGGGGCGCCGTGATGATGAAGATGATCAGCAGCACCAGCATCACGTCCACGAGGGGCGTAACGTTGATGTCGGCCATGGGGCCGCCGCTGTTACCACTACTGAAAGCCATAACGGGCTCCGTCTAGATCTTGGTGACTACTTACTTCGTCGCTGGGTGACGCGCGCCGCAATTAGCGGACGCGCGAACCGGTGGCGAAGAAGTCGTGCAGGTCGTGCGCGAAGGTATCGAACTTGCTGATGGTCGCGCTGTTGATCTTGCTGAAGAAGTTGAAGGCGAACACGGCCGGGATTGCGACGAACAGACCGATCGCGGTCATGATCAGCGCTTCACCCACCGGGCCGGCAACGGCGTCGATCGAAGCGGAGCCGGTGGCACCGATCTTGATCAGCGCGCCGTAGATGCCCCACACGGTACCCAGCAGACCGACGAACGGAGCGGTCGCGCCGACGGTGGCCAGCAGGGTCATGCCCGACTGCAGCTTGTTGCTTTCGCGGGTGACGGCCTGACGCAGAGCGCGGTCGACGAACTCCGAACGGCTCAGGTTCTCACCGACGCCGCCGGTAGCACCGCCTTCAGCGCGCTGGTGGTGGGCGGCTGCCTGGGCAGCGTCCAGTGCGATCTTCGAGAACGGCTCCGAAGCCGGCTGCTCTTCCATCGCACGGATGGCGTCCTGCGCGTTCGGGGTGTCCCAGAACAGGCTGACGACGCGATCGGCGGCGCTCTTCAGGCGGGTGGCACGGAAGATGTTGATGACGGTCCAGTACCAGGACATGGCCGACATGGCGATCAGGGTCAGCAGCACGACCCAGGAAACCGCGAAATCACCCGGCTTGGTGGTCATTTCGTGGATCAGGTGCTCGAAGCCCATCTGCGACAGGGCGTTGGACGGATTGCCCCCGGCAGCAGCGGCGATGAAAATTTCCTGCAGCATGACGCTTACCTTTGTTGTGTGTGGTGATAAAGGGTGTAGCTAAGCTAAACAATCGAACCGGGAGCGGGGGTGGCCAGGCGGCCACCCGGGCGCATCAGTTCAGCGCAAAGTTGACCGGGACGCGAACGCGACCTGCCGTCTTCTTACCGCCTGCTTCAGCGGCGTTGAAGCGCCACTTGCGAGCCGCTTCCATCGCAGCACGGTCCAGGTCGCGGTTACGGCTGGACTTTTCCACCGTGACATTGGTGACGTTGCCGCTGGCATCGACATCAATGATCAGGATCACTTCGCCCTGGATACCTGCGCGGAAGGCTGCCGGCGGGTAGCGCGGCGGATTCATGGCCTTCGACGAGATGTCCACGCTGGCCTCGATCGAGGTCGGCGGTGCCGGCGGCGCCGGAGGCGACGGCGGGGTGACGATATCGTTCGGGCGCGGCTCCGGCACGTCGACAACCGGCGCCTGCGGCGGCGGCGGTACGGGCGACGGCTTCGGCGGCGACAGATTCTTCACCGGCGGTGGCGGAGTATCCTGCGGCGGCGGCGGCGGCGGCGGCGGTGGGGGCGGCGGCGGCGCGTCGACGATGGTCACCATGACGTTGCGCTCCTTCTCCGCGACGGCCTTGGGAGCCACGGCGGGAATCAGGAGCATCATGAAGGCGGCCAGATGCAGGGCAATTACAAACGCGATGCCGACGATGCGAGGCCAGCTCAGCCCCTTGTCATCGGGTTGTTCGTACCGGTGAACGACTAGTTGTTCCGTCATGCGCCAAGAGCTCAATAGTGGGGCCGGAATCCCGGGGGCGGGATCCCTGATCAGCGGTGCATGACACCGCAGGAACCTCCAAGCTTATACCAATCCTGAGCGCCTGCGCATCAACTGAGCAGGCATTCAGGCGTTATTCCTACTTACTTCAGGTTGATGATTTTTTTGGCATCAGCCTGGTTCTTCACGCCCTTCGCCAGCGCCTGCTGGGCGGCCTGCTTGGCCTCGGGGACGCGACCTTCGGCATGCAGGACGCGTGCCAGGTTCAGGTAGGTCTCACCGTCCTTGGAGAGCGGGGCGGCCTTCTGCCACGCATCGATCGCCTGCGGCACTTGGTCGGAGTAGTAGTAGGACTGGGCCAGCGCCAGGTAGACCTGGTAATCCGGCTTCAGGATGCCCTTCTGCAACCCTTCGTTGATGACCGCGATGACGTCCTTTTCCTTGTTCTCGGTGTTGGCATAGATCGAGTACAGCTGCTTGTACTCGCGCTCTTCGGTGAGCTGGCCGCTGCTGCGCAGCTTGTCCATCACCGCGGCGGCCTTCGGCATCTGGTCAGCCTGCATGTACATGTTGGCCAGATTCAGCTGGGCCTTCTTGTCCGACGGGTTCTTGGCCGCCAGCGCTTCTGCGGCCTGCACGGCCTCACCGGTCTGGCCGGCTTCGGAAAGGGCCGCCATCAGCAGCTGGTTCCAGTTGTCCTTCGGCTCGGCAGCGCCCGCGATGGCCTGCTTCAGCACCGGGATCGCTTCCTGGTAGCGCTCCAGCTGGTACAGCGCCTGGCCCTTGGCGATCAGCTCTTCCGGCTTGGTCGACTTGCTCTCGGCGAAGTACTTGTCCAGGGTGGCCAGGCCTTCGGCAGTCTGGTCTTCCTGCAGCTGCAGCTGGCCCAGCATCAGCATCGACTGGAAGTGGCCGTTGTTGTCCAGGCCGTTGAACTGGATGACCTGCTTCAGGTAGGCGATGGCGGCCGGGGTGTCGTCGGTCTGGTAGGCGGCCTGCGAGGCCAGCTGCGCGGCCAGCGACTTGTCGTACTCGTTGGAGGCGCTGTCAGCCAGGATCGCGTCAGCCTGCGTGCGCGTCTCCGGGAACTTTTCCTTGTTGTAGCTGTCGATCATTTTCTGCAGCTTGCTGCCCATCTTGGCCGAGGCCTTGGCGGTCGGCTCCTGGCGGGTCGCATTCGGGTACAGCGGTTCGGCCTTGGCCTGCTTGCTGCTGCCGCCGCGGCTGCCACGGTCGGAGGAACGCGAGGACTGCGCGAAGGCATCGGTGACCACGGCGCCGGTCAGGGCGGTCGCGACGAGGACGGAAAGCACAGCTTTGTGGTTACGGAAAATCATCGTTCACCTCGATCGAACCGCCGGATAGCGGCAAAGTCGGACTGTCAGAAAAATCTGAGCCGCCAAACGTATCAGAAACAGATGGCGTGAGAAATCGTTTTATGTGCTGCAATACAGCATAGAACTGCGCACTCATCCGCACTTTGGCCGCAGCCCGGCCGCCTGGGCCTGCTGATAGACCGGCGCCAGGCCCGGCGCGTCGCGTCGCAGCTCCTGGATCCGGTTGGCCGGATCGGGGTGGGTGGACAGCCATTGCGGGCTTCGACCGCCGCTGGCGGCCATCATGTTCTGCCACAGATCCACGGCCTGGGCCGGGTTGAATCCGGCCTGCGCCATCAGCCGCTGGCCGATCACGTCCGCCTCGCTTTCCTGGGTCCGCGAGCCGGGCAACAGGAAGGCCGCCTGCGCGCCCATGCCGCCCAGCTGGTTGACCGTATTGGCGGCACCATCGCCATAGGCGGCACCGGCCAGCGCGCCCAGCACGGCCAGGCCGGTCTGCGCGCCCATCTGCCGGGTAATGCGTTCCTCGTGGTGACGCGCGATCACGTGGCCGATCTCATGACCGATCACGGCAGCCAACTGGTCCTGGTTCCTGGCGACGGTGAAGATGCCGGTGTTCACGCCCACTTTGCCGCCGGGCAGGGCAAAGGCGTTGGGTTCCTTGTCGACGAATACGGCAGTCTCCCACCGTACCCCACGGTACTGAGGCGGCAGCTGTGCGACCAGCGCATTGACCACGCACTGCACGTAGCCGTTCTGGCGGCCATCGGTGCTGATCTTCTCTTTCTGCTTGGTCTCGGCAAACGCCTGCGCACCGAGCTGGTCAAGCTGTGCCTGCGACACACCGCCCACCATCTGCCGTCGTCCGGTTGGCGAGGTGGTGGTTGCACAGGCACTGACCAAGGTGGTGATGACTAGAGCCAGCAGCAGTTGTTTCATGGGTCCGCCCCCGTGTTCATGTGCGCAGTGTGTAGCGTACCTGCTTAATCTTTCGTCAAGCGGGCACGGCGTTACGTTGACCCCAGGAACACCATCGCGGCGAGCGCAACCGCGTTGTTCAGCGCATGCGCGGCAATCGCCGCCCACAGGGTGCCGGTGCGGCGGTACAGCCAGCAGAAGGCGGCGCCCATGCCACCGTACACCAGCCACAGCTGCGCCATGCCCAGCAGCGAGTTCTTGCTGACACCGGGCACTTCATGGACCAGGGCGAACGCCAGGCTGCTGAGGATCAGGCCCAGCCAGGGGCGGCCGGCTTGCCACAGGCGCCCGAACAGGACGCGGCGGAACAGCAGCTCTTCGTAGGCGGGGGCGAGGACGACCGCAAACAGCACCAGGAACAGCGGGAAGCGAGCGATCGCGCTCTGCATCAGTTCCACGTTGGTGGGCACCGGCTCGATGCCGAACTGCTTGGAAAGGAAGGCGATGCCGTTGCTGCCGAGCACGATCAGCGTGGCCACCAGCAGGGTCCAGCCCCAGGTGGACGGCCGCAGCAACGCCTGTCGCGACGCCATGCGTTCGCCGGCGCTTGCCGGGCGTCGCCAGAAGTACAGCAGCAGCGCGGCGCCACCGGTGGCGATCAGGGCCATCAGGATCTGCGCCAGGGCACCGGGCTGGCCCACTGCCGCGCCGACAGCGTCAGGTGTCAGTCCGCCATTGGCCTCCGCGTTGGCGCGGCTGACCACGATTGCACGGTAGAAGCCCCAGAACAGGCCGGAGACCATGCTCAGGCCGACCAGGGTAACGGCGGCGATGCCCAAGTCGATGAAGAAGCCTGCCAACGGTGCCACGGCGCGCGGTGGGGTAGACACCGGCGGAACCGGGGGCGGGGCGGCGGAGACCGGGGTGGATGCGGACATCAGGTACCTGTGTTCAAGGGACGAAGGCCGGTGCAGCTCCCCGCGCACCGGCCAGGTCCCGATTGTGTCAGATATCCAGGTTGGCGACTTTCAGCGCATTGTCTTCGATGAAGTCGCGACGCGGCTCGACGACATCGCCCATCAGGGTGCTGAAGATCTGGTCGGCAGCGACCGCATCCTCGATGCGCACCTGCAGCAGGCGACGGGTCTCCGGGTTCACTGTGGTATCCCACAACTGCTCCGGATTCATTTCACCCAGACCCTTGAATCGCTGGATCTGGCGGCCGCGCTTGGCCTCCTCGAGCAGCCAGTTCTGCGCCTTCGCGAAGCTGTCGACTTCGATCGACTTGGCGCCGCGGGAAATCGTTGCACCTTCGCGCACCAGGCCGTGCAGCAGCTTGGAGGCCTGGTGGATCGCACGCAGTTCGCCACTCTCGAACGCCGACATCGGCAGCACCTGGATGTGCTCCTCGCCCATGTGGCGACGGGTCACCAGCACAGCGGCGGGGCGTTCCTCGTTGGCGTCCTGCAGTTCCAGGCTGAAACGCGGGCTGCCCAGGCTGCCCTGGTTGAGGCGCTTGGCCAGCGCATCCAGGCCTTCGCCTTCGCCCGCATTGCGCAGGCTGTCCATGTCCATCGGCACGAAATCGACCAGCGCTTCGAGCAGGTTGCGGTCATAGCGGTGCGCGTTGCGTTCGATGGAATCGAGCGCGGCGGCGTACGCCAGCAGCAGCTTCTCCAGTGCCAGGCCTTCGATGCCCGGTTCGCCGGTGGCCGGCACCAGCGCGGCGTTCTCCACCGCACTGCTGGCCAGGTAGCTGTCCAGCGCCGGATCATCCTTCAGGTACAGCTCCTGCTTGCCCTGCTTGATCTTGTACAGCGGCGGCAAGCCGATGTAGACGTAACCGCGCTCGATCAGCTCCGGCATCTGACGGTAGAAGAACGTCAGCAGCAGGGTGCGGATGTGGGCGCCGTCGACGTCGGCGTCGGTCATGATGATGATCTTGTGGTAACGCAGCTTGTCCGGGTTGTACTCGTCACGGCCAATGCCGGTGCCCAGCGCGGTGATCAGCGTACCGACCTGGTCGGAGGACAGCATGCGGTCGAAGCGCGCGCGTTCCACGTTGAGGATCTTGCCGCGCAGCGGCAGCACCGCCTGGTTCTTGCGGTTGCGGCCCTGCTTGGCCGAGCCACCTGCCGAGTCACCCTCGACGATGAACAGTTCGGACAGCGCCGGATCCTTTTCCTGGCAGTCGGCCAGCTTGCCCGGCAGGCCGGCGATGTCCAGCGCGCCCTTGCGGCGGGTCAGGTCGCGGGCCTTGCGGGCGGCTTCACGTGCACGCGCGGCGTCGACGATCTTGCCGGCAATCGCCTTGGCTTCGTTCGGGTTTTCCTGCAGGAACTCTTCCAGGCGCGCACCGAAGGCGTTTTCCACCGCCGGACGCACGTCGGAGCTGACCAGCTTCTCCTTGGTCTGGCTGGAGAAGCTGGGATCCGGCACCTTCACCGACAGCACCGCGATCATGCCTTCGCGCATGTCGTCGCCGGTCAGGTTGATCTTGGCCTGCTTGGCGATGCCGTTCTGCTCGATGTAGTTGTTGAGCACGCGGGTCAACGCACCGCGGAAACCGGCGAGGTGGGTACCGCCGTCCTTCTGCGGGATGTTGTTGGTGAAGCAGTACATCGTCTCCTGGTAGGAGTCGGTCCACTGCAGCGCCACCTCCACGACGATGCCGTTGTGCTCGCCGGTGACGGAGATGACATTCGGGTGCAGCGGGGTCTTCAGCTGGGCCAGATGCTCCACGAAGCTGCGGATGCCGCCTTCGTAGTGGAAGTCATCGCGACGGCCGTCGCCACGCTCGTCGGCAAGGACGATCTTGACGCCGGAGTTCAGGAACGACAACTCGCGCAGACGGCGGGCCAGGATGTCGTAGTGGAATTCCACGTTGTCGTGGAAGGCAACGGTGGACGGCCAGAAGCGCACGGTGGTGCCACGCTTGGTGGTGGCTTCCAGCTTGGCGAGCGGGGTCACGGCTGCGCCGTTGCTGAATTCCTGCTGGTAGTGGGAGCCGTTCTGGAACACGTCCACCAGCAGCTTCTGCGACAGCGCGTTGACCACGCTGACGCCGACGCCGTGCAGGCCGCCGGAAACCTTGTAGCTGTTGTCGTCGAACTTGCCGCCTGCGTGCAGGACGGTCATCACCACCTCGGCGGCGGAGACCTCGCGACCGAGCTTGGCGCTCATCTGCTCGTGCTTGCCGGTCGGAATGCCGCGGCCGTTGTCGGACACCGAGACCGAGCCGTCAGCGTGGATCGTCACCGCGACATGGTCGGCGTGGCCGGCCAGCGCTTCGTCAATCGAGTTGTCGACAACCTCGAACACCATGTGGTGCAGACCGGTGCCGTCATGCACGTCACCGATGTACATGCCGGGTCGCTTGCGGACAGCCTCCAGGCCTTCCAGGGCGGTAATGCTGTTGGCGTCGTAATTGCCGTTGTTTGCCGGGGTGTTCTGTTCGTCGCTCATTGCGCTTGCCGTAGGCTCCGCAGGTCGGGCACCGCTTGGGGCGATGTGCCGAGAATGAAAGGATTCCAACCCGAATTATACCAGCCGGGGTCGAGTGGCCCTGATGTGCCCACTATGGCACAGCCACGATCTGTGCATGTTCCACGTGGAACCGGGCGATCTGGGTCAATTCCTGCAGGGCCGCCGGAGGCTCAGTAGCGGTGACGAAGATCTGCGCCGGGCCGGTGAGCAGGCGCTCCAATACCCGCGCCTGGTGGGTACGATCCAGTTCGGAGGCCAGATCGTCCAGTGCGATCACCGGCCATTCGCCGCGCTGTTCTGCATAGTCCTCGGCCTGCGCCAGCAGGCACGCCAATGCGGTCAGCTTGGCCTGACCGCGTGACAATGCATCGCGACCAGGAATGCTGTGGAAATCCACGCTCCAGTCCGCCCGATGCGGCCCAACCGAGGTGTACCCGGCCTGGCGGTCACGATCCCGGGCCAGAAGCAGAGCATCTGCCAGGGGAAGCTCATGCCGACGCCAGCCCGGACTGAGTTCCAGGGCCTGGATGCCGAGTTGCGGCGCCAAACTGGCAGCCAGCGCCACGGCACGCTGCTGCAGCCGCTCGAGGTAGTGCTGACGCCGGCTGGTAAGGGGCTCTCCGGCCTCAGCCAACTCGTGATCCCAGGTGTCCAGCATCCGCGACGGGCCGCCCTGCTTGAGCAGGGCATTGCGCTGCTTCAGCGCCCTTGAATAGCGGCGCCACAAGGACAGGAAATCAGGTTCCACGTGGAACAAACCCCAATCCAGGAAGCGACGGCGGGGCTCGCCACCGCCGCTGACCAGCGCATGGCTGCCGGGCTCAAACGTCACTACCGCCAGCGCTGCGCAGAGGTTGCCGAGCTGAGCCACATCTTCACCGTCCAATCGTCCCTTCCAGTCCTGCCCACTGTGGCGCAGGCCGGCCTTTCGGCGATGCGACGCGTGGTCGGCACGCTGTTCGTCCCATTCCACGAAGATCTCCAGCGCCTCCTGGCCCTGGCGCACCAGTCCATCGCGAACCCTGCCGCGGAAGCTCCGGCCATAGGCCATCAGGTGCAGGGCCTCCAGCACGCTGGTCTTGCCGGCACCGTTGTCGCCAGTGAGCAGGTTCAGCCCCGGCTGGGGCAAGAGATCCACCGCACTGAAGCGACGCAGTTGGTGCAAGGCGAGGCGGCGGATAAGCATGGGGCGCGAACGACCATCCGCTCGAGGCGGTAGAGGGGCAGGGAATCCATCAGCTTACTGCATCGGTCAAGCCGGACGCGCTGCACCCGCATCGATGCGGAGCAGAAGCTCCCGCGCACCAACTGATCGCGGGCTCCACGTGGCGCCGGTTCACCGGCATGCCCGTTTCCAGCTCCGGACGCAGCTGAAATTCCTTCAATTCTGCACAGGGTCACGGGGCGTGGCCCGCCAGATTTCAACGATTTCAAGACCACGGCCGCAGGTGTTTGATGAGCGCTTGCCCGGCCGGGTGAGCGGGCGGGCGCCCGGTTTCCTCCAAATCTGAGATCCGATGCACTGCGAGGTTCCACAGATTTCAAAGAATCCGGACCATTCGTTTCACGCTGTCCACAGCGGGATTGTATGACTTATACACAAGGTATGGGCAATTTGTGGATAAAAAAGCCCTTCTGCCTGGGTCTGGAAACTATCCACAGGTTCCCCCCCAGCCTGAGGCGCCTCTATACAGGGGGTTTCACCCTCATAAATTCCTTTTAAATCATGCAGATAACACAATTTTCCACGAAATCTGGCTCTACCATCACCACCATGCTTTAGATTTATACCCAGATTTAGAAGCTAGGCTTGGCCCGATCTGTCCCGAATGGGTCCTGTGGACAGAGAGGATTTCAGGAACAGCGAGCACGGTCGCCGCAGCGTGGATGCGCTTCGGCATCCGACCAGACAGGTCCATAGCAACTGCGTTGAGACCCCAGGTACCGGCCCCGATCAAACATGATTCGGAGGCAGTCCCTGGCATCGACTCAAAGTCCCGTCGCCAGTTCGGCCTGGGAAGCAAAGCGCACGCAACCGGATCCATCAAGGAAGATGCTGTCCGTTCGAAATCCGTGCTGGAAAGGGTTCAGCCCGATGATCCACGTGGAACGTAAAAAAAACGCCCGGGAAAATCCCGGGCGTCGTTCGGTTCCACGTGGAACAGCGCTGCTGTCAGAGACGCAGCGGCATCACCACGTGACGCGACTTCTCGCTGCTGGACTCACGCACCAGCGCCGAGGAGTTGGAGTCGCGCAGCTGGATGATGACTTCCTCATCGCGCAGGGCGGAGAGGGCATCCAGCAGGTAGTTCACGTTGAAGCCGATGGCCAGATCGCTGACCGTGGTATCGGCTTCGATCTCTTCCTGGGCTTCCTCCTGCTCCGGGTTGTGCGCGCTGATCTTCAGGTTGCCCGGCGACACTTCCACGCGGATGCCGCGGTACTTCTCGTTGGACAGGATCGCAGCGCGCTGCAGCGAGGCGCGCAGCGCTTCACGATCAACCTTCACTTCACGGTCGGCACCGATCGGAATCACCGCTTCGTAATCCGGGAAGCGGCCGTCGATCAGCTTGGAGGTGAAGGTGACATCGTCGCGCTTGACGCGGACGTGGCTGCGGCCGACTTCCAGCTCGATCTCGCGATCACCACTTTCCAGCAGGCGCTGCAGCTCGGTCACGCCCTTGCGCGGCACGATGATCTGGCGCTTGGAACCGCTCGGCTTGGCCAGGTCGGTTTCACACAGCGCCAGACGGTGGCCGTCGGTGGCAACGGTACGCAGGGCGTCACCGCGCAGATCGAACAGCAGGCCATTGAGGTAATAGCGCACGTCCTGCTGCGCCATCGCGAACGCGGTGCGCTCGATGAGCTCCTTCAGGGTCGCTTCGCCGATGGCCACGCGCTCAGTGGCTTCCACTTCGTCAACCGACGGGAAGTCATTGGAGGGCAGGGTTGCCAGGGTGAAGCGGCTACGACCGGCCTGCACGGTGATCTTGTCTCCGGTCTGCGAGACGGTGATCCGGCTGCCATCGGGCAGGGCGCGGATGATCTCGAACAGCTTGCGGGCGGGAATGGTGGTTTCGCCGTCCTGGGCGTCTTCAACCGCGATCCGCGACACCATCTCCACTTCCAGGTCGGTACCGGTCAGCGACAGCTGGCCGTTCTGCACCTGGACCAGGAAATTGGCCAGAACCGGAAGGGTCTGGCGGCGTTCGACCACGTTGACGACCTGTGCCAACGGCTTGAGAAAGGCTTCGCGCTGCAGTGTGAAACGCATGTGGTTCCGTGCCCCTATGCTTTAAAAAATGTGGAATAAATCAAAAGCTTGGTGGTGCTGGTAGAGACAGAATCGCTGGAAAACAATGCTAAGTCTTTGTAAATAAAGGAGTTTCAGGCATCGAAACCCTCTGTATTACCGACCCCCAAGGGGTGGGGAAAGCTGTGGATAAATTCGACGGGATTTCAGACGCCATTTTTATCCACAACGTGTCCCGCGCTTGCTACCGGATTCTGCACCGTTTTGTGCGATGACGCCTCATCGGCATCCGTGCATCATTCGCTCAGCTTCCGGATCAGCTTGTCCCAGTCTTCGCGGAGCTTGCCGTCGGTTTCCATCAGGGTCCGGATCTGGCGGCAGGCATGCAGCACCGTGGTGTGATCGCGACCGGCAAAGGCGTCGCCGATCTCGGGCAGGCTGTGCTCGGTCAGTTCCTTGGTCAGGGCCATGGCGACCTGGCGGGGGCGAGCGAGCGAGCGGGTCCGACGCTTCGACAGCAGATCCTTGATCTGCAGGCCGTAGTAGTCGGCAACGGTTTTCTGGATGTTGGGAATGCTGATCGCCTGCTGCTGGGCGCGCAGCAGGTCGCGCAGGGTTTCCTGGGCGAATTCGGTGGTGATCGCGCGGCCGGTGAAGTTGGCGCGGGCGGTCAGGGTATTGAGCGCGCCCTCGAGGTCGCGCACGTTGGAGCGCATCTTCTTGGCGATCAGGAACGCAACATCATCGGGAATCTCGGCACCGCGTTCGCGCGCCTTGGCCAGCACGATCGCGGCGCGGGTCTCGAAGTCCGGCGGTTCGATCGCGACCGACAGGCCCCAGGCAAGCCGCGACTTCAGGCGCGCTTCCAGGCCTTCGACCTCGCGAGGATAGCGGTCGCAGGTCAGGATGATCTGCTGCTTGCCATCGAACAACGCGTTGAAGGTGTGGAAGAACTCTTCCTGCGTGCGGTCCTTGCCGGCGAAGAACTGGATGTCATCGATCAACAGCGCGTCCACCTGCTGGAACTGGCGCTTGAACTGATCCATGGTCTTTTCCTGCAGGGCCCGGATCATGGCGCTGAAGAACTGTTCCGAACGCAGGTACAGCACCTTCGCGCCTGGATTGGCCTGGCGCATCGCGTTGCCGGCGGCGAACATCAGGTGGGTCTTGCCCAGGCCGGTGCCTCCGTACAGCAGCAGCGGGTTGTGGGCGCGGTCGCCCGGCTTCTGCGCTGCCTGGAAGGCAGCGGCCAGGCCCAGCTGGTTGCTGCGGCCTTCGACGAAGTTGGCGAAGGTGTAGTGATTGTCCAGGTTGCCGGCGAACGGCACCTGCGGTTCGCTGGACACAGGCGCCGACGACGTGGAAACCGGCGCGTTCTGCGCCTCCACGGGGCGCGGGCGCGAGCCGATTTCAAGAAAAACGTCGCTGAAACCGGCGAAGTGAGCCAGCAGTTCACGGATCCGGGCCAGGTACAGCTCGCGGACCTGGTCGACGATGAAGGCATTCGGTGCATACAGCACCAGGCTGTCCACGCGCAGATCGGCCTGCAGCGGCTTCAACCAGGTATGAACGTCTTCCGGCGGGAACTCCGCTTCGAGGCGCTCGAGACTACGGGACCAGGCATCCATCAGCAATAATCGTCCGGTGGCCGGGGCATGGACGCGACAAGGCGCCCAAACACAGGCCGGAAAGGGGGGAAATGGATGGCTCAGACTACCACCGAGCGCCCGCCTTCGGAATGCTTGTCCCCCACTTATTCACAAAAACATCCACAGCTATTGCACAGCCCGGTGAATTCGCGTAGTCCCCAGGGGTTGACGTGAGGGGGGAGACCTCTCTAGAATTTCCGGTTCTTTCCGTCCCATTCATACGAGAGGCCCCCAATGGCCACGAAGCGCACCTACCAGCCCAGCAACCTCAAGCGTAAGCGCGACCACGGCTTCCGTGCCCGTATGAAGACCGCTGACGGCCGCAAGATCCTGTCGCGTCGCCGCGCCAAGGGCCGCAAAGTCCTGAGCGCCTGATTGCCATGCCGCACCCTGCGGCAGACGCAATCCCTTCGACAGTGAATACTGCAGACCCGCGCAAGCGATTCCCTCGCTCTGCGCGGGTTCGCACGCGTGCCGAATACTCAACGGTCTTCAACGGCGCCCGCCGTGTGTCCGATCCGCTGATGACCCTGCACTGGCTGCCGGCTGACCGGCCGGCCAGGCTGGGTCTGGCGGTTTCCCGCAAGGTCGATCCGAACGCCGTTGGGCGTAACCGGATCAAGCGCGTCCTGCGCGACATCCTGCGTCAGACACGTACCGATATCCAGCCAGGCGACTTCGTCGTCGTGGCCCGTAGTGCTGCGCGTTCCGCCAGCAACGACGAGATCCGCCAGGCCTTCCTGCGCCTGCTGCGTCGCCTGCGTGCATTGCCCGCGCCGGGCATGGACGGCACAATGCCGCCGCCTGATGGCATCGCAACTCCTTCTTTGACCGAGCCGGCATCGCGTCCCGGCCCCGCCGAGCCTGTCCGCTGATGAACCAGACCCGCGTATTCCTCATTTTTGCCTGGCTGATGGTGGCCGTGCTGCTGTGGATGGAGTGGAGCCGTGAAAAGGCTGCTCCGACCCCGGCACCGACGGCCACGTCGGCCCCGGCTGCCGTACAGAGTGTTCCGGGCGCTGCCTCGGGCAGCATTCCCAGTGCACAGGTCCCGGGCGCCCCGGGCCAGGCCGCTGTGCAGGCGCAGGCCAGTGCCACCCCGGCCAGCCAGCGCGTGACCGTCACCACCGACGTGCTGCGCCTGGTGCTTGATGGTGGCCGCGTGCTCGACGCCGAGCTGCTGCAGTTCCCGCAGACCAAGGACGAAGGCAGCCCGCCGGTTCGCCTGCTGACCGAAGACCCCGCGCATCCGTACAGCGCGATCAGTGGCTGGGCCAGCGAAGACAAGAACACCCCGGCTCCCGGCGCCGACGGCTTCAAGCTGGTCGGTGACACCAAGGACTTCGTGCTGGCCAAGGGCCAGAACGAGCTGCAGATCCCGTTCGTGTGGACTGCCGACAACGGCGTGACCATCAAGCGCACCCTGACTGTCTCGCGCAACGAGTACGCCGTGCGCTTCAAGGACGAAGTCAGCAATGCCGGCGCCGCGCCGTGGAACGGCTACGTCTACCGCACCCTGGACCGCACCCCGACCATCCTGTCGCGGAGCATGACCAACCCGGACTCCTTCAGCTTCAACGGTGCCACCTGGTACGACAACGACAAGAAGTACCAGCGTCGTGCGTTCAAGGACTACCTGGAAGACGGCACGCTCAACCAGAACATCACCGGCGGCTGGCTGGCGATGCTGCAGCACCACTTCTTCACCGCCTGGATCCCGCAGAAGGACCAGACCGCACACTACGTACTGTCGCAGGTGGCCGGTCGTGACCTGATCGAAGCGCGTGGCCCGGCCTTCACCGTGGCCCCGGGCCAGTCCACCAGCACCGAAGCCCGCCTGTGGGTCGGCCCGAAGCTGGTCAACCTGATTGCCAAGGAAGACGTGCCGGGCCTGGACCGCGTGGTCGACTACAGCCGCTTCTCGATGATGGCGGTGATCGGCCAGGGCCTGTTCTGGGTGCTGAACCAGGTGCACAAGCTGGTCGGCAACTGGGGCTGGGCGATCGTCGGCCTGGTGGTGCTGCTGAAGCTGGTGCTGTACCCGCTGTCGGCGACCCAGTACAAGAGCGGTGCCAAGATGCGTCGCTTCCAGCCGCGCATCGCGCAGCTGAAGGAACGCTATGGCGATGACCGCCAGAAGTTCCAGACCGCGATGATGGAGCTGTACAAGAAAGAAAAGATCAATCCGATGGGCGGCTGCCTGCCGATCCTCATCCAGATGCCGATCTTCTTCGCCCTGTACTGGGTGCTGGTGGAATCGGTCGAACTGCGCCAGGCGCCTTGGTTCGGCTGGATCCAGGACCTCACTGCACGCGACCCGTACTTCATCCTGCCGGTGATCAACGTGGCGGTGATGTGGTTCACCCAGAAGCTGACCCCGGCACCGGGCATGGACCCGATGCAGCAGAAGATGATGCAGTTCATGCCGCTGGTGTTCGGCGTCATGATGGCCTTCATGCCGTCCGGCCTGGTCCTGTACTGGGTGGTCAACGGCGGCCTGGGCCTGCTGCAGCAGTGGTGGATGACCAAGCGCCATGGCGGCGAGCCGGTCCCGGCCACCACCGCTCCGGCCCCGGTCAAGAAGAAGTAATCGGTAGAGCCGGCCGCTGGCCGGCTGACCCCAGCAAAAGCCCGCCGCAAGGCGGGCTTTTCGCATGCGGCGGTAGAATCGCCGGCACACCGTTCCTCCCACCTTCGAGTCCGCCATGCCGCGTGCGTCGTCGTTCCGCCTGTTCCTGCCCTCGCTGTTGTTGACGCTGGTTGTTGCCGGCTGCGGCGACAAGGACGCGAAGGCGCCGGCGGCCACCGTCACCCAGGCGAGCGCGCAGGCTGCGGCCGCCGCCGATCCTGCCGCTGCGCCGTTGCTGGCGGCGCTGCAGAAGCAGCTCGATGGCTACCGCCGGATCATCGTGCTGCTGGCCGACGAGGAGCAGCAGTCGACCGCCGACCGCGGCACCTCCACGCGTGTGGGACAGCAGCTGTTCCACGATGGCCTGGAACAGCGCACGACCATCGCCGCGCAGTTCGACACCCTGCTGCGCGGTTCCAGCCCGCAGCGCTTTGCCACTCTCGGCACGGTGCTGGACTACATCGAGTCTGCGCCGGAACTGTTCGACGCCGATCGCCTGGCCTTCCGTGAAGTGCTGCGTGACCTGCATGAGCGGGTCGGCACCGATTCCTCGCTGCCGGCGGTGAAGCTGCACCAGCGCATCGGTGAGGATCTGGAAGCGCTCGATGAGATCGAGCGCAACTACAACCAGGAACTGACCCGCATCTTCAGCCGCTTCGAGCGCACCCGCGCCATCGAACTGAAGCGCGAGAAGTGGGACGACTACATCGCCCACCTGCACAAGGACTACAGCCGTGAAGCGATCCTGCGCGACTACGGGGTGATCGAGCCGTATCCGATGTCGATGAAGGACAGTGACCGCGAGAGCTTCGGCCGAGACCTGCCGGCCAAGACCGTGGTGCTGACCTTCGACGACGGTCCGCACAAGGCCTACACCGATGAAGTGGTGGCCATCCTCAAGCGTTACGACGTGCCGGGCGTGTTCTTCGAAGTGGGCCGCAACCTGGGCAAGGTCGAGGCCGATGGCAAGGTCAGCCTCGGCCCGATGGCGAAGATCAGCCGCAACCTGATGGAACAGGGCTATGCGGTCGGCAACCACAGCCTGACCCACGCCCAGCTGTCGCGCACCACCGGCGACGCCCTGCGCCAGCAGGTGCTGGACACCGACACGCTGCTGAAGGATGTCGACAGCAAGCGCGCGCCGCTGTTCCGCTTCCCGTACGGCGCGCGCAATGCCGAAGGCCTGCAGCTGCTCAACGAAGCCGGGCTGAAGTCGATCATGTGGAACATCGACTCGATGGACTGGGCCGACCCGGTGCCGGAATCGATCGTGCAGCGCGTACTCGACCAGGTGAACAAGGAGCAGCGCGGCATCATCCTGTTCCATGACATCCACGATCGCGCAGTGAAGGCGCTGCCGCAGATCCTCGACCGGCTGATCGCCGAGGGTTACCAGTTTGCCGGCTGGAACGGCCGCGACTTCACCGTGGCCCGTGCGCGCAAGGGTGATGCCGCTGCCGCCACCGTCACCACCGGCTACGAGAAGTCGTGGGCGATCGTGGTCGGCATCGACAACTACGCCAAGTGGCCGAAGCTGGAATACGCCAGCCATGATGCGCAGGCGGTGGCCGATACCCTGACCGGGCAGTTCGGCTTCCCGTCCTCGCAGGTGATCGTGCTGAAGAACGAGCAGGCCACGCGCAACAACATCCTCGCGGCCTTCCACGACCGCCTGGCTGACGATCGCACCGGGAAGAACGACCGCGTGTTCGTATTCTTCGCTGGCCATGGCGCGACCCGCCAGCTCGCCTCAGGGCGCGACCTCGGCTACATCATCCCGGTCGATTCGGATCCGAAGGAATTCGCCACCGACGCGATTGCGATGACCGACATCCAGAACATCGCCGAAAGCATGCAGGCCAAGCATGTGATGTTCGTGATGGATGCCTGCTACAGCGGCCTGGGCCTGACCCGTGGCGGCCCGTCGTCGTCGTCGTTCCTGCGCGAGAACGCGCGTCGCAGCGCGCGGCAGATGCTGACCGCCGGTGGTGCCGACCAGCAGGTGGCCGATGCCGGCCCCAACGGCCACTCGGTGTTCACCTGGGTGCTGCTGCAGGCGCTGGCCGGCAAGGGTGACCTCAACGGCGACGGCCTGATCACCGGTACCGAGCTGGCCGCCTACGTGGCGCCGGCCGTATCGGCGGTCTCGCACCAGACCCCGGCCTTCGGCAGCCTGCCCGGTTCGCAGGGCGGCGAGTTCGTGTTCCAGGTGCCGGACAGCCAGGAATTCCTCAATGCCGATACGCGCCAGCTGACCGCCGATGCGATCGCGCTGAACAACAAGGTGGAGGCCGCCAGCGAGGCCAAGGGCAGCCAGGCACCGGTGACGGTGGCTGACCTGCAGGGCGGCAAGGCCAAGCTGGTAGTGCCCTCCGCCGGACCGGCGTCCGACCGCCAGCGCGCGCAGCAGGCCAACGACCGTGGCCTGCAGCTGTACCGCGAGAAGCAGTACGACGAGGCAGCCGCGCAGTTCACCGAAGCGCTGAAGCTGCGTCCGGACTTTGCCCAGGCCGCCAACAACCTCGGCTTCGTCTACTACCGTCAGCAGCGCTACGCTGAAGCCGCACGCTGGCTGGAGAACACGCTGAAGATCGATCCGTCGCGTGCGGTGGCCTATCTCAACCTGGGCGATGCCTACTTCAACGCCGGCGACAAGGCCAAAGCGAAGCAGGCCTACACGACCTACCTGGCGCTGCAGCCGCAGGGCAGTGGTGCCGCGCAGGCACGCGCGCAGCTGGAGAAACTCTGAACCATGAACGACGCGATCCGTACCGACACCATCGTGGCCATCGCCAGCGCTCCGGGCGCTGGCGGTGTCGGCCTTCTGCGCCTGTCCGGTTCGCGCGCTGCGGCGATCGCCCGCGCGCTGGGTGCGCCTGCACTGCGCCCGCGCCATGCACACTATGCGCGCCTGCGCGACGCCGATGGCGACGTCATCGACGATGGCATCGTGCTGTGGTTCCCGGCGCCGAACAGCTTCACAGGCGAAGAGGTGGTGGAACTGCAGGGGCACGGCAGCCCGGTACTGCTGCAGCAACTGGTCGCGCGCTGCATTGCTCTCGGTGCGCGCCAGGCGCGGCCGGGTGAGTTCAGCGAACGCGCGTTCCTCAACGGCAAGCTCGACCTGGCCCAGGCCGAGGCCATCGCCGACCTGATCGCGGCCGGCGACAACCGCGCCGCACGCGCCGCGCGACGTTCGCTGGATGGTGTGTTCTCGCGGCGCATCGACGCCGTGGTCGAGCAGTTGGTGCTGTTGCGCATCCACGTGGAAGCAGCCATCGACTTCGCCGACGAACCGCTGGATACCCTCGGCGGTGCGCAGGTGCGGCGTGGGCTGGAGCAGGCGCGCAGTGATCTGGCCCTGCTGCGCCGCGACGCCGAACGCGGCCGTCGCCTGCGCGATGGCCTGCACGCGGTGCTGATCGGTCCGCCGAACGCCGGCAAGAGTTCACTGCTCAATGCGCTGGCCGGCAGCGAGCGCGCCATCGTTACCGACATCGCCGGCACCACCCGCGACACGCTGCGCGAGACCATCCGCCTGGATGGCCTGGAGCTGACCCTGGTCGACACCGCCGGCCTGCGCGACGGTGGCGATGCCATCGAACGCGAAGGCATGCGCCGCGCGCACGTGGAAATCGAGCGCACCGACCTGGCGTTGATCGTGCTGGATGCGCGCGATCCGGCGGCCGGGCAGGCGGCGTTGGGTGACGCCGTGGCAGCGGTGCCGCACAAGATCTACATCCACAACAAGTCGGACCTGCTCGGTGTGCTGCCGGCG
This sequence comes from Stenotrophomonas sp. Pemsol, assembly GCF_003586545.1. NCBI lineage: Bacteria > Pseudomonadati > Pseudomonadota > Gammaproteobacteria > Lysobacterales > Lysobacteraceae > Stenotrophomonas > Stenotrophomonas sp. Pemsol. The sequence continues at coordinate 3,982,129 of NZ_CP025780.1, read as the reverse complement.
CTGGACGACCCGGACCGCGTATTCGTTTCGGCAGCCACCGGCGCCGGGCTGGACGACCTGCATGCGCGCCTGCGTTCGATTGCCTCGGCCGGGGCAGGGGAGCAGGTGGATGGCGAGTTCTCCGCGCGCACGCGCCATGTGGACGCGATCGAGCGAGCGCAGGAACACGCGCAGCGCGCCGATCGCGAACTGGCGCATGAGCACCTGGAACTGGCCGCCGAAGAATTGCGGCTGGCCCATGACGCACTGGGCGAGATCACCGGGCAGATGAGTGCGGATGATCTGCTGGGAAGGATCTTCTCGAGCTTCTGTATCGGCAAATAAAGTAATGCGTCGTAGGTAGCAGTGCAGCACCGTGGGCCGCTGCTGACTCGACAATCGGCCACCGGTTGGCCGAACTCATTGAACGCTGAATCAATTGATCGTGAAGACAAGCCACGCATGGCTTGAGCTACTGGCATAGAACCTCATCAATGATGAGAGAGGAATGCCAAAGGCTGGATAGCCGACAGGAATTTGCGACAATACCCGGCCCCAGAGATCCTAGGGGAGCTTCAGTACGCAAGGACCTGCAGTGACAAACCCTCTAATGGCGCTGCAAGCCGAACAGGCGCTCGCTGACCGTTTCAAAAAATTAGTTGACTTTGTCGCCACGCAAGCTGTCACCGGGTTGACCGACGCCGAGGCCCCAGTTTTTGGGTATCTCCTGACATCTAAGCAATGCGATGAAATGGATAGGCTGTGCGACGCAAATGGTTGGCAGCGCCTGACATCTTATGGCGTGATGTTTAGCGTGGAAGATGTGCGCCACATTCTCGATGCTCGGGCGTCAAAAGACGGCCTGAACGCGGAGCAGATCGGTACTATCGTAGCTAAAGCCTACAGCCCCAAGAGCTTGGTAATCCCGAATCCGCCTACTGAAGATAGTTCCACCACAAGGCGAAGCGACCAGCAGTCGCTGATGCTGAACACTCAGCAGAAAGTCACAATTGGTACCACTAAGTATTACGGCGTGGCGGTACTCGAGATAAAAGCGGAAGGCTCCAGAAGGTACTTGGCCCCGGTGACGTGCTATCACGCTACCGAGGCCAAGAAGCGCCGCATATTCAAGTGACTACGAGGAAGGACGGCCTCAATGGCAAGTTTCCACACTCAAGTGAACAACCCATACGCCACAAATTTCCCTTCATATGTCCCTCGTGGGGACTTCGCAGCTCCGCCGACAAATTTTCTGCTGTCTGCGTAGTCGATCAATAGGCTATCAAGTACATCGGGTCGATGCAACCAACATCGCCAACGCGTTGGCGAGCCTTCACCTGCCACGAAGCTGATTCGTGGCTATTCACCGGCAAAACTTCCGAAAAATCCTGTAAATTTAAAGGCTTACGAGAATTATTAGTGATGTAACTAATTTTCTGCAGAGAAGTTGCAGCATCTAGACTGATTGCTATGACGCTAAGAGCGCTGAGTGAACCAACAGCCATCGAGACGCGGCTCCTTGAGCGTCAGCTCCCGTGGTGGGGCGTCGCTGTAACCCATCAGGATTTGTGACTGCATCTTCGCCGGCAAGGGCACGTACCATTGATTCACAACGTCGATCAGATCACCTAGCTGCAGATCGGTGGCAGCGCGTCGCAATGCGTCTGCCGTGTGGGCTTGGTTGCCTTCGACAAAGAAGTCCCCAACTCTGGCCTCAGAATGAAGCCTATCAGGGTGTACAAGCATCTCGACCTTCGGTCGGATGAAGGCTTTGAATGGGGCCTTGGCGCCAGGGCGATGTTGCCTAATTCCATGCGGATAAAGGGGGGATGTGAAGTCTACCACCCAAATCTGACCGTCCTGGGCTGTGACCTCCACCCAAGCATGAAATGCATCAGCAGCGCTGTACCAGCGTCCATCTTCATCGTCCTGCTTGGCGAAGGTTAGAACATCTAGTCTGCCATTGCCCTCTGAAACAGCAAAAAACGCTGCTCCCGTTACGGGCTTAGCTCGAAGGCCATGCCGATGATCCAAAAGATAGGCGCCAGCAAACGCAAAAAACAGGCACGACTTCGCAATATCGGGGGCCGCCACGTCGGCGCCAGAAAGAACAGTGCGAATCACGCCGTGGATGCGCGCGAAATCTCCGACTGAAATTGGTGGTTGCGATTCAGCTGGTACGGTGACCATGGACTAACCTTCCAAGAAGTGAGGGATCGCGGCCGAGCACACTCTCTACTTGGTGCCCAACAGGGCGCGTCCAAAAGTAGCTATAGAGAGGTGGTGAGAAGCTGCCGCTCAACTGTAGATATCGAAGCGCGATCAATACAACTCCCTGCGACGAGGAAGACGTTCTTCCCTGGATGAAGCTCATCCTGCTCTACCGATTCCCGAAATAGACGGACCTATTTCCGCAACTTCCCACTCGCCCAAACGCGCCAGTCTAGTCAAGTTCCAGACCTTCTTACTTACTGCTGTAACATCAAGCTGGCACCGTGCTCACGTTTCATCTGGCCCAACCGCACCGGCGGGGCGGAACCAACAGGGGTTTGTGGTGTCGAAGTCGTGGGGTTGTGCGTTGCTGTTGTCGCTGGCCGTGGCACCATCGGTGGCCATGAGTGCTGAATCCTCCACCCCGGCCGCACCCAAGGTGTCGGTCTACGGCCATCGCGGGGCAAGCGCACTGCTGCCCGAGCACACCCTGGCCTCGTATGCACAGGCCATCGCCGATGGCGCCGACTACATCGAACCGGACCTGGTCATGACCAAGGACGGGGTGATGGTGGCCCGCCACGAGAACGAGATCGGTGGCACCACCGACGTCGCCTCGCATCCGGAGTTCGCCAGCCGTCGCACCAGCAAGGTGATCGATGGTCAGAAGGTCGACGGCTGGTTCACCGAAGACTTCACACTGGCCGAGCTGAAGACCCTCTATGCGCGCGAGCGCCTGCCGGAACTGCGCAGCACCGCCTACGACGGGCAGTTCCGCATCGCCAGCCTGGACGAGATCCTGGCCTTCCTGGTGCAGCAGGCCGGGCGTGCCAACCGCGGCATCGGCCTGGTGCCGGAGATCAAGCACCCGACCTACTTCCAGTCCATCGGCCTGCCGATGGAAGACAAGCTGCTGGCCGCACTGCGTGGCAACGCGTACACCAATGTCGGGCCGGTCACGATCCAGTCGTTCGAGACCGCCAACCTGCGCTACCTGCGCGGCAGGATCGGCCGGGGCAGCAACATCCGGCTGCTGCAGCTGCTGTGGAAGGGCGATACCCAGCCGGCCGACATCGCCAAGGCCGGCGGCACGCTGACCTATGCGCAGATGATGGCACCGGCCGGCCTGAAGGACATTGCCGGCTACGCCGATGGCATCGGCCCCGAGCTGCGTTCGATCATTCCACTGGATGCCAAGGGCGCGCTGGGCACGCCGACCTCGCTGGTACGTGATGCGCATGCCGCTGGCCTGATGGTGGTTCCGTACACCTTCCGCCCGGAAAACCACTTCCAGCCCAGCAACCTGCGCAAGGGTGCCGACAGCGCGCGCAATGCCGAGGGATCGATCGCCGAGATGCGGGCTTACCTGGCGACGGGCATCGATGCGTTCTTCACCGATGACCCGGCGCTCGGCCGGCAAGCGGTGGACGGGATGGGCGCGGCGGGGAACTGAGCGATCAACGCGCCGGGCATGGCCCGGCGCTACCCGGGGGCCGGTGTGCTCTGGTAGGTGCCAACCTTGGTTGGCACACAACAACCGCGCCGACCAAGGTCGGCCACTACCGATTCATGAGGTTGCCGGCCAGCGGCCGGCACCACCCTCACCTCAACCGCGCGGTTCGTCCGGGCGGCGGAACGGGATCACCACGTAGTCCTGGCCCTCGCGCGGCTGCCACAGTACCGGCACGCGCTGCGGTGACGGCGGCTCCAGCTCGTCGTCGGACAGCGGCTCGGCCTCGTCTTCTTCGTCTTCCCAGCTGTAGCGCTGGCGCGGTGGCAGTGGGTCGGCGTTGCGGAACAGCAGCGCGGCGATGATGCCGGCGAAGGCGCCGCCCATGTGCGACTGCCAGGACACACCATCGGCGTGCGGCAGGATGGTCATCAGCATGCCGCCGTAGAACAGCATGCCGATCAGACCGGTGGCGATCGCCGCACGGTCGCGGCGCAGCAGGCCGAGGCTGGCCAGCAGGAACATCAGGCCGTGGGTCACGCCACTGGCGCCCAGGTGCACGCTGCCCGGATTGCCCAGCATCCACGCGCCGAGGCCCGAACCCAGCCACAGCAGGGGCAGCGCGCGTACGGAGGCCTTCGGATACACGCTGCCGGCCAGCGTGCCGAGGATCAGGATGGCGATGCTGTTGGCGGCGATATGCTCGACCGAGGCGTGCAGCATCGGGCCGCCGATCAGGCCGAGCAGGCCCTTGGCTTCCAGCGGTGCGACCGCCCACGGTCGCCAGTCGAACGTGCCCTGCAGGGCGAACACGGCCACCAGCACCAGCACGGCGGCCAGGCTGACATTGAACGCCCGCAGGATGCGCGAGCGATCATTGCGGGGGGCCGGCACGTCGCCGGCGGGCAGGGGCGCGTTGTTGTCCATGCCTCAGCAATGGCGGTGACTGGCGCGAAACCAAGGCCACCGTAACGGGAGAGTGGAGGCGGCCGGCGGGACAATCCCACCGGCCGCGCCGTTCAATGGATCAGGCTCAGGCCTGGCCTTCGCCTTCCTTCGGCGGGTACTTCAGGCTCAGCACCACGGTGGCGGCGATGATCACCGCGACCACGCCCAGCGAGACCGGGGTCGGGATCTTGAACAGGTCGATGATCATCATCTTGATGCCGATGAAGCCCAACACCAGTGCCAGGCCGTACGGCAGCAGGTGGAAGCGGTCGGCCATGCCGGCCAGCAGGAAGAACATCGCGCGCAGGCCCAGCACCGCGAACACGTTGGAGGTGAGCACGATGAACGGGTCAGTGGTGATCGCGAAGATCGCCGGGATGCTGTCCACGGCGAAGATCACGTCGGTGACCGCGATCAGGATCAGCACGGCGAACAGCGGGGTGAACCAGCGCACGCCATCACGCTTCACGCTCAGCGCGTTGCCGGCGTAGTCCGGCAGCAGGCGCAGGTGCTTGCGCATCCAGCGCAGGGCCGGGTTGGTCTCCAGGTCCGGCTCCTGGCCGGCGGCGAACCACATCTTCCAACCGGTGAACAGCAGGAAGGCGCCGAACACGTAGAGCAGCCAATGGAACTGGCTGATCAGCACGCTACCGGCGAAGATCATGATCGTACGCAGCACGATCGCACCCAGGATGCCGATGATCAGCACCTTCTGGCGCTGCTCTTCCGGCACCGCGAAGTAGCTCATGATCATCAGGAAGACAAAGATGTTGTCGACCGCCAGCGCCTTTTCGACCAGATAACCGGTCAGGAACTCGAGGCCGACCTTGTTGGCCACGACCTGGCCGGCGGTCTCATTCAGGTAGTACCAGAGGCCGGCGTTGAACAGCAGGGCCAGCGCGACCCAGCCGATGGACCACCACAGGGCCTCCTTGAAGGTGACCTTGTGCGGTCCACCATGGCGCATCAACACGAGGTCGACCAGCAGGGCGATGACCACCACCGCTGCGAAGCCGCCCCACAACCACACGTTACCGATCGTCTGCATTGGGAATGTCCGTTGGAAAGATGAATGCCAGGCCGGACGGCGAGGATCTGCAACGGAGGATCGGGAGGGGATCCAGGGACAGAGCTTCGCCAGTACGGCGAAGGTCTCGCTCGCAGTTCCAGTCGGCTGGAACTGCCGTTGCACCGGAGCCTGCGGGCTCGAAATGACGGCGACAACGTCTGGGAGCTACTCCCCTTCTGGCGCCGATTCTGCCGTCTGGCCGGGGCGCCGTCAAATGCCCCTGCACTGGGGTCGGAGCCCCTGCGGGGATCTGACCCCGGCGCCCGGTTTACAATGGGTGGATGAATACCCCCCTTCCCGTTGTCCGCCTCAAGAATGCGTGGCGCTCCAGCCACCCGTGGATCTTCCAGAAACTGGTCGAGAAGCCGACCGTCCGGCCCAAGCCCGGTTCCATCGTCGACGTGGTCGGCATCGATGGCGAGTTCATTGGCCGCGGGTTCTACAACGGGCACTCGCGCATTGCCGTGCGCATCCTTGAAACCGACCAGAACGTACCGGTGGATGCCGGCTGGTTCTCGCGCAAGATCGCCCAGGCAGTGTCGCTGCGCCGTGAGGTGCTCAAGCTCGACGTGGTGTCCGACGCCTGGCGTGTCGTGCACAGCGAAGGTGACGGCCTGTCCGGCCTGGTGGTGGACCGCTACGGCGACCTGGTGGTGGTCGAGTTCTTCGCCGCCGGCATGTTCCGCCACCGCGAATGGATCTACGATGCGCTGCGCGAGCAGTTCCCCGGCTGCCGCTTCCACAGCTTCGCCGACGAGCACGTGCAGAAGCAGGAAAGCTTCGACTTCCACGGCAACACCACCACCGAAGCGTCGGTGATCACCGAGTACGGCATCAAGTTCCGCGCCGACCCGGCCGGTGCGCACAAGACCGGTTTCTTCGCCGACCAGCGCGAGAACCGTGAGTGGCTGAGCCAGCAGGTGGAAGGCAAGAGCGTGCTCGACCTGTGCTGCAACACCGGCGGTTTTGCCGTGTACGCGGCGGCGCGTGGTGCTTCGGAAGTGATCGGCATCGACATCGACGAGGACGTGATCCAGATCGCCAAGGGCAATTCGCGCCTGAACAACGTGCGTCCGAAGTTCATCCAGTCCGACATCTTCCCGTGGCTGCGCGACGCCGCCAACCGTGGCGAGCAGTACGACGTGGTGATCCTGGACCCGGCGAAGATGACCCGCGACCGCGACCAGGTCATCACCGCGCTGAAGAAGTACCTGGACATGAACAAGCTGGCGCTGGGCGTGGTCAAGCCGGGCGGCCTGTTCGCCACCTTCTCCTGCACCGGCCTGGTGGCCGAGGACCAGTTCCTCGACATGCTGCGCCGCGCGGCCTATTTCTCCGGCCGCACGATCCAGATCCTGAAGGTGGCCGGCGCCGGTCCGGACCATCCGTTCATGGCCCACGTGCAGGAATCGCGTTACCTCAAGGCCGTGTTCTGCCGCGTGGTGGACTGATTCCTGCCAGTTGAGTCGAGCTGTGCTCGACTCGCCGTACCTGATCAGTCGAGCGCGGCCCGGCTCTACAAATCCGAGGGCCGCAGCGCTATGGTCGGGCTCTTCCCCATGCCGGTGAGAGCCCATGCCTTCGTTGCGCCATCTGTCCGTCGTGCTCGCCCTGGCGCTGTGCGCGCCGCTGACCGCCCACGCCATCGAGTTCAGCGCGCAGGAACTGGCCCGTGCCAAGGCGCTGCAGCAGCGCCTGGTCACCCTCGACAGCCACCTCGATACACCGGCCAATTTCGGCCGAGCCGGTTTTGACATCGAGCAGCGCCACGACCGCAACGCCCTTTCGCAGGTGGATTATCCACGCATGGTCGAAGGCGCGCTGGATGGCGGCTTCTGGGCGATCTACACCGATCAGGGCGACCGCAGCGCCGCCGCGCATCTGGCCGAGCGTGACCATGGGCTGCAGCGATTGATGCAGATCCGCGAGATGCTGGCGGCCAATCCCGAGCGCTTCGCGCTGGCGCTGACCGCCGATGACGCAGCGCGGATCAAGGCTGCCGGCAAGCGCGTGGTCTACATCAGCATGGAAAACGCCAGCCCGCTGGTGGCCGACCCCAGCCTGCTGTCGTTCTATCACCGCGCCGGCCTGCGCCTGCTCAGCACCGTGCACTTCGCCAACAACGAGTTCGCCGATTCGGCCACCGATCCCAAGGGCGCGGAATGGAAAGGACTTAGCCCGGCCGGCAAGGAGCTGGTGCGGCAGGCGGTCAAGCTGGGCATCGTGATCGACCAGTCACATGCCTCGGATGCGGTGTTCGACGATCTGCTGGCGATGATGCCGGTGCCGTTCGTGCTGTCGCACAGCTCGGCCAAGGCGGTCTACGACCATCCGCGCAATCTTGACGACGCGCGGCTGCGCAGGCTGGCCAAGGCCGGCGGCGTGATCCAGGTGAACGCCTATGGCGGCTACCTGATCGACACCGCAAAGACGCCCGAGCGCAAGCAGGCCGAGGAAGCGCTGAGCAAGCAGCTGGGCGGCTGGGAAGGCATGGGCATCGAACAGGGCGTTGCCCTGCTGAAGGCCGAACAGGCGCTGGACCATGAGCATCCGGTTCGCCACGCCAGCCTGGACGACTTCTTCGCCCACTTCGAGCACATCCTCACGGTGGTCGGCCCCGAGCACGTGGGCATCGGCCTGGACTGGGATGGGGGTGGCGGACTGAGTGACCTGCCCGATGTCAGCCAGCTGCCGAAGATCACCGCGTGGCTGCTGCGCAAGGGCTATACCGAGAAGCAGATTGCCGGCATCTGGGGCGGCAACCTGCTGCGGGTGATGCGCCAGGCGCAGGATTACGCCGCAAAGCAGCGCGGTTGAAACGCCCTGCGGTAGTGCCGGCCGCTGGCCGGCATTGCCCCTGTCAAGAGGATGCGGGTTGCCGGCCAGCGGCCGGCACTACCGGTGATCGGTTTACTTCGCGATCAGTGCGTGGCGGCGGCTGTACAGGAAGTACAACACCAGGCCGACCACGTTCCACAGCAGGAAGTACAGCTGAGTGGTGTGCGGCAGGCTGATGAACAGGTAGATGCAGCCCAGTGCGGCCAGCGGGCCGACCACGAAAGCCACCGGCGTGCGGAAGGTGCGCTCGCGGTTCGGCTCGCGCAGGCGCAGCACCACCAGACAGATGCCCACCGCAGTGAACGCGGCCAGGGTACCGGCATTGGCCAGTGCGGCGATCTCGTCCAGGCGCGCCACGCCGGCCAGGGCCGACACCACCACCGCAGTGAACAACGTGGTCGCCACCGGCGTGCCGGTACGTGCGTTGACCTTGGACAGGCCACGCGGCAGCAGGCCATCGCGGCTCATCACAAAGAAGATGCGGCTCTGGCCGTACAGGAAGGCCAGCAGCACGGTCGGCAGGGCGATGATCGCGATCACGCCGATCACCATTGCCGCGGTCGGATGGCCCAGCTGGCGCATGATCAGCGCCAGCGGCTCGGCGCTGTGGCCGAACACCGCGTAGCTCATCGCACCGACGGCCGCCAGCGCCACCAGCACGTAGACGATGGTGCAGCCGATCATCGAACCGATGATGCCGATCGACAGGTCGCGGCCCGGGTTCTTGGTCTCCTCGGCGGCGGTGGAGATCGCATCGAAGCCGTAGAAGGCGAAGAAGATGATGGCTGCCGCCGCCATCACGCCGTGCTCGACGCCATCGGGGCCCATCGACTTGGCAAAGCCGTACGGCATGAACGGCTGCAGATTGGCGCTGTCGAAGGCGGGCAGGGCCACGGCGACGAAGATCGCCAGCGCGATCAGCTTGAACACCACCAGGATCGCATTGAGCGTGGCGCTTTCCTTGGTGCCGGCCATCAGCATGCCGGCCACCAGCCAGGTGATGATGATCGCCGGCAGGTTGATCATTCCGCCTTCCACGTGCGGGCCGGCTGCCAGCCAGGCCGGCAGGTGTACGTTCCAGCCGAACTGGGTGTGGACCCATTCGAGGAAGCCGACGAAGTAGCCGGACCAGCCCACCGCCACCGTACTCACCACCAGCGAGTACTCCAGGATCAAGCTCCAGCCCACCACCCAGGCAAACACCTCGCCCAGCGCGCTGTAGCTGTAGGTGTAGGCACTGCCGGCGGCCGGCATCATCGTCGACAGCTCAGCGTAGGACAGCGCCGCACAGGCGCAGACCGCACCGGCGATGGCGAAGGAGATCAGCACGGCCGGGCCGGCCAGGTTGGCACCCACGCCGATCAGCGTGTAGATGCCGGTACCGACGATGGCACCGATGCCCAGCGCGATCAGGTGCGGCCAGCTGAGCGTCGGGATCAGACGCCTGCCGGCTTCGTGGACGGTGACGGAATCTAGGGACTTGCGCCGGAACAGGGACATGCAGGCCTCGGAAGGGGTGACTAAGAACGACAAGTTCCCGAGTGTGACCGAACGCAGCGCAGCATTACCACTGACGCGGGTCATACCCGACGCGCCGCGCGCTGCACCGCGATCAGGCTGCCGGAATCGGCATAAAGCAGGCCGGACCCCCGCGCCGGGCGACGTCAGGGCATGGCGGGCCAGTGGCAGCCGTCTTCCTGCCAGGCCTCGACGTCGTCGTGAAAAGAGCTCCTGCGCCCGTCACGGGCACGCTCATAGCGCAGGTCCAGCACCAGCGCGCCCTGGGTACTCAACAGGTAGCGGCCGTTGAGGCGGCCATCGATGCGCTCTTCCCAGACGCTGTCGAACTGGTACGGGCGATCTTCGGCCAGCACCGTGCTTTGCATCGAGATCCGGCGCAGGGGCAGGCGCTTGCGCTGGCCGGCGTAGCGCACGTCGGACTGTCCGTCCTCCAGCCAGCGCCATTCCAGGTGGATGCTGCCGTTGCGACCGCCGGTCAGGCAGCGATGGTCCTGTACGGTGGCGCCAGAGGCGGTGCCGGCGAACAGCAGAGCCAGGCCGAGCAGCGGCAGCCGCCCGTTCATCCGTTCAGCCCCAACCGGATGCCAAACCCCACCAGGAACAGGCCGGCCACGCGGCGCAGCGCGTCGCTGATCCGCGGGTGCTGGATCAGCCGGCGACGGGCCAGGTTGCCCGCGCCGATCAGCATCGAGCAGTAGGCGATGCTGACCACCAGGATGATGCCGGCCAGCGCCGCGAAGGTGGCGATGCCCTGGTGTGCCTTGGGATCGATGAACAACGGCAGGAAGGCCATGTAGAACAGGATCGCCTTCGGGTTGAGCAGGCTGACCAGGATCGCCTGCTGGAAGTAGCGGCCCGGCTGCATGCGGATCGGGCCGGCATCACCGCCCTCGTGCTTCGGTGTGCGCAGCAGGCCGATGCCGACCCACACCAGGTAGGCCGCACCCAGGTACTGCACGGCGTGGAACACCAGCGGGTTGGCCTTGAGCAACGCGGCCACGCCGGCCAGCGCCAGCCACATCAGGATCTGGTCGCCGACCAGCAGGCCGGCCAAAGCGGTGTAGCCGCCGCGCACACCGCCACGGCCGGTGGCGGTCAGCAGGGTGAAGGTACCGGGACCGGGCAGAGCGAGAAACACCAGCACGGCGACCAGAAACGTCCACAGGTCCTGGATGCCCATCCACGGCATGGCGGTGTTCTCTCTTACGGGGGGCCGTCATTGTCGGCCAGCGCCGGGGCTGGCGACAGGGGGCCGGCAGGATCTTCGGGCATGCCAGACAGCAGAGGTTGCAGGTGCTGGCGCAGCTGCGCGTGCAGCTGCCGCACCGCCGGCGAGAACTGCTTGCGGTGCGGGCAGACCAGTTGCAACGGTATGTGGCTGCCGATGCCATCGAGCAGCAGCTGCAGGCGCCCTGCAAGCACATCCTCGCGCAGGTCCAGCCAGGATTTGTAGGTGATGCCTTCGCCGGCCACCGCCCAGCGCCGCACCACATCGGCGTCATCGCAGACCAACGGGCCGCGCACCGGAATCACGCTGCGGCGCCCGTCGACCTCGAACGACCAGCGATCATAGGCGCGGCCATTGAGCTGGTAGACCAGGCAATCATGCTCGCGCAGATCGTCCAGGCGCGTGGGCATGCCGCGCCGCTGCAGATAGTCGGGCGACGCCGCGAGTATGCGCCGATTGCCTTCCAGCAGGGGCAGGGCGACGTAGTTGGCGTCGTCGAAGTGGCCGATGCGGATGGCCACGTCGACCGGGTCGCGGAACACGTCGGCCACTTCGTCGGACAGGCGCAGGTGCAGGCGCAGCCGGGGGTGCGCGGCGCGAAAAGCGCTCAGCCAGGGCAGCAGCAGATTTCGACCGAAGTCCGACGGCGCCGACAGCTGCAGGGTGCCGTGCAGTTCGGCGTCTTCGCCCTGCACGCGCGCCTGGCCCTCGCGCAGGGTGGCCAGCACCTCCTGCGCATACGGCAGGTACAGCGCCCCCTCGCCGGTCAGGCGCAGGCTGCGCGTGGTGCGCACGAACAGTCGCAGGTCCAGCTCGCGTTCCAGCCGCGCCACCGCCGCAGCAACCTGCCCCGGCAGCAGGTCGGCTTCGCGGGCCGCCTGCGAGAAGCTGCCCAGTGCGGCAGTACGGACGAACAGCTGCAGATCGTCGAAGCGGATCATCTTCATCGCCAGAGTGAAAGTGCTGCCCGATTCTGCGCCTTTCCGAGGGACCGCGTGCGGCGCAACCTGTCGCCTCCTTCCCCACTGGACCGCTGCCATGCGCGCCATTGCCTACACCCAAGCCGGCCTGCCGATCGATGATGCCCAGGCCCTGATCGACATTGAACTGGAACTGCCGCAGCCCGGCCCGCGTGACCTGCGCGTGGCGGTACGCGCGGTGGCGGTGAACCCGGTCGACACCAAGGTCCGCCGCGGCGTGGCCACCGATGGCCCGCGCGTGCTGGGCTGGGATGCGGTCGGCATCGTCGACGCGGTGGGCAGCGAGGTGACTCTGTTCCAGCCCGGCGACGCGGTCTACTACGCCGGCGTCATCGACCGCCCGGGCAGCAATGCGCAGTACCAGCTGGTGGATGAGCGCAGCGTAGGCCGCAAGCCGGCCAGTCTCGACGATGCCGCCGCCGCAGCGTTGCCACTGACTGCAATCACCGCCTGGGAGCTGCTGTTCGACCGCCTGCGCATCCCGGAGGGTGGTGGCGAAGGCCAGACCCTGCTGGTGATCGGTGCTGCCGGTGGTGTCGGTTCGATCCTGGTGCAGCTGGCACGGAAGCTGACCAGGCTGACCGTGATCGGCACCGCCTCGCGCCCGGATACCCAGGACTGGACGTACGCAATGGGGGCACACCACGTGATCGACCACAGCCTGCCGCTGGCCGAGGGACTGGCGCGGCTCGGCATCAGCGAGGTGCAGCATGTCGCCAGCCTGACCCACTCCGACCAGTACTACGCGCAGATCGTGGAACTGCTGGCACCGCAGGGCCAACTGGGGCTGATCGATGACCCGGGCCAGGTGGACGTGATGGCGCTCAAGCGCAAGGCGTTGTCACTGCACTGGGAGTCGATGTTCACCCGGCCGCTGTACCGCACTGCGGACATGCAGCGCCAGCATGACCTGTTGAACCGTGTGGCCGAGCTGATCGACACGGGCGTGCTGCACACCACCCTGGGCGAGCACTTCGGGCGCATCGACGCGGCCAACCTGCGGCGCGCCCACGCGCTGCTGGAAAGCCAGCGTGCCAAGGGCAAGATCGTGCTGGAAGGCTGGTAACACCGGCGGTTCCCGCGCGCCCTTGGGGTCAGATCCCTTTCCCCCCAGGGAAAGGGATCTGACCCCTGCCTCAGGCCACGCCGTTGTCGACGTGGGTGGCGAAACCGGGCTGCTCGCGCAGCCGTTCGAACCATGCCGAGAGGTGTGGCAGCACGGGCTTGTTGCCAGGTGTGCTGCGCCAGCGCTGGGCCGACAGCCCGAGCACGATGTCGGCCAGAGTGAAGGCGTTGCCCGTCACGTGGCAGTGGCCACCGGCCAACTGTGTGTCGAGTACGCCCATCAAGTGGTTCCACTGCGCCAGGCTGGCCTCGGCGCGGGCATCGTCCGGGTAGTCCGGATGCCGGCGCACGCGCGCCATGAACACGTGCCGCCAGGCGCTGTTGAGGTCGCTGGCCTGCCAGTCCATCCACTGCTCGACCCGGGCGCGGCCCTGCGCCGTACCGGGCAGCAGGTCATCACGGCCAGCACGTACGGCCAGGTAGCGGCAGATGCTGTTGGATTCCCACAGCACGAAGTCGCCATCGCGCAGGACCGGCACCTGCCGGTTGGGATTCAACGTGGCCAGCAGGTCCGCCGGTGGTTCTGGCTCGTGTTGGAGTGGCAGGTCGAGGCCGGCGCAAAGCCACAGCACCTTGCGCACGTTGATGGAGGTGGGCTTTCCGTACAGAGCGAGCATGGGGGCTTCCGGGGTAGACCGACCCAGCCTAGCGCAGCGGGGCTAAACTGATCGCATGAATATCGAAGTCCTCATGATCCTCGCGGTGGTCCTGCTGCTGGCGACGCTGGTCGCGCTGTTGCTGCTGTGGCGTCGCACCCCTGGCAACGCAGCGTCCGATGATCTGCAGCGGCAGCTGGACAGCGAACGCGAACAGCATCGCCTCGCGCTGGTCGATGCCGGCCAGCTGCGCGGCCGCCTCGACGCGCTGGGCGCGGAACTGGAAAACGAGCGGGCCCGCAGCCAGCAGCACGCACAGGCGGTCACCACCCTGACCGCCCGGGTGGAGCGCGAAGCGGCGCTGTCGGCCAGTCGCGAAGCACAACTGGCCGAACGCGAAGCGGCCTTGGCGCAGGCACGCGCTGCCCTTGCCGATATCAGCAGCGAGCTGCAGCAGGCGCACCAGCGCTACCAGCAGTTGCACGGCGAACATGCCCGCGCGGTGGCCAATCTGCAGCACTCCGAACGGGCCAGCGCCGAACTGCGCAGCTATCTCGATACCGCCAAGGAAAAGCTGTCCGGTGCCTTCGCCGAACTGGCGGGCAAGGTGTTCGACGAACGCGGACAGCAGTTCGAGAAGAACGTGCGACAGGCGACGGTGCAGTCGCGCGCGGATATCGAGGGGCTGCTCAAGCCGTTCGCCGACAAGCTGGGTGATTTCCGTACCCGCGTCGATACCCTGTACGGTGAGGAGGCGCGCCAGCGCGCCAGCCTGCTGGGTGCGGTGGGTGAATTGAAGACGCTCAACCAGGACATGGCCGCGCAGGCATCGGCGCTGACCAATGCGCTGAAGGGCAATGCCAAGGTCCGCGGTGACTGGGGCGAGCTGATGCTCGACAACGTACTGCGCGGATCGGGCCTGGAAGAGGGCGTGCACTACCAGCGGCAGAAGCATGCCGTGGATGACGAAGGTGCGCGCCTGCGACCGGACGTAGTGGTGCGGTTCCCCGACGAACGCAGCGTGGTGATCGACAGCAAGGTGAACCTGATCGCCTGGCAGGAGGCGATGAATGCCGCCACCCCGGAGCAGTCAGAGGATGCGCTGCGCCGGCACGCGGTTGCGCTGCGCCAGCACGTGAAGGACCTGGGCGAGAAGAACTATCCCAAGGCACTGGGCAGCGAGACGCTGGACATCACCATTGCCTTTGTTCCCATCGAGGGTGCCTTGTCGGCCGCTCTGGGCGCCGATGGCAGCCTGCAGGCATTCGCGTTCGACAACCGCGTGGTGTTCGCCTCGCCCAACACCCTGATGGCGCTGCTGCGCGTCGCCGAGCGCCTGTGGACCCGCGACAAGGTGCAGAAGCAGGCGCTGAAGATCAGTGAGGCCGGCGGTCTGGTGCTGGACGCATTGACCGGGTTCCTGAAGGACTTCAACGCTGTGGGCAGCAAGCTGGACGACGCCGCCAAGGTCTACGCCGATGCGCGCAATCGCCTGATCGACTCGCCGCAGTCGGCCATCAGCCGCGCCCGCCGGCTTGCCGAGCTGGGCAGCAAGGCCAAGCGCGCGCTGCCGCCGGAGTTGACGCCCGACCCGATGCAGCAGCTGGGCGCATCGGAGGACGACGAGGATGCCAATGCGGGCTGACACGTCCCGTGCACCTGTGCCTGGCTATGCTGGGCGCCCTGTGTCCGTGGCGGGTATCGACATGCGCTTGCGCTCCTGTGCCGTTCTTGTCCTGGCTGCGTTGCTGGCCGCATGCAGCAGCGCGCCGCCGATCGCTGATGCGGCCGCCCCCACGCCCGAAGCCGTCGAGGCCTACCGCGAAGCACGTGACGTCGACTGCCAGGCCGCCGGTGGCACCCTGCAGCGGCTCGGCCGGCTGCAGCGCGAGCAATGCGTGATTCCCTATGCCGACGCCGGCAAGGCCTGCAGCCGCAAAAGCGACTGCACGGGCCAGTGCCTGGCCGCAGGCGAGGCAATGGCCGGTGATGTGGCGTCCGGTACCTGCCAGCGTGATGCCAGCCAGAACTTCGGTTGCCGCCAGCGCATCGATGACGGCAAGGCGCAGGGCACGATCTGCGTGGATTGAGGATGCCTGTAGAGCCGAGCCCATGCTCGGCTCTACAACAGCGCGCGCGGCGCTATGCTGGCGGGCCATTCCCGCCGTAACCGGAGCCCCGCGTGAGCACCCCGATCCAGGACATTCCCCTCACCACCATCGACGGCCAGCCGTCCTCGCTTGCCGACTACCAGGGCAAGGTGCTGTTGCTGGTCAACGTCGCCTCCAAGTGCGGCCTGACCCCGCAGTACGAAGGCCTGCAGGCGCTGTATGCGGAAAAGCACGCGCAGGGCCTGGAAGTGCTGGGCTTCCCCGCCAACAACTTCCTCGGCCAGGAGCCGGGCAGCGAGGCCGAGATCCAGCAGTTCTGCCAGCTTACCTACGACGTCAGTTTCCCGATGTTCTCCAAGATCAGTGTCGCCGGTGATGACACCCACCCGCTGTACCAGCAGCTGACCGCCGCCCAGCCGCAGTCGATCGGCGAAGGCCCGCTGCGTGAGCGCCTGGCGAGCAAGGAGATTCCGATCCACGCAGCACCGGCGGTGCTGTGGAACTTCGAGAAGTTCCTGGTTGGCCGCGACGGCAAGGTCATCGCGCGCTTCGCCCCGGACGTGGCTGCCGATGACGCGCGCCTGCGCGAAGCCATCGAGGCCGCGCTGGCGGCCTGAGGAAAGCGTGCCAACCGAGGTTGGCACCTACCGGAAAAGAAAAACCCCGCCGAGGCGGGGTTTTTTCATGCACGGGCTGCAGCGATCAGTTGCTCCAGTTCGGCATCGGCATGGCATCGACCGGGATCGGCGAATTGGCATCGTCGTGGCCACGGTCGCGCTTGCTGCGCAGGTCGTTCTCGATCTGGTAGTTGCGGCGCTGCATCCACGCATCGCGCACCAGCGAGTACTCGTCCACGGCGGTGTCGCGCAGATCATCGATCGCCAGCAGCTGTGCGCGGGTGTCGACCAGCTGCAGGCCCTGCAGGCCGATGCGGACCTTGTCTTCCTCGATGCGGCGGATCGGCGACAACGGGATGTCACCGGCCAGGCCGAACACATCGCGCACGGTACGCGGGCCGAAGAACGGCAGTTCCACGTAGCGCGAACGACGCCAGCCCCAGGCTCCCAGGGTCTGGCCGAAATCTTCATTGCGACGCGGCACCATCGCCTTGCTGGCCGGATCGAACAGGCCACCGATGCCCAGCGTGCTGTTCATCAGGAAGCGGCCGAGGCTGTCCCACGCATCGGCACCGCGGCCCTGCAGCAGCTGGTTGGTGATGGTCACCGGCGCACGCAGGTTGCTGAAGAAGTTGCTGACGCCGGTACGCGCGAAACGTGGCACCACGTGGGTATAGGCGGTGGCCAGCGGGCGGGCCACACCGCGGTCGACCGCATTGTTGAACTTGTGGACCTTGCGGTTGAACGGTTCCCACGGATCGTAAGCCGCGGCATTGCCGGTGTTGCCGGTGCCACCATACAGGGCGTCGAAATCATCGTCGCTGGCGGCGGTGGATGCTGCGGTCTTTGGTGGGCTGGCCTCTGCGCCCTGCGGCGCAGTTGTCGGCACCGCAGCGGCAGGCGTTGCCGGGTTGGCCACGGCAGCGACCGGAGCAGTACCGACCACGCCGGTATCGGCCGTTGCGGCCGGCGCTTCGGCAGCAGGGCCGGGCGCGACCACGGTGCTGGCGACCGGTGCGTCGCTGCGCGCGGGCTTGCCGGCACAGGCGGTCAGGGCGGTGGCCAGGAGGATCAGGGGGAAAGTGCGTACGACGTTCATGTCAGCTCGCAGCAGAAGTAGCGTTGAAGTCCAGGTCGGGCGACAGCCGGTAGGCTGCGCTCAGCTCGTTGAAGCCGACCGGCGCGCCGGAAATGGCCAGCGCATGGCCCGCCTTGCGTGCCCGGGCGGCCAGTTCGGCCAGCAGGGCCAGGCCGGCGCTGTCCACGCGCTCGACCTCGCCCAGCTCCAGCCGCGCCAGCTGGGCTGGCAGGGCCTGCAGTTGCGGCCACAGTGCAATCACCGCGGCACGGTCGAGCACCCCGCGCAGGCGCAGGGTGTCGCCTTCCAGCAGCGCCAGTGCGTTACTTGCCATTGCCCGCCGGCCCGGCCTGCAGGCTGCCGCTGTGCAGCTCGCTGGCCACCTGCTTGATGCCCTTCTGGCGCAAGGGCGTATCGAACTGGTTGCGGAAGGTCTGCACGTAGGAAATGCCTTCGATGTTGACGTCGAAGATCTTCCACTGGCCGTTCACGTTGCGCATCCAGTACTCGACCGGGGTCGGTTCGTTGCCGGCGCGCACCAGTTCGGTGCTGACGCGCACGCCACGGTTGCCCGGCAGCGGGCTTTCACCCTTCAGGCGGAAGCTCGGCTTGCCCTGGATGTTGAGCAGGGTCGAACCGTAGCGCTGCATCAGGCTGTCGGCCATCGCATCGGCGAACAGCTTGATGTCGCCGTCGGAGGCGCCGCGGGCGTGCGGGCCCAGCACCAGGCGTGCCGCATAGTCGCGGTCAAAGGTGCGGTTCAGTTCGCTGTCGATGTAGCTGCGCAGGCTGGCCGGGTTGCTGCTGAACTCGCTGCGGCGCTGCTGCAGCGTGGTGAGAATGCGCGTGCTGGCATCGATCACCACCTTGCCGGCCTGGCCCTGCGCTGCGGCAGCGGCGGGGGCGGCCGCCTGGGCCTGGGCAAGGAACGGGGTGGCCATCAGCAGCGCCGAGGCGAGCAGGGCGGGAATCAGTTTCATTTTCATGGTTGCGGTTCCGTTGCAGGCGCCTGCGCGCCATCGTTGGGCTTCTGGGCAGGGCCACCACCGGCGCCGCCACTGAACATGTACTTGCCGACCAGCTGGATCAGGTCCACCGCCGGTTGGGTGAAGACGATCTCGTCACCGGCCTTCAGCACGTCCGGGTCACCGCCCGGCTGCAGACCGATATAGCTCTCGCCGAGCAAACCACTGGTGAAGATGCCCGCCGAGGTGTCCGCCGGCAGGTCCTTGACCTTGCTGTCCATGCGCAGGGTCACGATGGATTCGAACTTCACCGGATCCAGGTCGATGGAGGCGACCTGGCCGACGGTGACGCCGCCGATCTTCACCGGCGCCTGCTTGCGCAGCTGGCCGACCTGGGAGAAGCGCGCCTTCAGCTCGTAGCCCTGGCTGCCCCAGCTCCAGCGCTGGTTGGTCGAGGCCACGGCCAGCACCATCAGCGAGGCCAGGGCCAGCAGCAGGAATGCGCCGACAGAGAATTCGAGTCTGGGACCGCGGATGGCCATGTGGATTACCTGATCGAGTCGTGGTGGCCGCGCGCGCATGCGCACCGCCGGTGGAGGGGTTAGGTGAACAACATTGCCGACAGCACGAAG
Organism: Stenotrophomonas sp. Pemsol; assembly: GCF_003586545.1. Taxonomy (NCBI): domain Bacteria; kingdom Pseudomonadati; phylum Pseudomonadota; class Gammaproteobacteria; order Lysobacterales; family Lysobacteraceae; genus Stenotrophomonas; species Stenotrophomonas sp. Pemsol. The sequence goes on along the minus strand of NZ_CP025780.1, from coordinate 3,962,781 downwards.
TTGAACATCAGCACCAGCAGCGAGGCATTGACCACCGCACGGGTGGTCGCCACCGAGGTGCCCTCGATGGTCGGCTCGGCGTGGAAACCAACATAGGCGGCGACCAGCGCTGCGGTGCCGCCGAAGATCGCCGACTTCAGCATCGCCACGCCGAAGTCGTCCCAGAAATCGACGCTGTTGCGCAGTGCCGACCAGAACACGCCATTGTCCAGGCCCAGCACATGCACCGCTTCGAAGTAGCTGGCGCTGATCGCCAGCGAGCAGAAGATGCCGGTCAGCAGCGGCACGGTCAGCACCGCCGCCCAGAAGCGCGGCGCGACGGCCTTGGCCACCGGGTCGATCGCCATCAGCTCCAGTGCCTTGATCTGGTCGGTGGCGCGCATCAGGCCCAGTTCGGCGGCGATCGAGCTGCCGGCGCGGCCGATGAACAACAGCGCGGTCAGCACCGGCGCCAGTTCCCGGTACAGCGACAGGCCGAGCAGGGTCGACAGCGCGTCGGCCGCACCGAAGGTGGTCAGCGTGCGGTAGCCCTGCAGGGTCAGCACCAGGCCGACGAAGGCACCACCGACGGCGATGATCGGCAGCGAGCGTGCGCCGATCTTGTAGATCTCGCGGGTCAGCTCGGCCAGGAAATCACGGGTCGGCAGCGAACCACGCAGCACAGTCAGCGAGAACAGGCCGGCGCGACCCAGCGAGCGGGTGGCTTGGACGAACGGCATCAGGCGACCCTCGCGCGCGGCGCGGCATCGAACGGAATGGGGCCATCGGGCTGGCCGTGCAGGAACTGCCGAAGCAGCGGGTCCTGACTGGACTGCAGCGCCTCGGGCGTGCCCTGGAACACGATGCCGCCATTGGCGATGGCGATCACCTGGTCGCAGATCGGCAGGGTCTCGTGCACGTGGTGGCTGACAATGATGCTGGTCAGGCCCAGGCTGTGGTTGAGGCGCTGGATCAGGCTCATGATCACGCCGGAGGCGATCGGGTCCAACCCGGTCAGCGGCTCGTCGTAGATCATCAGTGGCGGATCCAGTGCCAGCGCGCGGGCCAGCGCGACGCGGCGCGCCATGCCGCCGGACAGTTCGCGCGGCCAGGCATCGGCAGCGGCCAGCAGGCCCACGGCATGCAGCTTCATTTCCACCAGGCGGCGCAGCACGGCGGTCGGCAGGCGGGTATGCGTGCGCAGTGGCAGCGCGACGTTTTCGGCGACGGTCAGATCGGTCAGCAGGCCGTTGCCCTGCAGCAGCACACCCACGCTCTTGCGCATCTCCAGCAGCGCGCCGCTGTCATGCGGAACCGGCCTGCCGAACAGGGTGACCTCGCCGGCGACCGGACGCAGTTCGCCGGTCAGTGCCGCCAGCAGGGTCGACTTGCCACTGCCCGACGGGCCCAGCACGGCCGTGATGCTGCCCTTGGGCACCTGCAGCGACACGTCACGCAGGATCGTGCGCCCGCTCCGGTCGATGCGGACGTTGGATAACTGCACCAGACTGGAGGCGGAAGCCGACATGGGCACCATTAACGTTTTTTAGACATCGAAGGATCGGGCCCATCGGCTGAACATAAGCAGACTGGACGGTCCAGTATTGTGGCACGGCATGACCCTTGCCAGGCCGGGACAATCGGCCGGCAGCGCGGAACAATCCGTACCGGCGATGGGCTGGCCATTGAATACTGCCTGCCGTGCTGCACACTGTGCATGATGAGTGACCCGGGCAGCGATTTCCGCCTCTACCATTCCAACTCCCTGGACGTGCTGGCTGCGCTGCTGGCACGCAACGTGCGTGTGCCGGTTCCGGGCCAGCCGTTGCTCGCGCCGGAGGTGGTGCTGATCCCGCAGGTGGCGATGCGGCGTTGGCTGCAAGCGACACTCGCTGCCGAGTATGGCGTGGCCGCCAACCTCGAGTTCCTGACCCCGGGCGAGTTCGTTGCCCGTGCACTCAATGCCAATGTGCCGGGCGAACGCGACGACCTGGACGCCGCGGGCCTGCACTGGAAGCTGTACCAGGCACTGCGCGACCCGGCGCTGCTGGCGCAGCCACCGATGCGCGCGCTGCAGTCCTATCTTGCCGGCGGCGACGCCCTGAAGCCGTGGGCACTGGCCGGTGAACTGGCGTCGGTGTTCGAGAAGTACCAGGCCTGGCGCCGCGACTGGTTGCTGCGCTGGGAGGCCGGCGCCGACCCGGCCGACCCGCAGGCGATCCTCTGGCGCACCATCGCCCATGGCCGCGACTACCGCGCGCGCCGCATCCAGGCGTACCTGGATCGCTTCGAGGGTGCCGGCCAGCCGCTGCCGCAGGGCCTGCCACCGCGGATGTCCGCGTTCGCGACGCTCAACATCTCGCCCGACGTGCTGCGGGTGATGGCCACCCAGGCGCGGGTGGGCGAGCTGCACTTCTATATGCCCACTCCGGTGCAGTCGTACTGGGGTGACCTGCAGACGCTGGCCGAGCGCCTGCGCAGCGGCGCGCCCGATCCCTTCGGTGAAGCGGCCGGTGAGAACCGCCTGCTGGAGGCCTGGGGTGCGGCCGGCCGCGACTTCATGGCGGTGCTGGGCAGCTACGAGGTGGTGCACCCGGCCGGCGAGATTGCCGCGTATTCGGATCCGGAAGAAGACACCCGGCCGACCCTTGACGAAGGCGGCCTGTCCGACAGCCTGCTGCATCGCCTGCAGCGCGATCTTTTCCATCGCCGCGCGTTGCCCTCGGGCGAGCTGCACGATGGGCTGCGCAGCGACGACCCCAGCCTGCAGGTGCATGCCTGCCACACCCGGCTGCGCGAGCTTCAGGTGCTGCACGACCAGCTGCGCAGCCTGCTGCAGGACCCTCGCTTCGACCCGCCGCTGCAGGCGCGCGAGATCGCGGTGCTGGCGCCGGACATCGATCCCTATGTGCCGTACCTGGAGGCAGTGTTCGGCGGCCGCGGCGGCGAGGAGGAGCACATTCCCTACGCGCTGGCCGACAGCAGCCCACTGGCAGGAGAGCCGCTGGCCGATGTGTTCGTGCACCTGCTGGGCCTGCCGGTCTCGCGTTTCGGCCTGAACGAAGTGCTGGACCTGCTGGCCAGCGCGCCGCTGGCCGAAGCGGCCGGACTGGAGGCGGTGGACTTCGATCGCCTGCACGGCTGGCTGCAGCAGGCCGGCGCACGCTGGGGCCTGGATGCGAAGCACCGCAACCAGCACCAGGCGCCGGCCGACGACGCCTACACCTGGCAGTTCGCACTGGACCGCCTGGTGCTCGGTCACGCCACCGGCAGCGAGGCGGACCTGGCCGGCGTGGCGCCGTGGATCGAACTGGAAGGCGGCGCGCTGGAAGCACTGGACCGGCTGCTGCGGCTGCTGCGCGTGCTGGCGGTCTACCAGCGTCGCCTCGGCGAGCTGCTGACCCCGGCGCAGTGGCGGCAACGGCTGCTGTCGCTGCTGGACGCGCTGCTGCCGACCGCGCCCAGCTCGCCCAACAGCCAGCGTGCCCTCGAGCGCCTGCGCAAGCTGCTGAATCAGTTCGCCGACGATGCCGCCAAGGCCGGTTTCGAAGATGGCGTGCCGCCTGAGGTGGTGCGTTCGCACTTCGCCGGCGTACTGGGCGAGGCCGATACGCGCGCGCCGCTGCTGACCGGTGGCATCAGTTTCGGCCGCATGGTGCCGATGCGCCTGCTGCCGTTCCGGGTGATCTGCGTGCTCGGTCTCAATGACGGCGATTTCCCGCGCCGTGACCCGGCCGCGGGCCTCAACCAGCTCACCGCCGAGCTGGACACGCCACGCCGCCGCCCGGGCGATCGCTCCACCCGCGAAGACGACCGCTTCCTGTTCCTGCAGCTGTTCGCCGCCGCGCAGGAGGTGTTCTACCTCAGCTACCTCGGCGCCGATCCACGCGATGGCAGCGTGCGTGAGCCGTCGGTGCTGGTCAGTGAACTGATCGATGCCGCCGCCGCGTATCACCTCGATCCGCCTGCGGCGGTCCGCGACTTTACCGTGCGCCATGCACTGCAGCCGTTCTCACCGGCGGCGTTCGGAGAGGGTGATCCACGCCGCTTCAGCTATCGGCGGCAATGGCATCCCGCTGCCGGCCGCCTCACCGGCCAGCGTGGTGGCCTGCAGCCGTGGTTCGATGCCCCGCTGCCGCCGCCGCCCGACGATGCCGTGGAAGACGAGCTCGCGCTCGACACCCTGCGCCGCTTCCTGTGCGACCCGGCCGGGCAGTTCCTCGCACAGTCGCTGGGTCTGCGCCTGGCCGACGATGCCGGGGAAGTTGATGACCTGGAACCGCTGGTGCTGTCATCGCGCGGCCCGGAAAAGCGCAGCGTGCAGGCGGCGGTGGTGCGCGCCACGCTCAGCGGTGATACCGAGCCGTTGTACCCGCGGCTGCGCGCGCGTGGCCTGTTGCCGTCCGGTCCATTGGGCCAGCGCCAGTTCGAGGTGGAGCAGCTGAAGACGCGTCCGTATGCCAGTGCGCTGCTGGGCTGGATGCAGGGCGAGCCATTGGAAAGCCGTCGCTACGAAGTGGACATCGATGGCGTGCGCCTGCACGGCCGCGTGGCCGATCGGCATCCCGAAGGCCTGGTGCGGCTGCGCGCCGGCACGCTCAATGGCAATGCAGTGATCCGCCAGGGCCTGGACTGGCTGCTGGCCAACGCCGCCGGCGACGCACTGCCCCTTGTGCAGTTCCACGATGGCGGCGACGCCGGTCCTGGCCCGCATGTACTGCCGGCACTGAGCGCGCCTGCTGCACGCGCGGCGCTGCGCGCGCTGCTGCAGTTGCGCCAGCGCGGCCTGCGTGAGCCGCTGCGCTTTGCCCCGTATACGGGCTGGGCGCTGTACAACGCGCCGGCAGAGAAACAGCGCAGCGAGGGCTGGAAGCAGTGGCACGGCAGCGACCGCAGCTGGGGTGAATCCAGCAGCGACGCCTGGCAGCTGCTGCTGCGGGGGGCCGACCCGTTCGCCTCCGATGCCAGTTATGCCGACCTGCTGCGCAACAGCCAGGTGGTCTTCAGCGCGGTGCGCGAAGGCCGCACCCTCGGCGCCGAAACGCGCCAGGAGGGCAGCGCATGAGCCCCGCCTTCATCGATGAGCGAGCCCAGTGCATGGCGGTCGATCCCTATCTGGCCCTGCCGCTGGATGGCATCCGCCTGATCGAAGCCAGCGCCGGTACCGGCAAGACCTTCACCCTGGCCACGCTGTTTACCCGCCTGGTGGTAGAGCAGGGCCTGCGCATCGGCCAGATCCTGGCGGTGACCTTCACCGATGCGGCTACCCAGGAACTGCGCAAGCGCATCCGCGAGCGCCTGGCGCTGGCGGCGCGACTGGTCGATCTGGAACCGGTCGAAGGCGAAGCACCGGACGTGCGGCTGACCCGCGAGGTGCTGCAGCGCCATCTGCAGGGAGGTACCGAGTGCGCCACCGCACTGAAGCGCCGCCTGCAGGTCGCCGCCGATGAGATCGACCTTGCGTCCATCTTCACCATCCATGGCTTCTGCACCCGCGTGCTGCGCGAGCATGCGCTGGAGAGCGGCCACACCTTTGATCCGCCGGAGCTGCTGGCCAGCGACCGTGAGTTGCTGGAAGCGCTCGCGGCCGACCTGTGGCGGGTATATGCCAATGACCCGGCCACGCTGGAACCGCTGACCTGGCTGTGGTCCACCCCGGACGCACTGGCCGCCGATCTGCGCGCGCTGCTGGCCGCGCCGCCGCTGCACCCGTTGCCACAGGCGGTGGCGCTGCCCGATCCGCAGGCCGCCCTGCAGAGTGTTGCCGAAGAGCTGTCCGCAAGCGTGCGCGAGCATGGCGAGCAGTTCTTCATCGACCTCTGCGATGCGGTCGACAACAAATGGATCAACGGCGTGTCGTACAAGCTGGGCTGGCTGCACCCGCTGGGCCGGCAACTGCTGGGCTGGGCCGAACGCGCCGACCCGCGCGAGCTGCTGACCAGCGAGCGCCTGCCGGCACTGCTGCCGGAGGCGCTGGCAGCCAAGACCAACAAGAAATTCGCCGAGCGCACGCCATCGTCGCCATTGCAGGCGCCGTTGGCCCGCTATGTCGCGCTTCTGGCCGAACGCGATGCCTGGCTCCGTGCCACCGCGTTGAACTTCCTGCACGTGCTTCGCGACGAAGCCAGACAGCGCCTTCAGGCGCTGAAGCGCACCCGCCGGGTGCAGACCTACGACGATCTGATCGATGGCGTCGCACTGGCCCTGGAAGGCCCGCAGCGGCTGGCATTGGTCAAGCAGCTGCGCGCGCAGTACCGCATCGCGCTGGTCGATGAGTTCCAGGATACCGACGATCGTCAGTGGGGCATTTTCCACACCGTGTTCGGCGATTCACCGGAAGTGCGCGAGCTCGGCCTGGCACCGGCGCTGTTCCTGATCGGCGATCCCAAGCAGGCGATCTACGGTTTCCGCGGCGGTGATATCCACACTTACCTGAAGGCCAAGCGGGTAGCGCAACAGGCGCCGGTGCTTGACCAGAACTTCCGCTCGCGACCGGCCGTGCTGCGCGCGCTGCAGGCGCTGTACGACAACGGTGGCGAAGACGCCTTCCTCGAGCGTGGCATCCAGTTCGAGCCGGTGCGGCCCGGTGGCGTGCGCAGCGATGCGGACTACCAGCGCGACGGCCATGCTGCCCCGGCACTCACCCTGCGCGTGCTGCGCAGTGGCGGTGACAAGGCGATGAGTGCCGATGCCTCGCGCGAAGCAGCCGCCCAGGCCTGTGTGGCGGCGATCCACCAGATCCTGGTCGAGGCGCGCGCCGGCAATGCGGTGCTGCGTGGGCGCCCGGTACAGCCGGGTGACATCGCGGTGCTGGTGCGTTCGCATCGCGAGGCCACGCTGGTGCAGCGCGCGCTGGCCGCGGTCGGCATTCCTGCCGTGGCAGCGGGCAAGCAGAGCCTGTTCGCCACCAGCGAAGCGCGTGATCTGCGTGCACTGCTGCTGGCGCTGCTGCAGCCGGCTGACGAAGGTCGCCTGCGCGCAGCGCTGGCCACAGTGCTGCTCGGCCAGCGCGCCAGTGCGATCGCGGCGATGGAGCACGAGGGCGACCTGCAACGCGGGTTCCAGGCGCAGCTGCTGCATTGGCGCGAGCGCTGGCAGCGCGGCGGCCCGTTCGCGGTGATCGCCGACGTCTGCGCCGCGCAGGGCGAGCGCCTGCTGGCGCTGATCGATGGCGAGCGCCGCCTGACCAACTACCTGCAGCTGGGCGAACTGCTGCAGGAAGCCTCGGCGCAGGCGCTGGGCATGCACGGCCTGCTGGACTGGCTGCAGGGCCAGATGGCCAGCGCCGACCAGGATGACGAGCAGCAGCTGCTGCGCCTGGAATCGGATGCGCGCCGCGTGCAGATCATCACCCTGCACAAGAGCAAGGGCCTGGAGTACCCGCTGGTGTTCCTGCCCTTCGTGGGCATCGACGGCGGTGCGCCCAACACCGCCTCGCACTGCACGGTGCATGTGGGCGGCCAGCGCCAGCTGCACTGGAAGCTGGGCAAGGACGAGGCCTGGGAAGCGGCCACTGCGCAGCGCGAGCGCGAGCAGCGTGCCGAGGATGCCCGCCTGCTGTATGTCGGCCTGACCCGCGCCGAGCACGCGCTGTGGATCGCCGTGGGTGATCTGGCCGGGCTCGGCAGGACGCGGCTGGCACCGCTGCTGGGTGACCTGCAGGCGCTGCGCGCGCATGCCGATGTGCGCATCGATGACAGTGAGGTACCGGCTGCGCTGCCGCAGCTGGCGGCCGAAGTGGAAGGGGATCTTCCGGCGGTGCGTGCACTGACCCGGCGCGTTCCGCACGACTGGTGGGTGTACAGCTTCACCCAGCTGGCCCACGCCGATGCCGGCGCGGGCAGTGACATCGAAGCCGCTGCCACCGCGCTGCCGGCGCCGGCAGCCGACGAACCCACCGGCCCGGAGCTGCCGCTGGAACCGGCACTGCCGGAAGCCGCCGCGGAGGCCGAGGACAGCGCGCCGCTCGACCCGCGTTTCATGGGCAGCCGCTTCGGCAACGTGCTGCACGAGGCAATGGAAAACGTCGACTTCGCCGCATGGGCTGACTGGCAACCAGGCCGGGAAGCTCCCGAGGGCCAGGCCGAGGTGCTGCGCAAGGCGCTGCACGATGAGGGCTATGCCGACGTCGATCTGGACGATGGCGTAGCGGTGCTGGTGCCGCTGGTGGGCCACACGCTGACCGTACCGCTGCCCGAAGGCGGTGCGCTGTACAGCCTCGGTGAAGGCGAGCGCCGCGCCGAAATCGACTTCCATTTCGCCATCGAGGCGACCACCGTGCCGGCGCTGCTGCAGGTGCTGCATGCGCACGGTATTTCCAGTGGCCGCCGCGGCTTCGGCCAGCGCCGCCGCCTGGAGGGGCTGATGACCGGCATGATCGACCTGACCTACGTGCGTGATGGCCGGTGGTACGTGCTCGACTACAAGTCCAACCGCCTGCCCGGCTACAGCCCGGACCTGCTGGCCATTGCCATGCGCCACAGCGAATACGATCTGCAGGCGCTGATCTACACCGTGGCCCTGCATCGCTGGCTGCGCTTCCGCTTGGGCGCCGCCTACGACTACGAGCGCGACATGGGCGGCATCCGTTACCTGTTCTGCCGCGGCCTGGATGGCACGGGCAACGGCGTGCACGTGGATCGTTTCCCGTTCGCGCTGGTGGATGCACTCGACGCGCTGTTCGCCGGCGGCGAGCAGGCCCAGGCCCAGCTCGCCGCGCGTGCCCGTGGAGCCAGCGCATGAGCCTGCTGAAGGAACTTCATCAGAAGGGCCTGCTGCGCACCCTCGACCACGCATTGGCGACCAGCCTGCAGCGGCTGCGCGACGACACGCCCGACAGTGTGGCACTGGCGGCGGCGCTGGCTTCGCTGGCGGTGTCCCAGGGCCACGCCGCGTTCGATCCGGCACAACCGCAGCGGTTGCTGGAAGGCGTGCCCGAGTGGCCCGCCGCGCAGGCCTGGCTGGCGCAGCTGCGCGCATCGCCATGGGTGGCCACACCGGAGCAGGCTGACGCCATCGCCGGGGATGCCCCCTTGGTGCTGGAGAACGGGCTGCTGTACCTGCGCCGCTACCGCGAGTACGAGCGCCAGTTGGCCACCGGTCTGCAGCGCATCGGCCGGCATCCGCTGCCGGCGCCGGACATGGCAGCGTTGGCGCCATTGTTCGCGCAGCTGTTCCCGCACGCATCGCACGGCGAAGATCACCAGGCACGCGCAGCCGGCGTGACGCTGCGCCATCCGCTGGCGCTGGTCACCGGCGGCCCCGGCACAGGCAAGACCACCACCATCGCACGCCTCTTGCTGCTGCTGGCCGCGCAGGCCCGGCACGCCGGCCAGCCGCTGCCCGAGGTGGCGCTGGCCGCGCCCACCGGTCGCGCCGCCGAGCGGATGGCCGAGAGCCTGCGCATGGCCGTGCAACGCCTGCAGGAACAGGGACTGGATCCGACGCTGTGCGCGGCACTGCCCAGCAGCGGCACCACCCTGCATCGACTGCTCGGCGTGATTCCCGACTCACCACGCTTCCGCCACCACACCGACAATCCGCTGGCGGTGGACGTGGTGGTGGTCGACGAAGCGTCGATGATCGATCTGCCGATGATGGCCAAGCTGGTCGATGCAGTTGCCAGCGGCACCCGCCTGATCCTGCTCGGCGACCCCGATCAGTTGCCGTCGGTCGAAGCCGGTGATGTGCTCAGCGCGATCCTGCGCGCCAGCGGCGATGGCATCGGCACCCGCGCCGACGATGCGCTGGCGCTGCATGGCCTGCTGGCACCGGCCACCTTGCAGCCGCAGGCCGCACCACGCGCCTTCGCCGGCCGTCGCGTGCAGCTGCAACGCGGCTACCGGCAGAGTGATGCGCTGGACCTGGCACCGCTGGCGCATGCCGTGCGTGAAGGTGACAGCCGCACTGCATTGCAGCTGCTGCGCGGTGGTGGATTGGCTGGCGTGCACTTCCACGAAGGTGAGGCGGACCCGCTGCGTGGCCAGCGTGAGCACCTGGTGGGCCACTGGCGTACACTGGCCGAGGCCGCGGATCCGGTACGTGCCCTGCAGCAGGCCGGTCGCCTGCGCGTGCTGACCGCGCTGCGCGAAGGCCCGCAAGGTGCGCGCGGGCTGAACAGCCGTATCGAGCAGCTGCTGGCCGGCAATACCCCAGGCTACTTCCAGGGCCGCCTTCTGCTGGTCACCGAGAACAGCTACCGGCACCGCCTGTTCAACGGCGACATCGGTATCTGCCTGCGCGACGACAGCGGCGCGATCGTGGCCTGGTTCCCGGGCGACACCGTCGAGCAGCCACGCGCCTTCCACCCGGCCGCACTGCCCGCGCACGAAAGCGCCTTTGCGATGACCGTGCACAAGGCACAGGGCTCGGAGTTCGATGAAGTGTGGCTGCAGCTGCCACGCCAGGACAGCCGCGTGCTGTCGCGCGAGCTGGTCTACACCGGCCTGACCCGCGCCCGCCAGGTACTGCATGTGGCCAGCAGCGCCGACGTGCTGCAGGCCGCACTGAAGCGGCACGCCAGCCGGTTGGGCGGCCTGGCCTGGCGGTTGGGTGCCGAAGATGTGGCCGAACAACCGGCACCCATCGAACAGCCCACGGTGCAGGGCACGTTGTTCTGACGCGGGCGTGATGCGCTGCCTGTAGAGCCGGGCCATGCTCGGCTGATGGGCCACGGAGTCGAGCGTGGCTCGACTCTACAAAAGCGCGCTTCGATCGTTCTGGTGGTCATCCACGCATGGCGTGGATCTACGCGATGAGTACCAACCCATCAGGAAACACGATCGCCGCTTCATCCGCACTCACGTCGAAGAAGCCCACGCCGTGCTTCTCGGCCAGATCCTGCACCCGCCCGTGCGCGCGCTCGGCCACCGAGTAGGCGAACGCGCCGTAGATCACCTGCCGGCCGATGCTGTACTCGGTCACCTCGGCGCGGTCGTCATCGTCGTTGCTCAGTGGTCCGTTCAACGGCGGGAATTCCTGCGCCATCTCCGTAAACCACGCCTGCAGCGCCGGGCTGCTGACGGCCGGGTCGTCGTACTCGTGGCGCTCGTTCCACTGCGTCTGCTTTTCGAACCAGGCGATGAAAGCTGGCGCCTCGCGTGGCGCGGCGCTGGCCTCGAACACCATCATGTCGTAACTCATTGGAGCTTCCTGTGCAGAGCAGGGGTCAGAGCCTTCGCCCGCGGCGAAGGATCCGACCCCGGCAATGGGGTCTGTGGACGCACAGGGTAGCGCGCTACGGCTGCGTCGCCGTGTCCATGGCCAGGCCCGGCGCCAACGCCTTGGCCTCCGGGAACAGCGCGAAGCGCAGGCCGACCAGGCCCATCAGCGCCTCGTCGCGGGCCTTGCACGCCGCCACGCTGCCAACCCGGCCCAGCGAGGTATCCAGCCGCTCGCGCAGCGCCTGGTCTGCAGCAATCGGCTTGCGCGCCGCGATCTGCCGCCGGTAGTGCCCAGCGATCTCTTCCAGGATGTGCTCGACGGCTTCGCGGCTGCGCTCGGGCAGTTCCAGCCGTGCACGACGCAGCTGCAGGATGTTCAGGCCGATGCGCGCCTCGTTGAGCATGTCCACCGAGGCAATGTCGCTGCCCTCCGGCGTCGCTGCCAGGCGCGGTGCGAGCAGGCCCAGCAGGTCGAGCATGCGTGCGGCGAAGCGCTGCCGATCCTGCTGGCCACGTCCTTCGGCGGCTTCGGCCAGCGTGGTCCAGCCCTGCCGCACCAGCCGGCGCGCGGTCCACTCGGCACCTACCGAACGGAACAGGCGGGTCATCACCACTGCAAAGCCAATGCCGATGAACATCGCGATCGACGAATTGAGGAAGGTCTGGATGTTGGCGCTGTAGGTGTTCTGCAGGCTCAGCAACGCAGCCAGATTGACTGTCAGCGGCAGCGCGAACAGCGCACTCTTGGGATGATGAAGCAGCAGTCCCAGCGGCAGGAAGGCCACCGCCAGCACAAGCGCCAGCAGGCCGAAGTCGTGCACGGCTGGGAACACGCCGAACAGGTACACGCCCGCCACCACCGAGGCGACCATCGCCCACACCAGGAACTGCACCATGCTGGGGGCCGGATCGTCCTGTGCGGCGAAAAATGCGGCCGTCACCGCCGCCATCATCGCGCCGTTGCCGCCGCCTTCCCAGCCCAGCGCGATCCACAGCACGCAGTAGCTCATCAGCGCTACGCCGGCACTGAGCGCGGAGAACAGCGCCATGCCGTAGTCGACGTGCTTGTCGGCGGCCACGCGTTCGGTGCGGATGCGGTAGTGCGCGCGATCCAACGGCGCCGTGCCCTGGTCGATCGCGTGCTGCAGGGTGCGGCAGTCCTGCCACAGGTCCACCAGTTCTTCCAGGCGCAGCAGCAGGCTGGCCAGCTGCAGGTGCTGCAGGTCGCGGTCCACCTGCGGCTTCAGCGCGCTGATGCGCGCGCGCAGCCGCGCGTACTCGCTGGCGTTGGTCGGGCCATCCAGCCACTCGCGGATGTCGTCGACCAGCGCCGGCAGCCCATCCGGCAGGGCCTGCCCATCGCTGCGCAGCGCGCTCAGGCGATCGGCGATCGACGACAACACCGGCAACAGCAACAGCATGCGCTCGCGCAGCCGCTCCATCGACACCGCAGACCCGGCATGGCGTGGATCGTCGCGGCGCAGGAACTCGATCAGTGCCTCGAACTGCACCAGGTCGGCAGCCAGCCGGTTGCGCGGCGCATGCGCGCGGCCACGCTCAAGGATCTGCCGGCACCACTGCGCAGCGTCCTCCATCCAGTTGCCGATCCGGGCGCGCAGCATCGGCCGCACCGAGGCCGGGAACAACAGCGAGGCGAACAGCACGGCCACCACCGTGCCGAGGATGATCTCCTCGCTGCGCGCCACCACGGTGTCGAAGATGGTCTCCGGCGAAGTTACCGCCGGGAAGCCGATGAAGGCGGTGGTGTAGCCGGCCAGCAGGAACGCGTAGCCGCGAGGGCCGCGATTGAGCAGGGCCATGAACAGGCAACCGGCCAGCCAGATCGACATCGCCGCACTCAGCACCAGCGGGGTTTCCACCAGCGCCGGCAGTACCAGCAGCGTGGCCAGCCCGGCCACCAGGGTGCCGACAATGCGGTACACGCCCTTGGCGCGGGTCGGGCCCAGCAGCGGCTGGCTGACGATGTACACCGTGCCCATCGCCCAGTATGGGCGCGACAGGTTGCCGGCCATGGCGATGTACAGCGCGGCCACCGCGGCCAGGTAGGTCTTGATCGAGAACAGCCAGGCCTGGCGATCGGTCAGCGCGTTCATGGCTTACTTCGCCGTGGCCTGTGCGGTGGACGGTGCAGCCGGGGCAACCGATGCCTGCCAGCCGCCACCCAGCACCAGGAACAGGTGGATCTGGTCGCGCGAGACCTGCGCTTCGGCGGCGGCCAGGGTGGCGTCGCTGCTGGCCAGGCTGCGGTCGGCATCCAGGCTGGACAGGTAGGGTGTGCGGCCGCCCTGGTAAAGCCGGCGGTTCTGCTCGGCGGCCAGCGCGGCCTGCTCCTGCGCCACGCGCAGCGATTGCAGCCGGCGCAGGTCCTGCGCATAGCGGTCCAGCGCGGTCTGGGTCTCGCGCAGTGCCTGCAGCACGGTGTGGTCGAACTCGGCCAGGGCCGCGTCGGCACCGGCTTCGGCGGCGTGGATGCGGGCATGCGTGCCCGAAGAGGGCAGTGTCCACGAGATCAGCGGGCCGATCGACCACTGCTGGGTCATCGGCGTGCCGAAGTCTTCCAGCAGGCCGGCGGCGCCCACTGAGGCACCCAGACGGATGTCCGGATACAGCTCGGCGGTGGCCACGCCAATCCGCGCCGTGGCCGAGGCCAGCTTGCGTTCGGCCTGGCGCACGTCCGGGCGGCGCTGCAGCAGCGCACGGCCATCACCGACCGGCAGCGGCTGCGCCAGGCCGGGCGCGTGCGCGCAGTCGATCACCCCGGCCGGCAGCTGGCCCGGGGTCTGGCCCAGCAGTGCGGCCAGCGAATAGGCCGCGGCCGAACGCTGCGCGCGCAGCGGCGGCAGTGCCGCCTCCAGCAGCGCCACCTGCGCATTGGCCCGGGCCAGTTCCGGCGGTGTGCCGCGGCCGGCGGCGATCAGGCGCTCGGTAACGGTGCGGCTGCGCTGCTGCAGCTGCAGCGAATGCTCGGCCACGTGCAGCTCGTGGTTGGCGTGGCAGATCTCCAGGTAGCTGTCGGCCACCTGCGCGACCACGCTGACCTGGGCCAGGTCACGTGCTGCGGCAACCGACTGTTCGTCGGCTCGCGCCGCTTCGGCGCCGCGCTTGAGCTTGCCGAACAGGTCGAACTGGTAGCTGACCGCGAACTTGCCATCGGCCAGGTTGATCACCGGCAGCTCGTGCTCCTGCAGGAACGATTCGGCCGACAACTGCGCGCGGCTGACGCCGGCCTCGGCCTCGTACTCGAAGCCGCCCGCGTCCAGCGCCTGTTCGTACACGGCGGCAGCGCGGCGCAGGTGCGCATCGGCGGCCTTCAGTTCCACGTTGTCACGCAGTGCCTGGGTGATCAGCCCGTCCAGCACCGGGTCGTTGTACAGCGACCACCAGCGGTCGGGCAGCGCCTGGTTGGCGGCAATCTGCGGGTTCTGCGTATCGATGAAGGCCGCATTGGCCTCCGGGCGCTTGAACGCCGAACCTTCCGGCAGTGCATAGTCCGGGCCGACGGTTTTGCACGCGGCCAGGCTGGCCAGTGCGACGATCAGGCCGAGACGGGGCAGGGCGGCGTTCACAGGCCCGCCTGTGTCGGCGAAGTGCCGGCCTTGCCGTTGTGCGGATGGCGGCCGGTGTCCACGGTCACCGTGGCGGTACGGCCGGCAATCAACTCAACGCCCTTGGGCACTTCGTCGATGGCGATGCGCACCGGGATGCGCTGCGCCAGCCGCACCCAGTCGAAGGCCGGGGTCACGTTCGGCAGCAGGGTGCTGCCGTTGCTGCGGTAGCGGTCCTCGATACCGGCGGCAATGCTCTCGACATGGCCGTGCAGCGGTGCCGATTCGCCCATCAGGCGGATGTCCACGCGCTGCCCCGGCGCCACGCCGCGCAGTCGGGTTTCCTCGAAATAGCCATCAATGCGGAACGAGCCGGTATCCAGCAACGCCAGCACCGGCTTGCCGGCCACCACGTAGTCGCCCACGCGCATCGTGCGGTCGTTGACGCGGCCATCGGCCGGCGCGCGCACCTCGGTGCGGCCCAGGTTGAGCTCGGCCAGGTCGACCGCGGCCTGTGCGGTGGCCAGCGCCGCCTGTGCAGCCTGCAGCTTGGCGCGGCGCACTTCGGCATCCTCGGCGGCGACCAGGTCCTGCAGGCTGCGGTCGCGGCCGATCTCGCGGCGCAGCTGTGCCACCGAGGCCTGGCGCTCGGCCAGGCTGGCCTTGGCCTGCTCCAGCGCGATGCGGTAGCGGGCGCGATCGACGACGAACAGCAGGTCGCCCTTCTTCACCGCCTGGTTGTCGGCCACGTTCACCGTTTCCACCAGCCCGGACACGTCCGGCGCCACCTGCACCACGTCGGCGCCGACGTGGGCGTCGCGGGTCCAGGGTTCATCCATGTAGTAGACCCACAGCTGGCGCAGCACCAGCAGGGCGACGATCACGGCTGCGCTGGTGAGCAGCACCGGCAGGGTCTTCTTCACGATCTTGTTCACGATTGCATCCAACGCAGGAGGTGGAACAGCAGGCCAAGCACGATCCCGTACAGCGCTAGGTTGAACAGCGCCGGGTGCCATACATGGCGGTAGGCGCCGGCACGCTGCAGCAGCGCGTGCAGGCCGCTGTTGACCAGATAGGCCAACACCATCAACCCAAGCAGGGTCGGGACGAACACTCCGTGGAGACTGAATTCACCGGGCATCGGTAGGGGGCGGGGACGAGGTGGGGGAGGGGAGGGACAACGAAACAACAGCAACGGGCAAAAGCCGCTGGCGTGTGCACGGCAGCGGCGGTGTTCGGGGGCAGCGCTCTTACGTGATGCGGTCGGCGGCCTCGGCCAGCAGGCGCCATGCCTTCAGCACGGCGTGCAGTTCATCCATGGAAAGCTCGCCGAACACGTCCTGGCGCAGGCCGATCAACTGATCTTCCAGTTCGCTGACCAGCGCATGGCCCTCGTCGGTCAGCCACAACAGATTGGCGCGGCGGTCGCTGGCGTCGCTCTCGCGGCGGACCAGGCCACTGGCACACAGCTTGTCCAGCAGGCGTACCAGGGAAGGACCCTCCATGCCCAGCTGCTGGGCCAGCGCCACCTGGCGGATGCCACCGCCGGAGCGGCCGATCATCAGCAACGGCATGGTGCAGGCGGTGGAGATGCCATAGCTGCCGAGCCGGCTGTCGGCCAGGCGCTGCCACTGCCGCCCTGCATAAAGCAGGCCGGAGCTGAGCTGCATCTGCAGCACGGTGCGCTCGTCGAGGGGTCGGTCCATAAGATATAGATAGGATACTACTAATTTCATTCCTATCAATAGGTTTTTCTGAATGGGTGGGTGTGTTGAGGAAAGCGTTGCGCCTGCTGGCTATCGGTTGGGGTGGCGGAGGGCCGGACGGGGCAGGGCACGCTGCAAGTACGTCCATGTAAGCTCGATCGGCGCATCCATGCGCCTCACGGCCCTGTCCCGCCCGGCCCTCCGCCACCCACCCCACATCCCGCGAGCGCGGTGGGTTGGCTCTAAGGGCAAAAGCAGTGCGGACCAAGGTCCGCACCCACCAGGGCGGCACACCGCTTCCGAAGCCATGAACCCCCGCTTTTGACCCCGCTTTCGGGCGGTCCGGCCGCGCCCGCAGGAAACCGTCAGGGAGCGGGAAGGGCGGCAGGGCAGGACCGTGAGGCGCATGGATGCGCCGACCGAGCCCCCAGGGACGGGTTTACGGCGTGTCCTGCCCTGCCGCCCTTCCCGCTCCAAACCGGTAGCAGTCCGGCGCCGCGCGTCACCCCCGATGAACCGTCCCTACAGGACGACCCACCCCCCGGTCGGGTACGATGCTCGCCCCCCGTTCGGGACGCTGTACGCAATGAGCAAGAACAACGAAAAGGCCGCCCAGCAGGGCGACGTGACCCAGGACCAGGCCGAGGATGCCGTGCGCACCCTGCTGCGCTGGGCCGGTGAGGACCCGTCCCGCGAAGGCCTGCTGGATACCCCCCGCCGTGTCGCCGAAGCCTATGGCGACTGGTTCAGCGGTTACCGCGATGACCCGCGCGCCTACATGGAGCGCACCTTCGAGGAAGTGGCAGGCTATGACGAACTCATTGTCCTGCGCGACATCGAGTACGAAAGCCACTGCGAACACCACATGGCGCCGATCATCGGCCGCGTGCATGTCGGCTACCTGCCGGCCGGCAAGGTGGTGGGCATCAGCAAGCTGGCCCGCGTCGTCGAAGCCTACGCCCGCCGTTTCCAGGTGCAGGAGAAGATGACCGCGCAGAT
The DNA here is from genome assembly GCF_003586545.1 of Stenotrophomonas sp. Pemsol. Taxonomy (NCBI): domain Bacteria; kingdom Pseudomonadati; phylum Pseudomonadota; class Gammaproteobacteria; order Lysobacterales; family Lysobacteraceae; genus Stenotrophomonas; species Stenotrophomonas sp. Pemsol. The sequence goes on along the minus strand of NZ_CP025780.1, from coordinate 3,945,369 downwards.
CGCCCAGTGCATCCAGGATGTGCTGCAACCGATCGGTGTCGGCGTGGTGGTCGAAGGCGCCCACGAATGCATGACCACCCGTGGCATCCACAAGCGCGGCGTCAGCATGGTCACCTCCAAGATGCTGGGCAGCTTCCGCGACGACGCGCGTACCCGCGCCGAGTTCCTGCGCTTCATCGAAGTGGGCGGCAAGCGCTGAGCCGCCTGCCCGCACCCCGCCGGCCCCTGCGGGCCGGCATGCCCACGGATGCCGGCGCGGCCGCCGTGCGTGGCTGCCCCTCCCCGCCAGCCCTCATGACTCCTTTCGCTGCATGAAGCATCGCGAACGCATCTCCCGTTACCGCCATCTGCGCGAACAGCCCCAGTGGAAGCTGCTCGCCGCCGACCACGCTCCGGAAATCATCGGCCTGCTGCAGGGGCTGTTGATGGACGGCGAGCGCACCCTGCCTTCGTCGGTGCTCAACGAGCGCCTGCAGCGTGCGCTGGATCAGCTCAATAGCGACGAACTGTCGCGCGAGCTGCCGCGTACCGCGCAGGCCTACATCGCGCACTGGCTGGCCCAGGGCTGGCTGGAACGCCGCCTGCCCGAGGGCGCCGACCAGGAGCAGTACGAGCTTTCGACCGCGGCGCTTCAGGCGATCCGCTTTGCCGACGGCCTCGAGCAGGCCCGTGTGGCCGCCACCGAGAGCCGGCTGGCGCTGGTCATCGAACAGCTCTCGCAGCTGGCCGCGCAGACCGAATCCGATCCGGACGCCCGCCTGTCGGCACTGCGCGACGAGCGCGACCGGATCGACGCCGAGATCGCCCGTGTCGGCGCCGGCCGTGTGATCGCGCTGGACGGCAAGCGCGCGCTGGAACGTGCGCGCCAGATCATCGGCCTGGCCGACGAGCTGACCGAGGACTTCCGCCGCGTGCGCGACGACTTCGAGCAGCTCAACCGCGAGTTCCGCGAACGCATCATCGACGACGAGGGCGAGCGCGGCGATGTGCTGTCGCAGCTGTTCGAAGGCGTGGACGTGATTGGCGAAAGTGATGCCGGGCGTAGCTTCCAGGCCTTCTGGCGCCTGCTCAACGACGCCGAGCAGAGCGCCCAGCTCGATGCCGCGCTGGAAGCGGTGCTGGCGCGTGGCTTCGCCCGCCGCCTGGACCGCAACGAACGCAACTTCCTGCGCGGCTTCACCAGCACCATGCTCGAGCGCGGTGGCCAGGTGCACGATGTGCTGCAGAACTTCGCGCGCAGCCTGCGCGGCTTCGTGCAGAGCCGTGGCTATCTGGAACAGCGTCGCCTCAACCAGCTGCTCAAGCAGGCGCAGTCCGAAGCGCTCGCTCTGCGCGACGAGTTCCCCGCACAACGCGGCATCGGCCGCGACCTGCAGCTGACCACCAGCCGCCTGCGCTCGTGGTCGCAATGGAAACTGCACGATCCGCGCAGCGCCCAGGTCGATGGCAACGTCGAATACAACGACGCAGCCGCGATCAGCCTGGAAAGCGTTGGCGATCTGGTCGCTTCGTCCGAAATCGACTTCCGTACCCTGCGCCGCGACCTGCACGACCTGCTCGATGCACAGCCGCGGCTCAGCATCGCCCAGGCCCTTTCGCAGCGCGAAGCGCCGCAGGGTCTTGGCAGCGTCATCGGCTACCTGTCGCTGGGCACGCGCTTCGGCAACGTGATCGCCGGCGAGCAGGAGCTTGCGCAATGGCGTGGTGGCGACGGCCAGATCCGTCGCGCCCGCATCCCGCTGGTTTGGTTCACCCAGGAGAGACGCCATGAGCTGGCATGAAGATCCCATCGACGCACCGCAGGCCGACGTGGCGGAAGACGCCTACGAGGCCGAGCCGGTGGCGGCCGTGGCGCAGCCCCGCCGTGGCAACGACGTGTACTACCTCGGCGATACCGGGCGCCTGCCGCTGGATGCGCGCCGTGCGCTGTGCCAGCTGCTGATCGGCCCCAGCATCGACCAGCTGCGCCACGCCAAGCTGTGGCCGGCGCTGATCCGCAGCGAGGCGGCCATCCGCTCGTCGCTGGCCGACCTGTTCCTGGAACTGGTGCTCGACCGCGACAGTGGCGTGGCGTTCACCCGCCAGGCCGATACCGAAGACGTCGATGCGCCGGTGCTGCTGCGCACCTCGCCGCTGACCTTCATCGACTCGGTGCTGCTGCTGTACCTGCGCCAGCAGCTGGCCGAGGCCGATGCGCGCGGCAACCGCGCGGTGGTCGCCGACGCCGAGATGGCCGAAGCGCTGGCCATCTACGAAAAGAACCTGTCCACCGACCGCGCCGGCTTCAACCGTCGCGTCGCATCGGCGGTGCAGAAGATGAAGGACAACCACATCCTGACCCGCCTCAGCGGCCAGGAAGACCGCCACGAAGTCTCGCCGGCGCTGAAGCTGCTGTTCTCCGCCGAAGACGTGTCCCAGCTTTCGGCGGTCTACCGCCAGCTGCGTGAAACCCCGGCCGCCGAGGCCTGAGAGACCCGACCATCGCATGGCTATCTCCAAGCACACTCCCGCCCTGTTCAACGAAGGCCTGCCGGACCCGCGCCTGCAGCAGTTCCGCATGCGCCGCCTGCAGGTGCACAACTGGGGCACCTTCAACGGCCTGACCGAAGTACCGATCGCCGAGCGCGGCTTCCTGTTCGTCGGCCGCTCCGGCTCGGGCAAGTCGACCCTGCTCGATGCCATGTCCGCGCTGCTGACGCCACCGGCCATCGTCGACTTCAACGCCGCTGCACGTGAAGCCGAGCGCAGTGGCCGCGACCGCAACCTGGTGTCCTACGTGCGCGGCGCGTGGGCCGACCAGCAGGACAGCGGCACCGGCGAAATCGCCACCCAGTACCTGCGCAAGGGCGCGACCTGGACCGCGCTGGTACTGGAATACCGCGCCGGCGATGGCCGCGTGGTCAGCCTGGTGCGCCTGCTGTGGATCTCCGGCAACGGCACCTCGGCCGGCGATGTGCGCAAGCACTACATGATCGCCGAGCGCCCGTTCGACATCGCCAAGGACCTCGGCGGCTTCGACCTGGACCTGCGCAAGCTGAAGCAGAAGCTGCCCGACCTGCACCACTTCGACACGTTCTCCGGCTACGCAGAGCGTTTCCGCGACCTGCTCGGCATCGACAACGAGATGGCGCTGCGCCTGCTGCACAAGACGCAGTCGGCGAAGAACCTGGGCGACCTCAACGTCTTCCTGCGCGACTTCATGCTCGACACGCCGAAGACCTTCGACGCCGCCGAGCGCCTGGTCAGCGACTTTGCCGAGCTTGATGGCGCGCACCAGGCGGTGGTCACTGCCCGCCGTCAGGTGGAAACCCTGTTGCCGGCGCGCGCCTACTACAACGATCTGAAGGAAATGCACCGCCGTCGTGGCGACGACGAAGCGCTGAAGCTCGGTGTTGACAGCTTCCGCGAAAGCCGGCGCCAAGCGCTGATCGAGGCGCGCCTGCGCGAGATGGACGTGCGTGACCGCGGCCTGCTTGGCGAAGAAGCCCAGCGCCGTGCCGCGCTCGACAACCACACCGAGCGCCTGGCCGAACTGGAGCTGCAGCGCCGCCAGCAGGGCGGTGAGCGCATCGAGGAACTGGAACGCGAGCAGGGTCGTGCCGAAGCTGAGCGCGATCGCCGTCAGGCCAAGCGCGAGCAGGCACGCCAGGCGGCGCAGCAGCTGGGGGTCGAACTGCCGGACGACGCCCATGGCTTCGCCGAACTGGTCGAGCGCGCACAGAACGAGCTGCAGGACCGCCAGCGTGCCTCCTCGGCACTGGACGACGCGATCAGTGACCGCCTGGGCGGCAAGCGCGATGACGAGCGCCGCTTCGGCGAGGTCCGTGCCGAACTTGAAGCGATGCAGCGCACGCCCTCCAACATCCCGGCGCCGATGCAGAAGCTGCGCGCGCGCCTGGCCGAGGAAACCGGCATCGCCGAGGCGGCACTGCCCTTCGTCGGCGAACTGATCCAGGTCCGCTCGGAAGAGCAGGGCTGGCAGGGTGCCATCGAGCGCGTGCTGGGTGGCTTCGCGCTGTCGCTGCTGGTCGACGACAAGCATTACAACGACGTCGCCGAATGGGTGAACCGTACCCACCTTGGCATGCGCTTCACCTACTACCGCGTGCGCCGCAACGATGATGCATTCGCCCGTGAGCCGTCGGCGAAGTCGCTGCTGCACAAGCTTGAACTGCGCGAGCATGTATTCGAAAGCTGGCTGCGCCGCGAGCTGGGCAAGCGCTTCGACTACGAATGCGTGGATGCCAGGCAGCTGCGCAACGTCGACCGCGGCATCACCCGCGAAGGCCAGGTCAAGCATCCCGGCGACCGTTTCGAGAAGGACGACCGCAGTGCGGTGGGCGACCGCCGTCGCTGGATCCTCGGCTTCAACAACCACGACAAGGTGGGCGCCTTCGAGCGCGAAGCACAGGAACTGGCCAAGCGCATCGCCAGCTGCGAGACCGACATCGCGCGCCTGCGCGGGCAGCGTGATCGCGACAACGAACGCCGCCTGGCATGCCACGAGCTGGTCAGCATCAGCTGGAACGAGATCGACATCGCCGCTCCGCAGCAGCGCCTGAGCGATATCGAAGCCACCCTGCGCGACCTGCGCGAAGGCAACGCCGATCTCGCCAAGCTGGCCAAGCAGATCGACGCCGTGCGCGCCGACATCGAGCAGTCCCGCCGCACCTATGAAGACGTCCGCGTCGAGCGCGGCCAGCTGGTCAAGGAACGTGATCGCCTTGACCGCGCACGCCAGCAGAGCCGCGCACTGGTGCTGCCGAGCCTGGCCCAGGAGCAGGAAGCCGGCCTCGCCGAGCGCCTGCAGGAACAGGGGCCGCTCAGCCTGGAAACGCTCGAAGCGCACATGCGCCAGGTCAGCAACGCGCTGAACGAGCAGTTGTCGTCCTCGCAGCAGGACCTCAACCGCATCGAGAACCAGCTGATCGGCTGCTTCCGTCGCTTCATCCAGCAGTGGCCAGAGGAGTCGGGCGACTTCACCGTGTCGGTGGCCTCGGCCGAGGACTTCCTCGCACGCCTCGAACGGCTGGAACGCGACGGCCTGCCACAGCACGAAGAGCGCTTCTTCGACCTGCTGCAGAACCAGAGCAAGAACAACCTGCTGGCCCTGCAGCGCCACAGCGCAGAGGCCCGCAAGTCGATCGGCCAGCGCCTGGACGAGGTGAACGCCAGCCTGGAGCAGGTGCCGTTCAACCGGGGCACGCTGCTGACCATCGAACTGAGCGACCGCCGCCTGCCGGAGGTCGCTGAGTTCCACCTGCAGCTGCGCGAGGTGCTGTCGCAGCAGCAGACCGAGCAGCGCGAGCTGGCCGAGTCGCAGTTCACCGTGCTGCGCCAGCTGGTCAACCGCCTCGGCTCGCAGGAAGGCGAGGACAAGCGCTGGCGCGAGCTGGTGCTGGACGTGCGCATGCACGTGGAGTTCATCGGCGTCGAGCTGGATGCGGAAACGCGCCAGCAGGTCGAGATCTACCGCAGCGGCGCCGGCAAGTCCGGTGGCCAGCGCCAGAAGCTGGCCACTACCTGCCTGGCGGCTGCGCTGCGCTACCAGCTCGGCGGCGCCGACAGCCAGCTGCCCAGCTACGCCGCGGTCGTGCTCGACGAGGCCTTCGACAAGGCCGACAACGAGTTCACCGCACTGGCAATGAACATCTTCGACAACTTCGGCTTCCAGATGGTGGTTGCCACCCCGCTGAAGTCGGTGATGACGCTGGAACCGTTCATCGGCGGCGCCTGCTTCGTCGAAATCAGCGGCCGTCACGACTCCGGCGTGCTGCTGATCGAGTACGACGAAGAGGGCAAGCGCCTGAAGCTGCCCGAGCGCAGCCGCCAGCAGGCCAACGAACCGGAAGAAGCCGAGGCCTGACCCGGCCGATTGAAGGGGAATGCCGGCCAGCGGCCGGCACTACCCATGGGCGGGGTTCGGTAGTGCCGGCCGCTGGCCGGCAACCGCATTCACGCAGCGTGGAACGTATCCCACGCCATCCGCGCGATCAGCACCACCACCAGCCCCACGAACAGCTTGCGGATGAACGGCGTGCCGCCCTTCAGCGCCAGGCGCGTGCCCACCACCGAGCCGATGATGTTGGCTGTGGCCATCGGCAGCGCAAACAACCACAGGATGTTGCCGGTCGGCACGAAGAACGAGATCGCCGCCACGTTGGTCGCCAGGTTCACCACCTTCGACGCCGCCGAGGCGCGCAGGAAATCCAGGCCGAAGAAGCGCACGAACAGGAAGATCAGGAAGCTGCCGGTGCCCGGCCCGAAGAAGCCGTCGTAGAAGCCGATCGCCGCACCGATCGCCAGCGCGATCACCAGTTCACGGCGGCCGATCTCCTGGGGCCGGTGCAACGCGCCGAAGTCCTTCTTCCACAGCGTGTAGGCCAGCATCGCGATCAGCAGCACCAGCACCAGTGGGCGCACCGCGTCCTTGGGCAGCAGGCTTACCGCAGTGGCCCCGGCGAAGGAGAAGATGAAGGCCGTGCCGGCCGCGAACAGTACCGGTTTCCACGGGAAGCGCACATTGCGCGCATAGCGCCACGCAGCCGCACCGGTACCGAACATCGAACTGAACTTGTTGGTACCAAACAGCATCGCCGGCGTCTGCTGCGGCAGCACCGTGAACAGGCCGGGCAGCTGCACCAGGCCACCGCCACCCACGGCGGCATCCACAAGACCGGCGATGAAGGCGATCACCACCAGCCACCACAACTCAGGGGGAACCAGATCCAGCACGGCGATCAATCAAGGTGGGGGCGCGACAGCATACGCCTGTCCTGCTCCAGGTGACTCCCGCCGCGCGTGCATCAATCCCTGCAACCCGGCGACAATGCCGGCATGAGCCGAAAATCCGCCGATCCCTGCCCCTGTGGCCTTCCCGCCGACTATGCCGCCTGCTGTGGTCGTTTTCATGCCGGTGAAGCCGCGCCCGATGCCGAGCACCTGATGCGTTCGCGCTACAGCGCGTATGTGCGGGGCCTGGCCGACTACCTGCGCCACACCTGGCATCCGGATACGCGTCCGGCCGAGTTGTCGCTGGGCGATGCGCCAGGCCAGCGCACCCATTGGCTGGGCCTGACCGTGCACGACCACGCGGTCACCGGCGCAGACAGTGCTGAAGTGCGCTTCACCGCGCGCTACCGCATCGGCGGCGGCAGCGCGGTGAGAATGACCGAGCACAGCCGATTCCGGCGCATCGACGGCCGCTGGTATTACCTCGACGCGGTCTGAGCCCTACGCACTGGATGCAGCCAGCAGGCGCTGGCCGCCGTGCGCGCGGACCTGGTTGCGACCTCCGTCCTTGGCCATGTACAGCGCCTGGTCGGCGGCCTTGAGCACTGCCGTCGGTCGCGGATCCACGCGGCTGTCGGCCAGCCCGATACTGACCGTCACCTGCACCACCTGGCCGGTGCCGCCGCGTCCGCGCTGCTGACGGCCAGCTTCGTCGTCACGGCTGCGGGTGCTGCGGTCGCGCAGTTGCATGCGGGTGTCCTCGATGCTCTGCCGCAGTGCTTCGACGGCCTCGATGCAGGCCGCCGCTGGGCGGTCCAGGAACACCACCGCGAATTCCTCGCCGCCATAGCGGAACGCTCGGCCACCGTCGCCGACACGCGCCAGCCGCGACCCCACCAGGCGCAGCACGTCGTCGCCGGTATCGTGGCCGTGGGTGTCGTTGAACGACTTGAAGTGGTCCACGTCCACCATCGCGATGCTGTAGGTGCCGCGCGCCCGCTGCAGGGTCTCGTTGAACGCCCGTCGCCCGGGCAGGCCGGTCAGCTCATCGCGGAAGGCCATGTGGAAGGATTCCTGCAGCATCGCGCCCAGCATCAGCAGCAGGGCGGCGCTGCTCAGCGCCGGCAGCAGTACCGGCTGCAGGAAGATCCGCGGCAACATCCACCACAGGCACAGCAGGGCCAGCAGCATCGCCGTGTGCAGTGGCCGCGGATGCCGCCACGCCTGCCAGCCCAGCGCTGCGCTCGCCAGCAGGAACAGCAGCGCCGGCAGCTGCGCCAGCGCATTCCAGTCGGCGGGAATCCAGGCCCAGTGACGGCTCGACAGCAGATCGTGCATGCCCTGCGGCTGTTGTGCCGCAAGCAGCAGGAAGATCACCAGGGCCGCGCCGCAGACCACGCTGCGCAGCAGCAGGTCCTGGCGTCGGCGTCCGCGTTCCGGCCACAGTGCCAGCCCGGCAAACAGCAGCGGCACCCAGGCCGAGATTGCGTGGAAGCGCAACGGAGTCCAGGCGTCGACATGGCCGCTGCGCAGATAGCCCCCGACGTCCCGGTGCAGCAGGGCGAACACCACCGCCACGACCAGCAGCAGGCACAACGTGCGTATCTGGTGGTAGAGCAGGGCCAGGCCCGCGCCGAGGCAGGCCAGCAGCCAGGGCAGGATGCGTTGGGCGGGGCTGGCCACATCCTCGGTGCCCAGTGCCATCCACAGCACCAGGACGACCAGCACGGCGGGCAGCACGAACAGGTAATGCGCAGGCTGGCGGAGTGGATGCAGGGGCACGCAGGAAGTCCAGTGCGGTGACGATGCGGCCGCAACACTGCCGTTAGCGGCGTCCTCACCCGCTTCTTGAACACGCGCTTCTTGAAAAGGTACGCCCGCAACCATGTGAATGGGGCAGTGTGCCGCCATGACGTCGCACTCACCGCACTGCGCCGATGCTGTAGGCATGGACAGCGTACCCACCGCCGTCGCTGCCCCGCAGCACGACCTCGCCCACCACTTCGCACGTGTTCGTGCCCGCAGCCTGCAGTTGGCCGCACCGCTCAGTGCAGAGGACGCCATGCTGCAGAGCATGGCCGACGCCAGTCCCAGCAAGTGGCACCTGGCCCACACCACCTGGTTCTTCGAACGCTTCGTGCTGGCAGGATTCGCCAGTGCGCCGGCGCGTGATCCAGCCTGGGACTATCTTTTCAACAGCTACTACAAAAGCATCGGTCCGGCGCACGCGCGGCCGCAACGCGGCCTGTTGTCGCGGCCCTCGCTGCAGCAGGTGCACGACTACCGCCAGCAGGTCGATGCACAGGTGCAATCGCGACTGGCGGCAGGCGACCTTGATGAGCAGGCGCTGCAGCACCTGCAGTTGGGCCTGCAGCACGAACAGCAGCACCAGGAACTGCTGTTGACCGACATCAAGCATGCGTTCTGGTGCAATCCGTTGCAGCCAGCCTACCGTGATGACCTGCAGCCTGCCACCAGCGCTGCCAGTGCGCAGGGCTGGATCGAATCACCCGAACGCATCATTACCATTGGCGCCGCAGCCTGGCCGCAGCACACCGCCTTCGCCTACGACAACGAATCGCCGCCGCACCGCGTGCTGCTGGCTGCACACGCACTGGCAGAGCGTCCCGTCAGCAATGGCGAGTACCTCGCCTTCATCGAGGCTGGCGGCTACCGCGAGCCGCGCTGGTGGCTCAGCGAAGGCTGGGCGTTGCGCGAAGCCGAGGGCTGGCAGCACCCGCTGTACTGGGACGATGCCCTGCAGCGCGAGTACACCCTCGGCGGTTGGCGAGAACTGGACCCGCATGCGCCGGTCTGCCATCTCAGCTATTACGAGGCCGATGCCTGCGCCCGCTGGGCTGGTGCGCGCCTGCCCAGCGAGTTCGAGTGGGAAGCCGCCGCTGCGTCGCAGCCCCTGCGTGGCCATTTTGCCGACGACGATCAGCTGCACCCTCGGGCGGGGCAGGGCAGTGGGCTGCGGCAGCTGTTCGGCGATGTATGGGAATGGACCCACAGCGCGTATGGCGCCTATCCGGGCTTTCGCCCTTTCGCCGGCAACCTCGGTGAATACAACGGCAAGTTCATGTGCGGGCAATGGGTGCTGCGCGGTGGCAGCTGCGCCACGCCGCGTGGCCACGTGCGTGCCAGCTACCGCAACTTCTTCATGCCCCCGGCGCGTTGGCAGTTCTCCGGGCTGCGCCTGGCCAGGGATCTCGCATGAGTACGGTGCAGGACGCGCTGCAGGCGCTGACCGATCTCACTCCCGGCCGCCAGCAGATCCTTGCCGACGTGGTGGCCGGGCTGTTGCGCACGCCCCGCCAGCTGCCGTCCAAGTACTTCTACGATGCACGCGGCTCGCGCCTGTTCGAGCAGATCACGCATACTCCCGAGTACTACCCCACGCGTACCGAGCTGGCCCTGCTTTCACGGGTACTGCCGGACATCGCCCGAAGCGTCGGGCCGCACCTGCACGTGGTGGAGCTGGGCAGCGGCAGTGGCCGCAAGACCGCGTTGCTGCTGGCCGCCCTGCACGACCCGGTGGCCTACACGCCGATTGAAATCTCGCGTGCCGCGCTGCTGTCCAGCATCGACCATCTGGCCCCGGCGCTGCCCGAGGTGGAGATGCTGCCGGTCTGTGCCGACTTTACCCGTCCCGTCGCCGTACCCATGCCCGAACGCGAACCCGCGCGACGGCTGCTGTTCTTCCCGGGTTCCACGCTGGGCAACTTTGAAGGCGAGGACGCGGTCGCGCTGCTGCGCGCGATGCGCCAGACCATGGGGCGTGATGGCCTGGCCCTGGTCGGCATCGACCTGCACAAGGACCCGGCGTTGATCGAGGCGGCCTACAACGATGCGCAGGGCGTCACCGCCGCATTCACCCTCAACCTGCTGGCCCGCCTGAACCGCGAGATCGGCAGCGACTTCGATCTCGATGGCTTCCGTCATCGTGCACGCTACAGCTCTGCGCGGTTGCGCATCGAGACCGATCTGGTCAGCCAGCGGGCACAGGACGTCCACCTGGATGGCCGCATTTTCCACTTCGCCGCCGGTGAACCCATCCGCGTCGAGTACAGCCACAAGTACACCGATGACAGCTTCGACGCGCTGTTGCGGCAGGCGGGCCTGCAGGTGGCGCAGCGATGGGATGCCGAAAGCCCCGCCTATGGCCTGCGCTTGCTGCGCCGCGCCTGAGGTGGTGGCCAGCCGGTGCCCCTTCAGGTTCGGCGGCATCGCTACCCCTAAGATGGCCGTGCAACGGCAACACGGAGGACGCCATGCCTGTTCTGACCACGCTCGGCCTGGCGGCCGCCCTTGCGTCGACCCCGACGCTGCCTGCGGCTTCGGCCGCCAGCACCGATCCGGCGTTCAGCCGCTGCTTGGCGGGCCTGCAGGCCACCGCCGCGACCCAGGGCATCGGCGCCGACCGCTTCAACAAGATCACCGCCGGGCTCACCCCGGACCCCAGCGTGCTCGGCCTGCTCGATGCACAGCCCGAATTCACCACGCCGATCTGGGACTATCTGGCCGCGCTGGTTGATCGCCAACGCGTCGCTGATGGTCGCGCCCTGCTGCAGCAGCACCGCGACCTGCTCGATCGCGTGTCGGCCCAGTATGGCGTCGATCCGGCCACCATCGTCGCGGTCTGGGGCGTGGAGAGCGACTACGGCCGCGTGTTCGGCAAGCGCCCGCTGCTGCAGTCATTGGCCACGCTGTCGTGCGCCGGCCGCCGCCAACCTTTCTTCCGCGGTGAGCTGCTGGCGCTGCTCACGCTGATCGACCGCGGCGACCTGCAGGCACAGGGGCTCACCGGCTCCTGGGCCGGTGCCTTCGGGCACACCCAGTTCATGCCCAGCACCTATGCACGCATCGCCGTGGATGGTGATGGCGATGGCCGCCGCGATCTGGTCGGCAGCATTCCCGATGCACTGGCCTCCACCGCCAACTATCTCAAGCGTGCCGGTTGGCGCAGTGGCGAACCATGGGGCATGGAGGTGCGTGTGCCCGCCGGCTTCAACGCCAGCCAGGCCGGCCGCACCCAGCGTCGCGCCCTGGCCGACTGGCGTGCGCAGGGCGTGACTGCGCTGGATGGCAGCGTGTTGGCTCCGGCCAACCTGCCGGCGGATGCGCGCGCGGCGCTGCTGCTGCCGGCCGGCAACAAGGGCCCGGCATTGCTGGTGTTCCGCAACTACGACGCGATCTACAGCTACAACGCCGCCGAAAGCTATGCGCTGGCGATCGCGACGCTGGCTGACCAATTGCGTGGCGGCAACGGGTTGGCCACCGCCTGGCCGACCGACGATCCAGGCCTGGGCCGCGATGAGCGTCGCCAGCTGCAGACCCTGCTGCTGGCCCGCGGCCACGACATCGGTGCCGCCGACGGCATGATCGGTACCGCCACGCGTCGCGCGATCCAGGCCGAGCAGCAGCGCCTGGGCTGGAGCGAGGTGGACGGCCGCGCAGGCCAGCGCATCCTGCGCACGCTGCAGGAAGAGGCGGCCGCCATCGCACCCGCTGGGCAGAATGCCTTGCCGGCGGCACGTTGACCGCGACATCATCGCCGCGGTCTTCAAGGAGCGTCATCGCATGCAGTCGAATCCGGACATCAGCACCGGCCTGTATCACGGCCTCGAGGCCTGGCAGGTGCGAACCGCCAATGCCACAGCGGTCGTGAGTGTGTTTGGTGGCCAGCTGCTGTCGTTCATTCCCGATGGGCAGCCCGATCTGCTGTGGCTTTCGCCCACGCGCGCCGAACTGCCCACGCCTATCCGCGGTGGCGTCCCGGTGTGCTGGCCGTGGTTCGGTCGCCAGGGCAAGAGCGCCGATGCACCGGCGCATGGCCTGGTACGTACCGCACGCTGGGAGCTTCTGCAGGCCACCCGGAGCGATGACGGCGAGGTAGAGCTGCAGTTGGCACCTGCGCCCTGCGCCGATCCCGGCCTGCGCCTGCAGATGCAGCTGCGCGTCGGCCGCCAGCTGCGCCAGCAGCTCGTCACCGAGAACACCGGAACCTCGCCGGTGACCTTCACCCAGGCCCTGCACAGCTACTTCCGGGTCGGCGATGCCACTCGTGTCGAGGTCGATGGCCTCGACGGCCTGCAGTACCTGGACAAGTACGAGGACGGCGCGCAGCTGCGCCAGCAGCAGGGGCCCTGGTCGCTGCGTGACCCGCGCGATCCGGGGCGCAGCGACCGCATCTATACCGGTGCCGGCGGCCACTACGTGCTTCGCGATCCCGTCCTGCAGCGGCGGATCGAGATCCGCAGCGAAGGCAGCCAGACCCTGGTGGCCTGGAACCCGGGCATGGAGGCAGCGGCGAAGATGGCCGATGTCGGCGACGGTTGGCACGATTACGTGTGCCTGGAAGTGGCCAATGCCGGGCCAGAGCAGATTACCCTTGCACCTGGCGCGCGCCACCAGCTTGTGCAGGTGCTGGCCAGTGAACCGCTGCAGGCCGTGGCGGGAGTTTCAGAGTAGCGATGGGATCGACAGGAATGGATGGCATGCAGGAAGCACAGTGGTGGTACGCCAACAGCAAGCAGAGCGAAGGGCCGGTGGACCTGGCCGGGTTGCGCCGGTTGCAGCAGGACGGCACCGTAACCGCACGCACGCTGCTGTGGCGCGTAGGGATGGCATCGTGGCGGCCACTGGCCGAACTGGATCCTTCGCTCGCGCAGATGGCTCCGAACCCCTCGCCGGTTGAACCGGTGCCGGCGGTCACCGTCAGCGATACCCGGACCGCTGATCCGTCCGACCCCTACCGTGCACCCGCCGCTTCGCCCGTGGCCGCGACCGTGCCGGAGCTGGAAGGCGACATCGCCTTGTACGCCGCCGTGGTCGGCGGCAACTTCCCGATCTATCGACAACGCTGGCGGCTGGACCAGGGCATCGCCGAGGGCAACGGCACCTGGCACTGGCCGGCCTTCCTGATCGGCGTGATCTGGATGGTGTACCGGCGGATGTACCGGCTGGCGGCGATATGGGCTGGCATGCTGGTGTTCTTCAGTATCGCCGAGGCGTTGCTGGGCGTACCGGAAGGCGTGTCGATGGTCATCACCCTTGCGATCAACGTCACCGCTGCGGTGTATGCCAATCGCTGGTACCTGGCGCATTGCCAGCGTGAGATCGCCCGCGCGCGCGCCTTGGCGGGCGATGACGAGGCACGCCTGCGCAGCGAGCTGTCCAAGCGGGGTGATACCAATGCAGCGGCCGCAGCCATGGTTGCCATCATTGTCGTTGCGGCGATGTTCGTCGGCCAGGCAATGGCAGGCTGAGACCGGAGCAGCTTCAGATTCACCGATGCCTGCCGCTACTGCGGGTTCATCCCGGGCATGGAATCGCCGACATGAATCATCTGGATACCCCGCCGGTTTCTCCGACGGATGACAATCCCTATCTCGCGCCTGTTGCAGAGGTGGACGGTGCGACCGCTCCATCCGACGCGGACGATCTGAACCTCCTCGTGGGGCCCAACGCAGCGCTCTACCGCCAGCGCTGGCACCTGGACAGCCCAGTGCCGAAGCCGCCGCGGCCGTGGCACTGGCCCGCCTTCCTGGTGCCGACCTACTGGCTGCTGCACCGGAAAATGTACCTGGCGGCCATCCTCTTCGAGCTGGTCCTGTTCGGCATCGCGCTGCTGGCGGCCCGTGCCAATCCGCTGCTCATGGTGGTGTTGCTGGCGGTGCCACGGTTTGCCATCGCGATGACCGCCAATACCCTGTACCTGCGCTATTGCATGCGGCTGCTGGGCAAAGTGAAGGCTGCTCACGCCGGGCAGCACCATCGCATCCGTACCGAACTGCAGCGTCGTGGCGGGACCAGCGTCTGGGCGGTGGTGATCGGCATGGCGGCTGTCGGGGTGATCAACACCGTCGCCCGCATGGCGGCCTGACACGTTTGCTCAGGCTGGTGCCCGTGCCCGCAATACCAGCAGGCACAGCGCACCGGCCACCAGCCCCCAGAACGCCGAGCCGATGCCGGCCAGTGAGACGCCCGAGGCGGTGACCAGGAAGGTGACCAGTGCCGCCTCGCGGTCCCGCTCTACCGCCAGCGCACTGGCCAGGCTGTTGCCGATGGTGCCGAACAGGGCGATACCGGCCACGCAGGCCACCAGCTCCTTGGGGAAGGCCGCGAACAGTGCGGCCACCGTGGCGCCGAACAGCCCGACGACAATGTAGAAGGCACCGGCCGCCATCGCCGCGGTATAGCGGCGTGCCGGATCCTCATGTGCATCACGGCCCATGCAGATCGCGGCGGTGATCGCGGCCAGGTTCAGCGCGTACGCACCGAACGGCGCCAGTAGTGTATTGACCACACCGATCCAGCCGATCAGCGGTGACACCGGGGCGTCGTAGCCGGATGCGCGCATCACCGCCACGCCGGGAATGTTCTGCGAGGCCATGGTGACCACGAACAGGGGCAGGGCGATGCCGGCCACGGCGGTCCATGACAGGGAGGGCGTCACCCACTGCGGGATCGCCAGCTGCAGATGCACCTGCTGGGCGTGCAGCAGGCCGTGGCTCGCGGCGACGGCGATGCCGACCAGCAACGTGGCGATCACCGCATAGCGCGGGAACAGCCTGCGCCCGGCCAGCCAGGTGGTGAACATCGCCAGTGCCAGCACCAGCTGGGTATTCATGGCCACGAACACATCCAGCCCGAAGCGCAGCAGGACACCGGCCAGCATGCCGGCGGCCAGCGCCATCGGCACCCGTTGCATCAGTCGGGCGAAGATGCCCGAAAAGCCCGCCAGCAAGCTGAGTACGGCGGCCAGCAGGAATGCGCCCGTGGCCTCGGCGAGCGACGCGCCGCCGGCACCCACCACCAGCATCGCCGCGCCCGGGGTCGACCACGCCGTCACCACCGGCACGCGATAGCGCAGTGACAGGCCAATGCAGGTCACGCCCATGCCCAGCCCCAGCGCCCACATCCAGGAGGCGATCTGCGCCTGGTTGGCGCCGACGGCCTGTGCCGCCTGGAACACGATCACGGCTGAGCTGGCGAAGCCGACCAGCACCGTAATGAAGCCAGCGACGATGGCTGGCATCGAAAGATCGCGCCACCATGCGCGCCGCACCTGCATGCTCATTGCTCTGTCTCCACTGTGCATCCCTGCATTGTGCATCCCTGCATTGATAGGGGTTGCGGCGTTGACCGCGCAACGCGCGGGCAACGCCGCAGTGATCTTCGAGCGTACGTCATGCGTGATGTCGCGATGCTTCTGTCATCACCGTGCAAAAAAGCCTTGACGAAATCTGCAGGATCTCTAGAATTCGCCCCCTTGCTGCAGCGCATCGCTTCTCCGGAAACGACACGCGAGCAGCGACGCCACCACCGACGAACGCGTTGATCGAACGAAGGTGTTGACGGACTCGAAAAGTCCGGCATAATAGGCGGCTCGCAACGACGAAAGGCCCTCGGGCCCAACGACGAAGCAGCATCGGCAACAACGTCCACTCCGGTGAGACGGCCTTGAAAAAAGGTGTTGACGAAGCAGAAAAGCCGGCTATAATGGGCGGCTCGCTACGAAGGAAACTTCGCAGCACACGGGAACGGCGCTGAGGCCACTTCCCCGGATCTTTGAAAGTATGCGCAGGTATCTTGTGAAGGCGCCTGCAGGAAGCGCCGATGGTAGTGTGGCTCAAGCCATGCGAGAGTAGGTCATCGCCAGGGTTTATACCCAAAACCCCGCTGCTGACGCAGCGGGGTTTTTCTTTGTGCGCAGGAAATGCGGGTGGTGCCGGCCGCTGGCCGGCACCGCCATGGCTGCACACCGGCCGGTAGATCCACGCGATGCGTGGATATTCTCTGCGGGCAGCCACAGCGCCAGCCAAGGTTGGCCGCTACCGGCGGGAGGTCAGACAGTGGGCTAGGCCGTAATTGCCAGCCAGCGGCCGGCACTACCGGTAGATCCACGCCGTGTGTGGATGCGGCGCCAAACAGGGTTGGCCGCTCCTCACGGCAGGTCCGGAAGCGGACTTTTCCTGACCCATCACGCAGAAGCAGGTAAAAAAACGGCGCCCTGCGGGCGCCGTCTTGATCAGGATCGCATTGCAGGCCCGGATCAGGCGGCCCGCGGGACCTCGTGCGGTTCCTGCTGGCGGAACACCGATACTGCCTCGGTAAGCGTCCCCGCCTGCGTCTGCAGCTCGCGTGCGGCCGCGGTGGCTTCTTCCACCAGCGCCGCGTTCTGCTGCGTGGCCTGATCCATCTGCACCACGGTCTGGTTGATCTGCTCGATGCCGATCGACTGCTCCTGCGAGGCCGCCGAGATCTCACGCATCAGATGGCTGACATTCTCCACGCCGCCGACAATGCCCTGCATCCGCTGGCCGGCGTCGGCCACCAGCTGGGCACCTTCGCCCACCTGTCGGCCTGCCTCATCGATCAGCTTTTTGATTTCCTGTGCGGCGGCGGCGGAGCGCTGCGCCAACACGCGCACCTCGCTGGCCACCACGGCGAAGCCACGGCCCTGATCACCGGCACGTGCGGCCTCCACCGCCGCATTGAGCGCGAGGATATTGGTCTGGAAGGCGATGCCATCGATCACGCCGGTGATGTCGCCGATCCGCTTCGAGGCGCCTTCAATCGCCTGCATGGTGTCGACAACCCGCTGCATCGCGGTGTTGCCGTCACTGGCGGCGCTCTGCGTGGACGCAGCCAGCTCACTGGCCTCGCGCGCATGCGTAGCATTCTGGCGCACGGTGGCGGTCAGCTCCTCCATCGAGGCTGCGGCTTCCTGCAGGTGCGCCGCCTGGCGCTCGCTGCGCTCGGACAGCGCACCATTGCCTGCAGCGATCTCGCTGGCGGCGGT
This sequence comes from Stenotrophomonas sp. Pemsol, assembly GCF_003586545.1. Lineage (NCBI taxonomy): Bacteria > Pseudomonadati > Pseudomonadota > Gammaproteobacteria > Lysobacterales > Lysobacteraceae > Stenotrophomonas > Stenotrophomonas sp. Pemsol. The sequence continues at coordinate 3,927,827 of NZ_CP025780.1, read as the reverse complement.
ACTGATCGAGGCCGCGCACTGCTGGATGCGGCCCACCATGCGCGCCAGCTGGCCGGCGGTGGCGTTGGCATCACGCTGGATCGCGGCGAAGGCACCGTGGTACTCACCGTGCATGCGCCGATCGAGATCGCCGTTGGCCAGCGCCGAAAGCATCTGCCGCACGTCGTTGACGGTGCTGCCCAGCGTATCGAGCAGCTGGTTGATGCCACCGGTCAGGCCATCGAGGAAGCTGGCGCCTTCGGTTGCCTGCAGGCGCTGGCCGAGATCGCCGGCAGCGGCAGCAGCGACGATGCCGGCCACGGCGTTCTCCAGCGCCAGCTCCTGGGTACGGTCATGCCATTCCACGGCGAAACCGAGGCGCATGCCCTGTGCATCGAACACCGGGGTGACCACCTGGGCGAAGTGCACCGGGCCGATCTGTACCTTGCCGATGTGGCTGGCCTGCAGGCCATTGAGGATGGCGCGGATGCGGTCCGGGTTGGCATGGAAGCGATGGATGCTGCTGCCGACCAGGCGTTCGGCATCGAAGTCAGGGAAGGCCTGGCGCAGTGTCGCCTGCTGGTTGCGCAGCAGAGCCACCACCGAGCGGTTCACATAGCGGATCACGTGATCATTGTCGGCGATCATCATCGCGGTGCGCGAGGCATCCAGCGCCTGACGGATCTGCGCATTCTCGGCATGCGCCTCAGCCTCACGCCCACGTTGGGCCTGGACGTGGCGCGCGGTATCGGCCAGCGCATGGGCCAACGAGCCGGGTGCATAGGATGCGGTGTCGGCATGTGCGCCCAGGTCGGTGCCCGTGGCGATGTCGCGGGCCAGCGCAGCCAGCCGGCGCGGGCCGTGGCCAAGCGCCTCGGTCTGCTGGCGCAGGCGCAGCGCGACCTGGCCGAGGAATGCCGTCAGCCCGGCGAACAGGCCCGCCTGCAGCAACGTAGGTCCCACTGCTGCGCCCTGCAGCAGCGGCGCCAACAGCGCGAGCGTGCCGATGCCGCCGGCCAGCCATACCGGCAGGCGATCACGATGGCTCAACAGCACGCCCAGCAGCAGTGCAATCGGCAAAGCCGGTGACAGGCCCGCGATCGCGCACAGCCATGCCAGCTGCAGCGACAACAACAGCGCCAGGCCATTGCGGGTGACGCTATGGCCCGCCTTGCAACCGGCCAGCCAGATGGCAGGCAGCACAGCGGCCGCGACCAGCGAGGCGGTCAGGACATGAGGCCCGCGCAGGGCCAGCACCAGGCCGGCCACCGCCAGTGCCGCACTGCTGATCAGCAATCGGCGGTCAGCGCGGTGGGCGAGCTGCTGCAGATGCGGCAGGCGGGCGGTATCGGGGGGACGAGTGGATGCAGCGGACATCGGCGACTCCTGGATCAGCAGACGGCTACGGCCACACGGTGGCGCACGCACGAGTGCGTGGCCAGGGCATGGACCGGGAATTCGGGGAATGCGACGCAATCAACGTCGCGCAGACGGGGCGCCGTGACCACATCCTGTGGGTGACGGAGCAATGGAGCGGGCATGCGGACTTCCTTGCAGGACCAGACACACGCCGCAGGCCCGACCGGGCCCACGTGCTGCGGACGCAGTGGCCCGCAACCGATGTATCGGCCGCAACTGCGCAGAATGAAGTGCGCGGACGCTGCGACTCAGCCGGCGTTGTCGTTGCCGAGGAAGCGCAGGATCACCTCGGCGATGCGTGCCGGGTCTTCCATATGCAGGTGGTGGTTGCCGGGAAACACGGCCAGCCGTCCATCACGCAGGTGCTGCAGGCGATCACTGCGCATCGGCTCGGGATAGTAGGACTGCGCCGGCGTGGCATAGATCACCTGCGTCGGGCAGGCGATGGCCTGCAGCAGGTTGTCGATCTGGCCTTCGCTGAGGCGGATCGCAGTGGGCAGCATCAGGCGCGGGTCGCTGCACCAGCGGTAGCCACCTTCGACCGGTTCCACGCCGCGCTCGACCAGCAGCCGTGCGCAGGGTTCGCTGAGCTGGTTGGTCATCATCCGCGCGCGGATCGGCGCTGCCAGATCGGGAAACACGCGCAGCTGCTTGCGTGCCAACGCCCGCGTGGCGTTCACATGCTCGCGCAGGCGATGCGCCGTTTCTTCCTCGGGACCGCGCAGGCCGCCGAGTGCTTCGATCGCCACCAGCCGATCAACACGGTCGCTGACCGAGGCGGTAAGGCTGGCAATGCCGGCACCCATTGAATGGCCGAGCAGGCTGAATCGGTCCCAGCCCAGCGCGTCGGCGACATCGAGTACGTGGCAGATCGCGGCGGCCGTGGTGTAGCTGGCACCCATCGGCAGGTGCGCGCTGTGACCGTGGCCGGGCAGATCGATGGCAACCAGCTGCAACGCCGACAGGTGCGGCGCCAGCGGCACGAAGCTGGCGGCGTTGTCGAGCCAGCCATGCAGGGCCAGCACGCGTGGGCCGCCGCCGTGGTTGCGCAGGCCGGCGACGCGTGCGCCACCGACCTGGAGTTCAAACGGTTGCAGGCTCATGCCAGCGAGGACACGGCCAGCCGTGCCAGGGCGCGTGCATGCTCCGGCTCGGCGTTGAGGCAGGGGATGTAGCGCATCGTCGCACCGCGCTCGGCCAGTGTTTCGGTGAAGCCCAGCGCAACCTCTTCCAGCGTCTCCAGACAGTCGGTGGCGAATCCGGGGCAGACCACGTCGATCTGCTTCACGCCGGATTCGGCCAGCGCCCACAGGCTGGGCTCGGCATACGGCTGCAACCAGCGCTCGCGGCCGAAGCGCGACTGGTAACCCATCTGCCAGTCGTCCTTGACCAGGCCCAGTGCATTGGCGATGGCCTGCGCACTGGCCTCGCAGCGCTGCGGATACGGGTCGCCCGCGTCGGCCAGGCGCTGCGGGATACCATGGAAGGAGAACATCAGTTTCTGACCGCGACCGTGCTGTTCCCAGTAGCGGCGGATCGATCCGGCTATGGCCTCGACCCAGCCGGGATCGACCGAGTAATCCCGCACCAGGCTCACGGTCACGCCCGGGTTGCGGCGCTGCCACGCATCGACCCGGTCTTCGACCGAGGCGGTGGTGGTGGTGGAGTACTGCGGGTACAGCGGCAACACCACGATCCGGCGCGCGCCGTCGGCGGCAAGACGGTCGAGCTCGCCGGCCAGCGCCGGTTCACCGTAACGCATCGCATGGCGTACCGTCAGGGTCGGCAGCAGGGCCTGCATGGCCTGCGCCAGCTGGCGCGTATATACCATCAGCGGTGAGCCGTCGGGCAGCCAGACCTGGGCGTACTTGGCCGCCGACCGGCCGCTTCGCAGCGGCAGGATCAGCCCGCGCAGCAGCGGCTGCCAGAGCAGTGCCGGAATCGCGACCACGCGCGGGTCGGACAGGAATTCGGCCAGGTAACGGCGTACGGCGGGGGCCGTCGGCGTCTCGGGCGTGCCTAGGTTGACCGCCAGCACGGCGGTATCGGGTGCGTCGAGCATGGGCGGTATTGTCGCCTATCCGGCGCCGCACCGGGATGCAGGGTTCGGATTGCAGGCATAGCGCGCATCAATGCGGGCAGGGAACGCTCATTGGGGATTCATGACAACACCACTAATTTCAGTCACTTGCTATATCTTCCTATGGACTGACTTCTGGAGCCTGCCATGCGTCGCCCGATCCAAGCCCTGCTGATCGCCGCCAGCCTGCTGTCCAGCCAGGCCATGGCCGGACCGCAGGAAGACCAGCGCGCCCGCAACGCCGTGCGCGTGCTGGCCGAAATCCAGGAAATTCCTGAACAGGGCATTCCGGATAAATTGCTCGACGAAGGCCGCGCGGTCATCGTCATTCCCGACACGATCAAGGCCGGTCTTGTCATTGGCGGTCGTCGTGGCCACGGCCTGATGTCGGTGCGCATGCCCAATGGCGCATGGTCCAACCCGGTGTTCGTGAAGCTCACCGGTGGCAGCATCGGCTTCCAGGCCGGCGTGCAATCTTCGGATGTGGTGCTGGTGTTCCGCAACGACCGCAGCCTGGACAACCTGGTCAACGGCAAGTTCACGCTCGGCGCCGATGCCGGCGTTGCCGCCGGTCCGGTCGGCCGCAATGCCGCCGCCGCCACCGACGGCCAGCTGAAGGCCGAGATCTGGTCCTGGTCGCGTGCCCGTGGGCTGTTCGCGGGCGTCGCGCTGGATGGTGCGGTGCTGCAGATCGACGATGCCGCCAACCTTGACGCCTACGGCAGCAACACCACGCCGCGCATGATCTTCGAAGGTCGCGCCGCCGGTTCGCCGTCGATGGACGTGGTCGCCTTCCGTGATCGTCTGGAAGAGGCCACCTACGCCGCCCGCAACAATCGCAACGGCAACGGTGGCAGTGCACCGCGTCCGGCGGCGACCCCGGCGGTTGCGCCGGCGCCTGTTCAGGCAGCGCCGGCCGCCCCAACCGAAGCCACCACCGCGCCGCTGCAGAACGTGCCGCAGAACCCGCCGCCGCAGCAGCAGGGCTTCCAGCCGGTCAACGACGGCGAAATCCGCACGGAAACGCTGGGCGGAAACTGACTTTCGTCACGCGCGCCGGCTGACACCCGGTGCGCTATGCTCGACAGCCTGATCACTAACGTAACGAGCGTCTTTATGGGCAGTTTCAGCATCTGGCATTGGTTGGTCGTGCTGGCCATCGTCCTGCTGGTGTTCGGCACCAAGCGCCTGACCAGTGGCGCCAAGGACCTCGGCTCGGCGGTCAAGGAATTCAAGAAGGGCATGCGCGACGAAGACAAGCCGAACGCGCAGCTGGGCGATGAGTCGCGCAGCCAGGACGCCTCGCGCACCGCGCAGGACGAGCACGACCGTAACGCTCGCTGATCCGGAGCGGTTGCGGTGTTCGATATCGGCTTCAGCGAACTGCTGGTGATCGCGGTGGTCGCCCTGGTGGTGCTCGGTCCCGAGCGCCTGCCCAAGGCGGCCCGCTTCGCCGGCCTGTGGGTGCGCCGTGCCCGCAATCAGTGGGATTCGGTGAAACAGGAACTGGAACGCGAACTGCAGGCCGAGGACATCAAGCGGCAGATGCAGGAGGTGCGCCAGGGTATGCAGGACACCGAGAACCAGCTGCGCGCCAGCGGTGAGGCGATCCGTCGCGAAGCGCAGGAGGCGCAGCAGCAGGGCGATACGCTGGCGCAGGAGGTTCGCGCACCGGCGCCTGCGGATCTGCCGCCGCATATGAGCGCTGCGCCCGATGCCGATGCGCCGGCACAGGAGAGCGTCGCTCCCGAGCCGACGCCGGCGACACCCCCTGAAGCCGGTGCGCCGCCGCCGCAGAGCAGCCCGGAGCGCCAGCCATGAGTGAACAGGATTTCGGCGAAAGCTCGCTGGTCGAACATCTGGTGGAGCTGCGCGGCCGCTTGGTGCGCGCATTGCTGGGCCTGGGCGTGGTGCTGCTGGCGCTGCTGCCATTTACCCAGAAGCTGTACAACGCGCTGGCCGAACCGCTGGTCTCGCAGCTGCCCGACGGGCAGACGATGATCGCGACCAATCCGGCCGGTGCCTTCTTCGCGCCATTGAAGCTGACCTTCTTCGTGGCCCTGTTCGTGGCGGTGCCGTGGCTGCTGTACCAGCTGTGGGCCTTCGTCGCCCCGGGGCTTTACGCGCGTGAGAAGCGCCTGGCGGTGCCGCTGCTGGTGTCTTCGGTACTGCTGTTCTACACCGGCTGTGCCTTCGCCTACTTCCTGGTGCTGCCGGCGGTGTTCCATTTCCTGACCACCTTCAGCCCGGACGTGATCGCGATCACCCCGGATGCGAATGCCTACCTGGATTTCGTGCTGGCGATCTTCTTCGCCTTCGGTGGCAGCTTCGAACTGCCGGTGGCGATGGTGATCCTGGTCCTGCTGGGCTGGGTGACGCCGCAGCAGTTCAAGGAAGGACGTGGTTACGCGATCGTCGGCATCTTCGTGCTGGCGGCGGTGCTGACCCCGCCGGACGTGGTTTCGCAGCTGATGCTGGCGATCCCGATGTGCCTGCTCTACGAGCTGGGCATCCACGCCGCACGCTGGCTGGTGCCGTCGTCGGCCGTGAAGAAACCCGCCGCCTGAAAAAAACAAAAGGGGACGGAGGGGATTAAGTCGTTATCGGCACAGTGGCACAAACGACTTAATCCCCTCCGTCCCCTTTTTCGTCAGGCGTGGAAGATGTCGCTTGAGGTCGGGGTGGTCGGGACCGGCGGTGCGGCGCGACTGCCACGGTGCACGAACATCTGCTTCCACGCGGCATAGACCGCGCCGACATACAGCGGCATCAGCACCGTGGTCAGCACCAGCTGGGCGATGAAGGCGGCGGCCAGCGGGCCACCGATCAGCATCGCGATCTGGATCACGATCACGAACAGGATGTAGATGCAGAACGCGGCGATCAGGCCGAGCACGGCGAACACGATCATCGCGCCGATGTTCTCGATGCAGCCCTGCAGGCTCAGGCGCAGCGCGTGCATGCCGCTCTGCTTGTCGAACACCACCAGCGCCGGCTGGGTGAACATTGCCAGCGACAGTGCGACCGCGCTCAGGAACACCAGCAGCATCCACAGCGCGATGCGCTTGGCCGGCAGGTTGGCCACCAGCGCCGCGGCATCGTCCGGCTTGATCTGCTGGCCACTGCGGCTGATCTCTTCCATCTTGGTCATGACCTCGCTGAAGGCGGTGAAGCCTTCGCGGCCGATCATCATGAACAGCAACGCGCCCAGCAGCAGCACTGCCAGCACCTGGATCGCCAGCGGCACCAGCAGGTGGCTGACGCGGTGGTCGCGGATCGGCTGCAGCAGGTGCGAGGACAGGCCCGGGCGGCCTTCGTCGATCTCACCCACGGCGTAGAGCATGCCGCCGAACATGATCGGCGAGATGGCCAGGGTCATCAGCTGCACGGCCATGCCGGCGGCGCCGGGAATCAGCGTCGACAACAGGGTGACCACCCAGCTCACCAGCAGCCAGGCCAGGCCGATCCGGGCCAGCTGCAGCGGCGCACGCCGATACAGCGAGAACGTATCCAGCAACCACTGGGCGCCCGCCGAGGCCGGCAGCTTGCGAATCTCTTTCATGGACATCCGGGAAGGACAGGAGGGGACGGGCGGTTGCCCGTGCCGCTGATTATCCCTGTTTTGCCGCCGGCTGGGCTGAAGACAGCCGCGCCTGTCGGACGAAGCGGCGCAGCAGCTGGCGGGCCAGCGGTGCGGCGCTGACTGCGCGCTCGATGCTGCGCGCACAGCCGCCGTGGCGGCCGATGCAGTCGGCGCGGGCGCGCACGTAGCCGCGCATGTGGTGGGTGGCGAATTCGGGGTGGAACTGCACGCCCCAGGCCTGGCGCCCCCAGCGGAACGCGTGGCAGCCATCCAGCGGCGAGCGTGCAAGCACCTCGGCACCGTCGGGCGCGCGCAGCACGGTCTGCAGGTGGGTGGCGTGGGCGGCAAAGTGCTGCGGCAGGCCCTGGAACAGCGGATCCTGTGCCGCCTGTGGCTGCAGCTCCAGTTCGATCGTGCCGGACTCGCGCCCGGCCGGGTTGTAGGCCACCTCACCGCCCAGCGCATGCGCCAGCAGCTGGTGGCCGTAGCAGATGCCGAACACCGGCAGGTCAGCGTGGGCGGTCTGGCGCAGCCACGCCGCGCTGCGCTCGCTCCAGTCGGCGTGGTCAGTAACGAAGGCGGCCGAGCCGGTCACCAGTACCCCGGCAAAACCGTGCGGATCGGGCAGGGCGCCACCGTGTTCGACATCGACCACCACCGTCTCATGTTCCTCCAGCCCGGCGGCGACGCGGATCCAGTGCGGAAAGCGCCCGTAGCGGCGCAGCGACGGTACCGGGCGGCCGGTTTCAAGGATCAGGAAGGGGGCTGGGTTCATCCGGGGGCGGCAGCACTGACAGGACTTCCTCGATTGTAGTCAGCCCCTGCGCCACCTTTTCAAGCCCGGCCTGGCGCAGGGTTCGCAGCCCTTCAGCGCGCGCGGCACGGGTGAAACCGGCCAGATCCATGTCGGCGCGGATCTGCCCGCGCAGCCGCGAGCCCAATGGCAGCAACTCATACAGGCCGATGCGGCCGAGGAATCCGGTGCGCCGGCACTCCAGGCAACCGACCGGACGACAGGGCGTGGCGGCATCTGGATATGCAGCCTGGCTATCAGCCAGCACCGCCCAGTCGGCCGCACCGAGGGTGTGCGGCTGCTTGCAGTGCGGGCACAGGGTGCGCACCAGGCGTTGGGCGAGGATGCCGTTGAGGGTGCTGGCCAGCAGGTAGTGCGGCACGCCCAGGTCGAGCAGGCGGGTGACCGCCGACGGTGCATCGTTGGTGTGCAGGGTGGACAGCACCAGATGGCCGGTCAGCGAGGCCTGCACCGCCATCTGCGCGGTTTCCAGGTCGCGGATCTCGCCGATCATGATGATGTCCGGGTCCTGCCGCAGCAGGGTGCGCACGCCGCTGGCGAAGTCCAGGTCGATGTTGGCCTGCACCTGCATCTGGTTGAACTCGGGCGCGATCATCTCGATCGGGTCCTCCACCGTGCACACGTTCACGTCCGGCGTGGCCAGCCGCTTCAGCGTGGAATACAGGGTGGTGGTCTTGCCCGAGCCGGTCGGGCCGGTGACCAGCACGATGCCGTGCGGGCGCTCGACCAGTGCATTCCAGCCAGCGGCCTCCTGCGGGCTGAAGCCGAGCTGGTCGATGCTTTTGAAGGCGGCATCGGGGTCGAAGATGCGCATCACGCACTTCTCACCGAAGGCGGTGGGCATGGTAGACAGGCGCATCTCGACCTCGCGGCCACCCGGCGAGCGGGTCTTGATGCGGCCGTCCTGCGGGCGCCTGCGCTCGGCCAGGTCCATGCGGCCGAGTACCTTGATGCGGCTGACCACCGCGGTCATCACTGCCGGCGGCACCTCGAACACCTTGTGCAGCACACCATCGATGCGGAAGCGCATGCGTCCCATCTCGCGGCGCGGTTCCAGGTGGATGTCCGAGGCGCGCTGCTCATAGGCGTACTGCAGCAGCCAGTCGACGATGTGCACGATGTGCTGGTCGTCGGCATTGACGTCGCCGGTGCGGCCCAGCTCGACCAGCTGCTCGAAGCTGGGCAGGGTGGTGTTGGCCTCGCCGCGGACGTCGCCGCGCGCGCCACGCACCGAACGGGTCACCCCGTAGAACTCCATGGTGTAGCGGTGCAGGTCGAGCGGATTGACCACCGCCAGCTCGATGCGGCGGCGTGTCAGGTGCTGCAGGTCGCGGCGCCATTCCTGCACCAGCGGCTCGCTGGTGGCCACCAGCACCCGTTCGGCATCCACTGCCAGCGGCAGGAAGCGGTGGCGACGGGCATAGGCGTGGGAGACCAGCGCGGTGACCGCAGCGACGTCGACCCGGGTCGGATCGATGCGCAGGTAGCGGTTGCCGGTGCGTTGGGCCAGCCATTCGGTCAGGCGTTCCAGGGTCAGTTCGCCGCCGTCGCGGGTGGCCAGCTTGAGGTTGGACAGCAGCACCAGCGGGTGCACTTCACTGGCATTGCGCGCGCCCTGTGCGGAAAACCGCATGCGCTCGCCCTCGTGCTCGGCGACCAGGCCGTCGGCCAGCAGCGCCGCACCCACCTGCTCGAAATGCAGGCGGCCCCACGGCAGCGGGACGCCGCCTGGCTCGCCGGGCGTGCCCACCGGCAGCCGATGTTCCATCTGCCTGCTCCTCCCGGGTACGGAATGCCCCGCAGGTCGGCCGTTATACTAGCGCACCCTCTTGCCGGCCAAGACTCGTACGCATGTCCGCGACCCCGACCGTTCCGATCACCTTCCAGGGCCTGATCCAGACCCTGAACCAGTTCTGGGCCCAGCAGGGCTGCGTGCTCATCCAGCCGCTCGACCTGGAGGTGGGCGCCGGTACCTTCCACCCGGCCACCTTCCTGCGGGCGATCGGGCCGGAAAGCTGGAACGCGGCCTACGTGCAGCCGTCGCGCCGCCCGACCGACGGCCGCTACGGCGAGAACCCGAACCGCCTGCAGCGCTACTACCAGTACCAGGTGGCGATGAAGCCGGCGCCGGACAACATCCAGCAGCTGTACCTGGATTCGCTGAAGGCACTGGGCATCGATCCGCTGGTGCACGACCTGCGCTTCGTCGAGGACAACTGGGAATCGCCGACGCTGGGCGCGTGGGGCCTGGGCTGGGAAGTCTGGCTCAACGGCATGGAAGTGACCCAGTTCACCTACTTCCAGCAGGCCGGTGGCCTGGAGTGCCGCCCGGTGCTGGGCGAGATCACCTACGGTCTCGAGCGCCTGTGCATGTACCTGCAGAACTGCGACAACGTCTATGACCTGGTCTGGACCTACGGCCCGGACGGCCAGCCGGTGACCTACGGCGACGTCTACCACCAGAACGAGGTGGAGCAGAGCACCTACAACTTCGAATACGCCGCCGTGGACGAAATGTTCCACCGCTTCGATGCCTGCGAGCGTGAAGCGCAGAAGCTGGTGGAAGTGGGCCTGCCGCTGCCGGCCTACGAGCAGGTGATGAAGGCCAGCCATACCTTCAACCTGCTCGATGCGCGCCGCGCGATCAGCGTGACCGAGCGCCAGCGCTACATCCTGCGCGTGCGCGCGCTGGCCCAGGCGGTGGCCAAGGCGTATTACGAGCAGCGCGAGAAGCTGGGCTTCCCGGGTGCGAAGAAGGCCTGACCGCCTTCCTGCACCGTCCCGCTTTTCATCAACTACCCGGGGCGCCGGACGCGTTGCGCGCTGCGCCCCCACCACAGGATCGAACCGATGAGCCAATTGTCCCCCCTGCTGATCGAACTGGGCACCGAGGAGCTGCCGGTCAAGGCGCTGCCGGGCCTGGCCCAGGCGTTCTTCGACGGTGTTGTCGAAGGCCTGCGCAAGCGTGGCGTCGCGCTGGAGCTGGGCGATGCCCGCCCGCTGTCGACCCCGCGCCGGCTGGCCGTGCTGCTGCCGGGCGTCGGCCTGGAACAGCCGGAACAGCACAGCGAAGTGCTGGGCCCGTACCTGAACATCGCGCTGGACGCCGAAGGCCAGCCGACCAAGGCCCTGCAGGGCTTCGCCGCCAAGGCCGGGATCGACTGGACTGCGCTGGAGAAGACCACCGACAACAAGGGTGAGCGCTTCGTGCACCGCGCGGTGACCCCGGGCGCGAGCACCGCCAGCCTGTTGCCGGACATCCTGCGCGAGGCGATCGCGGCGATGCCGATTCCCAAGCCGATGCGCTGGGGCGACCACGCCTGGGGCTTCGCCCGCCCGGCGCATTGGCTGGTGCTGCTGCACGGCGCCAACGTGGTCGAGGCCGAACTGTTCGGCCTGCAGGCCGGCCGTGCCAGCCGTGGCCATCGCTTCCACCACGACCAGGCCGTGTCGCTGGCGCAGCCGCAGGACTACGTTGAAGCGCTGCGCGCCGCGTTCGTGCTGGTCGACCCGAGCGAGCGACGTGCGCGCATCGTCGCCGAGGTCGAGGCCGCTGCAGCCGGAGCCGGTGGCAGCGCCCGCATCACCGAAGACAACCTGGAGCAGGTGGTGAACCTGGTCGAATGGCCGTCGGCGGTGCTGTGCAGCTTCGAACGCGCCTTCCTGGCAGTGCCGCAGGAAGCACTGATCGAAACGATGGAGATCAACCAGAAGTTCTTCCCGGTGCTGGATGCCGCCGGCACGCTGACCGAGAAGTTCATCGGCATCGCCAACATCGAATCGAAGGACGTGGCCGAAGTGGCCAAGGGCTACGAGCGGGTGATCCGCCCGCGCTTTGCCGATGCCAAGTTCTTCTTCGACGAGGACCTGAAGCAGGGCCTGATGTCGATGGGCGACGGCCTGAAGACGGTGACCTACCAGGCCAAGCTGGGCAGCGTGGCCGACAAGGTGGCGCGCGTGGCCGCACTGGCCGAAGTGATCGCAGCCCAGGTCGGTGCCGATCCGGCGCAGGCCAAGCGGGCTGCCGAGCTGGCCAAGAACGACCTGCAGTCGCGCATGGTCAACGAATTCCCGGAACTGCAGGGCATCGCCGGCCGCCACTACGCCGTGGCCGGTGGTGAGTCGGCCGACGTGGCGCTGGCCATCGACGAGGCCTACCAGCCACGCTTCGGTGGTGACGACATCGCGCTGTCGCCGCTGGGCAAGGTGCTGGCCATCGCCGAACGCGTGGATACGCTGGCCGGTGGTTTCGCTGCAGGCCTGAAGCCGACCGGCAACAAGGACCCGTTCGCGCTGCGCCGCAATGCGCTGGGCCTGGCCCGCACGATCATCGAAAGCGGCTTCGAACTGGACCTGCGCGCGCTGATGGCCAGCGCCAATGCCGGCCTGGCCGCGCGCAACGTGCAGGCCGATGTCGGCGAGCTGTACGACTTCATCCTCGACCGCCTGAAGGGCTACTACGGCGACAAGGGCGTGCCGGCCACGCACTTCAACGCGGTGGCCGAGTTGAAGCCGGCCTCGCTGTACGACTTCGATCGCCGCCTGGATGCGATCGGCACCTTCGCCGCGCTGCCGGAGGCAGAGGCGCTGGCTGCGGCCAACAAGCGCATCCGCAACATCCTGCGCAAGGCCGAGGGCGAGATTCCGGCGCAGATCGACGCGGCACTGCTGCAGGAAGATGCCGAGCGCGCGCTGGCCGAAGCGGTCACCGCCGCCATCGATGACACCGGCGCCAGCCTGCACCAGAAGGACTATGTGGCGGTGCTGGCACGCCTGGCGCGCCTGCGTCCGCAGGTCGACGCGTTCTTCGATGGCGTGATGGTCAACGCGGAAGATCCGGCACTGCGTGGCAACCGCCTGGCGCTGCTGACGATGCTGGGCGAGCGCCTGGGCAAGGTGGCGGCGATCGAGCATCTGTCGAGCTGACGCCCGTATCGGTAGTGCCGGCCGCTGGCCGGCATTGCCCCCGATCTGTGGGGTGCCGGCCAGCGGCCGGCACTACCGGAACATCGCCGGCGTTGTCTATCGGGGTCATTGCCGACATCGTGGACGATGCCGGCATCCTGATTGGTCGGTTGCGACAATCGACACTTTGCGGTGTATTTTGACCGCCACTTAACAACCGATCCGCAATGACGTGATGCATTTCGCATCGTCACCTCCGGTCGGTATGCTGTGCCGCATGCAGCCAAAGAAATACGCCCTGCCGCTGATGGTCCTGTCGCTGGCCGCCACTTCCGTGGTCCATGCGCGCGGCACCATCGACAAGGTGGACATCAAGGGATTGGACAAGGGCGACGACGCCGCAATCATCGAGAACATCCAGGAATCGCTGTCGCTGTACGACACGATCGGCAAGGAGCAGGGCGAATCGCGCCTGGAGTACCTGCTGTCGCAGGCCGAGCGGCAGACCCGCCAGGCGCTGGAGCCGTTCGGGTACTACAACCCGGTGATCAAGGTCGAGGCGCCGCGTGAGGACGAGCACGTGCGCGTGCTGATCCATGTCGACAAGGGCGCCCCGGTGACCGTGCGCCGCGAGCACATCGACATCACCGGCCCGGCGATGTACGACCAGTACCTGCAGGACGACCTGGCCGCCTTCAAGCCCCGCAAGGGCCAGCGCTTCGAGCACACCCAGTACGAAGCCAGCAAGATCACCATCACCCGGCGCCTGGCCGAGCGCGGCTACTTCGATGCCGACTACACCCAGCGCCAGGTGCAGATCACCCGCGCCGACAACGCCGCCGACATCGACCTGACCTGGGACAGCGGCCGCCGCTACAACATGGGCCCGGTGCGCTTCGAGCAGGATTACTTCGTCGACAAGCTGTTCGATCCACTGGTGTACTGGGACCAGGGCAGCTACTACCACGAGGGCAAGCTGGACCGGCTGCGCGAGTCGCTGACCAAGCTGGACTACTTCAGCGTGATCGACATCCAGCCGCGCCCGGACCAGGCCGACGAGAACGGCGAAGTGCCGGTGGACGTGAAGCTGACCCGGGCCAAGCGCACCATCTACACCGCAGGCCTGAGCTACGGCAGCGAGAGCGGCCCGGGTGTGCGCGGTGGCATCGAGCGGCGGTTCCTGAACAACCGCGGCCACAAGATGAACACGCAGCTGGACTATGCGCAGAAGCGCAAGAGCCTGGTTACCAGTTACCGCATTCCGGCCTTCAACTGGCTTGATGGCTGGTACACCTTCGCTGCCAGCGCGTATGACGAGCAGACCGACTACATCGACCTGCGCAACTTCAAGCTGATCGCCAGCCGCAGCGGCGAGATCAACGAACACTGGACCGCGATCGCCTCGATCAACGCGCTGCGCGAGCGCTGGCGCTATGCCTCCGGCACCGAATTCACCGACGCGGTCTACAACACCTCGACGCTGGTGTACCCGCAGATGGTTGCCGACTACGTCAACGTCGACGACGAGATGTTCCCGCGCAAGGGCATGAGCGGCGCTGCAACGGTGCGTGCCGGCGTGGAAGGCGCCGGCTCGGATACCAGCTTCGTGCAGGCCAACGCCGTGTTGCGCTGGTACATCCCGGTGGGTGAAAGCAATCGCCTGATCCTGCGCGGCGAGGGCGGCACCACCTGGACCAGCGATCTGGTGGCGATGCCGCCGAGCCTGCGCTACTTCGCCGGTGGTGACCGCAGCATCCGCGGCTACGCCTACCGTGAGGTCGGCCCGCGTACGCCGAAGCCGGACAAGTACGCGCTGGGTGCCAAGAACCTGGTGATCGGCTCGGCCGAGTACGAGCACTACTTCAACGGTGGCCCCTGGGGTGCGGCGGTGTTCGTCGATACCGGCAGTGCCTTCGACAACACCATCGACCTGCATACCGGCGTCGGCTTCGGCGTACGCTGGAAATCGCCGGTGGGCCCGGTGCGCATCGACGTGGCGCACGGCCTGAACAACCCGGATTCGCAGTTCCAGCTGTACCTGAACATCGGAGCGGACCTGTGAGCGCGTCCGCACCGACCCCGAACACCCCGCCGCCACGCGTGCGCTTCTATCGCCGTCGCCGCTTCTGGGCATGGTCCGGCGCCGGCGTGATCGGCCTGGTGCTGCTGGCCCTGCTGGCGGTGTACTGGCTGCTGCAGACCGTGGCCGGCCGTGACGTACTGCTGGCCCAGGTGGTGGCGCGGCTGCCGGTGGGTGCCAGCTTCACCTGGGACAAGGTGGAGGGTCCGGTGGCCGGACCGCTGACCCTGTACAACGTCGACTTCCGCTATGACGACATCCATTTCCATGCCGAGCGTGCGCACCTGGAGCCGGACCTGCGCCCGCTGCTGGGCCGCAAGCTGCTGCTGGACAAGCTGGAGCTGACCAACGCGACGTTGAACCTGGCCAAGAGCGATGAGCCGTTCAAGCTGCCGTCCTGGCCCGATTCCCTGCCGCAGATCGAGATGCCGCTGGCGATCCAGGCCGATGCCATCGCCATCGATGGCTTCCGCATCAGCCAGGCCAACGAACCGGTGATCGACATCAGCCGCGTGCGCGGCGGCATCGAGATCGCCAACGGCGAGTTCCAGGCGCACAAGCTGGTGGTGGACAGTGACATGGGCAACTTCACTGCCCAGGGCCGTTACATCCCGGCCAAGGACTACGACACCGACGTGACGGTGACGGCGGTGTTGCCGGCACCGCGTGGGCGCACAGCCGCTACCGTCGGCCTGGTCGCCCGCGGTGACCTGTCGCACATGGAAGTGGCGGTGGCCGGGCGTGCACCGAAGCCGCTGCACGCGATGCTGGTGTTCGATGGCCGCACCGACCCGACGTGGAACGCCAGCGTGCGCAGCGACGAGCTGGATCTGGCGTTGCTGTCGCCGGCCTTGGCGAGCTCGGCGATCACGCCGTTGTCGCTGGATTTCACCGCTGCTGGCAAGGGCGGCAATGCCAACCTGCGTGGCAGGGTGAAGCAGGGCGAGCAGGAACTGGAACTGGCACCGTCCGTGGTGTCATTGCAGGACCAGGTGCTGAAGGTTTCGCCGCTGCTGCTGAAGGGTCTCGGTGGCGAAGCCCGCCTGGAGGGTACCGCCGATTTCAGCCAGGAAGACCAGCAGAAGCTCAACTTCTCGGTGGTCGCGCGTGACCTGAGCTATGTACCGGCGCCTGATCCGAACACCGCCGGCAGCGCACCGGTGCCGGTCACTCTGAAGGAAGCACGCTTCGGCCTGGCCGGTACCCTGAAGGCCTGGGCGGCGATCGGCCGCGCCGAGGTCGAACGCGAAAAGCAGAAGGCGCAGCTGCACTTCGATGTGCGTGGCAACGATCAGGCCGCGTCGATCCACCAGCTGCAGGCGCAGACGCCCGGTGGCCAGCTGCAGGTGGAAGGCCAGGTGGCGTGGGCGCCGCAGCTGGACTGGGACGCCAAGGCCACGCTGAAGGACTTCGACCCCGGCTATTTCGTGCCGGGCTGGAACGGCCGCCTGTCCGGCAACCTGGCCTCCAAGGGCCGCCAGCTGCCGCCGCCGGCCAATGCCGCACCGGGCACCGCCGGTACGCTGGAAGCCACGGTGGACCTGCCCTCGCTGAAGGGCATGCTGCGCCAGCGCAATCTCGACGCACAGGGCAAGTTCGCGCTGCAGGGCGCGCAGGGCCAAGGTGACCTGAAACTGGCGTTGGGCAGCAGCCGGGTGACCGCGTCGGGCAAGGTCGGCGACCGCCTCGACATCGATGCGCGTTTCGAGCCATTGCAGTTGAGCGACCTGCTGCCGGGCGCAGACGGTGGCCTGCGTGGCCAGGTACAGGTGAAGGGCCCGCGCGATGCGCCGGACATCACCGCCGACCTGGTCGGCAACAACCTCAACTGGGACGGCTACGGCGCCGAGAGCGTGAGCATCAAGGGCCGCCTGCCGTGGCGCGGCGACAGCGGCACGCTGGCCGTGCAGGGCCAGCAGGTCAACGCGGGCATGTTGCTGGAGCGGCTGAACATCGACGCACAGGGCAGTGTGTCCAACCTGCGCCTGGCCGCGCAGACCCGCAACGAGATGGGTGCGGTCGAGCTGCAGGGCAGCGTGCGCCAGCAGGGCACGCAGTGGCGTGGCGAGCTGGCGTCGCTGCGCATCGCACCGGTGAAGGGCGATGCCTGGGCGCTGCGTGCACCGGCGGCGTTCGCGATCAACGGCAGCACCTACACGCTGTCCGAAGCCTGCCTGGCCGCGGCCAGCAGCGGCGCGCTGTGCGCACAGGCCAACTGGCCGCGCGAAGGCCTGGTGGTGCGCAGCGACGCGCTGCCACTGGCGCTGGTGCAGCCGTGGTTGCCGCCGCAGTCCGGCCGCCGCATCTACCTTCGCGGCGATGTCAGCCTGGACGCGCAGATCCGCCCGCGCGGCAACGCCTGGGAAGGCCATGTGGAAGTGCGCTCGAAGGAAGGCGGCGTGCGCCTGGGCGAGAACCGCAACACCGTGGGCGATACCACCCGCGGCGAGCTGGTGCGCTATGACCAGTTCTCGCTGAAGCTCGACATGACCCCGGCCAGCATCAAGGGCTACCTGGGCATGGGCTTCCAGGGCAATGGCTTCGTCGACGCCAAGATGCAGACCGGCTGGGAAGCCAGTGCGCCGCTTAATGGTGAGCTCTACCTCAACATGTCGCGGCTGTACTGGCTGGAGCTGTTCTCGCCGGACATCGTGCGACCGACCGGCCTGATCGAAGGCCACGTCAGCCTGCGCGGGACGCGAGGCCAGCCGTCGCTGGGCGGTGACGCACAGCTGAGCAACTTCAAGGGCGAATTCCCGGCGCTGGGCCTGACCTTCGACCAGGGCAAGGGCAGCTTCGTGGCCCAGCCCGATGGTTCGGCCAAGATCACCGCGCAGGCCAACTCGGGCCAGGGCACGCTGTACGTGGACGGTGGCCTGTCGTGGTTCGGCGATGCGCAGCCGCTGCAGCTGAAGATCCATGGCGAGAACGTGCTGCTGTCCAACACCAGCGAACTGCGCATCGTCGCCAACCCCAACCTCGACTTCACCCTGGCCAAGGCGGCGATGGAGCTGCGCGGCACCGTGCACGTGCCCGAGGCCGACATCGATCTGGAACGCCTGGACCGCGGCACCTCGGTGTCCGAAGACGTGGTGGTGCTCGACCCGGCCGATCCGGAAGAGTCGCGCACCTCGCCGCTGGACATGGACCTGACGGTCAGCCTGGGCGACAAGGTGAAGATGACCGGGTTCGGCCTGAAGGGCGCGCTGACCGGCAAGATGCAGGTCTGGGCCAAGCCCGGCCGCGAAATGACCGCCAATGGCGGCCTGGAAGTGAGCGGCCGCTACAAGGCGTATGGGCAGGACCTGACCATCACCCGTGGCAACCTCAACTGGAACTACAACGCGGTGTCCGACCCGCGCATCAACATCCGCGCCGAGCGCCGCATCGGTGATGTCACCGCCGGCATCGACGTGACCGGGCGTGCCCAGCAACCGCGTGCCGACGTGTGGTCCGATCCGGCGATGTCGCAGTCCGAGGCACTGGCCTATCTGGTGCTGGGACGCAGCCTGACCGGCGCCAGCAGCGACCAGGCGCAGCAGGTCAACGCGGCCTCGGCGGCGCTCTCGGCTGGCAGTGGCCTGCTCGCCTCGCAGCTGGGTGCCAAGCTGGGCCTGGATGATGCAGGCGTGAGCCAGTCGCGCGCGCTGGGTGGTTCGGTGATCGGCGTCGGCAAGTACATCTCGCCCAAGCTTTACGTGGGTTACGGCGTGTCGCTGGTGGGCGCCGGTTCGGTGATCACGCTGAAGTACCTGCTGCGCCGCGGGTTTGATGTGGAAGTGGAATCGAGCACGGTGGAAAACCGTGGTTCGATCAACTGGCGGCGGGAGAAATAGAGCCACGCCATGCGTGGCTGCGGTAGTGCCGGCCGCTGGCCGGCAGCCGCACCGTATCTCCCGAGTTGCGTGGGTTGCCGGCCAGCGGCCGGCACTACCGCGCGCGTCGCCCCAACCATCGGCCGTTGCCCCATGCGGCCCCAGCGGCTATGGTCCCGGGCTGTTCTGTCGTACCGGATTGCCTCATGTCACCACGCAAAGCCCTTCCCACCGCCCTGGCCCTGGGCCTGACTCTCGCCGCCGGTGCCCACGCCGATGAAGGCATGTGGATGCCGACCCAGCTGCCGGAGCTGGCCAAGCCGCTGCAGGCCGCAGGTTTCAAGGGCAATCCGGCCGACCTGGCCAATGTCACCGCGCCGCCGCTGAGCGCGGTGGTGCGCGCGGGCGGCGGCACCGGCTCGTTCGTGTCCAGCGACGGCCTGCTGCTGACCAATCACCACGTGGCGATGGGCGTGATCCAGTACAACAGCTCGCCCGAGCACGACCTGATCACTGGTGGCTTCATCGCCAACGGCCGTGCCGACGAGCGCCCGGCCAACCCGGACTTCCGCGTGCTGGTCACCGTCGGCTTCGACAAGGTGACCGACCAGGTGCTGGCGCAGGCCCGCGGCAAGACCGGCCGTGCCTACTTCGATGCCGTCGATGCCGCCAGCAAGCAGATCGTGGCCGAGTGCGAGAAGGATGGCAGTGTGCGCTGCTCGGTGGCCAACATGTACTACGGCACCGACTTCTACCGCATCGCCCAGCTGGAACTCAGCGACGTGCGCCTGGTGTACGCGCCGCCGCGTGCGATCGGCAACTATGGCGATGAGATCGATAATTTCATGTGGCCGCGCCACACCGGCGACTTCACCCTGCTGCGCGCCTATGTGGGCAAGGACGGCAAGCCGGCCGCCTACAGCAAGGACAACGTGCCCTACCAGGCGCCGGCACACCTGCAGATGTCGGTGGAGGGCCCGAAGGAGGGCGACTACGCGATGCTGGCCGGTTATCCGGGCATCACCTACCGCCACCGTACCGCGGCAGAATTCGCCGGCCAGATCGACACCGTGCTGCCGCGCCGCGTTTCGGTGTTCCAGCAGATGATCGACACCATCGAGGCGGCAACTGCCAAGGACGCGCAGGCACGTACCCGTTACGCTTCGCAGCTGCAGTCGCTGAAGAACAACCGCAAGCGCGCCGCCGGTGAGCTGGAAGGTCTGCTGCGCAGCGACGCCAAGGCCCAGCGTGCCGCCGACGAGACCGCGATGCTGGCCGCCACCGACCGCAGGTACCAGAGCGACATCAAGGCGCTGCTGGCCAACGTGTCACAGGGCGCGGCGGTGGGCGAGCGTGACCTGCTGCTGGACCAGATGGCCGCACAGAGCCAGTTGCTGCGCTCGGCGCTGCTGCTGGAGCGCCTGCGCATCGAATCGGCCAAACCGGACGCGCAGCGCGAGAGCGGTTACCAGCAGCGCGACCAGGCGATGATCGAAGGCGTGCTCAAGCAGGTCCAGCGTCGCTACGCACCGGAGGTCGAGAAGGCCCTGCTGACCACCCTGCTGACCCGTTACCAGCAGCTGCCGGACGCGCAGCGCGTGGCCGAGTTCGACGCCGCCTTCGGCCGTACCCCGCAGCAGCTGGCCAAGGCACTGGACACCCTGTACGCCGGCACCCAGCTGGGTGACGAGGCGCAGCGCCTGTCGCGCTTCGCGGCTGCGCGCGAAGGCAAGGCCCTGGCCGCCGATCCGCTGATCGCCGTGGCCGGCCCGCTGGTGGCCGCGCAGCTGCGCATCGAGAACGAAAGCAAGACCCGCGAGGGCGAGCAGCTGCGCCTGCGCCCGGCCTACATGCAGGCGCTGTTCGCCTGGCGTGCCAAGCAGGGCCGCGCTGTGTACCCGGATGCCAACCGCACCCTGCGCATCAGCTACGGCAAGGTCGAGGCACTGCACCCGCGCGATGGCGTGACCTACTCGCCGGTGACCACCGTGGCCGGCATCGTCGAGAAGAACACCAACGCCTATCCGTTCGACGCACCCAAGCCGCTGCTGGCAGCGATCGCCAAGGGTGACTTCGGCAGCACCGCCGATCCGGCACTGAAGACCCAGACGGTCAACTTCCTGACCAACCTGGACACCACCGGCGGCAACTCCGGCTCGCCGGTGCTCAATGCCAAGGGCGAACTGATCGGCCTGAACTTTGACAGCAACTGGGAGTCGGTCAGCGCCAGCTGGTGGTTCGACCCGCGCTACAAGCGTGCCGTGCACGTGGACATGCGCTACCTGCGCTGGCTGCTGGCCAAGGTCTACCCGGCGCCGGAACTGCTGAAGGAAATGGGCGTGCCGGCCCAGTAAGAAGCCGGCCACGACCCACGGTCGTGGCCCGCACCGCGTAAGCCCCCACACTGGTGGGGGCGGTTGCCCCCAACGAGCCCGTACACCCGGCCGCGCCTGGCCTACACTGCGGGTTCCTCCGACGGAAACACACGCGTGGTCTCCAGTTGGGTCCTGCTGCTGGTCTCGGTTGCCTATGCCGCGCTGCTGTTCGGCGTGGCGTGGTGGGGCGACCGTCGGCCGATGTACCCCGACCGGCCGTGGCTGCGGCCGGTCGTCTACAGCCTGGCGCTGGCGGTGTACTGCTCGTCGTGGACCTTCTACGGCGCGGTCGGCACTGCCGTGCGCAATGGCGTGGGCTACCTGCCGATCTACATCGGCCCGCTGCTGCTGCTGTTGTTCGGCTGGCGCATCATCGAGCGCCTGGCGCTGATCGCACGCAGCCAGAACGTGGTCTCCATCGCCGATTTCATCTCCTCGCGCTTCGGTCGCTCGCGGCGGCTGGCGGCGCTGGTGGCGATCATCGCGCTGATCGGCATCATTCCGTACCTGGCGTTGCAGTACAAAGCGGTGGCGATGAGCCTGCAGGTGCTGACCGGCAACACCGGCCCGACCGGGTTCTTCACCGACCCGGCGCTATACGTGGCATTGCTGATGGCGCTGTTCGCCACCCTGTTCGGTACCCGCCAGGTCGATGCCACCGAGCACCACCACGGCATGATGCTGGCGATTGCCTTTGAATCGGTGATCAAGCTGCTGGCGATGCTGGCGGTGGGCGTGTTCGCCTACCTGTGGCTGAGCAACCGCACCGACGCGGTGGTCGAGTCGGTGCATACGCTGTTCACCGGCCTGCCGCCGGTCGGCTTCATCTCGCAGACCCTGCTCAGTTTCCTCGCCATCATCTGCCTGCCGCGCCAGTTCCACGTGGCCGTGGTCGAGTGCGGTGACGTGCGCGACGTGCGCCGCGCGCGCTGGATGTTCGGCGGTTACCTGGTGCTGATCTCGGGCATGGTGCTGCCGATCGCCACCGCCGGCGTGACCCTGTTCGGCACCGGCGGCAGCGTCGCCGACGACTCGATGGTGCTGGCGCTGCCGTTGGCCGAAGGCCGCAATGCGCTGGCGCTGATCGCCTACGTGGGCGGCTTCTCGGCGGCCACCGGCATGGTCATCGTCTCGTCCATCGCGCTGGCGACCATGGTCAGCAATGATCTGGTGATGCCGGTACTGCTGCGTCGGAGCGGTGACCACCAGGAAGCCGCTGACGTCGCCTCGCGCGTGTTGTGGATCCGCCGCCTGGCGATCCTGCTGCTGGCGCTGATGGCCTACAGCTACTACCGCACCAGCAGCAACGACAGCACGCTGGCCTCGTACGGCCTGATGGCGTTCGCAGCGGTGGCGCAATTCGCGCCCGGCCTGATCGGCGGCCTGTACTGGCGCGGTGCCAGCCGGCGCGGCGTCGAAGTGGGCATGCTGCTGGGCTTTGCCACCTGGCTGTACACCCTGCTGCTGCCGGCGATGACCATGGCCGGCTGGGTCGACGCCGCCTGGGTACAGCACGGCCCGTTCGGCATCGAGTGGCTGCGTCCGCAGCAGCTGTTCGGCATGTCCGGCTGGGACCCGCTGACCCACGGCACGTTCTGGTCGCTGCTGGTGAATGCGGCCACGATGATGCTGGTTTCCGCACGCTGGCGGCCCGGCGTCGACGAGCGCCTGCGTGCGGCACCGTTCCTCGACCCGTATGCCGAGCGCCCGTCGGTGGCCGGTGGCTGGCCCGGGCATGTGCATGTGGGCGACCTGCTGGCGCTGGCTTCGCGCGTGGTCGGCGAACGCCATGCACGGCGTTCGTTCTTCGAGCAGGCGCAGTCGCTGGGCCGTGAGCTGCAATCCTCGGCACCGGCTGACCGGCCGTGGGTGCAGTTCACCGAGCGCCTGCTGGCCGCCTCGATCGGTGCGGCATCGGCGCGCCTGCTGCTGACCAGCCTGCTGCGTGGCTCGGGCATGGACCTGGGGGAAGTGGTGGCGGTGCTGGACGAAGCCGGGCAGGAACTGCGCTTCAACCGCGAGATCCTGTCGACCACGCTGGAGAACATCAGCGCCGGGGTCAGCGTGGTCGATCCGGACATGCGCCTGACCGCGTGGAACCGCCGCTACCAGGACATGTTCGGTTACCCCGACGGCATGCTCTACGTGGGCCGCCCGGTGGCCGACCTGATCCGCTACAACGCCGAGCGCGGCGAGCTGGGCGAGGGCGATATCGAAGTGCAGATCAACCGCCGCATCGGTTACATGCGCGCCGGCTCGCCGCACGTGTTCGAGCGCACCCGCAGCGACGGCAAGGTGATCGAGATGCGTGGCCAGGCGCTGCCCGGCGGCGGTTACGTGACCAGCTACAACGACATCACCGACTACAAGCACGCTGAAAGGGCACTGCTTGAAGCCAACGAGACGCTGGAACAGCGCGTGGCCGAGCGCTCGCATGAGGCCGAGGTTGCGCAGCAGTCGAAGACCCGTTTCCTGGCGGCGATCAGCCATGACGTGCTGCAGCCGTTGAATGCGGCGCGCCTGTTTGCGTCCGCGCTGCGCGACAGCGATCACGTGAGCGACGAACAGAAGCATCTGGCCGAACGCGTGGACGCGTCGCTGCGCGCTGCCGAAGAACTGCTTGATGGCCTGCTGGACGTGTCGCGGCTGGATGCCGGTGGCCTGCACCCGGTGATCGGCGAGTTCGATGTGAGTGCGTTGATGCGCGAGCTGGCCGCGCAGTACACGCCGGTCGCCGCAGGCCGTGGCCTGCGCCTGGACCTGTTCGCGCGCGCGGCCTGGGTACGCAGCGATCGCCGCCTGCTGCGCCGCGTACTGCAGAACTTCCTGGCCAATGCGCTGCGCTACACACGCCAGGGGCGCATCGTGCTGGCCGTGCGCCAGCGCGGCGACGAGGTGGAACTGCAGGTGTGGGATACCGGCCCTGGCATTCCCGAACACCACATGCGGCAGATCTTCGACGAGTTCCACCGCTACCAGCAGCCGTTCGACTGGGGCGAGCAGGGGTTGGGCCTGGGCCTGTCGATCTGCCAGCGCATCTCGCGCCTGCTCGACCATCGCCTCAATGCACGCAGCCGCGTTGGCAGTGGCTCGATGTTCTCGATCATCCTGCCGCGGGTTGCGCCCTTGCCCGGCTACACCGAGCCTGCCAAGGCGACCCAGGCCGTGGCCACACCGGTGCGCAGCGATTCGCTGGCGGGCCTGCGGGTGCTGTGCGTGGACAACGACGAGGAAATCCTCGACGGCATGCGCGCACTGCTCGGCCGCTGGCAGGTGCAGGTGATCACCGCCGCCACCGTCGACCAGGCACTGGAGAAGATCGCCGAGCGACCGCAGGTGATGCTGGTGGACTACCACCTGCACGATCGCATGGATGGCCTGGATGCGCTGGTGGCGCTGCGCGAGGCGGCCGGCTACCCGCTGCCGGGTGCGCTGCTGACCGCCGACGGACGTGACGAGCTGAAGCGGATGGCACGCGAGCGTGGCTACCGCGTGCTGACCAAGCCGATCAAGCCGGCCTCGCTGCGCGCCTTCCTGGGCGCGCTGCGGGATGCGCAATAGATCCACGCCATGCGTGGATGCGACGCCAGGTAGTGCCGGCCGCTGGCCGGCAACCACGCAATCGCTCGCTTCCGATGCGTTACCCCACGCCGTGCAGGTGTTCGTACAGGATGGTCGCGCCGATGATCACCAGGATCACGCCACCGATGATCTCCGCACGCTTGCCGACCATGCTGCCCAGCACGCGGCCGAGCATGATGCCGGCGGTCACCATGGTCAGTGTGCACAGGCCGATGACCGCGGCCATCACGCCGATATGCACGTCCATGAAGGCCAGGCCGATACCCACCGCCATCGCGTCGATGCTGGTGGCGAAGCCGGTCAGCGCCAGCTTCCAGAAGCCGTGGTGCTGCGAGGGATCCTCGTCATCCTCGGCGCTGTCCGGGCGCAGGCCGTTGTAGATCATGTGGATGCCCAGCGCACCGAGCAGGCCGAACGCGATCCAGTGGTCGAAGGCTTCGACGTACTGCAGCGCGGCGCGGCCGAGCAGCCAGCCGATGATCGGCGTGATCGCCTCGATGACGCCGAAGATGATGCCGGCACGCAGTGCATCGCGAAACACCGGCTTGCGCATGGCCGCACCCTTGCCGATTGCGGCGGCAAAGGCATCGGTGGACATGGCAAAGCCGATCAGGAGGATCGAAATGGGGGACATGGACAGCGGCTGAGGTCGGGCAAGGACGGACGCACGGCTCGCGCTCGCGCCCAACCTGACGTTGCGCGCGCGGGCCGCTGGTCTCGCCAACCATCATGGTTGTCCACGCCACGGCGCACTGGCCGAGTATGTTGACGTGGACGATTCCTGCGAAGGAATCCGGCTACTCCCCAAGGGGACGCGAAGCTTAGCATTGCGATCCGCGCGTGGCGCATTTACAGACAAACGCGCAGGCAGGGCTGGTTTGTATAGCGATGGCTATAACACGGGCCAAGCAAAGGCGTGCCAAGCAAGCTTGGCACCTACCAGGGCGGTTTCAGACGTTCCAGGCGAATGCCGGCCAGCGGCCGGCACTACCGTCAGTCTTCCTCGGGCGGCAGCACGATGGCGTCGTCGTCGATGGCCAGCTTGCCGGCCATCAGCACGGCCTGGGTGCGGTTGGTCACGCCGAGCTTGCGCAGGATGGCGGTGACGTGGGCCTTGATCGTCGCTTCGGAGACGTTGAGGTCGTAGGCGATCTGCTTGTTCAAGCGGCCAGCGCCGAGCATCTGCAGGACACGGAACTGCTGCGGGGTCAGCTCGCGCAGGCGCTGGCCGACTTCGCGTTCTTCGCTGCCGGTGGGCGGCACGTTGTGCGCTTCCGGCGGTGCCCAGGTCTCGCCATCGAGGATGGTGCCCAGCGCATGGCCGATGGTGTCCGAATCCGCAGACTTCGGGATGAAGCCCAGCGCACCGTGGTCGAGCGCGCGGCGCATCACCGTGGCTTCTTCGCGCGCGGACACCACCACCACTGGCAGCTGGGGGTGCAGTGAGCGCATGTGCACCAGTGCGTTGAAGCCCTGCGCACCGGGCATGTTGAGATCCATCAGGACCAGGTCGGCGTCGTTGTGCTGGTCGGCCAGCGCGTACAGCGCTTCCACGCTGTCGGCCTCGAACAGCTGCACGCCGGGGATGACCCGCTGCACGGCTCCACGCAGGGCTTCGCGGAACAGCGGGTGGTCATCGGCAATCAGGAGGGTGGTCATGGTCGGGGGGAACCGTGGGGGAAACCAGATGGGGTCAGAGCCCTTTCCTGGTGGAAAGGGATCCGACCCCGGGTTCTGCATCAGCGCACCTTGCGCTCGTCCACCAGCGACGCCACCACCGACGGATCGGCCAGGGTCGAGGTGTCGCCGAGCTGGTCCGGCGCGTTTTCGGCAATCTTGCGCAGGATGCGGCGCATGATCTTGCCCGAGCGGGTCTTCGGCAGGCCCGGTGCCCACTGCAGGTGGTCCGGTGTGGCGATCGGCCCGATCTCCTTGCGCACCCAGGCGATCAGCTCCTTGTGCAGTTCATCGCTCGGGGCCTCTTCGGCCACCAGGGTGACGTAGGCGTAGATGCCCTGGCCCTTGACGTCGTGCGGGAAGCCCACGACCGCCGCTTCGGCCACCTTCGGATGCGAGACCAGCGCGCTTTCCACTTCGGCGGTGCCGATGCGATGGCCGGACACATTGATCACGTCGTCGACGCGGCCGGTGATCCAGTAATAGCCGTCTTCGTCGCGGCGGCAACCGTCACCGGTGAAGTAGCTGCCCGGGTAGGTGCGGAAGTAGGTATCGATGAAGCGCTGGTGGTCGCCGTACACCGTGCGCATCTGGCCCGGCCAGGAGTCACGGATGATCAGGTTGCCCTCGGTCGGGCCGTCCTGGATCTCGCCATCGGCATTGACCAGCGCCGGCTGCACGCCGAAGAAGGGCAGGGTGGCCGACCCCGGCTTGAGGTCCATCGCGCCGGCCAGCGGCGAGATCAGGATGCCGCCGGTTTCGGTCTGCCACCAGGTATCGACGATCGGGCAGCGGCTGTCGCCGACCACTTCGTAGTACCAGCGCCAGGCTTCCGGATTGATCGGCTCGCCGACGCTGCCGAGCAGGCGCAGCGACGCGCGCGAGGTCTTCTTCACCGGCTCCTCGCCTTCGCGCATCAGCGCACGGATGGCGGTCGGGGCGGTGTAGAAGATGCTCACCTTGTGCTTGTCGATGACGTTCCAGAAGCGCGAGGTGTCCGGATAGTTCGGCACGCCTTCGAACATCAGCGAGGTCGCACCGTTGGCCAGTGGCCCGTACACGATGTAGCTGTGGCCGGTGACCCAGCCGACGTCGGCGGTGCACCAGTAGATGTCGTCCTCGCGCAGGTCGAACACCGCTTCATGGGTGTAGGCCGCGTACAGCAGATAGCCGCCGGTGGTGTGCAGCACGCCCTTCGGCTTGCCGGTGGAGCCGGAGGTGTAGAGGATGAACAGCGGGTCTTCCGCGTTCATGCGTTCCGGTTCGCAGGTGGACGGCTGGCTGTCCACCACATCGTGGAACCAGCGGTCGCGCGGGGCCTGCATGTCCACCGCGCCGCCGGTGTGGCGCACCACCAGCACGGTTTCAACCGTGTTCGTGCCCGGCAGCTTCAGCGCGGCATCGACGTTGGCCTTCAGCGGAATCCTGCGGCCACCGCGCAAGCCTTCGTCGGCGGTGATGATCAGCTTGCTCTGGCAGTCGCTGACGCGGTCGGCGATCGAGTTCGGCGCGAAGCCACCGAACACCACCGAGTGGATCGCACCGATGCGCGCGCAGGCCAGCATGGCTACTGCGGCGTCGACGATCATCGGCAGGTAGATGGTGACGCGGTCGCCTTTCTTGACCCCAAGGTTGCGCAGCGCATTGCCGAGGCGGCAGGTGCGCTCATACAGTTCGCGATAGGTCACGTGCTGGGCCGGTGCATCCGGGCCGTCCGGCTCGAACAGCAGGGCGGTCTTGTCGCCGCGCGTCTCGAGCTGGCGATCCAGGCAGTTCACGCTGGCATTGAGCTCGCCATCCTCGAACCACTTGATGTGGAAGTTGGACAGGTCGTAGCTGACGTTCTTGATCTTCGTCGGCTTGCGCATCCATTGCAGGCGCTCGGCGGCCTTGCCCCAGAATCCATCCGGGTCGGTCACCGACGCCTGGTACTGCTGTTCATAGGTCTTCTTGTCGATGCGTGCCTTGGCGGCGAACTGCGGATCGACGGGGTAGATATCAGCCATGGCACCCTCACTTGCACGTTGACTTTGTATGTGCGGTCGCAGCATCGCAACGACCGATCCCCCTCAGTTTGCCCCATCCACCCCCGGCCGCGTCACCACCCTGGTTAGACCATGGTCGAAAGTGAGCGCCCTGCAGGGCCGGGTTCGACCAATGGCGAATAGCCGCTATACATAATCGCCCCGCAGTCTCGGCTCGACCGTGCCCCACGCGCGGCATCACCTTGCCACTTGGGAGAGAGGGCAACATGAGCCACCGTACGTTGAAAGCCGTGCGCACACCTTTGGCGGCCTGCCTGCTGGTCGCCCTGGTCGCACCGGGCATGGCGTTCGCAGAGACCGCCAAAGAGAAGGCACTGGAAGCACGCGTTGCCGAACTGGAACGCCAGGTCCAGCTGCTGCTGTCTTCGCAGCAACAACAACAGACCCAGATCAGCCAGACCCAGCAGGCGGTAACCGAAGTGCGCACGGTGCAGGCCGAGCAGAAGCCGGTTGCACAGGTGCCGGCCGGCAAGCAGCCGATCCAGGTCACCACCATCACCCCGGGCGCGGCACCGGGCACCACGGTCAAGATCGGCGGCTTCATCAAGGCCGACTTCCTGGCCACCCAGACCAGCGATGGCCAGCTGGCCGACGACGCCACCGGCCGTTCGCTGTACCTCCCGGGCCAGACCCCGGTGGAAGGCGCCGGCGGCAGCGGCAAGCGCTCGGGCACCGATTTCAACGCCCATGCCAAGTTCTCGCGCTTCAACCTGGGCATCGACAACGTCAGCGAATCGGGCAACAAGGCCGGTGCGTTCTTCGAGATGGACTTCTTCGGCAACTCGCTGGGCAACCAGACTGCCACCAATACCTACGGCGTGACCCTGCGCCACGCCTACATGTACTGGAACAACTGGCTGGCCGGCCAGACCTGGTCCAACTTCATGGACGCGGCCGCACTGCCCGAAGCGGTCGACTTCGTCGGCCCCACCGACGGCGTGATCTTCGTGCGCCAAGCGCAGGTGCGCTACACCCAGGGCGGCTTCAGTGTCGCACTGGAAAACCCGGAAACCACCACCCTCACCGGCACCCGCAACCCGGTCACCGGCGCCTGGACCAACGCCAGCGCCAACTCCGACCGTGGCAGCCTGCCCGATCTGACCCTGCGCTATGGCTGGAAGGGCGACTGGGGCACCTTCGGTGTCGGCGGCATCGTCCGTCAGCTGAAGGTCGACAACCAGGCCACCGGCGCGAAGGCCGACAAGGTGGCTGGCGGCCTGACCCTGGGCGGCAAGTGGGTGATGGGTGACAGCGATTCGCTGCATTACCAGCTGACCGGCGGCGAAGGCATCGCTCGCTACATCGGCCTGGGCATCACCGCCGACAGCGCCTACGACGTGGCCCGCGATGAGCTCAACCCGACCGGCGTGCTGGCCGGCTACGTGGGCTGGCGGCATGCGTTCTCGCCGAAGCTGCGCACCAACCTGATCTACGCGCGCAGCGACTACGACAACGACAGCATCCTCGGCCCGCTGGTGACCAAGAGCGTGCAGAGCGTCCGCGGCAACATCTTCTATTCACCGCTGCCCAAGGTCGATATCGGCGCCGAGCTGATGTACGGCCGTCGCGAAGTGGAGAACGGCAACAAGGGTGACATCACCCGGTTGCAGTTCACTACGAAGTACAGCTTCTAAGAGCGTGCCGGCCAGCGGCCGGCACCTACCGAGATGGGGTGCCGGCCAAGGTCGGCATCTACCGAATTGAGTGCCGACCAACGGTCGGCACCCACCAACAACGATTGCTTCGGAGGGGAAGCGTCCCATGTCCAGTACACCCAGCACCGCACATAAAGCGGGCACCCTGACCAAGGGCCACAAGAAGGTCATCTTCGCCTCGAGCCTCGGCACGGTCTTCGAGTGGTATGACTTCTTCCTGTACGGCTCGCTCGCGGCCATCATCGCCAAGCAGTTCTTCAGTGGCGTCAATGAAACCACGGGCATGATCTTCGCCCTGCTGGCGTTCGCCGCCGGCTTCTTCGTGCGTCCGTTCGGCGCGGCCTTCTTCGGCAGCCTCGGCGACCGCATCGGCCGCAAGTACACCTTCCTGGTCACCATCCTGATCATGGGCATCTCGACCTTCCTGGTCGGCGTGCTGCCCAACTACGCCTCGATCGGTTTCGCCGCACCGGTGATCCTGATCATCCTGCGCCTGGCCCAGGGCCTGGCGATGGGCGGCGAGTACGGCGGTGCCGCCACCTACGTGGCCGAGCACGCGCCGGACGACAAGCGCGGCCTGTACACCAGCTTCATCCAGTGCACCGCCACGCTCGGCCTGTTCCTGTCGCTGCTGATCATCCTGGCCTGCCGCATGACGCTGGGCAACGAGGCCTTCGAGGCCTGGGGCTGGCGCATTCCGTTCCTGGTGTCGATCCTGCTGCTGGGCATTTCGGTATGGATCCGCCTGCAGCTGAGCGAATCGCCGCTGTTCCAGCAGATGAAGGCTGAAGGCAAGGGCTCCAAGACCCCGTTCCGCGACAGCCTGAAGGGCGGCAACCTGAAGCTGATGTTGCTGGTCCTGCTCGGTGCAGCGGCTGGCCAGGCCGTGGTCTGGTACGGCGGACAGTTCTACGCGCTGTTCTTCCTCAGCAGCATGCTGAAGGTCGATGCCACCACCTCCTACCTGCTGATCGCCGCAGCGCTGGCACTGGGCACGCCGTTCTTCATCTTCTTCGGCTGGCTGTCCGACCGCATCGGCCGCAAGAAGATCATCCTGGCCGGCTGCCTGCTGGCGGCCATCACCTACATCCCGATCTTCAAGGGCCTGACCCACTTCGCCAACCCGGCCATCGAAGAAGCCCGCAGCAGCTCGCCGGCCCTGGTCGTCGCCGATCCGGCCACCTGCTCGTTCCAGTTCGATCCGGTCGGCCTGCGCAAGTTCACCAGCTCCTGCGACGTGGCGACCGCCGCGTTGACCAAGGCCGGTGTGCCGTACGACGTGCAGCCCGCCGCCGCCGGTTCGCTGGCGATGGTGAACGTGGGCAGTGCCAGCGTCACCTCGTATGAGGCCGCCGGCCTGACCAAGGAAGAAGGCAAGGCCAAGGCCGATGCGTTCGGCGCGGAACTGAAGACCGCCCTGACCTCTGCCGGCTACCCGGCCAAGGCCGATGGCGCACGCATCAACATCGCCGGCACCATCTTCATGCTGTGGCTGCTGGTGCTGTACGTGACCATGGTCTACGGCCCGATCGCCGCCTATCTGGTCGAACTGTTCCCGACCCGCATCCGCTACACCTCGATGTCGCTGCCGTACCACATCGGCAACGGCTGGTTCGGTGGCTTCCTGCCGGCGATCTCGTTCGCGCTGGTGGCCGGTACCGGCAACCTGTACTACGGCCTGTGGTACCCGATTGCGATCGCACTGATGTCGGTGGTGATCGGCGGCCTGTTCCTGCGCGAAACCAAGAACGTGGATATCACCAAATAACCGGCGTGCCGACCAACGGTCGGCACCCACCGGGTTTCAGGGGCCGTGGTGCAGACCACGGCCTTTTCGTTACCCTGTAGCGCCGAGCCATGCTCGGCGACCGCGCAACGCGCGGTACAAAACTCCGCAGACGCGAAAAGGCAGCGCACAATGTCGAAATCGCGGTTGAAATGCATCCGAAGCCACAGCCCAAATCGCGCCCGGGGTCGGAACCCTTTCGCATGCGAAAGGGCTCTGACCCAATCGCGGTAGGCAGTGCACGTTAGAGCCTGGTGCAGTCGATCAACAGTCGCCTCTACCCGCCGTACAGCGCCTTTCTCTGCGAAGGAGTGACTTCAAAGATCTCCGCATCGATCAGCTTCCTGTAGTGGTCTCTGTTGCTTGGACCTGGCGGGTCGCAGCGAAGCAGATTATCGATGGAACCATCGGGTGCATCCGATGGGCTCAGGCGGCCTGATGCATAGTCCTCTGCGGTAGGGCGCGCCTCAGAAAGGGTCAGGTCGGGAAGGGCCGGAGATACCCAGGCTCCAGCGTCGTTGAACTGCCCCCCACAGAATTGCCCGGTCTGACGCGCGAACAGGCAGCCGCTTCGTGTGTCGATGAAACCGCAGTACTGCCTTTCATGCAGAGAACCGCGCCCATCCGGCATGCCAACCTCTCCGGATTCCACATCAGAGACGAGCACATACCGGCCATCAGGGGACGTCGCCGGATCGGGGTCGTACTCGAACAGAGAGTACGACCGCTTTCCCTGTGCCATGCGGCGCACCAGCTCGCCCTGCTTCATCACCGACAGGTTCCGGTAGCGACCCTTCTCCTCGCCGTCGTATCGCAGTGTGATGTTGCTGCGAGCGTGCACCCATCTCCCGCTGCCAGACTTCGCATCCTCTGTTGACGGTAGCGTTGCAAGCACAGTGAAGATCAAGCTCAACAAATTCATTCTCCAGGAGGCCGTCATCTTGACGGGAGCATGCGATGGGCATCAGGGGCTCGTGGTGGTCCCTTCCGGGCATTCACCTTCCTCCGCCAGCTGCCGCCTCGAAAACTCCTTGATGCACAACAAGCGCTGTTCACTCTCATCGCCTGCCTGCCCGATTTCTCTGCGCAGCTGGTCGGCTCCCGGGCAGCGCGCAGCGCGAGCGACAACGAGGTTGCACACAGGAACAAACGGGAAGTACACGTCATGGCGTGGAATGTTCAGCTTCTCGTCCCAGGCCTTGAACGGGAAGAGCACATGTAACAGCCCATCCGCCGCCTCATCCTCGCTTGGTCGCCTGAGGGCGACATCCGGTGCATCCCTGAGCAACGTCGCATAGGCGTCCAGGAAGCGACGGCCCCGACGATCGTGCTCTGCTGGTGTCTTCGCCTGCCGCAAGGCTGCGTAGTAGGGAAAGAGGCGCTCTGCATCGGGTGCGTTGCAGGTGATGCCACGTGGCTGCGACTGCGTATTGCCAGGTTCCGCTGACCTGCATGAGGTGCGGTTCAGTCGCTCCTCCAAAGCAACCAGCACCCAATCGATGGTGGCGCCAGAGGTGGGCTCACCGTCCAGCTCGCCCACAAGCGACGCCAGGCTGTCGCCCACCATCGGGACATACTCGCGCTCTGCATCCAGTGCGGAATGGGCATGGGGCGGCGGGGGTGCAGTCGACGCTGCAGACAGGGACAGTAGAGCGGCGATTGCCAGCGCCACCATCATCGATTGCACGCCAGATCGCCGATCGAATCAGGCTGCAGCGCGATGGAGCACCACCTGACCGCCTTGCGTCCCCTTCGTGAGGGAATGAATTCGACTTCCACATTCAGACGGTCATCGTGGAAATCGAATGTCTTGAAGTCGACCAACGCGAAGTCGTGATCGAAGCGGGCGCCTCCGACGGAGCAGATGGATTTCTCGCGGTGATACTCGACTGGATGGCGGCGTCTGATGGACTGAATCGTCAGGCATGGATCGTCGGCGATTACGACATACCTGAAGTAGCGCTCTCGGATAATTGCCCCATCGGCCTTCGTGACTTTTGAGTAGTCGATGTGCCGCTCCGAGGCTTTGGCGGGGCTGCCCGACAGGGTTGACGCAGCGTAAAGAACAATCCAAGGCGTGGTCAGTAGTACACGCTTCCATACTCGAGTGAACATTCCAGATCTCCGATAGACCTATTTCCGATTTCAATTGAACAAGGTCTCACTTCATGGCCGCTACCGCGAAGTTTGATGAATTCGATCTCCAGTGATAGTCGGTCTGGCTCAAAGTCGACCCTCCACACGTCGACAAACGCGAAGTCACGGTGAAAGTGCATCTCCCCAAGCGAACAGATTGTCTTCTGGCGAACGAGGCCTTCCATGTTCGCGGCTTTGAAGATCTGAACCGTGATGCAAGCCGAGTCCTCCCTGAGCACGATGTAACGCACCCACTGGCCCTTCACTCTTTGGACACCGACCATTCCAACATTCTCGTAGTCAATAGGCGGGGTCGAGGCTCCGGCAGAGAAGGCCATCAGCATCAAGCCAGCTAGAACTGCGGATAGCCCGCGCATCTCCTAATGCTCCTTGGCACGGAAGACGCATACATTGGTGGAGATGAAGCCGCTCGACCATGAAAGAAGTACGAATTTGCACATCTTCCTACAACCCTGGGACGAGATGACGTATTTGGCCGCGCCATGGAGCGGGGCTTCCGGCTAGAACTGACAATCAATGTCGCGTAAGGCCACTGGCTCTTGCGCCAGCGTCTTCCGTAAAATGGAATGCCCATGAATCGGCATGGATCATGCACAGCCTTCTTCTTGCAGCGGCTATCGCGGCAGCAGCGCCGGCCGCCAATGCATCAACACATGTAATCACCGGCGTGGTTCCTGGCGTCCGAGATGGATTGGACTACGCGCAGGTGCGCACGATACTTCCAAATGAGCCTCGGATAGTGAAGAAGCTCATCGCCGAGAATCGACAAGGTCGCGTCCAGATAGAGGGAAGATCACCCGCGATCAAAGAAGCATGCGAGACGGAGAAAGTCTGGTTGTCCTGGAACAACGCCGTACCCGATGCCGCGTTAGTAACCTGCGACTGTAGTTGCACCTCGCATGACAATTCCGGCTGGCTGGTCGAAACAGGATTGGATGGCGATGTGTCTCGGGTACGTCGCGTCGCTCTGGGCAAGGTGTCCAGCGTCGAGGAGCTCGAGCGCTATGGGGAGCGCGTTCCGGACACATTTTCGTCGCATCCATGGTGCTCAGGTGCCAAGCCGAAGGCGCCGACGAATGCTGTGTTTGCGACGTTGATGAAGCAACCCAGTCAAATGGGAGATACTCCCTACTGCTTTACACCCCACTTCATCATTGATGACCGGAGCGCGCTGCTTCGGATGACTCCTATGGCCGGTGAAGCCGTCTCAGACGCCCCGGCAGCAGAAGCGGCGATGATCGCGCGGGAGGTCGAGTTCCTGCGTGATTGGCGGCTGGAGTTTGCGCCTGAGTAGCGCATTCGTTCCCTCGGACAAAGTATGAGGGCTATACATTATGGGGCTTCAATGATGTTTGTTTTGAAGCGCGTGGCGCTGGCATGTCTTGCTGGCCCACCGCTGCTCCTATTTGCTTACGCTGTGGATGCCAGTGCGATCTACGGCGTCAACCACACCCATTGGGCGATCAACCGTTTCAGTGTCGATGGCCGTTCGGCCGTTGACAGCATTGGCCCGTATCAAGGCGGCGGTGGAGGGTGCTGTTACACGGTTCCAGATCAGTGGCGGCCAGGGATGATGGTACGAGTCGATTGGGAAACCGGGGTAGGAGGCTCAAAAGGATTTCCTGGATTTGCAGATGAGTCGAAATACGACGTCTGGCTGCAACAAATCGAGGCACAAAAGAGAACGCACAGCAAAGTCGTCCCCGTCCCGGATTACACCGATCAGAGCGTCTGCGGCGTCACCGTGCACTTCCTGCCCTGTGATGACATTCAGGTCACCACCTCCTGTTACGCCTACGGCAGCCCCGAATACCCGATCAAGATTCCGCTTGAGTTGCCAGAACCCCAGTCATGCCCGGCACAACGTACCGACCAGCAGAAGACGTAGTGATGGACGGGTTTGCATGCGAGGGTGAACGCATGCAAGGCGGTCGGGAGGTGTCCGAATGAGACCCCGTGCCACGGCGTGAAGGTTGGCATGCGAGCCGGGCACGGCTCGACCCTAC
This sequence comes from Stenotrophomonas sp. Pemsol, assembly GCF_003586545.1. Lineage (NCBI taxonomy): Bacteria > Pseudomonadati > Pseudomonadota > Gammaproteobacteria > Lysobacterales > Lysobacteraceae > Stenotrophomonas > Stenotrophomonas sp. Pemsol. Next base: position 3,891,869 of record NZ_CP025780.1, on the reverse strand, counting down.
AATCGGCCCATGACCACCACCGCCCCAGCCGACCTTCCCGTCCTTCTCCACACCCTGCGCAGCGCCTGGCAGTCGCAGCGGCCCACGCTCGACCAGCGCGAAGCCGACCTGCGTCGCCTGCGCGAGGCGCTGAAGGTGCGGCTGGATGAAATGGCCCAGGCCATCGCCGCGGACTTCGGCCATCGCGCCCACGTTGAATCGAAACTGGCCGATGGCATGAGCGTGCTGTCGGCCATCGACCACCTGCGCCGCCACCTGCGGCGCTGGTCGAAGCCGCAGCGGGCATCGGCGGGATGGAAGTTGTGGCCAGCGCGCGCGCAGCTGCGGCCGACGCCACTGGGCGTGGTCGGGGTGATCTCGCCCTGGAACTACCCGGTCACGCTGGCATTGGTGCCTTTGGCCACCGCCATCGCTGCGGGCAACCATGTGCTGCTGAAGCCTTCGGAACACACGCCGCGCACCAGTGCGTTCCTGGCCGATCTGCTGGCCAGCGTGTTCCCGCCCGATCGGGTGGCGGTGGTGCAGGGCGGGGCGGATGTGGCCGCGGCGGTGTCCTCGCTGCCGCTGGACCATCTGCTGTTCACCGGCTCGACGGCCGTTGGCCGCAAGGTGATGGCCGCCGCCGCCGAGCATCTGGTGCCGGTCACGCTGGAACTGGGCGGCAAGTCGCCGGCCATCGTCTGCCGCGATTTTCCGCTGGGAAAAGCCGCCGCGCGGCTGGCCACCGGCAAGTGGTTCAACGCGGGCCAGACCTGCATCGCGCCGGATTATGTGCTGATCGATACGGTCCGCCAGCGCGAGTTCGTACAGGCGCTGCAGCAGCAGGTGCGCGAACGCTATGGCGACTTCAGCAATGCCGACGACTACACGCGCATCATCAACGAGGGCCAGTACCAGCGCCTGCAGGGCTACCTGGTGCAGGCGCGCGAACGTGGCGTGCCGGTGATCCCGCTGGCGCAGGTGGATCCTGCGCGCGCCAACCGCGAGCGCCTGCTGGTGCCGACCGTGGTGCTGGACCCGCCGGACGACCTGGACCTGATGCGCGAGGAGATCTTCGGGCCGATCCTGCCCGTGCGGGCCTACCTGGACCTGGAGGCGGCGCTGGCGGACGTGCTGTCCCGCGAACGGCCGCTGGCGCTGTATCCCTTCAGCCATGACACGGCCACGGTGGAGCGCATCCTCGGCCAGGTGGTGGCCGGTGGCGTGACGGTAAATGACACGCTGCTGCACTTCGCCGCCGATGGCCTGCCGTTTGGCGGGGTGGGGGCCAGCGGCATGGGCGCGTACCACGGCCGGGCCGGGTTCGATGCGATGAGCAAGCGGCTGCCGGTGCTGTGGCAGTCGCGCTGGGCGGCCAGCGACCGGCTGCGGCCGCCGTATTCGAAGATTGCGGGTTTGTTGAAGCTGCTGCTGCGGTAGTGCCGGCCGCTGGCCGGCAACTGCGGGGTCCTGCCGACGGTTCATGGGGTTGCCGGCCAGCGGCCGGCACTACCGGTGGGTGCAAACCTTGGTTGGCACGGGGGCGGCCATGCGCCACCCAGGTTGGCGTCTACCAAAGCCCACCCGGGTAGAATGCCCGCATGAAAATCGCCTCGTGGAACGTCAATTCGCTCAATGTCCGCCTGCCGCACCTGGAACAGTGGCTCAAGGAGTTCGGCCCGGACATCGTCGGTATCCAGGAAACCAAGCTGGAGGACCACAAGTTCCCCGATTCGGCGCTGATCGCTGCCGGCTACCGCAGCGTGTTCGCCGGCCAGAAGACCTACAACGGCGTGGCGCTGCTGTCGCGTGAGCCTGCACAGGACGTGCAGATCGGCATTCCCGGCTTCGAGGACGAGCAGAAGCGCGTCATCGCCGGTACCTTCGGCGACCTGCGGGTAATCAACCTGTACGTGGTCAACGGCCAGGACATCGGTACCGACAAGTACGAGTACAAGTTGCGCTGGCTTGAGGCGGTGCATGCCTGGATCGCCGAAGAACTGCAGCGCCACCCGAAGCTGATCGTGATGGGGGACTTCAACATTGCCCCGGACGCACGCGACGTGCACGACCCGCAGGTGTGGAACGACAACCACATCCTGACCTCCACCGCCGAGCGCGGCGCGCTCAACAAGCTGCTGCAGCTGGGCCTGCACGATGGCTTCCGCCTGCACAACGACGAGGCGGGCACCTTCAGCTGGTGGGATTACCGCGCCGCCGGCTTCCGTCGCAACCTGGGCCTGCGCATCGACCTGACCCTGGTCTCCGATGCGCTGAAGAGCGGTGCGGTGGCTTCGGGCATCGACCGCGAGCCGCGCACCTGGGAACGTCCGAGCGACCATGCGCCGGCGTGGGTGCAGATCGGTTGAACGAACGGGGCCCGGCATCGCCGGGCCCGTTCTGAAAGGCCCGCCGGCCAGCGGCCGGCGCTACCGCCGTGTCAGCGTATGCTCTTGCGGGTGAACAGATTGACGATCGCCAGCAGGATCACTGCACCGATCAGCGAGAACAGGAAGGTTCGAATGGTGATCGCTTCGTTGATGCCGCCGCCGAACAGCCAGCCGGAAATCAGCGCGCCGACGATGCCGACCACGATGTTGAGGATGATGCCCTGCTGGGCATCGCGCTTCATGATGATGCTGGCCAGCCAGCCTACGATGCCGCCGACGATCAGCCAGATGATGATGCCCATGATCGAACCTCCGGTGGGGAACGGTGACCAGTTGACGCGCAGGGCCGTGAACCCGTCGTGCAATCGTGTGACGGGCGCGTGCGCATGAGCCTGCCAGCCACCCTCGATGGCCCGTGGCGCTTCGGTCCGGTGACGGTCTGGCGGCGCCCGCACGTGCCCGGCCAGCGCGGCGAACCGCAGGCACGGCAGGTGCTGGCGCAGGCCCTCGGGGCCGATCCGGAGACGCTGCCGCTGGTCCGCGATGACAAGGGCCGGCCGGAGCTGAGCGGCGCATTGGCCCACTACGGCACCGGCTGGAGCCACAGCGGCGAGGTGCTGCTGGTGGCGCTGGGCGAAGGCGTGCGGCTGGGCGTGGACCTGGAACTGCTGCGGCCGCGCGCCCGCCTGCTGGAGATCGTGCAGCGCTTCTTCCACCCGGAGGAGGTGGCGTGGCTGGAAAGCCTGGACCAGGCCGACCGCGAACACTGGTTCTTCCGCGTGTGGTGCGCCAAGGAAGCGATGCTGAAGGCGCACGGCCAGGGTATCTCGTTCGGCCTGCACCGCCTGCAGCTGGCGCCGGGGGCCGATGGCGCCCTGCACCTGCGCTGGTGCGACCCGGAACTGGGCGAGGCCGCGCGCTGGCACCTGCACGAATGGCAGGCCACCGGCCAGTTCCGGGCGGCGTTGGCCTGGTATCCGCACTGAGGCGGGGAATCAGCGCGCAAAACCGGCGATAATGCCGGCATGAGCGAACACCCACTTCCCGCCAGCGTGGCTGCCACGCTGGAACAGGGCCTGGCCAGCATGGGCCTGGATGCCGCGCTAGCGCCGCCGCTGCTGCGCTACCTGGCCCTGCTGCACCGCTGGAACGGCACCTACAACCTCACCGCCATCCGCGACCCGCAGGAGATGGTCACCCGCCACCTGCTCGACTCGCTGGCGATGCAGCCGTTCGTGGCCGATGGCAGCCTGGCCGACCTCGGCACCGGCCCCGGGCTGCCGGGCATCCCGCTGGCCATCGCCTGCCCGGGCCTGCAGGTGACCCTGGTCGAGAGCAATGGCAAGAAGGCGCGCTTCATGCGCGAGGCCGTGCGCCAACTCGGCCTGGGCAATGCCCGCGTGGCCGAATCGCGCGCCGAGGCGCTGGACGAGGCCGGTCGTTACGACCAGTTGACCGCCCGTGCCATGGATACCCTGGCCGGCATCGTCCGCGTCGGTGGCCACCTGCTGCGGCCGGGGGGCGTGCTGCTGGCCATGAAGGGCGTCTACCCGCATGAGGAGATCGCGGACTTGCCGGCTGGCTGGCAGGTGCGCGAGGTGACCCCGCTGAGCGTGCCCGGCCTGGCCGGCGAACGCCACCTGGTCACTGTTACAGGCCCTTGATTCCCGCCGCCAGCCCCTTGTGCAACAACGGGTTGGCGATCCACGATTTCCGCAAGGGGCCGGTTGTACGCATAATGACCGGTCCCAGCACACGTCGACGAGGCACACCCGCATGGCCCGCATCATCGCCATCGCCAACCAGAAGGGTGGCGTCGGCAAGACCACGACCGCCGTCAACCTGGCCGCTTCCCTGGCCAACGCACCCAAGCGCGTGCTGCTGGTCGACCTCGATTCGCAGGGCAACGCGACCATGGGCAGTGGCGTGGACAAGCGTGAGCTGGCCGCCTCCACCTACGATCTGCTGCTGGGCGAGTCCAGCGCCGCCGATGTACGCGTGCAGACCGCCGAAGGCTACGACCTGCTTCCCGGCAACATCGACCTGACCGCCGCCGAGATCCAGCTGATGGCGCAGAGCGAGCGCGAGCAGCGGCTGAAGCGCGCGCTGGCACCGATCCGCGACGAGTACGACTACATCCTGATCGACTGCCCGCCGGCGCTGTCGCTGCTGACGCTCAATGCGCTGGCCGCTGCCGATTCGGTGATCGTGCCGATGCAGTGCGAGTACTACGCCCTGGAAGGCCTGAGCGCGCTGGTGGAAACCATCGAAGCGCTGCGTGCCAACCTCAATCCGGCGCTGGAGATCGAAGGCGTGCTGCGCACCATGTTCGACGTGCGCAACAACCTGGCCAACGCGGTCTCGGCCGAGCTCACCGAGCACTTCGGCGATCGCGTGTTCCGCACCATCGTGCCGCGCAACGTTCGCCTGGCCGAGGCACCCAGCCATGGCCAGAGCATCGTCGGCTACGACCGCGCCTCGCGCGGTGGCGTGGCCTACCTGGGCCTGGCTGGCGAGATCATCCGCCGCAACAACGAACGCAACAAGGCCACCAAGGCCGTGGAGACCGTCTGATGACCAGCAGCAAGCCGGCAGCCAAGAAGCGAGGCCTCGGCCGTGGCCTGGACGCGCTGCTGGGCCCGAAGGGCGCGGTCAGCCAGGTGCAGGCCACCACGGCGGTGATCGAGCCGCTGCCGGGGGAAGTGCTGCGCAAGTTGCCGGTCGGCCAGCTGCAGCCGGGCAAGTACCAGCCGCGCCGCGAGATGGACGAGGGCAAGCTGTCCGAGCTGGCCGACTCGATCAAGTCGCAGGGCGTGATCCAGCCCATCTTGGTGCGCCAGCTGCCGGCGGGCAACTACGAAATCGTCGCCGGTGAACGCCGCTGGCGCGCATCGCAGCTGGCCGGGCTGGACGAAGTGCCGGTGGTGGTGCGCGAGCTGGAAGACCGCACCGTCATCGCGATGGCGCTGATCGAGAACATCCAGCGTGAAGACCTCAACCCGCTGGAGGAAGCCGAAGCGCTGCAGCGCCTGATCAGCGAGTTCACCCTCACCCATGCCGAGGCCGCCGAGGCCGTCGGCCGCTCGCGCGCGGCGGTGTCCAACCTGCTGCGCCTGCTGGAACTGCCGGTGGCGATCCGCCTGCTGCTGGAAACCCGCCGCCTGGAAATGGGGCATGCCCGTGCGCTGCTGACCCTGGCCCCCGAACTGGCCGGCAAGCTGGCCCAGGAAGCGGCCGACGAAGGCTGGTCGGTACGCGAGGTCGAGCGGCGGGCGCAGGCTTTCGCCGCCGGCAAGGTGCCGAGCAGCCGTCCGGTGGCCACGCCGAAGGTGCAGCAGGCCGACATCGCCTCGCTGGAAACCGAGCTGTCCGAAGCGCTCGGCGCCAAGGTGGCGATCAGCCACGGCCGTGGCGGCAAGGGCAAGCTGATCATCCACTACACCGACCTGGACACCCTGGACGGCGTGCTGGAAAAACTGCGCACGCGCCAGGGCTGAGCCCTGCGCCGCGTCGGGGGGCGGCCTGTTCCTGCCGCGCCCGGCGAATGACAGGGAACGCACCGCCACGCGCACCGGGAATGCACTGACCTCCGGCCGTGGCCTCATCCAGGGAGCAGGACATGAGCAACGACTACGAGGACGTCAGCCCGGACGGCACCCAGATACTGGTACATCGCCGTGAGAAGGACTTTGTGCTCGCCATCGGCGAAGAACGGCACATCGAGGCGATCAGCGCCCACATCGAACGCCACCTGGGCCCGGTGTCCGGTGTCTTCCATGAAATCATCTCCGACCTGGTGCACATCGACGTGCACGTGGTGCCGGCCAATGACCACTGCCCGTACCTGCGCCTGGTCACCTCCGGCATGAGCGACCTGCCGATGACCGTGCCCGCCGAGGTGGATGCGGACGTGCCGCGCTACATGGAACTGATGGTGACCCTGCCGGCCGACTGGCCGATGTCCCAGGACGCCTTCGAGGATGAGCGCAACTACTGGCCGGTGCGCCTGCTGAAGGGCATGGCGCGGTTGCCGCACGAGTACGACACGTGGCTGGGCTTCGGCCACACCATTCCCAACGGCCATCCCAGCGAGCCCTATGCGCCGGGCGTGGGTTTCGACGGTGCCATCGTGCTGCCGCCGGTGACCGCCCCGGAGGACTTCGCCACGCTGGAGCTGGAGGATGGCAATACCATCAGCTTCATGAGCCTGGTTCCGCTGTACCCCGAAGAGATGGACCTGAAGCTGAAGAAAGGCGCCGACGCCCTGCTCGACCGCTTCGATGCGAAACAGATCAACGATGTGATCGAGCCCGGCCGCACCAACGTGGCGAAGAAGCGTTTCGGTTTGTTCTGAGACCGGTAACATCAGGGGCCTGAACTTCGTTCCCAGGCCCCTGCCATGACCATCCTGCTCACCGGCGCTGCCGGCTTCATCGGTGCCTACACCGCCCGCGCGCTGCTGGAGGCCGGCCAGGCCGTGGTCGGCCTGGACAACTTCAACGATTACTACGACCCGCAGATCAAGCGTGACCGCGTGGCCGCGCTGTGTCCGGCGCTGGACCTGCGCACCCTGGACCTGACCGACCAGCAGGGCCTGGCCGCACTGTTCGACGAGGTGCGGCCGACCGCGGTGATCCACCTGGCCGCGCAGGCCGGCGTGCGCTATTCGCTGGAAAACCCGCATGCCTACGTCGACAGCAACCTGGTCGGCTTCGTCAACATGCTCGAGTTGTGCCGCCACCGTGGCGTGCAGCACCTCGTGTATGCCTCCAGCAGTTCGGTCTACGGCGATTCGGCCACGCCGCCGTTCTCCGAAGACCAGCGCGTGGACCAGCCGCGCTCGCTGTACGCGGCGACCAAGGCGGCCAACGAGCTGATGGCCTACACCTACGCGCAGCTGTACGGCCTGCATGCCACCGGGCTGCGCTTCTTCACCGTGTATGGCCCGTGGGGCCGGCCGGACATGGCACCGCTGCTGTTCTCGCGCGCGGTGCTGGCCGGTCGGCCGATCGACGTGTTCAACGAAGGCCGCATGCAGCGCGATTTCACACATGTCTCCGACATTGTGTCCGGTATCCTCGGCGCCCTCGCACATCCGGCCGACGGCCCGGTGCCGCACCGGGTGTTCAACCTCGGCAACCATACGCCGGTCGAGCTGGAGCGCTTCATCAGCGTGATCGAGCAGGCCGCCGGCCGCCCTGCGCAGAAGGTCTACAAGCCCATGCAGCCCGGCGACATGGTGCGCACGATGGCCGATACCCGGCGCGCACATGACGCTTTCGGCTTCGATGCGGTGACCCCGATCGAACAAGGCCTGCCGCCTGTGGTGCAGTGGTGCCGCGAGTATTTTGGCGATCGCGCCTGAGGACGGATCCTCACGCCGCCGGGTTCATCTTCGGATAACCTCGGTTTCGGAGAATGCGCGGTCTTTGTCCCCCCTTTGGCCGAGTGCCTTATGAGCCAACCCGAGCTTTCCGTTGTCGTCCCGGTGTTCAACGAGCGCGACAATGTTGCCCCGCTGGTCGCCGAAATCACCGCTGCGCTGCGTGGCCGGCTGCCGTTCGAGATCGTCTACATCGACGACCACTCGCGTGATGACACCCTGGTGGTGCTGCAGGGATTGAAGGCAACCACCCCGGAACTGCGCGTGCTGCACCATGTGAACCAGAGCGGGCAGAGCACGGCGGTGCGCACCGGCGTCAAGCACGCGCGCGCGCCGTGGATCGCCACCCTGGATGGCGATGGCCAGAACGATCCGGCCGATATTCCCAAGCTGCTTGCCGCACGCGACGCCGCCGAGGCGCAGGTGAAGCTGTTCGCCGGCTGGCGCGTCAACCGCCAGGACAGCGGCAGCAAGCGCTGGGCCAGCAAATGGGCCAACGCCATCCGTGCGCGCATGCTGCGCGACGACACGCCCGACACCGGTTGCGGCATCAAGCTGTTCGAACGCAGCGCGTTCCTCGACCTGCCGTACTTCGACCACATGCACCGTTACCTGCCAGCGCTGATGCAGCGTGCCGGCTGGAAGACCACCAGCGTGCCGGTCAATCACCGCCACCGTACCGCCGGCGTGTCCAAGTACAACAACCTCGGCCGCGCGCTGGTCGGCATCCGCGACCTGCGTGGCGTAGCCTGGCTGATCACCCGAAGCAAGCGCACCGCGGTGGAGGAGCGCTGATGGATCTGGAGCTGCACTGGCTGGATCAGCCCCTGACCTGGCTGTACTGGACCGGCCTGCATGTGACCGGCTGGAAGCTGATCGGCTACACCGGCGCACTGATGTTCGGCGGCCGCTGGCTGGTCCAGTTCATCGCCTCCAAGCGCGCCGGCAAACCCGTCATCCCGCGCCTGTTCTGGTACATGAGCGTGCTCGGCAGCCTGATGACCCTGAGCTACTTCCTGTTCTCGGCCAAGCAGGACTCGGTGGGTGTACTGCAGAACCTGTTCCCGGCGTTCACCGCGCTGTACAGCCTGCACCTGGACATCAAGCACCGCGGCTGGAAGCGCGACAGGGCCAGCCACTGAGGGCGCGGGGTCGGATTCCTTTCCGCAGGAAAGGGCTATGACCCCCGTCAGAATCCCCGGCGCATCCTCGCATGGCGTGGATCTACTGCATGTTCAGTGGCGGTGCCCTGGTAGATGCCGACCTTGGTCGGCGCTGGGTTTCCCCGTGTGCCAACCAAGGTTGGCATCTACCAGAGCGGCCGATTCCCGGTCCTGCCTGCGCTGCAGGCAGGACCTTCGTCCCATGCCATGGGCCGTGGGCGGTGCCATGATCGGGGTCTGCCTTCCCGGGAACCTGTGCTCGTGAAAACCCGTCTTGCCGTTGCCCTGTTGATCGCCCTGTCCGCCCCCACCGTGGCCCTGGCCGCTGCGCCCGCCGCCGCCGCCGCGCCCGCCAGCGTGGCCACCGAATCGCCCGCGGATGCCGCCTTCCGCGCGCTGTACGAGAAGGAATGGAAGTGGCGCCAGCAGGGAGGTGGTGAAGCCAGCGAGGACGAAGACGCCCCGGCCAACGCCACCCGCATGCCCGACATCGGCCCGGCCGCGCAGCAGGCGCGCCTGAAGGTGTGGGACGAGACCCTGGCCGCGTTGAAGAAGATCGACCCGAAGACCCTGTCGCCGGACAACCAGGTCAACTACGCGATCTATCGCGACCAGGTGTTCAACCTGGCCGAAGAGACGCGCCTGCGCGGCTACGAAATGCCGTTCAACGCCGATTCCTCGTTCTGGTCCAACCTGTCCTTCATGGCCCGGCGCGAGATGAAGACCGTGCAGGACTACCAGAACTACATCGCACGGCTGAACGATGTGCCGCGTTACTTCGGCCAGCAGACCGAGAACATGCGCGCCGGCCTGAAGCGCGGCTTCAGCGTGCCGCGCGCGGTGCTGGATGGCCGCGAAGTGTCCATCGCCACCGTCGCCGAGCTGAAGGACCCGACCGAATCGCCGCTGTACGCGCCGTTCAAGAAGCTGCCCAACAGCATCCCAGCCGCCGAACAGGCCAGGCTGCAGGCGCAGGCGCGTGAAGCGATCAGCGGCAAGGTGGTGCCGGCGTTCCAGCAGCTGCGCACCTTCTTCGTCAACGAGTACGTGCCGCAGGCGCGCACCACCCTGGCCGCCGAAGCGATGCCCGATGGCAAGGCCTACTACAGGCAGCAGATCCACGAGTACACCACGCTGGACCTGTCGCCGGACGAGATCCACCGCATCGGCCTGGAGGAAGTCGCACGCATCCAGGGCGAGATGAACGACATCATCAAGCAGGTGAAGTTCAAGGGCAGCTTCGCCGAGTTCCTGACCTTCCTGCGTACCGATCCGCAGTTCTATGCGAAGACGCCGGAAGAGCTGCTGTCGCGCGCCGCGTGGATCTCCAAGCGTGCCGATGGCCAGCTGGGCAAGTACATGACGTTGCCGCGCGCGCGCTTCACCATCGTGCCGGTGCCACCGGACATTGCACCGTTCTGGACGGCCGGCCGCGGTGGCATGGGTACCTACTGGCTCAACACCTACAACCTGCCGTCGCGCCCGCTGTACAACCTGCCGGCACTGACCCTGCATGAATCCGATCCGGGCCATTCGCTGCAGGGCGCGATCGCCGCCGAGCAGAAGAACCTGCCCGAGTTCCGCCGCAACGCCTACATCTCCGCCTATGGCGAAGGCTGGGCGCTGTATTGCGAGAAGCTGGGCGTGGAGATGGGCATCTACGAAACCCCGTACGAGGATTTCGGTCGGCTGACCTACGAGATGTGGCGCGCCGCGCGCCTGGTGATCGACACCGGCGTGCACAGCAAGGGCTGGACCCGCGAGCAGGCGTTGGCCTACCTGCGTGACCACACCGCGCTGAGCGAGCATGAAGTGACCACTGAAGTGGACCGCTACATTTCCTGGCCGGGCCAGGCGCTGAGCTACAAGCTGGGCGAGATCGCCATCGTGCGCCTGCGTGCGCAGGCCGAGAAGGAGCTGGGCGACAAGTTCGACATCAAGGGCTTCCACGACACCCTGCTCAAGCAGGGCTCGGTGCCGCTGCCGGTGCTGGAACAGCAGATCCAGGCCTACATCGCCGAGCGCAAGAAGGCCTGACCGTTACCGGGTAGTGCCGGCCGCTGGCCGGCAATCCGACCCGGTCACGGGGTCGGATCCCTTTCCCGTGGAAAGGGCTCCGACCCCCTCTCACCTCAGCCTACCGCCCGCGGCTTGGCCACGCGTGCTGCGAAGGTCGGCAGCACCAGCAGGGTCAGCACGGTGGCGGTGATCAGGCCACCGATCACCACCGTCGCCAGCGGCTTCTGCACCTCCGCACCGGAACCGCTGGCGATCGCCATCGGAATGAAGCCGACGATCGCCACCAGCGCCGTGGTCAGCACGGCTCGGATGCGGCTGGAGGCACCGTTGATCGCCGCCTGCGGCGGCAGGTCGCCGGCATCCAGGCGTTCGCGGATCGCCTGCATCAGCACCAGGCCGTTCAACGTGGCTACGCCGGAGACGGCGATGAAGCCGACCGCCGCCGATACCGAGAACGGCATGCCCCGCAGCAGCAGCGCGAGGATGCCGCCGACCAGCGCCAACGGCACGCAGCTGAACACCAGAATGGCTTCCTTGCCGCTGCGCAGGGCCATGAACAGCAGGCTGCCGATCAGCAGGAACACTACCGGTACCACCGTCGCCAGCCGCTTTTCCGCGCGCTGCAGGTTCTCGAACTGGCCACCCCAGGTCAGGTAGGCACCCGGCGGCAGTGCCACGTCGGCTACCGCGGCCTGCGCTTCGCCGACGAAGCCGCCCAGGTCGCGGCCACGCACGTTGGCCTGCACCACCACGCGGCGGCTGCCGTTGTTGCGGCTGATCTGGTTCGGCCCTTCGCTCACGGTAATGCGCGCCACCGACGACAACGGAATCACCAGCCCCGATGGCGTGGCGATCGGCAGCGATGCCAGCTGGTCCGGATCGTTGCGCGCGGCATCGTCCAGGCGCACCACCACGTTGAAGCGGCGGTCGCCTTCGAAGATCTTGCCCGCCGCAGTACCGCCGATGCCGGTGGACAGTGCATCACTCACATCCGCCGCAGTCAGCCCATACTGCGCCGCCGCCACATGATCGATCGCCACGTTCAGCGTGGGCAGGCCGGAGATCTGTTCCACCCGCACGTCGGCCGCTCCCTCCACCGCACGCAGCTTCAGCGCCACCTGGTCGGCCACCTTCTGCAGCTGGCTGAAGTCATCGCCGAAGATCATTACGGCCAGGTCGGTACGCACGCCGGAAATCAGCTCGTTGAAGCGCAGCTCGATCGGCTGGCTGAACTCGAAACTGTTGCCCAGCTGCTGCCCGGCCAGCTTTTCGAAACGGGCCACCAGCGCGTCCTTGGCCAACTTCGGATCGGGCCAGTCCTTGCGTGGCTTCAGCACGATCACGCTGTCGGAGATGTTGGTCGGCATCGGATCGATCGCCGCCTCGGCGGTACCGGTACGCGAGAACACGGTCTCCACTTCCGGCTGCTTGGCAATCACCTTTTCCAACGCCAGTTGCATGGCCAGTGACTGCTCCAGCGACGTCGACGGCACGCGCAACGCCTGCATCGCCACGTTGCCTTCGTCCAGCGTCGGCATGAACTCGCGGCCCAGCATCGAGAACGAGCCGATGCCCACCACCACCATCATCACCGCACTGGCCACTACCGTGCGCGGATGCGCCACGGCCTTGCGGATCACCGGCTCGATGCGCGCGCGCAGCACGCGTATCAGCCTGGTCTCGTGCTCGCCGTCGTCCGCATGTGCATCGGCGTCCTTCAGCTTCGGCTCGCGCACCAGCAGCGCCGTCATCGCCGGCACGAAGGTGAAGGAGAACAGGAAGGCACCGACCAGGGCCAGCATGAAGGTCGCCGCCATCGGGTGGAACGTCTTGCCCTCCACACCTTCCAGGGTGAGGATCGGCGCGAACACCAGCAGGATGATCAGCTGGCCGAACGCCGCCGGGCGCGCCATCTTCAGCGCGGAATCGGCGGCCACGCGCAGCCGTTCCATCGCGGTCAGCGCCCGGCCCAGTTCGGCGCGGCGCTGGCCCAGCATCAGCAGCGTCGACTCGACCACGATCACCGCACCGTCCACCAGGATGCCGAAGTCCAGTGCACCCAGGCTCATCAGGTTGCCGCTGATGCCGAAGCGGTTCATGCCGATCACCGCGAACAGGAACGACAGCGGAATCACCAGCGCGGTGATGGTGGCCGCGCGCAGGTTGCCCAGCAGCAGGAACAGCACCACCACCACCAGCAGCGCGCCCTCGGTGAGGTTCCGGGCCACGGTCTTGATGGTGGAATTGACCAGCACACTGCGGTCCAGCACCGGTGCGGCCACGATGTCGGCCGGCAGCGACGTGTTCACCTGTTCCAGACGTGCGGCTGCGGCCTGCGCCACGGTGCGGCTGTTGCCACCGGCAATCATCAGCGCGGTGCCCAGCACGGCCTCGTGGCCGTTGCGGCTGGCTGCACCCAGCCGCGGCGCGCGGCTCAGTTCCACGGTGGCTACATCGGCCACGCGCACCACCACGCCATTGCGGGTGGCCACCGGCGCCTGTGCAAGATCCTCGGTGGTCAGCGCCAGGCCATCGGCACGCACCACTAGGCCTTCGCCGGCACGCTGCACGAAGCCGGCGCCGGCCTGCACGTTGGAGCGCTGCAGGGCGGTAACCAGGTCGGCCAGGCCGAGGCCATGCGCGGCCAGTTTGGCGCTGTCCGGATGCACGCCGTATTCCTTGACGTAGCCGCCGACCGTATCGACACCGGCCAGCCCCGGGCTGGAGCGCATCTGCGGCGCGATGATCCAGTCCTGCACGGTGCGCAGGTAGGTCGCGCGCTCTTCCGGCGTGCGCAGCAGGTTGCCTTCCGGCGTGCGGTAGACCTCGCCGGCCTGCCAGCCGGCTTCACCGGGCTTGGCCAGCCTGGTCGGATCGAACGCGGTGAAGTCCACCGTCCACATCAGCACCTCGCCGAGGCCGGTGGTGACCGGCGACAGCATCGGCGACGCACCATCGGGCAGGTCTTCCGATGCCTCGCGCATGCGTTCGGCCACCTGCTGGCGGGCGAAGTAGATGTCGGTGGCATCGGTGAAGATCGCGGTGACCTGCGAGAAGCCATTGCGCGACAGCGAACGCGTGGTGGTCAGGCCGGGAATGCCGGCCAGCGCGGTTTCCAGCGGATAGGTCACCTGCCGTTCGATCTGCTCCGGGGTCAGCGCCGGGGCCACCGTGTTGATTTGCACCTGGCGGTTGGTGATGTCCGGCACGGCGTCGATCGGCAGCTTGCCCAGCTGGAACAGGCCCACGGCGGCGATCAGCGCCGCCATGAACACCACCAGCCAGCGGTGGCGCACCGCTGTTTCAATGATCAGCTTGAACATGATCGCCTCCTCAGTGGCCGTGCTCGGCTTCGCCCTTGGCCAGCTCGGCCTTGAGCAGGAAGGCGTTGGCACCGACGATGCGCTCGTTGCCACTCAGGCCACCGAGGATCTCGATGCGGTCACCGGCACGGCGCCCGGCCAGCACTGGCTGCGCCTTGAAGCCACCTTCGACGGCGACGAACACCGCGCTGCTTCCATCGACGTTCTGCACCGCATCGGCGGGCACGCTGAGCGAGCCGTCCTGGCCTTCGGTGACCACCACGGCCGATACCGGCGAACCGGCCGGCGGCAGCGATGCATCCACCGGCGTGGCGCGGATCACTGCGACGCCGCCCTGCTGCCGTACATCGGCGGCCGAACCGGTGACGGTAGCGGTGAAGCTGCCACCCGGCACGCTTACTTCCAGCTTCATGCCGGGCATGACCTGTGCAGCCAGCGCTGGCGGTGCGGTGAACACCAGCTCGTTCATCGACGGGTCGGCGACGTCGGCCACCGCACTGCCGGCGGCGACCACACCGCCCGGCGTGACCTGCACGTTGCCGACGATGCCGGCCACCGGGCTGGTGATGCGCACGCGTCCACTGGCATCGGGCGCACCGTTGGCCGCGGCCTGTGCCTGTGCGGCAGCGGCCTGGGCCTGTGCCGCCAGCGAACGCGCACGCGAGGCTTCCAGCTCCTGGCGGGCGACCACGCCCTGGTCGACCAGGGCCTTGTCGCGGCCATAGGCCAGGCGTGCGGCCTCGGCTTCGGCGGATGCGGCCAGCGCATTGGCGCGGAACACCGCTGCCTCGCCACTGACCACGATGGCCAGCGCCTGGTTCTGTTTCACCGCCGTGCCCGGCGCGACCAGTACGCGCTCGACGCGGCCGGTCACGGTCGAGGCCACCGAGGCACGGGCACCGACCGAGGGTTCCACCCGACCGGCGAGGCGGGTGGAACCGCCACCGCCGCGACCGACGGCAACCACTTCGATACCGGACGCCTTGATCTGCTCAGGGGTCAGCGGTACCACGCCTTCATCGGTGTCTGCCGGCGTCTTCGCGGATTCGGCTTTGGCTTCCTTGCTGCCGGGCGCGTGGCCATGGCTGTCGTCGGTGCCGGCCTTGGTCGCAGCGGGGTCTTCATTGGCAGGTGTCTGCGCGTTGCCAGCGCAGCCGGCCAGCAGCACAGTCAGCAGCATGCCGCCGATCAGCGGAAAAGTACGGGAGAGAGTCATGGGGCCTCCACAAAGGGTGCGCGCCCTTCAAGGCGGGCAAGATCGATTTCCGCGCCGACGCGCGACAGGCGCGCATCCACGGCGGCGGCGCGGGCGGCGATAAGAGCGCTGCGCGTGCTGCGCAGTTCCAGCTGCGAGATGCGTCCGGCGTCGAAGCCGATGCGGGCCAGGCGATACGCCTCTTCGGCGGCGACCACGCTTTCATCGGCGGCGCGGGTTCGGCTGCCGGCGGCCTTCAAACCGGCCACGGCGGAGAGGCGTGCCGCCTCGCTGTCGCGGCGCTGCTGGTCCAGGCGCGCTTCGGCCGCGCGCTGGTCGGCATTGGCGGCGCGGATGCCACCGCGGTTGCGGTCAAACAGCGGGATGCTGAGGCTGAGCCCGAGGTTGTAGGCACGCTCGCCGCCCTCTCGGAAGCGGGTCTGCGCGGCGGTGACGCTGAGGTCGGGCAGGGCGCGCTTGCGCTCCACCTCGACCAGTTTGCCCGCCGCATCGGCTTCGGCTTCAGCGATGCGCACCGCCAGTGCGGTATCGGTGGCGCCGCGTGGCAGCGGCGGCGCACGGTCGAGCAGGCTGTCGCCGATCGACTGCACCGGCGCATCCAGCAGTGCAGCACCGGCCAGGCGGGCCAGCGCGGCATCGCGGAAGGCCTGCGCTTCATCCAGTGCGGCGTTGGCGTTGGCCACTTCGCTCTGCGCCTGCACCGCGCGCAGTTGCGGTTCGCGGCCCTGCTTGACCATCGCGTTGACGGCGTTGGCGTCATCGCGGGTGAGGCTCAGTGCCTCTTCGGCCAGGGTGTAGCGGCGCAGTGCACTTTCCGCCTGTGCGTAGACCACCGCCAGCTGGCTGGCCACATCGCTGCGGCTCTGCGTGCCACGCAGGTTGGCCGCCTGTGCCTCGGCGCGGGCCGCACGGACGCGCGCGCCGCGCTGGCCCCAGACCTCCAATGGCTGGGACAGGGTAAGCACGCTGTCGGCCTTGCCCATGCCGCCATAGGAACCGGTGCCCCAGGCGTTCTCGGCCGACCAGGACAGGGAAGGGTTGGGCAGTGCGCGGGCCTGGTCGGCGCGCGCGTCGGCGGCCTCGGCCAGCGCCGCACCGACGCGGGTACCGGGCAGCTGGTCCAGGCGTTCAAGCAGGGTGTCGTAGGAAGGGGCGGCTTGCGCCATCACCGATGCCGCCGGGGCCAGGCCCAGCAACACGGCGACGACCCGCCCGGCCGCACGCAGCGACCGAGGTGTCAGGATCGACATAGGGGGATTCCGGTTGTGAGTGAAACGGGAGCCCGCAATCGCGGGACGCGCTCAACTCACGCCCGGGGGGGACGCGTCAATTCATCCTGGGCGACCGCATAGGTCGCCGCGTCGCCGGCATTCATCCAGCGCGCCGGCAGCGGCGCACCGAAGGCGGCGAGGGTGCTGGCCGGCAGGCTCAGGTTGGAGTGGTGGCAGTGGTTGTGGCTGCAGGCACCGGCGTGCTTGCTGTCACTGTCACCCTCGGCATCGTTGGCGTTGCTTTCCACGTGCACCGCAGTGGTGTCGTGCGGTTCGACCGCGCAGGCCAGCACGTCGGCCACCGGCACGACCACGAACGCCGCCATCAGCAGCATCATCAGGTACGTACGCAGTTGGCGGGTGATCCGGCGCATGGAAGGGAGGCTAGCAAGCGATTTTCGCCGGATACAATATCAATGGCCGCCTCGGGAATTCGTCGGAATCTCCCGTTCAGGTGGACCGGGCGCGGGGTCGGATCCCTTTCCTCCGGAAAGGGCTCTGACCCCACCGCGTTGCCGGCCAGCGGCCGGCACTACCCGTATCACGGCAGCTTCGCGATCACCTTGATCTCGAACTGGAACCCATACAGCCAGGTCACACCGATACCGGTCAGGGTCGGGTGCGGCGCCTCGCCCCAGTACTCGGGCACGATCGCCCAGGCCTTCTCGAAGTTCTTCTCCGGATCGACCAGGAACACGGTCACGTCGATCACGTCATCGAAGGTGCAGCCGGCGGCAGCCAACACCGCATTGAGATTCTCGAAGGCGCGGCGCACCTGGGTTTCGAAGTCCGGTTCGGGCGAGCCGTCCTCGCGGCTGCCGACCTGGCCGGAGACGAACAGGAAACCGCTGGATCGGATCGCCGGCGAGTAGCGGTTGCGCTCGTACAGGGCCTGGCGGCCGGTGGGGAAAACGACATCACGCTGTGACATGGGAAGGAATCCGTGGGAGAGAACGCCATCCTCCGCGCCAGTGCTGTCTGGATAAACCGCGATGATCAGCCTAGATTGATTGCCAATCCCAAACAATCATGGCCCGCCATGGACCGTTTCGAGGCGATGCGGGCCTTTGCCCGCGTGGTGGAAACCGGCAGCTTCACCCGCGCCGCGCAGACCCTGCAGATCAGCCGCACCACGGTCACCCAGCTGGTGCAGCAGCTGGAGGCACACCTGCGGCTGCGCCTGCTCAACCGCACCACGCGCCGGGTCAGCGTCACCGCCGACGGTGCGGCCTACTACCCGCGCATCGCCCGCCTGCTGGCCGAGCTGGAAGAGGTGGAGGGCGGGCTGGGTGACGCAGCCAGCCAGCCGCGCGGCCGCCTGCGGGTGGATGTGCCCGGACCCTACGCGCGGTTGCGGCTGGTGCCGGCACTGCCGGATTTCCAGGCGCGCTACCCGGAGATCCAGCTGGACATCGGCGTCAGCGACCGCGAGGTTGACGTCATCGCCGACAACGTCGACTGCGTGATCCGCGGCGGCACCCCGGCCGACCCGGCGCTGGTGGCGCGGCCGCTGGCGGCGCTGCCGATCGGTTTCCACGCCAGCCCCGGCTATGTGCAGCGTTTCGGCTTGCCGACCGATCCGCGCGCGCTGGAAGGGCCGGACCACCACATGGTCGGCTTCCTCAGCCCGCGCAGTGGCCGGGCGCGGGTGTTCACTGCACAACGTGGCGATGAGCGCATCGAGGTGCAGGGCCGCTACACGGTCGGCTTCGACGACGGCAACACGTATCTGGCGGCCGCGTTGGCCGGCCTGGGGGTGGTGGCGCTGCCCAGCTACATGGCCGCGCCGCACGTGGCGCGCGGCGAATTGCTGCCGCTGCTGCAGGACTGGCGGCTTCCACCCATGCCGATGCATGTGATGTTCCCGCCGAACCGGCACATGAGCCAGCGGCTGCGGGTGTTCATCGATTGGGTGGTGGAAGCGTTGGGGTGATGCACACGCACCTGTAGAGCCGAGCCCACGCTCGGCTGCTTCTGGCATCACCAAGCCCGCGCTACGCGCGCCAGCCGAGCGTGGGCCCGGCTCTACCGGCATGCGAAAATCACCACAGCACGTAACAGGAAACATCGCCACGCATGAATCGCATCGTCGCACTGGACACCGAAACCACCGGCATCTCCCACCGCCTGGGGCACCGGGTGATCGAAATCGGTGCCGTCGAACTGATCGACGGCCAGCTCAGCGGCCGCCAGTTCCACACCTACCTGCAGCCGCAGCGCAAGGTGGACTGGGACGCACAGCGCGTGCATGGCATCAGCGATGCGATGCTGGTGGGCAAACCGCTGTTCTCCAGCAAGGCCGCCGAACTGCTGGACTTCCTGCGCGGCAGCGAGATGGTCGCGCACAACGCCACCTTCGACGTGGGTTTCCTGGACAACGAGCTGCGCCTGGCCGGCATTCCCGGCACGCTGGCCCAGCACTGCCGCATCACCTGCAGCCTGAAGCTGGCGCGCGGGCGCTGGCCCGGCCAGGGCAACAAGTTGGACGATGTGCTGCAGCGCCTGCGCATCCCCGGCAACCGGGGCCTGCACGGTGCGCTCAAGGATGCCCATCTGCTGGCCCAGGTGATTCCGCACCTGCGCTGAGGCTTGCCCGCTGTTACATCGGCCGTAACCAGCGCTCGATCATCGCCACGCCACAGGCCACCCCGTCTTCATCGCTCATCGCCACGCCCAGGGCCGCCGCGCGCGCGCGTACTGCGTCGGCTTCTGCGAAGGTGATGGCTGCTGCCAGCGTTGCTGCATCCAGTCGCTTCGGTGACAACGGTGCCGGTGCCACGCCCAACCGACACAGGCGATCGGCCCAGAAGAACTGATCCGCAGCGAACGGCATCACCAGCGAGGGAATGCCGGCCCGGCAGGCCGAATGCGTGGTGCCGCTGCCACCGTGGTGGATGGCGAGTGCGCAACGCGGGAACAGCGCTTCGTGTGGGGTCGGCCCCAGTACGAAGACCGAATCGGGCAAGCGCATCGCAGGCAGTCCCACCCAGCCAGGAAACAGCAGTACCCGGCGTGGCGCCAGCGCCTGCAGCAAGGCCGGCAGCACGCGTTCGCGATCAAAGCCGGTCATGCTGCCGAAGCCAAGGTAGACCGGCGGCGGGCCGGCATCAAGGAAGGCCCGCAGATCGGCCGGGGGCGCCCAGGGCGCATCAGGAAGCCGCCATTGGCCACAGACGATGTGGTCGGCCGGCCAGTCCGCCGGTGGCGGCAGCAGCTGCGGTGAGATGCCATAGAGCATCGGCAGGCCGGACCACAGCGCGCGGCGCGGCGATTGCCCCAACTGCTGGCGTGCCGCGTTGATCGGCCGGCGGAACTGGCGCCAGATCAGGCCGTTGACCCACCCGTAGCTGGCCCGGTTCAACCAGCCCGGCGAGCGTCCGGGCGGCAGGAACGGGGAGCGGAAGGCGCGCGTCGGGGTCAGCGGAATCATGCCGCTGCCGATGACGGGAATCCTGCGGCGTTCGCCCACGCTCATGCCGACGAAGGCCGCCAGGCCACCGGTCAGAATCGCATCGCAGCCTTCGGCGGCGGCATCGGCCTGGCGCATCCAGCCGCTGACATGCTGCAGCGCCATCCGTGCCAGGCCGGTACTGGCGGCGGCAACGCCGTTGCCACGCGAGACCAGTGCGACCACGTCGTCATGGATGTCACCTTCAAGGGCCGCGTGGGGCACATCCAGTGCCTGCGCGCTGCCCAGGGTGCCGCCATCGGCCAGCAGTGTCACCGCGTGGCCTGCGCCGATCAGCCCATGGCAGAGCATGGCCAGGGGACGTGTGTCGCCTTCGGTTCCGTAGGTCAGGGCCAGCAGCCGCATGGCAAGCTCCGCAGTGGTCCGGGCCAGTATGCCGGTTGGCGGAGTGCCCCCGGTCCTGCCGGTCAGTCCCCGCCTGTGGGTAACTTGCGCAAGTGCTTGAACCGGTGCATAATGCGCGGCTCGCTGTGTCCGGTTTTCTACCGGGCGGCGTCCCCGGGAGCACGTCCCCGGCCGCCCAACGCCAGCGTAACCCTTTGATTCTCTTGACGTGTGGTGGGCAACCATCGAGGCCGCCGTCTCCCGGGCTACGGGCTGACAACTACTACTATCGAGGTGCGCAATGTCCCGCGTATGCCAGGTTTCCGGCAAGCGAGTGCAGACGGGTAACAACGTCTCGCACGCCAACAACAAGACCCGTCGTCGTTTCCTGCCGAATCTGCACGAGCGCCGTTTCTGGGTGGCCAGCGAGAACCGCTGGGTCAAGCTTCGTGTTTCCGCGCATGCACTGCGCACCATCGACAAGAACGGCATTGATTCCGTTCTGGCTGAGCTGCGTGCGCGCGGCGAAAAGGTCTGAGGAGTAAAGCATCATGGCAGGCAAGCGCGATAAGGTCCGTATGATTTCCTCGGCCGGTACCGGCCACTTCTACACCACGGACAAGAACAAGAAGAACACCCCGGGGAAGATGGAATTCCTGAAGTACGATCCGGTCGTGCGCAAGCACGTCCTGTACAAGGAAGGCAAGATCAAGTAATCCGCACGGATTGCTGATCCCCGCGAAGAAACCCGCCCTTGTGGCGGGTTTTTTCATGTCTGGCACTTCCCCCTGGTGGGTGCCGACCCTGGTCGGCACTGCCGCACTCCCTGCGCACGCTGTCGCCAATGACGCCCTGCGCGGAATGATGGGCCGAATGCGATAAGTGATTGTGTCTACCGGTTCCGGCTCTTCGCGCGCTCCAAATCAATTGGAACGACGGGCCCTGCCGTGCCCATGATGGCAAGCCGCTGCGGTTGCAGCGGTCGGGCTTGCAATCCCGTGAAGTCAATCAATCAGTAGACTCGCCCGCCGTCGCCGGAGATCCCTCCGGCGACGGTTGGTGACCTATCCGCCTCTATGGCGGACGGTGCGAGGGGGCCTTGCGCCCGCCGGTTCGTTTGCTGATTGATTGCTTCCCGGTATTGCAACCACGCATCGTCCGCCACCTTCACGGTGGCCAGATCCGTTGAAGGAGGTTGCATGAACACCCCATCACACCGCCAGGACCTGGAACTGGGCTGGCTGCGCCTGCAGCGCATGTTGCAAGGCATCGAGGGCATGGCGCTGCTGCTGTGCGATCACCACCTGGCACTGGCCAACGGCGCACCGTCGCCGCTGCCGGAGGCGCAGCTGGAGCGGGCCGCACAGGCGATCGCCTGCATGGCGCTCAACGGCCGCCGCCATGCCGACGCGGTGCGGCAGCTGTGCGAGGTGCCGGTGCGGCATTGATCCATCCTGTAGAGCCGAGCCCACGCTCGGCTGCTCTGCGGTCGGGCCGAAAGGCAGTCGAGCATGGCTCGACTCTACAAAGGCCGCTGGGCAGAATGGCCCATCACCTCCCGACGGGCGACACGATGCTGTTCGAGTGGTTGCTGGGTTCGTACCTGCTGCTGATCGACTGGCTGATCCGGCTGGTTGCGCTGTGCTGGATCCCCACCCGCACCACGCCGGGGGCGGCGCGCAGTTGGCTGCTGCTGGTCGGCTTCGTGCCGCTGCTGGGCCTGCCGCTGTACCTGCTGTTCGGCCACCCATGGCTGTCGCGCGAGCGCATCCGCCGCCAGGCCGAGGCCTCGCAGGTCATCCGCGAGGAACAGGCGCTGCAGCATCGCCTGCGCTGGACACCGCAGCCGGACACCGCCAGCGCCGAGATCGTGCCGCTGGTGCAGCGCCAGGGCGACTTCATGCCGGTGCACGGCAACGCGGTCGACTTGCTGACCGACTACGACGAATCGCTGCACACGCTGATCACCGACATCGACCAGGCCGAAGACCGCGTGCACCTGTTGTACTACCTGATGTTCGATGACGCGGTGGGCGAGGCGATCGTCGAGGCCCTGCAGCGAGCGGCTGCACGCGGCGTGCAGTGCCGTGTGCTGCTCGACGCGGTGGGCGCCAAGCGTGGCCTGCGCGCCTATCGCAAGCGCCTGCAGGCGCGCGACATCGAGGTACGCGCGATGCTGCCCGGTGGCCTGCGCTGGCGCCGCAGCGGGCGCATGGATCTGCGCAACCATCGCAAGATCGCGGTGATCGACAACGAAGTGGCCTATGTCGGTTCGCAGAACCTGGCCGGCCCGCAGTTCGTGCCCGGCCACCCGAACCGCGAGCTGGTGGCGCGCGTGCGTGGCCCGGCAGTGGCGCACCTGGAAGCAGTGTTCGCCAGCGACTGGTACATGGAAACCGGCCAGCGCCTGGACGTGATCGCCGATGTGCCCGAGTGCAGCGACGACATCGCCACCCAGCTGCTGCCAAGCGGCCCGGCCTATCCGTACAGCAATGCGCGCGATGCGGTGGCGGCGCTGATCCACCTGGCACGGCGACGGCTGGTGATGGTCACGCCATATTTCGTGCCTGACGAAGCTACGCTCAGCGCGTTGCGCATTGCGGCCTTGTCCGGTGTGCAGGTGCAGCTGATCCTCTCGGCCAGCAACAACCAGCGGCTGACCTCGTGGGCGCAGGAGGCGTACTACGACGAGCTGCTGCGCTGTGGCGTGCGCATCGCGCTGTACGAGCCGCAGTTCCTGCACGCCAAGCACATGAGCGTGGACGAGGACATCGCCGTGCTCGGCTCGATCAACATGGACATCCGCTCATTCGCGCTGAATGCCGAGATCGGCCTGGTCTGCTACGACCGCGCGCTGGTGCAGCAGCTGTGTGCGATCGAGGATGGCTACCTGCGCGAGTCGCGGCAGCTGGACCTGCAGCAGTGGCGCAGCCGCCCCACGTGGCGGCGCAGCCGCGAAGGCATCGCACGGCTGGCCGATGCGTTGATGTGAGGCGGCGGCAATCGCCCGCTTCGGCAACCCGGCCCGTCATCGCCGATGGCCTACAATCGGCGCATGACTGATTCACCGCGTAATGGCGAACTGGACCTGGCAATCATCGGTGGTGGTGCGGCCGGGGTGCTGGTGGCGATCCAGGTACTGCGCCAAGCCAAGGCGCCACTGGCGTTGGCCATTCTCGAACCGGCTTCGCAGCTGGCCCAGGGCATCGCCTATGCCACGCCGTGGCCGGAGCACCTGCTGAACGTGCCGGCGGCGAAGATGAGTGCGTTTGCCGACCAGCCGGGCGATTTCCTCGACTACCTGATGGCCGCCAACGCCTACCCGGGCGAGGCGCGCGAGGTGCTGGGCGAGCGTTACGTATGCCGCCACTACTTTGCGGCGTACCTGCAGCAGCGCCTGCAGGAGGCCGCTGCGGCCAGCCCGGCGCAGCTGCAGGTGATCGCGCAGCCGGTGCTGGGCCTGCAGCCGGATGACCATGGCTACCGGCTGACACTTGGCGATGCCCAGGCGCTGCACGCCGTGCAGGCGGTGCTCGCCACCGGCAACAGCATGCGGCCGCTGCCGGTGGCCGGTGCCGAGGCACTGCCCGCCGATGATGTGATCGAGGCCTGGGACTACGACGGCGTGCGTACCCTGGCCGGTGAGCAGGCCGTGGCTATCGTCGGCTCCGGCCTGAGCATGGCCGACACCGTGCTGGCGCTGGTCGCCGCCGGCCACACCGGCCCGCTGCACGTGATCTCGCGCCATGGCCTGCTGCCGCTACCGCATGCGCATGGCGGCCTGCCCACGTTCGACCCAGCCACGCTGCTGCAGATGAACCTGCGCCAGCGCCTGCGCGCGTTGCGCGGGTTCGCTCGCCAGGCGCAGGCCGACGGGCTGCCGTGGCAGGGCGTGATGGACCGCATCCGTCCGCATGGACAGGCGCTGTGGTGCAGCCTCGACGCGGCCGACCAGCGCCGCTTCCTGCGTCATGTGGTGCGCTACTGGGACGTGCATCGCCACCGCATCGCCGAAGAGGTCGACGCACAGCTGCAGGCGCTGATCGAAAGCGGCCAACTGCGCATTCACCGGTCCCGCCTGCAACGCGTCCGCCGCGAAGGCGATGCCCTGCGGCTGTCGGGTCGCGAAGCCAACGGCAATGAACAGCACTGGACGATCGGCGGCGTGGTCAACGCCACCGGCGTGGAAACCCGCGCCAGTGCGCTGCGCAATCCGTTGCTGCAGCAGCTGCAGGCCGAGGGCCTGGCACGCCCCGGCCCGCATGGGCTGGGCCTGGACAGCACGGTGCCGGGCGACCGCCTGCGTGCTGCCGGTGGCCAGCCGCAGGCACGGCTGGGCGTGCTCGGCAGCCTGCGCATCGGCAGCCTGTGGGAAAGCCTGGCGGTGCCTGAACTGCGCCAGCAGGCGCAGGCACTGGCCAGCCAGGTGGTCGCAGGAGCCGCGACGGCGATGCCGTAAAATGGAGGCATGGATGTCTCCCACCTGCTTGATGGCCTGAACCCGGCCCAGCGCGAAGCCGTCTCCGCTCCCCCCGGCCACCACCTGGTGCTGGCCGGTGCCGGTTCCGGCAAGACCCGCGTACTCACCCACCGCATCGCCTGGCTGCATGAAGTCGACGGCGTGCCGACCCACGGCATTTTCGCGGTGACCTTCACCAACAAGGCGGCCGGCGAGATGCGCCACCGCATCGATGCACAGTTGCCCCATGGCAGCCGTGGCATGTGGATCGGTACCTTCCACGGCCTGGCCAACCGCCTGCTGCGCCTGCACTGGCAGGACGCGAAGCTGCCCGAAGGCTTCCAGGTGATGGATTCGGACGACCAGCTGCGGCTGGTCAAGCGCGTGGTGCAGGCGCTGGAGCTGGACGACGGCAAGTACCCGCCCAAGCAGATCGCGTGGTGGATCAACGCGCAGAAGGACGAGGGCCGCCGCCCGCAGCACATCCAGCCCGAACCGCACGACGCGTGGCTGGAAACCATGCGCCAGGCCTACATCGAATACCAGGCACGCTGCGACCGCGCCGGCCTGGTCGACTTCGCCGAGCTGCTGCTGCGCGCGCATGAACTGCTGCGCGACAACCCGGCCCTGCTGGCGCATTACCGCGCGCGCTTCCGCGAAATCCTGGTGGACGAGTTCCAGGACACCAACGCCATCCAGTACGCCTTCGTGCGCGTGCTGGCCGGCGATTCCGGCCACGTGTTCGTGGTCGGCGACGATGACCAGGCCATCTACGGCTGGCGTGGCGCCAAGGTCGAGAACGTGCAGGGCTTCCTGCGCGACTTCCCGGGTGCGCAGACCATCCGCCTGGAGCAGAACTACCGCTCCACCGCCAACATCCTCGGCGCCGCCAACGCGGTGATCGCGCACAACCCGGACCGCATCGGCAAGCAGCTGTGGACCGACAGCGGCGACGGTGAACCGATCGACCTGTACGCGGCGTACAACGAGATGGACGAGGCGCGCTACATCGTCGAGCGTGCCCGCCAGTGGGTGCGCGACGGTGGCAGCTACACCGAAGTGGCCGTGCTCTACCGCAGCAACGCACAGTCGCGCGCGCTTGAAGAGGCGCTGCTGAGCGAACAGGTGCCGTACCGCGTGTACGGCGGCATGCGCTTCTTCGAACGTGCCGAAATCAAGGACGCGCTGGCTTACCTGCGCCTGCTGTCCAACCGCAACGATGACGCCGCCTTCGAGCGCGCGGTCAACACGCCTACCCGGGGCATCGGCGACCGCACGCTGGACGAAGTGCGCCGCGAGGCGCGCGCCCAGGGCATCTCGCTGTGGGAAGCAACGATGCTGGTCACCCAGGGCAACGCGCTGGCCGCACGCGCGCGCAATGCACTGGCCGGCTTCCTGGGGCTGGTCAACGAGCTGCAGGCGCAGACCGTGCACATGACCCTGGCCGAGCGCGTGGACCACGTGCTGGCCCGCTCGCAGCTGCGCGAGCACTGGAGCAAGGAAAGCCGCAATTCGCTGGATTCGGAATCGCGCACCGACAACCTCGACGAACTGGTCTCGGTCGCTTCGCGCTTCGTGCGCCGCGCCGACGACATCGAGGAAGTGGGCGAGGACATGGACGAGCTGGTCGCGTTCCTGGCCTACGCTGCGCTGGAGGCCGGCGAAGGCCAGGCGCAGGCGGGCGAGGACGGCGTGCAGCTGATGACCCTGCACTCGGCCAAGGGCCTGGAATTCCCGCTGGTGTTCCTGGCCGGCCTGGAGGAAGGCCTGTTCCCCAGCGCACGTTCGCTGGAGGAAAGTGGGCGTCTGGAAGAAGAGCGTCGGCTGGCCTACGTGGGCATTACCCGCGCGCGCCAGAAACTGGTGCTGAGCTATGCCGAATCGCGCCGCATCCACGGCCAGGACAACTACAGCCTGCCATCGCGCTTCCTGCGCGAGATTCCGCGCGAGCTGCTGCACGAAGTGCGCCCGAAGGTGCAGGTCTCGCGTCCGGCCTCGCTGGGCAGCAGCCGGGTGATGGGCCATGCCTCCATCGAGTTGCCACCGATCAAGCTCGGCGCACTGGTCACCCATCCCAAGTTCGGCGAAGGCATGGTGACCGACTACGAAGGCAACGGCGCCCACGCCCGCGTGCAGGTCGAGTTTGCCGACGCCGGCAGCAAGTGGCTGGTGATGGCCTACGCCAACCTGACGGTGATCTGATCACCGTCGAGGGGCGGATCCCTCCCGCAGGGAGGGCGCTGACCCCAACGCGGTACACGTATGGGGTCGGATCCCTTTCCGTTGGAAAAGGGATCCGACCCCGATTAGGCTGCGCTCATGACCCGCAACGTGCTCTTCCTCTGCAGTCAGAACCGCCTGCGCAGCCCGACGGCCGAGCAGGTATTCGCCGATTGGCCGGGTATCGAGACCGCCTCGGCCGGGTTGCTGGCCGATGCCGAGGAAGTGCTCAGCCCCGAGCTGCTGCAGTGGGCCGACCTGGTGTTCGTGATGGAGCGCGCCCACCGCAACCGGCTGTCCAGCCGCTACAAGGCGTGGTTGAACGGCAAGCGAGTGATC
The DNA here is from genome assembly GCF_003586545.1 of Stenotrophomonas sp. Pemsol. Lineage (NCBI taxonomy): Bacteria > Pseudomonadati > Pseudomonadota > Gammaproteobacteria > Lysobacterales > Lysobacteraceae > Stenotrophomonas > Stenotrophomonas sp. Pemsol. Next base: position 3,864,314 of record NZ_CP025780.1, on the reverse strand, counting down.
TGCCTGGATATTCCGGACGACTACGAGTACATGGACCCGGTGCTGATCGAGCTGCTCAAGCACAAGGTGACGCCGTTCCTGCGTTGACGGGCTGTTGTAGAGCCGAGCCCATGCTCGGCTGCTTCTGGCGGGAAAAGCAGCCGAGCATGGGCTCGGCTCTACAATAGGCGGCACTTCTACCAGGACCGCTCCCATGACCGAACCCACGCTCCACGTCACCGTGAAGTTGAACGCCCGGCTGCAGCCGGAGCATCGCCACGAGCTGTTCGAAGACCCGCTCGATGCGCTGCTGCAGGCGGCCAATGTCGGCGAGATCACCGGTGGCGGCACCGCGATGTCCGACGACGGCGAGGTCGAATACGGCGATATCGAAGTGGCACTGGTCGACGTGGCCGGGGTGCCCAAGCTGATCGACCTGCTGGAGCAGCTGGGTGCACCGAAGGGCTCGAAGATCCAGGGCGCGGGTGAAGCCGATCGCAGCTTCGGCGTGACCGAGGGCCTGGGCATCTACCTGGATGGCCTGAACCTGCCGGACGAGGTCTACGAACAGTGCGATTCCAACCACGTGTTCGAGCAGCTGTCCGAGCGCATTGATGGCCTTGGCGAGATCTGCAGCTGGTGGCAGGGCCCGAGCGAGACCGCGCTGTACATGTACGGCCAATCGTTCGAGGCGATGCGTGATGCGATTGCCGAATTCGTGTCCAGTTATCCGCTGTGCCAGAACGCACGCGTGGTGCAGATCGCCTGAGCGACATTGTTGTGGAGCCGAGCATGGGCTCGGCTCTACAGAAGGGGGGCGGGCAAGCGGGTGGCGCGCACGGGCCGCTCCACGGCGCCGGATTGATCCTGCTCAAGGCGCGGCCTGCACATCCGGTGTGCAATGGTGGCGTTCCCATCTGGCAGACCGCCACGGAGCCCCACCATGTACAAGCGCATCCTGATTGCCACCGACGGGTCCGAGCTGGCCGACAAGGGCCTGGCCAAGGGCCTGGAGCTGGCCAAGGACCTCAACGCCGAGGTCGATATCGTGACTGTCTCCGAGCCGTGGGCCGTCGGCATGTACGACGCCATGGGCTGGAGCGTGGGCTACATGAACAGCCCGGAATACAAGGCTGACCGCGAGGAAGGCGCGCAGAAGGTGCTGCAGCCGGCGCTGGCCAAGGCCGCCGAGCAGGGCATCACCGCCAACCCGGTGCACGTGCTGGACCGCTACGCGGCCGACGGCATCATCGAGACGGCGGCCGAGCGCAACAGCGACCTGATCGTGATGACCTCGCACGGCCGCCGTGGCGTGACCCGCGTGCTGCTGGGCAGCCAGACTGCCGAGGTGCTGGCACGCAGCACGCTGCCGGTACTGGTCATCCGCTGATCCATACCCGCAGATTCAAGCGTTCCCGGGGAGGGACCCGACGCCGGTGCGCAGGATGCGTGCCGGCGTTGTTTTTTTGTGGGGGGATCGGCGGCCGTGCCGATGGCTTCGAGGGGGTCAGAGCCCTTTCCTGTGGAAAGGGATCCGACCCCGGTCACAACCCCGGTCACCTCACCAGCTGTACAGCTTCCAGTAGACCGGCGAGACACCGTCCTTGTCGTTGTCCATGCGGCCGTCGCCGTTCTTGTCATACATGTAGAACGGGGCACCGCGCGACGGGGTCACCTTGACCATGCGCAGCTGGCCGGACACACGGTATTCCTCGATGGTGTCACCGTTGTCCATGGTGCGCCTGGACACATCCGCGCCCTTGACGTCCACCGGGGGAGCACCCGCGCCACCCATGCTGGCGCAGCCAGCGAGCAGGAGCAGGGAAGCCAGCATCAGGGTCTTCATCGGCGGGGGCCTTTGCCTGGAAAGAGCCCTGATTATGCCCCATCGCGGTGTGCGCGCCGTGTCGCCGCGGTGCAGGCACGGGCGCGTAGAATCGGCGCATGAGCAGATTAGTCCTGATCGACGGGTCCAGTTACCTGTACCGCGCGTTCCACGCGCTGCCGCCCCTGTCCAATGCACAGGGTGAACCCACCGGCGCGCTGTTCGGCGTGGTCAACATGCTGCGTTCGACGCTGAAGGAGCGCCCGGCCTACGTCGCGTTCGTGGTCGATGCGCCCGGCAAGACCTTCCGTGATGACCTGTACGACCAGTACAAGGCCAACCGCCCGCCGATGCCCGATGAACTGCGCAGCCAGGTCGAGCCGATGTGCCGCATCGTCGAAGCGCTGGGCATCAGCATCCTGCGCATCCCCGGCGTGGAAGCCGACGATGTGATCGGCACGCTTGCGCTGCAGGGCCTGGCGCAGGACCTGAAGGTGACCATTTCCACCGGTGACAAGGACTTTGCCCAGCTGGTGCGGCCGGGCATCGAACTGGTCAACACCATGACCGGCAGCCGCATGGATTCCGACGCGGCGGTGATGGACAAGTTCGGCGTGCGCGCCGATCAGATCATCGACCTGCTGGCGCTGATGGGCGACGCGGTCGACAACGTGCCGGGCGTGGAGAAGTGCGGGCCGAAGACCGCTGCCAAGTGGCTGGCCGAGTACCAGCACCTGGACGGGGTGATGGCAGCCGCGCCGACCATGAAGGGCAAGATCGGCGAGAACCTGCGCGCTGCGCTGGAACGCCTGCCGCTGAACCGCGAATTGGTGACGATCCGCACCGATGTGGAACTGGAGGCCAGCCCGACCACGCTGGCGCTGCGCGAGCAGGATGTTCCGGTGCTGACCGAGCTGTATACGCGCTATGGTTTCACCCAAGCGCTGAAGGAACTTGGTGCACCTGTGCCGGCGCCGGCAGCGGCCAGCGAGGCAACCCCGAGCCTGCGCGGCACTGCGGCCGGCTTCGCGCGTGGCAGCGTCGAGGCGCCCGCCGCCGGCACGCTGGATCCGGCACTGTCCGCGCCGGGTGAATACGAGACCGTGCTGACCAGCGGGCAGCTGCAGGCCTGGATCGAACGCCTGCAGCAGGCCGAGCTGATCAGCTTCGACACCGAGACCGACGCACTGGATGCGATGCGCGCGCGCCTGGTCGGCATCAGCCTGGCGGTCGAGCCGGGCAGGGCGGCCTACATTCCGGTCGGCCACGATTACCCCGGCGCGCCGGCCCAGCTGCCGATGCAGCAGGTGCTGGATGCGCTGCGCCCGGTGCTGCAGGACCCGGCGAAGAAGAAGCTGGGCCAGCATGGCAAGTACGACCTGCATGTGCTGCGCCGCCACGGCGTGGAGGTGCAGGGCTACCACGACGACACCATGCTCGAGAGCTTCGTGCTCAACTCCACCGCCACCCGCCACGACATGGATTCGCTGGCCCTGCGTTACCTGGGCTACACCACCCTCAAGTTCGAGGACGTGGCCGGCAAGGGCGCCAAGCAGATTCCGTTCTCGCAGGTGGGCATCGACGAAGCCAGCCGCTATGCGGCCGAGGACGCCGACATTACCCTGCGCCTCCATCGCGCGCTGCAGCCGCAGCTGCTGGCCGAGCCGGCGCTGGACAGCGTGTACCGCGACATCGAGATGCCGCTGGTGCCGGTGCTGACCAGCATTGAAGCCAACGGCGTGCGGATCGACACCGACGAACTGCGCCGCCAGAGCCAGGACCTGTCCTCGCGCATGCTGGCCGCGCAGCAGAAGGCCACCGAGCTGGCCGGCCGCAGCTTCAACCTGGATTCGCCCAAGCAGCTGCAGGCGGTGCTGTTCGACGAGCTGAAGCTGCCGGCGGTGGTGAAGACCCCGAAGGGCCAGCCCAGCACCAATGAAGAGGCACTGGAGGCAATTGCCGACCAGCACGAGCTGCCACGGGTGATCCTCGACTACCGCGGGTTGGCCAAGCTGCGCAGCACCTACACCGACAAGCTGCCGGAGATGGTCAACCCGGACACCGGCCGGGTGCATACCAGTTACCACCAGTCCGGTGCCGCCACCGGCCGCCTGTCCTCATCGGACCCGAACCTGCAGAACATCCCGATCCGCACCGAGGACGGCCGCCGCATCCGCCGCGCGTTCGTGGCGCCGGAGGGCTTCCAGCTGCTGGCCGCCGACTATTCGCAGATCGAGCTGCGGATCATGGCCCACCTGTCCGAGGATCCGGGCTTGGTGCGCGCCTTCGAGCAGGGCGCCGACGTGCACCGCGCCACCGCCGCCGAGGTGTTCGGGCGCACGCTGGAGGAGGTGACCCCGAACGAGCGCCGCGCCGCCAAGGCGATCAACTTCGGCCTGATGTACGGCATGAGCGCCTTCGGCCTGGCCCGCAATCTGGGCATCGACCGTGGCCAGGCACAGGACTACGTGGCGCTGTACTTCAGCCGCTATCCGGGCGTGCGCGACTTCATGGAGCGGATGCGCCAGCAGGCCCGTGACCAGGGCTACGTGGAAACCCTGTTCGGCCGCCGCCTGTACCTGAACGACATCCACGCCCGCAACCAGGGCCTGCGTGCCGGTGCCGAGCGCGCCGCGATCAACGCGCCGATGCAGGGCACCGCCGCCGACATCATCAAGCGTGCAATGGTGGATGTGGACCAGTGGCTGCGCGACAGCGGGGCACCAGCGCGGATGATCCTGCAGGTACACGATGAACTGGTCTTCGAAACCGAAAGCAGTTTCGTTGAAGACCTGCGTTTGCAGGTGGTGGAGCGCATGTCGCAAGCGGCCAAACTGCGAGTGCCGCTGGTGGTCGATACCGGCGTCGGCAACAACTGGGACGAAGCGCACTGACGGCATTTCAGGCCTAAAACGACGTGAATGTGTTCATGAGTCGGGGGTTTCTGACTCGACCATGAATGTTGCCCCGATTGAATTTCATTAAATGGGGCCCCTTCACGAACCGTTAGTGTTCGGAGTGCTTCTATAACTCCCGACAGGCGCAATGCCTGTTGTGGATCTCTCCCATCCCCTGGAGCAGATCTCGGAACGGGGACTCCTCCCCAAGTGCCCGTTCCCCGGCCCCGTTGACCTCCCCCTGGTCAGCGGGGCTTTTTATTTGCGCCAACGGAACCTCGGATGGGGTCAGATCCCTTTGCCCGTCGGGCAAAGGGATCTGACCCCAGGTGCTAGGCTGGGCCACCGTTCCGCAGGGGAAGACCATGCCCGACCTGTTCGCTCTGGCCATGCCGTGGTGGGAATTCATCCTGCGCGCGGTGGTGGTGTATGTCGTGGTGCTGGGCATGGTCCGGCTGGGCGGCAAGCGGGCCCTGGGGCAGATCACGCCCTTCGACGTGCTGCTGATCGTGCTGCTGGGCAACGCGGTGCAGAACGCGCTGCTGGGCGCTGACACCTCGCTGGGCGGCGGCCTGCTGCTGGCGGCGACACTGATCCTGCTGAACTACGGGGTGGGCTGGCTGACCACCCGGAACCGGCGGATGGAGCGGTTGATCGAAGGAGAACCCACCGTAATCGCGCGCGATGGTCGCCTGTTCGAGGCGGTACTTCGCCGCGAGCTGATCAGCCGCGCCGACTTCGATGCCGCGCTGCGCCAGCAGGGCGGGCTGCAGATTGAAGACGTGCAGATTGCCCTGCTGGAGACCACCGGGCACATCACCATCATCGCGCGGAAGGGCAGCTGACCAGCGCCGAGCCCACGCCCCGCGCGACGGCACCCCTCAGAGCCAGTCGCGCGGCACCAGATAGTCGGCCAGGCGCGATTCGGGGCTGCCCGGTTCGGGCGAGAAGCCGTATTCCCAGCGCACCCGCGGTGGCAGGCTCATCAGGATGCTTTCGCTGCGGCCACCGCTCTGCAGCCCGAACAGGGTACCGCGGTCGTAGACCAGGTTGAATTCCACGTAGCGGCCGCGGCGGTACAGCTGGAACTCGCGTTCGCGCTCGCCGTAGAGGGCATCCTTGCGCTGCTGCACGATCGGCAGGTACGCATCGAGGAAGCCATCGCCGACCGCACGCAGATAAGCGAAATCGCGCTCGAAGTCGCCGTGCAGGTCATCGAAAAACAGGCCGCCGACGCCGCGCGTTTCATTGCGGTGGCGCAGGAAGAAGTATTCGTCGCACCAGCGCTTGTGCGCGGCATAGCGTTCTTCGCCGAACGGCGTGCACAGGTCGCGTGCGACCCGGTGCCAATGCTGCACGTCCTCGTCGAACGGGTAGAACGGGGTCAGGTCGAAGCCGCCGCCGAACCAGCTGGCCACCACTTCGCCGTCGCGCTGCGCCTGGAAGAAGCGCACGTTGGCATGGGTGGTCGGCACGTACGGGTTGAGCGGGTGGAACACCAGCGACACGCCGGTGGCGCGCCAGGAGGCGCCCGCCAGTTCCGGGCGGTTGGCCGAGGCTGACGGTGGCAGGCGGCTGCCAGCCACGTCGGAGAAGCCGATGCCGGCCTGCTCGAACACCGCACCGTCGCGCAGCACGCGGGTACGCCCGCCACCGCCCTCGGCACGCTGCCACAGGTCTTCCTGGAAGCGGGCCCGGCCATCGACGGCCTCGATCGCCGCACAGATGCGGTCCTGCAGCTCGGTGAGGTAGGCGCGAACGCGCTCGAATTCGTTCATGGCGCGTACTTTACCGCAGGGCCCGGCCAACGCCGCGGACAGGCCCTGGCAGGCTCAGCGCTTGCGGTTGGTAGTGCGCGGCGCCGGAGCGTCGTCCACGGCCGCTTCATCAACCGCCTTCTGCAGGGCACCGCCCAGCATGATCAGCTCCCAGTTCTGGGTTCCGAGCACATCGCAGGCCACATGCAGGCCGCTGCGGTCGGCCTCGCACAGTTGCCCCAGGATGGCGCGTGCATCCACGTCCGCCCCATTGCCCTGCGCGGTGACCAGGTTCTCGCACCCTTCGCGGACGCCGGCGCGGCAGACCGTGGTGTAGTGCTCTGCGGCCTGCAGCCAGTGCCCGGACAGCGCGAGCCGGTTGCCGAGTATGTTGCAGCCCTGCAGCTTGCCCTGCGCACAGCAGGCGTCGGCGCCGTCCTCGTTGGCCAGCGCCAGTGGGCAGTCCTGCGGCAGCGGCAGCACCGTGTAGTGTTTCGGCGGGCTGCAGGTGCTCGCGCCCTCGCCGGTCGGCACGAACACCTGGAAGCGTGTCCACGTGTCCAGGCCCAGCAGCTGGCCCCCGGGCAACGGCCGCAGCACGAAGTCGCCGCCTTTGTCGTGGCGGATGCGGATGTCGCCCTCTTCGACACGGGCACGCAGCTGGCTGTCCCAGCCGATGCCGACCCGTCCTGCATCGCCGAAGTCCAGCGTATCCATCAGGCCACCTGCGGCGCGGAAGGTACCGCAGGGCAGCGCCGTAGCCGGCTGCGGCCGCAACGAGGCGCCCAGCGCCCGCAACGCAGGCAGGCGCTCACAGGCGGCGCTGTCCTTGCCGGGCGCGCACGCTGTGGCCAGTGCCTGCACCGCCTGCAAGGGGTCGCCGGATTCCCACGAGAGCTCGGCCACGCGGCTGCAGAAGCCGCCATGGCCGACCTGCTGGCACAACTGCAACAGCTGCTGGCGCTGCGCGGCCGGCACCACCACCGGCGTGGAGGGTGACAGCACGGAGCTCACCGCTTCGACCATCGCCGCACCCATCGCGGCCTTGACGATCTGCTCCTGCAGCGCCGGATCCGCTTCCAGCGCCGCTGCACAGGCCGGTGTCTCGTTGCTGAAGCCGCCATTCCGGCACGGCACAGGCAGTTCGATGCCGGCCAGTGCGGTATCGAGGATGGCCTGTTGCTGCGCCTCATCCGGCGTGGCCGGCGCCCTGGCCTCGTCATGCCAGCGATCGGCCAACTGCAGGCACATGCCGGGCACGCCCTCCCGGCAAGCCGCTGCCAGCACGGTCGGGGTCGCTTCGCGACGGTTGTCCAGGCACGCCGCCGCATCGGCCAGGCAGCTGCCTTCAGCCGGGGTGGCGGCTGCGGCGCATTGTGCGGGGGCCTGCAGGGTGTAGACCGTGCCATCCACCTCGACCGTGCGGCCCCGATCGCGCACTTGCAGCACGCTGGGCAGGCCGTACTCCAGGTTCACCAGCTGCAGCTTTCCGTCGATCTGCTGGAACGCGACCGGCGTCGGTGCGCTGCCGAAGTGCTTCTGCTCGCCGCGGTTGGATGAGCTGACACGCAGCGTGCTGCTGCCTTCCTCGGCCTCGAACAGGCCGCATTGCGGTGACTGTGCCGCGGCCACCGGCGTGGCCAGCAGCAACGCCCAGGCCAGCCAGTGGCGGTACGGTGCGCGTGAGAGCATGTCATCTCCTTGACGATCAAAGGCAAACGCCGGGTGCTGCCGGAGGCCCTGGCCCACGCCCGGCAGAACTCAGTGGAAGCGCGCGCGCACGTCGGGGCGCAGCAGTCGCCAGGCCAGCCAGCCCTGCAGGCCGAGAAGCACGAACGACATGCCGACCACGGTCAGCGTGATCAGCCAGCGTTTCAGCTGCAGCTCCTGCAGCAGGGCCGGGTCATCGGCCAGCAGCGGAATGAAGTCGCCCATGAACAGGTCCAGCCACCAGGCGGCTGCGAAGTTGGTCAGGGCACTCAGCAGCAGCAGTACCACGAAGCTCCACAGGCCCCAGCGACGTTCACGCAGCAGGCCCCAGCTGGACACGGTCGAGGCCAGGCACAACAGCGCGACGACCATTGACGCGGCCACCGGGTGCGCCAGCAGCCAGACCAGGCTGTGCAGCTGCTGTTGCTGCACTTCGCTTTCCACCAGGCGCCACAGCCTGAGGTTCTGCAGCGGCCACAGCACCAGTCCCTGCAGCACGAAGTAGATCGTCAGCAGCAGTGACAGCCAGAACGAAGCCTGTGCGACCGGGCGCACCCAGGCGTGATACGCCGGGGAAAGCGGCGAGGGGATCGACGGGATCGACATTGACATCCGATGTCCTTGCAGTCGGCGCCCGCCTGCTCAGCGGGCCGTCGCCCGGGTGGCGACGGCCGGCAGGATATGGTGTTCGCTCAAGGGTGCCAAGGGCAGGCCATGCGGCGGTTGCAGCGGCACCCAGGCCAGTTCGGCAATTTCGGCGCGCGCCTGCGGCGTGCCGTCCACCTGCACCCACCACGCCTGTGCCTGCACGCGGTGGCCGGGCTCGTTCACCGCCCAGTCCTCGAACGTGCCCAGCGCGATGGCGGCATCGGCGCGCAGCTGCACGCCCAGTTCCTCGTCCAGCTCGCGGGCCAGCGCCTGCAGGGGCGCCTCGCCGGGTTCGGGCTTGCCACCGGGTTGGATGAAGCGGCGCGCACCCTGCTTGCGCACCACCAGCGCCCGGCCGCGGTCATCCAGGATGACCGCAGCCACGATCCGGATCGTGGCTGCGGCGTTGCTCACTTCAGGTTCTGCTCGAACAGCTTGAGGATGCGCTTGTACTGGTCCAGCCAGGAATCGGCACGCACATAGCCGTGGCGTTCCAGCGGGTACGGGGCGATCGACCAGTTGTCCTTGTGCAGTTCGATCAGGCGCTGGGTGAGGTTCACCGAGTCCTGGAAGAACACGTTGTCATCCATCATGCCGTGGGCGATCAGCAGGTTGTCCTGCAGGTTCTGCGCGTACTCGATCGGCGAGGACACGCGGTACGCCTCCGGGTCGATGTCCGGGGTGTTGAGGATGTTGCTGGTGTAGCCGTGGTTGTAGTTGTGCCAGTCCACCACCGGGCGCAGCGCCGCGCCGGCCTTGAAGGTGCCCGGCGCACGGAACAGCGCCATGAAGGTCATGAAGCCGCCATAGGAACCGCCGTAGATGCCGGCGTGGTCGCGGTCACCCTGCTGGGTGTCGACCAGCCAGTCCAGGCCGTCCTTGTAGTCTTCCAGTTCCGGGTGGCCCATGTTGCGGTAGATCGCCGTGCGCCAGTCGCGGCCGTAGCCCTCGCTGCCGCGGTAGTCCATGTCCAGCACGATGTAGCCCTTCTGCACCAGCAGGTTGTGGAACATCTGCTCGCGGAAATAGGCCGGGTAGCGCTGGTGCACGTTCTGCAGGTAGCCGGCGCCGTGCACGAACATCACGATCGGGTACTTGCGGCCCGGTTCCTTGTTCTCCGGTTCGTAGTACTTGGCCCAGACCACGCCGGCACCATGCTTGGACGGCACTGCCACCAGCTTCGGCTGGATCCACTGGCGTGCCTTGTAGTCGGCGGTGCGGGTGTCGGTCAGCACGCGCGCCTGGCCACCGGCACTGGGCAGCACCGCCAACTGCGGCGGCAGGTAGGCGCCGGAGTAACGCACCAGCAGCTGCTGGCCGTCCGGCGACAGCGAGAAGTCTTCCACCCCGTTGAGGCTGGTCAGCTCGCGCACCTGGCGGTTGCCGGTGTCGACCGCGCAGACTTCGTAATCATGCGGCGCCTGCTGGTTGCACAGGAAGTAGAAGCCCTTGCCATCGGCCGACGGCACCGGTGCCGAGGTTTCCCACTTGCCGCTGGTCAGCGCCTGCGGCTTGGCGGTGCCGGCCTGGGTGTACAGGTGCGAGAAGCCCGATTCCTCGGACAACAGCCACAGCGTGCGGCCATCGGCCATCCAGCCGAAATCGTTGAAGCCCCAGTTGATCCAGGCGTTGTCGGTCAGGCGGTGGCGGTTCTGAACGCGGCCGTCGGCGGCGTTGACGCTGATGATCCAGCGGTCCTTGTTGTCGTTGGCACGCAGCATCACCGCGGCCTGCTGGCCGTCGGCGCTCCAGCGGATGCCGCCGCCCATGAAGTCGCTCATCACCTGCACGCTGCGCTCGCCCTTCAGTGCATCCTTGCCGGCCTTGCGGCGCAGTTCGGCCAGCGGGTCGGTGCTGATGCCCGGCAGGCCGGACAGCGAGACTTTCTCGGCCTTGCCGGTGCGCACGTCCACGTACCACAGGGTGTGTGGCTCGAAGCCGTTGCGGCCGACGCGGGTGCGGGTGTCCTCGGTTTCCTCGTAGCCCGACTCGGTCACGTACAGCGGCATCTTGCTGGTGCGGCCGTCGTCGAAGTCCTTCGGCTTGGTCACCACGATCAGGTGGGTCAGGTCCGGCGACAGCACGCTGTCACCGATCTCGACGTCGGCGCCCAGGTAGACCGGGCCCGGTGCGCGGGTCGGATCCGCCTGGCGCCAGCGCTGGTCCTGGTCCTTCAGTGCCTCGCGCTGCTCGCGGTCGCGGCGCAGGGTTTCCAGCGTGCGCAGCTGCTGGTCGCGGAGCACGTCGGCCTTCGGCGGCGTGCGCGGGTCCTTCTCGGCCTTCAGGCTGGCCACCTGCTGCACGCCGCTGGCGGCGGTCCAGTGGAACCAGTTCTGGCCGACGCGCCAGATCACGCCGTTGTCGGCCGCGAAGTTCACATTGCCCGCGCGCTCGTTGCTGCGGGTCAGCTGGGTCAGCGCGCCACTGCGCAGGTCGCGCACGAACACATCGCCATTGCGCACGAAGGCGCTGTGGCTGCGGCTGCGGTCGTAGACCGGATCGGCGACGTCCAGGGTACCGCGCTGGTCATCGGCCACCTGCGCGGCCACGCCGCCGGCCACCGGCTGGCGGAAGGTGTCGCGCACCGGGCTGCCGTTGCGCTTGAGCTGGTATTCCACCTGCTGGCTGTTCCACGACCACCAGGCCTTCTCGACCGGCGGACCGATCCAGTCCGGGTCGGCCATGGCCTGTTCGATGGTGATCGGCGTCGGCGCGGCATGCGCGGCCGGTGCGGCCAGCACGGCCGACAGCAGGAGGGACAGGGGCAGCACTCGGGACATGGGCGGACGGCACCAGAAGAGGAAACCGGGCAAGGGTAGCAGCCGTCCGGGCCGGGGGCAGGGGCCACAGGTCATGGCAGCGGAATCGGCAAAACGGCACCACCCGGGTCGCTGCGACGGCGTGTGCGGCATGATGGTCATTCCGTTCGGATGGAACCGATATGTACTGCTACGACTACAGGATCTCTCTGGGCGTGCAGCACCCGACAGAGGCCGGCGCCGGAATTGCCGCCCGGCTGGATCTGGAACCGGCGTTTTCCCGTGATGTCGGGACCGGATATCGGGATCGCGACGGTACCTTGATCCGGGTTCATGCGGCGACCCGCGTGGTGTTCGTACTGCAGAGGGGAAAGGACGGTTGGCTGATGGATGCCTGGCCGACGTTGATCGATCTCCTGCGGGCACGCGCCGACGTGATCAGGGAACTGCTGCAGGAGGGGGCCGGGATCGGCCTGCGTGTTGGCATCTTTGGAAAGACGGCATGGGCGGGTTTCGAGCTGGATCCGCAGTTGCTGCGGCTGATGGCGGACCTGCAGCTGGATTTCCAGGTGGAGACCTATTTCCCCGACCCGGCGGACACGACCGGCGCCAGCGAAACGTCGGTGGACAGCTAGTGCAACCGGTTGCCGTGGTCGCGCATCCATTCTCCTGAACCCGCATCATCCATCGAACAGGAGCCCGACCATGCAGGAACTGATCCCGATCACCCTATTCATCTGCATCGCCTACGCGATCCATGCCATTGCCGATGCACGCGCGCGCAGCAAGCTGGTGGCCCCGCACGTACCGGAGGAAGTGATCCGCTCGCTGGCCGTGCTGGAAGAAGAGCGCCGCCGCCAGGGTGCGTTGCGCTGGGGCATCAGCCTGGTCTGCCTGGCCCTGGCCATGGCCCTGCTGGAAGCCATCGGGGCCCGCGACCTGACCTTTGGTGCCGCTGCCGCGCTGGTCGGCAGTGCCGGCCTCGGCCAGCTGCTGGCCTGGCACTTCACCCGGCCTGCCGCGCGCAAGGGCTGAGGCAGGCATGCCACGGGCACAGGGGGCGCCCCGCGCATGAGCCTGCTGGGCGGAGCATTGGCTGCATGGCGGGGACGCCGCCGCGATGTCCGCGTTGAGCCCTCGCTGGACGCGGGCGACGACCGCGCCCTGGTCATCGCCATCATCGACGGCTCGCAACCGGCGTTCGCGCAGCTGGTGCAGGCCCATCAACGTACCTGCGCGCATCTGATCGGGCGGATGGTCGGCGACCGTGACCAGGTGGCCGACCTGCTGCAGGAAACCTTCCTGGCGGTATTCCGCCAGCTGCACCGGTTCCGCTTTGAATCCTCGCTGCGCACCTGGGTCTCAAGGGTGGCCTACACCACGGCGTTGCAGCACCTGCGCCGGCGGCGACTGGAGGCGCAGTGGATGGTGGCGGTGGAGGCGCCGGAGGAACTGGGCATCGGCGATGAAGGCCCCGGGCCCGCCGAGTTGAGCGAGGCGCTACAGGCCGGGCGCCAGCTCAGCGCGGCACTGGAACGGCTGAGTCCGCCGCAGCGCCTGATCGTCGGCCTGCATTACCTGGAGGATTTCGATCTGGCCGAGATCGAACAGGTGACCGGGCTGGCGCGCGGTACCATCAAGAGCCACCTGCACCGCGCGCGCCAGATCCTGAAGCAGGAACTGACGCGGCATGCCACCGCCGGAGAGCTGCTGTGAACCCACCGACCGACCCTCGCGATGCGGAAGCGCGCGCGCTGGCACAGGCGTTGCGTGAGCAGGCGCAGCAGGAAGACACGCCGGATGTGAGCGAGGCGCTGCAGAAGCGCATTGCCGCTGAGTCGCGCGACGATGGCGTGGGTTATGTGGTGGTGCAGGTGCTGTTGTTTGGCGCCCTGCTGGCTGCGGCGGCCTGGTATTTCTGGCACTGAGGCACCCGCCAAGGGGCCGCTCCAATCGCGGTGGGTAGATGCCGACCTGGGGCGGCGTTTGGGCGTGTGTGCCAACCAGGGTTGGCAGCTACCAGAACGGTTGACCCCTGCGACAAAGTGAAGCAGCGCGTCACCCGGTCGCATCCCGTCTTAACGAAATCCTCCTAAAGTGGTCCGGTATCCCACCGGTCGCAGGCAGGAGGCGTCCCTTGGACGCGTTGTTGTTGTCCCGGATCCAGTTCGGATTCGTCATCAGTTTCCACGTGCTGTTCCCCGCCTTCACCATCGGTACGGCCAGCTGGCTGGCCTTTATCGAGTGGCGCTGGCTGCGCACGAGGCTGCCCGTGTGGCGCGAGCTGTACTTCTTCTGGCAGAAGATCTTCGCGGTGTCGTTCGGCATGGGCGTGGTCAGCGGCATCGTCATGGCCTTCCAGTTCGGTACCAACTGGCCGCGGCTGAGCGAGGTGGCCGGCACGGTCATCGGCCCGCTGCTGACCTACGAGGTGCTGACCGCGTTCTTCCTGGAAGCCAGCTTCCTCGGCGTGATGATGTTCGGCTGGGGCCGGGTCTCGCCGCGCCTGCATTTCCTGTCCACCTGCATGGTTGCGCTGGGCACGCTGTTCTCCACGTTCTGGATCCTGTCGTCCAACAGCTGGCTGCACACGCCGGCCGGCTACGAGATGGTCAACGGCATCGTGCATCCGGTGGACTGGTGGCAGGTGGTGTTCAATCCCTCGTTCCCCTACCGCCTCGCGCACATGGCGCTGGGTTCGTTCATCACCACCTGTTTCGTGATTGGTGGCGTGGGTGCGTGGTACCTGCGCAGGGGCACGCACCTGGAAGCGGGCCGGCGCATGCTGATCGCCGCTGTGGCATTCGCCGCGCTGACCGTGCCGGTGCAGATCTTCGTCGGCGACATGCATGGCCTGAACACGCTCAAGCACCAGCCGATGAAGATCGCGGCGGTGGAAGCGCATTGGCATGAGACCCGGGAAGGCGAGGGTGTACCGCTGGTGGTGTTCGCGCTGCCCAACGAGAAGGAGGAGCGCAACGATTTCGAAGTGGCCATCCCGAAGCTGGGCAGCGTGATCCTGACCCACAGCCTGGACGGCACCTTCGACCCGCTGACCGCGGTACCGGCCAGCGAGCGGCCGCCGGTGACGCCGGTGTTCTTTGCCTTCCGCATCATGGTCGGGCTGGGCACGCTGATGCTGCTGCTGGCCTGGGTGTCGGCCTTCCAGCTGTGGCGCAACAAGCTGCTCGATTCGCCATGGCTGTTGCGCGGCTGGAACTGGATGCTGCCCAGCGGCTTCATCGCGCTGCTGTCGGGGTGGTTCGTCACCGAGATGGGGCGCCAGCCATGGGTGGTGTATGGCCTGCTGCGCACCGCCGATGCGGTCGGCCCGCAGAGCGCGTGGATGACCGCGCTGTCGCTGGGTGTCTACGTGGTTGGCTATGCCTTCGTGTTCGGCTGGGGCATCTGGTACCTGGTGAAGATCCTGCGCCACGGACCGCAGCCCTACGCCGAAGGGCCGTCGCTGGACCACGGCAGCCACACCCCGGCGCGCCCGCTGTCGGCAGCCGACGAACCGCTGGAGGAGCGCTGACGTGGACCTGATGACCTGGCTGCCGGTGGCGTGGTTCGCGGTGATCGGCTTCGGCGTGCTGATGTACGTGGTGCTGGACGGCTTCGTGCTTGGCATCGGCATCCTCGCCCCCTTCGCCGAGGACGAGGAGCAGCTGGACCTGATGATGAACACCGCCGCGCCGATCTGGGACGGCAACGAGACCTGGCTGGTGCTGGGTGGTGCCGGCCTGCTGGCGGCCTTCCCCAGGGCCTATGCGGTGCTGTTGTCGGCGCTGTACCTGCCGGTGCTGGTGCTGGTGGTGGCGCTGGTGTTCCGTGGCGTGGCCTTTGAATTCCGCTTCAAGGCACATCGGTCACGCCGGCTGTGGAGCGTGGCGTTCGGCCTCGGTTCGCTGCTGGCGACGTTCGCCCAGGGCGTGATCCTGGGCACCCTGGTGCAGGGCATCCCGCTGGTGGACGGTGTCTATCAGGGCGGGCCGTTCGCCTGGTTCAGCCCGTTCGCGATGCTGACCGGTGCCGCGCTGGTGGCCGGCTATGCGCTGCTGGGCAGCACCTGGCTGATCCTGAAGACCGAAGGGCGCGTGCAGGCGCTGGCGCGGCAGATGACCCGGCCGCTGGTGGTGGCGGTGATCGCGGCGATGGGCCTGGTCAGCAGCTGGCTGCCGTTCCTCGATTCGCGGTTGATGGCGCGCTGGTTCAGCGACGGCAACTTCTGGTGGCTGTCGCCGGTGCCGCTGCTGACCCTGGCGGTAGCCGCTGCGCTGTGGCGCAGTGCCACCCACCCGCGCCATGACCTGCCGCCGTTCCTGCTCAGCCTGGCCCTGTTCGTACTCGGCTTCCTCGGCCTGGTGCTGGGGATGTGGCCCTACCTGCTGCCACCGTCGATGACCCTGTGGCAGGCCGCCGCGCCGGCCTCCTCGCTGGGCTTCACCCTGGTCGGGCTGGTCATTCTGCTGCCGGTCATCCTCGGCTACACGGCGTGGTCGTACCGGGTGTTCCGCGGCAAGGTGCACGCCGATACCGGTTACCACTGATCGATTGAAGCGGGGGCCGCCGGTGCCGGCTCCCGTGTTGGGGAATGTGAAACCTGCACACCCCGTGCAGGACGTGCTAGCGTGCGCTCCTTTCCGGCAGCCAGGGGGGCAGCCGGCGACGTCCTGGACGGACGCACGGCTGCAGGACTGGGGGGCCGCCGCGCGTCGCCGTAATGGCTCGTGCCTATCGTTCTCCCGTTGAAGCACCTTCGCTAAATGATCGAATTCTCCATCGTCGACTGGGCTGCCTGGGCGCCCGGCCTGAGCGAGCGTAGCCAGTGGCTGGGCTGGGCCGATGCGCCGTATCCGCCGGTTGGCGAAGACACGCCGGCGCTGGCCGAGATCCCGGCAATGCAGCGCCGCCGCATCGAGCGGCTGGGCCGGATGGCGATCCAGGCTGCCTGCTGGTGCGAGGATGGGCAGGGGGCGGACAACCAGGTCCCGCTGGTGTTCGCCAGCCGCCACGGCGACGTGGCCCGTTCGATGGAGCTGCTGGGGGCGCTGGCCAGTGATCAGCCCTTGTCACCGACGGGGTTCGGCCTGTCGGTGCACAACGCGATCGCGGCGTTGTACTCGATCGCGCGCGGCCACCGTGGCAACTACCTGGCGCTGGCCGCCGGCCAGGCCACGGTCGAGACCGCCTGCCTGGAAGCGGCCGGTCTGCTCGCCGATGGCGCCCGCGAAGTGCGGGTCGTGGTGTATGAGTCGCGCCTTCCCGAGATTTACTCGACGTTCGCCGACGAACCCGACCCGTTCTTTGCCTGGTGTTGGCGTTTGACGGCGCCGATGCCGGGCCAGCCGACCCTCTCCCTGCAGTGGGAGGCGGCGCCGGAGGCCCCTGCCACCGCCCCGGGCGCGCTGCCGCACGCGCTGGACCTGCACCGCTTCCTGCTGTCCGGTGCGCCGGCGCTTGAGCACGTGGCCCAGGGCCAGCGCTGGCGCTGGGGGCGCCGTGGCTGAGGCGCTGCGCCGTCTCGATCATGCCTGGCGGGTGCTCGGCACCGGCCTGAGCTTTGCCGCATTCGGCATGGGCGGCCTGCTGCTGGGCGTGCTGGTGATGCCGGTGCTGCTGCTGATGCGCGACCCGGTGGTCCGTCGCCGCCGGGCCCGCCGCGTGGTTCAGGTTGCCTTTGCCAGCCATCTGCGCCTGATGCGCGCGCTGGGGGTGATGACCTACCAGATCGAGGGCGGTGAACGCCTGCAGCGCGACGGTTTGCTGGTGCTGGCCAATCACCCGACCCTGATCGACGTGGTCTGCCTGATCTCGCTGCTGCCCAACGCCGATTGCGTGGTGAAACGGGCCGTGGCCTGCAACCCGTTCATGCGCGGTCCGGTGCGGGCGGCCGGCTACATCTCCAATGACGATGGCGCTGGCCTGGTCGACGACTGCGTGGCGGCGGTGCACGCCGGCGGCACCCTGGTGATCTTCCCCGAAGGCACCCGCAGCGTGCCGGGCCAGCCGCCGCGGCTGCAGCGCGGGGCCGCCAACATCGCCGTCCGTGGCCGGCTGGACATCACCCCGGTGCGGATCACCTGCACCCCGCCCACGTTGACCAAGGGACAGAAGTGGTATCGTGTCCCCTCACGTCGCTTTCACGTTCGGCTGCAGATCGGCGAAGATATCCCGATCGCGCCCTTCCTGGCCGATGACGACTCGCCAAGGGGGGATGCCTTGGCAGCCCGCCGCGTCACCGAGCACCTTTCTCGTTATTTCGACCTGTCTGGAGATCCGCCCCGTGCAAGCACTTGAGCACGAGATCAAGGAATTGATCATTTCCTCCCTTTCGCTGGAGGACATCACGCCGGAGGACATCGATCCGACCGCGCCGCTGTTCGTCGAGGGCCTCGGCCTGGATTCGATCGACGCGCTGGAGCTGGGCCTGGCGCTGCAGAAGAAGTACGGTGTCAGCCTCTCGGCCGATTCGGAAGAAACCCGTCGCCATTTCTCCAGCGTGCGCGCGCTCGGCGAGTTCGTCGCCGCCCGCCAGTCGTAACGGCGCCAGGAATAGCCATGACCAAGAATGAACTGTTCGAACGCATCGTCAGCATCCTGACCGACAGCTTCGAGATTGAAACCGCCCGGATCACCCCCGAGGCCCGGCTCTACGACGACCTGGACATCGACAGCATCGATGCGGTCGACCTGATCGTGCAGCTCAAGCCACTGCTCGGCCGCAACCTGCAGCCGGAAGCGTTCAAGGCCGTGCGCACCGTGCAGGACATCGTTGATGTCGTGTATGGACTGCTGCCGGACCAGGCAGCCGCCTGACCGCAGCGCCGGCGGCTTCGCCATGGCTCGCGCACGTACCGTCGTGGTGGCAGCGATTTCGCTTGCCTACCCGCTGCTGGTGTACCTGGCGATGGGCCGCTTCGAGCCGCGCTGGCTGTCGCTGCTGCTGTTCACCCTGGCCCTGCTGCGTGCGCTGAGCACGCGCCAGCCGTTGTGGTGGGCCGCCGCCGCCGGCACCGGCCTGCTGGCGGTGCTGGCCACCGTGCTCAACCAGGCCCTGCCGCTGAAGCTGTACCCGGCGCTGGTCAATGCGGTGATGCTGGCGGTGTTCGGCACCAGCCTGCGCTTCGGGCCGCCGTTGGTGGAGCGCCTGGCGCGGCTGCAGGAGCCGGACCTGCCCCCGTTCGCGGTGGCCTATACCCGCCGCGTCACCCAGGTGTGGTGCGGCTTCTTCGTTCTCAACGGCAGCCTGGCCCTGCTGACCGCGCTGTACGCGTCGGACCGGGCCTGGATGCTCTACAACGGATTGTTGGCGTACGTGATGATGGGCGTGTTGTTCGCAGGTGAGTGGCTGGTGCGGCGGCGGGTGAAGGCGGCGCACGCGCATGGCTGAGTGGATTGCCCTGGACCGGCTGCTGCTGGAGGCGGGGCCGCAGCGCAGCGTCGGCCTGTGCGACGGAGACATGGTTGACCACGCCTGCTTCCGCCAGCGCGTACGGGGCTGGCGCGCCGCCTTTGCGGCGGCTGAAGGCCGCGACTGGGCCCTGTATTTCGATGACGCCGTGGCCTTCGCTGCGGCGCTGTTCGGCGCCTGGCATGCCGGCAAGCGGGTGTTCCTGGCCGCTGACAACCTGCCGGCCACGCTGCAGGCGCTGCAGCCGCAGGTGAGCGGTTTCGCGGGCGACGTACCGGCCGACTACCGCCCGCTGGCGGCGCTGGACGCCACACTGGACGACGAACTGCAGGCGCTGGACGAGCGCGCCTGCGAGCTGTGCGTGTTCACCTCCGGCAGCACCGGCCAGCCCAGTGCGATCGGCAAGCGCCTGGACCAGCTGGTGCGCGAGGTGGAAGCGCTGCAGGCCGCGTTCGGTGCGCAGCTGGATGGCGCGCAGGTGCACGGCACGGTGTCCCACCAGCACATCTACGGGCTGCTGTTCCGCGTGCTGTGGCCGCTGGCCGCCGGCCGCCTGATCCATCCGCGTCGGTTCTTCCACGAAGACCTGGTGGGTGCGCTGGCCGGTACCGACACGGTGCTGGTGGCGACGCCGGCCCATCTCAAGCGCCTGCCCGAGCAGCTCGACTGGGCCAGCCTGCATGGCCGCCTGCGCGCGGTGTTCTCCTCCGGTGGCCCGCTGCCGGAGGACGCGGCGCGACACGTGCGGCAGTGGTTGGGCGTGGCCCCGACCGAGGTCTATGGCAGCAGCGAGACCGGCGGTATCGCCTGGCGCCGCTGGGACACCGACCTGCCGCCGTGGCAGCCGCTGCCGGGTGTGCAGTGGCGGATCGACGACGGCTGCCTGGCGGTGGCCTCGGCGCATCTGGAAACCCCCGGCTGGTGGCGCACCCAGGACCGCGTGGAAGCCCTGGCCGATGGCCGTTTCCGGCTGCTGGGCCGCGCCGACCGCATCGTCAAGATCGAAGAGCGCCGCGTCTCGCTGGATGCGCTGGAACGCGCGCTGCGGGAAGACGCCGAAGTGGATGACGTGCGCGTGCTGGTGCTGCCCGGGCAGCGCGAGCAGCTGGCCGCCGTGGTGGTTCCGGCCGATCCGGCGCTGCTGGAGGGCGGCGACGCCGCGCGCCGTGCGCTGGGCCAACGCCTGGGCGCGCGCCTGGCGCATGCGCATGACGCGGTGACCCGGCCGCGCCGTTGGCGCCTGGTGCAGGCGTTGCCGATCAACGCGCAGGGCAAGGTGACCCAGGCGGCATTGGCGGCGCTGTTCCAGCCACTGATGCCGGTGCCGGTCTGGGACCGCCGCGACGCCGCCAGCGCCACGCTGCGCATGACCCTCGACCCGGCGCTGCGGCCGTTCCAGGGCCACTTCCCGCAGGCGGCGATCCTGCCCGGTGTGGCGCAGTTGGACTGGGCGATGCGTTTCGGCCGCCAGGCATTTGCGATGCCGCGCGCGTTCCTGCGCATGGACGCGGTGAAGTTCCAGCACGTGGCCCGCCCCGGCGATGAGTTGACCCTGCAGCTGGACTGGGATGCCGCACGCAACGTGCTGGCCTTCCGCTATACCTCCAGCCACGGTGTACATGCCAGCGGCAGGGTGGTGTTCGCCGATGCGGACTGACCCGGCCGTTGCCGGTGCCGCGTTTGCGCCACTGGTGGTGATTCCCGTCTACGACCACGAGCACGCCATCGTGGCGGTGGTCGACGATGTGCAGGCCGCTGGCTTGCCTTGCCTGCTGGTCGACGATGGTTCGCATGAGGCGTGCGCGGCGGTGCTGCGCACGCTGGCACAGCGCCAGGGCGTCGACCTGCTGCGCCTGGACGCCAACCAGGGCAAGGGTGGGGCGATGCTGGCCGGTTTTGCTGAAGCCGGCGCGCGTGGCTACAGCCACGTGCTGCAGATCGACGCAGACGGCCAGCACGATACCGCTGACCTGCCACGCTTCATCGAGGCCGCGCGTGTGCATCCCGACGCGGTGATCTGCGGCATTCCGGCCTACGACGCCAGTGTTCCCAAGGCACGCCTGTATGGCCGCTACGCCACCCACGTCTGGGTCTGGATCAACACGCTGTCGCTGCACCTGCGCGACACCATGTGCGGCTTCCGGGTGTATCCACTGCCACCGGTGCTGCGCCTGATCGGTGAAGAGACCATCGGCCGGCGCATGGATTTCGATACTGAAGTGATGGTGCGCCTGTATTGGCGCCAGCTGCCGGTCGAGCACCTGGCCACGCGAGTGACCTATCCCGCCGATGGCGTGTCGCACTTCGATGTGTGGCGCGACAACGTGCGCATCAGCCGCATGCACACCCGCCTGTTCTTCGGCATGCTCTGGCGCGCACCGCGGCTGCTGTGGCGCCGCCTGCAGGGGCAGCGCTGAGATGGCGACCGCGCAGGATGCCCCGCACTGGGCCGATATCGGCGAATCGACGTCGGTGGCCGGCGTGCTGTTCCTGTGCTGGGTGCACCGCTGGTTCGGGCGCTGGCCATTCCGCCTGTGCGCGTGGCCGGTGGTGGCCTGCCATTGGCTGGGCAACCGTGTGGGGCGACAGGCCTCGATGCAGTACCTGCAGCGGCTGCAGGCATACAGCGGTGTGCTCGGCCGCGCGCCGACCCGGCGCGACAGCCTGCGCCACTTCTTCGCCTTCGCCGACACGATGCTGGACAAGATCCTCGGCCTGGGCGGGCGCTACCCGGCCAACCGTATTCACCTGCACCGCGACCTGGTGCTGCAGAAGATCGCGCGCCGCGAAGGCGGTCTGATCCTCACCGCGCACATCGGCTGCCTGGAACTGTGCCAGGTGCTGGCCGAACAGGTGCCGGGGTTCCGCATCACCGTGCTGGTGCATACGGCGCATGCGCAGCGCTTCAATCGCCTGCTGCAGCGGCTGGACCCGCTGGCGGCGGTGGAGCTGGTGCAGGTCACCGAAATGGGGCCGGCCACCGCGGTGATGCTGGCCGAGCGCGTGGCGGCCGGTGGCTTCGTCGCCATCGTCGGCGACCGCACGCCGGTGCAGGGCGGCCGCAGCGTCACCGCCGATTTCCTCGGCCATCGCGCGCCATTCCCGATCGGCGCCTATGTGCTGGCCGCGGCGCTGGGCTGCCCGGTCTACACCATGGCCTGCCTGCACCAGGGCGAGGGCTATCGCGTGGCATTTGAACAATTCGCCGAACGCATCGTGCTGCCGCGTGGCTCGCGCGACGCGGCACTTGCCGAACAGGCACAGCGCTTCGCGCGCTGGCTGGAACTCCAGGTCATCCAGTCCCCGTTGGACTGGTTCAATTTCTTCCCCTTCTGGGATCAGGCTCCGCATGACGACTGACGCCGTACCCGTGTGCCGCTTTGGCGATGCACCGTTGACCATCGAAGACGTGGTTGCCCTGGCCCAGCGCCAGTGCGAGGCCGCACTGAGCGACGCGCCGGCGTTCCGCGCACACATCCAGCGCGGTGCCGACTTCCTTGACCGCCTGCTGCGCGAGGATGGCGTGATCTACGGTGTGACCACCGGCTATGGCGATTCGTGCACGGTGAACATCCCGCCGGCGCTGGTGGCTGAACTGCCGCACCACCTGTACACCTACCATGGCTGCGGCCTGGGCCGCTACCTGGACCCGGTCGAGACCCGTGCGGTGCTGGCCGCGCGCCTGGCATCGCTGGTGCGCGGCATGTCCGGTGTCAGCGTGCCGCTGCTGGAAGGCCTGGCCACGCTGCTGCAGCACGATGTGCTGCCGATGATTCCGGCCGAAGGCTCGGTCGGTGCCAGCGGCGACCTGACCCCGCTGTCGTACGTGGCTGCGGTGCTGTGTGGCGAGCGCGAGGTGCTGCACGATGGCCGCGTGCAGCCGGCGGCCGAGGTGCTGGCGAAGATCGGCATGACCCCGCTGAAGCTGCGGCCGAAGGAAGGCCTGGCGATCATGAACGGCACAGCGGTGATGACCGGCCTGGCCTGCCTGGCCTGGCAGCGCGCCGACTACCTGGCGCGCATGGCCACGCGCCTGACCGCGTTCAACGTGCTGGCCAGCGACGGCAACGCGCACCACTTCGACGAAACCCTGTTCGCGGCCAAGCCGCATCCGGGCCAGGGCCGCATCGCCGCGCGTCTGCGCAGCGACCTGCACAGCGAGCGTCCGCCGCGCAATGAACAGCGCCTGCAGGACCGCTACTCGCTGCGCTGCGCGCCGCACGTGATCGGCGTGCTGGAGGACAGCCTGCCGTTCCTGCGCCAGCTGATCGAAACCGAACTGAACAGCGCCAACGACAATCCGCTGATCGATGCCGATGGCGAGCGCATCCTGCATGGCGGCCACTTCTACGGCGGCCACATCGCGCTGGCGATGGACACCCTGAAGAACACCGTAGCCAACGTGGCCGATCTGCTCGACCGCCAGTTGGCGCTGGTGGTCGATGCCCGCTACAACCATGGCCTGCCGGCCAACCTGTCGGCGGCCACGGGCCCGCGCGCGGCCATCAACCACGGCCTGAAGGCGCTGCAGATCAGCGTGTCGGCCTGGACGGCCGAAGCGCTGAAGCAGACCCTGCCGGCCAGCGTGTTTTCGCGCTCCACCGAGTGCCACAACCAGGACAAGGTCAGCATGGGCACCATCGCCGCGCGCGACTGCCTGCGCGTGATCGAGCTGACCGAGCAAGTGGTGGCCGCGATGCTGATCGCCGCCCGCCAGGGCCTGGCGCTGCGCGAACGGGTTGGCCTGAACGCGCAGCTGCATGGCAGTCTGGCCGACATGTACGCCGACCTGGGGCAGCGCATCGCCCTGGTCGAAGAAGACCGCGCGCTGGATCGCGAACTGCGGGAACTGCTGGTGGAGATCCGCGCGCAACGTTGGGAGCTGTATGCCGGTGAATGAGGCCATCGAACGGGTCGGCGAGATTGCGCTGACTCCCGCCTTCCATGACTGCGATCCGATGAACGTGGTCTGGCATGGCAACTACTTCAAGTACTTCGAGATCGCGCGCTGCGCGCTGCTCGGGCGCTATGACTACGACTACCCGCAGATGCTCGAATCGGGCTACCTGTGGCCGGTGGTCGATGCGCGGGTGAAGTACGTGCGCCCGCTGCTGTTCAACCAGGCCTTGCGCGTGATTGCGCGTATCGTGGAATGGGAGAACCGGCTGAAGATCGAGTACGAAATCGTCGATGCGCAGAGCGGCCAGGTACTGACCCGCGCGATGACCATCCAAGTCGCGGTGGACGCGGCCAGCAAGGAAATGCTGTACCAGTGCCCGCCGGTACTGTGGGAACGCCTGGGAGTGCCTGCGCCGTGAACATGCTTGCCCGTCTTCCGAGCGTGCTGCTGTGCGCGCTGATGTTCATTGCCGCACCGCAGGTGCAGGCCGCCGACCCCGCCATCGATGCGATCACCCAGGCGGTGGCGCGGCCGGACGTGCTGCGCGGCCAGTTCAGCCAGGAAAAGCAGGTCAGCGGCTTCAAGAACCCGCTGCGCTCGCAGGGCCAGTTCGTGGTCGCGCGCCAGCACGGCGTGATCTGGACCACGCTCAAGCCGTTCCCCTCCGAAGTGGTGGTCACCGCCGACCGCATCCTCAGCCGCCAGCGCGATGGCAGCACCCGTGTCGAGCTCGATGCACGGCAGCAGCCGGCGATGCGTTCGGTGAACGCGATCATGTTCGCGCTGATGAGTGGCGACGTGCAGGCGCTGTCCGGCCAGTTCAACGTGGCGGCCAGCCGTGAAGGGCAGGGCTGGCGGCTGCGACTGACGCCGAAGTCGGCGATGCTGGCCAAGGCGTTCCAGTCGCTGACCCTGCAAGGTGACCGCTACGTGCGCCAGGTCGAGATCGTCGAGGCCAACAAGGACCGCACGCAGATCCAGTTCAGTGCACTGAGCGAAGCGCCGGCCACGCTCACCGCCGACGAGGCACGCCGCTTTGAGTGAGGGGGCAGCATCGAACGGGCCGGACCGGTTGCGGCGCTGGTGGCACTGGCTGGGCATCGCCTGGCTGGTGCTCCTGCTGGTATTGGGTGCGCAGCAATGGCGCCTGTGGAGCCAGCAGTCGCGGATCGACACCGACATCCTCGCCCTGCTGCCGCAGGACGCGCATGACCGCCTGTTGAGTGACGTCACCCGGCGCATCGCCGACGGCAGCTCGCGCCAGGTGGTGGTGCTGCTGGGCAGCAAGGATGGCGCCGCCGCCAAGCGCGCACAGGCGGCGTTCGCTGCGGCGATGGCGGCGGATGCCGACAGCGCGTTGCTGGTGCCCAGTGGTTCGATCGAAGGCTGGTTCGACGAGGCGCGCGCGTTCTACGCGCCGTACCGCGACCGCCTGCTGACCCCGGCCCAGCGCGAGCAGCTGCAGGGCAGCGAGCCGGGCGTGTTGGCCGAGCAGGCGTTGGCTGCGCTGTACGGTCCGATGGGCGCACCGCGCCTGACCGATTGGCGGCAAGACCCGCTCTCGCTGTGGCCGCAATGGTGGCAGCAGCAGGCGCAGGGGTCGGGGTTGCGGCTGGGCGATGATGGCCTGCTCGAAGCCGAGGGCAAGCATTGGGCCGCGCTGCAGTTCGATACGCCGGGTTCGGCGTTCCAGCTTGACGGCGAGCGCCATCTCGATGGCCTGCTGGAACGTGCCGGGCAGGCCGCCAGGGCGGCGGCGCCCGAGCTGGAAATCCTGCATGCCGGCGTACCGCTGCATGCCGAAGCGGCCGCAGTGCAGGCCAACCAGGAGATCAACACGATCGGCTGGGGCTCGCTGGCCGCGGTGCTGCTGCTGGTGTGGCTGGCGTTCCGTTCGCTGCGGCCGATCCTGCTGGTCGCCGCCTCACTGCTGATCGGCTGCGGCGTGGCGCTGGCGGTGACCGTACTGGTGTTCGGCAAGGTGCACGTGCTCACCCTGGTGTTCGGCGCGTCGCTGGTGGGCGTGGCCGAGGACTACGGCATCCATTGGTTCGCTTCGCGCCAGGCCGAACCGGCCGATCGTCGCTGGAAGCTGCTGCGGCACCTGCTGCCCGGCCTGTGGCTGGCCCTGCTGACCAGCGCGCTGGCCTACCTGGCACTGGGCCTGGCCCCGTTCCCGGGCCTGCGCCAGATGGCATTGTTCTCGGTGGTCGGCCTGGCCGCCGCCTTCCTTACGGTGATTTTCTGGTTCCCGTGGCTGGATGGCGGTGAGATCCGCCAGACCCGTTTCTCGCAGTGGCTGGGCAACACGCTGGAGCGCTTCCCGCGGTTGCATGGCCGCCGGCCGGTGACGGTGTTCGTGGTGATCACGCTGGCGCTGTCTGCCATCGGCATTGCCCGCCTGAACAGCAACGACGACCTGCGCAGCCTGCAGTCCTCGCCGCCGGCGTTGATGGCCCAGCAGATCCGCCTGAGCCAGCTGCTGGGCATGCCCAGCCCGGCGCAGTTCTACCTGGTGCAGGGCAGTGACGCCGCACAGCTGCTGCAGCGCGAAGAAGCGCTGACCGAACGCCTGCGTGTACTGGCCAACGACAAGCGCATTGGTGGCTACCGTGCGATCAGCGACTGGCTGCCGTCGCCAGCGCGCCAGCAGGCCGATGCGGCGCTGACCGCCAAGGTGGAACCGGGCGTGCTGGACGCGGTGTCCGAGGCGGTCGGCGAACCGCTGCCGCGCCCGGATTTCGCCGCTACGCCGCTGACCGCGGAGGCGTTCCTGGCCTCGCCGGCCTCGCAGCCGTTCCGCCACCTGTGGGTGGGCGAGGTCGGCGGGCAGATGATCAGCGTGGTGATGGTCGATGACCTGTCGCGCGCTGATGCGCTGGCCACCCTGCGCGGGGCGGCCGAAGGCCTGCCGGGTGTGCGCTGGGTGGACCGCACCGCCGACTTCTCGCAGCTGCTGGGCCACTACCGCAAGCTGATGGGCGGGCTGCTGCTGGTCGGCATCGTGCTGGTGTTCGGCGCGCTGTGGCTGCGCTATCGCCGCCAGGCCTGGCGCGTGTTCGCGCCGACCCTGATTGCCGGTGCGCTGACCCTGGGCCTGCTGGGCCTGTTCGGCCAGCCACTGCAGCTGTTCAACGTGCTGGCACTGATGCTGTTGCTGGGCATGGGCATCGACTACGGCATTTTCCTGATCGAGCACCGCGGCGACGCCAGTGCCTGGCTGGCCGTGTGCGTGGGCGCGGCCAGCACCTGGCTGTCGTTCGGCCTGCTGGGCCTGTCGCAGACCCCAGCGTTGCGCGCGTTCGGCCTGACCCTGCTGTTCGGCATCGGCCTGGTCTGGCTGATCTCGCCGCTGTTCCGTCCGCCGCCGCACGATCTGCCGCCGGCCTGAACCTGTTTCCGACTTCCTTCTTTCCACTTGATCGAGCAACAAGGACGCACCGATGAACACTGCTGTGGATGCTGTCGAACGTACTGAAATCCTGATCATCGGCGCGGGCCCGGCCGGTTCGGTGGCTGCGGCGATGCTGCGCCAGCAGGGCCGCCAGGTGCTGATGCTGGAACGCCAGCAGTTCCCACGCTTCTCCATCGGCGAAAGCCTGCTGCCGCAGAGCATGGAGTACATCGAGGCGGCCGGCCTGCTGCAGGATGTGGTCGAGGCGGGCTTCCAGTACAAGAACGGTGCCGCCTTCGTGCACGGCGAAGCGCGCACTGCATTCGACTTCAGGAAGAAGTTCTCGCCGGGTTGGGGCACCACCTACCAGGTGCAGCGCGCCGACTTCGACAACGTGCTGGCACGCGGTGCCGAGCGCATGGGCACCACGCTGCGCTTCGGCGACGAAGTGCTTGCGGTCGAGCCGGGCGAGCAACCGGCGGTGACGGTGCGCCGCCCGGACGGCAGTGAATACCGCATCGAGGCCGATTTCATCCTCGATGCCTCCGGTTTCGCGCGGCTGCTGCCGCGGTTGCTGCAGCTGGAGTCGCCGTCCAACTTCCCGGTGCGCGGCGCGATCTTCTGCCACGTGCGCGACAACATTCCGGCCGAAGCGGACTTCGACCGCAACAAGATCCTGATCACCACCCACCCCGAGCACATCGACGTCTGGTACTGGACGATTCCGTTCTCCAACGGCTGCTGTTCGCTGGGCGTGGTCGCCGAGCCGTCGTTCTTCGAGCGCTACGAGGGTGACGACCTGCAGAAGCTGCAGGCCATCGTCGGCGAGGACCCCAACCTGACCGGGCTGCTGGCCAACGCCGAATGGGCGGTGCTGCCGGTGCGCCGCATCACCGGCTATTCGGCCAACGTCAGTTCGCTGTGGGGGCCCGGCTACGCGTTGCTGGGCAACGCCGGCGAGTTCCTCGATCCGGTGTTCTCCTCCGGCGTGACCATTGCCTTCAAGTCCGCGCAGCTGGCCAGTGAATGCCTCAAGCGCCGCTATGCCGGCCAGGCCGTGGACTGGGAGGCCGAGTTCTCGATCCCGCTGCGTGCCGGCGTGAAGACCTTCCGGCGCTTCGTCGAAAGCTGGTACGAGGGCGGTTTCCAGAAGATCATCTACCACCCGCAACAGCAGCCCGAAGTGCGCGACATGATCAGCTCCATCCTGGCCGGCTACGCCTGGGACACCAACAACCCTTACGTGGCCGACGACAGCGGCCGCCGCATGCGCGTGCTGGAGCAGCTGTGCGGCGCGTGATTGCCCGTACTGCGGTGCTGCTGCTGTGCCTGCTGCTGGCCGCCTGTGCCGGCCGCATGCCGAAACCGCAGGTGGAACTGCCGCCGCTGCGCCTGGCGCCGGCCAGCCTGCCGGCGCCGCTGGCGCTGCAGCAGCAGCTGCATTTCCGCTTCGGCACGCATGAGCGCGATCTCGACGCGCTGCTGGAAGCCGACGCCCAGCAGGTGCAGCTGGCCGTGCAGGCGATGGGCCAGACCGGCGTGCGCCTGCAATGGGACGGCCAGCAGCTGACCCAGCAGCGCGCGCCATGGCTGCCACCGCAGGTGCGCGCCGAGCGCGTGCTGGATGACCTGCAGTTCGCGCTGTGGCCGACCGCGGCCATTGCCGCCGTGCTGCCGGCGGGCTGGCAGGTCAGTGATGATGGCCATCAGCGCAGCCTGTCGCGTGAGGGCACCGTGTGGCTGCACCTGCAGCGGCTGGACGATGGCAGCGTGCAGCTGGACAACCGCGCCGAAGGCTATGCGCTGCGCATCGAATCGATCGACATGGCCGGGCCGGACCGATGAGCGCACCGATCTACCTGAACGACCTGGGTGTGGTCTGTGCACTCGGCGCTGACCGCGCCGCCGTGACGTCGGCACTGTTCGCCGACGCGCCGGGCGGGCTCAGCGACAACGAGAGCCTGTTGCCGGGGCGCACCCTGGCGCTGGGGGAAGTACGCACGCCGCTGCCGGCGCTGGATGATCTGCCGGTGGCCCTGCGCGGGCGCAACAATGCCCTGCTGGACGTGGCATTGGCTCAGATCGCGCCGGCAGTGGCCGCGGCGATCGCCCGCCATGGCGCCGAGCGCGTGGCGGTGGTGCTGGGCACCAGCACCTCGGGCATTGGTGAATCCGAGCAGGCATTGCGCAGCCATGCCGAACAGGGCCAGTGGCCGCAGGGCTTTGACTACGCCCAGCAGGAAATGGGCACCGCCGCGCAGTTCGTGCGCCAGCGCAGTGGCGCACAGGGGCCGGCATGGACCCTGTCCACTGCCTGCTCGTCCAGTGCCAAGGCGCTGATGTCGGCCGCACGCATGCTGCGCGCCGGCATCGTCGATGCTGTGATCGCCGGTGGCGCCGATTCGCTGTGCCGCTTCACCGTAGCCGGCTTCAGCGCACTGGAATCGGTCTCGGCCCAACGTTGCAATCCGTTCTCGCAGCATCGTACTGGTATCAACATCGGCGAAGGCGCCGCGCTGTTCCTGCTCACCCGCGAACCCGGCCCGGTATGCCTGGCGGGGTGGGGCGAGTCGGCCGACGCCCACCACATGTCCGCCCCGGACCCGCAGGGCCTGGGCGCCATCGACGCCCTGCAGCAGGCGCTGCAGCGTGCTGGCTGGGCCGCCGGCGAAGTGGACTATGTGAACCTGCATGGGACCGCGACCGGCCACAACGATGCGATGGAAAGCCTGGCCGTGTCGCAGGTGCTGGGCTGCCACGTGCCGGCCAGTTCGACCAAGCCGTTGACCGGCCACACGCTGGGTGCCTCGGGTGCCATCGAGGCGGCGCTGTGCTGGATCGTGCTGGCCGAGAACCCGCAGCAGCTGCTGCCGCCGCACTGGTGGGACGGCGTGGCCGACCCGGCACTGCCGGTGCTGCCGCTGGTCGCACCGGGCACGCGCCTTGCGCAGCCGCCGCGGCGGGTGCTGAGCAATTCGTTCGCCTTCGGCGGCAGCAATGCCGTGCTGGCACTGGAGCGTCGATGAACACGTTGTACGCGATCGAAGACGTGGTGCCGCACCGCCAGGACATGTGCCTGCTGGAGCGCATCACGCAATGGGACCAGGACGCCATCGAGGCCGAACTGGTGGTGCCCGAGGCCGGCCTGTTCGTCGAGGATGACCAGGTGCCGGCATGGGTCGGCATCGAGTACATGGCGCAGGCCATCGCGGCCTGGGCCGGTTGCCGCGCGCGTGCGGCCGGCAGGCCACCGCAGCTGGGCTTCCTGCTCGGCAGCCGCCGCTACAGCAGCGCGCGCAGCAGCTTCCCCAGCGGTTCGCGGCTGCGCGTACAGGCGCGCTGCGAGCTGTTGGGTGACAATGGATTGGGGATGTTCGCCTGCCGCATCCTGGCAGGCGAGGAAGAATGGGCGACAGCCAACGTGTCGGTGTTCGAACCGGCCGACGCGATGGCCTATCTGGAGAGTGGACAGGCATGACAGGGAATCGAAGCGTGCTGGTGACCGGCGCCAGCCGGGGCATCGGCCGGGCCATCGCGCTGCGCATCGCGCGCGATGGCTTCGACGTGGTGGTGCATTGCCGCAGCCGCGTGGATGAAGCACAGGCGGTGGTCACCGAGATCCAGGCACTGGGCCAGCAGGCCCGCGTGCTGGTGTTCGACGTGGCCGACCGCGCGTCTGCGCGGGCCGCTCTGGAGGCCGATGTCGAAGCGCACGGCGCGTACTACGGCGTGGTCTGCAATGCCGGCATCGCCCGCGATGGCGCCTTCCCGGCGCTGTCAGCGGACGATTGGGACCAGGTCATCCACACCAACCTGGATGGCTTCTACAACGTGCTGCATCCGCTGATCATGCCGATGGTGCGGCGGCGCAAGCCGGGCCGCATCGTCACCCTGTCGTCGGTCTCCGGACTGGCCGGCAACCGCGGGCAGGTCAACTACAGTGCCGCCAAGGCCGGCATCATCGGCGCCACCAAGGCCCTGGCGCTGGAACTGGCCAGCCGCCAGATCACCGTCAACTGCGTGGCCCCGGGCCTGATCGAGACCGAAATGCTCAACGACGAAGTGGTTGAACACGCGCTCAAGCTGATTCCCGCCGGCCGCGTTGGCCGCCCGGACGAAGTGGCGGCTACCGTGGCGTTCCTGCTGTCCGAACCGGCCGGCTACATCACCCGCCAGGTGATCTCGGTGAACGGAGGCATGCTCTGATGGCCGCCGATCGTCGCGTGGTGGTTACCGGCGCCGCTGCCATCAGTCCACTCGGCCACGACTGGCCGACCATCGAAGCGCACCTGCGCAGCTGCCGCAACGCGGTGCGTGCGATGCCCGAGTGGGATGTCTATGCCGGGCTGAACACCAAGCTGGCCGCGCCGGCGCAGGACTTCGAGCTGCCGCCGAACTACAACCGCAAGACCACCCGCTCGATGGGCAAGGTCGCGATCATGTCGGTGCGCGCCACCGAGGTGGCGCTGCGCGAGGCCGGCCTGAATGAGCATCCGGTGCTGCGCAGTGGCCGTACCGGCGTGGCCTATGGCTCCTCGTCCGGCAGCCACGAGGCCACCGGCGAATTCGGGCGCATGCTCAACGAATTCACCACCGATGGCATCAGCGCCACGACCTATCTGAAGATGATGAGCCACACCGCGCCGGTCAACATCGGCGTGTTCTTCGGCCTGTCCGGGCGCGTGTACACCACCTCCAGCGCCTGCACGTCAGGCAGCCAGGGTGTGGGCGCGGCCTATGAAGCCATCCGCAGCGGCAAGCAGACGGTGATGGTGGCCGGCGGTGCCGAGCAACTCGATGCCACCGCTGCAGCGGTGTTCGACACGCTGTTCGCCACCAGCGTGCGCAACGACGCGCCGCAGACCACGCCTCGCCCGTTCGATGCCGGCCGCGATGGCCTGGTGCTGGGCGAGGGCGCCTGCACGCTGATCCTGGAAGACCTGGAACACGCGCAGGCGCGCGGCGCCACCATCCTTGCCGAGGTGGTCGGCTACGGCACCAACAGCGATGGCCAGCACGTCACCCAGCCCAGCGCCGACACCATGGCCCAGGCCATGCGCCTGGCATTGGAGGACGCCGGCCTGGACGCGGCGCAGATCGACTACGTCAACGCCCATGGCACCGCCACCGACCACGGCGACATCGCCGAGACCCAGGCCACCGCACAGGTGTTCGGCAGCCGCGTGCCGATCAGCTCGCTGAAGAGCTACGTCGGCCACATGCTGGGTGCCTGTGGCGCGTTCGAGGCCTGGGTGAGCATCCAGATGATGCGTGCCGGCTGGTTCGCGCCCACCCTGAACCTGGCCGCGGTCGACCCGCGCTGTGGCCAGCTCGACTTCATCACCGGGCAGGGCCGCGAACTGCAGGCCGAGTACGTGATGAGCAACAACTTCGCCTTCGGCGGCATCAACACCTCGCTGGTGTTCCGCCGCTGGAGCGAGTGATCCACTGCGCCAACACACCGTTCCCGTTACCCCCGCACCCTCGACAAGGAGATGTTCCGATGCGCCGCACTCTCATGATCGCCACGGCTACCGCGCTGCTGGCCCTGACTTCCACCGCTTCCGCCCGCGACACGCGTGTCGAACAGTCCCTGCAGGAACTGGTCAATTCGCAGGCCGCCAAGGACGCCGGCATCGACGGCAGCGTGCGTTTCTATCTGGCCGGCCAGCCGGTCAGCGTGCAGCAGCGCCTGGGCGAAGACGTGACCAACAAGAAGACCAACGCCGCCAACAAGAGCGATGCCGAGGCCTGCCGCTGGGTTGCGCTGTCGGCACTGCGCGCGCTGCAGGACGGTGCCAAGTCGCGCGGCGCCAACGCCGTGGTCGACATCGTCAGCTATTACAAGAAGAACGAGTTCAAGAGCAGCACCAACTACGAGTGCTACGCCGGTGCCATCCTCGCGGGTGTCGCGCTGAAGGGCACTTACGCCAAGGTCAAGTAAGCGCCCGTGTGGCGGCGGCGCAGCCTGAACGTCGCCGCCACATTGCTGAACCCCGCAGGCGAAACACCGCCGATCGCGCCGCCATCGTCGGCTGACGGCTTTCCCCGGTGTCGGCTTTCCGACACAATCATGGCTCTTCCCGGGTTATCGTCCCGCGGACATGTACGCCTACGTCTATAAAAGCCAACTCAAGCCGGACACCTACGTCTACGTTCCCCGACGCGATGATTTCAGCGCGCTGCCCGCGCCGCTGCTCACCTCGCTGGGGACGCTCGCCTTCGTCCTGGAGGTGGTCCTGGATGCCCAGCGCCGCCTGGCGCAGGCTGACCCGGAAAAGGTCCGCAGCGAAATGAGCGAGCGCGGGTTCTACCTGCAGGTGCCGCCGTCGGTGGCCAGCCTGATGCCGCGCCACTATGACTGACGCCTCCCGTCCGCGCATTCTGTCAATTGCCTTCGCCGCGGGCGCGGTGCTGGCGCTGGGCGCCGCCGTGGGCGGCGTTCCGGGTGCGGTCCTTGCCGCACTGGCGCAGCCCGCGTTCGCGTTGGCGATATCGTGGTGGCGCCGCAGCCGCGCGCTGCTGCCGCTGAAGGTGGTCGCACGCCAGGACCTGCCGGCGCTGCTGGCATTGTGGGCAGCCGCCCCGCTGTTGCTGGCGCTGCTGCTGGCCTGGCCGCTCGCAGCGCTGCGTGACAGCGGCAGCCTGGCGGCAGTGCTTGGCCTGAGCGTACTGGTCAGTGCCGGCCTGCTGGCGGCCTGGCGCACCTGGCCATTGTGGAACGATGTCGAACGCCTGGATGGCAGCCTGGCCCAGCACTGGCAGGCGCTGGCGGGGCGCGACCTGACTGCTTGGCGTGGCCTCGGCGTGGCCGCGCTGGTCATTGCGCTGGCCGCGCTGGTGGTGCTGCCGGCCTGGCCGGGCCTGTTGCCGGAAAGCGCGCGCTGGCCCGCCGCGCTGGCGGTCGTACTGCTGTCGCCGGTGCTGCACCTGCTGCTGCAGCGGGTCGCGCCTGCGCCGCTGGTGTCGTTGCGCTCCAGCCCGTTGGTGGCGTCCAGCGCTGAACCCGAACCGATGTTCGCAGCGGCGGCCGACGCCCTGCCGCTGGAGGCGATGGCGCCGCAGGAACTGACACCGGCGCTGTATGAAGCCGCCCGCCAGGGCCGCATCGACCGGGGCCTGCAGCTGCTGCAGGCCGGTGCCGATCCGTATGCGCTGCCGGACCCGAACTGGCGTGACCAGCGCAGCCTGGCGGTGCTGGCCGCGGTGCTGCCGGACCTGCGCCTGCTGCGCGAACTGATTGCCCGCGGCGTCGATGTGAATGCGCCGCACCGGGGCATGACCCCGCTGCTGGCGGCGACCCGCGACAGCTGGCATGGCCGCCCCGAAGCGGTGATGACCCTGCTCGCCAACGGCGCCGACTCGCGTGCCACCGACAGTGATGGCAACACCCCGTTGCACCATGCCGCACGCAGTTCCGACCCGGGGGTGGCCGCGCTGCTGCGCGATGCCGCTGCCGAAGTCGATGCGCTGAACCGTGATGGCTGGTCGCCGCTGGCGGTGGCCTGCCAGGTGGGCAACTGGCGTCTGGCCCGCTTCCTGCTCGAACGCGGTGCACGCTGCGAACCGGCCGATGGCACCCCGGTGCTGCTGGCCGCCGCCGCCACCGAGGATGACGATCCGGCGGGCGTGCAGCTGCTGCTCAAGCACAAGGCACGGGCCGACGCCCGCGATCGCCAGCGCCGCAGTGCGTTGCATGAGGCGGCCCTGGCCGGCCATGTCGAGATCATCGGCGTGCTGCTCGGCGCGGGCGCCAATCTGGAGGCGCGCGATGCACTGGGGCGTACGCCGTGGCTGGAAGCGGCCCGTGCCGGTCGCGCCGCCGTGATCGAGCACCTGCTGCCGCACAAGCCGGACCTGGTCGCGGTGGACGGCGAAGGCCGCAATGCGGTGCAGCTGGCGGCGATGGCCGAGGATGTCTCGCCGCTGCTGATCAAGCGCCTGGTCGAACTGGGCATCGCGGCCGATGCCACCGATCCGGTCGGCCGCCGTGCGGTGGACTACGCCGCCGAGGCCGGCCGCTGGGCGATCGTAGCCCTGCTGGACCCGTCCTATCCGTTGCCGGCCGCGGTCAGTGATGGCCTGGCCGATCGTGGCGAAGCAGCCAGTGCCAGCGGCCTGCTGCCGGACCGTCCGCCGCTGACCCTGCTGCGCGAGGCCCTGGGCTTCGGCAACACCGACGGCATGGCGGCGCTGGCCAGGCTGTGCCAACCGGAGGAACTGGGCGGGCTGCTGCTCGATCCGGAGTTGGCGCTGGAACCGCGTGCGGTGGACTGGCTGCTGGGCCACGGCGCCGATCCCTATGTGCGTGATGCCTGCTCCGACACGCCGATGTTCGCGCTGTTGTCGCGCGGCATCGATGCGGTGCCGGCGTTGCAGGTGATGCTGCAGCGTGGCCTGTCGCCGGCCGGCCGCGGTGGCCTGGCGCGCTTCCTTGCTGCCTGCGCACAGCACGACCAGGCCGCGCGTGGCCTGGAACAGCTGGCACTGGAACTGCTTGAGCGTGGCGCCGATCCGTTCGCCGCCTCGCCGGCGGGCGATCCGCCGCTGTCGCTGGCGGTGCGCCTGGGGTGGCTGCGGCTGCAGCAGGCCCTGCTCAAGGCCGGCGTTGATCGCGAAGCACGCGACAGCCACGGCATGACCGCACTGCACCTGGCCACCGCATTGGCCCGCGAAGGCGCGCTTAAGCTGCTGGTGCAGCATGGTGCCTCGCCGGAAGCACGTGCCGCCGACGGCCAGACACCGCTGGGCGTGGCGCTGTCGATCGGTCGCCGCGATCTGGCCGACTGGCTCGATTGGCGGGTGTGGCCGTTGCCGCGCCGCACCCTGCGCGAGGCCGATCTGCCGGCCGCCGCAATGGCCGGTGACGTCGATGCCGTGCGCCGCCTGATCGATCTGGGCTTCGCCGTCGACGCCGTCGACGCACAGGGCTGCACCGCGCTGCTGCGTGCTGCCGGTGGCGGCCACCTGGCGGTAACCGACCTGCTGCTGGCGCGCGGCGCCGATCCGCAGCACGCGGCGGCCAGTGGCGCGACGCCGCTGTCGGCGGCGGTCAGCATGCGCCAGGTGGACATCGTTTCGGCCCTGCTCGACGCTGGCGCCAAGCTGGAACACCGCCTGCCGGGTGGCGTGACGGTGCTGATGCTGGCCTCCGCGCTGGGCCTTCCGGACATCGTCGCGCGCCTGCTTACGGCGGGTGCCGACGTGCATGCCGGTGACGCGCAGCAGCTGGGTCCGCTGCACTGTGCCGCGCTGTACGGTTTCAGTGCCCGCGACCGCTCGCGCCTGCTGGCGCTGCTCGACACCCTGCTGCTGGCCGGTGCCGAACCGGACCAGGCCGCCGCTGGTTCTGTCACGCCGCTGCTGCTGCTGCTGGGCGCGCGCGCCGAGCCGGGTACCGCCTGCGACGAGCAGGTGGTGATGGCCGCAGTGGAGCGCCTGCTGGACGAGGACGTAAGCCTGGATGTACGCGACCCGCGTGGCTTCGGCCCGCTGCATCTGGCCGCGCTGCATGGCCTGCCGCTGCTGGTGCAGCGCCTGCTGCGCGCCGGCGCCGATCCTGAAGCGCGCGACAGCCTCAACCGCAGCCCGCGCGAGATCGCGGTGATGCGTGGCTTCATCGACGTGGCCGGCGAGTTCGAGCCGCGCGTGCCGGGCGTTTCCTCGATGGCGCGGTTCCTGCGCGACAACGGCTGAAAGGCCGGGGTCGGATCCCTTTCCGAAGGAAAGGGCTCTGACCCCAACACCGCGCTGCCAGAATCCGCAGTGGGTAGTGCCATCGATCAGCTGGATGCCGACCGTTGGCCGGCACACCCTACTCGCCGTCCCTTTCCGCGTCGGCCTCGAACAGGTGCATCAGGTCGTTGCGCGCATCACGCGAGGTCTGGATCACCGCGGCCTCGTCGTCGTACACCAGGTACTGGTCACGCAGCAGCTGCTCATCATGCTCACGGAAGCGCTGCACATGGCGTTCGGCCACGTCCGGCGCCACGCCCAATGCGGTCAGCACGCGGCCGCTCATCTCCAGGCTGGTGCCAAACACTTCGCGGAACGGCTCGGCCGACATGTCCATCAGGCGCCAGGCATGCTGGCGGTTGCGCGCACGCGCCAGCACCTTCGCGTCCGGGTACAGCCGGCGCACCATGCGCACCGCGCGCAGGTTGGTCTCCGGGTCGTCCACGGTGATCACGAACACATCGATGTGCTCGCCGCCCGCCGCACGCAGCATCTCCGGCCGGGTCGGGTCGCCGTAATACAGCTGGTTGCCGAAACGGCGCAGGTCGGCCACGGTGTCCGGGTTCGCCTCCAGCGCCACGAAGGGCACCTTCTGTGCCGTCAGCAGGCGTGCGATGACCTGGCCGAAGCGGCCCATTCCGGCGATCAGCACCTTGGGGCGGTTGTCCGGCGCCACCTTGTCGGCCTCGGCTGCCTCGCGCGGTGCGGCCTTCTCCTGGCCGAGCAGCTTGAGCAGCGCAATCATCAGCAGCGGCGTGATCGCCATCGACAGGCCCACGATCGCCACCAGCCGGTCGTGGTTGGCATTGCCGAGCAGGTGCGCGCGCTGCGCTTCGTTGAACACCACGAAAGCGAACTCGCCGCCCAGCCACAACACGCTGCCCAGCAGCAGCGACTGCCGCGGACTGAGCCGGGCGATGCGGCCGATCGCGTACAGCAGGCTGAACTTGACCACCAGCAGGATGCCGACGCCAGCCGCGATCATCCACGGTTCGGCGGCAATGCGGTCCAGGTCGATGCCCATGCCCACCGCGATGAAGAACAGGCCCAGCAGCAGGCCCTTGAACGGCTCGATCTGCGCTTCCAGCTCATGCCGGAACTCCGAATCGGACAGCAGCACGCCGGCCAGGAACGCGCCGAGGCTGGGGCTGAGGCCGGCTTCCTGCATGAACCAGGCGGTGCCCAGCACCACCAGCAGTGCGGTGGCGGTGAACACTTCCGGGCTGCGGGTGCGGGCGATGATGCTGAACACCTTGCGCAGCACCGGTCGCCCGCACAGGATCACCACTGCCAGCGCACCGAGGGCCACGGCGGCGTCTTCCCAGCGCAGGGTCTCGTTCTTCACCCCGCCCAGCAGCGGGATGGCCGCCAGCAGCGGGATCGCGATCAGGTCCTGGAACAGCAGGATGGCAAAACCCAGCCGGCCATGGTCGCTGTTGATCGCCTTGTGCTCGGACAGCAGCTGCAGGCCTACCGCGGTGGATGACAGCGCCAGCGCAACACCGACCACCAGCGCGCTCTTCCACTGGAAGTGGTCGAGCAGCAGCAGGCCGCCCAGCACCAGCCCGGACATCGCCACCTGCGCCGCGCCCGCGCCGAACACCGAGCGCCGCATCACCTTCAGGCGTGCCGGCGACAGCTCCAGGCCGATCACGAACAGCAGCATCACCACGCCGATCTCGGCCGCGCCGAGGATGCGGTCGGCGTCCTGCACGAAGCCCAGCCCGTCCGGGCCCAGCACCACGCCGGCCGCCAGGTAGCCCAGCACCGCGCCGAAGCCGAACTTCTTGAACACCGGCACGGCAATGACCGCCGCCAGCAGCAGCACCAGGGCCAGTTCCAGACCGCCGCTATGCATGGGAATACCTGGTCATCGGGGAAGCCCGCAGTGCGTCCGTTCGGGTGGGGAAAGCGTGGCGAGCGCCACCCGGCCATTATGCGCGCCGGTTGGTGTATGCACGAGAACAACCGGCCGGCAGGCGCCCGGCGCAGGGATGCCGGGTTGACCTGCATGGCCCGCGGGTCCAGACTGCCCGCCGCTGGCGGCGCACCGCCGGCACGCGCATTCCGGAGTCCCCAACCCATGTCCAGCGACAGTAGAAGTCGACCTCGTTCGACGCCAGCGATGGCCACCGCCTGACATCGGGACGGTTTGCCTGCGTTGGCGTTGCGCGAGGTCGCACCCCCACAAGGCAAAACCGATGAACCAGAAGCAATTGCTGCGCCCGGTGGCCGATGCCGCCGCATTGGCCGCACCGCTGGCGAACTACAACACCGCCGATGCGGTGGAATTCCTCAACACATTGGAACTGGCCCGCGCGGCGGAAACGCTGGCCGCGCTGCCGTTGCCGCGTGCAGTGAAGATGCTGGAA
The DNA here is from genome assembly GCF_003586545.1 of Stenotrophomonas sp. Pemsol. NCBI lineage: Bacteria > Pseudomonadati > Pseudomonadota > Gammaproteobacteria > Lysobacterales > Lysobacteraceae > Stenotrophomonas > Stenotrophomonas sp. Pemsol. The sequence goes on along the minus strand of NZ_CP025780.1, from coordinate 3,824,924 downwards.
GCGCCGGAGCTGCACCGCAGCGGCGAGCTGGTGGCCGCGCTGCCGCCGGCACGCGCCGCTGCCCTGCTCGGGCTGATGGCTGACGACCGCGCCACCGACATCGTCCACGAGCTGGATGAGGAAGAACGCGCGCGGCTGATCCCGCTGCTGGGCACCGACGCCCGCCAGGTCATCCAGAAGCTGCTGAGCTACCCGCCGAACACCGCCGGCGCGCTGATGACCACCGAATACGTGGCGGTGCCCGCCAGCTGGACCGTGGCGCAGACCCTGCAGCACATCCGCCAGGTCGAGCGCACGCGTGAAACGGTGTACGCGATCTACGTGCTGGACCCGGCCAGCCAGCAGCTGCAGCAGGTGGTGACCATGCGCCGGCTGATCACCGGCCTGCCCGAGGAATCGATCCTGGACGTGGCCCAGGTCAATCCGCCGGTGACGGTGGACGCGCTGATGGACCAGGAAGAAGTCGCGCGTCTGATCCGCCGCCACGACCTGTTGGCGATTCCGGTGGTCGACGCGCAGCAGCAGATGCTCGGCATCGTCACCGTGGACGACGTGCTCGATGCGCTGATCGAGGAATCGACCGAGGACGCGCACAAGTTCGGCGGCATGGAAGCGCTGGACAAGCCCTATATGCAGATCGGCTTCTTCGAGATGCTGCGCAAGCGTGCCGGCTGGCTGAGCGTGCTGTTCCTGGGCGAGATGCTGACGGCCAGTGCGATGCAGCACTACGAGGACGAACTGGCGCGCGCGGTGGTGCTGACCCTGTTCATCCCGTTGATCATGAGTTCGGGCGGAAATTCCGGCTCGCAGGCCACCTCGCTGTTGATCCGCAGCCTGGCGCTGCGCGAACTGCGCCTGCGCGACTGGTGGAAGGTGGCCATCCGCGAGATCCCGACCGGCATGGTGCTGGGTGCCATCCTCGGCTGCCTGGCGATCGTGCGCATCGTGATCTGGCAGCTGGGTGGCCTGCATGACTACGGCGAGCACTGGATCCTGCTGGCGATCACCATCGGCGCCGCGCTGGTCGGCATCGTCACCTTTGGTTCGCTGTCCGGCTCGATGCTGCCCTTCGTCCTGAAGCGCCTCGGCTTCGACCCGGCCAGCGCCTCGGCCCCGTTCGTGGCCACCCTGGTGGATGTGACCGGCCTGGTGATCTATTTCAGCATCGCCGCGCTGATCCTGCACGGCACGCTGCTGTAACAAAACGTGCACGCCGGGGTCGGATCCCTTCGCGCAGCGAAGGGCTCTGACCCCGGATATCCGCAGCAGGGGTCGGAGCCCTTTCCTGCGAAAAGGGATCCGACCCTTCCTCCGACCCCATCGCCACGGAATTTGGGTACCGTAGGCGCATGAGTACCTACCACCTGCAGTCCGTATTCCGTCCGCAGTCGGTCGCGGTGATCGGCGGCAGCCCGCGTGAGCGTTCGGCCGGCCGCGCAGTGATGCGCAACCTGCGCGGCACCGGCTTCCCCGGCAAGGTGGCGTGGATCAACCCGCGGCACGCCGAGATCGACGGCATCCGCACGGTCAAGCGCTTGAAGGACCTGGACTGGGTGCCCGACCTGGTGGTGATCACCGCGCCGGCGGCGATCGTGCCGCAGGTGGTGCGTACAGCTGCAGAGCGTGGCGTGCAGGCGGCGATCATCCTCACCGCGCACCTGGGCGAAGGCCCGGGTTCGTTGTCCGCACAGGTAGAGGCGGTGGCGCGCAAGCATGGCCTGCGCATCCTCGGGCCGCATTGCCTGGGCGTCATCGCGCCGCACGCGCGACTCAATGCCAGCATCGCCGCGCACTTCCCGCAGGCCGGCGACCTCGCGCTGATCTCCGAATCCTCGGCCATTGCCGCCGCGCTGGTGGAGTGGGGCGTGGCGCGCTCGGTGGGCTTCTCCGCCGTGGTTTCGCTGGGCGACACGATGGACGTCGACTTCGGCGACCTGCTCGACTACTTCGCCACGGACTACCGCACCCGCGCCATCCTGCTGTATGTCGAGCAGATCAAGGACGCGCGCAAGTTCATGTCGGCCGCGCGTGCCGCCGCCCGCGCCAAGCCGGTGGTGGTGGTGAAGTCCGGTCGCGCCGAGCGCGTGCAGCCGGGCAGCCGCGATACCCATGTGCAGGCCCTGGCGCGTGCCGATGATGTGTATGGTGCGGCCTTCAATCGTGCCGGCCTGCTGCGCGTGGGTGCGCTGGACGAACTGTTCACTGCTGCCGAATCGCTGGGGCGGCTGGGCACCTTTCCCGGTCGCCGCCTGGCCATTCTCAGCAATGGCGGCGGTGTCGGCCGCCTGGCCGTGGACCAACTGATCGCGCTGCGTGGCACGCTGGCCACCCTTTCCGACAGCACGGTGGAGAAGCTCGATGCGGTGCTGCCGCAGGGCTGGTCGCGCAGCAATCCGGTGGACATCGTGGTCGACGCCGATGGTGACCGCTATGCGTCGGCCATCGAAGCACTGCTGGCCGACAACGAGAACGATGCGGTGATGGTGGTCAACGTGCCAACCGCGTTTACCTCGTCCGCCGACGCGGCGCAGGCCCTCACCCGCACGCTCGGCCTGCGCCCGCGCCATCACCGCGACAAGCCGGTATTCGCGGTGTGGCTGGGCAACGACGACCAGGCCACCGCCACGCTCAACGCAGCACGAGTGCCGACCTATCCGACCGAGGCCGAAGCAGTACGGGGCTTCCAGCACCTGGTGCGCTACCGCGAGGCACAGAACGCGTTGATGGAAACGCCGCCCAGCCTGCCGCAGGACTTCAGCGTCGACACGGCCACCGCGCGCGCACTGGTCGATGCCGCGCTGGCCAACGGCCAGCAGTGGCTGGACCCGCTGGCCACGCACGAGCTGCTCAAGGCCTACGGCATCCCGTCCGCGCCGGTGATGCATGCGCGCGATGCGCATGAGGCGATGGACCTGGCGCAGCCACTGCTGGAACGCGGTGCGTCCGTAGCGCTGAAGATCCTGTCGCCGGACATTCCGCACAAGTCCGAAGTGGACGGCGTGCGCCTGAATCTGTCCACGCTGCCGGCGGTGCAGAGCGCGGCCAACGCGATCCTGTCGCGTGCGCGCCAGCTGCGGCCGGATGCGCGCATCGATGGCCTGCTGGTACAGCCGACCATCGTCCGCCCGAAGGCGCGCGAACTGATTGTCGGCATCGCCGATGACGCGACGTTCGGCCCGGTGATCGTGGTCGGACGTGGCGGAACCGCCGTCGAAGTGATCAACGACAAGGCGCTGGCCCTGCCGCCGCTGGACCTGCGCCTGGCCCACGAGCTGATCGGCCAGACCCGCGCTTCGCGCATCCTCAAGGCCTACGGCGATGTGCCCGCCGCCGACGAGCGCGCACTGGCGCTGGCACTGGTCAAGCTGGCACAGCTGGCCGCCGACATTCCCGAAGTGCGTACGCTGGACATCAACCCGCTGCTGGTCGACGGCAAGGGCATCCTCGCCCTCGACGCGCGCGTGGCAGTGGCACCGTCGCGCATCCTGCACAAGGGCCGCGGGCATCCGCGCTTCTCGGTGTTCCCGTATCCGAAGGAGTGGGAGCGCACCATCGAACTGTCCGATGGCGGCCGCGCGTTCGTCCGCCCGGTGCGGCCGGAAGACGATGCGCTGTTCCGCGCGTTCTTCGCCCGCGTCAGCGACGAAGACCTGCGCCTGCGCTTCTTCCAGTCGGTGAAGCACTTCAGCCACGAATTCATCGCGCGCCTGACCCAGCTCGACTACGCGCGCTCGATCGCGCTGGTAGCGATCGAACCGCGCAGCGGCGAGATGCTGGGCGCAGTGCGCCTGCACGCCGATGCCGATTACCACCGTGGCGAGTACGGCATCCTGATCCGCTCGGACCTGAAGGGCCACGGCATCGGCTGGCGGCTGATGGCGATCATGATCGAGTACGCGAAGTGGCTGGGCCTGGACGTGGTCGAAGGCCAGGTGCTGCGCGAAAACAGCACCATGCTGGCGATGTGCCAGAGCCTGGGATTCAAGACCAGGCTGGACCCGGACGACCCGACGGTGATGATGGTGACCTTGCCGGTGCAGCAGGTCGAGGTGCCCGACGTGCCGCCGGTGGCGTAATTCCTGTAGAGCCGAGCCTACGCTCGGCTGCTTTTGCGCACGCTTGGCGGCTGCATCACCGCACCGGCTCTACCACCACCGCCGTGCCATAGCACAGCACTTCGGTCAGCCCGGTCATCACATCAGTGGCGTCGTAGCGCATGCCGATGATCGCGTTGGCACCCAGCTGCCGCGCGTGCTTGACCATGTCGCGGTAGGTTTCCTCGCGAGCCTGTTCGCACAGCTCGGTGTAGATGGTGATGTTGCCACCGAAGAGCGTCTGGATACCGCCCAGGAAGTTGCCGACGATCGAACGCGAGCGCACGGTGATACCGCGCACCACGCCGAGGTTGCGCACGACGCGATGGCCGGGCAGCTCGAAGGCGGTGGTGACCAGCGCATCGTCGAAGCGCAGCGCGGGTGGGGTGGGGCTGCCGCTGTTGTAGGGGTCTGCCATGGTCGCGTCCGTGTCGCTGCCTTCTGTAGAGTCGAGCCATGCTCGACGGGCTGTACTGCAGTCGAGCATGGCGCGACTCTACAACGCAATCGCCCGTTGCGGCATGGTTCCGTCACCGTGCTGGCGCGACAATATCCCCATGACCGACCGTATCCCCCTGTTGCTGCTGCCCGGCCTGCTCAACGATGCTGAGCTGTGGCGCGCGCAGTTGGCCGACCTGGCCGATATCGCCGACTGCACCGTGGGCGACCAGACCGGTGGCGAGACCCTGCAGGCGGTGGCCGAAGACGTGCTGGCGCAGGCACCGGAGCGCTTTGCGCTGGCCGGGTTCTCGCTGGGCGGCTTCGTGGCCCAGCAGATCCTGCGCATTGCGCCGGAGCGGGTGCTGCAGCTGGCGCTGATCGACACCTCCATCCACGCCGACTCGCCGGAGCGGGCCGAGCAGCGGCGCAGCCAGCGCGCCAGCGTGCGCCTGCCGGGGAAGTTCCACGGCTTCGGCGATGTGCTGATGCGCAGCTACATCGATGCCTCGCGGCTGGACGACTACGTGCTGGTGCAGCGCGTGCGCGACATGACCACCCGCCTGGGCGCGGAGGTGTTCCTGCGCCAGAGCGCGCTGGAACGCCGTGATGGTCATGATGTGCTGGCCGGTTACCGTGATCCGCTGCTGATCGTGTGCGGCGCGAACGACCGCATTACGCCACTCGCGGTGAGCGAGGAAATGCACGCGATGGTGCCGCACTCGCAGCTGGTGGTGGTTCCCGATTGCGGGCACCTGGCGCCGATGGAAAAACCGGACGAGGTCAGTGCGGCGATGCGTGGGTGGTTGTTGCAGGGCAGGGGATGATCCCCGCGTTCCGGTAGGTGCCGACCTTGGTCGGCACGGTGTTTCATCGATCGGTCAGACGTCTGCGCCGACCAGGGGCGGCGTCTACCAGAGCGGTTGCGCGCCGTCTTGGAATCAATCCCAGGCCGGGGCGATGCCTTCCGGGTTGGCCAGGCGATGGCCGCGGTCAAGCTTGGCGATCTGTGCCATGTCTTCGTCGGTCAGGCGGATCGCTGCTGCCTCCAGGTTGCTGGCCAGGTTCTCGCGCTTGGTCGAGGACGGAATGACCGAGAAGCCCTGCTGCAGCGCCCAGGCCAGCGCGATCTGCGCCGGCGTGGCCTGGTGGCGGCCGGCAATGGCCTGGATCACCGGGTCCTTGATTACCTCGCCATAGGCCAGGCTCATGTAGGCGGTGATGTGGATGCCGTTGTCCTGCAGGAATTTCACCAGCAGGCGGTTCTGCAGGTACGGGTGGATCTCGATCTGGTTGGTGGCGATGGCGCCGTCACCCAGGATGCCGATCGCCTTGCGGGTCTGCGCGATGGTGAAGTTGGAGATGCCGATCTCCTTCGTCAGGCCCTGTGCCTTGGCCTCGGCCAGTGCGGTCAGGTACTCCTCCATCGGCACGTCGACCTTGTCGTTCGGCGACGGCCAGTGGATCAGTGTCAGGTCGACATGATCGGTGCGCAGCTTTTCCAGGCTGGTACGCAGGCTGGCCAGCAGCGCTTCGCGCTTGAACGCGGTGATCCAGACCTTGGTGGTCAGGTAGATCTCATCGCGCGGCACGCCGGAATCGGCGATGGCCTGGCCGACTTCGGCTTCGTTGCCGTAGATCTGCGCGGTATCGATGGCGCGGTAGCCGGCATCCAGCGCGTTGCGCACGGAGTCGATCACGGTCTGGTCTTTCAGGCGGAAGGTGCCGAGACCGAAGGCGGGGACTGTCATGAGGGGCTCCAGCAGGGGGGAGGGAGACGGGAATATCCACGAAAGGGTAGGCCAGCGCCCGTGTGCATGCCGGCAACGGTGCATTGCACCACCGTGTACGACCACGAGGCCGCTGCGGGCCGCGGTGTGTGCGGACCGGTTTGTGGGTGCGGACCATTGGTCCGCACGGATTCCTGCCATCGCCCGACCAACGGCCGGGCGCCACCCGTGCGGCGGTGGATGCTGCCGGCCGCTGGCCGGCAACCGGATCACTCAGGCCGCGCGCGCCAACGCGTCCTTCGCTGTCGCCGTGGCCGACAGGTCGAACACATCCACCGCATCGATCAACCGGTTCGCCTGCTGTTCCAGGCTGCGCGCCGCGGCGCTGGCTTCTTCCACCAGCGCGGCGTTCTGCTGGGTGGTGCCGTCCATCTGGATCACCGTCTGGCTGACCTGTTCGATGCCTGCGCTCTGCTCCTGCGACGCCGCGGAGATCTCGGCCATGATGTCGGTCACGCGCTGCACCGAGGCGACGATCTCGGCCATGGTGTCACCGGCCTCGCGCACGCGCTGCGCACCCTCACCGACCTGTTCCACCGACGCCTCGATCAGCGATTTGATCTCCTTTGCCGCCGCCGCAGAGCGCTGCGCCAGGGTGCGCACTTCGCTGGCGACAACCGCGAATCCGCGGCCCTGCTCACCGGCGCGTGCCGCTTCCACCGCAGCGTTCAGCGCCAGGATGTTGGTCTGGAAGGCGATGCCATCGATCACGCTGATGATCTCGGCGATCTGCCGCGACGACGTTTCGATCGCACCCATGGTCGCCACCACCTGCCCGACCACGCTGCCACCGTGTGAGGCGACACTCTGTGCCCCGATCGCCAGTTGGTTGGCCTGGCGCGCGTGCTCGGCATTCTGGCGCACGGTGGAGGTCAGCTCTTCCATGGATGCCGCGGTCTCTTCCAGATTGGCGGCCTGCTGCTCGGTACGGCGCGACAGGTCATTGTTGCCGGCGGCAATCTCTGCGGCAGCGGTATGGATGTTGCCGGAGGCATGCTTGATGTCGGTGACGATGGTTGCCAGCTGCGCGGCAGTGGTGTTGGCATCGCCGGCGATGCGCGCGAACACGCCCTGGAAATCGCCGTGCATGCGCGCGCCGAGGCGGCCGCCGGCGATGGCACGCAGCATGCTGGAGACCTCGCCCAGGTTCAGCTCGGTAGTCTGCATCAGGCGGTTGAGGCCCTCGACCATCGCATGGAAATCATGCTCGAAGCGCGCACTGTCGCCGCGCTGGCTGAAGTCACCGGCGGCCGCCGCTTCGGCCAGGCGGCGGATTTCGCCGTTGATCGCACCGAGGTTGTGCTTGACCGCATCCAGCGCTTCGGTGATCACTGCCTTCTCGCCGGGCAGGCGTTCCATGTCCTGGCTGAGGTCGCCGACGGCGTAGCGGCCCATGATCGAGATCGCGCGCATCTTCACCCGGATGTGTGCGTCGACCAGCGTGTTGCAGTCGGCCACCATGGTGCCGAACGCGCCGGGGAAGGCAGCGGCGTCCATGCGATGGCTGATCGTGCCGGCCTCGTGCGCCTGAGCCATCGCGGCCTGTGCATCCAGCACGCCGCGCAGCGTGGACTGCAACGCCTGCATCGCCTGGGCGAGGCGTCCGATCTCGTCGCGGCTGCGCACCTGCACCACGTGCTGCAGATCGCCGGCAGCCACTGCGCGTGCAGCGGCTTCCACCGCCAGTACCGGCTGCACCACGGCGCGCCGCAGCCACCAGGCCAGGCCGATCAGCAACAGCACCGCGGCCAGCACCGTCAGTGACGCGCACAGCAGCAGGGTCTGCCGCGCCTGCTGCGCACGTGCCGCCAGCGCCGCTTCGGCCACCTGCGTGGCATGCGCGCTCAGTGCATCCAGAGCGGTCGCCACCGCGCGATCCTTGCCGCGCACCAGGTTGTCGCCGGCGGCCGGATCGTAGCCGGCCGCGGCAAATGCCTGCAGCGCCGCGTGATAGTCCTGCTGCAGCTGCGCGTGCAGGCCAACGAACGCCTGCGCCAGTTCACGCGTGCGCGCGTCCGGGCTGGTCACCAGGCCCTTGGCCAGCCGTTCGACCAGGCGGCCTTCGTTGTCGAAAGCGTCCAGGTGGCGCTGACGCAACGCGTCGTCGTGGCCGCGGAGCAGCACGTTCTTCCATTCCTGCACCTGGCCGCGGAACTCACGCTGCAGGCGTTCGGCGTCGCGGCTGTGCGTGACTTCGGGCGGAACCTCGGTGGACAACTTGAACCAGGCGGAGGCCAGGCCAGCCAGCGCGCACAGCAGGACCACGGCCAAGCCAACAGACACCGCGCCGAGCAGCTTGGACTGCAGGCGCGGAGCACGGACAGACGCATTCATGGGGAAGCACTCTCGGGAAGGGGCATTGCGGTATCGACCCGCCAAGCTCCCGCTGAAGTGCGACGTAAATCACATTAGCGTTTCGTTTAGTGATGTGAAGGAACTGTATCATAGGACAAATGTGTCCGTATGGAACAAATGTGGACCCTGGACAGGGGATATAAATGTAACTATCGTAGTTACATGAAGACCGCGAACCCGCTCTCCGACGCCCTGCACGTGATGGCGCATCTGGTCGGCCAGGACGGCCCGCGCACCTCCGAGCAGCTGGCGTCCTGCCTGCCGACCCATCCGGTGGTGATCCGCCGTCTGCTGGCGCAGCTGCACAGGGCGGGCCTGGTTCGCAGCGCCCGTGGCCATGGCGGTGGCAGCCACCTGGCCCGCGATGCCGCAGCCATCACCCTGCATGACGTCTACCTGGCGGTGGGCGCACCGTCGCTGGTACAGGTAGGCACCCGCGATTCCGGCGGTGGCTGCCCGATCCAGCAGCTGGTCAACAGCGCTTTGCTGGAGGGTGCACGCGAAGCACAGCGCCTGCTCGAACAGCGCCTGCGGGCGACCACACTGGACAAGCTCGGCGCCGACTTCGCCCGCCACCTCGCCCATCACCGCTCCCTGGAAGGTCACCATGAATCCTGATGTGCTCATCGTCGGCGGCAGTTATGCCGGCATTGCTGCGGGCCTGATCCTGGCCCGTGCCCGCCGCCCGGTCACCGTCATCGACGCCGGTTTGCCGCGCAATCGTTTCGCCAGCCATTCGCACGGGGTGCTGGGGCTGGATGGCATCAGCGGTGCCGAGCTGCTGAAGGCCGCGCGCCAGCAGCTGCTGGACTACCCCAGCGTGCGCTGGGTGCATGCCGAGGCCGTGCAGGCCACCGCCGGCGCAGAGGGTGTGGAAGTGCGAACCGCCGATGGGCAGGTGCTCGCCGCGCGCAAGCTGCTGCTGGCAAGCGGTATCGCCGACCAGCTGCCGGAGCTGCCCGGGCTGGCCGAGCGCTGGGGCAGCACCGTGCTGCACTGCCCCTATTGCCACGGTTACGAAGTGGGCGGTGGCGCCATCGGGCTGCTTGGTGGGCATCCGATGTCCGCCAGCAAGGCGCCGCTCTTTGCCGACTGGGGCAATGTCACCTTCTTCAGCCAGGGCCTGCCGATCACCGATGAGGAACGGGCTGCCATGCAGCAGCGTGGCGTGCGGATCGAGACGTCGCCGGTGCTGGGCGTGCAGGGCGACCAGCCGACTTGGCTGGAAGTGGAGCTGGCCGATGGCCGCCGCATCGCCCAGCGTGCGCTGTTCGTGCCGGCCACCCAGGCGATGGCCACGCCGCTGGTGCAGCAGCTCGGCTGCGTGCTGGCCGAGAGCCCGTTGGGCGTGCTGATCGAGGTCGATGCGATGAAGCAGACCTCGGTGCCGAACGTGTATGCCGCAGGCGATGCGACCACGGTCGGCAACATCACGTTGGCCGCTGCCGAGGGCGTGCGGGCAGGTATCGGCGTGCACCACGCGCTGGTGGCCGAGGACAGCATGCCGCGCTGAAAGCGCGTGTTCCGGTAGATGCCGACCTTGGTCGGCGCCGTTCCATCCACGCATGGCGTGGCTCGACTGCAGCGCGGTCGAGCATGATTGATGCGCGGTGGGTGCCGGCCTTGGCCGGCACCGCTCCATTACCCCTTCACGCACAACACCTGGCGCAGCGTGTGCACCACGTCGACCAGGTCCAGCTGCGCGGCCATCACATCGTCGATCGACTTGTACGCGGCCGGTGACTCGTCCAGCACGCCGCTGTCCTTGCGGCATTCCACATGCGCGGTGGCCTCGCGATGCTGGGCCAGCGTGATCTGCTGGCGCGCGGCGCCACGGCTCATCACCCGGCCGGCACCGTGGCTGCAGCTGTTGAAGCTGTCCGCGTTGCCCTTGCCACGCACGATGTAACTGCGCGTGCCCATGCTGCCGGGAATGATGCCCAGCTCACCCTCGCGGGCACTGACGGCCCCCTTGCGCGTCACCAGCAGCTCCTGTCCGTGGTGCGTTTCCTTCTGCACGTAGTTGTGGTGGCAGTTCACTGCCATCGCCGCCAGCTGGAACTTCGGCAGCCGGTGGCGCATCTCGGCCAGCACGCGCGACATCATCGCCTCGCGGTTCTGCCGGGCGTAGTCCTGTGCCCACGACACGGCTTCGACGTAGTCATCGAACAGCGGCTCGCCTTCCATGAAGAACGCCAGGTCCTTGTCCGGCAGGTGGAAGCCCAGCACGCGCCGGGCCAGTTCCTCGCGCGCCTTCTCGATGAAGTAGGTACCGATCAGGTTGCCGGTACCGCGCGACCCGCTGTGCAGCATCACCCACACCGTATCCGTCTCGTCCAGGCACAGTTCGATGAAGTGGTTGCCGCCACCCAGCGTACCGAGCTGGCGGTCGAGCTTGTCGGTGCGGATCCTGCGGTGCCTGTCCTTGATCTTCTCCAGGCCGGCGGCCAGCCCGGACTGCACCAGCCGGGTATGGATGCTGTCGGGCATGCGCTGATGCTCGCCGCCGCGCCCGTTGCCGACCGGGATGCTGCGCTCGATGCTGTTGCGCAGCTGCCGCAGGTCATCGGGCAGGTCGTTGGCGCGCAGCGTGGTGCGCACGGCCGCCATGCCGCAGCCGATGTCGACGCCGACCGCCGCCGGGATGATTGCACCGCGGGTCGGGATCACCGAGCCGACGGTCGCGCCCTTGCCCAGGTGCACGTCCGGCATCACCGCCACCCACGGCCCGACGAACGGGATCGCGGCGATGTTGCGCAGCTGCTCATGCGCCTGCGCCTCCAGTGGCACGCCGTTGACCCAGCCCTTGATCGGCGTGCTGCCCTCGGCATGCAGCCATTGATAATTGTGTTGAGTGTCCATGTCTTCGTGTATGTCCTTGATGGGCCGGCGGCGCGTCCCTGCGCCACCGCGACCCCCTACCTGATCGTCACCAGCTGCTTCAGCACGCCGTCCAGGCCGCCGAACACGGTGAGCTTGTCGATCTTCTCGGTGACCTTCTCCAGCGCCTCCAGCTCCTTCAGGCGCATCAACACCGGGTTGTCCTCGATCAGCTTTGCGGTGTTGAGCTGCGAACGGGTGGCATTGGCCTCCTCGCGGCGGCGGATCACGCTGGCCTGGGCCTGCTTCTCGGCCAGCACCACGCCGTTGAGAATCTCCTTCATCTCGCCCGGCAGGATCACGTCCTTGATGCCCACGCCAAGCAGACGTACACCGTGGCCCTCGATCGCGGCCTGCACATGGGCGGCGATCTCACCGTCCAGTGCCGCCTTGTCACCCAGCAGCTCGTCCAGGCTGCGCGCGGCAATCGCCTGGCGCAGGCCGAACTGCAGCTGACGATAGATGAACTCATCAGCGTTGCTGAGCGAGCGGTGTGCGCGCACCGGGTCGACCACCTGCACGGTCGCGGCCAGGTTCACCCGCAGGGTCACCTTGTCGCGGCTGAGCAGCTCCTGGCCGGATACGTCCAGCGAACGCGCACGCAGCTCCACACGCTCCACCGACACGTTGCCGTTGAAGTTCCAGAACGCGTGCAGGCCGGCGTCCAGGGTCTGCCGCAGCGTGCCATCGATGAACAGCAGGCCCACCGACTCGCTCGGCACGGTGCTGATCACCGCCACACGCGGCAGCACGCCCAGCTGGCCCAGCCGCTGCTGCACGTCCGCCGGGACGCGCGGCTCGTCACCCAGTGCCATCACGCGCACCTGGGTGTCGACAGAACCGCGCCAGTACAGGCGGTGGCTGCCCGGCGGCAGCACTTCATCGATGCGGCCGTTGCGCAGCAACAGGCCGACCTCGCTGGCGCCGACGTTGGCCAGCACGAAGTGCGTGTCCAACCGCGCGCCCAGTGCCTCGATCAGGCTGTCCTGGTCGCTGCCGGTGTAGGCCGTGCCCTTCGATGCAGTGTGGATGTCCACGTGCGGGCGGCCGCCGAACGGCGACAGGCGGTGCACGCCGGGCAGCAGGATCTGCTGGAAACGACGGTTGCGATACACCAGGCCGCGCTCGCCGTCGCCGATCACGACCTTGATGGTCCAGAACATGGGAGTCTCTCCTTGTATGGCTCTGGTGGTTCGACCCGTTGCAGATGAATCGCCATGACCCGGGTCGATCAGGTCGTGGCGAGGCCGCCTGCACACCACGTGCAGGCAGCGGAAGAGGGCGGCCATCGGCGGACGGTCCGCGCGCGGAGCCTTCGGTGCACCGGCAGTGCTGCCATCGTCGTTCCCGGCAGGCAGCACCGGGGCGGAACGTGGCTGGCAGTGACGGCGGGCCGAGGCCCGGCGTGCGGTCCGTTGCCTTCCACGCCCCGCCCGAGGGCAGTGACCGTGGACGGCGACGATGGCCGCTGGGGCTTGCGCCCCGGGTGTTGCTTCAAGTCATGACGTGACAGGTCATGTGGTTGGAGTGGGAGTCGAACCCACGACAGACGGAATCAGGATCCGTTGCTCTACCCGACTGAGCTATCCAGTGGTGAACCGCGCGGAATCGAACCGCGTGCCGGCGAACCGGCGCCTGCCTCCAGCAGGCGATCCAGGCGATGGCATGTCCGCGACCTCCGGCATACGCCACGGCAACGCCGCGCGCACCAGCCCGTGGTTGAAACGGGACCGTTGGTAGTCGAGGGTGCAGGCCACCGACATTATCGGCGAGCGATAATGTTTGGTTGCGATGCAGATAATGTCCAGGCGTTGCCATGCACGCGGAGAAAATCCTCCGGCACGGCAGAAAAACCTGGATCAGTGAGCGGCGGGTCGCCGCGCGGGGTGCAGTTCTGGCATCGCGGGTCCTTGTGCCGACGCAAACGAAAACGCCCCCGGGACTTGCGTTCCGAGGGCGTCGTCAGGCCTCGGAGATCGGGGTGGCCGATCTCCGCAGGGCGGGCATCAGGCCGTTGTCAGCTGGTCTTCCTTGCCGAACGCACACGCCGGCCGGTCCATGCGCAGGCATGGCAGCAGTTTGGCGATGGCGACGGAATGCGCGTTCAAGGGAAGTTTCCAGTGGGTGTTGAAACGAGGTGCGCACGATAAACCACGATTTAGTCGCGCGCAACCATTTTGTTGAATTATTTCCTTCTTTACCGCGCGATGCCGGCCAGCGACCGGCACTACCTGACTGTGTCATGCCGGCCAGCGGCCGGCACAACCGGGTCTCATGATTCGGCGCTGGCGGCATCCAGCTGCGCGACATCCTGCACGCTCAGCGATACGTTCGCTGCGGCCAGCAGGTCGTGCAGCTGTTCGACGCTGGTGGCGCTGACGATCGGCGCAGTGATCGACGGCCGCGCGATCTGCCAGGCCAGTGCGATCTGCGCGGCGCTGGCGCTGTGCTTGCTGGCTACGTCATCCAGCGCTTGCAGGATGCGCAGGCCGCGCGGGTTCAGATAGCGCTTCACTACCGTCTCGCCACGTGCCGGACTCTTGGCCGCATCGGCTGGCGTGCGGTACTTGCCGCTGAGGAAGCCACTGGCCAGCGCGTAGTAGCCGATCACGCCGATCTGCTCGCGCTGCACCAGCGGTTCCAGTTCCTTTTCGTAGCCGGCGCGGTCGTACAGGTTGTACTCCGGCTGCAGGGTTTCGTAACGCGGCAACTTGTAGTCGGTGGACACCTTCAGCGCATCGGCCAGGCGCGTGGCGCTGTAGTTGGAAGCACCGATCGCACGCACCTTGCCGGCCTCGATCAGGCGGCCGAACGTGGCCAGCGTGGCTTCCAGCGGCGTCGACTCGTCATCCTCGTGGGCCTGGTACAGATCGATCACGTCGGTCTGCAGCCGGCGCAGCGAATCCTCGACCGCCGCATTGATGTTGTCCGGGGTCAGGCCGGGGCGTTCGGCCCACTTGGCCACCTTGGTCGCCAGCACCACCTTGTCGCGCTTGCCGCTGCGGGCGAACCACTTGCCGATCAGCGTTTCCGATTCCCCGCCCGAATTGCCCGGCACCCAGGCCGAGTAAACGTCGGCGGTGTCGACCAGGTTGAAGCCGGCATCGACGAAGGCATCGAGCAGGGCGAAGCTGGCCTTCTCATCGGCGCTCCAGCCGAACACGTTGCCACCGAAGGCGAGCGGACGTACATGCAGGCCGGAACGGCCCAGTTCGCGGGTTGCCGTCATGGGCACGGACTCCTTGGGGGAAGTGTTCCAGAATAGAACGCGATGTGTGACCGTGCTGCGGCGACGACCACAAAACAGTGTTCCGCGACGCGCACGCCGCTAACGTTTTGTGAACACCTGGGACGCTGCGACTGCTAGTCTCGCCGCATCTTCCGCTGGAGTCGTCCCGATGATGCCTGCTTCGTCCCTGCGTGGTTGCCGCCTGCTGCTTGCTTCGGCCCTGCTTGCTGCTGTTCCCGCGTTCGCCGCACCGGCCACGGTGGCACCGGCGAAGATCGAGGTCTTGCCGGCCATCGACGCGGCGGTGAAGGCGCCCACCCGCGATGCCAACAACGTCAAGCGCGATGGCTTCCGCCATCCGGCGCAGACGCTGTCGTTCTTCAAGGTGGCACCGGAAAAGACCGTCATCGAGATCACCCCCGGCAACGGCTGGTACTCGGAGATCCTGGCGCCGCTGCTGCATGACAAGGGCCACTATGTGGCTGCCGTGGTCGATCCGATGGCGGTGCCCGAGGGGCGCGGCCGCGACTACCAGCAGCGCAGCCGCGACAGCCTGGAAAAGAAGTACGCCGGTGCACCCGCGCAGTTCGGCAGGACCGCCGTCGTCGCCTACGATCCGGCCAAGCCGGTGTTCGGCCCGGCCAACTCAGCCGACGTGGTGCTGACCTTCCGCAACGTGCACAACTGGCGCAAGGCCGGCCAGGCGCAGGGCATGTTCCAGGGCTTCTTCAACGTGCTCAAGCCGGGTGGCGTGCTGGGTGTGGTCGAGCATCGCGCCGAGGCCGACGTGGCCGATGACGATGACACCGGCTATGTCGGCCAGCAGCAGGTGATCGCGATGGCCGAAGCCGCCGGCTTCAGGCTGGATGCGCGCAGCGAGGTCAACGCCAACCCGCGCGACACCAAGGACCACCCCAACGGCGTGTGGACGCTGCCGCCGACCAACCAGCACGACAAGGCCGATGATGCGAAGTACCAGGCGATCGGCGAAAGCGACCGCATGACCCTGCGTTTCATCAAGCCGTAAGCCGGGGCGCCGTATTGCCAGCGCGGAGTGCCCCGTAGAGCCGAGCCGATGCTCGGCTCATCGCGCGCGGCGCGACGGAGCACAACAGCAGCCGAGCGTGGGCAATGCCGGCCGTCCTGACCGGCACCCTTCGGACCGTCGCACGCGACGTTGGCAGCGGCTCCTGCCGCTGCCTCCGGTTCTACAGTCGCCTGGCGCGAGGCGTGGGACAATGCCTTACCCGCCGCCCGCCGTGCCTGCAATGCTGATCGCCTTCAACAAGCCCTTCAACGTGCTCTGCCAGTTCACCGACCGCAGCGTGCCGCCGCGGCCGACCCTGGCCGGGTTCGGCCTGCCGCCGCGCGTGTATGCCGCCGGTCGCCTGGACCATGACAGCGAGGGCCTGCTGCTGCTGACCGACAACGGCACGCTGGCGCACAAGCTCACCGACCCCAGGCACAAGGCCGACAAGACCTACTGGGTGCAGGTGGAAGGCACGCCCGGTGACGAGCAGCTGCAACAGCTGCGCGATGGCGTTGTGCTCAACGATGGGCCGACCCTGCCGGCGAAGATCGAGCGCCTCGACCCGGCGCCGACGCTGTGGACGCGCGATCCGCCGGTCCGTTTCCGCAAGACCGTGCCGGACAGCTGGCTGGCGATCACGGTCCGCGAGGGCCGCAACCGCCAGGTGCGGCGGATGACTGCAGCGGTGAACCTGCCGACGTTGCGACTGGTGCGGGTGTCGATGGGACCGTACCGGCTGGAGGACCTGCAGCCCGGGCAGTGGCGGCAGATCGGTTGAAACAGAAAGGGCCGGAGGCCTTGCGGCGTCCGGCCCTGGCTCGGGGTCAGATCCCTTCCGCAGGAAGGGCTCTGACCCGGTCGGTCACACTCACGCGTCGCTGCCGATATCGCTGTGCTCGTCCACGACGGTGTCGTTGCGGCGGTCACGCGCGCTGATGCGCTGCGCCTGCCCATTCACCACGTGGCCATTGGCGGCCTTCTTCTTCTGCTGCTTGCGGTACAGCGCATAGCCGAGCAGGCCAACACCCACCGCAGCAGCGGCCACGGCCACGGCCGGATTGCGGCGCACGAACTTGGTCGCGGCCTTGCCGCCGGTCTTCACTGCGCCGATGGCGGCGCCGGTCTTGATCCAGTCCGCATTGCGCAGGCTGCCACCGGCGCTCTTCAGGCCATCGCCGGCGGTGTGGGCCAGCTCCAGGGCGCGCTCCAGGGCGCGGTCGGTGATTACGGTCAGCTTGCTCATGCGGGGGTCCTTTGCCTCGGGTCGAAGTCCAGTGTCGCGCGTTGCCCGTAAACGGTATGTCAGCCGGTGACGCACGTGGTGTGACTCTACCGCAGCCATTCAGGATCAGGCAGGGTGGGGCGGATCCCTTTCTTTTGGGAAAGGGCTCTGACCCCGGCGCGGTGTATGGGGTCAGAGCCCATTGCGATGCAATGGATCCGACCCCGCCCTCAGGTTCCGCGCGGCTTTGCCCGGTGCGTGGCCGTGGCTGTCCACGGATCATCCGGCCATGGATGGCGCGGGTAACGGCCCTTCATTTCCTTTTTCACTTCGGCGTAGGTGTTTTCCCAGAAGTTGCGCAGGTCCTGGGTGACCTGAAGCGGGCGGCCGCCGGGGGAGAGCAGGTGCAGGGTCAGCGGCACGCGGCCATCGGCGATGCGCGGCGTGTCGGCCAGGCCGAACAGTTCCTGCAGTTTCACCGCCAGCACCGGCGGCAGCGGATCACCACTCTCGCTGTCCAACGCGTAGGTGATCGGCCGCTCCAGCCCGGACGGCACGGTGATGCGGGTCGGCGCATTACGCTCGACCAGCTGCCGTTGCGACCATTCCAGCGGCGACTTCAGTGCCTCGCCGAAACTGGCCTCATCCAGCGCGTCCAGGCGGCTCTTGCCGGCGAACGCGGGTTGCAGCCACTGCGTGAGGTTGGCCAGCAGGGCCGCGTCGCTGCAGTCGGGCAGGTCCAGCTCCGGCATCCAGCGCCGCAGTGACTCGACGCGCGCCTGCCACTGGCGCAGGCCCTCGGTCCACGGCAGCGCCTGCAGACCGAGTTCGGCTACCGCGCCGGTCAGTGCCTGCGCGGCGTGCTGCGGATCGACCCGGCCGGCCGAGCGGCTGTCCAGCACGATGCGGTCGAAACGCGTCTCGCGCAGTGCCACCAGGGCGCGTCGCTCGCTGTCCCAGCGCACTACGTCTTCGGTGACGAAGCGATCCGGCCACGCCTTGCGCAGCCGATCCTCGTCCACCGGTGCGGCACGCAGCAGCAGTGCATCGCGCGCCTCGAAGCGCAGTTCGCTGGCCACCAGCCACGGCTCACCGCGCAGGTCGCTCAGCTCGTGCAGGCGCGCGCTGCGGCCATTGGCCAGCAGGTAGCGCAGAGGATCGCTGGGATGCTGGAAGCCAATTCGATCGGGAAAGGCATGAGCGAGCAGGTCGCCCAGCTCATGGGCCTCGATGCTGGCCGGCGGCGTGGCTTCGCAGCGCAGGCGGCGACGCCACTGCTTGGCGGCGGCATCGATCGCGGCCAGCCCGCTGCGGTTGGCATCGCCCGGTGTGCGGCCATTGCGGAACGCGGCCAGTGCGCGCCAGCGGGCCGCCAGCGCGTCGCCGCCCTGGCGCAACGGGTCGCGCGCCTCCAGCAGCGCGGCCAGGTCGGCAGCCAGCGCCTGGGCGCGGGCATCGGGCGCTGCCAGCAGCATCGCCGCCATCCGTGGATGCGTGCCCAGCGCCAGCACACGCCGGCCCAGTTCGGTGATCGCGCCACTGCTGGACAGGGCGCCGAGCCGCTGCAGCAGTTCGCGCGCCGCGCCCATCGGACCCGCCGGGGGCGGATCGAGGAAGCGCAGATCGCTGCTGCCCCAGGCCGCCAGTTCCAGTGCCAGTCCGGCCAGTTCCACCTGGTCGATCTCGGCGCGGCGCTGCGGTTCCAGCCGCTGCGACTGTGGCCACAGCCGCCAGGCCACGCCTTCGGCGACGCGCCCGGCACGGCCCGCGCGCTGGTCGGCCGATGCCTGCGCGATGGCCACCACGTCCAGCCGGGTGAAGCCACTGTTGGGGTCGTAGCGCGGTTCGCGTGCCTGGCCGCTGTCGATCACCACGCGCACGCCGGGCAACGTCACCGACGACTCGGCGACGTTGGTCGCCAGCACCACGCGCCGGCGGCCATCGCTGGCCACCTGAAGTACGCGCGCCTGTTGTTCCACGGGCAGTTCACCGTGCAGCGCCAGGACCTCGACATCGCCATTGAGCGATTCCTGCAGGCCCGCCTGCACCCGCGCGATCTCGCGCTGGCCGGGCAGGAACACCAGCAGGTCACCGGGGTGCTCGGCCAGGGCCTGCTGCACCGCGCGGCGCACCTGCAGTTCCAGCGCCTCATCGCGGCGCGCCGGGAAGTGGCTGATCGCCACCGGGTAGCTGCGGCCCTCGCTGCTCAGCCGCGGCGCATCGAGAAAACCTGCCAGCCGCTCGCCGTCCAGCGTGGCCGACATCACCACCAGGCGCAGGTCATCGCGCAGCTGCGCCTGCACATCCAGCGCCAGCGCCAGGCCGAGGTCGCCGCTGAGATGGCGCTCGTGGAATTCGTCGAACAGGATCGCACCGACCTCTTCCAGCATCGGGTCGTCCTGCAGCATGCGGGTCAGGATGCCTTCGGTGACGACCTCGATGCGCGTGCGCGCCGAAACCTTGTTTTCGAAGCGGATGCGGTAGCCGACCGTGCCACCGACCTCCTCGCCCAGCTGCCGCGCCATGAACAGCGCGGCGCTGCGGGCGGCGACCCGCCGTGGTTCCAGCAGGATGATCTTGCGGCCCTGCAGCCACGGTGCGTCGAGCAGTGCCAGTGGCACCTGGGTGGTCTTGCCGGCACCGGGCGGGGCCTCCAGCACCAGTCGCTGCTGCGCGGCCAGGTGTTGCTGGATCTGCGGCAGCAGCGGGGAAATCGGGAAGAGCGAGGCGTTCATGGGCAAAGGATAAGGGGGCACGGCGGGCGCAGGTACAATGCGCGGGCACTTTTCCCCCGCGATGACCATGCACCTGATCGATATCGGCGCCAACCTGACCCACGACTCCTTCGACCGCGACCGCGATGCCGTGCTGGACCGCGCGCGCCAGGCCGGCGTGGTGCAGATGGTCATCACCGGCGCCAGCCGCGAGCACTCGCCGTTGGCGTTGCAGCTGGCCCAGCAGCACCCCGGCTTCCTGTACGCCACCGCCGGCGTGCACCCGCACCACGCGGTGGAATACACCGAGGAATGCGATGCCGAGATGCGCGCGCTGCACGCGCATCCGGAAGTGGTGGCGGTGGGGGAGTGCGGGCTGGACTACTTCCGTGACTTCTCGCCGCGCCCGGCGCAGCACCGTGCTTTCGAGCGCCAGCTGCAGCTGGCCGCGGAAAACGGCAAGCCGCTGTTCCTGCACCAGCGTGATGCGCATGCCGACTTCATGGCACAGATGAAGAACTTCGAAGGCCGCATCGGCCCGGCGGTGGTGCATTGCTTCACCGGCGAACGCGATGAGCTGTTCGATTACCTGGACCAGGATTGGTACATCGGGATCACCGGTTGGCTGTGCGACGAACGCCGTGGCGCGCACCTGCGCGAACTGGTGAAGAGCATCCCGGCCAACCGCCTGATGATCGAGACCGACGCGCCGTACCTGCTGCCGCGCACGTTGAAGCCGATGCCGAAGGACCGGCGCAACGAGCCGATGTTCTTGTCGCACATCGTGGAAGAGCTGGCACGTGACCGTGGCGAGGACGTTGCGGTGACCGCGGCCAATGCCACGGCGGCCGCCCGCGCGTTCTTCCGCCTGCCCGACGCGGGTTGATGGTAGTGCCGGCCGCTGGCCGGCAGCACATCTTGATTGCCGGCCAGCGGCCGGCACTACCGGAGCAGGTCGCGCAGGCCCTCACGGTAGCTGGGGAACCTCGGCTCCCAGCCCAATGCTTCACGCGTGCCACGGCTGTCGATGCGCTTGTTGCTCTCGTAGAAGCGCCGCAGCGTCGGGCTCAGTGCCGGGTCATCCCAGGCCACGGCGGGCGGCAGCGCAAACCCGCCCAGCTTCGCGGCGAAGGCCAGCACATCCTGCGGCGGTGCAGGCTCGTCGTCGCTGGGCAGGTAGAGACCCTGCCGGGCCGGGCGCCGCATTGCGGCGATGATGACGGTTGCCAGGTCATCCACGTGCAGTCGGTTGAACACCTGGCCCGGGCGAACCACGTGGCGCGCACGCCCCTGCGCCAACTGCACCAGCGCATTGCGACCCGGCCCGTACAGGCCGGGCAGGCGGAACACCGCCGAGGCGATGCTGCGTTGTCCGGCCAGTGCACGCCACTGTGCTTCCGCGAGCAGGCGCTGCACACCAGCCGCTTCAGTGGCGTCGGCCGCGCTGCGCTCGTCGATCCAACCGCCGGCGCGGTCGGCATACACCGAGGTCGACGACAGATAGCCGACCCAGCGCAATGCCGGGCTGGCCTGCAGCGCGGGCAGCAGCAGGCGCAGTGCCGGGTCGCCCTCCGCGTCGGGCGGCACGCTGCACAGCACGGCATCGGCCTGCGCGATCTTATCGAGCAGGGCAGGCGACGGTGGCGTGTCGGCGTGCAGCTGATGCCGTGGCAGGCCATCGTCCGCCGCGAACGAGGGATCGCGCACCGTGCCGGCCACGCCTACGCCGTGCGCCTGCAGCTGCGCGGCCAGCACGCGTCCGCTCCAGCCCAGCCCGAGAATCAGTACCCGCGCGGGCAATGGGCTGGCCTGCAAGGCGGGACTCACGCGACCCGCAGTGCCTGGTAGGCCTGCAGGCTGCTGTAGGCAACCTGCAGCAGCAGGGCTTCCTGATCAGCCCTGCGCGCACGCACCAGCATGTCGCCAACAATCTGTTCGGCCTCCACCTGCTGGCCGGCCTCCAGATCACGCAGCATCGAGGCCTTCAACGCCGAGCCGGCCTGGGTCAGCGTGCCGCGCGCAGTGTCCTTCGCTGCCTCCGGAACCGGTTCACCGGCGGCTTCGGCGACGGCCAGGCACTCGTCGTAAAGGCCACGTACGATCGCCTCGCCATCATCGGTGGCGACGATGGTGCCGATATCCGCACGCAGCAGGCAGGTGGCTGCGGCCAGCGCGGTCAGGAAGGTGTACTTGATCCACTGTTCCTGGCCGATGCGCTCGCTGGCCAGGTGATCAAGGTTGGCCTTCGCGCAGACCGCAGCGAAGGCGCGCACGCGCGCGGAGATCGCGCCGCCGTCGCGCTCGCCGAAGGTGAGCTTGGCCGGCTTGCCCAGATGCAGCACCGCGCCATCGGGCGCCTTGGTGGCGCTGATGAAGCACAGGCCGCCGAGCACGGCGTCGCGGCCAAAGCGCAGATCCAGTGCGTTGTAGTGGTGCAGGCCGTTGAGGATCGGCAGCACGGTGGTGTTCGCGCCGACTGCCGGGGCGATGGCATCGATCGAACTGTCCAGGTCGTAGGCCTTGCAGCTGAGGATGACCAGGTCGAAGGGCTTCTGCGCGGCCAGTGCGGGCAGTGCATCAGCAGTGACGTGCTGAACCGGGAAACGCGCATCACCCAGTGGGCTGCGGATGACCAGGCCATCATGGTCCAGCTGCGCGGCGCGCGCGGGGCGCACGAGGAAGGTCACGTCCACGCCGGCCTGGGCCAGGCGGCCACCGAAGTAACCGCCGGTACCGCCGGCGCCGAGGATCAGGATGCGCATTGCACGTTCACCGTTTTCTGGGGGGAATCAGAACTGCGATTGTGCCGGAGATTGCAGGCAAAAAAGAGCCGAGCATAGGCTCGGCTCTACAGACTGCTGCATCCACGCATGGCGTGGATCTGGTGTTGCCGGCCAGCGGCCGGCACTACCACGCAGGTCTCAGCTGCGCATGCCCACGCCACGGCGCAGCAGCCACAGGGCCAGCGCCGTCAGCACCACCACGAAACCGATCATCAGGCCGTAGGCCACCGGCAGCGGCACATCGCTGCTACCCAGCAGGCCATAGCGGAACGCGTTGACCATGTAGAAGATCGGGTTCGCGTGCGTGGCCGCTTCGGCCCAGCCCGGCAGCAGCTTCACCGAATAGAACACGCCACCCAGGTAGGTCAGCGGGGTCAGGATGAAGGTCGGCACGATCGCCACGTCATCGAACTTCTTCGCATACACCGCATTGATGAATCCGGCCAGCGAGAAGATCGTCGCGCCGAGGATCACCGTGGTCAGCATCACCAGCGGATGCGGGATTCGCACCGGGGTGAAGAACATCGCGATGATCAGCACGATCACGCCCACCATCAGGCCGCGCAGCACCGCGCCGGCCACATAGCCCCACAGGATCACCCAGTTCGGCATCGGGCTGACCAGCAGTTCTTCGACGTGGCGGCCGAACTTGGCACCGAAGAACGAGGAACTGATGTTGCCGTAGCTGTTCTGGATCACGCTCATCATCACCAGGCCCGGCACGATGAACTGCATGTAGGTGTAGCCACCCATGTCACCCACGCGCGACCCGATCAGGTTGCCGAAGATCAGGAAGTACAGGGTCATGGTGATCGCCGGCGGCACCAGGGTCTGGCCCCAGATGCGCATGATGCGGGCGACTTCGCGGCGCACGATGGTCATCAGCGCGATGCGGTTGCGCTGGCCGTCGGTCAGCTCGGTGGTGCTCATGCAGGCTTCTCCATGTTGCCGGTGAGGCGCACGAACAGCTCCTCCAGGCGGTTGCTCTTGGTACGCATCGAACGCACGCGGATGCCGGACTCGTTCAGCGTAGCGAACACGCGGTTGAGGTCCATCGCGCGTGGCATGTCGATGTCCAGCGTGTGCGGGTCCGGCGCGGTCAGCGTCGTGCCCTCGATCACCGGCAGCTGCGCCGGCAGGTCACCGTCGATGTCCAGCAGGAAGCCTTCCACGTCCAGCTTGGCCAGCAGGGTGCGCATCGGCCCCTGCTCGACGATCTGGCCATGGTTGATGATCGCCAGGTGGCGGCACAGGTACTCGGCTTCTTCCAGGTAGTGCGTGGTGAGGATGATCGTGGTGCCGGCAGCGTTGATCTCCTTCAGCACGCGCCACATGTCGCGGCGGATCTCGATGTCCACGCCGGCGGTCGGCTCATCCAGGATCAGCAGGCGCGGGCGGGTCATCATCGCGCGGGCGATCATCAGCCGGCGCTTCATGCCGCCGGACAGCGTGCGGCTCATCACCTGCGCCTTTTCCCACAGGTGCGCGCGCTTCAGCTCTTCCTCGGCGCGCTGCTCGGCTTCCTCGCGCGGCACGCCGTAGAACCCGGCGTAGTTCACCAGGATGTCGAAGGGCTTCTCGAACAGGTTGAAGTTGATTTCCTGGGGCACCAGCCCGATCAGGCGCATGGTGGCGCTGCGGTTGCGCACCAGGTCGCTGCCGAACACTTCCACCTGGCCCTCGCTGAGGTTGACCAGGGAGCTGATGATGCCGATCAGGGTCGACTTGCCGGCACCGTTGGGGCCGAGCAGGGCGAAGAAGTCGCCCGGGGCCACTTCCAGGGAAACCCCCTTCAGGGCCTGGGTGCCATTGTCGTAGGTCTTGCGCAGGTCGCGCACGCGCAGGGCGGGCGCCGTATCGTTCTGGAATGCCAAGCTCGAAGCCTTCGCGCCCATGGGCTGGCGCTGGAGAGGGGCGGGGAGGGGCTATTATAGAAGACCCCGAGGGCTTGCCCCGGCTACACACTGTCCCGAAAAGTCGTGCCTGTTCAATTCCCTCTCAAGCTGGTCGGCTGCCGCATGCTGGCCCCGACCGTCGGCCACTACCAATTCGTGCGTGACGATGGGCAGCCGCTGGATTTCCAGCCCGGCCAGTTCATCCAGGTCCATTTCAGCTACGCCGACGGCACCGAAACCAAGCGCAGCTACTCGCTGGCGACCATCCACGATCATGCGCTGGGCCCGGGCGAGGCGGTGGACATCGCGGTCAGTTTCGTGCCCGGTGGCGCCGCCACGGCCCTGTTCGAGGCGCTGGAGCAGGGCAGCCAGATCAGTGCGTCCGGCCCCTATGGCCGGTTCTGCCTGAATCCCGGTGACCACAACGCCCGTTACCTGCTGATCGCCACCGGTACCGGCGTTACCCCGTACCGCTCCATGCTGCCGCTGCTGGAGAAGGCCATGGCCGAACGCGGCGTGCAGATCGTGCTGCTGCAGGGCGCGCGCAGCCCGGGCGAGCTGCTGTACAGCGAAGATTTCTACAGCTTCGCCGAAAAGCACCCGAACTTCCGCTATGTTCCGTGCCTGTCGCGCGAACTGCCGACCGAACCGCACCCGGATGTACAGCACGGCTACGTGCAGCAGGCGCTGGCCGGTTTCACGCCGGACCCGGCCACCGACATCGCCTACCTGTGCGGCAACCCGGACATGGTCGATGCCTGCGCCGAGCTGCTGAAGGCCGCCGGCCTGGGCAACCCGCAGATCCGCCGCGAGAAGTACGTCAGCAGCAAGTAGGCCCGGGTGGTGCCGGCCGTTGGCCGGCAACCCCATGAACCCCGGTAGTGCCGGCCGCTGGCCGGCACCCCCCCGCAAACCGGAGGCGGCACCACGCCGCCCCCGGTGCCCGGCCTCAGTACGCGATCCAGGCGTCACGCCAGGCAGAGCCGGTGCCCGGGCGGTAGGGTTCGGCATTGACGTTGCACCACGCGCCCTCCGGGAACGGGCGGCAGGCGTAGAATTTGCCGTCGGCGCCCTTGACCACGGTTTCGCCCGGCGTGTAGCTGCCGATACCGTCCGGATACACGAAGTCATAGTCGCCCGGTGGCGGATCGACCGGATCCGGCAGCTGCGTGTCGAGCTGGAAGCGATGGCCCGGCTTCAGGTAGACGCGGTTCTCGGTGGCCGAGGCGATGGGAGTGATGATTCCGTTCTTCAGCACGCCCACCCGGGCATGCTGGGCAGAAGCGTTGACCTGGTGGGCCAGCGCCAGCGGCCATTGCGTGGCGGAGGTCTGCCCGGTGGCGAGGGTGATCTTCGGGCTTTCCAGGTCATTGCCGTTGGCGTTGAACACGCGCAGGGTCAGGGTGGTACCGGTCTCCAGGTCACCCCGCGCGGTGATGGCCCCAGCGTCCTCCCACTCTGGTGGCGGAATGATGTCACCGCCTTCGAAACGTACGTCGGCACAGGTATAGAACGCTTCCTTCGAATCCGAGCGTTGCCAGGTGTTGTAGATGATGTGCTGGCCAGTACGCTTGGGCAGTGGGCAATCGAGTCGGTAGATGCCGTTGGCATCCTCGTCCACGTGACCCAGCGAGCAGAACTGCTCCAGATCGTCCCAACGCAGCGGGCTGCCCGGTTGCCAGCCTTCGCGGGTTACATAGAAGACCCAGTCTCGGGTCTTGTGCGGAGCCGATGCGAGGTACTCGAAGGTGTAGCGGCCGCGGGCATCGGCGCGGATCGGGCTGGTCGACCAGTCCGTGCGATTGAGGTTCATGCCGCGGTACTTTGCATTGCCGCCGCTGCACAGTTCGCCATCAGGCACGACCTGGCGATGGTTGCCGTCAGCCTCGGCCTGGTTGATGCCGGCCCAGTCGTAGAAGGGCTGCGCGCCACCGATGGCCTTGGCTGCCGCACAGGCCGCATTGGTCGGATTCTCGGGGTTGGCCTGACGGCAGGCGTAGATGCGGCTGATCGGCTTGGAAAGGGTGCCGTGGGCCTGGGCCTCCTGTGAGGCGAAGAGAGCTGCGCACAGGGAGGCAGCAACTGCTGCAAGTAGGTGGGCTTGCATCGATGACGTCCTTTGACGCGTGGAAGACCCGCCGAGTTTCCACGCAGCATAGAGCGTCCTCCATTCAACGGTTCCTAAAAAAACGAGGCTGGGAACCCATCGCCTTTTTCCATGCGACCTCCATCGCAAGAAGCGTCATGCAGGAGGGGTGGCACCGAAGTGCCACCCCCGTCGAGTTCAGTACGCGATCCAGGCATCACGCCAGGCAAAGCCGGTGCCCGGGCGATAGGCATCGGCGTTGATGTTGCACCACGCACCTTCCGGGAACGGACGGCAGGCGTACAGCTTGCCGTCGGTGCCCTTCACCACGGTCTCGCCAGGCTTGTAGCTGCCGAGGCCGGCCGGATACACGAAGTCGAAATCGCCACCCGGCGGATCGACCGGATCAACCGGGCCCGGAATCTGGGTTTCCAGTTCAAAGCGGTTGCCTGGCTTCAGGTAGACGCGGTTCTCGGTGGCGGATGCCACCGGCGTGATCACGCCGTTCTTCATCACGCCGACGCGGGCGTGCTGGGCACTGCCGTTGACCTTGCGGGCCAGCGCCATCGGCCACTGTGCCGGAGCGGTCTGGCCAGCAGCCAGGGTGATTTCCGGGCGCTCCAGATCGTTGCCGTTGGCATTGAACACGCGCAGGGTCAGCGTGGTGCCTGCCTCCAGCGCACCGCGGGCGGTGACCGGGCCGGCATCCTGCCACTGCGGCGGCGGAATCACGCCATTGCCGCCTTCGAATCGCACGTCCATGCAGGTGTAGAACGCTTCACCCGAATCCGAACGCTGCCAGGTGTTGTAGATGATGTGCTGGCCACTGCGCTTGGGCAGCGGGCAATCCAGCTTGTAGGTCTTGCCATCCACCGGCACGTTGCCCAGGGTGCAGAACTCCTGCAGGTCGGCCCAGCGCAGCGGGCTGCCCGGCTGCCAGCCCTCACGGGTGACATAGAACTTCCACTCGCGGGTGGCATGCGGGGCCGGGGCATAGAATTCGAAGGTGTAGCGGCCACGCGCGTCGGCGCGGATCGGCGTGGTCGGCCAGTCCGTGCGGTTCAGGTCGAGGCCGCGGTACTTGGGAATGCTGGCACTGCACAGCTCGCCGTCGCGCACCAGTTCACGATGGTTGCCATTGGCATTGCCGTGCGCAATCGCGCTCCAGTCGTAGAACGGCTGCGCGCCGCCAATGGCCTTGGCGGCGGCGC
This sequence comes from Stenotrophomonas sp. Pemsol, assembly GCF_003586545.1. Lineage (NCBI taxonomy): Bacteria > Pseudomonadati > Pseudomonadota > Gammaproteobacteria > Lysobacterales > Lysobacteraceae > Stenotrophomonas > Stenotrophomonas sp. Pemsol. The sequence continues at coordinate 3,797,197 of NZ_CP025780.1, read as the reverse complement.
AGGCCGGGTTGGTCGGGTTTTCCGGATTGCCCTCGTGGCACTGCTTCACGCGGCTGAGCGGCTTGGTCATGGTGCCGTGGGCGAAGGCGCTGCCGGACAGGGCCAGGCCGGCAACGACGGACAGTGCGAGGACTGCCCGATGGGACAGGTGCATGCAGAGACTCCTTTGCGAGGTATGGGAAACCCCATGAAGTCTTCACATGCAGACAGGCCGGCAATATCGGACAAGTTTGATTTCAGTGGCTGTCGTGCCTGATCTGCAGCACGCTGCTCAAAGCACTGCGGCTCAGGCAGAAGGCGGCGCGATGCGCACCGCCTTCTACAACGGGTCAGTAGGGCACCCAAGCATCGCGCCATGCACTGCCCATACCGGGGCGATATGCCTCGGCATTGACGTTGCACCACGCCCCTTCCGGGAACGGGCGGCAGGCGTACAGCTTGCCGTCGGTGCCCTTTACCACGGTCTGGCCGGGGACGTAGCTGCCAATGCCTGCGGGGTACACGTGGTCGAAATCACCGCCCGGCGACGGCGTGCCCGCGTCGGGCACCCGGGTGTCGAGCTGGAAGCGGTTGCCGTCCTTCAGGTACACCCGGTTGTCGGTGGCCGAGGCCGCCGGCGTGATCACGCCGTTGCTGAGCACGCCCACGCGTGCGTGCTGCGCACTGGCATTGACCTTGCGTGCCAGCACCAGCGGCCACTGTGCGGCGGCAGTCTGGCCGCTGGCCAGCGTGGCTTCCACGCGTTCGACATCATTGCCGTTGGCATTGAACACGCGCAGCGCCAACGTGGTGCCGACCGGCAGCTCGCCGCGCGCGGTGACCGGGCCGGCATCCTGCCACTGTGTTGCCGGTGCCGTTCCGCCGCCGCCCTGGAAGCGCACATCCATGCAGGTATAGAACGCCTCGGTCGAATCCGAGCGCTGCCAGGTGTTGTAGATCACATGCTGGCCGCTGCGCTGCGGCAATGTGCATTGCAGCTTGTAGGTGCCATCGGCCGACAGCGGTGTATTGCCCAGGGTGCAGAACTCCTGCAGGTCGGCCCAGCGCAGCGGGCTGCCCGGCTGCCAGCCTTCGCGGGTGACGAAGAAGCGCCAGTCACGGGTGGCGTGCGGTGCGGTCGCCTTGAACACGAAGGTGAACCTGCCATTGGCATCGGGCTGGATCGGCGTGGTCTGCCAGTCACTGCGGTTCACGTCCAGGCCGCGGAAGGTCGGGTTGTTGCCGCTGCAAAGCTTGCCGTCGGGCACCACGGCCTGGTGGTTGCCGTTGGCATTGGCCTGGTTGATGCCGTTCCAGTCGTAGAACGCCTGCGAACCGCCGATGGCCTTGGCGGCGGCACAGGCCGGGTTGGTCGGGTTCTCGGGGTTGCCCTGGAAACAGGCGTAGACGCGGCTGACCGGCGTGGTCATGGTGCCGTGGGCGAACGCGTTGCCGGCCAGGGACAGGCCCGCAGCCACGAACGAGGTAGCCAGCAGCAGCGGTGTGGATCGGAATGACATGGCGCATCCTTGTGGTCGTCGAAAGGGAACGGTGACCGCAGGCGCTGCGCTGCGCAGTGGACTTCCGGCGGCACCACGGCGAGTATCGAGTCGCGATGCAGGCGACGGAACCCTCGCAGTGCCGATCCGTGACTGCGCATGTGAAGCCCTTCCCGCAGGCTTCACGCAGGGCTGAACGGATGCGCTGGACGTCACGTGACCGGCGTGGCATCGATCACGTCATGGGGATCACGCTACGCAGTCACGGTACCCACCCGATCTGCCTGGCACGAGAAACAGCCATGCGCCGCGTTGTGCAGCTGGACGAACGCCACCGACGGGTCGGCAAACAGTGCATCCAGGTGGTCGGCCACCTCGGTGCCCGCACAGACCTGGGCACCGCACATCAGCGCGGCGTGGTCATAGGCACGCATCGATATCATCCGGCGCTGCACATACGGGGGCACCTCGCCTGGCGGCAGGACGCAACGGGTCACGCCGCGCTGCACGAAGATCGGGCCGGCGGCGCGATACGGTGAATGCAGCGGCAGGTGGACGTGGGACAGCAGGAGCAGCTCGCTGCCAGGCGCGGGATCGCTCAGGCTGATCCGGCAGGGATGGCCGCCGTTGGCGCCGGCCCAGCGACGCTGGATGCCGAGCGCGGCGAGCGCGCTGTCACTCATCTCGAACAGGTGCAGGAAGGGGCGATGGTCGATGCCACCGAGGTACCACGTGTGCATGAGCGTCTCCTGGGTCTGCGGCGGATTCTGCGCGTGCGCCGGCGGCCGTGCTCGCCGTTTTCAGACCCCGCATTGCCGCCGGGCCGGTGCACTGGCCCATGGGGCGCTGCGGGCCGCCGCCGATGCCGCCCTGTACCGGCCAAGGCCGAGAGGCGGGACCGCCTGGTCTGCGCGCCGTTGGCTGCGGATTCGTCATTGCCCATCGCCGTCGGCGCGCTGCCCGTGTAAGTTGGGTCACATCTTCCGCGGCAGCCCGTCGTGGTCGACAGGAACGTCCTCCAGGGGAAACGAGCACGATGCAAAGACACCACCTCGCGCTGGCCGGGATGCTGGCCAGCCTGATGCTTGCCGGGTGCAGCCAGCCGACGCCGGCCGACGCCGGAAGCGCCAGCGATGCACCCAGCCGCCGCTTCGGCACGATCGACTTCCAGCCCTGCACACTGTCCACCGAAGGTGCCAGCGCCAACGTGGAGGCGCAGTGCGCCACCCTGCAGGTGCCGGAGGACCGGGCCCAGCCCGGTGGTCGCCGGATCGGCCTGCGTGTCGCCTGGCTGGAATCGGGCAGCAGCGGCGCCAGCCAGCCCGACCCGGTGTTCTTCCTGGCCGGCGGCCCCGGCCAAGCGGCCAGCGAGGTGGCGGTCATCGTCGATACTGCACTGCGCCAGGTGCGCAAGCAGCGCGACGTGTTCCTGATCGACCAGCGCGGCACCGGCGGCTCCAACCCGCTCAGCTGCCTGGGCGCGGACGGCAAGCCGCTGCAGGTGGACGAGGATGCCGCGCCTTCCGAGGCATCGCTGCGCGATTACGCCCAGCGCTGCGCCGCATCGCTGCAGGGGCGTGCCGATGCGCGCTTCTACACCACCACCGAGGCGATCGCCGATCTGGATGCGGTGCGTGCGGCGCTCGGTGTGGACCAGCTCAACCTGGTTGGCGGCTCCTACGGTACCCGCGTGGCCCAGCGCTATGCCGGGGCCTATCCGCAGCACACCCGCAGCATCGTCATCGATGGCGTGGTACCGAACGAGCTGGTGGTCGGTGGCGACTTCGCGATCACCTTCGAGGATGCGATCGCCCTGCAGTCGGCGCAGTGCCGCAAGGATGCCGCGTGCAGCAAGCGTTTCCCGACCGATACCCGCGCGCAGCTGCGCAGCGTGGTCGACACCCTGCGCCGTGCACCGGTCTCGGTCGAGTATCGCGACCCGGGTACCAACGCACCCCGGCAGGATGTCCTGACCCCGGACAGCGTGGTCGGCCTTGCCTTCGCCTTCTCCTACGTGCCGCAGTATTCCTCGCTGCTGCCACTGGTGCTGGATGAAGCCGCACACGGGCGCTATGCCCCATTGGCATCGCTGGCGCGCGGCGCGAACCGCAGCATGGATTTCCAGATCAACCGCGGCATGCAGTGGTCGGTGATCTGCAGCGAGGATGCGCCGCGCTACCACGCGCCGGCCGAGGATCCCGAGCGGCTGTTCGGCAACGAAGTGGCCAGTGCGTTCTTCGCGGCCTGCCCGGTGTGGCCGCACCGTCCGGCGCCGGCAACCGATGCCGTGCCGCTGCGCAGCGACGTGCCGGCACTGCTGCTGTCTGGTGAGCTGGACCCGGTGACGCCGCCGCGTTACGCCGCACAGGTGCTCAAGGGCCTGCCCAACGGCCGTGCGCTGGTCGCCCGTGGCCAGGGCCATGGCACGTTGACCGCCGGCTGCATGCCGCGGCTGCTCGGCCAGTTCATCGACAAGACCGATGCCAAGGCGCTGGATGCCGGCTGCCTGGATACGCTGAGCTACGTGCCGGCGTTCACCTCGTTCAACGGATGGGAACCATGATCGTCGCCGACAACCTGCACAAGGCCTTCGATACCCGCACGGGCCGCATCCAGGCGGTCGCCAACGTCGGCTTCCGCGCCGGGGATGGGCTGATCACCGGCCTGCTCGGCCCCAATGGTGCCGGCAAGACCACCACCATGCGCATGCTGTACACACTGATGACGCCCGACCAGGGCAGCATCACTGTCGATGGCATCGATGCCGCCCTCAATCCGGTGGAGGTGCGCCGCCACCTGGGCGTGCTGCCCGATGCGCGTGGCGTCTACAAGCGCCTGACCGCGCGCGAGAACATCGCCTACTTCGGCGAACTGCATGGCCTGTCGGCCGAGCGCATCCGCGAACGCATCGAGGTGCTGTCGCACGCGCTGGACATGGGTGACATCCTCGACCGGCAGACCGATGGTTTCTCGCAGGGCCAGCGCACCAAGACCGCGATTGCCCGCGCGCTGGTGCACGACCCGCGCAACGTCATCCTCGACGAACCGACCAACGGCCTGGATGTGATGACCACGCGCGCGCTGCGCCGCTTCCTGCTGGGCCTGCGCGAAGAGGGGCGCTGCGTGATCCTGTCCAGCCACATCATGCAGGAGGTGGGCGCGTTGTGTGACCACATCGTGATCATCGCCAAGGGCACGGTGATGGCTGCCGGCAGCGCCGACGAGCTGCGTGCGCAGGCCGGCGAAGCCAATCTTGAGGACGCGTTCGTGAAACTGATCGGCAGCGAAGAGGGCCTGCACGCATGAGCATGATGTCGACCCTGATGACGGTGATGCGCAAGGAACTGCGCGACCTGTCGCGTGACCGCCGCACGCTGCTGCTGACCCTGCTGTTCGGGCCGCTGCTGTACCCGGTGCTGCTGCTGGGCATGGGCAAGCTGGCCGAGAGCCGGGTACGCACCCAGATCGAAGAGCCGTTGCAGATCCCGACCATCGGCGCCGGGAACGCGCCGAACCTGGTGCGCTTCCTCGCCGCACAGGGCCTCAATGCCGCACCGGCACCGAAGGACCTGGCCGAGGCCATCCGCACCCAGGACATCGATGTGGCGCTGCGCATCAGCGATGACTTCGGCAAGGACTGGGCCGAGGGCAAGCCGGCGCTGGTGGAGGTGATCAAGGACAGCACGCGTCGCGCGGCCGAAGTACCCAGTGCACGCCTGGAAGCGGCGCTGGCCACCTACAACGGCCAGGTCGGTGCATTGCGCCTGATGGCACGCGGCATCGACGCACAGGTGGCACGCCCGCTGGACGTGGCACGCCAGGACCTGGCCAGTGCCGAAGCCAAGCGCGGCATGATCCTGTCGATGCTGCTGCCGGTATTGCTGACGCTGACCTCGTTCATCGGTGGCGCCTACCTGGTAATGGACGCCACCGCCGGCGAGCGCGAGCGGCAGTCGCTGGAACCCCTGCTGGCCACGCCGGGTTCGCGCAGCGCGATCGTCAGCGGCAAGATCGCCGCCGCATGCGTGGTCGGTTTCGTGTCGCTGCTGCTGACCCTGGTCGCGTTCAAGGTGAGCGCGCAGATCGCACCCGGCAACATTGGCCGCCAGTTCAACATGAACGTCGGCTCGATGCTGCAGATGCTGCTGGTGATGTTGCCGATGCTGCTGATCGGCACCTCGCTGCTGACCTTCCTGTCGGCCGCAGCCAAGAGCATGAAGGAAGCGCAAAGCCACATGACCTGGCTGATGCTGCTGCCGATGCTGCCTGGCTATGCACTGGTAGCCTATCCACTGAAGAGCGAGCTGTGGCAATACGCCGTGCCGTTCCTGTCGCAGAACCAGATGCTGCTGAAGGTGATCCGCCACGAGATCATCACCCCGGCGGTCTGGGCGATCTACCTCGGCGCCAGCCTCGGCCTCGCCGCCGTGCTGTGGTTCGCCGCCGTGCGCCGCTACCACAACGAGCGCCTGGCCATCTCTGGCTGACCAAAAAGGGGACGGAGGGGATTAAGTCGTTTCTGCCTCTCCCGTCCCCTCCTTGCGCGGACGTCCTCGTCCGCGCATCTCCACCGGGCGCCCCAACGTCTGCTCCACCATCCGCAGGAACGCATCGTTCCCCATCGGGCGTTGTCTGGCGCTGTGGTTGCGGATCGCGGGTACGTCGGCGGACGCATTCACATCGCGCAGGAATTCGGCATACAACGTCGCCCTTCCCAGAGCGGTCGCTGCCAGCGCCTCGAACGCGGGATGTTGCGTCAACATCGGATCATCGCGTCGTTGAAGGTTGCCATGCACGCTGGACCACGGGTGATCTTCAGCGCTGACAGCAATTCCTGCACGGACGGGATTGCGTTCGATATAGCGGTATACGCTGAGAAGATACGCATCGCTGTCGATCATTGAGGAATGGAAGCGGCCCTGCCACAGAGGTCCACTGCGCCCGTGCCGCTGGTTGAAGGCCTGTACGTAGTTGTTGCCCTGCATGCGCATTGCACCAGCCAGACCCTGCTGTGTGGAGGGCGTGGCCAACAGGTGAACGTGGTTTCCCATCAGGACATAGGCATGCAGTGCGACGTGGTGCTTGAGGAATGCGCTGTGCAACAGATGCAGGAACAGTTGGCGGTCGATGTCGTCGACGAAGATCGCGCCCTTGTTCACACCGCGCTGGATCACGTGATAGGCCTGGCCTGCCAGCATCAGGCGCGCTTGTCGGGGCATCGGATCTGGAGACTGGACGGGGTTTCAGCCTGTCATTGCGGCCGCGAAGCCGGACATCAGGCAACGCCGCGATGCCGTGTCGGAAGAGTCAAAAGCGACTTAATTCCCTCCGTCCCCTTTTGCGTACCGCGCAGGCGTCACCCCCATCTCGCGCTTGAACACGTTGATGAAGGAGCTGGGCGTGTCGTAGCCCATCGACAGCGCGACGCTGATCACCGGCTCGCCCGCCAGCAGGCGTGGCAGCGACAGCAGCACGCGCAGGCGTTGCCGCCACTGGCCCAGGGTCATGCCTGTTTCGGCCTGCCAATGGCGGGCGAGGCTGCGGCTGGACAGGCCGCTGGCGGCTGCCCACGCTTCGACGCTGCAAAGGTCGTCCGGCGACCGTGCCAGCGCCGCCGCGATCCGCCGCAACCGTCGATCCTGCGGTTGTGGCAAGGCAAGCGGCAAAGGCGTGCTGGCGGCGATCTCATCGGCGATCACGCCGGCCAGGCGTGCCTGTGCGGCGTCCAGCGCCTGATGCGACCAACTCAGTGCGCGCATCATCGCGGCCTGCAACAGCACGTTCGGCTGGAAAATGCGCGGCACGGCGGGCAGCTCCAGACAGGCTTCGGCGTTGAAGTACAGGCTCCAGCCATCGAATGCCTCTGCCCCTACCAGGGCGTGAGGCAGCAAGGGCGGTATCCAGGCAGCATGCCCCGCCGGCAGCAACCAGTGCAGATCGCCGGCCTCGATCCGCAGCAGGCCGTGGTGGGCACCCAGCACTTGGCCGCGCACGTGCTGGTGGCGCGCGGTGCGGCGCCGTCCGGGCACCCGCAGCTGCGAGGCCAAGACGGGTGGACCGCCTTCGGCGTTCGCCAAAGCGGGGTCAATCAACGTGGGTGATGTCTGATCTGCCATATCCAATGGCAGTTATACGGCAGAAGTGCCAACGGCTGGGCGGCACACTGGGCTCCCGATCCCACAGGAGCATCACCCATGCAGCCGCAGGACATCCTTCCCGACCATCAGAACGAGGTGCAGGTGAACGGCCTCACCGTGCGCAAGGGCAGCGTCGGCGCCTTCCTCGCCAGCGTCCGTGACTGGCAGGACCCCGCCAGCGATGACGCCACCCGCGCCACCGCCGAAGCCGACCTGCGTGCGCTGCTGCCGGGCCTGCATGCGCTGGGCCTGTTCCAGGTGTTGGCCGCGCGTGATCCGGCACTGCAGCGCCTGATCGACAGCCTCGCCTGAAACGAACACGGCCCGGACATGCCGGGCCGTGTGGTCATTGCGGGGCGGAAACGACTTAATCCCCTCCGTCCCCTTTTCGCGGTCAGCTGCCGCCCGGGGCGAACACCAGGGTGCGGCGGGTGGTGACCGGTGCGCTGACCGGCTCGAAGCGCCAACGCTTGACCGCGTTCATGGCCTCGCGATCGAAGACGCGCGATGGCGTTGCGCGCAGCACACGGGCGTTGGTCACCGAACCGTCGGTGCCGACGGTGATTTCCACCAGCACTTCGCCGGAGGTGCCTGCGCGCAGCGCCTCGGACGGATAGCGCGGCGCCGGGGTGCTGACCGGGCGCAGGTTCGGCGCCGCAGCGGCCGCCGGAGCTGCGGCCTGGCGTGCGGCGCTGGCCTGCTGGGCGGCAGCCTGCTGCTGCTTCTGCTCGGCTTCGCGGCGGGCCGCAGCCTGGCGCTCGGCTTCCTGGCGCTCGTTGTCGCGGCGGGCAGCGTCCTGCTGGGCAGCGATCTGCTTGGCTGCGTCGGCTTCCTTGGCACGCTGCTCGGCCAAGCGCTGCTGTTCGGTCTGCTGCTTGCTGCGGTCCTCGGCGTCCTTCTTCGCCTTCTCGGCTTCGGCCTCGGTGCGCTTGGCCGCGTTCTGCACGCCCTTGGCCAGGCCGTCCTTCAGGCGCGGCAACGCCGGCGCAGAGGCGTCCACCTTCTCGATCAGTGCCACCAGGCGCTGCGCTTCGGTGTAGTCCTCGCGGCCCAGGTGCTGTTCGGCGGCGATCAGGGTGTAGGGCAGCAGATCGGTCAGTGCGCTCTTCACCGAGGCGTCGTCCGGCGTCTTGTCGCGCAGGGCAAGGTAGTACTCGATGGCGTTGTCGCCGGCCGGCGCGTACATGCGGTTCTCGCGCAGGGCCTGGCTGGCCGACTCACGCAGCTGCTCGGTGCCCATCGACTGCACCTTGGCGGCAACCACCGGTGCGGCCGGTGCAGCGGCGGTGGGTGCGGCGGCCGGGGCCGGTGCGGCGGTTTCCTCCTTGCCCGAGCAGGCAGCCAGTGCCAGTGCCAGGGCAACCGGCAGCCACCGGCGCGCGGCGGTGATCGTTGAGACGTGCGACATCCTGCTCCCCTCTAGAAGACGACGTGACGTAAATCATTGATATGCATGGCCGGGACCTGCGGTCCGGGCGCGGCAGGGTGACGTTTCCCGACGCCACCGCCGGCAACGGCGAGGGTGCAATCTAGCATCCCGGCCGCCGCCGCGTACAAGAGCAGTGGCCGGGATGGGCAACGGCGGCCGTGCCGTTGCCGGCGCCGACCTCAGTGGTCGTGCGCCTTGTCGTGCGACTTGCTGTGGCCGTTGGACATCAGCTTGTCGGTCCAGGCGATGCCGATCGCCGACAGGATGAACACGCAGTGGATGATGGTCTGCCACAGCACGCCTTCCTGAGTCAGCATCGAGCAGCGGGCGACACCGATGTTGGCGGCGGCCACGCTCATCTGCTCCGGCGTGCACAGCGGGATGCCATTCAGTGCGCCACTGGCGATGAAGGTCTTCAGCAGGTGGATCGAGGAGATGCCGATGATCGCCATCGCCAGCTTCACTTTCAGCACGCTGGCATTGACGTGGCTCAGCCATTCCGGCTGGTCCGGGTGGCCTTCCAGGCGCAGGCGCGAGACGAAGGTCTCATAGCCGCCGACGATCACCATCACCAGCAGGTTGGAGATCATCACCACGTCGATCAGGCCCAGCACGATCAGCATGATCTGCTGCTCGCCCATCGACACCGAATGCGAGATCAGGTGCCACAGTTCCTTGCCGAACAGGAACACGTAGACGCACTGCGCCACGATCAGGCCCAGGTACAGCGGCAGCTGCAGCCAGCGCGAGGCGAAGATCAGCGTGGACAACGGGGAGAGCGGCGGGCGGTTTGCACTCATGCGGGGGATGCTGCGTTTCGGGGGAGAGGCGAGGTTACCGGCCCGCCATGACGGTGCCAACCCAACTCACGCACTAGACTTCAGGTTCCTTTCCGCACCCCGAGCCGACGCCATGATCGACCTGTATTACTGGCCCACCCCGAACGGCCATAAAGTGACCCTGCTGTTGGAGGAAACCGGCCTGGAGTACCGCATCCACCCGGTCAACATCGGCTCGGGCGACCAGTTCAAGCCGGAATTCCTCGCCATTTCGCCCAACAACAAGATGCCGGCCATCGTCGACCACGCCCCAGTCGATGGCGGCGCCCCGCAGAGCGTGTTCGAGTCCGGCGCGATCCTGCTGTACCTGGCCGAGAAGACCGGCCGCTTCCTGCCCAGCGACCCGCGCGGCCGCGTCACCACCCTGGAATGGCTGTTCTGGCAGATGGCGGGCCTGGGCCCGATGAGCGGCCAGATGGGGCATTTCAATGTGTATGCCCCGGAAAAGATCCCGTATGCGATCGAGCGCTATGACAACGAAGTGCGCCGCCTGCACGGGGTGATGGACAAGCGCCTAGCCCAGCACGCCTTCCTGGCCGGCGACGCGTACACCATCGCCGACATGGCCAGCTACCCGTGGATCGGCGCCTACGACAAGCTGCCGGTGGACTTCGCCGCGTTCCCGAACCTCAAGCGCTGGCACGAGTCCATCGCCGCGCGCCCGGCCACCCAGCGCGCCTATGCGCTGCGCCAGCAGGTGAACCCGAACGCCGGCAAGCCGCTCAGCGACGAAGAGCGCAAGCATCTGTTCGGCCAGCGCTGACCCCGGCATCTGAAGGTGGGTGCCGACCGTTGGTCGGCACTCGTCCGCACTGCTTATGGGCAGAAGGTCATGCTGCCTTCCCGCACGGGCTTGGTTAGGATGGGGGCACGACCGTCCCGCGCCCCGCGTGGAGGCGGACCTGCCGTTTGCCGGGATCCTCCATGCGCCACCTGTTCGCTTCGCTTGCCCTCATGCTCGCCACCAGTACCGCCGCCCACGCCGAAAAACTGACCCTGGAAGCCATCACCGGCCCCCTGCCGTTGTCCGGCCCGACCCTGATGAAGCCCAAGGTGGCGCCGGACGGTTCGCAGGTCAGCTTCCTGCGCGGCAAGGACAGCGACCGCAACCAGCTGGACCTGTGGACCTACGACATCGGCAGCGGCCAGACCCGCCTGCTGGTTGATTCCAAGGTCGTGCTGCCCGGCACCGAGACCCTCAGCGATGAGGAAAAGGCCCGACGCGAGCGCCAGCGCATCGCCGCGATGACCGGCATCGTCGATTACCAGTGGTCGCCGGACGCGCAGCGCCTGCTGTTCCCGTTGGGCGGCGAACTCTACCTGTACGACCTCAAGCAGCATGGCCAGGCGGCCGTGCGCCAGCTGACCCACGGTGAAGGCTTCGCCACCGACGCCAAGCTGTCGCCCCAGGGCGGCTTCGTCAGCTTCATCCGCGGCCGCAACCTGTGGGTGATCGACCTGGCCAGTGGCAAGCAGCTGCAGCTGACCCGCGACGGCAGCACCACCATCGGCAACGGCGTGGCCGAGTTCGTCGCCGATGAGGAAATGGATCGCCACACCGGTTACTGGTGGGCGCCGGATGATTCGGCCATCGCCTTCGCCCGCATCGACGAGGCGCCGGTGCCGGTGCAGAAGCGCTACGAGGTCTATGCCGACCGCACCGACGTGATCGAACAGCGTTACCCGGCCGCCGGCGACGCCAACGTGCGCGTGCAGCTGGGCGTGATCGCACCGGCCGCCGATGCGCAGCCGCGCTGGATCGACCTGGGCAAGGAACAGGACATCTACCTGGCCCGCGTCGATTGGCGCGATGCGCAGCACCTGAGTTTCCAGCGCCAGTCGCGTGACCAGAAGCAGCTGGACCTGGTCGAAGTGGCGCTCGACTCCAACCGCCAGCGCGTGCTCGCTCACGAGACCAGCCCGACCTGGGTGCCGCTGCACAACAGCCTGCGCTTCCTTGAAGATGGCAGCGTGCTGTGGTCGTCCGAGCGCACCGGCTTCCAGCACCTGTACCGCATCGATGGCAAGGGCAAGGCCACTGCGCTGACCCATGGCAACTGGCCGGTGGACGAACTGCTGGCGGTCGATGAGAAGGCCGGCAAGGCCTACTTCCGTGCTGGCATCGAGACCTCGCGCGAAAGCCAGATCTACGCGGTGTCGCTGCAGGGCGGTGAGCCGCAGCGCCTGTCGAAGGCGCCGGGCATGCACAGCGCCAGCTTCGCCCGCAATGCCAGCGTCTACGTGGACAGCTGGTCCAACAGCACCACGCCGCCGCAGATCGAACTGTTCCGCGCCAACGGCGAGAAGATCGCCACGCTGGTCGAGAACGACCTGACCGATCCCAAGCACCCCTATGCGCGCTACCGCGATGCGCAGCGCCCGGTCGAGTTCGGCACGTTGATGGCTGCCGACGGCAAGACCCCGTTGAACTACAGCCTGATCAAGCCGGCCGGCTTCGATCCGTCCAAGCGCTACCCGGTGGCGGTGTACGTCTACGGCGGCCCGGCCAGCCAGACCGTCACCGACAGCTGGCCCGGCCGCGGCGACCATCTGTTCAACCAGTACCTGGCCCAGCAGGGCTACGTGGTGTTCTCGCTGGACAACCGCGGCACTCCGCGCCGGGGCCGCGACTTCGGTGGTGCGCTGTACGGGAAGCAGGGCACGGTGGAAGTGACCGACCAGCTGCGCGGCGTGGCCTGGCTGAAGCAGCAGCCGTGGGTGGACCCGGCGCGCATCGGCGTGCAGGGCTGGTCCAACGGCGGTTACATGACTCTGATGCTGCTGGCCAAGGCATCGAACCAGTACGCCTGTGGCGTGGCCGGCGCACCGGTCACCGATTGGGGCCTGTATGACAGCCACTACACCGAACGCTACATGGACCTGCCGGCGCGCAACGAAGCGGGGTACCGCGAAGCGCGCGTGCTGACCCATATCGACGGCCTGCGTTCGCCGTTGCTGCTGATTCACGGCATGGCCGATGACAACGTGCTGTTCACCAACTCGACCAGCCTGATGAGCGCGCTGCAGAAGCGCGGCCAGCCGTTCGAGCTGATGACCTATCCGGGTGCCAAGCATGGCCTGTCCGGCGCCGATGCCCTGCATCGCTACCGTGTGGCCGAAGCCTTCCTGGGACGCTGCCTGAAGCCCTGATGCACAAACGGGAAGGAGCCCGCCGATGACACTGCCGCCGTCGATTCCCACCCATGGCCCGAAGCCTGCCGGCTGGTGGTCCCGTCACTGGCGCTGGGCGATGCCGCTGGCCGTGCTGCTGGTGTTGGCCGGTGCCGGTGGCGTGGTGGCCTGGAGCGTGCTGCGCTGGAGCGAGGCCGCACGCGAGAGCCCGCCGATGCGCGAGGCGATGCGCCGCGCTGGATGCAGCATCGAACTGGTGGAAGCCTTCGGCGAGCCGCTGCGTGCCGAGTCGATGCCGCTGGGCAGCATGCAGACCGCGATCAACGGCCAGCGCGACGTCGGCCTGACCGTGGCCCTGGAAGGCCCGCGCGCGCGCGGCCGGCTGTTCGTGAAGGGCACCCGCAGCGACGACGTATGGGACTATCCGGTGATGTATGTGCTGGGCGAGAACAAGCAGACGTTCGACCTGACCGCGCTGGATGATGACGAGGCCGCGCAGGAATGCGAGCTGCAGGCCTGCCGCGAACGCGGCGAATGCCCGCTGGCCGCGGCGTTGTGACCTCCGGCCGATTGTCGCCACAGCGCTGAGCGCGTAGGGTGCGGGCAACCCTGTCCTGGAGTGCACCATGAAGCCGATCGCGTTGGCCGTTGCCCTGGCCCTGACTGCCGCCCCGCTGATGTCCGCACCGCCGGCGCTGGCGGCACCCGCCGCCAAGGCCGCTACTCCGGCCAGCCCGGCCTGGGTGGCCCGCAGCAACGCACTGGCGCAGATCCTGCTTGATGCGCAGGGCCCGTTCCAGCCGGAAGAAACCGGCTTCTTCGGCGTGCCCGGCTATGACGACAAGGTGGCCGACCTCGGTGCGGACAATGGCAAGCGCTACCGCGCCGCGATGGCCAAGGCCCGCGATGAACTGAAAGCCAAGCTGGCCACCGAGCAGGATCCCAACGTCCGCCAGGACCTGGAGATCATGATCCACGCCGCCAACCAGAACATCGAAGGCAGCGAGCTCAACGAGAAGTACCTGCTGCCATGGAGTGACGCGCCGCAGACCATCTTCAGCGGCCTCAACCTGCTGCTGTCCGACCAGGTGCCGGCCGAGCGCCGGGCCAAGGCGATCGACCGCCTCAAGGCCTACGCCGGGCTGCAGCCGGGTGGCACCGCGTTTACCACGCTGGCCCGCCAGCGTTACGAAGAGCGCTTGAAGGACGGCAGCCTGCTGCAGCCGACGAAGATCGAAGTGCAGCAATCGCTGGACAATGTCGAGACGTACATCACCGGCATCGAGTCGCTGCTGAAGAAGTACCAGATCGCCGGCGCCGATGAGGCGATGAAGGCCCTGGCCGGGCAGATGAAGGACTACGCCGCCTGGACCCGCAAGGACGTGCTGCCGAAGGCACGCACCGATGCGCGCCTGCCGGCGCCGCTGTACGCCTACCAGCTCAAGCAGGTCGGTATCGATATCGATCCGAAGCTGCTGATGCAGCGCGCGCAGCTGGAGTTCATGGAAACCCGCTCGGCGATGCAGCAGTTGGCGCCGCTGGTGGTGAAGGACAAGGGTCTGAAGGTGGCCGACCCGAGTGACCCGGTGGCGGTGATCCGCGCGCTGAAGGCCGACAAGATCGCCGACGACCATCTGGAAGGGCACTACCGCAAGGTGATCGATGCAATCGATCCGCTGATCCGCGAGCATGCCATCGTCGAAGTGCCCAAGCGCGCCATGCAGATGCGCCTGGGTTCGGCCGCCGAGAGCGCGGCCAGCCCGGCCCCGCATTTCCTGCCGGCACCGCTGGTCAACAACACCGGGCAGCAGGGCACCTTCGTGCTGCCGCTGGGCAACCCGGCGGCGGGCGCGGGCGCACAATACGACGATTTCAACTTCGGTGCGGCGGCATGGACGCTGAGCGCGCATGAAGGCCGCCCCGGCCACGAGCTGCAGTTCACCGCGATGGTCGAGCGTGGTGTCTCGCTGGCACGCACCATGTTCGCGTTCAATTCGGTGAATGTTGAAGGCTGGGCGCTGTATGCCGAGGCCGAGATGGTGCCGTACGAGCCGCTGGACGGGCAGATGATCGCCCTGCAGTTCCGCCTGCTGCGGGCCGCACGCGCAATGCTTGACCCGATGCTCAACCTCGGCCTGACCGACCGCGCCAACGGCGAACGTGTGCTGATGGAGCAGGTCGGCCTGTCCAAGGCGATGGCCACCCAGGAACTGGACCGTTACATGGTGCGTATGCCGGGCCAGGCGGGCAGCTACTTCTATGGCTACACCCGCATCCTCGAACTGCGCATGCAGACCGAGCTGGCACTGGGCGCGAAGTTCGACCGCCTGGCGTTCAACAACTTCCTGCTCGACCAGGGCCTGCTGCCGCCGGACCAGCTGGCCGACGCGGTGAACAAGGTGTTCGTGCCGAAGTACAAGTGATGCCCGCGCCGGGGTCGGATCCCTTTCCGCAGGAAAGGGCTCTGACCCCGTGCGTCAATGTCCATCCACGCATGGCGTGGATCTACTGCATCACCGCTGCGGCGTGATCACCTGGGTCGGCAACCGTGCCGGCGGTTCCGGATTGGGTACCCAGATCGCCACGCCGGCGGCGCGCTTCTGCGTGGTCGGAATACCGATGCCGACGCCACCGCCCACATGCGAGCCGAAGGTGCCGGCGCCCACCGACATGCCCACCGGTGAGCCGCTGCTGCCCACGCCCATCAGCACCACGCCATTGGCGCCCAGTGCCGCCGCTTCACGCTTCAGGCGTGCCACCGCGGCATCGGTCTGGCCCTGTGTGCCGAAGCCCACGGCAGATGCCGATTCCAGCTGCGCGATTTCCTGCGAGCCGGCCGGTGGCGTGGAATAGATCTGCACCAGTGCCGGATCGATCGGCGCGCGGGCGCGCCCCAGCATGACCTTGGAGGTGCTGGCACAACCGGCGGCGACCAGCAGGATGGCCGCCAGCGCGGCCCAACGAATGTTCATGGCACGACCCCTGTAGGACTGGTTGCGATCTTCGGTGGGCCACTCTGAATCGGCGCCAACACCCGGGCCCGGGCACCCACGGCAGCACGCTAGCACGCGTCGGGTGACAGCCCCGCCAACGGCAGTAGGCGGCGACCGCGTGAACGACTATGGTGGACAGACAGGAACCAACTGCGGGAGAGCGGAATGGGCGTGATCAGTCTGTTGTGGGGCGTACTGGCGCTGTTGTGGATGATCCTGGCGCTGATTCCGCTGCTTGGCTGGGGCAACTGGTTCCTGATCCCGTTCGCCGCCGTCGGCGCGGTGATCGCCGCGCTGGGCATCCTGTTTACCCACCCGACCAAGCGCGGTCGGGCCTGGGCCGGGCTGGTGCTGAACGGCATCGTGGTGGTGGTCGGCATCCTGCGCCTGGGCCTGGGCGGCGGCGTGATCTGAATCCCGGCACCCGGTGCGACCGGGCGTCGCAGGTACACGGCTGCTGGCCGGGCAGGGGCGTACAATGAGCGGCTGCGCGAGCCCCCCGCGTGTCTGTGATTCCGCGCCTGGCGCGGCTGCCCGATGATCATCCGACCCCGTCCCCACGGCTGGCAACTGCTGTACATCCTGCGCGGCTCGATCGTCAAAGCGATCGCGCCGAAGGTGCTGGCCATCCTGATCCTGTCCATTGCCGTGGCGGCCGTGGTGGAACTGGCCCCGCCGACCGGCATCGAACGCGTGTCGGTCACGCCGTTCACCCTGCTCGGCCTGGTCCTGTCGATCTTCCTCAGCTTCCGCAACAGCGCCTGCTATGACCGCTGGTGGGAAGGCCGCAAGCTGTGGGGCCAGCTGGTCTACGAATCACGTTCGCTGGCCCGCCAGGTGCACCTGCTGCTGGCCGATGACGGCGGCCGCCGTCGCCGCATCGCGTACCTCACCACCGCGTTCGCCCATGCGCTGGCCGCGCGCCTGCGTGGACGCGTCGTGGCCCTGGCCGCCTTGCCATGGCTGGACAAGCCGCAACGCGAGCAGCTGGGCCAGCGCGAGAACGTGCCGGATGCATTGCTGTCGATGATCGCTGCCGAGCTGGCCCAGGCGCTGCGCGCCGGCGAGCTCGATCCGATTCTCTACACCCAGCTGGAGGAGCGCCTGCACGCGATGTCGTCGATCCAGGCCGGCTGCGAGCGCATCCTCACCACGCCGCTGCCGTTCGCCTACACCCTGTTGCTGCATCGTTGCGCGTGGATGTTCTGCGTGCTGCTGCCGTTCGGCCTGGCCAGTTCGCTGGGCTGGGGCACGCCGGTGCTGTCGGCGGTGCTGGCCTATGCCTTCTTCGGCCTGGACCAGCTGGGCGAAGAAATGGAAGACCCGTTCGGCCTGGAGCCGAACGACCTGCCGCTGGACGCGCTGGTGCGCACGATCGAGATCGACCAGCTCGACGCGCTCGGCGAACGCCCCTTGCCCGAACCCCTGCTGCCGCAGGGTTACCTGTTGCAATAGCCACTCCTCGGAGCCTGCCATGTCCCATCCGCTTTACCGCCCGCGCCGCATGCGCCACGACGAGTTCTCGCGCCGCCTGATGCGCGAGAACACGCTGACCACCGACGACCTGATCTACCCGGTGTTCGTGCACGAACTGGCGGGCCGCACCGCAGTGCCGTCGATGCCGGGCGTGGAGCGGCTGTCGATCGAAGAGCTGCTGAAGGTGGCCGAAGAAGCGCTGGAACTGGGCATTCCGGTGATCGACCTGTTCCCGGTGATCGACCCGTCGCTGAAGTCGCTGGACGCGTCGGCGGCGTGGGCCGAGGACGGCCTGGCGCAGCGTGCGATCCGCGCGCTGAAGTCGCGCTTCCCGGAACTGGGCGTGATGACCGACGTGGCGCTGGACCCGTACACCACCCACGGCCAGGACGGCATCATCGACGACAAGGGCTATGTGCTGAACGACATCACGGTCGAAGCGCTGGTCAAGCAGTCGGTGTCGCACGCCGAGGCCGGTGTGGACATCGTCTCGCCGTCGGACATGATGGACGGCCGCATTGGCGCGATCCGCCGTGCGCTGGATGCCGACAACCACATCAACGTGCGCATCATGGCCTACTCGGCCAAGTACGCCTCGGCGTTCTACGGCCCGTTCCGTGATGCGGTGGGCAGCGCGGCCAGCCTCGGCAAGGCCGACAAGAAGACCTACCAGATGGACCCGGCCAACGGCGACGAGGCCCTGCGCGAGATCGCGCTGGACCTGGAAGAGGGCGCCGACATGGTGATGGTCAAGCCGGGCATGCCGTACCTGGACCTGGTGCGCCGGGTGAAGGACACGTTCGGCGTGCCGACCTTCGCCTACCAGGTCAGTGGCGAGTACGCGATGATGAAGGCCGCCTTCGCCAACGGCTGGCTGGACGAGCGTGCCTGCGTGCTGGAGTCGCTGCTGGGCTTCAAGCGGGCCGGTGCCGATGGCGTGCTGACCTATTTCGCGCCGCAGGTGGCGCGATGGCTGCGCGAGCGCTGACAATAGCGCCACGATAGACGGAGGACTGCGCGATGGGACCCGAACTGGGATGGATGCAATGGCTGATCTGGGGCACCGGTGTCCTGGTGTTCGGTGCCATCATCGTCGGTGTCTTCATCGCCGCCTGGCGGGCGGGCAAGCGCCCGCCGGAGCAGCTT
Source organism: Stenotrophomonas sp. Pemsol (assembly GCF_003586545.1). Classification (NCBI taxonomy): domain Bacteria; kingdom Pseudomonadati; phylum Pseudomonadota; class Gammaproteobacteria; order Lysobacterales; family Lysobacteraceae; genus Stenotrophomonas; species Stenotrophomonas sp. Pemsol. The sequence goes on along the minus strand of NZ_CP025780.1, from coordinate 3,778,567 downwards.
TCCGCCGCCCGCCACGTAGCCCGTGAGCAGGCCCTGCCGGACAGCGTGCAGGCCGAGCTGGCTGCGTTGAACCAGCGCAAGGACAACGGCCAGCTGAGCGAGATGGAGTACGAGCAGTTGCGCGCCAAGGTGCTGTCGCGCTGACGGGCAATCCCCGGGGTCGGATCCCTTTCCGCAGGAAAGGGCTCTGACCCCTTCGCGGGCGCCATCCACGCATGGCGTGGATCTACCGCACGCACCCGGCCACCGCCGCCACCCTGGGCACCGCCAACCGGTACACGTCCACGCCACCGGCGCGCGGCGCCTTTGCCGCGCTGCTGGCCACCATCATCTCGCCGGGCCTGGCGTTGTCGATCACCGGCGCGCCGGTCCAGCCGCCGGCCTGGTTGAACGATAGTCCCAGCGGCTGCAGCGCCACACCGCTCCACGCACAGCCGCTGCTCCAGACCTGCGCGGTACTGCCGTGGCCGCGGCTGAACACCACGGCGCCGTCATGGCCCAGCCAGTCGCCGTCGGTCTCGTCGTCGGCGCTGTTCAGCGCGCTCAGTGCGGTGGCCGGGCCACGCAGGCCCTGCGCATCCAGCGTCGCTACGAACAGGTCCCAGCCGGCGCCATGGCCCTGCTGGCGGGCAAACAACAGCTGCTTGCCATCCGCGCTCAGGGCCGGTCCGCGCTCTTCCCGGCGCCCGCCGTCACCGCCCAGCGGCTGCGCTGGGCCCAGCCGGCCATCGGTGGCCAGCGCAGCGCGGTACAGCGCCAGCGCGCCCTCGCGGCCGGCCGCGAACAACAGCCAGCGGCCATCACGGCTGAAGTAGGGATCACGGGCTTCACCGGCCACGCCGACCGGCAGTGCCTGTGCCTGCTGCCAACGACTGTCGACCACGCGTGCCTCCCACAGGCCCCAGCCGGCTTCGTCGCGGCGGGCGAAAACGATGCGCTGGCCATCGGCGCTGATCGTGGCGCGACCCTCGTTGGCGCGGGTCGAGACCACGCCCATGCCTTCGATGCCGTACTCGTTCAACGCCATCGCCACGGGGGCAGAGAGTAGACTGGCGGCAAGCACCAGCAGGGGCGGGGTGATGCGCATCATCCGGTTCCATGCACGAACAGAGCATCAGTCTAGCCAGCTTGAGGATTCCATGACCGACCGTTACGCCGTCTTCGGACACCCCGTCGCCCATTCGAAGTCGCCGCAGATCCATGCGTCGTTCGGTCGCCAGGAAGGCATCGCCATCGACTATCGCGCGATCGACCTGGCCCCGGAGGCGTTCCTGGCCGGCCTGGAGGCCTTCGCTGCCGAGGGCGGTGTCGGTGCCAATGTCACCCTGCCGCACAAGGAAACCGCGTTCTCGGTGTGCACCACGCTGACCGCACGGGCGCGCCGCGCCGGATCGGTCAACACGCTGCTGCGCAAGGGCGACCGTTGGCACGGCGACACCACCGATGGCATCGGCCTGGTGCGCGACCTGACCGACCGCCACGGCCTGGACCTGCGCGGCCGTCGCGTGCTGATGATCGGTGCCGGTGGCTCGGCGCGCAGCGTCGCCCCGGCGCTGCTCGATGCCGGCATCACCGAACTGGTGGTGGTCAACCGCACGCCGGAACGTGCCGACGAGCTGATCGATGCCATGGGCGAACCGGGCCGCGCGATCAGCCGCTACTGGGAGGACCTGCGCGACCTGGGCGACTTTGAACTGATCGTCAACGCCACCTCGGCGGGCCGCGACCGCGACGTCGAGTTCAAGCTGCCGCTGTCGCTGGTCAACTCGATGACCACCGCCGTCGACCTGAACTACGGCGAGGCGGCGATCGCCTTCCTGGCATGGGCACGCGCGGCGAACTGCCGCAACACCGTGGATGGCCTGGGCATGCTGGTCGAACAGGCTGCCGAGAGCTTCCTGCAGTGGCACGGCGTACGCCCGCAGACCGACGAGGTCTACCAGGCGCTGCGCCAGGGCCCGGCTGTGTTGGCCGGCGAGGACTGATCGATGGACGGCACGACCTTGATGGTGACCGTGCTGAGCATGGTCGGTGTGCGCCTGCCGGTGCTGATCGCGCTGTGCGTCGGCCTGGTCTGGGTGGTCGGTGCGCCGCGCGATTCGACCCGCACCGGCGCCCTGGTCGGCCTGCTGCTGTTGCTGTTGACCAGCCTCGGTGGGATGGCGGCGGGCATCCTGCCGATGTGGATGGTCCGCAGTGGTGATTTCAGTGCCGTGTCGAGCCTGAGCGCCATCCTCGGCGTGCTGCATTTCGCGCTGGCAATGGTCGAGGCCATCGGCGTGGTGCTGCTGGTGTGGGCGCTGGTGCGCCTGCTGCGGCTGCGCGGCAACGCGGTGCAGTGACACCGCGGTGACGGCCCAGGGCCGTCGCCAGCAGCGTCCGGCGTGTTCATCCAGCCGCCGGGCGTCGCCGCTGCCCCGTTCAGGCAGCCAGCGGCGGCGGACATGGCCGGCCATGCGACAATGACCGGCCCGATCCAGCCACGGTAATTCCCGGCGTGACCGAAACCGTCGCCGCTCCGCGCACGCTCGATGACCCCTTGAAGGACGCGATCCGCAAGGCGTACACGACGCTGCAGGCCAATACTCCCGGCTTCTCCACCCGCCGCTCGCAGAGCCAGATGATCGGCGTGGTGTCACGCGCGCTGTCGAAGAGCGGCGGCGTTGGCGTGGTCGAGGCGCCGACCGGCGTCGGCAAGAGCCTGGGTTACCTCACTGCGGGCGTACCGATTGCGCTGGCCAGCAAGAAGAAGCTGGTGATCAGCACCGGCACCGTGGCGCTGCAGTCGCAGCTGGTCGAGCGCGATATCCCGAATTTCCTCAAGGCCACCGGCCTGGAAGCAACCGTGGCGCTGGCCAAGGGCCGTACCCGCTACCTGTGCACGCGTAACGCCGCCGAAGCACAGGGCGAGGGCTCGCAGGGCGGCATGTTCGAGGATGAAGCACCACTGTTCGACCGGCCGCTGGCGCCGATCGAGATGGACATCGCCAAGCGCCTGACCGATGCCTTCACCGGCGGCAGCTGGGACGGCGATATCGACAATGCGCCGGAGACCATCAGTCCCGGCCTGCGCAGCCGCATCACCACGCCGGCCTCGGGCTGCGCCGGGCGCCGTTGTGCGTATTCGGCGCAGTGCGCGGTGCTGCGTTCACGCAACACCGTGCGCGATGCGCAGATCGTGGTCACCAACCACGCGCTGCTGCTGTCGGCGCTGTCGATCGGCGACAGTGACAACGGCCAGCCGTTGATCGCGCCGCCGTCGGACATGCTGCTGGTGCTGGACGAAGGCCATCACATCGGCAACGTGGCGATCGACCAGGGCGCGGCCAGCCTGGCGCTGGATGAAATGGCCAAGCGCACCGGGCGCCTGCAGATCCTGATTGCCGGTGCCTACCGCGCGGTCGACAAGGACCGCCTCGGCAACCTGCTGCCGAACGAAGCGATCGAGGTCGCCAGCAACGTCGCCAAGCAGCTGCGCGCGTTCCGCGATCACATCGAGCGGGTGTGGATGCCGGCGCCAGCGGACGAGGAGCCGATGTGGCGCGCGGCCAACGGCCGTTTGCCGGAGGCCTGGCGCGAGCCGATCGAGGCACTGGCCGACGAGACCCGCAGCCTCTACAACTGGGCGCATGCCGCCACCGCGCAGGTGGCCAAGGGCAAGCCGGACGATGCCGCGCGCGAGCGCCTGCAGCGCAACCTGGGCATGGCGCTGGAAATGATCGAGCAACAGTACAACCTGTGGCAGGCCTGGCGCCGCGAGGACAGGGACGGCGCGCCGCCGATGGCGCGCTGGGTCACCGCCACCCGCGACGGCGACCTGGTGCTGCACGGCTCGCCGGTATCGGCCGCGCACGTGCTGCGCAAGCTGCTGTGGGATGAGGTGGACTCGGTGGTGATGACCTCGGCGACGCTGACCGGCGGTGGCGATTTCCAGTCGCTGGCGATCGACAACGGCATTCCGGAAGAGGCCGAGATGGTCTCGCTGTCGTCGCCGTTCGACCTGCCCAACCAGGCTGAGCTGATCGTGCCCAGGTTCCCGGTCACCCCCGACGACCGCGAAGGCCATCCCCGCGAAGTGGCGCGCTACCTCGACACCGAGCTGGATTGGGCCAAGGGCTCGATGGTGCTGTTCACCTCGCGCTGGAAGATGGAAAAGGTGGCCGGGCTGATGCCGGCCGCGCGGCGCAAGCAGGTGCTGGTACAGGGCGAGATGTCCAAGACCCGGCTGATCGAAGAACACCTGCGCCGCGTCGAAGCGGGTGAGGGTTCGGTGCTGTTCGGCCTGAACTCGTTCGGTGAAGGCCTCGACCTGCCCGGTGAAGCGTGCACCACGGTGGTGATCACCCAGGTGCCGTTCGCGGTGCCGACCGATCCGCAGACTGCCACCCTCAGCGAATGGTTCGAGGGCCGCGGGCTCAATGCGTTCAACCTGATCGCCATTCCGCACGCGCTTCGCACGTTGACCCAGTTCGCCGGCCGCCTGATCCGCACCTCCACCGACACCGGCCGCGTGATCATCCTCGATTCGCGGCTGCTGACCCGCCGCTACGGCAAGCGCATCATCGACGCGCTGCCGCCGTTCAAGCGCGTGATCGGCTGAAAAAAGGGGACGGAGGGGATTAAGTCGTTTGTGCCTCAAACGACTTAATCCCCTCCGTCCCTTTTTTTAAGATGCCGGCCAGCGGCCGGCACTACCGGATCGGCATCAATCGCCCAGCAGGGCGGTGTTGCGTACGGCGCCCTTGTCGGCACTGGTGGCGAGCAGGGCGTAGGCCTTCAACGCGCTGGTGACCTTGCGCGGGCGCGGCGCACGCGGTTTCCAGCCGCGTGCATCGGCCTCGCTGCGGCGCTGGACCAGCGTGGCCTCATCCAGCAACAGGTCGATGCGGCGGGCCGGGATGTCGATGCGGATGCGGTCACCGTCTTCCACAAGCCCGATCGCGCCGCCACTGGCCGCTTCCGGCGAAACGTGGCCGATCGACAACCCCGAGGTGCCACCGGAGAAGCGGCCATCGGTGAGCAGCGCGCACTGCTTGCCCAGTCCCTTCGACTTCAGGTAGCTGGTCGGGTACAGCATCTCCTGCATGCCCGGGCCGCCCTTCGGCCCTTCGTAGCGGATCACCACCACCTCGCCCGGCTGCACCTCGTCGGCGAGGATGCCGGCGACGGCGGCGTCCTGGCTTTCGTAGACGCGTGCGGGGCCTTCGAACACATGGATCGATTCGTCCACGCCGGCGGTTTTCACCACGCAGCCATCGACGGCCAGATTGCCTCGCAGCACAGCCAGGCCACCTTCCAGCGAATACGCATGTTGCAGCGAGCGGATGCAGCCCTCGGCGCGGTCCAGGTCCAGCGCGGGCCAGCGCGTGGCCTGGCTGAAGGCCTCCTGGGTGGGGATGCCGGCCGGGCCGGCCTTGAAGAAGGTATGCAGGGTGTTGTTGTCGCTGCGCACCACGTCCCAGCGTTCCAGCGCTTCGGCCAGGCTGGCGCTGTGCACGGTCGGCACTGTGGTATCGAGCAGGCCGGCGCGATCCAGTTCACCGAGGATGCCGAACACGCCGCCGGCGCGGTGCACGTCCTCGATGTGGTACTTCGGTGTGTTCGGCGCCACCTTGCACAGCTGCGGGACGCGTCGCGACAGCGCGTCGATGTGGGTCAGGTCGAAGTCGACCTCCGCTTCCTGCGCTGCGGCCAGCAGGTGCAGGATGGTGTTGGTGGAGCCGCCCATGGCGATGTCCAGGGTCATCGCGTTGGCGAACGCGGCCTGGGTGGCGATCCCGCGCGGCAGCGCGCTCGGGTCTTCGCCGCCGTACCAGCGATGGCAGAGCTCGACGATCAGGCGGCCGGCGCGACGGAACAGCGCCTCGCGGTCGGCATGGGTGGCCAGCGTAGTGCCGTTGCCGGGCAGCGACAGGCCCAGCGCTTCGGTCAGGCAGTTCATCGAGTTGGCGGTGAACATGCCCGAGCAGGAGCCGCAGGTGGGGCAGGCGCTGCGTTCAAAGGCCGCGACCTTCTCGTCGGAGGCGCTGTCATCGGCGGCCACCACCATCGCGTCGACCAGGTCCAGCTTGTGCTCGGACAGCTTTGTCTTGCCCGCTTCCATCGGCCCGCCGGAGACGAACACCACCGGGATGTCCAGGCGCAGCGCAGCCATCAGCATGCCGGGGGTGATCTTGTCGCAGTTGCTGATGCACACCAGCGCGTCGGCGCAGTGCGCGTTGACCATGTACTCCACGGCGTCGGCGATGATCTCGCGGCTGGGCAGCGAATACAGCATCCCGTCGTGGCCCATCGCGATGCCGTCGTCCACGGCGATGGTGTTGAATTCCTTGGCGACGCCACCGACCTGTTCGATTTCGCGCGCGACCAGCTGGCCGAGGTCCTTCAGGTGCACGTGGCCGGGCACGAACTGGGTGAAGGAGTTGGCGATGGCAATGATCGGCTTGTGGAAGTCGCCGTCCTTCATGCCGGTGGCACGCCACAGGGCGCGGGCGCCGGCCATGTTGCGGCCGGCGGTGGAGGTGCGGGAACGGTATTCGGGCATGGCTGGCGGAACGGGCGGGCCGTACGACGTGGGGGTCAGCCGATCATGGCCAATATTTTCGGTTGCTGCTGCAACCACCTTCACCGCTTGCAGCGGCTTGGTGGTCCGCGCATTTCCCCTTATCCCCGCGCCTGCGGCGCGCCCCCTTGAACAACAAGGGGGCTTCTCGCCGGAGACTTGGCTGCGCGCGCCGGGCATAGCGCGGCGCCGCAGGGCGTGTGCCAACCAAGGTTGGCACCTACCAGTGCGGTGTGCCGCCCGGGGTCGGATCCCATCGCAGCGCGATGGGCTCTGACCCCAATGCCGACGAAAATGAAAGGCCGTTCATCTTTCCCACTTTGCCGATTCCGGTTGCTGGCCCGGATTTGGCATCATTGGGGCATTGATCCGTCGACAGGGCATGAGGCCATGAAACGTTCCCGCACCACCGCGCTGCTGCTGATGAGCGCTGCGCCGCTGCTGTTCACCGCCTGCCAGAAGGAGCCGGAGGTGAAGGTGCAGGAAGGCCTGTACACCTCGGTCGAGGCCTGCACCGAGGCCACCGGTGATCCGTCGTCGTGCCGCAATGCCTTTGCCGAAGCGCAGAAGCAGGCCGCCGATGCGGCGCCGAAGTACGCCAGCAAGGAAGCCTGCGAGAAGGATTACAAGCCGGAGCAGTGCGTGCAGCAGCACACCTCGGCCGGCACCTCGTTCATCGGCCCGATGATGATGGGTTTCTTCATGTCGCAGATGCTGAGCAACCGCGGCGGCCTCGCCCCGCAGGCGCCGGCGTCGGCACCGGCATACCAGGACAAGAACGCTGGCTGGGCGCGCCCGGCACCGGGCGGCACCGGTGGCCTGAACACCGCCAGCGGCATCGGCGCCGGCAAGGCCGGTCTGGCACCGGTCACCAGCGAACCGAACCGTGCGGTCACTGCCAGCCGTGGTGGCTTCGGCAACACCAGCGCACGCCGCAGCACCAGCGGCAGCTACGGCGGCTGATCGACCCATGCAGCGCATCCGGATTGCCGAGCGTGCCCAGTGGCGGGCACGCGCGGAGGAAGCGGGTTTCCGTTTCCATACCATCGATGGCCAGCCCTACTGGGATGAAAGCGCGTACTACGCGTTCACCCTGCGCCAGATCGAACAGGACATCGAAGACCCCAGTGCCGAGCTGCACCAGATGGCGCTGGACCTGGTCGGTGATGTCATCGGCAGCGAGCGGTTGATGGACCAGCTGGCGATTCCGTCGCATTACCGCGACTGGATCGCCGACAGCTGGCGCCAGCGCCAGCCGCACCTTTACGGCCGCCTGGACCTGGCCTACGACGGCACCGGTCCGGCCAAGCTGTACGAGCTGAACTACGACACGCCGACCTCGCTGTTCGAGGCCAGCTTCTTCCAGTGGCAGTGGCTGGAAGACCAGCGCAACGCCGGCCGCCTGCCGCAGCATGCCGACCAGTTCAATGCGATCCATGAGGCGCTGGTCGAGCGCTTCGGCGAACTGGCCACGCAGCTGCCGCCGCCGTTGTACTTCAGCGCGGTGGGAAGCTCGGAAGAAGACCGTGGCACGGTCGATTACCTGCGCGACTGCGCGTCGCAGGCCGGCCTGCATGGCCAGGCCATCGCGATCGAGGACATCGGCCTGTCCGAGGACGGCCGCTTCACCGCGCTGGATGATTCGGTGATCGGCACGCTGTTCAAGCTGTACCCGCTGGAAGACCTGATGGCCGAAGAGTTCGGCCGCGCGCTGCCCGGTTCGGGCGTGCAGTTGCTGGAACCGGCGTGGAAGGCAGTGCTGAGCAACAAGGGCATCCTGCCGTTGCTGTGGCAGCGCAACGTAGGCCATCCGAACCTGCTGGAGGCGCACTTCGATGACGGCAGCACGCTGGCCCCGGGCTGGGTGCGCAAGCCGCTGTTCTCGCGCGAAGGTGCCAACATCGAGATGCACCTGGCCGATGGCAGCACCCAGCGCAGCGACGGTCCCTATGACGGCCCGGCGATCATCCAGCGCGCCCATCCGCTGACCCGCTTCGAAGGTGGCTACCCGCTGATCGGCAGCTGGGTGGTGGGTGACCACGCCTGCGGCATCGGCATCCGCGAGGACGACAGCGCGATCACCCGCGACAGTGCGCGGTTCGTGCCGCACGCGATCGTCGACGAGGCGCCGACGCGGATCTACGTCTGATGACGGTGCGGCGTTGGCCTGGCCGGCATGGGCGTGCCACGCCCGCGCCGGGCCGGCATTTCGATGACGGGCGCAGCCTGCAGGCCTTCGCGGACCGCGTCGCGGTGCGTTGCCACCGCTGCGATGCCCCCGGTTGGGTGATCGCCCGCTGGGAACCCTATCGATGGACCGCGCGTTTCCGCTGCACCGCTTGCAGCGCTGCATTGGACAGCGGCGACTGGGTGGGTGCGGTCCGCATTCTGGGCCGCCAGCCCTGTGGATTCTGCGGGCATCAGTGGCTGCATGTGTGTCGGCCGATTCCCGCCGGCATCCCCGCGCCTGCATCCTTCCCCGCCCGATGCGCACAGTGCGGTCGCAGCACCGAGGTCACGGTGTTGACGCGTCCCCTGCGTGACGCCGAGCCTGCCGATCCGCATTTCGGTCTGCCGCTGCGCCTGGTCGAATCGACCCGCGCGGGCCTGCTGTGGGCCTACAACGCCGAACATCTGCAGGCACTGCACGAATACGCGGGCGCGACGCTGCGCGAGGGCCGCGGCCATCATCGATCCATGTTCTCGCGCCTGCCGCAGTGGATGAAGCTGGCCCGCAACCGGGCGCTGCTGCAGCGTGCGGTGGAGCGGTTGCAGCGTCGCTTGCTGCAAGGGTAGTGCCGGCCGCTGGCCGACAGCCGAGCATGGGCTCGGCGCTACAGGAATCAGGCCGTCTGTAGAGCCGAGTCCATGCTCGGCGCCGGTCAATCGCAGGGTTACAGCAACCCTTCGCGCTTCACCGCCAGGTAGCGCTCCACCAGCGCGCCCGGCAGGGCGTCGGCGGTGACGTCCAGCACCATCACCTTCTCGCTGCGCAGCGCTTCGTGCGCCTTCGCGCGCTGCTGCAGGTACAGCGCCGCGGCACCGGCCTGGGTGGCGTCCTCCAGCGTCTGCACGTCCCCCTCCAGTACGCCGTCCAGCTCGCGCTCGCGCAGGCTGGCCACGCACACCAGGTGGCGCCGTTGCAGCAGGCGCACCGCCGCCAGCAGGTCTTCGATGTCCTCGTCGCGCACGTTGCTGACCAGCATCACCAGTGCCCGCCGGCGCTGGCGCAGCGACACCTCGGTGGCAGCGGCCAGGTAATCGGTGGCCACCGCGCGTGGCTGCAGGTCGTAGCTGGCGCGCAGCAGGTGCTCGACCGTGCCCATGCCGCGCTGCGGCGCGACCCAGCGGCGTTCGCCACCGGCAGCGAACAGGCCGGCGGCATCGCCCTGGCGCAGCGCCAGGTAGGCCACCACCAGCGAGGCATTCAAGGCATGGTCGAAGTGCGAGAGACCACCTTCGCTGGCCAGCATGCGCCGGCCACTGTCGAGCATCAGCAGCAACTGCTGGTTCTTCTCGTCCTGGTACTCGCGCGAGATCAGCTTGCGCGCACGCGCGGTGGCCTTCCAGTCCAGCTGGCGCAGGCTGTCGCCGACGCGGTACTCGCGCATCTGGTGGAAGTCGGTGCCTTCACCACGGCGGCGCTTCACGTGTGCACCGACCAGCCGCGAGGCCTGGTCGGCACTGAACAACGCAAAGCGCGTGAGCGGCACGAAATTCGGATAGACCCGCACGTCCAGTGCGGGCGGCAGCGTGCGTTGCTGCCACCACAGCCGCCACGGCGAGCGCATGCGCAGGTGCACGCCTTCGAAGCGGAAGTGCCCACGCTGCAGCGGCTGCAGGTGGTAGTGCAGCGTGGAGGCGCTACTGGCCCGCAGGCGCACGCGCTGTGGCAGCGATTCCAGCGGCCAGCCGCCGGGGACCAGGTCGAACACCTGCACCGTCATCGATTGCTCGGCCTGCAGCCGCAGCGCCGCCTCGCGGCGCACGCCCAGCGCCAGCGCTTCGGGCAGTTCGCGCTGTACCTGCGGCGACGGGCGCTGCGACTGGCGCCACAGGTCGAACAGTGCAGGCAGCGCGATGGCCACGGCGGCCAGCGCCCAGCTCCAGCGCGGCAGCAACCCGCCCAGCACCAGGCCGCCCAAGGCGGCCCAGGCCAGCAGCAGCGCCAGCAGCAGCGGGGCAGGCCTCATCGGCGCGGTGCTTCCACCTTGGCCAGCAGTGCGCCCAGCACGTCGTCGGCGTCCTGGCCTTCGATCTGCAGCTCCGGGGCCAGTGCAATGCGGTGGCGCAGTGCCGGGCGAGCAATGTCGCGCACGTCGTCCGGCGTGACGAAGTCGCGGCCGGCCAGCACCGCCTGCGCACGCGAGGCACGCACCAGCGCGATGCTGCCGCGTGGGCCGGCGCCGACCGCGATGCCCGGCCACTGCCGGGTCGCCGCGACGATGCGTACTGCGTAGTCGATCACTTCGTCATCGACGGTGATCGCCGCGGTGGCGCGCTGCAGTTCCAGCAGTTCGCCGGCACCGAGTACGCGTGGCACCTGGCTCAGGTCGAAATCGCTGGCGGCGCGGCCACTGGTGATCGCGGTCACCATGCGCTTCTCGTCCTCCAGCTGCGGGTAGTCGATCAGCACCTTCAGCAGGAAGCGGTCCAGCTGTGCCTCCGGCAGCGGGTAGGTGCCTTCCTGCTCCAGCGGGTTCTGCGTGGCCAGCGCCATGAACGGCGGCGCCAGGGTGAACGCCTTGCCTTCGATGGTCACCTGGCCTTCCTGCATCACTTCCAGCAGTGCCGACTGGGTCTTGGCGGGCGCACGGTTGATCTCGTCGGCCAACAGCAGGTTGGTGAACACCGGGCCACGGCGGATCTTGAAGCTCTCGCTCTTCGGGTCGTACACCGCATGGCCACTGACGTCGCTGGGCATCAGGTCGGGGGTGAACTGCACGCGGCCGTAATCCAGTTCCAGGGCCTGTGCCAGTGCGCGCACCAGCAGGGTCTTGCCCAGCCCGGGCACGCCCTCGATCAGCACGTGGCCACCGGCCAGCAGCGCCACCAGGATCTGGTCCAGTACATCGGCCTGGCCAATGAAGGCGTGGCCGACGGCATCGCGGATGGCATCGACGCGTTCGATCAGGCGGGCGTTGGCGGCCGCCGGCAGCTCGGGGACTTCGGTCATAGCAGGGATCTCATCTGGAGCAGCAAGCGGATGCGCTCGCGCAGGGCGGAGGAATCGTGCGGCGGAGGGGGCGTGAGCGCGCTGGCAACGCGGCCTTGCGGCCAGGACAGCAGTTCGGCGATGGCCTGTTCGCGCGGCGCGCCGTCCAGTGCGGCGGCCACCGGTGCGCGCAGGCGCAGGCGATGCAGGAACAGGGCGAGCACGGCGTCATACAGGCGCGCGCCTTGGCCGAAGCGCAGCAGCAGCTCGCCGCTGGCACGCACGTGTTCCAGCAGCGAGCGGCGTTCCAGCACCGGCGACGGCAGGCGGCTGCCGAAGCGTTGCGAACGGCCCCACAGCCAGCCCAGCAGGGCCAGCAGCAGCGGCGCCCACACCGGCCAGCCCTGGTAGAACAGGCGCGCCCACAGCGACGGCGGGCGGCTGGCGTAGACCAGCCAGAAAGTGCCCTTGCCGTAGTTCGGATCGAGCAGATAGCGGGTCAGGTCGCGGTGCGAGAGATCGTGCAGGCCGTCGCTGGCCTTGCCCGCAGCCGACGCCAGGCGTGCTGCCGGCGAATCCACCTCGCCGCGCATGAACTCCATGTCGGCCAGCACGCTCACCTTGCCCTGCCCGTGGCGCAGTCGCGCGAACACCAGGTTGCGCTCGTTGCCCCAACGCCGTTCGGCGTGTGTACGGGCGGCGAAGCCCAGCGTGAAGCGACGACCACCGCAGAACTCCACATGGCTGGGATCGTCGATGACGTGGAACGGCTGGCAGTCGCTCTGCTGGTACAGGCTGTCCACGCCCAGCTGGTCCAGCAGCGGTCCCTGCGTACTGCTGGCGTCGTCCTCTGCGGGTGGCGGCGTGCGCACCAGCAGATGGCCACCACCATCGACCCAGGCCAGCAGGGCCCTGGCCGCCGGTGCCGGCAGTTCGCTGCTGTCCTGCAGCAGCACCACCGTGTCGCGCGGACCCAGCGCCATCTGCTGCAGGTCCAGCCGCGGCCGCGAGTGCACGTCGATGCCATCGGCACGCAGGGCCTGCCCAAGCACGTACAGCGGGTTGTAGCCAGCTTCGCCCTGCGGCGGCAGCTGCACGGTCTCGGTCACCCGCTCATGCGTGCGCAGGTAGAGGATCGTCAGCGGTACGCCGAGCAGCACCAGCCCGCCCAGCAGCAGCGACCAGAACAGGCGCGGGCTCATGCCAGCCACCGGTACTGCTGGCGCAGAGTGTCGGCCAGTGCATCGAAATCGGCGCGGCTGGGCAGGCGGCCACCGTAGGCGGCGTACTGCCACATGCGCACGATGCGCGCGAACAGGTCACGGTCGGTGGCATCGGGCATGCGCCGCGAGGCGCGAAGGCATTGCGCTTCGGTGGCACCGGGCGGAAGCGCGATGCCGCTGCGCTCGCCCACCGTGCGCACGCTGGCGCGGTACAGCAGGGCCAGCGCCTGACGCGGCCGGCCCTGGTCCCACAGCAGGCCGGCCTGGGTGGCCACGTCCGGCGGCAGCACGACCGGCAGCTCCACCTGTTCCTCCACCACCTGCGGTACAGCGTCGGCCTTGCGCCGGCCACTGCCGCGCAGCCACGGCAGCCACAGCCGTGCGGTCAGCAGCAGCACCAGCAGCAGGACGCCCAGCAGGGCCCACAGGCCCCACTCGGCCAGGCGCGCCAGCCAGGCAATGCCGGCCTTGCGGTTGCTGCGCTCGCCCTTGCTGCTGCCGTCGCTCTGCAGCGCCTTGTCTTCCTTCTTTTTTTCCTCGGCCTGTTCGATCGGCTTCCAGCGCGTGACCTGGCGGGTCGGGCGCTGCAGCGGATCTTCATAGGCGCGGTTCACCGCCTGGCGGAAACCGGCGGTGTCCACCGGCGCCGCACCGAAGATCATCGCCGGCGTATTGGCCGGGTCGTTGGCCGCAGTGGCGGGTTCTTCCGCGCTGTCCTCGTCCCCCTCGGCATCGCCGGCCTGCCCAGCGACCGTCTGCGCGTCCTGCGCATGCACTGGCGCGGAGGCCAGCGGCAGGGCAAGGCACAGCAGCAGCGCCAGCGTCGATGCTGCCGGCAGCAGCCGCTCGCGCAGGCGGCGCAGGGCGATCTCCACGTCCCACGCTTCCATCTGCGTACGCCGGTTCAAGTACAGGCCGAAGCCGGCGCCGACATAGAACGGTCCGATCAGCACCGATGCCAGCCAGCACGCCAGGTTGAAGCCCAGTTGCGCCCAGGCAGGCGTGTCCTGGCCGATCATGTCCCATGCGGCACGCCATGATTCGGACATCAGCTCCAGTGGCATGAACATGAACACCGCGCCGATCGCACCGGACACCAGCACCCCTTCAAAGGCCATGCAGGCCACGGTCAGCACGACGGCGGCGCCCGCGGCACCGGCCGCCACGGCGCGGCGGCGTGCACCGCGATGGGCCGGCGCGTTGCCTTCCAGCAGGTTCACTGGCAGGCACAGGCTGCGCAGCACGCTGAAGCGGCGCCAGCCCAGGTAGCCCCAGAAGCCTGCATTGCCCCAGCTGCGCTGCGCGCGCAGCGCTGCCAGCGCGCCCACCGGCTCACCGAAGATGCCGCGCGACAGGACGTACAGCGGCGCTCGCTCGAACAGTGGCTTGCACCACCACATCGCCAGCCAGGCCCAGCCGAACGCATCCAGCCACCAGCCCAGCGCGTTGAAGATCACGAACAGCGGTGCACTGGCCAGCAGCCAGCTGCCCCATACCGCACGCGCGTGGCGGCGCGACAGGGCGCTGCCCAGCTCCATTGCTTCCCAGCCACTGCGCGCGCGCAGCGCCACGTCCAGGCGGTCAATGCGCATTGCCGCCTCCGCGCCCGCCGCGCCACAGCCACAGCAGCACGCCGGCCCACAGCACGCCGGCCACGCTGAACTTGCCCCACGCCGGCACTTCGGCAATCGACGACCAGAACGCTTCGATGAACGCGGCCACCAGCAGCATGAACGCCACGCCCAGGCACAGCCGGGCCCCGATGCGGCCGCCTTCGACCAGGGCATCCAGGCGGCTGCGCCGACCGGGGGCCAGCAGTTTCATGCCCAACTGCAGGCCGGCACCGCCGGCGATCACGATCGCGGTCAGCTCGAACGCACCATGGCCCGCGACGAAGCGCCAGAACGGATCGCCATGGCCGATGTGCTGCAGGTGGCCGGCCACCGAACCGATGATCACGCCGTTGAACAGCAGCACCAGCAGCGTGCCCAGGCCGGCCAGCAGACCACTGGCGAAGGTACGCAGGGCGATGCTGATGTTGTTCAGGATGTAGTGGCCGAACATCATCCAGTCCGTGCCGCTGTCACGCCCGAGGCGCTCGGCCGCTGGATCGTACATGCGCTCCATCTCGGCGATCTGGCGGTTGTCCATCACCATGTGGATCAGGTCCGGGTAGAGCTGCGCCAGCACGAAGCAGGCCACCGCCGGCAGCGCGAACATCGCCAGTGCCACCCACATGCTGCGCGCCTGGCTGCGCACCAGCAGCGGGAAGTCGGCCACCAGGAATTCAAGTGCACCGCGCCAGCGCGTCGGCGGCGTGCGGTACAGCACGCTGTGGCCCTGCTGCATCAACTGCTGCAGGCGCTGCACCAGCTGCGGGCTGTAGCCGCGCTCGCGGGCCAGTGCCAGCTGCTGGCACAGGCGCCGGTAGCGCTGCGGGAAGGCGGCGTCGTCCACTGCCAGCGCGCTGGCCTTGCGCCGCGTGCGGCGCGCAGCACCAGCACGCAGCAGCAGCCAGTGTTCCAGGTCCTGCCATTCCTGCTGGTAGCGGGCGACGAACTGCTCCTGCTTCATCGCCGCCCCAACAGCCAGTTGGCCATGGCATACAAGCGCAGTACGCCGACCTGGCCGTGGGTGCCGGTCAGCGGTTCGGCGATGCCGGCCAGTTCCTGCTGGCGGGCCGCCGACAGCCGTGGCGCGCGCTCGGCGAAGGCCATCAGCGCGGCCTGCTCTTCCGGTCGCAGCGGCTGCGGCGGGGCCAGCACGCTGTCGATGGTGGGCGGAGGCGGCAGGTACAGCACGGGCGCATGCACCACCACGGTGCCGGCCACCAGATCGCCCAGGCGACGGCCATGGGGATCGAACAGGCTGCTGATCAGGCCCAGTGCATAGCCGAACGGCAGCATGTCCACGGTGCGCAGCAGGTTGCGGGTGATGGCAGGCATCCAGCCTACCGGCGCGCCATCGCGCGCAAGCACGCGCAGGCCCAGCGCGCGCTTGCCGAGGGTACGGCCCCACAGCGCTTCGCAGACGATCGGGTAGGCCCAGTACACCAGGAACATCAGCACCAGGCCGAGCCCGGAGCCGAACGAATCCAGCAGTGCCAGTGGAATCGACATCACCACCAGTACCGCGATGCGCACGCCCAGATCCACCAGCCACGCCATCGCCCGTGGCACCGGGCCGGCTGCCGGCAGCTGCAGCGGCACACCCTCCGGCGTCACCACCTCGCGGTAGGTATCGAGCATCGGTGCGGCCATCAGTGCGATGGCCTTCGTTGTGGGCGCCGGAGTCCTCTCCGGCAGGCAGCCACAGGCATGGGGGTCTCGACAGGTCCTGGTCGGGCCCAGACTTTAGCAGAGCCGCATGGCGGCGTTGGCTGCTCAGCCCAGGTATTCGTCCTTCAGCCGCACGTAGTGGTCGGCCGAGTAGTGCAGCGACTCGATCTCCTTGTCGCTCAGCGTGCGCGCCGGGCGGGCCGGATTGCCCACCCACAGCTCGCCTTCGCCAACCACCTTGCCCGGGCCGACCACCGCACCGGCGCCGACGAAGCCATGGCGCTCGACGCGCGCACCGTCGAGGATGCAGGCGCCCATGCCGATCAGGCTGTAGTCGCCGATCGTGCAGGCATGGATGATGCAGCCGTGGCCGACGGTCACGCCTTCGCCGATCAGGGTCGGGTAGCCGGCCTTGTTGTAGGGGCTGTGGTGGCTGACGTGGATGATCGTGCCGTCCTGCACATTGGTGCGCGCCCCGATGCGCACGTAATTGACATCACCGCGGATGACCGTGCCGGGCCACACTGATACGTCCTCGGCCAGCTCCACGTCACCGATGACGGTGCAGGCCGGGTCGATGTACACGCGCTCGCCGAGGATGGGCATCTTGTCGCGGAAGGGGCGCAGCGGGTTCATCGGTGTCTCCGGAAATCAGGGCGTTCGCGACGATGATACGCGTGCGTCCGCTGGGGAAGGTACCGCCCTGGGGCCGCGCGGATACACAGTAGATCCACGCCATGCGTGGATGGTGATCTCGGTGCCGACCAAGGTCGGCAGCTACCAGAAACGGGTGCAACCGCTCAGGACGGCGCGTGCTCGGCCAGCATCCGCCGGAACAGCACGTCCAGCCAGGCGCTGTCGCCCTGTCCGGCCGGCAGCTGCGGGGCCTGCGCCGCGCGAACGGCCATCGCATGGTCAATGTACTCGCTGATGAGCGCGATGCGCGGACGAGCGCTGACCTCGGCGCTGGCGCGCTTGACCACCAGCAATGCGTCGATGGCGTGGCGCACCGGGCCGTCCGGCAGCAACCGGTCCAGCAGATCCTCGAAGGCCATCGGCGGCGGCGTGGGCTCGCTCTCGATCCACTGGCAGGCAAGCAGGGCGCGCAGCACATACAGGTACTTCTTGGTGCTGATGGTGG
The DNA here is from genome assembly GCF_003586545.1 of Stenotrophomonas sp. Pemsol. Taxonomy (NCBI): domain Bacteria; kingdom Pseudomonadati; phylum Pseudomonadota; class Gammaproteobacteria; order Lysobacterales; family Lysobacteraceae; genus Stenotrophomonas; species Stenotrophomonas sp. Pemsol. Next base: position 3,761,208 of record NZ_CP025780.1, on the reverse strand, counting down.
GCTCACCCAGGTGGCGGCTGTGTGTGGTCCTGGCCATGCTCATGTAGTGCCACCAGCTGCCCAAGGGTGAGTAGAAGCGTTGGGCCGCTTCCCACAGCAGTGCCACCGCAGCGTCATCCTGCCGGTACACGATCGGCGAACGCAGCCATTCGATCAGTGTCGGATTGGATTTTGAGACCAGCCGCAGTGCCTTGCGCAGGTCCCAGCCGCTGACATCGAGCTCATCGTCGATCGGCAGCTCGATCACATCGCGCTGCGCTTCGCCGGGACCGGTGCTCTCGTTGACGCTGAGATACCACGGCTGGCGATGCACGTAGATGAAGCGTGCATCGTAGTCGCTGTCCGGCGAAGAGAAGCCCCAGCCACGGCTGCCGGATTCGCAGGCCAGCAGCACACGCACATTGTGGCGCTGTTCGATGTCGGCGAGGCTGGAAAGAATGGCGGCGCGCTTGTCCGGCGCGATCGGGTGGATGTCGTCCATGCAGTTGTGTTCTTAATGTCGAGCGCTCTCGACTGTAGCGCAGGTCTGCATCGCTGCGCTCGCCGGGCATGGCCCGGCGCTACCAGAGGGTGACGTTCGTCGACGAGGCATGACGGGGTAGCGCCGGGCCAAGCCCGGCGAACGCGATCACGGCTCGTAGCTGTAGCCCATGCCATACACCGAACGGATCGGTTCGCCTTCCATGCCGGCGTCAGCCAGCTTGCGGCGCAGGTTGCGCACGTGGCTGTCGACGGTGCGGTCGACCACCACGCGGTGGTCCAGATAGAGGCGGTCGAGCAGCTCGTCGCGCGCCCAGATCCGGCCCGGCGTGGCCAGCAGCGTGCGCAGCAGGCGGTATTCGACCGGGGTCAGGTCCAGGCCCTTGCCGTTCCAGGTAGCGCGGGCTGCCGGTTCGTCGATATGCAGCCCGCTGTTGGCCCGCGCAGCGGGGTCCGGGCGGTAGCGACGCAGCACCGCCATCACCCGTGCGACCACTTCGCGCGGACTGAACGGCTTGCAGATGTAGTCGTCGGCACCGATGTCCAGGCCCAGCAGGCGGTCGATCTCTTCCACCCGTGCGGTGACCATGATCACCGGTACATCGCTGCTGGCGCGCAGTTCGCGGCACAGGTCCACGCCATCGCGCTGTGGCAGCATCAGGTCCAGCAGCACCAGGTCGGGCTGGTAGCGCGCGAATGCGTCGATCACCTGGCCGCCATCGTCCACCCATTCGCTGGTCATGCCGGCGGCGGCCAGGTAGTCGCGCAGCACCGAGGCCAGGCGTGGCTCATCCTCGACGATCAGGATCTTCGAGGACGCGGCGGTGGACAGGCTCATGCAGGCTCCGGCAGGGTAATGACCACGCGCAGCCCGCCCAGCGGCGATGGCTCGGCGTGGATGAGGCCGTGGTGGGCGAGGATGATGTTGTGGCTGATGGCCAGGCCCAGCCCGCTGCCGCCGCTGGCCCGGTTGCGCGAGCTCTCCACCCGGTAGAAGCGCTCGAACAGCAGCGCGCATTTGTCCGCCGGCACGCCTGGCGCGGTGTCTTCCACGATCAGCTGCACGCCGGCAGGCACGCGCGCTGCCTGCACGCGTACGCGGCCCCCGGCGTGGGTGTAGCGCAATGCGTTTTCCAGCAGATTGGCCAGCACCTGCTGCAGGCGTCGTTCGTCACCGGATACCTGCAGCGGTGTGGCGGGCAGGTTCTCCTCCAGTGCCAGCCCCGCCGTGGAGAAGCGCACGCGCATGCCATTGAGCTCGCTGCTCAGCAGCGCCGCCAGGTCCAGCGGTGCGAAGCGGTAGGCCAGGCCGCCGGACTGGGTCATCGACAGGTCGTGCAGGTCGTCGATCAACTTGCCCAGTTGGCGGATCTCGCCCTGCAGGGCACCGAGGTTGGCGCGGTCCAGCGGGCGGATGCCGTCCTCGATGGCTTCCAGTTCGGCACGAACCACCGCCAGCGGCGTGCGCAGTTCGTGCGAGATATCGGCGATGAAGGCACGGCGGTTGCGCTCGGTGTCGTCCAGCGCCTGCGCCATCCGGTTGAAGTCGTTGACCAGTGCATCCAGCTCGTCATCGCTGGTGCGCTCGATGCGGGTGGCGTAGTCGCCAGCGGCGAGCCGGTGGGTGGCCGCCGCCAGTTTGGCAAGGCGCTGGCGCAGCGCGCGCGATACCAGCCAGGCCAGCAGCACCGTCACCAGCAGCAGCGCGATGCCGATCACCCACCACGCACGCATCTGGGTGTTGTAGAAGTTCAGGTCGTTGGTGGCGATGACGGTCTGGAACGGCACCATGCCCAGCCAGCCGACCGTGTGCCCGTCCACCTGCACGGCGTGCGGCTCGTCGTCGCTGGTGGCGTCCGGGTTGCCGGCTACGAACCGATGCTGTGCATCGAACAGGCCCAGGCGGGAGGGAACGCCGGTCTGGTCGGACAGCGGTGGCACGGGCCCCTCGTGCCCATGGGCCAGATCCGGGCGCAGCAGCCGCGCCCAGCGGTCACTGTCGCCGCGCAGGTGCTCCCAGCCGCCGTGCGCACTGTACTCGCGCTGCAGGTGCGGCATCACGCGCTGCATGCGCAGGTCGCCCTGGTCATTGAGGTAGTCCAGGAAGCCGGTCTGGAACGCCACGCGGCTGGCAATACCGTTCACTGCCAGCACCAGCAGGCAGGCGGTGAAGATCGCGAGGAAGGTCTTCGCGGTCAGGCCGAATTTGAGTCGAATCTTCGCCATCGCGGGGCCATTAGCGGCGCATGCGGCGCCGAAAGCAAGCGCCCGCTGAGCCGGTCGCACAATCTCCATATTCTCTGCACAGTTCCACGGCAGCGTGCACGGGTCAACGCAAGGCCCCCACGCCCCCCATGTCACTCCTGCGCCCGCTGTCCCGCTCCCCCCGTCCGCTGTTGCTGCCCCTGCTGCTGGCCCTGGCGGCCTGCTCGGCGGGCAGGCCCGAGGCCCCGGCCACCCCTGAAGTGGGCGTCATCACTGCCAGCGTGCAGCCGCTGGCCCTGCAACAGACCCTGCCCGGTCGCGCCGTACCGTTCGAGGTGTCCGAGGTGCGCCCGCAGGTCGGCGGGCTGATCCGCCAGCGGTTGTTCACCGAAGGCCAGCAGGTCAAGGCCGGCCAGCTGCTTTACCAGATCGATCCGGCGCCGTACCAGGCCGCCTTCGATACCGCGCGTGGCCAGCTGGCGCAGGCCGAGGCCACTGTGTTGTCAGCGCAGCCGAAGGCCGAGCGCACGCGCACGCTGCTGGGCATGGATGCGGCCAGCAAGCAGGACGCCGACGATGCCACCTCGGCACTGAAGCAGGCCCAGGCCAATGTGATCGCCGCGCGCGCTGCGCTGCAGGCGGCCCGCATCAACCTCGACTACACCCGGGTTACTGCACCGATCGATGGCCGCATCGGCACGTCCAGTGTCACCGCTGGCGCGCTGGTCGCCGCCGGCCAGGACGCGGCGCTGGCAACCATCCAGCGGTTGGACCCGGTCTATCTGGATGTCACCCAGTCCAGCACGCAGATGCTGGCGCTGCGCAAGCAGCTCGATGCCGGCCGGGTGAAAGCCATCGACGGCAAGGCACAGGTGAAGGTGCTGCTGGAGGACGGCAGCACGTACGCGCATGAAGGCACCCTGGAGTTTGTCGGCAGCGCAGTCGACCCGGGCACCGGCAACGTGGTGCTGCGCGCGGTCATTCCGAACCCGGAGGGCCTGCTGCTGCCAGGCATGTACCTGAGGGCGGTGCTGCCGATGGCCACCGATGCGCGCGCCCTGCTGGTGCCGCAGAAGGCGGTGCTGCGCAATGAACGTGGCGAGCCGCTGCTGCGCCTGCTCGACGCAAAGGACCGCGTGGTTGAGCGCCGGGTCAGCACCGGCCAGGTAGTGGGCAACCAGTGGCAGATCACGCAGGGGCTGAAGGCTGGCGATCGGGTGATCGTCAGCAACGGCAGCGCGGTAGCGCTTGGCCAGCAGGTGCAGGCGGTGGCGGCCACCACCGCGCAGCTGGCCGCAATGCCGGCGATCGACCCGACCGGCAACACCGACGAAACGTCGCACTGAGGCCTGCCGCGCATGGTTCGTTTCTTCATCGACCGGCCGATCTTCGCCTGGGTGATCGCCATCGCGGTCAGCCTGCTCGGCCTGCTCGCGATCCTGATCCTGCCGGTGGACCGCTACCCGCAGATCGCCCCACCCACCATCACCATCCGCGCCACCTACACCGGCGCCTCGTCGCAGACCGTGGAAAACGCGGTCACCCAGGTCATCGAGCAGTCCCAGCAGAGCCTGGACCACCTGATGTACATGACCTCCACCAGCGCCTCCGATGGCTCGGCGCAGGTCAACCTGGTGTTTGCCACCGGCACCAATCCGGACACCGCGCAGGTGCAGGTGCAGAACCAGCTGCAGGCGGCGATGGCGACGCTGCCGCAGGCGGTGCAGCAGAACGGCCTGACCATCACCAAGTCCAGTGGTTCGATCTTCGAGGTGCTGTCGTTCACCAGCGAAGACGGCAGCATGGACAACTTCGATGTCGCCAACTTCATGGAAGCGCGCATCGACGACCAGATCAGCCGCGTCAGTGGTGTCGGCAACATCCAGCCGATCGGCCAGGAATACGCCATGCGCATCTGGCTGGACCCGGAGAAGATGCGCCAGTACGCGCTGATGCCGTCGGACATCGAGACCGCACTGCAGGCGCAGAACACCGACGTCTCGGCCGGTGAGCTGGGTGGCCAGCCGGCACTGAAGGGCCAGCAGCTGGACGCCACGGTCACCGCGCGCAGCCGCCTGCACACGCCCGAACAGTTCGCGCGGGTGGTGCTGAAGGCCGATGCCAACGGCAGCGTAGTGCACCTGGGCGACGTGGCGACGATCGGCCTGGGGCCGGAGAGCTACGACAGCATCAGCACCTTCAACGGCAAGCCGTCGGCGTCGCTGGGCATCGAGCTCAACGCCGGCGCCAATGCCATCGCCGTGTCCAAGGCCATCGAGACCCGCCTGCAGCAGTTGCAGAAGTACTGGCCGCACGGCTACACCTACCACGTGGCGTTCACCACCACGCCGTTCGTGACCATCTCGCTGAAGGAAGTGGTGATCACCCTGATCGAGGCGATCATCCTGGTGGTGCTGGTGATGTACCTGTTCCTGCAGAACTGGCGCGCCACCCTGATCCCGACCATCGCGGTGCCGGTGGTGCTGCTGGGCACCTTCGGCGTGCTGGCGGCATTTGGCTATTCGATCAATACCCTGACCATGTTCGCACTGGTGCTGGCCATCGGCCTGCTGGTGGACGATGCCATCGTGGTGGTGGAGAACGTGGAGCGGGTGATGACCTTCGAAGGGCTGGCGCCGAAGCCGGCCACGCTGAAGGCGATGGGCCAGATCACCGGCGCGCTGGTGGGCATCGTGCTGGTGCTGACCGCCGTGTTCCTGCCGATGGCGTTCTTCAGCGGTGTCACCGGCGTGATCTATCGCCAGTTCTCGGTGACGATTGCCGCCGCGATGATCCTGTCGGTGCTGGTGGCGATGACCATCACCCCGGCCCTGTGCGGCAGCATCCTGCACCAGATTCCCAAGGGCGGCCATCCGCATGGCGACCACGGCGGTGAGCCGAGCCTGCTGGGCAAGTGCTTCATCTGGTTCAACCACCGTTTCGAGCGCACCTCCAACGGCCTGCGTCGCCGGGTGGATGGCTTCCTTGGCCGGCGCACGCTGGGCGTGGGGTTCTACCTGGTGCTGAGCGTGGCCACCGGCCTGCTGCTGTGGCACCTGCCGGGCGCGTTCCTGCCCGACGAGGACCAGGGCATGCTCAACGCGCTGGTGAAGCTGCCGGCCGGTGCCACCCTGGAGCAGACCCGCGCGGTGATGGATCGCCTGAGTGCCGCCGCGGTGAAGGACGACGGCGTGCTGTCGATCCAGGCCACCGCCGGTTTCAGTGTCACCGGCAGCGGCCAGAACGTCGGCCAGGCCTTCATCCGCCTGAAGGACTGGGATGACCGCAAGGATGACGCCGACACCATTGCCGCACGGTTGACCGCGGCCATGGCCAGCGTGCCCGATGCGCAGGTGTTCATCACCTCGCCACCGGCCATCCTTGGCCTGGGCGATGCGGGCGGTTTCACCCTGGAACTGCAGGACGAAGGCGGCGCCGGCCATGCCGCCGCCGTGGCCGCGCGCAACACGCTGCTGAAGGAGGCCGCCAGGGATCCGAAGCTGGTCAACGTGCGCTACGCCAGCCTGGAGGACGCGCCGGTGTATGCGGTGAAGGTGGACGACGCCAAGGCGCAGGCCATGGGCGTGAATCCGCAGGACATCAATGACACCTTGAACGCGGCGCTGGGTGGCGACTTCGTCAACAACTTCATCTACAAGGGCCGCATCAAGAAGGTGTTCATCCAGGGCGCCGCCGAAGCGCGCATGCAGCCGCAGGACATCGAGCGCTGGAGCGTGCGCAACCAGGCCGGCCAGATGGTGCCGCTGTCGTCGCTGGTCAGCGCGCACTGGACCAGCGCGCCGGCCGCGCTGCAGCGCTACAACGGCGTGTCGGCGATGGAGATCACCGGCCAGCCCGCGCCGGGCGTCAGTTCCGGCGAGGCGATGGCCGAGATCGCGCGCCTGGCCGACGCGCTGCCGGAAGGCTTCAGCCATGCCTGGTCGGACATGGCCTACCAGGAACAGCTGTCGGGCAATCAGGCGCCGATGCTGTACGCCATCTCGCTGCTGTTCGTGTTCCTGTGCCTGGCCGCGCTGTATGAAAGCTGGGCGGTGCCGTTCGCGGTGATGCTGGCGGTGCCGGTGGGTGTGTTCGGTGCGGTGCTGATGATGAACCTGCGTGGCCTCAACAACGACGTGTACTTCCAGGTCGGCCTGCTGACCACGATTGGCCTGGCGGCCAAGAACGGCATCCTGATCGTCGAGTTCGCCCGCATCCTTGAACAGCAGGGCAGGAGCACCCGCGAGGCGATCCTGCAGGCCGTCTATCTGCGCCTGCGGCCGATCGTGATGACCTCGCTGGCGTTCCTGATGGGTGTGCTGCCGCTGGTGTTCGCCACCGGCGCTGGCTCGGCCGCGCGCCGCTCGCTGGGTACCGGCGTGGCCGGCGGCACGGTCGCCTCGATGGTGCTGGGCATGTTCTTCGTGCCGTTGTTCTACCTGCTCGTGCGCCGCCTGTTCCCGGGCCGCGCGCCTGCCGAAGCCACTGCCCCGGAGGCAAGCCCATGAAGCCGATGCTGCTGCGCGCCATTGCGGCCGCAACGATGACCACCGTGCTGGGTGGCTGCGTGAGCATGGCGCCGCATTACCAGAGGCCCGAGGCGCCGGTGCCGGCACAATTCGGCAATGCCGCCACGGCCGAGGCCGAGCCAGCACTGGCGGTGCCAGCCTGGCGCGAAGTCTTCCTCGAGCCGCGCCTGCAGCAGGTGATCGCGCTGGCGCTGCAGAACAACCGCGACCTGCGCGTGGCCATGCTGCAGGTGGAGAAGGAACGCGCGCAGTACCGCATCCAGCGCGCGGCGCTGCTGCCGTCGGTGGATGCCAGCGGCAGTGTCACCCGCTCGCGGGTAAGTGATGCCAACAGCGAGACCGGTGCCACCCAGGTAACCGAATCTGATGCCGTGCAGGTGGGTATCAGCAGTTGGGAACTGGATCTGTTCGGACGCATCCGCAGCCTGAAGAACGAGGCCCTGCAGAACTGGCTGGCCAGCGCCGAGAACCAGCGCGCCGCGCGCACCAGCCTGGTGGCCGAAGTGGCCACGGCGTGGCTGGCGTTGGCAGCGGACGAGCAGTCACTGGCGTTCACCCGGCAGACCCTGGACAGCCAGCAGCAGACCCTGCAGCGCACCGAGGCCCGCCACGCCCAAGGCCTGGCCTCGGGCCTGGACCTGTCGCAGGTACAGACCAGCGTCGAAGCCGCGCGCGGTGCGCTCGCCAAGCTGCAGACGCAGCAGGCGCAGGATCGCGATGCATTGCAGTTGCTGGTAGGGGCGCCGCTGGATCCGGCCTTGCTGCCAACCGCGCAGGCGCTGGATGGCAGCGTGGCACTGGCGCCGCTGCCGGCCAACCTGCCGTCCAGCGTGCTGCTGCAGCGCCCGGACGTGTTGTCCGCCGAACACGTACTACAGGCGGCCAATGCCGATATCGGTGCCGCGCGCGCTGCATTCTTCCCGACGCTGACCTTGACCGCCAATTACGGCCACAGCTCCACCGCGTTGTCGACGCTGTTCTCGGCCGGCACCCGTGGCTGGTCGTTCGCGCCCAGCATCACCGCGCCGATCTTCCACGCCGGCGCGCTGAAGGCCTCGCTGGATGCCTCGAAGATCGGCAAGGACATCGGCATCGGGCAGTACGAGAAGGCGATCCAGCAGGCCTTCAGTGAAGTAGCCGATGCGCTGGCCACGCGCGATCACTTGACCGTGCAGATGGACGCACAGCGCGCGCGGGTGGCCGCCAACCAGCGCAGCTACACGCTGGCCGATGCGCGTTACCGCACCGGGCTGGACGGCTATCTGCAGGCACTGGATGCGCAACGCAGCCTGTTTGCCGCGCAGCAGGACCTGATCGCGCTGCAGCAGCAGGAGGCGGGCAACCGGGTGACGTTGTTCAAGGTGCTGGGCGGCGGGGCCGACGCACGCTAGCGCGTTCGCCAATGTGGGTGCGTCTTCCGCTCCGGTGCGTGCCGACCTTGGCCGGTACCCACCAGAAGCGGACGGTCCCGCGTTACGCCACGCGGCCGCGGCGCGCGCGCTCCAGGTGCACCAGCAGCAGTGAGATCGCTGCCGGGGTCATGCCCGGAATACGCTGCGCCTGGCCGATGGTCTGCGGGCGCACCCGCTCCAGCTTCTGCAGTGCTTCGGCCGACAGCCCGCGCACGGTCGCATAGTCGAACGCCTCGGCGATCGGCGTGGCCTCATGCCGCTGCTGGCGCTCGATCTCCTCGCGCTGGCGGTCCAGGTAGCCGGCGTACTTCACGCCGATCTCCACCTGCTCGGCCACCTTGGCGTCGGCCACGGCCGGCCCCAGCGATGGCACCTGCATCAGCTGCGCGTAATCCAGCTCGGGGCGCTTGATCAGGTCCAGCACGTTGGTCTCGCGGCTGACCGCCACGCCCAGCGTGTCCTGCACTTCGCGGCCCAGCGCATTGGCCGGGGTCGCCCACAGCGCGCCCAGGCGTGCGCGCTCGGCAGCGACGGCGGCCTGCTTGGTCTCGAACGCACCCCAGCGACGGTCATCCACCAGGCCCATCTCGCGGCCGGTCGGGGTCAGGCGCTGGTCCGCATTGTCCTCGCGCAGCTGCAGGCGGTACTCGGCGCGGCTGGTGAACATGCGGTACGGCTCGTTGGTGCCGTGGGTGATCAGGTCATCCACCAGCACGCCCAGGTAGGCCTCGTCGCGGCGCGGGCACCAGCCGTCCAGCCCGCGCACCTGGCGCGCGGCGTTGAGGCCGGCCAGCAGGCCCTGCGCGGCGGCTTCTTCATAGCCGGTGGTGCCGTTGATCTGGCCGGCGAAGAACAGGCCGTTCACCAGCTTGGTCTCCAGCGAAGCCTTCAGCCCGCGCGGATCGAAGAAGTCGTACTCGATGGCGTAGCCGGGGCGGGTGATGTGCGCGTTCTCGAAGCCGCGGATGCTGCGCACCATCTCCAGCTGCACGTCGAAGGGCAGCGAGGTCGAGATGCCGTTGGGGTAGATCTCGACGATGCCCAGGCCTTCGGGTTCGACGAAGATCTGGTGGCTGGCCTTTTCGGCGAAGCGCACCACCTTGTCCTCGATGGACGGGCAGTAGCGCGGGCCGATGCCTTCGATCTGGCCGCTGTACAGCGGCGAGCGGTGCAGCGCGTCGCGGATGATCTGGTGGGTCTGCTCGGTGGTGTGGGTGATCCAGCAGCTGACCTGCTGCGGATGCTCGTCCACCGAGCCGAGGAAGGACATCACCGGCCGCGGCGAATCGCCCGGCTGCTCGTCCATCACGCTGTAGTCCAGCGAGCGGCCATCGATGCGCGGCGGCGTGCCGGTCTTCAGGCGGTCCACCTGGAAAGGACGCTCGCGCAGGCGCGCCGCCAGCGTGGTGGCCGGCGGGTCGCCCATGCGGCCGGCGGCGTACTGGGTCGGGCCGACATGGATCTTGCCGGCCAGGAAGGTGCCGGCGGTCAGCACCACGGCCCCGGCGTCGAAGCGCAGGCCGGTCTGGGTCATGACCCCGCGCACGGCGTCGCCTTCAATGACCAGGTCATCGACCGCGGCCTGGAACACGGTCAGGTTGGCCTGGCCTTCGACAATGGCGCGGATCGCCATGCGATACAGGTTGCGGTCGGCCTGGCAGCGGGTGGCGCGCACGGCCGGGCCCTTGGAGGCGTTGAGCGTGCGCCACTGGATGCCGGCGCGGTCGGCGGCATGCGCCATCGCACCGCCCAGGGCGTCGATTTCCTTGACCAGATGGCCCTTGCCGATGCCGCCGATGGCCGGGTTGCAGCTCATCGCGCCCACTGTTTCGATGTTGTGGGTCAGCAGCAGGGTGCGCACGCCGGTACGGGCCGCGGCCAGCGCGGCTTCGGTGCCGGCGTGGCCACCGCCGATGACGATGACGTCGTAACGATGGAAGGACGGGTTCATGGGGCTGTTCAGCTGGGGGCGGGCGCGGCCGGGGCGGCACCGGGGTGGCGATTTTAGCGCCATTCGGGGCCGCGACGTCGGCGCCGGCCGGCTCCCGTCGAAATCAGCCCTAAAGTTGGCAGGATTTTTGCAGATAACCCAATAGCACCCACCGTGGCTGGCGCCGCAGGCGCCCGTGACCGGAATTGGAACAGGGGCCGGTACAGGCGCACGGTGGGGGAGCAGGGGGCCGGCAGTCGGGGGACTGCCCGGCCCTGTTTTTTGGCGCTATCGGGAGGCCGCCATCCACGCATGGCGTGGATCTACGGAAGCTGCGGCCGCCGGTTGACGACCCCGCAAAACAAACGGCCCCGCACTGCGGGGCCGTCCGCTTTCAGAGGTGCCGACATCCGACAGGGCCGGAACAGGGGGGATCCAGATGTTCCTGTCGGATATCGACGTAGAGCTTTTTGCGGCGGCCCGTGTCGTTTTTGTCACTTTGTGACGCGGGCCGTCACTGGCCCCGTAGAGTGCGGCTTGGACCGTGTGAAATGCAAGACGGTTCAGCGCTCAACTGTGCGCTGCGTCCCACGATCCATGTTGCGCCAGGGGGAACCGTTCATTCTTGGCGCACTCGGCGCCGGAGCCGGACGGGCCGGCGGCGGGGGCGCAGAGGGCTGGATGTTCGATTGCGGCGGCCGGCGCATCGAGTCCATGTTCCGCCACGGCGAACCGCCGTTGTACGACGGCCGCGACGGCGGTGGCGGGCGGTTCTCGCCGCCGTTGCCGGGTGGGCGCGGTGGCGGGCGGTGGTTGTGCGGCGGGCGGTAGATCGGGCGCGAGTAATACGGATTGCCATAGCCGCCGTAGTAGCCGCCATAGCCGCCGTAGTACGGGTAGCCGTAGTTGTAGGGATAGCCGGCGGGGTAGCGGTACTCCACCGACGGCGCACCGTGGTAGTAGCTGCCGCTGCGGCCACCGCCGACATAGTCGTAGGTGGTGCAGCCGGTCAGGGCCAGCATCAGGCCACCGGCAAGCATCAGGCGCGTTTTCATGGTGGGTCCCCCCAGAGGACGGGTTGTACAGTGAGCTTCATGCGCAGGCGTTGAATCGGCCCTTAACTTCACTGTCCAGGATGAATGGAGGTGAAGGCTGCCATGCTGGCATGACCTGTGCCGGGGTCGCCAGCAGGGAGCCATACGTTAATCTTGCGTCATGAGCGATTCACTGTTGCCCCGTGCCGATGATGTCCTGGCTGCCGCTGCGCGGATCGCGCCGCACGCCAGCGTGACCCCGGTGCTGCGCTCGCGCACGCTGGATGCGCTGGCCGGCGCGCAGCTGGCGTTCAAGGCCGAGCATCTGCAGCGCGGTGGCGCATTCAAGTTCCGCGGCGCGTGCAATGCGGTGTGGTCGCTGGATGCCGATCGCGCCGGCGCCGGCGTGGTCACCCATTCCTCCGGCAACCACGGCGCCGCCCTGGCCCTGGCCGCGCGCACCCGTGGCATTCCCTGCCACGTGGTGGTGCCCGAAGGTGCAGTGGCGGCCAAGCTGGCCAACATCGCCCGCCATGGCGCCACGCTCTGGCGCTGCCCACCAACCATCGCCGACCGCGAGGCCACCTGCGCCAAAGTGCAGGCTGATACCGGCGCGACCCTGGTCCATCCCTATGCGGACCCGGCGGTGATGGCCGGGCAGGGCACCGCAGCACTGGAGCTGCTGCACAGCGACGGCCCGTTCGACGTGCTGGTGGTGCCGGTGGGCGGCGGTGGCCTGGCCAGCGGCACCGCGCGGGCCCTGCAGCTCGCCAGCCCGCAGACCCGGCTGGTGCTGGCCGAGCCGGCCGGCGCGGACGACACCGCGCGCTCGTTGGCCGCTGGCGAGCGCCAGGCGGCGTTCACCCCGGACACGATCTGCGATGGCCTGCGCACCCTGATCGGCGCGCCCAACTTCGAGCTGCTGCGTGCGGCCAACGCCGAGGTGATCGTGGTCGATGACGCGGCGACGATGGCGGCGATGCGCTTGCTGTGGGAGGTCCTCAAGCAGGTGGTCGAGCCGTCATCGGCGACCGTGCTCGCCGCGGTGCTGGCGCAGCCTCAGCGTTTTGCCGGCCTGCGCGTGGGCCTGGTGCTGTCCGGCGGCAACGTCGACCTGCCCGCACTGCGCTGGGGCGCGCCGTGAGCCGCGACCGGCACCGGCATCGCACTGGCCTGCTGGGCTGGCTGTGGCGGTTGTTTGTCCTGCTGGTGATCTGGCTGCTGGGCGTGACTGCCTGGATCGTCTGGGTCGGCGAGCGTGACCAGGCGGCCAAGGCCGACGCCATCATCGTGCTCGGTGCGGCGGCCTATGACGCCAAGCCGTCGCCGGTATTCGAAGAACGCATCCGTCATGGGCTGGATCTCTATGAGGCCCAGTTCGCGCCGCTGCTGATCTTCACCGGCGGCTATGGTGGTACCGGCGCGCGCTTTTCCGAGTCACAGGTGGCGCGGCGCTATGCGCTCAAGCACGGCGTGCCGGACGATGCGATCCTGATCGAGACTGCCTCGCGCAACACCGTGCAGAACCTGGTGGAAGCCAAGCGGCTGATGGACCAGCGCAACCTGCACCGGGTGATCATCGTCAGCGACCCGCTGCACATGGCGCGCGCGCTGCGCCTGAGCAAGGCGCTGGGCATCGATGCACTGGCCTCGTCCACGCCCAGCACGCGCTTCCGCAGCTTCCACACCAGCTGGCGCTTCCTGGTGCAGGAAATCTATTTCTTCCACCGCGACCTGGTGCGGCCGCCGCTGAGTTCGCCGGCCAACACCTGAGGCGGAAACCTGATTTGGGCGGGTGCCATGCGGTAGTGCCGGCCGCTGGCCGGCAGATGCCCACCATGGAATCGTGAGGTTGCCGGCCAGCGGCCGGCACTACCAGACGATCAGGTCTGCTTGCGCCGGATCGGAATCGCCGAAACCGGCACTGAGGCCACGTCATGCCCGCCTTCGCGGATCGGTGCGCCCGGGTCCGGTGCCCAGGCATGGGCATAGATCACTTCCCAGCTGCTGGGCAGCTTGCCGTCGGCGCGCCGCATCGGTTCATACGCCGCTGCCGCCGCAGCGAAACGGCCACGCCCGGTCAGCGTGTGGCGGCGATCCACCCGCGCATTGGTCGCGCCCATCGCGCGCAGCTCGCGCATCAACGAGGGCAGGTCGTCGTAGGTCAAGGTGAACAGATCGCGGTCCAGCACCGGGTCGCGGAAGCCGGCCATCATCAGCGCATCGCCGAACTGGGCGATCTGCGCGAAGCGGCTCACGTGCGGGCGGTCATCGGCGGCCGCGAAGGCCTCGTTGAGTTCGATCAGGGTTTCCGGGCCGAAGGTGGAACACAGCAGCAGGCCACCGGGCTTGAGCACGCGACGGAAGCCTGCGAACACCGCCGGCAGGTCGTCCACCCACTGCAGGCACAGGTTGCTGAAGATCACGTCCACGCTGTTGTCGGCCAGCGGCAGCGCGGCGGCGTCGCCGCACAGGCGTTGGAACGGCTTCCACCAGCCGGCCTGGCGCTTGGCCTGGTCCAGCATCGGCAGTGCCACATCCAGCGCGATCACCTGCGCCTTCGGCCAACGCTTCTTCATCAACGCGCTGGCGTGGCCGGTACCCGCGCCGATGTCCAGCACCACCTCGGGCTTGCGTGCCTCCAGGTAGTCCAACGATTCGATCAGCCGCGACTGCACCTCGCGCTGCAGGGCGGCGGCAGCGTCGTAACTGGTGGCGGCACGCGCGAATGCGCGGCGGACATGGCGGGCATCGAAGTGGGACGGCATTGCGAAAGTCTCTTAGAACGTACCGGGGTAGGCGCCGCCGTCGATCAGCAGGTTCTGCCCGGTGAGGTAACCGGTGTGTGCGCTGCACAGGAAGGCGCAGGCGGCGCCGAACTCGTCCGCTGTGCCGAAGCGGCCAGCGGGAATCTGCTGGCGGCGGCGTTCGGCCACTTCGCCGGCATCGCCGTCCTTGCCCGCAGTGTGGGCGAAGTTGGCGCGCAGGCGGTCGGTGTCGAACTGGCCGGGCAGCAGGTTGTTGATCGTGACGTTGTGCGCGACGGTGCGGCGCGACAGGCCGGCGACGAAACCGGTCAGGCCGCTGCGTGCACCGTTGGACAGCGCCAGGATGTCGATCGGCGCTTTCACCGCCGACGAGGTGATGTTGACGATGCGGCCGAAGCCACGCGCAATCATCGCGTCCACGGTGGCGCGGATCAGCGCGATCGGCGCCAGCATGTTGGCGTCGAGCGCGGCGATCCAGTCGTCGCGCTCGAAAGTGCGGAAGTCGCCTGGCGGCGGGCCACCGGCATTGGTGACCAGGATGTCCACCTGCGGGCACGCGGCCAGCGCCGCGGCACGACCGGCGTCGGTGGTGATGTCGGCGGCGACCGCGCGCACCTCAGCGGCACCGGGCAGTGCACGCAGCTCTTCGGCAGCGACCTGCAGTGCAGCCTCGCCACGGGCCACGATCACCACGTTGACGCCCTCGCGCACCAGCGCACGCGCGCAGCCCAGGCCCAAGCCCTTGCTTGCGCCGCAGACCAGTGCCCAGCGGCCGTTGATACCTAGATCCATGCGTCAATCCCGTGGAATGAGGAAGGCGCTCATTGTCCGCCATCGGCCGGTGACAGGCCGGCAACGAAGTGTTGCAGGGCGCTGGCCACCTCGTCGGCATGGCCGAGGAAGGGCGCGTGGCCGCCATGGGCGATGGTCAGCGCCTGCGCACCCGGGGCCAATGCCGCAGCGGCCTGCATCGCCGCCGGAGACACCAGCCGGTCGCGCTGGCCGGCGATCCACAGGCTGGGTTTACCCAGTGTTGGCAATGCGCCGCGCAGGTCGGTGCTTTCCAGCAGGCGCAGGCCTTCCAGCAGGGCCCGTTCGGTGGGCGCGCCGCGCTCAACCAGGCGTTGGCGCAGCGTGCGCAGCTCCTCGCGGGCGTGCGCCGAGCCCATCACATCCAGCGCCAGGAAGCGTTCCAGGGTGCCACCGAAATCGGTCGCCAGCTCGCGCCCGAACTGCTCGAACACCGCCGGCTCCACCGCATGCGGCCAGTCGTGGCCGCGCACGAAGCGCGGCGTGGCCGCGATCATCGCCAGCCCGCGCACTTTCGGAAGCGTTGCGGTGGCGTGCAGTGCGAACAGGCCGCCCAGTGACCAGCCGCACCACACCGCCGGCGGCGTGGCCGCGGCAATGGCGTTCACCACGAACGGCAGGCGCAACGGCGTGGTGTCTTCGCGGCTGTGGCCATGGCCCGGCAGATCAACCAGATGCAGGGTGAACCGGTCGGCCAGGCGCTGCACCAACGGTGCGAACACACCGCCCTGCAGGGCCCAGCCATGGATCAGTACCAGGTCCGGCCCCTGGCCGGTGACGTCGATATGCATGGGAAAACGACAGCAGGCTCAGGCAAAGACAGGCAATGGCGGTGGCGCGGCGTCACGTACCGCCAGATCCACGCGATCGCGCGCGCTGGCGATCGCGGCCACCAGGCCACGCACCTGTTCCGGCGTGTGCAGGGCGGACAGGGTCACACGCAGGCGCGCCTTGCCTTCGGGCACCGTGGGCGGACGGATCGCGCCGACCAGCCAACCAGCCTGCTCCAGTGCCTTGGACATCGCCACGGCGCGGTGATCGTCACCACACAGCAGCGGCTGGATCGGCGTTTCCGAAGCCATCAGGTCCAGGCCATGGCGGCGTGCCTCGCTGCGGAACAGCGCGATCAGGTCGGTCAGTTTCGAGCGGCGCCAGTTGTCACGGCGTGCCAGGCGCACCGCTTCCAGTGCAGCGGCGGCCAGCGGTGGCGGCATCGCCGTGGTGTAGATGTAGGGGCGTGCGGTTTCAGCCAGGTGCTCGACCAGATCGTCGCGGCCCAGCACCAGCGCGCCGGAACCGCCCAGTGCCTTGCCCAGCGTGACCAGCTGCAGCGGCACATCGTCCACGCCCAGCCCGGCGGCGGCCACGGCACCACGGCCGTCACCGACCACGCCTACGCCGTGCGCATCGTCCACATAGAACAGCGCTTGCTGCAGGCGTGCCACAAGCGACAATGCACGCAGCGGTGCGATGTCGCCATCCATGCTGAAGACACCATCGGTAGCCAGCATCGCCGCGCCGTCGGGCGCGTGCTTGAGCTGGCGCATCGCGCCTTCGGCATCAAGGTGCGGATAACGGCGCAGGCGCGCACCGGCCAGCCGCGTCGCATCCAAGAGGCTGGCGTGGTTGAGCTTGTCCTGCACGCAGACATCACTCTCTTCGCTCAGCAGTGCCTGCTGCACGGCCAGGTTGGCGGCGAAGCCACTACCGAACAGCAGCGCGCGCGGGTAGCCCAGCCACTCCGCCACTTCGCGCTCCAGCGCGTCATGCAGGGCGTGGTGGCCGCAGACCAGATGCGATGCACCGGCGCCGGCGCCTTCGCGTGCAGCGGCATCCTGCAGCGCGTTGACCACGCTGAACTGCTGGGCCAGGCCCAGATAATCATTGCTGCAAAAGCCGGTCAGCCACTGGCCGTCCACTTCCAGGCGGACGCCATCACGACGGTTGACCGTGCGCCGCGTGCGGCGACGGCCTTGGGCATCGCGCAGGGCGCGCTGGGCGTGGAGGCGGGCGGTCAGGTCGGGGCGGGCCATGGCGGCTGAATGCGGCGACGGGGCGGCTAGGGTAGCGCGTTGCCGCGACGCCTGCTTGTACCCCGTCTCAGGCCGCGTGAGCGCAGCCGCAGCCGGGCGCATCGGCGCTGATGTCGGCGTGCACTGTACCGCCGTGATCGTGGCCCTCGGCATCCACCTGCACCGCCATCGGTTGCAGTCCCAGCCGGGCGAACAGGGCCAGGTCGCGCTCACTCTCCGGGTTGCCGGTGGTCAGCAGCTTGTCGCCGTAGAAGATCGAATTGGCACCGGCCAGGAAGCACAGCGCCTGCAGTTCGTCACTCATGGCCTCGCGCCCGGCCGACAGCCGCACCATCGAGCGCGGCATGGCGATGCGTGCCACCGCGATCATGCGCACGAATTCGAACGGGTCCAGCGCCGCGCTGCCATGCAGCGGGGTGCCCGCCACCTGCACCAGCCTGTTGATCGGCACCGAATCGGGATGCGCCGGCAGCGTGGCCAGCGCCAGCAGCAGGCCAACGCGCTGCGCGCGCGTCTCGCCCATGCCGACAATGCCGCCGCAGCAGGTCTTCAGGCCGGCCTCGCGCACGTGCTCCAGCGTGTCCAGGCGGTCCTGGTACTGGCGCGTGTGGATGATCGAATCGTAGTAGTCCGGTGCGGTGTCGAGGTTGTGGTTGTAGTAGTCCAGGCCGGCGTCCTTCAGCGCGCGTGCCTGTTCGCCACTGAGCATGCCCAGCGTGGCGCAGGTCTCCAGGCCCAGCGCCTTCACCCCGGCGATCATCGCCGCTACCTTCGGGATGTCGCGGTCCTTCGGTGATCGCCACGCGGCACCCATGCAGAAACGCGACGCACCGGCGGCCTTGGCCTGGCGGGCCTTGGCCAGCACCGCATCGGTGTCCATCAGCTTCTGCGCGTTCACCCCGGTGCTGTAGCGCTGCGCCTGAGGGCAGTACGCGCAGTCTTCCGGGCAGCCTCCGGTCTTCACCGACAGCAGCGTGGAGACCTGCACCTGCGCCGGGTCGAAGTGCTCACGGTGGACCGCCGCGGCGCGGAACAGCAGCTCGGGCAACGGCAGGTCGAACAGGGCCTGCAGTTCGTCGTGTTGCCAGTCGTGGCGGATGGCAGCAGCCATGGCGGACCTTGGGTACGAGTGGAGCGAGGGCGGCAGTGTGGGTGGGTTGGTGAGTGCTGTCAACCAAATTATATGTAGAAAAGTTTACATTGAGCGGCCGCCATGAATGGGCGCTACGGTGTAAGTTCATTGCTGCATACGGACGCGCGAGTACATGCCATGAACAGCTACCAGTCCTATCCGATCCGCCGCGACGCGGTGCTGTGCAGCCTGGCCGCACTTCCTGACGGCGGCCTGCGCGTGGTGCTGGATGATCTGCGTCAGGCCGATGCGCCGGGGCAGTGGAAGAATCACACCTTCGTGACCTTCAAGGACTACGCGGCGGGGGAGCTCGATCCGGCGATGCTGCCGAAGGAGGAACTTGAAGCATTCGGTCACTATGTCTTGGTTCGCTTGTTGGCGATAAACGGTTGCCTGCGTGATACGGACGAAGGTCCTGACAGCGATGTCCCTCTCACCGACCAGTAGCGGCAAAGCACCGCCGCGCTGACCGATGGAGGCATCGCCCGGATCGATGCGCAACTGCGTTTCCACTGCGATGGACAGTTCCGAACATCGCCTGCATCGTGGGGAACGCGATGTCGCTGGACCCGCAGCGCCACCCCGGCATTGCCGATGTCTTCTACGCCCAGCGTGTGCACGAACGGGTTGCGCACGGTGTACTGGAAGTGCGGGGTGCAAAAGCGCCGGTGGCGGGAGCGCCTGCGCGTCCAGCGATGTACGCACGGGGCAGGCAGTCGGGACGACCCGTATCGGGGCATTTCACCGCATCCTGCAAGGCCTTCAGCCACAGTAGCCGCTGTCCGCTCGCACCCGCCGCATCCAGACTGTCCCGCATGACCGATCTCCATCGCCTTCGCGGCCGCATCACCGCGCTGGTCCTAAGCGAGGCCTGGCGCCGCCGTGCCGCGCTCTGGGGCGGGGCTGTGGCCGTAGCGCTGGTGGCCATCCTGTTTGCCAGGGCCAGCGACGCGGCCTTCCATCTGTTCCAGCGCATCACCGCGCACTCGCCGTGGTGGGCCCTGCTGCTCACGCCCGGCATCTTCGCGTTGCTGGCCTGGCTGACCGCGGGTGCGCTCAAACCCACCCGCGGCAGTGGCATTCCGCAGGTCATTGCCGCACTGGACAGGCCGGACGAGTCCTTCCGCAAGACCAACCTGTCGCCCGCGGTCTCGGCGGGCAAGCTGCTGCTGACCTCGCTGTCCCTGCTCGGTGGCGCGTCCGTTGGTCGCGAGGGCCCGACCGTGCATGTGGGCGCGAGCCTGATGTACCTGTTCGGCCGCTGGTTCGGCTTCAAGGACCCGCGCGAACTCTCGCACTTCCTGCTGGCCGGGGGCGCGGCCGGCATCGCGGCGGCGTTCAACACACCGCTGGCCGGCATCGTCTTCGCCATCGAGGAGCTCAGCGGCCGCTTCGAGCATCGCTTCTCCGGCACCCTGCTGACCGCAGTGATCGTCGGTGGCGTGGTCTCGCTGGGCCTGCTCGGCAACTACACCTACTTCGGCCATGTGAGTGCGCGCCTGCCGCTCGGCCAGGGCTGGCTGGCGATCCTGCTGTGCGGCGCAGTGGCCGGATTGCTGGGCGGATTGTTCGCGCGCGCGGTGTTGGCCAGTGCGGCGGGCCGCCCCCGTTGGCTCGGGCAACTGCGGCAGCGGCATCCCGTGTTGCTGGCCGCAGGCTGCGGGCTGGTGGTGGTGCTGCTGGCCCTGGCGTTCGGAGAAGGCGCATTCGGCACCGGCTACGAACAGGCGCGCAGCCTCGTGCAGGGGCAGGCGATGGTGGGCCACGAGTTCGGTCTGATGAAGCTGCTGGCGAATCTGGCGTCCTACGTGGCGGGCATCCCCGGCGGCCTGTTCTCGCCGGCGCTGGCGGTCGGTGCCGGTCTTGGGCATAACCTGGCGATGTTGATGCCGGGCGTGGATCCGCGTGCGTTCGTGCTGCTGGGCATGTGTGCCTACCTGACCGGCGTCACCCAGGCCCCGCTGACCTCGGCGGTGATCTCGCTGGAGCTGACCGACAGTGGTGATCTGCTCCTGCCGATCCTGGCCACGGTGCTGATCGCGCGCGGCGTGTCCGGGCTGGTGTGCCGGGTGCCGATCTATCGTGGGTTGGCGGAGCTGTTGATGGTGCCCGCGGCTGCATCGACCGGGCCCGGGCAAGGCGGACGCCTTTCCTGATCGGCAGCCCCCTCCGCTGTTGCGGGCAGTCCCGACACTGCAATCGGTCCTACGCCGATGGCCGCACGGGTGGAGCGCGATAAAGCATGGGGGATGCATGTTGATCTCCTGCGTTCGGCAACCCGTGTCTCCCGCGCACTGCTGGGTGTCCTGCTGCCACTGCGCTGCCTGGTCTGCGGCGATCCGGGCCATGATGATCTCGATCTGTGCCGCGCCTGCCTCGCCGAACTACCCTGGGCCGGCCGCGCCTGCCTGCGTTGCGCGCTGCCGTTGCCGGACGCCGCCCTGATCGTCTGCGGCAGCTGCCGCGAGGAAGCGCCACCGCAGACGGCCACCCATGCCAGCCTGTTGTACCTGCCGCCAGTGGACCAACTGTTGGTGCGCTACAAGTTCCATCAGGACCTGGCGGCTGGCCGCCTGCTGGCGCAGTTGATGCAGCGGGCACCGCCCGCCTGGTCATGCCCACCACTGGCGCCGGTACCCCTGCACCGCCGCCGCCTGCGCCAACGCGGCTACAACCAGGCTGCTGAACTGTGCCGGCTGCTGCCAATGCCGGTCTGGCACGGGCTGTACCGGCGGCGGCATACGGCGCCACAGTCCGAACGCACGGCCGAGCAGCGCAGGGAAAACCTGTTCGATGCGTTCGATGTACGCGGTCCGGTGCCACCCCGATTGACCGTGGTTGACGACGTGATGACCACCGGCAGTACGGTGATGGAGATTGCCGAAACGCTGCGCTGCGTGGGTGCTGAAGAGGTGCGGGTATGGGTGTGCGCGCGGGTGCCGTGATCGCTGTCTTCATCGCCGGGGGCTAGGATGTGGCCGGTTCCGGATCGAAGGAGTGGCCATGAATTCCCCCTTGTCTCCCTTGTTGTCGGCGGTGGGTCGCAGCTGGTGGATCCTGCTGCTGTATGGGCTGGTTGCGCTGGGCTTCGGCATCATCGCCATCGGCTGGCCGCTGTCCGCCGCCATGGCATTGGCCTGGACGCTGGGCGTGATGGCCATCATCGAGGGCGTCATCAGCCTGTTCGCATTGATCAATGGCGGCAGCGGCGCGTCCCGCGGCTGGCTGGCGCTGTACGCCCTCGCCTCGCTGGGCTTCGGCATCCTGGCGGTGATCAATCCGCTGGCCACCGCCAGCGTGCTGGTGCTGTTCCTGGCGGCGTGGCTGCTGGTGGCCGGCATCTATCGCATCGTGTTCGCGATCCGCGTGCGCAAGCAGATCCAGGGCGAATGGTTGCTGATCCTCAGCGGCGTGCTGGCGGTGGTGCTGGGCCTGCTGTTTGCGGCGAATCCATATGCCGGCGTGGCGGTAACTACGCTGTGGATCGGCATCGGCAGCCTGCTGTACGGCCTGCTGCAGGTGCTGGTGGCATTCAAGCTGCGGAAGCTGAAGTGAGGGCTGCGCTTCCGCTGTTGCTGGGCGTGGCCTTGACCCTGGCCGGCTGCATGCCGGGCGCCACGCCCGGTGGCTTGGCAGGGAAGGATCACGTGCCGCGCCCTGGCGTGGATGTGCGCCTGAGCGCGGTGGACGCCTCCGGCAAAGGCAAGCCGGCGCAATGGCAAGGCGAAACCCTGGCCCTGCGCGAGCCGCCGATTGCCGGCAGCACCGACATTGCCGACGTGCGCTACGTGCTGGATGAAGCCAAGCAACCTGGCCTGCAGATCCGCTATCGACCCGAAGCGCACCAGCGCATCCACGATGGCACGGCAGCACTGGTGGGCCAGCGCGCGGCGCTCAGCGTGGACGGCCGCGTGCTGATGGTGGCGACGGTGAAAGGCCCGTTCGGTGAATCGATGATGCTGAGCGGGCTGCCGAGCATTGCCGAGGCACAGGCGTTGGCGAAGCACATCACCGGTCAGTGACGGGCGCGCCAACACCACCGCGTTACGCGCGGAGGTCGACCAAGGTCGACCGCTACCGGGCGAACCGTGCCTCGATCTCCTCCAGCGACTTGCCCTTGGTCTCCGGCAGCCAGAACGCGGCTACCAGGAAAAATACGAAGGTGCACGCCGCCCAGAACACGAACATGCTGGCGTAGCCGTAGTGGCCCACCGTGGGCAGGAAGATGGCGGCGATGGTGGTCGACACGAACTGGTTGATCAGCAGCGCGATGCTCATGCCATTGGAACGGATGCGGTTCGGCATCAGCTCCGACAGTGCCAGCCACACGCACACGCCGGGGCCGACCGCGAAGAACGCGACGAACACCAGGATGCAGGCGGCCACGGCCCAGCCGTGTGCCGGTGGCGGCACCGGGCCGATGAGGGCCTGTTCGACGCGCAGCGGCGCCTGCGCGGCACTGGCGGGGTCGGCGAACGGGTTCAGATGCAACTTGCGGAAGAATGCGCCGATCACGCTGTCCGGCTGTACGGTGCCGGTGCGGTCGATACGCAGTTCGCGATCAATCAGGTTGTCGCTGCGCACGGCGCGCACATTGGTGAAGTCGCCGTAGGCGTACGACACGGTCAGCTGCAGCGGCCGGCCCTCGCTGTCGATGCCAGCACCGAGGCGCTGCCACTGGGCTTCATCCAGCACCAGCTGCAGGCCATCGCCGTTGACCGCCGCCTGCAACTGCGGCTGCACATCAGCGCGACCGCGCTCGGCCTGGAAGAACAGCGTGGCCGCGGCCAGCAGGGCCACGCAGATACCACCGCTGCCGAGCATCAGCAGGAACTTGCGGCCCTTGCGGTCGACCAGCAGCAACGCGACCACGGTCATCACCGCATTCAGCAGCTTGATCGCCACGTCGGCGCCGTTGGCCACTGAACCGGACAGGCCGGCCTGATTGAGGATGTTCACCGCGTAGGCCAGTACCGAGTTGATGCCGGTGGCCTGGGTGCAGGCCAGCACGACGCAGGCGAGCAGGAACGGCACCACGTAGCGGCGGCTGAGCAGTGGATCGCGCTTGCTGTGGCTGCTGCTCGATTCCGGCGCCTGGATCTGCGCAAGGGTGGGCTCCACATCGGCAGCGGGCAGTACGCGCTGCAGGCTGCGGCGGGCTTCATCAATGCGGCCCCGGCGTACCAGCCAGCGTGGCGATTCGGACAGCCAGAAGATGCCCGCGCAGAACAGCAGGCCCGGCGCCAGGCAGGTCCAGAAGATGGTGCGCCAGGCGTGGTCCTTCACCGTGAACAGCTCCTGCGCCTGCTGTGCCAGCGGCAGCGAGCGCACGGTTTCGGCGGCGGCATCCACGGCGTGGGCGTGGTACAGGCCGATCAGGGCTGCCAGCACCAGGCCAACGGTCAGCAGCAGCTGGAACATCGCGGCGCCGCGCCCGCGTCGCTCGGGGCTGAGCACTTCGGCCAGGTACAGCGGAATCACTACACCGATCAAACCGCCACTGATGCCCTGCAGCAGGCGGCCCAGCAGCAGCGGCGTGTAACCGGAGGCCAGCGCCATGATCGGAATCGAGGCGGTGAACAGCAGGCCGGCCAGCAGCATCGCGCCGCGGCGGCCGATCAGGTCGGCGATCATGCCGGCGAACAGCGAGGACAGCACGCTGCCCAGCAGTACCGCGGCCACCACGAAGCCAAGCTGCTGGCTGCTGAGCTGCCAGGCGTGGCTGGCGGTGGCTTCAAGATAGGGCAGGGCGCCGGCGATGATGCCGATGTCGATGCCGTACAGCAGGCCACCGAGGCCGCCGATGAAGAGCAGGTAACGTACGGGCCAGCGCGGAGCGGTGCTTGCAGTCATCGGCAGTTCCTATGGTAGCGCCGGGCCAGGCCAGGCGGCGGTTCGTCGCAGAGTGCATTCTGTAGAGCCGAGCCATGCTCGGCTGCTTTCCGTTCCGATATCGAGGTTCCCCATGCCGCGCTTCGTGCGGTGAGCCGAGCATGGCTCGGCTCTACAGGGAGCCCGCGCGGCATCCGGGCCGCATCGCTTGCGTCAGGTCAGATCGATCACGCGCCCACCAATGACCACCTGCTGCAGGCGCAGTTCGGCGTCCAGCACCACCAGGTCGGCACGGGCGTCGGGCGCGATGCGGCCGCGATCGCCCAGGCCCAGATAGTCGGCCGGGAAGGTGGAAACGCGCTGCGAGGCATCGGCCAGCTCCAGGCCCACGCGCACCAGGTTGCGCAGCGCCTGGTCCATGGTCAGCGCGCTGCCGGCCAGTGAACCGGTCGCCAGGCGCACGCAGCCGCCGCACTTGTGCACGCGCTGCTCGCCCAGCGCGTACTCGCCGTCGGGCATGCCGGTGGCGGCCGTCGCGTCGGTCACCGCATACAGGCGCGGGATCGCGCGCGCGGCCAGGCGGATCACGCCGGGATGGATGTGCTGCAGGTCGGGAATGATCTCGGCGTACTGTGCATGCGCCAGCGCCGCCGCGGCGATGCCGGGTCGGTAATGGTCGACACCGGTCATGCCATTGAACAGATGGGTGAAGCCGGAGGCGCCGGCCTGCAGCGCAGCCACGCCCTCTTCATAGGTGCCGGCGCTGTGACCGAGCTGCACGCGGATGCCCATCGCCGAAAGCGCGGGAATCAGTGCGGTGTGCTCGCCGATTTCCGGTGCCAGCGTTATCACTCGGATCGGCGCCAGTGCGTGCAGTTGCTGCACCAGCGCCAGCGTCGCCTCGATCGTGCGGTTGGGCTGTGCACCGAGCCGCTGCGGGCTGATGAACGGTCCTTCCAGATGCACGCCGACGATGCGGGCGGCGTCGGCATCGGGCGCCGCCATCGTCGCAGCCACCCCCTGCAGCGCGTGCTCGATCTCATCCAGGCCGGCGGTCATGGTGGTTGCCAGCAGCGTGGTGGTGCCGAAGCGCAGATGGGTGCGCGCGATGGTGCGCGCCACGTCGCCGCCCTGCATCAGGTCCACGCCGGCCGCACCGTGTACATGCAGGTCGATGAAGCCGGGCAGGATGACCGGCAGCTGCAGGTCGTCAGCACCACTTTGGTCATCCACCTGCAGCTGGCGCACGTGTGAATCGAAGTGGACGTGGCCACGCCGCCAACCCAGCGGGGTGAGGATGCGGCCATGCAGGGAACGGGTGTCGCTCATGCGGGAGGCTCGGCAATGATCACCTCGATGCCCAGCCGCTGCAGTCCCTCGCGGGTTGCGTCGTCGATGCCGGCATCGGTGATGATGGTGTGGATCTGATCCAGCAGGGCGATGCGGTGCAGGCTGACGCGCCCGAACTTGGAGGCGTCGGTCAGCACCACGATACGGCGTGCACGCTCGACCATGCGATGGTTGAGGCGGGCTTCCGCTTCGTCATGGGTGGTCAACCCGAACTGCAGGTCCAGGCCATCCACGCCCAGGAACAGCGTGTCGAAGCTGTAGGAGTTGAGGCTGGCTTCGGCCTGGCTGCCCTGCAGCGACAGCGACTGCTGGCGCAGCAGGCCGCCGGTCAGCAGCACGTTGATGCCGGCCGCGTTGGCCAGTTCCCAGGCGATGTTCAGCCCGTTGGTCATCACCGTCACGTCGCGCTGCGTGCGCAGGTGGCGGGCCAGGGTCATCGTGGTCGAGCCGGAGTCGATGATGATGTTGTCACCAGGCCGTACCAGGCGCGCGGCACACGCGCCGATCGATTCCTTTAGCGGCAGGTTCAGTGCGTCCTTTTCGTGGATGTCCTGTTCCTGCGGCGGCGTGCGCACCAGGGTGGCGCCGCCGTGGGTGCGGTTGGCCAGGCCCTGCGACTCGAAGTGGGTCAGGTCGGCACGGATGGTCACCGCCGACACGCCGAAACGCTCGACCAGATCGGCCACCTGCACCGAGCCGTGCTCGATCAGCAGCTGCAGGATCTGTTGCCGGCGGGAGCGGGTGTTGCGCATGGCCATTCTCGGTTTCGCGGGGAAAGGTAGAGATTAGCCGTTCGCAGCAACTGCGGCAGCCGAACGTGCGTTCTGCGTGCGGGTTCCGGCCTGGTTGGCGCTGCAGGCGCGCGCGTACTCGCCCAGGCACAGGCCGATGCGGTGCTGCACCAGCGCGGTGGGGGTGTTGGCCAGCGTGCCCTCACGCACGGCGCGGTACTGCTCCGGCAGGTACTGGCTGAGCAGCACCAGTGGCGGCGCGTGCTGTTCCAGGTTGGCGAACAGGGTCTGCACCGCCTGCACCAGCGCGGGCTCGCCCCAGTAGTAACGGCAGCGGTCACTGAAGGAGTAGCTGCGCAGCAGGCGCAGCGCAGTGTCATCGCCCTGGTAGTAGGACTGCCAGTACTTCGGCTGCGCCACCATCACCTCGTCCAGCACCTGCGGCAGACGCGAGCACTGTGCCGCCGGCAGCAGTTCGGCCTCGATCGCGGCTAGCGCGAACAGCGCTTCGCGGTAGGCGAAGGTGGCCGCGGGCCCGACCTTGAGGATGGCGAAGTGGTCGCGCACCAGCGCGTGCAGGCCGCTCTCGCGCTGGTAGTCGGTGGAGTGCGCTTCGAACACGATGCGTGGCTGCTGTTCGAGGAAATCGGCCAGCGTGCTGGCAGCGGCGGCGTCGTACTCGTGCACGCTGCTGTGGTCGAAGTCCACGCCCGGCTGCACCACCATCGCGATCACGCGCTGCCACGCATCACGCAGCTGCGGCGTGTCGAACGCCTGCCGGTGGATGGCCAGGGTCTGCGCGGCGGCGGCCGGCGTGGTCACCTGCAGGCCCTCGGCAAGCGAGGCTTCTCCACCGGGAATCGGCACTTCGGTACCGATCACGTAGACCGGCGGCGGCAGGCCATGTTCGGCGGCGGTGCGTTCGGCGATTTCGGCCAGCTCGGCCGAGCGCGCAGCGACGATGGCATCGGGCAGTGGCACCGGATCATCGGCGCAGGACATGCTGCAATCCAGATGGATCTTGTGGAAACCGGCGGCGACGTAGGCTTCGATCAGCACGCGCGCGTGGGTCATGGCTTCGGCCGCCGGGCGCTTCTGCCAGGCATTCGGGCCGAGGTGGTCGCCGCCCAGCATCAGCCGCTCGCGCGGGAAGCCTTCTTCATCGGCCAGCGTGCCCACGTAGTCGCGGTACTGCGGCGGGGTCATGCCGGTGTAGCCGCCGAACTGGTCGACCTGGTTGGAGGTGGCCTCGATCAGCAGCACGGTGCCATGCGCCAGGGCGACGTGCATGGCCGCGCGCAGCACCTGCTCGTTGCTGCAGCAGACGCTGTACAGGCCGACGTTGGCGCCGGCGCGGTGGGAAGCAAGCAGGGTCTGCAACGGGGACATGGTCAGGCTCCGGAGATCAGGAAAACGAGGGTTGGCAGGCGAGCAGGGCGGCACCACGTGCGCCACCGGCATCGCCGAACCGTGGCGGCACGATCGGCGGGACCTGCACGCCATTGAACAGATGGGTGGCGATGGCGGCCGGCAGCTGCCGGTACAGCGGCGCGTACTGCGAGAGTCCACCGCCGAGCACGATCACGTGCGGGTCCAGCGCCAGCACCAGCGCGGCCAGGCTGTGGCCGAGCAGATCACGATGAATGTCCAGCGCCTTGCGCGCGCGGGCATCGCCGGCTTCTGCCAGCGTGATCACCGCACTGGCATCGACGGCGCTGCCTCCGAGGTGGCGCTCGATCATGGCCAATCCGCTGCCGGACACATAGCGCTCCACGCAGCCCTGCAGGCCGCAGCCGCAGTCCAGCAGCGGCAGGCCATGGCGCTGCAGCAGATGGCCGGGCACGCTCCAGTGGCCCCATTCGCCGGCCAGACCGTTGAAGCCGGACAGCAGCCGGCCCTGCAGGCAGAAGCCACCGCCGGCACCGGTGCCGAGGATGGCGCCGAACATGCTGGGGAAGCCGTCGGCGGCGCCGCCGTGCGCTTCCGACAGGGCAAAGCACTGCAGGTCATTGCCGAAATGCAGCGAGCGTTGCAGCCGCGCCTGCAGATCCTGCGCCACGCATTGGCCGGTCAGTGCGGGCACGTTCGCGCTGAGCTGGCGGCCACTGCGGCGGTCACGCACGCCGGGCAGGGCAATGCCGATGGCCGCATCATTCCGGCCCAGCGCGGCGTCGGCCTCGGCCACCAGCGTCACCACGGCCTGCAGGAAACCATCGTAGTCGCCCTGCGGCGTGGCCACGCGGCGGCGCCAGGTGACCTGCATCGCCGCATCGCACGCCACCAGCTCGATCTTGGTGCCGCCGATGTCGATGCCATAGCAGGCGTGGGCGATCAGCTCAGCCATGGTGGATGGTGACGCCCTTGACGACGCGGTTGACGGTGCCGTCCGGGAACGGGTTGTCCGGGGTCAGTCCCAGCGCGGCCGAGCGCTGCAGCGCGAACAGCTGCGCGAAGCCCAGCCACACCGGTGCCAGCCACGGATCGTCCAGCGCCGGTACGGTGAGGGTGTAATCGTCATCGGCGCCGATGTCCGAATGTGGACCGATCGCCAGCACCTGCCCGGCCACGCCATCGCGGCGCAGTTCGTCCAGCAGGTCCTGCTCGTAGCGGCGCGCGAGCGGCTGCACGCTGCGCAGCACCACCACCAGGGTGTTGCCATCCAGCGTCGACTTGGGACCGTGACGGAAGCCCAGTGGCGTGTTGGCCAGCGCCAGAACGCGGCCAGCGGTCAGCTCCAGCACCTTCAGTGCACACTCGCGGGCCAGCGCTTCCAGCGGGCCGCTGCCAAGGTAGATCACGCGGTTGAACGGGCGCTGCGCAAGCGTTGCCACTGGTGCGTCCCACTGCGCCTGCCCTTCGCGGGCCAGCGCGGCGATCTGCTTCAGGCGCGCCACGCGCGCATCCCACGGCGAGCGATCAAACACCGTCAGTGCCGCCAGCAGCATGCAGGTCAGGCTGCTGGTCATGGCGAAGGCACGGTCGCAGCTGGCCGACGGCATCAGCAGGGTGCACGTATCGCCACGGCCGGCGCCACGGCGGGCCAGTTCGCCATCGGCGTTGCAGGTGATGTCGAGGAAGCGCGCGTCGTCCACGTCGCTGCGCACGCGATCCACCGCTGCCACGCTTTCCGGGCTGGAGCCACTGCGGCCGAACGACACCAGCAGGGTCGGGCGGTCACGCTGCAGGTACAGCGCCGGGTGGGTCAGCAGGCTGGTGGTGTGCACCACGCGCACCTCGGCCGCCCACTGTGCGTTGATCGCGTCGGCCACCATCTCGGCGATGAAGCCGGAACTGCCGGCGCCGGTGAACAGCACGCGCTGGTTGGGATCGTTGAGGCTGTCGCCGAGGAAGGCCTGCAGGCGGTCGCGGGCACGCGACAGGTCCTGTGCGAGTGCTTCCCACAGCGCAGGCTGCTGGGCGATTTCGATTGCGGTATCGGCTCCGCCAAGGCGCTGCCAGGCGGACACATCGGAAAGCAGGGTGACGTCCATTCGGAGGTTCCAGTTGGGCCAGCGCACCATCTGTGTTTTCTTTCGAAATGTCAAACATCGAAAGTAAAAAGAAAGAAAATGGCCGAGTGGCTTTCCCAGTCGCGGAATGACCATGAAAACGAAAGGACGGGTCAAATGCCGTATCGCACAATGCTTAACAGGCGACTGCAAGCGCTTACACAAAGTATTGCGACGCAACAACTTTCGTTTCAATGGAATATATCTTCCTTTTTCCTTTCA
Organism: Stenotrophomonas sp. Pemsol; assembly: GCF_003586545.1. Lineage (NCBI taxonomy): Bacteria > Pseudomonadati > Pseudomonadota > Gammaproteobacteria > Lysobacterales > Lysobacteraceae > Stenotrophomonas > Stenotrophomonas sp. Pemsol. The sequence goes on along the minus strand of NZ_CP025780.1, from coordinate 3,731,231 downwards.
ATTTGTTGACATCTTTCGAATCGCTGCCCTAGAGTCGGCCCAATCGCTTTCGAAACGCCCGGTGAACGGGTTGGGAGTCCGCGTGGAAAACTGCGTACGTCGCTCGCCGCTGATGCTGGCCCTGTTGCCGGCCTTGATGCTGGCGTCCATGACGGCCCGGGCCGAGCCGGTCGGAAACCTGCGATTGGTCAGCGCCAGCGCCAGCCGCGATGGCGTGCAGGGCTGGGACCTGCAGACCGACAAGGGCGCGCGCATCCGCATTGAACTGCCGGCGACCGACATCATCCGCGTGCAGGCCGGCCGCAACGGCACGTTGACCGGCGCCGGCGACAAGGCCGCACCGATCGTGCTGCCGCAGCCCAAGGCGAACGTGCAGGCGCAGCTGGAAGAAGACGCGCAGGAAATCCGCGTGCGTACCGACGCACTGGTCCTGCATGTGCAGCGGCAACCGCTGCGCCTGCGCCTGGAACGCCTGGACAACGGCCAGCCCACCGCGCTGTGGCAGGAACTGCAGCCGCTGGACCTGGAGGCCACGCAGAGCGTGCAGGTGCTGTCCTCGCAGGCCGATGAGGGCTACTTCGGTGGCGGCCAGCAGAACGGCCGCTATCAGTTCAAGGGCCGCGAGCTGGAGGTGTCCTATTCCGGCGGCTGGGAAGAGGGCGACCGCCCCAGCCCGGCACCCATGCTGCTGAGCAGCCGTGGCTGGGGCATGCTGCGCAATACCTGGAGCGATGGCAGCTACGACCTGCGCCAGCCCGACCAGGCCACGCTGCTGCATCGCGAAGACCGCTTCGATGCCTACTACTTCGTCGGCGCGGACCTGCCCAAGCTGATCGAGCGTTACACCCAGCTGACCGGCCGCCCGAACATGGTGGCGCGCTGGGCGCTGTCCTATGGCGATGCCGACTGCTACAACGACAGCGACAACAGCAAGAAGCCCGGCACCGTGCCCGAAGGCTGGAGCGACGGCCCGACCGGCACCACGCCGGATGTGATCGACAGCGTGGCCAAGCAGTACCGCGCCCACGACATGCCCGGTGGCTGGATCCTGCCCAATGATGGCTACGGCTGCGGCTACAAGCAGTTGCCGGAAACGGTGAAGGGGCTCGCCGGCTACGGCTTCCGCACCGGCCTGTGGACCGAGAACGGCGTCGACAAGATCGCCTGGGAAGTCGGCAAGGCCGGCAGCCGCGTGCAGAAGCTGGACGTGGCCTGGACCGGCAAGGGCTACCAGTTCGCGATGGATGCCAACCGCCAGGCGTTCAACGGCATCCTCGACAACTCCGATTCGCGCCCGTTCCTGTGGACGGTGATGGGCTGGGCCGGTATCCAGCGCTACGCCGTAGCGTGGACCGGCGACCAGAGCAGCAGCTGGGATTACATCCGCTGGCACGTGCCGACCCTGGTAGGTTCGGGCCTGTCCGGCATGGCGTACGCCAGTGGCGACGTCGATGCAATCTTCGGCGGCAGCGCCGAGACCTTCACCCGCGACCTGCAGTGGAAGGCGTTCACCCCGGTGCTGATGGGCATGAGCGGCTGGTCATCGAACGCGCGCAAGCACCCGTGGTGGTACGACGAGCCGTACCGCAGCATCAACCGCGACTACCTGAAGTTGAAGATGCGCCTGACCCCGTACATGTACGGGCTGGTGCACGAGGCCGCGCAGACCGGCGCACCGCCAGTGCGGGGGCTGATGTGGGACTACCCGCGCGACCCGCATGCACAGGATGAAACCTACAAGTACCAGTTCCTGCTCGGCCGCGACCTGCTGGTGGCGCCGGTGTACCGCAGCCAGGCCGCCAGCCGTGGCTGGCGCCGCGACATCCACCTGCCGGCCGGGGGGTGGATCGACTACTGGGACGGCCGTCGCGTGCAGGCCGGTGCCGACGGCCGCCAGCTGGACCGCCAGGTGGACCTGGCCACGCTGCCGGTGTTCGTGCGCGCCGGTGCGATCCTGCCGATGTACCCGTCGATGCTGTTCGACGGCGAAAAGCCGCTCGATGAAGTGACCTTCGACCTGTACCCGCAGGGCGACTCGCAGTACACGTTGTACGAAGACGATGGCAACACGCGCCGTTACCAGCAGGGTGAGTCGAGCACGCAGGTAATCCGCGTGCAGGCGCCTGCACTGGGCAGTGGCCCGGTGCAGGTGCAGATCGATGCGGTGCAGGGCCAGTACAACGGCCAGCTGGCGCAGCGTCGTTATGGCCTGCGCGTGCTCAGCCGGCAGGCGCCACGTGCAGTGCAGGCCGGTGGCCGCGCGTTGCCAGCGCTGGCCGATGCGGCGGCGTTCAACGGTGCGGCTGAAGGCTGGTACTTCGATGCCAAGGAGCGCCGTGGCACGCTGCACGTGCGTACCGCTGTCCAGGACATCCGCCAGCCGCTGCAGCTGCAGCTGGACTTCGCGGCGGCCGCTGCGGCCGCCGACGATGCCTATCCGGCCGCGCCGGTACTCGGCCGCGAACTGCCCGCAGACAGCCTGCTGGTGGTCAACCGCCCGGCCGAGGAGCCCGGCCATGCGCTGGAGAACGCCTTCGATGACGATCCCAACACCTGGTTCCGCAGCGTGCGCAACCAGGCCGTGCGCACTGGCGCGCACGAGTGGGTGATCGGCTTCGGCGAACGCAGGATGATCGATGGCATCGACATCGCGCCGCGCAACGACAAGAACTGGAAGCACGGCCAGGTGCGCGATTACGAGGTGTACCTGGGCGACAGCAATGGCGAGTGGGGCGAGCCGATCGCCCGTGGCCGCCTGCAGCTGAAGGAAGGCGTGCAACGCATCGACTTCCCGGCCCATGCCGGCCGCCTGCTGCGCTTCCGCGTACTGAGCGTGCAGAACCCCGAAGGCGACAGCGCCAGCAGCACCGACCCGATGGTGACCGCCGCCCAGGGCAGCGCCCGCGCGTTCGATGCACTGCAGCCGCGCGACGTCGGCCCGATCGCACTGTCCACCTTCCACATCCTCGAACACCAGGAACCGGAGCGACCGGCCCGGCAGCGCTATCTCTCCGAGCTGCCGGTGCCGGCCGCGCTGGCCAGCCAGCTGCGTACCGACCAGTCCTTCCGTGGCGACGCCGGCATGCGCATGAACGGCCTGCAGTTCCGCCGTGGCCTGGGAGTCGGCGCCAACAGCCGCATCGACCTGCGCCTGCAGGGCGGCTGGCACCTGCTGCGTGCCGACCTCGGCATCGACGACGCCTGCCGCAACGCCGGCGGCCTGCAGTTCCAGGTATGGGGCGACAACCGCCTGCTGTACGACAGCGGCCTGGTGAAGGCGCCCGGCGTGGTCAAGCCGGAGCTGGACATCCGTGGCCTTTCCACCCTGAGCCTGCGCACGCTGGGTGCGCAGGGCAGCCAACCCGCCCAGGTCTGTGCCAACTGGGCCAACGCCGTACTGATCGGCCAGGAGGGCGACTCCGCCAGCATCGTCGCCCCATGACCCCCACGTAACACCGCTCCTCCCCCGCCCCATCCCGACTACGGCCCTCATGGCCGTGGCCCGGGAGCGTTTTGCCCGCCGAACGCCCACGCGCTCACTCAGTTGCGCCGCACCCCTGCCAGGAGAGAACCCCGATGTTGCCCGCCCGCCACCACCGCCCCCCCTGCCGCCCGATCGCTCCGCTGACGCTGGCCATTGCCGGCGCGCTGTTCTCGCTTGCTGCTCCTGCCTTCGCCCAGGAGAGCAAGGACAACGCCACCGACCTCGCCCGTATCGAGGTCACCGGCTCCAACATTCGTCGCACCGACGTTGAAACCGCCTCGCCGGTGCAGGTGATCAGCAAGCAGGACATCCAGAACATGGGTGCGCGCACGCTGCTGCAGGTGCTCGACAACCTGCCGGCCGCGCGCCCCGCGCAGCAGGATGCGCGCTCGCTGTTCACCGGTTCCGATGGTGCCTCGCAGGCCAACCTGCGCGGGTTGGGCGCACAGGGCACACTGGTGCTGCTGAACGGTCGCCGCCTGTCGTACTACGGTGCGCCGGCCGGCTTCCAGACCCAGTTCGTCAACATCGATGCGATTCCGGCCGCGGCCATCGAGCGCATGGAAGTGCTGACCGACGGCGCCTCGGCGGTGTACGGTACCGACGCGGTGGCGGGCGTGATCAACGTGATCACCAAGCGCAACTTCCAGGGTGCCGAGATCAGCTTCACCAACGACACCTCCTCGCGCATCGATTCCTACGGTGAGCGCCAGGCCAGCATCACCGCCGGCTTCGGTGACCTGGCCGAGAACCGCTTCAATATCTATGGCGCGGTCAACATGTACCGTCGCGACGCGATTCCGCTGAGCGATTTCTACGACAAGCGGCCCGACCAGTACTACGTCAACAACCCGAACTACCTCAACAACCTGCGCCTGGGCGTGGGCAGCAGGCCGGGCGAGTTCAACCCGGGCACCTACTTCGCCTTCGATCCGGTCACCGGCCGCCGCGTGCAGGAAGCCGCGCCGGGCTGCAGGAACGTGTTGACCAGTGAAGCGGCCGGCCCGCGTTGCGTCTGGGAAACCTGGATGAACAACGAGATCGATGCCGGCGCCAAGTCCGAGCGCAACACCGCCTACCTCAACGGCACCTTCCTGGTCGGTGACAACACCGAGATCTTCGCCGAGGCGACCTACACCGACATCGACCTGCGCGCCAACGGCGGCACGCCGCGCACCTACGGCACCACGACCGGCAACCCGACCAGCTGGTTCTCGCGCAACACCGGCAACACCGTCAACCAGTTCCTGTACCCGTTCCTGGGCCCGAACAACGAGTACAACCACGCCAGCCCGCAGTTGAAGGCCATGATGGGCGGCGTGGTCGGCCTGAACTACCTGCTGCAGGATGCCGGCCCGAACTACTTCGGCCAGCGCAATACCGACAAGAGCTATCGTGTGCTGGCGGGCGCACGTGGCAACGCGGGTGACTGGAACTGGGAAACCGCATTCGCCAGCGCTGGTACCCACTCCACCACCTACCAGACGATCAACGTCAACACCAAGGGTTTCGAGAAGGCGTTCGGGCCGTACACGATCGATCCGGGCACCGGTCGGGTGATCATCTCCGACCACCCGGCGTACAAGTTCGGCGAGATCAGCGAAGCCAACGCCGCGTTGATACGTGAAGCGTTCCCGACCTTCGACATCCAGTCGTGGACCCGCCTGCATACCCTGGACGGCAAGATCGAAGGACCGCTGTTCCAGCTGCCGGCGGGCGAGATGCGCGCCGCGTTCGGCTTCAACGCCAGCCGTGAGACCTTCTACACCCCGGGCAATGCCGATGCGGCCAATGGCCTGATCACCCAGCAGGGCGGCTCGTGGTTCGACGGCAAGCGCAACACCTACGCGCTGTTCGCCGAGACCGTGGCGCCGATCACCGACAAGCTGGAACTGGATGCGGCGGTGCGCGTGGACAAGTACCCGAACTTCAGCGCCAACATCGCGCCGAAGATCGGCTTCAAGTACCAGGCGTTCGATCAGCTGATGCTGCGCGGCACCTATTCCACCGGCTTCCGCGCACCGAGCCTGGCCGAGTCCGGCAACGGCGGCGTGTTCGCCCAGCTCGGTGGCTTCCGTGACGAACTGCGCTGCGGCGAGACCAACGCCATCGCCAACCTGCTGCTGAAGTCGCAGCGGCCGGGTGACGTCGACCTTGGCAAGACCCTGCTGAACGTCGACTGCAGCCGCACCGTGGCGCGCATGACCCAGCCGAACAAGGACCTGAAGCCGGAAAAGGCCAAGATCGCCACCCTCGGCTTCGTCTACGAGCCGGCAACCTGGCTGTCGGTGTCGGCCGACTACTGGTTCATCTACCGCAACAATGAAATCGTCGCGCCGGACTATCGCCGCATGGAAGACATCATCTCGATGTCGCGCTCGCCGATCACCGACAGCGACCGCGCCAACCTGGCGCAGCTGGCGGCAATGTGCGCCGATCCGGCCAGCGGCGTGAGCTGCCCGGCCACCCTGCCGGGCTACTCCGCCGGCAACGTGGCCAGCGTGGTCGGCCAGTACAAGAACCGCGGCAAGACGCTGATCGACGGCTTCGACATCGACGCACGCAGCCGTTTCTCGCTGGGCGACTGGGGCAACCTGAACATCGGCCTGGCCGCCACCATCGCCAACCGCAACCGCTTCTACATGGATGCGGAGAACGGCTGGTACTACGGCGACGTGGTGGGCTACTACAACAACCCGCGCCTGCGTGCCACGCTCAATGCAGACTGGACCTACAAGCAGGTGACCACCAGCATGTTCGTCAACTACGTGGGTGGCACCAAGTGGGCTACCGACCAGATCGACGAAGAGAGCAACAACAAGGAAACCTGCACCGGCGGCTACCTGGCCCTGCAGAACAGCAAGTGCGATGGTGCACCGTCGTGGTGGACCGCCAACATGAGCGTCACCTGGCGCCCGGACGATGCGTGGAACCTGAGCTTCACCGTCAAGAACCTGTTCAACCGCCTGCCGTTCTACGATCCGAACAGCTTCCTGGGTGACTCCAGTGACTACGCAACCATCTTCGGCCGTGGTTACAGTGTGACCATCGGCTACCGGTTCAAGTAATTCCGTTTGCGTGACCTGGCGTGCCGGCTGCGGCCGGCACGCTGCCAAGAGGAGAGATGTCTGCCATGAAGCGTAGGGAATTCATCGCGGCCAGTGCCGCTGTCGCCGCCAGCAGCCTGCTGCCGCAGACCCCGGCATGGGCACGCGGGCGCAAGGTGCGTCTGGCCATGATCGGTACCGGCATGCGCGGGCTGGTGCTGCTGAAGGAGCTGGTGCGTCGCGACGACGTCGAAGTGGTTGCCCTGTGCGACATCGAGCCGATCATGCTCGGTCGCGCCATGGAGATGGTGGCGAAGGCCGGCAAGCCCGCGCCGAAGACCTACGGCCAGGACCGCGATACCAACGCCTGGAAGCGCCTGCTGGAACAGAAGGGCATCGATGGCGTGATCATCGCCACGCCGTGGGAGTACCACGCACCGATGGCGATTGCCGCGATGCAGGCCGGCGTGGCCGTGGGCTGTGAAGTGGTGGCCGGCATCACCCTGCAGGACCACTGGGACGTGCTGAAGACCCAGCTGAGCACCGGCACCCCGTACATGCTGCTGGAGAACGTCTGCTACCGCCGCGACGTGATGGCCGCGCTGCAGATGGTGCGCCAGGGCCTGTTCGGCGAACTGGTGCATCTGCAGGCCGGCTACCAGCACGACCTGCGCGGCGTGAAGTTCAATTCCGGCGACCCCAACCAGCCGTACGACAGCGGCGTGGAGTTCGGTCCCAAGGGCTGGAGCGAAGCTCGCTGGCGCACCGAGCATTCGGTGCAGCGCAACGGCGAGCTGTATCCCAGCCACGGTATCGGCCCTTGCGCGATGTATACCGGCATCAACCGTGGCAACCGCTTCACCCACATCAACGCCTTCGCGACCAAGGCACGCGGCCTGCACGAATACACCGTGGCCAAGAGTGGCGGCAGCACCCACCCCAGCACCAAGGTGAAGTTCAAGCTCGGCGATATCGTCACCACCACGCTGGCCTGCGAGAACGGCGAGACCATCCTGCTGCAGCACGACACCTCGCTGCCGCGCCCGTATTCAATGGGTTTCCGTGTGCAGGGCACCAAGGGCCTGTGGATGGACGTGAACCATTCGATCCACATCGAAGGCCGCAGCCCGCCGCACCAGTGGGAAGAGTTCAAGAAGTACCAGGACGCGTACGAGCACCCGCTGTGGAAGCAGAATGCCGACACCGCCGCCAGCGCCGGCCACGGCGGCATGGACTGGTTCGTCATCCATGCATTTGTTGAAGCGCTCAAAGCCAAGGCACCGATGCCGATCGACATCTACGACGCGGTGACCTGGAGTGCGATCACCCCGTTGAGCGAGCAGTCGATCGCCAACGGTTTCCAGACGCTGGAGTTCCCGGACTTTACTGCTGGTGCGTGGAAGACGCGCAAGCCGATCTTCGCGTTCGACGGTAAATACTGAGATTCATCCCTTCCATGCTGTGACGGAAATGCCGGGCGATGCCCGGCGTTTCTGTTTCTGGAGGCATTCGCCTTGTAGAGCCGAGCCCACGCTCGGCTGAATTTCCGACACGCTCCCCCCCCTGCATCAGAAAACTCTGAAATCCGACCCACTCCACAGTTTCTGACTTGAATGTGTAAACGACATCGGAGATAACGTCCCCCATGCGGTCAGACCGCATTCCGGACCAGGGACGATCCGAAGCATGACGTGGTGAGGCAACCGCCCCACGTTCTCGTTCCTGCCGGTGCTGTGTTTGTCCAGGAAGGAGAACAGGGATGTTGGAACGACTGAAGACCATTTCGTGTGCCGCACTGGCGATGATCGCGCTGGGGAGCTTGGCTCCTTGGGCTGCGCAGGCGCAGGAGGTGCAGAAGAAATGGGAGAGCTACCTGTCGATGGGCCAGCCGCGAGCTACCGAAGCGGCGGTGCAGAAGGACATCAAGTCGCTCTTTTCCCAGTACGAAAAGGACAAACCCTTCAATTGGCATGTCAAACGCCAACGCGTCCTTGGAAAGAAGGTCATCTACGATTACCGGGTGAGACCCGAGAAGATCGTTACTACCGACTGGGTCTACATCCACTCAGGGCAGGAGTACTCATCCGAAGATCAGATTCGTAGCGTGATCCTCGCTACCCGCGTCAGCGACCCGCAGTGCCCGGCGACTTCACTCACGGAGGATCCTTGGGTGGAGCTCCTTGGACTTGGCAGGGGCGACGACGGTAGCGTCACCAACGAGGAGAAGAATTTCCATTACACCTTGAACTTCTATCATCAGAGCACTCAAGAATGCTCGTCGATAGTGGGGTGGGAGCATGTGCGCCGGGCCAGAACGGCGCTTTGTCCGAATCGACCGTCCCTGACGTGGAATGAGGCCCTGCAGATGTGCTCTCTGGTCCAGCAGGACGAGCCGCACATGTCGCCCATGCTCTCCTACACAAGCGGGCCGCTGCCGCCGCAGCAGTGTCCTGTTGGTAACCCGTGTGATCCGACCACTGGCGATAAATCCCAGCCTGAGCCGGATTTCAACCTTGGATGGGTGAGCTTCCAACGCCACTATCACTCCCTGACGAGCACGGCGGGCGGCGCGTTGGGTACGGGCTGGACCCATTCCCACAATCTGCGGCTTACCGCAGGCGTAGACGATTCCACCTTCCCTCCCAGCTCCGAACTGAAAGTTGGGCTGATCGGCGCCGATGGCGGGCAGATCGCATTCCAGAAAGTGGGGGCAAGCTACGAAGCCATGGACGGAAGCGGCGATCGCGCGGTCCAGCAGGGCACCAACTGGCAACTTTCACGTGCCGGAGAGCGCATTTATTTTGATGCTGATGGCTTGATGCAGCGCCGTGATTTCGAAGACGGTACTTCGCTGACCTATGCACACGACAGCCGCGGCCGCCTGCTCAGCATCACCCATTCAACCGGTCGGCGCGTGGATGTCCAGTACCTCGCGCCGGGCGACGATTCACTGATCTCGGCCCTGGTGATCGCCGGCCAGCCTGTGGTGAGCTACGCCTATTCTCCGGCCGGGGAACTGATCACCGCGACCTATGCCGACGGTGCCAGCCGTACGTATCACTATGAGGACGCCCGCTTCCCGGGCTACCTAACCGGCGTGACCGCCGAAGACAACCAGCGCTACAGCTGGTACGGCTATGACACGCAAGGGCGAGTCACCTGCAGCCGCCATTCCGGCGATTGCAGCCAAGCCGACGTGGGCATTGATGGCGTGCGCCTGGAGTACACCCCGGCAGGCACCACCATCGTCACCGACGCACTGGGCAAGCAGAGCACCTACGCCTTGACCGCCAGCGGTACCAGCGGCCTTCCGCGCAAGGTCAATGGCATCACCGAGAGCAACGGCAGCATCAGTCGCACCTATCTGCCTGAGGGCACCGATTTCCGGCGTCGGCTTCAGTCGGTGACCGATCGCCGTGGCGTTGTTACCAACTACGCCTATGCGGAGGCCAGCGACGCTGTCGCAGGTGCTGTCAGTGTGACCACCACCACCGAAGCGGCCGGTACTCCGGACCAGCGCATCAGCGAAACGCGCGTGGCCATGGACAGCAATCGGCTGGTGCAGCAGACCGTCGGTAACCGTGAGGTCCGCGTCGCACGCAATGTGCGCCTCCAGCCAACCACCATCACCGTGCGCGACAGGGTGACCGGTGATACCCGCATCACCACGCAGACCTACTGTGAGGCCGAAGGGCCGGAGTGCCCGCTGGTGGGACTGCTGCGTAGCGTGGATGGCCCACGCAGTGATGTGGCGGATGTCTCCACCTATGCCTACTACACCGCGGACGACGCGGGATGCGCGGCCAATGGTGCCTGCAGTTATCGCAAGGGCGACCTGCGCAGCGTGACCAATGCGCTGGGCCAGACGGTCGAGACCTTGGCCTACGACGCGTTCGGGCGGCCGTTGTCGGTCAAGGATGCCAACGGCGTGGTCACCGATTACACTTACCATGCGCGCGGCTGGCCGACCTCGGTCACCGTGCGCGGTGCCACCACAGCCGAGGACCGGGTGACCCAGATCAGCTACTGGCCGACCGGCCAGGTGCAACAGATCACCGAGCCTGACGGCAGCAGCGTTACCTATGTCTATGACGCCGCCCAGCGGCTGACGGACATCGCGGACAGTGCGGGCAACACCATTCACTATGCGCTGGACAACGCCGGCAACCGCCTCAAGGAAGACACGCTGGATGCAGGCGGCACCCTGCGCCGTACTCTGGCGCGGACGTTCAACACGCTTGGCCAGCTGACCGCGCTGAAGGATGCGGGCAACCACGCCACCGGCTTTGCCTACGATGCCAACGGCAACCCGCAGACGATCACCGACGCCCTGCAGCGCGTGACCAGCCAGCAGTACGACCCGCTGAACCGCCTGGCGCAGACTCTGCAGGACGTCGGCGGCGTGGCGGCGGAGATCCGCAGCCAGTACAACGCGCTGGATCAGGTCACCCAGGTCACCGACCCGAAAGGTCTGCACACCACTTATGCCTATAACGGTTTCGGTGATCTGACCGGGCAAGTCAGCCCGGACAGTGGCGCCAGCAGCTTCACCGTGGACGCCGCCGGCAATCGCAAGACGGCTACCGATGCGCGTGGCGTCACCGCCACCTATCACTACGATGCACTCAACCGCCTGATCGGTATCGCCTATCCGGACCCCAATCTGGACGTGGGCTACAGCTATGACGTGGCGCCGGCCGCCTGTGCTGCCGACGAGCGCTTCGCCAAGGGACGGCTGGGGCAGGTGCTGCATGCCAATGGCAGCACCCAGTACTGCCATGACCGCTTCGGCCAGGTCACCCGCAAGGTGCAGACCGTCAACGGCGTTGCCAGTACGCTGCGCTATGCGTACAGCAAGTCGGGTCGCCTGACGGCATTGACGTATCCCGATGGCAGCGTCGCCGACTACGTGCGCGATACTCAGGGGCGCATCAGCCAGATCGGCCTGACCCGGCCCGGCCAAGCCCGCCAGATCGTGGTGAACAACGTGACCTACGCGGCTTTCGGCCCGGCGACCGGTTGGGCCTACGGCAACGGCCGCCAGCTGCAGCGTCCGTTAGACCTGGATTATCGCCCTCAGGCGGTGCATGACCCGGCTGCAGGCGGCCTGTCGCTGGGCTATGGCTACGATCCCGTCGGTTCGATCACCGAGCTGAAGAACGGCGCAGGCTCGTCGGTGCTGGCCAAGTACGCCTACGACGCGCTGGGTCGCCTGACCCAGACCCAGGACGGGACGACAGGCACGCCGATTGAAACCTATGCCTACGACGCCACCGGCAATCGCACCGCGCTGACCACCTCGGCAGGCACCGCCAGCTACACCTATCCCGCAACCAGCCACCGGCTGACCGCCGTGGACGGCGAAGCGCGCAACCATGACGCAGCGGGGAATACCACCAGCATCGGCAGCAAGACGTTCATCTATAACGATGCCAACCGCATGAACGCGGTGAAGCAGGGCAATTCCGTACTGGAAAGCTACGCCTACAATCATCGCGGCGAGCGCGTGCTGCGTACCCCGGCTGGTGGCGCAGCACAGATCACGTTGTACGACGAAGCTGGGCAGTGGCTGGGGAACTACTCGGCCACGGGCCAGGCGCAACAGCAGGCCATCTGGCTGGACAACTACCCGGTGGCGCTGATCAACGTGCCGGGCACCGGCGTGCCGGAACTTGCCTACGTCCAACCAGATCATCTGGGCACGCCGCGCGTGGTGATCGATCCGGTACGGAATGTCTCGATCTGGGAGTGGAGCAACAAGAGCGAAGTGTTCGGCAACCAGATTCCGAGGGCTGACCCGGATGGCGATGGTGTGGCGTTTGGGCTTGCGCTGCGCTTCCCGGGCCAGCAGGCCACGGATGCGAGTGGGTTGTTCTACAACTACCAGCGTGAGTATGAACCAATGGTGGGGCGGTACTCGCAGAGTGATCCGATTGGTTTGGTTGGAGGCATCAGTACTTATTCATATGTGAGTGGGAACCCTGCGTCTGCTTTGGATCGTCTTGGCTTACAGTCCGGTGCAGCTCGGGCTATGCGATTGCCACCTCCAGCGTATCGGCCTGGAAGTGGTTACCAGCAGTGGAATCCTGACCTCCCGGGCTATGGGGAAGGGCAAGCTCCTGCGCCATACATTGATATGAGTCCGATCCACTCGCCAATCGATGCTTTCATTGGTGCGACGGTAAGTTTGCCAGTAATCGTGGATGCTCTCGCCAACCTCTACTTCAGCAAGAAAAAGGACGGTGCGCGATCCAAGCCTACGAACTGTCCAGTAGGAACACTCCCTATAGACACGGCCAAAAAATCCTTCGGGCTTGATCATGGTGCCGTTGAAACCATTAAGGAAGGTTCCGCTGCTAGCCCGACGCACTGGACTGGTATAGCCCCAAATGGCGATATTTGGGTTGGGACGCAGGACGGCAAAGGTAGAATAGAGGGGAATATTAGTGATTATGGTTTTGGGAGGTGATGCGTGAGTGGTCTTTTGGTGAATATTTCACTTAGGTTTTTCCATCCCTCTGTTTCTGCTGAATCCATTAGGGAGGAAATTGGTTTGGAGTCCCGCTTTGCCCGCAGTGCAGGCGAGCCTAGACCAGCTCGGCAGGGTGAGGATCAGCAGCTCTATGAATTTACCTATCTATCTATTCCTCTCGCGAGGAAGGTGAATGTCGAGTTGGATGAGGAGATCTCCCGTTGGTGCGATTTTCTGATAAACAAGCGTGAGTTCATTGGCCACATCACAGATACGGGAGGGAGGGCAGAATTCTATATCAGCATCTTTGTGGGCGGACTTGGCGGATTTGAACTGGATCGTGCAGTTCTCACCAGAGTCACAACTTTGGGCCTCGGTTTGGCGGTGGAAATTTACCCGCCTTCGGGCGACGAGACGTAGAGCGCCTCGGGTGCGCGGTCGAATCGGCTGCATCGGGAATGTGGTCGGCAGAGGGGATGTCATCTATCTATCCCTGGATCCAGATGCGGTACTGGAGGAGGACGTCTGGGAACTGGTCGCATTGTTCAGGAGGTATCGGATTCCACTGGCCCAGCTGCGAACGCTGGAGGCAGGCAGGTACTCTCGAGCGCTGCGCGATGCCTTGCGCGAGTAGGGTGCCAAGCGGGAGGCAAGGTGCATGAGCTCCCGCACTCCTCCACAAAAGAACGCGATCGGGCTGCACGCCCTCGGAGAGGTACAAGATGAAAGCCAGGCAGATTCTTCGGTACGGGCTGGCCTACGCGGTGTCGTGTGGAGCACTCTGGCTGTTCCTGCACTTTGTGGGCAGGGCGCTTTACGCCTTCGACTCACATCAGGTTTTCTTCTGGCTGTATGCCGTCAGCCTTTTGTTGCTGGGAATCTGCGCACGGGTTCCCGCCGCGGGCCGCCTTACGATCAGGCGGCTTGCCAAGGGGGCTGGCTTGGGGCTGCTCGCGGGCCTTCTGGCCCAGGTCGTGGTGCTTGTACTGGAAGCCTATAGATTCAGCGGATTCAGCCCATCGCTGCTCTGGCAGGTACCGGTTTCGCTGACGGTGATGAGCGTCGTGCTGCTCACGCCGCTCTGGGGCGTAGTGCTGGTTGCCCTCACTGCCGAACACCGCCGCGACAACCACCCACGTCAGGCCTCGAAGCCATGAAGCACCTGAACGCCTTTTGCCTCGTGGTTGCACTGACATCCTGTGCGGCGCATCCGAACCGCACCACGAAGTGTCCGCCGGCCCATTTCACCTACGTCGGCACCGAGAGCGTCGACGGACTGACCTACGGGCGCTTCCAGGTCACCCACAATGCTGATCAGCCGCTTCAGCTGTGGGTGGATGAGAGACGCAGGTTGAACCCAAGGACCGCTCGCGCAGAGATGAGGCGCACAGGCGAGGATGCCTGGCGGCCTTACAACGTGATCCTTGAGGAAATCACACCGGGAGCGATCGGGCTGTCGATCGGGCAGGATGAACAGCAGAGCGTTCTGTTCGATGGTGATGGCCTGTTCCTGGCCGGCGCATCCAGCGCGGGCGCGAATTACTCCATCGTGGTACAGGACGCTGCCGGTTGCGAGCATCGCTCGGCAACGTTCATTCCCTGACATTTCTGGCGGCGCGCCGGCCAGGCAACGAAGGAAAAATGGCGCGCCCGGAGGGATTCGAACCCCCGACCAATGGCTTCGGAAGCCACTACTCTATCCGGCTGAGCTACGGGCGCGTTGTAGAACCGCCGCGCCGTCGGCCAGTGCCGGGGCGGGCATCGCAGCGCCATGAGGCGGTGCGGGACCGGCATTCTATCCAGTTTCGTCGAACAAATCTCCCCCCACCGGCAAAGCCCTGCCGGAGGGGCAGGAGTATCCTATCGCCATGGCTGATACCCCCCTCACTTCGCCGCAGTCGCCGGCGACGCCGCGTTGGCGGCATTACTGGAGTCTGATGCGCGCTGATCGCCCGATCGGCACGCTGCTGCTGCTGTGGCCCACCTGGTGGGCGTTGTGGCTGGCTGCCGGCGGCCTGCCGCCGCTGTGGACGCTGTTCGTGTTCACCGCCGGCGTGTGGCTGACCCGCTCGGCCGGTTGCGTCATCAACGACTACGCTGACCGCTGGCTCGACCCGCATGTGGAGCGCACCAAGGCGCGGCCGCTGGCCACCGGCGCGATCAGCGGTCGCGCCGCGCTGGCGCTGTTCGCCGTACTGATGCTGGTGGCCTTCGGCCTGGTGCTGACCCTGAACGGGCTGACCATCGGCCTGAGCTTCATCGGCGTGTTCCTGGCCGCCAGCTATCCGTACCTGAAGCGCTACACCCATCTGCCGCAGGTCTACCTGGGCATGTCGTTCGGCTGGGGCATCCCGATGGCGTTCGCCGCCGTGCAGGGCGAGGTGCCGATGCTGGGCTGGCTGCTGTATGCCGGCAACATCCTGTGGTCCACCGCCTACGACACCTGGTATGCCATGGTCGACCGCGAGGACGACCTGAAGATGGGCTCGCACTCCACCGCGATCCTGTTCGGTGATCTCGATCTGGTCATCCAGGGCGTGCTGTACGCGCTGTTCCTGGCCACCATGGCGCTGGTTGGCGTGCGCGGCGGGCTGGGTGGCTACTACTTGGCCGGCGTGGCCATGGCCACCTTGCTGGTGGTGTACGAATTCTGGATCTGCCGCAACCGCGAGCGCGGCCCGTGTTTCAAGGCGTTCCTGCACAACAACTGGGTCGGCGCCGCGCTGTTTGCCGGTATCGCCGTGGACCTGGCGCTGCGTTGACCCCAGGGGTTGGTAGAGCCGGCCGCTGGCCGGCTGCACCCGTGCGCGATCCCGAGTTTGCCGGCCAGCGGCCGGCACTACCGCCACCTACGACCAATAGGTGGCAGACAGCCCACACCCCACCGCCCAGAATCGGTCCATCGAACCTGGGAGGGTAGGCGATGGCCTCGACGGCAGCAGTACAGGACGGCTGGATGGCGCGCGCAGCGCTGCGCTCGGCCGCCTGGGCGGAAAAGTGGTTCCCCGATGCGTATGTGTTCGCGGTGCTGGGCGTGGTCATTGTCGCGCTGGCCGCGATGGGCTTCGGTTCGACCCCTCAGGCCACCGCCAGCGCCTTTGGTGACGGCTTCTGGAGCCTGATCCCCTTCACCATGCAGATGGCCTTCGTGGTCATCGGCGGCTACGCCGTGGCGACCGCGCCGGTGGTCGCACGCTTCATCGATTTCCTGGCCCGGGTGCCGCGCACCGGTCGCGGTGCGGTGGTGTACGTGGGCCTGGTCAGCATGCTCGCCTCGCTGCTCAGCTGGGGCTTCTCGCTGGTGTTCGGTGGCCTGCTGGTCCGCGCGCTGGTCCGTCGCACCGAACTGCGCATGGACTACCGCGCCGCCGGTGCGTCGGCCTATCTCGGCCTGGGCGCAGTGTGGGCGATGGGGCTGAGCTCGTCGGCCGCACAGTTGCAGGCCAACCCGGCCAGCATGCCGCCGGGCCTGGTGGAGATCACCGGCGTATTGCCGTTCACCGAAACCATCTTTCTGTGGCAGTCGATCGCCCTGACCGCAGTGCTGATCCTTGTCTCGCTGCTGATCGCCTGGCTGACCGCGCCTGCAGCCGGCAGTGCGCGTACCGCCGAGGAATTTCCCGGCGCTGCGCAGGCCGAGCCGGAACCGCTGCAGCGACGCACGCGCCCGGGCGAATGGCTGGAATACAGCCCGCTGCTGACCGTGCTGCTCTCGCTGCTGGCGTTCGGCTGGCTGTTCAACGAGTTCGCCAACAAGCCGGTGGTCACTGCCATCGCCAACCTCAACACCTACAACTTCCTTTTCATTTCGCTGGGCCTGCTGCTGCACTGGCGCCCGCGCAGCTTCCTCAACGCTGTGGCCAAGGCGGTGCCGAGCACCACCGGCGTGCTGATCCAGTTCCCGCTGTACGGCGGTATCGCGATGATCCTCACCCACGCCGCCGGTGGTGACGGGCAGACCCTGGCGCACCGGCTGTCGAGCCTGTTCGTGCACGTGGCCAGCACCGATAGCTTCGCGCTGGTGATGGGCATCTACTCGGCGGTGCTGGGCTTCTTCGTGCCGTCCGGTGGCGGCAAGTGGATCATCGAGGCGCCGTACGTGATGCAGGCCGCCAACGAGCTGAAGGCGCACCTGGGCTGGGCAGTGCAGGTCTACAACGCGGCCGAAGCGCTGCCGAACCTGATCAACCCGTTCTGGATGCTGCCATTGCTGGGCGTGCTGGGGCTGAAGGCACGCGACATCGTGGGCTTCACCTTCATCCAGTTGCTGGTGCACATCCCGCTGGTGCTGGGCCTGTTGTGGCTGCTGGGCATGACCCTGGCGTATGTGCCGCCGGTGATGCCGTGAGTGCAGGGCTGGCGTCCGTGCGCGAGCAGGACGCCAGCTCCGTTCAGCGCGTGTTTCCAGCAGAGCACGCCATGAATGCGCGCAGTCGGGCTGACGGCATGAGCACATGCCGAACCCATATGAATCCTTCATCGGCTTGTGCCGCAAGGGGCTTTGCCCGTTCATTCACGCGCGTACACACCAATGTAGCCGCCCACCAACGCGCGATTAACTCTTCGCTGCAGACGATGACCCCGTCCACCGCATTCCGCGTGTGGCTTTGGAGATCGGACATGGCACAGCAGAACCAGAACCCGAACCAGAAGCAGCAGGGCCAGCAGAACCAGCAGGATCAGCAGCAGGGGCGTGGCCGCGACCAGCAGCAGCAACAGCAGCAGGAACAGCAGCAGCGCAACCAGCGCAACCAGCAACAGGGTGGGCAGGACGAGGAGGAGTGACTTCGGTACCCACTTCCTGTGATGCGCGAAGCCCCGCCCCGTGCGGGGCTTCGCTTATTCCAGCACGCCAATGCGTTGCAGCACCGGCGCTGCTGACATGTCGTTCGGGTTGGTGCCCGGCTGATCCTGCGGCACCTCCATGCCCATGGCGCGGTAGAGATCGACCCAGTGCCGTGCGATCTGCCCGGTCTTCGGGTTGCGGAAGTTCATCGGCTGCAGTGCGAACACATGGTGCGCACGGAACGCACGTTCGATGAAATCCGAACAGTAGTAGCTGTCCTCATTCAACACATACGACGTGTTGTAGGGCTTGCCCAGCATCATGCGTGCGGTCGCGATCGCATCCTTGATGGCAGCCTGCTGCGATGCGCGCAGCCGATAGACCACGACCTGCCGCTGCTTGCCTCGGGCGTCCTCGCGGAACTGATCCAGCGTCTGCCGGCGCGAGCCTTTCTCATCCGCATGCAGTACCTCCCAGCCGTCTGGCGCCGCAGCGACCAGGGCCACGTGATCGAAGCTGGGTGCGCCCTGCTTGCCGGTGGCATCGTCGATGGCCGCGCTCAGGCCGGCATGGCCGGCGGTGACGAACAGCAGATCGCCTTCCCGGACCTCCAGCGCGGCCGCACCACCAGGCCACAGCGTTGGCAGCAGCAGGGAGAGGGCAAGCAGGAATGCGCGCATGGGGCCAGGGTCGAAGCGTGTGCGGCGTAGTCTAACGGCTGCTGCGATGACGTTGATTTCAGTATTAGTGTGATATTAGTCACAATTCGGCATGTCGGGATATTCCTGACAGCGGATGTTGAAACTGAATTGACCGAGGCATGGCTATCCTTGCCTCCCTACCGCGCCGGAACCGCGCGCGACCGCCCGGAATCAGGAGGATCCCGTGAACCAGCTCCGCCCCGTTGCCCTGCTTGCGCTTGCCCTGGGGCTTGCGCTGTCCGGCTGCAAGCCTGCGCCCCAGGCAGCCCCCGCTGACGCCGCCGTACCGGCTCCGACCAGCACGGCCACCGCCACGACGCCGGCCACGCCGGTTGCCGCGGCCCCGGCAGAGGCTTCTGCCAGCTGCCCCCATCCGGTCTTCGACGACTTCCTCAAGCATTTCGGCAACGAGATCGCGCTGCAGGAAACGTCCACTGCCGATCCGCTGCTGGACAGCCACATCGACAGCGAAGCCGAGCCGGAGCCACGCAAGGTGGAGGAGAAGGTGCCGCTTGCCAAGGTCGAATGGCCGGTGATGCCGGACCCGGCCACGCTGCAGCGCCAGGGCCGCGAGATGCAGGTCACCCGCCTGCCCGATGGCCAGGTACAGGTGCAGATGCGCACTCCCGATACCAGTGACCAGCAGATCTACACCTTTGCCCAGAAGCCGTGCTGGCAACTGGTCAAGCGTGAGGACGAATCGATCTGATCCCTGAGCGACCGCCTGCGAGCGGTCGTGTGATTCACCCAAGGAGCCCCGCATGCGTCTGTCTCCCGTTGCCCCCGTACTGGCCCTGATGCTTGCTGCCTGCAGCGGCCCTGACGCGGCTGCACCGGCGGCCCCTGCTTCCACTGACCCGGCAGCGACGCCGGCCGCGCCTGCGGCTGCCGTTGCGGACCATCCCACCTCTCTTACGCGCGACGAGACCGGCATGCATATCGATTGCCAAGGCACCCGCCTGCACCTGGCGGCCCAGCCCACCCAAGACACGGACGCTTCCCGGCTGACCACGCTGGAAATCGAAAAGGACGGCGCACGCCAGGCCATTGCTGCGCCCAAGGAGATGGACGGCTATACCGCCGTTGGCCTGGCCTGCGTGCAGGACCGCAGCGGTACGCCGTACTTCGTCGTGCAGTACGGTGAACTGCCGTTCGGCTGCAGCTTCTGCGAGTGGTACTACCTGTACGACGCCAGTGGCCGCCAGTTGACCCACAGCACACCGCCGCTGCGCGGCGCGGAAGGCGAGGAGCAGGAGCCCAACAACGACGAGTACGAGAAGTTGATCGACTCGCTCGGCATCAAGCACCCGGAGGTGAACTACATCGAAGACTGAGCGCAGCGGCAGGACGTCGCACGCGCGCTGTGAACGCAGCACTGCAGTACCGCAGTACCAGAAGTACCAGGAGCAGTACCCCTTAAGGAAATTCCCTTTTTCATAGAATGGATAGCACAGACATGGCAGACATCTACCAGGACATGGTCCAGCCCCGCGGGGCGGCCTACAGCAGTGACCGCATCAAACCGTGGAGCCACTACCGCGAGCCGATCGACCAGAGCGATGGCCGCCTGCATGGCAACTCCCGCCGGTGGGGCGATGCGACCCCGGAAGTACAGTCACGGGTGATCGACACGATCATCGAGTCGGCGCGCGAGAAGGGCCTGACCCCACGCGAAACGGCGCACGTACTGGCCATCGCCCGCGTTGAATCGGGTTTCAACCCCGATGCCGCCGCTGGCACCACCTCGGCCTCGGGCCTGGGCCAGTTCATCGACAAGACCGGCAACCACTACCACCTCAACAACCGCAACCGCTTCGACGTCGGCGCACAGTCCGATGCACTGGTTGACCATTACATCGATAACCGCACGCTGGCGCACAAGCGCGGCCAGGGTGAGGAGTACATCTACAAGTACCATCACGACGGCCCGACCCGCGATTACGGCGGCCTCACCCTGTCTGAAAGGAAGGTGATGCCGTACGTGGACAAGTACGAGCGGTTCGTGGAGCAGCGTCTGGGACTGACCCACGGCCAGTCCCAGGGCAGCCACGCGGCCCCCGCCGTAGCTGCGGCCACGCACGCGCAGGCCAAGCCGGCAGCGGCGCATGCCGAAGGCCAGACCCGCAACTTCGAGCAGACGATGCAGGTGATGCTGCCCCCGCAGAACGGGGTCAAGCCGCACATTACCGGTGAGTTCGGCGAACACCGCGCGCACAAGCCGCACGGTGGCACCGACTTCAACTATGTCGGCGGCCAGCACGGCCGTAATCTGCAGCACCCGACCGTCAACGCGCCGATCTCCGGAACGGTGACGTTCGTCGGTGGCGACTACGGTACGGTGAAGATCAGGGATGCACAGGGCAACTCGCACGAGATCCTGCACCTGCAGTCGACCCAGGTGAAGGAAGGCCAGCCGATCAAGGCGGGCGAGCCGATCGGCACCATGGGCGGGCGTGGCCCGGGCGGTGCGGGTCAGTATGCCCAGCACGTGCATTACCAGTTGAAGGATCCGCACGGCAAGCTGCTCAGCCCGCAGGACTTCTGGGACCACGGCAAGCTGAAGGAAACCGGCAAGGGTGGCCATTCGCATGATGCCGACCACAACGGTGTGCTGCGCCAGGGGGCCAAGGGCGAGGAAGTGACTGCGCTGCAGAAGGAACTCAACCGCCTGGGCGTGCGCGACGGCCAAGGCAATCCGCTGAGCGAGGACGGCAAGTTCGGTGCCAATACCAGGGACGCACTGATCGCCTACCAGAAGCAGCACGGGCTCTCCGCCGACGGCGTGGCGGGTCCGGCGACGCTGGGCAAGCTGGCCGAAGGCCGCAGCCATGCCGAGGCGGCGCCGAAGGGGCCGCAGCTGGGCGACAAGGCGCATCCGGATACGCCGCTGCACAATGCGATCCGTGGCCACATGCCGGGCATGATCTGCAACGAGATGAGCGCGCATGTGACCGCCCAGGCCAAGGCCGCCGGCATCGATTCGCCGGAAAAGCTGCAGGGCGTCACCGTGCAGGATGGCAAGGCCTTCGTCGTGGGCACCGTTCCCGGCTTCCGTACTGCGGTGGACATGACCCAGGCGGCACCGAGCCTGCAGGAGACCAGCGCTGCAATGCTGGCCAAGCATGAGCCTTCGCAGCAACACGTGCAGGACGAGCAGCAGCGGGTGGCCATGGGCCGTTGACCGCTGCGTGTGAAGAAGTGTGTGGTATAGGAGGCCGGCCGGGGTAATCCGGCCGGCTTTTCCGTTCATGGGGCAAGGACATACACGGATGCCGTTTCGCATGATGCACAGCACCGCCATTGCAAGGCACGGCGTCCACATGAGCCGGGTGCTGCCGTGGCGCAACGCATGGCAGTGGGTAGGGCTGGCACTGCTGCTCTGCCTGCTGCCGCTGCCAGTGCTGGCGGCGGCCCCGATTCCGGCACTGGACGACCCGGTGGTGGACACCGCCAACGCACTGTCCGCCAGCACCCGCGCCACGCTGCGCGAGCAGGCATTGCAGCTGCAGGCACGCAAAGGCGCGCAACTGCAGGTGCTGGTGGTGCCCAGTGTTGGCGATGACGGCATCGAAGCCTATGCACAGCGTGTCTTCGACCAGTGGCAGCTGGGCCGCGCCGGTGTCGATGACGGGGTGTTGCTGCTGGTGGCGGTGCAGGACAGGCGTGTACGCATCCAGACCGGCTATGGCCTGGAAGGCACCATTCCCGATGCCTATGCCGCGCGCATCATCGACAAGGCGATCGTGCCGCGCCTGCGCGAAGGAGACCTGGACCAGGGCGTGCTGGACGGCAGCAGGGTGCTGGTGGCGCTGATCGATGGCGAGCCGCTGCCGCCCGAGCAGGATTCATCCGCACGCAACCTGTTGCCAGCGGATTGGCGTACAGGGGATTCGGTCGTTGCCCTGACGTTGCTGGTGGGGTTCCTGGCCGGTCTGTGGCGATCACCGCCACGCCTGCTGGCCACCAGGACCGAGGCCGAGTTCAGCGGTAAGCGCCGTGAGCGGCGGCGCAAGGCACTGGCAGCCAATGCGGCAATGCCCAGGCCGAATTGGCCGACATTGCCTGCCTGGGGCAGACCGTTGCTGGTAACGGCAGTGATGGCCGCTGGGTTGGTTTCGGCGACGCTGCTGCTGCCGCGGCATGTGCTGCCTGCGCTGTTCTTCGTGCTGTTACCGGCCGTACCGGTGGCGGCGCTGCTGGGGTGGTGCTGGCGTCGCAGCCGTGGTGTGCGCATCGTGCTGTCCGGCATGTTGGCCGTCAGTATCGGTTTCTTCATGGTGATGCTGGTTCGTGGTCAGTTGCCGCCCAGCCTTGCCCTGCACACGTTGCTGAACCTGGCGGTCGCCATTGCCGCCATGCTGGTGTTCTTCCTGGTGCAGGCCGGCCGCGCGCGCTGGCGGAAGAACCGCAACAGCTTCGCCGTGCGCCTGGTGGTGCTGGTGCTGTTGACCGGCGGCTATGCGCTGGGCGCGCTGCTGGCCATCGACCGGGCCAGCGACGAGAACGCACGCGTGTTGGCGACGATCGTGTCCAGCGTAGGCACGCTGTTCCTGTACTTCATCTGGGTGTTCACCCTGCTGCCCGGCGAAAAAGCACGCAGCGGACGAAGGTCGTCCCAAGGCTACCGTTCCTCGTCCAGCACCTCGTCGTCGAGTTCGTCCTCAAGCAGTTCCGGCAGCTGGTCCGGTGGTGGTGGTCGCAGCGGCGGCGGCGGCGCTTCGGGCAGCTGGTAGTTCAGGCCGCCCACACCCGCCAGCCCAGCGCGGCATCGCGCAGTTCGCCGCTGCCGCTCACATCACCCACCTGCAGCTGCACGCCCTGCGCATTGGGCAGGTCCTTCTGCTCGGGGAACCAACGACGGTCGGCGGCGACGATGATCAGCAGGCCCTCGTCGTCGCCCATCGGCGCGAACTGTGGCGACGGCGGGCTGATCGGCTGCAGGCCGAAGCGCTGGCTGGACTGTTCGCGCACCGCATCGACATCGTGGCTGGGCAGGCCAACCTCGCTCAGGCAGGTCAGCTCGCTGCCATGGAACACGCCTTCGCGCGCGCTGGCCGGCAAGCGACGGCGGCCGATCAGTTCAAGGATCAGGCCGTCCGGGCCGGTGAAGTACACCGACTGCGATTGCCAGCTGCTCTCCAGCGCAAAGTAATCCAGGCCCTCAGGATTACGTTGCAGCGGGGTACGTTCGCGCAACCAGGCCATCGCCCCGCCGAAGCGGTTGTCCGGTACGTTGAAGGCCAGGTGCACGCCACCGACGGGGTGATCACCCGCCGCCTGCAGTTCGATCGTGCTCCAGCCGATGTGCACATGGTTGCCGACCACGCGCTGCTGCAGCACATCGTGGAAATACGCGGCGACGGTGGCGACGTCGGACACCGGCAGGGTGAGGTGAAGCAGGCGCATGACCGATTCTCCATGGACGCGCTCACTGTAGCGCTGGGGCCTGCCCGGCGGCCACTAGCGCAGTGAATGGTTGAAGAATCGTATTGCTGCGTCCACTGCCTGCGCGTGGGTCTGCGCCTTCGGCACCGACGTCCTGCACAGGTCCTGCAGCCGCCGCTGTCCGGTCGGGGTGCATGCGGCGAGGAAATCGTAATGGCCGACACCGGGCAGCGCCTGCAGTGCAGCGCCCGCAATCACCGCACGCGCAGCCTCGCCATTGCTCTGCGGTGGCGCAACCGTGTCAGCCTCGCCCAGTACGATCGACACGGGCTGTTCCAGCGAGGAGAGCTGCTCGGGCGCAAAGGCCTGCACGATTGCCGGTGCCAGCAGGAACACCGCGCGCACGCCGGGAATGGCGCGCGCGTCGTTGGCGTGGGACATCCACGGCGACAGCTCGGGCGACGCCGCAGCGGCAACACGCGCCTCCATCGTGTGCGTGGCCGCTTCCTGCTGGGGCCGGCAGACGCCGTCATCCGGATGCGCCGTGCAGAAGGCCAGCAGTCGCTGCAGGTCCGGTCGCGCACCGGCCGCCACCAGTGCGGTGTAGCCGCCGGCCGAGAATCCGGCGACCCCCAGGCGCTCAGGATCGACATGCGGGCCCAGCACCGGATCGGCCTGCACAGCCGCCAGTGCGGCACGCAGGTCATCGGCGCGCAGCCAGGTCAGTACGCTGCCGGGCAGGGTCATGCTGTCAACGCCGTTGTTGCCCGGATGATCGACTGCGATCACCAGATAGCCTGCCCGCGCCAACGCGGTGCCCAGCCAGCCCATCATGCGCGCGCTGCCGCCGTTGCCATGGGAGAGCAGCAAGGTCGGCAGGCGATCACCGGCGACCGGCGCATCCTTGGACGACCGGCCGACGTCGAACAGCGGCGCGTCGGGTGGACCGATGGTCAGCGCGGTTTCCCGGCTGCCTGCAGGTGCCGGATACCAGACCGTGTAGCGCAGCGCGTCACGGCGCTCTGCGTCGCGCACGGCGGCGCTGGCCAGCGTCGTTGTGCCGTGGCGCTCGCCGGCCACCCCGCTTTCGCGAGCGGCGCCGGTGCTTGTGAACGCCATCAGCATCGCTCCCAGCACAGCAGCGGTCATGCGCATCTTCAACTCCTTGTCAGTGGGGACGGTCGTCGACGGGCAGCCAGATTTCCACGCCGCCCTGGCCGGTGTGCTCGTCGAACCGGGCGTCGTACCGCTCCAGATCCGGCGCATCGGCGAGGCTCAGGTTGGAAGCAGGAAGATAATGATCCAGCAACCAGAACCAGGTCGAGCGGATGGCCGAGATGTGCCCGCTGTGCCAGGCCACCAGGTAGCGGCGCGCCGGGATGTCCACGCGTTGCCAGCGCGCAGGCACGCTCGGCACCGTGCTTACCGGCAGTGCCGCGATGTAATCGAAGCCACCCTTGTCATCACTGTTGCAGCACACGCCGAAGCTGATCGGCGCCGGCATCGGCCATTCGCGGTTGAGTTGCGCCCACTGGCCGGGAATCGCGCCGCCACTGTCGCGGGTATGCCGCACGCCGATGCCGGCCACCTGGAACGCGGGCGTCTCGAGCAGGCGGGGGGCTTCAATGCAGGCGGACGGGGCCTCGTCCATGCGGATCGCCTGCACCAGCGCCAGCCCATCGGTGCCCTGTTCGCGTACGCGCTCCGGCGTCTGTCCGAACTGTTCGCTGAAGGCACGCGTGAAGGCGGCATGGGTGGTATAGCCGGCACCCAGCGCCACCTGCAGGATGTCGCCGGCGCCGCTGGCCAACTGCTGCGCGGCAGCGGTCAGGCGGCGCCCGCGCAGGTAGCGCACCACCGAGGTGCCGGTGCGGGCCTGGAACAGGCGCGACAGATGGAATGGCGACAGGCCCGCCGCAGCGGCAATGTCGGCCAGCCCCAGTGGCCGATCCGCGTGGGTTTCGATGTACCACAATGCCTTGCCTGTCGCGCTCATCCTGCCGTTCCCCGGATCCAATGCCGGCACAGTAGCGGATCGGCAGGCGCGGCGTTTAGCAGTTCTTGCGCCTGTGCGGATTCAAGCTGTCGCACTGACGTCATGCCTCCTTCACAGATCGCGCCGAGACTGCGCGCCTTGTCCAGGCCTGCGCTACCCCCGCAGGTGCTGGCCCTGTCGCGTCCTCCCGGAGCCCTGCCGTGCATCGTTCGAAGCTTTCGCGTTCCATCCTCCTTGCCCTTTGCATGGCCAGCGCAGGAGGCGCGATTGCAGCGGAGGCCGATGAGGTCGATGCCGCCGGCGGCAGCCGCGCCGTGCCCACCCAGCTCGACGCGATGCTGGTCACCGGTACGCGCGCGTCCAACCGCACCCAGTTCGAAACGCTGGCGCCGGTGGACGTGTTCAGCAAGGAAGACATCAGGTCCGTCGAATCCACCGACCTGAAGGACGTGCTGGCGCAGCTGGTGCCATCATTCGTGGTGCAGCGCCTGCCGATGGCGGACGGCCAGGTGTTCGTGCGTCCGGCCACCCTGCGTGGCCTGTCGCCGGACCAGACCCTGGTGCTGGTCAACGGTCGCCGCTTCCATCGCAGCGCGCTGCTCGGCAACCGCGGTGCGCAGGCCGCTGATCTGGCACAGATTCCCACCAGTGCGATCAAGCGCATCGAGGTGCTGCGCGATGGCGCGTCGGCGCAGTACGGCTCGGACGCCATCGCCGGTGTCATCAACATCATCCTCGAGGATGGCCCGGGTAGCGAGATCACCGCCGGCTATTCGCAGTACGCGCAGGGCGACGGTGCCTCGCGCGACTTCAGTGCGCGCACCGGCTGGTCGCTGGGCGACTATGGCAGCCTGGTGCTGTTCGCCGAATCGTCCAACTCCGACGCCACCTCGCGCACGCGCCAGCGCCCGGACGCGATCACCTTCCAGGCTGCACATCCGGAGCTGGACGTGCCCAATCCGGTGCAGCGCTGGGGCCAGCCGGAGCTGGAAAGCCGCCGCGTCGGCTTCAACGTGAAGGCCAATGCCAGCGAGACGCTGGAGCTCTATGCCTTCGGCCTGTACAGCCACAGCGATGGCGTCAGTGATTTCAACTGGCGCAACCCGGACACCACCACCGGCGCGTACCGCACCACCGCCATCTTCCCGGGCTGGAACCTGCGCTCGCTGTATCCGGTCGGCTTCAGCCCGCAGTACGGCAACGTCCAGAACGACCTGCAGCTGGTCGGTGGCCTGCGCGGCGAGATCACGCCCAAGCTGCGCTGGGATGTCAGCGCCTCGTATGGCCGCAACGCCATCGACTACAGCCTGAAGAACTCGATCAATGCCTCGCTCGGCCCGGCCAGCCCGACCGCGTTCGATCTTGGCCGCCTAACCCAGACCGAGAAGAACGCCAACGCAGACTTCAACTACGAGTGGGACGTGGCCGCGCTGTCCCAGCCGGTCAACGTCGCCTTCGGTGGCGAGTTCCGCCAGGAGACCTACCAGGTGCATGCCGGCGACCCGGCCTCGTACGCGGTGGGTCCGGGCGCTGCGGCGGGCCTGGAGGCCAATTCCAATGGCGCGCCCGGCTTCTCGGCCAGCCAGGCCGGGCAGTGGAGCCAGCGCAGCAAGGCCGCCTACGTGGACATGGAAGTACCGCTGGGCGAGCGCTGGAGCATCGGTGCAGCCGGCCGCTACGAGGACTTCTCCAGCTTCGGCAGCACGCTGGACGGCAAGCTCTCGGCGCGCTTCGCGATCACCCCGGACGTAGCCCTGCGCGGTACCGTGTCCAGCGGCTTCCGTGCGCCGACGCCGGCGCAGCTCAATACCACCAGCACCACCCAGGGGTTGGATACGCGCACGCTGCAGATCTTCACCAGTGGCCGTCTGTCGCCGAACGATCCGCTGGCGCAGCTGCTCGGCGCCAGGCCGCTGAAGCCGGAACAATCGCGTACCGCGTCGCTGGGCCTGACCTGGCGCACCGACCTGGGCCTGTCCGGCTCGATGGATGTCTACCAGATCAAGCTCAGCGACCGCTTCAGCCAGTCGGCCAGTTTCGCCATTCCGGCCGGTACGCCCAATCCGCTGGGCTATACCTCGGTGAACTATTTCACCAACGACTTCGATACCACCACTACCGGCGTGGACGTGGTCGGCAACTACCTGCGCGATCTCGGCGCCGGCCGCATGACGCTGACCCTGGCCTACAACTACAACCGCACCCGCGTGGACAACGGCAGCACCTCGGTGGCCACCAACGAGACCCAGCGCGTGCTGTTCGAGGATCGCCTGCCCGAGCACAAGGGCAGCCTGACCGGAAGCTGGGACATCGGCGCCTGGTCGCTGATGGCACGCATGCGCTACTACGGCGCCTGGACCGATTCCAGCGGCAATGCAGTGGGCGATATCTACCAGCGCTTCGGCGCGATGAGCTTCCTCGACCTGGCCGTCGGCTATCGCATCAACGAACATCACAGCCTGCGTGTGGGTGCCGACAACGTATTCGACCGCTATCCGGACGAAGCCACCTTCCAGGCCAGTCGCGGCCTGGTCTACTCGCGCAACGCGCCGTACGACACCGACGGCGCCAACCTGTACGCACAGTACCGGCTGAGCTTCTGATGGACCCGGCCCGCCGCTCCCTGTTGCGTGCCGGCACCTTGCTGCCGGCCGCAGCCGCACTTTCTTCACTGCCGGCCATGGCTGCCACGCGTTACGCTGCGTCCATGCAGATTCCCGCAACGACCGTGGCGCCGGACGTGCTGGCCCGCGATGAAAACTACTGGGCCGCCGTGGCCAGCCACTTCGATGTCACCGACGAAGTGAACCATCTGGAGAACGGCTACTGGGGCGCGATGGGCCGCCAGACGCTGGCCAGCTACCAGCGCCACACCGCGGAAGTGAACCGAGGCAATGCCTGGTATGGCCGCCGTGAGTTCCCGGCGCAGTACATGGCGGTGCAGCGGCAGGTGGCCGAACTGCTGGGCGTGGGCGCCGACGAGATCGCACTGACCCGCGGTGCCACCGAGGCGATGCTGGCGCTGATCGGCGGCTACAACCGCCTGCAGCCCGGCGACCAGGTGCTGTACGCCGATATCGACTACGACAGCATGATCGGCGCGATGCGCTGGCTGCAGCAGCGCCGCGGCGTGCAGGCCGAGCGCATCGCGCTGCCGGCAGTGCCCGACCATACGCAGATCCTGCAGGCCTACGAGGCCACGTTCGCGCGGCTGCCTCGCCTGAAACTGGTGCTGCTGACCCAGGTCAGCCATCGCCATGGACTGGTGCTGCCGGTGGCCGAAATCGCCGAACGTGCGCGCGCACGCGGCATCGACGTGATCGTTGATGCCGCACACGGGTTTGGCCAGATCGACTACGCGGTGCCGCAGCTCAAGGCCGATTTCGTTGGCATCAACCTGCACAAGTGGATCGGTGCGCCGGTCGGCGTCGGCGCGATGTATGTGCGCAAGGGCCGCGTTGCGGACCTGGACCCGTACATGGGCGAGACCGACGATGGCCGCGTGGGCAGCCGTGTGCACACCGGCACGGTCAACTTCGCCGCTTACCTGGCGCTGCCGGAAGCGATCGCGCTGCACCAGCGCATCGGCGCGGCCAACAAGCAGGCGCGCCTGCGCTACCTGCGCGAGCGCTGGACCGTCCCTGCGCGGCAGATGGCGCATATCGAAGTGCTGTCGTCGCCTGATCCGGCGCTGGCCAGCGCATTGGCCAGCTTCCGCCTGCGCGGGCGCACCAGCGTGGCTGACAACATCGCGCTTCAGAAGCGCCTGCTGGACGAGCATCGCGTGTTCACCACGCATCGTGACGGGTTGGACTCCGGCGCCTGCGTACGGGTGACGCCCTCGGTGTTCACCCGGCCAGCGCAGATGGATGTGCTGGTACAGGCGCTGGTGGCATTGGGGTAGTGCCGGCCGCTGGCCGGCAACCTCATGATCCGTGCACGCCGTTGCCGGCCAGCGGCCGGCACTACCAGGGCTACCGCTCGATCGCCGGCAGCGCGTCCGACAACAGCAACCGGTCAATCCGCCGCAACACACTCTCCAGCTGCCGTCGGTCCGCCGCCAGCCCCAGCGACAACCGCACGCCGTACTGGAGCGAGACCCCCGGCGGACAGAACGCCGATGACGGCGCAATCGCCAGCCCCTGCAGCTGTGCGGTACGCACCAGCGTGGCGTCGGTCCATGGCGCTGGTACCCTGCACCAGGCGTGCAGGCCTTCGGCGCGCAGCAGCAGCGACGGCGCCAGCAGGTAGCGGGCCATGCGCACGCGCTCGCGCGCCTCGGCACGCACCTGCGCCAGCAGCGATTGTGCCGAACCATCCAGCAACAGTTGGCTGGCCAGCGCCGACACCAATGGATGGCCCATCAGCCGCGTCGCCCGCAGCGCGGCGGTCATCGCCTCGGCATGCGCGGCACTCGGGCAGCGCACGAAGGCGGTGCGCAGGCCCGGGCTGATCACCTTCGACAGCGTCGCCACATGGAACACATGGCGCGGTGCCAGCATCGCCAGGGGTACAGGCGCCTCTTCGGCAAGGTGCCAGTACGGATCATCCTCGATCGCCAGCAGGCCTTCCCTCTCCAGCACACGCGCCAGCGCTTCGCGCCGCTGCAGCGGCAGGGTCAGCGCGGTCGGGTTCTGGCAGGTGGGGTTGAGATAGACCAACCGCGCGCCGCTTTCGCGTGCCAGCCGGGCCAGCGCATCGGGGCACATGCCGTGTTCGTCGCAGTCCACCGGCAGCAGCCGCCGGCCAAGCGCCGCGGCGGCCTGCAGCAGGCCCGGATAGACCAGCGCATCGCACAGGATCGCGTCGCCATCGTGGCCCTGGCTGAGCAGGATCGCGGCCAGCGCCACCTGGGCGCCTTCGGTCAGTAGCAGGCAGGCATCGTCCACCGTGCCCAGCATCGGTTGCAGCCAGCGCGCTGCCGCGTGGCGGTCGGTCGGGTTGCCGCCGCCCAGGTGGTAGGTCATCAGGTTCGGCGCATTGCTGCGCGCAAGCACGGCGGCGGCACCGCGGCGCAGGGTTTCGGCCAGCGCATCGGCATCGGGCACCGGCGGCACGTTCATGCTCAGGTCCACCACCTGGTCGAAGCCGGCCTTGGGTGGTGCGATGAAACTGCCTTGTGGCCCGCGCGCCTCGATCAGGCCGCGCTTGCGCGCTTCATCGAATGCCCGCGTTACCGTGGTCAGGTCGACGCCGAGCTGCTGCGCCAACGCGCGCTGCGAGGGCAGGCGTTGCCCCGGTGCAAGACCACCGCGACGCACCGTGCGTTCCAGCGAATTGACGATGCGCAGGTAGATCGGCCCGTTGTGCGCGAGCACGTCCTGCACCCATTCGCGGGCTGCGACATCCGGTCGCGGCATGTACGGAGCATGTCGGGGCGTATCGTTGCTTCCAACGGCGGGAGCCTGTCCATAACCATCGGTCGGTTCGGACAGGTGACCGCCGTTGTTGTTTGCGGCGGCCACGCCACCCAGAGCCAGTGATGTCATTGCGCTCCTCAGCGCTTGGCCTGCCACGGGCAGTAACAGCCCACGGCAAGCAGTCCTTTCGGGCGCACGGATTCGCCGCGCACCAGTCTGTCCAGCAGCGGTTCGACGAAACTGTTGGCCGAGTTGCAGACCATGCCGATGCTGTACGGCCCGGCGTAGGCCAGATGGCCCTGCCGGTCCCAGATCGCCACGGCAGGGCTGGCCGGAATGTGCTCGATACCGTCGATGGTCGGCAGGTTGATCACCTTGTTGCGCAGCGGCTCGGGCAGTTCGCCCTGGGTGCCGGGGCGGCGGATCGCATAGAAGTCGATGCCGGCGCGGCGGTACATGCTGATCAGGTAGCTCAGGTGCGCACCAGTCTCGCGGTTGCACACGCCGCAGGCCGGGTCCCAGAAATGCACCACGCGGATGCGGCCGGTATTACCGGCCAGATCGGCCGGCAGACGCAGCTGCGAGTCGTCGAAGACGATGGCCTGTTCGGTGAACGTGGACTGCGCGCTGTAGCCGAAGTACTGCCACAGCGCCGCCGCCACGCCGGCCATGAACAGGCAGGCGAGGGCGATCATCGTCGGCAGCAACCAGCGGCGACGCGGCGCGGCTGCGCCCATCAGGACGCGTCCCCGCCGAACTTGTGTACGTACTGCTTGCGCATCTCGCGGCAGGAATCGGCCTGAGCCCGGCGCTGGATCTCGCTACGCGACGGATCCTCGCTGCGCTGCACGCATTGCTCGATGGCGTGGCGTTCGGCGGCCTGCACATCCACGGTCTGCGGCTGCAGGCAGACCCAGGCCAGCGCGGCCAGCATCAGCACCACAAAGCCACCGCAGCCGGCCATCACCAGGTGGAACTTCAGTTTCTCCGCGCGCATCGAGGCACGTCCCTTCATCCATACATTGCATACAAAATATCATTTTGTATGGATGAAGTGCCATGCACCCGGTTCAGACGATGGCGTTGTGCCGGGCCTCGGGGGCCTCCGACAGGATCTCGTTCAGCTTGGCCAGCGCCCCGGCGAGCGCACCCTGGTCAACCGCGCCGCCCAGTGACAGGCGGATCGCGTTGCCCGGAGGCGGTTCTTCCACGCTGAAGGCGTCGGAACTGGCGATGCCCAGCCCCTGTTCCTGCGCGGCCTGGATCAGCCGGTACTGGTCCAGCCGTGGCGGCAGCGGCAGCCACACATGCAGGCCGGCCGGATGGGCCTGGGCACGGGACGGCAAGTACTGCGCAGCAATCGCCTGGCGCTCGCGCAGCTCCTGCTGGAAGCGCTGCACCATGTCCTGGGCCTTGCCGCTGCGGATCCACTGCGAGGCCACCGCCACCATCGACTGGGTCGGCATCAGCGCGATCGCACGCAGGGCGTCCAGCACCGGTTCCATCGGTTCGCCGGCCGGCACCACCAGGTAGGCGGTGCGCAGGCCCGGTGCCAGGCACTTGGACAGGGTGGAGATGTAATACACCGGGCAGCCAGCGTCGCGGTGGGCGGCCAGCGGCGGTGCGGCGTCCCCGGCCAGCAACCAGTAGGGATCGTCTTCGATCACGGTCAGATCGTGGCGCTTGGCGACCGCCAACAGGGCCTGCCGGCGTTGTGCCGACATCGTTGCCGTGGTGGGGTTCTGGATGGTCGGTACCAGGTACAGCAGGCGCGGGCGGCGCAGCTGGCAGGCTTCTTCCAGCGCATCGGGCAGCATGCCTTCGGCGTCCATCGCTACCGGCACCACGCCCCGCTGCAGCACGCGCGCGGCGGCCAGCAGGCCCGGGTAGGTCAGCTGCTCGGCGGCGATCAGCTCGCCCGGCTGGGTGCAGGCCAGGATCAGTGCACACAGCGCGGTCTGCGCACCGGGACAGATCACCACCTGGTCGGCGCCCACCGTGCCCAGCATCGGCGCCAGCCACTGCACCGCGGCGGCGCGGTCCTCGCGGGTACCGGCGCCGACGTGGTAGCTCATCAGTTCGCCCTGGCCCAGCTGCTGGCCCACGTGCTGGAAACCGGCCTCCATGCCCTGCGCGAACGGCGCACTGCCCAGCAGCGGCGGGATGTTCATGCTCAGGTCCACCGAGGTGCTGCGGTTGCCTGCCGACAGCGCGATGAAGGTGCCGCCGGCGCCCTGCGCGTCGAGCAGGCCGGCCTGGCGCAGCTCGGCGAACGCCCGGGTAACCGTGGTCAGGTCCACGCCCACCTGCTGGGCCAGGTCGCGCTGCGGCGGCAGGCGGTCGCCCGGGCGCAGCACGCCGTCATCCACCGCCTCGCGCACCTGCTGGGCAATCTGCAGGTACAGCGGGCCGGCGCCCTCGCGGAAGGGGCGAACCCAGGTGCGATTGGGGTGTTTCAGGCGGCGGCCGGCGGCAGGTGGCGTCATCGGTCAGGTTTTTCCATACGTGCAGGTGCACAAGTCCATACAATGATGTATCTTGTATGGGCTTGATTGGAGTGGTTCGCCTTCTTGTAGGCGACCTCGTACCCACAGTGTAGCCGCTCCACGCCCGGGCGCTGCGCGCAGGCGAGCCGGTCAAGCGCGCTTCTTCAACAGGGTTGACCTCCAATGAATATCTGCTGGAACCGCATCCGCCTGGCGCTGGTCGCCCTGGCCTGCGTCGGCCTGTCGGGCTGTGACTGGGTGCTGCTGGATTCGAAGGGCATGGTCGGGCTCGCCCAGCGCGACCTGATCCTGATCTGCATCGGCCTGATGCTGATCGTGGTGATACCGGCCATTGTGCTGACCTTCGTATTCGCCTGGCGCTTCCGCGCCGGCAACACCCAAGCGAAATACACGCCGGACTGGTCGCACTCCACCAAGGTGGAAATCGTGGTCTGGGGCGTGCCGCTGCTGATCATTGCCGGCCTGGCAGTGATCGTGTGGAAGTCGACCCACGAACTGGACCCGTACAAGCCGCTGGACGTGGCCGGTGAACCGCTGCACGTGGACGTGATCGCCACGGACTGGAAGTGGGTGTTCGTATACCCGGACCTGGGCATCGCCACGGTCAACCAGCTCAACTTCCCGGCCAACCGCCCGCTGGCGTTCAACATCACTTCCAACTCGACGATGAATACCTTCTTCATCCCGCAGCTGGGCGGGCAGATCTACGCGATGGCGGGCATGCGCACGCAGCTGCACCTGATCGCCAACGAGCCTGGCCAGTTCCGTGGCATGTCCGGCAACTACAGCGGGCATGGCTTCTCGAACATGAAGTTCATCGCCACCGCCAGCAGCAACGAAGAATTCGAGCGCTGGGTAGCTGAGGTGCGCAGCGCGCCGGACGCGCTCAGCTTCGCACAGTTCAAGGCGCTGGCCGCGCCGTCGAAGAACGCACCGGTGCGGCACTTCTCCAGTGTTGAACCGTTGCTGTTCAAGAAGGTCATCGACCAGTTCATCGGCGTCGGTGAGAACACCGCTGCGGCTACCCCGGCGGGCGCTACCGGCGGTGCCCAGGTTTCCCAGGAGTAACGAACATGTTGGGTAAATTGACGTGGGAGGCCGTGCCGCTGCACGAGCCGATCGTCGTGGTCACCTTGGTGGCCATGGTGCTGGGTGGCCTCGCGCTGCTTGGCGCAGTGACGTACTTCAAGCTGTGGGGCCCGCTGTGGCGTGACTGGTTCACCACCGTGGACCACAAGAAGATCGGCATCATGTACGTGGTGGTGGCGCTGGTCATGCTGGTGCGTGGCTTCGCCGACGCGCTGATGATGCGCGCGCAGCTGGCCGCGGCCGGGCCGGGCAGTGACGGCTTCCTGCCACCGGAGCACTACGACCAGATCTTCACCGCACACGGCGTGATCATGATCTTCTTCGTGGCCACCCCGTTCGTGGTTGGCCTGATGAACATCATCGTGCCGCTGCAGATCGGCGCACGCGACATGGCGTTCCCGTTCCTCAACGCCTTCAGCTTCTGGATCTTCGTGGTCGGCGCCGCGCTGATGATGATCTCGCTCGGCGTTGGCGAGTTCGCCATGACCGGCTGGGTCGCCTATCCGCCGCTGTCGGGCATCGAGTTCAGTCCAGGCGTCGGTGTCGACTACTACATCTGGGCGTTGCAGGCTTCGGGGATCGGCACCTTGCTGACCGGCGTCAACCTGTTCATCACCATCCTGCGCATGCGTGCGCCGGGCATGACCCTGATGAAGATGCCGGTGTTCACCTGGACCGTGCTGGTCACCAGCGTGATCATCATCGCCGCCTTCCCGATCCTGACCGTCGCGCTGGGCGCGCTCACCCTGGACCGCTACCTGGACTTCAACTTCTACACCAACACGCTGGGTGGCAACCCGATGATGTACGTGAACCTGGTGTGGGCCTGGGGCCATCCGGAGGTGTACATCCTGGTGCTGCCGGCGTTCGGCATCTTCTCTGAAGTCACCGCCACGTTCGCGCGCAAGAAGCTGTTCGGCTACAAGTCGATGGTCGGTGCAACGCTGGCGATCGGAATCCTGTCGTTCATCGTCTGGTTGCACCACTTCTTCACCATGGGTTCCGGTGCCAGCGTCAACGCCTTCTTCGGCATCATGACGATGATCATCGCCATTCCCACCGGCGTGAAGATCTTTACCTGGCTGTTCACCATGTACGGTGGCCGCGTTGAGTTCAGTGTGCCGATGCTGTGGACCATTGCCTTCCTGGTCACCTTCACCATCGGTGGCATGACCGGCGTGCTGCTGGCCATTCCGGGCGCGGACTTCCTGCTGCACAACAGCCTGTTCCTGGTCGCGCACTTCCACAACACCATCATCGGTGGTGCGCTGTTCGGCTACCTGGCCGGCTTCGCCTACTGGTTCCCGAAGGTGTTCGGCTTCACCCTCAACGAGCGCCTGGGCAAATGGTCGTTCGCCTGCTGGGTGATCGGCTTCTACCTGGCCTTCATGCCGCTGTACATGCTGGGCTTCATGGGCATGACCCGCCGCATGAACCAGTACGACAACCCGGCGTGGACGCCGTACCTGATCGCCGCCTTCATCGGGGCGCTGTTCGTGTTCGCGGGCATCATCCTGATGCTGGTGCAGATCTACGTGAGTGTGCGCGACCGCAAGCGCAACCTGGACCTGACCGGCGACCCGTGGAACGCACGCACGCTGGAATGGGCCACGCCGTCGCCGCCGCCGTTCTACAACTTCGCCGTGGTGCCCAAGGCCGACGAGCTGGACGCCTTCCATGAAGCGAAGAAGCGCGGCCTGCCGCCGCCGCCGAAGAAGTACGCACCGATCCACATGCCGAAGAACACCGGCGTACCGGTGATCCTCAACATCTGGATCCTGGTGCTGTGCTTCGCCCTGGTCTGGCACATCTGGTGGATGGCCGCGGCCAGCTTCATCGCGATGATCGTCACCCTGATCGTGCGGTCCTACGACGAGGACGTGGACTACTACGTCAGTTCCGAAGAGGTGGCGCGCACTGAAGCGGCCAACCTTGCCAAGCTGAAGGAGGTACGCGCATGAACCTGTTGACCCGCCCCGAGCTGGCCAGCGACACGCAGGCGCACGAGGACCACCACGAGCACGACCACAGCCACGAGCAGGGCGGCATGAAGGTGTTCGGCATGTGGGTCTACCTCATGTCCGACCTGGTGCTGTTCGGTTCGCTGTTCGCCTCGTATGCGGTGCTCAGCACCGCCTATGCCGGCGGCCCCACCGGCAAGGAGCTGTTCTCGTTGCCGTTCGTGATGGCCGAGACCTTCCTGCTGCTGGTGTCCAGCATCACCTACGGCCAGGCCGTGCTGGCGATGCATCGCCACGATGCGTCGGCGGTGCTGCGCTGGCTGGGCGTGACCTTCGTGCTCGGTGCCTCGTTCATCGGCATGGAAATCTACGAGTTCTCGCACCTGATCCACGAAGGCGCAGGCCCGAGCACCAGTGCCTACCTGTCGGCGTTCTTTGCGCTGGTCGCCACCCACGGCCTGCACGTCGCCAGCGGCCTGATCTGGATGGCGGTGGTCATGCACCAGGTCTACCGCCGTGGCCTGACCCCGACCAACATCACCCGCGTTTCGTGCCTGAGCCTGTTCTGGCACTTCCTGGACCTGGTGTGGATCTGCGTCTTCACCTTCGTCTACCTGATCGGAGCCTTCTGACATGGCCCACGTCGAAACCTCGCGCGCCGGCAATGCGCACGGCTCCACCAAGTCCTACCTGATCGGTTTCGTGCTGTGCGCGCTGCTGACCGTGGTGCCGTTCGCGCTGGTGATGAACCCGGTGCTGTCGCGGCCGCTCACGCTGTTCCTGCTGGTCGGCTTGGCGGTGGCACAGATCCTGGTGCAGCTGGTCTATTTCCTGCACATGGACCGCAAGTCCGAAGGCGGGTGGAACCTGGCCAGCTTCGTGTTCACCCTGGTGATCCTGTTCATCGTCGTCGCGCTGTCGGTCTGGATCATCTGGAGCATGCACTACCACATGATGATCAACTGAGCCTGCGAACCGTGAAAGGCATTACGTTCCCCCATCGTGGCCTGCGGCTGGCCGCAGGCCTGCTGCTCGGCCTGCTGGCCGGCTGCAGTGCGCAGTCGCGCATGGACTTCTATTCCAAGGACATTGCCTGCGAAGAACTTGGCCAACAGTGGTCGATGCCCGACAGCCACGGCACCGTGCGTGGCCCGAAGGACCTGCAGGGCCAGGTGACCTATCTGTTCTTCGGCTTCACCAGCTGCCCGGACGTGTGCCCGACCACCATGGTCGAGCTGAGCCAGGTCAAGCACCTGATGGGCAGGGATGCCGACCAGCTGCAGGTGGTGTTCGTCAGCGTCGACCCGGCGCGTGATACGCCGGAGGTTGCGCGCACCTATGTGGAAGCCTTCGATCCCAAGGCAATCGCGCTGGTCGGCAACGAAGCACAGCTGGCGGCGATGGCCAGTGACTTCAAGGCGTTCTACGAAAAAGAGCCCGGCCAGGTGCCGGAGACCTACACCATGAGCCACATCGCCGGTGGCTACGTGTTCGACCGCAAGGGCCGCCTGCGCCTGTTCGCGCCGTACGGCATGCCGGTGGACAAGCTGTTCTCCGACGTGCAGCGCCTGCTGCTCGAACCCGGCCACCCGGCCGCCGGCAACGACGCACTGGCCAGCTGCCACCTCAAGCACAGCGGCACACTCGCCGCCCGCTGACGCCACCTCTACCGCGGTGGGTGCCGACCTTGGTCGACACGTGATGCATGAGTCCGGTGGGTGCCGACCGTTGGTCGGCACACCCTGACATCAATCCCCCGGCCGGCCAGGAGAGCCAACCGGCCAGGGGCACCACTCAACGCCTTACTTGGTCTCTTCCCACTGCACCACGTCCGGCTCGGTCGCGCGGATACCGGCGGTGGACAGCAGCCTGGTGGTCGCATCCAGCGCCGCGTTCACCGACGGGTACTCCACGATGGCCTGGCCTGAAGCCTTGGAGACCTTCACCACGGTACCGCCAGTGGCGGCGGCTGCGCGCTGGGCCGAGGCTGCATCGGTGAAGAACACCTTGACCCGCGACGTCGCCACCACCGGCGCGCCGTCACGGGAGACCGCCGCCGCGAACTTGCCGGCACCGGCATCAGCAGGTGCCGCCGCTGCGCCATCCAGCGAACGCCTGGTACGCGAGCTGGTGGTCGCCGCCGCCTGCGGGGTGATCGTGAACTGGCCGCCGCTGGCCTGCTTCACCGTGGCCGAGGGGGACAGCTGGAAACGCGTGCCGCCTACATCGAACGCGCGGCCGGTAGCGGACGCCTTCAGTTCCTGCACATCCACGGTCGACAGGGTCCTGGCCGGAGGAGTCTGCCCCGAGCTCTGTGCCCAGGCAGGGGAGGTCATCGCCGCGAGGGCGAGCGTGCTCAACAGAATGGTGGTCTTCATCATCAGTGCCCCAGAACGCGGATCTTGAAGAATTCGAGGTTGCCGCGCGAAGCTGCGGTCGCGGCCTGCCCCATGTCGGTCACTTCCAGCGTCCAGGTGCCGCTGGCATTCTCATCCAGGAAGGCATTGCTGGACAGCAGGTCCCAGCTGGTGAAATTGCTCTGCGCGCCACCCGTGCCCGAACCGATCGCGGTGAACGCCGGTTGCACCACGCTGCGGGTGCCGCTGGGCGACACCAGCACGAACTGCAGCTGGCGCGTGTTGCGGTGGTTGACCCGGAATCCCAGCTGCACGCTTTCGATGTTGCGCGCGCCGTTGGCCAACTGGAAGGTCAGGCGTGCGGCGGCGGCCGAGGTATTGCCGATGGCCACGGTACGCGTGGTGGTGCGCCAGCCGCTGTCGACCAGCGCACCGAGCGACTGGAAGTTCTCGGCCACCTGCACTGCACGTGCAGCGTTGACCACGCCGAAGCCATACCAGTTGCTGTAGGCACGGCCGGCGGCATTCACCGTCCAGCCCGGCACCAGCGTGCGCCCGTCGGCCAGCGTCACCGCCGGCTGGTTCGGGTGGTTGCGCGTGGCGGTGGTGGCCAGGATGTACTTCACATCGCGATAGGACAGGTTCGGATTGGCTTCCAGCACCAGTGCCGCCACGCCCGATACCATCGGCGCCGACGCCGAGGTGCCGTTCATCTTGGCGGTGTAGTTGCAGGTGCTGTCGATGGCCGACAGGTTGCTGTCCAGGGTGTTCTGGCGGTTGGTGTTCTTGTTGCTGCCCTGCGCGCACCCGGTCACGTCGGTGGTGACGATGGCCGGGTCGTACGCGCGTGCCACCAGGCCGGGCGCGTACTGCGCCTGCAGGCCGTACTCACCACCAAAGGCCGAAACCCACAGGGCCGAGCCGGTGGAGGAGTAAGACGAGCGCACGCCATCGGCGCGCACCGCGCCCACGGTGATCACGTTGAACAGGTTGTTGCGCGGATCACGGCCGGCCGGCACGCAGCCGGTGTTGCGGTTCTTGGTGTCGGTGGTGCAGACATCCTGGGTCTGGCTGATGGAGGCATTGTTGAAGTTGTTGCCGGCCGACTTCACGTAGATGCCGCCGCGGCCACCGCGCGTGCCCGACAGTGCCTGCTCGTACGAACGAATCGTGTTTTCGCTGTACGCCAGCGGCAGGTTCGGATTGCCCGGGCCGGCGCCCCAGCTGTTGTTGAACACCTGCACGTCGACCGATTCCGCGCCGTCCCACCAGGCGTACTCAATGTTGCTCTGCTGGTTGCCCAGGGCCGAGCGCGAAATCGGGTTGAAGCCCTTCAACGTCGCCGCCGGGGCTACGCCGCGCACGCCCAGGTTGTTGGCGCCCACCGCACCGGCGATACCGCCGACCATGGTGCCGTGGTTGTCGACATCGGGATTGGTCGGGGTGGGGTTGTTCGAGCCATTGGTGAAGTTCTTGCCGGCTACAGCGGCCACGTTGGCCGCCAGGTCCGGGTGCGCGATCTGCAGGCCGTCGTCGACGATGGCGATGGTGACGCCCTGGCCACGGATGCCATTGCGGAACAGGCCATCCACGTTCAGGTCGTTGCCTGCCACCGGCAGTGTGTCAGCCGGGACCGTCTGCCCGGTGTTGAGCAGGTGCCACTGTATCCCCGCCAGTGGATCGGCCTGTTGGGCCTGGGCGGTGACGGCCAGGCTGCCCAGTGCCAAGGCAGTGGCGAGAGCCAGGCGCGCGGAGCGCGGTGGCGCGGTGCGTTGCGTGTGTCGCTTCATACACGAATCCTTCTGTTGTGAATCGGCATGGCAGGACGGCGGGGCGGAACTGCCCCATCGCAACGAGCCAAACGCGACACAACGAAGAACCCCCTACCTCTTCACACCCGCAATGTGCGAATGTGCCAATTGCGTCACAAACGCTTAGTACGTCAAGTTATGACAGGTCACGCGAATACCTTCACGCCATCTTCGCGCGCTTGCTTCGAGGTACGGGAAACGTGGGTAATCACATACAAGTGAAGTCACACATGAAGAACGCACGCCAGCGTGCCCGTGCGCGCGCGGACCAGACTCCGCTCTCGGTTGCCGCCATCCGCAAGGTGGTGCTGTCCGTGCATACGCGCAGCCACGACTATGGCGACTATGCCGATATTGCCGAGTTGCTGCCCGAGCTGGCAGCCTTCGGCATCACCACGGTGAAACCGCTGCGCCTGTTGATGAAGAAGCATCGTCGCGCGCTGCTGCAGGAGGAACGGATCGTCATGCGTCGCGCAGAGACGCTGCATCTGCGCACCGAGTGGCGGCCCGGTGGCATAGACGTGCATGCCAACACCAGCCGCTACGCCATCGGCGGCCTGGTCCGCACCAGCATGGAACACGAATTCGGCTTCGAGACGATGCTGCCCTTCCACGAGGTGCGCGAGGACGAATCCACTTAGCGCGGTGCCTGCGCGGAGGGTGTGGCAGCCCCGCCGGGGCATCATCGCGCGTCCTCACATCGCGCTGTGCTACTACAGCCCGTGCACCCTTCCGCACGGAGCACGATGATGGTCAATCCGCTCGCCCAGGCCCATCGCGGCCTCGGCACCACGCTGTTCAGCCTGTTGAACCCGATACCTTTCGGCTTCTTCGTCGGCGCACTGATCTTCGACGCGATCTATCTCAACAGCGCCGAGGTGATGTGGGGCAAGGCCGCTGCCTGGCTGATCACCTTCGGCCTGCTGATCGCCATCGTGCCGCGCCTGATCAACCTCTTCGCGGTCTGGCGCCGCAACGGTACCGCCACCCGCATCGACCGCATCGACTTCTTCCTCAACCTGGTCGCGGTGGTGCTGGCCATCTGGAACGCCTTCGTGCACAGCCGCGACGCGTACGCCGTTGCGGTGCCGGGCGCGATCCTGTCGGCGTTGACCGTGGCCCTGATTGCCCTGGGCCTGATCCTGCTGTCACTGCAGCCGCCGGTGCTGCAGGGAGGTCGTCATGGCTAAGCACATCCTGCCCACCGTGGGCGCCCTGGCGCTGGCCGTGATGCTGTCGGCCTGCGCCGGCAAGGCTGAATACCATCCCGCCGACCAGTCGGGCCCGCAGCCGCCGCTGCCCAAGCCGGCCAACTTCCTGATGCCGCCGATGCAGGTGCCCAAGGGCGTCGGCTGGGCTGATGGGCAGACCCCCACGGTGGCCGAGGGCCTGAAGATCGAGCGCATCGCCGCCAACCTGCAGCATCCGCGGCGCCTGCTGACCCTGCCCAATGGCGATGTACTGGTGGTGGAAGGCAACGGCCCCGGCGAAGAACCGGTCACCACGCCCAAGCAGTGGATTGCCGGCAAGGTCAAAGCGCGCTCGGGCAAGGCCGGCAAGGGCGGGAACCGGGTCACCCTGCTGCGCCGCACGCCGGGAACGAACACGTGGACCCAGCATGTCTACATCGAGGGCCTGCATTCGCCGTTCGGCATCCAGCTGATCGGCGACACGCTGTACGTGGCCAACACCGGCAACATCATGCAGTACCACTACGTGCCCGGCGAAACCCGCATGTCGGACAAGGGCCGCGAGTTCACCGACCTGCCCAGCACCATCAACCACCACTGGACCAAGGAACTGCTGGCCAGCCGCGATGGCAGCAAGCTGTACGTGGGCGTCGGCTCCAACAGCAACATTACTGAAAATGGCCTGGCCGTCGAATACCGCCGCGCGGTCGTGCTGGAGGTGGACGTAGCCACCCGTGGCAGCCGCATCTTTGCGTCGGGCATCCGCAACCCGACCGGGCTGGACTGGGAGCCGAGCACTGGCCAGCTGTGGGCCGTGGCCAACGAGCGTGATGAGATCGGTGCCGATCTGGTGCCGGATTACCTCACCTCGGTGAAGGAAGATGGCTTCTACGGGTGGCCCTACAGCTACTATGGGCAGCACGTGGACGAGCGCGTGCAGCCGCAGCGGCCGGACCTGGTGGCCAAGGCAATCGTGCCGGACTACGCCATCGGCTCCCACGTGGCACCGCTGGGCCTGCTGTTCTACACCGGCCAGGCGCTGCCGGCGCAGTACCACGGCGGTGCCTTCATCGGCGAGCACGGCAGCTGGGACCGTTCACCGCTGAGCGGCTACGAAGTGGTGTATGTACCGTTCAAGGACGGCAAGCCGACCGGGCGCCCGCAGACCGTGGTGAGCGGCTTTGCCTCAAAGGACGAGAAGACCCTGATGGGCGCACCGGTGGGCATGGCCATGGACGCCGAGGGCGCGCTGCTGGTGGCCGACGACGTGGGCGACGTGGTTTGGCGGGTGTCGGCCAAGTAGTTCTGTAGAGCCGAGCCATGCTCGGCTTACGCGCGCAGCGCGGGGTTTCGCGTACAGGTCGAAGAGCAGCCGAGCGTGGGCTCGGCTCTACAGTTCCGCGGTACTGCTGCGGAACCCGCTGAACACCGACTCCGCAGCAAACCCCACGCCGCCCAGCAGCACGCCGAAATACACCACTGTGGCCACCACGAAGCCATAACCGGCCGCCACCGCCGCGCCATCGCGCTGGATGAAACCGATGGCGAAGGACATCAGCGCCAGCGCCGGCAGCGTGTTGCTGAAGGGTATCGGCCCGGCCGGCGCCATCAACAGCAGGGTCGCGAACACCAGCATCAGGTTGTTCAGGCGCATCATCTTCTTCGAGCGCACCATCACCGCCAGCCGCATCGGCCGCGACAGCCGCTCCATGCGGTGCACCCATTTCAGCGCACGGCCGAGGTTGGTCTTCAGCTTGTCGGTGGCGATCTCGCGGCGGGCCAGCTTCTGTGGCACCCACAGCGGGCGGTTGCGCACCCGGCTCAGGCCGATCAGCAGGATCGAGGCGCCAAACACCGTACTCAGCCCGGGAATCGACACCGGAATGATGAAGATGGCCGAGAGCAGGATCACGATCAGCAGCAGGCCCTCATCGCCCAGCGCGCTGAGCAGGGTGCCGACGCTCACCTGGTCGCCGGGCAGTTCGTCGATCATCTGCTCGATCTGCTGGGCCAGGGGCGCGCTGTCATTGGTTTCAGGGGCACGGTAGGTCATGCGTCGCAAGGTTCTCCAGGGAAGGGCGGTCAACGGGCCGTCCTGCGGTGGGGGACGCACAGGCTCCCGCAGTATCCCGGCCAACGTGGGCAAAGAGGTG
Organism: Stenotrophomonas sp. Pemsol; assembly: GCF_003586545.1. NCBI lineage: Bacteria > Pseudomonadati > Pseudomonadota > Gammaproteobacteria > Lysobacterales > Lysobacteraceae > Stenotrophomonas > Stenotrophomonas sp. Pemsol. The sequence continues at coordinate 3,686,932 of NZ_CP025780.1, read as the reverse complement.
AACCGGGCATGAGGGGGTAAACTGGCGTGCCCCGCACGAGTTGAACGCAATGGACATGGGCCGCCGGCAATCGACCATCGAACTGGTCGCCATCGACATGGATGGCACGCTGCTGGACCCGTCGCACCAGCTCACCTCCCGCGCCAGGAAGGCCATCGCGCAGGCGCGGGCGCTGGGCGTGCACATCGTGCTGACCAGTGGCCGCCCGGTTCCGGGCCTGGCGCCGTACCTGCACGAGCTGGGCATCACCGGCAACGACGACTACTGCATCGCCTGCAATGGCGGCCTGGTGCAGCGGATCGGCACGCGCGAAACCGTGGTCGAATATCCGCTCAGCTTCGACGACTTCCTGTTCTGCGAGCAGGTGGCCCGCGACCTCGGCGTGCACTTCCAGGCGCTGGACAGCCAGCGCATGTACACGCCCAACCAGGACATCAGCTACTACACCGTAGCCGACTCGCATCTTTCGCGGATGCCGCTGTCGTATCGTCGCGTGGAGGACATGGATCCGTCGATGTCCTTCATCAAGCTGATGATGATCGACGCGCCGGATGTGCTGGATGCCGCCATCGCGCGCCTGCCCAGCGAGCTGACCGAACGTTTCGCGGTACTGAAGAGCGCGCCGTTCTTCCTGGAAGTGTTCGACCGCCGCGCCGGGAAGGGACCGAGCCTGCAGAAGCTGGCCGCGCACCTGGGCATCGACCGCGCCAACGTGATGGCCATCGGCGACCAGGAAAACGACCTGACCATGCTGCAGTACGCCGGTACCAGCGTGGCGATGGGCAATGCCATTGATGCTGTGAAGGCGGTGGCGCGGTTTGAGACCAGCAGCAATGCTGACGAAGGCGTGGCGCGCGCCATTGAGCGTTTCGTCCTGCAATGATCGGACGCACATCATGAGCTGGACTTTGATGATGTTTGCTCAGTCCTTCGTCAATGAGCGGATGTCGGCGCACGTTTTCTCCGAGTCCTACATCGAGCTATGGAAGATCGAGCGGGATCTCGACTTGCTGGCTTTGGATGACGTAGCGCTTTCAACGTGCCTGTCCAGCATCTTCTGTGCTGCCGACATGTATTGCGACGAAGATGTAGATCGCCATGCGTATGAGCTTGATGCCGCCCAGCTGCATGCTGCCGTTGTGGCTCTGATCGATGAGTGGAAGCAGTCCACGACTGCTCGCTAGCCTGGCTTGGATGTATACCTGCGTATAGCCCATACATCCCCATCACCATCTGCGCTGTACCACGGTGCAATGGCGGATGCGCCAGTGCGATGCAAGAATTTCGCACGTCGAAATCACGCCATCGAATCCTGCGGCAGATGATCGTCTTCGTCTGCTGACCGGCGCGCACCGCGCCGTCACCCTCTCAACGCAATCGCACCGCCAGCCAGGGCGCCGACACCGGTGCTGCAACGCGCTGGGCGTGCGCCTGCGCCGCTCTCTCCCTGCACCTGGATCTGCCCATGAACACCCCACCCACGACGCGCCTCGCCCTGGCCATCATCGCCGCCATCACCGCGCCAGCGCATGCCGCAGAAACGCACGCCACCGCGCTCGACACGCCCACCACGCTCAATGCCCTGCAGGTTATCGCCACACCGCGCGGTGCGGCCGTGGCACCGACCCAGGTGGTCGGCCCCAACCGCTACATCATCAAGGCCGAAGACCTGGACGCGATGGTCACCGGCAACAACGGCCTGGCGATGCTGAGGCAGGTACCGGGCGCCAGCTACACCGCCACCGACGGGCTGGGCCTGGATATCTCGGCCACCAGCCTGTTCGTGCGCGGCTTCCGCATGAATGAAATGGGCATCACCTTCGAGGGCGTGCCGCTGAACGACAACGGCTTCCTCTCGCTTACCGGCACCAGCGTGGTGAACGTGGGCGTGCCCGATGGCATCGGCGCGATCACGGTCAGCCCCGGTGGCGCACCGGTCAGCGTGTTCTCCAGCAGCGTCAACGGCGGCAGCCTGGAGTACCGCCTGCGTGACCTGCAGGACACGCCCAGCCTGCGTTTGAAGCAGGGCGTGGGCAGCAACAGCACGTTGGTCACCACCGTATCCGGGCAGAGCGGCCAGCTCGGCGAGCAGGGCCCGAAAGTACTGGTCGACCTGCAGCGCGTGTCTGCCGACAAGTACCAGGGCGAGGGCACGCAGAACTTCCTGCGCGGCGACCTGAAGCTGCAGCAGGACGTCGCCTGGGGCGATGTCACCGTGTTCCTGTCCGACAGCAAGGCCAAGGTCTGGGGCTACAACAACATCTCCTTCGACATGATCCGCAAACTGGGCTGGAAGGCCGACATCTTCTATCCCGATTATGCGTGGGCGTGGTACGTGGCCTCGCCGGAGAATGCAGACAAGTCCTGCGGCGCCTACACTTGCGGCGAGCTTTCCGAACTGATTCCGTACGACACCGGCCAGATCACCCGCGACCGCGTGTCATCGATCAACCATCGCTTCCAGATCACCCCGGTGCTGAGTGGCAACGTGCAGCTGTACAACGCCAACAGCCACACCCAGGCTACGCTGACCGACCCGACCGTACCGTCACCCAACGGCGCACCGTTCTCCGAACAGGTGCAGACACCACGCCTCAACCGGCTGGGTGGCATGGTCAACCTGCAGTTCGAGACCGGCGCGCACACCTTCACCGCCGGCTTCTGGCAGGAGAAGAGCAAGGCCGCCGCCAAGACCGAGTGGTACCAGCAGCCACTGCTGGGCGAGGGCCCGCCATTGAAGGCCACCGGCCCGTTCGATGTGTACGGCCCCGCGTTCAAGACCGACAACGCATCGAGCTGGGTGACCCGCTCGCGCCAGTTCTACCTGCAGGACGACATCGTGCTGAACGACACGCTGAAGCTGGGTGTCGGCTTCAAGGCCGTGGACTTCCGCACCCGCGGCGGCGGCCTCGGCGATGCCAAGGACCGGCCGGTGAACGGCACGCTGCGCGCGAAGAGCAACTTCCTGCCGCATGTCTCGCTGTTCTGGAGCCCGACCGAATCCACCGATGCCTTCATCGACCTGGCCAATACCATGAACGGCTATCGCGTCGCTCAGCGCGGCAACATCGGTTACACCGCCTCGGCGTGGACCATCACCGACCAGGAAGAGTTCGACCGCGTGGCGGGTACCCTGCGTCCGGAAAAGAACTGGAACCTCACCGTGGGTGCATCGCATCGCTTCGACCGGCTGACGATCACCGGCGACGTGTTCTACAACGACATCCGCAACCGCCTGCTGTCGGCCGCCATCGGCACCCAGTTCGCACAGATCAATACCGTGCGGCTGATGCCGAAGATGCACGTGATCGGTGCCGACCTCGGCATCACCGCCGACCTGACCGACCACCTGCAGTTCTACCAGGGCGTGGCCGTGGCCCGTTCGTACTACGACAGCGATTTCGTGGTGGGTGACACGGTGTACCCGATCAAGGGCAACGCCCAGCCGGGCTACCCGCAGATCTCGCTGGTCAGCGACCTGTCCGCCCACTTCGGTGACTGGCGCTTTGGTGCAACCAGCACCTCGTACCTGCGCCAGCCCTTCACCTACGAGAACGACATCCGCGTGCCCACGTTCTGGCAGGTCAACACCTACGCCGCTTACCGCTTCGGTGCGGACAGCGCCGTGCCCGGCCTGGAGCTGCGGCTGGACGTGAGCAACCTGTTCAACCGCCACAACATCGGCACCGCCACCATCGCCGGCTCGTCGTTCTCGGGGGATTACCAGACCCTGCAGCGCAGCGCGCCACGGCAGCTGATGTTCAGTACCTCGATGGCGTTCTGAGGCGACGAGGGCGGGGTCAGAGCCCTTTGCTGCGCAAAGGGATCCGACCCCGCAGCCATCCCGTGATCGGGGGTCAGATCCCTTTGCACGGCAAAGGGCTCTGACCCCGAAGCCCGCCCTGAAGCCCGCCTTGCGCAATCAACAGGGATTTTCTGGCGGCGACGCAAGGTTCCCACAATGTTGCTGGGTCATCCTGTGCGCATGGCACAGCAGACCCCGCCAACCCGGTTGTTCGGCATCCGAGGCCCAGGACGGCCCCGGCAGGCGCCGTCCGTGGCACCTGTGATCGACCTGCAGGCCGAGTACCACTTCTGGCACGTCTACGAACGCGTGGTCCGCCCGCTACCCGGCGGTGGGCTGCCGCAGGCCTGGCTGGTGTGCCAGAAGGTATATCGCGACCGCTGGCAGCACCCGGAGGACAGCGACGCGGCGGGGCTGTCGCGGGTGCTGTTCGGCGACAACATGACGGCTGGCCGGGCGTCGGAGCTGGCGGAGCTGCACGCGCTGGTCAGCCGTCGGGTGGCGCTGCTGGCGAAGCGGGGACGGTTGCATTCGGCAGCCTGATGCCTGCCCTTGGTGGGGTCGACTGTTAGTCGACCGCTCTTCGCATCTACCTCTCAGAAGGCCGCGCTTCGCGCGAGAGTCGACCAACGGTCGACTCTACCAATAGCCAACCCGACCGTCATTTCTAAGGCTTTCCCCGATCCAACTGCCGATAGCCAATCGCCTCAGCCAGATGCGCCGTGTGGATCGTTTCACAACCCGCCAGATCCGCAATCGTGCGCGCCACGCGCAGAATCCGGTGCATCGCACGTGCGGAAAGCTGCAGACGCTCGATGGCCTGCTCCAGCATGTCCTGATCTGCCTCGCTGAGTCGGGTACAGGCTCGCAGCGCCGCTGGCGGCAGATGCGCATTGAGCCCGCCACGCGCCTGCTGCCGGGCATGGGCGGCTTCCACCCGTGCACGTACCGCAGCACTGGGCTCACCCAGTGGCGTGCTCTCCCGCAGCTCCACGGCATCCATGCGCGTCACACTGATATGCAGGTCGATGCGGTCCAGCAGCGGGCCAGAAACCCGCGCACGGTAGCGGTTGATGCGCTCATCACTGCACAGGCAGCGGTTACTGCGGTCGCCGGCCCAGCCACAGGGGCAGGGATTCATCGCCGCCACCAGCTGGAATCGCGCCGGATACTGCACGCTGCGTGCCGCGCGGGCGATGCGGATGTGGCCGGATTCCAGCGGCTCTCGCAGGGTTTCCAACGCACTGCGGTTCCACTCTGGTAGCTCATCCAGGAACAGCACGCCGTGATGGGCCAGCGAGATCTCGCCGGGGCAGGGCGGATTGCCCCCACCCACCAGCGCCGCCGCACTCGCGCTGTGGTGCGGCGCCCGGAACGGACGCTGTCGCCAGCGCCGCGGATCCAGCCCCTCACCGCTCACTGAGGCAATCGCGGCCAGCTGCAACGCCTCGGTTTCCTCGGTGTCCGGCAACAGGCTGGGCAGGCGTGAGGCCAACAGTGTCTTGCCGCAGCCAGGGCTACCGATCAGCAATAGATGGTGCCCACCGGCGGCCGCCACTTCCAACGCGCGCCGCGCATGCGCTTGCCCGCGCACGTCGGCCAGATCGGGCAGTGGCAACGGTGTCGTGTCCACGCGCTCCACGGACGGCAACAGGCGCGGATTGCCCAACCCGGCGCAGCACTCCAGCAGCGTGCGCGCCACACGTACATCGGCGTGCTCGGCCAACGCGGCCTCTGCGGCATTGCCCGGCGGCACCACCAGGATGCGCCCAGCGTCAGCCGCTGCAATCGCAGCGGGCAGCGCGCCCGCCACCGGCCGCAGCTCGCCGGTCAGGCCAAGCTCACCCAGGAACTCGTATTGCAGCAGCGACTGCGGATCGATCTGGCCACTGGCTGCCAGAATGCCCAACGCGATGGCCAGGTCGTAACGCCCGCCTTCCTTGGGCAGGTCAGCGGGCGCGAGGTTGAGCGTGATGCGTCGCTGCGGAAAGTCGAAGCGCGCGCAAAGAAGGGCGGCACGCACGCGCTCACGGGATTCACGCACGCTGGTCTCGGCCAGGCCGACAATCTGGGTGGCAGGCAGGCCACCGGAGAGATGCACTTCCACCCGCACCAGCGGGGCATCGACCCCGGCGCGGGCACGGCTGTGGACCAGCGCCAGGCTCATGTGTGGATTCCTGCAGAGGGACGCTCGATGGTGCTGCAGGTAATCTGCGTGGGACTATCGGGAATTGCTGGTGCGGATACTAGGGGGATTCCGGCCGATGGTTGGAGCGTGTCTTCTTCCTCTGCGGACACGGGTCTCTGCCATCAAGTGAAGGATCGACGCTAACGCTGTGCTACTCCAATGAGGGGCGTCGGTTTCACATGCCGCGCACTTCCTAGCGCCACGCCAATTTCACTTGGGGAATCCAGGTGCCCTACCTGCGGATGCTTCTGAAAGATCAGCGTGGCAACAACCAGCGCTTGATTCACGTCAACACGCACGGGTCTCAGTGTGGCTTCCCCAGCCATCAGGGGCTGTGATATGAAGACGGGATCTTGCTGTAGGCTCTTTCAATGGGATTGGAAGGATGGAAAAGTTCGAGGAGATCGATCACCGTGTTTTCCTCTTTCCTTGGGGCTTGGCGAAGCGCTTTCCTAAACGGGCCCCCATGGGGACCTGGCTCAGTTGCATACCACTGATGAGCTTGGCGTTGGCGCCATCGGCAAGCGCCGAGACGGTCACCTACATTCATACTGATGCGCTTGGTTCGGTGGTTGCCGAGACCGACGCCAATGGCAACGTGGTCAAGCGCTATGACTACGAACCCTATGGGGCCGTTGTTGGTGGGCAGGTTGCGGATGGACCTGGATATACGGGACACGTGAGCGACGCTGCCACTGGGCTGAGCTACATGCAGCAGCGCTACTATGATCCCCACTTGGGACTCTTCCTCTCGGTGGATCCGATCTCCACGCATTCAAGTCCGAAACACTTCAATCGCTACAGCTACGCTTACGGCAATCCCTACTCCTTCACCGATCCGGACGGAAGGGTCCCGGTAATGCCATTCATCTACGGTGCCGTCCTGGGCGGCCTCGCAGACATCGCGGTCCAGAAAGCCATGAATCCGGATAAGCCTATCGACAAAGTGGAGGCTGGCATTGCGGCTGCGGTTGGCTCTGTCTCCGGAGGCGCCGGTGGAGTAGCCGTTGCGGCAGTCGGATCTGGCACGATTTCGGTAGGGCGTGCAGTTGCTATACAGACCGTGGTCAATGCGGTGGCAGGCGGTGCCGGCTCCGCCGCAGAGAGCGCAATCAAAGGGCAGCCCATCACGGCGGAGGGCGTCGCTTCAAACGCGATTGGCAGTGCAGCGGGTGGATTGGCAGCCTCCGGGGTTGGCGTTGCCATGGGTGATTTCGCAGGGCCAGCTGCACGGGGATCACTCCAACGGCTGAGTCAATCCCGCGGCCCAGGTGGACCGAACATGGCAACTGCCACTGCGTCAACCGGAACTGCCATTCCCAGGCAATCGGCGCTCCAGGGTGCGGCGTCCCAAGCGGGCCAGGGCCTGGCGGGAGCAGGGGCGACTATCGTACAGAAGGACTTGGAGAAGAAGAAATGAGTCCCTTGTTGAAAGGCTTCATAGGCACTCAGCTTCTCGCTGCGGTCTTTGGCGTTTCGTACTTCGCAGTTCTCACGTACCGCAATTACCCGGACGCTATGCACACGGGATTGCGTATTTGGGGCTACTTCGCGGTGATCTTTCTATTCCTTCAACTGTTTCTTGCGCTGAAGCAGTGGTGGGAAAATTCGCGTCGAAGGCGATAGGCGTGCACCGTTCCGGGATTTCGTTTGCACCAAAGAACAAGTCGGCCAATGGGCGGCCTGTGCTCTTTGCGGGGAGGTTTACCGGCGTGCAAGTGAAAGCATGCCAATCTCCACATCGGCTGCTGGAAAAACTGCGTTCACTTCAAGTCCCTCGCGGCTTGCGAGTACTGATGGCCCTCTCGCTCGCCATGGGCCTGCCGGGGTGCTGGGATGAGGTGGAGAGTTCAACGTATCCCATTGGTCAGACGGGAGAGACGTGCACCGCCTACAAGGGCTTTGACCGCCACCCTCCAGAAGTAGTTATAGCCGAGCTTGCCAAGCGAGGGTTGGATAGCCGCCGATTGGTGCATAGGACAGTCTGCGGCCCGATCACCAGTTGGGACATTCTGCCCGCAGGGGCGTCGATCGATCGGATACCTCCGCCAGACGCATATGTAAACGTCCACCTGCTGGAAGACGGCTCGGTTTCCATCAGTACAGACCGCCCCTGACGTTGGCGCCGCCCTTGATAATCGAGCATCGGGCGGCCCATTGCTGTGCAGATGCAGCGCCACTATAGGCGTCAGGCTACGAAGCCACGTCAGCGCTGAAGTCGTTGCTGGGATCGGGCTGGCGGATGCCTGGCGCCCCAAACAGACACCGCTGCTCATCCAGCACCAACCCATTGAAGCGCCCAAACCGCGCCTCAACCCACGAAGGCCCCGCACTTTCCACCAGCAACCGCCCCTGGCTCTGATGCAGATCCAGCCAGCGCTCGAAGCTGGTGCGCAGACGCTCGATGTCCGGCGCCCGCCAGCGTGCATCGGCAGGCATACGGATCAGCACGCGCGAGGGCGCATTCTCCACGTCCATCACCAGCACGCCCTTGCACCGGATCTCGAAGGACGTTGCGCTGGCATGGCGCGCGTGCAGTTCAAATCCCTCGTGGGCTTTCGCGCTCACGAAGCCGCGCGCATCACTGTGCAGCAGGCGGTAATCGGCCGGCTGCAGCTTCTGGTAGGCCCACACCTGATCGCCAGTGGGCTCGGGCCACTCCACCCACATCGCGCCAATCACCGCGATGCACGCCGCTGCAGCGGCAAGGCCGTGCATCTTCATTCGTCACCCCGCACACAGGCAAAAAACTTCGCGCCATAAGCGCGCTCAGTCCTTGGGTCGCATCCGCTCGTGGATGAAGGCGGTCAGCGCGAGATCGGCCATCACCAGCCCCTCCATCACCCGGTCGCCCACGTACTGCTCGGGCTCGCCGTTCTGGCGCGTGCGCTCGGCCGCCAGCAGGATCTCCTGCACGACGCGCTGGCCGGTGAGGGCGCAGTCGGCGTCGGACAACTGCATCTGCCGGCTGCGCAGGTGATGCCGCTCGGGCCAGGGCTGGCCGTCGGCCGCAGCGCCCGCACCGATGGCGTGCAGGATGGCGATAAGGCTGTTGGGGTCCTGAGCAGGCGCGGGTGACGGCGCTTCCTGGATGGGGCGCGGGGGAGGGGAGTGTGGTGTGGTCATGGCGGGCTCCGTGCATGCAGGCGGACGCCGCCACCGATAAAGGTGGCGGGCAGAGCGTGGCTCGAAAACCGGATGTTGGGAACCGGCGGGTACAAGACCCCCACGCCCCGCCCGCCATAGCCGGCAGACGGATTGCCAGCCGGCACCACGCGCGGTGGTGCCGGCTGGCAAGCGCAAACTACTTCCCAACAAAACGGGCTTTCGAGTCCCGACCACCGATGCACGGTGGCGCAGTAACGATTACCTGCTGTTGTTCGGAATGCCAACGGGTAGGGGTCAATGCCGCCAAAACCCGAGACGCTTTTGGCATTGTCGCATAGCGAGGAAAGGGGCGAGAGCCTTGGCGTGCCAAGCGGAACGGCACTTCTGGAACGGAGTCGTCAGAACCTACTGTAAGAGACGCAGGGAGCGGCAAATGCGACAGCACTTGGTAGGCGAAAGCGTATTGCTGCTATTACCAACGGCGGCGCCTGGCTAGCCAGTCGAATCTGCCCGCTCGCGGAACCAAGCCCCGAGCTGGCCGTGGTGCACGAAGTGGCGCAGTTCGAACTGACGAGATTCGTGAATGACGTGCCGCCATCGGGCACAGCCGTACTTCTTGGGGGTTTGTTCCGGGTGGTGCTCTGCTACCCAGCGAACGGCTGTGTCCAGACTCACCCAGCCGTCGATCGCCCCTTCTCGGAAGGCCTGTCTCAGCGCACTGACAATACCTGTGAGCGGCCAATGGATCTGTCCATCAGGCGCGATGCCGTTGACCATAAACTCATGGAACTGGGGAGACTGAACCAGCTCCGCAAAGGCTTTCGCTCCCCGCGCAACATCTGCCGCAAGTGCACGCAGCCGTTGAAATTGGCGGTCGATCTGAGCGTAGGAACGGCTGAGTGCAGCCTGTGCCTTCAGGCATCCTTCGACAGTCTGGATATCGTATTGCTCGATGAAGTGGTGAACGAGCACGTTCCTGAGGTTCACCAGTTCGCGCAGGTCGGCTTGCAGCGTTACATGGGATTGCTCTGGAAACTCTAGCCCCATGTGCAGAGCGACGAAGCTTGAATTGCTGTCGTAACCCGATGGGCCGCCAGGGGCTTCGCTGCCCTCTTTGATCACGCATTCGGCAGTCAGGTGACCTACCAGCACCCCCATTGTCTTGCCGCTGATCTCTGCTTTGCGCTTGTCCAAAGCCATTGGGAGTGCTTCCGGCGTACCGGACAACTTCTGAAAGGCGAGCATGGACTTCATCAGTTGCTCGCACTGCTGAAGTCGCAGAATGCAACGGCCAAGAAGCCGTTGCACTTCGTGCTGTGCACCGACAATGTCATTCTGGTCGACGGCGGACATGACAAACCTGAGCATGGGACACGTCAACTTTACAGCCAGAGATGGTGGAAGCTCAGGCTGGACCAGAATGATGAGGTTGTTGTCTGCATCGCTTGCGGGCATGAGTGACTTTCTGCCTATTGACCCCCTAGGGCGTCGTGCAGAAGATGACTACCTCTGTAGTCAGCCGGAGCCATCCTGCCCCGATCAGGAAGGTTCTGCGGTGTTTGAACGGATTCCACCCACTGGCGCAGGCCATTATAAGGATCACGTTACGTGTTGCGCCGCAACCGACTTCTTCTGTGTGCGGGTCTGGTCCCGCTTCCGTGGTTCCTGTTCTGGACCAGCGTTGCCGCCGTGGCCGCGCCGGGCTACAACACGTTTGCACAGCACGCCAGCGAGCTCCTGCAGGCGCCAGCGCTTGCAAGCTTCTGCGGCAGGATCGCGGCTATCGGCTCCGGCGTGGGCTTCGTGGCGTTCTCCATCGGGGTATGGCGGGAGTCCGGTCGCCGGATTGCAGTAGGTGCAATCTGCTGGTTGGTCTTTGGCATTTCCATGCTGACCAACGGGCTCTGGCCCATGGGCCATCCGATGCACGGCTTCTACACCATCGGCATCGCAAACATCATTGCACCGGCGATGTCGCACATCGAATTGAGCGCGTGGTCTGCCAACCGAAGGGCATACGCCGTGACCGCTATGGTGAGCATCGCGGGCATCGTCTATCTCTGGTTGAACGTGGTGGGGGCGGATCCGGAGGGCTACCGGGGTCTGACCCAGCGCGTGTTCTCGTCGATCAACTCGCTGTGGCCATTCTTGGTTGCGCTGTATCTGCTGCGAAGGGATTCAAGCGCGCTGAAGGCGGAGCCGGCGCATTGATGGAAGGGTATGTTGCACTTGGGCGATGATTGAGCGTGCGGAGTTGAGAGCAAGATGAGAATTTTTCGCCGCCAGCTGATCTACGTCCAAGTGCGCCAGGACCATTTTATTGCGCGCTTGGTCGGTGGAGACAGGACCATCCGTCGCCAGTGTCATGCCCTTGGCAATCGCGCGGGTCCTATCAAGGACTTTTCGAATATCCGGCCCCTGCTCAAGGCGATCTTCTCGGAACTCATGCCCGGGTTCTCTTTCGTCAAGCCGTGGGGGATTCTGCACTTTGATCCGGTTGAGTACCCGGTTACGAAGGAGGAACTGGCGGGGTTCCAGAAGGCTGCCATGCAAAGCGGCGCGAGCTTCTGCTTTCTCTCCACGTGGGAGCAGCGGCATGAAGACAAGGATCTGTTGGAGATGTTCAAGTAGGGTTCGGCCCGATACTTCGTTCTAGGCCACGCAGATTCTTGGGCCGGTTCGAAGCACTGCGAGAGTCCGCTCTTGACCGAAAGCGGACACTGGGCCAGCTTCCGACCTAAGCGGTGCCGATCTCCACATTCGACAATCAGGCGGCCTCCGCCGGAGGGCTCGTTCCTACCGTTTGGAGGGGGGCGGCAGTGAAGCATGTGCTTGTTAGCCGGACCCAGCCGCTCTAAGATCGATCAGTATCAAGGAGAAAGCCCGCATACGGTGATTTGTGGATACGTCGCAGGGCAGGACTCACGGGTCCGTCTACTAGGTAGTTAGACTGCTAAGGATTGCTCAGTGAACTCTTTGGTCTTTGCTTTTAAAATTGAGTTTTTCGTGGCAGCGCTATGTGCATCTGTAATTTTTTACATGCAGGTTCGTGGCTATCGCAAGCACAGGAAGCAGTTCTTCGTCACGTTGGCAATCTCAACTTTATTTGCGGTAGCCGCCACCCTTATGAGGGCGCTCCCATACTTTCTTCAGATGTCTGAAAGCCAATCGGTCATGGTGTACTGGCTATCTGTCCCGCTAGCTATTCTTGCCACCGCACTTGCCACATGGGGAAGCGTCCAGTTCTTTCATGCATTCGATGCTAAATAGCAGGCTGGCATCGCCGTCTAACAGATTTTTCAAACCGACGCAGCTTCGCGGCGCGACTTAATTCTCATGCGCAGTGGGGTCAGCTTTTGCTTTCTCTCCACGTGGGAGCAGCGGCATGACGACAAGGACTTGTTGGACATGTTCAAGTAGGGACCGGCCCGCTCTTCGTTTGAGCCCAAGCCGATTCCCGCGGTTCGGCCTATTCTGAAGCTGCTGTCGTCCGGTTCCGGCCGTAATCTGACATCAACGATGCCTACGCACTGGATTCCAATGGCCGCATTCGATCATTCCCTGGTAACCCTCCGATTCTTCGGGGACGACCTCCTGCCCGAAGAAGTCAGTGCCTTGCTCGGGGCGACCCCGACCGCTTCGCATCACAAGGGCCAGGAACTCAGAGGCAACCAATCAGGCACCGTGCGTATCGCCAGGACTGGCAGCTGGCAACTTGATGCGGAGCGTCGTGAGCCTGAAGATCTGGACGCTCAGATCTTCGAGATCCTCGATCAGCTCACCGGCGATCTCGCCGTATGGCAGTCTCTGGCACGCTTCCGACCTGATCTGTTCTGCGGTCTTTTCATGGGCAGCAGCAACGGTGGTGTCTCGCTTTCGCCTCGCGCGCTGCTCGCCTTGGGTGAGCGCGGCATCGAGCTCGGGCTGGACATCTATGAAGCCGAAGAAGAAGTGCGCAACGCCCAGCGCCAGCAGGCCATCAATTGATGATCTCCCCACTCCCCGAAGCAACAAACGCCTTCAACTGCCGAATGAACTCCGCGTCGTAGAGCTCCCACTCCACAATCTCTCCCACAACCCGCAACGGCTGCGCACTCCGATACGACCGCGTCGGGTTCCCGGGAAACTTCTTGTTGGTCACATTCGGATCGTCTTCAAACGGTCCAGTCGGCTCTACCACATACACGCGCGGTCGCCCTTCGCCCCGGGCCATCTCCGCAGCCAGCCCGGCGCCCTTGGCAATCGTGGTGAAGTAGATGTGGTTCATCACCACACTGTCGCGATAGTTGGAGCGGAAGCCCGCACTCAGCAACTCGCCCATCGCCAGATCAGCGCGGGTGCCGTGATAGAACGGCCCGGCGACCTGGTCGCAGGTGTCATGCGAAACGGGTGTCCATTCGGTGTCCTGCGCCATCGGCACTGCCCCTGCGTGTCCTGCCGGATCGACAGGCCGGCGAGTCTAGGGCGCCCGGTGGGCCTTGCTGCAAGGCCCCATCCGGGAAATAATCTGTAAACGGGAGGCGCGGTGCGCCTCCTTTTTTTTCATTCTGCGGCGCCGCGCCCTTCCAGCTCGCGCACGGCGGTTTCCAGTGCGTCCAGCTTCTGTCGGGTCTTCAGCAGCACGGCGCGCTGCACTTCGAACTCTTCGCGGGTGACCAGGTCCAGCTTGGCCAGGCCGGCCTGCAGTGCGCTCTTGAAGGTGGCCTGCAGTTCCTCGCGCGATTCGCGCAGGCCCGGCGGCACCAGGTCGCTGAGGCGACGGGCGAGGTCATCGATTTGATTCAGGTCGATCATGAGGTGCTCCGTGGGGGGGGCCGTGCATCCGGCGCGGGCAGGCCATTCGGGCACAAGGATACTGCTGGCACCCACTGCCCGGACAGGCCGCAGCGGCTTCGCACGGGCAGCGTTCAGGCGCTATCCTCCACGCCGGAAGACAGGAGATAGACGATGAAGATGGTCATGGCGGTGATCAAGCCGTTCAAGCTCGACGACGTGCGCGAAGCGCTGGCCGAGCGTGGGGTTACCGGGATCACGGTGACGGAAGTGAAGGGCTTTGGTCGCCAGAAGGGCCATACCGAGCTGTACCGCGGCGCGGAGTATGTGGTCGATTTCCTGCCGAAGGTGAAGCTGGAAGTGGCGGTGACCGATGACCAGGTGGAGGCGGTGGTTGAGGCCATCGTGAAGGCCGCCGGCACCGGCAAGATCGGTGACGGCAAGGTGTTCGTGTACGACCTGGGCAGCGTGGTGCGTATTCGTACCGGTGAACTGGACGCGGACGCGTTGTAAGTAGGGGTGGGGGCGGCCGACTGCAGCGCGGGGGGGGGGCTGGACCGCTGCGCAGTCTGGGCGACGGGATGCTTGACCCCTTTGTTGTTGAGTCGAGCAAGCTCGAGTCTACAGCCGGGATCGGGCGGCGCGAACACCCGTATGCGATGAAGAGCCCTCCCGGTGTGATCAGCCCGGCGGAATGAGGGGTGACGACCGCCACTCCGGCAGACCGAGCGCACGGCGGGTGCGCGTCACGATGGCGGCGATCTCTGCCTCGAAGCCGCCATCAGGTTGCAGCAGCGGCATGAGTTCGGCACAGCGTTGCTTCAGCACATCGACCCATGGCGCTGGGTGGGTCTCCGTAGCGGCCAGTGCGAAGTGCCTGCGACCCTCGTCGTAAGCGCCCGCCAGCCCGGCGGTGATGCCGGCATGGATGTGTTCGCGGATGCCCGGATTGGGGTGACGGCTCATTAATGTACGCACGTGCCCCGGGGTGGGAAAGCGATCACGCAGGGCCAGTACCTCGGCTGCGGCCTGCTTGGCCAGTGCCTGCGCGACCGAGGCAAAGCTCACGGCATCGGTGAAGCGCTCGAATCCGGCGACGCGGCCGCCCTCATCGAAGGACAGGTAGTCCTTTTCTTCCCAGAGCCAGCAGGCGCCGACATTGAGATAGCTGCCCCTGTCCCATGCCGAAGGCTGGAATTCGACCACCCCGACCCACCAGCCCTGGTCGTCAAGCCAAGTGCGCGAACGGCCTTTCTGCACGCAGCCCAAGGGGCGCAGTATGGATCTTGCGGCTGCAGTCAGCAGGTGGGTGTGTTCAGGTGTCGGCATCCCCAGCGTCCTTGCGAGTGGCGTGCCGACGAGTATCGCAGAGCACATCGGGCGTGTGGCCCGGGGCAAATGCAGGGGCAAACAGAAGTCGCGCAAGCAATGCAGGGCGAACAGCGCTTACCGGCGCTTCGCCCACTTGTAGAACCGCTTCCAGCCCTGCCGCACCGCGGCCACCCAGCCCGGGTCGGCCACCAGCGCAGCCTGCGCGGCACTCGGAGCCTGGCCGGTTACGCGCTGGCGGATCTTCAGCAGGTTCTTCATGTCGCTGCGGCGCATCTGCCGGCTCAGTGGATTGCGGCGCAGCCAGCGCGGGGCGCGCCAGGCGGAGGTGAAGTCCAGCAGCACCGGCACGCCGCCGCTGACCACCACGTTGGTGCCATGCAGGTCGTTGTGGGTGATGCCGGCGGCGTGCAGGCGGCTGAGCGCGTGCTGCAGCTGCTCGAACACTTCATTGCCCACGGCCTGCGCGGTGCTCAGGGTCTGGCCCGGGATGAACTCCATGCCCAGTGCCAGGCCACCGAGGGTGCCGAGCAGCGCGGGGGCATGCTTCCAGCCGCCGAGGCGCTGCAGCATGCGGGCTTCCCGGCGCACCATCAGTCGCGCGATCAGCGAAACGGGAGTGCCGCGGTAGCGGGAATAGTCCTTGATGACCGCCTCGCGCCCGTCCAGGCAGGTGCGGTAGACGTCGGGGGCCAGGAAACGCTCGCCGCGCTTGAGCAGCAGCGGGGAGGCGGCGTCATCGCCGCAGGAGGAGGGGGGCAGGGCAGGAAGATGCATGTCGGGGTCTCGGACGACCCGGTGGGTGGCGCAAAGCGTCAAGCGAACCGGTGTTACAGGAAGTTACTAAGTTTTCGTTAATTTTAGTACTCGCCAGTTCGCTATTCCACGACTTGTCGGAGAAATGTCGGGGCCGTGGCTGGAACAGTTCGTCGCGCAGAATCGGACAATTCTGTCTCACTTATTCCAGTTGGCCTTTAGTATCAACCGCTTGCGCGCTCAGCCCTGCGCCTCGTCCACAATCGGCTGAACGCGGCGCACGGGCAACTTGACCCCGGCGCACGGCCTGCCGACCATAAGCTGTTAACCCGCGACATCGGCGGCCGCCCCCCCTCCGGCACGTCCCCGTCCCCTGCCGCGTTCCCCATCGGTGCTGGCCGCCTGGCCGTGCATCGCCCCGTTTCCCGTTCCGGCCGCGGCTGGAGGAAAGTGCTTTGATCATCAAAATCGTCATTGCAGCGCTGTTCGTAGCCTGCGTGCTGTACATCCACTTCCGTGGCAAGGTCCGCGCGCGCTGGTCGCGCCAGCTGCTGGACCACTCCAGTTTCATGGCCCCGATCAACGTGGTCATGTACATGTTCTCGAAGGTGCCGACCACGCCGTTCCTGGACCCGGGCAAGGAGTTCCCGCAGCTGGAGCCGCTGCGCCAGAACTGGCAGATGATCCGCGACGAGGCGCTGGCGCTGCGCGACGCGCAGAAGATCGCCGCCTCCAGCACGTTCAACGATGCCGGCTTCAATTCGTTCTTCCGTCGTGGCTGGAAGCGCTTCTACCTGAAGTGGTACGGCCCGTCGCACCCGTCGGCGAAGACGCTGTGCCCGAAGACCACGGCGCTGATCGAGTCGATCCCGGATGTGCGTGCGGCGATGTTCGCGCAGCTGCCGCCGGGCAGTGAGCTGCGCCCGCACCGCGACCCGTTCGCCGGCTCGCTGCGCCTGCACCTGGGCCTGAGCACGCCCAACGACGATGCCTGCTACATCGAAGTGGACGGCATCAAGAAGAGCTGGCGCGACGGCGAGTGGATGATGTTCGATGAGACCTACATCCACCATGCACACAACGAGACGCAGCAGGACCGCGTAATCCTGTTCTGCGACATCGCCCGCCCGCTGCGCTTCGGCTTGCCGGGGCTGTTCAACCGCGCGGTGGCGGCCACGCTGCTGGCCGGCGGCGCCTCGCCGAACCTGCCGGGTGACCCGACCGGTGGCGTCAACAAGGCATTCGGCAGCGTCTACAAGGTGCGCCTGAAGGCCAAGGCACTGCGCGAGCGCAGCGTGGTGGCCTACCAGCTGATCAAGTGGGGCCTGGTGGTGGCGGTGATCGCCGGTATCTGGGCGCTTTGATCGTTACATGAGGTTGCCGGCCAGCGGCCGGCACTACCGGAACATGAAAAAACCCGCGCTGTCGCCAGCGCGGGTTTTTCTTTTGCCTTGGTGGGTGCCGACCGTTGGTCGGCACGCCTTACTTCAGTGCAGCCTGCACGAACGGCGGGGTCACCAGCACGCCGGTGTGCAGCGCGGCGGTGTAGTACAGGGTGTTGAAGGTCTTGGCGGCCGAGTCGGCCTGGCGGAAGTCGAAGCTGCTGTCGCCCTTGCGCGCCATGGTCACGCTCCACCAGCCGGTGGGGTAGCACGGCTGCGGGAACGGCAGGGTCTTGAACGAACCGAAGCCGGCCTTGCCCATCTCGGTGCGCATTTCGTTGATCAGCTCCAGCTGCATCAGCGGCGACTCGGACTGCTGCACCAGGATGCCGTCGTCCTTCAGGGCCTTGAAGCAGCTCTCGTAGAAGGCCTTGTTGAACAGGCCCTCACCCGGGCCGACCGGGTCGGTCGAATCGACGATCACCACGTCCACGCTGCCGGCCGGGCAGTTGGCCATGTAGGCCACGCCGTCGTCGAACAGCAGCTCGGCGCGGGCGTCATCGTTGGAGTCGCACAGTTCCGGGAAGTGTTTGCGCGCCATCACGGTGACCTGCTCGTCGATATCGCACTGGGTCACGCTCTCCACGCCGGTGTGCTTGAGCACTTCGCGCAGGGTGCCGCAGTCGCCGCCACCGATGATCACCACGCGCTTGGGCGCGGCGTGGGTGAACAGCACCGGGTGGCTGATCATCTCGTGGTAGAAGAAGTTGTCCTTGCTGGTCAACATGATGGCCCCGTCGATGGTCATCAGGTTGCCCCAGTCGGTGGTCTGGAAGATCTCGATCTTCTGGAACGGCGACTGCACCTCGTCCAGCTTGCCGGTGATGCGGTAGCCGATGGCCGAGCCGGTGCGCTCGAAGTGTTCGATGTACCAGTTGTTGCTGTCAGTCATTGGAAAACGGTCCTGTTCGGAGGGGTGGAGCCGGGCTGGCGGGCGGGGCCGCGTGGCACAGATGCCACATCCGGACGGATCGGCCCGTTCAGGTTGGAACCTGTCACGGGCGCGGGCGCGCATGATAACGAACCTGTGGGCACATAGGCGTTATCATGCCCCCCCTTTTATTGCCAACAAGGCCGACTGAAATGACCGATTGGTCCCTCGACCAAGCCCGCAAGACCTACTCGATCCCGCATTGGGCGGACGGTTACTTCGACGTGGATCAGGCCGGGCACATGGTGGTGAGACCGACCGGGGCGGACGGCCCGGTGGTGTCGCTGCCCAAGGTGGTCGATGCGGCGCGCGCGGCGGGCGCCAAGCTGCCGCTGCTGGTGCGCTTCCCGGACATCCTCGGCCAGCGCCTGGGCAAGCTGCAGGCGGCCTTCGGCCAGGCCCAGCAGGACTGGGAGTACAGCGGCGGCTACACCGCCGTGTACCCGATCAAGGTCAACCAGACCCGCGGCGTGGCCGGCACTCTGGCCAGCCACCACGGCGAGGGATTCGGCCTGGAAGCGGGCAGCAAGCCCGAGCTGATGGCCGTGCTGGCGCTGTCGCGCCCGGGCGGGCTGATCGTCTGCAACGGCTACAAGGACCGCGAGTACATCCGCCTGGCCCTGATCGGCCGCAAGCTGGGCCTGCAGACCTTCATCGTCATCGAGAAGCCGTCCGAGCTGAAGCTGGTGCTGGAAGAGTCCAAGGCGCTGGACGTGAAGCCGGGCCTGGGCGTGCGCATGCGCCTGGCCTCGCTGGGCGCCGGCAAGTGGCAGAACAGCGGTGGCGACAAGGCCAAGTTCGGCCTGTCGCCGCGCCAGCTGCTGGACCTGTGGAAGTCGCTGCGTGACACCGAGTACGCCGACTGCCTGAACCTGCTGCACTTCCACATGGGCTCGCAGATCTCCAACGTGCGCGACATCGCCAACGGCATGCGCGAAGCCACCCGCTACTTCGTGGAGCTGTCGCGCCTGGGCGCGAAGATCACCCACGTCGATGTGGGCGGTGGCCTGGGCGTGGACTATGAAGGCACCCGTTCGCGCAGCTTCTGCTCGATCAACTACGGCCTGCATTCCTACGCCAGCAACATCGTGCAGCCGCTGGCCAATGCCTGCGAAGAGTTCGGCCTGACCCCACCGCGCATCGTCACCGAGTGCGGCCGTGCGATGACCGCACACCACGCGGTGCTGATCGCCAATGTGTCGGAAGTGGAAGAGGCGCAGGAAGGCCGCGTGCCGGACCAGCACGACGACGAGCCGGCGGCGATCCGCCACCTGCGCGAGATCCATGACGAGCTGGACGTGCGCCCGGCGGTGGAACTGTTCCAGGAAGCCCAGCATTTCCATGCCGAAGGCCTGGCCAGCTACGCGCTGGGCCAGATCGACCTGCCGCAGCGTGCGCGCATCGACGATCTGTTCTACGCCATCGCCCACGGCGTGCGTGCGCGCCTGAGCTATGACGAGAAGAGCCATCGCCCGGTGCTGGACGAACTGAACGAGCGCCTGGTCGACAAGTACTTCGTCAACTTCAGCGTGTTCGAATCGATCCCGGACGTGTGGGCGATCGACCAGGTGTTCCCGATCGTGCCGATCGAGCGCCTGGACGAGACCCCGGACCGCCGCGGCATCATCGCTGACATGACCTGCGACTCGGATGGCATGGTGGAAACCTATGTCGAGAACGAGAGCCTGGACAGCTCGCTGCCGCTGCACAAGATGAAGCCGGGCGAGAGCTACCGCATCGGCTTCTTCATGGTCGGCGCGTACCAGGAAATCCTGGGCGACATCCATAACCTGTTCGGCGATACCGACGCGGTGGAAGTGCTGGCCGATGCCGATGGCTATGCCATTACCCAGCAGCGCCGCGGCGACACCACCGACGTGATGCTGGATTACGTGGGTTACCGCTTGGACGAACTGCGGGCGACCTATGCGCAGCGCGTGGCTGCAGCGCAGCTGTCGCCGGAACGCGCGCAGGAACTGTCGGACGCGCTGGAAGCCGGCCTGACCGGTTATACCTACCTCTCCGACGAGCCGTTGGTCTGAGGTAAACGGGAATGCCGGGCATAGGCCCGGCGCTACCGGCCCCGATGAGCGCGCGCGCGATCTTCCACCTGTTCCTGCATGCCGCCGTGCCAGCGTTGCTGGCATGGTTGTTCTGGCGCAAGCGCTTC
Organism: Stenotrophomonas sp. Pemsol; assembly: GCF_003586545.1. Classification (NCBI taxonomy): domain Bacteria; kingdom Pseudomonadati; phylum Pseudomonadota; class Gammaproteobacteria; order Lysobacterales; family Lysobacteraceae; genus Stenotrophomonas; species Stenotrophomonas sp. Pemsol. The sequence continues at coordinate 3,666,430 of NZ_CP025780.1, read as the reverse complement.
GCCTCGGCGTGGTTGTTGATGCTGCTGGGCTGGATCATCGACCTGGACCATCTGCTGGCCGACCCGATCTATGCACCGAACCGCTGCAGCATTGGTTTCCATCCGCTGCACACCGCACCGGCCATTGCGGTCTATGCCGGGCTGTGCGTGCCGAAGAAAACGCGGTTGTTCGGCATCGGTCTGATCATCCACATCGTGCTGGACGCAATTGATTGCTGGTGGATGCACCACCGTTGATGCTTGATGCACGGCGACCGGTCGGATTGGCGCTTGGTAGAGCCGGCCGCTGGCCGGCTTCCGCTGGGCGTTCCCTGTGACCACGTGGTTGCCGGCCAGCGGCCGGCACTACCCACCGTCAGGTTGGTCGCTTCACGCCACCGGCAACCACAACGTCGCGCGCAGGCCCGGCTGGACATTCTCCAGCGCCACGCGTCCGCCATAACTGGCGGCGATATCGCCCACGATCGCCAACCCCAATCCACTGCTGCCCACGCGCTCATCCAGCCGCACGCCACGCTGGGTGACCCGTTCCAGCGCGTCTGCGGCCAGGCCGGGGCCATCGTCGCGCACTTCGATGCGTAGCTGCCCTTCGCTGGTTTCCGCTTCGACAGTGACCTGCTGTTGCGCCCAGCGCCCCGCATTGTCCAGCAGGTTGCCCAGCATCTCCTCCAGATCCGCACTGGCACCGGCGAACTGCAGCGTCGGGTCGATGCCCGCCGCCGTGAACGCGATGCCACGTTCGCCATGCACGCGTGCCATCAGCCGGCACATCGCCTGTGCGACGGCCGCCACGTCGGTGCGCTGGCGATGGTCGGCGGCCAGTCCTGCAGCCAGGTAACGGTCGACACTGGCCTGCATGCGCGCACTCTGCTCGCGCACGGTCGCCCGCCAGTCCGCGCCGTCGCCGTCAGCTTCGGTGGCCAGCACGCTCAGCGGGGTTTTCATCGCATGCGCCAGATCCTGTGCACTGGTGCGCGCACGCGCGACCATGCGTTGCTGGTGGTCCAGCAGTGCATTGAGTTCTTCCCCCAGCGGTGCGACCTCCGCGCCCAGTTCCTGCGTGTCGATGCGCAGCACATCACCGCGGCGTACCCGTTCCAGCTGCGCACCGAGGCGATGCAGTGGGCGCAGGCCGAAGTGCACCTGGCTGGCCAGCACCGCCAGCCACGCCGTAACCAGTACGCCCAGGGCGATGGCGGTGCGGTTGCGGAACGCGGCAACATCCGCATCCAGTGTGCTGCGATCGGTGGCGACCACGGCTACGAACGGTTCGCTGGCGCGTGGCAGGCGCACCTGCTGCACGCGTGCGCGCAGGGATTGCTGCAGCGGCCCGGCCAGGTTGCGGGTGGCCGGCCCGGCAACCGGCGCCGGCAGGGTTTCATCCCACAGCGAGCGCGACTGCAGCAACACGCGGCCATCGGCCCCGGCGATCTGCCAGTAGGCACCGGAGAACACGCGCTGGAAGCGTGCGTCATTGGGTTCCTGGCGCAGGCGCAGCTGTCCGTCCGCATCCACTTCGGCCTGCGCCAGCAGGGTCAGCATGTCCTGCTGCAGTTCGTGGTCGAGGCGGTCACGCGCACTGCGCTTGAACAGCTCGCCCAGCAGCGCGCTGGCCAGCAGCGAGACCAGCAGCAGGCCGACGCCGCCGGCCAGCAGCAGGCGCCGTCGCAGCGATGGTTGCCGGCTCACGGCGCGGCCAGCCGCCAGCCCTGGCCGCGCACGGTCTGGATCAGGTCGATGCCGAGCTTGCGGCGCACGCGTCCGAGCAGCACGTCCAGTGCGTTGGAGTCTGGGTCGTGGCCACCGTCGAACACCTGTTCGCCGAGGCGATCACGGCCGATCACCTGGCCGCTGTGATGGATGAAGTAGCTGAGCAGCCGGAACTCCTGCGGACTGAGCGGCAACGGCTTGCCGTCCAGCTCGAAACGACCGGCGTTGACGTCCAGCTGCAGCGGGCCGCAGTGCAGGCGCGGGCTTGCGTGGCCGTGGCTGCGGCGGATCAAGGCGCGCAGCCGCAGCACCAGTTCGTCGGCCTGGAACGGTTTGGTCAGGTAGTCGTCGGCACCGGCATCGAAGCCAGCCAGCTTGTCGTGCCAGCGCCCGCGCGCGGTCAGCACCAGCACCGGAAAGCTGCGGCCATTGCCGCGCCAGCGCTCGATCACGCTCAGTCCATCCAGTCCGGGCAGGCCGAGGTCGACGATGGCGGCCTGCAGGTCCTCGATCTGGCCGATCTCCTCGGCCTGGCGACCGTCGGCGACCACCGCCACCACATAGCCGGCCTGTTCCAGCAGGGGCACCAGGCGCTGTGCCAGTGCGGCATCGTCTTCGGCCAACAGGATGCGCATCAGTCGTCGAGCTCCGTCTTCAGCAGCTTTCCGCTGCGCGCATCATAGTCCAGCTCCACCACCACGCCGTCGCCGCGCAGGATCTCTACTTCGTAGACGCCGTCGTCCAGCTCCACTTCCAGCAGCTGGCCGGGGTAGCGCTTGAGTGCATCGCGCACCACGCTTTCCAGCGGCACGTAGCGGCCCTGCTGCACGGCGCGACGCGCGACCTGCTGCGCCGGGTCCTGCAGGGGCGCGGCGGCGGTCGGGGCGTTGGCCAGGGCCAGCAGCAGGGGCAGGGTGGTGAGCATGCGGGTACGGAAGGAAAGAGGGGAACAGGCGCGAGTGTGGCGGGGATGACTAACAGCCGGCTAACAGCCACGGCTAAGGCGCTGTTAACCGAGGCATGCATCGTGGCGTTGCCGGGATGGTCCGGCCACGAACAGGAGAACCCCCATGTTGAAGTCGCTCACCCTCGCCACTGTTGCCCTGCTTGCCGTCGCGCCGGCCGTACAGGCCGCGCCGCTGGGCATGGCCCAGGTTGAACAGACCCTGCGCAAGGCCGGCTACACCCAGATCCACGAGATCGAACGCGATGATGGCCTGTGGGAGGCCGACGTGAGCCGCGCCGATGGCCGCTTCAGCGAGGTCTACGTGGACCCGAAGACCGGCGAGATCTTCGACGAGCACAGCGGCCGCGCGCTGCTGACTACCGAGCAGGTGCTGGCACGGGCGCAGTCGCATGGCCTGCGCGAGATCCATTCGCTGGAACGCGATGGTGCGACCTGGTCGCTGGAAGCCCGCAATGCCCGCAACCAGAAGGTAGAGGTGCGCCTGAGCGGCTATGACGGCCGCATCCTGCACAGCGAGCGCGATGGCTGGCTGGATTGATTCGCGTGCCGGTAGGTGCCGGCCGCTGGCCGGCTCACGGGGAGAAAGCGTGTCGACCAAGGTCGACACCTACCAAGCGTACGCAGCGGTAGCGGCCGACCTGGGTCGGCCCGGGCCCGGCGCGGAGCTTACCAGCCGTACGGCGGCGGGTAGTCCCAATAGCCCGGGCCGCGGCCGTAATAGCCGCCATACGGACCGAAGAAGCCCGGTCCCTTGCCTTCGCTCACGTGGATGTTGACGTTGACCCCGTGGGTCTTGCCCTCATCGGTGGTGTAGTTCTTGCTCAGGTTCAGCGTGGCCGCGTTGTAGTGGCTGTTGCCACCGTTCTTGGAATAGCCGATGCCGGTGGTGAAGCTGCCCGACACCTTGACCTTGTCGTCGGTGACGTCGGCGATCTTCGCGTCGTCGTGCACGCGCGGGCCGCTCTTGTCACCGTAATAGGTGCCGGGCGGGTCCTGCTGCAGGGCCGGGTCGTTGAGATAGCGCATCGGCGCCTGCGGCAGCGTCAGGTCCAGGCCGGCAGCCTGCGGCGCGGTGGCGCCGGCGGCGGACTGGGCCAGCACGGTTCCCGGCAGGGCCAGGCACAGCAGCAGGGTCAGGGGGCGGATCATGACGGCGCTCCAGCGGACAGGTGGCCACGCAACACGCGGCGGTACAGGCCGACGCTAGCAGGGGTTGCTTGAATGATGCCTGTCGGCGCCGGATCGGGGTAGAGCCGGCCACTGCCGGCTGCAGGTCACAGCCGCCCGAACCCGAACAGCCCTTCCAGCGCATGCCTGCGCCGCTCGATCCGGGCGCGCAGCAGTTGGGCGCCGATCATTGAATAAGTGATGCCGTTGCCGCCGTAGGCCATGGCGAAATGGACCCGCGGCCCCCACTGCGCGTGCGGGCCGAAGAAGGGCAGGCCGTCGGCGGTTTCGGCGAAGGTGCCGGCCCAGGAAAAGGCGGGCACCGGGTCCAGCCGCGGGAACCAATGCAGCAGCTGATCCATCAGCTTTTCGGCCTTGCGCTGCACGCGCCGGTCGCGCCGCGCCGGGATATCGATGGCGTCGTCCAGCCCACCCACCAGCAGGCGGCGGTCGCCGGTGGCGCGCAGGTACAGGTACGGGCGTGCGCTCTCCCACACCATCGTGCGCTGCAGCCGGCCCAGCGTGTCCGCATCGATCGGGTCGGTGATGAAGGCGTAGCTGCTGCGGTTGCGCGCGACCGGCTGTTCAAGCCAACGCTGGTTGGCGTAGCCCATGGCCAGGACCACGTGGCGGGCACGGACCGTGGCGCCGGCCTCGGTCATCGCGGTTACGCCCTGCGCGCCAGGCCTGAGCGTGTGCAGCACGGTGCGGTCGTGCACATGGCCGCCGCGACGGCGCACTCGTTTGAGCAGGCCGTAGGTGAGGCAGTAGGGATCGACCCGCGCCGCCTGGCGGGTCAACAGGGCGCCGCCGGCATCCACGTCGAAGCGTTCGCGCAGGGCTTCGCGGTCCAGCCAACGCGCGTCCAGTCCAATATCACGGCGTGCAGCTCCTTCGGCCATCAGGCGCGGCACGTCGCGCCGCCGGCTGGCCAGGTACAGGCTGTCCATCTGCCGGAAGTCCACCTCCTTCAGCCCGCGTGCCACTTCAGCCAGTGCCGGAATCGCGTCGGCACAGGCAAGGTAGGCCAGGGCGGCGGCATCCTTGCCATAGCGCTCGGCCAGTTCCAGCAGATGGGTATCGATCTCGTACTGCAACAGCGCGGTGCTGGCCGCCGTGCTGCCCCAGCCGATGTCGCGCTGCTCGATCACCGCCACCTCGTGGCCGTGGGCGGACAGTTCGTCGGCGATCAGCGCACCGGTGATGCCGCCACCGACCACCAGCACGTCGCAGCGCAGATCCTGCTCCAGCGGGGGAAAGGCCTGCAGCAGTCCGTTGCGCACTGCCCACCAGGGGTAGCCACTTTTCAGGTCCATGCGTGGTCGTGCTCAGGCGGTGGGGTGGCCGGTATGCGGGGTCTGGATCAGTTCGGACAGATCGAAGCCCTGCAGGCGGGCCGCGGCCAGATAATGGTCCTGCACGGTCGCGTCCAGGCGTGGCTCGCGCGCCAGCAGCCACAGGTACTTGCGATCCGGGCTGCCGACCAGCGAGACGCTGTAGTCCGGGGCGACCTGGATCACCCAATAGTCGCCCTTGGCGAACGGCAGCCAGCGCAGGCCCTTGGGCAGGAAACTGACCTCCAGGCGCGCGCTGTCGTTGTCGACGGCGCAGGCCTCGCCGGTGGCCTCTTCGATCTCGCCGTCCATGCGGCAGCGGTTGGTGACGCCGACATTGCCGTTGTCGAGCAGGGTGTAGTGCGCCGACACATCGGTGCAGCCTTCCGGCTCGTGGCGCATCGGTAGGCGCGCGATCTCGTACCAGGTGCCCAGGTAGCGCGGCAGCTTGAGGTCGGCGACGGTCTTCAGCGGCGGGTGCTCGGTCATCGGTCATCGTGGCAGGGGCGGGCCTCCACGATGCCGATGGGCTCGCCATGGGCGGGTGAAGCCGGGGCGATGGCCGTGTCCAGAACGATCCGTCGCCGCTGCGACGTGCCTGTTGTCACCGGCATGGCGGTATCCTGCCGCCAGCGCCGTGTTTTCCTGATCCAACCAAGGTGGAGGTGCCGATGTACCAGGTGATCCTGTTGAAGAGTGAATCCGCGTTCGCACGCGAACAGTGGCCGCAGGTCGATGATCTGGTCGACTACGAGGGCGTCAGCTACAGCCTGCGGGCCGGCCCGCGCCAGCCACTGCCGACCGACCACGAGTGGCACCCGGTGGCGGTATATGCGCCCGATGAGATCACCGAGGAAGAGTTCCAGGACTGGTACGCGCTGCAGCAGCCGACCGTGGAAGAGCTGCGCCTGAAGTACTGATACTGCTGCGCGTCCCCCATCCGTCCTTTACCGCCTCTGCCGTATAGTCGCGCGCAGGCGCGGTGGTCCGCGCGAACCGGTGTGGCTGCGTGTCTTCTTTCCTGCGATCGATCCGTGCACGAGGGCCCTGGTGGGCCCTGCTGCTGTGCACTGCCTTCCTGCTGTCCGCGCCGGTGCTGGCGCAGGAGGAGGACCCCACGCCCAAGCAACAGCTGGCGGACATCGATTCGCGGTTGAAGGATGTCGAGCGCAAACGTGGCGATGCGGAAGCCACCGAGACGCTGGCGATGCTGTCCGAGAATGCCTCGCAGGCACGGCGTGACGCCGAGGCACTGGAAAAGGCACTGCAGCCCCAGCTGGATCGCATCAACGAGCAGCTGGCGCAGCTGGGGACGCCTGCCGAGGGCACCACGGAGCCGCCGGAGCTGGCAGCGCAGCGACGGGCCATAACCAGGCAGCGCGACGGCCTGGCCGCGTCGGTAGCGCAGGCCAAGGCCAGTGCCGTGCGTGCACAGCAGCTGGCGGCGGACATCGAGCAGCAGCGCACCGCACAACGTACGGAAGAACTGGGCCAGAAGGTCGCCTCGCCGCTGTCGCCTGCGTTGTGGAGCAAGGTGGCCGAGCGCCTGCCGATCGATATCGCGCGCGTTGCGCCGTTGGCCGAGCAGGGGCGTGACGCGCTGGTGGCCGGCATCCGCACCCATGGCTGGGGCACGCCGTTGCTGGGCCTGCTGGCCGCGCTGGTGATGATGTTCCCGCTGCGGTTGTGGCTGCGCAGGCTGGGGCGGCAGTTCGCCGCGTCCGAGCGCGCGCCTGATGGACGACTGCGCCGGTCTGGCCTGGCGATGTGGCTGCTGCTGGTGGGCACGCTGCTGCCCGGTTATGCCGTGGTGGTACTGATGGCGGCGCTGGATGCGATCGATGCCATCGCGCCGCGCTTGCAGGTCGTGGCCGACGGCCTGGAGACCGCCACCTTCCGTGCGGCGTTCATTGCCGCGCTCAGCGCCTGCCTGCTGGTGCCCAAGCGCCCGTCATGGCGGCTGTTGAACCTGGACGACACCGCCGCGCTGAAGCTGCGCAAATATGCCTGGGGCGCGGCGGCGCTGGCCTGGCTGAGCACGGTGCTGGTGGCCCTCGACCAGGCTACGCGCACCAGCGACGTCACCACGGTGGCGTTGGACGGCCTGATTGCCCTGACTTACCTCGGCCTGATCATGGCCATGCTGGTGACCCTGGCGCGCCTGCATCGCCGGCAGACCGCCGAGGCCGAGGCCAAGCTGGAAGCACAGGCCGATGGCGTGGGGGCAACCACGCCCGTGCGCCGCAGCAGCTGGCTGGTGCTGGCCCGGGTAGCGGGCAATATCGCGGTGGTGGCGGCCATCGTTGCCACGTTGCTGGGCTACCTGAATTTCGCCAAGTTCGTGAACCAGCAGCTGATCGGCGGCAGCATCGTCGTGCTGGCCGCAACCCTGCTGTTCAAGTTCGTCGATGACCTGAGCACCTGGATGCTCAACGCCGACAGCAAGGTCGGCCAGACCATCCTGCTCAGCACCGGCCTGAGCGTATCGCGGCTGGAACAGGCGGGCGTGCTGCTGTCGGCGGCGTTGCGCACCATCGTCGTACTGATCGCGCTGCTGGCGCTGGTGGCACCGTTCGGCAACATCGGCGCGGTGGTGGAGCGCTTCTCCTCGCTGTTCACCTCTGGATTCGACATTGGCGGAACCAAGCTGGAGCCGGTGCGCATCGTGCTGGCGGTGCTGGTGCTGCTGGCTGGCCTGGCCGTTACCCAGCTGGTACAGCGCTGGCTGACCGACACCTACCTGCCCAAGACCGAGCTGGATCTGGGCGCGCGCAATTCGGTGAGTACCGTTGCCCGCTATGTGGGCATCATCATCGCGGTGATCTGGGCGCTGTCGGCGATGGGCCTGCAGCTGAGCAAGCTGGCATTGCTGGTCAGCGCGCTGTCGGTGGGTATCGGTTTCGGCCTGCAGGTGATCACCCAGAACTTTGTTTCCGGCCTGATCCTGCTGGCCGAGCGGCCGGTGAAGATCGGCGACTGGGTGAAGCTGGGCGACCAGGAGGGCGACATCCGCCGCATCAGCCTGCGATCGACCGAGATCCAGGTGGGCGACAAGTCGACGTTGATCGTGCCCAACTCCGAGCTGGTCACCAAGACCGTGCGCAACATGACGATGGGCAACAACCAGGGCCGCATCCAGATCCAGTTCGCGGTGCCGCCCAGCACGGATGTCGGCAATCTGCGGCAGGCGCTGCTGGATGCGTACACCGCGCACACCAACGTGCTGAAACAGCCGGCACCGACGGTCTACATCGACAGCATTGCCGGTGGCCAGATCACCATCAACAGCTTCGCTTACGTGGCCAGCCCGCGGCAGGTGTACGCCACCCGCAGCGACCTGTACTTCAGCCTGTTGCAGATCCTGGCCGAGCGGAACATTCCGCTGTCGACCCCGACCGACATCCACATCATCCGCGATCCGCAGGAGTAGGGGTTTCTTTGCAGGGCTGCGCCCTGCACCCGCGGTAGTGCCGGCCGCTGGCCGGCAACTTCAACAGCAACAGCAAAAGCTGGCTTCCTGAGGGATGGCGGGGTGGGTCCGGTTGCGGGAGACGCCGTAAACCCGTCCATGGGGGCTTGGCCGCGGCATCCATGCCGCGGACACTCCCGCAACCGGACCCACCCCGCCTTCGACAGTTTTCCGCGATCTTTTGGAATTGCTTTTGGGGTCAGATCCGTTTTCCGGAGGAAAACGGATCTGACCCCATTTTGATTTTCGATAACTGACAGAGTGTGTCGACCAAGGTCGACACCCACCAACAGCACACGGAATCTGTCAAAGGTGGGGCGGTGTGGGTTGGCAGGACCGTTGGCGCCATGGATGGCGCCATCGAGCCCCCATGGACGGGTTTACGGCGTGTCCTGCCAACGCACACCGCCCCGCCATCCCACGGAATGCCAGCTGTTGCTGTTGCTTCTGAGGTTGCCGGCCAGCGGCCGGCACTACCACGGGTGCAGGGCGCAGCCCTGCAAATAGCCCTACCCCCGCGGTCGGCTGCGCGAGGGCACCAGTGCGAACGTATCCACCGCCAGCTTCTCGGCGTGGTTCAACCACGCGCGGATCTCCAGATCGTCCACTTCGTGATCCAACCCGAACGACACGTTGATCTTGCCGTTGGCATCGGGCTGTACCCACTGCTGGGCCAGTACCACCTTGCGCTGCGAGGACACCGCTTCGATCCAGAAACCGCGGTCCGGGCGCGTGCTCGCCACCAGTTGCAGCATGTATTGGCCGGCACGCGTACGGCGTCCCTTCTGGGTGATCATGTGTGCCTGGCGCACGCTCGGGCGCGGGCCCTGGAGCGTATCCAGCGGTGCATCCACCGCGATGCCACCGCGCAGGTCGTTGTCGCGGTACAGCTTGAAGCCGTTGTCGCGGTTGACGAGCAGGGCGCACCAGTCACCATCGGCCGAGCCGTCCTCGAACGCGGTGCAACGGTCGACGTAGGCCAGGGTGTTGTCCGGGTTGGCATCATCGAACTGGCGCGAGGTGTTTTCCAGGTACACCGACTTCAAGCCCCACTCCTTGTCGTACTCCAGCAGCACCGGCGGCTGCACGTGCTGCAGGCCAACGACCACCTGGTCATCGCCATCGATCTTCAGTTCGCGGGTTGGCTGGCCCAGCCACAGCGAACGGGCGAAGGCCAGGTACTGCGGGTAGTCGCGGCCATCATCGCGCCGCGCGGCCACGCTGGCACTGGGCGCGCGCTGCGGGTCGATCAGCGAGCGGCCAAAGCCCATCGTCTTCAGGTTCGGGTCCAGCAGGCTGAGCAGGGTCGCACCGGAATCCAGGGTGGTGCCAGCGTCGGCACTGAGCTGCTGCGGGGCAATGCCGTCGCCGAGGAACAGCAGCAGGTTCTCGCGCTTCTGCTTGGCCAGCACGTGGCTGAGGTCGTTGGGCATCGCCAGGTGGTCGGAGGCGATCACGATCAGCGTGTCCTTCCCATACGGGCTGGCCTGGATACGCTCGACCAGCTGTGAGATCAGGCGGTCGGTGCACTTGAGTGCATTGAGCAGGCCGATGTTGCCGTACCCGCTGCGGTAGCGCTCGCCCTTGCACGACACCGGCAGGTGGCCCGCCGGGTGGTGGGTGTCCATGGTCAGCGTGGTCAGCATGAACGGTGAACCGGCGCGCGAGAGCTGCTCGAACCGCTGGTAGGCGGTGTCCAGCAGCACGTCGTCGTGCACGCCCCAGGCCGAGTAGTGGATGCGGCCGATCTTCTTCTGCTGCTTGAACCATGCCAGGTCATGCACTTCGTCAAAGCCATGGCTGGCCAGGAACTGGCCCTTGCCGGCGAACTGGCCGTTGGCGCCGCCCAGGTAATGGTTGGTGTAGCCCTGCTGCTTCAGGTAGTCGCCCAGGCACACCGCCTTGGGCAGGAAACTGCCCATGCGGTCCATGCTGTTCTCGTCGCCCTGCGAGGTGGTCAGCGGCACGCCACACATTGACGACACCAGGCCGGCGATGGTCCAACCGCTGCCTTCGGCCGAGGCCAGGCCACGCACGTCCAGCGACTCGGACGCCAGGCGGTTGAGGTTGGGCATCAGGCCGGGAAACACGGCCTCGTCCAGATAGGTGCGTTCCAGGCTCTCGCCGTAGATCCATACGATGTTGCGCGGGCGCTGCAACGGCTGCGTCGGCACCTGGTACTCGGGGGCGATGCGGGCGAAATCGACCGGGCGCAGCTGCTGGTAGAGGCGTTGGCCGTCACGGGCCAGCGGACTGATCAGGATCGTGGCCACCCACACGGTCGCGAAACCGGCGAACAGCGCACCACCGTGGCCGGGCCGGCGCCAGCGCTTCACCCGCGTGGCAAACAGCGGCAGCAGCGAGACCAGAGCCAGCACGATGAAGCCGGCGATGTAGCCCTTGAAGTCGGAGACACCAGCGCCTTCCATGTCGGCGCCGAGGTGATAAAGCGTGGCGGCGTTGAGCCCATCCCCGGACAGTTTGTCGATCAGCCACCACGCGCTGAGCATCAGCAGTAGCAGCGAGAATGCACCGGCCTTCCACCACACCCACTTGTCGGACGCGAGGAACAGCCAGCACAGCAGCAACAACGACAGCAGCAGTATCCAGAGCATAGGCAGCTTCGGCAGTGACGGGGTGGTGGTGATGGACGTCGTACCGACGCGTGTCCATCCGACCGGCGCTGCTGCAAGCACATCCACATGACAGGCCGATGACCCGATAGTGCATGCACGAACCTGACTGAAATGTTTGTTGGAATGACGCGCGCGCAATCACGCCGCGAAGGTAAAACGAGCGTGAAAGGCTTCGTTGGATTGCATTAAAAACCGCATGAATACGCGGCTTTTCGCCAATGCATCAGCGGTGCCCGCGTTCCTCGCGCGCCCGCGCGCGACGATCGAACAGCAATGCACTGGTAACGATGCCCAGCCCCAGCACCACGCCGATCAACAGCAGTATCAGTGCGATCAGGGGATAGCCGAACAGGTGCCAGTCGGTGTCGATCTTCATCATCATTGCCGCAGCCATGATCAACGCGGCGCTGATGATGCCGGCCGCCACGCGGTTGGCGATCTTCTGCAGGTTCTCCATCAATCGCGATTCTTCCAGCCCGGTCACCTTCATCTGCAGGCGGTTCTCGGCCAGCAGCGCCATGATGTCCGACAGCTTGCGCGGCCCATCGCGCAGCAGCTGCTGCAGCTCCATCGCCTCGCTGGCGATGTTGGCCGCCGACAGGGATTTCTTCAGGCGCGCGCGCATCACGTGCTGCAGCTGGCGCTCGACGATGCGGCGCGTGTCCAGCTCCGGTGCCAGCAGCCGGCACACGGTTTCCAGGTTGAGCAGGGCCTTGCCCAGCAGGCTCAGTTCCGGCGGCGTGCGCAGGCCGCAGGCGGTGGCGATGCGCACCATGTCCAGCACCACGCGGCCTTCGGAGAAGCTGCCACTGGCGGCGTAGCGCGCGATCAGCTGGCCGGTCTCGCGCAGGTAGCGCTCTTCGTCGAAGGCCTCCAGCCGCGTGCTGATGCTGATCAGATCGTCGGCCACTTCTTCGCCGCGGCCATCGACGGCGGCGAACAGGATCTTCAGCAGCCGCTCGCGCAGGCGCGGCGGCATGTGCGCGACCATGCCCAGGTCGAAGATCGCCAGCCGGCCATCGGGCATCACCCGCAGGTTGCCCGGGTGCGGGTCGGCATGGATCTCGCCATGCACGAAGATCTGGTCCAGATAGCCGCGGATCAGCGCCGCTGCCAGCGGATCCATGTCCTGCTCGGTGCGGCGCACGCCAGAGATCGCATCCACGCGCACGCCGGTGGCGAGCTCCATGGTCAGCACGCGCTGGCTGCTGTAGTCCCAGATCGGCTGCGGTACCCACAGGCGGCGGAAGGGCCGCAGATGCCGTCCGAAGCGTGCCAGGTTCTCGGCCTCGGCGTGGTAGTCCAGCTCCTGCATCAGGGTCTTTGCGAACTCGTTGAGCCAGTCGCGCAGGCGCACGCGGCGGCCCACCTGGGTCAGGTGATCGGCGGCCAGCGCAAAGCTGCGCAGCGCTTCCAGGTCCGAGCGCAGCTGCGCGGCCACTTCGGGCTTCTGCACTTTCACTGCCACCTGGCGGCCATCGTGCAGCACCGCGCGATGTACCTGCGCGATCGACGCACAACCCAACGGCTCGGGATCGAACGAGGCAAACAGCTTGTTCACCCCCACCCCCAGCTCCTGCTCGATGATGGCGTGGATGCGCTCTACCGGGATCGGCGCCACCTTCTCCTGCATGCGCTCCAGGGCGGTGGCGAACTCCACCGGCACCATGTCCGGGCGGGTGGACAGCATCTGGCCCAGCTTGACGAAGGTCGGCCCCAGGGCCTCCAGGTCACTGACGAACTGTTCCGGGTTGCCATCGGCGGGCACGTCGGCCTGGTTGCTGGCGGCGTCCAGGTTCATGCCGGAGAACACGCCCGAATGGCGGTAGCGCATCAGCAGGCGCAGGATCTGGCTGCGCCGGTTCATGCCTTTGACCAGCGGGGGATTGCCATTGGCGGTGGGCGGATTGCTCAAGCGGAACTCCCATGCGGCAAGGACGGTAGTGCCGGCCGCTGGCCGGCAATGTCCGGATTCGGCAGTGTCGCCGGGGGAAGGTGGGCATGCGGTGAACCCCGCGGCTATCGCAGAGACCGGCGGATCGGTCAGAATCGGCGCATTCCCTCTCTTGGACGCCCCATGGCCGGTGCCAGCCTGTTCGCCCTGCTCGACGATATCGCCTCCCTGCTCGACGATGTCTCGGTGCTCACCAAGGTCGCCGCGAAGAAGACCGCCGGTGTGCTGGGCGACGACCTGGCGCTGAACGCGCAGCAGGTGACCGGGGTCAACGCCAACCGCGAGCTGCCAGTGGTGTGGGCGGTGGCCAAGGGCTCGCTGGTCAACAAGGTGATCCTGGTGCCGGCGGCCCTGGCGATCAGTGCGTTGGAAGCCTGGCTGCGCAGCCGCGGCTGGAACGTGCCGCTGATCGTGCCGCTGATGATGATCGGCGGTGCCTTCCTGTGCTTCGAAGGCGTGGAGAAGCTGGCGCACCGCTTCCTGCATTCCTCCGACGACGATGCCGAGCGCCAGGCCGAACGCCGCAAGGCGCTGGCTGACGCGCAGGTGGACATGGTCGCGTGGGAGAAGGACAAGGTGAAGGGCGCGATCCGCACCGACTTCATCCTTTCGGCCGAGATCATCGTGCTCACCCTGGGCGTGGTCGCCACTGCGTCGTTCACCAACCAGATCCTCACGCTGAGCGTGGTCGCACTGGCGATGACCGTGTTCGTCTACGGACTGGTGGCGGGCATCGTCAAGCTCGATGACGTTGGGCTGTACCTGTCGCGCAAGGGCGGTGCCATTGCCGCCTTCGGTCGAGGCCTGGTGGCCTCGGCACCGTGGCTGATGAAGTTCCTGTCGGTGGCCGGCACCATCGCCATGTTCCTGGTCGGCGGCGGCATCCTGGTGCACAACGTGCCGGCGCTGCACCACGCGGTGCAGGCGCTGGGCGGCGAAGGGCAGTGGGGCTGGCTGATCAGTGCTGCGGCCAACATGGTGGTCGGCATCATCGCCGGCGCCATCGTGCTGGCGGCGGTGACCGGCTTCCAGAAGCTGCGCGGTAAATAAGCCCGTAGACCCTCGGGGTCAGATCCCTTTTCCAACGGGAAAAGGGATCTGACCCCATTCCACGATCACCCCGCCTGCACCCGGTTCTTGCCCTGCCGCTTGGCGGCATACAGCGCGTCATCGGCGCGCCGCAGCAGGGTCTCGGTATCGTCGCCGGGCTGCCACTGCGCCAGCCCGGCGCTGAAATGTACCGGCACGCGTCGGTCCTGCACGGTCAGCACGCGGTGCGCCAGTGAACGTTGCAGGCGCTGCACGGTGGCCATGCTGTCGGCGCCCTGGGTTTCCGGCAGCACCAGCACGAACTCGTCGCCGCCCAGCCGTGCGATACCGTCGGTGGCGCGCAGCAGCAGCTTGCAGACGGCCACCAGGTGCTGCAGCAAAGCATCGCCACCGGCGTGACCGTGCGCCTCGTTGGTCAGGTGGAAATCATCCAGGTCGATCACCGCCACGCCCAGCGACGAGTTGTTGCGCATGGCACGCGCCAGCTCACGCTGCAGCAGTTCGTCCAGGCCGCGGCGGTTCAGTGCCTGGGTCAGCGGATCGATACGCGCCAGGTCACCGGCAGCACGCAGTTCCTGCTCCAGCTCGGCAATGCGCTGCTCTGCGCGTTCCACTTCCTGCCGCGCGCTGGCCAGATGATCGCGGGCCTGCGCGGCCTGCTGCTGCACCTTGCCGGTGTCGCGCATCACCTCCTGCAGCAGCTGGTTGAGGTCGGCGATGCTGCGCGCCTCACGCAGCTGCAGCGCGTAGCTGCCGATGCGGTCGTGGTACTCACCGGTGCTGGTGGCCATGCCATCCATGCGCTCGATGAACTCGCCCATCAACCCGCGCATCGCCGCCTTCGAATCGTCGATGCCCTGGCGCAGCAGTCCCTGCTTGTAGATCACTTCGCGCAGTTCGGCGCGGGTGCGCTCGACCGCCTCAGCTTCCAGCGGCCCGTCCAGCAGCTGGCGCACCGCCGCGATCTGGCCTTGCAGCCAGCTGCGGTCATCCAGCAGCTCGCTCACGTTCTCCAGCAACAGGGCGAACAGCTCCAGCAGCAGCGCCTGCTGCTCCTGCCAGCTCTCGGCGCGCACGCCAACCTGGTGGCCGAGCTCGCGCACGCCCTGTTCGATGGGTTCCAGCGCGGTGCCCGGCTGCCACTGGCGCAGGCGCGTGGCCAGGGCCTGCGCTTGCTCGCGCAGATCCGGGTCGTGCTGCAGCAGGGCCACCACCGCGCCGCCCAGCAGCAGCCGCAGCTGCTCGGACAGGCGCAGGCTTTCCGGCTGGCCGTCCGGCGAATGCTGTTCGATGGTGCGGATGTACTTGTCGATCAACTGCCGCATCGCGCGCCCGTAGCGCGGCCAATCGGCACTGGCCTGCGCCGATTGCAGGCGGTCACCCATGTCACCCAGTTCGCCGGGCAGGGTGGCCATGCCGTTGGCGAACGCCGCCAGCAGCGGCTCGGGTGCGTCGGCGCCGGCGAACAGCTGCTGCAGCGCCACGCCGCCGCCGCCCTGCAGCACCACGCGGTCACCCAGCCCATCGTCCACCACCGCGCGCACGCGTGCCGGCGGCCCAAGGGCGGCACCGGGGGCTGGGCGGTGGTCGGGCTGGTCCGTCATGGAGCGAATCCTGGGGCTGGCAGGGACTGGTTCCAGCATATCGGCGCGGCCGCCGACGGCTTGAACGGCTAGGATGGGCGACAGGATGCCGCAGTGGAGGTGGTGATGCGCGTGATGTTGCTGGGGGCGACCGGCCTGGTCGGCGGGCTGACCCTGTCCCGGCTGCTGGACGACCCGCGCTGCAGCGCCGTGATCGCCCCGACCCGCCGCCCGCTGGCGTTGACACACGGGACGCTGGAGAACCCGGTGCTGGCCTTCGACGCGCTGCCGGCCGCACCGGGGTGGGCGCGCGTGGACGCGGTCATCTGCGCGCTGGGCAGCACCATTGCCCAGGCCGGCAGCCGCGAGGCCTTTCATCGCATCGACCATGACTACCCGCTGGCGTTCGCCCGCCTGGCACAGGCACAGGGTGCGCAGGCCTACGTGCTGAATTCCGCCGCCGGCGCCAACCCGCAGTCGTCGATCTTCTACAGCCGGGTGAAGGGCGAGCTGGAGCGTGACCTGCGCGCGCTGGGATTCAACTCGTTGACCCTGGTCCGCCCAGGGCTGATCGGGGGCGAGCGCAACGAGGTGCGTCGCGGCGAACGCCTGGCACTGACGGTGCTGGGTGCTTTGGGGCCGGTGTTGCCGCGTGCGTGGCGGATCAATCCGGCCACAGAGATTGCCAGGGCGCTGGTCGAGGCTGCGTTGGCCCCGCAGCCGGGCGAGCACGTGGTGGCGTCGAGCACGCTGGTCGGCTGATGTCGCGAGCGCTGCGCCTGACCCAGCTGCTGCAGCTGCTGCGCCGTCATCGACGGCCGGTGGCCGGGCAGGCGCTGGCCGAAGCGCTGGGCATCAGCCTGCGCACGCTGTACCGCGATATCGAGACCCTGCGCGAGCAGGGCGCCGACCTGCGTGGCGAGGCCGGCGTCGGCTACCAGCTGGCGCCGAGCGATACCCTACCGCCGATGACCCTGCCGCCCGCCGAGATCGATGCACTGGTGCTTGGCCTGCGCTGGGTTGCGGCCCGCACCGAGCCGGCGCTGGCTGAGGCCGCGCGTGATGCTTTGGCGCGTATCGCGCATGTGCTGCCCGCAGCACGCCGGGAAGCCTTGCGTGATAGCGGCCTGCGCGTTGGCCCTTCGCGCGCTGCGGCCAAGGTACCTGCTGCACGCCTGCAGGCTGTGCGCGAAGCGGTGAGCGCGCAACAACGCCTGCAGTTCGGCTACCAGGATGCGCAGGGCCAACGTACCGAGCGCATTGTCTGGCCGTTCGCGCTGGGCTACTTCGATGAAGTGCCGATGCTGGCGGCGTGGTGCGAAGGCCGCGAGGACTTCCGCCATTTCCGCCTGGACCGCATCCGCCAGGTGCGCGTGCTGGAGGATCGCTACCTCGTGCCGCGCGCCACGCTGCTGCGGCGCTGGCAGAAGGCGCAGGGCATCGCGCCGGACTGGTTGGACCGCTCGTAACCACATCGAGGAATGGCGCTGTGCGTCAACGCGGTGGGCTTACACAGCTGGTGGGCTATGTGCCGGGGGAGGCCGGGGTGGTACAGGTAATCGTCGACTCTATGGCCTGGGTTACGAGGCCCGACGCATCTTCCAAGAATGTCCTGACTCTCGAAACTTGAGGTTCACCAGGTTTACTTGGTGTACAACCCCAAGTGAAGGTGATGGGGGATGGGATGTTCCTGTCGACTTTGGCGCGGCCACCGCTGCAGATCCATCCGGCAGGACAAGTCAAGATCTCGAGGTTGATATATACCGGAAACCTCGGATACCCACTGAAGTTCATCGTGGCAGTAACACTGGCGCCTGTTCCAGACACGTTCGGAACGCTGTCCAGCTGAAATGGCTTCGTCAAGGTAGCCACGCCCAGGGTGGACATCCTCTCTATGGGCATGAAGAAAAGGTCATTCGCCCAAGGAGAGCCGTCGTTTCCCCTGCCATGAACAAGGCCGTAGGCCGAGTTGCCGGCATAGACGGGGCCACCACTATCGCCGCCTTTGTTCATCACGGTTCCATCAAGGCTGACGACTTGGACGTAGGTGCCGGCTTCCCCATTCCAGTTGGCTGCGAACTCTGCGTCTTTGATGGATCCGCATGTGCGACCGGTCGTTACGCCGAACTTGCAGACCGTTGTGCCTGGTGTCATGTCGGCAAGTGATGCCTCATCGGTTATCGTCAGTTTTTCCCCATCGACAATGATTTCGTTCGACTGGGAGAAGATGACGCCGCCACGCTGCTGTGCACCCCACTGAACGTCGTAAGATCCTTTGTTGCGTTCACTCTTGAACAGAATGCGAGCGGTTGGATTGCGCTGATAATTGTCATTGTCACAGTGACCGGCAGTGGCCAAGCCTAGTTCGCGAGTTGCAGTTTCGACCACGTTGAAGCCGGCTGTGCAGAGCTGCTGCTGGTAGCCTTCCAGTCGCCGCCCGCCCGCTACGGTGTTTGTTGGCTCTATGAAACCTGTGGTCTCTTTTATGTGGATGAAGTCGGCGACAGAGAGAAGTTTGGAAAGTCTGGCGCGTACGGCATCGGGATCACGTACATATACCTCTACGATAGAGATCTTCGTGTTTACCGTGGCTGCAAACTCAATGCCGGCCTTGACGAGCTGATCGGACACCTCCTCTTGGGTGGCGCGGAGAAGCTCGAGAGAACGTGGCGCGGTTTCTGCGACGTAGAGGCGGTCCTTGGTGTAAGCAGAAAGTTGGCGTGAGGCATCGCCGGTGAACCTCACCACGATCCTGAATTCAGGGGAGTGCTCGATGTAAAGGCCGGCGAACGTCTCCGGCTTCTCCCTCTGAAGCCGTGCGCTGAGTTTACCTGCGGCCCGTTCCGCATCCATTCGTTGCGCGGCTTCGAACGTGCCTATGTGCATGGTTTCCGCGTAGTGCTGTATTGCTACATCCTTGGGGGCGTCGTCCGCAAGGGCGGGAGAGGCGGTGAGGATGGCTGCCAACAACGGGAGATAACTGCGTATTGTGGTCATGAACTTTCCTTTTCATGTGTATTACGTGAAGTGGCGTTCCATCTGCATTTGACTCTAAATCACTTCTGTCTGTTGCAACTGGTAACTGCGTCTCCCTTTGATTGGTCCGAGCGAAGGTTCATCGCCGACGACAGCTCCCATCATGACTTGGCTTTGCGATATATCGCGAGATCACAGCGGGTCGCCTGTTTTTCCATCCGATGGCGGAAGTGCCCGAAATACGCGAGATGTTCGAACGACGATCGGCTCTACCCGATCGATTTCATCCGCTTGATCTACTGACAGAGTATGTCAGCAGGCGTGTTCCACCATGAACGCTCCCAACAACGGAGGTTCCCCATGTTCATACCCAGCACCCTGCTGCAGTACGTGCGCGACGTCGCCACCAGCGCCACGTTCTACAGCGGCATTCTCGGCAAACCACCGGTCGAGCAGTCGCCCGGCTTTGCCCTGTTCCTGCTCGGCGATGGCGCCGCACTCGGCCTGTGGCAGCGCGATGACGTGCAGCCGCCGGTGTCCGCGCAGGCCGGCGCCGCGGAACTGGCGATGGTGGTGGCCAACCCGGAGGCTGTGCAGCAGATGCACGATGCGTGGCGCGCACTCGGCGTGCAGATCCTGCAGGCGCCGGTGACGCTGGAGTTCGGCCACACCTTCGTCGGTGCCGATCCGGATGGGCACCGCCTGCGCGTGTACGGCCGCGCCGAGGGCTTGGTCGCGCGCGATTGATTCAGGGAGGGAGCCGGTATGTTCCGGCTCCTGGACCTAGCCATGCTTCTGTGCGGCTTCGATGACGATTGAAAATTTCTCGTCGTCTTCCGAATTCCATGCAATGGCCAGCTGGGCCAGTTCTCCGACCACATCGCGCTCGGGGTTGCACCGCCTGAGCTCCTTGATGAACTGCCGGACCTGACGTGGCGTCAATTCACAACCTGGATAATTGAAGAGATTGAGCGCGGCATCTGAAGAGACGTCCAAGAGGTCAGGCGCGAGGATGGAGTAGGCTTTGATGTAGCGGGAGAACGGAATATCCGACAGGAAGTTCTCAGCTGAGCTCATGATCGACGCATCATGTGGCGGGTTCCGAAGGAACTCCCTCATGACCGCCAGGATGACTTCTACTGACGCTGGTTTCGTCAGAGCCCTGTAGAAGTGGTCGGCGTATGCACAGCAAGCTTCGTGAGTGACCGCAGCATCCGATAGCGTTGCCAGCGTTGAGATCCAGACGTCAGCATCCAGCGGCGTAGCCGGTTTGGCATGTCCTTGTTGATCAGCATTGGGGATGACCGCGCGGACGATTGGCTCGCCGTTGCGCCATGACCGCAGGCGGGCGTCGATAATTGCGTACACCTGCTCCTGTTTGTCCCACATGGCGTCCGGAGAAGGCATGGCGTCTTCGGGGAACAACGAGAAGAAGTCCGAAAAGTAGGGAGCGGCCATGCAGAAGTAGCGAACGGTGAACTCCAGCAATTCCGGGTCGAACGCAGCGCCGGGGATTTCGTCCTGGAAGGCGCCTTCGATGCATGCCAAGGCATCTGCTGGCGAGGGGGCGGCTGCCACCGTAGAGCCGACCGATGCGTCAAGGAAAGCGTGATTTCGGGCGAGCCAGCGCAGGAAGATGATGCCAAGGACCCAGTTCGTGTCTGACGGATCCTCATCCCTCGTCAACCGTAGGAAGAATGGAGAGGCGCGGAAAAAATCATTGCCCGCCTTCATGAATTCTTCGAGTGTGGGTGGTGTCTCAATCACGGAAGTTCGACGTCTGCAGAGAGGCTCAATGCTATTGAGCTGCTCTTGGGAATCCATGCAACTATTCTCAAAATGCTCCGTTGGGCTTTCAACCGACGGTCGGATAGCCCAGTAGATCCCCGCCATGCGTGGATGGAGCGCGACGGAGCGGGCACAAAAAAACGCCGGGCTGTGCCCGGCGTTTTTCCAGTTCATGTGCCAACCAACGGTTGGCACCTACCGGTCAGGTGGCCGATCAGCTGGCCAGCGCCAGGTCGTCCATCATCGCGCGCAGGAAGCGGGCGGCTTCACCACCCGTAGCCGCGCGGTGGTCGAAGGTGACCGACAGCGGGATTACCTTGTGCGCTTCCACGCCGCCCATCACCGGGGTCATCTGGTGGCGGGCACGGCCGGCACCGACGATGGCCACGCACGGCGGCACCACGACCGGGGTCGCGTAGCGGCCGGCGAACATGCCGAAGTTGGACAGCGAGATGGTGTAGCCGCTCAGTTCCGAGGCGGCGATCGAACGCGATTCCACCTGCTCGCGCAGGCGATTGACGCCTTCGCGGATGCCGCGTGCATCGAGCATGTCGGCATTGCGCAGGGCCGGCACGAACAGGCCGTCGTCGGTGTCCACGGCGATGCCGATGTCCACCTGGGCGTGCAGGGTGCGGGTCAGCGCTTCACCGTCGAACCAGGCGTTCATGGCCGGCACCTTCTGTGCGGCAACGACGATGGCGCGAACCAGGCGGGCGGTGACGTCGTTGCCCGGCAGCCAGGCGTGGATGTCGGCGTCGTCGTTCAGCGTGGTCGGCACGACCTTGCTGTGCGCGTCGGCCATGACGCGGGCCATGTTGCGGCGCACGCCCTTCAGCGGTTCCGGCTGGCCCTTGGCGACCACGCCCGGCGGCTGGGTGCGCATCGGCTTGCCGGCGGCGGACAGCGGAGTGCGGGCTTCGCTCTGCACCGGGGCAGGTACCTGCCCCGGGGCCGGCGCGGCATACGCGGCGACAACCGGTGCCGGGGCGGCGCCGAGTTTGGCGGTGCCGTTGGCGGCGGCCTGCTTGACGTCGGCCATGGTCACCGCGCCATCGGTGCCGGTAGCGGCCACGCGGCTCAGGTCCACGCCCAGCTTGCGCGCCATCGCACGCACGGCCGGCACGGCCTTGACGCCACCGACGGCCAGCGCCTGCTCGGCGTGCACGGCATTGGAGCTCTGCATCGCGCCGACCACGGTACCGGCGTCATCGCGCTCGGCTGCGGCGGGCTTGGCGTCCTCGGCGGCAACCGGAGCGGCCGCAGCCGGCAGCGGCGGCGGGGTCGGTGCGGCAGCCGGCGCCGCCGGTGCGGTGTGACCATGGCTGTGGCCGGTGTCCTGGCCATCGGCGCGCTGCGGCAGGTTCGGGTCCAGTTCGAAGCTGGCCAGCACCGAACCGGTCGGGATGATGTCGCCGGCAGCGCCGGACAGCTTCAGCACCTTGCCGGAGAACGGCGAGGGCACTTCCACCACGGCCTTGGCGGTCTCCATCGACACCAGCGGCTCGTCCAGCTTGATCACATCGCCTTCCTTGACGAACCACTCGACGATGGTCGCGTCCGGCAGGCCTTCGCCCAGGTCGGGCAGGTTGAAGTTCTTGGTCTGGCTCATTTGCAGTTCTCTTCCAGCAGTTCCAGTTCGCGGGCCGGCAGCCAACCCGTCGCGCCATTGGCGCGCTCGGACCACCACCACCCGCCGTGTTCGTGATGAAGCTTCACCATCTCGCCGCTTTCCACATCCAGCTCGCGGGCGTCGTAGTCGCACAGGGCTTCGGCGCGACCCTCGTCCAGCAGCTGCAACCAGGCGATGGGCGCCCATCCAGCGCGCCCATCGTTGGTGCGTACCCAGGCAAACGCCGGCCATTCCTCGTCACGTACACCTACTTCGACGATCTGGCCGGTGTGGAACCGGAGCGGGTTGGGATACTGGCTGCGGTAAGCCCCCAGAAGGCGGGCCCGCATGTCAGCCGGCCGCCACCGCGCGCTTGGCCGCCGCCACGATCCGCTCAACGCTCGGCAGGTACTTCATTTCCAGGCGGAACAGCGGAATGTGGGTGTCGTAGCCAGTGACGCGCTCGACCGGGGCCAGCAGGTCGTAGATCGATTCCTCGGCCAGGCGCGCGGCGATCTCGGCGCCGAAGCCCGCGGTCTTCGGGGCCTCCTGCACGATCACGCAGCGGCCGGTCTTGGCCACCGATTCGGCGATGGTGGCGAAGTCCAGCGGGCGCAGCGTGGCCACGTCGATGACTTCGGCACTGATGCCTTCCCCGGCCAGCTTGTCGGCCGCTTCCAGGGCTTCCTTCACCTGCGCGCCCCAGGTCACCAGGGTCACGTCGGTGCCGTCGCGCAGCACGAAGCAGACGTCCAGCGGCAAGGCTTCGCCGTCGTTGACGACCACTTCCTTGTACTGGCGGTAGATGCGCTTGGGCTCCATGTAGATCACCGGATCCGGCTCGCGGATCGCGGCCAGCAGGAGGCCGTAGGCACGCTGCGGCGACGACGGCAGCACCACGCGCAGGCCCGGCACGTTGGTGAAGATCGCCTCGTTGGCTTCGCTGTGGTGTTCCGGCGCGCGGATGCCACCGCCCCACGGCACGCGCAGCACCATCGGGCAGTGCAGGCGGCCACGCGTGCGGTAACGCAGGCGTGCGGCGTGGCAGACGATGTGGTCGACCATCGGGTACATGAAGCCATCGAACTGGGCTTCGGCCACCGGCTTCATGCCTTGTGCGGCCAGGCCGATGGTCAGGCCGGCGATGGTGGTTTCGTCCAGCGGGGTGTCGAGGATGCGGTCCGAGCCGAAGCGCTGCTGCAGGCCGGCAGTGGCGCGGAACACGCCGCCGTTGACGCCCACGTCCTCGCCCAGCACCAGCACCGACGGATCGTGTTCCAGCTCCCAGGCCAGCGCCTGGGTGATGGCTTCGATGAGGGTGATCGGGGTGGTGGTCATGCTGTCATCTCCGCGCGCGACTGCAGCGCTGTCGGCGGCGTTGGTGTGCGCGCCGGGCGCGCCGTTCTTGATCTCATCCATGGCGCTTCTCCAGGGCGATCGCCTGGGCACGCTGGGCCAGCAGGTCCGGCGGCGGATCGGCATACAGGAAGTCGAACATCGCCTCGACCGGCTGCACCGGCGTGTTGAGGTACAGGTTCACTTCCTCGTCCACGCGCGCGCCGCACTCGGCGGTCCAGGCGGCTTCTTCTTCCTCGCTCCACACCCCGGCGTTGATCAGGTACTTGCGCAGGCGCAGCATCGGCTCGCGCTGCCAGGCATCCTTCACTTCGGCATCGTCGCGGTAGCGGCGCGCGTCATCAGCGGTGGTGTGGTCGGACAGGCGGTAGGTCATCAGTTCCAGCACGGTGCCACCGTCGCCGGCCAGCGCACGTTCGCGCGCCTGTTCCATTGCCGCCAGGACCGCGATCAGGTCGTTGCCGTCCACCTGCAGGCAGTGCAGGCCGCCCGCCAGGCCCTTCTGCGCCAGCGTTTCGGCACCGGTCTGGGCCGAACGCGGCACCGAGATGGCCCAGCCGTTGTTGACGATGCACAGGATCAGCGGCAGCTTGTAGGCGCCGGCCGAGTTCAGTGCCGCGTAGAAGTCGGTCTTGGAGCTGCCACCGTCGCCGCACACGGCCACGGCGATCTGCGGTTCCTTGTTGAGCTTGAACTTCAGCGCGGCACCTGCCGCATGCAGGCACTGGGTGGAAATCGGCACGCAGAACGGGAAGTCCCTGGCCGCGTTGCCGCCGTAATCGTTGCCGCGTTCGTCGCCGCCCCAGTACATCAGCACGTCGTGCGGGCGCACGCCACGCATGAACATCGCGCCATACTCGCGGTACGAAGGCGCGAACACGTCGTCCTTCTGCATCGCCGCGCCGATACCCACGTGCGCGGCTTCATGGCCCAGGCAGGCGGCATACGTGCCGAGCTTGCCGGTGCGCTGCAGCGCGATGGATTTGCTGTCGAACGTGCGTACGAACAGCATCTGCTTGAACAGCGGTACCAGGACCTTGGGGTCGCGCAGCGACACTGGCAGGTCGTCACGGACGAGCGTGCCGTCCGTGTCCAGGTACTGCAGGTATTCGATCTTGAATTCAGCGGCAACCGTCATTGCGTACTGCACCTTCGACAGAGAAGTTACAAATGATATGAATCGCCATGTTAAGGAACGCGTACGGAATAGCCTTCCTGCGCCGCAACACGGAGATTCCCCGTTTTACCCCTGCCGGCGGGTGGGGGGCCAATAACAACAACGTATTCAGTCGTTGCTGCAAAGCATCAGAATACGCCTCTGGCTGACTGCCGGTACAACGGCGCGGACGGTTCCACGCGCAGGCCGGTGGTCGGCCGATGCTCCACGGCCAGCCGCACGCCCCGGTATGGACCGGGCGGCTGCCAGCGCGGCGGCAACGCGCTACCCTTGCCGCCCCCGATCTGGTCCCGCCCATGTCCGTCGACAACAACCAACGCGATCTCGAAGCCGGCATCCACACCGACCTGCAGGGACGCCTGACCTACGGCGGCTACCTGCGGCTGGACCAGCTGCTCAGCGCGCAGCAGCCGCTGTCCAGCCCGCCGCACCATGACGAGATGCTCTTCATCATCCAGCACCAGACCTCGGAGCTGTGGCTGAAGCTGCTGGGCCATGAGCTGCGTGCCGCAATCGGCTTCCTGCAGCGCGATGAAGTCTGGCAGTGCCGCAAGGTGCTGGCGCGCAGCAAGCAGGTGCTGCGCCAGCTGACCGAGCAATGGTCGGTGCTGGAAACGCTGACCCCGTCCGAGTACATGGGCTTCCGCGACGTGCTGGGCCCGTCGTCGGGCTTCCAGTCGCTGCAGTACCGCTACATCGAGTTCCTGCTGGGCAACAAGAACGCGCAGATGCTGCAGGTGTTCGAGCATGACCCGGCCGGGCAGGCGCAGCTGCGCACCGTGCTGGAAGCGCCCAGCCTGTACGAGGAATTCCTGAAGTACCTGGCCCGCTTCGGCCATGCCGTGCCGGCGGTCTACGAGGCCCACGACTGGACCCAGCCACACGTGGCCGACGACGCATTGCAGCCGGTCTTCGAGCGCATCTACCAGGACACCGACCGCTACTGGCGCGAGTATGCGCTGTGCGAGGACCTGGTGGACCTGGAGACGGCTTTCCAGCTGTGGCGATTCCGACACATGCGCACCGTGATGCGGGTGATCGGCTTCAAGCGTGGCACCGGCGGTTCGTCCGGCGTGGGCTTCCTGGCCAAGGCGCTGGAACTGACCTTCTTCCCCGAGCTGTTCCAGGTGCGCACCAGCCTGCAGGCCGCGCCCCCGGCAGCGCTGGGCTGATCCCCATTCAGCTTGGTTCCCGGCCTGCGGCTGGATCGTTTCAGATGCAAGTTCAGGGAGCAGGCTGCCACCTGCCTCAAACGGCGTGTATTTGACGTGAACGCCAGAAGTCGGTGATCCTCGCGCGTTGCTCCAACTGCACAGCGGACGTGCTCGTCATCCACCGAACCAGGAAATCCGCATGAGCGTAAACGCCACTGCGAACACCCCAGAGCCGGCACTGCCGGACTTCAAGACCACGCTGGGCCACCCGCGCCCGTTGTGGATGCTGTTCATGACCGAGTTCTGGGAACGCTTTGCGTTCTACGGCATCCGCTGGGCGTTGGTGCTCTACATCGTTGCCCAGTTCTACAACGGCAGCGCTGCCGGTGAAGGCGACGCCAGCCGCATCTATGGCGCCTACCTGGCCCTGGTGTACGCCGCGGCCATCTTCGGCGGCTACGTGGCCGACCGGGTACTGGGCTACCAGCGCTCGATCCTGACCGGCGCGATCATCATGGCCGCCGGCCTGTTCATGATCTCGCTTCCGCAGGAGCACATCTTCAAGCTCGGCCTGGCCACGATCATCGTCGGCAACGGTCTGTTCAAGCCCAACATCTCGACCATGGTCGGCAAGCTGTACGGCCTGAAGGACGAGCGCCGCGATTCGGGCTTCACCATCTTCTACATGGGCATCAACATCGGCGCGATGATCGCCCCGGTGCTGACCGAGTACCTGGCCCGCAAGGTGTTCGGTACCGATGCGATGCCGTCCTACAAGGTCGTGTTCATCGCCTCGGGCGTGGGCATGCTGATCTCGCTGGTGTGGTTCTACATCGGTCGTGCCGGCCTGAAGGGCATCGGCGCACCGCCGGCCGGCGCGGAAGGTTTCGGCCGCATCATCATGGTGCTGGCCGGTGCCGTGGTCGCCATCCCGGTCGCGTACTTCCTGCTGGCCACCGGCGCCACCGCGCTGGCCTGGATCCTGGGCGCGATGTTCACCGCGCTGGCCGTACTGCTGCTGGTCGAGGGCATCCGCGAAGGCAAGGTGCAGCGCGACCGCGTGATCGCCATGCTGATCATCTTCGCCTTCAACGTGATGTTCTGGATGTTCTTCGAACAGGCCGGCAGCTCGTTCACCTTCCTGGCCGAGAACATCGTCAACCGCCAGTTCGGCAGCTGGACCTTCCCGACCGCGTGGTTCCAGTCGGTCAACTCGGTGGCGATCATCACCCTGGCCCCGGTCATCGCCTGGATCTGGGTGGCGATGGGCCGCGCCAATCCGTCCATCCCGCGCAAGTTCGGCCTGGGCCTGCTGTTCAACGGCGCCGCCTTCGCGCTGCTGATGTTCGCCCTGTCGCAGATGGTGGTGGACGGCAAGATCCCGTTCTGGACCCTGTTCATGGTCTACGTCATCCAGTCGGTGGGTGAGCTGTGCCTGTCGCCTATCGGCCTGTCGATGGTGACCAAGCTGGCCCCGGTGCGCCTGGTCGGCTTCGGCATGGGCGGCTGGTTCCTGTCCACCGGCATCGGCAACAACCTGTCGGGCATCTTCGCTGGTGTGGTCAGTGGTGAAGGCGGCATGACGGTCGAGTCGGCCCTGAAGGGGTATACCTTCGGGTTCTGGGCCCTGATCGGCTCCGGCGTGGTGCTGTTCCTGATCGCCCCGCTGATCAACAAGCTGATGCACGGCGTCAAGTAATGAAGCGAGGGTAGAAGGCATGCGCAGCAAGCTCGGTGGTGCAATGGTGGTGGTCTGTGCGGCGCTGATCGGCGCCTGTTCCCAACCGCAACCGCCTGCCACCGCCGAGCCCACGCAGCCCCTGGATACCCGGCCCACCGAGCCACCGGTCGCTGACCCCAGCGAACCGGTGGCCTCGGGCAACACCCCGGTGGCGGCGGACATTGCCGCCATCGCCGGGCTCGGCGCGCAGTTCGACCCGGCCCGCGACCCCGCCGATGACCTGGCCACCGCCAAGGTGGAAGCCCAGCGCGGCAAGAAGCGCATCCTGCTCGAGATCGGCAACGCCGCCTGCGATCGCTGCCGGGCGCTGGACGAAATGGTCGAGGGCAACGGCGACCTGCGCCGCTTCCGCGACGCCCACTACGTGTGGGTGAAGGTCAACGCCAGCGACGAACAACCCAACACCGCCTTCTTCGCCCAGTTCCCGGTGATGGAGCGCGACTACCCGCACCTGCTGGTACTGGACGCCGATGGCAGCCTGCTGGTCTCGCAGGCCACCGGCGAACTGCGCAGGGGCGAAGCCTTCCAGCCTGCGCGGGTGAGCGCGTTCCTCAAGCAGTGGGCACCTGATAAACCGGAGTAGGGTAGTGCCGGCCGCTGGCCGGCAGCTGTGGTGGGGGTCGACCGCTGGCCGCCTACCCCGGTGGGTGCCGACCGTTGGTCGGCACTGACATCGGGGCGCATCCACGCCTTGCGCGGATCTACTGCGCGCCCCGTCACACTCTCTGAATCCGTGTCTCAACTTCACCGTGAGCACGCCGTTACCGGCAAGGACTTCAGTCGACGCCCCGTCGACGCAACCTACCGGAACGCCCATGCACAGCGACCACGCCGAACGATTGCCCGAACCTGCCAGCCACCTGGCCGAGGGTGGGGCAGGCGAAGGCGTGACCCTGCCGGCGCAGGAAACCCTGTTGGACGACGCCGGCACCGGCGAGGAAACCGTCGAACTGGCACCACCACGCCACCGCCTGCCGCAGATCGCGCTGCCCGACAACGTGGTGCTGAAGGGCGCGGTGCAGAATCTGGTCGAGCAGAAGGCGCGGCTTGATGCGCTGGCGGCCGAGGGCCAGCTGGCCGGGCTGCTGCCGCCGGAATGGCAGGGCCATGGCGCGCGCGCGATCGAGCTGTCCACCTTCATCCAGGGCGTGCTGCCGTTCCTGCAGACCGGGGAGCGTGGCGAAACTGCGCCTGCCCGCCTGCCGGTGCGGCACGTGCTGGGGGATGACAGCCGATGGGGCCTGGAGGATGTCGCCGAGCCGAAGTCGTTGGCGTGGTACCTGGCCAGTGATGAGCGCGCCACTGCGGGCAGCAAGGACGTGGCGGAGGCGTACCTGGTGGGTGCGCTGGGCCTGGCGTGGATGCAGGAAGGGCGCAGCCGCCCGGGCTTCCTGCGTGCGATGGGCCAGGACAGTCTGGCGGCGCGGGTGACCATGCTGGGTTATCCGCCCGCCAACGAACTGGCGCTGTACAACGTCAGCGCGCATGGACAGCCGCAGATCTGGTGCGTGCATGGCCGCCGCCGCATGCGCCCGCTGGTGGCGCCGTGGCTGAGCGTGCCGCTGCTGACCGCTTACGGCGTGCCGGCCCCGGTGGCGTGGCCGTCCAGCTTCCCAACGGTGGAGGCCGTGGCCGAACTGCTGGCGACCGTCCGCCCGGGGCGCGCGCTGCCGGAAGTGGATCTGGGCAAGGTAGTGGCGAAGATCGCCGAGGATGCCGCGTCCGACGCCTGGCAACCGGTCAGCCTGCTGCAGCTCAATACATGGTCACCGCGCTGGCATTTCTTCCTGGGCACCTTCGTCGGCCTGCCGTCGCTGCTGCTGGTGGCTGCGGCGCTGGCGCTGCCCGGGGCCGTCGAAGCCGCCACGGTTGCCGCCTCGCTGGGCTTCGCCGGCGGCGCCATCGCAGCACTGGCCGTGCCGTGGATCCACGCACGGCGCAAGCACCTGAGCTGAAAAAAGGGGACGGAGGGGATTAAGTCGTTTCAGGCACACCTGTGCTCATTACGACTTAATCCCCTCCGTCCCCTTTTTCTTTCAGACCCCTTCGCCCATCCGCTCCAGGCCTTCGCCGGCCAGGCGCAGGATCAGCTTTTCCAGCACCTGCTCTTCCTCCTCGCTCAGCACCGACATCAGCTTGCGGGTGATCTCGATCACCATCGGCGCGATGGTCTCGTACACCTCGAAACCGGCGGCCGACAGCGCCAGTACCGAGCGGCGGCGGTCGTCGCCATGCGTCTCGCGCTTGATGAAGCCGCGCTCCAGCAGGCGGGCCACGGCGCGGCTGACCGCCACCTTGTCCATCGCCGTGCGGTCGGAGACCTCGCTGGCCGAGGAGCCCGGGTACAGCGCCAGGATGGTGATCACCCGCCACTCGGGGATCGCCAGACCGTAACGATCGCCGTACAGCTTGGCGATGTTGCCGCTGACCCGGTTTGACAGCACGCTCAGCCGATACGGCAGGAACTGTTCCAGGTCGAGCAGGACGTGCGAGGCACGCAGGCGGGTCGAGGCGGGATCGGGGCTCATGTTGCGGTGCACCTTGCTGGTGGTTTCAAGTGTAACTATAAGGGGTAGGTCCAGACCCTGCATTCTCGCCGGGTCCCTACCTGCCCGCACCTGGTTTGTACCGATGCGGTACCGATTCGGAGCCACGCCATGAATACCGCAGTCCCGACCGCCTCGCACCCCAACCCCGGCATGCAGGTCACCACCTTCGAGAACCCGATGGGCATCGACGGTTTCGAGTTCGTCGAATTCGCCGCCCCGGCCGGCCGCGGCCAGGAGCTGCACGAGTACTTCCGGAAGATGGGCTTCAGCGCGGTGCTCAAGCACAAGCAGCGTCCGATTACCGTCTATCGCCAGGGCGACGTCAACTTCCTGGTCAATGAAGACCCCGATTCGTTCGCCGCCGACTTCGCCGAAAAGCACGGTCCGTGCGCCTGCGGCTTCGCCATCCGCTTCAAGAAGCCGGGCCAGGAGGTCTACCAGGCCGCGCTGGGCAACGGCGCCGAAGCCATCGCCTTCAAGCCGGACAGCAAGGCGGTCAGCGCGCCGGTCATCAAGGGCATCGGCGACTGCATGCTGTACCTGGTCGACCGCTACGGCGCGGCCGGCAGCGTCTACGACGGCGACTACGAGCCGATCGCCGGTGCCGACCTGCACCCGGTGGGCTTCGGCCTGACCTTCATCGACCACCTGACCCACAACCTGTACTTCGGCAACATGCAGCAGTGGTCGGACTACTACGAGCGCCTGTTCAACTTCCGCGAGATCCGCTACTTCGACATCAAGGGCCTCAAGACCGGCCTGGTGTCCAAGGCGATGACCGCGCCGGACGGCATCGTGCGCATCCCGCTGAACGAATCGTCCGACCCGAAGAGCCAGATCAACGAGTACCTGGACGCGTACAAGGGCGAGGGCATCCAGCATATCGCCTGCTTCACCGAGAACATCTATGAGACCGTTGAAGCGATGCGCGCGCAGGGCGTGGACTTCCTCGACACGCCGGAGACCTACTTCGACGTGATCGACCAGCGCGTGCCGAACCACGGTGAAGACGTACCGCGCCTGGCCAAGAACAAGATCCTGATCGATGCCGATCCGGAAACCCACCAGCGCAAGCTGCTGCAGATCTTCACCCAGAACTGCATCGGCCCGATCTTCTTCGAGATCATCCAGCGCAAGGGCAACGAGGGCTTCGGCGAAGGCAACTTCACCGCGCTGTTCGAGAGCATCGAGCGCGACCAGATCCGCCGCGGCGTGCTGTAAGGTCTGCAGGCAATGTCGGCTTCCGGTTGACATTGCCTGTCCGAATGGTAGTGCCGGCCGCTGGCCGGCCATCTCTGGAGTTCCCATGTCCCCCGCCATCATCGCCCGCGGCTACCAGTCCGGCTTCGGCAACGAATTCGCCACCGAGGCCGTCGCCGGCGCGCTGCCGGTCGGGCAGAACTCGCCGCAGAAGGTGGCCCACGGCCTGTACGCCGAACAGTTGACCGGCACCGCCTTCACCGCGCCGCGTGGCAGCAATCGCCGCAGCTGGCTATACCGGATCCGCCCGGCGGTGACCCATGGCGAGTTCACTCCGTTCGCGCAGTCGCAGCTGCAGTGTGATTTCGGCGCACAGCCGCCTTCACCGAACCAGCTGCGCTGGAGCCCGCTGCCGCTGCCGGAGCTGCCGACCGACTTTGTCGAAGGCCTGTACACGATGGGTGGCAACGGCTCGCCCGACGCGCATGCCGGCGTGGGCATCCACCTTTACGCTGCCAACCGCGACATGGTCGGCCGCTACTTCTACGACGCCGACGGTGAACTGCTGATCGTGCCGCAGCTGGGCGCACTGCGCCTGCTGACCGAGCTGGGCGTGATCGAGATCGAGCCGCAGCAGATCGCAGTGATTCCGCGCGGCGTGCGCTTCCGCGTCGAGCTGCCGGACGGCCCCAGTCGCGGCTACATCTGCGAGAACTACGGTGCGCTGCTGAAGCTGCCCGACCTGGGCCCGATCGGTTCCAACGGACTGGCCAATCCGCGCGACTTCGAGACCCCGCACGCAGCGTTCGAGGACATCGACGGTGACTTCGAGCTGATCGCCAAGTTCGAGGGCCGCCTGTGGCGTGCGCCGATCGACCATTCGCCGCTGGACGTGGTGGCCTGGCACGGCAATTACGCGCCGTACCGCTACGACCTGCGCCGCTTCAACACCCTCGGTTCGATCAGCTACGACCATCCGGACCCGTCGATCTTCCTGGTGCTGCATTCGCCCAGCGACACGCCGGGGACCAGCAACATGGACTTCGCGATCTTCCCGCCGCGCTGGCTGGTGGCGCAGAACACCTTCCGCCCGCCGTGGTTCCACCGCAACATCGCCAGCGAGTTCATGGGCCTGGTGCATGGCGCCTACGATGCCAAGGCCGAAGGCTTCGTGCCGGGTGGCGCGTCGCTGCACAACTGCATGAGCGGCCACGGCCCGGACGCGCCGACCTTCGACAAGGCGTCCAATGCCGATCTGTCCAAGGCGGACGTGATCAAGGACACGATGGCCTTCATGTTCGAGACCCGCGCGGTGATCCGCCCGACCGCACAGGCACTGGCCGCCGGCCACCGCCAGGGCGACTACCAGCAGTGCTGGAACGGCCTGCGCAACAACTTCCGCTGACCCGAAAAAGGGGACGGAGGGGATTAAGCCGCAATCAGCACACGTGTGCTTGAAACGACTTAATCCCCTCCGTCCCCTTTTTCTTCAGGCCACCTCGGCGAACGCGTCGCAGTGCTCCAACGGCAGCGCTTCCAGCAGGCGTTGGCGTACACGCTGGCAATAGCCTTCCGAAGTCAGCCCGGGCAGCATCTGCATCGCCGAGTGCAGCACCTGCAGCACTTCACTTTCGGCGCGTGCCTGCTGCAGGTCGCGGAACAGCGCCGCCGCCTGCGGGTGGCGCTGCATTTCCAGGATGCCCAGCACATAGATGCGCGCAGCCACCAGCGAGCGGCGGCGCTCGCCCGCTGTGGCCGCCGCTGTGGCAGGTGTTGCCGGTGGCGGCGGTGGCGGGGCTGCGGCACCGGTGCCGGTGCCGGTGCCGGTGCTCAGGTAGCCGGCCTGCACCAGCTGGATGACCATCGCGGGCGCATCCTGGCCGAGCAGACCGGTCAGTTCGGTGATGCTGCGTTGGCCGTCGCACAGGATCAGCAACCGGCGCTGGCGCATGTCCAGCGGCGCGCGATGGGCCTGCAGCGCGGTTCGGGCGAGTTCGGTCTTGCGCGGTTGCATGGAAGGGACAGCCAGGTCGGTGCATGCCGAGCCTGAACGAGGGCGATGAAACCGCGATGACAATGCAGCGCCTGCACGCGCGCTGCGCTAGCGTGCAGCTACCTTCGTGCCAGGGAACCGCACCGATGAAGCACCTCCCGATTGCTGGTCTGTTGCTCCTTTCGCTCGCCGCCTGCAGTGGCGGCCCCGACAAGCAGGGGGCGGCCGGCAGCGGTAGCGACACTCCGGCGGAAACCGCCTCGGCGACCGGGCCGGCCCAGTCGACCGATCCCGACCTGGCGGCCCGCCCGGCGAACGACCTCCGCAAGGACAGTCCGGCCCGCCTGGACGGCTTCGCGGGTGCGAAGCTGGGCACCGGCATCGCCGAAGTCCGCAGTGGTTTTGGCACGCCACTGCAGGGGCTGGGCACCGATGCCGCCGGCAAGCCGCTGCCCGCCGACGACGGCAACGACGGCTGCTACTTCCTTCGCCCGCAGGATGCCGAGGACCCGCGGCTGATGATCGAAGGCCGCAAGCTGGTGCGCTACGACGTGCGCAGCGCCGCCATCACCGCACCGGGCGGCGGCAAGGTCGGCATGACCCTGGGCGAGCTGCAGGTGCTGTATCCCGAGCGCGCAGACGTCGGTCCCGACAAGTACGACGAGAAGGCCCAGCACCTGCGCGTGCGGCCGGCGCAGGAGGGCGGGGCAGTGATCGACTTCGCGCTCGGTGCCGATGGCCGGGTGGGGGCCTGGCGGGTCGGGCAGACCCCGCAGGTCGACTATGCGGAAGGCTGTGGCTGATCCTTGATCCATCGCCCAGCCATGCGCTCGGGCCAAGCGTAGAATCGCGCCACCACTGCTGGGGAGTGCTCGATGATCGCCATTGCCATTGCCTGGTTCCTGCTCGGCCTGCTGCTGCTGGCACTGGGCGGGGACTCCATCGTCAAGGCCGTCTCTGGCCTGGCCCAGCGCTTCGGGGCCAGCCCGTTCACTGCTGGGCTGCTGCTGCTCGGCGTGACCACCTCGTTGCCGGAACTGGCGGTCAACGCACGTGCGCTGGCGGTCGGCCAACCGGAGCTGGCACTGGGCAATGCAGTGGGCAGCAGCATCGTCAATCTGGGCTTGACCCTGGCGGTGGCCGCCGTCGCCGCCCCCCTGCTGCTGCGCGCGCGCCTGCAGGCGGTGCTGTGGTGGTCGCTGCTGGCGGCCGCCGTGCTGCTGATCCTGTTCGGCCTGGATGGTCACCTGGTGCGCTGGGAAGGCGGCGTGCTGGTGGCGGGCTTCATCGTCGTGCAGGTGCTGCTGCTGCGCCGCGGCCGCGTCGAGAGCGCCGAGGTGCAGGCAGCCATCGCCGAATCCGCGCTGAGCCGCACCAGCCTGCCGTTGAACGTGCTGCGCGTGTTGATCGCCGCACTGACCCTGTACTGGGGCGCGCGCCTGGTGGTGGGGGCTGCCGCCGACTTCGGTGCCGCACTGGGCTGGACGCCGTTGCTGGTCGGCCTGTTGCCGGTGGCGATCGGCACCGCACTGCCCGAGGTGGCCACCGCCATTGCCGCCTCGCGTCGCGGGCATGGCGACATGGTGCTCGGCCACGTGCTGGGTTCCAGCGTGGTCAACCTGCTGCTGGTGATCGGCGCGATGGCGATGTTGCAGCCGTTGGCCTTGCCGGCCTCGTTCGTGCGCCTGGAACTGCCTGCGCTGTTGGCGTTCGCGCTGGTGCTGTACCCGATGCTGCGCGGCGACCTGAAGATCAGTCGTGGCGAAGGCGGGATCCTGCTGGTCGCGTTCGTAGGCTGGTTCGTGCTGGAGCTGCTGCTGGTCGGCGCACCGGCGTTGTAGATCCACGCCATGCGTGGATGCAGTCGATTTCGTGCCGACCAACGGTCGGCACCCACGGGGCGTCACCCTGCCGGCCAGCGGCCGGCACTACCGGTTCTGCGTGGTTTCTTCTTCCCGCACCGGTTCCGGCGGCGGCAGCTGCTCCTCGGCGGCCGGCTCGTTGCCCGGCAGGCTGGGGCGGGTTTCCATCAGCAGCGACAACGCCGCCTTGGCCATCATGTGCGCGCTGATCGGTGCGGTGATGAACAGGAACACGGTGATCAGCAGCTCGCGTGGCTGCGGGTCCTGGCCGAGGAAGATGTGGTAGCACACCGAGCACACCAGCACGCAGCCCACGCCCAGCGTGCTGGCCTTGGTCGGTGCGTGCAGGCGCTTGAAGAAGGTGGACAGCTTCACCAGGCCCAGTGCGCCGACCAGGATGAAGAAGCAGCCGAACAGCAGCAGGATCGACAGGACGATCTGGATCGCGGTGATCATTCGACGATGTCCCGGCGCAGCACGAACTTGCTCAGCACCACGGTGCTGCCGAAGCCGAGCATGGCGATGATCAGCGCCGCCTCGAAGTAGATCGGCGAGTTGAGGTACATGCCGAACAGCATCAGCTCAGCGATCGCGGTCACCGACAGCGTGTCCAGCGCGAGGATGCGGTCGGGCACGGTCGGCCCGCGCAACAGCCGCCAGGTGGCCAGCAGCATCGCCAGGCCGACCACGTGCATGCACACCACCAGGGTGGTCTGGATGACTTCAAAACCGGTCATGGGAAGATCTCCATCAACGGCGCCTCGTAACGGCGCTTGATCGTATCGATCAGGTCCTGCGGGTCCTCCAGGTGCAGCACGTGCACCAGCAGGTACTTGCGGTCGTCGCTGAGCGCGGCCGAGACCGTGCCCGGGGTCAGCGTGATCATGCTGGTCAGCGCAGCGATGCCATGGATGTTGGCAATGTCCAGCGGCAGCCAGATGAAACCGGGGTGGATGTTCTTCTCCGGCCCCAGTACCTGCAGGGCGACACGGATGTTGGACATCAGGATGTCCCACAGGGTCACGCACAGCAGTTTCGGCAACGGGCGCAGGGTGCCGATGCGGGCGAACTCGCGGTCCAGGCGTGCGGCGAACAGCGGCACCACCACGCCCAGCAGCAGGCCCAGCACGATCTGGCCAAGGGTGAAGCTGTCGGACATCAGCAGCCAGAACGCCACCACCATGATGCTCAGCATCGGCGACGGAATCAGGCGACGGAACAGGGAGCGCTGGGCGGTCATGGCTGGCGGATCTCCGGTGCAGTCGCACGCAGCTGCTGCACGTACTCGCTGGGGTGCAGCAGCTGCGCGGCGGTGGCGTCGGTGTAGCGCATCAGCGGTGCTGCGGCCAGGGTCATGCCGATGCCGTAGGCCAGCAGGATGCAGGCCGCGTACAGCTCGACCCGGCGCAGCCGCGCCTTGCGCGGTACCGGCGCTTCCGGATCGACCGGTGGCACGCGCCAGAACAGGCGGATGCCCCCCCGGGTCAGGCCCATGATCACCAGCAGGCTGCTGACCAGAACGGCGGTCCAGACCGGGCCGGTGTACTGCGCCGGCATGCCGGCCAGCAGCGCAGCCTTGGCCAGGAAGCCGGACAGCGGCGGCAGGCCGGCCACCGACACCGCGCCGATCAGGAACAACACGGCGGGCGTCTCCTTGCCTGGCATCGGCGCGACCACTTCCTTGCGGTCGCTGGCGCCACCGCGACGGCGGCGGATCAGGTCGGCAACCAGGAACAGCGCGGCAGCGACGAAGCTGCTGTGTGGCAGGTAGTACAGGCCAGCCGAGAGCACCTGTGGCGTGCCCACCGAGAAGGCGATGAACAGCGTAGCCGCCGACACGATCACCAGGTAGGAGATCAGTACGCGCAGGCGGGTCGCGGCCAGCGCGCCGAGGCCGCCCAGCACCAGCGTCGCGACGCCGGCCCACAGCAACCAGTCGCGGCCATAGCCGGCCATCGCGCCGGCATCGTCGCCGAACCACAGCATCTGGATGCGCAGCACCGAGTACAGGCCGACCTTGGTCATGATCGCGAACAGTGCGGCCACGGCGGCCGGCGCGCGCGAATAGGCTTCCGGCAGCCACAGGTACAGCGGCATCAACGCGGCCTTGGCGCAGAACACCAGCAGCAACAGGCCCATCGTCGCCTTCACCAGGGTCAGCTGTGCCGGCGGTACCTCGGCGATGCGCTGCGACAGCTCGGCCATGTTCAATGAGCCCAGCGAGGCATACAGCAGGCCCAGCGCGACCAGGAACAGGGTCGAGGCGGTGACGTTGAACACCACGTAGTGCAGGCCGATGCGCATGCGGAGGCCGCGGCCACCACTGAGCAGCAGGCCGTAGGAGGCGATCAGCATCACTTCGAAGAACACGAACAGGTTGAAGATGTCGCCAGTCAGGAACGCACCGTTGAGACCGACCAGCTGGAACTGGAACAGCGCATGGAAGTGCGGCGCGCGGCGGTCCCAGCCCGAGCAGGCGTGCAGCAGGCAGGGAATGGCCAGCAGCAGGGTGGTCAGCAGCATCCACGCCGACAGCCGGTCGGCCACCAGCGCGATGCCCAGCCGCGACGGCCAGTCGCCAAGCAGGTAGACGTTGATTTCACCACTGGCCGTGGTGGCAAACAGCAACCCGACCGCCAGCGCCAGCGCCGACAGCGCGGTCCAGGCCACCGCCCGCTGCACCCTGGGGCCATAGCGGCGGTGTTCGACGAACAGCGACAGCGCCGCACCCAGCAGCGGAATCAGGATCGGCAGGATCACCAGGTGGTTCATGCGCGGTCCTCGCCCTGGCGCGGCGGCACGCGCTCATCCTGCAGGTCGTCATCCGGCTCGTGGGCATCCACGTGGTCGCTGTGGTTGTCGCTGCGGCTGCGCATGGCCAGCACAATGCTCACCGCGGTCATCGCAAAGGCGATCACGATCGCGGTCAGCACCAGCGCCTGTGGCAGCGGGTCGGTGTAGTTGCCCAGGTGGCTGTCCACGCCTTCCTGCAGCACCGGCGCCTTGCCCAGCACCACGCGGCCGCCGGCGAAGATCAGCAGGTTGGTGGCGTAGGACAGGAAGGTCATGCCGAGGATCACATCGAAGCTGCGCGCACGCAGCAGCAGGTAGATGCCGATGGCGGTCAGCACGCCGATCGCGGTAGCCAGGGCCAGTTCCATCAGTGCATCTCCCCGGTGCGTGCCGAGCGGCGTTGCAGGTCGATCTCACCCTTGCGGGCGGTGCGGGTTCGCGACGGCTTGATCGTGCCCATCATCGACAGCATCAGCATGGCGCCGCCGAACACCACCAGATAGACGCCGATGTCGAAGCCGATTGCGCTGGCCAGCGGTACGTCGCCGATCAGCGGCAGGTGCAGGTCGAGATGGCCGCTGGTCAGGAACGGCACGCCGAACAGCATCGAGGCGCTGCCGCTGAGCAGGGCGATCAGCAGGCCCATGCCGATGCAGCGGATGTAGTCGAAGCCGAAGCGCGACTCCACCGATGCAGTGCCTTGGATCACGTACTGGATCAGCAGCGGCACTGCCAACACCAGGCCGGCGATGAAGCCGCCACCCGGTGCGTTGTGCCCGCGCAGGAACAGGAAAATCGACACGGTCAGGGTCAGCGGGAACATGATCTGCGCCAGGTCGGCCGGCACCGGCAGCTTGATCGGCGGGCCGGGCATGATCTGCTCCGGTGCCATCCGCGTACGCCGCAGCAGCGCATGCACCACCAGCGCGGCGATGCCGAACACGGTGATCTCGCCGAAGGTATCGAAGCCGCGGAAGTCGACCAGGATCACGTTGACCACGTTCTGGCCGTAGGCCTCGGGCAACGCGCGGGCGAGCAGCTCGCCGGCCATGGTGTTCGGCGGCAGGGTCATCGCCGAATAGGCCAGCGCGCCAAGCCCGGCACCGGCGATGATCGCGATCACCGCATCGCGGCGCTTGCGCCAGCGCGGCCGCTCCGGGCCGGACTGCGCAGGCAGGTAGTTCATGCCCAGCAGCATCAGCACCAGCGTCACCATCTCCACCAGCAGCTGGGTGAGGGCCAGGTCGGGCGCGGACAGGAACACGAAGGTCAGCGCCACCATCAGGCCGACGCCGCCGACCAGCAGCACCGCCAGCAGGCGCTGCTTGTAGATGCGCAGGGTGGCGACCGCGCAGGCCATCATCACCAGCCACAGGGCCCAGCCCAGCAGCGGAATCGGCTGCGGCGCGGTCCAGTTCGGCGAGGCTGGGTTGGCCACGAACGGCGCAGCGGCAACCACGATCGCCACCAGCACCAGGCCCAGCAGCATGCGCTGCAGGCTGCCATTGGCGATGCCATTGGTCAGGCGCATCGCCAGCGCGGACACGGCGTCCAGCTGGGCGTGGAACACATTGCGGCCCGTGCTGACATTGGTCACGGCATGCAGGTTGATCAGCCTGCGCAGGCCGAAGTACAGCGCCACGCCACCGACCACGCCGATCGCGCTCATCGCCAGCGGCAGGTTGAAGCCGTGCCACACCGCCAGGCTGTATTCGGGCATGGCGGTGCCGAGGATCGAGGCCGCAGCGGCGTGCAGCACCGGCGCGACGGTCAGTGCGGGTGCCACGCCCACCGCCACACAGATCACCACCAGCAGCTCCACCGGCACCTTCATCCAGCGCGGCGGCTCGTGGGGCACGCGGTCCAGGTCGTGCGGGCCAGCGCCGAAGAAGGTGTCGTGCACGAAGCGCAGGCTGTACGCCACGCCGAACACGCCTGCCAGCAACGCCGCGATCGACACCGCCGTGCGCATGATGCCCGGGCCGCCGGCCGTAATCGCTTCGGCGAACAGCATTTCCTTGGACAGGAAGCCGTTGAGCAGCGGGATCCCGGCCATCGCCAGCGAGGCGATGATCGCCAGCGCGCTGGTGAACGGCATCAGCCTGCGCAGCCCCCCCAGCTTGCGCATGTCGCGGGTACCGGTTTCGTGATCGATGATGCCGGCGGCCATGAACAGCGAGGCCTTGAAGGTGGCGTGGTTGAGGATGTGGAACACGCCGGCGACCACCGCCATCGGCGTGGACAGGCCGAACAGCAGGGTGATCAGGCCCAGGTGGGAAATGGTCGAGTACGCCAGCAGGCCTTTCAGGTCGTGCTGGAAGATCGCGTTCCAGGCACCGATCAGCAGGGTCAGCGCGCCGATGCCGCTGACCGTATAGAAGAACAGGTCGCTGCCGGCCAGCGCCG
The DNA here is from genome assembly GCF_003586545.1 of Stenotrophomonas sp. Pemsol. Lineage (NCBI taxonomy): Bacteria > Pseudomonadati > Pseudomonadota > Gammaproteobacteria > Lysobacterales > Lysobacteraceae > Stenotrophomonas > Stenotrophomonas sp. Pemsol. The sequence continues at coordinate 3,625,956 of NZ_CP025780.1, read as the reverse complement.
GATGCAGCCGCGCCAGCAGGAACACGCCGGCCTTCACCATGGTGGCCGAGTGCAGGTAGGCCGAGACCGGGGTCGGCGCTGCCATCGCGTGCGGCAGCCAGAAGTGGAACGGGAACTGCGCGCTCTTGGTGAAGATGCCGGCCAGCACCAGGAACAGGGCGTACGGGTACAGCGTGCTGGCGCGGATCTGCTCGCCGGCGGCCAGCACCACATCCAGGTCGAAGCTGCCGACGATGCGGCCGATCAGCAGCACGCCACCGAGCAGGGCCAGGCCGCCGCCGCCGGTGATCACCAACGCCATGCGCGCGCCTTCGCGTGCGTCCTGGCGGTGCGACCAGAAGCCGATCAGCAGGAACGAGCTGATGCTGGTCATCTCCCAGAAGATCATCAGCAACAGCAGGTTGCCCGACAGCACCATCCCCAGCATGGCGCCCATGAACAGCAGCAGGTAGCAGTAGAAGCGGTGCGCGTTGTCCTGCTGGCTCAGGTAGTAGCGCGCATACAGCACCACCAGGGCGCCGATGCCGAGCACCAGCCCGGCGAACATCCAGGCCAGCCCGTCCAGGCGCAGGGTGAAGTCCAGCCCGATCTGTGGAAGCCAGGGGACCAGGGTGCGGACCACCCGGCCATCGAGTACCGCCGGGGTCAGCCAGCCGAGGATGGCCAGCCCGCCCAACGGCGCCAGTGCCGCCAGCCAGGCAGCAGTCGAGCGCGAACTACGGGGGAAGGCCGCAACAGCCGCTGCCATCAGGAACGGCAGGGCCAGCAGCAGGGGCAGGCTGGGGAGCATGCAGGGAATCCATGATTCACGAGCAGGTCAGGGAGAATAACAGGCTGCGAAATGTCGCCGAAACCCATCGAACAGCGATCAATTGCATGTAACGTTCGCTGATTCATTTTTTCTGCGGCGCAACATCACGTTCCTGCGGTCCCTCCCGGGTTGCTCTCGGGGGACACCCTACGCCCACGCAGGGAGACCGCAGGCCCTGTCGCACAGGGGCTGCCGTCAACGGACGGGAAGCGGGGAGCGAGTCACCGGCGCAGGCTGGCAGGGCCACCGTGGAGTGTGGGTGATGGAATTCGCCCGTTCAGGAAACGACGGCCGCTGTCGGCCGCCCGCGATCAGTAGCGCCAGTCGAGCTTGCGATAGAACTTCGCCATCACCCAGGCCGGGCCGATCAGCAGGTAGGTCAGGTCGGTCAGGAAGCTGGGCTTGCGACCCTCGAACGTATGGCCGATGAACTGCGCGATCCAGGCCGCCACGAACACGCCCACCGCCAGCCAGCGCAGCGCATGCAGGCCGATCTCGGCCTCCAGCAGGCGGCACAGGCAGCCAAATACGAAGAACTGGACGAGCATGCCGATGCCCAGGGGGCGCGACAGCTTGTTGTAGAAGCACCAGGCGCTGAACATCGCGAACGCCGACCAGATGCCGTACTGGAACCAGGTGATCAGCGGCGGCAGGCACCACAGCAGGGCCACCACCGACCACAGGATCGCCGGCACCGCCACCACGTGGATGCGCTGGTTGATCACGTTGCGGTGGTCGTCGGAGTAGCTGGCGAAATAGCGGTCGATCGGCCGCGCAAGCTCGGTGGATGTCTGCATGCGGCCAGCATACTCCCGCCGGGCCCGTCAGTAGAGCCAGGCCATGCCTGGCTGCAGGTGTTCGTCGACGTTGCCGGCCAGCGGCCGGCACTACCGAACGCGCCCCCAGCCTTTCCGGCCGGGGGCGCAGGCGGGTCAGTCGACGCTGATCCCGGCCAGGCGCTGCAGCGCCTCAGCGTACTTGGCGCGGGTGCGCTCGATGATGTCGGCCGGGATGTTCGGACCCGGGGCGGTCTTGCCCCAGTCCAGCGTCTCCAGGTAATCGCGCACGAACTGCTTGTCGTAGCTCGGCGGGCTGGTGCCCACTTCGTACTCGTCGGCCGGCCAGTAACGCGAGGAATCCGGCGTCAGCATCTCGTCCATGATGTACAGCCGGCCATCGGCGTCGGTACCGAACTCGAACTTGGTGTCGGCCAGGATGATGCCGCGCTCGCGGGCGTAATCGGCGGCGAACTTGTAGATGCGCAGGGTGGCGTCGCGCACCCGCTCGGCCAGTTCCGCACCGACCTGCTTCACCATCGCGTCGAAATCGATGTTCTCGTCATGGTCGCCGACCGCGGCCTTGGTCGAGGGCGTGAAGATCGGCTCGGGCAGCTGTTCGGCCTGGCGCAGGCCATCGGGCAGGTCGATGCCGCTGACCTTGCCGGTGCGCTGGTAATCCTTCCAGCCGCTGCCGATCAGGTAGCCGCGGGCGATCGCTTCCACCGGCACCGGCTTCAGCTTGCGGGTGACCACCGCGCGCTTGGCGTACAGGGCCGGGTCCACGCCTTCGGGCAGCACGCTGGCCACGTCGATGCCGGTCAGGTGGTTGGGCATCAGGTGCGCGGTCTTGGCGAACCAGAAGTTGGAGACCTGGCAGAGCATCTCGCCCTTGCCCGGGATCGGGTCGGGCAGGACCACGTCGAACGCCGACAGGCGATCGGTGGCCACCATCAGCAGGTAGTCGCCCGGCGGGGTTCCGGCTGGCAGCCGCTCGCGCGGGATATCGAACACATCACGCACCTTGCCGCGATGGCGCAAGGGCAGGCCGGGGAGATCGGATTGCAACAGCGTGGTTGGCACGGGCACTCCTGGGGCGTTGTCGATACGGCTGCTGCCCAACGGACCCGGCGGGCCCGCTGACCAGCGGGCGGCCTAGTGTAAAGCCGTCCGGGCCCGCTGTGACGTAAAATGAGCGTCCATTTCGTCGGTCGACCCCGGAGCGCCATGCGCTGGTACGGAAAACTGCTCGGATTCATCGCCGGCGCCCTGCTGTTCCGGCCCAATCCGCTGTTCGGCGCGGTGGTCGGCCTGCTGATCGGCCATGCCTTTGATTCGGACTGGTTCCGCCTGAACAAGGAGAACCCGTACCGGGAGCTGGGGCTGACTTCCGAAGCCACCGATGCCGAGATCGAACGCGCCTACCGCAAGCTGATCTCGCAGTACCACCCCGACAAGCTTGGCGGCGCCGCCCCCGAGCTGCAGCAGCAGGCCGAGCAGAAGTCGCGGCGGATCAATGCCGCCTACGACCGCATCAAGTCCCTGCGCAAGCGCTGACCCACTTTCCCCTCGTTGCAAGGCCCGGCCATGTCCCACTGCCTCATCGCCCCCTCCATCCTGTCCGCCAACTTCGCCCGCCTCGGCGAGGAAGTCGACAACGTCCTCGCTGCCGGTGCGGACTGGGTCCACTTCGACGTGATGGACAACCACTACGTGCCGAACCTGACCATCGGCCCGATGGTCTGCCAGGCCCTGCGCAAGCACGGCGTCACCGCGCCGATCGACGTGCACCTGATGGTCGAGCCGGTGGACCGCATCATCCCGGACTTCGCCGAGGCCGGTGCCACCTACATCAGCTTCCACCCGGAGGCGAGCCGGCACGTGCACCGCACCATCCAGCTGATCCGCTCGCTGGGCTGCAAGCCGGGCATCGTGCTCAATCCGGCCACCCCGGTGGACATCCTCGACTGGGTGCTGGATGACCTGGACCTTGTGCTGCTGATGTCGGTCAACCCGGGCTTCGGCGGCCAGGCCTTCATCCCCTCGGCGCTGGACAAGCTGCGCGTGGTGCGCAAGATGATCGATGCCAGCGGCAAGGACATCCGCCTGGAGATCGACGGTGGCGTGAAGGCCGACAACATCGGTGAGATCGCTGCCGCCGGCGCCGATACCTTCGTTGCCGGATCGGCCATCTTCAACGCCAGGACCAGCTACCAGGACGTGATCGCGCAGATGCGCGCGAACGTCGCTGCGGCACGGGGCTGAGCCATGAGTACGGTGGCCGTGTTGAACATCCGCCCGGCCACCATGGCCGATGCTGGCCTGATCCTGCATTTCATCCGCGAGCTGGCCATCTACGAGAAGGCCGAGCATTCGGTGCAGACCGATGAGATCGGCATTGCCGAGAGCCTGTTCGGCGCCGACGCCACCGCCCGCGCGCTGATCTGCGAGGCCGACGGCGAGGCCATCGGCTATGCGGTGTACTTCTACAACTACTCCACCTGGCTGGGCCGCAAGGGCATCTACCTGGAAGACCTGTACGTCAGCCAGGAAAAGCGCGGTGCCGGTGCCGGCAAAGCGTTGCTGAAGTACATCGCACGCCAGGCCGTGGCCGAGGGTTGCGGTCGTTTCGAATGGTCGGTGCTGGACTGGAACACTCCGGCCATCGAGTTCTACACCGCTGCTGGCGCGAAACCGCAGGACGAGTGGACCGTGTACCGGCTGCAGGGGCAGGCGCTGCACGATTTCGCCAACGGGTGAGGCGTGTGGTGGGTGCGAACCGCAACCCGGTGGGTGCGAACCTTGGTTCGCTCCCTGGGTACCCACTCCCAAAAAAAAGCCACGCCAATCACTGGCGTGGCCTCGCTGCATGCGTGGGAGGCTGATCCTGCCTCCATCCGTCGTCCCTGCTATGGACTTCCATTCTCCAGCAGCTGAATGACACCTGCGTGACATTCACTGCGGGCAAACAGTGCATTGCTAGCCTGTGCCGCCCTGACCTGGAAGTACCGCATGACCACCCCGCGCTGGCGCCTGATCCTCAACGGCAAATCGGCTGGCAACGATGAACTGCGCGACGCCGTGGGCCATTGGCGCGGGCAGGGCGTGCAGCTGGAGGTGCGGGTGACCTGGGAAGACGGTGACGCCGAACGCTACGTTGCCGAGGCCATCAATCATGGTGTGGACGTGATCGTGGCGGCCGGTGGCGATGGCACGCTCAGCGCGGTGGCCGAGACGCTGGCCCATCGTGAGGAACCGGCGGAAGCGCTGCCTTCGCTGGCGTTGATTCCGATGGGGACCGCCAACGACTTCGCCACGTCGGCAGGCATTCCCACTGAGCCCGGCGATGCCCTCGCGCTGATCGGCCAGGTGCCGGCACGGTCCATCGACCTGTTGCGCGTGGATGCCGATGGCACGCCCTGGTGGTGCGCCAACCTCGCCAGCGGTGGCTTCGGTACGCAGGTGACGGTGGAGACCGATGCCGGATTGAAGAAGATGCTCGGTGGGCTGGCCTACGTGATCACCGGCATCGCCAAGCTGGGTCGCATCGAGCCGATCGCCGCGCGGCTGTCCGGCCCGGATTTCGCGTGGGAAGGTGACTTCATCGCGCTCGGCATCGGCAATGGCCGGCAGGCCGGCGGTGGCCAGCAGCTGTGCCCGCAGGCACTGATCGATGATGGACTGCTGGATGTGACCGTGCTTCCGGAACTGGAAGGGGAGGTCGCCGCCACCCTCGGCCAGATGCTGAAGTCCGGTACCCAGGCCGCACTGGAACAGCTGGCCACACGGGCGCGGCTGTCGTGGCTGCAGATCGATGCGCCCAAGGCGCTGACCCTGAATCTGGACGGCGAACCGGTGCAGGCTCGCCGGTTCCGCGTCGAGTGCGTGCCGGGCAGAGTGCGGATGCATCTGCCGACCGGATGCCCGTTGCTGGAGGGGCAGGGGTAGAGTCATCAGTCCCCTTGGCCACTGCGGGCGTCCGGTGGTTCAGTTTCCCAGGGTTCCCCTGCCGCGCAAGCTGCGATACAGTCGAGGGGTGTCCAGCCTGACGACCCCGCATACTCTTTCTTCCGCACGCCGTTGGTGGCGATGGTGGCCCGTTGCCGTCGTCCGCCCCCATAACGCTGTGTCCCGGAAGGAAAGTCGTCTTGAACTCGCACGCTCAGTTTCAGCAGCAGGCCGCTGAAGGCCACACCCACATTCCCGTCGTCCGCGAAGTGCTGTCCGACCTGGACACGCCGCTTTCGGTCTATCTGAAGCTCGCCGACGGCCCCAATACCTACCTGTTTGAATCCGTCGAAGGCGGCGAGCGCTTTGGTCGTTACTCGATCATCGGCCTGCCGGCGCGCCGCGTGTATGCCTTCCACGGCCATACGCTGACCGTGCGCGAAGACGGCCAGGTGGTGGACACCCGCGAGGTAGCCGATCCCTTCGCCGAAGTCGAGGCGCTGCGCAGCGCCCACTCGGTGCCCAAGCTGGAAGGCCTGCCGGGCTTCACCGGCGGCCTGGTCGGCTGGTTCGGCTTCGAATGCATCGGCTACATCGAGCCGCGCCTGGCCCCGCCGGCTGGCCGTGATGAGCTGGGCACGCCGGACATCCTGCTGCTGGACTCCAACGAGCTGGCGGTATTCGACAATCTCAAGGGCCGGCTGTACCTGATCGTGCACGCCGACCCGCGTGTCGACGGTGCCTTCGAGCAGGCGCAGGCGCGCCTGGATGCCCTGACTGCGAAGCTGCGTGCGCCGGGTGCCGGCTATCCGGCGCCGCTCAACAGCGACGTGCTGGACGAATCGGATTTCGTCTCCGGCTTCACCCGCGAAGGCTTCGTCGATGCGGTCCAGCGCAGCAAGGAATACATCCGCGCCGGTGACATCTTCCAGGTGGTGCTCAGCCAGCGCCTGAGCGTGCCGTTCAAGGCGCGCCCGGTGGATGTGTACCGCGCGCTGCGCGCGTTGAATCCCTCGCCGTACATGTATTTCCTCGATGTCGGCGACCTGCAGGTGGTTGGTTCCTCGCCGGAAATCCTGGTGCGTCTGCAGGATGGCGAAGTGACCGTGCGCCCGATCGCCGGCACCCGCCCGCGTGGCGCCACGCCCGAGCTGGACCTGGCACTGGAAGCCGAGCTGCTGGCCGATCCGAAGGAACGTGCCGAGCACCTGATGCTGATCGACCTCGGCCGCAACGATGCCGGGCGCGTCTCCAGGGCCGGTACCGTGGAAGTGGGCGAGCAGTTCGTGATCGAACGCTACAGCCATGTCATGCACATCGTCAGCGAAGTGACCGGCCAACTGCAGCCGGGCCTGAGCTATGCCGACGTGCTGCGCGCCACCTTCCCGGCCGGCACGGTCAGCGGCGCGCCAAAGATCCGCGCGCTGGAAGTGATCCGCGAACTGGAACCGATCAAGCGCAACGTCTACGCCGGCAGCATCGGCTACATCGGCTGGCACGGCGATGCCGATACCGCGATCGCGATCCGCACTGCGGTCATCAAGGATGGCCGCCTGTACGTGCAGGCCGGCGCCGGCATCGTCTACGACTCGGACCCGGACAAGGAATGGGACGAGACGATGAACAAGGGCCGTGCGCTGTTCCGCGCCGTCGCCCAGGCCGCCAAGGGCCTGTGACGCTCCCCGTGCCGTGGCCTGCGCCGCGGCATCTTCCGCTGTTCCCATTCAAGACAAGGAGTACCGCATGAAGCTGCTGAGCGCATTGCTGTGGTCGTCGCTGCTGGCCACGATGGCCCCGTCTGCCTGGGCGCAGGCCAACACGATCCCCTCGCAGCCGCACCTGCTGGTGAAGGGGCAGGGCACCCGCACAGTGATGCCCGACCGCTTCGGCCTGCAGTTGAACATCGAAGAGACCGACATGGATGCCGACGCCGCGCGGCGCCGCGTGCAGGGCAACGTGGCCCGCGTGCTGGCGCTGTTCAAGCAGCACAAGGCGGTGGAGGGCAGCGTGCGTGCGGACAACCTGCGGATCGGCCCGGCGACGCGCTATGAGCAGAACCGGCAGGTCTTCATCGGTACCCGCGTGTCGCGCCAGCTGCGCGCCAGCTTCGCCAGCGTGAAGGCGATGCAGGACGTGCTGGGTGCGTTGAAGGCCAACGAGAACGTGCAGGTCAGCAGCATGGCGCCGACCTACTCGGACGAAGCGGCGTTGCGGCGCGAACTCAAGGGCGAGGCCGCAGCCCAGACCCGCCAGTCCGCGCAGGGCCTGGCCAAGGCCTACGGCACCCGGCTGCGCGGCCTGTACAGCATCTCCGACGTAGCGCCGAACTTTGCTTATGGCATCCAGGCCGGCAGTTGGCCGAGCAGTGGGGATCTGGTGACGCCGCCTTCGCCGCCCGCGCCCGAGGCACCGATGAACAGCATCGAGACCACGGGCTCCCGCCTGCCCGAGTCGGTCGAAGCCGGCCCCATCACCTACACCGAAAACGTGTACGCCATTTTCCTGATAAGCGACGGAACCTGACCATGTTGTGGATGATCGACAACTACGACAGCTTCACCTACAACCTCGTGCAGTACCTGCAGACGCTGGGCGCCGAGGTGAAGGTGGTGCGCAACGATGCGATGAGCGTGGACGAGATCGCCGCGCAGAAGCCCGAGCGCATCGTCATTTCGCCCGGCCCGTGCACCCCCAACGAAGCGGGCGTGTCGCTGGAGCTGATCCAGCGGCTGGGCCCGACCACGCCGATCCTCGGCGTGTGCCTGGGCCACCAGGGCATCGGCCAGGTCTACGGCGGCACCGTGATCCGCGCCGGCAACATCATGCATGGCAAGACCTCGCCGATCCGCCATGAAGGCAAGGGCGTGTTCGCCGGCCTGCCGGACCGCTACCAGGCCACCCGCTACCACTCGCTGGTGGTGGACAAGAACAGTCTGCCGGACTGCCTGGAAGTGACCGCCTGGACCGAGAACGAGGACGGCTCGATCGAAGAGATCATGGGCCTGCGCCACCGCCAGTTCCCGGTGGAAGGCGTGCAGTTCCACCCCGAATCCATCCTCACCGAACACGGCCACGCCCTGCTGCGCAATTTCCTGCAGCGCCCGGCGGCCTGATCCAAGGAGCATTCCCATGAGCTTCTCCCCCCAGGAAGCCCTGCAACGCACCATCGAGCACCGCGAGATCTTCTTCGACGAGATGGTCGACCTGATGCGGCAGATCATGCGCGGCGACGTGTCGCCGATGATGACCGCCGCCATCCTCACCGGCCTGCGGGTGAAGAAGGAAACCATCGACGAGATCGCCGCCGCCGCCACGGTCATGCGCGAATTCGCGCTGGCGGTGCCGGTGGCCGACAGCACCCACCTGGTCGACATCGTCGGCACCGGTGGCGATGGCTCGCACACCTTCAACATCTCCACCTGCGCGATGTTCGTGGCGGCTGCGGCCGGTGCGCGCGTGGCCAAGCACGGCAACCGCAGCGTGTCGTCCAAGTCCGGCAGCGCCGATGCGGTGGAAGCACTGGGCGCGGCCATCGAGCTGCAGCCAGCGCAGGTGGCCGCTGCCATCGAGCAGACCGGTATCGGCTTCATGTTCGCGCCGATCCATCATCCGTCGATGAAGGTCGTCGCGCCGGTCCGTCGCGAGATGGGCGTGCGCACCATCTTCAACATCCTTGGTCCGCTGACCAACCCCGCCAGCGCGCCGTCGGTGCTGATGGGCGTGTTCCATCCTGATCTGGTGGGTATCCAGGCGCGCGTGCTGCGCGAGCTGGGCACCGAGCGCGCCATGGTGGTCTGGGGCCGCGACAACATGGATGAGATCTCGCTCGGCGCCGGCACCCTGGTGGGCGAGTTGCGCGACGGCAAGGTGCGCGAGTACGAGATCCACCCGGAGGACTTCGGCATCGCCATGTCGGCCAGCCGCAACCTGCGCGTGGACAGCCCGGAGCAGTCCATCCAGATGCTGCGCGCGGTGCTGGACAACGAGCCCGGCCCGGCGCTGGACATCGTCGCGCTCAATGCCGGCGCCGCGCTGTACGTGGCCGGCGTGGCCAGCGACATCAGTGATGGCCTGGCCCGTGCCCGTGCCGCCATCGCCAATGGCAGCGCCCGCCAGCGCCTGCAGCAGTATGTGGAGACCACCCGCGCGCTGGTTGCCTGAGCGCGCGGTTCAGCCTGACCCCGTCGATGGCCGATAATGGCCGTCCTCAGCGCCCCCGCACCGAATCGAAGACGATGAGCGACATCCTGCAGACGATCCTGGCCCGCAAGGCCGAAGAAGTGGCCCAGCGCCGCGCCCAGCGCCCGCTCGAGGAGCTGCAGGCCGCCGTGGCCAGCGCCCCGCCGGTACGTGGCTTCGTGCGCGCGTTGCAGGCGGCCGTGACCAACGGCGACCCGGCGGTGATTGCCGAGGTGAAGAAGGCCAGCCCGTCCAAGGGCGTCATCCGCCCCGACTTCCGACCGGCCGACATCGCGGTCAGCTACGAGTTCGGTGGTGCCAGCTGCCTTTCGGTGCTGACCGACGTGGACTTCTTCCAGGGCGCCGATACCTACCTGCAGCAGGCCCGTGAAGCCTGCACGCTGCCGGTGCTGCGCAAGGACTTCGTGATCGACGCCTACCAGGTGTACGAGGCACGCGTGCTGGGCGCCGACTGCATCCTGCTGATCGTCGCCGCGCTGGACGACACCCAGCTGGCCACGCTGTCGGAACTGGCGCTGTCGCTGGGCATGGACGTGCTGGTGGAAGTGCACGACATCGACGAACTGGAGCGCGCACTGCAGGTGCCGGCGCCGATGATCGGCATCAACAACCGCAACCTGCGCACCTTCGAGGTGTCGCTGCAGACCACGCTGGATATGCAGCAGGCCGTGCCGCGTGACCGCCTGCTGGTCACCGAAAGCGGCATCCTCGGCCCGCAGGACGTGGCGCTGATGCGCGACGCCGGCATCCATGCCTTCCTGGTCGGCGAGGCCTTCATGCGCGTGGAAGAGCCGGGCGAGGGCCTGCGTCAGCTATTCTTCGCAACATGACAACGCACTATCCGACGCCGCGCGAGGATGCGCCGCTGGTGGTCTTCGACTTCGACCACACCCTCTACGACGGCGATTCGGGTACCCACCTGTTCGCCTCGCTGATCAAGCGCAACCCGCTGCGCATGCTGGCGGCGCTGCTGGTCACGCCGATCGCCGGGCCGATGGTGGCGATGCTGCCGACCCGTCGCGCGGGCATCTCGGTCTATGTGTGGATCGGCAGCTTCGGCCTGCACCGTGCGCGCGATTTCAACAAGGTGATCGACGCCTACGTGCTGCGCAACCAGGCGCAGATGCGCGCCAAGCTGCTGCCGCAGGCGCTGGAAGTGTTCGCCGCGCACCGCGCCAAAGGCGATCGCGTGGTGGTTGCCACCGGCGCGCCGCCGGAGCTGGCCCGCGCGATCCTGGCCTTCGTGGCCCATCAGGATGTGCCGGTGATCGGCACCGAGGTCGGCCCGCGGCTGGGCGGCGTCGGTCCCACCCGTCACTGCCACAACGAAGAGAAGATGCGCATGTTGCGCGAGCGCGGCTATGGCGACATCGATATCGCCTATTCCGACAGCACCGCCGACCTGCCGCTGCTGCTGGCGGCCAAGGCGCCGGTGGTGGTGAACCCGAAGCCGGGGCGGGTGGCGTTCTTCCGCCGCGTGCTGCCGGCCGGCACCCGCATCCTCAACTGGGGATGCGTGGATCGCGGCGGCGACAAGGCGTAGCCCGGGGCCAGATCCCATGGGGGTTCTGACCCCATCGCACGATGACGGATCTGCCGGCCAGCGGCCGGCGCTACCCTTCTCCGTCGCGGTTGTGCCGACCCTTCTCCGTTCCGGTAGTGCCGGCCGCTGGCCGGCAAGCGCTCAGCGCCCCAGGTACCCGTGCACCGCATGCCCGATCTGGAACAGGCTGATGCCCAGTACCAGCACGCCCACGGCCACCAGCACCCAGCGCTCCTTCACCCGCTTGACCAGGATTGCTGCCACCGGAGCGGCCATCATGCCGCCGATCAGCAGGCCGGCAACGATCTGCAGGTGCTGCACGCCCATCGACAACAGGAAGGTCGCTGACACCGTCAACGTGACCACGAACTCGGCTGCGTTGACTGTTCCGATGGTGGTGCGCGCCTGGCCGCCGCGGGCGAGCAGGGTGGACGTCGCGATCGGCCCCCAGCCACCGCCGCCGCTGGCGTCGAGCAGGCCGGCGAAGAAGCCCAGCACCGGTACCCGGCGGATCTCGCCCTGGGGCATCCAGCGCCCAGCGGCGCGGGCCAGGATGATGATCGCCAGCACCAGCAGGTACAGGTAGATCAGTGGCCGGATGATCTCGCCCGGGACCTGCGTGAGCACGTACGCGCCCAGTGCACCGCCCACTGCGCCGGGCAGGGCCAGGCGCAGGAACAGGCGTTTATCGACATTTCCGGCTGCGAGGTGCGACACCCCCGAGGCGCCCGTGGTGAACACTTCAGCGGTGTGGATGCTGGCGCTGACCTGCGCCGGGGGCAGGCCCATGCTCAGCAGCACCGACGAGGACACCAGGCCGAACGCCATGCCCAATGCACCGTCCACCAGCTGTGCGCCGAGGCCGATGAGGATGAACCACCAGAATTCGCTGCTCAGCTCCATGCACCGAGCCTAGCCCAGCGGGCCGCGCAGGGGCCGTGTAGAGCTGAACCCATGCGTGGCTGCCTTCGACGGACAGCAGCCGAGCGTCGGCTCGGCTCTACAGGATGGCTCGGCAGCCTTGGGTTGCCTTGCAATCAACGGGTGCCGTACAGCACCACGGTCTTGCCGCGGGCATGCAGCAGGCCGTCGGTCTGCAGTTTCTTCAGCACGCGGCCGGCCATTTCGCGCGAGCAGCCGACCAGTCGCGCCAGTTCCTGTCGCGATACGCGCAGCTGGCTGCCCTGCGGGTGGCTCATCGCCTCCGGTTCCTGCGCCAGGTCGTGCAGGGTGCGCACGATCCGGTCGGTCACGTCCAGGAATGCCAGGCGGCTGGCCTTGCGGCTGGTGTCGAGCAGGCGCTTGGAAATCTGCTGGCCCAGCGCGTACAGCAGGCGCGGGGCATCGGCCGACAGCGGGCCGAGGAACAGCTGATGCAGGCGCTCGTAGCTGATTTCAGCCAGCTCGCAGGCGGTACGGGTCCGCAGGATCACCTCCCGGCGGTCCGATTCGACGAACAGGCCCATCTCGCCGACGAACTCGCCGGCACCGAAGTAGCCCAGCACAAGCTCGCGATCGTCATCTTCCTCGGCCATGATCGAAACCGAGCCGCTGATGACGTAATACAGGGTTCCCGCCGGGTCTCCGGGCCGGAAGACGTCGGTACGGGTGGGATATCGCCGCCTGTGGCTGTGCGCCAGGAAACGATCGATTGTGGCGATATCCAGGGCCAGTGGACTGCTAGCTAGGCGCACGGTTGACACGATAGGAGCGCTCCCTCTGCGCATGAACGGATTCACGGGGTCGATAGCGGAGCTTAACCAGCGCAATTGTTAAGGGCAAACAGTGTGCCAGAACTCTTGCGTCTTCACGTTCCCCCCGGGGGCAGTTTGCCCCATAATTCCCCCTTTCCCTTCTTACACAGGAATCGACCGCCGTGGTCAAGCCGTTGCCTCGCCTGAGGCTGCAGGGTTTCAACAACCTCACCAAGGCGCTGAGCTTCAACATCTATGACGTGTGTTACGCGCGCACCGAAGAGGAGCGTCAGCGTTACATTGAATACATCGATGAAGAGTACAACGCCGACAGGCTGACTCAGATCTTGACCGATGTCGCCGAGATCATCGGCGCCAACATCCTGAACGTGGCCCGCCAGGACTACGATCCGCAGGGTGCCTCGGTGACCATCCTGATCTCCGAAGAACCGGTGATCGACAAGAAGCTGGCCGGCAAGGAGCTGATCTCCGACGCCGTGGTCGCGCACATGGACAAGAGCCACATCACGGTCCATACCTACCCGGAAACCCATCCGCAGGAAGGTATCGCCACGTTCCGCGCGGACATCGACGTGGCCACCTGTGGCGTCATTTCCCCGCTGAAGGCCCTGAACTACCTGATCGAGAGCCTCGAGTCGGACATCGTGATCATGGACTACCGCGTCCGTGGCTTCACCCGCGATGTGAAGGGCAAGAAGCACTTCATCGACCACAAGATCAACTCGATCCAGAACTTCCTGGCCAAGAACATCAAGTCGCGTTACGAGATGTTCGACGTCAACGTCTACCAGGAGAACATCTTCCACACGAAGATGCACCTGAAGGACTTCGACCTGGACCAGTACCTGTTCGAGGAAAAGGCCAAGAACCTGTCGTTCAAGGAACGCATGAAGATCGAAGCGCTGCTCAAGCGCGAGATCGAAGAGCTGTTCCACGGCCGGAACCTGTCCGAGTAAGCCCCATGTGCGATGCCCGCAGGCATCGCCACCCAGGCGGGACGACCCGCCCCGTGGAACCAGTGCCCCGCACGCGTTACAGTTCCACGGTGATGTACCGACCCACGGCCCGGTGTGAAAACACCGGGCCGTTTCGTTTTTCTCAAAAAAAGGTAAGGAGCCCCCACCCATGCCCTGGATCTACCTGCTGCTGGCCGGCCTGTTCGAGATCGGTTTCGCCCTCGGAATGAAGTACTCCGAAGGCTTCAGCAAACCCCTGCCCACCGTTGCCACGGTGGTATCGGCCCTGATCAGCCTGTACCTGATGAGCCAGGCGATGAAGAGCATCCCGGTCGGTACGGCCTACGCGATCTGGACCGGCATCGGTGCCATGGGCGTGGCTGTGCTCGGCATCTACCTGTTCAATGACAGTGCGTCGCCGGCCCGCCTGGCCTGCGTGGGCCTGATCGTGGCCGGCGTGATCGGCTTGAAGCTGGTCTCGCCCAACTGATTGATGGCCCGACCAACGGTCGGGCCCCCACCGTCGCCCCCCGCACCTCCTGGTAGGCCCGCACCGTTGGTGCGGGCGACCCTTCAGATGCGGTAGGCGATGGTCTTCATCACCCTGGAGGCCAGCGCCATCACGCCCGGGATCGGGAACGGCAGGCGGCGTGCGCCGGCCTGCTCGGCGTGCTCCGCATGGCGGGCTTCGTCTTCCTTCATCACCTCGATGACCGCACGGCTGCGCAGGTCGCCGGCCGGCAGATCGACCAGGTGTTCGTCCAGATGGGCTTCCACCTGGCGCTCGGTTTCGACCACGAAGCCGAGGTTCCAGCCGTCGCCGCGCAGCCCGGCCAGGGTGCCGATGGTGTAGCTGCCGGCGTACCACAGCGGGTTGAACAGGCTCGGGCGGCTGTCCAGCTCGCCCAGCCGGGTGGCACACCACGCCAGGTGGTCGGTCTCCTCCTGGGCCGCTTCCAGCAGGTGTTCACGCGTGGCAGGGTCGCGGGCCACGGCGGCCTGCCCGAAATACAGGCCCTGTGCGCAGACTTCGCCGACGTGGTTGATCCGCATCAGCCCGGCCGCGTGGCGGCGTTCAGCGTTGTCCATGCCCGGCTCGCTGGTGTCCGCGGCCGGGTAGGGGCGGGCTGCCGGCGGGTTGCCGAACACCGTGTCCAAGGCGCGCTGCGCTTCGGTCAGCAGATGGTCCAGCGGTGTGGTCTGGCGGAGCACGGTCATGGCGGTACGCGGTGGGACGGAAGACCCCTCGATTCTCCCCCGGCTCCGGCCCCCTGCCAACCCGGGACATGGCCGGCTTGCACCGGGGGCTTGACCTGCGTACAATCCCGCCTCTTACGCTTCACCTTTCACAACGCGTGGCAGAGTTCCGGCGAGCCGTTCGCCGCAATGAGCCCGACCTAACATAGAGTTCTTCATGAGCACTTTCACTGCCAAGAACGAGACCGTCCAGCGCGACTGGTACCTCGTCGACGCCGAGGGCAAGACCCTGGGCCGTCTCGCCACCGAGCTGGCCCGCCGTCTGCGTGGCAAGCACAAGCCGGTCTACACCCCGCACGTTGATACCGGCGACTACCTGGTCGTCATCAATGCAGAAAAGATTGCCGTCACCGGCAAGAAGCTGCAGGACAAGATGTATCACCGTTTCACCGGTTACATCGGCAACCTGAAGACCGAGTCCCTGGCCCAGGCGCTGGAGCGCCACCCGGAGCGCGTGATCGAGATCGCCGTCAAGGGCATGCTGCCGAAGGGCCCGCTGGGTCGCCAGATGTACCGCAAGCTCAAGGTCTACGCCGGCACTGAGCATCCGCACGCCGCACAGCAGCCGCAGGTTCTGGATATCTAATCATGGCTATCACTCAAAACTACGGCACTGGCCGCCGCAAGTCCTCCACCGCTCGCGTGTTCCTGCGCAAGGGTTCGGGCAACATCACCGTCAACGGTCGTCCGCTGGACGAGTTCTTTGGTCGTGAGACCGCGCGCATGATCGTGCGCCAGCCGCTCGAGCTGACCAAGAACACCGAAAGCTTTGACATCCTGGTCACCGCCGCTGGCGGCGGCACCACCGGCCAGGCCGGTGCGATCCGTCTGGGCATCGCCCGTGCTCTGGTCGAGTACGACGAAACCCTGAAGTCCGAGCTGCGCAAGGCTGGCTTCATGACCCGTGACGCCCGTGAAGTCGAGCGTAAGAAGGTTGGTCTGCACAAGGCCCGCCGCGCCACCCAGTTCTCCAAGCGCTGATCTACCGCGCCTGGTTGGGCTCCTTCGGGAGCCCGCTGGATGGGAAAGCAAAAGCCCGGCTTCGGCCGGGCTTTTGTCGTTCTGGGGCTGTGCATTTCGAGGTTGCCGGCCAGTGGCCGGCGATGGGGTGGGGTCAGAGCCTTTTCCTTTGGAAAAGGATCCGACCCCGGATCCCTCTCTGGAGGAGAGCCCCCTTGATGTTCAAGGGGGCGCGCCGACAGGCGCGGGGATAAGGTGGGGATGCGCGACCAAAACAAAAAAGAAAAAAGCCTGATCTTTCGATCAGGCTTTTTTCTTTTTTGTTTGGCTGCCCCGGATGGATTCGAACCACCGAATGCCTGAGTCAGAGTCAGGTGCCTTACCGCTTGGCGACGGGGCAAAACGTGCAACTATTTTCTCACTTTTCACACTGAAAAACAACTTGATTTTCAATGTGGTGGCTATGGGTGGACTCGAACCACCGACCCCAGCATTATGAGTGCTGTGCTCTAACCGGCTGAGCTACATAGCCTTGGTGAGCCCGCTATTCTGCGGATGTGTATCGGCCCTGTCAACACTTTTGTGCCGTGCTTGTGGGCCGACAGAGGGCATGGGATAGTCCCGACCAGTAGATTTTCTTAGGAGTCCGCATCGTGATCGATCCGGACGGCTATCGACCGAACGTCGGCATCGTGCTGATGCGGCAGGACGGCCAGGTGTTCTGGGCACGACGCGTGCGCCGGGACGGCTGGCAGTTCCCGCAGGGCGGCATGAACACCGACGAGACGCCTGTCGAGGCCATGTATCGTGAACTGCAGGAAGAGACCGGCCTGCTGCCTGAGCACGTGGAAGTGCTCGGGGCGACGCCCGGCTGGCTGCGCTACAAGCTGCCGGCGCGGGCCATCCGCCGCAATGAACGGCAGGTCTGCATCGGGCAGAAGCAGGTCTGGTTCCTGCTGCGCCTGACCGGCGATGAATCGCATGTGCAGCTGGACCATACCGACTCGCCCGAGTTCGACCACTGGCGGTGGGTGGACTTCTGGTACCCGGTGGAGCACGTAGTGATGTTCAAGCGTGGCGTCTATGCGCGCGCGCTGCGACACCTGGCGCCGTTGGCGCGTGGGGTGGCCGGGCAGGGCGTCAGCGCCATGCCCAAGAGTGCCGCCGAGGCCTGGATGCCGGGCCACGCGGCCGGCCACGACAGGCCCCGGAAGCGCACGCCCAAGCGCGGCGGCTACTGGCCGCGCAAGGCCAAGGGGGAGTCCGGGGCGGTTTGAATGGGAGCCCACGCAGGCTGCGGGCCGATCCGTCACAACGCGTCCCCGCCGGCTGTTTCCAGCAGGACCGGGCTGTCCGGCGGGCCGGTCAATCCGACTGTGAACGGTATCGAGAATGGTTCAGGTCTCTGATTGACAACCATTCTCGTTTCCATTGGAATAGGCAACAGGCCGCTTCTGGCCTGCCAGCCCGGTTCCCGCCTGTGTACGTCTGCATCTGCAACGGAGTCACCGACCACCAGATCCGCGAAGCCGCCCACCATGGTGTCAGCACGGTGGCCGAACTGACCATGCGGACCGGTTGCGGTGCCACCTGCGGTTCCTGCCTGGACATGGCCGGCGACCTGCTGGCCAAGGCACGCGCGACGCACGATCTGCCGCTGCCGGTATTGGGCCTGGCCCAGGTTGCCTGATCGTTTCCTCGCGGCGTGTTGACGCCGCGCTTTCGCGTCCTTCACCTGCAGTCGCGCAGGCCAATGCGCACGATTCGCGTTCCTTCACCACCGCACGCAAGGCGGTACAGTGCCTGCGTTTTCAGCGTGCAGGAGCATCCCCATGAAGGGCGACACCAAGGTCATCGAATTCCTCAACAAGGTCCTCTACAACGAGCTGACCGCGATCAACCAGTACTTCCTGCACGCCAAGATGCTGAAGAACTGGGGCATCAAGGAACTGGCCGAACACGAGTACAAGGAATCGATCGACGAGATGAAGCATGCCGACATGCTCGCCGACCGCATCCTGTTCCTCGAAGGCCTGCCGAACTTCCAGGCGCTGGGCAAGCTGCGCATCGGCGAGAACCCGACTGAAATCCTGCAGTGCGACCTGTCGCTGGAACGCGATGGCGTGGTCACCCTGCGCGAGGCGGTGGCCTATTCCGATTCGGTTGGCGACTATGTCAGCCGCCAGCTGTTCGTGAAGATCCTCGACTCGGAGGAAGAACACATCGACTGGCTGGAAACCCAGCTCGACCTGATCGAGCGTATCGGCGAGCCGAAGTACCTGCTGAGCAAGCTGGAAGAGTGAATCAGCGGTCCTGGCCGGCGCGATGCTGTGCCAGGTAGCCCGTCAGTGCAACGCGCGCCCGGGCGAATTCCGCAACCAGCAGCGCCACCGCGACTGCGGGGCGCTGCAGGCTGCCACTACGGGCCTCGTGCTCGATCCGCTGCGCGATCGCCGACAGCGACAATGCCCCCACGTTCGCGCTTGATGATTTCAGGCTGTGCGCGACGGCCTGCATGCGCGGTTCATCGCTGTTCCGCGCGGCCAGCTGCAACTGCTGCACCATCGCCGGCGCATCTTCAAGAAATACCGTGACGATCTGGGTGGCAGCATCGCCGATCACCGCGTGCAGTTCATCCAGCACATCGCGGTCGAGCACCGGTTGTGGTGCTGGCGCGACCTGCTTTTCCGGATTCGGTAGAGCCGAGCCATGCTCGGCTGATGGCGTGCGACTGCAATTGGCCGTCAGCCGGGCATGGCCCGGCTCTACAGAAGGCCGTGCAGGTGCTGCAGCTTTACCGCCACCCCAGCGCTGCAGCAGCGCATGCAGCGTGGCGCGCGCGATCGGCTTGGACAGGTAATCGTCCATGCCGGCCTGCAGGCAGCGCTCGCGGTCGCCGGCCATCGCATTGGCGGTCATCGCGATGATCGGCAATCGCGCATGCCCGGTTTCCGCTTCTTCGGCGCGCCAGCGGCGCGTGGCGGCGTAGCCGTCCAGCACTGGCATCTGGCAATCCATCAGCACGATGTCCAGCCCGCCTTCGCGGAGGGCGGCCAGGGCCTGTTCGCCATCGGCGGCGTTGCGCACCTCGCACTGGAACACCCGCAGCAGCTGCTCGGCCACCATCCTGTTCACCGTATTGTCCTCCACCACCAGCACGCGCAGATGCAGCGGCGGCAGCGTGGCAGCCGGTTGCTCGTGTTCCGCGCTGGCCAGCAGCGCAGCGGGGCGGGCAGAGGCGACCGGTGCCGCCAGCAGTGCATGCAGGGCGGCGTCGTCGAAGTGGGAGGGCAGCTGGCGCTGGCGGGGGCGTTGCGCAATCGCATCCTCCTGCAGCCACAGTACCTGCAGTGCATCGTCGTCGCCGCGTTCCCCCAGTGCGAGCTGCAGCGTGGCCTCGCCGTTGCGGCGTGCGCGCGCATCGACCAGCAGCCAGGCGGGTGCCGGTTTTCCGGGCCGCGCGGGAGCGCGCAGGCGCTCGACCACGCTGTCCAGTTGCGCCAGCACCTGCACCTGCAGTCCATGGTGGGCAGCGATGCGCTCGATGCGTGCCTGCAGCGATGCATCGGCACTGAACAGCAGCAGCGGTGCCGGCGCGCGCGTCATCGCCGGCAGGTCGCCAGGAACCTTCAGCAGCGGGATCTCGAACCAGAACGTAGCACCCTGGCCGGGCGTGGACTGCACACCAATACGCCCATGCATCAGGTCGATGATGCGCTTGCAGATGGCCAGGCCCAGGCCGGTGCCGCCGTAGATGCGCGTGGTGGATGCGTCGGCCTGGCTGAAAGACTGGAACAGGCGTGCCTGCAGCGCGTCGTCGATGCCGATGCCGGTATCGATGATCTCGAAGCGCAGCTGGTGCTGCGCGGCACCTTCGCCCAGGCGCAGCACGCGCAGCTGCACCTGGCCGCGGGCGGTGAACTTGATCGCATTGGCCAGCAGGTTGCTCAGCACCTGGCGCAGGCGCACCGGGTCGCCGCGCACCGGCAGGCGCACCGATGGATCCAGCTGCAGGCCCAGTGCCAGGCCCTTGGCGTCGGCGGCGCGCTGCATCAGCTGCACCACGCCATCGAGCAGATCGCGCAGGTTGAAGCTGGTGATTTCCAGCTCCAGCGCCTGTGCTTCCAGCCGGGAGTAGTCGAGGATGTCGTCGACGATGCGCAGCAGCTGCTGCGAGCTGGCCGAGGCGGTGGCCAGCATCTGCCGCTGGTCCTCGCTCAGTGGCCCGCGTGCGATCAGCTCCAGCATCGGCAGGATGCCATTGAGCGGGGTGCGGATCTCATGGCTCATCGTGGCCAGGAACTCGCCCTTGGCCAGCACGGCCGCCTCGGCGGCCTGCTTGGCCTGCAGCAGCTGTTGTTCCAGCTGGCCCTGGCGTTCAGTGGTATGGCGTAGCTGGTCCCGTTCAGCGGCCAGCGCTCCGTGCGTGCGCTGCAGCTGCGCCAGCGCACGGTCGCGCGCGCGAAGCCGCAGGCCCAGCACCATCAGCGCGATGGTGGCCGCGGCGAGGGCAACCAGCAGCACGCCCCACAGCGGCACGTCAGAGCACCGCGTTGTGGAAGTCGAAGTTCAGGTCGCTGCCGGCCGACTGCACCATGTTGCCCTGGATGTAGTCGACGCCGCCGACCCACATCGCCGCCGCAGCCTGCGGATCCTCGATCTGCTGGCCGATGATCTGCAGCCCGGCGGCATGGGCCTGATCGATCGCCTTGCGCAGCTCCTCGCGCGTGGCCGGATTGGCGTGGCTGCTGGAAAAGCGCGCAGCCATGCGCACGAACGACAGCGGCAGCTGGTTCAGCAGGGCATCGGCCTCGCCGCTGGGTTCGAACTGGCTCAGGCAGAAGCGCACCCCGGCACTGGCCATGCGCTGGCAGAACTGCTGCAGCGGCACGGTGTGGATCAGTGCGTCCGGCAGGCGCACGTCGATCACCAGTGCACTGCCCGGCAGGTCGCGCTGCTGCAGTGATTCCAGCAGCCAGTCGGCGAAGGCGTCGCGCTGCAGGGTGCGCAGCGACTGCGAGACGAACAGGTTCAGTGGCTGCGTCGCGTGGCGGTACAGGTCCAGCAGCCCCAGCGCGTGGTCCATCACCTGCTGGTCGAGATCGGCGATGCGGCCCGCGGCTTCCGCGGCCGGGATCACCTGCCCGGCCGCCAGCACGGTGCCGTCGGCCTGGCGAAGGCGCAACAGCAACTGGTACTGCGCGGTGTTGCCGCCGGCAACAGCGACGATCGGCTGATAGGCCAGTTCCAGCTGTCCTTCCAGCAGCGCCAGGTGTTCCTGTTCGGTGACTGCCTGGCGGTGCACATGGCCGGCCACCCCGGCGCTGAGCAGGCGCGCCTGCAGGGTGGTGCGCTCGACGGCTTCCAACGCACTGTTGGCATCCTCGAAGCCCGGTGACAGCGGTGCATAGCCAACTACGCCGCGCAGGTGCACGGATTCGTCGTCGCGGATCACGAAGGCACGTGCCGACAGCTGCTCGCGCAGGCTGGCAGCGATGCTTTCAAGGGCGTCCTCGTCGGCGCTGCGGGCCAGCAGCAGGAAGCTGTTGTCGTTCAGGCGTGCCAGCAGGTGCGGATGGCCGGCTTCGGCCAGGCGCTGCCCGGCCTGCACCATCAGCCGTTCAAACGCGGCATAGCCATAGCGTTCGCGCAGGCCCAGCGCGCTGGCCACTTCGATGAAGAACACGCCGCCCTGATCGCGGTGGGCGAGTGCGGTGTTGAGCTGCTGCAGCACGTGGTGGCGCGTCGGCAGGCCGGTTTCCGGATTGCTGGTGGCCGGTGCGCCGGTGGCGCCGGGCAGGGTCGCGGCCTGGGCTCGTGCGCGGCGGATGCGGTTGGCCACCGCTGCGATCAGGTGGCGGGGCCGGATCGGTTTGCTCAGGTAGTCGTCCGCGCCGCTGTCGAGGACTTCGAACTGGCGCTCCGGATCCGGATCACCGCTGAGGAACACGATCGGAAGCAGCTGCAGGCCGGGCTGCTGGCGGATCAGCGCGGTCAGGCGCATGCCGTCCAGGCCGGGAAGGTGAAGATCCATCAGGATCAGGTCGGGGCGATGCTCCTTGATGGCCTGCAGCGCGGCATCGGCATCGTTGTGGACGATCGCCTGCATGCCGGCGCCGTGCAGCACGCTCTGCGCGAACAGGGCCTGCGCCCGATCGTCTTCAACGATCAGCACGCGGTAGGGCGAGTCCGATGGCGACGGGGCCAGATCGTTGTTGCCGGCGTCGGCCAGTGCGATCGGGCCGGGCAGCGGCGGCGGCGCGCTGTTGGCCGGCGTGGACGCATCGGCCGCGACAGGGGATGGGGTCGCCGCCATCGGTGGGTCCACGGCCGGAGGTGCCGTCTCGGGGGCCCAGCGTTGCCAATGGTCGGCCGGAGGGGTTTCAGCGCGTCCCGGGCGGGCGCCCGCGGGGGATTCGTTTGCGGCCATCGGTGCTCCTGGTGTTCGCGTCCATTATGCGACAAGCCCGGTGCTCAGCCGGTACCGCTGTGCCCTGGCGGTGCTGCCGATGCACCGCGCGCCAGCCAGCGCACGCCCTTCCACAGGGCGCGCCAGACCAGCCACACCAGCAGCGCACCGGCCAGGCTGCAGGCCAGTACCACGATCAGCGCGATCCACGGGTGTGCCAGGGCGAGGGCCAGGCCACCGATCACGACGGTGTCTTCGGCCGCAGAGGCGACCCAGTTGCTGGCCGGTTCCGGCGAGGTGTTGAGCAGGGCGCGGGTACCGGCCTTCAGGCCATGGCTGGCCAGGGCGACGCCGGCGCCGGCGGCGAGCGCACCGGTGCCCAGCTGGCCATCCGGCGACAGCGTGGCCGCCGCAAGGAATGCGCCGGCCGGTACGCGCGCGAGCGTCTGCACCAGGTCCCACACCGAATCCACGCCAGGGATCTTGTCGGCGAAGAATTCGGCCACCGCCAGCGCCGCCGAGGTGCCCAGCACCCACCAGGATTCGGTGGCCTGCAGGGCGGGGGGGAGGTCGACCCAGCCAAGCAGCCCGGCCAGGCCGACACCGAACACGGTGAGGTAGACGCGGATACCGGCCAGCCAGGCCAGCAGGATGCCGATCACGAACAGGTGGGCTTCGGTCATGGCGGTGCTCCGGCGACGGAACTGTGCAGGGGGCCACACTATCGACGATGGCGTGCCTGAACGCCACCGACCGTGGCCGGCCACTGCGCAGGAAACCCACCCGTCCTGTCATACACTAGCCCGTCGTTTGCCACAGGGGCCGTACCGGTGTCGCCCTTGCGATACCCCGGAAACCACCCATGACCAACCGTCCTCCCATGCGCGTGCAGGTCCGCCTGCCCGGCGCGCCGCAACCGCCTGCCGACCGTCGCCGCCTGCTGGTGATCGGCGGCATCTGGCTGCTCAGCCTGGTGCTGGCGGTGCTTGGCGGCTGCTGGATGTCCACCCCGCGCGATGCCCAGGGCCAGCGCCTGCAGGCCGCCGAGAAGCGTGCCGAGGCGCTGCAGGCGCAGCTGACCGAGCTGCGCCAGAAGCAGGCCACGCTGGAAGCCTCCGACCGCATCAGCCGTGCCGCCAATACCGAGGTGCAGTCCTCGTTGGCCGAGCGCGATGAGGAAATCGCCGGGCTGCGCGCCGATGTTGCCTTCTATGAGCGGCTGGTCGGCTCGACCAGCCAGCGCAAGGGCCTGAACACCCATTCGATCGAGTTCAGCCCGGAAGCGGCCGGCACCTGGCAGTACACCGCCGTGCTGACCCAGAACCTCAACCGCGGGGCCATCAGCCAGGGGCAGATGCGCTTCACCGTGGAAGGCGTGAAGAACGGCAAGCTGGCCACGATCAGCTGGGATGATCTGCACCAGCGCAGCAAGGTGCCGGGACAGGACTACTCGTTCCGGTACTTCCAGCAGCTCACCGGCAGCGTGATGCTGCCGGCTGACTTCACCCCGCAACGCGTGCGGGTGACATTGGGGAGTGGTACGGGGGGTACCACCCAGGTATTCGACTGGAAACAGGCCGGTGCGCCGGCCAGCAAAGGGGAGTAGGCAGATGTTCGGAAGCAGCAAATCCAACCGTGAAGGCCAGCTGGTGGTGGATGCCCTGATCGGCAACCAGGTGGTGATCCGCGGGGATGTGGAATTCAGTGGTGGCCTGTATGTGGAAGGCCGCATCCACGGCAAGGTGATCGCCGCCGAAGGCGCCAGTGGTGCGACCCTGACGGTTGCCGAGCACGGCGTGATCGAAGGTGAGATCCGGGCCCAGGTGGTGGTCATCAGCGGCCGCCTGGACGGCGATGTACACGCCACCGAGAAGGTCGAGTTGACCCCGAGCGCACGGGTCAATGGCAACGTCCATTACCAGGTGGTGGAGATGAACGCGGGCGCGCAGCTGAACGGCCGCCTGATCCATGCCAGCGCCCCGATGGCAGCCTTGCCGGCGCCGGAAGGCGAAGACGCCCATGATGGCAAGGGCGATACCGCCGCGCGTCGCAAGCTGGCCGAGGCGATGGCTTGAAAGCCGTCGTCGGCACCCCCATGCTGGCAGCATGAGCACGCTAGTCTCCCTGCCCGGCGCCACCCCGGTTGCCGCGCCCGATTACCAATCGCTGGAGCGCCCGCTGAACTTCACTGAGTCGGCGGCCGCCAAGGTCAAATCCCTGATCCAGGAAGAGGGCAACCCCGACCTGGCCCTGCGTGTGTACATCGAGGGAGGCGGCTGTTCGGGCTTCCAGTACGGGTTCGAGTTCGACGAGAACCGTGCCGAGGATGACCTGGCGGTACAGACCAGCGGGGTGACCCTGCTGGTCGACCCGCTGAGCCTGCAGTACCTGATGGGCGCGGAGGTGGATTACACCGAGAGCCTGACGGGTGCCCAGTTCGTGATCCGCAACCCGAACGCAAAGACCACCTGCGGCTGCGGCAGCAGTTTCAGCATGTAAGCAGGGCGCGGGGCCTGTGTCCCGCGCGACAAGGTGTGTGGAGCAAGCTCCACACCCACAGGCGGTTTCCGCAAAGCCTGCGGCTTGCCACCTGCATCGATTGGCGGCACGCTTGGCGGATGCCCAATACTCCTTCGCCGCTTTCCGGTTTCGCCTTTGTTGGCGAACCGTTGGAGCGCGCCGATGCCCTGCGCGAAGATGCTGATGTACTGGCGCGCCTGTGGCCGGGCGCGCGCATCCTCGTCCTCGATCACGATGGCAGCGCCTTCACCGGCGATGACGACCAGCCGCTGGCGCTGACCGGCGCCGACGTCGGCGGTGGCCCGGGCGCCGCAGTTTTCCTGGGGCTTCGCGGTGATCAGGCATGGTTCTCGGTCGAAGCCACCCATGTCACCGTGAGCGCGCCACGCCGACTGGATCTGCGCCAGGCTGCGTTGTTGTGGCCGATGGCCGATGCCACCGCT
Source organism: Stenotrophomonas sp. Pemsol (assembly GCF_003586545.1). Classification (NCBI taxonomy): domain Bacteria; kingdom Pseudomonadati; phylum Pseudomonadota; class Gammaproteobacteria; order Lysobacterales; family Lysobacteraceae; genus Stenotrophomonas; species Stenotrophomonas sp. Pemsol. The sequence continues at coordinate 3,600,418 of NZ_CP025780.1, read as the reverse complement.
TTCAGCTATGCCCGTGGCATGTCCTACTGGCACTCGCGCACCCGCTTCTGCGGCGTATGCGGCGGCGCGGTGGCGTTTGCCCGTGGCGGCTTCGTCGGCCGTTGCGCGCAGTGTTCCACCGAACACTATCCGCGCGTCGATCCGGCGGTGATCGTCGCCGTGGAAAACCAGGGCCGGCTGCTGCTTGGCCGGCAGTCGAACTGGGCCCCGCGCCGTTACTCGGTGCTGGCCGGCTTCGTCGAACCTGGCGAGACCTTCGAGCAGACCGTGGTGCGCGAAGTCCATGAGGAGAGCAAGGTGCGGGTGACCGCCTGCCAGTACCTCGGTTCGCAGCCGTGGCCGTTCCCCGGCGCGCTGATGGTCGGCTTCCGTGCACAGGCGCAAGACGACCTGCCGACCGTGGATGGCGAGCTGGAAGACGCGCGCTGGTTCAGTGCCGACGAGGTCGGCGCCGCGTTGGCGCGCGATGTGGAGGACGACGGCCAGGGCATCCGCCTGTCGCCACCGATCTCGATTTCGCGGAGCCTGATCGAACACTGGTACCGCCAGCAGCGAGGCTGAGCCGGCGTTTCGGCCGGGCCGATCGTGGCAGCTGTATTGCCGCCACCTGAACACGGCCCGGGTTACAGTCCGGTTCACCCGCGAGGGCACCGCTGCGACAGGTAAGGTAGCGGCGCCGAGCGTTCTGTTTCGTAGGGAGACCTGCCATGTTCACCACTCTGGCCGCCGTGCTGGTGGCGCTGGCCCTGGGCCACGTTGCCCCGGCCGCTGCCGCCTCGATGCGCCGTTTCGACGGCTTCCGGCGCTGGCTGGGCTGGCTGGATGCGCGTGGTGGCAAGGCCTGGCAGGGACCGGCTGGAGTGGCGCTGGCGCTGCTGCCGCCGCTGCTGCTGATGGGGCTGCTGGCGTGGCTGCTGCGCGGAGTGCTGTTCGGCCTGCCGTCGCTGCTGCTGGGTGTGGCCGTGCTGGCCTGGTGCTGGGGGCCGCGCGACCTGGATCGTGATATCGAAGCGATCATTGATGCGGACGACGCCGCGACGCGGCAGGCAGCCGTGCGCAACCTGCAGGCTGCCGGTGGCAGCCTGCGCGAAGACGTGCCGTCGCTGGTCGAGGCGACCGTGCTCAATGCGCTGCGTCGCTGGTTCGCGGTGCTGTTCTGGTTCCTGCTGCTGGGCCCGGCCGGTGCGCTGGGCTACCGCTTGCTGGCGTTGATGGCGGAAAGCCCGATGCGTGCACGCGTGCCGGTGGAGCCGCTGGCGCTGGCGCAGCGCCTGCTGGGCTGGATCGAGTGGCCGGTAGCGCAACTGATGGCGTTCTCGATGGCGCTGGTCGGCAACTTCGATACGGCGTGGAAGGCCTGGCGCCAGGCCCATGGCGAACGCCTGGCCGGCTCCATCGGGTTCCTGGGCGCGGTGGCGCGGGCCAGCGTCAACGCCGAGCTGCGCGAGGACGCGCACGATTACACCGAGGCGGGGCTGTTGCCGGTGTGGCAGCGGCTGCCGGACCTGCGTGATGCGATGAGCCTGGTGTGGCGGATGCTGCTGCTGTGGCTGGCGATCCTCGCGTTGCTGGTGATTGCAGGCTGGGTGACGTAGTTGTTGTGCAGGGCTTGCAGCCCTGCACCTGCAGAGGCCAACGCCAAAGCCAAAGCGGCTCTGGGTTGCTGAGGGTTGGGCGGGGCGGTGTGGGGCTGCAGGACACGCCGTAAACCCCCAGGCCGGCCCAGCCGCTGGCGGCTGGGCGTTCGGGCGCTTGCGACGCAGTGCCTCGCAAGCAAAGCGCCCTCACCCCTGGGGGCTCGATGGCGCCATCCATGGCGCCAACGGTCCTGCCAACTCACACCGCCCACCCCCGACAGCTTCCCGGTGACGGCGGGTAAATCGCGATTCCCGGTGTGTATCGACCTTGGTCGACACGGTAGATCCACGCCATGCGTGGATGAGATCTCTCGGATCGAAGTGGGGCAGGGGGTTGGTCCAGCCAGCATCAACCCGGAATGCAGCTTTTGCCTTTGCTCTTGTTCTTCTTTTTTCTTTCCGTGGCGGGCGGAACCGCCGGACTGTGTCAGAGGCCGGGCGGGTGGGGCTGCGCAGGGGCGTGAGCCGCATGGATGCGGCGACCGAGCTTACATGGACGTACTTGCAGCGCCCCCTGCGCAGTCCTACCCGCCCGGCCAAGCCCCAGATCTAGCCGGGCTCTCCGCGACCACCCAAACCCCGCCCCCCCCCCCTCCGCCACGAGGGGCTGCGCCGTTGGCTGAAAATCCATGTAACCGCTTACAAGGAAACGGATTTTTGCCGCAACGGGTATCATGACCGGCTGACTTCACACAGGAGCCACCCGCTCATGCGCCGCAAGATCGTCGCCGGAAACTGGAAGCTGCATGGCAGCCGTCAATTCGCCAATGAACTGCTGGGGCAGGTGGCCGCCGGGCTGCCGCTGGAGGGCGTGGACGTGGTGATCCTGCCCCCGCTGCCGTACCTGGGCGAGCTGGTCGAGGACTTCGGCGCGACCGGCCTGGCCTTTGGCGCACAGGACGTGAGCAGCAACGAGAAGGGCGCCTACACCGGCGAAGTCTGCGCGGCCATGCTGGTCGAGGTCGGGGCCCGCTATGGCCTGGTCGGCCATTCCGAGCGCCGCCAGTACCACCATGAAAGCAGCGAGCTGGTCGCGCGCAAGTTCGCCGCTGCCCAGCATGCCGGCCTGGTCCCGGTGCTGTGCGTGGGTGAGACCCTGGAACAGCGAGAGGCCGGGCAGACCGAAACGGTCATCGCCAGCCAGCTGGCGCCGGTACTGGAACTGGTCGGTGCGGCCGGTTTCGCCAACGCCGTGGTCGCCTACGAGCCGGTCTGGGCCATCGGCACCGGCCGTACCGCCAGCAAGGAGCAGGCGCAGCAGGTGCACGCGTTCATCCGTGGCGAAGTCGCGCGTATCGATGCTAGAATCGCCGATTCACTGCCCATTGTTTACGGCGGTAGCGTGAAGCCCGACAATGCCGGGGAACTGTTCGCGCAGCCGGATGTCGATGGTGGGCTGGTCGGCGGCGCCTCCCTGGTGGCCGCGGACTTCCTGGCCATCGCACGGGCGGCGGCCGCGAACTAATCCTAGAAGTATTGTCCGAGGGCGGTTTCCAATGCTGATGTTGATCCTCAATGTCGTCTACGTGCTGGTCGCTGTGGCCATGATCGCGCTGATCCTGATGCAGCGTGGCTCGGGTGCGGCGGCAGGTTCGGGCTTTGGTGCTGGTGCCTCGGGTACGGTGTTCGGTGCGCGTGGCGCCTCGAACTTCCTGTCCAAGTCGACCAAGTGGCTGGCTGTCGTGTTCTTTGGCATCAGCCTCTTCATGGCCTGGTATGCCGGTCACGGCACCCGTCCGGCAGCCGACCAGGATCTGGGTCTGATGTCCGCCCCGGCAGCGGCTGCTCCGGCGGCTCCGGCGGGCGAGCTGCCGGCCGTCCCGAAGGCCGATGCGGTCCCGGCAGCCCCGGTTCCGGCCGCGAATGTGCCGGCTCAGGCGGAATCTTCGGTTTCTGGTGAAGAAAAGCCTTCAGAAGGCTCCCAGAAAGACTGAAGCCGGTTACAATACGCGGCGCATCGGAAAGATAGTCTGATGTGATCGTTTGCCCAGGTGGCGGAATTGGTAGACGCACTACCTTGAGGTGGTAGCGACGCAAGTCGTAGGGGTTCGAGTCCCCTCTTGGGCACCATTTGTAAGTAAAGCGGGTTCGTCTGGCGCGCAAGGCGCCAGGCAGGTTCCCGTCCACTCCCCCATGCCAAAGCGCCTGCAGGCGCGGCGGCAGAGGCAAGAGAGAATCGCTGTGCTGGCCGAATATTTGCCGTCTCTGCTGTTTCTGATCGTTGCCACCGGTATCGGCGTTACGCTGATGCTGGTTGGTCGATTCCTCGGTCCCCGCCGCCCCGATCTGGAAAAGCTGTCGCCGTATGAGTGCGGCTTCGAAGCCTTCGAAGACGCGCGCATGAAGTTCGACGTGCGCTACTACCTGATCGCGATCCAGTTCATCGTCTTCGACCTGGAAATCATCTTCATCGTGCCGTGGACCCAGGTCTTCATGGAACTGGGCGCCCGTTCGCTGGTCACCATGGGCCTGTTCGTCGGCATGCTGTTCCTCGGTTTCATTTACGTCTGGAAGAAGGGAGCGCTGGAATGGGAGTGATTCAGACTCTCGATGGCCTCATGAACAACCCGTCGCCGGAAGGCCGGGTTGATGACATCCTGCGGCCGGAAGGCGACAACCCGCTGCTGGAAAAGGGCTTCGTCACCACCAGCGTCGACGCACTGCTGAACTGGGCGCGCACCGGCTCGATGTGGCCGATGACCTTCGGCCTGGCCTGCTGCGCGGTCGAGATGATGCATGCCGGCGCCGCGCGCCTGGACCTGGACCGCTACGGCGTGGTGTTCCGCCCGTCGCCGCGTCAGTCCGACGTGATGATCGTGGCCGGCACCCTGGTCAACAAGATGGCCCCGGCGCTGCGCAAGGTCTACGACCAGATGCCGGACCCGAAGTGGGTCATCTCGATGGGTAGCTGCGCCAACGGTGGCGGCTACTACCACTACTCCTATTCTGTGGTGCGCGGCTGTGATCGCGTGGTGCCGGTGGACGTCTACGTCCCGGGCTGCCCGCCGACCGCCGAGGCGCTGGTGTACGGGATCCTGCAGCTGCAGAAGAAGATCTGGCGTACACAGACCATCGCCCGCTGACCCCTTCACCTGACTAGAGCGCGCCAAGCCCCCATGGCAGAGCAAGCATCCTTCATCGACCGACTCTCCGCACGTTTCGCTGGTGCGAAGGTCATCGTGGTCGAACCCCGCGGCGAAGTGACGCTGGAAGTGCCTGCCGCCGAGTGGCACGCCACCGCCCTGGCGCTGCGTGACGAGTTTGGTTTCGAGCAGGCCGTGGATCTGTGCGGCGTCGACTACCTCGGTTATGGCTCCGACGAATGGGACACCGCTGACGTGTCCTCGCAGGGTTTCAGCCGAGGCGTCGAAGGCAAGGCCCAGGGCCGCTTCGCGTGGGGCGAGTTCCCCACCGAGGAAAACGGTGCCGACGGTGCCCGCCCGCAGCACATGCCGACCCAGCGCTTTGCGGTGGTCGCGCAGCTGCGTTCCTACCAGCACAACCTGATGATGCACCTGCGCTGCTTCGCCCCTGACGAAGCACTGCCGGTGGTGTCCTCGCTGACCGGCATCTGGCCGGGCCTGAACTGGTTCGAGCGCGAGGCGTTCGACCTGTACGGCGTGATCTTCGAAGGCCACCCGGACCTGCGCCGGATCCTGACCGACTACGGTTTCGTCGGCCATCCGTTCCGCAAGGACTTCCCGCTGATCGGCAATGTCGAAGTCCGCTACGACGAAGAAAAGAAGCGCGTGATCTACGAACCGGTCACCTCGGTGGAGCCGCGCGTCGGCGTGCCGCGCGTGATCCGCGACGACGCCCGTCTGCAGACCGCAGAAGGTGAGCGCGCGCAGGAGGCAGTGAAGTGAGCCACGTACACCAGGCCGGCGAAGCATTCGCCAGCAACGCCGCCGAGAGCCGGCAGGAAATCCGCAACTACACCATGAACTTCGGCCCGCAGCATCCGGCCGCTCACGGTGTGCTGCGCCTGATCCTGGAAATGGACGGTGAAACCATCATGCGCGCCGATCCGCACGTGGGTCTGCTGCACCGTGGTACCGAGAAGCTGGCCGAGTCCAAGCCGTTCAACCAGTCGATCGGCTACATGGATCGCCTGGATTACGTGTCGATGATGTGCAACGAGCACGCGTACGTGCGCGCGATCGAGACCCTGATGGGTATCGAGGCGCCGGAGCGTGCCCAGTACATCCGCACCATGTACGATGAAATCACCCGCATCCTCAACCATCTGATGTGGCTGGGCTCCAACGCGCTCGACCTGGGCGCGATGGCGGTGATGCTGTACGCCTTCCGCGAACGCGAAGAGCTGATGGACTGCTACGAAGCGGTTTCCGGCGCGCGCATGCACGCGGCGTACTACCGTCCGGGCGGTGTCTACCGCGACCTGCCGGACCACATGCCGAAGTACAAGGAATCGCGCTGGCACAAGGGCAAGGCGCTGAAGCAGCTCAATGCTTCGCGCGAAGGCTCGCTGCTGGACTTCCTGGAGAACTTCACCGTCGAGTTCCCCAAGCGCATCGACGAATACGAAACCCTGCTGACCGACAACCGTATCTGGAAGCAGCGTACCGTCGGCATTGGCGTGGTCACTCCCGAACTGGCCCACCAGTGGGGCATGACCGGCGTGATGCTGCGCGGTTCGGGCATTGCCTGGGACCTGCGCAAGAAGCGTCCGTACGCCAAGTACGATGCCGTCGATTTCGACATCCCGCTGGGCAAGGAAGGCGACTGCTACGACCGCTATCTGGTCCGCGTTGCCGAAATGCGCGAATCCAACCGCATCATCAAGCAGTGCGTGGCGTGGCTGAAGGCCAACCCGGGCCCGGTGATGGTGAAGAACTTCAAGGTCGCTCCGCCCAGGCGCGAGGACATGAAGGACGACATGGAAGCGTTGATCCACCACTTCAAGCTGTTCAGCGAAGGCTACTGCGTGCCGGCCGGCGAGACCTACTCGGCGGTGGAAGCCCCGAAGGGTGAATTCGGCTGCTACCTGGTCTCCGATGGCGCCAACAAGCCGTTCCGCGTGCACCTGCGTGCGCCGGGCTTCGCCCACCTGTCCTCGATCGATTCGGTCGTGCGCGGCCACATGCTGGCTGACGTGGTGGCGATGATCGGCACCTACGACCTGGTGTTCGGCGAGGTTGACCGGTAATGCCGTCCGCCACGCCAACGCCCGCTGCAGGCAGCCGGCGCAAGCCGGCGCCGCAGTTTCTGGAATTTCACGTTATGCATTTCGCTGAGGTCGGCCGATGAAGGCGACAGGTAATTTCGAGGCGGCGCGCGACGTCGACCCGATGGTGGTGCTGAGCGACAAGACCCGCGCTCACATCGATCACTGGCTGTCCAAGTTCCCGCCGGACCGCAAGCGCTCTGCCGTGCTGCAGGGCCTGCATGCGGCCCAGGAGCAGAACCAGGGCTGGCTGACCGACGAACTGATCGCCGGCGTGGCCAAGTACCTGGACCTGCCGCCGGTGTGGGCCTACGAGGTCGCCAGCTTCTACTCGATGTTCGAGACCGAGAAGGTGGGCCGCAACAACGTGGCCATCTGCACCAACATCAGCTGCTGGCTCAATGGCGCCGAGGACATCGTGCGCCATTGCGAGAAGAAGCTGGGCATCAAGCACGGTGAATCGACCCCTGACGGCCGCGTCTACCTCAAGCGCGAGGAAGAGTGCCTGGCCGGCTGCGGTGGCGCGCCGATGATGGTCATCAACGGTCACTACCATGAGCGTCTGACCCTGGAAAAGGTCGACGAGCTGCTGGACGGGCTGGAGTAAGGGCATGGCACATCACCACGAATCCAAGGGTCCGGTCGGCCCCGCGCCGCTGCCGCACCAGGTGGTCTATACCACCCTGCATTACGACACCCCGTGGTCGTACGAAAGCTACCTGAAGACCGGTGGCTACGCTGCCCTGCGCAAGATCCTCGAAGAGAAGATCCCGCCGGAGCAGGTCATCGAGATGGTCAAGGCCTCGGGCCTGCGCGGCCGCGGTGGCGCAGGCTTCCCGACCGGCCTGAAGTGGTCGTTCATGCCCAAGGGCAACATGCAGAAGTACATCCTCTGCAACTCGGACGAATCCGAGCCGGGCACCTGCAAGGATCGCGACATCCTGCGCTACAACCCGCATTCGGTCGTGGAAGGCATGGCGATCGCCTGCTACGCCACCGGTTCGACCGTGGGCTACAACTACCTGCGCGGTGAATTCCACCACGAGCCGTTCGAGCACTTCGAGCAGGCCCTGGCCGACGCCTATGCGAACGGCTGGCTGGGCAAGAACATCCTCGGCAGCGGCGTGGACATCGACATCTACGGCGCGCTGGGCGCCGGCGCGTACATCTGCGGCGAAGAAACCGCGCTGATGGAATCGCTGGAAGGCAAGAAGGGCCAGCCGCGCTACAAGCCGCCGTTCCCGGCCAACTTCGGCCTGTACGGCAAGCCGTCGACGATCAACAACACCGAAACCTATGGTTCGGTACCGGCGATCATCCGCAACGGCCCGGAGTGGTTCAAGGGCCTGAGCCTGACCGCCAACGGCGGCCCGAAGTGCTTCTCGGTGTCCGGCTGCGTGCAGAACGGCGGCAACTTCGAAGTACCGCTGGGCACCACCTTCGACGACCTGCTGGAAATGGCCGGTGGCCTGCGTCCGGGCCGCAAGCTCAAGGGCGCGATCCCGGGCGGCGTGTCGATGCCGGTGCTGACCGCGGCCGAGCTGAAGGGCCTGCCGATGGACTACGACACCATCCGTGCGCTGGGCTCCGGCCTGGGCTCGGGTGCGATCGTCGTGCTCGACGACAGCGTCTGCTGCGTCAAGTTCGCCTGCCGCATCAGCCAGTTCTTCCACAAGGAATCCTGCGGCCAGTGCACCCCGTGCCGTGAAGGCACCGGCTGGATGCACCGCGTGCTGGAGCGCATCGTCGCCGGCAAGGCCACGATGGAAGACCTGCACCAGCTGAAGGCAGTGGCCGGGCAGATCGAAGGCCACACCATCTGTGCGTTCGGCGAAGCGGCTGCATGGCCCATCCAGGGCTTCCTGCGCCAGTTCTGGGACGAGTTCGAGTACTACATCGTCAACGGTCATTCGATGGTTGACGGCAAGAAGGTGGAGGCAGCCGCTGCATGAGCGCGCAACCCGTAAATCCGAGCGTCCCACCCGATCACGTCACCATCGAGATCGATGGCAAGTCGCTGGTCGTGCCCAAGGGCTCGATGATCATCCAGGCGGCCGACAAGGCCGGCATTCCGATTCCGCGCTTCTGCTATCACGAGAAGCTGCCGATCGCCGCCAACTGCCGCATGTGCCTGGTGGACGTGGAGAAGTCGCCGAAGCCGGCGCCGGCCTGTGCCACCCCGGTGATGGACGGCATGAAGGTCGCCACCCGCAGCGAGAAGGCGCTGAAGTTCCAGCGCTCGGTGATGGAGTTCCTGCTCATCAACCACCCGCTGGACTGCCCGATCTGTGATCAGGGCGGCGAGTGCGAGCTGCAGGACGTGTCGCTGGGCTATGGCCGTTCGGTCAGCCGCTTCAACGAGCGCAAGCGCGTGGTGCCTGACGAGGACATGGGTCCGCTGGTTGCCACCGAGATGACCCGCTGCATCCAGTGCACCCGCTGCGTCCGCTTCACCGCCGACGTTGCCGGTACCTACGAACTGGGTGGCATGTACCGCGGTGAGAACCTGCAGATCGGTACCTTCGACGGCAAGCCGCTGACCACCGAGCTGTCCGGCAACGTCGTCGACGTCTGCCCGGTCGGCGCGCTGACCAACAAGGTGTTCCAGTTCCGCGCCCGCCCGTGGGAACTGACCGCGCGCGAGTCGCTGGGCTATCACGATGCGATGGGTTCGAACCTGTTCCTGCACGTGCGTCGCGGCGAAGTGCTGCGCACCGTGCCGCGCGACAACGAAGCCGTGAACGAGTGCTGGCTGTCCGACCGTGACCGCTACTCGCACCAGGGCCTGTACAGCGAAGACCGTGCGGTCAAGCCGCTGCGCAAGGTCAACGGCGAGTGGAAGGAAGTGAGCTGGGCCGAAGGCCTGGCCGCGGCCGCCGAAATCCTCAAGGCCAACCAGGGCGACAACCTGGGCGTGCTGGTGCACCCGTCGACCTCGAACGAGGAAGGCGCACTGCTGGCCCGCCTGGCCAAGGGCCTGGGCTCGGGCAACATCGACCACCGCATCAACAACCGCGATTTCTCCGACGCCGCAACCGCCGAAGTGTTCGGTCTGCCGCTAGCCGAGATCGAGGGCGCCGACCGCATCGTGGTCCTGGGCAGCAACATCCGCCACGAACTGCCGCTGCTGCACGCTCGCCTGCGCAAGGCGCAGACCACCAAGGGCGCGAAGATCCACGTCGTCAATCCGGTGGACTTCGACTTCGCCTTCAGTGTCGCCGGCAAGCAGATCGTTGCCCCGTCGAAGTTCGTCGACGCGCTGGCCAACGCCGAGCTGCGTTCGGCAGTGCAGGGCGGCAACAACACCGTGCTGATCGTTGGTGGCATCGCCGAGAACCACCCGCAGGCTGCCGCGATCCGCGCTGCCGCGCGTGACTTCGCTGCCGCTACCGGTGCCAAGCTGTGCCGCATCCCGCAGGGCGCCAACGCCGTTGGCCTGACCCGCGCCGGCGTGCTGCCGGCTGGCAAGGACGTCGCCGCGATGCTGGCGCAGCCGCGCCAGGCCTACGTGGTGTACGGCCTTGAGCCGGGCCTGGACTTCGCCGACGCCCCGGCCGCCCGCAAGGCGCTGGACGGTGCGCAGGTGGTGGCCTTCAGCCAGTTCGCCTGCGCCTCGACCCGCGACGTTGCCGACGTGATCCTGCCGATCGGTGCGCTGCCGGAAATCGATGCCACCCTGACCAACCTCGATGGTCGCGAGCAGTCGGCCCGTGCCGGCGGCAAGCTGCCGGGCGAGGCCCGCGAAGGCTGGCGCGTGCTGCGCGCACTGGGCGGCGACATGGCCCTGGCCGGTTTCGACTTCACCGACCTGGCCGGCCTGCGTGCCAGCCTGGCCCCGGTGTCGGTCACCGTCGCTGCTTCGGCGCAGCCGGCAGTTGCCGGTGAAGGCCTGGAAGTGGCTTCGACCGCCGCGATCTACCGCACCGATGCGGTGGTCCGTCGCGCGCCGGCACTGCAGTCGCATCCGCTCAACAACGCCCCGCGCATCGTGCTGAACGCAGAAGATGCCGCTCGCCTGCAGCTGCAGGAAGGGCAGATGGCCAAGGTCGGCACCGACGCCGGCAAGGCCACCCTGCCGGTGGTGGTCGACGCCCGCGTCGCTGCGGGTTCGGTCTGGATTGAATCGGGCCACGGCGCGACCGCGCCGCTGGGTGCCGCTCGCGTATCGGTGGTGGCTGCATGAACGAATTGCTGTTGAACGCGGTCGACCCGCTGCACCAGTGGCTGCTGGGCCTCGGTGACATCGGCGCGCTGATCTGGATCATCCTGAAGATCCTGGTGATCGCCGTGCCGGTGATCATCTCGGTGGCCTTCTACGTGGTCTGGGAACGCAAGCTGATCGGCTGGATGCACGTCCGCCACGGCCCGATGTACGTGGGCATGGGCATCTTCCAGGCCTTCGCCGACGTCTTCAAGCTGCTGTTCAAGGAAGTGGTCCAGCCGAGCAGCGCCAACAAGGCGATCTATCTGCTGGCCCCGCTGATCACCCTGGCCCCGGCCTTCGCGGCCTGGTCGGTGGTGCCCTTCGATTCGCAGATCGTGCTGTCCAATGCCAACGCCGGCCTGCTGTACCTGCTGGCGATGACCTCGCTGGGCATCTACGGCATCATCCTGGCCGGTTGGGCGTCCAACTCGAAGTACGCGTTCCTGGGCGCCATGCGCGCCTCGGCGCAGATGATCAGCTACGAAATCGCCATGGGCTTCGCCCTGGTCGGCGTGATGATCGCCTCGGGCAGCCTGAACCTGAGCAACATCGTCGCTGCGCAGGCCGGCAGTTCCGGCTTCTTCGACTGGTTCCTGCTGCCGCTGTTCCCGCTGTTCGTCATCTACTGGGTGTCGGGCGTGGCTGAAACCAACCGCGCGCCGTTCGACGTGGTGGAAGGCGAGTCGGAAATCGTTGCCGGCCACATGGTCGAGTACTCCGGCGGTGCGTTCGCCCTGTTCTTCCTGGCCGAATACGCGAACATGATCCTGATCAGCTTCCTGATCTCGATCTTCTTCCTGGGCGGCTGGCTGAGCCCGGTCCAGGGCTGGGTCGATTTCGGCAATGTTTCGCCGCTGGTCGACTGGATCTGGAAGGGCGGTGCACCGTGGTTGTTCGTCAAGGTGTTCTTCTTCGCCAGTGCCTACATCTGGTTCCGTGCCAGCTTCCCGCGCTTCCGCTATGACCAGATCATGCGCCTGGGCTGGAAGGTCTTCATCCCGCTGGCCATTCTGTGGATCGCGGTTACCGCCGTCATGGTGTTCTTCGGCGTGATTCAAAAGGGCGTCTAAGTGATGAACAGGATTACCCATTACTTCAAGAGCCTGCTGCTGCTCGAACTGCTGGCCGGCCTCTGGCTGACGCTGAAGTACAGCTTCAAGCCGAAGTACACGATGATGTACCCGATGGAGAAGTTCCCGCAGTCGCCGCGCTTCCGTGGCCTGCACGCCCTGCGCCGTTATCCCAACGGCGAAGAGCGCTGCATTGCCTGCAAGCTGTGTGAAGCGGTGTGCCCGGCGCTGGCCATCACCATCGACTCGGCCAAGCGCGAGGACGGCACCCGCCGCACCACCCGCTACGACATCGACCTGTTCAAGTGCATCTTCTGCGGCTTCTGCGAAGAAAGCTGCCCGGTGGACTCGATCGTCGAAACCCACATCCTCGAGTACCACTTCGAGAACCGTGGCGAAAACATCGTTACCAAGCCGCAGCTGCTGGCCCTTGGCGACCGTCTCGAGTCCGAGATCGCCGAGCGTCGTGCCGCCGATGCCGCTTACCGCTGAGGTCGAGAGATGGATTGGGTAAATATCGCTTTCTGGGTGTTCGCCATCGCGGCAACGGTTTCGGCCGGTGCGGTGATCAGCGTGCGCAACCCGGTTCACGCCGTGCTCTGTCTGGTGCTGACCTTCTTCTCCATTGCCTGCGTGTGGCTGCTGGTGGGCGCCGAGTTCCTCGGCGTGGCGCTGGTGCTGGTCTACGTTGGCGCGGTGATGGTGCTGTTCCTGTTCGTGGTGATGATGCTGGACATCGACCCCACCAAGCTGCGTGAGGGCTGGGTGCGCTACCTGCCGGTCGGCCTCATCGTCGCGGTGGCGATGCTGGCGCAGATGCTGATCCTGATCGGCGTCAAGGCACGCTCGGTCACGCCGTTCCCGGCCGACAACGCCGCTGCGGTCGCCGCCGACAGTTCCAACATCACCTGGCTGGCACGCACGCTGTTCACCGAGTACCTGCTGCCGTTCGAGTTCGCCGCCGTCATCCTGACCGTGGCCGTGGTTGCCGCCGTGATGTTGACCCTGCGCCGCCGTACCGGCGTCAAGAGCCAGAACCCGGGCGAGCAGACCATGGTCAAGGCCGGCCAGCGCCTGCGCATGGTCAAGATGGGTGCCGAAGCACCGGTCGTGCACAGCAACAGCAAGCCGGCCACCGGCGAGGAGACCCAGCCGTGATTACCCTTGGCCACATCCTTGCGCTTGGCGCGGTGCTGTTCGCCATCAGCCTGGCCGGCATCTTCCTCAACCGGAAGAACGTCATCGTCCTGCTGATGTCGATCGAACTGATGCTGCTGTCGGTGAACATCAACTTCGTCGGCTTCTCGCGCCAGCTGGGCGATCCGTCCGGCCAGCTGTTCGTGTTCTTCATCCTGACCGTCGCCGCCGCGGAAGCCGCCATCGGCCTGGCGATCCTGGTGACCCTGTTCCGTACCCGCCGCACGATCAATGTCGGCGAAGTCGATTCGTTGAAGGGCTGATCCACAGATGGAAATCACTCTCTCCAAGAGTCTGTTGATCGCAGTGGTGCTTGCGCCGCTGTTCGGCAGCATCATCGCCGGCCTGTTCGGTCGCCAGGTCAAGCGCTTCGGCGCGCAGACCATCACCATCCTCGGCGTCGCGGTGGCCTGCGGCCTGTCGATGTACACGCTCTACCAGCTGCTGTGGGGCGGCGCACAGCCGTTCAACCAGAACATCTACACGTTCTTCGAAGTCGGCCAGTACTCGGCCCACGTCGGCTTCATGGTCGACAAGCTGACCGCGATGATGATGGTGGTGGTGACCTTCGTGTCGCTGCTGGTCCACATCTACACGATCGGCTACATGCAGGACGATCCGGGCTACCAGCGGTTCTTCAGCTACATCTCGCTGTTCACCTTCTCGATGCTCACCCTGGTGATGAGCAACAACTTCCTGCAGCTGTTCTTCGGCTGGGAAGCGGTGGGCCTGGTGTCGTACCTGCTGATCGGCTTCTGGTTCAAGCGCCCGACCGCGATCTTCGCCAACATGAAGGCGTTCCTGGTCAACCGCGTCGGCGACTTCGGCTTCCTGCTCGGCATCGCCGGCGTGCTGTGGGTGTTCGGCACCCTGGACTACTCGCAGGTGTTCTCGCAGGCCGGCATGCTGGCTGATCCGCGCGCCCAGCTGCAGATCTGGGACGGCACGATCCTGGGCATGCAGCTGCTCAACGAGCCGGTGATCTGGTCGATCGCTACCGTCATCTGCATCTGTCTGTTCATTGGTGCCATGGGCAAGTCGGCCCAGGTCCCGCTGCACGTGTGGCTGCCCGACTCGATGGAAGGCCCGACCCCGATCTCGGCACTGATCCACGCCGCGACGATGGTGACCGCCGGTATCTTCATGGTCACCCGCATGTCGCCGCTGTTCGAGCTGTCGCAGACCGCGCTGAACTTCGTGCTGTTCATCGGTGCCACCACCGCGTTCTTCACCGGCCTGATCGGTATCGTGCAGAACGACATCAAGCGCGTCGTCGCGTACTCCACGCTGTCGCAGCTGGGCTACATGACGGTTGCACTGGGCGTGTCGGCCTACTCGGCAGCCGTGTTCCACCTGATGACCCACGCCTTCTTCAAGGCGCTGCTGTTCCTGGGTGCCGGCTCGGTCATCATTGCCATGCACCACGAGCAGGACATGCGCAAGATGGGTGGCCTGCGCAAGTACATGCCGATCACCTTCATCACCATGTGGATCGGTACGCTGGCACTGGTGGGTACGCCGTTCTTCTCCGGCTTCTACTCGAAGGACACCATCATCGAGGCCGCCGAGCTGCACGCGCACCTGTCCGACAACTGGGTGGCCACCTACGGCTACTGGGCAGTGCTGGGTGGCGTGATCGTCACCAGCTTCTACAGCTTCCGCCTGCTGTTCCTGACCTTCCACGGCAAGGAGCGTTTCCGCGACGTGCATCATGACGATCATGGTCACGGCCATGACGCTCACCACGCCGCCGACGCCCACCACGGCGATGCGCATCACGATGACCACGGCCATGGCCACGGTCCGCATGAGCCGCACGAAACCCCGTGGGTGGTGACCTTGCCGCTGATCCTGCTGGCCATCCCGTCGATCGCCATCGGTTTCTTCAGCATCGGTCCGATGCTGTACGGCACCGACTGGGCCGGCCATCATGCCCACGATGCCATCAAGGGCCAGGCGCATACGTTCTTCACCGGAATCGTCGACTTCTACGATCCGGCCAAGAACACCATCGGCTTCCTGGGTGAGGAGTTCCACGGCCCGGTCGCCTTCGCGCTGCACGGCATGATGGCTCCGGCGTTCATGCTGACCGTTGCGGGCTTCCTGCTGGCCGCACTGTTCTACCTGTGGAAGCCGGACCTGTCGGGCAAGGCGCGCAAGACCTTCGCTCCGCTGGTGTCGGTGCTGGAAAACAAGTACGGCTTCGACAAGCTGTGGATCGATGGCTTTGCCGGTGGCAGCGTCAAGCTGGGCAAGGTCTCGCGCTGGATCGACAGCAACATCGTCGACGGCGTGGTCAATCTCTCGGCACGTGTTGTGGACGTTGCAGCCGGCGTGCTGCGTCGTACCCAATCCGGTTTCCTCTATCACTACGCCTTCGCGATGATCATCGGCCTGATTGCCCTGCTGGGCGTGCTGATGCATTACCTGCGTTGATGACCTGTACGGAATAAGAAGACGTGTCGAACTGGCCTCTACTCAGTGTCCTCATCTGGCTGCCGATCATCGGTGGTGCCCTGATCCTTGCGATCCGTGATGCGCAGACCGCCCGCTGGGCGTCGCTGGGCGTAGCGGTGCTGACGTTCGTGGCGAGCCTCTCGCTGCTGAGCGGCTACAACGCGGGCATCGACGGTCTGCAGTTCGTCGAGACCCATGCCTGGATCCCGGCGTACAAGATCGGCTACAACCTGGGCGTGGACGGCATTGCCGTGGCGCTGATCCTGCTGACTACCCTGGTCAGCGTGCTTGCCCTGATCGGCGCCTGGAGCGCCATCGACAAGCGCGTGAACCAGTACGTGGCGGCCTTCCTGATCCTGGAAGGCGTCACGGTCGGTATCTTCGCGGCGACGGACGCGATGCTGTTCTACGTGTTCTTCGAGGCGATGCTGATCCCGATGTTCCTGATCATCGGTGTCTGGGGCGGCCCGCGTCGCATCTACGCTGCGCTGAAGTTCTTCCTGTACACCTTCCTCGGCTCGGTGCTGATGCTGGTGGCACTGATCTACCTGTACATGAAGGGCGGCAGCTTCCAGCTGGCCGACCTGTATGCACTGCCACTGTCGGCCAAGGAACAGACCTGGATCTTCTTCGCGTTCCTGATCGCCTTCGCGGTCAAGGTGCCGATGTTCCCGGTCCATACCTGGCTGCCGGACGCCCACGTGGAAGCGCCGACCGCCGGTTCGGTGATCCTGGCCGCCATCGCCCTGAAGATCGGTGGCTATGGCTTCCTGCGCTTCAACCTGCCGATCGTCCCGGACGCGTCGCAGGAATGGGCCTGGCTGGTGATTGCGCTGTCGTTGATCGCAGTGATCTACGTTGGCCTGGTCGCCCTGGTGCAGGACGACATGAAGAAGCTGATCGCCTATTCGTCGATCGCGCACATGGGCTTCGTCACCCTGGGCACCTTCATTGCCCTGTGGCTGGTCCGTGAAGCCGGCAACGCCGATGCCGCCCGCCTGGGCCTGCAGGGCGCCATGGTGCAGATGATCTCGCACGGCTTCGTCTCCGGCGCGATGTTCTCCTGTGTCGGCGTGCTGTACGACCGCATGCACAGCCGCCGCATCGCCGATTACGGCGGCGTGGTCAACGTGATGCCGTGGTTCGCCACCTTCGCGATGCTGTTCTTCATGGCCAACGCGGGCCTGCCCGGTACCAGCGGTTTCGTCGGCGAGTTCATGGTCATCCTGTCGGCCTTCCAGCGCAATCCGTGGATCGCGCTGGGCGCGGCCACCACCCTGATCATCGGCGCCGCCTACACCCTGTGGCTGTACAAGCGCATCTTCTTCGGTGAAGTGGCCAACAGCCATGTTGCCGAACTGAAGGACATCAACGGCCGCGAATGGCTGGTGCTGGGCGTGTTCGCCATCGGCGTGCTGGCCCTGGGCATCTATCCCAAGCCGCTGACCGACCTGATGGAGCCCTCGATCGCGAAGCTGGCGATGCAGATCGCATCCAGCAAGCTGCTGTAATTCCAGGATTTGATGATGACCACCTCGCCGCTGCTGCCATTGACCGCCGCTGACCTGCCACCGCTCGCTCCCGAGCTGGTGCTGATCGGCAGCGCCTTCGCCCTGATGATCCTCGACCTGTTCGTCAGCAACCGGAACAAGATCGTCACCCACCTGTTCTCGCTCGCTGCGCTGGCCGTGGTGCTGTTCATGCTGGCCACCGGCGTGGGCGGGCAGGGCGAGGTCTTCCATGGCATGTTCGTGCGCGATACCGCCGCGGACGTGATGAAGACCGGGATCGTGCTGCTCAGCGGCCTGACCCTGGTCTACGGCTGGCGTTATCTGCGTGACCGCAACCTGTTCCAGGGCGAGATCCCGGTGCTGATCCTGTTCGGCACCGCCGGCATGATGATCCTGGTGTCGGCCGGCAGCCTGCTGATGGTCTACCTGGGCCTGGAACTGCTGGCGCTGTGCTCCTACGCCCTGGTCGCCAGCAACCGCGAAAACGGCCTGGCCTCGGAAGCGGCGATGAAGTACATCGTGCTCGGCTCGCTGGCCTCTGGCCTGCTGCTGTACGGCATGTCGCTGATCTACGGCGCTACCGGCAGCCTGCACCTGGACGTCATCCGTGACGCCATCCCGCACTCGGAAGAGCGCGTGCTGCTGATCACCGGTGCGGTGTTCATGATCGCCGGCGTCGCCTTCAAGCTGGGTGCGGCACCGTTCCACATGTGGCTGCCGGACGTGTACCAGGGTGCCCCGGCACCGATCGCGCTGTTCATCAGCTCGGCGCCGAAGCTGGCCGCCTTCGGCATGGCCTACCGCCTGCTGGAAATGGGCGTGGGTCCGCTGTCGACCGAACTGCAGCTGCTGATCGCCGGCCTGGCCGCAGTCTCGCTGGTCATCGGCAACCTGATGGCCATCGCGCAGAGCAATCTCAAGCGCATGCTGGCGTTCTCCACCGTCTCGCACATCGGCTTCCTGCTGATGGGCATCGCCGGTGGTGGCGCACAGGGCTATGCCGCTGCGCTGTTCTACGCACTGGCCTACGCCATCATGTCGACCGCCGCCTTCGGCGCGATCATCGCGCTGTCGCGTGCCGGCTTTGAAGCCGAGAACATCGAGGACTTCAAGGGCCTCAATGCCCGCAACCCGTGGATGGCCGGCCTGGTGCTGTGCATCATGGCGTCGCTGGCCGGCATCCCGCCGTTCCTGGGCTTCTGGACCAAGCTGGCGGTGCTGGGCGCGGCCGTCAACGGCGGCCTGCTGTGGCTGGCCATCCTGGGCGTGCTGTGCGCCGTGGTCGGCTGCTTCTACTACCTGCGCGTCATCAAGGTCATGTACTTCGATGAGCCGGTGGGCGAGGCCATGCCGCGCAACAACGACCGCGTGCTGGGTGTGGTGCTGGGTGTCAATGCCCTGGCGCTGCTGGCCTTGGGCCTGGCCTGGAACCCGATCATGGTCTGGTGCCAGCAGGCATTTGCGCATCTTGCATGAAAGTTGACACAAAGCTGCGCGATTCGTGTAATATGCGCAGCCTGAGTTGTCACTGCAGCGGTTCAGCCAGAACATCGTTGCGGTAGCCCCCCTCGAAAGAGCAGGGCAGCAGTTCAAACACTTCCGGTGCGGGGTGGAGCAGTCTGGCAGCTCGTCGGGCTCATAACCCGAAGGTCGCAGGTTCAAATCCTGCCCCCGCTACCAACTTCGGATCGGCGCCAACCGATTTGATGAATGAGGGGAAGCTTGCAGTTTTTGGAGCAACCGCTCATAATTCCGCTTCTGGTGCGGGGTGGAGCAGTCTGGCAGCTCGTCGGGCTCATAACCCGAAGGTCGCAGGTTCAAATCCTGCCCCCGCTACCAACTTCGGATCGGCGCCAACCGATTTGATGAATGAGGGGAAGCTTGCAGTTTTTGGAGCAACCGCTCATAATTCCGCTTCTGATGCGGGGTGGAGCAGTCTGGCAGCTCGTCGGGCTCATAACCCGAAGGTCGCAGGTTCAAATCCTGCCCCCGCTACCAAGTAGAGAAATCGCCTTCGAAGTGCTGCTTCGAGGGCGTTTTTCTTTGGGGTCTGCGTCGTTTCTGCGTGATCGGGGTCAGATCCCTTTTCCCGTGGAAAAGGGATCTGACCCCAGGTCCGCACCTTGCACCAGCGCGGTGCAGCCGCTATCATCAGCGGCCTAGCAGTACCCCTGAAGGCGGCCTCCCAGCGGGAGTCCGGACCCGGAAGGAGGGCCGCAACCGGCAGGCAATGCAGGTTGCAACCGGAATCCAGTCACCGGAGTCTTTCCGGAAAAGGGGCCCAACGGGCCCTTTGTCGTTTCCGGGGCGTCATGTTTCCACGCCGGCCAAGGCCGGCACCCAACCATAGAGATCAAGGCAGGCTGTGAGCGACAAGGCAACCGACATCGCGAATCTGCTCGCCCCGACCGTTGTGTCGCTGGGCCTGGAGCTGCTGGGCGTTGAGTATCTGCCGGCCCCCGGCGGTGCGACCCTGCGCCTTTACATCGACGTGCCGCTGGCTGAACAGCCCGAGCGCATCATCAATGTCGACGACTGCGAGCGGGTCAGCCGCGAAGTCTCGGCGCAGCTGGACGTCGAAGACCCGATCAGCGGCAATTACACGCTGGAAGTGTCCTCGCCGGGCGTGGACCGCCCGCTGTTCAACCTGGAGCAGTTCGGCCGCCACCAGGGTGAATCGGCCAAGGTCACGCTGAAGCTGCCGCAGGACAACCGTCGTCGCCTGCAGGGCCGCATCGAAGCGATCGACGAGGCCGCGGGCACCGTCACCTTCATCGTCGACAAGGCTGAAGTGGTCGTGTCGGCCGACAACATCGACAAGGCACGGATCATGCCCGACTGGGTGGCGCTGGGGCTGGCCCCGAGCAAGCCGACCGGTCCGGCGCCGAAGCGTCCGAAGCCGAACACGAATTCTTCTTCCAACGAGCCGGCGGCAAAGAAGCCGCGCGCGGAGTGAGCCAATGAGCAAGGAACTGTTGCTGGTAGTCGACGCAGTCGCCAACGAGAAGGGCGTGCCGCGTGAAGTGATCTTCGATGCCATCGAGGCCGCCCTGGCCTCGGCAGCGAAGAAGCGCTATCCCGAGGAGGAAGTGCTGACCCGCGTGGTCATCGACCACAAGGATGGCAGCTACGAAACCTTCCGCCGCTGGGAAGTGGTGGCTGATGACGTGGTCATGGAATCCCCGGATCGCCAGATCCGCCTGATGGACGCCGTCGACGAGGCCGAAGGCGTCGAGGTCGGCGACTACATCGAAGAGCAGATCGAGAACCCGGACTTCGGCCGCATCGCTGCCCAGGCCGCCAAGCAGGTCATCGTCCAGCGCGTGCGCGAAGCCGAGCGCCAGCAGGTCGTGGATGCATGGAAGGATCGCGTGGGTGAGCTGATCACCGGTGTGGTCAAGCGCGCCGAGCGCGGCAACATCTACGTCGACCTCGGTGGCAATGCCGAAGGCTTCATTCCGAAGGACAAGGGCATTCCGCGCGACGTGCTGCGTGCCGGCGACCGCGTGCGCGGCTACCTGGCCGAAGTGCGCTCGGAGCCGCGTGGCCCGCAGCTGTTCATCAGCCGCGCCGCGCCGGAGTTCATGATCGAGCTGTTCAAGCTGGAAGTGCCGGAAGTCGGCCAGGGCCTGGTGGAAATCAAGGCCTGCGCCCGCGATCCGGGCGACCGCGCCAAGATCGCCGTGCTGGCCCACGACCAGCGCACCGATCCGATCGGTGCCTGCATCGGCATGCGCGGTTCGCGCGTGCAGGCCGTGTCCAACGAGCTCAATGGCGAGCGCGTGGACATCGTGCTGTGGAACGACAACCCGGCCAACTTCGTCATCAACGCGATGGCGCCGGCCGAAGTGCAGTCGATCATCGTCGATGAGGACAAGCACTCGATGGACCTGGCCGTTGCCGAAGACCGCCTGGCCCAGGCGATCGGCAAGGGCGGCCAGAACGTGCGCCTGGCCAGCCGCCTGACCGGCTGGCAGCTCAACGTGATGACCCAGGACCAGGTCACTGCCAAGTCGGAGGCCGAGCAGGCTGCCGCCCGCCAGCTGTTCATGGACAAACTGGAAGTGGACGAGGAAATCGCCGGCATCCTGGTCAGCGAAGGCTTCGGCACTGTCGAGGAAATCGCATATGTCCCGGTCGGCGAACTGCTGGCCGTGGAAGGTTTCGACGAGGACATCGTCGAAGAGCTGCGCGCTCGTGCCCGCGATGCGCTGCTCAATGA
Source organism: Stenotrophomonas sp. Pemsol (assembly GCF_003586545.1). Classification (NCBI taxonomy): domain Bacteria; kingdom Pseudomonadati; phylum Pseudomonadota; class Gammaproteobacteria; order Lysobacterales; family Lysobacteraceae; genus Stenotrophomonas; species Stenotrophomonas sp. Pemsol. The sequence goes on along the minus strand of NZ_CP025780.1, from coordinate 3,578,932 downwards.
GGCCCTGGCAGTCGAGGAAGGCCTTGAAGACGGCCAGCCGGCGCAGGACCTGCTGTCCCTGAAGGGCATGGACGAAGCCACCGCATATGAGCTGGCCGGCCACGGCGTGCGTACCAGCGAGGACCTGTCCGACCTGGCCGCCGACGAGGTCATGGACTTCGGCATCGAAGGACTGGATCAGGCGCGCGCCGCTGCGCTGATCCTGGCCGCCCGTGCCGAGGAGATCGCCCGACTGGAACGCGGCGAATGAGCCGGCAATGAACAGGGCCCTGAGCCGCTCAGGGCGTAGAATCCGCGCCACCTCCAGATGCGGGGGGGCGCCCACAAGATCATAGGATCCGAATGTCGCAGCAAACCACCATCCGCAAGCTTGCCGAACTGGTCAACACGCCGGTCGAAAAACTGCTGGAACAGCTGGCCGGTGCCGGCATGAAGTTCAGCGGTCCCGACCAGGTCGTGACCAGCTCCGAGAAGGTAAAGCTCCTGGGCTTCCTTCGTCGTTCGCACGGCAAGCCCGAGCAGGCCCCGGAAGAGACCGATCAGTCTGCAAAGAAGATCACGCTCAACCGCCGGAAGCAGCAGGAAGTGACGGTCAATTCCGGTCGCAGCAAGACGACCGTGAATGTCGAGGTGCGCCAGAAGCGTACCTACGTCAAGGATGGTGCTCGCGCCATGACGCCGGACGAAGAGCGCGCCGACATCCTGCGCAAGCTGGAAGAGTCGCGTGCGCGCAACCTCGCCGAACAGCAGGCCCTGGCCGAGAAGGATCGTCTGCGCGACGAGGCCATCGTCCGTGCCCGTGAGGAAGAGGCTGCCGCCAAGGAACGCGCCGAGGCCGAGAAGAAGGCCGCCGAGGAAGCTGCGGCTGCGGCCAAGGCGGCCGAGGCACTGGCCGCCAGCAAGCCCAAGCGTGCTCCGATCGACGAAACCGCGCCGCGCCCGCCGCGCGCCCCGGCCGCCGCCCCGGCTGCGCCGCGTGGTGCTCCGCCGCCGCCGCCGCGCAACGACGAGCGCAACAACCGCAGCGCGCCGCGCAACGAGCGTGGCCCGGGCGACCGCTTCGCCGGCCAGATGCACCTGTCGGCCGCCGACCGTGCGCGTCGTGGCAACAGCAACAACAGCAATTCGCGTGGACGTCCGGGTGGCCGCAACCAGACCGGTGGCCGTCGCGACATGTCGCGTGGTGGCAACAATGCCGGTCCGCACGCGTTCGAACGCCCGACCGCACCGGTCGTGCGTGAAGTCGCGATCGGCGAGACCATCACCGTGGCCGACCTGGCGCAGAAGCTCGCGCTGAAGGGCGGCGAGGTGGTGAAGGCGCTGTTCAAGATGGGCGTGATGGCGACCATCACCCAGTCCATCGACCACGACACCGCTGCGCTGGTGACCGAAGAACTCGGCCACAAGGCGATCCGTGCCAACGACAACGATGCCGAAGACGCGCTGCTGGCTTCGACCGGTGAAAACCAGGGCGAAGCCGTACAGCGCCCGCCGGTGGTCACCATCATGGGTCACGTGGACCACGGCAAGACCTCGCTGCTGGACTACATCCGCCGCACCAAGGTTGCCCACGGCGAAGCCGGCGGCATCACCCAGCATATCGGCGCCTACCACGTCGAGACGCCCAAGGGCGTCATCAGCTTCCTGGATACCCCGGGCCACGCCGCGTTCACCTCGATGCGTGCCCGCGGTGCCAAGCTGACCGACATCGTGGTGCTGGTGGTTGCTGCCGACGACGGCGTCATGCCGCAGACCAAGGAAGCGATCCAGCACGCCCGTTCGGCGGGTGTGCCGCTGATCGTGGCGATCAACAAGATCGACAAGTCCGGTGCCGACCCGATGCGGGTCAAGAACGAGCTGCTCTCCGAGCAGGTCGTGGCCGAAGAGTTCGGTGGTGACATCCAGATGGTGGAGATCTCGGCCAAGACCGGCCTGGGCATCGACGACCTGCTGGACGCGGTGTCGGTGCAGGCCGAACTGCTGGAACTGAAGGCCGTCGACGAAGGTCGCGCCTCGGGCGTGGTGATCGAATCGTCGCTGGACAAGGGCCGCGGCCCGGTCGCTACGGTGCTGGTGCAGCAGGGCCGCCTGAAGAAGGGCGACTACCTGGTGTGCGGTATCCAGTACGGCCGCGTGCGTGCGCTGTTCGACGAAACCGGCAAGCAGCCGGAGTTCGCCGGCCCGTCGATCCCGGTGCAGGTCCTGGGCCTGTCCGGTGTGCCGGAAGCCGGAGACGACTTCGTGGTGGTCGAGGACGAGCGCCTGGCCAAGGATGTTGCCCAGCAGCGTGAGACCAAGCGCCGTGAATCGCGCCTGGTCGCCACCGCTGGCAGCCGCATGGAAGACATCATGGCGACCCTGGGCAAGGGCGAGGGCCAGCAGGTCCTCAACCTGGTCATCAAGGCCGACGTGCAGGGTTCGGTGCAGGCCCTGAGCCAGGCACTGGTCGCGCTGTCCAACGAAGACATCCGCATCAACGTGATCCACTCCGGCGTCGGCGGCATCACCGAATCGGATGCCAACTCGGCGGCTGCTTCGAAGGCCACCGTCATCGGCTTCAACGTGCGTGCGGATGCTTCGGCCCGTCGCATCATTGAATCCAACGGCGTTGACCTGCGTTACTTCTCGATCATCTATGACGTGATCGATCAGGTGAAGCAGGTGGCATCCGGTCTGCTGGGCGTGGAGATCCGCGAAGAGATCATCGGTATCGCCGAGGTCCGCGACGTCTTCCGCAGCTCCAAGCTGGGCGCCGTTGCCGGCTCGATGGTCATCGAGGGCGTGGTCAAGCGCAACAAGCCGATCCGCGTGCTGCGCGACAGCGTGGTGATCTTCGAGGGCGAGCTGGAATCGCTGCGTCGCTTCAAGGAGAACGTCGAGGAAGTCCGCAACGGTACCGAATGCGGTATCGCGGTGAAGGCCTACAACGACGTCAAGCCGGGCGACCAGATCGAGTGCTTCGAGCGTATCGAAGTGCCGCGCACCCTGTAATGCTGCAAGGTGGCCCGACCAACGGTCGGGCCCTACCATGTACCTGTAGCGCCCGACCGTTGGTCGGGCGACAACTGAACCAAGAGCTGCTCGTGCCCAAGACTTTCCATCGAACCGACCGTGTCTCCGCCCAGCTGCGCCGTGAACTCGGCACCCTGGTGCACAACGCCGTGCGCGAGCACGGGTTGCCCTCGGTGAGCGTGTCCGACGTGGAAATCACCCGCGACATGGCCCATGCCAAGGTGTTCGTCACCGCCCTGATGCCGGAGCGCTCGGCTGAAGCCGTGGCCGGCCTGAAGGAGCTGGGCTACCGCCTGCGCATGGACCTGGCCCGCGCGATGAAGCTGCGCCACGTGCCGGAGCTGCATTTCCACTACGACGACTCGGTCGACCGTGGTGAGCACATCGACAACATCCTGCGCGACCTGCCCGATACGCTGGCCGCGGAAAAGCGTCGCGAGAGCGACGAAGAATAAGCTAGCGCCGGGCCCATGCCCGGCGTCTTTCCATTCCGGCAACGCGATGCCTGTGCGGGCCGCGCCGCTGCAGCCGAGCATGGCTCGGCTCTACAACATCCTGTCATGACCCGAATTCAGTTCCGCCGCCTGGATGGCATCCTGCTGCTCGACAAGTCGACCGGCATGAGCTCCAACGCCGCCCTGCAGGTGGCGCGCCGCCTGTTCCGTGCCGAGAAGGGTGGCCACACCGGCAGCCTCGACCCGTTGGCCACCGGCCTGCTGCCACTATGCTTCGGCGAGGCCACCAAGATCGCCGGCCTGCTGCTGGGTTCGGCCAAGGCGTACGATGCCGAGATCGTCCTCGGCCAGACCACGGATACCGATGATGCCGAGGGCCAGGTGCTGGTGCAGCGCCCGGTGCCGGCGATCAGCGCCGAGGCCCTGCAGGCTGCGCTGGCGCCACTGACGGGGAACATCCGTCAGCGGGCTCCGATCTATTCGGCGCTGAAGCAGGGCGGGGAACCGCTGTATGTGAAGGCCCGCCGCGGCGAGGCCATCGAGGCTCCGGAGCGCGAGGTCCAGGTGCACGCGATCGAGGTGCTCGAACAGCTGCCCGGGCGCCTGCACCTGCGCGTGACCTGTGGCTCCGGCACCTATATCCGCAGCCTGGCCCGCGATCTCGGCGAACGCCTGGGCTGTGGCGCCCACATCAGCGCGCTGCGCCGGCTGTGGGTCGAACCGTTCCGCGCGCCGGCGATGGTCACCCTGGACCAGTTGCGGGCGATGGCCGAGGCCGACGACGAGGCGGGCATGGACGCGCTGCTGCTGCCGCTGGCAGCCGGCCTGGCTGGATACCCGCGGGTCGACCTCGATGCCGGGCAGACCCACCGCTTCTGCGTCGGCCAGCGCCAGCGTGACGCGTCCTGGCCGCATGGCCTGGTGGCCGTGTTCGGTCCGGACGATGCTGTCCAGGGCCTGGGCCAGGTCGACGACAGTGGCCTGCTGGCCCCGCAGCGCCGTTTCAACCTCTGACCGGGGCTGGGTGGTTCAGCCCCGGTCCTTGTCCCGGAAGCCCCTGGCCGTTACAATTTCGCGGCCGTTTTCCGGCAACCTGCCTCGCGCAGGTTTCATCCTCGTAGTCCACGGCGAGCCTGGCGGTGCGCGAAGCGCGTTCCTGCCGGCCACGCATCACAGAGAAAAAAGAAATGTCGATCGACACCCAGAAGGTCATTGAAGACAACAAGCGCAGCGCCGCTGACACCGGCTCCCCGGAAGTCCAGGTTGCCCTGCTGACCGCCCGCATCGAACTGCTGACCGGCCACTTCAAGACCCACAAGAAGGATCACCACAGCCGCCGCGGCCTGCTGCAGATGGTCAACCGCCGTCGCAGCCTGCTCGACTACCTGAAGAAGAAGGACGTCGAGCGTTACAAGGCCCTGATCGAAAAGCTTGGCCTGCGTCGCTAAGCAACGAATCCCCCGCGGCGCAGCGATGCGCCGCGGTTTTGTTTTGTAGCACCGCAATCCCCGATTCAGGCCGGAACGATCCGGCCACCCGCTGGCGGCAAGGGTCGCCGACGGTCCAAATTCGCAGACAGCATCCCCAAGGACACCCTCCGTGGCAAAAATCACCAAAACCTTCCAGTACGGCAAGCACACCGTCACGCTTGAGACCGGCGAAGTCGCCCGCCAGGCCAGCGGCGCGGTCATCGTCAAGATGGACGACACCGTACTGCTGGTCACCGCCGTCGCCGCCAAGAGCGCGCGCGAAGGCCAGGACTTCTTCCCGCTGACCGTCGATTATCAGGAAAAGTTCTACGCCGGCGGCCGCATCCCGGGTGGTTTCTTCAAGCGTGAAGGCCGTGCGACCGAGAAGGAAACGCTGATCTCGCGTCTGATCGACCGTCCGATCCGTCCGCTGTTCCCGGAAGACTACAAGAACGAAGTGCAGATCATCGCCACGGTCATGTCGCTGAACCCGGACGTGGACGGCGACATCCCGGCCCTGATCGGCGCCTCGGCTGCCCTGGCCCTGGCCGGCACCCCGTTCATGGGCCCGATCGGCGCTGCCAAGGTCGGCTACAAGAACGGCGAGTACATCCTGAACCCGACCGTCAGCGAACTGGCTGACTCGCAGCTGGAACTGGTCGTTGCCGGTACCTCCAACGCCGTGCTGATGGTCGAATCCGAAGCCGCGCTGCTGTCCGAAGAAGTGATGCTGGGCGCCGTGACTTTCGGTCACCGCGAAATGCAGAAGGTCATCAACGCGATCAACGAGCTGACCGTCGAAGCCGGCACCAAGCCGTCGACCTGGGAAGCCCCGGCCAAGAACGACGCGCTGATCTCCGCGCTGAAGGAAGCCATCGGCCCGCGCCTGGGCGAAGCCTTCCAGGTGCGCGACAAGCTGCAGCGCCGTGACGCCATCTCGGCGATCAAGAAGGACGTGTTCGAAGCCCTGGCGGGCCGCGTGGCCGCCGAAGGCTGGAACCCGGCTGAGCTGTCGAAGGAATTCGGCGAGCTGGAATACCGCACCATGCGTGACTCGGTGCTGGACACCAAGGTCCGTATCGACGGCCGTGCGCTGGACACCGTCCGCCCGATCGCCGTGAAGACTGGCGTGCTGCCGCGTACCCACGGTTCCTCGCTGTTCACCCGCGGCGAAACCCAGGCCATCGTGACCATCACCCTGGGCACCGCCCGTGATGGCCAGGTCATCGATGCCGTTGCCGGTGAGTACAAGGAAAACTTCCTGTTCCACTACAACTTCCCTCCGTTCTCGGTGGGCGAGTGCGGCCGCATGATGGGCCCGAAGCGCCGCGAAATCGGCCACGGTCGTCTGGCCAAGCGCGGCGTGCTGGCTGTCATGCCGTCGCTGGAAGCCTTCCCGTACACCATCCGCGTCGTTTCGGAAATCACCGAGTCGAACGGTTCCTCGTCGATGGCCTCGGTCTGCGGCTCGTCGCTGGCGCTGATGGACGCCGGCGTGCCGGTGAAGGCTCCGGTGGCAGGCATCGCCATGGGTCTGGTCAAGGAAGGCGACCGTTTCGTGGTCCTGTCCGACATCCTGGGTGACGAAGATCACCTGGGCGACATGGACTTCAAGGTGGCCGGTACCGCTGAGGGCATTTCCGCCCTGCAGATGGACATCAAGATCGAAGGCATCACCGAAGAGATCATGAAGCAGGCCCTGCAGCAGGCCAAGGCTGGTCGTCTGCACATCCTGGGTGAAATGGCCCACGGCCTGACCGCTCCGCGTGAGGAGCTGTCGGACTACGCGCCGCGCCTGCTGACCATCAAGATCCACCCGGACAAGATCCGCGAAGTGATCGGCAAGGGTGGCTCGACCATCCAGGCCATCACCAAGGAAACCGGCACCCAGATCGACATCCAGGACGACGGCACCATCGTCATCGCGTCGGTCAACGCCATCGCTGCCCAGGCTGCCAAGGCCCGCATCGAGCAGATCACCTCGGACGTCGAGCCGGGCCGCATCTACGAAGGCAAGGTCGCCAAGATCATGGACTTCGGTGCGTTCGTCACCATCCTGCCGGGCAAGGACGGCCTGGTCCACGTGTCGCAGATCTCCAGCGAGCGCGTCGAGAAGGTCGGCGACAAGCTGAAGGAAGGCGATGTGGTCAAGGTCAAGGTGCTGGAAGTCGACAAGCAGGGCCGTATCCGCCTGTCGATGAAGGCAGTCGAAGAGGGCGAAGGCGCCAGCGCCGAATAATCGGTACTGCTGATCGTGCGGTGGGTGAGGACCGTTGGTCCTCACGCTTTCGCAAATGAAAAAGCGGGCTTCGGCCCGCTTTTTCTTTGCCTCGATGTTGTGAAGGGAAGCTCATCCAGGTCGCTGCATGTCCTGCTGCAGTGCATGATCGCCGCCACGCGGCCATCGTTCTGTCACGGTTGCACGGATCGCACCTGTCCATGGGACGACATGCCGCGACATCCGCACCACAGCCCCATCGGTTTGCTAACGTGACGGCGCCTTTGAACCGGGAGATCCCATGTTCCGCCAGACCGTGGCCGTCCTTGCCGTGCTGATTGCCGGTGCCCTGCCCATTGCCGCGCACGCAGCGCCCGCACAGCCGCCGATCTTCGGCGCCTACTACCCTGGCGGATCGGCCGAGCGCTATCCGGTGTCGAGCATTCCGGCCGAGCGCCTGACCCACCTGTTCTACGCGTTCTCCACCATCGAGGACGGCCGCTGCACGGTCGGTGCGGAAGCGCCGAAGAATTTCGCCGCACTGGCCGAACTCAAGAAGGCGCATCCGCACCTGCGCACGCTGATTTCGATCGGTGGCTGGGGCGCGGGTGGGTTCTCCGATGCAGCGCTGACCGAGGCCAGCCGCAGGCGCCTGGTCGATTCGTGCATGGCGCTGTTCTTCGAACGCCACGCCGGCAGCTTCGATGGCGTGGACATCGACTGGGAATTCCCGGTCAGTGGCGGACCGAAGGAGCTGGCGCATCGCCCGCAGGATCGCGCCAACCTGACCCGGCTTGCGCAGTCCTTCCGTCAGGCACTCGATGCACGCGGTCGCAAGGTGGGCCAGCCGATGCTGCTGACCGCCGCGTTGGCCGCCGGCCGCCTGCAGACCGACGGTCCCTATGATCCAGCGGCGAGCTACGACCTGCCGGCGCTGGCCAGGGTATTCGATTTCATCAACCTGATGAGCTACGACATGGGCACCGGCTTTTCGTCGGTGTCGACCTTCAATGCGCCCTTGCATGAAGTGCCGGCCGATCCGCTGGCGCCGGAGCTGCGCCGCTGGAACAACGTGGCCGGCGCCGTGCAGTACTACCGTGAACATGGCGTGCCGGCCGACAAGCTGGTGCTGGGCGTGCCGTTCTACGGGCGCGGCTTCAAGGTCACCGGCGATGCACCGGACGGCCTGTATCAGCCCTACAGTGCACCGGCCGATGCCGGCGACTGGCGGGTGATCAAGGCGCGCTATCTCGACCAGCCGGGTTGGACCAGGCACTGGCAGCCGCAGGCGCAGAGCCCGTGGCTGTACAACGCCGGGCAGAAAATCCTCATCAGCTATGAGGACCCGCGTTCGATCGGCCTGCGTGCGCAGTTCGCCCGCGAGCAGGGCCTGGCCGGAGTGTTCATGTGGGAGCTGACCGGTGACGACGATCAGGCCAGCCTGCTCAACGCCATGCTCGGCCCGTGGCAGAAGGCGCGCATCGGCGATTGAGTCGCCTGCTGGCACCGGGCCGATGCCCGGCGCCATGCCGCAACGCCAGCGACCCGACACCGCACAGTGCGATGACGCCGGCGGCGCTACGCTTTGCGCATGATCCATCTCGAACGCCTGGACCACCTGGTTCTCACCGTCGCCGACATCGAACGCAGCTGTGACTTCTACCAGCGCGTGCTCGGCATGCAGGTCGTACGCTTCGGCGCGGGACGTAGCGCGCTGCAGTTCGGCCAGCAGAAGATCAACCTGCATCCGGCCAATGCGCCACTGCAGCCGCATGCGCTGCGACCCACGCCGGGGAGTGCCGATCTGTGCCTGGTCACGCGCACAGTGATGGTCGATGTGCTGGCACACCTGCAGGCGCAGGCCATTGTGGTGGAGGAGGGGCCGGTCGCGCGTACCGGTGCGCTGGGACCGATCGAATCAGTGTACTTCCGCGACCCGGATGGCAACCTGATCGAAGTGAGTCGTTACCCGGGCGAAGAGCGCCCGCAGCGGTAGCGCCGGCCCGTGTCCGGCGACGCTTCAGTTCGCCCAGACGCTGTTCGGATCGCCGTTGCGGGCGCGGCGCTGGCTGGCGACGGCCAGGCGGGCGAAGCCGAAGGCCATGGCCAGCGCGATGGCATCGATCCAGAACAGCGGCCACTGGCCACGCGCGGCGGCGCGCCACAGCCAGTCACCATTGAGTGCACCGTGCAGGACCGGCACCAGTGCAGTGCTGATCGCTGCGGCCCACAGCAGTTCGCGCGCGGCCTGCGCGGGGCGGCGCAGTGCAGCCCACAGCGCACAGGCTGCCCAGCTGCCGAAGCAGGCCCAGCGGATGCCGTGGTCGACCGCCGACGGTGCCAGCCGCTCCAGCACCAGTGCGGTGACGAACGCGACCGAGATCGCCACGCACAGGCCGATGCACACCCCGACCGTGGCCCGCGCCATGTTCACACCGGCACGTGGCTGTTGTGGCTGGCGACGCTTGCGCCGCGACTCGATCCACAGCAGGTTGCCGGAGTAGAACAGGAACGCACCGCCGAGGCCGAGCAGGAAGTACAGCCAGACCACCACGCCGTTGCCGAACTCACCGAAGTGCAGCGCGTAGGCGGCGCTGAGCGTGGCGTGGTTGGCGTCGCGCTGGCCCGGCAGCTGCGACGCGAGCAGGTTGCCGGTGGCGACGTCCAATGCCACGGCACCAAGCGGGCCGAGGGTGCCACTGGCCTCGCCGGTGATCTCGATCGTGGCGTTGGCATCGCCGCCATTGGCCAGCTTCAGGTAGGCCGGTTCAAAGTTGGCCACGCCCTGCGCGCGGGCCACTTCAAGTGCGCGCGCATGCAGCACGCGCAGGCTGCCCGGTGGTGCCGGAATCCCGCTGGCATCGCGCACCGGCGCAGTGTCCATCGCGGTCGGTACCGCTTGCAGCGCCTTGCCGTCGTAGATCAGCGGATTGAGCAGGGCCATCTGCACGAACACCAGGCACAGCAGGGCGCCCGTGACTGCGAACATCAGGTGGAAAGGCAGGCTGAGCACGCCGATCACGTTGTGCGCGTCCTGCCACAGCTGCTTCAGGTTGCGGCCCGGGCGCAGCGCGAACAGGTCGCCGAACAGCCTCGGCAGGTGGATCACCAGGCCGCTCAGCAGCGCCATGCCATACAGCAGGCTGACGATGCCCATCACATAGATGCCGGCCACCGGCAGGCCGAGGCTGTAGTGCAGTTCGTTGACCAGTTCTGCCAGTCCGGTCTGCGGCGGCGCGGGGCTGCCGGCGATCTGGCCCGGCCAGGCGTAGCGCCAGCTGCCGTCATCGGCCTGCCAGTACGCCAGGGGCTGCGGGTGTTCGGTACCGGGGAAGGTCATGCCAACGTGGCGGCGGGCCTCCGGGTGTGTCGCCAGTACGTCTTCCAGCAGGTACTGCGCATCGTCCAGGCCCGCCGGCAAGGCGGTGGCTGCGCCCGGGGTCTGCCACAGCGGCAAGTCGTGATGGAACAGGGTCAGCGCACCCGCATAGAAGGCCACGAAAAGGCCGAAGCCGGCGACCAGGCCGACCCAGGTGTGCAGGGTGGTGAACGTGCGCAGCGTCTGCGAACTGAACTTCATGGGGGAGCTCTCATTGCACCGCGCCGGTCAGGCGCAGCAGCCCGAGCACGGCGAAGCCGGCCGCGGCGCTGCCACCCAGAACCAGCCAGGCGCGCAGTGCGCTGCGGAAGCTGAACGCCCACAGGGCGGCCAGCATCCATAACGGGATGAAGGCGATCAGGGTCGGCACCAGTGCGCGCTGCCACGGGCCGGGCGGCAGCCAGGCCAGCAGGCCGGTAGCGGCGGCCGCAAGCAGGAAGCCAGCGATGATGCCGGCGAAGGCGCGCGGCCACATCAGGGTGACTCCGTGCCCGGGCGATGCCAGGCGGCCAGCGCCGGCAACAGCATCGCAGCGAGCATCCAGGTGCACAGCATCGCCACCAGGCCGGCAGCGAAGCCGAGTTCGGCCATCCACAACCACAGGGCAGCAGCGGCGGCGACCAGGCCGATCTGGCGGCCGAGACGACCGGCACGGCGCAGGCGGGGCCAACGGCAGTGCGGCGAGGCGGCATAGAAGGCCAGTGCCGAAAACATCGCTGCCAGCATGCCCAGGCTGCAGAAGCCCAGGGTGGAAAGGCCGACGGTGATCATTGCGGGCGGGCGCCGCGGCAGTGGGCCGGCGAACGCGGGGCACGGGCGGGGCCGGCGGGAGCCGGTCGGAGCGGGTGGCGCATCACGAGGTCCTGGGGGGAAGCGGGCAGGCTGGCACGGGGCGGGCTGCACGGACATGGTAATCATTGCGTTTTCACGCCGCCAGCGCCGGCCATTCAGCGGACCGCACGGCAGCCCTTGGGCTTTCCGGTGCGCTGGTTTAAGATCGTCGCAGACTCCTGACTGGAACAAGGTGGCCCGCGCCCAGCGCCGGCCGAGCGTGCGACATGAGTACTACCACCGCCCACTGTTGACCTGCCCCCGAAGGCCCTGTGTTCCAGGCGCCCTCGCGGCGCTTTTTTATTGCCCGGGCCGCGGCCCGGGAACGCTTTCCAGCCCGCCCCGCGGGCCCCGCACGAAGCCACTGCGATGATCAACATTACCCTTCCCGACGGCAGCCGCCGCGAGTTCGAAAATCCCGTCAGCGTCATGGACGTCGCCCAGTCGATCGGTGCCGGCCTGGCCAAGGCCACCATCGCCGGTTCCGTCGATGGCGTGCTGGTCGATGCCAGCGACGTCATCGACCACGATGCCAGCCTGCGCATCATCACCGCCAAGGACGAGGAGGGCGTGGAGATCATCCGCCACTCCTGCGCCCACCTGGTCGGCCACGCCGTCAAGCAGCTGTACCCGGACGTGAAGATGGTGATCGGCCCGGTGATCGCCGAGGGCTTCTACTACGACATCTATTCCGAGCGCCCGTTCACGCCGGACGACATGGCCGCGATCGAGAAGCGCATGGGTGAACTGATCGCCCAGGACTACGACGTCATCAAGAAGATGACGCCGCGCGCCGAGGTGATCGAGATCTTCAAGGCCCGTGGCGAGGACTACAAGCTGCGCCTGATCGAAGACATGTCCGACGACATCCAGGCGATGGGCATGTACTACCACCAGGAATACGTGGACATGTGCCGGGGCCCGCACGTGCCGAACACGCGCTTCCTGAAGGCCTTCAAGCTGACCCGCATCTCCGGCGCCTACTGGCGCGGCGACGCGCAGAACGAGCAGCTGCAGCGCATCTACGGCACCGCCTGGGCTGACAAGAAGCAGCTGGAGGCGTACATCAAGCGCATCGAGGAAGCCGAGATGCGCGACCACCGCCGCATCGGCAAGCAGCAGGACCTGTTCCACCTGCAGGAAGAAGCCCCGGGCCTGGTGTTCTGGCACCCGAAGGGCTGGGCACTGTGGCAGGTGGTCGAGCAGTACATGCGCAAGGTCTACCGCAGCAGCGGCTACGGCGAAGTGCGCTGCCCGCAGATCCTGGACGTGAGCCTGTGGAAGAAGTCCGGCCACTGGGACAACTACCAGGACAACATGTTCTTCACCGAATCGGAGAAGCGCACGTACGCGGTCAAGCCGATGAACTGCCCGGGCCACATCCAGGTGTTCAACCAGGGCCTGCACAGCTACCGCGACCTGCCGATCCGCTACGGTGAGTTCGGTTCCTGCCACCGCAACGAGCCGTCCGGCGCGCTGCACGGCATCCTGCGCGTGCGTGGTTTCACCCAGGACGACGGCCACGTGTTCTGCACGGAAAACCAGATCGAGTCGGAAGTGACGGCCTTCCACCAGCAGGCGCTGGCGGTTTACCGGCACTTCGGCTTCGACGAGATCCAGATCAAGATCGCGCTGCGTCCGGAGTCGCGCCTGGGTGACGACGCCACCTGGGACAAGGCCGAAGGCGCGCTGCGCTCGGCGCTGACCGCCTGTGGCGTGGAATGGCAGGAGCTGCCGGGCGAGGGTGCCTTCTACGGCCCGAAGATCGAGTACCACCTGAAGGACGCGATCGGCCGTACCTGGCAGCTGGGCACCATGCAGGTCGACTTCATGATGCCGGGCCGCCTGGGCGCCGAGTACGTGGACGAGAACAGCCAGAAGAAGCACCCGGTCATGCTGCACCGCGCCATCGTCGGCTCGATGGAGCGCTTCCTGGGCATCCTGATCGAGCACCATGCCGGCCAGTTCCCGGCCTGGCTGGCACCGACCCAGGTGGTGGTGGCCAACATCACCGACGCCCAGGCCGACTACGTCTCGGGCGTGACCAAAACCCTTGCGGAGCAAGGCTTCCGCGTCAGCTCGGATTTGCGTAACGAGAAGATCGGCTATAAAATCCGCGAGCATACGTTGCAGCGCGTGCCCTACCTGCTGGTCATCGGTGACCGCGAGAAGGAGAATGGGGCTGTGGCGGTGCGTACGCGTTCTGGCGAAGACCTGGGCAGCATGAGCCTGCAGGCCTTCATCGAGCGGCTCCAGGCCGAGGGCGCGTAAGCAAAGGTCCGGTCCGGGCGCACAGGCACCCGGACCGGTTCGATACCCTTGGGAGAACGTAATATCAGCACCCCTGACAACAAACAGAACCGCAAGAATCAGGAAATCCGTGTGCCGCGCGTCCGCGTGATCGGCAGTGACGGAGAAATGATCGGCGTGTTGTCGCGCGACGAAGCGCTGTCCATGGCCGAAGATGAAGGCCTGGACCTGGTCGAGATCCAGCCGCAGGCCGATCCGCCGGTCTGCAAGATCATGGACTTCGGCAAGTTCAAGTTCGAAGCGCAGAAGAAGGCCAGCGAGGCCAAGAAGAAGACCAAGCAGGTCGAGATCAAGGAAGTGAAGTTCCGTCCGGTCACGGACGAGGGCGACTACCAGATCAAGCTGCGCAAGATGCGCGGGTTCCTTGAAGAAGGCGACAAGATCAAGGTCAACATCCGCTTCCGTGGCCGTGAAATGAGCCACCAGGAACTGGGTCGTGAAATGGCCAACCGGATCGAGGCCGATCTGGGCGAGGACATCGTCATTGAATCCCGTCCGCGCCTGGAAGGGCGTCAGATGGTCATGATGATCGCGCCGAAGAAGAAGACCTGAGGCCGGACGGGCCGCCTTCCGGGGCGCCTGGCTGAATGGTTCAGGATAAAGGGACGCCGCTGGCGTCCCTTTGCTTTTGCAGGATGCCGGTGAAGTGCCGGCGAAAGGGCTGCAGGGGCTGGTGGCAGGGCGGTTTTGCCTGTATCATGCCCGGCTCGACCCACCCAGGACGGGTCGTACGCCGATCATGGCAGGACGGAAAGAGCGGCCCAGGCCGCCGCCAGATCAGTCAGAAACCAGGGTCATATCCCATCAAGGACATTGCAATGCCCAAGATCAAGACCAACCGGGCAGCGGCCAAGCGTTTCCGCAAGACCGCCTCGGGCAAGTACAAGTGCGGCCACGCCAACCGTAGCCACATCCTCACGAAGAAAGCGACCAAGCGTAAGCGTAATCTGCGTCAGACGGGCCATGTCCGTGCAGAAGACGCAGGCCGTCTGGACCGCATGCTCCCTTACCTCTGAGGAACTGAAAAATGGCACGAGTTAAGCGTGGCGTACAGGCGCGTCGCCGCCACAAGAAGATTCTGGATCTCGCCAAGGGCTATTACAACGCCCGTCGCAAGGTCTTCCGCGTCGCCAAGCAGGCGGTCATCAAGGCACAGCAGTACGCCTACATCGGCCGTAAGCAGAAGAAGCGCAACTTCCGTTCGCTGTGGATCACCCGTATCAATGCGGCTGCCCGCATCAACGGCCTGAGCTACAGCCGCTTCATGAACGGCCTGCTGAAGGCTGGCATCACCCTGGATCGCAAGGTCCTGGCTGACATCGCCGTGCACGACGCAGCCGGTTTTGCTGCGCTGGCCGAAAAGGCCAAGGGCGCGCTGGCGGCATAAGTCCTTCCCGATGCCGTAACCGTTCACTCGGAACGGTGTCAGGTCAAGGCAATGCATGGGGAAGGGCGCAAGTCCTTCCCCATTCTTTTTTGGGTTCCGGCGAGGCCATGGCGGCAGCGCGGGGACGGCGGTGGCGACAGGGGTCGGCCCTTCGCGCATCGCGATGGCAGATCGACTGGAGTTCCGGCCCCCCATGAGCGACATCCAATCCCTCACCACCCAGGCGCTGGCCGATGTGGCCGCCGCACAGAGTCCCGACGTGCTGGAACAGCTGCGCGTGGCCCTGCTTGGCAAGAGTGGCAGCATCACCTCGCAGCTCAAGCAGCTCGGCGCCCTGCCGGCGGACGAGCGCAAGGTCGCTGGTGAAGCGATCAACCAGGCCCGCGACGCGCTGACCCGCGCGCTGGGCGAGCGCAAGGCGCTGCTGGAGGACGCGGCGCTGGATGCGCGCCTGGCCGCCGAAGCCATCGACATCACCCTGCCGGGCCGCAACGGCGACCGTGCCGGCCTGCACCCGATCACCCGCACCCTGGAGCGCATCACCGGCATCTTCGGCCGGCTGGGCTACGAGCTGTCGGAAGGGCCGGAGATCGAGGACGACTGGCACAATTTCGAGGCGCTGAACTTCCCGCCGCACCATCCGGCGCGCGCCATGCACGACACCTTCTACTTCGGCGACGGCCGCCTGCTGCGCACGCACACCTCCGGCGTGCAGGTGCGCTACATGGGCGACCACGCGCCGCCACTGCGCATGATCGCCGCCGGCAAGGTGTACCGCAGCGACAGCGACCAGACCCATTCGCCGATGTTCCACCAGGTGGAAGGCCTGCTGGTGGACGAGCATTCGACCTTCGCCGACCTGAAGGGCACGCTGGCCGAGTTCGTGCGCGCGTTCTTCGAGCGCGACTTCGAGATGCGCTTCCGCCCCAGCTATTTCCCGTTCGTGGAGCCGGGCGCGGAAGTGGACATTGCCTGGCAGCAGCCCGACGGCAGCACCCGCTGGCTGGAAGTGCTGGGCTGCGGCATGGTCCATCCGAACGTGCTGCGCAACGTCGGCATCGATCCGGAGCGCTACACCGGCTTCGCGTTCGGCATGGGCGTGGAGCGTTTCGCGATGCTTCGTTACGGCGTCAACGATCTGCGCGCGTTCTTCGAGAACGACGTGCGATTCCTGAAACAGTTCGCGTAAGCCGCAACCATGTAGAGCCGAGCCATGCTCGGCTGCTCCTAAATTCGCAGGCCCAGGCGCATGCGCCGGGCCCACCAGGGTGACACCATGAAATTCTCCGAAAACTGGCTGCGCAGCCATGTCCCGACCGGCGCCTCGCGCGATGAACTGAGTGCAGTGCTGACCGCCATCGGCCTGGAAGTGGAAGAAGTGACCGCGCTGGGCGAAGGCCTCGATCACGTGGTCGTGGCGCGCATCGTCGAGGCCGTGCGCCATCCCGAAGCTGATCGCCTGCAGGTGTGCAGGGTCGATGCCGGGCAGGGCGAACTGCTGCAGATCGTCTGCGGCGCACCGAACGCGCGCCCGGGCCTGGTCGCGCCGCTGGCCATGGTGGGTGCGCAGATCGGCGAGCTGAAGATAAAGCCGGCCAAGCTGCGCGGCGTCGAGTCCAACGGCATGCTGTGCTCGGCCAAGGAGCTGGGCCTGGACAACGATGCCTCCGGCCTGCTGGAGCTGCCCGATGACGCGCCGGTCGGCCAGGCCCTGGTCGACTACCTGGGCCTGCCGGACGCCAGCATCGAGATCAAGCTGACCCCGAACCGCGCCGACTGCTTCAGCCTGCGCGGCATCGCCTATGACGTCGCCGCCGCCACCCGCAGCGAAGTGCTGGACTTCGCTGCCGAGGCCATTCCGGCAGTCGGCAGCCGTGAGCTGAGCATCCAGCTCGACGCCGGCGCCGAAGCGCCGCGTTACCTGGGCCGTGTCATCGAGGGCGTCAACGCCGCCGCCAAGACTCCGTTGTGGATGGCCGAGCGCCTGCGCCGCAGTGGCGTGCGTCCGGTCTCGCTGCTGGTCGACATCACCCAGTATGTGATGCTGGAGCTGGGTCAGCCGATGCATGCCTACGACCTCGGCACCCTGCAGGGCAGCATTGCCGTGCGCCGTTCGCGCGCGGGCGAGACGCTGAAGCTGCTGGACGGCCGCGATGCCGCGCTGGACGACAGCTTCCTGGTGGTCACCGACGCCGATCGTGCGATCGGCCTGGCTGGCCTGATGGGCGGCTTCGACACCCGTGTCACCGACGCAACCACCGCCGTGTTCCTGGAAGCCGCGCACTTCGCGCCGGCTGCGATCATGGGCCGTGGCCGCAAGCTGGGCCTGCACACCGATGCCGGCCACCGCTTCGAGCGCGGCGTCGATCCGGCGCTGCCGCGCATCGCGATCGAGTACGCCACTCGCCTGGTGCTGGACCTGGCGGGCGGCACCCCGGCGCCGGTTACCGAGGCCGTGCGTGAAGCCGATCTGCCGCAGCCGGCAACCATCGTGCTGCGCCGCGCCCGCATCACCCGCGTGCTCGGCATCACCATCGACGATGCGGAAGTCGAGCGCATCCTGCGCGCGCTGGGCATGGACGTGGTTGCTGCTGCCGACGGCTGGCAGGTGGTCGCGCCGAGCCGCCGCTTCGACATCGCCATTGAAGAAGACCTGATCGAAGAGCTGGCCCGCATCCACGGTTACGAGCAGATCCCGACCACGCTGCCGGGCGGTGCCGCCCGCGTGGCGATGCCGAGCGAGACCCAGCTGGACGCGCTGAGCGTGCGCCGCCAGCTGATCGCCCGTGACCAGCAGGAAACCGTCAATTTCGCCTTCGTCGACGATGCGCTGCTGGCCCAGTGGCAGCTGCGCGACGGCCTGGTGCCACTGGCCAATCCACTGTCGGCCGAACTGGCGGTAATGCGTCCGTCGCTGCTGCCGGGCCTGGTCGCCACACTGGGCCGCAACGCCGCCCGCCAGCTCGGCCGCGTGCGCCTGTTCGAGCTCGGCCGCGTGTTCGCCCAGCAGGCCGGAGATGGCCAACCGGCACCGCTGGAAACGCCGCGCGTGGCGGCAGCTGTCTGCGGTGACGCGCAGGCGGTGCAGTGGGGCCTGCCGACTCGCAAGGTCGACTTCCATGATCTGAAGGGCGACCTGGAATCGCTGGCGGCTGCCAGTGGTGCGGTACTGGAGTTCCGCCCGTCGGCCCGTGCCTACGGCCACCCGGCGCGGTCGGCCGAGGTGTACCGCGATGGCGTGGCGATCGGCTGGATCGGCCAGATCCACCCGCGTCTGGCCAAGGCGATGGATATCGAGGCCGATGTCTACGCCTTCGAGCTGGATCTGGAACCGCTGACCGCCCGTCGCCTGCCACGTGCCGGCGAGCTGTCGCGCTTCCCGGCGGTGCGTCGCGACCTGGCGTTCCTGGTGCCTGAACAGGTGGCCTGGGCCGATCTGGCGGCGACCGTGCGCCAGGCCGCCGGCCCGCTGCTGCGCGACCTGAACCTGTTCGACCGTTACGTCGGCCAGGGCGTCGAGCCGGGATTCAAGAGTCTCGCTATGGGCTTGATTTTGCAGGACAAGTCGCGCACTCTGACGGACCGCGACGTGGATGCGGTGGTGGCCGAGGCGGTCACTGCCATCGAGCGTGAACACCACGCCCGGATCCGCGGCTGAGCGGGCGGCACTCGGGGGTAGCAGGCAATGGCATTGACCAAGGCGGAGATGGCGGAAAAGCTGTTCGACGAAGTCGGTCTGAACAAGCGGGAAGCCAAGGAATTCGTCGACGCGTTTTTCGATGTGCTGCGTGAAGCATTGGAACAGGGACGTCAGGTGAAGCTGTCGGGCTTCGGTAATTTCGATCTGCGGCGCAAGAACCAGCGCCCGGGTCGCAACCCGAAGACCGGCGAGGAAATTCCGATTTCCGCCCGTACGGTGGTCACCTTCCGTCCGGGCCAGAAGCTCAAGGAGAGGGTGGAAGCTTATGCTGGATCCGGGCAGTAATCGCGAACTACCGCCGATCCCGGCCAAGCGCTACTTCACCATCGGTGAGGTCAGCGAGCTGTGCGACGTCAAGCCGCACGTCCTGCGCTACTGGGAAACCGAGTTTCCCAGCCTTGAGCCGGCCAAGCGCCGAGGCAACCGCCGCTACTACCAGCGCCATGACGTGCTGATGGTGCGGCAGATCCGCAGCCTGCTGTACGAACAGGGCTACACCATCGGTGGTGCACGCCTGCGCCTGGATGGTCCCGATGCCCGCGAGGAATCGGCGCTGAGCAACCAGATCATCAAGCAGGTGCGCATGGAGCTGGAAGAAGTGCTGCAGTTGCTGCGCCGCTGATCCAATTTCCATCGTAATCCGCTATACTTCACGGCCCGCCGCACTGGCGGGCACATCGCAGCATCAGTCGGGGCGTAGCGCAGCCTGGTAGCGCATCTGCCTGGGGGGCAGAGGGTCGTCGGTTCGAATCCGGCCGTCCCGACCAAAAGCAGCGATAGAACAAGGGCTTGCGCCATGCGGTGCAGGCCCTTTTTCGTTGTGCACCCTATTACCCCCCTATCGCCACCCTATCGAGGTAGCGCGATACCCGTGGTGACCGGCTGCCACGGCGCTTCATGGCCACCCAGGTAATGCTCAGTCATCGACGCGTTGCCGTGTCCCATCAGCGCTTGAATCTGTTCCGTGGTCCAGCCCGCATCGCGCAGCAGCGCACCGCCCAGGCTGCGGATCTCATGGAATGTTGGCGGTGCTTCGCCACCCACGCCGGCAGCATCGCGTGCCTTTGCGAACGCACGCGACAGCTGCTCGGGCAGCACCTGCGTGTGGTGCGCTCGGTCCTTCGCGCGCTTGTCGCTGGGCCTGGCCTTTTCCGGCAGGCGGTGGATCACGAACGGCGAAACCACGTCATCGCGGCACCTGGCCAGCAGGTCGAGCAGCGGCCCGGCCACGGCGATCTGTAGTCGAACGTTCGTCGAGCCCTCGGTTTTCGACGGCACTACCCACAGGTGGCCGTCGCGCACGTCGGCAAACTTCACCGTCACCAGCCGTATCCTTCCGGCCATGCGTTCTTCCCACGGCTTCCGCACCGCCCCAATCCCCTCTGGCTGGGTCCAGACCGGCGAGCGCTGGGCGCTTTGGTACAACGGCCGCGAGACGGCCAGCGTCACGCCCGACGGTGGTCCCGGGGGCCGGCTATGGATGGAAGGCCAGAAGATGTGGCAGGTGAAGGAAGTGCGCGCGGCCAACGTCCGGCAGGCGAAGCGGTACGCCGGGCGCTGGTGCGCGGCCAGGCTGTATCCCGATCTTCCCCTGCGCCAGGCGGTCGCCCGGCTGACCGACAGCACTCCGATCCAGCCCGAGCCGCCGCTGCCAGGCCTGCCGCCAACCCGTGAGCAGCAGCAACAGGCCCGGCGTCTGGCCGAGGCCGGGCGGTTGGAACTGGCGCGGATCAAGGAAGCGCTGGAACCGCGCCAACCGCCGAAGGAGACCAAGCCCAGGGCGAGGGATCCGATGAAGGCGTGGGTCAAGGCAGGTAGAGAGCAGCTGTCCCGCGCTCGAATCTGATCCCCCGTTCAGGGGAGGCGGTCGACTCAAAATGCTTGCCACACTTGCCCTTTCACCAGAGAGAGCAATGATGAACGCTACCAATCGAAAGACCGCCAGCTTCGGAGTGCCGTGGGAATCGGCCTACGGGTACGTACAGGCCGTCCGCGTCAACAACACGATCTTCGTGTCCGGCCAGCTCTCGCACACGCCGCAGGGCGAGCTGGTTGCGCCGGCGGAGCTGGGGGCCGACGGCAAGCCCGCCAACTTCGACACCATGGAAGCCCAGATGAGGCGCACCTACGAGAACGCGCAGGTGCTGCTGGCAGAGCTGGGTGGGTCGATCGCGGACGTGGTCGAGGAAACGCTGTTCGTCATCGACGTTCCGGCCGCTTTCGCGGCCAGTAGCAAAGTCCGGCCGGCCGTGTATGGCCAGCCGGTGCCGCAGGTGGCCAGCAACCTGATCGGGGTCTCGGCGTTGGCCTTCCCCGAGCAGCTGATTGAGATTGCCTTCCGGGCGGAAGTCCAGGGTTAAGGCACTATGTGGGCGGGGCTTGCTCCGCCCGTTCCTTGCGGTGAGTAGGCCACCGATGGTTCCTACGAGCGCCTCGGCCCGGACAAAGCCAGGACGATCTCCGGCGTGCCGTACGCTACTTCTCCGCAGCGGGCTTGGCGCGGGGCTTCAATCTGAAGCTCACGCCCATCCGGTTGATCGCGTTCATGGCCGCAATGGTGAGCGTGAGGTCGACCAGGTCTTTCTCGCCGAATACTGCGGCTACTTTTTCGTACGCCTCATCAGATGCATGGGTTTCGCTCACGAGCGTCACTTCCTCTGCCCATGCCAGTGCGGCGCGCTCTTGTTCCGAGAATAGATAGGCGGCCTCGTGCCAAACAGGTAGGAGAGCGATGGTGTCGAACGGCATGCCTTCCTTAAGCAGATCACGGGTATGAATGTCGATGCAGTGGGCGCAGCCGTTTAGCTGCGACACACGCAAAAACACCAGATGCACCAGTTTCGGCGGCAGAGAGGTGCCCGCGGTCACAAAGTGATGCAGTTGCCCCACGGCTTTGGCGCCCTCGGGAGAGACTACGAACCAGTTCGCTCGATTCATTTTAATGGGTCCTTTTCGGGTATCTGTGGGGCCGGAATCGCCCCACCCGAAGCAAGGACGCCGACGGGCAGCAGTTCGTGACACCTGCCTAGGCTCGTCGCGATCCGCTGCATGTACGCTCGCCGAGGAAGGGGATGCTGGCCGTGGGGCGCTAGATACGGGGCGCGGCGGGGAGCACCCGGAGAAGATCCTCGATTGGCGGGACAGGGAAGGGGAATTGGCTGAAGGGGGGATCGCATCGCCGCCGTTCGGATGGCGTCGGGTAGAGCCGCCATATGCACCCTATCGGCTCGTAAGTGATTGATCGGATTGGGGCGCAATTTGCACTTTTGGGATGCCCTGCGAAGGCCTGAAACCCTTACAGATCAACGGGATGGGCCTATCTGGAACGATGCCTGGGGGGCAGAGGGTCGTCGGTTCGAATCCGGCCGTCCCGACCACTGTGATGAATCAAGAAGCCCGCGCAGCGATGCGTGGGCTTTTTTGTGCGTGCGGTGTATGCTGCGCGCCACTCGTACTACCGCGGCTGCTGAACCCGGTACTCACGAGAACACATCATGGAATCTGCAAGAAACCGTGCCTGGCGTCGCAGCCAGGCCCGCAATCGTGGTGGCGACCGCGCCACGACCGCCTACCGCTACAAGCCCGAGAAGAGCTGGAAGCTGTTGTATACGCGCGATGCCAAGCTCGCGCGTGCACGCCAGCTGGGCTTCACCTATCCGGTCCTCAGCGCCCGGCAACTGCAGGAACAGGAATGATCAACCTGCTGTTCGTCTGCAGCCGCAACCAGCTGCGGAGCCCGACCGCCGAAGCCATGTGGCGACGGCGGCCCGGCTTCAACGCGCTGTCGGCCGGCACCAGCCCGCACGCACGACGCCCCATCGGCCCGGCGGATATCCGCTGGGCCGATGTCATCTTCGTGATGGAGGCCAAGCACCAGCATCGCCTGCGGGCCGCGTACGCGCGCCTGCTGGAACACAAGCGCCTGCATTGCCTGGACATCCCCGACGACTATCGCTGCATGGATCCGGTGTTGATGGACCTGCTGGACGCAAAGGTGACCACGTATCTCGATCAGCTGCCGGAAAAGCGGTAGATCAGCTCCGGATCGCCTTCGTCCAATCCATGCACGATGCCGCTGTCGATGAAACCCGAGGCGGGCATCACCTCGCGGATATGCAGCATCGTCGAGGAAGGATCGGGTGGTGCCATCGCAGGCTCCTGGACTGGATGCGCCCAGTCCATCGATCACGTCGGCCGTGTCTGCGTATCCGCCAAAGCCAGCGTGTGGTCGGCAGTCAATACACGCGGAACTCGGCACGGCAGCCGTCGCTGACCCACACCCCGCGGCGGTCCCAGCCCCAGTTGCGGTCCTCGACGCACGGCGTCACCGACTTCTGCTTGACCAGGCGCACTTCATGGCGCACCCGGATGCGGCATTCCTTGTCCTTCTGCTCGTAGGACTCGCAGACCAGGCGCTCGCCGTCGTCATCCCGATCACGATCCCGGCCGCGCCCCGGCCAGCGGCCGCGTCCCTGTTCGTCTGCCACGAACTCAGCGCGGCAGCCTTCGGTGACCCAGAGCATGCGGCGGCTCTGGCCCCAGTTCTGGTCCTCGACGCAGCGGGTGACCGACAGCTGCCTGGCCATGCGCATGCGGCCTTCGATCGGGCACTGCTGGGTCTTGTTGAACTGCGACTCGCAACGCAGCGGCGGAATGTGATCGCTGTCGTAGTCCTGGGCGGCCACCGTGGTGGCCACCAGCAGCAGGGCCAGGGCGGAGGTGGCAATGGGCGGCAACAGGCGATGGGTCATGGAGAGCCTCGGCAGGGGGAATGGGCCGCAAGAATGGACCAGCCCGAGGCCGTCGGAACGGATCGTTCCGGCGCTGGCTCAGTGGGGATTTAGTAGTGCGCACCGGCCCATGCAGGGCCATACATCCCTTATCATCGCGGCACATCCGATCGCATCGGCTTACACCTTCTTACATGTCTCCCACGCATGCCGGCGCAGCCTGTGGCTGCCGTCACTGGCGTGCAGCCGGCTTGCGGAGGAGGATGCGCGGACCACGACGACCACAGGGGGTTGCGTTGATCAGCAGTACCGTCATTCATCGCTCGGCTGGCGCAGAGGCCGGGCAGGTGCGTGTCCTGGACACCACGTTCAAGGGCAAGCATGTGTTCATTGCGTGGGGCCTGCGCGGGCCGGAACTGACCCGCAGCGCAGACCCGCCCGCCACCGTGGCTGCGCGCAAGGCGTTGCACGCCGTGGCCGGCCACAGCGAAGGGCCGCGCAGCCCGGAGGTGTTCATCGCCAACCAGTCGGCGGTGGCGATTACCGTCTATCGGCTGCTGACCGAAGCGCGTTCGGGCGATGCCATCTTCTTCCTGTGTGATTCGCAGGCTGTGGTCGACTGGCTGATCACCGCACTGGAAGTCCAGGGCGAAGGCTGACGCTGCGCGCGGTCAGGCCAGCGCAGCGTCCACCGCCGCAAGCGCGTGCAGGGTGGTCGTGTCGAACAACGGCACCGCACTGTCCTCGGGGCGCACCAGCAGCATGATCTCGGTACAGCCGAGGATGATCGCTTCGGCGCCGCGCGCGACCAGCCGCGCAATCACGCCGGCGTACACCTGCCGCGAGTGCTCGCTGGCCACGCCGGCGATCAGCTCCTGGTAGATGATGTCGTGCACGCAGCGGCGATCATCAGCCTCCGGAACCAGTACCTGCAGCCCGAAGCGGTCCTGCAGCCGGTCGCGGTAGAACGCCTGCTCCATGGTGAAGGCGGTGCCGAGCAGTCCCACCTTGCGGATGCCTGCCTGCAGGATCGCCGTGGCGGTCGGGTCGGCGATATGCAGCAGGGGCAGCGGGCATTCGGCTTCGATCCGGCCGGCCAGCATATGCATGGTGTTGGTGCAGATCACCAGCAGCTCGGCGCCACCGGCCTGCAGTCGCCGCGCGGCATCGAGCATGTGGTTGCCCAGCACATCCCACTGACCGTCGTGCTGCAACTGCTTGATGCCGGCGAAATCCACCGACCACAGCAGCAGTTGCGCCGAATGCGCGCCACCGAGGCGATTCCGCACCGCCTCGTTGATGAGCCGGTAGTACTGCGCCGAGCTTTCCCAGCTCATGCCGCCGATCAGGCCAAGGGTCTTCATGCACTGCTCCATGCCAGGAAGCCGTCATTGCAGCACAGCAGCTGTGGCAGTTGCACGATACATTAGTGACTGCTAATGTGTTGATCATGATCGAGAACGCCCTGTTCAAGGCGCTGGCTGACCCCACCCGCCGCCACATCTTCGAAAAGCTGGCCGATGGCGGGCGGCATGCCAGCGCGCTGCGCGAGGGCATTGCGATCAGCCAGTCTGCGATGTCCCAGCACCTGGCAGTGCTGCGCGATGCAGGGCTGGTGCGTGAGCAGCGCCAGGGGCGCTTCGTCCACTATGAAGTCGATCCGCGCGGGCTGGCCCACATCGGACGCTGGCTGCAGCGTTACCGGGCCTACTGGCCGGCGCGGATGTCCGCACTGCAGAACCTGCTGGAGGAGATGGACTGATGGACGATGTTCTGAAGGAAGCGGCTCCCGCGCTGGTGATGGAGCAGCGGTTGCCTGCGCCACCGGAACGGGTCTGGCGCGCACTGTTCGATCCGGCACTGCGTGAGCGCTGGTTGCCTGCCGCCGATCTTGCCGATCCAAAGCCCTGCCTGTTCGAGGAGGGGCGGGAGCTCGGATTCCGCTTGCGCGACGCACAGCCCCCACATCTGCACAGCCTGGTATGTTTCCGGCTGCGCGGTGATGAGGATGGGGGAACGGTGCTGACCATCGTGCATCGGCTCACCGACCGGCGCGCGCTGATACCGCCGGCGTCCAACGATGACCATCGCACGGTGATGCGCGCGGCGTGAGCCGGCGCCTGGATCGAACGCTACAGGGAGCAGGCACATGCGGGACAGAATGCAGCTGGTACCGATGGTGGTGGAACGCAGCGAGCGCGGTGAGCGCTCCTATGACATCTACTCGCGGCTCCTGCGCGAGCGCATCATCTTTCTCAACGGCGAAGTCGATGACACCGTATCGGCGCTGGTCTGCGCGCAACTGCTGTTCCTTGAATCTGAAAATCCGGAGAAGCCGATCCATCTGTACATCAATTCGCCGGGTGGGGTGATCTCCAGCGGCCTGGCGATGTACGACACGATGCAATACATCTCGGCCCCGGTGCATACGCTGTGCATGGGCACCGCGCGGTCGATGGGTTCGTTCCTGCTGATGGCCGGCGAGCCGGGTCACCGCGCGGCGCTGGCCAATGCCAGCCTGCATGTGCACCAGCCGCTGGGCGGGGTGCAGGGCCAGGCTTCGGACATCTTCATCCACGCCGAGGAGATGCAGCGCACCAAGCAGCGCATCACCCAGCTGTATGCGCGGCATTGCGGACGCAGTTTCGAGGAGGTCGAACAGACCCTGGACCGCGATCGGTTCATGAGCGCCGAGCAGGCATGCGAATGGGGCCTGATCGACCAGGTACTGGTACGGCGCGACGCGCTCGCGGCCTGAGCCTGCCTCTGTAACCACCGCATCCATGCTGCACTGTGTGTGCCGCGCCAGGCCGGCGCACTCTATGCTGGTTGGATGTTCTGAAGTGGACGCCCGATATGGCCCTGCATACCTGGTGGTGGTTCCTGGCCACGGTCTTCGTGCTGTGCGGGACGCCTGGGCCCAACATGCTGCACATCCTTGGCCGCAGCGTCGGGCTGGGATTTCGCGGCAGCGTGCCGGCCATGGCCGGCTGCCTGCTGGCGATGCTGCTTGTGCTGGCGGCTTCCGCAGCGGGCCTGAGTGCGCTGCTGCATTCCTCGCCCATGCTGTTCGAGGTGCTGCGCTATCTCGGTGTGGCCTACCTGGCCTGGCTCGGCATCAAGGCCTGGCGCGACAGTTGCCGGCCCGCACCCGCGGTGGCCGATGCTGACGAGGTCACACTGGCGCCGGTACATGGCGCAGGAACGGTGTTCCGCGGCGGCCTGTGGGTCGGCCTGAGCAATCCCAAACTACTGCTGTTCGCCGCAGCGTTCCTGCCACAGTTCGTCGACCCGTCGCGCAGCCAGGCCGTGCAGTACAGCGTGCTGGTGGCGACCTTCGCGGCCTGCGAACTGTTCTGGTACGTGATGTATGCGGCCGGTGGTCACGGCCTGCGCCGTTGGCTCGCCAAGCCATTCGCACGGCGCTGGTTCGAGCGGCTGGTGGGAAGCGTGTTCCTGGCTTTCGCCGTGGCGTTGTTGCGCTTCCGGCCGCGTTGATTCACGCCGCACACGCGGCCCGTTCACGAGCGCCGCATCGGTGGCGGCCTAGCCTGATCGCACCGTTTGCATTCCCTGCTGGGAAAGGATCGACATGATCAAGTGGGCCATCATCTTCGCCATCATCGGCATCATCGCGGGCGTGCTGGGCTTCGGCGGCATCGCTGGCGCCGCCGTGGGCATCGCCAAGTTCCTGTTCTGGGCAGGCATCATCATCGCCGTGGTGCTGTTCCTGATCGGCATGAGCGTGGCGAAGAAGGTCAGCTGAAGAAGGTCAGCTAGCGCCGTTCGCGCAGCAGCGTCTTCAGTGCGCGCTGCTGCGCGAGAACAGATTGATCACCAGTACGCCGGCGCAGATCAGGCCGATCCCGATCAATGCCGGTGCATCCAGCCGCTGCTTGAACACCACCAGGCCGATCAGCGAGATCAGCACAATGCCGACGCCGGACCAGATTGCATAGGCGATGCCGGTCGGCACCGACTTCATGGTGACCGACAGCAGGTAGAAGCACAGCCCATAGCCAATCAGCGCGCCCACTGTCGGCCACAGCCGGCTCATGCCGTCCGAGGCCTTCAGCAGCGACGTGGCAATCACTTCCAGCACGATGGCGGCGGCCAGGTAGATATAGGGGTTCATCGTGAGCTCCGGGTCACTGCGGGTCGCACCGGATCAGTCGTCGATGCGAGCGAAGCGCGCCTGCGGGCCGTGTTCGCCCGGAACCTGCTCGATGAACATCGGGTAGGGGCGTACCCACAGGCCGCCTTCGCCATAGAGTGCGCGATAAAGCACCATCGGCTCCAACGTCTCGCTGCTGCGGACGATGTCGATCACCTCGTAGTCGCCGCCCTTGAAGTGGCGATACCGGCCACGGGCGAGATCGGGCAGGGGAGTCAGCTCAGCCATGGCAGGGCGTGCTCACTTGCGCGCCGGGCTGGCGGGCTTGGCGCAGTACGCGTCGATGGCCTCGGCCGTGTTGGCCAGGCCCTGCGCCTGCGCCAGCTCCCAGGGGCGCTCGCAGCGCTGGCTGTGTTCGCACCACTGATACCCGGCAGAGCCGATACAGCCGTGCGCATCACGGTCGCCCCCCACCACCGGCGTCGCTGGCGACGCCTCAGCGGCATCAGCGCGCGCGGTCGCCGTGTCCTGGCTGGCACAGCCGGCCAGAGCCAGCAGGGCCGGGATCAGAAGAAGCACCTTCATGTGCGAGCTCCGTGCCTAAAGCGACATTTTCTGTCGCAAATAGCTCGCCAGCAAGCGCTCAATGCACGGCGGCGCGGATCAACTCTTCGATCAGGATCAGATAGCTGGCCACGAAATAGAACTTCAGCAACGTCCAGCGTTGCTGTGAGAAGAAGGTGCGCATGTGGAAGGGGCCCCTGTTGATGACGGTAGTGTGAAGCCAGCCTGACTCCGTGACAAGGATCACGGAATGAACGGGCTAAACGGACTCAGGGATGTGAGGAAAGCCAAGATCCGACGCGAAGGCGCGGCATTTTCGTACAAATCTGATGGGCCATCCCGGAGGCGGTCGCTAGCCTGATGGTGTAACGGCAAGCGGCCCGCTGCCTGCCACTGCACCCTTTCATCCGCAGGAGCCTCCCGATGGTCATCACCGTCCAATGCAATGCCCAGCGCTGGTCCGTACTGCATCCGCAGGTGAGCGACACCACCGGTTACGCCCGGGGCGCCGACGCCTTTGATGCCGCCGCCGCGCTGGCCCTGGAGCATCACCGCCGCACCGGCCAGCGCAGCACGGTGCGGGTCGAGGCGCTTGGCAACACGGTAGACGCGCTTTACGTTGGAGAGTGACGCCAGCCCCCCCGTAGTGCAGTCAGCCACGGTTGAGTTGTTTGAATGGGGGAACAACTGCCATCGCGCCTCCCTCTGTGCGCCGGGCCGTGAATCCCGGATGCTTGCGCCATCGTATTCATCTGGAGATCTCGATGGGCAAGGCACTCACCTGGCGCACCCTGGCCTGCACCCTGTTGCCGATGCTGGCGGCCGCCGGCGGCGCCCAGGCGCAGAGCTATGGCTACGGCTACGACGACGACCGCTATGGCGGCCGCGATGGCAGTGGCATCGTGCGCTGCGAGTCGGTCAAGAACCGCAGCAACGAGTGCCGCCTGGATGGCCGCGCGCGGCTGATCCGCCAGTTGTCCGGTTCGCCCTGTGTGGAAGGTGAGACCTGGGGGCAGTCGCGCAACGGCGTCTGGGTCACACAGGGGTGCCGTGCCGAATTCGTCGGTGAATACCGCCGCGGCGGCGGCTGGGGCGGCAATGGCGGCGGCTGGGGCAATGGCAACGGATGGGGCGGTGGCGATGTGGTTACCTGCCATTCCAATGGCCACCGGCAGGAGTACTGCGATGCCCGCATCCGCCGGGGCGTGCGCCTGATCCGCCAGGACTCGCGCAGTGCCTGCATCGAAGGCCAGAGCTGGGGCTGGGATCGCCGCGGCATCTGGGTGAGCGATGGCTGCAGGGCGCAGTTCCAGGTGAACTGAGCTTTACGGATTCAACCCATGAAAATCAGAATAATCTGATACAGCTCACATTTTGAACGCCGTATCGTCTGTGATCAGGGCGCCTTGCGTGCCCTGATTCCCGATGTCGATTGCCGTAGCCGGCATCAGCATCGCGCCGCCGTCGATACGCTGCCTCAAGGAGTGAGCTGCATGTTGATCCGCCTGCAATGCGAACAGCGCCAGTGGCGCGTGCTGCACCCGGATAGGCCGGAGCCGATCGAGTTCCGTGATGGCGCACGAGCCTATGACTTTGCCGAGACCCTGGCCCGCCTGCACTTCGTCGACACCGGGCAGCGCGCCGCCGTGCGCGTGGAGGCCAGCGGGGCGTTCGTGGAAGCGGTCAGTTACGGTTGAGCGTGGGGCGCCTGCCGGGGCAGGCCTGCGGGGTCCGGCCATCCACGCATGGCGTGGAACCACCTGCTTCCACCATGGAAGGTGCGAGCCTTCGGCTGCACCTTCCCGTGATGCGTGGATTCCTGATCGGCCTCAGCCCGCTGCGCTCAGCGGTGGGCTGCCTGCGGCCAGCTGTGGCCAACGCTTGAGCACGGCGGCGCGGATGCCGGCCGCATCGATACCGGCTTCGGCCAGCAGGTCCTCGCGGCTGGCGTGGTGCTGGTAGCTGTCGGGCAGGCCCAGGTGCAGGATCGGACGCAGCACGCCTTCGGCATTGAGCAGTTCACCGACACCGGAACCGGCACCGCCGGCCACGACGTTGTCTTCGATCGTGACCAGGCCCTCGTGCTGCGCGGCCATGGTCAGCACCAGCTCGCGATCCAGTGGCTTGATGAAGCGCATGTTGACCACGCTCAGGCCCAGTTCGCGGCCGACCTGCTCGGCGGCGGGCACGGTGCTGCCGAAGGCAAGCAGGGCGATGCGGTTGCCCTGCAGGCGCAGCTCGCCCTTGCCGATCGGCAGGGTCGACAGGTCGGTGCCGGCCGCAACGCCGGTACCCGTACCGCGCGGGTAGCGCACGGCCGCCGGACCCGGGTGCTGCAGGCCGGTGCTGAGCATCTGCCGGCACTCGGCTTCATTGGAGGGTGCCATCACCACCATGTTCGGCACGCAGCGCAGGAAGCTGAGGTCGAGGTTGCCGGCGTGGGTCGCGCCGTCCGGACCGACCACGCCAGCGCGGTCGATCGCAAACAGCACGTCCAGATCCTGGATCGCCACGTCGTGCACCAGCTGGTCGTACGCTCGCTGCAGGAAGGTGGAGTAGATCGCCACCACCGGCTTGCCACCCTGGGTGGCCATGCCGGCGGCGAGGGTGACCGCGTGCTGCTCGGCGATCGCCACGTCGAAATAGCGCTGCGGGTATTCCTTGCTGAAGCGCACCAGGCCAGAGCCTTCGCGCATCGCCGGAGTGATGCCGTAGAGGCGCGGCTCGGCGGCGGCGGCATCGCACAGCCAGTCGCTGAATACATCGGTATAGGTCGGCTTCTTGGCCCCGGCCTTGGCCACCAGGCCCTTGTCCGGATCGAACGGGCCCACGGCGTGGTAACCGATCTGATCGCCTTCTGCCGGCTCGTAGCCCTTGCCCTTGGTGGTCATCACATGCAGCAGCTTCGGGCCCTTGGAGGCGCGCAGCGTCTTCAGGGTGGACAACAGGGCCGGCATGTCGTGGCCGTCGATCGGGCCGGTGTAGTGGAAGCCCATTTCCTCGAACATCGTGGAGGGCACGAACATGCCCTTCCAGTGTTCTTCCCAGCGCTTCACGAAACGCGCCGGGTTGTTCTTCTTGTCACCGAGGATCTTCTTGCCACCTTCGCGCAGCGCGTTGAGCGTACGGTTGCCGGTCGCTCGGCCCAGCATCTTGGTCAGGCCGCCCACTGCCTCGGAGATCGACATGTTGTTGTCGTTGAGGATCACCAGCAGGTTCGGCTCCGGCTCCATGCCACCGGCGTGCATCAGCGCCTCAAATGCCATGCCGGCAGTCATCGCGCCGTCACCGATCACTGCCACAACCTTGCGGTCGTCGCCTTCGGACTGGCGGGCGATGGCCATGCCGAGCGCGGCCGAGATCGAGGTGGAGGAGTGGCCGACGCCGAAGGTGTCGTACTCGCTTTCCTCGCGCTTCGGGAACGGCGCGACACCGTCCTTCTGCTTGACAGTATGGATCTCGTCGCGGCGGCCGGTCAGGATCTTGTGCGGGTAGGTCTGATGGCCGACGTCCCACACCAGCTGGTCGACCGGGGTCTGGTACAGATAGTGCAGGACCACGGTGAGCTCGATAACGCCCAGGCCGGCGGCGAAGTGACCTCCGCTCTTGCCCACCGATTCGATGAGGTAGGCGCGCAGTTCGTCGGCGACCGCCCTCAATTCGGATTCGTCGAACGTGCGCAGGTCATCCGGTGTCTGGATGCGCGCGAGGCGGGGATAGCGGGCAGAGTCGATCATCATGTTCGCACTTTTTCTGAACGCCCATTTTCGCCCTCAAACGGGGGTGGGGCAAGCAAACGCCGCCGTCCGTGACAGGACGGTGAGGGTTGCATTTTCGGGCGTTCAGGTGCTGAGTTTCGAGCGCTTGGGCAACTGCGCCTTCAGGAAGGCCATCTGGTCGGCCAGGATGTTGCGGTTGGACAGGATCAGGTGCTCGATCCAGCTGGGCCGGTAGGGCACTGCCAGCAGGGGCATGCCGGCCTGCTGCGGGGTGCGGTCGCTCTTGCGCGAATTGCAGTGGAAGCACGCGGTGACCACGTTTTCCCAGCAGTCCAGGCCACCTTTGGACAGCGGCATGACATGGTCGCGGGTAAGCGTCGGGCGGGTGAACTGCTGGCCGCAGTACATGCACAGATGGGCGTCGCGGGCGAACAGGGCCTGATTGGTCAGGTTCGGCGTGGGGTCGATCGCGCGGGAGCGGGCGTGGCCGCGGGCGGCGATGATCGGGTGCAGGTCCATGCCGCTCTGCAGGCCGCTGAAGCGGTTGGTGCCACCGTGGATGTGCAGGCAGGGATCGCCGAGCGTCCAGGCCACTGCCTCGCGGGCGTAGAGGCAGGCCGCATCCTGCCAGGTGATCCAGTCCAGTACGCGTCCGTGGGCATCAAGCGAGAGCAGCCGGACCGAACCGGGGCGATGCAGCGTCGTGGCGTTGGGCGATGCTTCGGCGCCCGGAGCAGAAAACGGAGCTCCGGCTTCGATCAGACCCAAGCGTGTAGTGTCTGTCTCCATCGGGAGAACAGCTTATACCTGAATGTTGACGATTTGTGTATCGCCGACAGGCGATACACAAATCGTCAACATTCAGGTCCGCGCATTCCTCCTAATCCCCGCGCCTGTCGGCGCGCCCCCTTTAACAAAAGGGGGCTCTTCTCCAGATGGATTTCGGGGGGGGACCATCCACGCATGGCGTGGATCTACGCAGTTCGCGGGGAACTGTCAGAGGCGGGGTGGTGTGGGGTGGCAGGACCGTTGGCGCCATGGATGGCGCCATCGAGCCCCCATGGATGGGTTTACGGCGTGTCCTGCCAGCCCACACCGCCCCGCCATCCACCGGGATGCAGCTGTTGCTGTTGCGGTTGCCGGCCAGCGGCCCGCACTACCGGTGCCGGGCGGCAGCCCGGCTCAGACGCCGAAGCGCTCGTCGTCCATCGCCATCAGCGGGGCGGCGCCGGACTGGATCGCAGCGGCGTGGCTGAGCGTGCGCGGCAGCACACGGGCGAAGTAGAACCGCGCGGTCTCGCGCTTGCCCTGGGCGAAGGCGGCGCCGTGTGCGCTGGCGTCGGCGGCGGCGACGCTGCGGGCCCACCAGTAGGCCAGCACCACGTAACCCGAATAGAACAGGTAGTCGTAGCTGGCCGCGCCCAGTTCGTCCGGATTGCCGGCCGCGCGCTGGAGCACATCCATCGTCAGCTTGCCCCATTCGGCGGCCTTGGCGCGCAGCGGGCCAATGAACTCGGCCAGCGCTTCGTTGCCCTCGTGTTCCTTGGCGAAGGCTTCGATCTCGGCCAGCATCAGCTTCAGGCCGGCGCCCTGGCTGGACGCGGTCTTGCGGCCGATCAGGTCCAGCGCCTGGATGCCGGTAGTGCCTTCATACAGCGTGGTGATGCGGGCGTCGCGGGCCAGCTGCTCCATGCCGTGCTCGCGGATGTAGCCGTGGCCACCGAAGCACTGCAGGGCGTTGTAGGTGTTCTCGATGCCCCATTCGGTCTGGCAGGCCTTCGAGATCGGGGTCAGGAAGCTCACCAGGGTGTCGGCGCGCTCGCGCTCAGCGGCATCCTCGGCATGGTGGGCAACGTCGATGAGGGTGGCGGCGTGCAGCGCCAGCAGGCGGCTGCCTTCGACCAGCGACTTCACCGTCAGCAGCATGCGGCGCACATCCGGGTGGACCAGGATCGGGTCGGCCGGCTTGTCCGGGAACCTGGCACCACTCAGGGCGCGCGACTGCAGGCGCTCACGGCTGTACTTCAGCGCGTTCTGGTAGGCGCGCTCGGACAGGCCGATGCCCTGCAGGCCGACCCCCAGGCGCGCGGTGTTCATCATGGTGAACATCGCCTGCAGGCCCTTGTGCGGCTGGCCGACCAGGTAGCCCTGCGCGCCATCGAAGTTCATCACGCAGGTGACCGACCCCTTGATGCCCATCTTGTGCTCGATCGAGCCGCAGCGCAGTGCGTTGCGCTCGCCGACGTTGCCGTCGCGGTCGACCTTGAACTTCGGGGTGACGAACAGCGAGATGCCCTTGGCACCCGGGGGAGCGTCGGGCAGCTTGGCCAGCACCAGGTGCACGATGTTCCCGGTCAGGTCATGCTCGCCGGCGGTGATGAAGATCTTGGTGCCGGTGATCGAATAGCTCCCATCGGCGTTCGGCTCGGCCTTGGTCTTGAGCAGGCCGAGGTCGGTACCGCAGTGCGGTTCGGTCAGGCACATGGTGCCGGTCCAGCGGCCCTCGATCAGCGGCTTGAGGAAAGCCTCGTGCTGCCAGGCCTCGCCGTGCTGCTTCAGTGCTTCGATGGCGCCGTGGGAGAGCAGCGGGAAGTTGCCCCACGCCAGGTTGGCGGCATTGATCATTTCGTTCAGCGGCACGCCCAGAGTGTGCGGCAGGCCCTGGCCGCCCAGCTCCGGCGAGGCGGTCAGGCCGGTCCAGCCGCCATCGACGAACTGGTCGTAGGCCTGCTTGAAGCCGGGCGGGGTGGTCACTTCACCGGTGGCCTGGTCGAGCACGCAGCCGATCTCGTCGCCGACGCTGTTGAGCGGGGCCAGTACGGTGGCGCTGAAGCGGCCGGCTTCCTCCAGCACGGCATCGACCACGTCGGCGGTGGCGTCGGTGAAGCCCAGGCGGGCGAACAGGAGTTCGACCTTGAGCACGTCGTGCAGGGCGAAACGGAGGTCGGAAAGCGGGGCGGTGTAGCTGCTCATCGGTACGTCTCGATTTGATCAGGGCAGGGGAGAGCGGCGCCGGGCGCCGCCACGAAAGGCGCGTTCAGCGCAGCACGCCGGGCAGGCCGGGGGCCTGGTTGAGGGTGCTGCGGCTGCTGATGTCGAAGCTGCGCTGCTTCTTTTCCTGCGGCGTGGCCGCCACCGTTCCCTTCAGGCCATAGGCCAGGGTGCGGTTGCTGGCCAGCGCATCGGCCACCACCAGGCGCGCGGCCGAGCTGGGCACCAGGTCGACATTGATCACGTCGGCGGAGGTGCCGCCGATGGAGATGCCAGGCTGCGCGTGCAGGGTGCCGGCTTCGTTGTCGCCGACGGTCAGCGCCAGCGAGACGTCATCGAAGGTCATCGGCATCGAGCTGAAGTTCTGCAGGCGCAGGGCCACGGTCCAGTTGCCGTCGGCACGCACGGTCAGCTGCTGCAGGCTGGCCGCCGGTTCCGAAACACGCTTGACGATGCCGTTGTTGCAGGCAACAAGGGCGAGGGTGCACAGGACAATCAAGGCGATACGGAAACGGTGGAGCATGGGCGCAAGTCCTCTGGAGGGGTGCGTTTGGATAAGCATACTACGGCGTATGGTTGTTTGGATCGCCTGTGGCGACCCGTCGCAGAGGGTAGCGCGTGAAGATGGCGGCCGGGCGTGCGCGGTGCCGGACGGCGCGCGCGCGGCGCCGCGGTTGCGACGCGGTTCAATCGGCGGGCGTATCGCGAAGCGGGGCCATCAGGCGCAGCGGGCGCAGGTCGTAGCCCATGGCCTCGGCTTTTTCTTTCAGCGCTTCGAAGCGTGCGCGATCCATTTCCGGCAGGCGCGAGAGGATCCACAGGTACTTCCGGTCCGGTTCACCGACCAGTGCCCACTGATAGTCCGGGTCCAGCGCCAGCACCCAGTAGTCGGCCCAGACCAGCGGGACCCAGCTCAGCCAGTCCGGCGCGAAGCGCACCTGCAACTGGCCGGGATGGCCGGCCACCGCGCGTGCCACGCCTTCGGCGACCACGCGCTCACCGTCGCCGTTGCGGCAGGCGTTGGTGACACTGATGCGGCCATCGCTGCGCAGTCCGTAGTTGGCGGTGATCTCGCCCACGCACTGCTTCTGGAACGAGACCGGAAGATGCGCAATTTCGTGCCACTGGCCGGCGTAGCGATCGATGTCCAGGCGCTCGACCGCGCGCACAGGTTCAGTGGCGATCACCGGGAAAGCGGCCAGCAGCAGGCAGGCGAACAGGGCGGGGCGCAGAGGCATCGGTAGGCTCCAGGCAGGAGTCTGGAGCGTAGGTGCCGCCGCGCATGCCGGTGTAAATGTTTCGTCAACCGGGCGTGTGCGCGGGCGCCGCATCCGCCACTCGTGCAGTGCGCGAAGCACGGACAAAAAAAGACCTGCATCTCTGCAGGTCTCGAAAGATGGTGGCCGAAGACGGAATCGAACCGCCGACACGGGGATTTTCAATCCCCTGCTCTACCAACTGAGCTACTCGGCCAAACTGTGTGGCAATCACGATCAACTGCGATTCCCGAAAAAAAGACCCGCATTTCTGCAGGCTGTCGAACGTGGTGGCCGAGGACGGAATCGAACCGCCGACACGGGGATTTTCAATCCCCTGCTCTACCAACTGAGCTACTCGGCCAAACTGTGTGGCAATCACGATCAACTGCGATTCCCGAAAAAAAGACCCGCATTTCTGCAGGCTGTCGAACGTGGTGGCCGAGGACGGAATCGAACCGCCGACACGGGGATTTTCAATCCCCTGCTCTACCAACTGAGCTACTCGGCCACGTAGTTCATTGCAGCGAGGTCGCTGCCAAGGACGCGCATATTACGGAGGTCAGCCGGCTACGGCAAGCATTTTGGCAAAAAACCTTCACATTGCCGTCTGCGCAGACGCAAGTACTTGATCCGCCGTCGCTGGGCAGGGGGGCGCTGGATGCCGATTCATCCGTGCGCGGTGGCGCGGTGGTCATCGCGTGCGGCGGAATTCAGCGGGCCACCGTGATCGACAAACGCGGCGTGGCGCGGCCTGCGCGTGGACGGCACCGATACCGGACATGGAACGCTGTTTTCGTGACCCCCATGGGGGAACGCTGCGGCGTAGTGTCGGCGTTCCTTCCTGATGCTGGCAACAGCAGAGACCGTCGTCATGTCCGACTCATCGACCACCACCCGCATCGTGCTGGCGTCGCGTCCGCAGGGGGCGCCCACTGCAGCCAATTTCCGCCTGGAGCAGGCCGCGCTGCCGCCCTTGGGCGACGGTGAGGTGCTGCTGCGCAATCGCTACCTCTCACTGGACCCGTACATGCGTGGACGCATGGATGAGGGACCGTCGTATGCCGCGCCGGTGGCAGTGGAAGCTGTGATGGAAGGCCAGACCGTGGCCGAGGTATTGCAGTCCAGGGCTGCGGGTGTCGCAGTGGGCGAACGGGTGCTGGCGCCGGGCGGGTGGCAGACCCACGCGGTGCTGCCGGCCAAGGCGCTGGGCCGCCGCCTGGACCCGGCCGGGCTGCCGTTAAGTACGGCGCTGGGGGTGTATGGCATGCCGGGCTTCACCGCCTATTCCAGCCTTCATGAAATCGCCCGCCTGCAGCCGGGAGAGACGCTGGTGGTGGCCGCCGCAACGGGGCCGGTCGGCGCGACCGTGGCGCAGTTGGCCAAGCTGCAGGGCGCGCGCGTGGTGGCCATCGCCGGTGGCGAGGCCAAGCGTGCCTATCTGCAGACGCTGGGCGTGGACGTGGCGCTGGATCATCGCGCTGCTGGTTTTGCCGAGCAGCTGCGCGCGGCGGTGCCTGCGGGTATCGACGTGTACTTCGAGAACGTCGGGGGCCATGTACTGGATGCGGTGCTGCCGTTGCTCAACGACTTCGCCCGCATTCCGGTGTGCGGCACCATCGCCACCTACAACAATCGTGGCGTCGCGCAGCCTGGCCCGGACCGCCTGCCGGCGCTGTTCAGCCAGATCCTGCGCCAGCGCCTGACCGTGCGCGGTTTCATCGTGCACGACTTCAAGCACCTGTGGCCGGACTTCGAGCGCGAGATGGCGCAGTGGCTGCGCGAGGGCCGCGTCCAGTACCGCGAGGACGTGGTGGAAGGGCTGGAGAAGGCGCCGGAAGCCTTCTTTGGCCTGCTGCAGGGGCGCAACTTCGGCAAGCTGGTGGTGAAGCTGGACTGAGGGCTTGGCCGATGCCGGCCAAGGTTGGCGGCTACCGGAGGTTGGGGGCGCCGACAAGGTCGGCGGCTTGCGGGTCGCGTCAGCCGTTGGCGAGCTTTTCCCGGCGCAGCAGTTCGCGCTTGCGTGCCACGCCCCAGGCATAGCCGGACAGGTCGCCGTCGCGGCGCACCACCCGGTGGCAGGGCACCGCCACGGCCAGCGGATTGCTTGCGCAGGCGCGTGCCACTGCGCGGCTCGATCGCGGCGCGCCGATACGCGCGGCGATTTCGGCATATGAGGCCGTCTGTCCGCGCGGAATCTGCTGCAGCGCCTGCCATACACGTTGCTGGAAGGCCGTGCCGCGGATGTCCAGCGGCAGCGTGGCGCCTCGCGAGGGATCCTCGACCAGGCCCACCACCTGTGCCACCAGTTGTTCATAGCCGCTGTCGGCCCCGACCAGTTCGGCCTGGCGGAAGCGCTGCTGCAGTGACTGCAGCAGCGCTTCCGGATCGTCGCCGAGCAGGATCGCGACCACGCCGGTGGCACTGCTGGCCACCAGCACGCTGCCCAACGAACTTTCGGCAAGCGCGAAGTGGATGACTTCGCCGCGACCACCGGCACGCCATTGCTTCGGCGTCATGCCCAGCAGCTTCGGCGCGTTCTCGTAGAAGCGACCGCTGGAGCCGAAGCCGGCATCGTGGAAGGCGTCGGTGATGCGTTCCTGTTGTTCCAGCCCGGTGCGCAGGCGGTCGGCGCGCAGCGCGGCAGCGTACTGCTTCGGGGTCAACCCGGTTGCTTCCTTGAAAAGGCGATGCAGACGGGTTGGGCTGCAACCCGCGATCCCGGCCAGTTCCTGCAGCGAGGGTTCGTCGTGGCTGGCTTGAAGGTGGCGGCAAACTCGTTCGACGCGGGCATCGAGGGCGGTGGTGGCGGTGCTGTCCATGGCCGGATTCTGGCACGTGCTGGTTCTGCGGAAACTCCGTTTCCTGCACCGATGGGCCGGGCCCGGAAACGGAGTGTTGGCAGGCGAGAGGTGCGGCATCGTGGCGGCCACTTCACAACCGGTACCACGACCATGCGGCTGAACAACAAGATCGCTCTCATCACCGGTGCCAGCGCCGGCATCGGCCGCGCCAGCGCGCTGCGCTTCGCTGCAGAAGGGGCAAAGCTGGTGCTCAACGCACGGCGGCCAGAGCCGCTGCAGGCGCTGGCCGAGCAGATCCGCGCCGCCGGTGGCGAGGTGGTGGTGCATGCCGCGGACGTGGCTGATCCGGCCACGGCACCGGCGCTGGTGGAACTGGCCCAGCAGTCATTCGGTGGGTTGGACATCGCGCTCAACAATGCCGGCATGCTCGGCCCCGGTGCACCGGCAGCAGAGTTCCCGGTGGATGCGTGGCGCGAGGTGATGGCCACCAATCTCGATGCCGCCTTCCATGCCGCACGCGCCCAGTTGCCGGCGTTGCTGGCACGCGGCGGTGGCTCACTGGTGTTTGTCGGCACCTTCGTCGGCCACACCGTCGGCTTCCCGGGAATGGCGGCCTATGCGTCGAGCAAGGCCGGCTTGATCGGCCTGAGCCAGGTGATCGCCGCCGAATACGGCGCGCGTGGCGTGCGCAGCAACGTGCTGCTGCCCGGGGGCACCGATACCGAGATGGGCCGGCAGGCGGCACCGACCGGTGATGCGCGTGATTTCGTGCGCTCGCTGCATGCACTCAAGCGCATGGCCAAGCCGGAGGAGATCGCCAATGCGGCGTTGTTCCTGGCCAGCGATGAAAGCAGCTTCGTTACCGGTACCGCAATGCGCGTTGAAGGCGGCGTGTCGATCACCCGAACCTGAGCGCCGTCACGTGCGAGGCGAGTAGCGGAGGCCGCTGCTCGCCATGAATCCCTTCGGGTCAAACCGGGCCCAAGCCTCGCCCCAGCTGAAGCGGGCGTGGCCGCCGCTCAACGTGCGACCCAGCGCTGCACCCAGCGTGCGGCGCATGAAGGCAACTTCGGCATTGATCGCAGCCTGGCTCGGCCAGCCGTCGTCCAGCGTCGCACCAGGCAGGTCGACACTCATGGTCACAATGTCGAGGTATTGGCCGTGGAAGCACAGGCTGATGCCAGCGGGTGCACCGCCCAGGCTGAGCCGGTGCAGGCTCAGCCAGACATAGCCGGTGCCGACATCGCGCTCGCCATGCGTCAGCGTGGCGAAGGCGATGCGCGCCTCCTGCAGTGAGAGGCTGGGACAGATCAGGTTCGGCAGCGTGCCGAGCTGGATGCTGCCGTCGGTTGGATTGAAGTTCATCGGCACGGTGTGTGCCGCGTGCTGGGCGGGCGGGGGCATGGGTGTACGCGGAATTCGTGCTGCATCGGATTCTGGGCGTGTGTTCACCGTCGCAGCAAGTGGGTTCGTGCACACGCTGTTGGCGCGGGACTGACCTGTGGATTACCCGCCGGCCTCTAGCGTGGGGCAGAACGTCGGCCTGATGCCGATGAGGGAGTAATCAGATGAACGAGCCAGACAAGGATCAGGACCCGAAGCAGGGCATCCAGGAAAGCCGCCAGGACCGGAAGCAGGACAACGTGGCGAAGCAGCGGCCGGGCCAGTGCGACCAACAGGTGCGTGATGCGCATTCGCGCAGCCCGCGCCGCAAGGATGGCGGCCAGGAACCCGGCTAGGCGGATTCCAGACAAGAAAAAACCCGTAGATCGCCAGGATCTACGGGTTCTTCTGAATAGTGGTGGAGCCAAGGAGGATCGAACTCCTGACCTCGTCATTGCGAACGACGCGCTCTCCCAGCTGAGCTATGGCCCCACGGCAGGCTTTCAGTGTAGCGCCGCCTGCCGCGCTTGCCAAGCGCCGGGCAGGGACGACGCAAGGCCTGGATCCACCGCCGTGCCGGCCGGATTCGGGCCAGTGCATGGCGCAGCAGGGCGAATTCGACAGAGACCAGGCGTTGCGCAAGGCAATGCCGGGGGCGGCAGCAATGAGCAGTCGTCCCGCGAAGCCGTGGCGCCGTAGAAGTAAAGGCGAGAGTTGGTTTCGCAGCGCGCATGCGGGCGACTTGCGAGGGTCGATGTCGCGCTGACCCGGCTGCCAGGAGCTTCGGGGTCAGATCCGTTTTCCCTTGGAAAACGGATCTGACCCCAGGCGCTGCCGGCTGACTGTGCCGAAACCGCTTGTTTCGCCGGGTTCGGGTGCCGCGCAACGAAATCGTAACAATTTGGGGGATAATGGCCGCTTGCGCAGTTTTCCCCCTTTTTGCCGCCCGGCTCGCGCAGGCCGCACGGACGCCTCCTCAGAGCATTCCATGCCCTCCCATTCCGATTCCCGCCGCCTGTCGGGTCTGTCGTCTTCCTTCGTTTCCTTCCGTCGCCATCCGCTGGCCCTGGCCTGCGCCGGCCTGGCCCTGGTCGGCAGCTTCGGTGCCGCCGCGCAGGACAGCGCGCCGACCCCGACCGGCCTGGACACGATCACCGTGACCGCCGAGCACCGCGAGCAGAACCTGCAGGAAGTGCCGGTCTCGGTGGGCGTGGTGCAGGGCGAGCGCATGCGCGACTTCACCGCCGGCGGCGACGACACCCTGCTGGCACTGTCCGGCCGCGTGCCTAGCCTGTATGCGGAAACCACCACCGGCCGCATCTTCCCGCGCTTCTATATCCGTGGCCTCGGCAATATCGACTTCTACCTGGGGGCCTCGCAGCCGGTGTCGATCATCCAGGACGATGTGGTGCTGGAGCACGTGGTGCTGAAGTCCAACCCGGTCTATGACGTGGACCAGGTGGAAGTGCTGCGTGGCCCGCAGGGCTCGCTGTTCGGCCGCAACACCACCGCCGGCATCGTCAAGTTCGACACCCTGAAGCCGACCCAGGACTACACCGGCCGGGTCAGCGCCAGCTACGCGACCTACAACAGCGTGTCGATCGACGGCGGCTTCGGCGGTCCGATCAATGACATCGCCTCGTTCCGCGTGTCGGCGCTGTACCAGCACCGCGATGACTACGTCGACAACACCTACAAGGGCCCGAGTGCCGACGGCACGGTCAGCCCGAAGAAGAACGCGATGGGCGGCTTCGATGACCGCAACGTGCGCGCGCAGCTGCTGCTGACCCCGAGCGACCAGTTCTCGATCCTGGCCTCGGCCCACGCCCGTGACTACGAAGGCACCTCGACCCTGTTCCTGCGCGGTGCGCTGACCAAGGGCTCGAACAAGACCGACGTGCCGCGCGACAAGGTTGCCTACGACGAAGCCGACAACAACCCGCAGGCCTACAAGACCTACGGCGGCTCGGTGAAGGCGCGCTACGACTTCGGCGCGATCGACTTCACCTCGATCACCGCCTACGAAACCACCTCCGGCTACAGCCGTGGCGACACCGACGGCGGCGCTGCGGTGAACTTCCCGGTGAACGGCGTGCCGAACGGCTACGGCCAGTCGATGGGCCGCATCCGCGACCTGGACCAGTGGACCCAGGAATTCCGCCTGGCCAGCCATGACGACAGCGCGCTGCAGTGGCAGGCCGGTGCCTTCTACTTCAACGGCAGCGACACCACCGACTTCTACCAGCGCGCCTGGTTCCTGCAGGGCGCGGCCCGCAACCCGAACAACTGGGTGCGCCTGCGCAACAAGAACACCTCGTGGGCCGGTTTCGGCCAGCTGAGCTATGCCTTCACCGACAAGTTCACCGTCACGGCCGGCCTGCGCCAGACCCGCGACGAGAAGCACACCCGCCTGCTGAAGACGGCTGACACTGCCGCTGGCGTGGTCACCTACAAGGGCCGCACCGACGTCAAGATGTCCGACACCACCCCGAGCTGGGATCTGAGCGCGATGTATCAGATCACGCCGGACGTGAGCGTCTATGCCAAGGTCGCCCGCGGTTTCCGCGGCCCGACCATCCAGGGCCGCTCGGCCGTGTTCAATGCCGACTTCACCACCGCCGATTCCGAGACCATCCTGTCCTGGGAAGCGGGCGTGAAGAGCAGCCTGTGGGACAACCGCCTGCGCTTGAACGCCACCGCGTTCACCTACACCGTCAACGACATCCAGCTCAACGGCAACGATTCGGACGGCAACGGCGTGCTGTTCAACGCCGACAAGGCCAAGGCCTACGGCTTCGAAGCCGACATGGAGCTGCGCCCGATCCCGAACCTGACCCTGAGCGCCGGCCTGAGCCTGCTGCACAGCGAGATCAAGGACAAGCGCGTCTACGCGCAGGTCTGCGGCCTCAACGGCCAGGTGGTGTGCACGGTGAATGACCCGACCATCAAGGTCGGTGCCAACACCTTCGCGCAGATCGACGGCAACCCGCTGCCGAACGCGCCGAAGTACAACGTCAACCTGGCCGCCCGTTACGACTTCCCGGTCAGCGACGCGGGCACCATGTTCGTGTCCACCGACTGGAACAAGCAGGGCTACACCAGCTTCGTGCTGTACGACAGCAAGGAGTTCAACTCCAAGGGTGATTTCGAAGGCGGCCTGAAGATCGGCTACTCGGGCAACTATGGTGCCTACGAAGTGGCGCTGTTCGCGCGCAACATCACCAACGAGAAGAACCTCAAGGGTGTGATCGAGAACTATATGGCTGCGGTCTACAACGAACCGCGCACCGTCGGTGTCTCGCTGAACATGAACTGGTAATGCGTTGCCACGGTGGCGGGTCTTCCCGCCATCGTACTGCTGGAATGCAAAGGGCGGCCCAGTGATCCGGGTCGCCCTTTTTCATGGCCTTCGACGGTGACCGGAACGCAATCCCGCGCCGCGCTCGGCGCTTCAGCGTGCAGGCAGCAGCGCCTGCAGCCGCGACTCCAGTTCCTGCTGACGCCAGCCGGCCAGTGCAGCCGGCCATTGGCGGTGCTCCAGGTAGCTTTCCAGATGCTTGCGCGAGGCCAGCACGCCATCCGGCAGACCCAGCTCGCGGCTGCGCTCGGCAACGGCATCCTGCAGCCTCTTCAGTGCCTGCTTGTTGGTGTCGTTGGCGGGCAATGCCAACGGTGCCTCGGCCTCATCGGCCAGCGGCGTG
This sequence comes from Stenotrophomonas sp. Pemsol, assembly GCF_003586545.1. Lineage (NCBI taxonomy): Bacteria > Pseudomonadati > Pseudomonadota > Gammaproteobacteria > Lysobacterales > Lysobacteraceae > Stenotrophomonas > Stenotrophomonas sp. Pemsol. The sequence goes on along the minus strand of NZ_CP025780.1, from coordinate 3,534,909 downwards.
TCCAGCGCCTGCCACACCGCGCCGGCGAGCTTGCGCGGTGCCTTCGGGAACTGTTCAAACAGCGTGGCCAGCGCGGCGGCATCGGCCGGTGGCGTGCGTGCCAGCGTGGCGGCCAGTTCGTTGTCCAGGATCCAGCTGCGCGGGCGGTCGCTGCTGCGTGCCTGCACATCACGCCAGCGCAGCAGGCGCAGCAGGCGGCGCTGCGCGGGAGCATCGAGAAACTGCGCTGAGCGCATCGCCAGATGCGGCCAGCGGTCCTCGTCATTGGCGACGCTGGCCAGCAGGCGCTCGCCGTCGTCGTGCAGCCACTGCTGGCGGCCCAGCGCCTGCAACTTGGCATCAATGGCGTCATGCAGCGCGAACAGGTGCTCGACGTCGTCGGCGGCGTATTGCAGTTGCGACTCCGAGAGCGGACGGCGCATCCAGTCCGAGCGGGTTTCGCCCTTGGCCAGCGCCACGCCGGTGATTTCCGCGACCAGCTTCTGGTAGCCCATGCCGCCACCAATGCCGGCCAGCGAGGCGCCGATCTGTGTGTCGAACAGCGGTCGCGGCAACACGCCGCAGGTCCACTTGAAGGCAACCAGATCTTCGCTGGCGCTGTGCATCACCTTGGTGATCGACTCATCGGCCAGCCACGGCGCCAGTGCCTCGGCCATACCGGGAATCAGCGGATCGATCAGCAGGATGTCCTGCCCGACCGCCATCTGCACCAGAGCCAACTGCGGCCAGAACGTGCGTTCACGGATGAATTCGGTGTCCAGGCCGATGCGGGCCGGACGCTGCTGGAAGTACGCATCCAGCTCGGCGGGGGTGGTGATCCAGGTTGCCACGGGTCAGGGCCTACTACTCGGGTTTGCTCAGGCAGGGGAGAATAGCCTAACGTCGGTTCGCGTCCGTGCCGAAGGAGATCCTGCTTGCGTTTTCCGCTGTCGTCCGTGCTGTGCACCGCTCTGGCCGTGGCCTTGGCCGGTTGCACGCCGTCGCCCTCGGCAACACCGGAGCCGGGGCCGGCTGCTGGCGAAGACGCGCGGCCGCAGGAAGGTTCACTGGCGGAGCCGACACCGGGGGCAGGGCAGGGTAGCGTCACCATTGCCGGTGAGGATGCCACCGAGGACGTGCAGCGGTGGACACCGCCACGGGTCGACCGGCAGGGCCGCAGCGTCGCCCAGCTGCGCCGCGCAGCCGAAAAGGCGTTCAGCGAAGGGCACCTGTACGAGGACGCCGACGCGGCGGTTCCGCTGTGGCTGGCGGTGCAGGAGGAAGATCCGGATGATCGCCTGGCCCGCAGCGGCCTGCAGCGTGCTCGCCAGCGCCTGCAGCAGCAGGCCGATGCTCTGCTGGTTCGGCCACTACGGCAGCGCGAGGCGCTGGCCGAGGCGAGTCGCCAGGCACTGGTGCTGCTGACCCTGGCGCCGAAGGATGAGAAGGTGCGCGCGCTGCAGGGCCGGGTGGAGCTCGCCCAGCGCGTGGTGGCCTATAACCGTGCCGGCGAGGAAGACCTGCGATCGGGGCGGATCGGCGAGGACGGTGACGGTGCGATTGGCAACTTCCGTGAAGCGCTGGCTCTGGACGAACACAACAGCCGGGCGCGGCAGGGCCTGGCGGCGGCCGAAAGTGGCCTGATCCGCCGGGCCGAGGACGCCGCGCGCGTACGCGACTTTGCCAGTGCGGGCACCTGGCTGGCCGAAGCCAGCAAGGTCCGTGACTCGTCACCGACCATTGCCGATGCCTTCGAGCGCATCGAGCAGATCCGCGCCGCCGCGCTGCTGCAGCTGCGTGATGAGGGCCTGCGCGAGCTGGCCACGCCGCAGGGGCTGAAGCCGGCGCGCGAAAAGCTGGCCGAGGCCCTGCGCATCGCCTTGCCGGGGGATGCGGTGGTGGCCCAGCTGCGCGAACGCATCGATCTGGCCACCCACTACGGCAGCTTCCGTCCGGGCCAGGTGTTCAGCGACGCGATGCGTGATGGTGGGCGCGGTCCGCAGATGGTGGTGGTGCCGCATGGCGGCTTCCAGATGGGCGCGGGTGATGCCGAGCCCGGCTCCACCGACGCCGAGCGCCCCTCCCACTACGTGCGCTTTGACCGCGGCTTCGCGATGGCGATCACCGAGGTTACCGTCGGCGATTTCGAGCGCTATGTGAAGTCGACCAATGCACGACCACGTGCGACCCGGCGCGGCCACTCGGTGGTCTATGACGAGCGCAGCGGCAATTTCATCCGCCGCAGCGGCGTCGACTGGCGTTCGGATTACGATGGCGCGCGTGCACTGGGTAACTCGCCGGTGATGCATGTCAGCGTGCGGGATGCCGAGAACTACGCGGCATGGCTGTCCGAGCAGACAGGACGCAGCTACCGGCTGCCGAGCGAGGCCGAATTCGAATATGCGCTGCGCGCCGGGAGCAGTGGCCGCTACCCCTGGGGAGACGCTGGTACGCCGCCGCCGGGCAGCGGCAATTTCACCGGCAGCAAGGACGTCTCGCCTTCGGGTCGGCACTGGCACAACGCATTCATCGGCTATGGCGATGGCTGGTGGGGACCGGCGCCGGTGGCCAGTTTCCAGGCCAATGCTTTCGGCCTGCACGACATGGCCGGGAATCTGAGCGAATGGGTGGCCGACTGCTGGCACGCCAGCTACCGGCGTGCGCCGTCCGATGGTGTCGCCTGGTTCAACCCGGGCTGCCGGTCGCGGGTGATCCGGGGCGGCAACTGGGCCAATGCGCCCGAGCAGACCCGTGCGGCCTGGCGTCAATCGCAGGATTCGGACACCACCAATGCGCGCATCGGCTTCCGCCTGGTGCGCGGCATCTGAGCGGCATCGGGCTTCACCCGCTGCTGGCTTCCGCGCACTAAGATTGCGCCGTGCCCGCCAGCCGGCGGGGTCTGCTGGAAGACCACCGATGCGCAACGATCCCTTTTCCCGCTCGCCCCAAGGTCCGCAGCGACGCGGCCTGTTCGGCAATATCCGCTGGTGGGTGCTGCTGCTGGCGGCGGGCTATGCGGTGTTCTACTGGTTCTCCAATCGCACCGTCGATCCCTACACCGGCGAGAAGGTGATGATCGACAGCAGCCTGGATGCGCGCCAGGAGACCGCGCTCGGTCTGCAGGCCTACCAGCAGATCCTCTCGCAGGAACGGCCGATGGATCCGAATGCGCCGATCGCGCGCGATGTGCGCGACATCGCGCAGCGCCTGATCGCCAAGGTGGACGTGGTGGAGACCGCGCTGGCACAGGAGCACGGCGTGCAGCCCGCGCATTTCGCGCGGGATTTCCAGTGGGAAGTGAACGTGATCCCGTCCGGGCAGGCCAATGCGTTCTGCCTGCCGGGCGGCAAGATGGCGGTCTACACCGGCCTGGTGCCGGTGGCGCGTACGCGTGATGCGATGGCGGTGGTGATGGGCCATGAGATCGCCCACGCGCTGTTGCGCCATGGTGCGCAGCGGATGGCGCAGCAGAAGCTGACCCAGATCGGGCAGATGGCCGGTGCCGCCAGCGGCATGGATGCGCAGCAGCAACAGATGATGATGTCGGCGATGGGCTACGGCTATCTGCTGCCCTATGCGCGCAGCCACGAGACGCAGGCCGATGAAGTGGGGCTGATGCTGGCTGCGGCGGCGTGCTTCGATCCCCGCGAGGCGGTGCCGCTGTGGCAGCGCATGGGCCAGGCCAGTGGCGGCCAGGCGCCGCCGGAGTTCGCTTCCACCCACCCGAATCCGGGCACCCGCATCCAGAACCTGCAGGCACTGATGCCGAAGGCGCTCGAGTACCGGCAGAAGTTCTGCGAGCAGGCAAAGTAGAGGGTGTTCGGCAGGGCTTGCAGCCCTGCACCTGCCGAAGCCAGAGCAACAGCAACAGCAACAGCCGAAGCAAAAGCTGGCTATCCGTGGGATGGCGGGGTGGGTCCGGTTGCGGGAGACGCCGTAAACCCGTCCATGGGGGCTTGGCCGCGGCATCCATGCCGCGGACACTCCCGCAACCGGACCCACCCCGCCTTCGACAGATTTCTGCGACCTGCCGGAATGGCGCTTGGGGTCAGATCCGTTTTCCGCAGGAAAACGGATCTGACCCCGAATTGATTCGATATCTGAAAGAGATTCATCCACGCATGGCGTGGATCTACCCCATCGCGGAAAACTGTCAGAGGTGGGGCGGTGTCGGAGTGCGGGGTGTCAGCCGCATGGATGCGGCTGCCAAGCTTACAGGGACGTACTTGCGGCGTCCCCGCACTCCGACATCGCCCCGCCAACCCGCGGAATGCCAGCTTTTGCTGTTGCTGTTGAGGCTGCCGGCCAGCGGCCGGCACTACCGCGGGTGCAGGGCGCAGCCCTGCCGAACACCCCTCTACTTGACTTGTACGTCGATCACGCCGTCACCAACGCGGGCCTGCAGGGCGTCACCAGGTTGCACCTGGTCGATGCGCCGCACCAGCGCACCATCGTCGCTGCGGGTCAGGATGCTGTAGCCGCGGGCTACGGTGGCCAGCGGGCTGACTGCTTCCAGTGAACGCGCCAGCCCGCGCAGCCGCAGTGCATCGCGCTCCAGCAGACGCTGCATCGCTGCCTGCGGTCGTCCGCGCAGGGCGGCCAAGCGGCGCTGCATCGTGTCGAGCTGGCGCTGTGGATGGTGCCCGCGCAGGACCGCCGCTGCATGGCGAAGCCGCGCAGCACGGCGCTCCTGCTGCTGGTTGAACGCGGCATGCAGGCGTCGTCCCAGATCGAGCTGGCGTCGACGCAGCAGATCCAGTCGTGCCTGCGGGCTCTGCGCGTTCAGGCGCAACAGGGCGCGGTCGGCGCGCTGCATCGCCTGTTGCATCGCATGCCGGTGCAGCTGCAGCATGCGAACGGCCGTGCGGCGCACGCGCAGGGCCAGTTCGCGCTGGTCCGGTACCAGCAGCTCAGCCGCCACCGATGGCGTCGGTGCACGCAGGTCGGCGGCGAAGTCGCTCAGGCTGAAGTCGGTTTCGTGGCCAACCGCAGACACCACCGGGGTGCGGCTGGCGGCGATCGCACGGGCCAGGGCTTCATCATTGAAGGCCCACAGGTCTTCCAGCGAACCACCACCGCGGGTCAGCAGGATCACGTCGTAGCGGCCGCTGGCATCGGCGGCCTGCAGCAGCCGGGTGATCTGCGCGGCGGCACTGCTGCCCTGTACCAGGGTCGGCAGCAGGTCAACTTCCAGCAGCGGGAAGCGCCGGCCGAGCACGCTCAGCACATCGCGCACGGCAGCGCCGGTGGGCGAGGTGATCACGGCCAGGCGTCGCACGTGCGCCGGCAGCGGCCGCTTGCGTGCCGGGTTGAACAGGCCTTCGGCCTCCAGCCGTGCCTTCAGCTCCTCGAAGGCGCGGCGCAGCGCGCCTTCGCCGGCTTCCTCCATGTGGTCCAGCACCATCTGGTACTCGCCACGGGCGTCGTACAGGGTCACCTTGCCGCGCACCAGCACGCGCATGCCTTCGCGCGGCACGAACTTCAGGTACTGCGCCTTCATCCGGAACATCGCCGCACGCAGCTGCGCGCGCGCGTCCTTCAGGGTGAAGTAGAGGTGTCCGGAGGCAGGACGCGCCACGCTGCCCAGTTCGGCCTCGACCCAGATCGCCGGGAAGCTGCCTTCCAGCAGGTCGCGGGCCAGGGTGTTGAGCTGGCTGGGGGTGAGGATGTCGTTGTTGCGTGGCTGCATGGAAACGGCGCGCTGCGGGCGGAACGGGGGCTCAGGATCGCACGTCAGCGCGCCGTATGCTGGCCCAGTGCCCACTGCACGTGTTCACGCACCAGCGGCGAAGGATCGTCGATGCGGGTCTGCAGGGCAGCCAGCGCTTCGGCCGAGGACGGCGCATTGCCCAGCGCCACGGCGATGTTGCGTAGCCAGCGCTCATGGCCGCTGCGCCTGATCGGGCTGCCTTCGGTGCGGCGCAGGAACTCGGCTTCGTCCCAGGCGAACAGCTGGTCCAGGCGCGCGGTATCGAGGTTGTTGCGCGCGCGGAAATCGGCTTCGTCGGTGCGCTTGGCGAACTTGTTCCAGGGGCAGACCAGCTGGCAGTCGTCGCAGCCATAGATGCGGTTGCCGATCAGCGGGCGCATCTGTTCGGGAATGGCGCCGTCGTGTTCGATGGTCAGGTAGGAAATGCAGCGCCGCGCGTCCAGCCGCTGCGGCCCGGTGATGGCCTGGGTCGGGCAGACATCGATGCAGCGCGTGCAGGTGCCGCAGTGCGCCGTGGCCGGCGTATCGATCGGCAGCGGGATGTCGATGTAGATCTCGCCGATGAAGAACCAGGAACCGCCATGGCGGTCGATCAGGCAGGTGTGCTTGCCGATCCAGCCGAGCCCGGCGTTGCGGGCCAGTGCGCGCTCCAGGACGGGGGCGGAATCGACGAACACGCGGTAGCCCAGTGGCGCGACTTCGTCGTTGATCTGCGTGGCCAGCTTCTGCAGGCGGTTGCGCATCAGCTTGTGGTAGTCGCGGCCCAGCGCATAGCGCGCCACATAGGCGCGGCCCGGGTCGGCCAGCGTCGCCCAGGCTTCGGTGTCATCCTTGTGGCTGTAGTCCATGCCCACCGAGATCACGCGCACAGTGCCGGGCAACAGCTCGGCCGGTCGTGCGCGCAGGGTGCCGTGGCGCGCCATCCAGTCCATCGTGCCGTACAGGCCCTGACCCAGCCAGTCGGCCAGGTGCGCCTCATCCTCGCCCAGCTCGATACCGGCGATGCCGCAGCGCTGGAAGCCATGCGCGCGGGCCAGTTCGCGGATGCGCTGCACGGCCTGGGCCGGATCGACGGGGGTGGGGGCGAGGGACATGCGCACCAGTATAAAATCCCTGCATGGCCAACCTCGCCGATCTGTTCGATTCCGCTGCCGCGCGTGCGCTTGATGCCCAGGCGTCCACCCTGGCGGGGGATGCTGGCTGGGGACTGATGGCGCAGGCCGGCCAGGCCGCCTGGCAGTGCCTGCTGCAGCATTGGCCGCAGGCGCAGCGCATCGGCGTGGTGGTCGGTGCGGGCAACAATGGCGGCGACGGCCTTGTGCTGGCTCGCCACGCGTTGCAGGCCGGACGCGAGGTGAGGGTGATCGCCCTGCCGGGCAGGGCGCCATCGACCGCGCTGGCGCAGCGTGCAACATCGGAGTTCAGGTCCGACGGCGGCGCCATCACCGAGTTCGACGGCGCGCTGCCCGAGGCCGACCTCTGGGTCGATGCCCTGTTCGGGCTGGGCTTCGATCGCGCGCCGGAGGGTGCGGCGCAGGCGCTGATCGTTGCGATCAATGCGCAGGCGGCACCTGTGCTGGCCCTGGATGTGCCCAGTGGCGTCGATGCCGACCGCGGTGCGATACCTGGCGCGGCAGTGCGCGCGGCGCTGACCCTGCAGTTCATCGTGGCCCATCGCGGGCTGTACACCGGCGACGCGCTGGATCATTGCGGGCACAAGGCCCTGGCACCCCTGCAGTTGCCCGCTGCCGCATGGCAAAGCGTGTCGCCTGCCGTGGAGTACTGGGCGCAGGCACGGTTGCCGGCCCTGTTGCCGCCGCGCCGCGCAAATACCCACAAGGGTGAATCCGGCCACGTGCTGTGCGTCGGCGGCAACCATGGCAGCGGCGGTGCCATCGCCATGGCAGCCGAGGCCGCCTTGCGCGCAGGGGCGGGGCTGTTGAGCCTGGGTACCCGCCGCGACCACGTCGCTCCACTGCTGGCTCGCCTGCCCGAGGCGATGACCCACGCGCTGGAAGACGGCGAGGCGCTGCCGGCATTGCTTGACAGGGCAAAGGTGGTGGCGATCGGGCCCGGTCTGGGCCAGGACGAATGGGCGCGCGCACTGTTTGCGCGGGTGCTGGCCAGCGCCAAACCACTGGTGGTCGATGCCGACGCGCTGAACCTGCTGGCGCAGGATCCGCGTGCCTTGCCTGGCGCCGTCCTCACACCGCACCCGGGCGAGGCCGCACGCCTGCTCGGCTGCAGCACCAGCGACATCCAGGCCGATCGCTACGCCTGTGCGCAGACGCTCGCCGAGCGTTTCCACGCGGTGGTGGTGTTGAAGGGCGCCGGCAGCATCGTGGCGGCGCCCGGGCAAACGCCCCGGTTGATCGCCGCCGGCAATCCCGGCATGGCCGTGGGGGGCATGGGCGACCTGCTCACCGGCATCATCGCCGGCCTGCGCGCGCAGGGCCTGGCCGCCTTCGATGCCGGCGCGGCGGGCGCGTTGCTGCATGCGCTGGCCGGCGACGCGGCTGCCGCTGACGGCGCACGCGGCCTGCTTCCTACTGATCTGCTGGCGCCGTTGCGGCGACTGGCCAACCCGGAACGCTTCCCATGACCGATTTCTTCCTTGCCGACAGCGACGCCACCGAACTGCTCGGACAGTGGCTGGCGACCACCCGGCCGCCGCAGGCGCTGATCGAACTGCGCGGCGACCTGGGCGCCGGCAAGTCCACCACGGCCCGCGCGCTGCTGCGGGCGCTGGGCGTGCAGGGCGCGATCCGCAGCCCCACCTACACCCTGGTCGAGCGCTATCCGCTGGCCAGTGGCGGTGAGGCGTGGCACCTGGACCTGTATCGCATCGGCCAGGCCGGTGAGCTGGATTTCCTCGGCCTGGACGAGGGCAGCGCGGTCTTGTGGCTGGTCGAATGGCCGGAACGGGGCGCCGGCGCGCTGCCGCCGACCGACCTGGTGGTAGCACTGGAGATCGAAGGACAGGGGCGACGCGCCAGTCTCACCGCGAGCAGCGACGTTGGGCATGAATGGCTGAAACGGCTGCCTCAAGGGGGCGACTTGCAGGCCATTTCTGTCGGCTGACGAGAACAAACACCGGCAGGTTACGGATTATTAAGGAAAAAGGTGTTGCATTCCGTTCAGCGCGGTGATTGAATCCTGAGCCATGCGCCCGGGGAACCGTCTCATCGCCATCTGTGCCGCCGTCGGACTGGGTCTGGCGAGCGTCAGTGCGTGGGCGGGTGAAGTCCGCCAGGTCCTGCTGAACACCGGCGCGACCGGCACCCGTGCCGAGATCTCGCTGGTCGGCAGTGGCGGCTACAAGACCCTGTCGCTGGCCGGCCCGAACCGCCTGGTGGTCGATTTCCCCGACTCCAGCGCCGTACGCAACCTGAAGATGCCGGCCGCGCAGGGCGTGGTCACGGCGGTGCGTACCGGACAGCCGGTCCCGGGCACTTTCCGTGTCGTCTTCGACCTTGCCGAATCGGTGGCGCCGTTCCGTCCGCAGATGCAGCGCGAGGGCAATGAATCCAAGCTGGTGATCGAATGGCCGGGTGATGGCCCTGCCGTGGCCACCAGCCGCCCGGCGACGCCACCGGCGGTACAGTCGCAGGCGGCCGCTGTGGGGGGCTCAGTCGCGCCCGCGCCGGCCGAGAACGCGCAGTCGCGCACCGATGCTGCGCGGGCCACCGCCCTGCTGACCGCACAGGTGCAGCAGCAGGCCAGCGCCAGCGCCGCCGCACCCGCCACGCCGACCCCCGCACCGACCAGCGCGCCAGCCCAGGTTGCTGCGGCAGGCGTCGCGGCCAGCAGCACGCCTTCATCCTCGCCGGCTGCAATCCTTGCCGGCCAGCGCACTGCTGCGGTGGTGACCACGCCGCCGGCAACGGCCCCCACACCCGCGCCGACGCCGGCCGAGCCGCCGCGTCCGGCGATGCCCAGCGATGCATCGCGCATCCGCATGCAGCCCGGCATGCGCCACCTGGTGGTGGCGATCGATCCCGGTCACGGTGGCCAGGACCCGGGTGCGATCGGCCCGACCGGCAAGCGCGAGAAGGATGTCACCCTGGCGGTGGCGCGTGAGCTGGCCCGCCAGGTCAATGCCACGCCGGGCCTGAAGGCCTACCTGACGCGCGACAGCGACGTGTTCATTCCGTTGCCGATGCGCGCGCAGAAGGCGCGTGCGAACAAGGCGGACATCTTCATTTCGATCCATGCCGACGCGGCCGAGAACCGTTCGGCCACGGGTTCGTCGGTGTACGTTCTGTCGACCAAGGGTGCCTCTTCGCAGCGCGCCCGCTGGCTGGCGGACAAGGAAAACGCGGCCGACCTGGTCGGTGGGGTGCGCCTGCAGCAGACCGAAGGCACCCTGGCCAACGTGCTGCTGGACCTGGCCCAGAGCGGCTACATGAAGGCGTCCGAAGATGCGGCCGGCCACGTGCTGGGCGGTCTGAAGCGGATCGGCAACAACCACAAGCCGAACATCGAGCGCGCCAACTTCGCGGTGCTGCGCACGTCGGACATGCCGGCGATGCTGGTGGAAACGGCATTCATTTCCAATCCGGATGAAGAGCGCCGCCTGACGGACCCGGCATACCAGCGCAAGGTGGCGGGCGCCGTGCTGGATGGCGTGCACACCTTCTTCAGCCGCCAACCGCCGCCGGGCACGTTGTATGCCGCCCGCGCGCAGGCCGAGATCGACGCCGCAGCCACCATGGCAGGCGGCAGCAAGTAAGCCGCCGAAGGCGGATTACTACTTTCCGTAGAGTCGACTGTCAGTCGACTGCGCGCGCAGTATGGGGGTTTCGGTGGCCGGCGAAGAGCAGTCGACTGACAGTCGACTCTACATGCGCAGCCTCCGTTATCATCCCCGCATGACGTCTGCTACCCATCCGCGCCCGATCCGGCCGTTGCCGGAGATCCTGATCAACCAGATTGCCGCGGGCGAAGTGGTCGAACGACCCGCGTCGGTGGTCAAGGAGCTGGTCGAGAACGCGATCGACGCCGGCGCCAGCCGCGTTGATATCGATCTTGAAGAGGGCGGCGTGCGCCTGATCCGCATCCGCGACAACGGCAGTGGCATCGCGCCCGAGCAGTTGCCCCTGGCGGTGTCGCGCCATGCCACCAGCAAGATCGCCGATCTTGACGATCTCGAATCGGTGGCCACGCTCGGTTTCCGTGGAGAAGCGCTGCCGTCGATCGCATCGGTCAGCCGCTTCACCCTGTGCTCGCGGCGCGCGCACGACGAGCACGGTTCGGCACTGCAGATCGAAGGCGGCAAGATCGGCGAGGTGACCCCGCGCGCGCATGCGCCGGGCACCACGGTGGAAGTGCGCGAGTTGTTCTACAACGTGCCGGCGCGGCGCAAGTTCCTGCGCGCCGAGCGTACCGAACTGGGCCATATCGAAGAGTGGCTGCGTTCGCTGGCGCTGGCACGGCCGGATGTCGAGCTGCGCGTGTCGCACAACGGCAAGGCCTCGCGGCGCTACAAGCCGGGCGATCTGTATTCCGATGCGCGCCTTGCCGAAACGCTGGGCGAGGATTTCGCCAACCAGGCCGTGCGCGTGGACCACAGCGGCGCCGGCCTGCGCCTGCATGGCTGGATTGCGCAGCCGCATTATTCGCGCGCGAGCGCCGACCAGCAGTACCTGTACGTCAACGGTCGCTCAGTGCGTGACCGCAGCGTCGCCCACGCAGTGAAGATGGCCTACGGCGACGTGCTGTATCACGGCCGCCAGCCGGCCTATGTGCTGTTCCTCGAACTGGATCCGACCCGCGTCGACGTCAACGTGCATCCGGCCAAGCACGAGGTGCGCTTCCGCGATTCGCGGCTGGTCCACGATTTCGTCTATCGCACGTTGAAGGATGCGCTGGCCGATACCCGTGCCGGCATGTCGGCGCAGGAGATCGGTGCCGGCCCCGCACATCCGGTGGACGCCGCCGCCGTCCCGACGGCATCGAGCGCCGGCGCGTCGGGGTTCGGGCTGGTGCGCGGGGCTGCGCCCGGCTCGGGAGGTGGTGGTGGCGGGTTTTCAGGCTGGCGTCCGCAGCAACCGCTGGGCCTGCAGGTGGCCGATGCACCGGCCGCCTACGCCGCGCTGTACGCCGCGCCCGCCGGCGTCGAACGCGCAGCGGCGTTGCCGCCGATGCCGAGCGAGAACGGGTTGCCGGTGACCAGTGCCGACGCGGGTGTACCGCCACTGGGCTACGCGATCGCGCAGCTGCATGGCATCTACATCCTGGCCGAGAACGCTGAAGGCCTGATCGTGGTCGACATGCATGCGGCCCACGAACGCATCGGCTACGAGCGCCTGAAGAATGCGCACGATGGCATCGGCCTGCAGTCGCAGCCGTTGCTGGTGCCGATCACGCTGGCGGTGGGCGAGCGCGAGGCCGACACTGCAGAAAGCGAAGCCGAGACACTGGCGGCGCTCGGCTTCGAGGTGACCCGGGCCGGCCCCGGTTCGCTGCACGTGCGCAGCATTCCGGCACTGCTGGCGCATGCAGAACCGGAAGGACTGCTGCGCGACGTGCTGACCGACCTGCGCGAGCATGGCCAGAGCCGCCGCGTGGCCAGTGCACGCGACGAACTGCTGTCGACCATGGCCTGCCACGGCGCGGTGCGTGCCAACCGGCGCCTGACCGTGCCGGAAATGAACGCGCTGCTGCGCGACATGGAAATCACCGAACGGTCCGGCCAGTGCAACCACGGCCGACCGACCTGGGCCCGTTTTTCGCTGGCGGAGATCGACCGCTGGTTCCTGCGCGGACGTTGAGGGGAGCATCGATGCGTTATCGGGGAATGGCGGGCCTGCTGGCCGCCGTGGTGTTGGCCGCCTGCAGCCCGGCAACACCGCCGGCGCCGACGGCCGCTGAAGATCCGGCCTACGCGGCCGCGCAGCAGCAATGGCGTGTAGCGCGCTACCAGGACCTGACCCGGCCCGATGGCTGGACGGCCCTGGTCGGCCTGCACTGGCTGCAGAACAAATTCCATTTCGTTGGCAGCGGCGCCACCAACGGCATCCGCCTGACGGTTGGCCCGGACAGGCTGGGCCTGCTGCGTCGCGAAGGGACGCAGTGGTGGTTCACGCCTGAAGCCGGTGTCGATGTCAGCCACGACGGCCAGCCGGTGCGTGGCCGCATCCGCGTCGACACCGACAAGGACGCGCAGCCGACGCTGCTGGCCTTCGATGGCGGCAAGGGCCAGCTCAGCATCATCCGCCGGGGGCCACGGGACGCGCTGCGGGTCAAGCATGCCGAGGCACCTGCGCGGCGTGATTTCGCCGGCCTGCAGTACTGGCCGGGCGGCGCGGACTGGCAGGTGCAGGCGCGCTTCATCGCGCATCCGCCGGGCAAGACCTTGCCGATCGTCGACATCACTGGCTTGACCACCGAGATGCCCAATGCCGGTGCGGTGGAGTTCGAACGTGATGGCCGCAGCTGGCGCCTGGAGGCCATCGGTGCGCCCGGGCAGCCACTGTTCCTGATCTTTGCCGACCGCACCAGCGGCCGCGGCAGCTATCCGGCCGGGCGCTATCTGGATACCGATGCCCCCGCTGCAGACGGCACGGTGCGCATCGATTTCAACCATGCCTACAACCCACCGTGCGCGTTCACCGCCTACGCGACCTGTCCGCTGGCGCCGCCGGAAAACCGGTTGGACCTGCGCGTGGAAGCGGGCGAGAAGGCCTACCACCTGCCTGAAGGAGAAGGCTGACCATGCCGATCAAACACCTGTTCCGTACCGCGCTGTTGCTGGCGGCCTGCGCAGTGGCACCACTGGCCACGGCCCGCGATGGCCAGGCCAGCCCTGCCGCGGCCGCGGCCGCAACCGCGGCCAAGCCGCCGGTACCCCTGTTGTGGAAAGTCACCGGCCCGGGCGATGCGCGCGTGTACCTGCTGGGATCGTTCCATCTGCTGAAGCCACAGGACTACCCGCTGTCGCCCGATGTCGAGCAGGCGTTCGAAGCCTCGCAGCGGGTGGTGTTCGAACTGTCGCCGGAAGACATGCAATCGCCCCAGCTGGCCAGCCGCATGGTACAGGCTGCGACCCGCACCGATGGCAGCGAGCTGAAGCGTGATCTGGATGCGGCCACCTGGCAGAAGCTGCAGGCTTTTGCTGCCCAGAACCAGTTGCCGCTGGCGCAGATGCAGGGCATGAAGCCCTGGTTCGTCGGCCTGAGCATTTCGATCGGGCAGATGCAGAAGCTGGGCCTGGATCCGGCGCTGGGCCTGGACCGCCACTTCATGGAACGCGCGCAGAAGACCGGCCGGAAGACCGCGGGACTGGAAGATATCGATACCCAGATCGGCATGCTGGACGGGATGACGGTGCAGGAGCAGCGGCAGATGCTGGCCGAAGCACTGGACCAGGCCGGCAAGGCAGATGAGCAGGCGCGGCTGCTGCATGACGCATGGCGTCGCGGCGACGAGCGCCTGCTGTGGACCAAGATGGCGGCAGAGATGCGCCAGCAGTATCCGCAGCTGTACCAGCGCATCAACACCGGTCGCAACGATGCCTGGGTGCCGAAGCTGCAGCCGTACCTGCAGGCCGGGCAGGGCGGTACGCTGGTGGTGGTCGGCACGCTGCACCTGCTGGGCAGTGATGGCGTGGTCGAGAAGCTGAGGGCGAAGGGCTACAAGGTCGAGCGCGTGTGCACGGGGTGCAAGGCCAAGCGCTGACGCACCGCTGGAGCGATGCCAAACAAGACGGCGCGCCAGGGGCGCGCCGTTTTCATATCAGCCGTTGCTGCAGCTCAGCGGCGGGTCTTGCCGCCGGTGCCGGTACCGGTGCCGGGTTCGCCGGGCTTGTTGCCGGTTCCCGTTCCGGTGCCGCCCGGGCGCGGGCCACCGAAGCCGCTGCCCATGCTGCGCTGGAATTCCTGCCACAGCTCCAGGTTGCGCTCGGTCAGCTGGTTCATCATCGCCCACGGGGTCTGGCCCAGCAGGTTGCCCATCTGCTGGCGGAACTGCTGCTGCTGGTCGAGGAAGACCTGCATGCTGCGCTCCAGGTAGTTGCCCATGAAGCCCTGCAGAGAATCGCCGTAGAAGCGGATCAGCTGGCTCAGCAGCTGGGTCGACAGCATCGGTTCGCCGTCCTGTTCCTGGTCGGCGATGATCTGCAGCAGGACCGAACGGGTGAGGTCGTCGCCGCTCTTGGCGTCGCGGACTTCGAAGTCTTCACCGTCCAGGATCAGCTGGCGCACGTCCTCGATGGTGATGTAGCTGGAGATCTCGGTGTCGTAGAGACGGCGGTTCGGATACTTCTTGATGATGCGGGTCGCAGCCATGAAGCGGTACTCGTCACAGTAGACGCGCAGCATGGCGCAGTGCAGCAGCGGTTGCAACCGCCCCAGCCCCCGCCAGGCTTGGCTTTCAGGGGCGATCATGTTGCGCAGCAAGGGTTTGCGTGCTGCGCAGCATGACCATCGGCAGGGGCCGTCAGCGCATGCCGCAGCGGCCCCTGCGCGGCTTACCAGCCCATGTGGTGGCCGCCGTTGATGTCCAGGTTGCTGCCGGTGATCCACGAGGCTTCCTCGGCCACCAGGAAGGACACGCCATAGGCGATTTCCTCCGGCTTGCCGAGGCGCCCGGTGGGGATGTCGGCGATGATCTTGGCGCGCACGTCCTCCGGAACCGCCATCACCATGTCAGTGGCGACGTAGCCGGGCGAAATGGTGTTCACGGTGATGCCGAAGCCGGCGTTCTCGCGGGCCAGCGAAATGGTGAAGCCATGCATGCCGGCCTTGGCCGCGGCGTAGTTGGCCTGGCCGTACTGGCCCTTCAGGCCGTTGATCGAGCTGATCTGGATGACCCGGCCCCAGCCGCGGCGCCGCATGCCTTCGATGACCGGACGGGTGACGTTGAACACCGAATTGAGGTTGGTGTTGATCACATCGTGCCACTGGTCCGCGCGCATGCGGTGGAACGTCGTGTCGCGGGTGATGCCGGCGTTGTTGACCAGGATCTCGACCGGGCCCAGCTCGGCCTCGACCGCACGCACCAGCGCCTCGGCGCTGCCTGGATCGGAGACATCGCCCGGGAAGATCGACACGTTGTAGCCGCGCTCGGTCATCGCCTGCTGCCATGCGCGGGCCTTGCCCTCGTCGCGGTAGTTGGTGGCGACCCGGTGGCCCTGGTCGGCCAGGCGTTGGCAGATGGCGGTACCGATGCCGCCGGTTCCGCCGGTGACCAGTGCGACGCGAGATGTCATGGAATGCTGTCCGGGAATCAGGTGGGGGAAGGGGGATTCTGCAACATCGGCGCGGAAAGTGCGCCGGCCGGCAACAGGATGTCGGTCCGCGGCAGTCGAGCCGGGTCGAATGCCCGTTGCGCAGTGTGCAGCAGCGCATCCCGGTCATCGGCGCCGTCCAGTGCGGCAGGGGCTTGGCCCAGCAGCTGCCAGAGTGCGCGCAGTACCGGCTCCGGCCGTGTACTGTCCACCGGCAGCGACGCCAGCGACTTGGACAGTTTGTGGCCGGGGGCGTCTAGCAGCAGCGGCAGGTGCCAGTAGCGCGGCACGGCCAGGCCCAGCGCCTGCTGCAGCAGGATCTGCCGCGCGGTGGAATCGAGCAGATCGGCGCCGCGCACCACTTCGGTCACCCCCTGCGCGGCGTCATCGACCACCACCGCCAGCTGGTAGGCCCAGCAGCCGTCGGCACGGCGCAGCACGAAGTCGCCGACTTCGGCATGCACGTCCTGCTGCTGCGGGCCACGCAGGCCATCGTCGAAGTGCACGACGCTGCCCGGTGGCACGCGGAAGCGGACGGCAGGGTCCGGTCGCGGCTGCCGCGCAACGCAGCGGTGGTGGATGCCGCCGCTGGCAGCCAGTTCGCTGCGGCTGCAGTGGCAGATGAAAGCCTGGTCGCTGGCCAGCAACACGTCCAGCGCGGCCTGGTAGGCCTCGCCTCGAGCGCTCTGCCACAGGACCGGGCCGTCGTGGACCAGGCCGAACGCAGCCAGTGCCTGCAGCTGTGACTGCGCGGCGCCGGGTACGGTACGCGGCGGGTCAACGTCTTCGATGCGCAGCCGCCACAGGCCGCCGTGGTGGCGGGCCAGCAGCCAGCTGCCGAAGGCGGCAAGCAGGGATCCGGGGTGGAGCAGGCCGGTCGGCGAGGGCGCGAAGCGGCCGCAGGGAACAATGGCGGTCATGCAGGCTGAATCGTCGGTCAGGTTGGCGCTTGAATTCAAGCTGAGCGCACCGCAAATTGACGGATATCAACCCCTTCCGAGCCGGATTTTCCCATGTTCACCCGTATTGCCCTGTTCCTGGCGACCAACCTCGCGGTCCTGATCCTGGCCGGCATCGTCATGTCGATCCTGGGCGTGGACGCGCGTTCGATGAGCGGCCTGCTGGTGATGGCCGGCATCTTTGGTTTCGGTGGCTCCTTCATCTCGCTGCTGCTGTCCAAGTGGATGGCCAAGCGCTCCACCGGTGCGGTGGTGATCACCGAGCCGCGCAACCAGACCGAGCGCTGGCTGCTGGCCACGGTCGAGCGCCAGGCCAAGGCCGCCGGCATCGGCATGCCGGAAGTGGCGGTCTATGACGGCCCGGAGATCAATGCCTTCGCCACCGGTGCCAACCGCAACAACGCGCTGGTGGCCGTGTCCACCGGCCTGCTGCACAACATGAGCGAGGACGAGGCTGAAGCGGTGCTGGGCCACGAGATCGCCCACGTCGCCAACGGTGACATGATCACCATGGCGCTGCTGCAGGGCGTGCTGAACACTTTCGTGATCGTGCTGGCCCGCGTGGTCGGCGGCATCATCGACAGCGCGCTGTCGGGCAACCGCGAAGGCGGCGGCCGTGGCTTCGCTTACTACATCATCGTGTTCGTGCTGGAGATGGTGTTCGGCCTGTTCGCCACGATGATCTCGATGTGGTTCTCACGCCACCGCGAGTTCCGCGCCGACGCCGGCGGTGCCTCGCTGGCCGGTCGCCAGAAGATGATCGCTGCGCTGGAGCGCCTGCAGCTCAACCACGGCCAGAGCACGTTGCCGACCCAGATTGCCGCCTTCGGCATTTCCGGTTCGACGGCGAAGAAGCTGTTCATGAGCCACCCGCCGCTGGAAGAGCGCATCGCCGCGCTGCGGGCGTCGACGGTGGCGTAATTCCCCGCCTCCAGAGCAATTCAGGAACGCCCGGCCATGTGCCGGGCGTTTTTGTTTGAATCCGCCGCCGCGTAGATGTGCTCTTGGTTTTTGTCGCAAATGGCACTTCTTGCCCGGCTGGAATGCCGTACTTGGATCCATTCTCCCCTTGCACTGCAAGGGATCGGGTGAGGTGCCTGTCCGTGTGCATTGAACCGCATGCGAGGACCTGGCTTAGTCGGGAGTTGTTTCGCAGAGCGAATGGGAATGCCCGACGTGAATCGAGGAGACAATGAGGCGTTCGATGACCTCAAGGCTGAGTTCCTTGAGGAATTCAATGAGCATACGGTGACCGAGCTGGAGATGTTCAGCGATGCGCTCGAAATGCGGGGGCATGCCGCACTTCCTGATCCCGAGCATGGCTGGGAGGGGCTCGATCTCACGCTCTACAGGCTCATCGCACTTCTGGATGAAGCTGGCGAGGAAGAAGAGCTGATGCAGTACTCGAGCGCTCGATATCTAGGTGAGGTTGTCAGGCACCGCTTCGGTGGCGAATGGTCGTGTGTCGAACTGAACGAGAATGGCGTGCCCGAGCCCATGTTGGTTGGTCATGAGATGGAATCGAAGGTGCCGTTCAATCCATTTGCTGCGCTGGCTTGTCTTCGAGTAAGCAAAGAAGGGTCCGACATCAGGTCGTTCATCGAGCAACGCCTTAAACGCTGAGCCTTCGTGATGAAAATGGCTGGCGACAGCGTCCACGCGTGGCGTGGATCTACTGGGTGCAGCTGTGGCGTTTGACCTTGGGTCCGCCTTGAGCGAGCCGAGCATCGCAGGGGAATCAGGGGCGAAGAGGCGCCGGTGTCTGAGCGCAGCGAGTTCGGCGCCGTCCCCTGATTCGCCGAGAAGCGCAGGGCACCGGCGCGCAGCGACGGCTCGCGGCTGGCGGAGCGTTTCTTTGGTTACTTTCTTTGCGCGCAAAGAAAGTGACACCCCTCCGCAGTCGCGGAAACGACTCTCCGTGCGCACAAACGAAAACGGCACCCTCGCAGGCGCCGTCTCCATGAACCGCTTTACGCGAAACCTCAGAACTTCGCGTCAAACTCCGCCGCGTAACCGGTGTTCACCAGTACCTTCTGCAGCGACTCGGCCACCTTCAGGTTGCCGGCCACGATCTGGTGGGTCTCCGGGCCACGGTTGTCCATGCGGCCCAGGGTCGCGCCCTTGAAGTCACAGACCTTGCCACCCGCCTCGCGGACCAGCAGCAGGCCGGCAGCGATGTCCCACGCCTTCACGCCGGCTTCGAAGTAGGCGTCGGCACGGCCGCAGGCCACGTAGGCCAGGTCCAGTGCCGCCGAACCGGTGCGGCGGATGTCCTCGCCGTGCACCAGCAGGGCGTCGACCGCCTTCAGCTGGGCGCTGGCGCGGCTGCGCTCGCGCGGGGCGAAACCGGTGTGGATCAGCGTGCCTTCCAGATCCTTGCGGTCGGCCACGCGGATGCGGCGGTCGTTCAGCACGGCACCGGCACCCCGGCTGGCAGTGAACAGTTCATTGCGCAGCGGGTCGAAGATGACCGCGTCGGTCGGCTCGCCGTTCTCGACCAGCGCGATCGACACGCAGTAGTGCGGCACGCCACGCAGGTAGTTGCTGGTGCCGTCCAGCGGGTCGATGACCCACATCTGGCGGCGCTCGCCCTGCACGCCACCTTCTTCACCGAAGATGCCGTAGTCCGGATAAGCGCGCTTGAGTTCCTTGACGATGACCTTTTCCGCGTCCGCATCCACTTCGCTGGCGTAGTCCATCCGGCCCTTCTGCACCACGTTCAGTGCCTCGAGCTTGTTGATGTTGCGCAACAGGACGTTGCCGGCGAGGCGGGCGGCCTTGACCATGACGGTGACGGCGGGTTTCTGCATGGCGTGGGCTCCCGGAAAGGCAGAAGAGATGGACTGGCGGGGGAAAAGAGCGGGTCCGGCGCAGTGGCCGGCCGCACAGTTTACCATTGGTCATCGTCCAGCTCGACCTTTTCCCTGTTCATGTCCCAGTTTCCCGCCGCCACCCGCCTCCGATTCGTCCTGGTCGGTACCCAGCACCCCGGCAACATGGGCGCCGCCGCCCGTGCCCTGAAGACCATGGGCCTGGCCCGCCTGGTACTGGTCGCCCCCGAGAAACCGCTGGACGAGGAGGCCTTCCGCCGCTCTGCCGGTGCCGAAGATGTGCTGGGGGACGCCCCGGTGGTCGCCACCCTGGCCGAGGCCGTGGCCGATTGCCGCCTGGTGCTGGGCTGCACCGCGCGTGCCCGCCGCGTGCCGCTGGAGGAGTACCTGCCGGCCGATGCCGCCGCTCGTGCGGTGGCCAAGGCGGGCGAGGGCGCCGAGGTGGCGCTGGTGTTCGGCCGTGAGCGCACTGGCCTGACCAACGAAGAACTGCAGCTCTGCCACGCGGCGGTGCACATCCCGTCCGATCCGGCGTTCAGCTCGCTCAACCTGGCTGCCGCCGTGCAGGTGCTGGCCTATGAGACACGCATGCAGCTGCTGGGCGCGCAGCCGGCCGTGGACGCCGAGCCCGGTTTCCGCGAACAGGCAGCAAGCCATGAGCAGATGGAGAGCTTCTTCGCCCAGCTTGGCGACACCCTGGACGAGATCGATTTCCACAAGGGCCGCGCGCCGGAATCGGCGATGCGCAAGCTGCGCCGGCTGTTCCTGCGCAGCGAGCCGAGCGAGCAGGAAGTGCGCCTGTTGCGCGGCATCCTTGCCGACACCCAGCGGATGGCGCGGCTGGCAAAGGCGGGCAACAAGGACGGCTGACGACGTTCTCATTTTTTCGGGTAGTCTGTCCGGATACCCAGGGGGGGATGAAGCCTGTGTCGGGTCTGCGAAGGGCAGTGCAGAGGGGACTGCTGAGCCTGGTCATGATCCTGCTGGCCGGGACGGTACATGCAGCAGCGGACCGGGTGCTGGTGCTGGGCCGGATCAGCGATGATCCCAAGGCCCATTACGAGCAGCTGCAACCGTTGCTGGACTATGTGGTGGCACGCATGCACGACGTCGGCATCACCGAAGGGCGGATCCTGATGGCACGCGACCCGCAGCAGATGGCCAGCTATCTGCGGCGGGGGCGGGTCGACTGGGTCACGGAAACGTCGGGTACGGCGGTGGCACTGGGCCAGCGCAGTGGCGCGCGGCCGCTGCTGCTGACCGAGCGCAATGGCGTGCGTGAGTACCAGACCGTGTTCTTCGCGCGTCGCGACAGTCCGATCCAGCGGATCCAGGACCTGCGCGGGCATCGCCTGGCGCTGCAGAACACGGCGTCCACCAGTGCCTACCTGGTGCCGGTGATGACGCTGCTGCAGGAGGGGCTGGCGCCGCAGATCCTGGCCGGTGTGTGGGACGTGCCGGGCCGGGATAGCGTGGGGTACGTGTTCGCACGTAGCGAGTTGAACATCGCCACGTTCGTGCACAAGGGCATGGTCGAAGTGGGGGCGGTGAGCAGCGTGGACTGGAATGACGAGCGACGGATGCCGACGGCATTCCGGCGCGACTTCCGCGAACTGCTGCGCACCGAACCCTACCCACGGGCGGTGGAAATGGTTCGCGCCGACCTTGACCCGCGGGTACGTGACAGGCTGCAGGACGTCCTGCTGCAGGCGGCCAGCGACCCGCAGGCACAGGGGGCGCTGCATCGGTTTTTCGGCACTTCCGGTTTCCACCGCGTCGATGCGCATGCGCAGCAGCGGCTGGATGAATTGAAACAAGGATTGACGCGCGTGCGGATGGAAGTGGAATGAAGTGGCTCGGCTCGGGAATGCAGGCCCGGTTCCTGCTCGCGATGGGCGGGGCGATGGTCGTGGTGGTGGCGATCCTGGCGGTGTTGCTGGGGCGGCAGGCGGCGATGCAGGGCGAGGTGCGCAACCTCAGTGGTGGCGTCATCCATGAACTGTTCGACCGCAGCGTGCGCAGCCGCGGCGAAGCGATGGCGCGCGAGCTGTCCGACGCGCTGGCCAACCCGCTGTACTACCGCGACCTGGACCAGGTCGGTGCGCTGGTGCGCAGCACCGCACGGCAGCCGGTCGTGCGCTATGTGCTGGTGTTCGACGAACGTGGCCGGCTGGTGCATGACGGCTCGATCGAGGTGTCCGGCTTCGGCCAGCCGATGACCGACCCGCTGGCCCCCAAGGCCGCGGTGGCGCAGGCGCTGGTGGTGCAGGAATCGCCCAAGGTACTCGACAACACCATGCCGATCATGGTCGGCAACCAGCGCATCGGCGGCGTCCGCGTCGGCATGGCGCTGGACGAGGTGCAGCAGCGCGAACAGGCCGCCAATGCCACGCTCGGCGAGCGCCTGCAGCAGGTCGGCAGCCGCCACCTGGGCTGGCTGCTGCTGATGCTGGGCCTGCTGGTGGTGATCGGCGTGGTGGTGATCCTGTACGTGCAGCGCACCCTGGTGGCGCCGATCCGGGACCTGGCCGCTGCGGCGCGCCGCATCGAGGCTGGCGACTACCAGGCGCCGCTGGCCGAGAACACCCGCGACGACGAAGTCGGCGAGCTGGTGCGCGGCTTCGCCCGCATGCGCGATGCCATCGCCCGCCATGACCGCGAGGTGCGGCGCATGGCCTATACCGATGCACTGACCGGGCTGACCAACCGGTTGGCATTCAGGGAGGCGCTGGACCATCGCCTGATGGCCGCGCGCGCATCCAATCATCGGCTGGGCCTGCTGTTTGCCGATATCGACGATTTCAAGCGCGTCAACGACACCCTGGGCCATGAGGCCGGTGACGAAGCGCTGTTGCAGTTCGCGCAGCGCATCGGCAGTGCGGTTACCGAGGCCGGTGGCGATGAAGCCCTGCTGGCCCGCTTTGGCGGCGACGAGTTCGTGATCCTGGTCGGTGATGGCGACGTGGCGGCCAACGCACGGCTGCTGGCCGAAGTGCTGGTGCGCGAGCTGGGCAAGCCGCTGGTGGTGCAGGGCCGGGAACTGTTCCTGGGCACTTCGATCGGCGTGACCCTGTTCCCGGATGATGCCGCCGATGCGACCACGCTGCTGAAGAACGGCGACATCGCCATGTACCAGGCCAAGATGGCCGGCAAGAACTGCTACCGCTATTACAGCCGTGCGATGGACCACGCGGTCGAGCGCCGCGTGCACATGGAGCAGGAGCTGCGCGGGGCCTGGGAGCGCGGCGAGCTGCGCCTGGCCTACCAGCCGATCTTCCGCATGCGCGATCGCCGCATGGTCGGCGTGGAAGTGCTGCTGCGCTGGCAGCATCCGACCTTGGGCACGATTCCGCCGTCGGTGTTCATCGAAGTGGCCGAGCAGAGCGGGCTGATCGAGCTCATCGGCCCGAAGGTGCTGCGTGCGGCCTGCATGGAAGCCTCGCAGTGGCCACGCGGGGCGGGCGGCGATGATCTGTTCGTGTCGGTGAATGTGTCGCCGCGGCAGCTGCGCGGCGGTGAACTGCCGGCATTGGTCGCGCAGTGCCTGCACGAGTCCGGGCTGCCGGCGTCGCGCCTGCACCTGGAGTTGACCGAAACCGCGGTGATCGGCGACGAAATGGTTGCCGCGCAGCTGCTGGACAAGCTGCACCGCACCGGCGTGAAGGTCTGGCTGGACGATTTCGGCACCGGCTTCTCCGGTCTCAGCCATCTTCGCCAGGTACCGGTGGACGGCGTGAAGATCGACAAGAGCTTCGTGGCCGACATGCAGCGCGATCCCGACGATCTGGCGCTGACCACGGCGATCATCGCCATGGCCCACGCACTGGGCATCACCGTGGTGGCCGAGGGCATCGAGCAGCAGGCGCAGTTCGAACTGCTGGTGCAGCGCGGCTGCGATCTTGGCCAGGGCTACTGGCTGAGCCACCCGGTGACCGCCACCGAAGTGGTGCGGATGATCGAATCGGGCCTCTGACCGACTGACGTTGTGCCGGGGTCAGATCCCTTTTCCGTCGGAAAAGGGATCTGACCCCGGCAGTGCTCCTACACCGGGCGCTTGCTCGGGTCGCCGGGCAGTTCGCGCACCAGTTTCGGAATCAGATAGCCGGACAGGCGTGCGGTCAGGCCGGCAATCAGCGCCTTGGCCTGGGCATCATCCACTTCGAAGTGGGCCACGCCTTCGACCCGGTCCAGCTGGTGCAGGTAATAGGGCAGCACGCCAGCGGCGAAGCTGCGCTCGCTCAGGTCCTGCAGGGCCTGCACGCTGTCGTTGACCCCGCGCAGCAGTACCGCCTGGTTCAGCAGCTGGGCGCCGACGCCGCGAAGGCGGGCCATCGCCGCGTCCACGCTGGCGTCGAATTCATTGGCGTGATTGGCGTGGACCACGATCGCCAGCGGCCATGGCAGGCTGCCCAGCCAGCACACCAGTTCATCGTCCACGCGTTCCGGCAGCACGATCGGCAGCCGGGTATGGATGCGCAGGCGGCGGATATGCGGAATCGCGCGCAGGGCGTCGGTCAGCTCGACCAGCTTGTGCGTGGCCAGTGACAACGGGTCACCGCCGGACAGGATGACCTCATCGATGTCCGGGTCGGCCGCGATGGCGGCTACGGCCTCCTGCCAGCCACCCTTGGCGGCGTTCTCCGCGCCATAGTCGAAGTGGCGGCGGAAGCAGTAGCGGCAGTTGATCGCACAGCTGCCCGTCGCCACCAGCAGGGCGCGGCCACGGTACTTCTGGATGACGCCGGTGGCCTTCTTGGCCGCACCATCACCCACCGCATCGAAGCTGAACCCGGGCGCCGGGCGCATTTCCTCGTCGATCGGCAGCACCTGGCGCAGCAGCGGATCGGCCGGATCGCCCACGCGCATGCGGGCCACGAAGCCCTCGGGCACGCGCAATGCGAACTGGTCCATGGCCGCCTCCGAGACACCCAGCGCCGCCGGGTCCAGCTGCAGCCGGGCCAGCAGGGCGTGCGGGTCGCGCAGCGCCTGGCGCCAGAGCTGCTGCCAGCGCGCGGGCGCGCCTGGCGACTGGGGCCGGGGGAAGGCGGAAAGCTGCATGGAGAGGGGGCCTGCGGTTATCATGGGGGCAGAAAAACAGTCGCCCACCGGCATCCGGTGGGCTTTCCATTCTAACGGCTCGCCGCACCCGCGGCGTTTCTGCCACTCAGGAGTTTACGCATGGCCAGCTACGGCATGAACGACGTCAAGAACGGGATGAAGATCCTGGTCAACAACCAACCGGCCGTCATCATCGACACCGAATACGTCAAGCCGGGCAAGGGCCAGGCCTTCACCCGCGTGAAGTACCGCCTGATCAAGGACGGCCGTACCCAGGAAGTGACCATGAAGTCGACCGACTCGCTGGATGCAGCCGACGTCGTCGATACCGACATGAACTTCATGTACAGCGACGGCGAGTACTGGCACTTCATGGACCCGGAGTCCTTCGAACAGGTCCAGGCCACCAAGGCCGGCATGGGCGGCGCCGAGAAGTGGCTGAAGGGCGAAGAGTCCTGCGTGGTCACCCTGTGGAACGGCGAGCCGATCTTCGTTCAGCCGCCGAACTTCGTCGAACTGAAGATCACCGAAACCGATCCGGGCGTCCGTGGCGACACCTCGGGCGGCGGCGGCAAGCCGGCCACCCTGGAAACCGGTGCCGTGGTCCGCGTGCCGCTGTTCGTCAACCAGGACGAAGTGATCCGCGTTGACACCCGTTCGGGCGAATACTCCGCACGCGTCAAATAAGGTTCCGGCTGCAGGCCGACCTTGCTGTAGAGCCGAGCCATGCTCGGACACGCGCCAGCGCATTCGCGCTGGCGCTCCCATGATCTGCTTCGGCAGATCATGGGCCCCGCTTCACGGGTCTCCAGACCCCGCCGCTTCGCGGCAGCCCCTGACCCAGGGGCGTGTCCCCAGAACTATCTCGCCGCCCCCCCAGCCAGTGAGCCCGCATGAGCGATAGCCCGCACCTCCCCGAAGCCTGCGACCTGCTCATCGAAGCTGGTCATGTCGTTCCGATCGAGCCGCATGCGGTGGTGCTGGAAGACCATGCCGTTGCCGTGCGTGGCAGCGAGATCGTGGCCATCCTGCCGCGTGCCGAGGCGCGCGCACGCTTCCGTGCCGCGCAGGTGGTCAGCCGCCCCGAGTCGGCGCTGATGCCGGGCCTGGTCAACGCGCACACGCACAACCCGATGACCCTGCTGCGCGGCGTCGCCGACGACCTGCCGCTGATGACCTGGCTGCAGCAGCACATCTGGCCGGTGGAAGCGGCCGTGATCGGGCCGGAATTCGTGGCCGACGGCACCACCCTGGCCATCGCCGAGATGCTGCGCGGCGGCACTACCTGCGCCAACGAGAACTACTTCTTCGGCGACGTGCAGGCCGCGGTCTACAAGAAGCACGGTTTCCGCGCGCTGGTCGGCGCGGTCATCATCGATTTCCCCACCGCCTGGGCCAGGACCGATGACGAATACTTCGCCAAGGCTGGTGAACTGCACGACCAGTGGCGCACCGATCCGCTGATCGGGACCGCGTTCGCGCCGCATGCGCCGTACACGGTCAACGATGCCAACTTCGAGCGGGTGCGGATGCTGTCCGACCAGCTCGACATGCAGGTGCACCTGCATACCCACGAGACCGCGCAGGAGATCAACGATTCGATCAAGCTGCACGGCCAGCGCCCGCTGGCGCGGCTGGATCGGCTCGGCCTGGTCAACGACCGCCTGATCGCGGTGCACATGACCCAGCTGACCGATGCGGAAATCCACCTGTGCGCCGAACGCGGCGTCAGCGTGGTGCATTGCCCCGAATCGAACCTGAAGCTGGCCTCCGGCTTCTGCCCGGCCTGCGCCCTGCAGCGCGCCGGTGTGAACCTGGCGATCGGCACCGATGGCTGCGCCAGCAACAACGATCTGGACATGTTCAGCGAGAACCGTACCGCAGCGATCCTGGCCAAGGCCGTGGCCGATGATGCCACCGCGCTGGACGCGGCCACCACGCTGCGCGCAGCGACGCTGGGCGGTGCCCGTGCGCTGGGCTTTGCTGACCGCATCGGTTCGATCGAAGTCGGCAAGCAGGCCGACCTGGTCTGCGTCGACCTGTCGGCGCTGGAAACCCAGCCGCTGCACAACGTGCTGTCGCAGCTGGTGTATGCCACCGGCCGCCAGCAGGTCAGCGACGTCTGGATCGCCGGCAAGCCGAAGCTGTTGCAGCGCGAGCTGGTCGGCATGGACCTGCCGGGCATCATCGCCAACGCGCGCCAGTGGCGCGAGCGTATCCGTCATATCCGCGCCTGACCCCCGGCGCCGCAAGGACCCCTCATGACTGCCCCCCACGCTTCCTCCAATTTCGATCAGGCCGAGCTGGACAAGTTCGCCGCGCTGGCCAACCGCTGGTGGGATGCTGACGGCCCGCAGAAGCCGCTGCATGCGCTGAACCCGGTACGCCTGAAGTACGTCGCCGACCGCGTGCCGTTGCGTGGCGCGCGCGTGCTCGACATCGGCTGCGGTGGCGGGCTGCTGAGCGAAGCACTGGCGCAGGCCGGCGCCGACGTCACCGCCATCGACCTGGCCCCGGAACTGGTGAAGGTCGCGCGCCTGCATGCGCTGGAAAGCGGCGCCAAGGTCGACTACCGCGTGCAGGCCGCCGAGGATCTGGCCGCCGAGCAGCCGGGCAGTTTCGATGTGGTCACCTGCATGGAAATGCTCGAGCACGTGCCAGACCCGGGCGCGATCATCGACGCCTGCAAGCGCCTGCTGAAGCCGGGCGGCCACCTGTTCCTGTCGACCATCAACCGCACCGCGGCCGCCTTCGCGGTGGCGATTGTCGGCGCCGAGTACGTGGCGCGGCTGCTGCCCAGGGGCACCCACCACTACCAGGAATTCATCAAGCCGGCCGAGCTGGCGCGCTGGCTGCGCGAGGCCGACCTGCAGCTGGTGGATGTCAGCGGCATGGCCTACGAGCCGTGGCGCAACCATGCCCGCCTGAGCAGCCGCACCGACATCAACTACCTGGCCTACGCGGTCAAGCCGGCATGACCTCCGCCCGCTTCCCGCGTGCGGTGCTGTTCGACCTGGATGGCACGTTGCTGGACAGCGCGCCGGACTTCGTTGCCACCTGCAATGCGATGCTGGCCGAGCGGGGCCGGGCAGCGGTCGATCCGGCGCAGCTGCGGCCGGTGGTCTCCAAGGGCTCGCGCGCGATGGTCGGGGCCGCTTTCCCGGACCTGGATGCCGCTGCGCGCGATGCATTGATCCCGGAATTCCTGCAGCGCTACGAAGCGCTGATCGGCCAGTACGCGGTGCTGTTCGACGGCGTGGCCGGCATGCTCGCCGCGCTGGATGAGGCCGGTACGCTATGGGGCATCGTCACCAACAAGCCGGAGTACCTGGCGCGCCTGATCCTGCCGCAGCATGGTTGGCAGCAGCGCTGCGCGGTGCTGGTCGGCGGTGACAGCCTGGCCGAGCGCAAGCCGCACCCGCTTCCACTGCTGCACGCTGCGCAGGCCATTGGCATGGCCGCCGAAGACTGCGTGTACGTGGGTGATGACGAGCGCGACATCATCGCTGCACGTGCTGCCGCGATGCCGTCGGTGGCGGCGCTGTGGGGCTACCGCCTGCACAGCGACGATCCGCTGGCCTGGCAGGCCGACGTGCTGGTCGAGAACGCTGAACTTCTGCAACTGGCCAGTCTCTGGCCGACCCGGCCGGCAGCCCCGGCCCAGCCGTAAGGAATCCCGTAGTGAGCAGTACCGCGCTGGACAGTTTCCTCGACAAGTGGCGCAGCCGTTGGCCGGAATGGTCGGTGGCCGCCCCGTTCGTGGCCGAACCGCAACGCGAGCTCGCAGTGGCGTGGTTTGCGCTGCTGCAGGAGTTCGACGACATGCTCAACACCAGCGGCGATCCGCTGCCCGCCGATGCCAAGCTGGCGTGGTGGGGCGAGGAGCTGCGCAGCTGGGCAGGGCATCGTTCGCGCCATCCACTGGGCCGTCTGCTGGAGCCGGTGCGTGCGCCGTGGGTGCAACTGGCCGAAGCGCTGCCGGACCTCGTTGAAGCGCGTACCGTTGCGTTGGATGCAGCCGCTGCCGAGCGTGCGCTGGCCAATTACGCCGAGGCCGTGGCCGCAGTGGAAGCGGCCTTGTTTGCCGACAAGCCGCGCACCGGCGCCGGTCGTGCGGTGCAGCTGCAGACCCTGGCCCAGCGCCTGCAGGACGCCGGCGTGGCCGGTGTGCCGCGCAGCCTGTTGGATGAGGATTCCAGCACGGCCGCGCAGCGCTGGGCCCAGTACCTGCTGAAAGGATGGGGCAGCCGCGTGCCGGGCCCGCGCCCGCGGCGCGTGTGGTCGAGCCTGGCGCGCGCCCGCGTTGCCGCCCAGGCCGCAGGCAAGCCAATCGAAGCCACCCCGGTGCGCACGTTGCTGCGCGTGTGGTGGGCCGCGCGCGGTTGATCCAACTGTCTGGTAGTGCCGGCCGCTGGCCGGCAGCTCGGGCACTGCAGAATTCATGCGGTTGCCGGCCAGCGGCCGGCACTACCGTTATTTGCGTTCCAGCACCAGCAACGGGTCGATGCGGGTGTCGAACCAGTTCATGCCCCAGTGCAGGTGCGGGCCGGTGGCACGGCCGGTGGCGCCGACGGCAGCGATCACCTGGCCCTGCTCCACACGGTCGCCAACTTTTACGTCGATGCGCGAAAGGTGCAGGAAATTGGAACTGACCCCGAAGCCGTGGTCGAGCAGCAGCGTGCCACCGGTCAGGTACAGGTCCGGCCCAGCGAAGGTCACGATGCCGGCCGCCGGCGCCTTCACCGGGGTGCCGGTCGGCACCGCGATGTCCATGCCGGAGTGGCCGGCCCCCGGCTGCCCGTTGTAGACGCGCGCATTGCCGAAGCGGCCGCTGATGCGGCCCTGTACCGGCCAGATGAAGGTCTGGGTGAAGTCGGTGCGGTCGTCATCGCGGGCACGTGCGGCGGTCACCTGCGCCTGTTCGCGCTTGATCCGCTCGGCAATCGCCGGCGGCGGGTTGACCGTCTTCGGCGGCACGCCGTTCACCCGCTCGGTGGGCCAGTCGCGCGGCGTTACCGCAATGGTGGCTGTCTCGCTGCTACCATCGGGGCGCTGCACCTGTACGCGCAGCGGACCCTTCTCGTCGCGGCCGATGCCGAACACCACGCTGCCGTAGCCGCTTACCCGCAGCTGGCGGCCGGCATACTGCACGCGACTGCCGGCGGGTACCTTGCCGATCACCAGCGCGCCCTGCGACGCACTGGCCGGGAACACCACGCGGCTGTCGATCAGGCTGCCGATGCCATCCTGCGCCTGCGCCCGGGAAGTGGAAAACAGGGGCGCGGCCAGCAGCAGCGCCCCGAGCATCAGTGCCGAACGCATCAGCGGTCGTAGGTCATGCGCTGGCCGGCGGGTTCACCCACCAGCTTGCTGCCGTCCCACACCTGCTGGCCGTTGACCCAGGTGGAGGCGATGCGCGAGCGGAAAGTGGTGCCCTCGAACGGCGACCAGCCGCACTTGGACAGCACGTCCTCGCGCTTGACGGTGAACGGCACGTCCTCCACCAGCACCAGGTCGGCAAAGTAGCCTTCGCGCAGGAAGCCGCGTTCTTCCACGTCGAACAGCTGCGCCGGCGCATGTGCGAATTTCTGCACCACCTGCTCGCGGGTCAGCTTGCCTTCGTGCACCCGCTCCAGCGCGGCCACCAGCGCGTACTGCACCAGCGGCAGGCCCGACGGTGCCTGCGCGTAGGGCTTCTGCTTCTCTTCCCAGGTGTGCGGCGCGTGGTCGGTGGCCAGCACGTCCAGCACGTCATCGGCCAACGCAGCGGTGATTGCCTCGCGGTCGGACACTTCCTTGATCGCCGGGTTGCACTTGATCAGGTTGCCCTTGGTCGCGTAGTCCGGACGCGCGAAGTGCAGGAAGTGCACGCAGGTTTCGGCGGTGATCTGCTTGCGGCTGCCATCGGCGCGGATCAGCGGGCCCTTCTCGAACAGCGCCAGTTCGTCGGCGGTGGAGATGTGCAGTACATGCAGGCGGGTGCCGTGCTTGCGCGCCAGCGACATCGCCAGGCGGGTCGACTTGATGCAGGCCTCGCGCGAACGGATATCCGGATGCATGTCCGGGGTCAGCGCGTCGCCGTACTTTTCCTGGAAGGCCTTCAGGTTGGCATCGATCATCGGCGTGTCTTCGCAGTGCGTGATGATCGGGGTCGGGCATTCGCGGAAGATCGCGTCCAGCGTTTCCGGGTTGTCGACCAGCATGTTGCCGGTCGAAGCACCCATGAACACCTTCACGCCGGGCGCCTTCTTCGGATCCAGCGCACGGATCGCTTCCAGGTTGTCATTGCTGGCGCCGTGGTAGAAGCCGTAGTTGGCCCAGGCGCGGCCGCGCGCGAGCTCGTACTTGGCTTCCAGGATGGTCGAATCCAGCGTCGGCGGGTTGGTGTTGGGCATGTCCATGAAGCTGGTCAGGCCACCGGCCACGGCCGCGGCCGATTCGCTGGCGATGTCGCCCTTGTGGGTCAGGCCCGGTTCGCGGAAATGCACCTGGTCGTCGATCATGCCGGGCAGCAGCCAGCGCCCGGCGGCGTCCACCACCTGCTCGCCGTCGCGCGGCGCCAGCCCGTTGCCGATCTGCGCAATGCGGCCGTTCTCGATGCGCAGGTCGCCGTCGAAGGTGCGGCCTTCGTTGACCATCCGGGCGTTGGTGATGAGGGTGGAGGACATGTCAGTGTTTTCCTGTGCAACGGCAAGAGGGGGCGTGGGTGGATTCGGGCACCGGATCGAAGCCGCCGGGGTGGAACGGATGGCAGCGGCCCAGCCTGCGCGCAGCCAGCCAGCTGCCGCGCAGCGGCCCGTGCCGGGAGATGGCATCCATCGCGTATTCAGAACAGCTCGGCACGAAACGGCAGCGCGGCCCCAGCAGGGGGCTGATGAAGCGCTTGTAGAAGCGCAGCAGGGCAATGAGCAGGCGCGAGATCACCCAGTCATCTTATGCCAGTTGGCATGAAGGCCGCATTTGTGCAGGATGGGCCGTTGGTCGCATGTCGCCGATGGCCTGCGACCGGTACCAGCACCCGCGGGTGTTGGCCAGGTTCCGTACCGCGCAAGGCGGTCCGTGTTCGTCGGACTGCCACTTGGGCACCTTGACTCCAGGACTGAATGGAGCAGGGTGCCAAGGTTGCTGCTGCGGGTCGGGTAGGCTATAAAGGCCCGCTTTCCCGGGCCCCGGGGAATCCAAGGAAGAGCGTTTCGTGGCTGCTAAAAAAACTGCAAAGAAGGCCGCAACGGCCGCCAAGAAAACCGCCAAGCCTGTTGTGAAGAAGTTGGCGGCAAAGCCCGTTGCCAAGAAGCCGGCCAGCAAGCCGGCGACCAAGGCAGCGTCCTCGCAACCGGCGGCCAGGAAGGCCACCGCAAAGAAAACGCCGGTCAAGGCAACCAAGCCGGTGGCGAAGAAGGCCGCTGCGCCCGCCAAGGCCAAGCCAGCCGCTGCCAGCAAGAAGGCGCCGGTGAAGAAGACCGTCAGCAAGGCTGCGCCGGTGAAGAAGGCCGCCGCCAAGCCGGTGGCCAGGAAGGCAGCCGCCAAGCCAGCGCCGAAGGCGGTGGTGAAGAAGGCTGCAGCCAAGCCGGTCGCCAAGCCCGTAGCAAAGAAGGTCGCTGCGGCTAAACCGGCCGCCACGCCCGCCGCTGTAAAGAAGGTTGCCAAGAACGTTGCCGCGCCGGCCACAAAGCCGACCCCGGCCCCAGTAGTGAAGTCCGCACCGAAGCCTGCTGCCAAGCCGGCTCCGGCCAAGCCTGTCCCGGCCAAGACCGTGGCAGTGGCGGCAGCCCAGCCGGCCTCAACGCCGGCCCCGGCCGCCGCTCCTGTCGCTTCGAAGGCCCCGCAATCCAAGAATCCCGTGCCCGTTTCGAAATCGCCTGCCAAAACCGCCGTGAAATCCGATTCCGCCCCGAAGACCGTGTCGCGCCCTGTCGGCAAGGTTGCCGTGGCCGTCGCCGCCCGCTCGGCAGCACCGGCCCCGCGCAGCAAGTACAAGGTGGTCGAGTACAAGACCGACGAGGCCACTGGCCGCCCGATCCTGCCGGCTGGCTACAAGCCGTCCTCGGAAGAGGAATACATGAGCTCGCTGCAGCAGGAGTATTTCCGCCAGCGCCTGCAGAACTGGCGCGCGGACCTGGTGGAAGAGTCCAAGCAGACCATCGAGAACCTGCGCGAGGAAGTGCGTGACATCGGCGACGAAGCCGAGCGTGCGACCCGCGAGACCGAGAACTCGCTGGAACTGCGTACCCGCGACCGCTACCGCAAGCTGATCGGCAAGATCGACAGCACCCTGAAGCGCCTGGAAGCCGGCGACTACGGGTACTGCGTCGACACCGGCGAAGAAATCGGCCTGGAGCGCCTGGAAGCGCGCCTGACCGCCGAGCGCACCATCGACGCCCAAGAGCGTTGGGAGCACCTGCAGAAGCAGCAGGGCGACTGATTCCAGTTCGTTGTCTGGTCATGCGAAAAACCCGGCCTTGGCCGGGTTTTTTGTCGGGTTCGTGTTGGCTGTGTAGAGCAGCGCCTTCCGGGTATCGGGTGGAGCCTGCGGGTGGGTCCGGGCAGGACACGCTGCAAGTACATCCCTGTAAGCTCGGCCGCGGCATCCATGCCGCGGACGGTCCCGCCCGTACCCACCCGCAGGCTCGCGACGGTTTCCTGCGTGCGCGGCCGATGTAGAGCCGAGTCCACGCTCTGCTCAGGCCGACAGGAGCGGTCATGCGTGCTTGCGGCTGTTGAGTCCGCCTTGTAGCGAGCCGAGCACCGCAGGGGAATCAGGGGCGAAGAGGCGCCGCTGTTTGAGCGCAGCGAGTTCGGCGCCGTCCCCTGATTCACCGAGGAGCACAGGGCACCGGCGCGCAGCGCCGGCTCGCGGATGGCGGAGCGTTTCTTTGGTTACTTTCTTTTCGCGAAAAGAAAGTGACAAGCCCAATCATCGAGGGAGAGCAACAGCCCCAGCCAAACACCCGGCGCCGCCGAATCCGCTGTTAGCAGCGTCACTGCAGGTCGCGAAGATTCAGTTTCCGCAGCGTTGGGTTCTTCCACGCGGTGATCCCGGCCACGCTCAGCACCGCGAATCCGCCCAGCACCACCGCCGGCACCAGGCCGAGCAGCTTCGCCATCGTGCCGGCATAGAACGCGCCCAGCTCGTTGGACGAACTGATGAAGATGCCGTTGATCGACGATACGCGACCGCGCATCTCTTCCGGCGTAGCCAACTGCAGGATGGTCGAGCGGATCACCACCGAGACACCATCGAACGCGCCGTAGAACAGCAGGATCAGCGCCGACAGCCAGAAGTGCTGCGACAACCCGAAGCTGATCACGCACAGGCCGAAGCCGGCCACCGCGAACAGCAGCACGCGGCCGGCATTGCGGTGCAGCGGGTGGCGCGCCAGCCACAGGCCTACGCACACCGAGCCCAGCGCCGGCATCGCGCGCAGGATGCCCAGGCCTTCCGGGCCGTGGTGCAGGATCTCGTGCAGGAACGCCGGCAGCATCGCCACCACGCCGCCCAGCAGCACCGAGAACATGTCCAGCGCCATCGCGCCGACCATGATCCGGTTGCCGACCACGAAGCGCGCGCCTTCGGCGATGCTCTTGAAGATCGGTGCGGCCGGACCGGTATGCACCGGTTCTTCCACCTTCAGCGTGGCCAGGCAGGCCATCGCCACCAGCGCAAAGGCCGTAGCCACCGCGTAGGACAGGCCCTTGCCACCGAAGCCGACCAGCACGCCGCCCAATGCCGGGCCGGCGATCATGCCGGCCTGGAACACCACCGCGCCCAGGCCGGCGCCACGGGCAAACTGGTCACGGGCCAGCACGCGGGCGAACAAGGCGTTGTAGATCGGCGACAGGAAGGCGCGGACCATGCCGGTCAGCGCGATGGCCGCGTAGATCGGCCACACGCCGTCAATCGGCAACCAGCCCATGGCCACGCTGGTCAATACCAGTGCAGTGGCGATCAGCCCGCAACAGGCGACCATGCCCAGCCGACGGCGCGGCAGGTGATCCACCAGGTAACCGGCGAACGGAGCCACGCAGAAGAACGGCACGACCTCGGCCAGGCCGATCAGGCCCAGCGAGAACGGATTGCGGGTGACTTCGTAGATGTGCCAGCCGACAGTGACCGCGACCACCTGGTAGGACAGCATCGCAAAGATGCGGTAGGCCAGCAGCCTGGCGAAACCGGGCCGGGACAGCAGGCCCAGTGCACTGTCTTCGGCCGTGGCGGGCTCGCTCACGACGGGTCGCGCTGCAGCTGCGCCTGCGCCGTCTCACGGATGAACGCCAGCATCGCCGCCACGCCGTTGCTGCGGGTGGGCGAGAGGTGGCGGGCCAGGCCGATGTCCTGGATGTAGCTCGGTTCGGTGGCCAGGATCTCCTGCGCCGAGCGCCCGGAGTACACGCGCAGCGCCAGGAAGATCAGGCCGGAGACAATCGCCGAATCGCTGATGGCATGGAAGCGCAGCGACTGCGCGTTGCCTTCCGGCACGATCCAGACCATCGACTGGCAGCCGAGCAGGCGATGCTCTTCGGTCTTCCATTCTTCCGGGAAGACCGGCAGCTTGCGGCCGAGGTCGATCAGGTACTGGTAGCGCTCGGACCAGTCGCCGAAGAAGCCGAATTCCTCGGCGATGGCGGCCTGGGCCTTGGCGGCGGTGGATTCAAGCGGGAACGGGGAGTCGGTCACAACAGTCTCTACGGTGGGGGCGTGGCCGGCGGACCGGCCACGGGGCAGGGCAGGTCAGCTGCGCTTGCGCGACCAGCGAACGCCCTGCGGGGTGTCATCCAGCACGATGCCTTCGGCGGCCAGCTGGTCGCGGATGGCGTCGGCACGGGCGAAGTCGCGTGCCTTCTTGGCCGCGGCGCGCTCGTCGATCAGGCCCTGGATGCGGGCATCGTCGCCGTCATCGCTGGCCGCGGTGCCGAACCACTGCGCCGGATCGGCCTGCAGCAGGCCCAGTGCCAGGCCGGCGCCGAGCAGTTCACCCTTCAGGCGCGCCTGCTCGGCCGGGTCGGTGGCACGACGCGCATCGGCGGCGATGCGGGCCACTTCGGCCAGCGCCTGTGGGGTGTTGAGATCGTCGTCCAGGGTCGCCTCGACCGTGGCCGGAATCACTGCCGTGGCCTCGATCGACGCCAGTTCGCGCAGGGTGCCGTACAGGCGGTCCAGAGTGCGCACCGATTGCTCGATCAGGCCATCGGACCAGTCCAGCGGCTGCCGGTAATGGGCCGACAGCAGGGCCAGGCGCAGCGCTTCCGGCGGATGCTGGCGCACTAGATCATGCACGCGCTCGATGTTGCCCAGCGACTTGCTCATCTTGGCGCCGCCGAAGTTGAGCATGCCGTTGTGCAGCCAGAAGCGGGCGAAGATCTTGCCGCCGTGCGCGCATTCGCTCTGCGCAAGCTCGTTCTCGTGGTGCGGGAACTGCAGGTCGACGCCGCCGGCATGGATGTCGATGGTCTCACCCAGGTGAGCCGCGGCCATCGCCGAGCACTCGATGTGCCAGCCCGGGCGGCCACGGCCCCAGGGCGACGCCCAGCCGGGCAGGTCGTCGCTGGACGGCTTCCACAGCACGAAATCACCCGGGTCGCGCTTGTACGGGGCCACGTCGACGCGGGCGCCGGCCAGCATTTCGTCGGGGTCGCGGCGCGAGAGCTTGCCGTAGCCGTCGAAGCTGGCCACTGCGAACAGTACGTGGCCCTCGGCGGCATAGGCATGCCCGTTGGCGATCAGCTGCTCGATCATGGTGATGATCTGCGGAATGTGCGCGGTCACCTCCGGTTCGATGTCCGGCGGTACCACGCCCAGCGCGGCCATGTCTTCACGGTAGGCAGCGGCGAACTTGCCGGTGATGGTGCTGATCGGCACGCCCTGCTCGCGCGCGGCGGTGTTGATCTTGTCGTCCACGTCGGTGATGTTGCGGGCGTAGCGCAGCGCGCCGAAACGGCGCCGCAGCAGATCGGCCAGCACCCCGAACACCACCGGGCCACGGGCGTTGCCGATGTGCACGTAGTTGTAGACCGTGGGGCCGCACACATACAGGGTCGGACAGGCCGGGTCGAGCGGAGTGAACGGTTCGAGCTGGCGAGTCAGGTTGTTGTGCAGGCGCAGGGTCATGGGGCTGTGGCTGGGGGACAAGCCTGTGATTTTAGAACGTGTCGGCCCCGTTTGGGGGCACGGGCTGCCACCGGTGGACGCCGGTTCCTCCAGGTGGGGTGGGCAGGAGCAGCGTGGACGGGTAATGTTCAGCCCCTTGCGCTCGCCACTGCCTACACTATTGCCGTGTCCTTGCTCCCGTCGCCAATGAAATCCACCGCGTTGCTGACCCTGGCCTGCCTGTCGGCGCTGCCCGCCGTGGTGCTGGCCCAGGAGGCCGAGCCCCGCAACCGGGTGGTGATCGTGGAGAACGTGAAGTTCGACTACGCGCAGGTGCTGAACGTCGAACCCGTGTTCCAGACCCTGCGTGCGACCCGAACCGAAGAGCACTGCGAGCCGGTGTCGACCCGGACCCTGGCCCCGGTGAACGTGACCGGCGAGGAGCCGGTCGAGGACAAGGGCCGGATCAGCCGCTTCTGGGACTCGGTGCGCTCGATGTTCAAGCGCAGTGACGAGGAGGCCGTTGAGGAGGTCGGAACCGAGTCGCCGGCCCCGGCGCCGGCCAACACCGGTCCGATGCTGACCCGCGACTGCCGCATCGTGCCGGTGGGGCGTGAATTCCGCCGGCCCATCGCCTACGACGTGGATTACGTCTACAAGGGCACCAAGTACCGCTCGCGGCTACCGGAAGACCCCGGCAACCGGCTCAAGATCCGGGTGTCGATCACCCCCTGGGTCGGCCCCGAGCAGGGTGCGGCCGGCAATCCCTGATTCTGCGACCCCGGCCCCTTGCGCCGGCCCCGGCCGCATGCAAAGATGGTTGACCATGAAGCTCACCGACTTCCAGCACGACAGCAGCGCAGCCCGACAGGCGTCGGGCATGACCTCGCGTGCGCGTCGACCGGAACCCCACATTCTCGCTGGGTAACCGGAGCTTTTTGCTGTTCGTCCGATAAAAACCCAGCCCGCCGGCTGGGTTTTTTCGTTTCTGCGTTCTGAAAGCTGCAACTGCAACCTTTTCGCTCCACCTTTGGTTCCTGCTTTTCCCTTCCACTGCGTCGAACCCGGCGCCGCCACGCAAGGAAAGATGATGTCCCCCAAGCACTTCCTGAACACCCAGGACTGGAGCCGCAGCGATCTCGACGCGCTGCTGACCCAGGCCGCGCTGTTCAAGCGCAACAAGCTCGGCGACCAGCTCAAGGGCAAGTCGATCGCGCTGGTGTTCTTCAACCCGTCCATGCGCACCCGCACCAGCTTCGAACTGGGCGCGTTCCAGCTCGGCGCCCACGCGGTGGTGCTGCAGCCGGGCAAGGATGCGTGGCCGATCGAGTTCAACCTCGGCACGGTGATGGACGGCGATACCGAAGAGCACATCGCTGAAGTGGCCAAGGTGCTGGGCCGTTACTGCGACATCATCGCCGTGCGCGCGTTCCCCAAGTTCGTCGACTGGGCCTACGACCGCCAGGACATCGTCCTCAACAGCTTCGCCAGGTACTCGCCGGTGCCGGTCATCAACATGGAGACCATCACCCATCCGTGCCAGGAGCTGGCCCACATCATGGCGCTGCAGGAGCACTTCGGCACCCAGGACCTGCGCGGCAAGAAGTACGTGCTGACCTGGACCTACCACCCCAAGCCGCTGAACACCGCCGTGGCCAACTCGGCGCTGACCATCGCCACCCGCATGGGCATGGACGTGACCCTGCTGTGCCCGACCGCCGACTACATCCTCGACGAGCGCTACATGGGCTGGGCCGAGCAGAACGTGGCCGAGAGCGGCGGTTCGCTGAAGATCAGCCATGACATCGACAGCGCCTACGCCGGCGCCGACGTGGTCTACGCCAAGAGCTGGGGTGCGCTGCCGTTCTTCGGCAACTGGGAACCGGAAAAGCCGATCCGCGACCAGTTCAAGCACTTCATCGTGGACGAGCGGAAGATGGCGCTGACCAACAACGGGGTGTTCAGCCACTGCCTGCCGCTGCGCCGCAACGTGAAAGCCACCGATGCGGTGATGGATTCGCCGCAGTGCATCGCCATCAACGAAGCCGAGAACCGCCTGCACGTGCAGAAGGCGATCATGGCCGCCGTTGCCGGGCGCTGATTTTTTCCGATTCAATCATTTCCGCCGGGCACGGCCCGGCGCTACCAGGACATACCCTCCCCATGAGCAACAAAGACGTCGTTCTCGCCTTCTCCGGCGGCCTGGATACCAGCTTCTGCGTGCCCTACCTGCAGGAGCGTGGCTACAACGTGCACACCGTGTTCGCCGACACCGGCGGCGTGGATGATGAAGAGCGCGATTTCATCGAGAAGCGCGCCGCCGAACTGGGCGTGACCAGCCACGTCACCGTCAATGGTGGCCCGGCCATCTGGGAAGGCTTCGTCAAGCCGTTCGTGTGGGCCGGCGAAGGCTACCAGGGCCAGTACCCGCTGCTGGTTTCGGACCGCTACCTGATCGTCGATGCCGCGCTGAAGCGTGCTGCCGAGCTGGGTACCCACATCATCGCCCACGGCTGCACCGGCATGGGCAACGACCAGGTCCGCTTCGACCTGGCTGTGAAGGCACTGGGCGACTACCAGATCATCGCGCCGATCCGCGAGATCCAGAAGGAACACACCCAGACCCGCGCCTACGAGCAGAAGTACCTGGAAGAGCGCGGCTTCGGCGTGCGCGCCAAGCAGCAGGCCTACACCATCAACGAGAACCTGCTGGGCGTGACCATGTCCGGCGGTGAGATCGACCGTTGGGAAGCCCCGGGTGAAGGCGCGCGTGGCTGGTGCTCGCCGCGCAGCGAATGGCCGGAACAGGCGCTGACCGTGACCCTGAAGTTCGTTGAAGGCGAAGCCGTGGAACTGGACGGCAAGGCGCTGCCGGGCGACCAGATCCTGGCCCAGCTCAACAAGCTGTTCGCCCCGTACGGCGTTGGCCGCGGCGTCTACACCGGCGACACCGTGATCGGCCTGAAGGGTCGCATCGTCTTCGAGGCCCCGGGCCTGGTTTCGCTGCTGGCCGCGCACCGCGCGCTGGAAGATGCCGTGCTGACCAAGCAGCAGAACCGCTTCAAGCCGGACGTCGCACGCAAGTGGGTGGAGTTGGTGTACGAAGGCTTCTACCACGACCCGCTGAAGACCGACATCGAGGCCTTCCTGAAGTCCTCGCAGGCCAAGGTCAACGGCGAAGTGGTGCTGGAAACCCGCGGCGGCCGCGTCGATGCAGTGGCGGTGAAGTCGCCGCACCTGCTCAACGCCAAGGGCGCCACCTACGCGCAATCGGCCGACTGGGGCGTGGAGGAGGCTGAGGGCTTCATCAAGCTGTTCGGCATGAGTTCGACGCTTTACGCGCAAGTCAACCGCTGAGCGGTTGACCACGCATTCCGCCTTAACCCTGCGCCGTTGGCGCGCCCCCTTCAACAAGAAGGGGGCTCTCCACCAGACGCATCACGGTAGCGCCGGCCATGCCCGGCGGAATCCCACAGGATTGTTGATTCATGCTTGAACAGACGCTCGATCACCTGCAGGCCCTGGTGTCGTTCGACACCCGCAACCCGCCGCGTGCGATCACCACCGGTGGCATCTTCGATTACCTGCGCGACAACCTGCCCGGCTTCAACGTCGAGGTGATCGACCATGGCGCCGGTGCGGTGAGCCTGTATGCCGTGCGTGGGACGCCGAAGTACCTGTTCAACGTGCATCTGGACACCGTGCCGGATTCGCCGCACTGGAGTGCCGACCCGCACGTGATGCGGCGCCTGGACGACCGTGTGGTCGGCCTGGGCGTGTGTGACATCAAGGGCGCCGCCGCTGCACTGGTGGCGGCCGCCAACGCCAGCGATGGCGACGCCGCGTTCCTGTTCTCCAGCGACGAGGAAGCCAACGACCCGCGCTGCATCGCTGCATTCCTGGCCCGTGGCCTGCCGTATGAAGCCGTACTCGTGGCCGAACCGACCATGAGCGAAGCAGTGCTGGCGCACCGTGGCATCAGTTCGGTGCTGATGCAGTTCGCAGGTCGGGCAGGGCACGCCTCGGGCAAGCAGGATGCGGCCGCCAGCGCATTGCACCAGGCCATGCGCTGGGGAAACCGCGCGCTGGATCATGTGGAATCGCTGGCTTCGGCGCGCTTTGGCGGACTGACCGGCCTGCGCTTCAATATCGGCCGCGTCGAAGGCGGCATCAAGGCCAACATGATCGCACCGGCTGCTGAGGTGCGCTTCGGGTTCCGCCCGCTGCCGTCGATGGACATCGATGGCCTGCTGGCGACCTTCGCCGGTTTCGCCGAGCCGGAAGCCGCCGTTTTCACCGAGACGTTCCGTGGTCCCAGCCTGCCCGCCGGTGACATTGCCGAAGCTGAGAACCGCCGCCTGCTGGCGCGCGACGTGGCCGATGCGCTGGAGCTGCCGATCGGCAATGCGGTGGATTTCTGGACCGAGGCGTCGCTGTTCTCGGCCGCTGGCTACACCACCCTGGTGTTCGGCCCGGGTGACATCGCCCAGGCCCACA
Organism: Stenotrophomonas sp. Pemsol; assembly: GCF_003586545.1. Taxonomy (NCBI): domain Bacteria; kingdom Pseudomonadati; phylum Pseudomonadota; class Gammaproteobacteria; order Lysobacterales; family Lysobacteraceae; genus Stenotrophomonas; species Stenotrophomonas sp. Pemsol. Next base: position 3,493,562 of record NZ_CP025780.1, on the reverse strand, counting down.
CCGCCGATGAGTTCGTGACGCTGGACCAGCTGCAGCGCTACACCGACGCCGTGCATCGGATCATCACCGCCGGCGCCTGATCGACCCCACAACGCCGCCATGCCCCGGGCATGGCGGAACTGCAACGCGGCGACCGCCGCCTGTGACGAAACCGAAATGTCTCCTGCCCTCCAGCCCCACCGCCAGACCCGCCAGACCATCGTGCGCCTGCTTTCCAGCATGGCCAGCGCGAAGGAGATCAGCCAGTACCTCAAGCGCTTTTCGCAGCTGGATGCCAAGCGCTTCGCCGTGGTCAAGGTCGGCGGCGCGGTGCTGCGCGACGACCTCGACGCACTGACCTCCTCACTGTCGTTCCTGCAGGAGGTCGGTCTGACCCCGATCGTGCTGCACGGCGCCGGCCCGCAGTTGGATGCCGAGCTGTCGGCCGCCGGCATCGAGAAGCAGACCGTCAACGGCCTGCGCGTGACTTCGCCGGAAGCATTGGCGATCGTGCGCCGGGTGTTCCAGCAGTCCAACCTGCGCCTGGTCGAGGCGCTGCAGCAGAACGGCGCACGTGCCACCTCGATCACCGGTGGCGTGTTCGAGGCCGAGTACCTGGACGTGGACACCTACGGCCTGGTCGGCGAGGTGAAGAAGGTCAACCTGGCGCCGATCGAGGCCAGCCTGCGTGCCGGCTCGATCCCGGTCATCACTAGCCTGGGTGAAACCGCCGGTGGCCAGATCCTCAACGTCAACGCCGACTTTGCCGCCAACGAGCTGGTGCAGGAACTGCAGCCGTACAAGATCATCTTCCTGACCGGCACCGGTGGCCTGCTGGACGAGGCGGGCAACGTGATCGATTCGATCAACCTGTCCACCGAATACGACCACCTGATCGCGCAGCCGTGGATCCACGGTGGCATGAAGGTGAAGATCGAACAGATCAAGGACCTGCTCGACCGCCTGCCGCTGGAATCGTCGGTGTCGATCACGCGTCCGGCCGACCTGGCCAAGGAACTGTTCACCCACAAGGGCTCGGGCACGCTGGTGCGCAAGGGTGAGAAAGTACTGCGCGCCACCGCCTGGAGCGAGCTCGACCTGCCGCGGCTGAAGGGCCTGATCGAATCCAGCTTCGGCCGTACCCTGGTGCCGGACTACTTCGAAAAGACCAAGCTGCTGCGTGCCTATGTCAGCGAGAACTACCGCACTGCGGTGATCCTCACCGACGAGGCAGAGGGCGTGTACCTGGACAAGTTCGCCGTGCTCGACGACGCGCAGGGTGAAGGCCTGGGGCGTGCGGTCTGGAACGTGATGCTGGAGGAAACCCCGCAGCTGTTCTGGCGCTCGCGCCACGGCAACCCGATCAACCACTTCTACTACGCCGAGTCCGATGGCTGCTACAAGCAGGACCATTGGAAAGTGTTCTGGTTCGGTGCCGATGGCATCGACCGGATCAAGACCTATGTCGACCACTGCGCCCAGCGCGCGCCGAGCCTGCTGGGGTGAGCGATGAGTCCTCCTGACGTGTGGAACACGGTGCCTACCCTGCGCGGCCAGCACGTGGCGCTGCAGCCGCTGCAGCTTGAGCATGTCCCCGGCCTGCGCGCTGCCCTCGAAGACAGCGGCCTGGACCAGCTCTGGTACACCCAGGTGCCGTCACCGCAGCAGGTCGAGCACTATGTGCAGGCCGCGCTGCAGGCGCACGCCGAAGGCAAGGTGCTGCCGTTCGTGATCCGCGACGCCGCCGGTGACATCATCGGCAGCACGCGCTTCTACGACATGGATGCCAGCGTGCCCAAGCTCAGCCTCGGCTACACCTGGTACACGCCGCGCGTGCAGCGCACCGGCGCCAACACCGAGGCCAAGCTGTTGCTGCTGCAGCACGCCTTCGAGTCCATGGGCTGCATCAGCGTGGTGCTGGAAACCAGCTGGTTCAACGTCACCTCGCGCACCGCCATTGCCCGCCTCGGCGCCAAGCAGGATGGCGTGCTGCGCAACCACAAGCGGCACGCCGACGGCACGCCGCGCGACACCGTCATCTTTTCCATCATCGATGCGGAATGGCAGGGCGTGAAGCGCCACCTGCAGTACCGCCTGGACAGTCACGCATGAACGATTCGACCTTCGCCCTGGGCATCGTCGGTGCCCGCGGCCATACCGGCGCCGAGCTGATCAAGCTGGTGGCCGCCCACCCGCGGCTGGAACTGGCCTTCGTCTCCTCGCGCGAGCGCGCCGGGCAGCGCCTGTCCGACCACCACCCGGAATTCCAGGGCGAGCTGCAGTACGAAAACCTGGACGCCGACGCAGTGGCGGCCAAGGGGGTGGACGCGGTGATCCTGGCCCTGCCCAACGGCCTGGCCGCTCCGTTCGTGGCCGCATTGGAAGCGGCGAAGCCCGACACCGTCATCGTCGACCTGTCGGCCGACTACCGCTTCGACAACAGCTGGTACTACGGCCTGCCGGAGCTGACCCGCGGCCGGTACAACGGCCAGAAGCACATCAGCAACCCGGGCTGCTATGCCACGGCGATGCAGCTGGCGGTGCATCCGCTGCTGGACCTGCTGGCCGGCCCGCCGCAGTGCTTCGGTGTGTCCGGCTACTCCGGTGCCGGCACTACGCCGTCGGACAAGAACAACGTCGAACTGCTGGCCGACAACCTGATGCCGTATGCGCTGACCAACCATGTGCACGAGCGCGAAGTGTCCGTGCAGCTGGGCGTGGCCGTCGAGTTCATGCCACACGTCGCGCCGCACTTCCGTGGCATCACGCTGACCGCCAACCTGTGGCTGAACCGCGTGCAGACCCGTGAGCAGATCGTCGAGCGCTTCCAGCAGGCCTATGCCGGTGAACCCTTGATCGAAGTGCTGGACGAAGCGCCGTGGGTCAGCCGCATCGCCGGCCGCCACGGTGCCCAGGTCGGTGGCTTCACGCTCGCGCCGGGCGGCAAGCGCGTGGTCGTGGTGGCGACGCTGGACAACCTGCTGAAGGGCGCGGCCACCCAGGCCATGCAGAACCTCAACCTCGCGCTGGGCATCGACGAACTGACGTCGATCCCGCACTGAACACGCATTCCGGAGCCCCCATGGCAGACCTTCTTTGGCAGAAGCCCGGCGTCGCCGTCGACGCCCAGATCCAGACCTTCCTCGCCGGCGACGACGTGATCCTCGACCGCGAGTTCTTCCTGCATGACATCGCTGCCAGCGCCGCGCATGCGCAGGGCCTGCAGCACATCGGCATCCTCAGTGCCGATGAGCTTGCCGGACTTCTGCGCGAACTGGAGATCCTGGAGCAGGACTTCCGCGAAGGCCGCTTCGTGCTGGATACGCAGTACGAGGATGGCCACTCGGCGATCGAAGCGCGCCTGACCGAACGCCTTGGTGATGCGGGTCGCAAGATCCACACCGGCCGCAGCCGCAATGACCAGATCCTGGTCGCCACGCGTCTGTGGCTGAAGGAGAAGCTGCTGAGCGTGGCCCAGCTCAGCGCCGACGTGGCCAAGGTCGCGCTGGACCGCGCGCAGGCTGAGAAGGATCTGCCGATTCCCGGCTACACCCACATCCAGCGTGCCGTGGTGTCCTCGGCCGGAATGTGGTGGGCGGGCTGGGCCGAGGCCTTCATCGACAACGCCATCCGCGCCCGTGACACCCATGCACTGGTCGATGCCAATCCGCTCGGCACCGCTGCCGGCTACGGCGTGAACCTGCCGCTGGACCGCAAGCACACTACCGCCGCGCTGGGCTTCGCGCGCATGCAGATCTCGCCGATCTACGCGCAGCTGTCGCGTGGCAAGTTCGAGCTGGCTGCACTGGAAGCGCTCGGTGGCGCCACGCTGGACCTGCGCCGCATTGCGTGGGACCTGTCACTGTTCACCAGCGCCGAGTTCGGCTTCGTCGCGCTGCCGGCGCAGTACACCACCGGCAGTTCGATCATGCCCAACAAGCGCAATCCGGATGTGATCGAGCTGATGCGCGCCACCCACGCCAGCGTCGCCGCTGCGCGCACCGAGATCGAGCAGCTGCTGTCGCTGCCGTCTGGCTACCATCGCGACCTGCAGTCGTCCAAGGGTGCCATCTTCCACGGCTTCGGCCGTGGCCTGGCCGCGCTGGAACTGCTGCCGGCGCTGCTGGCCAATCTGGAATGGCGTGAGGACAGGCTGCGCGCGGCGATTGATTCGGGCATGTATGCCACCGACGTCGCCGTGGAGGCGGCCGTGGCTGGCGTACCGTTCCGCGAGGCCTACAAGGCCGCTGCGGCCGGTGCCGACAGTGCAGGGCAGGGACGCACGCCGGAAGGCAGCCTGGCCGCGCGTGTATCGCCGGGCGCGGCCGCTGACCTGCGCCTGGACGAACTGCGCGCGCGCTGGCAGGCGCTGTCCTGATGGCGGGCACTGTCTACCTGGTCCTGGCGATGCGCCGGCCGGACTTCAACGATGCAGCGGTGCAGCCGCACCGCGATTTCCTCGATGCGTTGCAGGCGCAGGGCAAGCTGCAGCTGACCGGTGGCTTCGCCGATGGCAGCGGTGGCGCCTACGTGCTGTGCAACGTGGACAGCCTGGCGCAGGCGCGGGCCATCGTCGCCACCGATCCACTGGTGACGATGCAGGCCTCCGACCTGACCGTGCACGAATGGAACACCCGCTGAGAGCCTGACCGATGATCCAGCACGCTGCCCTTGTCGCCTCGCCGTTCCCCGAACAGGTGCTGCCGCCGTGGCGGCGTGCGGTGCTCAAGGTCGGCAGCAGCCTGCTGGCAGCCGATGGCGGCGGCCTGTCGCCACGCCACGCGCTGGGCCTGGCGCAGTTCGTCTCGGCCAATCTCCTGGCCGGGCGCGAGGTGGTGATCGTGTCTTCCGGCGCGGTCGCTGCCGGGCGCGCGATCCTGCCGCGCGCCGATGAACCGGGCGCAGCGATGGCGGCGCGGCAGGCCCTGGCGGCGCTTGGCCAGGCCCAGCTGATCGGGCTCTGGCAGCGCTTCTTCGAGCGCCCGGTGGCGCAGGTGCTGCTGACCCACGACGACCTGCGCAACCGCCGCCGCTACCTCAATGCACGCGCCACGTTGAGTGAACTGTTGCGCCTGGGCGCATTGCCGGTGGTCAACGAGAACGACACCGTGTCGGTGGATGAGCTCAAGCTCGGCGACAACGACAACCTGGCTGCCACCGTGGCGGCGCTGGTCGACGCCGATGCGCTGTTCATCGCTACCGATATCGATGGCCTGTACAGCGCCGACCCGCGCACCGTGGCCGATGCGCGGCCGTTGCACGACGTGCCGGAGCTGGGTGACGAGGTGCTGGCGATGGCGGGCGGCGCCGGCTCGCGCGCCGGTACCGGCGGCATGCGCACCAAGCTGGAGGCGGCGGCGAAGGCCGGTCGCCTCGGCATAGAAACCTATCTGTTCAATGGCCGCAGTGGCGACGTGGTGCGCGCGCTGGCGCAGGACCGCCTGTTCGGCACCCGCATCCATGCCGCACGCAGCCGCGAGGCCGCCCGCAAGCACTGGCTGCGGCATGCACCGCTGGCCGAGGGTGTGATCGTCATCGATGCCGGTGCGGCACAGGCGATGCGCGAGAAGGGCGCCTCGCTGCTGCCCGGTGGCATCACCGGTGCAGAGGGCGTGTTCCGCCGCGGCGATATGGTACAGGTGTGCTGGAACGCGCCGCAGGGCCGAGTCTGCGTGGCCCGTGGCGTCAGCCAGTATGCTGCCGACGACGTACGCCGGATTGCCGGCCACCATTCGCGCGACATCCAGGCCGTGCTCGGCTACAACTACGGCGGCAGCGTCGTCCATCGCGACGACCTGGTGCTGCCATGACCGGATTGAAGGACACACCGATGAGCCAGATCGAAGCGCAGGCGCGTGCCTGCCGTGATGCGGCGCAGATCGTTGCCGGCCTCGACGGCGCGGCACGACGCACGCTGCTGCTGGCGATGGCGCAGGCGCTGGAAGTGAATGCAGGGTTGATCCTGGCCGGCAATGCACGTGACCTCGCCGCCGCGCGCGAGAAGGGCGTGGGCAGCGCCATGCTCGATCGTCTGGCACTGGACCCGCCGCGCCTGTTCGCGATGGCCGAAGCCGTGCGCGAAGTGGCCGGATTGCCAGATCCTGTCGGCGAGGTCACCCGCGATGACGTGCGCCCGAATGGCATCCGCGTGCAGAAGGTGCGCGTGCCGCTGGGCGTGATCGCGATGATCTACGAGGCGCGCCCGAACGTGACCGCCGAAGCCGCGGCGCTGTGCCTGAAGGCGGGTAACGGGGTGATCCTGCGCGGTGGTTCCGAGGCAATTCACTCCAACACCGCGATCGCGCAGGCACTCGCCGGTGCGTTGAATGCCAACGGCGTACCGCCGGCCGCCGTGACCGTGCTGACCGACCTGCGCCGCGAGGCGATGCTGGAACTGCTGCAGCTGCATGAGCTGATCGACCTGGCGATTCCGCGCGGTGGCGAAGGCCTGATTCGTTTCGTTGCCGAGCATGCGCGGGTGCCGGTGATCAAGCACTACAAGGGCGTCTGTCACCTGTTCGTGGATGCCAGCGCCGACCTGGGCAAGGCCATCGACCTGCTGGTGGATGGCAAGTGCAGCCGGCCAGCCGCCTGCAATTCGCTGGAGACACTGCTGGTACACCGTGACGTAGCCGATTCCTTCCTGCCGCGCGTGGCGCAGGCGCTTGGCCAGCGTGGCGTGCAGCTGCGCGCCGATGCGCAGGCGCAGCCGCTGCTGCCGGGCAGCACGGCGGCGACCGAGGAGGACTACGCCGCCGAGTTCCTCGACCTTGTGCTGGCCGTGCGCGTGGTGGACGACCTCGATGCGGCCATCGCGCACATCCGCCGCTATACCTCCGACCACACCGAAGTGATCGCGACCGCAGACGCCGACCATGCCGAGCGCTTCGTCACTGCGCTGCGCTCGGCGGTGGTGATGGTCAATGCCTCATCGCGCTTCTCCGATGGTGGCCAGCTGGGCCTGGGCAGCGAAATCGGCATTTCCACCACGCGCCTGCATGCCTATGGCCCGATGGGTCTGGAAGCGCTCACCGTCGAACGTTTCGTGGTGCGTGGCGAAGGGCAGACGCGCACATAAGTGGAACCACGCCATGCGTGGGTGTTCTTCGCGGCAGACCCCGGTGCCGACCATGATCGGCACCCACCAGGCACAAGCGCCGACCAGGGTCGGCACCCCACCGGGTTGTCGGGCTACACCACCTCGCGGCGGACGCCGACCGGGCGTGCGTGGTCATCCATGTGCAACGTGGCGGCCTTGCAGCCCATCAGGCGTTCGGCCAGCCCCGTGCTGGCACCCAGATCGGCGGCCACTTCGTTGAGGCTGGCCAGTGGCCGCGGCAGGCGGCGCTCGCGGCCACGGAAGCGGGCACGGTTGTACTCGGCCCAACCGATCAGCAGCACGCTGGCGCACAACAGCATCAGCGGCAATGCCACCAGCACGTAGGGATCGAACTGGCTTTGCCGTTCGTACAGCTGCTGCCAGGCCAGCTGGCCGCCAACCAACCACGAGAACAGGGTCACCAGGGGCGCCCACAGGTAGAAGTAGAAGCCCCAGAACGCCAGCGTGACGAATCCCCAGGCGGTGCGCTGGAAGCGCGGCTGGCGGTGTGGCTTGCGGATCATCCGTGAGTCGAAGCGGTTGGACGGGCGTTGCGCGTTCATCGGATCCCCCGGTCAGGGCTGGTCCAGGTGGCGCGCTTGCTGCGACGGCGCAGCAGTGTCTTCGGCAACGCCACCAGGGTGGTGGAAAGGCTGATCAGCCAGTACGCCATCGGGTACCAGATGACCCAGAAATAGTTGCGTCCAATCTGTGTTTCGTAACGCCGGTCGATGATCAGGCTGCTGGCGAACTGCAGCAGGCAGACCAGCGCAAGGATCACGCCATGCCACTGCGGCAGCAGGCTGGCGATATGCAGCTGCGGCGGCAGCTCGATGAACTTGCCCAGTGCCCACAGCAGCACGATGAACAACATGGTGTAGGCCCAGATCACGCTCAGCACGTACTCCAGCAGCACGCCCCACATGCGCCGCTCTTTCCAGTGCAGCAGCGAGCGCGCGTGGCGCAGCATCACCTCCACGCCGCCCTGGGCCCAGCGCAGGCGCTGCCGCCACAGGCCCTTGAGGGTCTCCGGCATCAGGATGAAGCACAGCGCATTGGGTTCGTAGCGGATGTCCCAGTGCGCGCGCTGCAGGCGCCAGCTGATGTCGATGTCCTCGGTCACCATGTCATCCGACCACCAGCCGACCTGATGCAGGGCGGTACGGCGGAAGCCGGCGATCACCCCGGAGATGGTGAAGATGCGCCCGTATACGCGCTGCGCGCGCTTGATCATGCCGATGATCGAGGAAAACTCGGCCACCTGCAGGCGTCCGAGCAGGGTGGAGCGGTTGCGGATGCGCGGGTTGCCGGTGACCGCACCGACCCGGTTGCCGCTGACCAGGTGCCAGATCATCCAGTGCAGCGCATGTTCCTCCAGCATTGCATCGCCGTCGATGCACACCAGGTACTCCGAGCGAGCGGCCAGTGCGCCCATGCGCAGCGCATTGGCCTTGCCCAGGTTACGATCCAGGTGCAATACGCGCAGCCGCGGGTGCCTTGCCGCCAGCACATCCAGCCGCGCGCCGGTGTCATCGCTGCTGCCATCATCGATGGCGATCACTTCGTAGTCGGCGGGGTAACGCTGGGCCAGCGCCGCAGTGAGTGTGTCATCCAGATTCTCTGCCTCGTTGTGGCAGGGCACCAGCAGGCTCGCGAAGGGGGGGGCGACCATCAATGGAGGGTCGTTGCGCGGGCGCGAGTGGCGTTCGCGCCGGTAGTAGTAGTAGAGGCCGCCGGACATCCAGAAGAACGCCATCACCATCGGGTAGTAGAAAGCGAACTGGAACAGGACCTGCAGCAGCGGATGCATGTCCATGTCACTTCTCCGGGTACGGGAAGGTGCCGGCGGACATCGCCGCGCGGGCATCGCGGGTGGAGGGCTGGTCGGCGATGAAATCGTCCGGGTACCAGGCGAAGTGGTGCACGCCCTGTGCCTGCAACTGGCGGATCTGTGCGCGCAGGCGCTCGGCGGGAATCGGTTGCCCGTTGCGCCAATCGACGGTCTGCAGCTCGAACAGGGTGTGCTGCAGCTGCGGGTCGTGTGCGCGTACTGCGGCCAGCAGCTGGTCCAGCCAGCGCTCGGGGTGCTTGCTGCCTTCCATCCACGGCATCGCCATCAGCGCGGTCTGGTCATAGGCCTTGTTGAACAGGTCCAGGCGCTGCGCGAACCAGGCCTCGCTCTGCGGGCGGAGTACCGGCTCAGCGTACAGGTTGCGCACGGTGGCCAGTTTCGGGCGCCAGCGTTGCGCGCTGTCGCGCAGCGCCAGGGTGAAGCTGATCAGCGCCTGCGTGCGCGCACTGCCATCGCCGCCGGCTGCCAGTGCCGGCAGCTCGGTGTCGCGCAGGTAGCCGTCGTCATGGAACAGCAGGCCTTCAAAGTAGGAATTGACCGCCAGATCCTCGTAGATGTCGAGCATGATCTGGCGGGCCTTCGGGTTGGTGAAGTCGAGCCGGTACATGCCGTCGGCATCGCCGTTGCGGATCGCCAGCGCCTTGCGCTGCGCCGGGTCGGGCAGCTCGAAGCCAAGCACCGGCAGCCATGCGTAGACCTTCACGCCGGCGCGGGATTTCAGTTGCCAGGCGACGCGGCTGAACAGGTCCGCCCGCATCGGCATGTGACGGTTGGGGAAGTACAGCGCATCGGCCGTGTTGTTGCCGTCCGGATCGGCGAACGCCTGCAGGTAGACGTGCGTCGGCGCGATGCGCTTGACCCGTTCGACCAGCGCATCGAGGTTGCGTGCCTGCTGCGCCGGGTCAGCGTCGTAGACATCATCCAGGTCGATCTGCAGGGCACGGATGCCATCGAGCGCGACATCGCGGCGCAGCTCGTAGGCCAGGCCTTCCACGGTCGGGTTGTCGCTGACCAGGAAGCGCGCCAGGCCATGCAGGTCGCTGGCCACCGGCGTGCTGCGGCCCTCCAGATCGAAGGACACCGGCATGCCCAGCTGTTCGGCGATGTCATTGCTCAACTGGTTGTAGGCCGCGTACGGCCAGACGATGGCGCGCGGGCGCACGCCCAGGTGCTGCTCGATGCGCTGCACGCTGCGCGCGAGGTCGGTGCGCAGGCGCTGCCCATACTGCGCTTCAGTCTCGTAGCTGTGCGTGGCCGGGCTGTAGATGCGGGTGACCACGGCGGGCGTTGAATTGCCCTGTGGATTGGCGAGCACGCCGTGGTGCAGGTTGTCGGTGTGGCTGGCCACTTCGATCAGGCCGCTGTCGTGCATCTGCTTCAGCTGCGCCCAGGTGACGAAGTCATCGCGGCCGAACGGCCGGTACCCGTAGTCGATGGTGCGTCCCGGAGCCATGTCCACGTAGTCGGTGATTACCGCCACCAGTGCCGGGTAGCGGTAGGCCTGCAGCAATGGGAAGGCCTTGTCGTAGACGCTGCGCAGGCCGTCATCGAAGGTCAGCAGCACAGGCTTGGGCGGCAGCGTGGCCCGCCCCTGCGAGGCATCGATCACCTGCGACAGCGACACCGGGTGATAGCCATGCGCGCCCAGCCAGTCCAGGTGTGCGGCAAAGTTCTGCGTGCTCACCGCATAGGTATCGGCATCGCCCTTGGCCGCGACCTGGTCGCGGATGTCGTGGTAGCTGAGGATCAGCAGGCCATTGTCGATCGCATCGAGATGCGCGGCCTGCTGCGCCAAGGCCGGTGGCGTGATGGCCAGCAGCAGGAGCACGATCAGTCGCAGGAAGCAGGCCATGTCAGTCTCCCCAGCGCAGTGCGGCTTCGAAGCCGATATGACGCTCGCGGTGGCCGTCGTAGACCGGCCGCGACCAGCGCACGCCGTACTCGAACAAGCGGCCCGGGCCCAGCTGCCATTCGTGCATGTACGACACCGACGGCACCAGCGCACTGCCGAAGCCGTCCTGCCAGTAGTCGCCCAGCGAGACCGTCAGCCGGTGGCGGAAGTGGCGTTCGTAGTGCCGCCACAGCTGCTGGTCGATGCGCAGCCCGATCTCGACCATGCGGTCGCGCTTCGGGTTGAAGTAGGGCGCATCGTCGCGGCTGCCACGACTGGTGTAGGCACTGGCGAGGCCATCGATCAGCCAGCGCGGGCGGGTCAGCAGGCGCTGTTCAAGGCGGGTGCTGAACAGTTCGCGGTGGTTGCCGTCGTCGTAGCGGAAGCGGCTGGCACCGAGCATCCAATGGGTGAGCTCGCTGCGCCGGTAGTCCACCTGTGCGCTCACGCTGTCGGCGGTGATGCCGGCTGCGCGTGCCTGCATCGAGGCGTCTGGATCATTGCGCGCGGCCACCAGGCCGGCGTGCCAGTAATCGTTGAACTGCCAGCCGACGCCGACCCGCAGGCCGGTATCGCCGATGTGGTCGTTGGCGCGCAGGACGGCCGCTTCCGCATCCAGCTGCCCGAAGCGGTAGCGCACGCCCGCACCCAGCCACAGGGGATCGATGCGCTGGTCCTGGAAATCGGTCGAGCGCCGGTCGGCCAGGGCGAACAAACGCCAGCGGTCATCAAGGATCGGTGTCTCCACTTCCACACCATAGTGGCGATCGTTGTTGCCCAGTGGCGAGGTGCCACCGCCACCGGAGCTGCGGCCGATGTCGGTCCATGCCTTCAGCTGCCAGCCGCGATGCGCACGCCAGGCCTGGTCCATGCGTTCGACAGCCGGTTGGGTGGGATAGCGTGCGACCAGGTCATCGTGCAGCGGCCGCGCCAGGTCGTCGCGCTGCAGGGCGACGTAGGCCTCTTCCATGCCCAGTCGCGGTTCGATGTCACGCGGGTCCAGCGCGTGTGCCATCTGCTGCCGCTGCAGCGCCCTGCGTGGCCAGCCGCGCATCATGTAGACGCTGCCCAGCGCACTCTGCAGGCCTCCGTTGCCGGGTGCGATGTCCACCATCGACTCCAGGTCGTGCTGCGCGGTGACCAGGTCGCCGCTGTAAGCGCGCACCATTGCCAGGTTGAGATCGGCCTCGTAGCGTGACCAGTTCGCGTACGGTGATTTGCCGTTGCTCCAGCGCCACGCCGGCTCCTTGTCGCGCCATTCCTGCAGCAGGTCGATCGCTTTTTCCTGCTGCTCGCTTTCCAGGTAGGCGTAGGCCAGTTCCGAATGTGAGGCGTCGCGCGCCGGATCGCCAGCGACGGCTGCCTGCAGTACCGGAATGGCTTCTTCCGGGTGCAGGGTGCCCATCAACGAATCGCCCACGGCAGGCAGCACGTAGTCGGGCAGGGTGTGGCCTTCGGCCTGCAGGGCTCGTGCTTCCTCGCGGACCTGCGCATGGCGGCCCAGCCGGTTGATCAGGATCAGCCGGTCCATGCGGATGCGCAGTGGGGCCTGCGAGGGTGGGGTGCCTTCGCCGCCGACGTAGCGCTGCATGCGCGCCAGGGTCGACTCGGCTTCTTCCAGGCGGCTGTCCTCGCTGCTGCTGTAGGCCAGGCTCCAGACCACGAGTTTGGCCAGGTAGTCGCCTTCCAGGCGCTGCTTCTGGGCGTCGTCGAACAGCTGCGGCCGCTGCTGGTACAGCTCCCAGGCGCGCCAGGCATTGCCGATGTCGCCCAGGGTCAGCACGCGCAGCTTGAACAGCAGATCGTCGTTGGGCTGCTGCTGGCTGGCGCGCTCGATTGCGCCGAGCGCATCCAGCCAGCGGGCCTGGTCGCGGTAGCGGCCGATCTCGGCCAGGGCCGCGTCGCGGTCGGTCGGAGCGGCGCCGCTGGCCCAGGCCAGAGCGGTGCATGCGAGGCCGACGCAGAGCGCCAGCCGGCGGTGGACAACCATTGGGGACCCCCTTGGCTTCCGAACCAGACAACCTGCGAAAATGTGACGCAAGTCACATGCCAGTATTTGGCGTGGCCGTGGCCCGCGTCACTCCCTTCGTGCGTTCCCGCCCATTGAAGACGGATACAACCCGGACAGCGACCTGCAATGTCTTGTCTGAAACGAGAGTCCCCCGCACACCGAGTGGTGGCCTGGGCGGCGCTGCCGCCCCCATGCCCGATGCCGGCACGCGGCAAGGAAGGGCATTCGTGGGCACTATCCGCCCGGAATTGTCAGTTCGGCGTCAAGATTGCCCGGTGTCTGACGAGCGGTAGGCGGGGCCGTCTGGCGGCCCCGGCCGGGCTACCAGAGATCTTCCAGCTTGCGGGGCTTGCAGGCGACCCACGAGGCGCACAGCATCAGGGTGGCGCAGCCGAACAGGAAGCTGAACGGGAGCGTCCAGCCATTGCTGACGGTATGCAGCCAGCCGACCAGGAACGGGCCCAGGCAGCTGAAGCTGTAGCCCACGCCCTGCATGAAGCCCGACAGCGCGGCCGAGCCGGCCGGGGTGCGGGTGCGCAGGTTGATCAGGGTCAGCGCCAGCGGGAAGGTGGACGGGCCGACGCCGAGCAGGCAGGCCCACAGCAGGGGAGCCTTCATCGGCGCCAGCAGCAGCCCGGTGAAGGCGATCACGAACGAGAAGAAGCCGATCAGCACCAGCGGGAACGGGTTCTGCATGCGTACCGCCATCGACGGAATGACCAGTGACGGCAGCAGGCCCAGTGCCGAGAACACCGCTACCATCACGCCACCGAATGCAGGCGTGCCACCGGCCTCGACCACGATGCGCGGCAGCCAGGTGAACATCGAATAGGTCATCAGTGAGGTCATGCCGAACATCAGCGTCATGCTCCAGCCCAGCGACGTGCGCCAGACCTTTCCGTGCGGCTGCGCGGTGGGATCGGCGGCGTCGGCCAGCGGCTTCGGTGCGCGCCTGGCCAGCACCAGCCACGGCAGCGCGGCGGCCAGTGCAAGCAGCGCCCACATGCCCAGCGACACGCGCCAGCCTGCAGCGTTGGCCACCGGTACTGCCAGTAGCGCCGGCAGCATCGTGCCCAGCTGCAGCACGCTGATGTAGAGCGTGCTCATGGTGCCGACCTTGTTGGCGAAGTAACGCTTCACCAGCGGCGGCACCACCACGTTGCCGATGCCCATGCCGGCCAGCGCGATTACCGAGCCCAGCAGCAGCGTGCCGACGTTGCCGGCGCTGGAGCGCAGCAGCAGGCCGGCCATCGCCATCAGCATTGCCAGCAGCGTCGTGCGTTCCAGGCCCAGGCGCCGCGCCAGTGCCGGCGTGGCCACGCCGAACAGCGCGAACGAGGCGGTCGGCAGCATGCCCAGCACGCCGGTCATAGTGGTGCCGAAGCCGAACTGCTGGCCGAGCACGTCCAGCAGCGGGGTGATCGAGGTGACCGCAGTGCGCAGGTTGACGGCTGCCAGCAGGATCGCGGCAAACGCGAGGACGCGACCGTGCAGCAGCGACGGCGAATCGGAAGTGGAGGAACTCATCGATGGTCCTTGCAGGTGTCGCACGCCGCAGCAACGGCATGCAGCGCCGGCATCGGTCTACGCCGAAGCGGCAGGTGGGGGAGTGGTGGCTGCAGGTGGGCCGGCAGCGCGGCCATTGTACGTGTGCGCTCCGGCAAGGTCCCGTCATGCGGGCGGCCTGGCGCCGGGTACAAAAAAACCCGGAGGACAGTGATGTCTTCCAGGCTTCTTGGTGACCACCGAAGTGGTCGGGGAGACAGGATTCGAACCTGCGACCTCTACGTCCCGAACGTAGCGCTCTACCAGACTGAGCTACACCCCGAAGGGAGCCGCCTATTCTAGCGATTCACCCCGATGGCGGCAAGGGGTGAATGCTGTTTTCTTCACACTGCCGAAGCAGTGCCACCTCAGGGAACAAAAAAGCCTGGATGACTTCACCAGGCTTCAATGCGACCACGGTAGTGGTCGGGGAGACAGGATTCGAACCTGCGACCTCTACGTCCCGAACGTAGCGCTCTACCAGACTGAGCTACACCCCGAAGGGAGCCGCCTATTCTAGCGATTCACCCCGATGGCGGCAAGGGGTGAATGCTGTTTTCTTCACACTGCCGAAGCAGTGCCACCTCAGGGAACAAAAAAGCCTGGATGACTTCACCAGGCTTCAATGCGACCACGTGAGTGGTCGGGGAGACAGGATTCGAACCTGCGACCTCTACGTCCCGAACGTAGCGCTCTACCAGACTGAGCTACACCCCGAAGGAGCCGCCTAAGATACCGTGTGAAGGCCAGGGCGGCAAGGTTTTTTTACGGCTCAGCGACGATTTTCTTTCTCGATGCGGTTCTGCTCGCGGGCTTCGAACCACATGCCGTTGAGGATGGCCACCGTCGAGGCGAGGCCGGCACCGAGAATCCAGGCGAAATACCACATGATCAGTCTCCTTCATTCCGGGTAGGTGCCGACCGTTGGTCGGCACACGTGCAAGCAATCAATACGCGTTGGGGTTGTTGCCCATCTCTTCGGTGGTGGTCTTGCCCTTCAGCACGCGGTACACCCAGGTGGTGTAGGCGAGGATGATCGGCAGGAACACCGCCGTGGCCAGCAGCATGATCCACAGGGTCAGGTGGCTGGACGAGGCATCCCACACGGTCAGGCTGGAGGTGGGCTGGCTCGAGGACGGCAGCAGGAACGGGAAGATGGCGAAGCCGACGGTCAGGATGATGCCGGCGATGGCCGCACCGGAGGCGATGAAGGCCAGGCCGCCACGACGGGCACGCAGCAGCACCGCACTGGCCAGCAGACCCGCCAGGCCGAGCAGCGGGGCCAGGATCGTGGCCGGCATCGCGCTGTAGTTGCGCATCCAGCCACCGGCGGCGCCGAGTTCGGCGGTCTTCAGCAGCGCATTGGTGGCGCCATCGGTAACCACCTGCGAGGTGATCTGGTAACCCGGCAGGCCGAAGGCCACCCAGGCGCCACCCACTGCGAACAGCACGAAGGCGATGATTGCCGCGATGCTGCCGAAGCGGGCCGCACGCTCGGCCACCGGGCCGTCGGTCTTGATCACCAGCATGGCCGCACCGTGGGCGACCAGCATCGAGACGCTGAGCAGGCCGGCCAGCAGCGCGAAGGGCATCAGCAGGCCGAAGAACGAGCCGGTGTAGAAGATGCGCATGCTGTCATCGAAATGGAACGGAACGCCCAAAAGCACGTTGCCCACGGCCACGCCCATGATCAGTGCGGGAATGAAGCCACCAATGAACAGCGCCCAGTCCCAGGTGTTGCGCCAGCGTTCGCTGGGCATCTTGCTGCGGAACTTGAAGCCGACCGGACGCAGGATCAGGGCGAACAGGATCACGAACATCGCCAGGTAGAACCCGGAGAAGCTGACCGCATACAGCGGCGGCCAGGCGGCGAAGATCGCGCCGCCACCCAGGATCAGCCACACCTGGTTGCCTTCCCAGACCGGGCCGATGGTGTTGATCACCCGGCGGCGCTCGGCATCAGTGCGGGCGACGAAGGGCAGCAGGGTGCCCACGCCCAGGTCGAAACCATCCATCACGGCGAAACCGATCAGCAGGATGCCGAGCAGCAGCCACCAGATCACGCGCAGCGTGGTGTAGTCCAGAAGAATGAAATCCATCTTGGTTCTCCTGCCTCAGGCCTGGCCGGCGGCCGGCGCCGAGGCAATGTGGGAAGCATGCGGCTGGGGCGACTGCAGCGACGGCAGCAGTTCGTCCGGCCCCTTGCGGATCGCCTTGAGCATCAGCTTGATCTCGACCACGATCAGCGCGGTGTAGATCGCGG
>NZ_CP025780.1:3282542-3476822 GCF_003586545.1 Stenotrophomonas sp. Pemsol | reverse complement strand
GCTGTTGGTAGGTGTCGACCTTGGTCGACACGGTAGATCCACGCCATGCGTGGATGCAGAGCGAAGCGATCCGCTTCCGCTTTTGATCTTCTCTTTCTTTTCCGTGGTGGACGCACACGGAAACTGTCCGTGGCCGGGCGGGTGGGCTGCGCAGGGGCGTGAGCCGCATGGATGCGGCGACCGAGCTTACATGGACGTACTTGCAGCGCCCCCTGCGCAGTCCACCCGCCCGGCCAATCCCATGACCGACAAACGCCGCCCACCACAAGGGGCTGCGCCGTTGGCTGGAAACTAGACCGGTGCCAGCGCCGTGAACGGTGCCCACGGCAGGTTACGCAGCAGCGCATACCCAGGCAGTACCCAGAGCCAGAACGTGGGATTGGCCAGCACCCGCATCAGCGGGTCCAGCAGGCGCGGACGGATGCCGGCGACGTTCAGCAGCATCAGCAGCAGGAAGGGCAGGCTGATGACCAGCAGCGGGTTCATCGCCATCGCGCCGGGCAGGTCGAAATGGACCAGCGAATACAGGCAGCGGGTGCTGCCACAGCCCGGGCAGTACAGGCCGGTCAGCGCGTACAGCGGGCAGCTCGGCAAGGGATTGCCGGCGACATACGGATTGACGTTGCGCAGCACCAGCGCGGCACCGGCGGCCAGGCCGGTGGCGGCCAGCAGCGGTGCCCAGCGGGCCAGTCGGGATCGGGTGGGCAGTGCGGACATGCAGCAACGGATCCGGCGCAGGCGCCGGATCCGTCCACGCGGATCAGTAGCCGCTGTTGCTCATCGCACCCATGCCGCCGAGAGCGACGATCAGGATGCCGTACAGCACGCCGACCACGACGGCGGCAATGGCCGACCAGATGGCCCACTTCTTGGCCTTGGCCGAGGATTCCTGGGCACCGGCGATGTCGCCAGCGGCCAGCTTGCCGTTGACCTGGGCGGCGTAGACGATCGACACGATGCCGGCCGGCAGGCAGCAGAACAGGGTGCTCAGGATGGCCCAGACCAGATTGTTCGGGACCTGCGGAGTGGCGGTATTCACGGGTTCAAGCTCCTTGATGGGTGGTGGTGGTGAATCATTGGTCGGAAAGAGCGCCCAGTACGGCCAAGCCGCCGAACAGCCCGAACCACAACAGCAACAGGACCGGCAGGGCCACGGCCGAAGCCACCGCCCACCAGCCCGCCTTGCGCGACGCGCTGTAGGCCCCCGGCAGGTCGCCGGCCGCGCGGCGGCCATCGACCTGGGAGGCATAGACGATCGACACCACGCCCAACGGCAGGCAGCAGAACAGCGTCGTCAGGATCGCCCAGACCAGATGGTTGGGGATGTAGACGGGACGGCTGAGCGGTGGCGGTTGATTCAAAGCAAGACTCCATTCCTTGGTGGCCGGCCTTGGTGCATTGGCCGAACCTCCCCCCTGTGGGTGCGTAATCTACCTCAACCTGCGCTGCATGTATGCGTTTACAGTCAGATGGTGGCGTGTATGGCCCTTGACTGGGCGCTATTTGACGGGCCTCTGTCATGAGACAGAGGCCGTCATTCCGGGGATTAGGGCTATCGCCTGGAAGCGCTACCGACGGCCGCCGGGCCGATCAGGCGTGATCGCCACGCAGGGCCCGCACCTGCGCCTCCAGCACCGGGGCGCGGGTGGCGTGGCCATCAACGGCCGGTGCCGCCACCACCTCGACCGTGGCGCGGAAACGGCGCGGCACCCGCATGCGGCCGAGGCGGCTGTCGCGGCGACTCCACATGCTCGACCACATGCCGCGCAGTGCCATCGGCACCACCGGCACCGGCCGCCGCTCGAGGATCTTCTCGACGCCGGACTTGAACGGCGCCATCTCGCCGTCGCGGGTCAGCGCACCCTCGGGGAAGATGCAGACCAGTTCGCCTTCGGCCAGCGCAGCGTCGATCTCGTCGAACGCCCGCTGCATCAGTGCCGGGTCTTCGCGCGCACCGGCGATCGGGATTGCCTTGGCGGTCCGGAAGATCCAGCGCATTACCGGGATGTTGAAGATCCTGTAGTACATGACGAAGCGCACCGGACGCGGAATCGTCGCCGACAGGATCAGCGCGTCCATGTAGCTGACGTGGTTGCAGACCAGCAGCGCGGCGCCTTCGTCCGGCACGTTGGCCTCGATGCCGTGCGGGCGCAGCCGGTACAGGGTGCGCACCATCAGCCAGCTGAGGAAGCGCATCAGGAATTCAGGGACGATGGTGAAGATGTAGATCGCCACCAGCGCGTTGGCGATGGCCAGCGCCAGGAACTGCTGCGGAATGGTCCAGTGCAGCAGCGTGTGCGCGGCCAGCGACAGCAACGCCGCAGCGACGATGAAGCCCGAGTTCTGGATGTTCAGTGCGGCGAACACGCGCGACATCTGCGCCTTCGGCGTGCGGCTCTGGATCAGCGCGAACAGCGGCACCACGAAGATGCCGGTGAACAGGCCGATGCCGATCAGGTCGATGACGATGCGGATGCTGCCGGGCTGCTGCAGGAACGGACCAATGGTCAGCCCGTGCACGGCCGCTTCGCCGCTGCGGGCGAAGTACAGGTCCAGCAGGAACGCGGTCATGCCGAACGCACCCAGCGGCACCAGGCCGATTTCCACCGTGCGTGCCGACAGCTTCTCGCACAGCAGCGAGCCGACGCCGGTGCCGACCGAGAACAGGGCCAGCGCAAAGATGTACAGGGTCGGCTCGCCGCCCAGGTTGGTCACCGCGTAGGCCGGTAGCTGCGAGGTCAGCACGGTGCCAACGAACCAGAACCAGGACACGCCCAGGATCGAGTTGCGCACGGCCTTCTGCTGGCGCGCCATGCGCAGTACCGCCAGCGATTCCGGCAACGGGTTCCAGTTGATCTTCAGGGTCGGGTCGCCTGCATCGACCCTGGGAATCAGGCGCGCGGCGATGTTGCCGCAGATCGCCAGGGCGATGATCGCGCACGCAGCCACCACCGTACCGTGGCTGCCGGCCACGGTGAACACCAGGCCGCCAACGATCATGCCGGAGAGAATCGACATTGAAGTGCCCATCTCGACCAGGCCGTTGCCGCCGGTCAGTTCCTCGGGCCTGAGCACCGACGGCAGCACCGAATACTTCACCGGGCCGAACAGGGTGGACTGCATGCCGGTACAGAACAGCGCGACCAGCAGCACCGGCAGGCTCTGGGTGAGGAAGCCGGTGGCCGCCAGCGACATGATCACGATCTCCATGGTGGTGGTGATCACGATCAGCCGCGATTTTTCCAGTTTGTCGGCGATCTGCCCGGCCAGCGCCGAGAACAGGAAATACGGCAGGATGAAGATGGCCGGTGCCAGGGTGGCGTACAACCCCAGTTCTTCCTCCGGCACGGCCATGAACAGCAACATGCTGATGATCGCCTGCCGGTACACGTTGTCGTTGAACGCACCGAGCGCCTGTACGACGAAGAACGGCAGGAAACGGCGCTGGCGCAGCAGGGCGAATTGGTTGTGACCGGACATGGAGCCTCCTTGACCGGCGCAGCCTAGCATTCCTGCCCATCCGCTGTGGGTGCGGACCTGTGGGTGCGGACCGCTGGTCCGCACACCTGCCAGCACCCTCAGACGATATCGTCGACCACGCCGCCGTCCACGCGCAGTGCCGCACCGGACGTGGCCGAAGCCTGCGGCGACGCCAGGTACACCACCATGTTGGCCACTTCCTCGACCGTAGCGGTGCGCTGGATCACCGAAGACGGCCGGTGCGCCATCACGAACTCGCGGCCGATCTGTTCCAGCGGCTTGCCGCTGCGCTGGCGTTCATCCTCGAACATCGCGGCGAAGCCATCGGACAGGGTCGGGCCAGGCAGCACTGCGTTGACGGTGACGCCACTGCCGGCCACGCGCTTGGCCAGGCCGCGTGACAGTGACAGCTGCGCGGTCTTGCTGACCCCGTAATGGATCATATCGGACGGAATGTTGCGCGCCGATTCGGACGAGATGAACAGCACGCGGCCCCAGCCGGCATCGACCATCGCTGGCAGCAGCGCACGCGACAGGCGTACGCCGGACATCACGTTGGTCTGCCAGTAGCGCTCCCAGGTGGCGTCATCGGTCTGGAAGAAGTCCTGCGGGCCGAAGATGCCGGCGTTGTTGACCAGGATGTCGATCTTCGGCAGCCCAGCCAGCAGCATATCGACACCGGCCGCATCGGAGAGGTCGGCGGCGACACCGAATACGTCGGCTCCCGGGACGGCCGCGAGCAGATGCTGGCGGGCGCGCTCGACGCTGTTGGTGCTGCGGCCATTGAGAACGACCCGCGCACCAGCGCTGGCCAGGCCCTGGGCGATGGCCAGGCCGATGCCGGCGGTGGAGGCGGTCACCAGCGCGGTGCGGCCGCTGAGTTCGATTTTCATGGTGATGATCCGGGGCGGGAGCTGCCCAGCATCCGCGTGGCGGCGTGATCGAACTGCATCGCCAGGGGCAGCGCGCCGTTGCACGCGGCGCAGCAGATCCACGCCCTGCGTGGATGGGATGCCCGCAGCGATGACGGATCAGGTCAGGTTGGTCACCGCCTCATTGGCCGCGGCACGCACCTTCGGCAGCATGCGCAGTACCAGCGCCATCTGGGTACGGATCAACTGCAGTTTCGGCGGCATCGCCTCGTCGATCTGCTCCAGCTCGGCGGCCACCGCGCGGTCGGCGTCGTTGTCATCGTCCGCGACCGGTTGCCGCGCGGTCAGCGCCGTCGCCAGCTGCTGAAGTGCCTTGCGCACGCGATCGCCCGCGGCCAGCGCCAGTGGATCGCCAGCGTAGCTGTCCACCTGGTCGCGGTGCGCACCCAGCGCCGACAGATGCCCCAGCAGCGTGTTGGACAGCGCCAGGAAGCGGAAGCCGGCATCCAGGTTGCGGCGCACGTGGCCGGGTTCGCGCAGCATGTTCGACAGTGCGGTGGACAGCGCGGCGTCGGCGTTGTGCATGTCGCGGCGGGCGATGCGGTAGGCCAGGTCGTCGCGCATGCCGCTGCGGTACTGGCCCAGCACCGAATCCAGGTAGCGAGCCGCAGTGTCCAGCACGCGTGCCAGGACGAGATGCAGCTGCCGGCCCTGCCAGTCAGGCAGGATCAGGAATGCTGCCGCTGCTGCGATCGCGCAGCCCAGCAGCGTATCGACCATGCGCGGTACGATCAGCACGAAGCCATCACCGATCAGGTTGAAGCAGGTCAGTGCCATCACGGTGATCGCGGCTGATGCCACCAGGTAGCGGTCGGTGCGGGTGAAGAAGAACAGCAGCGCAGAGAGCAGGGCGATCAGCAACTGCACGTGCAGCTGCGGGAACAGCTGCAGCAGTGCCCAGGTCAGCACCAGTCCGGCGACGGTGCCGACGATGCGCTGTGCCAGGCGCTGGCGGGTGGCGCCGAAGTTGGGCCGGCACACGAACACGATGGTCAGCAGCACCCATGAACCGTTCTGCGCATTGAACAGCCGGATCGCTGCAAAGCCGGCGATCAGCGCCAGTGCCATGCGCAGGCCATGGCGGAACAGAACCGAGCCGGGCGTGAACTGCTGGCGGATGCGCACGCCCATCTCGCGCAGGGTATGCGGGTTGCTGTCGCGCAGGCGGGTGTCGACGTTGTCCAGGCTGGCTTCGGAACGTTCGGCATCCAGCAGGCGGCGCTCGATGCTGCGCAGGTTGTGAACCAGCAGGTCCAGCGAGCCGAGCAGGCGCTGCCACTGCGGGCGCTGCTGGTCACGCAGGTAGGCCAGCGCGTCTGCCAGGTCGCGCCCGGCCTGCTGGTTGCTTTCACCGTATACGAACGGACGACGCAGCCGGATCGCCTCGCCCAGGCGGGCACAGGCCTGGCCCTGCAGGTCGAGCAGGCGCTGGCAGCGGTAAAGCACATCGCTGTGGAAGAAGGCGTCCACCAGCGCGCCATACGGGTAGTGCGAGGAACTGGCGCGCTCGTGGAAATCCTGCGCCATGTAGTACAGGCGCAGGTACAGGCCGGAGTTCACCCCGGGCCGGCCGGAGCGGCCGAAGCGGGCCAGGATCGCTGTCTTGGCCTCGTTCAGTGCACCCACCACACGGCGGTTCTGTTCGGCCAGGTCGAGCTGGCGACGTTGCAGGTCGGCTTCGCGCACCGGCTCGAACAGCGCAGCCTTCAGCTGCAGGTAGCGGCCCAGCTCAAGGTACAGCCGCGCCACGCGTTCGCGCACCGGCCGGTTGGCGAACAACGCGGCCCACAGGATCGACAACAGCCCGTACCAGACCGCACCGGCCAGCAGATGGCTGACCGCTTCCAGTGCGCTGTGCAGGTCGCTGGCACCATGTTGCTCCAGGCCGATCATCGTGTAGATCGCCAGCGTCACCGTGGCCTGGGCAATGGATGCGTAGCGCTCGCCGAGCGCGCCAAGCAGGGTCAGGCCGAAGGTGGACAGTGCCAGCGCGCCGATGAAGATCCACGGCCACGGGAACAGCCAGATCACCGAAGCCGCCGCAATGCAGAAGCACAACAGGGACAACACCACGGCCTTGGTCCGGCCCCACCAGTTGTCGTCGGTTTCTGCGATGGCGCTTGCGATGATGCCGAGGAACACGCCGGGCAGGGCGGTCAGCGCCTCGAACTGCCAGCACACGGCCACGGCCGCGGTCAGCGCGATGAACACGCGCAGGCCGTAGCTGGCCTTTTCGTGGGCCCACAGTCGGCTGAGGCGGGATTGGCGGGCGGACATGCAGGCTCGGTGGAAGGGTCTTCCACCATTATTGCGGGCTGCGCGTGAAATATGGAGTGCGGACCAACGGTCCGCACCCACGGTGCTGCCGGGCCCTACATGTCGAACCGCACGCTCACAGCGAACGTGCGTGGCAGGCCTGTGCCGGCGTTGGACCAGTACTTCCGGTTGGCCAGGTTCTCGACGCTGGCGCGCACGGTCAGCGGATGACCGGAGGCGAGCAGGCGGTAGCCGATGCCTGCATTGACCAGCGTGTAATCGGGCAGCTTCAGGGTGTTGTCGGCGTCGTACCAGACATCGCCGTAGTAGCGCACCGCGGCGTATGTTTCCAGGCCATCCACCCACGGCAGCTGGTAGGTGGCGTGCACGACCCCGCTCCAGCGCGCCGCACCGGCGGTACGGTTGCCCTCCTGTGCAGCGCTGGCCGGGGACAGCCTGTCGTAGGTCGGGTCCAGCCAGGTGACGCCTCCGCCAACCGTGAGGACATCGCTGAGGTGCAGGTCGGCACTGGCCTCGATGCCTTCGTACAGCGTGATGCCGTCCTGCACCAGGCGCTTGCCGGCCGGTGTGAGTTCATCGATGTTGGCGCCACGTTCCAGCCGGAACGCCGCCACGTTCGCGTTCCAGCGCGCGGCCTCGGCCTTCGCGCCGATCTCATACTGCTTGCTGAGGGTCGGGTCGAGCACTTCACCGGCGTTGACGTAGTTGTTGCCTACGCGGCTGCCCGCTTCCAGCGATTCGATGTAGCTGGCGTAGAGGGTGACCGCCTCGCTGGGCTTGAACATCACGGCATAGGTCGGTGTGACCGGATAGGTGTGGT
This sequence comes from Stenotrophomonas sp. Pemsol, assembly GCF_003586545.1. NCBI lineage: Bacteria > Pseudomonadati > Pseudomonadota > Gammaproteobacteria > Lysobacterales > Lysobacteraceae > Stenotrophomonas > Stenotrophomonas sp. Pemsol. The sequence goes on along the minus strand of NZ_CP025780.1, from coordinate 3,469,313 downwards.
AGCGACCCTTGGTCTCGTAATCGTTGTAGCGCCAGCCCGCCAGCACCGACCATCCGCTGCCGAGATCGACGGTATCGCTTGCGAACACGGCCTGCTGCACGGTCTCGTCGCCACGGGTCATCATCCGTGAACCGACGGCGTCATGGCGGATGTCATGGCGCTGGTACAGGTTGGCGCGGCCGATCAGGCTCCATTCGTAGGGACGGTCCCAGCCCAGCCCGGTCTGGTGACTGATGCCTGCCACCACCTGATGCTGCAGCGGACCGGTGCGGAAGCTGCCCTGCAGCATCGCCTGGGCCAGCCTCCACTCGCTCTTGCCACCCAGTTCATAGACGTTGACGTCATAGTCGCCATTGGGCGAATCGAGGTAGGCGAAGATCTTGTTGACGTCATTCCACGAGGTGGTGACGCCGTAACTCAGGCTGGTTTTCCAGTCGCTGTTGATCTGCCAGTCCAAGCGGGTCGACAACAGGCTGGAACGAGTGTCGTAGTAGGTGCCGGAGACACTGTTGCCGGTATTCCCGGCGATCGGTCGCGGCAACGAGGTCAGTCCGCGGAAGTAGTACTGCGGCGATTCCTCGCGCAGGTCGCGTGACTGGAACACGCCGTCGAAGGTCCAGATCAGTGCGTCGCTCAGGCGCGCGTCCAGCGACAGTGCGCCCACCTTGCGATCGACGTGGCCACCATTGAAGGTCTCACCCTTTTCCTCGAAAGCATTGAAGCGATAACCGAACATCTGCTCGTTGCCGAAGCGGCCGCCGACGTCCATCCCGGCACTGACGATGCCCTGCTCGCGCCAGCCCAGCTGGGCGGAGAAGGTGGGCGTATCGGTCGGCTTCTTGGTGATGTAGTTGACGATGCCACCGGGGGCACCGAAACCATAAAGGAATCCACCCGGGCCTTTCAGCAGATCGACCTGTTCCATCACTTCCAGCGGCCACTCGGTACCCCACGAGGAAACCTGCAGGCCATTGACGCGATAGCTGTCGAAGTTCAGGTCGATGCCACGGTTGCGGATCGGCGAACTCCAGCCACTGGCATAGGCGCTGACCTGGGTGGTGACCGAAGGGTCGAGCAGAAACGCTTCGCCCAGCGAGACCACTTGGCGCTGCTCGATCTGCTCGCGGCCCACGGCGGTGATCGCGAACGGGGTATCACGCAGCACGCGATCACCAAGGGCGCCGGTATCGGCGTGGGTGCGTTCGGCTGTGACCTTCACCGCATCCAGATCGGTGGCACTGCGGTTCCGATTGGTGCGCTCGGGTACGGACTGGGCATGCGCGGCACAGGCCAGTGACAGGGAAACGGCAAGCAGGGCCGGGCGGCAGAGTGGGTGCAGGAGCATGGTTCAGTCATCCTCGGCGAACGGCCACGCGCCATCCGCCCGCATGGGGGGAAAGGTCGATGGCTGGGATCACGCAGGCTTGCCGGAGAGGGCAGCGGGGCGCCGCGAAGGGGCGCAGGACCATGGCTGGAGGGGAATTGTTCTCTTTTCGTTACAGCACGTCAAACCGGGAGGCGTGCCAACGGTCCGCACCCACCCTCCGCGCCGGTGGTAGTGCCGGCCGCTGGCCGGCAGATTCGCAGTATCGAGAACTAGATCCACGCCATGCGTGGATGGGCTCTACTACGCCCGCTGCGCGCGCTTGAGCAGCTTCGCTTCGCGCCTGCGCGCGCGACGGGCGCGCCAGCGCTCGGCCAGGCAGGAGAAGATCACGTACAGTGCCGGCGTACTGAGCAGGGTCAGGCTCTGCGAGAACAGCAGGCCGCCGATCATCGCGATGCCCAGCGGGCGGCGCAGCTCGGACCCTTCACCCAGGCCGATCGCCAGCGGTACTGCGGCCAGGATCGCGACCATCGTGGTCATCATGATCGGGCGGAAGCGCACGATGCTGGCCTCGCGTGCGGCATCGCGCGGCGCCAGCCCATGCTCGCGCTGCGCCACCAGTGCGAAGTCGATCATCATGATCGCGTTCTTCTTGACGATGCCGATCAGCAGCACCAGCGCGATCATCGAGATCACCGACAGCTCGGTGTTGGTGCCGAACAGGGCCAGCAGCGCACCGACACCCGCCGCCGGCAGCGTGGACAGGATGGTGACCGGATGGATCAGGCTCTCGTAGAGCATGCCCAGTACCAGGTACACGGTCAGGATTGCGGCGAACACCAGGATCAGCATGTCGCTGGGATCGGAGTTGAAGCCGAAGCCCGCATCGTCGGCCAGGCGGATGTCGCCGGGCATGCGCATGCCGGCCACGGTCGCGTCGATGATCGCCTTGGCCTCGCCCATGCTCACGTTGGGAGCCAGGTTGTAGCTGAGGTCCATCGTCGTGTACTGGTTCTCGTGGGTGATCTGCGATGGGGCCAGGCCAGGCATCTGCGTGGCCACCGCGGTGATCGGCACCATGTCGCCGTTGCGCGCACGCACGTACACCTCATCCAGCGCCGCCGGGGTGGCGGTCTGCGAGGGCAGGGCATTGACCACGACGCTGTACTGGTTGATGTCCGAATAGATGGTAGAGATCTGGCGCTGGCCGAACGCACCATACAGCGCGCCGTCGATGGCGCCCACTGTGATGCCCAGGCGCGCGGCCTTTGCGCGGTCGATCTGGATGTTCTGGCGCAGGCCGGCATTGTCCACGTCGGTGCCGACGTCGCGCAGCTTCGGGTTCTTCTTCAGTTCCGCCTGCAGCTTGGGCAGCCATTCCTGCAGTGCGGCCAGGTCGTTGCCCTGCAGCGAGATGCGGTACTGCGCGCCCTGGCTGGAACCGCCGCCATCGTTGCTGGGCAGGTCCTGGATCGCGCGCAGGCGCAGCTGCAGGTCGGGATAGCGATCGGCCTTGGCGCTGAGGCGCGCCAACGCATGCGCGGTGGTTTCGCGGCGGCCGTCGCTGCGTGATTTCAGCTCGATGTTGAACTGTGCACTGGAGCCCTGGCGGCCGCTGCCCAGGCGTACACCCACCGTCTTCACCGCCGGGTCGGCCATCAGCATGTCGGTGATGCGGCGCTGGCGCGCGACCATGTCCTCGAACGACACGGTGGCACTGGAGTTGGCGCGGCCCCAGATCAGGCCGGTGTCCTGCGGCGGGAACGCGCCCTTCTTCACCGCGCCGAACAGGAAGATGGTGACGCCGATCAGGATCAGTGGCGTCAGCGACAGCAGCAGCGCGTGGCGCAGCGAGAAATCGAGGAACACGGTGTAGATGCGCAGCATCCGCTCGTGGCCGGCATCCAGCCAGCGGCCGAAACGCGACGGCGGCGCGCTGTGGTCGTGCGCGCTGAGGAAGCGGCTGCACAGCGCCGGGGTCAACGTCAGCGAGACGATCATCGAAACCACGATGGCCGCCACCAGGGTGACGGTGAACTCGCGGAAGAACGCGCCCATCATGCCACTGGCGAACAGCAGCGGGATGAACACCGCCACCAGCGAGGCGGTGATCGAGACGATGGTGAAGCCGATCTCGCGCGCACCGGTCAACGCCGCCTGCATGCGCGGCATGCCTTCGTCGAGGTGGCGCATGATGTTCTCGATCACCACGATCGCATCGTCGACCACGAAGCCGATCGCGATCACCAGCGCCAGCAGGCTCAGGTTGTTCAGGGTGAAGCCCATCACGTACATCACCAGCGCGGCGCCGGCCAGCGACAGCGGCACGGTCACCGCCGCGATCAGGGTGGGGGCCAGCCGGCGCAGGAACAGCGCCATGGTCAGCACCACCATCGCCAGGCTGATCAGCAGGGTGACCTGCACTTCATGCAGCGACGAACGGATGGTCGGCGTACGGTCGAAGTACGGCGTCATCGTGGTGCCCGGCTGCAGGTAGTCGCGCAGGGTGGGGATCTGCGCCTTGACCCGATCCACGGTCTCCACGATGTTGGCGCCGGCGCGGGTGAACACGTACATCACCACCGCCGGCTTGTGGTCGAACCACGCCGCCTGGTAGGCATCCTGCTGGCCGTCGTAGACGTTGGCGATGTCCTTCAGGCGGATCACCCGGCCGTCGCCCTGGGTCTTGACCACCAGGTCGGCGAAGTCGGCGGCGCGTGCCACCGAGTCGTTGGCGATGATCGCCGTGGTGGTGTTGCCATCGCTGAGGAAGCCGGTGGGCGAGGTCACGTTGGCCGCGCGCACCGCGTTGCGCAGGTCATCGGCGGTCAGGCCCAGCGCGTTCATCAGGCGCAGGTTGACGTCCACGCGTACCGCTGGCGTCGACGCGCCAGCGATGTCGACCGAGGCGACGCCGCTGATCTGGCGGATGCGCTGCGCCAGCAGCGAGTCGGCCACGTTGTAGAGCTCGTCGGCCGACTGCGTCTGCGAGGTCAACGCGATGGCGATCACCGGGTCGTCGTTCGGGTTCGCCTTCTGGTACATCGGCGAGCCCATGCCCGAAGGCAGGTCGGCCTGTGCCGAGTTGATCGCGGTCTGTACGTCCAACGCGGCCGAATCGATGTTGTGGCCGCTCTGGAAGATCATGAACACCAGCGAGCTGCCTTCCGAGCTCGACGATCGCATGCGATCGATGCCTGGCAGCTGGCCGAGATGGCGTTCCAGCGGCGCGGTGACCGTGGAGGCCATGGTCGCCGCGTCGGCGCCGGACTGGCTGGCATGCACGAAGATCACGGGGATCTCGATGTTCGGCAGCGCCGATACGCCCAGGCGCAGGTAGCAGATCAGGCCGACCATGAACAAGCCGATGGCCAGCAGCGCGGTGCCGATCGGGCGGCGGATGAAGGGGCCGGACAGGTTCATCGTGCGGCCGCCCACGGCAGCGGGGCGTGGATCATGCCTGCGGCTCCTGCAGCGAACCCTCGCGCAGCGCACGCTGTTCGCGGCGGCGCGCCAGCCACTCGGAGAAGCGCTCCATGTACAGGTAGATCACCGGCGTGGTGTACAGCGTCACCAGCTGCGACAGCAGCAGGCCACCGACGATGGCGATACCCAGCGGGCGGCGCAGCTCCGAACCGATGCCGGTGCCCAGCGCCAGCGGCAGTGCGCCGAGCATGGCCGCGGCGGTGGTCATCATGATCGGGCGGAAGCGCAGCAGGCAGGCGCGGCGGATCGCTTCGTGCGCGTTGGCGCCGGCGCGGCGCGCCTCGATCGCGAAGTCGACCATCATGATGCCGTTCTTCTTGACGATGCCGATCAGCAGCACGATGCCGACGATGCCATCCACCGACAGGCTCAGCCCGCACAGCATCAGCGCCAGCAGCGCGCCGACACCGGCCGGTGGCAGCGTGGAGATGATCGTGATCGGGTGGATGTAGCTCTCGTAGAGCACGCCCAGCACGATGTAGATCACCACCAGCGAGGCCAGCAGCAGCCACACCACATCGGTCTGGCTGCCGGTGAATTCAGCGGCCTTGCCGATGAATTCGGCATGCAGGTGTGCCGGCATGTCCAGGCTGTCCTTGGTCTCCTGGATCGCACGCACCGCTTCGGACAGCGAATAGCCCGGCGCCACGTTGAACGACACGGTCACCGCCGGCAGCTGCTGCTGGTGGCTGACCACCAGCGGGGCGCTGCTGACCTTGCCTTCGGCCAGCGCCGACAGCGGGATGATGTTGCCGGCGCCGACGGTGATGCCGGTGTTCTGCGCGCCGATGCCGGTGGCGGTGGACGAGTTGGAGGAGGTGACCTGGCCGAAGCTGGTGGCATTGGTGCCGGTCAATGCGCCGGCGCCGTTGGAGGCGACCGCCAGCTGTTCCATCAGCGCGGTGCTGGTGCGGAACTCCGGTGCCACTTCCAGCACCACACGATACTGGTTGAGCTCGGTGAAGATGGTCGAGATCTGGCGCTGGCCGAACGCATCGTAGAGCGTGTCGTCGATGGTCTGCATCGGCACGCCCAGCACGCTGGCCTTGTCGCGGTCGATGTTCAGCTCCAGGGCGCGGCCCTGGTTGGACAGGTTGTTGTCGACGTCGGCCAGTTCCGGGCGCTTGCGCAGCGCTTCGGTCAGGCGCGTGGCCTGGGTCGCCACCGTCGCCGAATCCACGTCCGACAGCGAGTACTGGTACTCGGTGGCGGCCACGCGGGTATCCAGGGTTACGTCCTGCACCGGCTTCAGGTACAGCGCCACGCCCGGAATGCCGGCCACTGCCTTCTGCAGGCGCGGCAGGATCTCATCCAGGCCGTCGCGCTGGCTGCGCTCCTTCAGCACGATCGACAGCTGGCCCTGGTTGAGGGTGGGGTTCATGCTGCCGGCGCCGATGAAGGCCGACACGCCGGTCACGTCCGGATCCTGGCGCAGCGCTTCGGCCACCTGCCTGGTGCGCTGCTCCATCTGCGGGAAGGCGATGTTCTGGTCGGCCTGCACCACGCCGGTGATCAGGCCGGTGTCCTGTTCGGGCAGCAGGCCCTTGGGAATCAGCACGTACAGCAGCACGGTCAGCACCAGCGCGCCACCGGCCACGGCCAGGGTCAGCCGCTGGTGGCCAAGCACCCAGTCCAGGCTGTGCTCGTAGAGGCCGACGGTGCGCGTCCACAGGTTCTGCTTGCCGGCCGCCGCCGCGCGCTCATGCGCGTCCTCGCCCTCGGGCAGGGCATCGGGCTTGAGCAGGTAGGCGCACATCATCGGGGTCAGCGTCAGCGAGATCAGCATCGACAGCACCACGGCGATGCTCAGCACCCACGCGAACTCGTGGAACAGGCGGCCGGTGACGCCGGGCATCAGCAGCAGCGGCAGGAACACCGCCACCAGCGAGGCCGTCAGCGACAGCACGGTGAAGCCGATCTGGCGTGCGCCGATCTCGGCCGCTTCCTTGCCACTCTTGCCCTGCTCGATGTAGCGCACGATGTTCTCGATCATCACGATTGCATCGTCGACCACGAAGCCGGTGGCCACCACCAGCGCCATCAGCGAGAGGTTGTCCAGCGACATGCCGGCGAAGGCCATCACCGCGAAGGTACCGGCCAGCGAGAGCGGTACTGCCACCGACGGGATGATCGTGGCCCACAGGCGGCGCAGGAACACGAAGATCACCGCCACCACCAGGCCGATGGTGAGGATCAGGGTGAACTGCACCTCATGCACCGAGGCGCGGATGGTCTCGGTGCGATCGTTGAAGATTTCCAGGTGCACGTCGGCCGGCAGCACGCCCTGCAGCTGCGGCAGGATCGCGCGGATGCGCTCGACGGTCTGCACGATGTTGGCGCCCGGCTGGCGGCGCACTTCCAGCAGCACCGCCGGCTTGCCATCGGCCCAGGCGGCCAACTGGTCGTTCTCCACGCCATCGATCACCTCGGCCACGTCCGACAGCCGCACCGGGCGGCCGTTCTTGTAGCTGATGATGGTGTCGCGGTACTCGGCGGCGCTGGCCAGCTGGTCGTTGGTGCCGATGCTGTAGGACTGGGTCTTGCCGTTCAACGAGCCCTTCGGCGCGTTGACGTTGGCCTGGGTCAGCGCGCTGCGCAGCTGTTCCAGGGTCAGCCCCATGTTCGACAGCTGCGCCGGATTGACCTGGATGCGCACGGCCGGGCGCACATTGCCGGCGATCGAGACCAGGCCCACGCCCTGCACCTGCGACAGGCGCTGGGCCAGGATGGAATCGGCGTAATTGTTGACGTCGCGCAGCGGGCGCGTGTCAGAGGTCAGCTTCAGGGTGACGATGGCCGCGTCGGCCGGATTCACCCGGTTGTAGACCGGCTGGTAGGGCAGCGATGAGGGCAGGGTGGCTTGACGGATCGCCGCCTGCACGTCCTGCGCGGCGATGTCGATGTCGCGGTCCATCGAGAACTGCAGGATGATCGTCGACAACCCGGCCGACGAGTCCGACGTCATCAGCTCCAGCCCGGAAATCTGCCCGAACTGGCGCTCCAGCGGGGTGGTGACCAGCGAGGCCATGGTGGTGGCGTTCGCACCGGGGTACTGGGTGGTGACCACAAGGCTGGGCGCATCGATTTCCGGCAGCGCCGACACCGGCAGCTTGCGGTAACCGAGGATGCCCAGCAGCAACAGGCCCGCCATCAACAGCGAGGTAGCGATCGGGCGGCGGATGAAGATCGTCGAAAAGCCCACGGACTGATCCTTGCTGGCACTTCAATGTCGGCGCCGGCAGGTCCGCCGGCGCGAGGGAGAACCGTGGCCTGCGCTCAGCGCGGGCCACCACCGCGACGGCCACCGCCGCCCGCGTTCTTCTGTTCGGCCGCCTTCAGCTCGGCCTCGGTCGGCGCGGCCGGGGTCTCGCCCGGCTTCAGCGCGGTGACCTTGCTGCCCGGCTTCAGGCGGAACTGGCCTTCGCTGACCACCCGCTCGCCACCCTTGAGGCCTTCGGCGATCTGCACCTGGCTGTCGCCCACTTCCACGCCGCTGCGCACAGTCTGCATCTTTACCGTGTTGTCGCCCTGCACGATGTAGACGTACTCGCCGTCCGGGCCACGCAGCACCGCCTGGGTCGGAATGACCACGCCGCCGCCGATGGTGCGCAGCTGCATGCGCACGTTGACAAACTGGCCCGGCCACAGGCCGTTGTCGGTGTTGTCGAATACGGCGCGCGCCTTGAACGTGCCGCTGTCGGCACTGATCAGGTTGTCGACCACATCGAGCTTGCCGTCGCCGGACAGCACGTGCGAATCGGCGCGGTCCAGCGCCGCCACCGGTACCGTGCCGGCGGCCTGTGCCTGGCGCACATCGCCGAGCTGGCGCTCGGGCAGGTTGAACAGCACGTGGATCGGATGGATCTGGGTCAGCGTGACCAGCGCGGTACCGGCGCTGACCACGTTGCCGGCGTCGACCGCACGGATGCCGGCGATGCCTGAGATCGGCGCGGTGACCCGGGTGTACTGCAGCTGCACCTGCGCCGAGCGCATGCTGGCCTCGTTGGCGGCCACGGCGCTTTCGTACTGTGCCACTTGGTTTCGCTGTGTATCCAGATCGGTCTTGGCGACGTACTGGCGATACTCCGGCGCGTTCGAGCGCTGGTAGTTGGAGCGCGCGGTGGCCAGCAGGGCCTCGTTCTGGCGCTTGGCTGCCGCGGCCTGGTCGTAGCTGGCCTGGGCGGTGCGCGGATCGATCACCGCCAGCACATCACCCTGCTTCACTTCCTGGCCTTCACGGAAATTCAGGCTCATCAGCTGGCCGCCGACCTGCGGGCTGACAGTGACGGTGTTCATCGCGGTCACCGTACCCAGCGCGCTGGCATACACCGGCACGTCCTGGCGCGTGGCCTCCACCACGGTCACCGGCACTGGACCGGCATTCGGATCTTCGCCGCCCTGGCGCGCGCCCGCAGCAGGTTTTCCAGCCTTGTCCTTGCCCCCGCCGATGACGCGCAGGCCGACCACGGCCAGCACCAGGATCGCCACGACCAGCAGCACGATCTTCCAAACACGTGACATTACGAGGACTCCGAGAGGGCTGGACCGGACGGGACGCCGGGACAATGCGCAAAGCATACCTGTGCCACATCACGTTTCCTGCATGACGGATGGGACGGGCGCTAAGACCGGATGCGGCGCCGGAGGTTCCCGTGGCGCCGGTGTTGCCCTACATTCAGCTGGAACCCTCTTGCTGTGGAGATTGCGATGCGCCGTTCGCTGCTGCTGTCCGCCCTGCTGCTGGCCCTGCCGGCGCTTGCCCATGCCCAGGACGGGCAACGCCCGGAAGTGACCGCCGCCGCGCAGCGGCTGCAGGCCCAGGTGGTCGAATGGCGCCGTGATTTCCACCAGCACCCGGAGCTGTCCAACCGCGAGGCGCGCACCTCGGCCGAGGTCGCCAAGCGCCTGCGTGCGATGGGCCTGAAGCCGAAGACCGGCATCGCCCACCACGGCGTGGTGGCGATCATCGAAGGCGGCAAGCCAGGCCCGAAGATCGCGTTGCGCGCGGACATGGACGCGTTGCCGGTGACCGAGCAGACAGGCCTGCCGTTCGCCTCCAAGGCCACCGACCAGTACCGCGGGCAGACCGTGGGCGTGATGCATGCCTGTGGCCACGACGCGCATACCGCCACCCTGCTCGGCGTGGCCGAAGCGCTGGTATCAATGAAGAAGGACCTGCCGGGCCAGGTGATGCTGATCTTCCAGCCGGCCGAGGAAGGCGCGCCGCCGCCGGAAGAGGGCGGTGCCGCACTGATGCTGAAGGAAGGGCTGTTTGCCGACTTCAAGCCGGAGGCAGTGTTCGGCCTGCATGTGTTCTCCAGCGTGCAGGCCGGCCAGATCGCGGTGCGCGGCGGCCCATTGATGGCTGCCTCTGATCGCTTCGGGATCAAGGTGATCGGTCGCCAGACGCATGGCTCGGCACCGTGGAACGGTGTTGACCCGATCGTCGCCACCGCCGATCTGGTCGGCACCGCGCAGACCATCGTCAGCCGCCGCGCCAACCTGTCCAAGCAACCGGCGGTGCTGACCTTCGGCGCGATCAACGGCGGCATCCGCTACAACATCATTCCCGATGAAGTGGAGATGGTCGGCACCATCCGCACCTTTGACGAAGGCATGCGCCAGCAGATCTTTGCCGACCTGCGCAACGTGGCCGAGCACACGGCCGCCGCGCACGGTGCGAAGGCGGTGACCGACATCTACGAGTCGGAGGGCAACCCAGCCACGGTGAACGACCCGGCGCTGACCGCGAAGATGCTGCCGAGCCTGCAGGCGGTGGTGGGCAAGGACAACGTGTACGAGCCGCCGCTGCAGATGGGCGCGGAGGATTTCTCGCTGTACGCGAAGGAAGTGCCGGGCATGTTCTTCTTCGTCGGCTCCACCAGCGTGGGCATCGACCCGGCGACGGCGCCGGCCAACCATTCGCCGAAGTTCCTGCTGGATGAGAAGGCGCTGGATGTGGGATTGAGGGCGTTGCTGCAGGTGAGCCTGGATTACCTGCACGGTGCCGGTACTCCGGCGGGGTAAGGGTTACCGGCAGGGCTTGCAGCCCTGGGTACGCGACATCGCATGCGCGCTGTCGCTCCCACAGTTCGCTGCGCGAACGGTGGGCCCCCCTTACCAGCTTCCAGACCCCTGCCGCTTCGCGGCCGCCCCCTGACTCAGGGGGCTTTCCTCCAGACCCGATCCCGTGGCTTGCCGGTAGATCCACGCCATGCGTGGATGGCAGACATCGAAAATGTCCGAAGGATCGGATTTTGATTTTCTGATCTTTCCCGTGGTGGATCGGCGGCAGAAATGTGTCGGGGGGCCGGGCGGGTGGGGCTGGCGCGGCTAAGCCTCCAAGGACGGATTCACGGCGTCCCCGCCAGCCCCATCCGCCCGGCCCACTCCCGGGAATCCAGGCTTTCGACGACCCAACACCCCACCACGGAGGGGCTCCGCCGTTGGCCGGCCCGGCCGAAGGCCCGCCCTCCGCGCGATACAATGACCTCCATGAACACCCCACAGGATTCCAGCCTCGGTCGCGAGGTCAGTTACCCGTCGCAGTACGATCCCGGCCTGCTGTTCCCCATCCCCCGCAGCGGCGCCCGCGCCGAGATCGGCCTCGATGAGGCCGCGCTGCCGTTCGTCGGCCACGACCGCTGGCACGCCTTCGAGCTGAGCTGGCTCGACCCGCGTGGCAAGCCGCAGGTCGCCGTCGCCACGGTGCAGGTGCCATGCACCTCGCCGCGGCTGATCGAATCGAAGTCGTTCAAGCTGTACCTCAACTCCCTCAACAGCACCCGCATCGACAGCGCCGAGGCACTGCGCGCGCGCCTGGTGGCGGATCTGTCGGCCTGCGCCGGTGTGCCGGTCCAGGTCGAGTTCGGCCTGCCAGGCCTGCGCGAGACGCCGCTCGGCGAGTCCATCGACGGGCTGGAACTGGAGATCGACTGCTACGGCCCGCCGCAGGCGGACTTCCTCGCCGCCGATGCGGGTGAGGTGGTGGAAGAGACCCTGGTCTCGTCGCTGCTGAAGTCCAACTGCCCGGTCACCGGCCAGCCGGACTGGGCCACGGTCAGCCTGCGTTACCGCGGGCCGAAGATCGATCGCGCGGGCCTGCTGCGCTACTTGGTCAGCTACCGTGAACACGCCGAGTTCCACGAGCAGTGCGTTGAGCGGATCTTCAGCGAGGTATCTGCGCGCTGCCAGCCACAATGGCTGGAAGTGGAGGCCCGCTATACCCGCCGTGGTGGCCTGGACATCAACCCCTGGCGCGCCAGCCCCGGCATCACCGCCCCGGCTGCGACCTACCGCGAACTGCGGCAGTAACCGGTAGTGCCGGTCGCTGGCCGGCAACCGCAAGGAACCCGCGTCCAGGGCAAGGGAAAGCCGGCCAGCGGCCGGCACGACCGGACACCGTCTCTCCCGATTGTTCAGCCGCCCCCGGGGGCGGCTTCACATCTGCACCATCCCCATTTAACAACCGCCATGGCACCGTGCCAATCACGTAGTCATGCAGACGGGAGTTGTGGATGAGTACCGAGAAGAAAGCCGATTTCTCCGGCGTCAGCAGCAGCGTCGACAGTACCGCCGAACAGGCACCGAAGGCGGACTTCTCCGGCGTCAGCGCTTCGGTGGACAGCACCGCAGACGTTGTCAGCGGCGGCACCTATACCGTGCAGAAGGGTGACTCGCTGTCGAAGATCGCCAAGCAGCATCTGGGCGACGCCAATGCCTGGAAGAAGATCTTCGAAGCCAACCGCGATGTGCTTGATGACCCGGACAAGATCTTCCCGGGCCAGACCCTGAAACTGCCGCCGAAGTAAGCCGGCCAGAACGCCGTCCGACAATCCCTGGGAGGAACCCCGAATGATCAAGACCACCCCGCTCCAGACCGCCCTGATCGCCGCCCTGCTGGGCAGCGTCGCCCTGGTCGGTTGCAAGAAGAAAGAAGAGTCGACCGACAACAATGCCGCTCCGGCAGCGACTGCTCCGGCCGAACCGGCAGCACCGGCCCCGATGACCGGCGCGCCGCCGCCGATGGCCGAAGCCGCTGCTGTCAGCGTCTCGTCGGTCACGGTCGGCAAGACCGCAGCCGCCGACAAGTCGGTTGCGACGACGGCTTTGTTCGCGCCGAAGGACGACATCATCGTCTCGGTCAAGACCGACGGTGCTGCCAACAACGTCGCCGTGGGCGCGAAGCTGACCTACCAGGACGGCCAGGTGGCCGGCGAACAGAATGCCACGCTGAACACCAGCGGTGCGGAAACCACCAACGTCACGTTCAAGAATGCAAAGGGCTGGCCGGCCGGCAAGTACCGCGCCGAAGTCACCGTCGATGGCAAGGCGGCCGGAACGCCGCAGGAGTTCGAGGTCAAGTAAGTCCAGCCGACTCTCTCCCGGCAGGGCTCACGATGGACGCAGCCGCGAGGCTGCGTCCTTTTTTGTTGGATGATGGTCGGCTTCATCCAGGCGTCGATGGATCACAGCGTTGCCGGCATGCAGTACCGCCGCGTATGGCGTGGCTTTGCCCCGCGCGGCTGAAAACGCGACAATGCAGGGGTTTCCCCGCCGCGCGCCCACCCTGACGGCGACGGGGGAAAGCGCGGGGGCCAACCCCGCGCGCGACACGGTTGCACGTGGCCCGGCGCTGGCGCCGGCCTTCCCCTGAGCATTGCTACAGAGTCCAAGTCCCCCATGTCCAAGATTCTCTACACGCTGACCGACGAAGCCCCGTTCCTGGCCACCCAGTCGCTGCTGCCGATCGTTGACGCCTACACCGCCACTGCCGGCATCGTGGTGGAAACCCGTGACATCTCGCTGTCCGGCCGCATCCTGTCGCAGTTCCCGGAACTGCTGTCCGACGCGCAGAAGGTCAGCGACGACCTGGCCGAGCTGGGCCAGCTGGCGACCACCCCGGACGCCAACATCATCAAGCTGCCGAACATCTCCGCCTCGGTGCCGCAGCTGAAGGCGGCCATCAAGGAACTGCAGGACCAGGGCTATCCGCTGCCGGATTACCCGGAAACCCCGGCCGACGACCAGCAGCGCGACTACAAGGCGCGCTACGACAAGGTCAAGGGCAGCGCGGTGAACCCGGTGCTGCGCGAAGGCAACTCCGACCGCCGTGCACCGCTGTCGGTGAAGAACTACGCGCGTAAGCACCCGCACCGCATGGGCGCCTGGTCGGCCGATTCGAAGTCGCACGTCGCGCACATGGCCGCCGGTGATTTCTACGGCAGCGAGAAGTCGGCCACCCTGGGCAACGCCGGTTCGCTGAAGATCACCTTCCATGGCAACGACGGCAGCACCGTCGTGCTGAAGGAAAAGACCGCGGTCAAGGCCGGCGAGATCGTCGACGCCGCCGTGATGAGCCGCAAGGCGCTGGCCGCGTTCCTCGGTGAGCAGATCGCCGATGCCAAGGCCCAGGGCGTGCTGTTCTCGCTGCACCTGAAGGCGACCATGATGAAGGTCTCCGACCCGATCATGTTCGGCGTGGCGGTCAATGAGTTCTACAAGGACGTGCTGGCCAAGCACGCCGACGTGCTCAAGCAGGCCGGTTTCGACGCCAACAACGGCATCGGTGACCTGGCTGCGCGCCTGCCGTCGCTGCCGGAAGCCACCCGTGCTGCGATCGAAGCCGACCTGGCTGCCGAGTACGCACAGCGCCCGGGCGTGGCCATGGTCAACTCGGACAAGGGCATCACCAACCTGCACGTGCCGAGCGACGTCATCGTCGACGCCTCGATGCCGGCGATGATCCGCGACTCCGGCAAGATGTGGAACGCCGAAGGCAAGCTGCAGGACACCAAGGCGGTCATTCCGGACCGCTGCTACGCCGGCGTGTACCAGGCCGTCATCGACGACTGCAAGGCGCACGGCGCCTTCGACCCGGCCACCATGGGTTCGGTGCCCAACGTCGGCCTGATGGCACAGAAGGCCGAGGAGTACGGCTCGCACGACAAGACCTTCCAGATCGCTGCCGATGGCGTGGTCAAGGTCACCGACGATGCCGGCACCGTGGTGTTCGAGCACGCCGTGGAGGCCGGTGACATCTGGCGCATGTGCCAGACCAAGGACGCGCCGATCCAGGACTGGGTCAAGCTGGCCGTCGAGCGTGCCCGCCTGAGCAGCACCCCGGCCGTGTTCTGGCTGGATGCCGCCCGCGCCCACGACGCGCAGGTCATCGCCAAGGTCGAGCAGTATCTGAAGGACCACGACACCAACGGCCTGGACATCCGCATCCTGCCGCCGGTGGAAGCCACCGCGTTCTCGCTGGACCGCATCCGCAAGGGCGAGGACACCATCTCGGTGACCGGCAACGTGCTGCGCGACTACCTGACCGATCTGTTCCCGATCATGGAGCTGGGCACCAGCGCCAAGATGCTGTCGATCGTGCCGCTGATGGCCGGTGGTGGCCTGTTCGAGACCGGCGCCGGTGGTTCGGCCCCGAAGCACGTGCAGCAGTTCGTCGAAGAGGACTACCTGCGCTGGGATTCGCTGGGCGAGTTCCTGGCCCTGGCTGCGTCGCTGGAACACCTGGGCAACCGCTATGACAACGCCGCCGCCCGCGTGCTGGCCAAGGCGCTGGACGAAGCCAACGGCCAGTTCCTGGACAACGACAAGTCGCCGTCGCGCAAGCTCGGCGGCATCGACAACCGTGGCAGCCACTTCTACATCGCCCTGTACTGGGCGCAGGCCCTGGCCGCGCAGGACGAGGATGCCGCGCTGAAGGCACGCTTCGCCCCGCTGGCCAAGGCACTGACCGACAACGAGCAGAAGATCGTCGACGAGCTGATCGCAGTGCAGGGCAAGGCCGTGGACATCGGCGGCTACTACCGTCCGGACGTGGCCAAGGCCAGCAAGGCGATGCGCCCGAGCGCGACCTTCAACGCCGCGCTGGAGCTGCTGCGCGGCTGATCCGTCGCCGTTCGGCCGTGACCCCGGAACCCGCGCTTCGGCGCGGGTTTCTTTTTTGGCTCTGGGGTCAGATCCCTTTTGCCACGCAAAAGTGATCTGACCCCAGGCGATTAAACCGTGACTTCCGTCGGCTGTCGGAATGCCGTCAACGGGGCATGAAACTTGCCCGCGATAGCCGTCGCAGAACCGATCGGACACCGCCTGCAACCGCTCCCGATCTGAGCAGTTGATCACGACGGCTGCCGCTGGCGATGCCCTAGCCTTGGCGACGCGAGACCACCGGGGAGGTGGTCGCTCGGGGAACACAGATGGCACGCGTGCTGGTAGTGGGAACCGACATCCAGGGCGAGCAGGCCCTGCTGCAACGGCTGCGCCTGGCGTCGGCACTGCCGGACGGCCAGGTCCGCCGCAGCCAGGACCTGGACGACTGCGACCTGCTGGTCATCCGCGATACCCCGGCACTGCGCAACGCGGCCCAGCGCATGCGCCAGCAACGACCGCGCCTGCAATGCTGGATAGAGGACAACGGCGGCCAACTGCGCGACGGCGACGGACAGCAGGATGTGCTCGACGACGGTGCCATCGGCCGCGCGCTGCGTCGCATGCAGTTGGCACCGGAGCCCCTGGCCATGCCCGCACCCGCACTGATACGTCTGGCCGATGGCGCACACGCCATCACCCGCCTGCTGCGCGAGCGGTTGCCGCTGCGCCATGGCCAGGCACTGTTGAGTGATGCGGGCGAACCTTTGCTGTTGATGGATCTGGAGCACGACCAGGCCGTGCTGTTGCAGGAACCCGCGAGCGCGCTGGTGGAGCGCCTGGCCGATGCTTTCGAACGCCTGCAGCTGGATGCACTGACGCCAGCGCGCCTGCAGGCGCTGGCTGGTGAGCGACCACGCCAGCCGCTGCGGCCGCTGTTGTGGCAATGGGCGCAACGCAGCCGCCACTGGCAGGCATTGGACGAACGCCTGCGCGGCGCTTCGGTGAAGCTGCTGCGCTGGCCGGATTTCCGCGTACTGGGGCACGACCACGATGGTTTCCGCCTGTGCTCGTTGCTGCTCAAGCGCGCCTGTACGGTTGAAGAATGCGCGATGCTGCTTGAGCTGCCGGCGGCGGCCGTTCGCGATTTCATCCACGCGGCCTACCTGTGTGGCTACGCGCAGCTGCAGGCCGCCCCCGCGGCGGCGATGATGGCGACCGGTGGCACCCGCACCGACAACGGATTGCTTGCCCGCCTGTGGCGGCATCTGCGCGGGAGTGAGCGCAATGCGTGAGCACAAGGTGGTGGTGCTGGGCGGCATGGGCAGCGGAAAGTCGACGCTGGTGCGCAGCATTGCTGCGGGCGCAGTGATCGATACTGATGTGGCCAACAGTGATCGTTTCGGGGCCGACAAGGCCTCCACCACCGTCGCGCTGGACTATGCGGACATCGGCCTGCCCAACGGAGAACGCCTGCGTCTGTACGGAACGCCCGGCCAGCAGCGTTTCGATTTCCTGTGGCCGATCCTGCTACAGGGTGCACGGGGCGCGGTGCTGTTGCTGGATGCACGTCGCGCCGGCATTGCCAGCGAGCTGCAGGACTACCTGCAGGTGCTGCAGCCGTTCGCATCATCCCTGGCACTGGTCGTGGCCGTCACCCACCTGGACCAGGCCCCACAGGCGGCGCTGGATGACTGGGCCACGCACGCCTGCCTCGACGACCAGCCGCTGCCGTTGCTGGCCGTCGATGCCCGTGACCGCGAACAGGGACTGCTGCTGATGGATGTACTGATGAGCGAAATGGAAGCGCACGCATTGGTGGCCGCGTATGGGTGACGGGCAGATGGCGGTACTGCCCGATGCGGGCCAGCGTGAGCGCCTGCAGCCGCTGCTGCAGGACCTGCAGCAGCGGGTGGAAGGCGTCCGCACGGTGGTGCTGGCCAGCGTCGATGGTTTTGCCCTGGTCAGCGCCGGTGCCGAAGGGCGCGGCGAACGGCTGGCGGCGATGACCAGCGCGATGCTGGCGTTGGCCGCAGCGGTGGGGCGCGAACTGGTGCTGGGCGATCTGCAGACGCTGATGCTGGAAGCGATGGGCGGGAAGGTGCTGATGCTGGCAATCCAGGCCGAAGGGCGTGCGCCGCTGCTGCTGATGGCGGCCTGCGACCAGCGCAGCGTGATCGGGCAGGTGCTGTGGCAGAGCAGGGAATGTGGCCAGGCGATCCTGGCCGAACTCGGCGGATCGTGAGCCCGGCCGCAGGGGAACGAGGGGCTCGAACCAACATCGACAAGGGGTGCGACGTGGCTGGATTGAATGAATCGTTGAACGCACTGATGGGCATCGACGGCGCGCAGGCAGTGGCGCTGGTCGACTACGAAAGCGGCATGCTGCTGGGCGAAGCCGGTGCCGGCATGGACATGGAGGTGGCCGCTGCCGGCAACACCGAAGTGATCCGGGCCAAGATGAAGACCGCCGCCTCGTTGAACCTCAATGACAGCATCGAGGATATCCTGATCTCACTGGGCAAGGCGTACCACATCATGCGACCGGTCGCGAAGAAGAAGGGACTGTTCTTCTACATCGTGCTGGACCGGACCAAGTCCAACCTTGCACTGGCCCGACGCAAGGTGCAGGACGTGGAGGCCGAACTGGCGATCTGAGCCGGTAGTGCCGGCCGCTGGCCGGCGTCTGCATCGATCCATCGACGGTCCAGGTGCTGCCGGCCAGCGGCCGGCACTACCTTCGCACTCGACGCCATTGCACACGCCAGCGTATGGTGAAGCCGGTCCTCCCGGCTGAGTCCTGCATGTCCGAGCCTGATATCGATGCCGAGCTGGCGTCGCGCATCGCTGGCGCCATCCACGCTGGCTTCGAGCAGTACCACGCCCGCTTTGCGGCGATCACCGCTCGTGCGCGGCAGCGTTTCGAGCAGCGCGACTGGGCGGCTGCGCGCCAGGATGCAGTCGAGCGCATCGCGCTGTACGACCTGTGCATAGCCGAACAGATGGATGCACTGCGGCGCCTTGCCGGCGAAGCAATCGGGGAGCGCGCATTGTGGCTGCAGGTGCATGCACGCTACAGCGCATTGCTGCGGGGGCTGATCGATGCCGAACTGTACAAGACCTTCTACAACACGCTGTCGCGGCGCCTGTTTTCCACCCGTGGCGTGGACCCGGCGCTGGAGTTCATCGCCTTTGACGTCGAGCCGTCCGATGCGATCACCCATCCGGTTGCGCGGCATACCTACGCGGTTTCACCCACGCGGCCGGTGGAGGCCCTGCAGCGCGTGTTGGCCGATTACCGCTTCGACATTCCGTATGCGCACCAGCTGCGCTGCGCGGCGGCCATCGCCGTGCGCCTGCAGGACGATCTGGCCCACTGGGGCGATACGCCGGTGCGCAGCATCGAGCTGCTCGACACCGTGTTCTATCGCGAGCGCCGCGCCTATCTGGTGGGCCGCGTGTTCGGCGAGCACCGCTTCTCACCCTGCGTGATCGCACTGGTCAACGATGAGCGTGGACTGCGTGCCGACGCGGTGCTGACCCGGCGCCGCGACGTCGCCCATCTGTTCGGCGTGTCTCGCAGTTATTTCCAGGCCGACCTTGCCACGGTGGGCGATGCGGTGGTGTTCCTGCGCAGCCTGCTGCCGGGCAAGCCCATCGATGAGATCTACACCGTGCTGGGCCGTGCCAAGCAAGGCAAGACCGAGCGCTACCGCACCTTCTTCCGCCACTTCAACGAACATCCGCAGGAGCGGCTGGTGCCCGCCGAAGGCACGCCGGGCATGGTCATGGCGGTGTTCACCCTGCCCAGCTATCCGCTGGTGTTCAAGCTGATCCGCGACCGCTTCACCTGGCCCAAGGCGATGTCGCGGCGGCAGGTGGAAGAGAAGTACGCGCTGGTGTTCAACCTCGACCGTGTCGGCCGCCTGCTCGATGCGCAGCCGTATCGCCACCTGCGCTTCCCGCGCGATCGCTTCGCACCGGCCTTGCTGGAGGAGTTGCTGCAGCAATGCGCGCAGACCGTGCGGGTCGATGGCAACCATGTGGAAGTCGCACTGTGCTACGTGCAGCGCCGTTTCCGGCCATTGAACCTGTACCTGCGCGAGCAGGGTGGCGAGGCGGTGCGCGCAGCGGTACTCGACTATGCGCAGGCGATCACCGACATGGCGCGCAACAACATCTTCCCCGGCGACATGCTGCCGAAGAACTTCGGCGTATCGCGGCATGGCCGGGCCGTGTTCTACGACTACGACGAGCTGTGCCTGGTCAGCGACTGCGTGTTCCGCGCATGGCCGCAGCCGCGTACGCCGGAGGAAGCCATGGCCGATGAACCCTGGTTCCATGTCGGTCCACGCGACGTGTTTCCCGAGCGCTTCGGCCCGTTCATGGGCCTGCCCGCCAGCGAACTGGCGGCGGTGAGGGAGCACTACCGGCACCTGTTCGATCCGGCGTGGTGGCAGGACCTGCAGGCGCGCTTCGCCGAGGGGAACTATCCGGATACGCCGCCCTACGCGGCGGCCCATCGCCTGGCCTGAACGGCGTGGCGTGAAGCACGTGCCGGTCCGGTCAGGACTGCGGTACGCTCGGTGCTCACTTCATCACCACGGATCCGGCAATGATGCGTTCCCCCCTGTTCCTTGCGCTGGCCCTGGCGTTCTCCGCAGGTGCCCCGCTGCTGCCATCCGAGGCCGTCGCCCAGAACGCGCGCGCCGTGCGCGCCACCGCCGAGATGAGCATGGCGCTGTCGGGCAGTATCGATGTGGCGGCCGACGGCTCGGTCAGCGCGCTGGTCCTGGACCAGCAGGCGATGCTCGCACCGGGTATTGCATCGTTCGTGGAGGGCACCATCCGTGGATGGCAGTTCGAGCCGACGCTGCGCGATGGCAAGCCGGTGGCGGTCCACGCACCACTGCGGGTGCGCCTGCGTGGCAAGCAGCAGGACGACGGCAGCTACCAGGTCAGCATGACCAGTGTCGACTTCAGTGAGTATGACCCGAAGGCTACCGATTCGGTGACCCGGAAGAACATGCCGCCACCGCGCTACCCCGAGGATGTCTTCCGCAGTGGCGGGCAGGGTGATGTGCTGCTGCTGGTCAAAGTGGCCCGCGACGGGACCGTGGCCGACGTCATTGCCGAACAGGTGAACATGACCGTGGTCGCGCCGGAGCGGACCCTGGCCAAGATGCGCGACCTGCTCGCCAAGGCCAGCATCAGCGGCGCGCGCAAGTGGACCTTCGTCCCGCCCACGACCGGCGAGAACAGCACGCGCGACTTCTGGACCGTACGCGTGCCGGTGAACTTCGCCCTGAACAGCGACACCGGCAGCAACGGCAATGCCCAGCCGGAGCGCTATGGCCGCTGGCGTGCCTACATCCCCGGCCCGCGCCAGGCCGCACCGTGGCGCAAGCCGGATGCCGTCGAACAGGTGGGCAGTGATCTGCTGCCTGCCGGGGGCGTGTACATGGTCGATGGCACCCAGCGCGGCCTGCGCCTGCTGACACCGTTGGCGCAGCGCTGAGCCCGGCGCGCTGAAGCGGTCGGCCAGGCCGGCCGCTTTTCAGTCCGCGTACGGGTAGACCACCACCCGGTTGCGGCCCTGTTCCTTGGCCATGTACAGGGCCTTGTCGGCCAGCCGCAGTGCCTGCTCGGCATCGACGTGGAAGCTGGGGAAGTGGGCCACGCCCAGTGACACGGTGATGGTGCCGACCGGCTCGAACGGATGATCGGCGATGTGCTGGCGCAGGCGCTCGCCGGCCTGGCGCGCAGAGTCGGTGCTGATGCCCGGCAACAGCAGCAGGAATTCCTCGCCGCCGGCACGGCAGAGGATGTCGCTGTCGCGCGAGTAGCGGCGCATCTGGTCGGCGATATGGACGATGGCCGCGTCGCCGACGTCATGGCCATGGCTGTCGTTGATCGATTTGAAGCGATCGATGTCCAGCGCCAGGATCGCGAACGGAATGCCCTGCACCTGCAGCGCATCCAGCGCCTGCTGCAGGCCGCGGCGATTGAGCAGGCCGGTCAGCGGATCGGTACGGTTGGCGCGGCTGAGCGTGCCGATGCGGTCCTGCAGCGCGTTGAAGCTGTGCAGCACGGCCTGCTTGAGCTGGGCCACCTCGAAGTACCAGGCGCGGATGCCGCTGACGTGGCTGATCGCGTTGCCGGTGTCCTCGCCACCCTGCACGTTTCGCGCCAGCTGCCACAGCGGCATCGAGATGCGACGGGCGAACCACCAGGTGACCAGCAGTGACAGCAGGCCGAGCGGGATCGCATTCCAGATCACCGCGGTCATCAACCGTGACAATGGCTGCAGCGTGGCCTCGGTCGGCCGCTGGGCGATGATGCCCCAGCCGGTGGCCGGCACCGGTGCATAGCCGGCCAGCATCGACACGCCCAGGTTGTTGCGGACCTGCTGCGCACCGCGTTCACCGCGCACGACTGCCTTCACCGCCGGGTTGCCGACCACGTAGTCGCCGACCCGCTTGCCATCGGCGTGGTACAGCAGGCGGCCATTGCGGTCCACCACGTACAGGTACGAGCCGTCGCGGTAGTAGTGCTTGCCCAGCAGC
This sequence comes from Stenotrophomonas sp. Pemsol, assembly GCF_003586545.1. NCBI lineage: Bacteria > Pseudomonadati > Pseudomonadota > Gammaproteobacteria > Lysobacterales > Lysobacteraceae > Stenotrophomonas > Stenotrophomonas sp. Pemsol. Next base: position 3,447,050 of record NZ_CP025780.1, on the reverse strand, counting down.
GTGTGCAGCGCACTGCGCTGGCGCAGGTAGAGGGTGCCGCTGACGTAGCCGCGATAGCGGCCCTGGCGATCGAAGATCGGGTGCGACAGCGAGACCAGCAGCTTGCCGGTGGTCGACTGGTAGGGATCGCTGATCATCGGCTGGCGCGCGGCCAGTGCGGCGTTGTTGCCGGCACTGTGAAGGATCTCGCCCTGCAGCTGCAGGGTCTGCGGCGATGTGGCGATCACCAGGCCGTCGGCGTCGACCACCAGCGAGGAGTTGAAGCTGTTGGTCTGCAGCTGCAGTCGGCTGGCTTCATCCTGGGCCTGTGCCGGATCGAGATCATTCTGGCCGAGCCGGGTGGCGGCGTAGGCCAGCTCCTGCTGCGCGGCCAGCAGGAAATTCTGGGTGGTCTCGGCCAGCTTGGTGGCATAGACGCGGTTGGCCTCCAGCGTGTTGCCGACCAACTGGTCGCGCTGCACGCGGTAACTGGCCAGCAGGGTATTGGCCAGGGCGATGATGGCGCTGAGCAGGGCCAGGGCGAGGATCAGCTTGCCCAGATTGAGGCGGGGGGACAGCGTTCGCATGCGTCGACGGATCCGGCAGGAGGCTGGACCCGACCGGTTCTCCGGAAGGGGCGACAGCGGGAATCGGTGGCCACGCCCTTGGGGCCGGGCAGGGTATGGGGCGAATTATCGCCAAAAGTCAGCGGCGGCAAAGTGAAACAGGTCGCCCTGCAGGCGAAAAAAAACCTGCCGCAGCGGGCGGCAGGTTCTCTTCAATGCAATGGCGTGGATCAGCGCTTCATCGAACCGAAGAACTCGTCGTTGGACTTGGTGTTCTTCATCTTGTCCAGCAGGAATTCCATCGCGGCCATTTCGTCCATCGGATGCAGCAGCTTGCGCAGGATCCAGATCTTCTGCAGCAGTTCCGGTTCGATCAGCAGGTCTTCGCGGCGGGTACCGGAACGGTTGATGTCGATGGCCGGGAACACGCGCTTTTCAGCGATACGACGGCTCAGGTGCACTTCGCTGTTGCCGGTGCCCTTGAACTCTTCGTAGATCACCTCGTCCATCTTCGAGCCGGTGTCGACCAGCGCGGTGGCGATGATGGTCAGGCTGCCGCCTTCTTCCACGTTGCGCGCGGCACCGAAGAAGCGCTTCGGGCGGTGCAGGGCGTTGGCGTCCACACCACCGGTCAGCACCTTGCCCGAGCTCGGCACCACGTTGTTGTAGGCGCGGGCCAGGCGGGTGATCGAGTCGAGCAGGATCACCACATCCTTCTTGTGCTCGACCAGGCGCTTGGCGCGCTCGATGACCATTTCGGCCACCTGCACGTGGCGCGCGGCCGGCTCGTCGAAGGTCGAGCTGATGACCTCGCCGCGCACGGTGCGCTGCATTTCGGTCACTTCTTCCGGGCGCTCGTCGATCAGCAGCACGATCAGGTGCACGTCCGGATGGTTGGTGGTGATGGCGGTGGCGACCTGCTGCATCATCATCGTCTTGCCGGCCTTCGGCTGCGACACGATGAGCGAGCGCTGGCCCTTGCCCTGCGGCGCCATCAGATCGAGGATGCGGCCGGTGATGTCTTCCGACGAACCGTTGCCACGCTCAAGGGTGAAGCGGCGGCGCGGGAACAGTGCGGTCAGGTTCTCGAACAGCACCTTGTTCTTCGACGCTTCGATCGGCTCGCCGTTGATGGTGTCGACGATGTTCAGCGCGAAGTAGCGCTCGCCGTCCTTCGGGAAGCGGATGCGGCCGGAGATGTGGTCGCCGGTGCGCAGGTTGAAGCGGCGGATCTGGCTGGGCGAGATGTAGGTGTCGTCCGGGCCGGCCAGATAGCTGGCTTCGGCAGCGCGCAGGAAACCGAAGCCATCCGGCAGGATTTCCAGCACACCATCGGCGGCGACGCCGTCACCGTGGCGGGTCAGCACCTTCAGCAGGGCGAAGATCACGTCCTGCTTGCGGGCACGGGCCACGCCTTCGGAGATCTGCAGCTGCTCGGCGATTTCCAGCAGCTTCTGTGCCGGCATGCGCTTGAGGTCGCTCAGCGAGTAGACCGGGAAGCCCTCGGGCACGTTGGCGTGCGGGCGCGGCACGAACGGCTGCTGTTCGCCGCCGTCATTGGACATGCCGTCGTCGCGGAAGCGATTGTTGCGGTCACGGTCACGGTCACGGTCGCGGCGGTTGCGGAAGCGGTCGCGTCGGTTGCCCTGACCTTGCCCCTGGCCCTGCTGGCCGTTCTGGTTGTACGGGTTCTGGCCCTGGTTCTGGCCACCCCCCTGGTGATTCTGCTGCCGCGGCTGGCCGGATTCGCGGCCCTCGCTACCCTCGCCACCGCCACTGCTGGCAGGGGCCTCGGCGGCGGGCGCGCTCGGCGCAGGTGCTGCGGCCGGCGCCGGTGCTTCGGGCGCGGCGGCCAGCGGCAGGGTCGGCTGCGCCGGAGCGGCGCTGGTTTCTGCGGCTGCCGGGGCGGCGGCCTTGCTCACGCGGGGCTTGCGCACGCGCTTTTCGGCGGGCGCATCAGCGCTGCCGGTTTCGGAAGTGTTATCGGACAAGAGCGTTATTCCTCGCTTGACGGTGCGAGCGCCCGGCTGGGGCGGCGAACGTTGGGAATGGGTCTGGAAGAAACTGCGTCCAGAGGGTGCGGCACGCGAACGCGGCCGGATATGCCGACACTATCATCGGCCTGCGGCGCCATGCAAGGGTCGCCGGGAACAGCATTCATCATGGGCGTGGTGCGCCCGCCGGCAGCCGCGCTCGGCGGCTGCCGGAGACCGGCAGGATCAGGCCAGGGCCTTGTCCAGCAGGCCGGCCAGCTGGGCCTTGCCCACTGCACCGATCTGCTCGCCGACCTTTTCGCCATCCTTGAACACGACCAGGTACGGAATCGAACGCACGTGGTACTTCGCGGCCAGCGCACGGTTGTGGTCAACGTTGACCTTGGCGATCTTGGCGCGGCCCTGGTAGGCATCGGCCAGCTCGTCCAGCGCCGGGGCGATCATCTTGCAGGGGCCACACCACTCGGCCCAGAAATCGACCAGCACCGGTTCCTTGGAATTCAGCACTGCGCTATCAAAGTCGGCGTCGCCGACATGTACAACCTTGTCGCTCATCTTGGTTTCTCGTCTTGGATTGCACCCGGCCATGCCGGAGGTGGGTGAACTGGGCCTTGCCCGGTGGCGCGACCCTCGTCGTTGCCTCGCGGCGCACTGCCGCGGTGCGTTCGGCGGGATGCCTGGACGCTCACGGCCGGCAGTGTACCCCTATCGCGGGGCAGGGACAGGCGCCGTCTGGAACCCAGCGTATCGTGATCGCTTCGATGCCCGGTATGTGTCGGATTTCACTGTCCTCCTGTACATGGGGCTGGCAGTGCGCGACACCAGCGCCCCAGACCGGGCCGTTCAAGTCCAGTGTGGCTGGGTGAAGGTGGCGTCTCCGGGTGCCGTGAGACACCGCATTCCGGTTTGCCTGCCCGAGTGCGTTAAACTGGGACATTGTGCGGCGCACGGACCGAGGGGTCCCGGCCTGCCAACCCGCCGCAGGGGCCGCAGTTTGCGACGGTTCCCCTAGACGCTGAAGTGCCAGCCGCCCCAAGGGCCGGCGGCCATACCAAGACGGACTCATGAGCGACAAACCGCTGACCGATTTGACCTTTTCCTCCTTCGAGCTGCATCCGGCCCTGCAGGCCGGCCTTGAAGGAGCCGGATTCACCCGCTGCACCCCGATCCAGGCGCTGACCCTGCCGGTCGCGCTGCCCGGTGGTGATGTTGCCGGCCAGGCCCAGACCGGTACCGGCAAGACCCTGGCCTTCCTGGTCGCTGTCGTGAACCGCCTGCTGACCCGTCCGGCGCTGGCCGACCGCAAGCCGGAAGACCCCCGCGCCCTGATCCTCGCCCCGACCCGCGAACTGGCCATCCAGATCCACAAGGATGCGGTGAAGTTCGGTTCCGACCTGGGCCTGCGTTTCGCGCTGGTCTACGGTGGCGTGGATTACGACAAGCAGCGCGAGCTGCTGCAGCAGGGTGTGGACGTGATCATCGCCACCCCGGGCCGCCTGATCGACTACGTCAAGCAGCACAAGGTGGTTTCGCTGCATGCCTGCGAGATCTGCGTGCTCGACGAAGCCGACCGCATGTTCGATCTGGGCTTCATCAAGGACATCCGCTTCCTGCTGCGCCGCATGCCGGAACGCACCATCCGCCAGACCCTGCTGTTCAGCGCCACCCTCAGCCATCGCGTGCTGGAGCTGGCCTACGAGCACATGAACGAGCCGCAGAAGCTGGTGGTCGAAGCCGAGACCATCACCGCTGCCCGCGTGCGCCAGCGCATCTACTTCCCGGCCGACGACGAGAAGATCCCGCTGCTGCTGGGCCTGCTGTCGCGCAGCGAAGGCGCACGGACCATGGTGTTCGTCAACACCAAGGTGTTCGTCGAGCGCGTTGCCCGCTCGCTGGAAAAGGCCGGCTATCGCGTCGGCGTGCTGTCCGGCGACGTGCCGCAGAAGAAGCGCGAGAGCCTGCTCAACCGCTTCCAGAAGGGCCAGCTGGAAATCCTGGTGGCCACCGACGTCGCCGCGCGCGGCCTGCACATCGACGGCATCAAGTACGTCTACAACTACGACCTGCCGTTCGATGCCGAAGACTACGTGCACCGCATCGGCCGTACCGCGCGCCTGGGCGAAGAGGGTGATGCGATCAGCTTCGCCTGCGAACGCTACGCGATGGGCCTGCCGGACATCGAGGCCTACATCGAGCAGAAGATTCCCTCCGAGCCGGTCACCAAGGAACTGCTGACGCCGCTGCCGCGCCCGGAACGCCCGGCCCCGGCTGCAGGCGAGGAAGGCGAGGACAACGAAAGCGTCGGCCAGATCTTCCGTGAAGCGCGCGAAGCCCGCGCCGCCGAGGAAGAGCGTCGGGGTGGTGGCCGCAGTGGCGGTCGTTCCGGCAGTGGTGGTGGTCGTGGTGGCCGTGACGGCGAGCGCAGCGGCGAACGCCGTTCGCGCGGCCCGCGCAAGCCGCGCGTGGAAGGCGAGCAGGGCGCTGCCGCCCCGGTCGCCGGTGCTGAAGGCGCCGCCGCCACGGCCCCGCGTCCGCCGCGCCCGCCGCGCGCCGAAGGCGCACCGGAAGGTGCCGTGGATGGTGAGCACAAGCCGCGCAAGCGCCGTCGTCGTCGCCATGGCCGTCCGGTCGAGGGTGCCGAGGGCGTGCAGGCCAACGCCGGCAACGGCGCGAGCCCGGTGACCCCGGTGCAGGTGGTGGCCAAGCCGGTGCGTACCGCCGCCGATACCGGCGATTCGTTCCTGACCCGCATCGGCCGCAAGATCCGCCGGATGCTGTCGGGCAACTGATCCTGTAGCACCCGACCGTTGGTCGGGTGGCTTCATGGGCGTGCCGGCCAGCGGCCGGCACTACCGATCCCGTGACCATCTCCACGCCGTCGCGCCGGTCCTGCATAATCGGGGCATGAGTGTCCTGCGCTTCGACAATGTCAGCAAACAGTACGCCGGTGGCCACGAGGCACTGACCGATGTCAGCTTCGAGGTCGCGCCGGGCGAGATGCTGTTCGTCACCGGCCATTCCGGTGCGGGCAAAAGTACGCTGCTCAAGTTGATCCACCTCGACGAGCGGCCCAGCCGTGGCGCGGTGGTGTTCGACGAGCGCAACCTGCTGAAGGTGCGCGGCGGCGACGTGCCGCGCCACCGACGCGCGGTGGGGGCGGTCTACCAGGACCACCGCCTGCTGATGGACCGCTCGATTGCCGAGAACGTGGCGCTGCCGCTGATCCTGCGTGGTACCCGCCGTGGCGACATCAACAAGCGCGTGCGTTCAGTGCTCGAGCGCATGGGCCTGGGCCATCGTGAGAAGGCACTGCCCTCGCAGTTGTCGGCCGGCGAGCAGCAGCGCGTCGGCATCGCCCGTGCCATCGTCGGCGAGCCCAAGCTGCTGGTGGCCGATGAGCCGACCGGCAATCTCGACCCGACCCTGGCAGCGGAGATCATGGCCCTGTTCGCCGAGCTGCCCTCGCGCGGCACCAGCGTGCTGGTGGTCAGCCACGACCTGCCGCTGCTGCGCCGCATGCGCAAGCGCGTATTGATCCTCGACCACGGCCGGCTGGTGGATGACATCTCGCCGCAGGACCTGGCGGAGTAACCGATGGCGAAGAACGAAAACAGCGAAGCCGCCGCCCCGTCGCGCGTGGGCGTCTGGTTCCAGCACCACGTGCACAGCGTGGTGTTCAGCCTGGGCCGCGCCTGCCGCAAGCCGTGGGCGACCCTGCTGACCGTGATGGTCATGGCGCTGGCCCTGGCGTTGCCGCTGGGGCTGTCGATCGCGCTGGACAACCTCAAGCAGTTCGCCGGCAGCGTGCAGCAGTCGCGCGACATCAACGTGTTCCTGAAGGGCAACATCGATGGTCCCGGTGCGCTTCGCCTGGCCGGCCAGCTGCGCGACCGCGATGACGTGGCCGAAGTGAATGTGCGCACACCCGAGCAGGGCCTGCAGGAACTGCGCGATGCCGGCCTCGGTGAGGCGATCGATGCGCTCAACGACAATCCGTTGCCCTCGCTGCTGGTGATCACCCCGGGCCAGGGCAAGGACGACGCACGCCTGGCACGCGCGCTGGAAAGCCTGCCCGAGGCCGATCTGGTGCAGCACGATGCGCTGTGGCGCCAGCGCCTGGACGCCTGGCTGGCGTTCGGTGCACGTCTGGTGCAGGTGCTGTCGGTGCTGCTCGGCGTGGGCGCCGCGCTGGTGGTCGGCAACACGGTGCGCCTTGACATCCAGGCCCGTCGCGAAGAGATCGGCGTGCTGCAGCTGCTCGGCGCGAGCGATGGCTTCATCCGCCGCCCGTTCCTGTACCTGGGCGCGTGGTACGGGCTGGGCGCCGGCGCAGTAGCGCTGGCCCTGATCGCCGCCGCCGGTGCCGCCCTGCGCGTGCCGCTGGCCGAACTCTCGCGCAGCTACGGCAGCCCGTTCGTGCTGCATGGCCTGGACCTGCTGCACGGCGGCCTGGTCCTGGTCGGCACGCTGCTGCTGGGCTGGCTGGGCGCCTGGCTGGTGACCGGCCACTTCCTCCGCCAGACCCGCCCGACCGACACCTGAGACCGGCATGCAACCGCAAGCGCTGAAGCACCTTGAAGGGCCCGCGACGCGGGTGATGGTGGTCGATGGTTCGAAGCTGGTCCGCAAGCTGATCGCCGATGTCCTGCAGCGTGACCTGCCGGGCGTGGAGGTGATCGGCTGCGACAGCATCGAGGATGCGCAGCAGGCGCTGGCGCAAGGCCCGGTGGACCTGGTGACGACCTCGCTGACCCTGCGCGATGGCGACGGCCTGGCGCTGGCGCGGATGGTGCGCGAAGCCGCCGGCCAGGCCTATGTGCCGGTGATCGTTGTGTCCGGCGATGCCCAGCAGCACCTGGAGCAGCGTCGCTTCACCGAGTACGTCACCGACTATTTCGACAAGGCGCTGGGCCATGAGGCACTGGCGACCTTCATCCGTGGCTATGTGCAGCCGCAGACCATCCCCGGCGCCACCATCCTCTACATCGAGGACAGCCGCGTGGTGGCCGAGGCCACCAAGCGCATGCTTGAGCGGCAGCAGCTGAACGTACTGCACGTGGTCAGCGCCGAAGAGGCATTCACCCTGCTCACTGCCGAGTCGCTGGGCCGCAGCCGCCACCGCATCGACCTGGTGCTGACCGATGTCACCCTGAAGGGCGAACTGAGCGGGCGCGACGTGGTGCAGCGCGTGCGCGTGGACTTCGGTTACGGCAAGCGCCGCCTGCCGGTGCTGGTGATGACCGGTGACGGCAACCCGCACAACCAGACCGGGCTGCTGCAGTCCGGTGCCAATGACCTGGTGCTCAAGCCGATCGAAGAGCGGCTGCTGGTCACCAAGGTGCTGTTCCAGCTGCGCCTGGCCCGATTGAACGATGGACCCCTGATTCGATGATGGATGAAGTAGCCGACACCCCGACGATCCAGCTGGAACCGAGCTGGAAGCAGCATGTCGGCGATTACCTGCTGCAGCCGCAGATGCGCGAGCTGTCCAGCTTCCTGCGCCAGCGCAAGGCCAGTGGCGCGGCGGTGTTCCCGCCCGGCCCGCAGATCTTCGCCGCGTTCGACGCCACGCCGTTCGAGCAGGTGAAGGTGGTGATCCTCGGGCAGGACCCGTATCACGGCCGCGGCCAGGCGCATGGCCTGAGTTTCTCGGTGCCGCCGGGCGTGCCGGTGCCGCCGTCGCTGCTGAACATCTACAAGGAGATCGAGAGCGATCTCGGCATCCCGCGCCCGGACCACGGCTGCCTGATTCCGTGGGCGCAACGTGGGGTGCTGCTGCTCAATGCCGTGCTGACGGTGGAAGAGGGCAAGGCTGGTGCCCACCAGGGACGTGGCTGGGAGGGCTTCACCGATCACGTGGTGGATGTGCTCAACCGCGAACGCGAAGGCCTGGTGTTCATGCTGTGGGGCGCCTATGCGCAGCAGAAGGGCAAGGTCATCGACACCCGTCGCCATCGCGTGCTGAAGTCGCCGCACCCGTCGCCGCTGTCGGCCCATCGTGGCTTCCTCGGCTGCCGGCATTTCTCGATGGCCAACGAGTACCTGCAGCGCCGCGGCCAGGCCCCGATCGACTGGTCGCTGCCGCCGCGTTCGGCGCTCTGAGCACCGTCGGGCTGCTGGGCCTGAACACCGGGCAACGTCTCCGGGCCTGAATGGGTCTGCAGAACGGCCCGTTCAGCTCCGCTTGACTGAAATCGGCCGGTTTCTGCCAGGTAATTGCTTGAATTCCAAGGGATTGTGAATCCCGAAAAGCATGCTCGCCACTGTCATCAAATCGCGCTACGGTAGGGCTCTGTTTGGGACCAGTGTTGCATCAATAGGATGCTGGAACTTTTTCCTCCTTTAGCAGTCCAAATCCCGGACTGCTAAGATGGGTGCCTATGAGCCAGAACACCTCTACTGCCCTTGTGGCAAACAATCTCCCGATTCCCAGTGCGCTCGGTTCGCTGGACGCCTACATCGGTGCCGTGCACCAGATCCCGGTGCTGTCGGTCGATGACGAACAGGACCTGGCCCGTCGCTTCCGCGACGGCAACGATCTGGACGCCGCCCGCGAGCTGGTGCATTCGCACCTGCGCTTCGTGGTGCACGTGGCCCGCGGCTACAACGGCTACGGCCTCGCGCTGGGCGACCTGATCCAGGAAGGCAACATCGGCCTGATGAAGGCGGTCAAGCGCTTCGACCCGGACATGGGCGTGCGCCTGGTCTCCTTCGCCGTGCACTGGATCCGTGCCGAAATGCACGAGTTCATCCTGAAGAACTGGCGCATCGTGAAGGTCGCCACCACCAAGGCGCAGCGCAAGCTGTTCTTCAACCTGCGCAAGTCGAAGACGCGCCTGGGCTGGATGAACGCGGCTGAAGTCAGCGCGGTGGCCAAGGACCTGAACGTGTCCGAGCGCGAGGTCATGGAAATGGAGTCGCGCCTGTCCGGTCGCGATATCGGTTTCGATGCGCCGACCGACGAGGACAACGAGCACGCCCCGCCGTCGCCGGCTGCGTTCCTGGTTGCCGATGACGAAGACCCGTCGATGGCCTACGAGCGCGAGGACAGCGAAGACAACCAGATGCAGCTGCTGCGCGAAGGCCTGGCCGAACTGGATGCGCGTTCGCGCGACATCATCCGTCGTCGCTGGCTGGATGCCGACAGCAAGGTGACGCTGCAGGAGCTGGCCGACGAGTACGGCGTGTCGGCCGAGCGCATCCGCCAGGTCGAGGCGAACGCGCTGAAGAAGATGAAGGCGCTGTTCACCGCATAAGGCGGGATGGCGTTGAAGCCAGGAAAAGGCCCGGCATTGCCGGGCCTTTTTGTTTTTTGCGGCGTTCTCATCCACGCATGGCGTGGATCTACCCAGTGTCAGTAGAGCCACGCCATGCGTGGCTGCGGCGCGGCCTCAGCCCTCGCGTGCGATCGCGCGCCAGCCGATGTCGGTGCGGTGGAACGCGTTGGCCCAGCTCACCTTGGCGACGCCGGCATAGGCCTTCGTCTGCGCATCACGCACGCTGTCGCCCAGTGCGGCCACGCACAGCACGCGCCCGCCGGCACTGACCACCTGGCCCTGCGCATCCAATGCCGTACCGGCATGGAACACCTTGGCGCTGGCCGGCACGTCGCCGAGGCCGGAAATCACATCACCGGTGATCGGCGATTCCGGATACGGCTGGGCGGCCACCACTACGCCCAGCGACGGGCGCGGGTCCCAGTGCGCTTCCACCTGTTCCAGCCGGCCGTCGATGGCCGCTTCCACCAGCTCGACCAGGTCCGACTGCAGGCGCAGCATCACCGGCTGGGTTTCCGGATCGCCGAAGCGCACGTTGAATTCAATTACCTTCGGCGCGCCGCTGGCATCGATCATCAGGCCGGCGTAGAGGAAACCGGTGAACGGGATGCCGTCGGCGATCATGCCCTGCACGGTCGGGTTCACCACTTCGCGCATCACGCGTGCATGCACCTCCGGGGTGACCACCGGGGCCGGCGAGTACGCGCCCATGCCACCCGTGTTGGGGCCGGTGTCGCCGTCGCCGACGCGCTTGTGGTCCTGCGAGGTGGCCATCGGCAGCGCATGCACGCCGTCCACCATCGAAATGAAGCTGGCTTCCTCGCCATCGAGGAATTCCTCGATCACCACGCGGGCGCCGGCATCGCCGAACGCGTTGCCGGAGAGCATGTCACGCACTGCGTCTTCGGCTTCGGCCAACGTCATTGCGACGATCACGCCCTTGCCGGCGGCCAGGCCATCGGCCTTGACCACGATCGGTGCGCCCTTCTCGCGGATGTAGGCCAGGGCAGCGTCCACGTCGGTGTGCACGGCATAGAACGCGGTGGGGATGTTGTGGCGGGCCAGGAAGTCCTTGGCGTAGGCCTTGCTGCCTTCCAGCTGCGCGGCGGCGGCGGTCGGCCCGAAGATGCGCAGGCCGGCGGCGCGGAAGCGGTCGACCACGCCGGCCACCAGCGGTACTTCCGGGCCGACCACGGTCAACGCCACGCCTTCAGCCTGGGCCAGCGCCAGCAGGCCGTCGATATCGGTCACCTTCACCGCCACGTTGCGGCACTTGTCTTCGCTGGCGGTACCGGCGTTGCCGGGCGCCACGATCACGTCGGTGACACGGGAGGACTGGGCCAGCTTCCATGCCAGGGCGTGTTCGCGGCCGCCGGAGCCGATGACGAGGATCTTCATGGGACAGGGTTCTCGGATACGGAAAAGAAAAGCCGGGCAGGGCCCGGCTTGGTGATGCGGATCAGTGGCGGAAGTGGCGCACGCCGGTGAACACCATGGCCAGGCCATGTTCGTCGGCGGCGGCGATCACTTCGGAATCGCGCATCGAACCGCCCGGCTGGATGACCGCCTTGATGCCGGCGGCAGCGGCGGCATCGATGCCGTCGCGGAACGGGAAGAACGCATCGGAGGCCATCACCGAACCCTCGACCACCAGGTTCGCGTCGGCGGCCTTGATGCCGGCGATGCGGGCCGAGTACACGCGGCTCATCTGGCCGGCGCCGACACCGATGGTGCGGTTGTCCTTGGCATAGACGATCGCGTTGGACTTCACGAACTTGGCCACCTTCCAGGCAAACAGCAGGTCGCTGAACTGCTTGTCGGTCGGCGCCAGCTTGCTGACGACCTTCAGCTCGTCGCGGGTCATGCCGCGGTTGTCCGACGACTGCAGCAGCAGGCCCGAGCCGACGCGCTTGCTGTCGAAGTTGTTCAGGCCGTCGCCATGCGGGATGCGCAGCACGCGTACGTTGGCCTTCTTCTGCGCGTATTCCAGCGCGGCCGGCTCGTAGTCCGGGGCAATCAGCACTTCCACGAACTGGCGGTCCAGGATCACCTTGGCGGTGGCGGCGTCCAGCGGCTTGTTGAAGGCGATGATGCCGCCGAAGGCGCTGGTCGGGTCGGTGGCGTAGGCCAGCTCGTAGGCATCGCCGTTGCCGGCGCCGACGGCCACGCCGCACGGGTTGGCGTGCTTGACGATGACGCAGGCTGGCGCATCGAACTGGCGCACGCATTCCCACGCCGCATCGGCATCGGCCAGGTTGTTGTAGCTCAGCTCTTTGCCCTGCAGCTGCTGGAAGGTGGCCAGCGTGCCCGGCACCGGGTACAGGTCGCGGTAGAACGCGCCGCTCTGGTGCGGGTTCTCGCCGTAGCGCAGGTCCATCACCTTCACGAAGGTGGAGTTCATCTGCGCCGGGTATTCGGCACGGGCCGGCACGGCGGCGTCGGTGGCGGTGACCGCTGACAGGTAGTTGCTGATCGCCGCATCGTACTGGGCGACGCGGTTGAACGCGGCCACCGAGAACGCGAAGCGGGTGGCAGCCGTCAGCTGGCCGTTGTTGGCCTCCAGCGAGGCCAGCAGCTCGGGGTACTGCGACGGGTCGGTGGCCACTGCCACGCGGGCGAAGTTCTTGGCCGCCGAACGCAGCATGGCCGGGCCGCCGATGTCGATGTTCTCGACCGCGTCGGCCAGGGTGCAGTCGGCCTTGGCGGTGACCGATTCGAACGGGTACAGGTTCAGCACCAGCAGGTCGATGGCGCCGATGCCGTGCTCGGCCATCACCGCGTCATCCAGGCCGGAGCGGCCCAGCAGGCCGCCGTGCACCATCGGGTGCAGGGTCTTGACCCGGCCGTCCATCATTTCCGGGAAACCGGTGACCTCGGCCACGTCCTTCACTGCCAGGCCCGCCTCGCGGATCGCCTTGGCGGTGCCGCCGGTGGACAGCAGCTCCACGCCGCGTGCCGCCAGCGCAGTGGCCAGCTCGACCAGACCGGTCTTGTCGGAAACGGAGAGGAGGGCCCGGCGGACGGGCAACAGATCAGCAGTCATGGGACAGAATCGGCAGCGGAGCGGGGCCGATATTGTAGGCGGTGGCGGCCGGTGGCGGGCGCTGGTGGTGGCAATCAACCCGCACCGATGGCCTGTGGCCGCCTTCAGCACCGTCTGGTCGGGGGCGGTCCGCAATCAATTCCATGGGGCACGCTGCCCCAATCGGGTAGGCTGTGCGGGAACTGCCAAGGATCAGCGGGTTCGGATCGTGTCGATCTATGCATTGAAAGGACGTTTTCAGGACCTCCTGCGTCCGGCCGTACGCGGCCTGTACCGCATGGGGATCACCGCCAATGCGGTGACCGTGGCCGCTGCCGTGGTTTCGCTGCTGGTGGCCGGCGCCGTCTGGTGCTGCGCGCCGGCTCAGCCATGGCTGTACCTGCTGCTGCCGCTGTGGATGCTGCTGCGCATGGCGCTCAACGCGGTGGACGGCATGCTGGCCCGCGAATTCGGCCAGCAGTCGCGGCTGGGTGCCTATCTGAACGAATTGTGCGATGTGATCGCCGATGCGGCGCTGTACCTGAGCCTGCTCAGCGTGCCGGGCGTGCGCCCGGAGCCGCTGTGGCTGCTGGCCTGGACCGCGGCGCTGAGCGAATACGCTGGCGTGCTGGGGCTGATGGTCGGCGCCAGCCGCCGCTATGACGGCCCGATGGGCAAGAGCGACCGCGCCTTCGTGATCGGTGCGCTGGGCCTGCTGCTGGCGTTTGAGTGGGTTGGCGCGTTGACGGTCACGGGCGTGGCCGCGGCCATGGCGGTGCTGTGCGTGCTGACGATGATCAACCGGGTCCGTCGCGGACTGCGGGAAACCGCAGTTTCGCCAAATTAATCAAGCAGATAGAAAAAGACAATCAGGAGATTGCATGCGTCAGGCGCAGGAACGGGAATTCCACAGCTTCGACCAGGTACCGCTGTTCTACCGGTACTGGGCGGGCACCACCGCAGCGCCGGCCACCAAGGCCATCGTGCTGCTGCACCGCGGCCATGAACACTCCGGCCGGGTCACCCACCTGGTCGATGAGCTGGACCTGCCTGACACCGCCTTCTTCGCCTGGGATGCGCGCGGCAATGGCCGTTCGCCGGGCGCGCGTGGCGATGCACCGGGCTTTCCGGCGCTGGTGCGCGACCTGGACAGCTTCATCGCCCACATCGGCGCCGAGCATGGGATCGCGGTGGAAGACATCGTGGTGATCGCGCAGAGCGTGGGTGCCGTGGTCGCCGCCACCTGGGTGCACGACTACGCGCCACGCCTGCGCGCGCTGGTGATGGCCTCCCCGGCGTTCAAGGTGAAGCTGTACGTGCCGTTCGCACGCCCGGGCCTGGCATTGATGCAGAAGCTGCGCGGCAACTTCTTCGTCAACAGCTACGTCAAGCCGCAATGGTTGACCCACGATCCGGCGCGGGTGGAAAGCTACCGCACCGATCCACTGATCACCCGGCCAATCTCGGTGCGGGTGCTGCTGGGCCTGTACGAGGCGGCCGATCGCATCGTCGCCGATGCGCAGGCGATCAGCGTGCCGGTGCAGCTGCTGGTGTCCGGCTCGGACTTCGTCGTGCACCGTGGCCCGCAGGACCGCTTCTACGAACGCCTGTCCAGCCCGATCAAGGAGCGCGTGCATCTGCCGGGCTTCTTCCACGACACGCTGGGCGAGCGTGATCGGGCACCGGCACTGGCGCGCATCCGCAGCTTCATCCAGGCGCGTTTCGCCGAGCCGTTGCGCGAGCTGTCGCGTCGCGATGCGCACCGCCATGGGCCGACATTTGAGGAGTCTGAAATCCTGGCCTGGCCGCCCGAGCGCAACAGCCTGGCCGACCTGCGCTGGCGCGTGGTGCGCGGTGGCCTGCGCTTTGGCGGCAGACTGTCCGAAGGCATTGCACTGGGCCTGCAGACCGGTTTCGATTCGGGCAGCACGCTGGACTACATCTATCGCGACGAAGCACGTGGCAAGGGCCCGTTGGGGCGCCTGGTCGACCGCAACTACCTGGATGCGATCGGCTGGCGCGGCATCCGCATTCGCGGTCGGCACCTGCAGGAACTGCTGCGCGATGCCGCCCAACGCCTGCGCGGGCAGGGCATGCCGGTGCGCGTGCTGGACGTGGCCGCTGGCCATGGCCGTTATGTACTGGAAGCGCTGGGCCAGGGCGAACAACGCGCCGAGCGCATCGTACTGCGCGACTTCAGCGGTCTGAACGTGACCCAGGGCCAAGCGTTGATCGAGCGCCTCGGTGCGTCCGACATCGCCCGTTTCGAACAGGGCGATGCGTTCGATCCGGTGCAGCTGGCGCAGGTCGATCCGGCGCCGACGCTGGCGGTGGTATCGGGCCTGTACGAACTGTTCCCCGACAACGACGCCGTGCTGCGCTCGCTGCAGGGCATCGCCGCAACGGTGCCGATGGGTGGCTACCTGGCCTACACCGGCCAGCCCTGGCACCCGCAGCTGGAGTTCATCGCCCGCGCGCTGACCAGTCATCGTGGTGGCGCTGCTTGGGTGATGCGCCGCCGCACCCAGCAGGAAATGGATGAACTGGTGCGCCTGGCCGGGTTCGAGAAAGTGGCGCAGCGCATCGATGACTTCGGCATCTTCACTGTGTCGCTGGCACGCCGGACCGCGTGATGGCGACGCTGGCTGCAACTCCGCTTGCCACGGCGGGGCGCCCCTGGCGGCGCGCGCTGCTGTGGCTGGCCCTGCTGGGCCCGTTCTTCTTTGCCAGCTACGGCTTCGCCAACTGGATGGCCGGCCGCCACGCCGAACTGCCGGTGATGGCGTTCGGCTGGGAAACGCAGATTCCGTTCATGCCATGGACGATCGTGCCGTACTGGTCGATCGACCTGTTCTACGCGGTCTCGTTCTTCCTGTGCCGTCAGCGCCTCGAACTGGACAGGCACGCACTGCGGCTGTTCAGTGCACAGCTGATCGCAGTGAGCTGCTTCCTGCTGTGGCCGCTGCGCTTCAGCTTCGAGCGGCCGGAGATCGGCGGCGTGTTCGGCTGGCTGTTCGATGTGCTGCTGGGCTTCGACAAGCCGTTCAACCAGGCGCCATCGCTGCACATCGTGCTGCTGATCGTGCTGTGGGTGAAATTCGCGCAGTACCTGCACGGTGCCTGGCGCTGGGTGCTGCATATGTGGGCGCTGCTGATCGGCGTCTCGGTGCTGACCACGTTCCAGCACCATTTCATCGATATCCCGACCGGCCTGCTGGCCGGTTGGCTGTGCGTGTGGTTGTGGCCGGAGCAGGGCACGCCACCGCTGCGGGCCTGGCGCATCGCGCGGCATGCCAAGCGGTGGCGATTGGTTGCGCTGTACCTGCTGGCGGCCGCTGTGCTGCTGGTGCCGGTGGTCCTGCTGCGGGGTACGGCGTTGTGGCTGCTGTGGCCGGTGGTGTCGCTGCTGCTGGTGGCGCTGGCGTATGCCGGGCTGGGCACGGCGGTGTTCCAGAAGCGCGCCGATGGTCGCCTGACCATGGCGGCACGCTGGCTGCTGGCACCGTACCTGGGCGCCGCCTGGGTCAACTCGCGGCTGTGGACACGGCGTGCGCCGCAGCCGGTGCCGGTGCTGGACGGCGTGTGGCTGGGCCGGATTCCCTGCACGGTACTGCCGGCACCTTTGGTGGGCGTGGTCGATGCCTGCGCCGAGCTGTCCTGCCGCGCGCCGGGCGCGGCGTATGGCAGCGTGCCGATGCTGGATCTGGTGGTGCCCACGCCGCACCAGTTGCGCGAGGCGGCCGAGGCCATCGAACGGCTGCGGGTACAGGGGCCGCTGCTGGTGTGCTGCGCATTGGGTTACTCACGCAGTGCCGCCAGCGTGGCGACGTGGCTGCTGCGCACGGGCCGTGCCGCGGAAGTCGAGGCGGCGGTCGCCATCGTGCGTGCGGCACGCCCCGGCATCGTGCTGGGCCCGGAGCATCTCCAAGCCATCACCGCAGCGGCTGGAGGGCGCGCATGAGTGCCGTTCCCGATCTGGCGACCATGCAGTTGCTGCTGCGCCAGGGACGCTGGCCCGCGCTGCTGTCGCTGGGGCTGCTGCTGGTGGCGCTGCTGCTGCTGGGCATCGAAGCGGGGTTGGCGATGATCGCCGCCGGGCTGTTGCTGCTCAGTGTGGGCGCTGGGCTCATGCAGGCCTACCATGCATGGCGGGTCGGGCTGGACGCGAGCCTGCTGCAGCTGTTGCGCGATGAAGGCCTGGAAGGCGAAGCCGCTGCACGCCGTACCGACCAGCTGCTGCAGGACAGTGGCCTGCGCCGCACACCGGCCGATGCGCCGCTGCGCGGCTGGGACGTGCGTTGGGCCGGCATGCGCCGGCTGCTGCTGCGCCAGTACCTGCTGACGGCAGTGCAGGCCGCACTACTGGTACTGGCCGTAGTGTGGCCGCAGACGTGAACGGGAGGGGCCGATGTTCGCCGAACTGATTGCACGCGCCTGCAGTGGCGCGATCCACGTGGTGACCGGCGCCCGTGCGCTGTGGATCGGCTGTGCGCCGTCCAGCGAGCGCCGCGTGTACTACGGCAACCACGCCAGCCATGGTGACTTCGTGCTGATCTGGTCGTCGATGCCGCCCGCGCTGCGGCGACAGGTACGCCCGGTGGCCGCCGCCGAATACTGGCAGCGCGACCGCCTGCGCCGCTACCTGATCGATGCGGTATTCAACGGTGTACTGGTAGAGCGTGAGGCCGGGCATCGCCAGCAGGACCCGTTGCAGGTGCTGCGCGATGCGGTCGACGAAGAGTGCTCGCTGATCCTGTTCCCGGAAGGCACGCGCAATGTGGGCGATGAGCCGCTGCTGCCGTTCAAGAGCGGCATCTACCACCTGGCGCGGCAACGGCCGGAGCTGGAGTTCGTGCCGGTGTGGATCGACAACCTGAAGCGGGTGATGCCGAAGGGCCGGTTCCTGCCGCTGCCGCTGCTGTGCACGGCTACGTTCGGCACGCCGCTGCGGCTGCAGGCCGACGAGGACAAGGCCGCATTCCTGGCCCGCAGCCGGCAGGCGCTGCTGGACCTGGCGCCGAATGGAGGGCGCGCATGAGCTATCTGATGGACGTGTCCGGTGACCTGGCCGCGCGCAGCGTGGGCCAGCAGACCGGCCTGCTGTTTGCCGGCGTCGGCGCGGTGCTGGTGCTGGCCACGCTGGTGGCCGAGACCCTGCGCTGGCGGCAGCGTGGGCAGCCCAGTGCAGTGATCGCCAACCTGGTGTCGCGCATCCGCGCCTGGTGGGTGATGGCGATCGTGGTCGGGCTGGCGCTGTTCTTCGGTCGCGCGGGGGTGATCGTACTGTTTGCGATCATCTCGCTGTTCGCGCTGCGCGAGTTCATCACTCTGGCACCGACCCGCTCGGGCGACTACTACGCGCTGCTGGCCGCGTTCTACATCGTGCTGCCGTGGCAGTACTACCTGGTGTGGATCGACTGGTACGGCATGTACACGCTGCTGATTCCGGTCTACGCGTTCCTGTTCCTGCCGATCCTGTCCACCATCGGTGGTGACACCACGCACTACCTGGAGCGCACCGCGAAGGTGCAGTGGGGGCTGATGATCTGCGTGTTCTGCATCTCGCACGTGCCGCTGCTGCTGAACCTGCACGTGCCTGGCCATGACCCGTCGCGCAACGTGCTGCTGTTCGCCTTCCTGGTGATCGTGGTGCAGTCCTCGGACGTGCTGCAGTACATCTGGGGCAAGCTGCTGGGCAGGCACCTGGTCGCGCCGAAGCTGTCGCCGTCGAAGACGGTGGAGGGCTTCGTGGGCGGCGTGCTGAGTGCCAGTGCGCTGGGTGCGGCACTGTGGTGGATCACCCCGTTCACGCCGTTGCAGGCGTTCGGCCTGTCGCTGCTGATCAACCTGATGGGGTTCTGGGGAGGGCTGGTGATGTCGGCGATCAAGCGCGACCGTGGCATCAAGGACTGGGGCCACATGATCGAGGGCCATGGCGGCATGCTCGACCGGCTGGATTCGGTGTGCTTCGCCGCGCCGGTGTTCTTCCATGTGGTGCGGTATTACTGGAAGGCGGGCGGGGGCGGGTGATCCTTCCGGGCCTTCATCCACGCATGGCGTGGATCTACTGACGGGCGGGGGCGGTTGACTTTGCCGGGCTTCCATCCACGCATGGCGTGGATCCACCGGTCTTGCCATCGTTCATGGGGTTGCCGGCCAGCGGCCGGCACTACCCACGCGCGCTTACGCGCTGATGCCGTATTCCTTCAGCTTCTTGCGCAGGGTGGCGCGGTGGATGCCCAGCATCGCCGCGGCGCGGCTCTGGTTGCCTTCGCAGTGGTTGAGCACTTCCACGAACAGCGGGATTTCCATCTCGCGCAGCACGATCTCGTAGACATCGTCCGCGTCGCAGCCATCAAGGTCACGCAGGTAGCGGCGCACGGACTGGGCGACGTGTTCACGCAGCGGTGGCCGGGGTGCGCCACGACTGTTGTCAGGACGAGAGAGGACAGCGTTCAAGGGGGTTCCCGATTCGGTTGGCCCGTGCGCGCGGAGCGCGCGGCCGGACGAGGTGGTGGCGGCCAGTCTAGCGCGAGCGTGCCCGACCTGCCACGGCTGGTCGCCTCTATCCTGCTCAGAGGAAGTCGAAGGTGAATGCGACGGTGGATGCGGCGGGTTCCTGCACGCGGAACGCAATGCGTGCACTCTGGCCAGGTTCCAGCACGGCCGCGCCGGGGTTCTCGCCGAGGTACTGCGCCGGTGCGAACACGCCGCTGCCGATCACCCGGCCATCGGCATCGGACAGGGACAGGCGCAGATCCGGCCAGGCCTGTGCCCAGCGCGCATCGTTGCGGATGCTGGCCTGCACCTGCAGTACGCCGGCCTGGCCCGGCACGGGGCGGATCTCGCGGCTGGTCATGGTGAACGCAGTGGGTTCATGCCAGGCCGGCAGGCTGCAGCGCAATACGCCGCACAGTGCGCCCAGCCAGGCGCGGTTGCCGGCGTCGGCGGCCAGTCGCGCACGATCGGCCAGAACGCTCTGCAGGACCAGCAGCAGTGCCAGTCCGGCGACCAGCCCCCAGTGCCAGCGTGGCGTCGGCAGTGCGCGTGGCCGCGAGGTGCCCAGGAAACTGGGTGCATCTCCGGCCACGGCCTGCGGGGCCGGAGCGGCAAGGACGGGTTCGATCACGGCCGCTTCGTCGGGGTTGACGATGTCATCGCACTGTCGCGTTTCCGCCATCGGTGGCAGCGCCGCTTCGAGGGGGGCGCGGGCTTGGGCTGGCGGGATGTCATCCATCGCCGGGTCGGGCGTGCGTGAATCGGTCGCAGGTGCAGCCTCGCCTTCCGACGCGGGGCGCAGGAACGTGGCCAACGGGCGGCGCGGCGGGTTCGGCTCGGACATGCTCAGGGTGCGGGCTCGGATCCAGCGGTCATTCAATCACGATCAGGCGCGGCGTATGCCGGTGATGCGCATCCAGTCGCCATCCTGGGTCGCCTGCAGGTCGTCGAACCACGCGGCGTAGCGCTGCAGCAGTTCGCCTTCCTGGCCATGCAGGATGCCGGACAGGGCGATGCGGCCGCCGGCAGCGACGCGCGCGGCCAGCAGCTCGGCCAACGCGTCCAGTGCCGAGGCAAGGATGTTGGCGACCACGATCGGGTAGGTGGCGACCGGTTCGTCCTGCGGCAGGTACACGTGCATGCGCGCCTGCTCGCCGTTGCGCTCGGCATTGTCGGCGGTGGCGACCAGTGCCTGTGGATCGTTGTCCACGCCGATCGCTTCGGCGGCACCGAGCTTCAGCGCGGCCAGGGCGAGGATGCCCGAGCCGCAGCCGAAGTCGAGCACGCGCTGGCCCTGCAACTGGCCGTCCACGGCCAGCTGGTCCAGCCAGCGCAGGCACAGGGCGGTGGTCGGGTGGGTGCCCGAGCCGAAGGCCAGGCCCGGGTCCAGCCGCACCACGGCGGCATCGGCGGCCTGCGCGGCGTCCGGCAGTTCATGGTTCCACGGCACGATCCAGGTACGGCTGCCGAAATCCATCGGCTGGAACTGGTCCAGCCAGGCGCGTTCCCAGTCTTCATCCTCGACGGCGCGGAAGCTGCCGTTGCTCCAGTCCAGTTCCGGATCGAACGATTCCAGCGCGGCCAGCAGCAACAGTGCATTGCTGTCGGCGGGGAACAGTGCGCTCAGCACCAGGGTGTCCCACAGCGGCGTTTCACCCACGCCGGGTTCGAGGATGGCCTGTTCGTTGCTGGTGTCGGCTTCGGCATCGAGCAGGGTCACGGCCAGTGCGCCGACGTCCTCCAGCGCACTTTCATAGCGGGGCTGGGTGGCTTCGGTGCAGCGCAGGGTCAGTTCCAGGAACGGCATGGCGGTGGGGGCAATCACGGGAAAGGGGGCCATGCTAGACCATCGGGGCGTCTCCGTATTGCCTGAGATGCCACCTTGAGATGAACGGGGGCAGTTCAGACAGGCCTGCCGGGCCTTGCTAAACTCGTCACTTTCCTGTGCGCCGTGAACGCTCACCGCCGCCGATGGCCTTCGCCCCGACCCTGAAAACCTGGTTGCT
Source organism: Stenotrophomonas sp. Pemsol (assembly GCF_003586545.1). Taxonomy (NCBI): domain Bacteria; kingdom Pseudomonadati; phylum Pseudomonadota; class Gammaproteobacteria; order Lysobacterales; family Lysobacteraceae; genus Stenotrophomonas; species Stenotrophomonas sp. Pemsol. The sequence continues at coordinate 3,425,708 of NZ_CP025780.1, read as the reverse complement.
CGTGCTGCCGGCGGTGGCCGTGCTGGGCGTGGCCGGGTACCGGGCCAGCGGCCATGCGGCGGGCGTGGCATCACCGTCGCCGGACCTGCCGACCGTCGTGGCCAGCCGCGACAGCGGAGCGGCGTTGCCGGTGGTGCCGGAAGCCCTGGCGCGCCGGCTGGCCACCGTCGAGCGCGGCAACACGCTGCCGTCGGGCCTGCCGCTGGACCTCCGCGCCGACATCGAAGACGCCAGCGATCTGTACGCCTACGCCCAGCGACTGCGCGTGCAGGCCGATACAGGTAACCATGAAGCGCGCTGGATGCTCAGCCGCGTGTACGACTATTGCGCGCAGTACGCACTCGATCCGGGTGGCTACCGCTTGGACAACAACGTGTTGAGCGGGTTGGGCCTGACCGCGGCGCCGGCGATGATCGAGGCCCGCGAGCGCGTGGCGCAGCGGTGTGGCGGCTTCGTTCCGGGCGACAAGCTGGGCGCTGCGCTGGTGCTGGCCGAACGCCGCAAGGCGGCCGCGCAGGGCAACCTGGCCGCAGAAGCATCGTTGTTCGCCGAGGGTGAGCCGTTGCATGACAGTGCCGAGTACCGCCGCGACCTGGTCGAGCGCGTGCGCACTTCGCGTGACCCGGAGGCCTATATGGCGATCGCGCCGGGCATGGGCGTGCGTGCCGCCGGTGACAGCGCACTCGACGGCCTGGTGGCGGGCGAACAGCTCAGTGAGCTTGCATGGCGGCTTGCGGCCTGCGAACTCGGTCTACCGTGTGGAGCGGACAGCGTGCTGGTCAACAGTTTTTGTGCGAACGGAGGGATCTGTTCGCAGGATGGAGCGCAGGATTTCCGGGATTTCGTGTATGACGCTGCGGTATCGCGGCAAGGTGCTGGGAAAATGAAGGAATGGATCAAGCGATTGATTGGAAAGAGGGACGGGCGATGAATTACCGTCGATTCCTGCATGGGGCCAAGTTCTGGTTCTGGGTGGCGCTGTTCGTGGCCTACTCTGCCGGTGCGGTCGGCCTGCTGATGATCGATACCTACGAGGATCGGTACCGGCATCTGTCGAAGGTGGAACTGACCACGGTGAAGGCGCAGGAAGACGTGCGCCGCGCCGGCGCCAGCCAGGTCGCTGCGGTCTATCGCGCGCAGACCGGCATGCCGTTCGCTTCACTGCCGGCTGGCAGCACCTTCCAGGTAGTGTGGCCGGATGGCTCGACCGAGACCATGGTGATCGTCGATCCGACCTCGCCCAATGGCGTGCGGCCGCTGGCCAATTCGCAGATTCCGGCCGACGTGGCCGACAAGCGCTGATGCGCTCACTGTAGAGCCGAGCCCATGCCCGGCTGTGCGTTGCGGCAAGCCGAGCATGGGTTCGGCTCTACAGAAACAGAAAAGGGCGGGAATATCCCCGCCCTTTCCATGTCCAGCATCGGGTGACGATCAGGTCAGCGCGATCGGCTTGTTCTTGCGTTCGGCAAGGCGCTTTTCCAGGTAGTGGATGTTCTGTCCACCGGCCTGGAAGCCCTTGTCGCGCATGATCCGCTGCTGCAGGGCGATGTTGGTCTTGATGCCATCGACCACCATCTCGCTCAGCGCCACCCGCATGCGGGCGATGGCGGTTTCGCGGTCCGGGCCGTGCACGATCAGCTTGCCGATCATCGAGTCGTAGTTGGACGGCACGCGATAGCCACTGTAGATGTGGGTATCCACGCGCACGCCGGGGCCGCCCGGCGGATGGAAGCCGGTGATGGTGCCCGGGCTCGGCACGAAGGTCTCAGCATCTTCGGCGTTGATGCGGCACTCGATGGCATGGCCGGTCAGTACCACGTCGCTCTGCTTGATCGACAGCTTCTGGCCAGCGGCGATCTTCAGCTGCTCGGCCACCAGGTCGATGCCGGTGACCATTTCGGTGACCGGATGTTCCACCTGGATGCGGGTGTTCATTTCGATGAAGTAGAAGCGGCCGTCCTCGTACAGGAACTCGAACGTGCCCGCGCCGCGGTATCCGATGCGGATGCAGGCTTCGGTGCACACCTTGCCGATCTGCTCGCGCTGTTCGGCGGTGATGCCCGGTGCCGGTGCTTCTTCCACCACCTTCTGGTGGCGGCGCTGCATCGAGCAATCGCGTTCGCCGAGGTGGATGGCGTTGCCCTGGCCGTCGGCCAGCACCTGGATCTCCACGTGGCGCGGGTTCTCCAGGAACTTCTCCATGTAGACCTCGCCATTGCCGAACGCGGCCTTGGCCTCGCTCTTGGTGGTTTCGATCGAGGTCTTCAGCGAGGCTTCGGCGTGCACGACGCGCATGCCACGGCCACCGCCACCGCCGGCCGCCTTGATGATGACCGGATAACCGATCTCACGGGCGATCTTGGTGTTGGCGACGATGTCATCGCCCAGCGGGCCGCCCGAACCGGGCACGCACGGCACGCCGGCGGCCTTCATCGCGCGGATGGCTTCGACCTTGTCACCCATCATGCGGATGGTGTCAGCCTTGGGGCCGATGAAGATGAAGCCCGACTCTTCCACGCGCTCGGCGAAGTCGGCGTTCTCCGACAGGAAGCCGTAGCCCGGGTGGATGGCCTGGGCGTCGGTGACTTCAGCAGCGGCGATCAGTGCCGGGATGTTGAGGTAGCTCTGCGGCGACGGCGCCGGACCGATGCAGACCGACTCGTCGGCCATGGCCACGTGCTTGAGGTTGCGGTCGACCGTGGAGTGCACGGCCACCGTGCGGATGCCGAGGGTGTGGCACGCGCGCAGGATGCGCAGCGCGATCTCCCCTCGGTTGGCGATGACGACTTTGTCGAGCATGGCGCGCCCCTCAGCCGATCACGAACAGCGGCTGGTCGAACTCCACCGGCTGGCCGTTCTCGCCGAGGATGGCGACGATGGTGCCGGACGTGTCGGCTTCGATCGGATTGAACATCTTCATCGCTTCGATGATGGCCAGGGTTTCGCCTTCCTTGACCTGCTGGCCCACGGTGACGAAGGCCGGCTTGTCCGGGGCGGACGAGGCATAGAAGGTGCCGACCATCGGCGAGCGCAGCACGTGGCCTTCCGGCAGCGCCGGGCCCGGCTTGGCGGTGCCGCCGGTGGACGCTTCGGTCGGCGACTGCATCGGCATGGCCTGCGCCGCCGGCGCCGCCGGGGTGGCGTACACCGGAGCAGCGACCGGTGCGGCATAACCAGCGACCGGAGCGCGCGACAGGCGCACCGACTCTTCGCCTTCCTTGATTTCGATTTCAGCCAGGTTCGACTCTTCCAGCAGGTCGATCAGCTTCTTGATTTTGCGCAGATCCATGAGGGCCTCTTTGGTTTCTATCTAGGTGAGGAGAGCGCCGTGGGCGCCCGGGTCGACAATCAGGTGGCGGATACGCGCAGCAGCGCCGCGTCCATCGCGTAGCGGTAGCTGTCGGCACCGAAGCCACACACCACGCCCACCGCCTTGTCGCTGAAGAAGCTGTGCTGGCGGAAGGGTTCGCGGGTATGCGGGTTGGACAGGTGGATTTCGATGAACGGCACCGCCACCGCCGCCAGCGCATCGCGCAGGGCCACCGAGGTGTGGGTGAAGGCGGCGGGGTTGATCAGGATGAAAGCGGTTCCGTCGTTGCGCGCAGCCTGCACGCGGTCGACCAGCACATGCTCGGCGTTGGACTGCAGGCTCTCCACGGCGTGCCCGGCAGCCGATGCCTGCGCGGCCAGGGCCTGGTCGATGTCGGCCAGCGTGGTGTGGCCGTACACCTCCGGCTCGCGGGTGCCGAGCAGGTTGAGGTTGGGGCCGTGCAGGACCAGCAGCTTCGCCATGGGATCCGGAAGACGGGAAAGGGCGGCAGTCTGGCGGAACCGGTGGATGCTGTCCAGTTCGGCGAAGTTTGCAGCGTTTCAATCGTATGTTTGAAACGTGCCGGAGGGCCTGTGGCTGTATGGCGGACGCCGGATCAAGGCGCGCTGAACGTCGTGCAGGCGGTGGATGCGAGCACATAGGCCGACGATCACGGCAGGGCCGGGCGAGGGGCGATGCCGCAACGGCCCATGATGCGGTAGATCCACGCCATGCGTGGATGAAGGAAGTGCGGTGCGCAGCAAGCTACGCAGCCACCGAGGGGGCTGCCCAAGGTGCGCTGCACACCCCCAGCGCCCCAATCGGACATCCGCTCAGGTTTCCAGCGGCACCGTCGGCACCACGTTCGGGAATACCTCCTCCAACGGCTCCTGTTCCCCCGGTTGTGGCGCCGGCCAGTTGTAGGCGTTCACCGGCTGCGCGCGGTTCACCCACAAGGCGTAATACAGGTGATCGGCGCGACCGTCGCCGGTATTGGGGTGGATCAGGATGGTCAGCCCCAGGCTGTTGAGCTGCAGCCACGGCACCAGCACCGGCAGCAGGTCGTTGGTGAAGCCGAAGTAGAAAGAGGGCGTGACGTGCGGGCCGCGCGGCTCCAGGTTCCAGTTGCCCAGCTCCACCGGGAAGCGCTCGGCGGCCCAGCGCCGCAGCAGGGCTGCCTTCTCGAAGCTGTCCTCATCGAAATAGATATGGGCGTGGTAGCTCTTGATGTCGGTGTAGGCGCGCGGGGCGGTGGGCAACGTGGCCTCGCCGGGGCGCACGCTGGCCGGGCGCGGGGTCGGTTCGCTGGCCGTGGCCTGGCCCCAGGGGCTGCGGCCCTTGGGCGCTGGCGGAACGATGGCGCGGAAGCCAGGTCGCCCGGGTTCGGTGGTGTTCACGGCGCTGCCGACGCGCGCGGCGGCGGTGGCGGTGGACGCGCTGGCCAGGCCGCCGGCGGCCAGGCCGGCCGACGCGATCAGGCGCCGGCGGGTGGGCGAGAGCAGGTCGGCCCAGTGGGCGTCATCGTCGCCTGCGTCGGTGAGGGGCTGCGGGTCCGGGTGCATGAGGGGCTCCGTGGCGGCATTGTGGGGGCAGGCGTCCACGCTCGGGCAGGGCTGCCGGTGGCGTCCAATAAGCAGCCGGCATCACTTCATGCACGGCTGCCTTCGTCGCCTTGAGCGCGACCGAACGGCGGGCTAGGGTGCAGGTCTGCCGCCCCGGAGCCCGCCATGGCCTCGCCTGATGCCGACACCCTGCGCAAGCGCGCCAGCTTCCGCCAGTTGCATGCAGCAGGATGCTTCGTGCTGCCCAATCCGTGGGACGTGGGCAGTGCGCGCTATCTGCAGCGGCAGGGCTTCCAGGCCCTGGCCACGACCAGTGCCGGCTGCGCCTGGAGTGAGGGGCGGCCGGACGGCGCGGTATCGCTGCAGGCCACGCTGGAGCACCTGCGACTGATGGCGGCGGCGACCCCGTTGCCGTTGAATGCCGACTTCGGTGATGGTTTCGGCGCTACGCCACAGGCGGTGGAGGAGGCGGTGGCCGCGGCGCTCGCTACCGGCATTGCGGCGTTGTCGATCGAGGACGCCAGCGGCCTGGCCGATGCACCACTGAGGCCCATCGAGCAGGCGGTCGAGCGATTGCGCGCGGCGCGTGCGGCCATCGACCGCGCGGGCGGCGACGTGCTGCTGGTCGGGCGAGCGGAGAACTTCTTCGTGGGCGTACCGGATCTGCAGGATACCCTGCGGCGCCTGCGTGCCTACGCCGAGGCCGGAGCCGATGTGCTGTACGCACCGGGCATCAGTACGCGCGAGCAGATCAGTGCGGTGGTCGCCGCCGCGGGCTCGAAGCCGGTGAACCTGCTGGTCGCTGGCCCCACAGCACTGAGCCTGCAGGACATCGCCGCACTTGGCGTTCGCCGGGTCAGCCTGGGCGGTGCGCTGGCGCGTGCCGCGTGGGCTGGACTGATGCAGGCGACCCAGCCGATCGTGCAGGACGGACGCTTCGATGGCCTGCAGCAGGCGGCGTCCGGGGCTGCCTTGAACGCGTTGTTCCAGTAGCCCCGCGCCCTGCATGACGGGAAGGGCCGGCGACTACAACGCCTCGATCTCCCGCTTGGGCAGGATCACGCCGGGTTCCAGCGCTGGCAGCAGTTGGCGAAGCAGGCGCGGATTGTCCTGCAGCCCCGTGCCGTCCAGATACGTCCACCCGGAACCGCCAATGCGGCGCACGGCCACCATGAACGTGGTGCTGCGCATCGGGGATTCACGCACCCGTACCAGGGATTGGCGTGGCACGAAGCAGACTTCTTCCTCCCCGGCCGCATAGGTCCGGGTCGGCACACCGACGTCTTCGCTGATGACCACCACGCCGCCGCTGTGCTGCTTCTTCAACGCATCGCGGGTGATCGCCTGGAAGGCCTCATCGCCGCCGGCCAGCCGCTTGAGGCTGGGATGCGTGCGCTCGATGAGGAAGTCCGCGTCGCCGCGGGCGTAGGCAGTCATCAGGGCGCGCACATCTTCGCGCAGGGCCTTCGCGTCACTGGGACTGAGTTCACCCGCGAAGGCGGATGGCAGCAACAGCGACAGCAGCAGCGTCAGTATCGTCAGGGGCAGGCGTCGATCCATGTCCGGATGTCCCACAGGGCATCGTTGCACTATACGTTGGACGCGAAAACAGCGTCCCACCGGTGGCGCTGGTTTCCCAGGAATCGCTACTTACCATTAGTAGGTATCGATTCCTGGAGATCCCCATGCACAGCCTCATTGTCATCGCCCACCCTGAGCCCGGTTCGCTGACCCACGCGATGGCGCGTCGCATCGGTGATGCCATTGCCGCGGCCGACACCGGCAACACCGTGGCCTATGCCGACCTGATGGCCGAAGGCTTCGATCCGCGCTTCAACCCGCAGGACCAGGCCTTGTTCCGCAGCACCGGCGCGGTACCGGCCGATGTCGCTGCCGAGCACGCGCGGCTGGATGCCACCGATACGCTGGTGCTGGTGTTCCCGTTGTACTGGTGGTCGTTCCCGGCGCTGCTGAAAGGCTGGATCGACCGTGTGTTCACCAACGACTGGGCCTACGCACAGGATGCGCAGGGCAGGCTGGTGAAGAAGCTGCAGCGCCTGAATGTGCATCTGGTCGGCTTGGGCGGCGCCGACGCAGCCATGGTCGAACGTCGTGGCTACGACGCGGCAATGAGGACGCAGATCGACATGGGCATCTTCGACTATTGCGGCGCACGCGTGCTGTCGTCCCACCTGCTGCTGGACGCCGATACCGGTGGCGCTGACGCGCATCTGCAGACCGCGCTGGCGATCGGCCGTAAAATTGGTGTTCCAATGCGCTGATCGCCGTGCTCCGCCGATGCCCGCCAACGCCACCCCCACGCGCCGCCGAATGACCCGGGAGCAACGCACCCGCCAGTTGCTGGATGTGGCCTGGGCACTGGTCCGCGGAGAAGGTACCGGAGCGTTGACGCTGGGGCGGCTGGCCGAGGCGGCGGGCGTGACCAAGCCTGTGGCCTACGATCACTTCGTGACCCGCAATGGCTTGCTGGCGGCGCTCTACGATGACTATGACGGACGCCAGACCGTGGTCTTCCACGAGCGCATCGGCCGCGCCCGGGCGCAACTGGTCGATCGGGCGGCGGCCATCGCCTCCGGCTACATCGACTGCGTCCTCAGCCAGGGCAGTGAAGTGCAAGGCATCCTCGCCGCGCTGGTGGGGGCGCCGGAACTGCATGAGGTGCGACGGCGCTACCAGCAGGATTTCATCGACAACTGCCAGGTCTGGCTGGGTCCGTTCGCCGCCGACGGCACGGTGTCGCTGGCGGGGCGCTGGGCCATTCTCGGTGCGGCTGAAGCCCTTTCAGAGGGCGTGGCTGCCGGCGCGCTGGACAAGGCCGGTGCCGTGGCCGAGCTGCAGCGGCTGATCGTGGCGACGGTCAAGCGGCGCTGAGCCGCACGAGCGGTCAGCCGCCGGCCAGGGCGGCGAATCCCGCGGCCAGCTGGTCGCGCACCAGTGCGTCGCGCGCGTCGCGGCTTGCAGAGCCCAGCACCACGGTGATCAGCCGTACCGGCTGGTCCCGCCCGGATACTGGCCGGCACGCGGTGGCGGCCAGGCAGAAGCCTGCGGCCTGGGTGTAGCCGGTCTTCAAGCCGTCCACGCCGTCTTCGCCGAGCAGGGCGTTCTGGTTGCTGCGGTTGAAGCTGCCATGGGCGAACGCGCGCTGCGCGGTGATCGCCAGGATCTGCGGATGGTCGTTCAACAGGCGGGCGGCCAGCACCGCCATGTCGCGCGCGCTGGAGACATGGTGCGGTGTGGTGATGCCGGACACGCTGGCAAACCAGGTGCTGCGCAGCCCGAGCTGGCGTGCGTGACGGTTCATGCGTTCCAGGAATGCGGCCTGCGATCCGTCCAGGTGGCGCGCGATCGCCAATGCAGCGTCATTGCCGGACACCACCATCAACCCTTCCAGCAGGCGCGCCAGGGTGATTGTCTCGCCGGGCACCAGGCCCATGCGCGTTTCATCATCGGCCACGGCATGCACATCGTCGGCGGCGATGGTGACCGGGTCGTCCCACGAGCGTCCGTTCTCTTCGACGCACGCATAGGCGGCGTAGGCGGTCATCAGCTTGGTCAGCGATGCCGGTTGCCGCGCGGCTTCAGCGTTGTGCTGGTGGATCACCGCGGAGGTTGCCGCTTCCAGGGTGATGGACGAAATCGGTAGGGGGGCGGGCGCAGCAGACGGCATGGCGGGCGGAGATGGCAGCGACGGTCAGCAAGAATAGTTCGTGCCGGCTGCACGAAGCCGCACTGCCGGAGCGCTGCAGCGTCCACGGCAACGCCCGGTTGCGCCCGGGCTGAGGTCGAGGCAGCCTGCGCACATGCAATCGGATATCCGCATCGACGGTCGTGTCTTCACCTACGTCTTCCCGTGTGCGTGGGAGGACTACGCGAAGATCGGCTTTTCACGTGATCCGCTCGGACGCATCAGCGCATTGCATCGGCGATGGTTCGAGTTCTTCGATCTCGATGCCGGTGCGCTGGTGGAAGCGGAGGGCGAGCGCGATGCACGTGATCTGGAGCTGCAGCTGCGTTCGCCGTTCAAGGCGCACCGCGCACCGGCACCGATGACGATCCAGCACAAGGCTGGGGGGCGTACTGAATGGGTACGTGGTGCCAACCAGGCCTTGTCGCTGGCAATTGCTGCGTTGGGTGAACAAGGCTATCGCTGTTACCCGCTGAAGGCATGGCTGCAGGCGGCGCTGCGCCTGCGCATGGACCGGCTGCACGACTGGGCTGTGGTGCAGCTTCCGGAAGAAGAAGGCCTGCGGATTCCCGGTGGCCCCGGTGAGGGCGTGCTGCGTGACACGCTCGACGGTTGCCGGGCACTGGATATCGATCCAATGCCCTGGCTGCCTGAATACGTCCAACGCTGGTACACAGGTTGAGCCGCGTTCAACGGGTCCTCGGCTGCTGAACCGGCGCGGCCGGTTGCGCCGCGCACGCAGGGGAGGCGGTGGACGGGCTGGCCAGCTGGCGTGCCAGCTCGGCGTTGGCCACATGGCCGTGCAGGAACAACAGGCTGCCGAAGATGTTCATGAGCGTGCCTCCACTTGAGTGGATTGCACGATACGGGCAGCATGGAAGCGCAAAAAGCGACATTTCCGCAAGCATGCCTTGAGAGGAATTCAAGCCTGATGTCCCGTCCGCCCCTTCATGCCCTGCAGGGATTCGTGGCCGCCGCGCGGCTGGGCAACCTGTCACGGGCAGCGGCGTCGATGAATCTGACCGTCAGTGCGCTCAGCCATCAGATGCGCCAGCTGGAAGAGCGGCTCGGGCAGCCACTGCTGGTCCGCCAACCGCGTGGCGTCGCCCTCACCCTGGAGGGGCAGCGCCTGCTCGACCAGGTCGGCCCGCATCTGGATGCGATCAACGAAGCTTTCCAGCCCTATGCGGCCCGCGCCGAGCACGTGCTGACGATCAGTGCGGTGCCGTCGATGGCGTCGGCGTGGCTGGTGCCGCGCTTGGGTCACTTCGTGGCTGAGCACCCACAGATCGAGATCAACCTGCAGTCGAGTGAGCGCCTGATTGATTTCGAGCGGCAGCGCCAGTTCGACGCCGCGCTGCGGCTGGGCAGCGGGCAGTGGCCGGGCCTGGTGATTGAGCCGCTGTTCGACGAGTGGCTGCTGCCGATGGCGAGCCCGGCGCTGATCGAACGCATGGGAGGGATCGACCGGGTGCCACTGAACCAGTGGCCACTGCTGGGGGACCCCGATGGTGCGTGGGGGGCCTGGTTCGCGTTGAGCGGGCAGACCCCGCCGTCGCGCTTCGTAGCGGTGCTGGATGATTCGGAGGCACACCACCGTGCGGCGCTGGACGGGGTGGGCGTGGCGCTGGGGCGGGTGACGCGGGCGCGCTTGTTGCTGGATTCCGGCCAACTGGTTGCGCTGTCCAACCTGCGCCTGAAAACCGCCTGGCCGCATTGGCTGGTCTACCCTCAGCGTTCGGCCCGCCACCGCGGCTTTCTTGCCTTCCGCGACTGGCTGCACGCGCAGGCTGCCGAACACGTGCGGCACATGGCGGACGCTACACTCATCGCACCAGCGTGACCGCCTGCCCGCCGCGCGCGAACGCCTCCTCCAGCAGCGAGCCGGCCTTGATCGCCTCCACTTCCTTGAACAGCGATTGCAGCGCGTCTGCGGGGCGCGATGCCGGCACCGCCACCGCCTGCTGGATCGCGGTGAAACGGTCGGCCAGCACGCGGTGGCCGGGATGCGCCCGCGCCCATGCTTGCAGCGGCTGGCGCACGCCGGCGGCGGCATCCAGGCGCTGCAGATCGAACAGGGTGATCGCAGCCGCCGACGTCTCGGCCCGTTCGATCGTGGCGTGGCGCAGTTCGCGGCTGAGAAACAGGTCGTAGGCTGCACCGCGGCCCACCGCGATGCGCAGCCCCTCGCGGTCGAGGTCGGTCACCTGCTGCGCGGGACTGTCCTCGCGCACCAGATAGGTGCCTTCGATCTCCACGTACGGAGCACTGAAGGCGATGCGGTCGGCGCGTGCCGGATCGATGGCCAGGAAGGCCAGATCCCAGCCGTCTTCGCCTGCCGCAGCGACCACCGAGGCTGCGGCATCGTGACAGGTGAAGCGTGCCTGCACACCCAGGCGCTGCGCCAATGTCGTGGCCAGCTCCACCGACGGTCCGCGCGGTGAGTGCGCATCGCCCTGCGCCAGCACCGGGTTGCCCAGGTTGATCGCCACGCGCAGGAAACCCTGCGGTGCCAGCGCACTTTGGTGATCGGCCAGGGACATGCAGGACTCCGCGAGGAAAGGGGCACCCAGCATGCCAGCACTGCCCTGCAAGGGGCGTCATGCTGCACGACTGCAGGATGGCCTACCTTCCGTTTGCCGACGAGGCCGCAGGTGTGGGCATGGACTTGGAGGTGAGCCTGGAGCGTGCACTGCGAGCGGGAGCTGAGCTGCGCTTCGGACCGGTCGACGCAGGCGACTGGCGCGTGGCCGAGCCCACGCTCGGCTGCTGTTGGCCCAGCCGCCCAAGCTCAGCCGAGCATGGGCTCGGCTCTACAAGGTCGCGGCGCGTGAGCGCTGCAGCCAGTCGTTGATCGCCGGATCGAGCCGCGGGTCGTCCGGCAGCTGCATGCCGAAGCCTTGCTGCAGCACGTCGCGCACGTCGGCAACATCCTGCAGCGGACGCTTGTCCGGTGCCTGGCCGGGGCGGTACTCGGTGTAGTTGCCGCTGCCGATGGTGCGTCGCCAGTCCGGCCCGGTCAGCGACGCGCGCAGCTGGCCAGGGAAGCTGGAGTCGGGATGGGTGCACACGTACCAGTTGCCCACCACGTTGTCGATCGGTGCCGGCACGTGCAGGTCGAAACGGTACATCGCCCGCCAGCCGTCAGCGGATTCGGCGGACAGCACGAAATCCCCCTCGCCGGGCAGCCGCTGCAGCAGATAGCGTTCGTGCGGCGTGGCCTGCGGTTGCGGATCATGCAGCCGCAGCGGCACGGTCGGGGTCAGGCTGCCGAAACCGGCATCCACCAGCCAGTCATCGCCGTCCACCTGCACGCGCAGCAGCAGGTGGGTCCGTGCGGTCAGTTCGCCGTCCTGGGCAGCCAGCAGCACGCGCGCGCTCAATGGCTGTGCATCGAAGCCCAGCGCCTGCAGCAGCGCCAGCAGGCCGCCGTTGAGTTCGAAGCAGTAGCCGCCACGACGGTCGTCGAGCAGCTTGCGCTGCACGCTGTCCAGGTCGATCGGTACCGCATCGCGCAGCAGGCAGCTGAGGGTCTCGAACGGCAGCACTGCGTTGTGACGCTGCTGCAGCAGGGTCAGCCCGGCCAGCGTCAGCGGTGGCGGGGCATCCAGCTGCAGGCGCTGCAGGTAGCGGGGGACATCGAGCGTCGTCATGGCGGCACCGGGCGGGAGGGGGGGTCCACTGTGCTCCCCCAACCGGGGTTGAGGTCAAGGGCGCTGGTCGTGTCACGCCAGCGTCGCCTGCACCCGGTACAAAGGCCGCGTCCGCCCGTCACCGCTGGGCCAGGACGACGAAAGTTCTAAAGTTGCCTTGAATCCGGCCGATAAAGGTGCGTCCTTCTGCCTGGAGTCTGTCATGTCGGCCGTTGTCCCCCACCTCCGGTCCCTGCGCACGCGGCTTGCGGCGCTGCGCCCGGCGTCTTCCGGCCTGCTGCTGTGGCTGCAACCGCATCGGCTGAGCGTAGCCAACAAGCTCAAGGCGACCTTGTGGGTCTGTGGCCTGGGACTGGTCGCAATTGCCGCCGCCTATGCCTGGACCGGGCATGCCAGCACGCAGGCTGCGCGCAGCCAGGCCAGCTACCAGCGCGGCAGTGATCTGGCCGCGCGCCTGGCCACGCGGGTGGCCGAAGCGCGCCGCCTGCAGATCCAGTATGCACGCAGTTTCGATGATGCCGACCGCGCGCAGCTGCTGGCCACGCAAAAGGCGCTGCAGGACGATCTGCAGGCCCTGCGCACGATGCCGATGGATGCCGGCCGGCGCAAGGCCCTGCAGGCGCTGACCGAAGCTGCAGACGCGTTCTCGCAGGGTGTTGCCGCCCTGTTCGAACGGGTCGACGAGATGGGCCGTGGTGAGGCCGGCCTCGCCGCGCAGCTGCAACAGGCTGCACACACGCTGCAGGGGCAGGTGGATGCGCAGCAGCGGGATGCGCTGGTGTTGTCCCTGCAGAAGATGCGGCGGCAGGAGGCACTGCTGCTGCTCGACGGTGATTCCACCCACGCCGACCGCGCCAGCGAAGAAAAGCTGCCGTTCGATCTCGCGCTGGCGGGCCTGCCCGCGGATGCGCAGGTCACCCTGCGCACCGGGATGGATGCGTATCAGGCCGCATTGCTGGGGTATACCGCGGCCCGCGTCGGCCTGGATGTGGAAGCGCAGTCGCTGCTGGATACCGCCGCGGGCGTAGCGCCTGCGCTGGCCGCATTCCAGCAGGCACAGGTGGCGGCGCTGGCCGGGGCGCAGGCACGCCAGCAGGCCGGCGCGCGCACCATGAGCGTGCTGTTCGCACTGACCCTGCTGCTGGTGGCCGGCGTGCTGATCACCAGCCTGGTCCTGGTGCTGCGTGCGGTGCGCCAGCCGATCCAGGACACCCTGCGCTTCGCCAGCGACATCGCTGACGACCGCTTGGACACCACCCTGCGCGTCTACAACGCCAACGACGAGATCGGCCAGCTGGCGCAGCGCCTGGTCGACATGCAGCAGCGCCTGCGCGCGCGTATCGAGACCGAGCGTGCCGTCGCGCGCGGCAACACCCGGGTGCGCCAGGCATTGGACAGTGCACAGACCGGTTTGATGGTGATCGATGCGGAAGGGCAGGTCGCCTACGCCAACCCGGCATTGCTGCAGCTGCTTGACCTGCGGAACGAAGCGCTGGTGGGCAGCGACGCGGTACGCCTGCATCCGGCGTTGGCCAGCCTGGCCGGCGTGCGCCAGCGCGAAGAGCGCGAGATCGGCCATGCCGGCACGCGTTACCAGCTGATTGCCAACCCCGTCATCGATGAAGGGCAATTCCTCGGCGTAGCGGTGGAATGGCGCAGTCGTGCGCTGGAGACCCTGCTGGAAACCGAGGTCGCTGCCCTGGTCGATGCTGCAGCACACGGCGACCTGCACGGTCGCATCGCGCTGGAGGGCAAGCAGGGCTTCGTGCGCACGTTGTCGACCAGCATCAACCGCCTGCTGGCGACGTTTGAAACCAACCTCGGCGACCTGCAGGCATTGCTGGCTGCGCTGGCCCGTGGTGACCTCAGCGTGCGCATGGAGGGTGAGCTGCAGGGCGTGTTCGCGCGCATGCGCGATGATGCCAACGCGACGGTCGCGCAGCTGGGCCGCATCGTCACCCGCATCCAGCACGCCACCTCCAGTCTCGATACCGGCGTTGGCGAGATCGTTGCCGGCCATCATGATCTGTCTCAGCGCACCGAGCAGCAGGCCGCCAACCTGGAAGAGACCGCCGCTTCCATGCACGAACTGACCGATACGGTCGGTCGCAATGCTGATGCCGCAGGCCGTGCCGACGCGCTGGTCAAGGGTGCGGCTGCAGTGGCGCAGCGCGGCGGCGAGGCTGTCGGCCAGGTGGTGGCGACCATGCAGGGCATCAGCGAGGCATCGCGGCGGATCGGCGACATTACCCAGCTGATCGACGGCATCGCCTTCCAGACCAACATCCTCGCGCTGAATGCGGCGGTGGAAGCGGCGCGTGCCGGTGAGCAGGGCCGCAGTTTCGCCGTGGTAGCCGCGGAAGTGCGCCTGCTTGCACAACGCAGCGCAGAGGCGGCCAAGCAGATCAAGGGCCTGATTGAGGATTCGGTGGCGCGTGTGGGAGAGGGCAACCAGCAGGCCGAACAGGCCGGCACCACGATGGGCGAGATCGTCGGCAGCGTGCAGCAGCTGGCCGAGCTGCTGGCGGGTATCCGCAGTGCGTCGCAGGACCAGCATGCCGGCATCGCACAGGTGAACCAGACCATCGTGCAGATGGAAGCCAGTACCCAACGCAACGCCAGCCTGGTGGAAGAGGCCGGTGCCTCCACGGCGCAGATGCAGGTCCAGGTGCGTGCCCTGACCGACGCGGTGGGCGCGTTCCGGTTGCAGTCGATGCCGCAGGCGCGCGCCGCCGCGGCCTAGTCAGCCGAGCGTAGGCTCGGCGCTACATCGGCTGCAGGAACACTGTAGAGCCGAGCCCATGCTCGGCTCACACCAGCGTTCGGCGGCAGGAATCAATACACGTCGCGGCGGTAGCGCCCGTTTTCCAGCAGCATTTCCACCGCTTCATCGCCCAGCGCCGTTCGCAGCACCTGATCCACGCCTTCGGCCATGCCCTGCAACGACCCACAGACATGGATCACCGCACCGCGCCGCATCCAGTCGCGCAGCGTTCCGGTGGCCGCCTGCAGGCGATCCTGCACATAACCGCCGTCGCCATCGCGCGAGAACGCCAGGTCCACCCGCGCGAGATGGCCATCGGCCTGCCACGCTTCGATCTCGTCGGCGAACAGGAAATCGTGTGCACGCTGGCGCTCGCCGAACAACAGCCAGTGCCCGTGTTCGCCTGCACGGGCGGCTTCGCGCAACAGGCTGCGCAGGCCGGCGATGCCGGTGCCGTTGCCGATCAGCACCATCGGCGCGCCAATGACACGATGGAAACCGGGGTTGCGATGCACGCGGGCGACGATGCCGGCACCGATCGGCGCATGCAACGACAGCCAGCCCGAGCCCAGCCCGGCTCGACCGGAGGCGTCATGCACCAGCCGCACCACCAGCTCCACCACGCCATCATCCGTGCAGGAGGCGATCGAATACTCGCGGCTGGGCAGCAGCGGCAGCCCGGCCAGCCACAGGCAGGCATCCTGCACTGCCAGCGCGGCATCGGCCTCCGGCAGCTCGCGTTCGCTGGCCAGCGCCAGCAGCGTGCGCGGATGGCCATCGACCAGCAAGGGCTGCAGCGGATCCAGCCCATGCGCCTTCAACACGGCACCGGCATGCTGCGCATTGTGGCGGGGCGCGATGTGCAGGATGTCACCGGCCTGCCACTGCACGTCGGCCGGTGCGGCAAGACGGATACGCCAGATCGCTCCGCCGACGCTGCCAGGGTTGAGGCGGTCGCGGCCGAGCAGGCGCCACTCATGCATCTGCGTAGCCGCAGGCAGCACGCTGTCATCGGTGACGATGCCGGTGAGCGCACCCAGCTCCTGCTGCCACCGGCGCAGCGCGGGGACCGAGGCGGCATCGACGTCGACGCGCTCGAACAGTGCACGCGCGCCGTTTCCGATCAACCAGCCATCGACCCGGCGGCCGAAGCCGCAGTAGTGCGGGTACTGGCGGTCACCCAGCGCGAGCAGGCCGAACTGCAGGCCCGAAAGGTCCAGCGCTTGTGCAAGCAACTGCCGCGCTGCGCGCCGTGCGGCGTCGGGCGGCTCGCCGTCGCCGAAGGTGCTCAGCACGAACAGCGCGCTCGATGCACGCAGCAGGAGCGCGGCATCGATGCGCGCCAGCGGCAGCACCTGCACCGCATGGCCGGCCGCCTGCAGCTGGGCCGCCGCGCGCCACGCCAGCTGTTCGCCCAGTCCGCTCTGGCTGGCATGCACCACCAGCCACGCTGCGTTGCCGGCGTCGCTGGCCCGCATCGGTAGCGCCTGGCGCAGCCCGCGCGCGGCACGCTGGCTGCGGCGGCGGTCCAGGTACAGCATCCAGCCGGTGATGAAGAACAGGCTCATGCCCAGGCTGCTGAGCATCACCACCACGCGCCCGGGTACACCGAAGTAGCTGCCCGAATGCAGCGCGAACACGCTGGTGGCCAGCTGTCCGCCCGCGCCCTGGCGTGCGTACGGGCGGGCATCGAGAACCGCACCGCTGGCCGGATCGAGCTGCAGCAGGTCATGCGCACGATCGTGGTGGCCGCCGCGCTGCGACGGATCACCGGCCATCACCCGCACGTTCAGCGCCTGCCCGGGCTTCTCCGGCAGGCGCAGGTCAATGAAGCCGGCGCGCACGCCCGGCAGCGCGTACAGCGTGGCTTCAATGCGGTGCAGGTCCAGCGATGCATCGGTGGCAACCTGGTGCTTGGCCGCCGGTGGGACGCCCAGCAGCGTGCTGGCCGCGCTTCGATACCCGTCGAACGACCACCACAGGCCGGTCAGCGCACTCATCAGGTAGATCAGCAGCACCCAGGTGCCGACGACCGAGTGCAGGCTCCACAGGAAGCCGCGCCCGCTGCGTTTCCACTCCACTGCCAGCCAGCTGCGCCAGTGCCACCAGCGTCGTGGCCAGCGCAGGTAGAGGCCGGACAGGGTGAAGAACAGCAGGGCGATGGCACAGCTGCCGGTGATCCACTTGCCGCGTTCGCCCGCAGCAAGGTGGCGATGCAGGTCCTCGACGAAGTCGAAGAACGCCTGGCCGCGCAGGGCGCTGAAGCGCTCACCGCTGTACGGGTCGAAGTACACCCAGTGGTCCTTGCCGCCGGCAAAGCGCGCGACCGACGGCCGCTGTCCGGTGGCATCGATACGCAGGCGTTGCAGGGGGCGTTCGCTGCCGGCCTGGAGCAGCGGCACCAGTTCACTGAGTGCAAGGGGAGGCTGTCCGTCGGCATGGTGCTCGGCGATCTCGGCAAAGCCGGGATTGGCGGCGCGCAGCAGCTCGTCCTCGAAGGACAGCACGGCGCCGCTGAGGCCCATCACGGCCAGGATGGCACCGGCGGTAATGCCCAGCAGCCAATGCAGTTGGAACAGGACGTTCTTGAACATCGAAAGAGAGGGGCCCGGGAGGCTGCCGCCCGCATCCTGCGCAACAGCAAATGAGAATTAGTCGCGGAATTCTCCGTGGCGGACGGGCTACGGTCAAGGAGGGTTTTGTTGCAGGGCTTTGCAGCCCTGCACCCGCTGCAAGCCGGAGCAACGTCAACCTCAAAAGCTGGCTTTCCGTGGGTTGGCGGGGCGGGTCCGGCTGAGAGGGACGCTGCAAGTACGTCCATGTAGCTCGGTCGCCGCCTGCTCGTTTGCGCTGTCCTGCGCACACGGCAAGACCGGGGTTGGGTGTCCTGCCCAACCCGCCCGAGGCATGCCTCGGGCCCATGCGGCTCGCGTCTCCTCAACCGGACCCACCCCGCCTTCGACAGATTCTCGCGACCTGCCGTAGATCCACGCCATGCGTGGATGCTTTTCGTTCAATTGTCGAAATGTTTGATTTCGATGGAGATTCATACCCAACAGCCGCCGGAATCTGTCGGAGGCGGGGCGGTGTGGCTGGGCAGGACCGTTGGCGCCATGGATGGCGCCATCGAGCCCCCATGGATGGGTTTACGGCGTGTCCTGCCCAGCCGCACCGCCCCGCCATCCCACGGAAATCCGCTTTGGCTCTGGCCGTTGCGGTGGCCTCGGCAGGTGCAGGGCGCAGCCCTGCCGAACCCTCACTTCACCCAGCTGTCGATCTCGCCGTGGGCGAACGGTCCCAGCTTTGCCTTCACCAGCCGCCCCTGCGCATCGAACAGCACGCTGTAGGGCAGCAGCCCCTGTGTATTGCCCAGCTGCACGCTGGCATCGCGCGGGCCCGGTGTCTCGATCACGATCGGGTAGTCCACCGGCACCTGCTGCAGGAAACCGCGCACGTCGTCCGTGGTGTCCAGCGCCAGGCCCAGCACCTGCACACCGTTGTCGCCCTGGGCATCGGCGAAGCGCGCCAGTTCGGGCATCTCTTCCACGCAGGGCGCACACCAGCTGGCCCAGACGTTGATCAGCAGCGGCCGGCCGGCGAAGTGATCGCGCAGGACCAATGGCTGACCCGCCAGGTCCGGCAGTGTCAGCGCGGGCAACTGATCGCCCACCTGCAGCGTGGGCTTCACGGCCGTCGCCCTGGAAGCCGTTGCTGGCGCGGCAGGTGCTGATGTGCCGGGTGACAGACGATGCCCGGCCCACAGGCCGAGGCCGGCGGCCAGCACCGCTGTCCACAGCAGCGCTGGCCGTTGCCACTTCATCGTGCGGTGCGCAGCAGCGCTTCCTCGACCACCGCCTGGGTCAGCAGGGTCGGCAGCACGGTCGGCGGCGCGCCGGGGCCGTACACCACGTACAGTGGTACGCCCACCGCCTTGTGCTCTTCCAGGAACGTGGTGATCTGCGGGTCGACGTTGGTGTAGTCACCGCGCATGTACACCGCATTGGTGCGCTTGAGCAGTTCCTTGAACTCCGGCCGTGACAGCACCGCACGTTCGTTGGCCTTGCAGCTCACGCACCAGTCGGCGGTCATGTTGACGAACACCACGCGGTTGTCGGCGCGCAGGCGGTCCAGCAGCTGCGGCGAATACTCGACCACGTTGTCGCTGGCGGCCTGTGCTGCCCTCGCCGGCGCTGCAAGCTGGGTCACGCCCCAGGCCGGAACCAGCGCACCGATCGCCAGCAGCACGCCGAGCAGGGTCACCGCACGCGAGCCGGTCCAGCGGTTGCGTTCAAACAGCCACAGGCCGAACGCGAACAGCAGCAGGCCACCCAGCACCAGCGCCATGCCGTCCACGCCGCGCTGCTTGCCCAGCACCCACAGCAGCCACAGCGCAGTGGCGTACATCGGGAAGGCCAGCACGTGCTTGAGCGTTTCCATCCACGGGCCGGGCTTGGGCAGGCGGCGTGCCAGCGCTGGCACGAAGCCGATCAGCAGGAACGGCAGCGCCAGGCCCAGGCCAAGGAACAGGAACACGGTCATCGCCTTCAGCGGCGGGGCAATGAAGGCGTAGGCGATCGCACCGCCCATGAACGGGCCGACGCAGGCACTGCCGACCACGCAGGCCAGCGCACCGGTGAAGAAGTCACCGGCCGGGCCGCTGCGGCTGGCCAGCGACTGGCCAAGATTGCCGATGCCGCCGCCGAGGGTGAATACGCCGGACAGGCTCAGGCCCACCGCGAACATGATGTAGGCCAGCGCCGCCACCACGCCCGGGTGCTGCAGCTGGAAGCCGATGCCGACGGCGTTGCCGATCGCACGCAGGCCTACCATCAGCGCGCCGATCCCCGCGAACGCGACCAGCACGCCCAGCGTGTACCAGAGGGCATGGCTGCGCGCGCGCTCGGGGCTCTCGCCGCTCTGCGCCAGGCTCAGCACCTTCAGCGACAGGATCGGCAGCACGCAGGGCATCAGGTTCAGTACCAGGCCACCGGCCAGCGCCAGCAGCAGCACCCAGACGAACGATCGGTCCGGGTTCGGGGTGGTCGCCGGAGGACGCGTGCGCAGGGCGTTGCCATCGCGCGCATCGGCGGCGAACTCATTGCGCGCGCCCTCACTGCCGCTGGCGGCGGGAGCGACGTTGCCGTCGTTGGGTACGGTCGGCAGCAGGCGCAGCGGTACGCCATTGGCGGATTCACGCGGCGCACCGGCAGCGCCCAGCGCATTGACGGCTTCCTCGCGCACTGGCGCCTGGCCGGCGCCGGCGTTGAGCTTGCCGGCCGGAATCGACAGCTTCACCCGACGGGTCATCGGCGGGTAGCAGATACCATCGGTCTGGCAGCCCTGGAAAGTCACCACCAGGGTGCTGTCGACCGCATCAGTAACAGTGCGGCGCAGCGGCAGCGGCACTTCCACCTGGTTGAAGTACACCGAGACATCGCCGAAGTGCTCGTCGCGATGCGACTGCGCGGCCGGCCAGCGCGGCTTGTCGGCGAGCACGCCGGCGCTGCCTTCCAGCTTCAGCGAAGTGCGGTCGCGGTACAGATAGTAGCCGGGTGCCGGGCTGAAGCGCAGCAGCAGGGTGTTCCCGTCGCTGGCGATGGCATCGAAGCCGAACGCCTGTTCCGACGGCAGCGGCAGCGCCTGGCTGTTGTTGGCCGCGCCCGGCAGGCGCAGGCCACCGCTGTTGCCGGCACCGGCCAGCGGGTTGTTGAACGGACTGGCGGCACCGGTACGCGCGGCAGGCACCGCGGCCGCCGCACCGGCACCCGGCAGGGTGACCTGCACCACGCGCTTCTGCGGTGGGTAGCAGACGCCGGCATCGGCGCAGCCCTGGTAGCGTACTTCCAGGCTGATGGTGCCGGCGGCGTCGGTCGGCGTGCCGGGCAGGGTGGCCTGCAGGCGCTCGCGATAGGTTTCGACCTCGCCGAAGAAATCATCGTGGTGCCTGTCACCCTTGGGCATCTGCAGCGTGCCGGCATTGAAGGCCGGATCCGCCTTGACGCTGGTGCGGTGGCGATACAGGTAGTAGCCCGGTGCGATCTTGAACTGCAGCTGCACCTGGCCCCGTTCGGGGGCAGTGGCGGTCAGCGCGAACGCCTGGTCCACCGGCAGCAGGTCCTTCTCATCCAGGGCCAAGGCGGGCAGCGAGAGCCACAACAGGGCGCACAAGGCAGCGCCACGCGCAAACAGAGTCTTCAATCAGTGTCCTCCCGGGTCTGTGCCCGGATCCAGTCCAGATATGCCGGCAGGCCGGCCCGGGTTTCGACCGCGATGCACTCCGGGAGTTCATACGGATGCAGTTCGACGATCCGGGCGATTGCGTCATCGACGCGGCTCGCGGTGGTCTTTACCAGCAGCTGCAGCTCGGCATCGGTGGTCACCTCGCCCTGCCAGCGGTAGGTGGACTGCGCGCCATCAAGGCGGGTCACGCACGCGGCCAGGCGCTCGCCGACCAGCGCGTGCGCGATGCGCTCGGCACTGGCCCGGTCCGGGCAGGTGGTCAACAGCAGCAGGACGGGATCGACGGTCGGCATGACCGTCGAGTATAGGGCCGCCGCCGGGTCTGGGCCCGGCGGCGGCAGTGGACCGCAGCGTTGCGCGGTCAGTTGGCCAGCTGGCAGGTGGCTGGCTTGGCCGAGGTGAACAGGGCCGGGGTGGCCCACTCGGGGTGATCGATGAACGGGTTGCGATTGCCCTGGAAGCTGTAGACCACGTCATTGCGGGCACGCTCGGCATCATCCGGCGGATCGGACAGGTGCCAGTCGATCAGCGTCGACAGCAGGCCCATGTAGGCCGGCGAACTGCTGGTCTTGACGATCTTGCTGCGGTCGTCGGTCAGCTCCAGGTCCGGCTCGGACTGGCCGGTGGCCGCATCCTTGCCACCCTCATAGCGGATCGCCATGTACATCACCGCACGCGCCATGTCGCCCTTGCGCTTGCCCCACACCTCGAAGGTGCCGGTGTTGCCGTCCGGCGTGCGCACCCAGTTGGAATTGCCCGGGTAGCCACCGCTGCCGCCGCCCTGCCCATTGTTGGCTTCGGTGGCACGCTCGCCGCAGCTGGCATCGCACTTGGCGAACGGCTTGTTGCCACGGTCGGCGTTCCACTGCGCGTCGGTCAGGTACAGCATGTGGGTGTCGGTGTACGGCGCGTAGGGCAGGCCCTTGTCACCGGTGGTGGTGGCAAAGCCCAGCGAGTTCGGCCAGGTGTGCTCGCGGTTGTAGGTCAGGCCGCTGCCGGTGCCCGCACGATCACTGACCTTGGCGTAGCTGCGGTTGCGGTAGGCATCGAGGATGCGGTCCGGGTTGTTCGGATCCTCGTCGGCGATTTCCAGGATGGTCCAGGTGCTGGTGCCCGAGCCGCTGTACGGGTAGGCGGTGTGGCCCTTGATGGTGGCGTGCAGCGAGCAGCGCAGCTGGCTGGGGCTGCTGGTGTTGACCCTGGAGTAGTAGCCGGCCGGCACGCCCGGGTTGCCCGGGTCCGGATTGCCGCCGGTGCTGGCCACGGTGAAGGCGATGCGGCTGTCGGCGGCCGGATGCGCGCCCTGCAGGTCGGTGATGCGCGCGGCGCGGATGTCGAAGCGGCAGGCTTCACCGGCCACCAGCGCGGTATTGGTGGACAGCTTCACGCTGCGGCCGCTGGCCGGGAAGGTCAGCGGCACGCTGCCGGAGGTGCCGCAGCTCAGGGCGAAGGCGCCACTGGCCAGGTTCACCGTCTCGCTGAACACCACTTCCAGGTCGGCGGCAGCGGGGAAGGTGCTGCTGCCCTGCGCCGGGGTGGTGGTGGAGACTGACGGCGGCGTGTTGGGGCCTGGCGTGCCACCGCCGCTGAAGGTCTGGCCGTTGTTGCAGCTGCCGAACGTCTGGCCGGCAGATTCGGCCCAGGTGAAGTGGGCGTACTGGCTGCCGCTGCCGGTCAGCTGCAGCGAGGTGCCCGGCGCGGTGCTGTTGCTTTCGGCCACCGGGATGTTCTGGCTGGTCATGCCGGCAGCAGGGCCACCGGAGGCGGTGATGGCACCCTCGTAGCTGAGGAACTGGACCACCTTGCCGCTGGCATCGACCAGCGCGATGCCGTCGTTCGGTCCGTTCTGGATGCCGTTGGTCGGATAGTTGACCACAGCGATACTGGCGCTGCCGCAGCCGGCGGCGGTGCCGGCCGGGACCGGGGTGTTGGCATAGACGGTGGCGGCCGACGGATTGCTGCCGTTGTAGAGGTACAGGCGGTAGCCGGACAGGTCCTCACCGGCAGTGGCTACGACCTCGATCGCTTCGCCGACGTCACCGGCGGCGGTGCTGTCGTCGTAGTGCAGTTCATTGATGAAGACCTCGGCCTGGGCCGGCGCGGCGGCCAGCGCCAGCAGGCAGGCGGCGGCAAGCGGGGACAGCAATCGCATCGACTACTCCTTGTGATTGGGAATGCCTGACCGAGCCTAAGGCCGATCCAGTGACACTTTGTCGTAAATGAACGTCAGATATCTGACAGTGCGACGCTTGTCACCGAAATTGTCCAGGACCGACGCCTTGGCCGACGCGCGCGGGCGGAAAAATTTTTTTCATTCCGCCCTTGAAAGGGGACGGCGGGGCTCCATCTCTGCCCTGCTCCCGACGTTGTCGGGTTTCTTCACGTGCGGTTCTGGCACTCGCCTGGGGTGAGTGCTAACATCGCCGGACTTTTTTAGACCAATCAATCACTTAAGAGGTCTCCTATGAGCATCAAGCCGCTGCACGACCGCGTTGTGGTCAAGCCGATCGAAGCCGACGAAATCTCCGCCGGTGGCATCGTCATCCCCGACTCGGCCAAGGAAAAGTCCACCAAGGGTGAGGTCGTGGCCGTCGGCCCGGGCAAGCCGCTGGACAACGGCAACGTGCGCGCGCCGTCGCTGAAGGTCGGCGACAAGGTCATCTACGGCCAGTACGCCGGCAGCTCGTACAAGAGCGAAGGCGTCGAATACAAGGTCCTGCGCGAAGACGACGTGCTCGCCGTCATCGGCTGAGCCTCGGCGCGACCTGTTTCAACCTGATCCCAACTCCCAGCCGCCGGGCATCGTCCGGCGCTACCAATGAGGTAAATGCAATGGCTGCCAAGGATATTCGTTTCGGTGAAGACGCCCGTTCGCGCATGGTGCGCGGCGTCAATGTTCTCGCCAATGCTGTCAAGGCCACCCTGGGCCCGAAGGGCCGCAACGTCGTGCTGGAAAAGAGCTTCGGCGCCCCGACCATCACCAAGGACGGCGTCTCCGTCGCCAAGGAAATCGAACTGGCTGACAAGTTCGAGAACATGGGCGCGCAGATGGTGAAGGAAGTTGCGTCGCGCACCAACGACGATGCCGGCGACGGCACCACCACCGCCACCGTGCTGGCCCAGGCCCTGATCCGCGAAGGCGCCAAGGCCGTTGCCGCCGGCATGAACCCGATGGACCTCAAGCGCGGTATCGACAAGGCCGTTTCGGCTGCCGTCGCCGAGCTGAAGAACATCTCCAAGCCGACCGCCGACGACAAGGCGATTGCCCAGGTCGGTACCATCTCGGCCAACTCGGATGAGTCGATCGGCCAGATCATTGCTGACGCGATGAAGGAAGTCGGCAAGGAAGGCGTCATCACCGTTGAAGAAGGCTCGGGCCTGGACAACGAGCTGGACGTGGTCAAGGGCATGCAGTTCGACCGCGGCTACCTGTCGCCGTACTTCATCAACAACCAGCAGTCGCAGACCGCTGACCTGGATGATCCGTTCATCCTGCTGCACGACAAGAAGATCTCCAACGTCCGTGACCTGCTGCCGGTGCTGGAAGGCGTCGCCAAGGCCGGCAAGCCGCTGCTGATCGTCGCTGAAGAAGTCGAAGGCGAAGCGCTGGCGACCCTGGTGGTCAACACCATCCGTGGCATCGTCAAGGTCGTGGCCGTCAAGGCCCCGGGCTTCGGCGACCGCCGCAAGGCGATGCTGGAAGACATGGCCGTGCTGACCGGTGGCACCGTGATCTCCGAGGAAGTCGGCCTGTCGCTGGAAAAGGCCACCATCAAGGACCTGGGCCGCGCCAAGAAGGTGCAGGTCTCCAAGGAGAACACCACCATCATCGACGGCGTCGGCGACAAGGCCAACGTTGATGCACGCGTGGCGCAGATCAAGACCCAGATCCAGGACACCTCCTCGGATTACGATCGCGAGAAGCTGCAGGAACGCGTGGCCAAGCTGGCCGGCGGTGTTGCCGTGATCAAGGTCGGCGCCTCGACCGAAATCGAAATGAAGGAAAAGAAGGATCGCGTCGACGACGCCCTGCACGCTACCCGTGCAGCCGTTGAAGAAGGCGTGGTCCCGGGCGGCGGCGTTGCCCTGGTCCGCGCGATCACCGCGCTGGCCGGCCTGAAGGGTGCCAACGAAGACCAGAACCACGGCATCCAGATTGCCCTGCGTGCGATGGAAGCCCCGCTGCGCGAGATCGTGGCCAACGCCGGCGACGAGCCGTCGGTCATCATCAACAAGGTCAAGGAAGGCACCGGCAGCTTCGGCTACAACGCGGCCACCGGCGAGTTCGGCGACATGCTGCAGTTCGGCATCCTGGACCCGACCAAGGTGACCCGTTCGGCCCTGCAGAACGCGGCCTCGATCGCCGGCCTGATGATCACCACCGAAGCCATGGTTGCCGAAGCTCCGAAGAAGGACGAGCCGGCCATGGGCGGCGCTGGTGGCATGGGCGGCATGGGCGGCATGGGCGGCATGGACTTCTAAGTCCACGCCTCCGGCGGTCGTTGCCGGCCTCGGTCGGCACGCCTTCCCGATGTGATGTAAGGAAGAACCCCGCCGCAAGGCGGGGTTTTTCGTTGCCCGGTTGCCGTCGCCGCAGTGCATCGCTACGCTCGGTAACCATGCCTACTTCGTTCATCGTCGTTGACGACTTCCTTTCTCCCGCCGATGCGCAGGGGTTGCGCCAAGCGGCACTGGGCCTGGACTATCCCGTCCAGGAGGGCGCATTCCCCGGCCGCAATTCACAGCAGCGGCTGGAGCTGGATGGACTGTCCGGCGCGGTCTCGCGACTGGTCAACGAACCGCTGCGGCCGGTCAACCCGCTGCAGTCGCACGGCAAGTTCCGCCTTACCTTTGCCGGCGACATCGGCCGCGCCAAGGTACACGCCGACCACTCGCACTGGTCGGGCATTCTCTACCTGAGTGCACCGGAGCACTGCGAGGGCGGCACCGAGTTCTTCCGCCACCGTCGTACCGGCACCGAACGCATGGCCCTGGATGCGGCGGAGCTGGCCGCATTGGGCTACGCCAACGGCGGCGACATGCATCGCGACATCATCGAGCGCGACAGCAACGACGACAGCCAGTGGGAAATGACCATGCGCATTCCGATGCGCTTCAACCGGCTGGTGCTGCTGCGGCCCTGGTTCTGGCACACCGCCGGGCCAGCGTTCGGTGATCGACCGGAGAATGGCCGGCTGGTGTACCTGATGTTCTTCGAGCAGGCGCGCTGAGGAGTGCCATCCACGCATGGCGTGGATGCTCCCCTCCCAGCCGCGTTCGCCATGCAGGCGTCATCGCACCCTCATTCGACGAATACCTTCGCCGCGCCATACTCCCACTGCCACGGCACGCCGGTATCGCCCAGTACGAATGCCACCAGTGCCGGGAACGCAGCTTCCGCCCGTACATCGTTGCCCAGGATCACCACGCAGCGTCTGTACCGTTCGATGCACACCAGCGTGTTGCCGACCGCATCGTCGTGGCCACCCTTGTAGAAGCCTGCGCCCTGCGGGCCGCGGAACGTCACCACGCCCAGGCCCGCAGCCAGATCCTTGCGTTGCTGCGCCACGGGCAGCTCTGGCTGCAACGTGGGGAACTGGCTGGCGGTGGTGATCGGCAGCTGCGGCCGCACCAGTTCCCTGCGCATTGCAGGCGACAGCCCATCGCCGCGGACATAGCCGGCAGCGAAGCGCGCCATGTCGGCGATGGTGGTATCCATCGAACCGGCCGCACGCACGCGGCTGCGTTCATCGTGCGGCTCGGCCGTGCCTTCCGCCGTCCAGCCATCGGCCAGGTTGGCGGCGAAATCCTCACGCCACATCATGCTGGTGCGGACCATGCCGAAGCGGTCGAATACCTGCCGCTGCATCAATGTACCCACGTCCTGGCCAAGCCGTCCACGCTCGATCACGAACTGCAACAGGATCAGCCCTTCGCCGGAATACCCATAACGACTGCCCGGATCGAAGTGGAACTTCAGGCGGCCATCGGGTTCCAGGAACCCGAAGTTGGCAAAGCCACTGGAATGGTTGAGCAGCAGGCGCGGGGTGAGCTGGCGCCAGCGCGCATCATCGGCCAGTACGCTGTAGTCGGCGTACTTCTTCGGCTCCGGCGGGTAGTCCGGCAGCGGCTTGTCCAGCGCCGTAGCGATGCTGGCGTCCAGCTCGATCCGTGCGTCCTGGGCAAGCTGTGCGACCAGGTGGCCGAACGCCATCTTGGTCAGCGAGGCGGCGTACATCACGGTATCGGTGCGCAGCGGCTCGCCTGCGGCGTTGCGTTCGCCGTAGGCGGCCACGTGTACCACCTTGCCGCCATCGATCACCGCCAGCGCCATCCCGCGCGCATGCGCCGCCTGCATCAGCCGCTGTGCTTCGGCATCGATGCGCGCGGGCGAGGGTAGCGGCGGCGCGGCCAGCGCGGCCGGCGGCAGCAGCGTCAGCAACAGCAGGACAGCACGGCGCATGCGTGGAACTCCTGGCGGGACGTGGCGCGATGCTACGCCTGCCAGCTCCCGCCGTCATGCGCCGGACGTCAGCCGGGTCGGCGCAGGCAGATCCGCGCGGCACCCGCACCGATGTCCACCTGGCCACCGCGCATCGCGTCGGCACCGAGGATCAAGGCCGGTCGCGCCTCCAGGCCGATCGCCCTGAACACCGGCAGTTCGCTGATCCGGACCTCCATCGGCGGGTGCTGCCAGTTGCCGCCGGTCATGCCGGGCAGGGTGTACAGCCAGGTTGCCTGTGCACCGCCACCCAGCCCCCCGGTGCCCTCTTCACGTGCACGCACCCGAGCATCGCTGCCGTCGGTGCGCAGGCCCAGTGCGCGGGCTGCTTCGGCGTTGAGGACGGTCTGCGCGGCACCGGTGTCGACCACGGCGATGGCGTCCACGCCGGGCGTACCCAAGGCAAGCGTGATGAAGCCGAACTGGCGCAGGCCGTCATCGCGGCCGGGCAGCGCATTGGGTTGGCAACCCGGCCCTTCCAGGTCCAAGCCGCCGGGTGTCCACAGCGCCAGTTGATTGCGGCCGAAGTCCCAACGGGTGTCCCAGCGCCCGGTCAGGTCGTTGCCGATCAGGCCGTCAATGGCCGGATCATCGCCCTTCGCCAGCGATGACAGGTCGACCTGCATGCCGCTGGCCTTCAATTGCCAGCTGCCCAGCTGCCACGCTGTGCTGCGCATGCGCTGCAACCGCGCCGCCTTCGCGCTCGCGCCCTGGGCCTGCGACACTGCCGCTTCCGCATCCTGCAAACCGTAGCGCCGCACTACGCGTGCATCGACCAGGGTTGCCCCGGCGGCACTGTCGACCACGAAGCGCAGCGGCTCTGAACGCCCGTCCAGCGAGACGGCCACTGCCGGATGACCGCCCTGCATCCACATCGGCAGGACGTGCTCGGCGGCATCGGAGGCGAGCGCCGGCAAGGGGATGGCGAACAGGGGCAGCAGGAACAGGCGCAAGGGGAGACTCCGCAGTGATCGTGGGCGACCATTGGCGCGCAGCGGCGTATCACCGCGATATCGGCATTGATACCGTCCTGATACACAGGTGCGGGATACTGGGGCAATGAACACTCCCATCCGCGTCATCGTCGTCGATGACGATGCCAGCATTCGTGACGCCATCGCCGACCACCTGCTGCTGCACGGCTACCAGGTGCGTGTGGCGGCGGATGCAACAGCGCTGGACGTGTTGCTGCAGGTTGAACGACCTGACCTGATCATCCTCGACTGGATGATGCCTGGTGAGGATGGCCTGTCGGTATGCCGCCGGCTGCAGGCGCGGGCGATCCCGATCCTGATGCTGTCGGCGATGGGGGCGGCGCCGGATCGCGTGATCGGCCTGGAGATGGGCGCGGACGACTACCTGGCCAAGCCGTTTGACCCGCGCGAGCTGTTGGCGCGGGTACGCGCGCTGCTGCGCAGGCAGGACAAGCTGCGCGCACAGGTGGCCAGCGAGCTGCGGTTTGATGGCTGGCGATTGCTGCCTGACCAGCGTCGCCTGTTCGCGCCGGATGGTGCCGAACTGGCGCTGAGCCGCGGTGAATTCTCCCTGCTGCTGGCACTGGCTGAACGTCCCGGGCGGGTGCTGGCGCGCGAGCAGCTGCTGCAGTTGAGTCGCGGAGAAGCCAGTGACAGCGTGGACCGTGCCGTCGACCTTGCGATCAGCCGCCTGCGCCGCAAGCTCGGGCAGGCCGCGTCCGGCGCTGAAGCCCTTGTGCAGACACTGCGCGGTGAAGGGTACCGCTTCAACGCGGAGGTAGGGGTGTTGTGAGCAGCCGGTGGTCGACCACCCGCTGGATCGCGATGCTGGCCTTGGCCAGCCTGCTGCTGGCAACCCTGGTCAGCGTTGCGGTAGTGGGGTGGATGCCCCGGCCCGCGCCGCCACCGATGCGGCTGGACCATGCGATGCAGGTGCTGCGTGGGGAACAGGCGCCGGCGCCACTGGGATTGCATATGTCGACGCAGGACGCGCCACCCCGGGGCAGCGCCAGTGACTGGCTCACCCAGTTGGCGGCGGTGCAGATGGACCTGCCGGCCAGGAATGTACGCCTGGTGTGGACGGGGCAGGGCAGGGCGCCCGATGTGCAGGTCATCGAGGGTGGCGCGGTACTGGACGCCTCCGCTCGTGCTGGCGTGCTGAAATCGCAGGCCGCGTTGCTGACCGCCATGCAGTGGCCGCCATTCGAACTGGGGATGCGGCAGGCCGATGGCCGATGGCGGGTGGTCGGCAGCGACCACAGTGACCTGGCGGCCTGGCGCCGCCAGGTGATGCTCGCCCTGCTGGGCGGTGCGATCCTGCTGGCACCTCTGGCGGCGTGGGCGGCGATCCGGTTGGGGCGCCCGCTGCGACGCCTGGCTGAAGCCAGCGCACGGGTCGACCTGCAGGCTGAAACGCCATTGCCTGATGACGGTCCACGCGAAGTGCAGGTACTGGCCACAGCGATCAGCACCGGTCGCGAACGTCTGCGCGCCCAGGCAAGGGACATGACGCATATGCTGGCGGCCGTGGCGCATGACCTGCGCACGCCCCTGACCGGCCTGCGCCTGCGCGCGGAGTTCGCTCCCGCTCCACAGGCCGCCAGGATGGTGGCAGACATCGAGCGCATGGATACGATGATCGAGCAGGTGCTCGACTACGCACGCGGTGAGCTGCAGCCGTTGCAGATGCGCATGCTGGATCTTTCAGCGCTGCTGGAGGAGTGCGTGCAGGCGGCGCTGCTGCGCGGGGTCGACATTTCCCTTCAGGGCCCGGATACGTTGCCGTGGCATGGCGATGCGCTACTGCTCCGGCGCGCGGTCGACAATCTCATCGACAACGCCGAGCGCTACGCGGGTGCCGTGGAGCTGTGGGTCGCCATGGCGGGTGACGGGGTTCAGCTGGACGTGATGGACCGCGGCCCTGGCATCGCCGAGATCGATCGCGCACGCCTGCTGCAACCGTTCCAGCGTAGCGAGGGCTCGCGTAGCCGCGCCACCGGGGGTGCCGGACTTGGACTGGCCGTGGCTGCCAACGTGGCAAAGCGCCACGCGGGCGAACTCCAGCTGCTGCACCGCGAGGGCGGGGGACTGATCGCGCGGCTGCTGCTGGGACGCACTTCCTGAGTCAACTCCGATTTGCTTCCACTGGCTATTCCTCCATATAATTAGGTGCCTAATCATAAAGTGAATAAAGGATGATCGAAGCCAAGCATCAGGCGTTGCTGGAGGAAGCGCAGCGGCGCGGCCACGCCAACATCGCGCAGCTGCGCCTGTGCTTCCAGCTGCTCTCGTTGTCCTCGTCGATCGATCGCGACTGCGCTGCACGGTTGGCACCGCACGGGCTCAGCGAGGGTCGCTTCATCGTGCTGTTCCTGCTGCACGGGGCCGGCGGCGCACTGGCGCCGCACGCGCTGGCCGAGCGCGCTGGCGTGACCCGGGCCACCATCAGCGGCCTGCTCGATGGCCTGCAGCGCGAAGGCCTGCTGCAGCGTCGCAGCGATGGCGAGGATGGCCGTCGTCTGCAGATCGTGTTGACCGCACCGGGCAAGCGTTTGGCCGAGTCGCTGTTCGAGCAGCACACACAATGGATCAGCGGCCTGTTCAACGGCCTGGATGCTGATGAACGGCAGCAGCTGTCACAGCTGCTGCGCAAGGTCTGGCAGCACACGGACACCGGGCGGGAAGCCTCCGCATGAGCACGCCCATTCCCGCGGACCGGCTGCGTGCACTCAACAGCGGTGATGCCGCTGCCACGCATCTGGCCGAATGCCTGGCAGTGGATTTCGCCGCACTGCTACAGGGCGTGGCACCTGTGCTCGAGCCGGAAGCGCTGCAACGTATGCGCAACGCCTCCGGCAAGGGCATCACCCAGCGCATGGCGCTGGCGGCGCGGTTGCTGCGCGAAGCCGGGCAGGGTGATCCCTCGCGCTGGCAGGCACACGCATCAGACACCGTGCGTGGCTGGGCCTGTTACCTGATTGGCAGCGATGCCGGCGCGGCGCTGCCGGCCAAGCTGCGGGCGATGCGTTCGCTGGCTGACGACCCGCACTTCGGCGTGCGCGAATGGGCATGGCTGGCGCTGCGCAGCGACATCGTTGCCGCACCGTTGCAGGCGCTTGAGTACCTGCAAGTGTGGGCGCAGGAAGCATCGCCTTACCTGCGCCGCTTCGCCTGCGAAGCGCTGCGCCCACGAGGCGTGTGGTCCACGCATATCGTGCTGTTCAAGCAGCATCCAGAACTCGCATTGCCGATGCTGGAAGCAATGGCCAACGACCCGGCGCGCTACGTGCAGGACTCGGTCGGGAACTGGCTCAACGATGCCGGCAAGACTCAACCGCAGTGGCTGCGTGAGCTGTGCGCGCGGTGGCAACAGCAACACCCTGGCGATGCCAATGCCTACATCCGCAAACGCGCCCTGCGCTCGTTGCGGTAGTACCGGCTGCCGGCCTGCAATCTCATCAACCTCAAGGAAGACCTTCCATGTCCTACACCCTCATCGAGCTCTACACCGCCACCCCGGCCTGGACCGCTCTCCCGCCTGACCAACGCACTGCCTTCTTCACCCGCATCGGCGCAGGCATGCAGCAGTTCGATCCGGTTCGCATCGCACCGGTGGCGATGGGTCGTGTCGCGGAGGGCGCAGCGCACGGTGGCAGCGAGCAGTTCTACGCTGTATGGAGGTGCGCGAGCCGGGAAGACGCCGACGCCCTGCTGGAAGGCATTGCCGCCACCGGTTGGCATCAGTACTTCGCCACCACCAATGCCGTCGGCGCAGACGATGGGATGGGGCAGCACCTTGCCGACCTGGCCGCCTTGTAGCAGCGCCTCCGGACGCGCATGGCACATGCGCCTGTCCCCCGGACGCGGTAAACAGGACATTGCCCATGTCCATCCGCAGGGAAGTTGATCATGCAGAGCACGCTCCAGGTAACGCTGTACGGCCCGCAGGGCGATACGCCGGCACTGCAGCTGCCGCAGATGGAAGGGCCCTCGGTGGCCATCCCGGAAGCGGTACTGCGCCGGCTGGTGTCCGATCTCTACACCACCCGTTCCCTGCTCAATCCCGAGCAGCTGGACGAGGCCCGGCAGGAGCTGGACCGCGTGCTGGAGCGCTGGGCCGACATCCACGAAGGCCTGCTGCTGGACGTGGAAGTGCATGGCAGATGAGCGACGTTGCACAGCGGCCACCGCGTGCGCTGCGCAGTCAGGCGCATCACTGAACCGCGCCCCCAGTTGCGGATGAAACATTTTGCACTGCGCAAAAGCTGTGCTATCAATAGATCCCATGAACGCAGCCGCTACCCGCTTTTACTGGTATTACTTTCCGAAGCCACTGGCGGAGGAAGGACTGCGCTCACCCTGAAGAAAGCTTCAGACGCATTCCCGAAAGCCGCCAGCGAACCTGGCGGCTTTTTTCATGCCGCCACGCTGGGGACCCCCAACGTTCCGGAGATCTCCTGCAATGCCCCCGCACACCGACGACCTGCGTATCCGCACCATCGAACCGCTGACACCGCCTGCCCAGCTGCTGGCGATGCTGCCCTGTGACGATGAAGCTTCCGACACCGTCAGCGCCTCGCGCGCGGCCCTGCACCAGATCCTGCACGGCCGTGACGACCGCCTGGCGGTGGTGGTGGGCCCGTGCTCGATCCATGACCCCAACGCCGCCATCGAGTACGCCCAGCGCCTGAAGCCGCTGCGCGACGCGCTGGCTGGCGAGCTGGAAATCGTCATGCGCGTGTACTTCGAGAAGCCGCGCACCACGGTGGGCTGGAAGGGCCTGATCAACGACCCGGACCTGGACGGCAGCTTCAGGATCGACAAGGGCCTGCGCATCGCCCGTGGCCTCCTGCGCGACATCAACAAGCTCGGCCTGCCGGCCGGTGTTGAATTCCTCGATGTGATCTCGCCGCAGTACATCGCCGACCTGGTGGCATGGGGCGCGATCGGCGCACGCACCACCGAAAGCCAGGTGCATCGCGAGCTGGCTTCGGGGCTGTCGTGCCCCGTCGGCTTCAAGAATGGCACCGATGGCAACGTGAAGATCGCCGCCGACGCGGTGGGTGCGGCATCCAACCCGCATCATTTCCTGTCGGTCACCAAGCAGGGTGGCACTGCCATCGTGTCGACCACCGGCAACCCGGATTGCCATGTGATCCTGCGCGGTGGCAAGCAACCGAACTACGACGCTGGCAGCGTGGCTGAGGCCTGCCAGGTGCTGGCCAAGGCCAAGCTGCCGGCGCGCCTGATGATCGATGCCAGCCATGCCAACAGCCTGAAGAACCCCGAGAACCAGCCGAAGGTGATCGACGACATCGCCGTTCAGTTGGAAGACGGCGAACAGCGCATCGTGGGCGTGATGATCGAGAGCCATCTGGTTGGTGGCCGCCAGGAACTGGTGGAAGGCCAGCCGCTGGTCTACGGGCAGAGCATCACCGATGGCTGCATCGACTGGGACACCACCGTGACGGTGCTGGAGCGACTGGCTGCGGCCGTGCGCGCCCGTCGCGACGTGAAGGTGTCCCAAGCCGCCTGAGTGCGGCACGTGTGTGGATGGCGGCCAGCGCCTGCGGGGGTGCGGCCGCGATCAGGGCCGGCCGGAGTTGGAGACCGGCCCATCTGCACCGGCGATGCGCCTGGCGCTGCGCATGAGCGACAGCGCCAGGTACATCGCCGGGGTGGTGATGCCGATATTTGTAGCGTCGAGCCATGCTCGACGCTACGAAGAGGCTCAATGCACTTCGTCGTGGTACACGAACTTCGGCATTTCCCAGCGATAGTGGATCGCCAGCAGGCGCAGCGCGAAGCCGCCGCCCAGGCAGCACAGGATCGCGGTGGCGTCGGCCACGCCCCAGTGCAGCAGCAACAGATACGCCGCGCCGGTCAGCAGCGCGATGATCGCGTACAGCTCCTTCTGGAAGATCAGCGGCACCTCGTTGCAGAGGATGTCGCGCAGCACGCCGCCGAACGCGCCGGTCAGCATGCCGGCGATCAGCACGATCGGCATCGCATGGCCGGCCTCGCGCGCGATCGAGCAGCCGATCAGGGTGAAGGCGATCAGACCCAGGCCATCGAGCACCAGGAAGGTGCGCCGGAAGTGGTGCATCCAGCGCGCCACCCAGGTGGCGATCAGCGCCGCGCACACGGTGAAACCCAGGTACTCGGGATGCTTCACCCAGCCCAGCGGGTAGTGGCCGAGCAGGATGTCGCGCAGCGAGCCGCCCCCGAGGGCGGTGACGCAGGCGATCATGACCACACCGAACAGGTCCATGCGGCGGCGGCCGGCAGACAGTGCACCGGTCATGGCTTCGGCGGAAATGGCAACCAGGTAGATGATGGACAGCAGCATGGAACAGGCTCCGGGCGCGGTGGGGCCGGCCATGCGCAACTGCCACCACTGCCTGCGCAATGACGGGATGACGATGACCGGTGCCGCTCCCGCTGTCCTTTTGCCTGAGAGTTCAGCGGCGTTGGCCGCGTGCCCCTTCGGCGGATCGTCCCGGGCGTGCCCGGTGACCTCTCTCCAGCTCGGCGAGTCGAATGCATGGTTGGTGGGATTCCAGCCCACCGGCCTGAGCGATCATGGGAGCCTGCGCCTTCGGCGGGCGCCAGCGCGGCGCCACTCTCCTGCATTCGGGCGCCAGTATATCCGCTGCAGTGCAGCACGGCATAATCCGGGCATGGCCCCGTCCCTCCGCCCGTGGTTCCTGTACCTGCTCGAATGCCGCGATGGCAGCTATTACGCCGGCATCAGCACCGACGTGGATGCGCGTTTCGCCGCCCACCAGGCCGGCAAGGGCGCGCGCTACACCCGGGCCCGGCCACCGCTGCGCGTGCTGGCCGTGCGCGAATACCCGGACCGGGCCGCCGCCTCACGCGCCGAGTGGCAACTCAAGCAGCAGCCCCGCGAACGCAAGCTGGCCTGGCTGCAGGCGCCGGTCCTGTAGATCCACGCCACGCGTGGATGGGCTACCCGGCCCATGCGATGATCGCCCCGCGCCCAGAGCTGGAGACCCGGATGTCCACGATCGCCCTGCTGTTCGCTCTTTCCGCAGCAACGAGCCCTGCCCCCGACCCGGCCACCATCGCGGCCATCGAAGCCACCTGCCACGACTACGTCGACGGCCAGCTGGAGGCGGACCCACAGCGCGTCGCCCGCTCCCTGCATCCGGACCTGGCCAAGCGCGCTGTGCTCGGCGATACACCCGACGAACGCCTGGGCCTGCGCCGGATGTCGAAGGAAGAACTGGTCTCGCTGACGAAGCAGGGCGCGTTGAAGACCCCGAAGGATCAATGGGATCGTCGCTGCACGGTGCTGGACGTGACCGGCAACGCGGCCTCGGTGCGGCTGGAGACCCCGTGGTTCGTCGATTACTTCCACATGGGGCGCTTCGACCAGCGCTGGGTCATCGTCAACGCGTTGTGGTATCCAAAGCCGAAGGCACAGTGAGCGATGCGTGCCGCCGGCAAAGCATGGATCTCTGTCGTCGTGCTGGTCGCCGGCATCGCGCTGTTGCCTGGCCTGCTGTACCTGCTCGGGCTGGCATTGGCAGGCGGTCGGCCGACGCCGGCCGAACGCGCGCCCAGTGGTGTGGCAGCGTGCAGCAGTGAACCACGCGCGGGATACCAGCCGATGAATCCCTGGCGTTTCGCCGCGCAGTTCTTCGACAAGGACGTGATGAAGAAGAAGGTGCCGGAAGTGGAGCGGGAGGCCTTCTGGATTGCCCGACGCCACCTGTGGCGGCAACCACAGCGCGGCATGCCGCGCTGGCATCTCAGCAGTACTGCATTGACGATCTGGATCACCCGGCATTGGAGTACTGCGCAGATTGCCGACACCGCGAGGAAGGAGGACTTCTGCCGGACCTGGTCGAAACGGCGGGTGCCCGGTGGCCCGATGAACCAGTAGATCCACGCCATGCGTGGAGGGTGTTGACCGGGTCAGAGTCCTTTCCTGCGGAAAGGGATCCGACCCCGCTGCGTGACCCCGTTGCGTGCAGCCCTACCGCCTCGGCCGCCGGTCATCCTGGTCATCACCGAAGATGATCCGCGCACTGCGCTGGTAGCTCCAGTACGCGACTGCCCAGTTCAGCAGCACCACGATGCGGTTGCGGAAGCCGATCAGGAAGAACACGTGCGCGGCCAGCCAGAACCACCAGGCCAGCACGCCGGAAAGCTGCAGCCGGCCCAGGTGCACGATCGCGGCCATGCGGCCGATGGTGGCCAGGTTGCCGTAGTCGGCGTACTTGAACGGGCCGGGCTCGGGCTTGCCGTGCAGGCGCGCGCGGATCACCTCGGCCACGTATTTGCCCATCTGCTTGGCGGCCGGTGCCACCCCGGGTACCGGCTTGCCGTCGGCCTGGCTCAGTGCGGCCAGGTCGCCGGCCACGAACAGCTCCGGGTGACCGGGCAGGGTCAGGTCCGGTTGCACCGGCACGCGTCCGGCGCGGTCCAGTGGCACGTCCAGCGTGCGCGCCAGCGGTGAAGCGGCCACGCCGGCGGCCCAGACCACGGTGCGCGCCGGTACGAACTGTTCGCCGAGCTTGAAGCCCTGGCTGTCGATGTCGCTCACCGGGGTACCGGTCAGCACTTCCACGCCCAGCTTTTCCAGTTGGCGGCGCGCCTTCAGCGAAAGCACATCCGGGAACGAGGACAGCACGCGCGGCCCAGCCTCGACCAGCCGCACCCTGGCGCTGGCCGGGTCGATGTGGCGGAATTCGTTGCGCAGCGTGTGGCGCGCGATCTCGGCCAGGGTGCCGGCCAGTTCGACGCCGGTGGGACCACCACCGACGATGGCGAAACTCAGCCACGCCGCCTTCTTCGCCGGGTCCGGTTCGGCCTCGGCGCGTTCGAACGCCAGCAGCAGCTTGCGGCGCAGCGCGATGGCATCGTCCAGCGTCTTCAGGCCGGGCGCATCATCGGCCCATTGATCGTTGCCGAAGTAGGCGTGGGTGGCGCCGGTGGCCAGCAGCAGGCTGTCGTAATCCAGCGTGCTGCCATCGGCCATGCGGATCTGCCGCGCCCGCTTGTCGATGGCCACCACTTCGCCGAGGCGGACTTCCACATTGCGCTGGTGGCCGAGGATGTGGCGCAGCGGTGCGGCGATATCCGGCGCGGACAGGCCGGCGGTGGCCACCTGGTACAGCAGCGGCTGGAACAGGTGATGGTTGCGGCGATCGACCAGGGTGATGCGTATGCGCTCGCGGGCCAGGGCACGGGTGGCCCAGAGACCGGCAAAACCGCCGCCGACAACGACCAGGTGGGGAACGCGCTCGCGACTCATCGACTCACTCCAGTGGGGGCATCGGGGGAAGCGCCTGGCATCTTCGCACGGCGGCCACCTGTCACGTCAGCGCCTGCCCGGATCGGCGATACTCGGGTTCAGGCAACGGCCCGTGAGGAGCCCATGAGCGAACCGGAAAAGCGCATCGCCCTGTTGATCGACGCCGACAATGCGCCGGCCTCGAAGATCGACGAGGTCCTGGCGGAAGTCGCCCGCTACGGCGTGGCCAACGTGCGCCGTGCCTACGGCAACTGGAAGAGCCCGCGACTGAAGGGGTGGGAAGCGGTGCTGCATGAGTATGCGATCCGCCCGATCCAGCAGTTCGCCTACAGCAAGGGCAAGAACGCTTCGGACATGGCGATGGTGATCGATGCCATGGACCTGCTGTACGCGCGCAACCTTGATGGCTTCGCCATCGTCTCCAGCGATGCGGACTTCACCCCGATGGTGATGCGCCTGCTGACCGATGGCGTGAAGGTATATGGCTTCGGCGAGAAGAAGACGCCCGAGCCATTCGTCAATGCGTGCTCGAAGTTCACCTACCTGGAGGCACTGGGCCAGACCCATGCCAGCGTGCCCGATGCCGAACAGGCGTCCAGCGAGCAGGCCTCGAACGAGCCGGTGACCAACGACGATGCGCGTCCGCGCAAGAGCGGTGCGGAAATGCGCAGTGACACCCGGCTGGTGAAGATGCTGCGCCGTGCGGTGTCCGCGGCCGAGGGTGAGGATGGCTGGTCGCACCTCGGACCGGTCGGCAGCCAGATCGGCAACCAGGCCTCGTTCGATCCGCGCAACTATGGCTACGGCAAGCTCAGCGATCTGCTGGCGGCGATCGGTCTGTTCGAACTGAAGAAGGATGGCAAGTCGTCCTACGTGCGCGCGCTGCCAAAAAAGAACAGGTAGTGCCTGCCGCTGGCCGGCAATGCCCGGATGCCAGATCCCGCATCCGGCACGGACATCTCCGCCCGATCAGGCGTATCGTTGCCGCTCGCATTGCCAGCAAGGAAAACCCGCATGTTGAAGATCTGGGGCCGCCGCAATTCCAGCAACGTCCGCAAGGTACTGTGGTGCGCCGAGGAAATCGGCCTGCCGTACGAATCCATCGAAGTCGGTGGCAGCCATGGTGGTACGCAGACGCCGGAGTACCAGGCGATGAATCCCAACGGCCTGGTGCCGGTGATCGAAGACCACGGCTTGCCGCTGTGGGAATCGAACACCATCGTGCGCTACCTGAGCGCCCGCTATGCACTGGGCACCCTGTACGCTGAGGACCCGATGGAACGCGCCCAGGCCGAGAAGTGGATGGACTGGAGCACGTCGCGGATGGCGCCGCTGTACAGCGACCTGGTCTGGGGCATCATGCGCACCGCGCCGGCCGACCGCGATGAAGCGCGGATCAATGCCGCCATCGTGCGCGCCGGTGACTACCTGGCGATGGCCGACGCTACCCTGGCCAGGCAGCCGTGGCTGTCGGGCGAGAAGTTCGCGATGGGCGACATCCCGCTGGGCTCGCTGGTCTACGCCTGGTACGAGCTGCCGATCCAGCGACCGGAGCTGCCGCATCTGGCTGACTGGTATGCGCGGCTGCGTGAGCGCCCGGCCTACCAGCGCGGCGTGATGTCGCCGCTGACGTAAGCGAAGGCGTCCGGGGTCAGAGCCCTTTTCTGCGAAAAGGGATCCGACCCCAGGGCATCGGGGTCGGATCCCACCCGACGGGTGGGCTCTGACCCCTCAATACAGGTCCGTTGGATCCACATCCAGCGACCAGCGCACCTTGCGTGCTTCCGGCAGCGCATACAGCTGCGGAACCAGCTGCGCGAGCACGCCATGCAAGGGTGGCCGCTGCGGCGCCGACAGCAGCAGCTGTGTGCGCTGGTAGCCCGCGCGCCGCGGCATCGGCGCCGGCATCGGGCCGTACGCCTCCACCACGTTCTGCTCGCCCAGCAACTGCCGCGCAGCCAGCAGGAACGCATTGGCGTGCTCGACCTGCTGCGCTTCGGCGCGCATCAGCGCCAGGTGCGCGAACGGGGGGAACCCTGCGGCTTGCCGCTGGTTCAACTCGGCCTGCGCGAACGGGTGGTAGCCACCGCTCACCAGGGTTTCCAGCAGCGGGTGACCAAGGTGATGGGTCTGCAGCCAGACCTCGCCGGGGTCACGCGCACGTCCTGCACGACCGGCCACCTGGATCAGCTGCTGCGCCAGCTTCTCGCTGGCGCGGAAGTCGGCGGAGAACAGGCCTTCGTCGATGCCGACCACCACCACCAGGGTCAGCTTCGGCAGGTCGTGGCCCTTGGCCAGGATCTGCGTGCCGACCAGGATGCCGGGCTGGTCGCCCAGTTTCGCCAGCTGCTGCTCCAGCGCATCGCGGCGTGAGGTGGTGCCACGGTCGATGCGCACCACCGGGAAATCGGCGAAGGCGGCGGTGAGGTGTTCTTCCAGGCGTTCGGTGCCGATGCCCTGCGGCTGCAGCGCCAGGCTGCCGCAGGCCGGGCATGCCAACGGCGCCGGTTGGCGCGCGCCACAGTGGTGGCATTGCAGGCGTCGGCCGCCGCCATGCACGGTCATCGGCGCATCGCAGCGCTGGCACGGCGCGGTCCACCCGCAGTCGTGGCACAGCAGCACCGGTGCGTAGCCACGGCGGTTCTTGAACACCAGCACCTGCTGGCCACGCTGCAGGTGTTCGCCGATGCCAGCCAGCACATCGGCCGAGAGGCCATCGTGCAGCGGCCGCTTGCGTACATCGAGGATGCGCACGCGCGGTGGCCGCGCATCGCCGGCGCGCTGCTTCAGGCGCAGGTGCGTGTAGCGCCCGGCGTAGGCGTTGTGCAGCGTTTCCAGTGAAGGGGTGGCGCTGCCGAGCAGCACCGGAATGCCCAGCGCCTTGGCGCGCACCAGAGCGAAATCGCGCGCGTGGTAACGGATGCCGTCCTGCTGCTTGTAGCTGCCGTCGTGTTCCTCGTCGACGATCAGCAGGCCGGCCTGCGGCAATGGCGTGAAAACCGCTGAGCGGGTGCCGACGATGACCCGCGCTTCGCCTCGGGAGGCGGCCGCCCAGACGCGCGCGCGCTCGTTGTCGTTCAACCCCGAATGCAAGGCGTGCACGGCGATGCCCAGGCGGCCGCGGAAACGTGTCAGGGTCTGCGGGGTCAGGCCGATTTCCGGTACCAGCACCAGCGCCTGCCTGCCCTGCGCCAGGCAATGGATGATCGCCTGCAGGTAGACCTCGGTCTTGCCGCTGCCGGTCACGCCGTCCAGCAGGAACGGCTGGAAGCCGTCGGCAGCGTTGATCGCAGCCACCGCCCCGGCCTGGTCCGGGTTGAGCGTGGGGCCGGGCAGCGGCTGCGCATGCTGCGGTGCCACCGTCATCGCCACGCGCTCGGCCAGCTCGCGCTTGGCCAGGCTGCGTGCAGCGGTGCGCCAGTCGGCCATGCGTTCGCCGAGCACGTCCTCATCCACGATCGCTCCTGCCAGCAGCTCGGCCAGCTGCCGCGGACGGCTTCCGGCGCGCAGCTTTTCGCGCTGGGCGTGGCCTTCGGTGGTCAGCTGCCAACCCCAGTGGTGGGTGTCGGGCAGGGCCTCGCCATGGCGCAGCGGGCCGGGCAGGGCGGTGCTCAGCACCTCGCCCAGTGGCGCATGGGTGTAGCGCGCCAGCCACTGCAGGCTCTGCCAGAGTTCGCCCTGCAGCAGCGGCTGCCGGTCGCACCAGGCCAGCGCCTGGCGCAGTCCCTGGCCGTCGTCGGTCTGGCCGTGGCCGGCCACCACGCCGACCAGCTCGCGGTTGCCGAACGGCACCTTCAGGCGGCAGCCGACCGCGGCCGTGGGGCCATCGCCCTCCGGCGACAGGTAGTCGAACAGGCGGGGCAGGGGGACGGGCAGGGCGACCTGCAGGGTCGGAATGGGTGAAAGCATCGGGCCAGTGTAACGGGCCATGCACGCGCGAATGGCAGGGGGCAGACGTGCCCGGGCGACGACCGTTGAATCATAAATGTCACCTAAATATCGGTGTCCATTGGAGATTCAGTCTTATCCACATGTTCTGTGGATAACGTTGTGCGTTACCGGTCGACGGGAACGCAGGAGGCCGATGGCGACGAGCTCACCCTTGGGTTGGTCAAAAAATCGCCACACTTGAAAGGCGTTCAAAATCAACAACTTGAGTGTGAAACATTGCTGAAACAGAGTGAATTCAGCGGCATGCCGCAATTTCCCGCGCGGGGAGCGTGGTGCTGTGCACAACCTGCAGCACGAAGTGCCTGTGGGCGCAAGTCCTACGGGTGCCGATGGGCTGCCGCTATCATGCCGGCAGACCTTTGGAGTGACCGATGACGGCTGTGCCCGCCCCTGTTTCCTCGACCGCGGCCGGCGCGCTGTCGGCGTTCCTGCGTGGCGTCGAACGCCGCGCCCTGGTGGTGGCTGAACTGCAGTGCGGCGATGCCGCGCGTGCCGAGCAGACCCTGGTGGCAGTGATGCGCGCGTTTGCAGCGGTCGCCAGCGACCTGCCGATGGCGCAATGGCCGACCCGCTTCTGGACCCTGCTGGGCCAGCGCCAGGCGCTGCGCGAGCCGGCGGGCGGGCAGTGGGCGCCGTCGTTGGCCGCGTTGGGCGCGATGCCGCCACTTCCACGACTGGCGCTGCTGCTGCGGGTGGGCGGCAGCCTGGACGAGGGCATCGCCATGCGCGTGCTCGACCAGGACGAGGCCGGTTACCAGCACCTGCTGGCCGATGCCTGCCCGCGTGATGCCCAGGGCCGGCCCGATGCCGTGGCCTGGCGCCAGTTGGCCGAGCAGGTACAGGCCCGTGTCCGTGACCTGCCGGCCACGCGCCTGCAGCAACTGCAGCAGCCGGCCGCACCCACCACCCACAATGAAGCACCGGCCTCCAGCTGGCGCGCACCGCAGCGGGACGAGCGTGCGGCCGCCAACGGCAAGCGCCGCCGCGCGAATGCCAGGCCGCGCTGGCGCGGTCCGCTGATCCTGCTGGTGACGGTGGCGGTACTGCTGGCCGCCGCGCTGGGGTGGCGCCACCTGCAGGGACATTCGTTAGGCAGCGATGCACCCTTGCCGGAGGGCGTGGTGGGCGAAGCCGGTCCGGTGACCGTGGAAGCCCTGCCACCGAGCAAGGTGGACGCCACACCGGACGCGGGCCAGGCGCAAGCCAATGATGACGCAGCGATGCTGGCAGACCGCGACTACCCGCTGGTCGCCGATGCCGACCTGTACGCGTGGACTGCCGCGGGCGGCCCGCTGCCGGTGGATGAATCGCAAGCCAAGCCGAGCCGGCCGGAGCCGGCCAGTGCCACGCTGGAAACGGCTGCCGCCGATGAATAAGTCCGTGCTCGCCAGCCTGCTGCTGGCCCTGCCGCTGTCGCTGTCCGCCGCACCGCAGCCGTTGAGCGTGCCGTTGCCGCCACCGGTTCCGGGCAGTTCGCCGGCCACGCCGGCGTCGGCCGCTGCAACAGCACCTGCCGAATTCGCTCAGCTGGATACGCAGCAGCAGCGACAGCGCCGTGCCGACTACGCCGCCTGGCGCGCATTGCCGGAAGCAGAGCGCGAGCGCATCCGTCAGGCGGCTGCGCGCTTCAATTCGCTGCCGGCCGATCAACAGCAGCGCATGCGGCAGCAATTCCAGGCGCAGGATCAGGCGATCCGCGCCGGATGGCGGCTGGGCCCGCAGCTGGGCCTGGAATTCCCCAAGCTGCACGGACTGTTCGGATTCGTGCCACCGGAGCAACGCGAGACCGCGCTGGCCGTGCTGCGCCAGCTCAACCCGGCGCAGCTGGCCCAGCTGGCCCTGGTCGCGCAGCGCACGCCGCCGCAGGAACGCGACACGGTA
Source organism: Stenotrophomonas sp. Pemsol (assembly GCF_003586545.1). NCBI lineage: Bacteria > Pseudomonadati > Pseudomonadota > Gammaproteobacteria > Lysobacterales > Lysobacteraceae > Stenotrophomonas > Stenotrophomonas sp. Pemsol. The sequence goes on along the minus strand of NZ_CP025780.1, from coordinate 3,381,882 downwards.
CGCAGCGCCTTCCTCGCCGTGCCCGCCGCCGAGCGCGACAGCTGGCTGAAGCGCCAGGCCGGCCAGTAGAAAAGGGGACGGAGGGGATTAAGTCGTATCAGGCCAGTCAGTGCCGAATGCGACTTAATCCCCTCCGTCCCCTTTTTGCTTTGGGCGGCTGAAACCCAGCATTCACGCCATGTCATGGGAATGCAGGCGCCGCCCGCGTAAGATGGGCGCCCGCAACCCGGTGCCTGTGCCCTTCGCGCGCAACCGCAGTTCGCGTCAAGCACCTTATGTCTACTGCAACCTCCACGCCGCGCTTCAGCAAGGAAGTCGGCGCCACCGGTCTGCTCGCCCTGCCGCTCGTGCTGGGCCATGTGTCCACCGGTCTGATCTCCTTCGTCGACAACGTGATTGCCGGCCACCACGCTACGGCGACCCTTGCCGCAGTCACCATCGGTACGGCGTTGCTGTGGCTGCCGATGCTGATTCCGATCGGCACCCTGATCTCGCTCACCGCTTCGGTGTCGCAGCTGCACGGCGCCGGCCGCGAGCGCGAGATCGGCCCGCTGTTCCGCCAGGCACTGTGGCTGGCGCTGGGGCTGGGGCTGATCATGTTCACCTTCCTCACCGTGGTGCCGCCGCTGCTGCCGGCCTTCGGCATCGCGCCGGACATCGTGCCGGGGGCGACTGCGTTCCTGCATGCGGTGCGCTGGGGTGGCCCGGCGCTGACCCTGTACTTCTGCATGCGTTATCTCAGCGAGGGCATGCACTGGACGCTGCCGACCATGCTGCTCGGCTTCGGTGGCCTGCTGGTGCTGGCGCCGATGGGCTACGTGCTGGCCAATGGCAAGCTCGGCTTCCCGGAGTTGGGGGCCGAGGGCCTGGGCATCGCTTCGGCGGTGATGATGTGGCTGCAGGCGACCGCATTCGCCCTGTATCTGTGGCGGACCAAGCGCTTCGCCCATCTGCAGCTGTTCTCGCACTTCGAGGGACCGCGCTGGAAGGCGATCTGGGAGCTGCTGCGCACCGGCCTGCCGATCGGCATCACCGTGCTGATGGAAGGCGGCCTGTTCATCGTCACCGCCTTGCTGATCGGCCGCCTGGGTGCCAATGAAGCGGCGGCACACCAGATCGCGATCAACGTCGCGCAGCTGTGCTTCATGATCCCGATGGGCGTGGCCGAGGCCACCACCGTGCGCGTCGGCCATGCGGTCGGCCGTGGTGACGGCTTCGGCGTACGGCGTGCGGCGTGGGCCGGTTACGCGATCATCATGGGCACGCAGACGTTGTCAGCGGCGGTGCTGCTGTTCGGCCACGATGCCATCGTCGGTGTGTACACCAACGACCTGGCAGTGGCCGGCCTGGCCTCGACCCTGCTGCTGTACGCGGCCACCTTCCAGTTCCCGGACGGCATCCAGGTGCTGTCGGCGGGTGCGCTGCGCGGCCTCAAGGACACCCGCGTGCCGATGTTCATCGCCATGTTCGCGTACTGGGGCCTGGGCATGCCGCTCGGCGCCGGGCTCGGCCTGGGGCTGGGCATGGGCCCGCAGGGCATGTGGATCGGCCTGATCGTCGGCCTGACCGCCGCTGCCATCCTGATGGGCTGGCGCCTGCGCCGCAGCAGCCAGCGCATCGGGCAGTCCGCGCTGTCCTGATCGTCCTGCCCGCCATGCCGACCCATGGCGGGCGATCCCCTGACTTGTGTCCGATGCCGCATCACGCGGCACCGGCTATGCTGGTACCACGGCAAGAAGCCATCCGGAGCGTTCCATGAATCAACCCGTGCCCCCGCTGCCCCCGGCGCGTCGCAACCCCGTCGCCAGTTTCTTCATCGGGCTGTGGGACGTCATGAACTTCACCCGCCGGTTGATCCTCAACCTGGTGTTCTTCGGCCTGCTGTTCCTGCTGCTGGTGATGTTCGTCATCGCCGCCGGCATGGGTGCCGGTGCCAGCAAGTCGCTGCAGGACCGCACGACGCTCGTGATCGCGCCGGAAGGCCGCCTGGTCGAGCAGTTCAGTGCCGATCCGGTCAGCCGCGCACTGGCCAAGGCCGTGGGTGACAACGGTGCCGAAGAGATCCAGCTGCGCGACCTGCTGCGGGTGATCGAGTCGGCCAAGGAAGACAAGAAGATCGAGCGCGTGGTGCTGGAGCTGGACAAGCTGCAGCCGTCGGGCTTCGCCTCGCTGCGTGAAGTCGCCGCCGCGCTGCAGGACCTGCGCGCTTCCGGCAAGCAGCTGGTGGCCTACAGCGAGAGCATGGGCCAGTCGCAGTACCTGCTGGCTGCACAGGCCGACGAGGTCTACCTGGACCCGATGGGTTCGGTCGTGCTCGAAGGCCTCGGCCGCTACCGCCAGTACTTCCGCACCGGCCTGCAGGACAAGCTGGGCGTGGACGTGCACCTGTTCAAGGTGGGCGAGTACAAGTCCGCGGCCGAACCGTACGTGCTTGACGCCGCGTCGCCGGCCTCCAAGGAAGCCGACCTGTTCTGGATGAACGATGTGTGGCAGCGCTACCTGGGCGACATCGCCAAGGCGCGCCGCCTGGATCCGGCACAGCTGGCTGCCGGCATCGACACGCTGCCGGAAGGCATTGCCGCCGCCGGTGGCGACCTGGCCAAGTTCGCGCTGCAGCAGAAGCTGGTGACCGCGCTGAAGACCCGCGAGGAATTCGAGGATCTGATGATCGAGCGCGGCGTGGCCGACGAAGACGCCGACGGTGGTTTCCGCAACGTCGACTTCGGCCGTTACCTGGCCCTGCTCGACGCCCGCCGCAACCCGGTGGACTCGCGTCCGCAGGTGGCCGTGGTGGTGGCTGCCGGCGAGATCAGCGGTGGCGACCTGCCGGCCGGCCGCATCGGCGGCGAGTCGACCTCAGCGCTGTTGCGCGCCGCGCGCGACGACGACAACGTGAAGGCCGTGGTGCTGCGCGTCGATTCGCCGGGCGGTGAGGTGTTCGCCTCCGAGCAGATCCGCCGTGAAGTGGTGGCGCTGCAGGCCGCCGACAAGCCGGTGGTGGTGTCGATGGGCGACCTGGCTGCCTCCGGCGGCTACTGGATCAGCATGAATGCCGATCGCATCTACGCCGATCCGTCGACCATCACCGGTTCGATCGGCATCTTCGGCATGGTGCCGAACTTCAGCCGCGCGCTGGACAAGATCGGCGTGCACACCGATGGTGTCGGCACCACCCGTTTCGCCGGTGCATTCGATGTCACCCGCCCGATGGATCCGGCCGTGGGCCAGGTCATCCAGTCGGTGATCAACAAGGGCTACGCCGACTTCACCGGCCGCGTCGCCGACGCCCGCAAGAAGCCGGTCGAGGCGGTGGACGAGGTGGCTCGCGGCCGCGTATGGAGCGGTGCGCAGGCCAAGGAACGCGGCCTGGTCGATGCCTTCGGTGGCCTGAAGGATGCCGTGGCCGACGCTGCCAGCCGTGCCAAGCTGGGCAAGGCCGACGCTTATCGCGTGCGCTACATCGAGAAGGCGGCCACGCCGTTCGCACAGTTCGTCAGCGGTTTCGCCGGCAGCCGCGCCGGTGCCTGGATGCTGTCCGATTCGGGCATGGCACGGATGATGCTGGCACGCACGATGCCGGAAGTGGATACGCAGCTGCGCTTTGTCGAGAACGCGGCCCGCGAGAAGGGCAATGGCGCACCGGTGAAGGCGCTTGCTTACTGCTTCTGCGGGTTCTGACGGAAGCCATCCACGCAGGGCGTGGAACTACTGGACAGCGAAACGCCCGGCCTTGGCCGGGCGTTCTCGTTCATGGGGTCGGATCCCTTGGCTTCGCAAAGGGCTCTGACCCCATAGGCCACTCGTCATTGCGCCGCGTCGACCTCGGCCTTGCGCTCACGCGCGGCAGCATCATCGACGGTTTTCTGCACGTCCTTGGCGCGGTCCAGCGGCTCGTTGATCGCATGCGACATCGCTTTGGGTACCGGTGGCTTCTCCGGGTTCGGCGTCGGCGGACGCTGGCAGGCCACCAGCTGCACGATGGCCAGCAGGGACAAGAACAGGATCAGGATGCGCATGGCGGTACTCCGCGGTGGGCGTTCGCGCAGTGTCGCATCTCCGGCAACGCCCTGCCGTGAGCGCGTATCCTTGCGGCATCGAAACACAGCGGGCGCGGCCCCGGAGGACACATGACCCAGCAACGGTGGCGCCTGGACGGCCAGACGGCCCTGATCACCGGCGCCAGCGCCGGCATCGGCCTGGCCATCGCGCATGAACTGGCGGGGCTCGGCGCCGATCTGATGATCGTCGGCCGCGATATCGACATGCTGGAGACCGCGCGCGACGAACTGCTGGATGTGTATCCGCAGCACCAGGTGCATGCGCTGGCCGCGGACGTCTCCGATGACGAGGACCGCCGCCAGATCCTGGACTGGGTGGAAGACCACAGTGATGGCCTGCACATCCTGGTCAACAACGCTGGTGGCAACGTCACCAAGGCAGCCACGGAGTATTCCGAGGACGAGTGGCGCAAGATCTTCGAGACCAACCTGTTCTCGGCCTTCGAGCTGTCGCGCTACGCGCATCCGCTGCTGGCCCGGCACGCGTCGTCGTCGATCGTCAATGTCGGCAGCGTGTCCGGGCTGACCCACGTGCGCAGTGGCGTGGTCTACGGCATGACCAAGGCCGCGATGCACCAGATGACCCGCAACCTGGCCGTCGAGTGGGCCGAGGATGGCATCCGGGTCAACGCGGTGGCGCCCTGGTACATCCGCACGCGGCGCACGTCCGGTCCATTGTCGGACCCGGACTACTACGAGGAAGTGGTCAACCGCACGCCGATGCGCCGCATCGGTGAACCGGAGGAAGTGGCCGCAGCCGTGGGCTTCCTGTGCCTGCCGGCGGCCAGCTATGTCACCGGCGAATGCATCGCAGTGGATGGCGGTTTCCTGCGCTACGGGTTCTGATCATGCGGTGGTAGTGCCGGCCGCTGGCCGGCAACCACGGGATCTTCAGGTGATTGCAGTTGCCGGCCGGCGGCCGGCACTACCGCATGGCAGTCACCCCGGTACCGGGCAGTTGCTGGCCTCCAGCACGCCCTGCAACCGTTCGCGTTCCCCGCGGGCCTTGTCGCGGTTCTCCGGCGAGGCGAACCGCTCGCGGCCACGTGCGTCGCGGAAGCGTTGCTGCCAGCTGCTGCAGCGCTGCGCTTCCGGCAGTTCCTCGCAGCGGTCGCGCACCACTTCGCAGCCTGCAGCATTGACCGGTGTGGCGCCGCCCAGGCCCTGCACGGTCATCAGTTCGCAGCGGCCGGGGGCAGCTTCGTATTCGTGCAGGTAGCCACCGCCCTGGCTGTCGGTGCACTGGAAGATGGGCGGCAGCGGCGGCTTCGGCGGCGCATTGCTGTCCGGCGCGGCATCAACCTGGCGTGGCAGCGATGCACTGTCGAGTATCAGATCGCCGCCTTCGCGTTCGACCATGCCGGCTTCCATGATCGTGCGTCCTTCGCCGGGGCGGCGGGGGCTGGGCGCGGAAGCCGGCGGCATACCCGCCGCCGCCGGTTCGGGTGGCGACGGCACAGGGGTCGGCGTGGGCGGCGCACTGGCAGCGGCCGGAATCCGCACCACCTGCTGCTTGCTGCCGGCAGGGCAGGGCGTACGTTGCAGGGTGGGCACATCGCTGTTGCTGGAGGTGCAGCGGTAGATCACCCCGTCGTCGGCCACTGCGTTGCCGGCGAACAGGCCCAGGGCCAGCCAGATCAGGTTCTTCATGCGCACAGCGTACATGCCACGGCAGGTGCTGCGCTCAGCGGTCGCAGTCCCGCGACAGGCGTGCGTCGATGCCACGCTGTTCGTTGCTGATGGCAGTACGCTCGCTCTGCAGCGCACTGTTGTAGCGGCGGTCCAGTTCCCAGCGGCGGTCGCGCAGGCGCGCGCAGACTTCCTGCGGCGGCAGCGCATGGCAGCTGTCGCGGACCAGCACGCTGCCGGCCGGAACCTGCACACCGACACCCACCGCGGGCGGCCGGTAGCCGGTTCCTTCACCGATGGGGGGGCCGACCGGCGTGCCGAAGGCCGGGCGTGGGCCGGGATGGACCGGGCCGTGGTGCCCGTGCGGAAGCCAGACGCTGGTCCACAACGGTACCCAGCGCGGATTGCCCTCGTTGTTGTCGCTGGTATAGCGGCGACCGTCGTCGCTCACGCATTCGTACAACGGCTGTGGCGGCTGGATGTAGACGTGGCGGACTTCGCGATCGCGCATCACCGGAACCTCGTCGGGAGGCGCGGGCGTCGCATCGCTGCGCACCACCCGTGGCGTCGGGTCGCGCGGGCGCTGCAGGTCGCGCACTTCCTGCCGGCCGCTGCTGCAGGGCCTGTCCTGCAGGGCCACGGCGCCATTGCTGGCGACGCAGCGATAGACGCGCACGTCCTCTGCGGCCGGTGCGGTCCATGGCAGCAGCAGGCACAGGCCCAAGGCGGTGCGCAGCAGGTTCATGGCGGCAGGGTGCGTGATTGTGCGTGGCAGTGCAATCGTCCGCTCAGGAGCGCAGCACGTTGCCGCTGAGCGCGTCGCGGATCGGGGTCGGTTGGGCCAGGCCACCGGTCTCGCCATCGAGCAGGCCATCGAGCAGGCGCAGCAGGCGCGGATCCAGCTCGGCGCGACTGCGTGCCGGCGGTTCACCTGCCAGGTTGGCGCTGGTGGAGACCAGCGGCCCGCCCCAGGCGCGGCACAGGGCGGCGACCAGTGGGTGGGCGCTGATGCGTACGGCGATGCCGCTGTGTTCACCGGTGACCCACGGTTGGGCGCGCGGACCGGCCGGCAGGATCCAGGTGTTGGCGCCCGGCCAGCTGGCCAGCACCGCGCGCTGGCGGGCGTCGGGCAGCGCCTGCAGGCGGACCCAGCCCTCCAGCTGCGACAGTTCGGCGGCGACCAGGATCATGCCCTTCTCGATCGGGCGCTGTTTCAGCCGCAGCACCGCGTGCACCGCGGCTTCATGTGACGGATCGCAGCCCAGGCCCCAGACCGCCTCGGTCGGATAGGCAATCACGCCACCGGCGCGGAGCGTGGCGACAGCAGAGTTCAGGGTGAGTTCTTTCATGACGGCGACCGGCCCGGCGTGGGCCTCCATTATCCCCCCGCTGCGTGCAGAAGGGGTGGAACGCACCCACTCGGTAGTGCCGGCCGCTGGCCGGCATCCGACGCTTCCAGGGGTTGCCGGCCAGCGGCCGGCACTACCCCTCATCCGCGCATGGCGTGGATCTACTTCTTTGCAGCGGTCTTCTTGACGGCCTTCTTCGCCGGTGCCTTCTTTGCGGCAGCTTTCTTCACCGCCTTCTTGGCCGGCGCTTTCCTGGCCGCGGCCTTCTTCGGCGCTGCTTCCTTCTTCACCGCAGCCTTCTTGGCCGGTGCCTTCTTCGCAGCGGCCTTCTTGGCGCCGAAGCCCTTGCGCACCGGCTTGCCGGTTTCTTCCATCAGCTGCTGCACTTCAGCCAGGGTCAGCGATGACGGCTCGCGATCCTTGGGGATCTTGCCGTTCATCTTTCCATCGCTGATGTACGGGCCGAAGCGGCCGTTCAGCACCTGGATGTCGCTGCCCTCGAACTCCTTGATGATCCGGTTGCGCGCGATCTCTTCCTTCTCTTCGATCAGGAATACGGCGCGGGCCAGGTCGATGGTGTACGGGTCGTCTTCCTTCTTCAGCGAGGCGTAGGTGCTGCCGCGCTTGGCGAACGGGCCGAAGCGGCCGATGCCGACGCTGACCGGCTCACCATTGTCCTCGCCCAGTGCGCGCGGCATCAGGAACAGTTCCAGCGCGTCTTCCAACGAGATGGTGTGCATCGACTGGCCGGGGCGCAATGAGGCGAACTTCGGCTTTTCCTCGGCGTCCTCGGCGGTGCTGCCGATGGCGGCATACGGCCCGAAGCGACCCAGCCGCACGCTGACCGGCTTGCCGGTCTTGGGGTCGGTGCCGAGCTCGCGCGCGCCACTGGCCTCGGCGCGGTCGACCGATTCCTTCTTGTCTTCGACCAGTTCCTTGAACGGCTCCCAGAAACGGGCCATCAGCGGGATCCATTCTTCCTCACCGCGCGAGACGGCATCGAGCTCGTCCTCAAGCCTGGCAGTGAAGTCGTAATCCACGTACTGGGTGAAGTGGCTGGACAGGAACTTGGACACCGCGCGGCCCACGTCGGACGGGCGGAAGCTGCGGCCTTCCATTTCCACATACTTGCGGAACAGCAGGGTCTGGATGATCGAGGCGTAGGTCGAGGGACGGCCGATGCCGTACTCTTCCAGCGCCTTCACCAGCGCCGCTTCGGTGTAGCGCGGCGGTGGCTGGGTGAAATGCTGTTCGGCCAGGATGCGTTCCAGCGGGATGCGGTCGCCCGGCTTCATCGCGGGCAGCTTGCGGCCCTCATCCTCGTCCTCGGCGCTCTTGTTGTCCTTGCCTTCCTCGTACACGGCCAGGAAGCCGGGCACGACCACGGTGGTGCCGCTGGCGCGGAACACGTGTTCGCTGCCGGCCGACAGGTCGACGCTGACCGTGTTGAGCGTGGCCGGGATCATCTGGCAGGCCACCGCACGCTTCCAGATCAGCTCGTACAGGCGCCGCTCGTCGTCGGTAAGGAACCGGGCGACCTGCGACGGGGTGCGCAGGGCCGAGGTCGGGCGCACCGCTTCGTGCGCTTCCTGGGCGTTCTTCGACTTGGTCTGGTAGGTGTTGGGCTGGTCCGGCAGCGAGGCGATGCCGTAGTCGCGGGCGATCACGTCGCGGATTTCCGCCAGCGCGTCCTGCGACAGGTTCACCGAGTCGGTACGCATGTACGAAATCAGGCCGACGGTGCCTTCGTCGCCGATGGCCACGCCTTCATACAGCTTCTGCGCCACCTGCATGGTCTTGCGGGTGGTGAAGCCGAGCTTGCGCGAGGCTTCCTGCTGCAGGGTGGAGGTGGTGAACGGCGGCGCCGGGCGGCGCTTGCGCTCCTTGCTGGCGACGTCGGTGACGTGCAGCGAGCCCTGCGCGGCCTGCTGGATGCGCATGCGCGCCGCTTCAGCGGTGTCGCCATCGGTGACGGTGAACTGCTCGAACTTCTGCCCGTCCAGTTTGACCAGCTTGGCATTGAAGTGCTGGGACGGGTGCGCGCACTCGGCAGCGATCGACCAGTACTCGCGGGCGATGAAGGCTTCGATCTCTTCCTCGCGCTCGACGATCATGCGCAGCGCCGGGCTCTGCACGCGGCCGGCAGACAGGCCGCGCTGCACCTTGCGCCACAGCACCGGCGACAGGTTGAAGCCGACCAGGTAGTCAAGTGCGCGGCGGGCCTGCTGGGCGTCGACGAGGTCGCTGGCGATCGCACGCGGCTGGCTGATCGCTTCCTTGATGGCGCGCGGGGTGATCTCGGTGAACACCACGCGCTGCATCGGCTTGTCCTTGACCAGCCCGCGTTCCTTCAGGATCTCGGCGATATGCCAGCTGATCGCTTCACCCTCGCGATCCGGGTCGGTTGCCAGCAGGATGTCGTCGGCGCCCTTGGCGGCCTTGGCGATCGCATCGACATGCTTTTCGTTCTTGTCGATCACGTCGTAGTGCATGGCGAACCCGTTGTCCGGGTCGACCGCGCCTTCCTTCGGAATCAGGTCACGCACATGCCCATACGAGGCCAGGACGGTGTAGTCCTTGCCGAGGTATTTGTTGATCGTCTTGGCCTTGGCCGGCGATTCGACGATGAGCAGGTGCTTGGGCATGGCAGCAGTGTCTGTGGGGCGAGCCGCAGGGAAGGGGCCGCTAGGGTGGAGCAAACGGCCGCATTAGTGAAGCGGCCACGGACAAATCAATACGCTGAACGCCCGGTAGTGTGCCGGGCGTTCAGGTTTCACCTTATTAGAGGAATCACGCCCGGCCAGCCCCTGTCAAGCAGCCAGACGTGAGGATGGCCGTTCATGAGGCCATCTTGGCGATGAAGCCGACCGCAGCCACCAGCAGCACCAGGCCCGCCACCGTCAGCAGGCCGGTCAGTACCAGGATCACGATGGTGACCGTACCCAGCTCATGGCGCTGCAGCTGCGGCTGGTCGGTGTAGGCCCAGCGGTCGACCACCAGGGTGTCGCAGATCATGTCGTGCAGGCCCTGCTTGCGCTCGGTGAAGGCGGCCATCAGGAAGCCGATGCCCAGGGTGAAGCTGCTCAGCAGCATGGCCCAGTAGCGACCGAAGGCGCGGCCACGGGTCAGGCGGTCACCATTGCTGCGCACGACCTTGATGCCGACCGCCATCTTGCCCAGCGTGGCGCCGCCCTGCGAGGAATGGAACCAGGTGTAGTAGGCCACGCCGATGGCCATGTTGATCAGCGCGCTGGCCAGCTGCGCGACGATTTCGATGGAGGTCTCGCCACTGCCCACCGCGCCCATGCTGGCGCCAAGCACCACGCCGATGATGGCGCCGATGATGCCGCCCGGCACGGCCAGCACGAAGTAGTCGATCATGTAGGCCGCGACGCGCTTCCAGAAGCCGGCGTAGACCACCTCGCCGCCGATCACCGGCCGCGCGCCACCGGCAGCGGCGGCGGCCGGTGCGTTGTAGGGTGAGCTGCTGAGCGCGCCCGTGCCAGGCAGCGGCGCAGTGCCGTTGTCGATGGCGGCGTAGTCGCTGCGCAGGTCGAAGCCGCCACTGGCAGTGGCGGTGCTGGCGTCGGCCAGCGTCTGCAGGCCCAGTTCATCGACCACTTGGCGCAGTGCAGCCCACTGGGCCATGCCTTCGCGCCAGACCAGGGTGTCCAGGTTCAGTTCGCCGCGCTGGAAGCGCTGGCGGATCTCCTGGACCGACAGCGGGCCCTGGCGTTGCTGTCCTACGGCGTAGTACCACTCAGTCATTGCATGTTCCCTGTTGGATCGTCCTTGGAGGTGCTGCCGTGCGCGTGGCTCAGCCGCGGCACGACGGCGGCAGGTACTTGTCGTCGCTTTCACCGCTGCATTCCCAGCGGCCGCTGTCGCGATCATATTCCAGCCACAGCAGGTCGCCATCGAGGCTCTTGCCGGGCACGGCCAGCGTTGCTTCGATGCCACAGTGGCCGTTGTTGAAGCGGCCGATGTTCACCGCCGACAGGCCGGCCTGGCTGAAGTCCCCCGGGGCCGGGAAACCGGCATCGTTGGCGCCGGGGCAGCGGCCTTCATCGTCGGCGAAGTGCTGCACCTGCTGTTTCAGCGGCTGCAGGGCATTGACCGCGGTCGCGATCCTGGCACGCACGGTGTAGTCCTTGTACGCGGGCAGGGCGATCGCCGCGAGGATGGCCATGATCGGCACCAGTACCAGCAGCAGGCCGCCGCCGATGATTGCGGTCAGGGCGCAACCGGAGAGCTTCTTCTTCGGCGGCGGCAGGACCCCGGCTGCCGCCTGGGTGGCATAGGGCGTGGACGGCGGCAGTACAGGCGGCTGCGGCGGAGGCGGGGCCACCGGTTCCGGTTCCGGCTCGGGTGGCTGGGCCGGCGCAGCAACGTCCAGCGCCGGCACGATCAGGCCCAGCTCGTCGACAACGGTGCGCAACGGCTGCCATTGCGGCAGGCCGTCGCGCCAGACCAGGGTGTCCAGGGAGATCTGGTTGTTTCGGAACAACTCGACCAACTGTTCCGCCGGCAGCGGGCCTTGCTGCCGGTTGCCTTCTGCATGGAACCACTCGCTCACGGGGACGCTCCTGAATGCGCTATGCCCCCAAGTGTACGGTCAGTGAAGGGGTTCTGGCTCGTCCATGAACATCTGCGTCTCCATCCAGGCATAGGCCGCTTCGGAGCCGGGCTGGTTGAACAGCACCATCAGCACGACCCATTTCAGGTCGTCCAGGTCCAGTTCGTCCTGGTCCAGGGCCATCGCCCGGTCCAGCACCAGCTCGCGCTGGTCGGCGTCGAGGATGCCGTGCTGTTCCAGGTACAGCAGGAAGCCGCGGCATTCCACATCCAGCTTGTCCAGCTCGGGGCCATGGTAGATGCGCACGGGGCCATCGACCCGCGCCTGGGCCACGCTCGGCCGCTGCGCGGCCAGGGCATCGAGCCAGTCGAACGCCTTGTTGATCTCGGTGGGGCTGAAACCGGCCTGGATCAGGCCGTTCTGCAGCGAATCGCGGTCACGGATCAGGTCCGCATCTTCGCTGAAATAGTGTTCAAACAGGTACAGCAGTACATCCAGGATGCTCTCTTTCATTGCCCCTCGGCCTGCGTCGCGCGACGCTGTGGAGGTGAAGAAACTAGGGAGTTCGACAGTAGCGGCCGTGTACGCACACCACGATTCCCGCCAGTTCCATGGCCAGCAGCATGGAGGACACCTGGGGCGCCGTCAATCCACAGCGCGTGATCAGTGAATCCATACCGCTTGGGTTGTGGTCCAGGGCTCGCCACAAGCACTGGTAGTCAGGGTCGTCGGCCCAGCGCGCCGGCAGGAGGGCCGGCAGTGCCTGTTCAGTGGGGGTGGACAGCCGCGATTGCAAGCCCGGCAGCTGCAGGCGAAGGGCAGGGGCGAGCAGTTCCAGAACCTCCTCGGGGCGCTCGACCAGCGCCGCGCCCTCGCGGATCAGGCGGTGGCAACCCGCCGCGCGCGGGTTGAGCACCGACCCGGGCAGGGCACAGACCTCGCGGCCTGCCTCGGCGGCCAGGCGCGCGGTGATCAGCGCGCCCGAACGCTGCGCGGCCTCGACCACCACGGTGGCCAGCGCCAGCCCGGCCACCAGCCGGTTGCGCGCGGGGAAGTGACCTGGGCGGGCCGCCGTACCCGGCAGGTACTCGCTGAGCACCACGCCCTCGGCGGCGATGCGCGCCTGCAGCTGGGCGTGGCTGTCCGGATAGGCGCGGTCAGGGCCCGTGCCGATCACCGCCACGGTGCAGCCACCGGCCTCGAGCGTGGCCTGGTGCGCAGCCGCATCGATGCCTGCGGCCAGGCCGCTGGTCACCGCCAGGCCCGCTTCGACGAAACAGCCGGCAAAACGCGCGGCGAGTGCGCGCCCGCCCGGGGTGGGGGAACGGCTGCCGACCAGCGCCACCGACGGGCGCCAGGCCAGGCTGGGGTCGCCGGCGACGAACAGCGCCAGCGGCGGGTTGGGCACCTCCAGCAACGAGGGTGGAAAGGCCGGATCGGTGCAGGGCAGCAGGTGATGATTGTCCTGTTCCAGCCAGCGCAGGGCGGCTGCACGCGCCCGGGCCTCGGGACGTTCCAGCGCGGCGCATTGCTCCGGCGTGCAGCCGTGCGCGCGCCAGTTCGCCGGGCCTTGCGCGATGGCGGCTTGCGCACCGCCCGCGGCCTGCAGCAGGGCCCGTCGTGGCGCCAGTGCGCCTCCCGCCATCAACAGGCGCAGCAGCGCCTCATATGCATGCGTGGTCATCCCCCACTATCGGCCGCACACAACAAAGGCGCCCTAGGGCGCCTTCGCACGTGATCGTCAGGTTTTCCCGCAGACGCCTGCCGGGCAGCGGTCGGCACGCCCGGCAACGGTTACTTCGCGTCCGGGTGCAGCGCGTTGTAACCGACCTGCACCGGCTTCACGCCCTGCATCACCAGCGCGTAGCTGACGTTGTCGAAGGTACGGAACACCATCGCGTGTGCGGCATACTCATCCGGCAGCGAGACCCGGCCCGCGCCGGTGCTGAGCGAGTCGTCCATGCGCGAGGAGTTCGGGTACTTCATGCGGTGCGCCACATGGCGGCCCGGGCGCCACAGCGAGAACACGGTGCCGTTGTCCACGCCCTGGGCACGGCCGGCCGAGATCGCGATCACGTCGCGCGGGCCACCGGCATTGAACATGTCGGTGACGGCCAGCACGCGCACGTCCACACCCTCGACACCGGCAGCGGGTACATGAGGGATGAACTGCAGGTCGTACGGCTTGGCTTCGACCGGTACCAGGCGGTCACCGGCGCGCACTTCGCGGCCGCCGTCGTTCTTGTCCAGCACCAGCGTGGAGGCCTCGACCTTGCCGCCGGCAATCTGGGTGATGGTGCCGGTAGCGACCTGGGCCAGCTCGTAGCCGAGCACGCCACGGCGGGCGTTGGGCGCGTTGTAGGCCTTCCACAGGTTGCCGCTGCCCGGGGTCACGTCGCCATTGGCGGTCAGGTCTTCGGTCGGCTTGGGCTGGGCGTACCGCACGGTCGGGCGTACCACGGCCCAGCGCTGGCCCACCTGGGCATCGGCCAGGCGCACGTAGACGGTGTCACCGCCGGACACGCGCAGGCGGCTGTCCTCCAGGCCGACCACGTAGGGCAGCTGCTTGATGCTGTCGACAACGCTCAGCTGCTTCAGGAACGGCTCGACCTGGGCCAGCGGAATGGCGTCGATCGGGGCCTCCTGGCGCGGGCCGGCCTGGGACACGGTCACCCGGTCCAGGTAGGCAAGGCTCAGCACGTCACCTGGATAGATCAGGTGCGGGTTGGCGATCTGCGGATTGGCTTGCCAGATCTCCGGCCACAGCCAAGGCTTCTGCAGGAAACGTGCGGCGATATCCCACAACGTATCCCCTTTTCGGACCACATAGGTGTCCGGGTGCCCGCCATTCACTTCCACGGCGGTAGCATAGGCAGCCACGGTCAGCATCGCCGCGGCGACGACCGTACGAAAACGAAGCAACATAGGTGTGAAGCCCTGATTCCCCAACAGGTCCACGCACTATAGTCCAGAAACCGGGGCGCAAGGCAAGCGTTGGAGCTAGAATCTGCGACGTATGCCGGCGTGCCGGCCCCCTATCCGGAAACAGCCATGGCCCTTCTCCCCATTCTCGAGTTCCCCGATCCGCGCCTGCGTACCAAGGCTGCGTTGATCGACGCCGCCGAAGTCACCACGCCGGCCTTCCAGGAACTGATCGACAACATGTTCCAGACCATGTACGACGCCCCGGGCATCGGCCTGGCGGCCACCCAGGTGGACGTGCACAAGCGCTTCATGGTCATCGATGTCAGTGAAGAAAAGAATGAACCGCATGTGTTCATCAACCCGGAAATCGTCGCCAGGGACGGGGGCCGGGTGTACCAGGAGGGCTGCCTGTCGGTCCCGGGCATCTTCGCCGACGTCACCCGCGCCGACACCATCACCGTGAAGTACCTGGACCGCAACGGCCAGGAACAGCAGCTGGAGGCGGGTGAAGTACTGGCCACCTGCATCCAGCACGAGATGGACCACCTGGACGGCAAGCTGTTCATCGACTACCTGTCGCCGCTCAAGCGCGAGATGGTCCGCAAGAAGCTGGCCAAGCAGCGCAAGCACGTGGCGTGATCGCCCATCCGGGCCGCCCTTCGGGTGGCCCGTGCCTGCGCGACGCGCGCGGGCTGCACGGCGCCGGCCGACGGCGCCGTTTTCTTTCCTGCACGAATCCATCCTGCAAGTGGGGTAGCCATGAGGATTGTCTTTGCCGGTACGCCGGAATTCGCGGTGTCGTCGCTGCGCGCCGCGGCGCGCCACCACGAGGTCGTGGCCGTCTATACCCAGCCTGACCGGCCGGCCGGGCGTGGCCGTGGCCTGGCACCATCGCCGGTCAAGCTCGAGGCCGTGGCCCGTGGCATTCCGGTCTACCAGCCCGAATCACTGAAGGACGAGGCTGCACAGCAGCAGCTGCGCGACCTGCAGCCGGACCTGATGGTGGTGGTGGCCTACGGCCTGATCCTGCCCAAGGCGGTACTGGCGATCCCGACCCACGGCTGCTGGAACGTGCATGCCTCGCTGCTGCCACGCTGGCGCGGTGCTGCGCCGATCCAGCGCGCGATCCAGGCCGGTGACGCAAAGACCGGTGTGTGCCTGATGCAGATGGAAGCGGGCCTGGATACCGGCCCGGTGCTGCTGCACCAGGAACTGCCGATCGCTGCCACCGATACCGGTGGCCAGCTGCATGACAAGCTGGCCGAGCTGGGTGCACAGGTCCTGTCCGACGGCCTGGGCCTGCTGCGGGCCGGCATCAAGCCGATCGCGCGGCCGCAGCCGGAGCAGGGCGTGACCTATGCGCACAAGCTGGACAAGGCCGAAGCCCGTCTGGACTGGGCGCAGGGCGCCGATGTGCTGGCGCGTACCGTGCGTGCCTTCAATCCGTGGCCGATCGCCGAAGCGACGCTGGCTGGCGAACGCGTGCGCATCCATGGCGCGGTGGCGCTGGATGAGGCCCACAGCCAAGCGCCGGGCACGGTGCTGGCGGCCAGCCGCGATGGCATCGACATCGCCTGCGGCCAGGGCGCACTGCGCTTGCGTACGCTGCAGCGCGAAGGCGGCAAGGCGATCACCGCCGCCGACTACCTCAACGCCCGCCGTGATCTGCGCGTGGGAGCATAAGCGGTGTCGAAGCAGAACGATTTCTCCGTGGCCAAGGCGGCGCCGGGCGCGGCCACCCGCATGCTGGCCGCACGTGTGCTGGCACAGGTGTTCACCCGTGGCCGTTCATTGAAGGCCGAACTGGCCTGGGCGCTGCCGAAGCTGGCCGACAGCCGCGATCGTGCCTTGCTGGAAGCGCTGTGCTTTGCGGTGCTGCGTCGCCGCAGTACCTATGACGCTGCCTTGCAGTCGTGGATGCAGAAGCCGCTGTCGGCGCGCGACGCCGATCTGCGCACCCTGTTGATGGTGGGCTTCGCCCAGCTGGACGTTCTGGAACTGCCGGCGCATGCGGCGCTGTCGGCCACGGTCGATGCCGCGCGTGCGCTGGGCCGTGAGCGCCAGGCCGGCCTGGTCAATGCGATCCTGCGCCGCGCGCAGCGCGAAGGTTTCCCGGAGCAGCCGGCGCGCGATGCCTTCCCGGAATGGCTGGCCGATGCGGTGGAACGCGATTGGCCGGTACAGGCCGACGCGATCTTCAGCGCCAGCCTGCAACCGGCACCGTTGTGGCTGCGCGCCAACCGCCAGCACGGCGGCCGTGACAAGGCACTGGCGGCACTGGCCGAGGCGGGCATTGCCGCCGAACCCAGCGCGCTCTGCGCCGATGCACTGCGCCTGGCGGCCCCCGTTGCGGTGAACCAGCTGCCGGGTTTTGCCGACGGTGCACTGTCGGTACAGGACCTGTCGGCGCAATGCGCAGCCGACGCGCTGGCGCCCGCGACCGGCGCCCGCGTGCTGGACGCCTGTGCGGCACCCGGTGGCAAGTCGGCGCACCTGCTGGAACGTGACCCCAGTCTGCGCCTGCTGGCGCTCGATATCGATGCGCGTCGACTCGCGCGCGCCCGCGATACCTACACCCGCACCGGTGTGGGTGAGGGCGCGCAGACCCGGGTGGCCGATGCCAGCGATCCCGGGGCCTGGTGGGATGGCACGCCGTTCGACGCCATCCTGCTGGATGCCCCGTGCTCGGCCACCGGCGTGATCCGCCGCCAGCCGGACGTGATGTTCCACCGCCGCGCCGAGGACATCGATGCGCTGGTCGGCGTGCAGGCCCGCCTGCTGGAGGCCTGCTGGTCGGTGCTGCGCCCGGGAGGCGTGCTGCTGTACGCCACCTGTTCGATCCTGCGCGCCGAGAACGTCGATCAGGTGCGAGCCTTCCTGAAGTGGCATCCGGACGCAGCGGCACAGCCTCTGGATGACACATTCGGCCTCGATTGCGAGGGGATTGCGCGCCAGCGCCTGCCGGGTGACAACGATGCTGACGGTTTCTTTTACGCGCGTCTGCTAAAAACAGCCTGACCCCGCTGACGTTCCGAGTCCCATGCTGAAATCCCGCGCGTCGCGCGAGACGTGGTTGTTCGTGGTGATGGCCCTGCTGGTGCTGGGGGCCGGGCTGGGCCTTCGTGATCCGTGGCCGTCGGACGAACCGCGCTTCGCGCTGGTGGCCAAGCAGATGTTCGACAGCGGGCAGTGGCTGTTCCCGCATCGCGGCACCGAGCTGTACTCGGACAAGCCGCCGATGCTGATGTGGTGGCAGGCCACGCTGTACGGCCTGGTCGGGCAGTGGCGCGTGGCCTTCCTGCTGCCGTCGCTGCTGGCGGCCCTGGGCACGCTGTGGTGCGTGGTCGACCTGGGGCGACGCCTGTGGACGCGGCGGGTGGGGCTGTACGCCGGCTGGGCGCTGCTGTTCGCGCTGCAGTTCACCTTCCAGGCGAAGAAGGCGCAGATCGACCCACTGCTGCTGCTGTTCATCACCCTGGCCAACTACGGCCTGCTGCGCCACCTTCTGCTGGGACCCAGCTGGCGCTGGTGGTGGCTGGGCTGGTTCTTTGCTGGCATCGGCGTGATCACCAAGGGCGTGGGGATGCTGGCGCTGCTGATGCTCGTGCCTGCGGCCATCGCCGCGGCGTTGCAGTGGCCACGGGTGGGACTGCATGCGCGCGACGCGCGTTTCTGGCTGGCGCCGCTGGCCTTCCTGCTGGCGGTGTCGTTGTGGCTGGCGCCGATGCTGCTGGCCGGCTTTGCCACCGGCTCGGACGAGTACCTGGCCTACATGGACGACATCCTGTTCCAGCAGACGGCGCGGCGCTACGCCCATTCCTGGGACCATCACCAGCCCGCCTGGTACTTCCTGGCGACGATGCCGCTGATGTGGATCCCGGCGTTCCTGGCCCTGCCCTGGGCGATTCCGGCGTGGCGCCGCCGGTTGCGCCGCCGCGACCCGCGCTACCTGCTGCCGCTGGCCTGGTGGCTGATGGTGGTGCTGTTCTTCTCGATTCCCGCCGGCAAGCGCGATGTGTACATCCTGCCGGCACTGCCGATGTTCTGCCTGGTGCTGGCGCCGCTGTTGCCTGGATTGCTGAGGCGGCGCGATGTGCAGGCCGTGGTGGGGGTGTTCACCGGCCTGCTGTCACTGGGCCTGGCCCTGGCCGGTGCGATGGCGGTGCTGGGCGAGCCGGCCTTCGAGCTGCGCCTGACCCACAGCCGCGGGCTGGCGCCCGGCGCCGTCGACGCACTGGCCTGGACGATCCTGGCGATGGGCATGTGGGGCGGATTGAGCCTGCTGGCCTGCGGCCGTCGCCGGCATCTGGCGCTGGTGTCGACCCTGGCGATGGTCTGGGTGCTGTACAGCCTGGTCGGCTATCCGCTGCTGAACGATTCCAGTTCCGCCCGCGGCCTGATGCGCACGGTTGGTGACCGTCTGGGACCGGATGCCGAATTGGGGCTGGTGGCCTGGAAGGAGCAGCATCTGCTGTTGGCCGACCGCCCCGCAGCGACCTTCGGTTTCGAGACGGACTGGGACGAGCAGCTGATTGCGGCCACGCGCTGGCAGCGGCTGGCGCCCGGACGCCGCTGGTTGCTGGTGCACGAATACGCGATGCTGTCGTGCGTCGACCGCAACCGTTCTGAACTGGCCGGCGTGGCCAACCGGCGGCGCTGGTGGCTGGTGCCGGCAGCAGCGGTGAAGGTGCCCTGCGTGGTCACTGCAGAGGAGCGCGAACGTGAACGGCGTTTGCAGGAACATGACTAGCCACCACGATTCCGGCTTGTCCAGTCTGCCCAAGCGGGCCCAAAGGCAGTAAAACAGCAGGCTGGGACGGCCTCCGTTGGTCCTTCCCGTTCTTCCCGCAGATTGCAGCGATACTTCCCGACGTGCCAGCTTCACCGGACAACCTGAACCCCATGGCCGGCGACCCGCTGGGCGTTCCCGCCGGTGGGCGCCATGGGGCCGCGCATGCGCTGGCCCAGCTGGGCCTGTTCTGCCTGCCGGCACTGGTGCTGACCGTGCCGATCAACCTGCTGCCGTATGGCCTGCTGCTGCTGCTCAGCACGCTGCTTGCGCCGGAGCTGCTGTGGCGCGCGCGCGGCATGGCCGGTCAGCCGGTGAAAGTGCTGGCCTGGCTGATGCTGGCGGTGCTGGCGCTCGGCGTACTGTCGGTGGTGTTGTTCGAGCAGGGCCTGCGTGACGTCGACAACCGCTCGCGATTCGTGGTGATCCCGTGGATCGCGCTCTGGGTCTGCGCGCTGCGTCCCAACCTGCGGTGGCTCTGGTACGGATCATTGACCGGCCTGCTCGCCACCTTCGCGATGTCGCTGTGGCAGGTGCTGGGTGGCGCCCCGCGCGCAGAGTTGTTCACCAACGCCATCGTGCTGGCCGACATCGTGATGGTGTTGATGGTGCTGCTGGTGTTCTGTCGCCCGTCGCGGCGCTGGTCGCTGGTGATCCTCGGCACGGCCGCCGGCTGCGGCACCATCGTGCTGACCGGCAGCCGCGGCGTGTTCGCCGCCCTGCTGGCGCTTCTGGTGGTGCTGGCACTGAGCCTGCGCTGGCGCACCGGTGCGGCGCGCCTGTCGGTGCTGGCCGGCATGCTGGCGATCGGCGCGACCCTGTTGCTGTCGGTGCCGGAGCTGCGTCACCAAGTGCGCCTGAGCGAGCTGCACAGTGACGTGCAGCGGATGGAACTGGGCGACAGTGATTCTTCCGCCGGTGCCCGCGTGGAACGCCTGCAGGTGGCCTGGGAGACCTTCCTCGATCACCCGCTGGTGGGTGTTGGCATCGGTCATTTCGACAGTGCGATGCTGCGCGTACCGGTCTGTCGGGAGAATCCGGAAGAGTTGCGTTGCCACCTGGGGCATGCACACAACGATGTTGCCGAATGGGCAGCGACCCAGGGCGTACCGGGCCTGCTGCTGTTGCTGGCGGTGTATGGCATCCCGCTGTGGTTGTTCGTGCGCCTGCATCGCCGTAGTGGCCGGTCAACCTTCCGTGGGCCGGCCGCAGCCGGCATCATGCTGGTGATCACCTACGCGTTGTGCGGACTGACCCAGTCGATGTTCGCGCACCAGATGACCGCCAGCTTCTACGTGACCCTGGTCGGCCTGCTGACCGGCCTGTCGATCGTCGAAGGCGCGCGCTACCGGGCAGCCACCGGGGCGTGATGCATCGGCGCGCCGGGCAGGGCCCGGCGATCAGGGGTTCGGCGGGTCGGCCACGGCCTGGCCGTTGCCCAGCATCCACAGCATGATGGTCTTCTGGCGCACGTAGTTGGCGCGCACATAGGCGTAGACCAGGCCATGCCAGCCGTCGCGGAAGCCGCCACGGAACACGAAGCCGCGCCAGAACCGCCAGGCCGGTGCCAGCACCAGCTTGCCCAGCGTGGCCCGTTTACCGCGCGCGAACTCGTGCTCGGCCATCATCCGCGCGTACTTCTCGGTCTTGGCCAGCTGCTGCTGCAAGGAGCGGTAGGGATAGTGGACCAGGTCGCCGCGCAGGGTACCCACACTGCCATCGACGCTGGCGGCCTCGTGGATCTCGCGCTTGCCGCGCCAGCCGCCACGGCGGCGGTCGAACAGGCGCATCACCCGGTCCGGGTAGGCATTGCCATGGCGCAGGAACTTGCCGAAGTACTCCGACAGGCGTGCGAAGCGATAGCCGGCATGGCCAGCGAAGCCAGCGTCGCGGGCCTGTTCGATGGCCGCACGCAGTTCCGGGCTGATCCGCTCATCGGCGTCCAGGCACAGCACCCAGTCGTGGCGGGCCTGCTCGACGCAGTACGCCTTCTGGCTGCGGAAGCCGTCGAACGGGCGCTGCAGCACGCGGGCGCCTGCGGCCTCGGCGATGGCCACGGTGGCATCGGTGGAGTAGGAGTCCACGACGACGATCTCATCGCAGAAGGCCAGTGAGGCCAGGCAGTCGCCGATGCGGCCGGCCTCGTTGAACGCGATAATGCAGGCCGAGATGCGAGGCCGTTCGATGGGAGCGGTCGTGGAGGACATGATGGCCGGGTACCTGTTGTTTGCGACGGAGCGCTATGCGCTGCCTATTCTCGCCCCGTTGGCGCAGGCCTTGCACGCCTCCGGGCAGGAGGTGGCAGCCTGGTTCGAGGGCGGCGCGGCCGGCAGCCAGCTGCCGGGAGTGCCCAACATCGGCCTCAAGCAGGCGCTGGCAATGCGGCCGCGGGCGGTGTTCAGCGCCGCCAACTGGGTGCCGACCTTCCTTTCGGGAGCCAAGGTGCAGCTGTTCCATGGCTTCAACGTGGAGAAGCGGGACAGTGCGCGCGGCCACTTCCGGGTGCGCGGCATGTTCGACCTGTACTGCACGCAGGGGCCGGCCACCACCGGGCCGTTCCGCGAGATCGCGGCCCTGCAGGGCCACTTCGCGGTGGCCGAGACCGGCTGGCCGAAGCTGGATCCGCTGTTCCGCGACGATGGTGGCGAGAGCGCCGCGCTGCGCGCCGCCGCTGGAGGACGCCCGGTGATCCTGTTCGGTTCGACCTTCACCGAACGCCTGAGCGCAGCCCCGCACCTGCATGCGCAGATTGCTGCCGACATCGCCGAGGGCAAGCGCTACTGGCTGCTGACCCTGCACCCGAAGTGCCCACCGGAATTGTTCGAACGCTACCGCGCCCTGGCCGGTGCCAATGCACGCTTCATCGAGCCGGAGCAGGTGATGGCCGCACAGCGCGCCGCCGATGTGCTGGTGTCCGATACGTCCTCGATCGTTTCGGAGTTCATCGTCCAGCACAAGCCGGTGGTGACCTTCCGCAACCGGGTGCCCAAGCCGCACATGATCGACTTCGACGACCCGGTGCAGCTGCCGGCGATGCTGCAGCGCGCGCTGCATCCCGACGCCGCGCTGCAGGCGGAGATCGTGCGCTACGCCGATGCCATCCATCCGTACCGCGATGGCCTGTCCAGCGAGCGCGTGATTGCGGCTACCGAGGATTTCCTGTCCGGCGAGATGGGCGTGCTGCGGCGCAAGCCGTTCGGGAGCTGGGTGCGCGACCTGCAGATCCGCAAGGACCTGGGGTATTGGGGGCCGTCGCAGCAGTAACGGGGGTGATGTAGCGCCGAGCCCATGCTCGGCTGCGGCAAGCCGAGCATGGGCTCGGCTCTACAGTAGATCCACGCCATGCATGGATGCGCGGCCGGGATCCGGCCCCGCCGTCACCAGCGCAGCTTGCGCCGCGCCAGCGCGGCCGCCAGTTGATCCATCACCTGTTGCGCCTGCGCCTGCGGCAGGTAGTGCAGGATCAACGCCACATCACCATGCGCGCCGGCGGTATCCAGCTGCAGGCTGCTGGTGCCCAACAGCTTGTCCAGTGGCGAGCGCAGCAGGCGCAGGCCCTGCACCTTGTCCAGCTCGGCCCAGCGCCACCAGCGCTTCCACCAACCGCCGCGCACGGCGACGTAGTGGTCATCCAGATACCAGCCCATGCGCGCCATCTGCCGGTGGGCCACCAGCAGCGCCAGCGGCAACCAGGCCAGCACGATCAGGCCCCATGATCCCCAGCGCCAGTACGCGGCTGCGGCCAGCACGGGGACCAGCAGCAGCGCACCCAGGCACAGCCGCCACCAGCCACGCTGCGGAATGGACTGCCACTGCGCCGGTGGCCACTGCAGTTGTGGCAGCAGGTGCTGCACCAACTGCTCGCAGCGCATTGCCGGGGCCAGCGGTGCCAGCTCGCGCAGGGCGCGGTCCTGGTCCCGCGAAGGGCCGCCGGCGGCGCTGTCGATGCGCAGCTGGCGCAGGCCGAACCAGCGATGCAGGGTGGTTTCGTGCAGCGTCCAGGCCTGGATGCGGCGACGCGCGACACTGCTGCGGGTTCGGCTGACCAGGCCAGCCGAGACGGTCAGCCGGCGATCCTGCTCGCTGAGAGTGAAGCCGTGATAGCGCAGCAGGGTCAGCACCACCGACAACGCCCGCAGCGCCAGCCAGCCCAGCAGCAGGGCTGCGGCCAGCAGCAGGAAGGCGCCGGCCACGCCGGGCTGCAGGTGGCTTGCGTAGCCGAAGGCCTCCCTGCCACCACGCTGGATGGCCGCGTCCATCACCGGCCGCGGCACGGTCTGGAACAGCACGCCGAAGGCGGCGATCGCCAGTGCCCATCCGCGGTTGGAGAGCAGGCCCATGCGCACCACGTCCCAGCTCGACAGGCGCAGCAGCACCTGTTCGGTGTCGGTCCCGGTGATCGAGGGCGTGGCGACGACGTCGGCGGGCTGCGGTGCCTGCCCACGCTGGCGCACCAGCCGTTCCAGCGCCAGCGCCTGGTCCAGCCTCAGTACCCGCATCTCGGCTTCCGGCCGCACGCCGCCGGCCGATTCCAGGCGCAGCTCGGCCACACCGAACAGCCGGTGCAGCGGGTTCTGCCGCACTTCCACGTTGTGGATGCGGGCGAACGGGATCTCGCGGCGGTTGCGCGCCAGCAGCCCGCTGCGCACGGTGATGGCATCGCTGCCGATGCGGTAGCGGTAGCTGAGGTACTGCAGCACCGAGACCAGCACCAGTGCCGCGATCGCCGACAGTGGAATCAACTGCGCCCACATCGGGTCGCGCTCGCCACGCTGGCCGAACACCAGCAGCGCGACCAGCGGCAGGAAGTAGTGGCGCAGCTGCATCAGTAGTACGAACAGCCACGACCACGGGTGCAGGCGATGGTCCTCGCCACCGGCAGGCAGCGATGCGGGCAGGGGCGGCGGCAGGCTCACAGGGCGTCGGCGTCCTGGTCGAGCTGGTGCGAGAGGGTGTCGCGCAGGCGCTCGGCGTCGGCTTCATCCAGGCCGTTGACGGTGACCGCGCTCATGCGGGTACCGGCAGTGTGCACGATCAGCGTGGCCAGGCCGGCGCGGCGCTCCAACGGGCCCCGGCGCAGGTCCAGGTGTTGTACGCGCGATATGGGAATGCGGGTTTCCAGCTGCCACATCAGGTCGCGGCGCAGGCCCAGGCCCTGGTCATCCAGGCGCCAGCGGGTGCGGGTCAGTCGCCGGCGGCCGAGCCAGGCGCCGAAGAGGATGCCGATCAGCAGCCCCAGGGCGGCAGTCCACAGGCCGCCGGGCAGATCGAAGAACCAGGCAGCTGCGGCCAGTGGCAGACCCGGTACGAACAGTCCGCCGAAGGCGCCTTCCAGTGCGGCCAGGCGGGCGGCACGTTGCGGCAGCGATTGCCAGGCTTCGGTGGTCGGGGCGATAGGGGCGACGTCGGTCACGCGGGCTCCGTCAGGTGGCAGGGCGAGCGGCGGCGGCGGTGGCCGCACCGCGCAGACGGTAGCAGGTCGGCTGCGTTACTGGGCAGCCTGGATCAGCGCATCGACATCCAGCAGGTGGCCAGCACGATCGGCCTTGGTGCGCAGGTAGTGTTCGTTTTCGGCGGTGATCTCGCCGGTGACCGGAATGCAGTCCAGCACCTCGATGCCGGCATTGCGCAGGCGCTGTGCCTTGGTCGGGTTGTTGCTGAGCAGAGCCACGCGCGAAATGCCCAGGCCATGCAGCATCGCCACCGCACTGCCGTAGCGGCGTTCGTCGGCACCGAAGCCCAGCTGCGCATCGGCGTCGATGGTGTCCAGGCCGTCGTGCTGGTAGCCATAGGCGCGCATCTTGGCGGCGATGCCGGTGCCGCGG
Organism: Stenotrophomonas sp. Pemsol; assembly: GCF_003586545.1. NCBI lineage: Bacteria > Pseudomonadati > Pseudomonadota > Gammaproteobacteria > Lysobacterales > Lysobacteraceae > Stenotrophomonas > Stenotrophomonas sp. Pemsol. Next base: position 3,356,731 of record NZ_CP025780.1, on the reverse strand, counting down.
CCTTCCTGGTCCAGGTACAGCAGCACGCCACCGCCCAGTTCCTTCAGCTTGCGCAGCCCGCGCCGCAGCTGGTCGCCGCAGTCGCACTTGAGCGAGCCGAACAGGTCGCCGGTCAGGCACGAGGAGTGCACGCGTACCGGTACCACCGACGACAGGTCCGGTTCGCCGACGATGATTGCGACCTGGTCGCGCTGGGCCACGCCGCCGCGGAACACCGCGAAGGTGGTCATGCCGACGTCGCGCAGCGGTACCGGCGAACGCGCCACCAGTTCGTAGTCGTGGGCCGCATGTGCTGCGCCTTCGGCCAGATCGCACAGGGCCACCTCGGCGGCACCGTCGAAAGTGTGGTCATCCACGTCCAGGCGCACCGCGACCATCGCCGGCAGCAGCAGGCCCAGGCGGGCCAGCTCCACCGCGCCGGCATCGAAGGCGTCGCCGGCTGCCCAGCCGTCGGGCATCGGACCGGGCTCGCGCAGGTAACCCAGCGAGGGCAAGGTATCGAAGGCAATGCCGGCCAGCGGCAGGCGCGCGCCTTCCGGCGCTTCCACGCCGAGCACGCGGGCGCGGGTGGCGGTCAGGAACAGGTAGTGGCGCTCGCGCGCGGCACCGGCGAACGTGGCGAAGCTGCTGGCAGTGGCGCTGTCCAGTGCAATCACCGCCAGGCGCTGGCCCTGGCCATCGTGGAGCAGTACCGGGCGACCGGCACGCAGTTCGGCCACCGCGCGTTCGCAGCGGATCGCGGCGGGATCGCCGAACAGGGAAGAGGCAGCAGGCATGGCAGGACCGGGGGAGGCGGACATCGCAGTCTCTATGGGGGCGACGGCGTCGTATTCAACGTGGTGCGGCCGCCGGTCGCAGGGGCCGGACGGGCCCGCGTGGTGCGACCGTCAGTGCGGATGCTCTTCGGTCGCGTACGGGTCTTCCTCGCCGCTGCCCGGTGGCCGCAGCGTATAGCGCTTGTAGGTCCACTGGTACTGCGTCGGGTCGCGGCGGGCGATGCGCTCGATGCCGGCGTTGAGCGCGGTGGCCGCCACCTGCGGGTCCGGGTCGGCCACGGCGGGATCGGTCGGCTCGATGTGCAGGGCGAATTCCATGTCCGGCCCGACGCGCTCGCACCAGCCATACAGCACGGTGGCGCCGGTGCGCTCGGCCAGCCGGTTGACCAGGGTCATGGTCAGTGCCTGCACGCCGAAGAACGGCACGAACACGCCGTCGCCGGCCTTGGGTTGCTGGTCGGGCAGGATGCCGGTGGCACCGCCGTCCTTGAGCACCTTGAACAGCTGGCGCACGGCGGGGCCCTCGGCGCGTACCTGCTGCACGTTCTGGCCGCCCCGCACCAGCTGCAGGAAGGCGTCGCTGGCCTCGTCCTCCGGTGGCTTGTAGACGATGGCGATGTGCCCGCGCGAGGCCAGCCACTGGTTCAGCAGCTCCCAGTTGCCGAAGTGGGGTGCGGCCACGATCACGCCCTTGCCGCTGGCCAGCGCCGCGTCGTACAGGGATTCGCCGTGGCGCTGCTTCAGGTGCAGGCGCAGGTTGTCGGCCGGCCTCTGGCTCCACAGCCGCAGCGTCTCGATGGCCTGCAGGGCGGTGGAGCGCAGCAGCTCGCGGTGCAGGCGGTCGCGCGCCGGACCGTCCAGTTCCGGGTAGGCCAGTTCCAGGTTGCGCCGGGTGACGCGGCTCTCGCGAGCGTTGAGACGGACCCACGTCCACGCCAGGGCATGCGCGAACGCCCGCAACAGTGGCCAGGGCAGGCGGGCGAACAGGGTGGTGGCGCGGTAGACCAGCCGGGCTTTGCGTTGCGGATTCATCGGCGCCAGTTTAGCCAAGGGCGCTGCTATCGTGGCCGGCCCTGTTCATTGGAAGCCCACGATGCTCGTCCTGATCCAGCGCGTCAGCCAGGCCGCCGTCCATGTCGACCAGGAAGTGGTGGGGCAGATCGGCCCCGGCCTGCTGGCCCTGGTCGGCATGGAACCGGGCGATACCGAGGCCCAGCTGCGACGGATGGCCGAGCGCCTGCTGGGCTACCGGGTGTTCGCCGACGAGGCCGGGAAGATGAACCGGTCGCTGCGCGACACCGGCGGCGGCCTGCTGCTGGTCAGCCAGTTCACCCTGGCCGCCGATACCCGTTCGGGCATGCGCCCCAGTTTCACGACCGCCGCACCGCCGGACGAGGCTGAACGCGGGTTCAATCGATTTGTCGAGATCTGTCGTGAAAATCACGCGCCCGGGGTGGAAACGGGCCGATTTGGTGCCCATATGGTCGTCAGCCTGGTCAATGACGGTCCCGTGACCTTCCTTCTCAGGCCCTGAGCCTGCGGGACCACCGCCCGGCAGGCGGGGCCCCGGGCTGGTATAATGCTACGTTCCCTATTTCTCCCTAGCCGGTGGCGCGAGCACTACATGGCCAACGAACGTCCTGCCCAATCCGAAATCAAGCAACTGATCAGCAAGGGCCTGGAACAGGGCTACCTGACCTACGCCGAAGTCAATGACCATCTGCCGGACGACATGGTCGACCCGGAACAGATCGAAGACATCATCGGCATGATCAACGGCATGGGCATTGATGTCCATGAAGTTGCGCCGGATGTGGAAACCCTGCTTCTCAACGATGGCAACACCGGCAACCGCGAAGTCGATGACACCGCGGCTGAAGAAGCTGCCGCCGCGCTGAGCGCGCTCGACACCGAAGGTGGCCGTACCACCGACCCGGTGCGCATGTACATGCGCGAAATGGGCACCGTCGAGCTGCTGACCCGCGAAGGCGAAATCGCCATCGCCAAGCGCATCGAGGAAGGCCTTTCGCAGGTCCAGGCGGCCCTGGGCCAGTTCCCGGTTTCGGTCGAGTCGCTGCTGAACGACTACGAAGCCCACAAGGAAGGCAAGAAGCGCCTGGCCGAAGTGATCGTCGGCTTCAACGACCTGGTCGACGAAGAGCCGGCACCGCCGGCGGTCGTTGCCGATGACAGCGCCGATGCGGACGCCGAAGGCGACGAGGACGAGGACGACGATGTCGACGGTGGCGATGAAGAAGCCGCACCGACCGGTCCGGATCCGGAGGAAGTCGCCGCGCGCATGCAGGCACTGAGCGATGCCTTCAACGCTTTCAAGAAGGCCGCAACCAAGGGCGACAAGAAGAACCTGCCGCGCCTGCGCGAAGAGATGTCGGCGGTGTTCGTCACCCTGAAGCTGCCGCTGCCGCTGACCGACGTGCTGACCAAGCAGCTGCGCGACACCATGGCCGACATCAAGTCGCATGAGCGCCGTGTACTGAACCTGGCCACCGTCACCGCGCGCATGCCGCGCAAGGACTTCATCCGTTCCTGGGAAGGCAACCAGACCAACCTGGAGTGGGTGGAAGACGCGCTGAAGCGCAAGCAGAAGTGGTCGTCGGCCCTGCGCGAAGTGAAGGACCAGATCATCGCCGAACAGCAGGCGACGATCGACATCGAGAAGCTGACCCAGCTGGACCTGGAAGAGCTGAAGGAAATCAGCCGTGCCATGGCCTACGGCGAAGCCAAGGCGCGCAAGGCCAAGAAGGAAATGGTCGAGGCCAACCTGCGCCTGGTGATCTCGATTGCCAAGAAGTACACCAACCGTGGCCTGCAGTTCCTCGACCTGATCCAGGAAGGCAACATCGGCCTGATGAAGGCCGTGGACAAGTTCGAGTACCGCCGCGGCTACAAGTTCTCGACCTACGCCACCTGGTGGATCCGCCAGGCGATCACCCGCTCGATCGCCGACCAGGCGCGCACCATCCGAATTCCGGTGCACATGATCGAGACGATCAACAAGTTGAACCGCATTTCCCGCCAGATGCTCCAGCAGTACGGCCGCGAGGCTACGCCGGAGGAGCTGGCCAAGGAAATGGACATGCCGGAAGACAAGATCCGCAAGGTGATGAAGATCGCCAAGGAGCCGATCTCGATGGAAACCCCGATCGGCGACGACGAGGATTCCCATCTGGGCGACTTCATCGAGGACACCAACGTGGAGTCCCCGATCGAGAACACCACCAACATCAACTTGTCTGAAACCGTGCGCGACGTGCTGGCCGGCCTCACCCCGAGGGAGGCCAAGGTGCTGCGCATGCGCTTCGGCATCGACATGAATACCGACCACACGCTGGAAGAGGTCGGCAAGCAGTTCGACGTGACCCGCGAGCGCATCCGCCAGATCGAAGCGAAGGCCCTGCGCAAGCTGCGTCACCCGAGCCGTTCGGAGCAGCTGCGCAGCTTCCTGGATATCGATTGATAGCCAGCGGCTGTTGAAGCGTTGAGAGAAACCCCGCCTGGTGCGGGGTTTTTCTTTGGTCGTCCCGGCCATGCCGGTCGGATCCTGACGATGTCGCGTCTGCCATTTGATTACTTCCTGCGGTAGCCGCACGCTGACCGTGCAGATGCTCAACACATCGCGTAGGCAGGCCGGTCTCCATCGGCGCTGATGCAAGCGCGCAGCAGGTCACGTACATCACATACGGCCCGCTGCACTGATTCGTCATGCATTTGGAGTGAGGCCATGAATGATGTGGAGCACGATCTGTCTGATTCCCGGCAGACTGATTTTCCGTCGCTGCTTGATTGGGATGAGGTGATGCAGGATGAGCGTGAAGATCGGCTGGGGTTTGCCCGCCGCACGACGTATGCGTTGCTGACGCTGTCTGGTGCGGAACTGGTCGAGGGCTTTGACGGCGGCAACCACAAGGCACTGGAAGAGGCCAGAAGGACGGTGGCGCTGTTCCAGGCACATCTGCGGCGGCAGATGTGGTTCGCGGACGTGGCGGAGAAGCGGTTGGGGCGTGTTGCTGAGGCTCTTGCTGCTGCCGGGTAGCCGATCGAGCGTGGCCTCCACTACACTGTGGCGCTGCGCAGGGCCTATAGCTCAACGGTTAGAGCAGGGGACTCATAATCCCTTGGTTCCAGGTTCGAATCCTGGTGGGCCCACCATAAAAAAAACAGGCACTTAGGCTTACGCCCGAGTGCCTTTTTTGTGCCGGTGGGAAAATTCGCGGGAAAACTCAACGCTTGCGAGGTGGTTTCACGACTGGCAAGTCGTGGTCGTAGCGGCCCGTAGTGGTGGGCGATTGTGCCCGGCCGCATCCTGCTTGTCGCCACGGTTGCCCTCGGTGTTGGACGTGAGCCATGCGCGCCTGATGGGTGGCAGGCCCTGCGAGGACGCCATCTGGCGCCAGATCGTGACCGTGCTGGACGCGGCGGACCGTGGCTGTGACCTGTTCGATATCGAGGAACTGCGCCGTGACTACAGCGCCGAGGAGTTCGCCAACCTGCTGATGTGCGAGTTCGTGGACGACAGCGCCAGTGTGTTCCCGCTCACGATGCTGCAGCCCTGCCAGGTCGATTACAAGCCGTTTGCCGTCCGGCCCTACGGCGACCGCGCCGTGTGGATCGGCTACGACCCGGCTGAGACCGGCGACAGCGCGGGCATCGTGGTTGTGGCCCCGCCGCTGGTGCCTGGGGGCAAGTTCCGCGTGCTGGAACGCCACCAGTTCAAGGGCATGGAGTTCAAAGACCAGGCGGCGTTCATCGAGCAGATCACCAAGCGCTATTGGGTGACCTACATCGGCGTGGATGCGACCGGCATGGGCACCGGCGTTGCTCAGCTGGTGCGCCAGTTCTTCCCCGGCGTGACTGTCTTCAACTATTCGCCCGAGGTGAAAACGCGGCTGGTGCTGAAAGCCTATGACGTAATCAATGACGAACGGCTGGAATACGACGCCGGCTGGATCGACCTCACGCAGTCACTGCTGGCGATCCAGAAAACCATCACCCCGAGCGGGCGCCAGGTGACCTACACCGCCGGGCGCTCGCGTACCACCGGCCATGCTGACTTGGCTTGGGCACTCACGCACGCGCTGCAGAGCGAGCCGCTGGAAGGCGGACGGGCTGCGCGCGGCACCATGGGATTTTCTGATGACCGACACCGACCAGAGCGCCATCGCCGCGCCGCCGGTGAGTATCGAAGCCTTCACCTTTGGCGAGGCCAGCCCTGTGCTGGAATCACGCGGCTTCCTCGACTACCTCGAATGCTGGCGCAATGGCCGCTACTTCGAGCCACCGGTGGATCTGCAAGGGCTGTCGCGCACAACGCGCTCCAACCCGTACCTGCACAGCGGCCTGACATTCAAACGCAACATGCTGGTGCGCACGTTCCGACCGCACCGGCTGCTGAGCCGTGAGGCGTTCTCGCAGCTGGCGCTGGACTACACCACCTTCGGCATGGGGTATGTCGAGCGTCGCCGCCCCATGTCAGGAGCCGCGCACAGTCTGGCGGTGCCGCTGGCGCAGTACGTGCGCCGTGGCGTGCAGCCCGGTGAGTTCTTCCCGGTGCGTGCCGCACGGGTAGAGCATGAGTTTCCCGCCGGTGAGGTGTTCCAGCTGCGAGAGGCAGATGCTGATCAGGAGATCTACGGCCTGCCGGAGTGGATGCCAGCCGTACAGGCCGCGCTGCTGAACGAGTCGGCCACGCTGTTCCGCCGGAAGTATTACAACAACGGTTCGCACGCCGGCTACATTCTCTACATGACCGACCCCCAACCCGAGGGCTTGGACGTGGACGCGTTGCGCGACGCGCTGCGGCAGTCGCGCGGGCCGGGCAATTTCAAGAACCTGTTCGTGCACTCGCCCAATGGGAAGAAGGACGGCTTGCAGGTGACCCCGGTCAGTGAGGTGGCGGTCCGAGATGAGTTCACCGGGATCAAGAGTGTGACCCGCGATGACATGTTGGCGGTGCTCCGGGTGCCACCGCAGCTTCTGGGTATCGTGCCGCAGAACAGTGGCGGGTTTGGGTCGATCCGCGACGCGGCGGGCGTGTCGGCGGCGATGGAACTGGCGCCGCTGCAGACGCGCATGGCAGCTATTAACGAGTGGCTGGGCCAGGACGTGATCCGCTTCGAACCCTTCGAACTGGAGGCGACCGCATGATGATTCGAGAGCGCCCGAGCTGCAGCGTGGGCGCTCACTTGTGGGCCAAGGCGGTGGAATGAATGGCGCCGATAGCACAGTGACGGCTTTATCTCGAGAACGATGGCCCGTCTCGCGTATGCGCCTGCTGTGCCGGTTGTTGTTCAAGGCTCGCTGCTTGTGATTGGCTCAACGCATCAGCGCGATGGAGCGATTCCGCCTCCGGTGCGCGAAGCGCATCCATCGTATTCATATGGCCTCGACGATGGGCGGGATCGTCCATTGCTCCCTCGACTATGAAGACCCTCTCACCTCGAGCTAGGTTCTCTGTCGGATTGTTCAAGACAACATGGTCAACCCGTGAAAGGCTCTGCTCCTTCGCCAGTACCAGCAAGCTTGCAGACATGCGCTGACTCGACTCGTCCCAAGGTTTCCCATGCTCTGCGTCCAGGCGTTCCACACCTGCCCTAATCTGCATGTAGAGAGAGCGGTCAGCATCGCCGAGTTCAGGGGCTGAGGAGGATGCTCGCTGCCGTGAGGGCGAGTCGTCGCTGTCCGAACCGACTCTTTCCGCAACCGCAATGCGCTCGGCGTCAAATTCTGGATCTGGCCTACGCCGCCGTTGCGTGGGTGCTATTTCCCGGTCGTAGTAGTCGCCATAGTAGAGTTCGTATGTCGCATGAGGACCAACAGACGGAGCCTCTGTCTTGAACACCTCAGCGATCTGTCCAAGTGCTTGGTTACGGTTGATCCGTCCGGCCTGGAGTTCCGCCGCAATGGTTCCGTATTGTTGTGGACGATTACCTGTGCCGGAAACGCCAATATCTGGACCGCCAGCTGCAACGATCTCACGCTGGACCTGGACATTGCTGAGAGTCGCGGCGGCTTCTCCTCGCAGCTCGCTGTTCACATAGGCTTGCTTAGAAGTTCGATTTTCGGGTTCGGTGAAGAGATGGTGCCCAACTTCGTGAGCAAGAGAACTTGCGATCCTTGAGCCTTGCCCAATCGCATTCTCGTCAATAACGATCTTGACGCCGGGTATAAGATAAGTGCCTTCACCGGCTGCCCCCCATTGGATAACGATACCTTCACGCCTCGCCTGGGTGAGGCCCGCCTGAAGTGTTGGGGATTTTGCTAGAAGCGGCGCCAAGGAGGGGTCGTCCAATGGCGATGCAGGACGCCGTGTGGCTCCTGGGCGGCCTCCCTCCTGCGGCTGCGGCAGTCCAGATTCTTCAGTACGCTCCATGCTCCGGCTCCTTCGCAATAACAGGGATCAGCGCTGACTGATCGATATGTAGGTCAGCGTCACGTTATCGGAATCGAGTCCGAGCACGACCTTTGCATCGTTCACCTGCGCAGACCAGTAAGGGCGAGAGCCAGGCGCGTCAGGCCGAGATGGATGTTTGGTCGAGTTTTCCCAGATGATTTCCTCGAGCGCAATGCTTGGTGGTGCGATCTCAAAGATCAGGTTCGCGAGCGCAGGATCGTCAGCAGCACTTCTCAGCCTGATGTTCCGGACCTCAAGGTCGCCCAACATTCCGTGTTCTGCGATCCGTTCGTCAATCACGTCCTGGCGTGTCGGCTCTCCCAGATGCGTGTGGAGCTGTTCATTTAACGCGTCGACATCATCAAAACGTACACTAGACAGGCGCTCGATGTCGTTCTTGAATCGCTCCATACCAATTTCACTCCCTGATTTGACGGACTGTCTTTGATTAGATTTATGCGATGGGGTTGGTGAGGCACCGCTCGAACACGCTGACAGTATCAACGCTGAAACGGCTATTGAGAGGCAGCGATACGCTGCAAGCCGGAGGTGACTCCGATCTCCGCGCCTTGATGAAGTAGCGCATTTGTCGAGCCATGCATCCATGAAGGTACCTCTCGCGCCAGGAACACTGTCCCGAATCTAGCACAACGTCTTGTGATGCACGGGTCGGAACCCCCACCGGATAGCGATTTTGGGAGATTTCGCGCAGTGTTAGATTATTCGTTTAGTTGGAAGGGGCGAGCACGGGGTGGGCAAGAGGAAGCAATCGCGACAACCAGGGAGGTTGCAATCAACCATTTCTTCGAAATCACTGCTTTCATCGTGCGCCATGTTGGGTGAGTAGGAAACTTCTGTTGGGTTACAAGCAGCAGGATCTGTATATGGCCTCAGACATCTCGTTGGATCGCTCTATCTGGTTGGGCTGCAGCAGTTCGGAGAGTCTCGCAATGGATGCCGCTGATTGGCTATTGGGGTGCGCGCGCTGATATGCGAGCCAGTATGCAAGGCTCTTTTCAGGGGATTTGTCGGCAATGATCCCTCGGTCATGGATGTCAGCAAGGGCTTCAATCGAGTCGACGCTTCCCTGTGATACCGACTCATTTAGATAATCAATCGCATCCCTTCGATAATTGGTTATCCGTTCCGGATCCTTGAGCGCTTCAGTCAAGTTTCCAATGATGGCTTTCGGGTCTTTGGCGAAAATCAGTCTCGCTTCGACCGACCCTTGGGCGGCAGCAAGAGAGAGCCAATTCTCATCTCCGAGTTCCGTTCGCCCTATCAGCCCTTGGCAGTGGCCAATCTCCTGGTCGATTTCCACTGATGCGTAGGCCTTGTACTCATCGGCATCACCTGAGTTAAGCGCCCGCTTGCAACTGGCAATGCGGTTATGGATCTCATAGCTCGACTGGGCATCGCCGGCCCGTGCAGCCGCGATGCGCCTGTCAATGTATTCCGAGGCGTCGCCTTCGTAGTGAGGTGTTTCGATCTTGAGCAGAAATGCCTTGCCACCCAAAGCCACTGTTGATTCGATGGATTGGTGTGGCGAACGCAAGGATTGATGAATGCTTGATTCAGATGCGATATCCGTTGACGAAGTGCTTTTTTCACTGAGAGGAACCTCATCTCCTTTGCTTTCTGACATCGGATGGTCTGCAGGCCAACCAGGAAATGGTTGCGACTACGCCGATGACGAACATTCCATATATGAGAATTCTACTGATCTTCACTTGATTCCTTTTCCCTTGTCGTCGCGGAGCTTTGCGATGGACTGACCTCGGGCCGTGGTGATAGCTGATTTCGGCGCTGGTCCCCTGCCTCTCGATTCCCGGGATTTCATATTGCGGGGTGATATTCACTTTCAACCAGAAATTCGTTGCAGCGGGCTACGCTTTGCTCTTGCGTGTTCTCAGTCACGCATCGGTGGACGTAAAGCGACAAATACCCTTCCTCGGAAGGCGAGCGCATGAGTGGCAAAATGGCCATTCCGTGCCGCGGTAGCAATTGGCTTGTTCTCTCGCTAGCCCGACGGCGGCCGCCGCAGTTGCGATCTCATCGCGAAGGTTGCGCCCTCCCTCCTGGTGCGGCCGCGACGCGATCGCGTTGACCGTTGGCCTTGGTGTATCTGTAGCGGAACCTGGGCCCACCGCCGGCGAGCTTCCGCACATCCGGGCAGCCCACACCATGCGACGCTGGATCCGAGGCCCGTTGGCCGATCGGCAAGGTGGCCAGTCCGTTCTCTCCGAGCATTCCCTTCATTGCGCCCATTGGCGACCGCTCGGCGACCTTATGTCAGCGGAAGGAGGTGCACAAAGATGAGCGAAGATGGTCGCGGGGCCTGGGAATCAGCCGCGTGGTTTACGGCTGGAAGGTCTGTGGAGGCGCGTGGAAGCGCTGTGGAGGCCCCATAATCCGTCGATTCCAGATTCGAATCGTGATGGGCCCCCACGCGACCTCGCACGACCTGTTGCAGATCTCATTGCCCCCGCGCCCCGCGCGCCCTGCAGCGTCGGTACCATCTGATCCGCACACAGGGATCGACCATGCCCAACACCGATACACCGGTGGAAGACTTCACCACCGAAATCGAAGACAGCCGGCACCTGTTCGCCTGGTGCCTGGTTCACTATGGCCAGGTGCCCGAGGCGCAGGCGCTCGAACAGGCACGGAAGCGCTATCCCGACCAGAGCCCCGGCCGCGAATACGAACACGCGCTGATCTTCCACGACGAGCCCTGGCACTGGGCGATGCTGCACATGAAGGGCGAAAGGTATTGGCAGCAGCACCCGGAACTGGCGGAGCCGTCGCTGGACTACGAAGCCGAATCGGACGCACTGTGCCTGGCCCGTGGTGAGCAGGTGCCACTGCTGGATGAGGACGAGTACCTGGGCGCGCTCGCGCATGCACGCCACATGCGTGCATGGACGCTGGTCCATCAGGCGGGTCGTTCGCCGGATGAAGCGCGCCAGGAGGCGCTTGGTCACTACGCGTATCATCCGCGCCATCATCGCGGGCGATTTCAGGTTCACGATCCGCGTGAGGGCTGGTGCCATGTGATGAGCGCATTGCATGGCAACGACTACTGGGCGCGACCAGAGCTGCGGGAACCGCCACAGGCCTATTGGAGCGAGTCCCGCGCCTTTGTTTCGGCGCAGGGAATCCGCTTGCCGGACCCTCCGGGCTGAGGCCTGCTCAGCCAGCGAAGGCGCAGCGCCATCGATCACCGCACTCTGTGCCGAATGACACATGCCCTGCCATTTCTGCTGGCGGGAAGATGGCGGCATCCTGAAGTGGAGTGATCTGATGCCTGTTACGCTCAGTCGTCGCACCTTCCTGGCCAATGCCGCGGCTGTTCCGGCGGCCACGCTCATTCCCACCGGTGTTGCCACCCCAGCGCGGCCAAGCGTCACCACCGCGAGCCTGATCGACGCGGAACGCGGCGTGATCCGCTCGGCCATGGACGGCAGCGGCATCGGTGCCGCTGCCGTCTGCCTGGTCGAAGGTGGGCAGGTGCGCTGGACTGAAGGCTTCGGTCACGTATCAGGCCAGGGCAGCGTGCCCGTAGACGCCAGCACGATGTTCAGCATCCAGTCCACGTCGAAGAACTTCGCGGCGGTCGCGGTGCTGTTGGCCGTGCAGGACGGCATCCTTGATCTGGACGCGCCCATTACCCACTATCTGCCGTCGTTCACGGTGCGCAGCCGCTTCGAGCATGCTCCACAGGAGCGCATCAGCCTGCGCCTGCTGCTTGCCAATCGCGCGGGATTCACGCACGAGGCGCCCCTGGGCAACAACTACGAACCGGCGTCGCCGGGCTTTGATGCGCACGTCCGCAGCATCTCGCAGACATGGCTGCGCTTTCCGGTGGGTACGCGCTATCGCTACTCCAACCTGGGCTTCGACCTTGCCGGTCATGTCCTTGAGCAGGTTGCGGGCATCAGCTATCCGGCCTGGCTGCAGCGCCGGATCTTCGAGCCGCTGGGAATGCACGACAGTACGGCCGATGCGTCGGTCTACCTGGCAAGCAAGGTGCGGGCACTGGGAACCCAGGAAGGCCATACGCAGGTACCGCCGGTGACGCCGCTGGTGGTGTCGGGAGGCGTGTGGACCAGTGCCGCCGACATGGCGAAGTATCTTGGCTTCCTGCTCGGTGGCGGCCGATCCGGTGCGCAGCAACTGCTTGAGCCCCGTCTCTGGGACGAGATGCATGGTTTCGGCCTGGGCGGCGACTACGGGCTCGGTGTCATGCGCAGCGAACGCCTCTACGGCAGTACACCGGTGCGGCTGCTGCACCACCGCGGCGGGGGCTTCGGATTCGGGTGCGTGTTCACCTACTGCAGGCAGGCAAACGCTGGATTTGCCGCGATGTTCAATCGCGCGACGTCTGCGGGGTACGGCATCGGCGAGCGTCTGCTCGATCAGCTGTTGTCGGCGCGTTTCGGGCCCCGTCAGCCGCGTGTGCCCCTATCAAGCCTGGCGCCGATCAGGTTGAACCAGGACCAGATGCAGCAGATGGCGGGAAGCTGGATCGGGCGCAGCGGCAAGGCGAAGATCGGGGTTGCCGGAAACGGGGAGCTGCAACTGCATCGAGGGGCGCACGCCGAGGGTACCCGCTTTGCGGCCATCGACGGCGATCAACTTTTCACTGTGGACACCGATGGAGAGGTTGCGACGTACCGTTACCATGCGGCGACGGACATGCTGCCGGCGTACCTGGAATGCAGCAACGGCGAGGATGGCCTGGACCAGAACGATCCCATCGATGGGCCCACCGGGCCGCAGGCGCCCCATTGGCAACCCTGGCTGGGACGCTATCGCGTTGACCAATGGGGCAAACCATCGATGTTCGTTGTGCTGGAGCAACGACACGGCTGGCTGTACATCGATGGCATCCGCCTGGTTGCTGAGGTGGAGCCAGGATTGTTGTTCACCAGCGATGGCGAAGCGGTGGATTTTCGCGGCTCCCAGCCGACATGGCGCAACCTGCGCCTGCGGCGCGTCGCGCCCATGGGCCAGGGGTGATGGCGGCATGCCGCGCGCTCATCCGCGCCGCCCACGCCCATCGATGCTGTAACGTCCCGCCCCGGTGCACGCCAGCAGCAGGAAGCCGCCGGCGAGGCCCAGGTTCTTCAGGAACATGATCTGCTGGGTCTGATCGGCGAAGTTGTGGTGGAAGATGAAAGCGGTGACCAGGCTGAAGCCTGCGAGCACGACCGCCACCAGCCGGGTCTGGAAGCCGAGCAGGATGCACAGGCCGCTGCCGATTTCGAAGGCGATGGTCGGCCAGAGCAGGATGCCGGGAACTCCCATTGCCTCCATGTAGCCCTGGGTACCACTGAGATCGCCGAGCTTGCCCAGCCCGGAGACCAGGAACAGGGCCATCAGCAGGATGCGTGCAAGCAGGTAGGCGAGCGAATGCGATGAAGTGCTCACGTCGAGGTCCTCGGAGATGGCCGACGCAGGCGATCGGAGCCCACCGGCGGTGAAGCCCGTGTCTACGCGCCGGGCAGGGCGCCTTGACAGCTGCCGCGCTGCAGTAGACCTTTCCCGCATGACGATCGATATTGAATCGCTCAGCCTTCGCGAGCTGGGTGCCCTGGTGGTTGCCGCTGAACAGCGGAAACAGCTGATTTCCAGCCGCCGTCCGGCCAGTGCGGTGCGGCGGATGCTGAAGGCCGCCGCCGCCGAAGCCGGCTACACCCTTGAAGAACTCTTTGGCGGCCAAGCCTCGGAAACACCTGCGCCCGCCCGAAAAGCCGTCCGCCGTAAATCCGGCAAAGTCGCGCCCAAGTATCGCGACCCGGAATACAAGCGCCTGACCTGGACCGGTCGCGGGCGCATGCCGCGCTGGTTGGCGTCCAAGGTGTCGATGGGCCACAAGGTCACCGATTTCCTGATTCCTGGCTTGGCCAGGCCGACCGCTGGCAAGACCAGCACCATCGGCAAGCGGACCGTCATCAAGAAGGGATGACGCTGCAGCACTGCTACCCTGCCCGGGTCTTTCAACCAAGGAGCACGGGATGGCACACGAGAGTGGCATGACGATCACGCCGAAAGTCCTGCACGCCGCCGCAGTGGCGGGCATGTTGGTCAGCCTGCTGGCCTGGGCGGTGGAATGGAGCGGGATGGCCTATGTCTGCCCGTACTGCCGCGTGCAGCGCACGGTCATCGGCGTGCTCGGCCTGCTGACGCTGTTCGCGCGCCCGGGGAGCCTCATCGTGCCCTGGTTGTCGTACACCGCGGGTGGCTTCGCGTTCGTGGTGGCAGCGATGCAGCACTTCAACGGTTGGAAACGCATTTCCGCAGGCGACTTCAGTTTCAATGGGCAGTGGTACATCGACCCGTGGCTGCTGTCAGGCTGCGCGATGCTGATCCTGGTGGCGCAGCTGATGCTGGTGCAGGCCGCCTGCCGGCGCAGCTTGCGCTGAGTGTTTCCACGCATGGCGTGGAACTACCCGTTCTGGAACACCGCCAGCTGCGCGGCGAAGGCGCGCTGGTAGGCGGGCCGCTGCGTCGCGCGGGCCACATAGGCGGCCACCGTCGGATACTCGTCGAGCAGCCCGCTGCTCTTCAGGCGCAGCAGCACCGAGACCATCATCAGGTCGCCCACGCTGAAATCGCCGTCCAGCCACGGCGCCTTGGCCAGCCATGTCGACAGTTGCGCCAGTCGCGCCCGAACCCGCTCATCCAGCAGCGGCAGCCGCTGTGCGTACCACGGCTGCTCGCGCTCCAGCACCCAGGCCATGGAGCGCTCAACGATGGGGGGCTCCACCGTGTTCAGCGCAGCGAACACCCACATGATCGCGCGCATGCGGGCGTCCGGATCGCGCGGCAGCAGGCCGGGGTGCTGTTCGGCCAGATGCAGGACGATGGCGCCGGATTCGAACAGGGTCCGGTCGCCCTCCTGCCAGGTGGGAATCTGCCCGAACGGATTGCGTGCCAGGTGTACGGGCTGCTTCATCTCGGTGAAGGTGAGCAGTTGTACGTCATAGGCTACCGACAGTTCCTCCAGTGCCCAGCGCACGCGCATGTCACGGGCCAGGCCCTGGCCGCGGTCGGGGGAGGTGGCGAAGGCGGTGAGGATGGGAGGCATGGGGTCCGCAATCAAGGAGGGCTTTGATGATCTGACGAGCGAGTGTGCCGGAAATCGACATGGGTGTCGGTGCTCTGCACGTCGCCTGCACGTGTCCTGCACGCACGCACCGTCGCCGATCCATCAGTCTGCCGGGGTCAACCGCAGAGACAGGTAGCAGGCATGAATACTCCCGGAAAACCGAAACCCAGTTGGCGCCAGAGAAACGTGCTGATGGGAGCGCTCGCCGCGGTCCTGGTGATCGTGCTGATCATCCTTTTCGTACCTTGGTGAGCCTGCCCGGGCTCGCTCGATGTGATCCACGCGCCACTGTGGCGTGAAGCAGTCAGTGCGGGTTGGGTGACGTGATGTGCGTATCAATCGCTGCTCACCCGGGAACCACACGAGCATGTCCACAGTGGATACGCAGGCAGCGCAGTCGAAGCTGCTTTTCTCCCCTGAAACGAAGATACAGGAGCAACGCCATGAGCACCCAGTCCACCATCGAACATCGCCTCAACGACCTGATCGAGATCGCTCGTGACGGCAAGTCGTTCTATGAAGAAGCGGCGACCAAGGTGAAGGATGCCGAGCTGTCGGCCTTGTTCACCCGCATCGCCGGCGTCAAGGGCCGCATCGTCGCGGCGCTGAGTGGTTCGGTGGCTGCCAGCGGCGGCAAGCCGGCCGAGCATGGCACCGTGGTGGGTTCGATGCAGCAGTTCTACGGCAAGGTGCGTGCAGCCTTCGGTGACACCAACTATGGCTATGTGGCCGAGCTGGAAGAGTCGGAGGACCGCCTGCTGGGCGCGTTCAAGGACGTGCTGAAGGACAACGAGCTGCCGCCGGCGGTACGCCAGGAAGTCACCCAGCTGTTGCCGGAAGTGCAGGAATGCCACAACGTGATGCGCGCGCGCAAGCATGCGATGAAGGCGGCCTGACGATCAGCGGCGCCCCACTCCCCAGGGACGCCGCGGCCGGGGCGGCACCGCTGCCCCGGCCACCCTGAATCGGTCGCTGCTACACTCTTGCCGGTTCCGCACTGCCAACAATGAGCACCATGAACAACGGGAACGGTCCGCAGACAGTTCGCTGAGCCGCAACAACGACGCAGACGTTGTTGCGGTGAACATCCCTGCGATGCATGCGAAGTGGATGGATCACCGCCGGACTCACTCTGGGCGGAGACTCCCCATGTTCAATCGACAGGCCCCGCGTTGGGCCCATACCCTGCCATCGGCCATTGCGCTGATGGCGCCGTTCGACCTCCTGGCCTCGCTGGCCATGGATATCTATCTACCTGTAGTGCCCTTGATGCCCGGCGCGTTGGGAACATCGCCTGCGCGGGTGCAATTGACGCTGAGCATCTACCTGCTGGTGCTCGGCGTCGGCCAACTGCTGTTCGGCCCGTTGTCCGACCGGATCGGGCGCCGCCCGGTGCTGTTGCTGGGGGCGCTGCTGTTCACCGTTGCCTCGTTTGCGCTGGCGCTGTCCAGCAATAGCGGGTTCTTCCTGGCCTGGCGCACAGTGCAGGCGATTGGCGCGTCGGCAGCGCTGGTAGCGACGTTTGCCACCGTCCGCGACGTATACGCGGATACACCGCAGGGGGCGTCCTTGTATGGACTGTTCGCTTCGATGCTGGCCTTCGTGCCGGCACTGGGGCCGATGCTGGGTGCACTGGTGGCTGCGGCAGCAGGCTGGCGTGCGATCTTCGTGCTGCTGGGTGTGCTTGGCCTGGTCGCCGGCCTGCGTGCGCAACGCCTGTGGCAGGAAACCCGACCCGCAGGGCGCAGGGACGCTGGACCGGCACTGCAGAAAATTCTTCGCAGTGGTGCCTTCTGGGTCTACACGCTGGGATTCAGTGCCGCGATGGGCACGTTCTTCGTGTTCTTCTCGATCGCACCGCGCGTGCTGGTCGAGCGCATGCAGTACTCCCAGATCACCTTCAGCCTGGCGTTCGCGACGGTGGCACTGGTGATGATCCTCATGTCGCGCATGGCGAAGACGTTCATCGCGCGCTGGGCGGTGCCTGGCACATTCGTGCGTGGCCTGTGCGTGATGGTGGCGGGTGTGTTGTTGATGGCGCTCGCTGCGGAGTTGCCACTGTCATTCGCCAGCGTCGTGCTGCCCATGTGGGGCATCGCGGTGGGGCTGGTGATGGTGGTTTCGGTGGCTGCCAACGGCGCGTTGAGTGAGTTTGCCGATGCGTCGGGTATGGCGGTGGCGCTCTACTACGCGATGCAGAGCCTGATCGTGGCCTGCTTCGGAACACTGGCTACGGTGCTGCTGCCGGGCGATACGGTATGGCCGCTGGTGGCCTATGGGCTGTTGCTGCCAGTGGCCAGCCTGGTCGCCGCGGCGATGTTGCGCGGCTGCCGCTAGCCTCGGCCGGTGATAAAAAAAGGGCGGCCATCAGGCCGCCCCAATCCTTCATGAGAACACGTGACGGGAACTAGAAGCGCACCGACCAGCGCACATTCGCACTGTGGTCGCGGCTTTCACTGCCGTACTGGCCGCTGTAGCCCAGTTCCAGCTGCTGGCGCTCGGTCAGCCAGGCCGACAGGCCCAGTTCGGCCACCACCGCGTTGTCGGCGATCGGCGCGCCGTTGACCGCAAACGTCGTGCTTCCGTTGGCGAAGGCCAGGTTGGCGACCTGGCTGCGATCACCGGAAGCGCGGCGATAGCCGACGCCACCGCGCAGGTGCAGCCAGCTCTCCTGCTGGAACGAAGCCTTCAGTCCCTTGTCGAAGCGCACGCCGGCAGTGGCAATCGTGGTTCCGGTATCGTCCACCTTGCCCTGCAGTGCCGCTGCTCCACCGTGTTCGTTGACGCGCTTGAGGTCCACTTCGACACGTGCGACCTGCAGGTAGGGCTCCAGCCCGGCTTCCGGGCCACCGAAGCGGTAGCCGGCTTCGATGAAGGCCTGGCGGGTGCGGGCGTCGTAGCGCGCGCTCAGGCTGTCGCTGAAGCCTGCGAAGGCGACATCACGCGTACTCTTCACCTCGTGCTTGCTCCACGCCACACCACCGCGCAGGCCGAAACCGCCCCAGTTGTGGCTGGCGTAGGCACCGAAGTGGGTGTTGTCGATCTTCGACTTGGCGCGACGCTCCTGCTGCTTCACGTCGGTGCGGCCCGTGCCGGCCAACACGCCGACCTGCCAGCCGGAGAACTCGCGGTCGATGCCGACCAGCAGGCCGTTGCTGTTGGCTTCGGTGCGGGCAGTGTTGACATCACCGTCCAGCTTGCTGTTGCCACCGATGGCCTGCACCCATGCACCCGTCGCGTCACCCACGTCGCTACCGGGTGCGGCGGCGCCGGCACGGCGTGACAACGCGGCATCGCGCACGTAGCGGCTGCCCTCGACCAGGGCGATGGCCGTGGCCGGATGCAGCTCGCCGCTGAGGCCGTCGAGCACGCCTCCGAGCTGCTGCGGGAACAGCTGCGTCAGCGGTTTGGGCAGACCCTGGGCGATCGGCAGCAGGTCGGCGGCCGCTGCCACTGCACGCTGGTTGGGCGTGTTGGCAGCCGTGGTCAGTGAAGCGCCACGGGCGACGTCGATGCGCGTGCCGTTGGTACCGTAGGCCAGGCTGAACTGCAGGAACGGGGAAAACGCGCTGAAGTCGGTCTTGGCGAACTGGCCGTTGACGCCTCCGTCGGCACGCAGGAAGTTGAACTGCTCGCCGAGGTAGTACACGCCCGGCTCCGGCAGCGCGACCAGCGTGCCGCCAAGGGTGGCGGTGCCGGTCACGTGCAACTGGTCACTGCGGCCACCCGGGGCCAGCTCGGCGGCATAGACGCCAGTGGCGCCCTGCACGTAGTTGCCGTTGATGGTCAGCGTGCCGATCGAGTTGCCCGGCGCGATGAGGCCGTCCACGCGGGTATTGCCGAGCGTGCCGACGCCCTTCAGCAGGCCATTGGCGCCGACCGTGGTGGTGCCGCCGGTCTGCGTGCCGTTGAAGGACACCACGCCGCCGCTGATCACCAGGTTGCTGTTGTTCAGCACGCCGCTGGCGCTGACCGTGCTCACGCCACCGGTAGTGGTCAGTGCGGTGGAGACCAGGCTGCCGTTGAGCAGCAACTGGCCACCCTGTACCTCGACTGCCGAGGTGAGGGTGTTGGTGCCGTTCAATTCCAGCGTACCGTCCTGCAGTACCGCGCCGTTGAAGCTGTTGTTGCCGCTCAGGCGCAGCCAGCCGATACCGGATTTGGTCAGCTTGCCAGGGCCACCGATGTCGTTGGTCCAGTTGTCCCAGGCATCGCCTTCCCAGACTTTCAGGCCGCCGGCTTTCTGGTTCATCACCACGTTGGTGTCCACGCGCAGCGAGCCATAGCCTTCGATGGCCTTCTTCAGATCCACCATGCCCCAGCCGTAGATCGGATCGATGCCCGCTGCACCCAGGTCGCGTGCGGTGGTCAGCAGCACGTCGCGGACCTGGGCGTTGTCCAGATAGGGGAAGCGCTCCATCAGCAGGCCGAGCGCGCCAGTGATGTGCGGCGCCGCCATCGATGTGCCCGTCTTGGTGCCATAGACATACTGGGTGTTCTCGCTGTCGATGATCAGCCGCACGTAGGCGGAGGTGTTTTCGATGCGGCCCTGGATATCCCCGGAAACGATGGTGCTGACGATGTCGGTGCCGGGTGCCGAGATGCACCAGTTGGCGGCAACGCCACAGATGCTGGAACTTCCATCGATCACGTAGTCCGTTTCGCCCGCAGCGGCGTTGGGCCGGCGGACGTTGGCCACGGCCAGCCAGTACGGTTCCAGTTCGGGCTTCCAGCGCGGCATCGCGGCCGTGATTCCGGCGACGGCGCCGCTGCCGTTGCCAGCCGACCAGACCTGGATGAGGGTGGAGCCCGGTGTATCGCCATTGCTGGCGTAGATGCTGCCGTACACGCCGTAGTCGGCACCGATGTTGGCGTACTGCTGGTCCAGCGCGGCGGCGGTCATGTTGCGCGTGGAGATGCCCCAGCTGTGGTTGATGGCACGCACGCCCTGCGCCTGGATCTGTGCATACATGTCCAGCGTGGCGGCGTCATCCGGATCGGTGCGGTACACCGCGCGCGGGCGATAGTAGTTGTCCGGATCCAGGCGCCACTCATAGTAGGTGTCGCCGAACACGCGGGCGGCGGTGAGATCCGCACCAAAGGCCACGCCATGCATGCCGGTGCCATTGCGGTTTGCGCCGATGGTGCCAAGCACATGCGTTCCGTGGTCGGCGTAGCTGAAGCCATAGGGCTGGCCGGCCGCGATCAGGCGTGCCGCGAGTGCGGCCGGAACGCCGGCACCGAGGCCATAGTAGTTGTAGCCGGGCTGTTCGCCGCGGGTCTGCCCGCAGGCACCGGTCCCCGCGACCACACCCGGCGTCGGGCAGTCGGCACCGATGGTGATGCTGGAGGTATTGCGTCCTGCAAACTCCGGATGCGCCAGTGCGGACCCCGAGTCGAACAGCGCCAGGCGCACACCCTTGCCGGTCAGGCCGCGTGCATAGGCGTAGTCCGCGCCCATCGCACCCAGGCCCCAATCGGCGTTGAACTCATCGCTGCGCCAGCTGGCCGGATCGCCCGGGTTGCCAAGAACGGCGGTGCTGCTGGCGGCAGGTGCAGCGGCCGTCGCTGCGGGTGCAGCGTTGGCAGCAGGCTGTGCCCATGCAGCCTGCATCTGGCGCTGCTGCTGCCAGGCCTCGAGTGATTCGCTGGCCATGGCCGGCAGTGCAGCGGCCAGCAGCAGCGAGCTGGCGACGGCAAGCGCCAGCGGGCGGTGCGACAGGGAGCGGGACGAACGGCCGTACAGCGGGTGATTCATCGGACAACTTCCTTGGTTGACGGACATCAAGGCCGTTAACGCAAAGGCATGGCGATATCCCCCAGTAATGTGAAGGGATTTTTATGAACGTGTTAATCTTCTGTGATCGGTGCAAGACGTGGCTCCGCCGGGCCGGGCACCGCGACCTTTCTTGCCGAGGCCTTGGGGCCGTCCATGCGTAACGCATTGCGTAAACCACAGTTGGCGATATTGGGTAGTGCCGATCCTGGCAGCGACGCGTTCGAGCGCGCAGCTGAAGCAGGGCGTTTCCTGGCCGTGCAGGGCATCACGCTGGTCAGCGGCTGTGGCAGTGCCGCTACGCGGGTAGCTGCCGAGCAGGCAGTAGCCGCCGGTGGCCAGGTGCTCAGCGTGATCCCGGAAAGCGGCATGCCGGTAGCCGATTGGCCCGCCACGGTGGTGGTGCCCTGTGGCATGGGCGATGCGCGCAACCTGATCATGGCCCTGGCCGGTGATGCCTGCATCGTGATCGGCGGGCGCGCCGGTACGATCTCGGAGGTTTGCCTGGCCTGGCTGCACAAGCGGCCTCTGCTGCCGCTTGTGGGGGCCGGTGGCTGGTCCGATGCGCTGCCGGACAACCCGCCGGACGAGCGCGGCAATTCGCCGATCCTGCCGTGGCGCAACATTGATGAGCTAGCCGGACAGCTGCGTGTGCTGGGGTTGCTGCACCGCTGAGTCGAGCGGCATCGGCCTTCACCCAGCGTCCCGTGTGCAGCGCTAAGGTGGCCCGGCCTGGGCTCACCAGGCTAATCAAGGAGCGATGTCGATGCGTACTTTCAGGAAAGTGATCGCCGGTGTTGTGTTGGCGTTGGCCTGCAGCGGCTCGGTGGCCGTGGCCGGACCGGTCCAGCCCTGCGATCTGCCCTGCTGGAAGGCTTACCAGGCATGTGTGTCCGGTGGTGGTGATGCCATGGAATGCCAGTACGAATACGATCGATGTGTCATGGAGCGCTGCGGCGCGGTGTAAGCCCAGCCATGCTCGGCTGAAGACGGGCCTCGTCCGTGGCGGGGCTCTTCTGTTCGTGCGCAAGGTCGGGCAGTCTCGACACATTCTTCCTGGTGGAGTGGAACATGGCCGTCAAGCGTGTCGTCGCCAACATCGCCACGTCCGATCCCTCACGTGCCGCTGCGTTCTATGGCGAGCTGCTCGGCATGCCGGTGGTGATGGACCATGGCTGGATCGTCACCCATGGCGGGCAGAGCAGTGCGCTGGCCCAGGTCAGCTTCGCCAGTGAAGGAGGCTCGGGCACGCCGGTGCCGGACCTGTCGATCGAAGTGGACAATCTGCAGGACGTGCTGCAGCGCATGCGCGCGGCCCGCATCGCGCTGGAATATGGCCCGGCCGACGAACCCTGGGGCGTGCGGCGCTTCTTCGTCCGCGATCCGTTCGGTCGGCTGTTGAACATCCTCGCCCACGCCTGAGCGGTGGATGGTGCCTCAGCCACGCCTGACGGTGCGCGCGGGACGATGACCGTCTAACGGCGTGCTGGCCCTGCTCGCGGCATTCGGGCTGCTCCGGTAGCACAGGCGCGCCTGAACGCGCCGCGGTCAGCCCTGCTGGCGTTGTGGACCGTCCCTCGTTGGCGTCGCTTCGGCCGCTTGTCGCTGTTGCCGTGCATTGGCGTGGCGAGCGTGCCCGCCTTCGCGGCCGATCGCTGCCATGTGCTGGCGGTTGCGGCTGATCGCCTCGCCGCCCTTGCGGCCGGCCACGCGTGCCTCGGCTGGGCTGAACTCATGTGCATTGCCGGACGCATGCGCGGCGCGTCCTCCCTTTGCGGCGATCGCGCGCTGCTTGTCCTGGTCCATCGAGGCGAAGCCACGATGGGAAGTGCCGTGGTGCTGGCCGGCCATGGGAAGGCTCCCGTTGCATGGAAGGGAAGCTCATCCTTGCCGGTGCCCGGCTAACGGAGTGTCCGCATCGGTGCGGCTGCCTTCACGCCGCACCGTACTGCTTTTCACGGCGCAGGTACGCTGCTGCGCGCGCCGCCCTGCGTGGCTAGGACGAACTGCACCCTTCACCTAGGCCGGACAGCCGGCCGCGCAGTGCGCACGCTGGAGCTGCGCCTGGGCAACGGCGGCTGGACCTTCCTCAGCGAAATCGAAATGGCCGCAGAGCAGAAGGCTTCAGGGCCGGCGGGCGTCCTGCAGGCGCTGCGCGAAGGGCCGCTGTGCGAGCGCTGCAAGGGCGTCGCGCAGCACCTGCTCCAGCGGCTGCCCCAGATCGGCATCGAGGCTGCGCGCCGCTACGGCAGTGGCCTGCCATTGCGCCTGCAGCGCAGGCATCGCGCGCTGTGCGCGGGGGCTCAACTGCAGGATGCGTTCACGTCCGTCGTCGCCGCTGGACGCGTGCAGCCAACCATCACGCACCATCGCCGCCGCGGTCTGGCTGAGCGCCGAATGGCTGAGCCCGCAGGCCGATGCCAGGTCCTTGATCCGGCAGGGGCCCTGCGCCATCAGCGTGCGCAGCACCGGTGTGTAGCGGGGCCGGTAGTCCAGTTGCAGGTCCCGGTAGGCCTGCTCGACCGCCGGGTCCAGCTGGTCGAGCAGGGCGCGCAGCAGGGTGCCCAGCGTGGCGTGTTGGAGATCCATGACCAGGATGATATATAAGCACTTATATATCTTCAACGCGGAGGTGGTTGATGACCGTGTCCTGGATGCTCGCTGCTTTGCTGGCAGCGGCCTGCCCGGCGCAGGACGGAGTGCTGCGCGCGGCGGCCACCGCCGTGCAGGCGCAGTACCTTGACGAGGCGGAGGGCGCCCGTATCGCCGATGCCCTACGCACCTGGTCGGTGCAGCAGCGCTATGCGGACAGCTGTTCGGATCCGGTTGCGTTCAGCGCACGCCTGAACCAGGACCTGGACATGTTCGATGGCCACTTCCACGTTGAACGCGTGGACGCAGCGGCCGGCCAGGACGATTGGTTGATGGCCTGGCGCGCCGATGCCCGCAGCAATGGTGCCGGCGTGCGCGAGGTGCGGGTGATGGAGGGCAACATTGGCTACCTGCGGCTGAGTACCTTCTATCCGCTGGATCTGGCGCGCCCGAAGTTCGCTGCGGCCCTTGCGCTGCTGACCGACACCGATGGCCTGGTGCTGGATCTGCGCCAGAACGGGGGCGGCGACGATGCAAGTGCCGACCTGCTGGTACGCACGCTGCTGGACGCGAAGATCGACGCGGTGCAGCAGCTGGACCAGCGCGGCCGGCGCACGCCGGTACCGCTGCCGCCTGCCAGCCTGCCTGCGTACCTGAAACCGCTGGTGGTGCTGATCGACCGCCGCACCGGTTCGGCGGTCGAGTTCGTCGCCTATTCGCTGCAGGCACTGGGCCGCGCGCGGATTGTCGGCACGCGCAGTGGCGGTGCCGCGCATATGTTCGGTGATCCTGTGCTGCTGCCCGATGGCTATCAGATCAGTATTCCCGACCGGCAACCCATCAATCTGCGCACCGGTGGAAACTGGGAACGTAATGGCGTGAGGCCTGATGTGGCCGGCGGCGACGATCCGCTGTTCATCGCGCGGCAACTGCTGGCGCCTGCGAAGTCGTCAAGATGAACGCACGATTGCATGGCTGTCCTATCGCGGATGCGCGATTGCATGCCTAGAATCGAAGCATCCCGGTAGTTCCCGGGCGCTTCGAGTGAATGGACTCAATGAAGATTCTGTTGACCGGCAGTTCCGGCCGCATCGGGCGCGCGATCTTCGGTGCGTTGGCGGCCGCCCACGAAGTGGTGGGGCTGGACCGCAGTCCGTTTGCCACCACGCGCATCATTGCCGATGTCAGCGATCGGCAGGCCGTCGCGCGCGCGGTGCAGGGCATGGATGCAGTCATCCATACCGCGGCCCTGCATGCCCCGCATGTCGGCCTGGTGCCGGATGCGGTGTTCCAGCAGATCAACGTGGAGGCCACCGCACACCTGCTGCAGGCTGCACGCGAAGCAGGAGCACGGCGCTTCGTGCTGACCAGCACCACTGCGTTGTATGGCCATGCCGTGGTGGCCGGTGGCTGCCGTTGGATCGACGAAGACACCGAGCCGCTGCCGCGCACGATCTACCACCGTACCAAGCTGCAGGCAGAGACCCTGGCCGAAGCCGCCGCCACGCCGGGCTTCAGCGTTCGCGTGCTGCGCATGGGCCGGTGTTTCCCGGAACCGCCCGAACGGATGGCGATGTTCCGCCTGCATCGCGGCATCGACGCCCGCGATGTGGCCAGCGCACATGCTGCACTGCTGCTCGACGAAGGCGCCCCGTTCGCGCGCTACCTCGCCTGTGCGCCGACGCCGTTCCGGCGCGAGGACTGCCTGGAGCTGGCCACGCACCCGCGCAGCGTGCTGGCCCGTCGCGCGCCGCAGCTGCTGGCCGAGTTCGAACGCCGTGGTTGGCCGCTGCCGTTGAGCATCGACCGTGTCTACGACAGTGCCCGCCTGCGCAGCGAGCTGGGCTGGCAACCGTGCTTCGGGCCGGACGACGTGCTGCAGCAGTATGCCGTCGGCAGCATCGAGGTACTGCCGCGGGCACAGTGGATCAAGGACCGCGTGGCCGAGTGAGGGCATCGCGAGGGGGGCGCTGAGCCGAGCCTGAGCGGATTCAGGAATGTGCAGGCCGCCCGCCTCAACCTCGTTGGCGGGCGGCCGCTAACCCAGTGCGCTTCCAGCGCCGGGCGCGCCCCGGCGGCCGGTGGCCTGCGCGACGGATCGCGCGCCTGCGCGGTGCCCTCGTGGTGCCGGTCGTCCTGAACTGCCTTGCGGACCCTCCCATGCCTTCTTCCCGCTCTGCCACTGCCCAACGCCCAGGCAGCATCGCCCACAAGTTGATGCTGGGCACCGCCGTGATCGCGCTGCTGTGCTTCGGCCTGACCGCGTTCCTGATCTACCGACAGGCCAGCGCCAGTCTGATCAGCGCCTCGCGCCAGACCATGACCAGCGAGGCCAACGCCGAGGCGCGCCAGGTGGCGGCTGATCTGGGCACCGCTTTCGCCAGCAATGACGCCATGGTCGAGGCCGTGCTGGCCCAGCGTGCCCGTGGTGACATACCCGACCGCGCCAGCCTGGCGGCGGTGCTCGGCGAACAGCTGCGTGCTCATCCTCAATGGCTGGGCAAGAGCACCATGTGGGAGGCCGACGCCTTCGACGGCAAGGATGCGGAGTTCGTCAATACCGAAGCACACGATGCCACCGGCCGCTACATGAGCTATTGGGCCTGGCACGACGGCAAACCGCAGCAGTCGGTGATGACCGACTACACCGAGACTGCCAGCGGTTCCGGTGACTGGTACATGGTGCCCAGCCGCGACAAGTTGCCCAAGGTCAGCGAACCCTATGCCTATGACATCGCCGGGCAGCAGGTGTTGATGAGCACGTTGAGCACGCCGATCATCGAGAACGACAGGTTCCTCGGTGTATTCACCGTCGACTTCTCGCTGGCAGCGCTGCAGAAGCACCTGGCAACGCTGAAGCCGATGGGGGCTGGCCGCGTCGAACTGCTGTCGCCGAAGGGCGTGGTGCTGGCCTCGGCCAATGCCGCCGAGATCGGCAAGCCGCGCAACGATGCCCTGACCCGCACCATGCTGGCCGACATCGCCGCCGACCGTCCGTTCGAGGCCTTCAGCCCCGACGCGGCCGGCAACGTACGCGTGTATGTGCCGCTGCGCGTGGGCGACGCCCCGCAACGCTTCGCGCTGGGCGTGGTGATGCCGCATGCGGTGATCGTGTCTGAGGCACGCCAGCTGCTGTGGCTGACCCTGCTGGTCGGCGTGATCGCCGCGCTGACCCTCAGCGCCGGCGTCTACGTGCTGCTGCGCCGCCTGGCGATCCGCCCGTTGGCCGAAGCGGTACGCGTGGCCGGTGATGTCGCCGCCGGCAAGCTGGACAGCACGCTGCCGGCGCGCAGCAACGACGAAGTGGGGCGCCTGCTGGACGCAATGCAGGGCATGCGTGGGCAGTTGCAGTCGGTGATGGCTGCGCAGGCCGAAATGGCGCGCCGGCACGATGCCGGTGAACTCAGCTATCGCATGGATGCTGCGGCCTTCCCGGGCGAGTACGGCCGCATGGTGGCCGACAGCAACCAGCTGGTGGCCTCCAGCAATGCGGTCACCCAGCGCCTGGTTGAAGTGATGCAGCGCTATGCCGTGGGCGACCTCAGCGTGGACATGGAAGTGCTGCCGGGCGAGAAGGCGGTGTTCACTGCCGCAATGGCGACCACCAAGCGCAACCTGGCCGCGATCAACGAGCAGATCCAGCAACTGGCCGCCGCCGCCGCCGCCGGTGACTTCGCCGTGCGCGGTGATGCACTGCGCTTCGAACATGATTTCCGCCGCATGGTGGAGACCCTGAACACAATGATGCAGGTCAGCGACCACAACCTGGCGGCACTGTCGACGCTGCTGCGCGCGATCGCCGCCGGTGACCTCAGTGCGCGCATGCAGGGCGACTTCCACGGCGTGTTTGCGGTGATGCGCGACGATGCCAACAGCACCGTGCAGCAGCTGACCCAGATCGTCGGCCAGATCCAGCAGTCGGCGGCCAGCATCCGCCTGGCCGCCGGTGAGATCGCCGCCGGCAACAGTGACCTGTCGCGCCGCACCGAGCAGCAGGCCGCCAACCTGGAGGAAACCGCCGCGTCGATGGAAGAACTGACCTCCACCGTGCGCCAGAACGCCGACCATGCGCTGCAGGCAAATACGCTGGCCGGTTCCGCAGCGGGCGTGGCCAGCGAAGGCGGCCAGGTGGTCAGCCAGGTGGTGCACACCATGGAGCAGATCGAGGCGTCTTCGCAGCGCATCGCCGAGATCATCTCGGTGATCGATGGCATTGCGTTCCAGACCAACATCCTGGCGTTGAACGCCGCAGTGGAAGCGGCGCGCGCCGGTGAACAGGGCCGTGGCTTCGCAGTGGTGGCCAGTGAAGTGCGGGCGCTGGCGCAGCGCTCGGCGGGTGCTGCCAAGGAGATCAAGGAGCTGATCGACGCCTCGGTGGCCCAGGTCGGTGCCGGCGCGCAGCTGGTGCACGGTGCGGGGCGCACCATGCAGGACATCGTCGGTCAGGTCGGCCGGGTCAACGAGATCATGGCCGAGATCTCGGCCGCGTCGCGCGAACAGTCTGCCGGCATCGAGCAGGTCAACCAGACCGTAGTGCAGATGGACGAAACCACCCAGCAGAACGCCGCGCTGGTGGAGGAAGCCAGTGCCGCCGCCCGTGCGATGGAGGAGCAGGCCGAGCAGCTGGCAGTGGCGGTGTCGCGCTTCCGCCTGCAGGCCGAGCCGGAGGGCATGGCCCGCCGCGCGGCCTGATGCCGGAAACGAAGACGCCCGGCGGCTGCCGGGCGTCGCATGCATCCTTGCCGCGCATCCTGCGCAGGTCTGATGGCTCAGAACATTCCTTCAAACGGATTCCAGCTGGCGCGTCCTTCCACCTTTTCCAGGTAGTAGCTGTAGTTGGTGCTGGAGGCGACCAGCAGGTTCATGGCGATGAACAGCATGCGCCCGACGACATCCGGCAGGAACATGCTGACGATGGCCAGCGCAATGTTGATGCCGATCACCACCAGTGCCTTGCGCCACATGCCGAGAATCAGCAGGTAGATGGCACCGAAGAACAACGCGAAGAAGTTCAGGTTGATCTTCAGGCGGTCACCAAAGGACAGTGCCTTCCAGGCCTGCTTGAAGCCGGGGTTCTTGGGGGCGCCGTGCTGGCGGAAGAAGTTGAAGCGGAACTGCCACTTCGGGCTGAACTGGGACAGGTCAGTGGTATTCATTGGGAAACATCCCTGTGAGAAAACGTTTTCATGATAGGACAAGTCCTATTCAGGATCCAAGCGCTAGCGTCAAGAATGTGACGCCTGCCTTGTTCCCGCGCCTGCGGCCAAGCGCCGCGCCGTCACCCGCCCGCCTTGTTTTTAGGATAGGGTGCGCAGTTCCGCTGCCGCCCCGGCTGAACCCGTGCGGCGGCGGGATGTCCATGGAGGTTGCATGACCACACCTGCTACACCGGAAAACGCACCGGGACCGGTGCTCCTGCCGACACCTGAAGTGGTGCAGGCACAACAACTGCTCGCACGCCAGCAACTGGCGGTGGCGATGGACCGTGCGCGCACGGCCGCCACGCGGGATGCGGCACCGACCGCGCTGGAACGCGAGTAACCCGCAACACCGTCGATCGCGCTGGCATGTCGCCAGCGCGATCACGGCGCGTGCCGCCGGTCAGAACCGCGCGGTCATGCTCAGGAAGTAGCTGCGCCCGGCGACGAAGTAGTCGGTGGAGCCTTCCGCATACAGCTTCTTGTCGGCCAGGTTGCTGACGCCACCGCGCAGGGTCAGCACTTCGTTGACGTTCCATGCCGCGGTCAGGTCATACAGCGTATAGGCCTTGAGGAAGGTCGTGGCGGTGCCGGTCTGCCTGCCGGTGTACTGCGCCGACAGGCTGCCGGAAAACACCGTGCTGGGCGCCCAGTCCAGCGACGAATAGCCGGAGAACTCCGGTGTATCGATCAGGTTGCGGCCGGTGGTCAGGTTCCTGGCTTCCTTCATCCAGGTCGCCGAGGTGCGCCAGCGCCACTGCTCGCCGAAGCGGACGTTCAGGTTGCCTTCCATGCCGCGGGTGCGCGCGCGCTGTACGTTGTTCATGCGCGTCCACCAGATGCCGTTGAACCGGCCCAGCGGTGCGTACTCGATCTTGTTCCGGAAGTCGGTGTGGAAATAGGTCACGCCGACATCGATCAGGTCATTGTCGAAGCTGATGCCGATCTCGCGGTTGGTGCTGGTCTCCGGATCCAGGTCCGGGTTGCCGGCCATGTAGCACCCGCCACGGGTGTAGCCCAGCGGAATCAGCGAGGTGCAGCCGCGGCCCCCGGACTGGGTAGCGGCACTGGCCGAGTTCTCGGTCAGGCTGGGCGCACGGAAGCCCTTGGAGACGCCACCGCGGATCGTCCACTGTTCGGCAGGGTGCCAGACCAGGTACGCACGCGGGCTGACGTGGCCGCCAAACTGCTCGTGATGGTCCAGGCGCGCGCCCACGGTCAGGGCCAGGGTGCGGTGCAGTTTCAGCTCGTCCTCGGCAAACAGCGCCCAGGTGTCCACGTCCAGAGTGGAGCCGCTGACCGCGTTGCCGGCATAGTCGATCGGCGCGCGGCCGATGGTGTCGGTGTTGGTCAGCTCCTGCCGCTTCCATTGGCCGCCTACGGCGAACTGGTGTTCAACGCCGAGGGTGAACGGCGTGGTCAGGCTGCCCTCGATGATCGTATCGGTGGCTTCGGAACGGCCGGCAGCACCGATGTCGTTCCTGTACTCGGTCCAGTACGCACTGATCTTCGAATTGCCGAAGCGCCACTTGCCATCGTGGTTGAGCGCCAGCGAGCTGCGCTTGAGCTCACTGGCACCCCAGGCACCTTCGTCCTGCTTTTCCAGCGACGCATCGATGAAGGCCTGCTGCACGCCGTGCCCGGCTTCCAGCGACAGTTCCTGTGCGTCGCTCAGCTTCCACTGCAGCAGCGCATCGACATTGCGGTCCTTTTCGCCCGCGTAGGCATTGCCGGAGACACCGCCGTTGGAGCGGTCCGAATCGCGGCGCATGCTGTTGGCACCGATGCGCAGGCCGAAGCGTTCGCCCAGCGGCCCGGAGAACGTGGCGCCGATCTGCTGGGTATCGCCGCGCTTGCCGTCAGCCGGGCGGGTGTAGCTGTGGGTGGCGCTGCCGTTCCATTCGTCGCCGATGCGCCGGGTGATGATGTTGATCACCCCGCCCATCGCATCGGAGCCATACAGCGACGACATCGGCCCGCGCACCACTTCGATGCGCTCGATCTGGTCCGGCGAGATCCAGTTCAGGTCCTGGCGGCCGAGGTCGGGGCGATAGTTGGTCGAGGCCGAGCTGCCCATGCGCTTGCCGTCCACCAGCACCAGCGTGTAGTTGGACGGCATGCCACGCAGCTTGATCTTGGACTGCTCGCCGACGGCGCTGAGGCCGCCGGTCACGCCCGGTACGCGGCTGAGCAGGGCGGCCAGGTCCGGTACCGGCTGGCGCTCGATGTCCTCACGACTGATCACGCTGATGCTGGCCGGGGCATCCTTGATCCACTGCTGGCTGCCTGAAGCCGTGACCACCACGGTATCCAGGTCCTTGGTGGAGGCATCGGCGGCGGCCTCTGCGGCGGCCAGGCCGGGCAGGGCCAGCAGGCAGACGGTGGCCAGGCGGGTGCGCGGCAGGCGCGCGGAACGGGAACGGGACGACAGGGACATGACGGCTTCCATGGGAGGTGGGGTGACCCGGTGGAAGCAGCAGGCGCAGGCAGACAGCAGGCAGCCCCCCCCTTCCGTGGGTCGTCGGGTGCGCGGTCTGGACCGGCGCAGCTGGGTGGGTCGCGGCCGCGCGGAAGACGGTGACCTGCCTGGTTGATTAAATGATAACCGTTCGCGTTTGTTACGATCCAGTACCGGGGGCGATGCAGTGACATCTGGCCACGCCCTGGCGTGATCGCCTGCTATTTGCTGAATGGGGACAAATCCCGGTGTAGACCTTCGCACCCGGCTTACATTCTGGGCCCTAGACTGGGCCGCATTTTCGATTCCGCCCCGTTGGAGATCGTGTGGGTTCCGGTAGTGACAGACATCGACTGTGCGGCGTGAGGCCGACACAGCCAGGACAAGTGCGGGCGCCGGGAAAGCGCGCCGGGAACCTTGGTGCATGCAGCCCGGCCGGGATGGCCGGCCGTGCCGACGGCGCGGAGTAAGCGACGATGGGGGTGCAGACCATCCATGCGGAAGCAGGAACGCCCCGGCTCGATGCCGGCTGGGCGCTGCTACCCGCTGAATCGCCATTGCCGATGCCCGAACAGACCCTGCGCGAAGGCGCACTGAAGGTCCGGCGGCATCGCACCTCGCCGCGCCTGATCGGCCTGCGCCGGCTGTACCTGTTTGGTGGCACGCTCGGCATGACCGCCGTGGCTACGCGGATGATGTGGCGGGTGCTGTCGGCCAATGGCATCAGCGTGCTCGAAGCCTGCCTGCTGGTGCTGTTCGTCGGCCTGTTTGCCTGGATCGCGCTCTCCTTTGCCAGCGCCCTGGCCGGCTTCCTGACCGCTGTGTTCGACCGGGGCTATCGGCTCGGCATCGACCCGGACAAGCCGTTGCCGGCCGTGCACAGCCGTACTGCGCTGTTGATGCCGACCTACAACGAAGACCCGCGCCGCCTGCTGGCGGGCCTGCAGGCGATCTACGAGTCGGTGGCGGCCACCGGCCAGCTCGACCGCTTCGACTTCTTCGTGCTCAGCGACACCCGCCGCGAGGACATCGCCGCTGCCGAGGAACAGGTGTTCGCCGAGCTGCGCGAGCGTGTGCCGGAGGGGCAGACGCGCCTGTTCTATCGTCGCCGTGGTGACAACAGCGGGCGCAAGGCCGGCAACATCGCCGACTGGGTCCGCCGCTTCGGCGGTGCCTACCCGCAGATGCTGATCCTTGACGCCGACAGCCTGATGACCGGCGACAGCATCGTGCGCCTGGTGGCCGGCATGGAACACAACGCCGACGTCGGACTGATCCAGACCCTGCCGTCGGTGATCGGCGGCCGCACCCTGTTCGCGCGCATGCAGCAGTTCGGTGGCCGCGTGTACGGGCCGGTGATCGCCCGCGGCGTGGCCTGGTGGCACGGCGCCGAGAGCAACTACTGGGGCCACAACGCCATCATTCGCACCCGCGCCTTCGCCGACCACGCCGGCCTGCCGGCGCTGCCGGGGCGCAAGCCGTTCGGCGGCCACGTGCTCAGCCACGATTTCGTCGAAGCGGCGCTGATGCGTCGTGGCGGCTGGGCCGCGCACATGGTGCCCTACCTCGGTGGCAGTTACGAGGAAGGCCCGCCGACGCTGACCGACCTGCTGGTGCGCGACCGGCGCTGGTGCCAGGGCAACCTGCAGCACGGCAAGGTGGTCGGCAGCCGCGGGCTGCACTGGATCAGCCGCACGCACATGCTGATCGGCATCGGCCACTATTTCACCGCACCGATGTGGGCGATGCTGATGCTGATCGGCATCGCCATCCCGCTGTTCCAGGAAGGCATCGATTTCAACGCCCTGCTGCACCTGTCGCCCAGCGTGTACTGGCGCGCACAGGATGAAGAGCAGGTGGTGCGCCTGTTCGCCGCCACCATGGCGGTGCTGCTGCTGCCCAAGGTGCTCGGCTACCTGGCAATGCTGCTGGACCCGGTCGACCGCCGCGGTTGTGGCGGTCCGATCCGTGCCTTCGTATCGATGCTGGTGGAAACCGTGCTCGCCGCGCTGATGGCGCCGGTGGTGATGTACGTGCAGTCACGCGGCGTGGCCGAAGTGTTGTCCGGGCGCGATTCCGGCTGGGACGCGCAGCAGCGTGACGACGGCGGCATCTCATGGATGGCGTTGATCCGTGGCTACGGTGGCCTGGGTGTGTTCGGCGCCTTCATGGGCGTGCTGGCCTGGGCGGTATCGCCGTCGCTGGCGGCCTGGATGGCGCCGGTGGTGATCGGCATGGTTCTGGCCGTTCCGGTGGTGGCGCTGACCTCCTCGCGCGGCCCCGGTGCTTTCCTGCATCGCCTCGGCCTGCTCGATATCCCCGAAGAGAACATCCCGCCACCGGTGCTGGTACGCGCCGCGCAGCTGCGGCGGGAAGCGGCCGAGCAACCGCCGCTGTACTGATTGCCCCGCGCCAGCGGCATAATGCGGCTCGAACTTGAAGGAGCCGCATCATGCTGCAAACGGTGGAACAGGAAACCGGCGCCTCGCCGCAGTGGTCGGTGATCTGGTTGCACGGCCTCGGCGCCGACGGCCATGATTTCGCGCCGATCGTGCCGGAACTGGTGCGGCCGCACTGGCCGGCGCTGCGCTTCGTGTTCCCGCACGCACCCGTGCGGCCGATCACGATCAACAACGGCGTGCCGATGCGCGGCTGGTACGACATCGTGGGCATGGACTTCCGTTCGCGCGCCGACATGGCCGGCGTGCAGGAATCGGTGGTGCAGCTGGACGCACTGATCGCGCGCGAGATCGAGCGCGGCATCGCGCCGGAGAAGATCTTCCTGGCAGGCTTCTCGCAGGGTGGGGCGATCATCCTGACGGCCGCGCTCTCGCGTACCGCACCGCTGGCCGGCCTGATCGCGCTGTCCACCTATCTGCCCGAAGCCGACAGCGCCACGCGTGTTGACGGCGCGGTGCAGGTGCCGGTGTTCATGGCCCATGGCAGTGGCGACCCGGTGATCCCTCAGGCCGTCGCAGCGCACAGCGCGCAGGCGCTGCATACGCTGGGCCTGGATGTGGCGTGGCACAGTTACCCAATGGCCCACCAGGTCTGTGCCGAGGAGATCCAGGCACTGGGTGACTGGCTGCAGGAACGCCTGGGCGCCGCCTGAGCCATGTCGCCGGCCAGCACACCGCCGTGGATGCCGGAACTGTGCCGCCTGCCACGGCTGGCGGCGATGCTCGGCCTGGCCGAGCTGGTGGTGGTGGTACTGGCGCTGGCGCCGGACGGCAGCCGTCACTGGACCTTCGGCGAACTGCTGTCGGCCAGCGGATTCGCGCTGTGGCTGGCGCTGGCGGTGACCGCCAGCCTTTGCCTGCTGCGGCAGACCCTGTCGCGGCTGCCGCCGGTGCTGGGCGCCATTGCGGCGACCGTGCTGGCAACCCTGATCGCGGTGGTCTGCGCCGGCATCGTGCACGCGCTGTACGCGGTGCTGGGCGACAGCTTCGCCAGCGGCATCAGCTTCTGGCGTTTCACCCTCGGCAGCGCGGCAACCACGGCGCTGATCGCCGCGCTGGCGCTGCGCTACTTCTACGTAAGCGATCGCTGGGCCGCGCAGGTGCAGGCCAACGCGCGCGCGCAGGCCGACGCGCTGCAGGCGCGTATCCGCCCGCATTTCCTGTTCAACAGCATGAACCTGATCGCCAGCCTGCTGCATCGTGACCCGGCAGTCGCCGAGCGCGCGGTGCTGGACCTGTCCGATCTGTTCCGTGCCGCGCTGGGGGCGGGCGAGGGCGATTCCACCCTTCGCGACGAATGCGAGCTGGCCGAGCGCTACCTGTCGATCGAATCGCTGCGCCTGGGTGAACGCCTGCAGGTGCGTTGGCAGCGCGACGAGCCGCTGCCCTGGGACCTGCCCTTGCCAAGGCTGGTACTGCAGCCGCTGGTGGAAAACGCGGTGCTGCATGGCATCTCGCGCCTGCCCGACGGCGGCACCATCGAACTGCAGCTGGCGCGCGAGGGCAATGAACTGCAGATCCGCGTACGCAACCCGGCACCCGATCCGCAGGCGCCGGGGCTGGCGCTGGCACGCGGCGCCGGTCATGCCCAGCACAGCATCGGCCATCGGCTGGCCTGGCGCTTCGGCAGCGCCGCGCGGATGACGGCTGGCTGGAGCGAGGGCTACTATGCCTGCCAGGTGACAGTGCCGATCCAGTGAGGGAACGATCGTGAGGGTAGTCATCGCCGACGACGAACCGCTGGCGCGCGAGCGCCTGCGCAGCCTGTTGGCGGCACAGGACGGCGTGGACGTGGTGGCCGAGGCCGGCAACGGTGAGCAGGCCCTGCACGCGTGCGCGGAGCTGCAGCCGGACCTGGTCCTGCTGGATATCGCGATGCCCGGGCTGGATGGCCTGGAAGCGGCCCGCCACCTGGCCAGCTTCGAACCTCGGCCTGCGGTGGTGTTCTGCACCGCCTACGATGCGCATGCGCTGTCGGCGTTCGAGGCTGCAGCGATCGACTACCTGATGAAGCCAGTGCGTGCCGAACGGTTGGCGGCGGCGATCGCACGTGCGCGCACGTTCCTGGCCGGCCGCGATGGCCGGCCGCAGGAGCACAGCGGGCAGCAGGCACGCAGCGTGCTGTGCGCACGCCTGCGCGGCAGCCTGCGCCTGATTCCGCTGGACGATATCCACTACCTGCAGGCCGAGGAGAAGTACGTGGTGGTGCACCACGCGCGCGGCGAGGACCTGATCGAGGAATCGCTGAAGTCGCTGGAAGAAGAGTTCGCCAGCCGTTTCATCCGCATCCATCGCAACTGCCTGGTGGCACGCCACGAGCTGGTGGAGCTGCGTCGAGGCTCGGGCGGGCAGGTGCAGGCGGTATTGCGGCATGGCAAGCAGCCGCTGGAAGTCAGCCGCCGGTGCGTGGCGACGCTGAAGCAGGAACTGCGGCACTTGTGAGAGTTCCGCGCGGCCTGCGGCCGCGACTGCTGTGAAATCAACAGCAACAGCAACAGCAACAGCGGGTCATGGCTCGTTGTTTCTACGTGCTGGGTTGGGCCGGGGTGGGGCGGCGGGGGGGGGGGCGAGTGGGCTGCGCAGGGGCGTGAGCCGCATGGATGCGGCGACCGAGCTTACATGGACGTACTTGCAGCGGCCCCTGCGCAGTCCATCCCGCCCGGCCAAGCACGGCTGTTGCTTTCACGCCCCCCAGCCAGCCACGAGGGGCTCCGCCGTTGGCCGTATCCGCGCCGAAGGCGCGATAATGACCGTATGGAAACTGTCCGCATCGCTACCCGCAAGAGCCCGCTCGCCCTCTGGCAGAGCGAACACGTCGCCGACCGCCTGCGCCAGGCCCACCCCGGCCTGCACGTGGAACTGGTGCCGATGAGCACCCGCGGTGACGAGGTGCTGGACCGCTCGCTGGCCGCCATCGGTGGCAAGGGCCTGTTCCTGAAGGAACTGGAGCTGGCCATGCTGCGGGGTGAGGCCGACTGCGCCGTGCACTCGCTGAAGGATGTGCCGATGGAACTGGACGCGCCCTTCGCGCTGCCGGCGATGCTGACCCGGCACGACCCGGCCGATGGTTTCGTCTCCAACCTGTACGCCTCGCTGGACGCGCTGCCGATCGGCGCGCGGGTCGGCACCTCGTCGCTGCGCCGCCAGGCCCAGCTGCGCGCGCTGCGCCCGGACCTGGAGCTGCTGGACCTGCGTGGCAACGTCAACACCCGCCTGGCCAAGCTCGACAACGGTGGCTACGACGCCATCGTGCTGGCGGTGGCCGGCCTCGAGCGCCTGGGCCTGGGCGAGCGCATCGTCGCGCGCCTGCAACCGCCGCAGTGGTTGCCGGCGCCGGCGCAGGGCGCGGTGGCGGTAGAGTGCGACGGAGGCAACACGCGCCTGATGGCGCTGTTCGCCACGCTTGATGACGCCGCCACGCGCGCCTGCGTGGAAGCCGAGCGGGCCATGAACCGCGCGCTGCATGGCAGCTGCCACGTGCCGGTGGCGGCGATCGCGCAGTGGCAGGGCGACGACCTGCACCTGCAGGGCCTGGTCGGCAGCGCCAGTGACGGCCGCGCCGTGCGTGCCGAAGCGGTGGGTCCGGCCCGCGATCCGGAAGCGCTGGGCCAGCAGGTGGCGAAGCTGCTGCTGGACGATGGTGCTGGCGAACTGCTGAACGTCTGAGGCACCGCAGGTAGTGCCGGCCGCTGGCCGGCAACCTCATGCCGCCGATTGAACGCTGTTGCCGGCCAGCGGCCGGCACTACCGAAATGAAGAACGGGCGCCTTGGCGCCCGTTTCTTATTTGAACT
Organism: Stenotrophomonas sp. Pemsol; assembly: GCF_003586545.1. NCBI lineage: Bacteria > Pseudomonadati > Pseudomonadota > Gammaproteobacteria > Lysobacterales > Lysobacteraceae > Stenotrophomonas > Stenotrophomonas sp. Pemsol. Next base: position 3,319,154 of record NZ_CP025780.1, on the reverse strand, counting down.
TGTAGACCACGTTCATCGTGGTCAGCGTATCGGTCTTGCGCTTGTCGACAGCGACGTCGCTGTTGTAACGCGCCTGCCAGCCGGCCTTCAGCGCCAGGTGCTCGTTCATGCTCACCGAGACACCGAAGTCGTTCTGGCCGAAGGTGTTGTACGAACCGGACTCGACCAGCAGCGTGTTCACCAGGTCGGTGTTGTCGGTCAGCGAGTACTTCAGGTCGAACAGGCCACGGCCGATCATGCCGGTACGGGTGCGGTCATCCTCGGTGCTGTGGGTACGGCGCACGCCGGGGCCGATCTGCGCGTCGAACGAAAAGCGCTCGGTGTTCCACAGTCGGGTGCCGTAACCCAGACCGAACGAGCTCTGGCGGTCGTAGGTGGCGAAGTCGTCGCGCTCGGTACGCACCGTGGCCGTCAGCTGGCGGTGCTCGCCCAGCTGCAGCGCGCTGCCCGCACTGCCGGTGTAGCGGTTGGCGGTGGTGTTGCTGCGGCGGGTGGTGGTGCCGTCGTCATTGGTCTCGGTCACCTTGGAGCTGGAGCGCAGGCCGAACAGGTCCATGCTGTGCACCCAGTCGCCGTCGGTGTAGCGCAGGCGCAGGCGGCCGTTGAAGCTCTCGGTGCTGCTGTTGCCGCGTGCCGAGGCAAAGCCGAGCTCGCCGCCGCTGCCACTCCACGGCGAGGACATCGCCGCCAGTTCGGAGGCATCCTGCGCGTATGCGAGCGGCGCACACAGCAGCAGGGGGATCAGCAGGGACACGCGCAGGGACATCGAGGCTTCTCCGGAACGGTTAACAGCCGGTGATGATACTGGAAGCGTGATGGCGGTCCGAATCGATCCAAAGCGTGCTTCAGCGAACGTTGCCGCGATCGCCTATTCAGGGCAGATCGACACGCAATGCGGGGTCGTTGAAGCGCGAATAGCGCAGGCGCAGCTGGAAGCTGCGGCCATTGCTGCTGCCGCTGCGCACGATCTGGCGTGGCAGGCCCTGGGCATCCACCCAGTACTCCAGGCGTTCGCCGGGCTGGTTGCCGCGCAGCCGGTAGTGACGGGTCTTGACCCCGTCCAGCGCCTGGCTGCCGAGATCTTCGGCCTTCAGGTCGGCGGGCAGGGCGTCGGCCGGCAGCGGGTTGCGCCACTGCTCGAGCAGGCCGGGCGGGGCCGGCACCTGGCGGATCGCACCGTCGGCCTGCAGGAACAGGGTGTCGCCGATGATGGTCTGCGGCCCGGCCGGGGTCTCCACCCGGAAACGGTCGGGTGCAACGAAGTCCATGGCGCTGCGTATCCGCTGCGGCGCGCCCAGCACTTCCAGTTCGGCGTGGAAGCTGCGCAGGGCGGCGAAACGCTGGCTGGCGCCCAGCACCGCCTGTGCCGGATCGGCGGCAGGTACCGGGGCCTCGGTGCCCGCCGGCGCCGGCGCGCGATCGCAGGCGGCCAGCAGCAGGCAGGCCAGCAGGGACAGGGCAGGCAACCGGCGCATCGGGCATTCCATGGGGTGGGGGCGACCACGATAGCCCAAACGTCCCACACAAGACCCGCGACTCGGACATAATCGGGGGTATGGACCGATACGAACGCATCACCGCCCTGCATCGTCTGCTCAAGTCCGCGCGCTATCCGGTGACGGTGGCGACCCTGCAGGACAAGCTCGGTTGTTCCCGTGCCACCGTCTACCGCGACCTGGCCTTCCTGCGCGATGCGCTGATGGCACCGATCGAGGGCGACGGCGAGGCCGGCTTCCGCTACCAGGCCGACGAGAGCGATCGCTTCGAGCTGCCCGGCCTTTGGCTCAGCTCGGAGGAGCTGCATGCCCTGCTGGCCTCGCAGCACCTGCTGGCGCGCACCGGCGGTGGCGTGCTGTCGTCGGTGCTGGCCCCGCTGCAGCAGCGCATCGAGAGCCTGTTGGCAGCCCAGGCCGGTGTCTCCAGCTGGCCGGTCGACCGCGTGCGGGTGATTCCGCACCGTGGCCGCAAGTTCGATGAAGGCAGCTTCCGCAGCGTGGCCTCGGCGGTGCTGGAGCGCCGCCAGCTGGCGTTCGAGTACCGCGCCCGCTCCACCGACGAGCCGACCAAGCGCACCGTCTCGCCGCAGCGCCTGACCCATTATCGCGACAACTGGTACCTGGATGCCTGGGACCATGACCGCGAGGCGCTGCGCAGTTTCGCGGTGGACCGCATCCACAAGGCACGGGTAATCGACAGTGCCGCCCGCGATGTCGCCGACAGCGAGCTGGACGAGCAGCTCGGCGCCAGCTATGGCATTTTTTCGGGTGCGCCGAAGGGCTGGGCGACCATCCTGTTCAGCGCCAAGGCTGCGCGCTGGGTGGCCGACGAGCACTGGCATTCCAAGCAGCAGGGTCGTTTCCTGGCCGATGGCCGCTACGAACTGAAGGTGCCGTACAGCGTCTCGCGAGAGTTGCTGATGGACGTGCTGCACTATGGTTCGGATGCCGAGATCATCGAGCCGATCATGCTGCGCGAGCAGGCCAAGGCGCTGCTTGAGCTGGCCCTGAGCAACTACGAAAAATCCTGACACTCCCCCCCCGAGAACCCCGTCCCCCATGAAGAAGACCCTGTTGCTGTCCCTGCTCGCCGCTGCGCTGGCCCTGACCGCCTGCGGCAAGTCCGGCGAGCCCTCGCAGAAGCTGGTGGTGGCCGCCACGGCCGTGCCGCATGCCGAGATCCTCGAGGTAGTCAAGCCGATCCTCAAGCAGGAAGGCGTGGACCTGGACGTGCGCGTATTCAACGACTACGTGCAGCCCAACGACCAGCTGGTGCAGAAGCAGGTGGACGCCAACTACTTCCAGACCGAGCCGTACCTGGATGCCTACAACCGCGACCGCAAGACCGACCTGGTGAAGGTGATCGGCGTGCACATCGAGCCGTTCGGTGCGTACTCGCGCAAGGTCAAGTCGCTGGCCGAGCTGCGCGACGGTGCCGACGTGGTGATCCCGAACGATCCGAGCAACAACAGCCGCGCGCTGATCCTGCTGCACAAGGCCGGCGTGATCGAGCTGAAGGACCCGGCCAACGCGCTGTCGACCCAGCGTGACATCACCGCCAACCCGAAGAACCTGAAGTTCCGCGAGCTGGACTCGGCGATGCTGCCGCGCGTGCTGGACCAGGTCGATCTGGCCCTGATCAACACCAACTATGCGCTGGACGCCGGCCTCAACCCGACCAAGGATGCGCTGGCGATCGAGAGCAAGGATTCGCCGTACGTGAACTTCCTGGTCGCGCGCCCGGACAACAAGGACGACGCCCGTGTGCAGAAGCTGGCCAAGGCCCTGACCAGCCCGCAGGTGAAGGCCTTCATCGAGAGCAAGTACAAGGGCGCGGTGCTGCCGGCGTTCTGATTGCGGCTGATCTGTTGATTTGAATGGTGGGTGTCGACCTTGGTCGACACTGCCTGCCCTGTAGAGCCGAGCCCACGCTCGGCTCTGCTGTTTCCGGCATTTCACCAACGGCAGCCGAGCATCGCTCGGCTCTTCCGTGTCACTCCACGTGCCGCAGCAGGGCAGGGCATTGCAGTTTCAATCGACGTGGAAGGCGAGGGTGGCGGCAACCGCCTGCTGCCATCCCGCATACAGCTTCTCGCGCCGCGACACCTCCATCTGTGGCTCGAAGCGCCGGTCCAGGCCCCACTGTGCAGCGATCTGTTCGCGGCTTGACCAGAACCCGACGGCCAGGCCGGCCAGATAGGCCGCACCGAGCGCGGTGGTTTCGGTCAACCGCGGCCGCAGCAGCGGCACACCGAGGATGTCTGCCTGGAAGCCGGCCAGGAAGTCGTTGCCGATCGCACCGCCATCAGCGCGCAGCTCGGTCAGTGCGATGCCCGCATCGGACTGCATGGCATCGAGCACGTCGCGGGTCTGGTAGGCCATCGCTTCCAGCGCGGCGCGCACGAAATGCGCCTTGCCCGTGCCACGGGTCAAGCCAAACATCGCACCGCGCACATCACTGCGCCAATAGGGCGCACCCAGGCCGACAAACGCCGGCACCAGATAGGCGCCGCCGCTGTCGGGCACCTGCGCGGCCAGTGCCTGGCTGTCGCTGGCGCGTTCGATCATGCGCAGTCCGTCGCGCAGCCACTGCACCACCGAGCCGGCGATGAAGATCGAGCCTTCCAGCGCATACTCCACGCGCCCGTCCAGGCCCCAGGCAATGGTGGTCAGCAGGCCGTTGCGCGACCGTACCGCCTGCGCGCCGGTATGCATCAACATGAAGCAACCGGTGCCATAGGTGTTCTTGACCATGCCCGGCTGGAAACAGGCCTGGCCGAACAGTGCCGCCTGCTGGTCACCGGCGATGCCGGCGATCGGGATCGGGTGGTCGAAGAAGAACTGCGGCCGGGTGTGTGCGTACACCGCACTGGAGTCGCGCACCTGCGGCAGCATCGCGCGCGGGATGTCGAGCAGGGCCAGCAGATCGTCATCCCAGTCCAGCGTGTGGATGTTGAACAACAGCGTGCGCGCCGCGTTGCTGTAGTCGGTCACATGCGCCTGGCCGCCGCTGAGGTTCCACACCAGCCAGCTGTCGATGGTGCCAAACAGCAGCTCGCCACGTTCGGCGCGCTGCTGCGCACCTTCCACGTGGTCGAGGATCCAGCGCACCTTGGTCGCAGAAAAATAGGCATCGATCAGCAGGCCGGTCCGCTCGCGGATCAGCGCTTCATGGCCTTCGGACTTCAGTCGTTCACAGATGGCGTGGCTCTGCCGCGATTGCCAGACGATGGCGTTGTGGATCGGCTGGCCGGTGGCACGGTCCCAGACCACGGTGGTTTCGCGCTGGTTGGTGATGCCCAGTGCGGCGATATGGCGCGGGTCGATCTGCCCGCGACTGAGCAGTTCGGTCAGCGTGGCATAGACGCTGGTGAGGATCTCGCGCGGGTCATGCTCGACCCAGCCGGGTTGCGGGAAGATCTGTGCAAACTCGCGCTGCGCGCTGCCGATGATGTCGCCGGCACGGTCGAACAGGATCGCGCGCGAACTGGTGGTGCCCTGGTCGATGGCCAGCACGTAGCGGGGCGTCATGCAGCGTCTCCGGTAGAGCAGTCAGGGTAACTTACCTTTCTCTCTGTAGAGCCGAGCCATGCTCGGCTGCATTTGCACAACGCAGCCGAGCATGGCTCGGCTCTACAGAGTGGAGTGTTCGATCCACGCCTGCAGCCGTGTCACCTGCGCAGCGTCCAGCCGCAACCCCAGCTTGCTCCTTCGCCACAGCACGTCCTCGGCAGTGCGCGCCCACTCTTGCTCGCGCAGAAAGGCCACTTCCCGGGCATGCAGGCCGCCGCCAAACGCCTCGCCAAGATCGTGCAGGCCCCGTACACCCTGCAGCAGTTCCGCGCTGCGACTGCCATAGGCCCCGGCCCAGCGTCGCGCGATACCTGCGGGCAACCATGGTGCCGATACCTGCAGATGCGCGCCCGCCTGCGCGGCGTCGCCCCAGTCGCTGCCTGGCAGCGGGTCTCCGTTTGCTGTCCACGCCGCTCCCATCTGCGGCAGGGCGGGCCGCAGCAGCTCCAGCGCTTCCTCGGCCAGCACCCGGTAGGTGGTCAGCTTGCCGCCCAGCACATGCAGCGCCGGTGCCGGGTCCACCTGCAGCTGCAGGCGGTAATCGCGGCTGAGTCTTGCCGCGCGCGGATCGGGATCAGCCAGCAGCGGGCGGACACCGGCGAATTGCCAGACCACATCTTCCGGCGCGATGGGTTCATGCAGGTAGCGGTTGGCCGCTTCGCACAGGTACGCCACCTCTGAAGGCAGCACGCTGCAGCGCGCCGGGTCGCCGCGATAGTCGGTGTCGGTGGTGCCAACCAGCAGGTGGTCGTGGGCGAAGGGCAACAGGAACACCACGCGTCCATCGGGTTGCTGCAGCAGGCACGCGCTGTCATTGGGCCAGGGCCGGCGCAGGACGATGTGGCTGCCTTGTACCAGCCGCAGCGCGGGGCCGCCACTGCGTGCCTCCATCCGTTCCAGCAGGCCGCCGGCCCACGGCCCTGCCGCATTGGCGACGGCGCGCGCGGTCACCTGCTGCTGACCATCAGCGGATTCCAGCACCGCTTGCCACCGGCCCGGCAAGGGCTGCAGGTCGATGCAGCGGCTGCGCACCCGCACCTGTGCGCCCCGCTGCGCGGCATCCAGAGCGTTGAGCAGCACCAGTCGCGCGTCATCGACCTGCGCGTCGGCGTAGCTGAAGGCCTGCCGCAGATCCGGGGAAAGCCAGGGGCCGAGCGGATCGCGCTGAAGGTCCAGGGCGCGCGAGGCGGGAAATGCCGGGCTGCGACGGCCCAGGTGGTCATACAGCCACAGTCCCGCGCGTAGCATCCAGCGTGGGCGCAGATGGGGTTCCCACGGCAGCACGAAGCGCAATGGATGGACCAGATGGGGCGCCTGCCGGCGTACCACCTCGCGTTCGCCCAGCGCCTTGCGCACCAGCCCGAACTCGCCCTGTTCCAGGTAGCGCAGTCCGCCGTGGATCAGCTTGCTGCTGGCGCTGGAGGTATGCGCGGCCAGGTCGTGCTGCTCGCACAGCAGCACGCGCAGGCCGCGGCCGCTGGCGTCACGGGCGATGCCGGCACCGTTGATGCCGCCACCGATCACCAGCAGGTCGACGTCGTCCATCGTGTCTCCGCGTCCTGTGTCTGTAGAGCCGAGCCGCGCCACCATTGACCGTGGGCGCCATTGAACGTAACGCATCGCAATGCGCGCGGAGCCCGCCGCTCGACTCGGGATAGGGGGCTTGGCTCGACTCTACAAAAAGGCAGTCGAGCATGGGCTCGACTCTACAGAACGCCGGTGACGGAAACGACGACGGGCCCCGAAGGGCCCGTCGCGTTGCATCAGTGAAGCAGGTGCAGCCTGGATCAGAAGCGGGCGCCGATGCCGAAGCCGACGGTCCACGGATCCATCTTGGCTTCGCCGATCTTCTCGCCGCCAACCTTGATGTCCGGGCGGGCGCGCATGTAGCGGGCGTCAGCACGGGCGAACCAGGTGGAGTTGATGTTCATGTCGACGCCGACGGTGCCGATCACGCCCTTGGCATCCTTGAAGCGGATGTCGGTGTCAGCGCCGTTGCCCAGCTTCTCGTTGCTGAAGCTCGACTGGTAGTAGCCGACGCCCACGAACGGACGGAACACGTTGTCAGCCTGGCCGAAGTGGTACTGGCCGCTCAGCGCGACCGGCTGCTGCTCGACCGAGCCGAGGCGGGCGTTGTTCGGGCCCTTGAACTTGTTGTCGAACTTGTCGGCGGCGCCCCACAGTTCAACGGCCCAGTTGTCGTTGATGTAGTAGCTGAAGCTGACGGTCGGCGCCGGGCCACCATCGGTCTTCTTCACGCCGGAGATCGGGTCGTTCTTCGGTTCCAGCAGCGAGATGCCGCCAACAACGGCAAAATGCTTGCCCGACGCGGTGTCGGTGCTGCTGCTGTCCTGGGCGAAAGCGGCCGGCGCGAAGGCGGCGGAGGTCAGCAGGGCGAGACTCAGGATACGGATGGAGCGCATGGGGGTATCTCCTAATGTTTCTTGTTTTGGGCCCCCGGTTGCGGGGCGAGCACACCGTAGTCGCCCCAACATGAATCGAATCCGACGCACGTTAAAAAATAGTTTTCCTTGTTCAGCGACGGGTACGGAACGCCTGTATTCATGGGGTTTCTGGCGCTCGGGGACATTCATGCAGTTGGAGAAGATGTGAGCACAGCAACGTTGTGCATTGGCCTGCAAGCGCAGGTGAACCTGGAGTGCCGGGTGCTGCTGCTGGGCTCGATGCCGGGCGTGGCGTCCCTGCAGGAGCAGCGCTATTACGCCCATCCGCGCAACCGCTTCTGGCCGCTGATGGCCGACATCTGTGGTTTCGACGCGGATCTGGCCTACGCCGCGCGGCTGCAGGCATTGAATGCCGCGGGCATCGGTCTGTGGGATGTGATCGGTCGCTGCGAGCGCCGAGGCAGCCTGGACGCGGACATCGTGCGTGGCACGGAAGTGGCCAATGCACTGCCGGAACTGATCGCCACGTTGCCTGAGCTGACGCTGATCGGCTGCAATGGCGCTGCATCATGGCAGGCGTTCCAGCGCTGGGTGCTGCCGCAGCTGGAGGCCCCGCCACAGGTGGTTGCATTGCCCTCGACCAGCCCGGCCAATGCGGCGTGGTCGTTGCCGCGCCTGCGCCAGGCCTGGCAGCCGGTTGCAGACGCACTGGCGACATGAAGCGGACATCGTCCGGACAATACGCTACCGACTGGTCGCGGCCGGGACCCGTGGGCAACAGCCTGTCCCGGCTGCGTGCGTACTGAAAACACCTGTAACGGTTGGCGCTGGACCCCGCTGGCCGCACAATAGACGTTTCCCTACACCAGATTGCCGGAGTTATCCCCATGGCCGAAATCAAGGAAGCACTTGTCCCCGATATCGGTGACTACAGCGATATCCCGGTAATCGAGGTGCTTGTCGCCGTCGGCGACACGGTCAAGAAGGACCAGGGCCTGGTGACGCTGGAAAGCGACAAGGCGACGATGGAAGTGCCGTCCTCGGTGGCAGGCGTGGTCAAGGAACTGAAGGTCAAGGTGGGCGACAGCCTGTCCGAAGGCAAGGTCGTGGCGCTGATCGAAGTGGCCGAAGGCGAAGCCGCCGCGCCGGCCGCCGCCGCACCGGCACCGGCCAAGTCCGCTGCCCCGGCTGCCGCCACCCAGAGCGCGCCGGCCCCGGCCGCCGCTCCGGCCACTCCGGCCGCCAGCGGTGGCGCAGTGGAAGCGCTGGTGCCGGACATCGGCGATTACACCGACATCCCGGTCATCGAAGTGCTGGTCGCCGTGGGCGACACGGTCAAGAAGGACCAGGGCCTGGTGACGCTGGAAAGCGACAAGGCGACCATGGAAGTGCCGTCCTCGGTCGCTGGCGTGGTCAAGGAACTGAAGGTCAAGGTGGGCGACACCCTGTCGCAGGGTGCCTTGGTCGCCATCATCGAGGCCGAGGGCGCTGCGGCGCCGGCCCCGAGCAAGGCCGCCGCTGCTGCTGCCCCGGCCGCCGCCGAAACCGCCACCAAGGTCGAGCCGGTCGCTGTGCCGGCACAGCCGGACAAGCTGGCGGCGCGCGAGATCGCTTCGGCCGGCACCCCGTCCAGCCCGCCGGTGCAGTTCAACGCCGATGGCGTGCTGCCGGCCAAGGTGCCGTACGCCACCCCGGCGGTGCGCGTGTTCGCCCGCGAGCTGGGCGTGGACCTGCTGCAGATCAACGGCACCGAGAAGGGGGGCCGCATCACCAAGGCTGACGTGCAGAAGTTCGTCAAGGCCGCACTCAGTGGTGGTGTGCCAGCAGCTGCCGGTGGCGCCGTCGCCGCCGGTGGTGGCCTGAACCTGCTGCCGTGGCCGAAGGTCGACTTCAGCAAGTTCGGCGAGACCGAAGTCCAGCCGCTGTCGCGCATCAAGAAGATCTCCGGCGCGAACCTGGCCCGCAACTGGGCGATGATCCCGCACGTCACCCAGTTCGAACAGGCCGACATCACCGACCTGGAAGGCCTGCGCGTGGCGCTGAACAAGGAAAACGAGAAGGCCGGCATCAAGCTGACCATGCTTGCCTTCCTGATCAAGGCCAGCGCCGCGGCGCTGAAGAAGTTCCCGGAGTTCAACGCCTCGCTCGATGCCAGCGGTGAGAACCTGACCCTGAAGAAGTACTTCCACATCGGTTTTGCCGCCGATACGCCGAACGGCCTGGTCGTGCCGGTCATCCGCGACGTGGACAAGAAGGGCGTGGTGCAGATCGCGCAGGAAACCGGCGAGCTGGCCAAGAAGGCGCGCGACGGCAAGCTGGGCCCGGCCGACATGAGCGGCGGCTGCTTCTCGATCAGCTCGCTGGGCGGCATTGGCGGCACCGCGTTCACTCCGATCGTCAATGCGCCGGAAGTGGCCATCCTGGGCGTGTCCAAGTCCTCCATCCAGCCGGTCTGGAATGGCAAGGAGTTCGCGCCGAAGCTGATGCTGCCGCTGTCGCTGAGCTACGACCACCGCGTCATCGACGGCGCCCTGGCCGCACGCTTCACCACGTACCTGTCGCAGGTGCTGGCCGACATGCGCCGCGTGCTGCTGTAAGGCATCGCTTCGCCCCCACCGTGCGGCCGCTGCCCCTGGCGCGGCCGCGTGAACAGATGCAGTGACAGCCCGCCGGCCCTGCCGGCCGGGCACAAGGAAAACCACCATGGCCACGATTGAAGTCAAGGTTCCCGACATCGGCGATTACAGCGATGTTCCGGTGATCGAAGTGTTGGTCGCCGTCGGCGACACGGTGAAGAAGGACCAGGGCCTGGTGACCCTGGAGTCGGACAAGGCCACCCTGGAAGTGCCGTCCTCGGCGGCCGGCGTGGTCAAGGAGATCAAGGTCAAGCTGGGCGATACCCTGTCCGAAGGCGCCGTGGTCGTGGTGCTGGACGCTGAAGGCGCCGCCGATGCCCCGGCCAAGGCCGCTGCGCCGGCTCCGGCTGCGGCCGCTCCGGCCAGCAAGCCGCCGGTGACCCCCTCGCACCGCGCCCCGGCCGAGCCGGTGGCACCGAAGCCGGCGCTGTCCAGTGGCAAGCCGGCCGACATCGAATGCGAAATGGTCGTGCTGGGCTCCGGCCCGGGCGGCTACACCGCCGCCTTCCGCGCCGCCGACGTCGGCCTGGATACGGTGCTGGTCGAGCGCTACGCCAGCCTCGGCGGCGTCTGCCTCAACGTCGGTTGCATTCCGTCCAAGGCGCTGCTGCACGCTGCCGCGGTGATCGACGAAGTGGCCCACGCCGGCGATTTCGGCGTCGAGTTCGGCAAGCCGACCATCACCCTGGACAAGCTGCGCCAGTACAAGGAAAAGGTCGTCAACCAGCTGACCAAGGGCCTGGCCGGCATGGCCAAGCAGCGCAAGGTCCGCAACGTGCAGGGCGTCGGCAGGTTCCTCTCGGCCAACGAACTGGAGATCACCGCCGCAGACGGCAGCACCCAGCTGCTGCGCTTCCAGAAGTGCATCATTGCCGCTGGTTCGCAGGCGGTGAAGCTGCCGAACTTCCCGTGGGACGACAAGCGCGTGATGGATTCCACCGACGCGCTGGAGCTGGCCGAAGTGCCGGGCTCGCTGCTGGTCGTCGGCGGCGGCATCATCGGCCTGGAAATGGCCACTGTGTACAGCGCACTGGGCAGCAAGGTCACCGTGGTCGAGTTCATGGACCAGCTGATGCCGGGCGCCGACAAGGACCTGGTCAAGCCGCTGGCCGACCGCCTGAAGAAGCAGGGCATCGAAGTGCACCTGAAGACCAAGGCCTCGGGCGTCACCGCCGATGCCAAGGGCATCACCGTGACCTTCGAGGCGGCCGAGGAAGGCCAGGCACCGGCGCTGGCGCAGGGCACTTTCGACCGTGTGCTGGTGGCCGTCGGGCGTTCGCCGAACGGCAAGAAGATCGATGCCGAGAAGGCCGGTGTGCAGGTCACCGAGCGTGGCTTCATCCCGGTTGATCGCCAGATGCGCACCAACGTGCCGCACATCTTTGCCATCGGCGACATCGTCGGCAATCCGATGCTGGCCCACAAGGCAACGCACGAAGGCAAGCTGGCGGCTGAAGTGGCTGCTGGCCACAAGAAGGAATGGGTCGCCCGTGTGATTCCGTCGGTGGCCTACACCAACCCGGAAATCGCCTGGGTGGGCGTGACCGAGACCGAAGCCAAGGCCAAGGGCCTGAAGGTCGGCGTGGCCAAGTTCCCGTGGGCCGCCAGCGGCCGCGCGATCGGCATCGGTCGCACTGAGGGCTTCACCAAGCTGATCTTCGATGAGGAGACTCACCGCATCATCGGCGGCGCGATCGTCGGCGTGCATGCCGGTGACCTGCTGGCCGAGATCGGCTTGGCGATCGAGATGGGTGCCGAAGCCGAGGACATCGGCCACACCATCCATGCGCACCCGACACTGAGCGAATCGGTGGCGATGGCCTCGGAAATCTACGACGGCACGATCACCGATCTGTACATGCCGAAGAAGAAGTAAGGCGCCTGCGCCGTTCCAAATGAAAAGCCCCGGCATTTGCCGGGGTTTTTTTGTTGAGCCGCGATCACTCTCATTGCGAGCGTTCGGGCCGCAGCGCGGGTGGCAGGCATTTGGACAAATGTCCCCCGTCGCCCGCCTGTGGCGGTCGCCTCCTCCTTTACTTTGTCCAAACGCCTGCCACCCGCGCTGCGGCTCGGCTTGCGGATAGTAAGAGCCAGTGCCAAAGCCGCCCGGATGCCTGACACGCGGGGGGAGAGGGGCTTGCGTGCGAAGTAAAGGAGGAGGTGACGGCCGCAGGCCGGCGCCGGGGGACATTCGCACGCAAGCCCCTCTGCCCCCCGCGCTCGACCAACCTGCTTCTCTGCTCGACGATGCCACAAAAAACGCGGCCCCGATGTTCCGGAGGCCGCGCCAGGAGAGAGAGTGCCGTGGAAGGGGCGGGTGTCAGAACACGAAGCTGACGCCGGCCACCGGGCCCTTGAATTCCTGCTTCAGGCCGATGGTGCCGTCGCTGCCCTTCTTGTCCGCATCGAGCTTGAACCAGTCGTAGCCGGCGAACACACCGAAGTTCCTGGTGAAGCGGTAATCGACGATGGCGTTGGCGCGGCTCAGATCGCCCTTGTAGTCATCGAAGCTGCCCCAGCGCGTGTTGAGGTACTGGCCCTGCAGGGTGATCATCCACTTCTCGGACGGGGTGAAGCTCAATCGCGCACCGACCACCGGCGCCACGCCGTCGGTCTTCTCGTTGAGGAACTGGCCTTCGTACACGGTGCCGAGGTCGGCGTAGGCCTTGGTGCTGACCTTGGCGTACTCGGCACCCAGCTGCAGGCCGAGGTCGAACGTATCGGTGTCCACCACCGAGTAGTCATAGACCAGGCTGGCCACCTGGTACTTCAGTTCGCCCTTGACGAAGCTGCCGGACGGCACGTTGACGTCACCGAAGGAGATGTCCTGGCCGAGGGTCTCGCGGCGGTCCTTGTCGTACTTGAAATAGTTGAACAGCAGGCGCTGGCGGTTGCTGATGCGGAACATGCCGTCAATGCGCGGCTCCCACTCCTTGCCACCCAGCTTGAAGTCCTCGGAGAAGCCGATGTCCTGCCCGGCGACATTGGTCTTGCCGCGGAGCGTGTTGTCCGAGTCGATGTTCATCGCACCCAGGCGCAGGGCAAAGCGGTCGTCGCCTTCGGCGGCGTGGGCAGCGGTGGCGAACGAGGCGCCGGCGGCGATCAGGGAGAGAGCGAGCAGGGTGGGTACGGGGCGCATCGAAGAGTCCTTGCAGTGGTTCATCAGAATGAAGACCACTGTGCCGGACAGGCCCGTCCACCATCCGTGAACGTATGGTCCACGGCATGTGCACGGTTCAGTGCTGTCGCGACGATGCAAAAAGATGGCCCCGGAGACGGGCTTCGGGGCCATCGTGGGACCTGCGGGGTGGAGCCGACGAGGATGCTGCAGGCAGGTCGAAAGATCGGACCCGCGCATCCGGCGAAAGTTCCTCGCCTGCGACCAAAGTTCAATACTGCGGTGCAGCATCATGCGGACGTCATTGTCCCCCGGGTGGTACGCAAAAATGTAACCGTTACCGCAACTTGCGGCTTCCCGGGATGAACAGGCAGCGGTTGTCTCGCAAATTGTCCCATTGCTATAATTTGGCGGCTCGATGAGGCCCCCCTGCTGTAGCCGCCTCAGCCTTCCACTTGCAACCACGCGGGACGTCCTGTGCTGAACTCCGTTGATGCGGGTCGGCGACTGATGCTGCGCGCCGCGGTCTACCCGCTGGCCGCGGTCGCTGTCCTGGCCCTGGCCTTCCTGCTGGTCGGTCCGAAATATGCCCTCGGCGCGCTGGCGTCCGGTGTGGCCATTTCGGCCGGTGGCTGGGTGGCGGCAAGGATGGCGCTGGGGGGTGGTGCGGTGGCCGCAGGATCGGCGATGGCTCGCCTGATCATTGCGATCGTGGCCAAGTGGGTCGTGGTTTTCGGCGTCCTGCTGGTGGGGTTCCTGGTCTTCAAGCTGCCTGCATTGGCGCTGTTGGCCGGTATCGCCGTCGGCTTGATGTTCCAGGTCCTGGCGATGGCCAGGCGTTGACAGAATTCAATTAACTGAAGGTTCCGGACACATGGCGGGCGAGGCTCTAACCCCTACCAGCTACATCCAGCATCACCTGCACAACCTGACCGCGCCGGTCGGCAAGGGTGAGGGTATGTTCTGGCATATCCACGTCGATACCTTCCTCACCGCGGTCCTGATGGGCCTGGTGATCGTTGTCGCGTTCTGGCTGGGCACCCGCAAGGCCACCGCCGGCGTGCCGGGCAAGTGGCAGGCCTTCGTCGAGATCTGCCTGGAGTTCGTCGACCGCCAGGCCAAGGACACCTACCACGGCAAGAGCAAGCTGGTCACGCCGATCGCCATCACCATCTTCTTCTGGATTCTGCTGATGAATCTGCTGAAGATGATCCCGGCCGATTTCATCGCCAAGCCGCTGGAATGGGTGGGCGTGCACTACTGGAAGCCGGTGCCGACCGCTGACGTCAATGCCACCCTGGGCATGGCCATCAGCGTGTTCTTCCTGATGCTGTTCTTCGCACTGAAGTCGAAGGGCCTGGGCGGCTTCATCAAGGAATTCCTGACGGCGCCGTTCGGCAAGTGGATGATGCCGTTCAACCTGATCCTCAACATCGTCGAGTGGCTGAGCAAGCCGATCTCGCTGGCGATGCGACTGTTCGGCAACATGTTCGGCGGCGAAATCGTGTTCCTGCTGATCTGGGTGCTGGGTGGTGCCGGTTTCTTCGGTGCCATTGCCGGTGGTGTGTTCGGCCTCGGCTGGATGCTGTTCCACCTGCTGGTGATCCCGCTGCAGGCCTTCATCTTCATGATGCTGTCGATCGTGTACCTGAGCCTGTCGGAAGACGCTCACTGAGTTTCAAGCTTCAACGCGTTTCAACCTTCATCCGTTTCATCACCCTTAGCAACTTAAGTTCCTGGAGATAACCATGTACTTCGCCGTCCTGACCAACTTCGCGCAGATTCAGAGCTCCACCGCCCTTGCCGTCGGCATCATGATCGGCCTGGCCGCGCTGGGCGCCGGTCTGGGTCTGGCCATCATGGCTGGTAAGTTCCTGGAGTCGGCCGCCCGCCAGCCGGAACTGATCCCGGTCCTGCAGGTCCGCATGTTCATCACCGCCGGCCTGATCGACGCCGCGTTCATCATCTCGGTCGCCGTTGGCCTGCTGCTGGCCTTCGCCAACCCGCTGTCGGCTGCCTTCGCTGGCGCCGTCACCAAGGCTCTGGCCGGCTGATACAGCGGTTTGAGACGACCGGGTGCTGATGCACCCGGTTTCGGATGAAGGCCGGATGTGCCGCTTCGGCGGCGCGTCCACCCCGAAACCAGCGATCGAGCTAACCATGAATATCAATTTCACCCTTCTTGCGCAGGCGCTGGCCTTCGCTGGTCTGATCTGGATCATCGCGACCAAGATCTGGCCGCCGCTGATGAACGCGATCGAAGAGCGCCAGCAGAAGATTGCTGAAGGCCTCGCTGCTGCCGACCGCAGCCAGAAAGATCTGGCCCAGGCGCAGGAGAAGGTCAACGAAGCGCTGAAGGAAGCCCGCACCAAGGCCAACGAGATCATCGATCAGGCCCATGCGCGTGCCAACCAGATCGTTGATGCTGCCCGCAACGAAGCGATCACCGAAGCCACCCGTCAGAAGGAACTGGCCCAGGCTGAAATCGACGCCGCCGCCAACCGTGCCCGTGAAGATCTGCGCAAGCAGGTGTCCGCGCTGGCCGTGACCGGTGCCGAAAAGCTGCTCAAGCGCGAAATCGACGCCAACGCCCACAAGGCGCTGCTCGACGAGCTGGCCTCGGAGATCTAAGGATGAGCCAGGCCCTCACGCTTGCCCGCCCGTACGCCCGCGCCGCGTTCGCGACCGCGCGCGACGAAGGCGCGTTCGCGCCGTGGTCGGACGCCCTGGCGTTCTCCGCCCACGTCGCCGCCGACCCGCGCGTGGCGGCCCTGCTCGCCAACCCGGAGCTGGGTCGTGACGACGCCGTCGCCCTGCTGGCGCCGGTGTCCCACGGCGAGACCTACTCGCGCTTCCTGGCCATCCTGGCCGAATCGCATCGTCTGCCGCTGCTGCCGGAAATCTCCGGCATGTTCGACGCCCTGCGCGCCGAAGCCGAGCACGTGGTCAAGGCCACCGTCACCTCGGCTGCCGAGCTGTCGGCCGGCGAGCTGGACGCGATCAAGGTCGCGCTGCGCAAGCGCTTCAACCGCGAGGTCGACGTGACCACTGCGGTCGATGCTTCGCTGATCGGCGGCGCCGTGATCGACGCCGGCGACGTGGTCATCGATGGTTCGCTGAAGGGCAAGCTGGCCCGTCTGCAGACCGCGCTCGCTAACTGAATTCATTTAACGTCCGGCCCCGCTGCCGGCACTAGGACTTGACGATGGCAACCACGCTCAACCCCTCCGAAATCAGCGAACTGATCAAGAACCGCATCGAGAAGGTCAAGCTGGCCGCGGAATCGCGCAACGAAGGCACCGTGACCAGCGTGTCCGACGGCATCGTGCGCATCTTCGGTCTGGCCGACGTGATGCAGGGCGAAATGATCGAACTGCCGAACAACACCTTCGCCCTGGCCCTGAACCTGGAGCGCGACTCGGTCGGCGCCGTGGTCCTGGGTGACTACGAGCACCTGCGCGAAGGCGACGTCGCCAAGACCACCGGCCGCATCCTGGAAGTGCCGGTCGGTCCGGAACTGCTGGGCCGCGTCGTGAACGCGCTGGGCGAGCCGATCGACGGCAAGGGCCCGCTGGGCACCGACCTGACCGCTCCGGTGGAGCGCGTTGCTCCGGGCGTGATCTGGCGCAAGTCGGTCGACCAGCCGGTGCAGACCGGTTACAAGTCGGTCGACTCGATGATCCCGATCGGCCGTGGCCAGCGCGAGCTGATCATCGGTGACCGCCAGACCGGCAAGACCGCCATGGCGATCGATGCGGTGATCAACCAGAAGGGCACCGGCATCAAGTGCGTGTACGTTGCGATCGGCCAGAAGGCGTCGACCATCGCCAACATCGTGCGCAAGCTGGAAGAGAACGGCGCGCTGGCCCACACCATCGTGGTGGCCGCGACCGCTTCCGAATCGGCTGCCATGCAGTACATCAGCGCCTACTCGGGCTGCACCATGGGTGAGTACTTCATGGACCGCGGCGAAGACGCGCTGATCGTGTATGACGATCTGTCCAAGCAGGCCGTCGCCTACCGCCAGATCTCCCTGCTGCTGAAGCGTCCGCCGGGCCGCGAAGCCTACCCGGGTGACGTGTTCTACCTGCACTCGCGCCTGCTGGAACGCGCTGCCCGCGTGTCCGAGGAATACGTCGAGAAGTTCACCGAAGGCAAGGTCACCGGCAAGACCGGCTCGCTGACCGCGCTGCCGATCATCGAAACCCAGGCCGGCGACGTGTCCGCCTTCGTTCCGACCAACGTGATCTCGATCACCGACGGCCAGATCTTCCTGGAAACCGACCTGTTCAACGCCGGCATCCGCCCGGCCGTGAACGCCGGTATCTCGGTGTCGCGCGTCGGTGGCTCGGCCCAGACCAAGATCATCAAGAAGCTGTCGGGCGGTATCCGTATCTCGCTGGCCCAGTACCGTGAGCTGGCTGCGTTCGCGCAGTTCGCCTCGGACCTGGACGAAGCGACCCGCAAGCAGCTGGAGCGTGGCCAGCGCGTCACCGAGCTGATGAAGCAGAAGCAGTACGCGCCCATGTCGATCGCCAACCAGGCGCTGTCGATCTACGCCGTCAACGAGGGCTACCTCGATGACGTGCCGGTCAACAAGCTGCTGGCGTTCGAAGAAGGCCTGCACGCCCACTTCGCCAATACCCAGGGCGAGCTGATCAGCAAGGTCAACGCTACCGGCGGTTGGGACAACGACATCGAAGGTGCCTTCAAGAAGGGCATCGCCGAGTTCAAGACCACCGGCAGCTGGTAATCGCGGTCCTGTAGAGCGGAGCCCCAGGCTCCGCTGGACCAGATGACAAACGGTTGAACAACGCGGGGCATCAGCCCCGCGCCACGGGAAACAAGAGATGGCAAGCGGACGCGAAATCAAAACCAAGATCAAGAGCGTGCAGAACACCCGCAAGGTGACGCGCGCCCTGGAAATGGTCTCGGCCTCCAAGATCCGCAAGGCGCAGGATCGGATGAAGACCTCGCGTCCGTACGCGCAGGCGATGAAGCAGGTGATCGGTCACCTGGCCCAGGCCAGCACCGACTACCAGCATCCGTTCCTGGTCGAGCGTGAGCAGGTCAAGCGGGTCGGTTTCATCGTGATCTCCTCCGATCGCGGCCTGGCCGGCGGCCTGAACAACAACCTGTTCCGCAAGATGCTGGGCGAAGCCAAGGCATGGCAGGACAAGGGTGCCGAAGTGGACCTGGTGACCATCGGCCAGAAGGCATCGACCTTCTTCCGCCGCGTGAAGGTCAACATGGTCGGCAGCGTGACCCACATCGGCGACGTGCCGAAGCTGGAATCGCTGATCGGTGTGATCAAGGTCATGCTCGACGCCTTCACCGAAGGCAAGATCGACCGCGTGTACCTGGTCTACAACCGCTTCGTGAACACCATGGTGCAGAAGGCCAGCTTCGATCAGCTGCTGCCGCTGCCGCCAGCCGAGAAGCAGGTCGCTCACCACGACTGGGATTACCTGTACGAACCCGATGCCGCGACCGTGCTCGAGCACGTGATGACGCGTTACATCGAGTCGCTGGTGTACCAGGCACTGCTGGAAAACGTCGCCTCCGAGCATGCCGCACGCATGGTCGCGATGAAGGCGGCGAGCGACAACGCCAACAAGCTGATCGGCACCCTGCAGCTCGTCTACAACAAGGCGCGCCAGGCAGCGATCACCCAGGAAATCTCCGAAATCGTCGGCGGCGCGGCAGCAGTCTGACCGCGTTCGTTCAAAGCACACATTAGAGGATGCAGCAATGAGTCAGGGCAAGATCGTTCAGATCATCGGCGCGGTCGTCGACGTCGAATTCCCGCGTGAATCGGTGCCGAAGGTGTACGACGCACTGAAGGTCGAAAACACCGAGATCACCCTCGAAGTCCAGCAGCAGCTGGGCGACGGCGTGGTGCGTACCATCGCCCTCGGTTCCACCGACGGCCTGAAGCGCAACCTGGTTGCCGTCAACACCGGCCGCGGCATCTCGGTGCCGGTCGGCGCCGGCACCCTGGGCCGCATCATGGACGTGCTGGGCCGTCCGATCGACGAAGCCGGCCCGGTCGCTGCCAGCGACAACTGGGAAATCCACCGCGCTGCGCCGTCGTATGAAGACCAGTCCCCGGCCACCGAGCTGCTGGAAACCGGCATCAAGGTCATCGACCTGATGTGCCCGTTCGCCAAGGGCGGCAAGGTCGGCCTGTTCGGCGGCGCCGGCGTCGGCAAGACCGTCAACATGATGGAGCTGATCAACAACATCGCCAAGGCGCACAGCGGCCTGTCCGTGTTCGCCGGCGTGGGTGAGCGTACCCGTGAGGGCAACGACTTCTACCACGAAATGAAGGACTCCAACGTCCTGGACAAGGTGGCGATGGTGTACGGCCAGATGAACGAGCCGCCGGGCAACCGCCTGCGCGTCGCGCTGACCGGCCTGACCATGGCCGAGTACTTCCGCGACGAGAAGGACGAAAACGGCAAGGGCAAGGACGTCCTGTTGTTCGTCGACAACATCTACCGCTACACCCTGGCCGGTACCGAAGTGTCGGCACTGCTGGGCCGTATGCCGTCCGCGGTGGGTTACCAGCCGACCCTGGCCGAGGAAATGGGCGTCCTGCAGGAGCGCATCACCTCGACCAAGAACGGCTCGATCACCTCGATCCAGGCCGTCTACGTTCCCGCGGACGACCTGACCGACCCGTCGCCGGCGACCACCTTCGCCCACCTGGACTCGACCGTCACCCTGTCGCGTTCGATCGCCTCGCTGGGTATCTACCCGGCCGTCGATCCGCTGGACTCCACCAGCCGCCAGATGGATCCGCTGGTGATCGGCCACGAGCACTACGACACCGCCCAGCGCGTCCAGCAGACCCTGCAGAAGTACAAGGAACTGAAGGACATCATCGCGATCCTGGGCATGGACGAACTGTCCGAAGAGGACAAGCAGGCCGTGTCGCGCGCCCGTAAGATCGAGCGCTTCTTCAGCCAGCCGTTCCACGTGGCCGAAGTGTTCACCGGTTCGCCGGGCAAGTACGTGCCGCTGAAGGACACCATCCGTGGCTTCAAGGCCATCGTCGATGGCGAGTACGACCACCTGCCGGAGCAGGCGTTCTACATGGTCGGCGGCATCGAAGAAGCGGTCGAGAAGGCCAAGAAGATGGCCGAGAAGGCCTGATCCGGGACGGGCGGGAGCGATCCTGCCCGACCTGACGCCGGCGCCGGGCAACCGCCCGCGCCGGTGGACCCCCACGGTGGCATTGCGCCGCCGCGAACAGCGAAGAGATTTGCATGAGCACGATCCGTTGCGACATCGTCAGCGCCGAGCAGGAAATCTTCCGTGGCGAAGCGACCCTGGTCGTGGCCACCGGTGAGCTGGGTGAACTGGGCATCGCGCCCAAGCACGCGCCGCTGATCACCCGCCTGAAGCCGGGCAAGGTGGTAGTGACCACGCCGAACGGCGAGCAGCTGGATTTCGCCATCTCCGGCGGCATCCTGGAAGTGCAGCCGCAGGTGGTGACCGTGCTGGCCGACACCGCGATCCGCGCGCAGGACATCGACGAAGCCTCGGTCCGCAAGGCCAAGGAAGAAGCCGAACGCATCCTGGCCAACCGCGGCGAAGCGATGGAAGTGGCCGAAGCCCAGCAGAAGCTGGCTGAAGCCGTCGTCCAGCTGCAGGCACTGGAACGCCTGCGCAAGAATCTCAAGCACTGAGGTTCGCGCTGCATCCACGAGAACGCCGGCCCTGTGCCGGCGTTTTTGTTTGTCTGGCGGGGCAGCGCCGACTTGCATGCCGATCCGGATCCCGCCTCGTATCAGCGATACACCACATAGCGCATCAGCAGGAACGACACGCAGGCCAGCCCGCCTTCCACCAGCGGCTTGGCCAGCCAGGTGTACTGCAACCCGAGGGCGTGATCGACCAGGCTCACCAGCAGCGTGCTTGCCGCGGTCATCAGCAGCCAGAGCACGAAGAAGCGGGCAAAACGCTTCCAGCCCAGCCGATGGCTGCCGGCTTCGGCAAAGGTGTAGCGGCCGTTGAGCCAGAAGCCCAGCAGCATGCCGGCCAGGCGCCCGGTGACGTTGGCCGGTGCCACCGGCATGCCCAGCGCGGTGGCGAGCACGAACACCAGCCAGTCCACCAGCAGCTGCACGAGCCCGATGACGAGGTAGGCGCTTCCCTGGCGGACGAGGCTCATCGGCAGGCCGGAAGAGGAGGAGGGATGCCCATGTTAACGGCCCACGCTCTAGAATCACCGGCAACGAACTACGGACTGCTGCTCCCATGACCCAAGCCCTGCACGTCATCATCCTCGCCGCCGGCGCCGGCAAGCGCATGAAGTCGGTGCTGCCGAAGGTGCTGCAGCCGATCGCCGGCCAGCCGATGCTGGCGCACGTGATCGATACGGCCCGCGAGCTGCAGCCGGCGGCCATCCACGTGGTTTACGGCCATGGTGGCGAGGCGGTGCGTCAGTACTTCGCCGGCCAGCCCGACCTGCAGTGGGCCGAACAGGTCCAGCAGCTCGGTACCGGCCACGCAGTGGCGCAGGCAATGCCGCAGGTGCCCGATGCCGCGCAGGTGCTGGTGCTGTATGGCGATGTGCCGCTGATCCGCGCGCAGACCCTGCGCGACCTGCTGGCGCAGCCGGGGCGGCTGGCAGTGCTGGTGGCCGATGTCGATGACCCGACCGGTTACGGCCGGGTGCTGCGCGATGCAGAGGGCAAGGTGGGCTCCATCGTCGAGCAGAAGGACGCCACCGACGACCAGCTGCGCGTGCGCACGATTAACACCGGCATCATCGCCGCAGAGTCGACCGCGCTGCGCCGCTGGTTGTCGCAGCTGTCCAACAGCAATGCGCAGGGCGAGTACTACCTTACCGATGTGTTCGCGTTCGCCGCGCATGAGTACACCCCGGCCGAGATGGCCCTGGTCGCCGATGCACAGGAGGCCGAGGGGGCGAATGATCCATGGCAGCTGTCGCAGCTGGAGCGCGCCTGGCAGCGGCGTGCGGTGCGTGCACTGTGCGCTCAGGGCGCGCGCGTGCGTGACCCGGCACGACTGGATATCCGTGGCACCGTCACCGTGGGCAGTGATGTACTGATCGATGTCGACGTTGTTCTTGAAGGCAACGTCGTGCTCGGTGACGGCGTTACCGTAGGCCCGTTCAACCGGCTGAAGGACGTCAACCTGGGGCCCGGCACCGAAGTGCGCGCGCATTGCGACCTGGAAGGCGTGGTGACCGAAGGTGCCGCGCAGATCGGCCCGTTCGCACGCTTGCGGCCGGGTACCGTGCTGGCCGATGGCGTACACGTCGGCAACTTCGTCGAAACCAAGAAGGTCACCCTCGGCGTCGGCAGCAAGGCCAACCATCTCACCTACCTGGGTGACGCGGTGATCGGCAGCAGGGTGAACATCGGTGCCGGCACCATCACCTGCAACTACGATGGCGTGAACAAGTCGACCACCACCATCGGCGACAACGCCTTCATCGGCTCCAACAGCTCGCTGGTGGCACCGATCACCATCGGCGAGGGCGCGACCATCGCTGCCGGGTCGGTCATCACCCGCACCGCGCCGGACGGCAAGCTGACGCTGGCACGTGCACGACAGGAAACCATCGATGGCTGGAAGCGCCCGGTCAAGAAGTCCTGAGCCACGGGTTCCGCGCACCGATGAGCTGGGTGTGCTGCCGGCGATCGAACAACGTGCCGGCGAACTGCTGAGGGGTCACGAGGCCTATCCGGTGTTTGCCAGCCACGGCCTGGACCTGCCGACGCTGCAGGAAGGCCTTGAGCGTGGGCAGCTGTGGGTGGTGGATGGCGCCGCCGGCGGTGTTGCCGGCTACCTGCTGGCCGGCGACCTGGCAGGCGAGTTCCATGTCCTGCAGATGGATGTGGATCCAGCGCACGCGCGTCGTGGCCATGGCCGTGCATTGCTGCGGCATGCCTTGGCGCAGGCCAGGGCCACTGGCTTTGCTGCAGCGGTGCTGACCACCTTGAGCGATGTGCCGTGGAATGCAGCCTTCTACGCCAGCGAAGGGTTCGTTGAAGTGCCGGAGGCGGAGTGGAACGATGGCCTGCGCGCCGTCATGGCCGAAGAGGCTGCGCTCGGGTTTCCGATGCACCTGCGGGTGGCGATGCGGCGGGTCTGGTAGGTGTCGACCTTGGTCGGCACATCCACGCATGGCGTGGATCTACCCGATTGGCCCGCTCACCCCACCGGCAACAGGATCGACACGCAGAGCCCGCCATCACCGCGGTTCTGCAGCGACACCCGCCCACCGTGTGCCTCCACGATCTCGCGGGTCAGTGCCAGTCCCAACCCGGTACCGTTGCGCTTGGTCGAATAGAACGGCATCAACGCGTTCTGCAGCACCTGCTCGTTCATGCCCTTGCCACGGTCCAGCACATCCAGGCGCAGCCATTGCGGCAACCGCGTCAGCTGCACCTGCACGTCATCATTGGGCGGATCGGCTTCGGCACAGGCTTCATGCGCGTTCTTCAGCAGGTTCAACAGCGCCTGCCCGAACTGCGCGATGTCGATCCGGCTGCTCAGTTCCTCGTCCGGTTCACGTTCCATGCCGAACGGAATCTGCTGGCGCAGGCTGGACAGGAAGGGCGCCCAGTGCACGGTCTGCAGTTGCGGTTGCGGCAGCTTGGCGAAGCGCGCATAGCCACGGATGAAGCCTTCCAGGTGGCGCGCGCGGTCTTCGATGGTGGTGAAGATCTCCGGCAGCCGATCGAAGCGCTCGCGCTGTACCAGCACGCCGCCGGAATGGGCCAGCGAGGCGATCGGCGCCAGCGAGTTGTTGAGCTCGTGGCTGATCACCCGGATCACCTTCTTCCACGTCTGCACTTCCTGGCGGCGCAGTTCGGCGGTGAGCAGGCGTACCAGCAGCAGGTCGTGCGGGCGGCCGTTGAGCTGGAAAGATCGGCGTGAGAGGTGATAGACCTGTTCGTCGTCCTCATCGCCGTCTTCGCCTTCCGCACGCACCGCGAACAGGCTGTCGCCGCCACGGGCGATGGCATCGCGCAGCTCCACCGGCACCTGTTCCAGCACCTCTTCCAGGCGCTGGCCTTCCAGCTTCCAGCCGCCATGCAGCAGCTTGCGCGCGGCCAGGTTGGAGAACACCACGCGGGCGATGCCATCGCCGCCGGAAGCAATCAGCAGCATCGCCACCGGGGTGTTCTGTACCATGGTGTCCAGCAGCAGTTCGCGCTGCACCAGGCCTTGCCGCTGCTCGCGCAGCACGTCGCCCAGTTCGCGGTGCGCCTGCACCAGGTCACCCAGTTCGTCGTTGCCTGGCCAGTACACACCGAAGTTGTACTCACCGTCGCGGTAGCTGCTGGTGGTGCCGGCCAAGGCGCGCATCAATGAACGTACCGGCGCGGTTGCACGGCGCAGGGTCCACCACATCAGCGACAGCAGGATCAGCGCCGACACCGTGGTCACCACCCAGCCATGGTCCATCCAGTAGGCCAGCAGCCACGGCAACGCGGCGGCCAGCGCCAGCACCGGCAGCAGGCGCAGGAACAGGCGGAAGGTGAACGAGCGCCGTTTCATTCGCGTGGGATGCCGTGCCGGTCCATGCGCCGGTACAGTGCCTGGCGGCTCAGGCCGAGTTCGGCGGCGGCCTGGGCGATGACGCCGTGGTTGCGCGCCAGCACATCCTCGATGCGCGCACGGTCAGGATCATTGCCGGCACTGGCTGCCGGTCGCGGTGCAGGTGCGGCACGCGGCAGATTCAGGTCGGCCACTTCGATGCGGTTGCCGGTCGCCAGCAGCTCGGCCCGCTGGATCACGTTGCGCAGTTCGCGCACATTGCCGGGCCAGGGGTGCCGTTGCAGGGCCGCGGTTGCAGCATTGGAAAGTGGCTTGCCGGCGGTCAGGAAGCGCTCGGCCAGGGGCACGATGTCGCCCGGGCGCTCGGCCAATGGTGGCAGTACCAATTCCACCGTATTGAGGCGGTAGTACAGGTCTTCGCGGAAGGTGCCGTCGCGGATCATCGCCGGCAGGTCGGCATTGGTCGCGCTGACCACACGGACTTTGACCTGGCGCTCGCGATTGGAGCCAAGACGCTCGAAGCGCCCTGTTTCCAGCACACGCAGGAGCTTCATCTGGCCGCCCAGCGACAGGTTGCCGATCTCATCCAGGAACAGCGTTCCGCCGTCGGCGGCTTCGAACTTGCCCTCGCGTGCCTTGTTGGAGCCGGTATATGCGCCGGCTTCGGCACCGAACAGTTCGGCCTCGATCAGTTCCGAGGGCAGGGCGCCGCAGTTGACCGTGATGAACGGGCCCTTGGCCACCAGCGAGTTGGCCTGGATGATCTGCGCGATCTTCTCCTTGCCGGCACCATTGGGACCGGTGATCAGCACCGGCAGGTCGGAGCGCGCGACCTGGCAGGCCAGGGCAATGACGCGCTCGCTGGCCGGATCGGCGAAGACCGCACCACACAGCTCGTACTTTTCTTCCAGCGCATTGCGCTGGCGCAGCTCACGGCTGCGGCGGCGGTCCAGCTCGCGCCGCGCCTCGGACAGCTCGAGCAGGTTGTTGACCGTGGTCAGCAGCTTGCGGTCGTCCCAGGGCTTGGCCAGGTAGTCGGCGGCACCGGCCTTGACCAGGTCCACCGCACTGCTCAGGTGGGTCCAGGCGGTGAGCAGGATCACCGGCAGGTCCGGGTGGCGTGCGCGGATCTGTGCGAACAGGTCTTCGCCTTCTTCGCCGGAGGTGGTGTCCTCGCTGAAATTCATGTCCTGGATCACCAGGTCGACCGGCTGCGACTCGAGCAGGGCCAGCCCTTCGGCCGGGGTCTGCGCCTGCAGGGTGTCGATGTCATGCAGGGAGAACAGCACGTCCAGCGCGGTGCCCACGCTGGCGTTGTCGTCGATGATCAGGATCGAAGGCATCAAGCAGTTCTGCAGAAAGGGATGGGCGGCGCCGATGGAGCCGTGTTCGTATCCATACGCCGGGAGAGCCCGGCGCCACCCATCAAGCATAGCCAAAGCCGTGGCGACGAGGGCGGGCTGGTTTCAGCGCCGCGCTGGTGGAGGCGGTGGTGCCGGCGGTGGCGGAGCGGCCAGCGCCAGCCGCCACGAGGTGGCGTCCACCGGGACGGTGAGCTCGCGTTTGTCGCGGCGCAGCAACAGGTACACAGTCGGGGCACTGGAATGCCGCAGTGCATCGGCAAGATGCTCGATCCGCCGCACGGCCGTATCGTCCAAGCGCAGGATGCGGTCGCCGCTGCGCACGCCGAAGCGGGCTTCCGGACGCGCGGCGTCCACCCGTACCTGGCCCTCGGTCGAGCGGAGCGCCAGGCGGGCATCATCCTGGCGCCATTCCAGCGTCTGCGAGCTGCCACCGCCGGCCAGCGCCGGCAGTGGCAGCAGTGCCATCAACAGCATTCGGCAGGCACGCACCTCACGCGCCCCGCGTGGCGACTGCGGGCGGGACCGCTGCCGCGCGCCGGGCCGGCCCGAACACCGCGATCTGGCCCAGCACCCACAGCAGAAGCGCGCCCAGCGGCAGGTAGTACAGGGGCATGCGTGGCAGCTCGTAGAGGTTCATCAGTGCCAGGTTGATCGCGTAGGCTGCCAGCATGCCCAGCACGATGCCCAGCGAGGCCAGCAGGAAGTTCTCGGTCTGGAAGTAGCGCAGGATCTGGCCGCGGGTGGCACCGAGTGCGCGGCGGATGCCGATCTGCTTGCTGCGCTGCTGCACCCAGAAGCTGGCCAGGCCGATGATGCCCAGTGCGGTCACCACCAGCAGCGAGACGCTGACGGTGATCAGCAGGCCAACCATCGCGCGGTCGTTCTTGAAGAAGTCCTTGCGCTGGTCTTCATAGGTCAGCTTGTCGCGCATCAGCCGGTTGGGGTCATTGCGCTCCAGTACAGCAGCCCCCGCATCAAGCACCTCCTGGCGGCGTTCCGGCGAAGTGCGCAGCACATAGGTGCCACCCTCGTCGAAGGTGCGCCGCATGGGCAGCAGCATGGAGTTCGTCCAGTTGTCATTCCAGCCGTTGGGCGTGCTCAGCGTGTCGACGATGCCGACCACATGCAGCGGCTGCTTGCCCATGTAGTAGGTCTTGCCCAGCGCGCTGCCGCTGGGTTCCATCTTGGCGGCGGTGGCCTGGGTGAGGATGACCGGGATGGCGTTTTCCTTGGCGCCCCCCTTGCTGGCGTCTTCGAAGTTCTGGTACTCGCCGGGCAGGAAATCGCGGCCGGCGATCAGGTTGATGCCCATCGTGGCCAGCCCGTTCTCGGACAGGGTGTACATCGAGGCGTTGGTGGTCGGCCGTTCCTGGTCGATCTCCCGCGAGATGCTGCTGCTGGACGAGCCGTTGCGGAAAGGCACCTGGTTGATGATGGTGACGTTGCTGACGCCGGGAAGCGCACGCAATGACGCCAGGTCCTCACGGGTGCGGGCCATGGCATCGGTCTGCTTGCCGATGCCGCTGACGCGGAGCATCACCAGTTCGTTCTCGGCGATGCCGCTGGGCATGCTGATCTTCTCCACGCGCTGGCTGACCAGGAACAGCGCGTTGCAGACGATGGCGCAGGTCAGTGCGACTTCCAGCACGATCAGGGCAGCGGCAGTCTTGTGCCGGCGCAGCGTGCTGAGGATGGGGCGGATGTCCATGGGAGTCCTCGTTCGGGTGCTTACTGCGACTTGAGCTGGATGGCCGGAGTGACCTGCATGGCGCGCCAGGCAGGCAGGAAACCGGCGGCAAGGCTGGCGAACAGGGTCAAGCCCAGCGCAAGCAGCAGCATGTTGCCGTCCAGGTGGGCCAGCTTTGCGTACTCCACCGGTTGCTGGCGCACCGCGAACAGGCCCAGCAGGGCCAGGCCGATGCCCAGCACGCCCCCGACCACGCCGACCGCGCCGGCTTCCACCAGGCACTGCAGGAAGATCTGGCCACGGCTGGCACCGAGTGCGCGGCGCACGCCGATCTCACCACTGCGGCGCAGGAACTTGGCCAGCAGCAGGCCCACCGTGTTGACCAGGCAGACCCCCAGGAAACCCAGTGCCAGCCACAGCTGCAGGCGCACATCGCTGGGCACCGCGCCGTTGAAGTCCAGCCATTCCATCACGGTGCGCAGGCGCACGTTCGGCGGGTGCTTGAAGCGGCCGGCCTGGCGCTGCTGGCTCGAATAGTTCTCCAGGTAGCGGCGGTAGTCGGCGGCCTTGGCCGGGTCCATCTCCACCCAGTACTGCAGCCACGCGCACGGTGCATTGAGCGAGTAGCTGTTGCCGTCGGGATTTTCGCCGAAGCAGTTCATGTTGCCGTTGCTGCCCAGTTTCAGGTCGAAGGACGTGGAAATCGGCAGCAGCAGGTCCTCGTTCTTGCCGTAGCTGCCGGTGGTCAGGTCGTAGAAGTGCGGCTCCGGGCTCCACTCCTTCATCACGCCGACGATGCGGTAGCTCTGGCCTTCCATGCGCAGGTCGCGGCCTACGCTGTTGGCGCCCTGGTAAAGCTTGTCGTTGAGCGCCTTGGAGATGACCACCACGCGTGCGCGGCCTTCGTCGTCCTCGCGCGTCCACGGGCGGCCGTACTGCATGGGCACCTCGAACATCGGGAAGAAATCGGCCGAGGTCCAGCGGGTGTCGATGCTGAAGGGCTTGAGGGTGCTGTTGTCCGGTTCGATGGTGCCGCCGCCGCCGCTCATCAGCGCCTGGCGCTCGCCCTTGGCTTCGCGCAGCAGGGCTTCACCGTCGAAGCGGGTCAACTGTGTTTCCGGCTCCTCGCCCGCGACATAGGCGCCGGTCGCGGCATCGAGCTGCACATAGAACAGCCGGTCACTCTTGCCGGGGATCGGGTCGCCGGACAGCACGTGGAACACGGTCAGGGTGGTCATCGAGGCACCGATGCCGAGGGCGATGGCCACCACCATCAGCGCAGTCAGGACCTTGTTGCGGCGGAAACTGCGTACCGCCAATCGGGCGTAGTAGGCGAACATGGGAATGCCCTCACTCGTTGACGGCGACGATGTGGCGCGGCGTGGCCAGCACCGGCTCGCGCACCAGGTCGGTGACCTGGCCGTCGACGATGTGCACGTTGCGCTGCGCGCGCGCGGCCAGTTCCGGATCGTGGGTGACCATCACGATGGTGGTGCCGGCAGCGTTGATCTCCTCCAGCAGTTCCATCACGCCGCGCGCCATCTGCGTATCCAGGTTGCCGGTCGGTTCGTCGGCCAGCAGCAGGCGCGGGCTGCCGGCCAGTGCACGCGCGATCGCCGCACGCTGCTGCTGACCGCCGGACAGCTCATTCGGGTAGTGCTTCATGCGCGAGCCCAGGCCGACCTGGGTCAGCGCCTTCTCGATGCGTTCGCGGCGTTCGTTGGCGCTCATCTTCCGATAGCGCAGCGGCACGTCGACGTTGTCGAACAGGTTGAGGTCGGGGATCAGGTTGAAGCCCTGGAAGATGAAGCCGATCTTCTGGTTGCGCAGGCGGCTGCGCGCATCATCGCCCAGCGTGCTCACGTCCTGGCCGTCGAGCATGTAGGTGCCGCTGGTGAAGGTTTCCAGCAGGCCGGCGATGTTGAGGAAGGTGGTCTTGCCGGAACCGGACGGGCCGGTGACGGCGACGAACTCGCCTTCCTTGACCTGCAGTTCCAGGGAGCGCAACGCGTGGGTTTCCACCTGTTCGGTGCGGAAGACCTTGGCGACCGAACGCATTTCGAGCATGTACATGGGGTGTCCTCTCTCCAGGATTCAGGTATCAGTTGACGGAGACGCGTTCGGCGTCCTTGAACAGGTCGCTGCCGGAGACCACGATGCGGTCGCCCGGCTGCACACCCGACTTGATTTCCACTTCGCCCAGGCTGCTGACGCCCAGTTCCACCGGGCGGCGCACGGCGGTGCGGCCATCCATCACGTAGGCCATGCCGTTGCCCTGTTCGACGAACGGGCCGCGCTCGACCTTCAGCACGTTCTTGCGGGTATCGAGCAGCACGCGCACCGACATCCGCTGGCTCTGGCGCAGGCCTTCCGGCTGCGCGCTGGCGAAGCGAACGCGGGCGTTGACCTCGCCGTTGACGACTTCCGGTGATACCGCGCTGATCTCGCCCGGGAACGGCTGGCCGTTGCCGCCGGTCAGCTGGGCCGGCATGCCGATCGCCAGGTCGCGGGCGAAGCTCTCCGGCACCTTGATCTCGACCTCGAACTTGGACAGGTCGACCACGCCCAGCACCGGCGCGTTGGCGGCCAGGTTGGTGGACTGCACCGCCTGGACCTGGCCGACCTGGCCATCGAACGGGGCGCGCAGGGTCAGTGCATCGACCTGGCGTTGCACTTCGGCCACCACGGCCTTCTGGCGGTCGGCCAGCAGGCGCTTGTTGCGGGCATCCAGGTCGGCGCCCTGGCTCTGCAGGCGCGCGTCGGTGGTGGCGTTGGCCAGGGTGATGTCGGCCTTCTTCAGTGAGTCCTTCGCCTTGGCCAGGTCGATCTGCGGCACCGCACCGCCGTCGTAGCCGCGCTGGTAGCGCTGCAGGTCGCGGTCGGCGGCCTGGCGTTCGATGGTGGCCTGGTCGGTTTCCTTGCGTGACTTGGCACGGGCCAGGGTCGCGTCCAGCGCGGCGCGGCTGGCCTCGGCTTCCAGGCCGGCCAGCGTTGCCTGTTCCTGGGCCAGCTTGCTGCGCAGTTCCGGGCTGTCGATGATCGCCAGCTCCTGGCCCTTCTTGACCACGTCACCGGCGACGACCTTCAGGTCCACGGTACCGGCCGAGATCGCGTACAGGATCGGGCTGTTGGCGGCGATCACGCGGCCGTCGGCGGCGATGTCACGGACCAGGTCGCCCCGCTTCACCTCGGCGATGCGCACGCGGCTGCTGTCGAAGGAGCGGCTGGCATTGGACCAGGCATGGACCGCCCAGCCGATGCCGGCGAGCAGCGCAATGGCGCCCAGCGCCGGCCAGCGGTAGCGATGCCAGCTGGCGCGGGTGGTGCCGGCCGGGGCGGAGGAAACGATCTGGTCCTGTGCGGAAGTGTCGCGGATCATCGGGTGCGTGCCTGACGGTGGTAGCCAATACCAAGCACGTAGCGTGCCAACTTTATTTCCTTTCAGGTCAAGGGGTTGGGGATTTCGGGGGAGTGTCCGGGTGTCCGCGGACACCTTTCCGGACACTTTCATTAAGCGGACAGGAGGGGGAAGCCGGGCAGGCGGGCTAGAATGCGCCGATCGTCTCCAAGGAATCGCGTGACATGTGTGGAATCGTGGGTGCAATCGCCGATCGCGATGTGGTGCCGGTACTGATCGAAGGCCTGAAGCGGCTCGAGTACCGTGGTTACGACTCCTCGGGCATCGCAGTGATCGACCACGCCGAGCGCCCCGAAGTCCGTCGCGTCCGTCGTACCGGTCGAGTGTCGGAAATGGCCACGGCGGCCGAGGCCGAGGGCTTCAATGCGGTGCTGGGCATCGGCCACACCCGCTGGGCCACCCACGGCGGTGTCACCGAGGCCAATGCACATCCGCACATCAGCCACGGTGTGGCGCTGGTGCACAACGGCATCATCGAGAACCACGAAGAGCAGCGCGAGAAGCTGCGCGCGCTGGGCTACACGTTTGAATCGCAGACCGATACCGAAGTCATCGCGCACCTGATCCATCATCATCTGAAGGATGGCGACGATCTGCTGGTGGCGCTGCAGCACACGGTGAAGGAGCTGACCGGTGCCTACGCGCTGGCCGTGGTCAGCCGCGCCGAGCCGGAGCGCTTCGTCTGCGCGCGCATGGGCTGCCCGCTGCTGGTCGGCCTGGGCGAGGGAGAGAACTTCGTCGCCTCCGACGTCTCGGCCGTGATCTCGGCCACGCGCAAGGTGATCTTCCTGGAAGAGGGCGACACCGCCGAGATCCGGCGTGATGGCGTGCGCATCTTCGACGAGCACGACCAGCCGGTCGAGCGCGATGTGCACCTGTCCGACGTGTCGCTGGCATCGCTGGAGCTGGGCCCGTACCGCCACTTCATGCAGAAGGAAATCCACGAGCAGCCGCGCGCGCTGGGCGACACCATCGAGGCGGCGATCGATGCCGGTGGTTTCCCGGCCGGGCTGTTCGGCAAGAACGCCGAAGCGGTGCTGTCGGGCATCGAAGGCGTGCAGATCATCGCCTGCGGCACCAGCTACTACTCGGGCCTGACCGCGCGCTACTGGATCGAGGCCATCGCCGGCCTGCCGTGCAGCGTGGAAATCGCCAGCGAGTACCGCTATCGCGCGGCCTACGCGAACCCCAAGCATCTGATCGTGACCATCTCGCAGTCCGGCGAAACGCTGGATACGATGGAAGCGCTGAAGTACGCCAAATCGCTGGGCCACAAGCACACGCTGTCGATCTGCAACGTGCCGGAAAGTGCGATTCCGCGCGCCAGCGAACTGGTCTGCTACACCCGCGCCGGCGCCGAGATCGGCGTGGCCTCGACCAAGGCCTTCACCACCCAGCTGGCCGCACTGTTCCAGTTGACCATGGTGCTGGGCAAGCTGCATGGCCGCATCGACGCGGCGCAGGAAGCGGACTATCTGGAACAGCTGCGCTTCCTGCCGGGCAGCGTGCAGCACGCGCTGAACATGGAGCCACAGATCGCCGCCTGGGCCGAGCGTTTCGCGCGCAAGAGCAGCGCATTGTTCCTTGGCCGCGGCCTGCATTACCCGATCGCGCTGGAAGGCGCGCTCAAGCTCAAGGAAATCTCCTACATCCACGCCGAGGCCTACCCGGCCGGTGAGCTGAAGCATGGTCCGCTGGCGCTGGTGGACGAGCACATGCCGGTGGTGGTGATCGCGCCGAACGACAGCCTGCTGGAGAAGGTGAAGTCGAACATGCAGGAAGTGCGTGCGCGTGGTGGCGAGCTGTTCGTGTTCGCCGACCAGGACAGCAACTTCAATGAGTCCGAAGGCGTACATGTGATCCGCACGCCGCGCCATGCGGGCGTGCTCAGCCCGATCGTGCACACCATCCCGGTGCAGCTGCTGGCCTACCACACCGCGCTGGCACGCGGCACCGACGTGGACAAGCCGCGCAACCTGGCCAAGAGCGTGACGGTGGAGTAAGGCATTCCCGGAGCTGTGGGATGCTGCATGCGAAAGGGGCCTGCGAGGCCCCTTTCGTTTGTGCCGGAGGCAGTACGAAGTGGGACAGCCGCCGGGCGTTCTGTCCGTCGTCGGCAGCAGGCAATCATTCTTTAATGCGCGGCATCGGCTGTATTCAGCGGCGGTTTCAGCCGCGGTGCCATTCTCTGGATCGTCAGTTGGTTCCCACGACGAACTGTCCTATCGATGCCGGTAGTGACCGAGGGTCGCAGTCGTAGAATCGATCTGGTCGAGGTTCGGGTTGAGTCGTTGAACCCGCCTCGTTCGCGTTGCAGCACGTCGTCTGCCGAGCCATTCCAAGCGGCAGCCGGGTGCGCCAGACGTGCGCTGAAAGGTCTGTTCCCGGGGAGGGGGCGTATCGGAAGAGCACACTTTTTTGACTTCAGTGACCTGCACCAGGAAACAAGAATGAACGTCCGCGAACTCCTGCAATCCAAGAAAGAAGCTGTCATCACCATCGATGCCGAAGACACGATCGGTGCCGCCGCCCACAAGATGAGCGCGAACAGGATCGCTGCGCTGGTGGTGATGAAGGACGATGCCCCGGTCGGCATCATTTCCGAGAAGGACATCGTGCGCACCCTGGCCGACGACGGCCCGCAGGCCGGCCGCCGGGTGATTTCCAGCCTGCCGTCCACCGGTCTGGAGGGCATTGCGCCGGAAGCCACGCTGAAACAGGCCATGTCGTTGATGACGTACTCGCGGCGCCGTCACCTGATGGTCACTGAAGGCACTCGCCTGGTCGGCATCCTCAGCCTGGGCGATATCGTGAAGAACCTGCTGGGCGAGCTGGAACTGGAAAAGGCGGTGCTGCAGGACATCTACATGGCCGCCCACTGAGGGCCGCAGCGCTGGAAGCAGAGAAGCCGGGCATTGCCCGGCTTCTTCGTTCACGGCGCCGGTGATATCAGAAAGTGACCTTCACCGAATCGGCGCTGTAGTTCGCCGGCCCGTGATAGACCACTTCGATGTTGTTGCCATCGGGGTCGAGCACGAAGGCGCCGTAGTAGCCCGGGTGGTAGGGGCGTTCGCCTGGCGCGCCATTGTCGGTACCGCCGGCGGCGATCGCGGCAGTGTGGAAGGCATCAACGGTGGCGCTGTCGCGGGCCTGGAAGGCGAGATGGTGGCGGCCGGTCAGCTGGCCGGCGGCGGCACGGCTGCTGGCACTGGAAATGAACAGCTCGTCGGCCCAGAAGAAGTCTGGCCCTTCGCCGCCCAGTGGGATGCCGACCGTATCGAACACTGCCTGGTAGAAGCGGCGGCTGGCGGCCAGGTCACGCACCACCAGCTGGATGTGGTCGATCAGGCGGCCACGGTGCAGTTCCATCGTTTCCATACGAACCTCACAGAAAAAGGGGACGGAGGGGATTAAGTCGCTTCCAGCACAATAGTGCCAGAAACGGCTTAATCCCCTCCGTCCCCTTTTCGGGGTCAGACGTTGGCGATGATCTCGACCCAGTAGCCGTCCGGGTCCTTGATGAAGGCCAGGTTCTTCATGCGGCCGTCGGTCAGTCGCTTCTGGAAGGTTACCCCGAGGTCCTCGAAGCGCTGGCAGGCCGCCTCGATGTCCGGCACCGACACGCAGATGTGGCCGAAGCCGCGCGGGTCGCTGTTGCCGTCGTGATAGACCGCACCGTCCTGGGTTTCGGTGCCGTGGTTATGGGTCAGTTCCAGCACGCCCGGCAGGCCGGCCATCCACACGCGGCGCTGGCTGTCGTCTTCCGGTACCACCACGCCGGCAGGGACGTAGGCCAGGAAGTACAGGCTGAACTGGGCCTCCGGGAAGTCGCGCTTGTCGATCAGCTGGTAGCCGAGCACGCGGGTGTAGAAGTCCAGCGAGGCGGTGATGTCCTTCACCCGTAGCATGGTGTGGTTGAACATGAAGCCGGTGGTTTCGGCCGGGGCCTGGGCGGCGACGCCGGGGACATCGCGCAGGGCGGGAATGGTCATGGGGGAGGTCCTTCAGACAGGGCCGTTGCCGGCCGGATGGGGGCATTCTACCGGCCAGCACCTGACGGTACCGCGACGTACAATGGCCGGATCGCACCGTTCCGTCCTGACAACGATTGCCCGCCATGTCGCAGCGTGAATGGGTGGCCGCCGCCATCCGCAAGATTGAAGCCGATTTCAACCGCTCCGCCGATACCCACCTGATCCCGCTGGCGCTGCCCGGGTTCGAGGGCATCGATGTGTACCTGAAGGATGAGTCGAGCCATCCCACCGGCAGCCTCAAGCACCGGCTGGCGCGCTCGCTGTTCCTGTATGCGCTGGCCAATGGCTGGCTGCGCGAAGGGCGACCGGTGATCGAGGCGTCCAGCGGCTCGACGGCGGTGTCCGAAGCCTATTTCGCGCGCCTGCTGGGCCTGCCGTTCATTGCAGTGATCCCGGCCACCACCTCGCCTGAAAAGATCGCCGCGATCGAGTTCCAGGGCGGCCGCTGCCACCTGGTCGAACGTGCCTGCGACCTCAACTGTGATTCGGAAAAGCTGGCCCGTGAAACCGGTGGCCACTTCATGGACCAGTTCACCTACGCTGAGCGCGCGACCGACTGGCGTGCCAACAACAACATCGCCGAGTCCATCTTCAAGCAGATGGCCGAAGAGCCCAGCCCGGTTCCGGAATGGATCGTGTGCAGCCCCGGCACCGGCGGTACCGCCGCCACCCTGGGCCGCTATGTCAGCTACCGCCGCCACGATACCCGCATCCTGTGCGCGGACCCGGAAGTGTCGGTGTTCTTCGACGGCTACCGGGCCGCTGTGGCCGGTGGACAGGACTGGCGCGACCTGACCTGCAGTGGTGGTTCGCGCGTGGAGGGCATCGGCCGGCCACGGGTGGAGCCGAGCTTCATCCCGACCAGCGTCGATGCGATGGTCAAGGTACCCGACGCGCTGAGCCTGGCCGCGATGCGCCATGTCAGCCGCCAGCTCGGCCGCCGCGTCGGTGGTTCCACCGGCACCAACTTCATCGGCGTGCTGCAGGCCGCGCAATGGATGCGCGAGGCGGGCCACCAGGGCAGCATCGTCAGCATCCTGTGCGACAGCGGCGAACGCTACGCGCAGAGCTATTACGACCCGGCGTGGTACCTGCGCCAGGGCATCGATGTCGACGGCGCCGATGCACAGCTGGCCGCGGCGGTGGCCGGGCAGGGGTTGCCCGAGCTGCCGTGGTGCAGCCTGGAAGCGCTGTAGCATGGACGACGCTCTCGCCGGGCCATGCCGGCGATGCCAGGGGGCACCGCAGAGGCGTGCGTCGATTGGTAGAGTCGACTGTTAGTTGTGATCTCTCGGTAGGTTGTTCATCCGGGGCATCTTTGGAAAATGGTGGTTACC
>NZ_CP025780.1:3084618-3282442 GCF_003586545.1 Stenotrophomonas sp. Pemsol | reverse complement strand
GGCAGCCAGCCGCCTATTTCCAGAATCCCGCTGAACAACGTGGTGGGTTTACACAGTTAGTCGACTGCTCTACGTTCAGGTCGCGAAAATCCCGCGCTGCGCGCGAAAGTCGACTCTACCCGGTCGCCGGGGCGTCTCAATATCCCGCCGCGGTGAAGGCGTCGAGCACCGCGTCGCGCAGTGCATCGGGCAACGCCTCGATGTCCATCGCACGGTCATCCAGGTGCAGGGTGGGATCCAGGATGCTGGCGCGGCCCTGGGCCAATGCCTGCAACCACAGCAACACGCAGATCGCGAACTCGCGCTCATGGCCCAGCTGCAGCTGGCTGGCGCCGCGCTCGACTACTTCGAACGGGTACCACTCCTGGCTTTCATTGAACGTGCCGCCCTGCTGCAGCACCGCCTGCAACTGCTGCAGGTGGCGCGGGGCGTCGTCGCCGGCATCGCACAGCGCGGCGATCCAGGCCAGTTCGGCCGCGCTGGCAGACAGTGCCAGCGACCGCGCCGGTGAGGCGGATGCAACTGCAGCCAGACCTTCCATGTGGGGCCTCGTTCGGTACGTGCCGCTGCGGACTCCCCCGCACCCAGAGCTTCGGGGGGCGCGCGTAAGGCCGATGTGAATGCCGTGCCCCCTTGTCAGCGATGCCTGGCAGCGCCATATCTACCGGGCTGCCCGCCTGCCGGGCCCGTACTCTGGAGACCTGCCGTGACCGTTGCCAACCCCCTGCTCGATTTTTCCGGCCTGCCGCGCTTCGAGGCGATCCGCCCCGAGCACGTGGCGCCGGCGCTGGATGTGCTGCTGGCCGAGGCCGAAGCCGCCGTCAGCGCAGCCGAGCAGGTGCAGCCGGTCACCTGGCAGACCTTCGTGACCCCGCTGGACGATGCCACCGAGCGCCTGTGGCGCGCCTGGGGCCTGGTCGGCCACCTGCAGGGCGTGGTCAACACCCCGGAGCTGCGCGAGGCCTACAACAGCAACCTGCCGCGGGTGACCCGCTTCGCCAGTGTGCTGGGGCAGAACCTGGCGCTTTACCGCCAGTACCAGGCGCTGGCCGCCAGCCCGGAGGCGGCGCATTTCGATGAAGCCCAGCGCAAGGTGCTGGACAACACCCTGCGCGACTTCCGCCTGGGCGGCGCCGAGCTGGCGCCCGAGGCGCAGCAGCGTTTTGCTGCGATCAAGGAAGAACTGTCGGCGCTGTCGGCGAAGTTCTCGCAGAACGTGCTCGACGCTACCGATGCCTGGTCGCTGATCATCGAAGACGAAGCGCGGCTGAAGGGCCTGCCGGAAGACGTGAAGGCCGCCGCGCATGCCGCAGCACAGAAGGACGGCAAGGCCGGCTGGAAACTGACCCTGCAGATGCCGTGCTACCTGCCGGTGCAGACCTGGGGCGAGGACCGCGACCTTCGCGAGATCCTGTACCGCGCCAGCGCCCAGCGTGCGTCCGAATTCGGCGATGACGCACTGGACAACAGCGGCAACATCGACCGCATCCTTGCCCTGCGCGCCGAACTGGCTGCGTTGCTCGGCTTCGATTCGTACGGCCATTACTCGGTGGCGACCAAGATGGCGCAGGACCCGGCCGAAGTGCTCGGTTTCCTGCGTGACCTGGCCGCGCGCGCCAAGCCGTTCGCCGCCAGGGACCGCGCCGAGCTGGAGCAGTTCGCGCGCGAACAGCTCGGCATCGACAGCCTGCAGGCCTGGGACCTGGCCTTCGCCGCCGACCGCCTGAAGCAGGCGCGTTACAGCTATTCCGAGCAGGAGGTGAAGCAGTATTTCACCGAGCCGAAGGTACTGGGCGGTCTGTTCTCGGTGATCGAGCAGCTGTACGGCCTGCGCGTGCATGAGGACAGCGCGCCGGTGTGGCACGAGGATGTGCGCTTCTTCCGGTTGGTCGATGCGCAGGGTGCGCTGGTTGGCCAGTTCTACCTGGACCTGTACGCCCGCGAGGGCAAGCGCGGCGGGGCGTGGATGGATGATTGCCGCAACCGTCGCGTGCGCACCGACGGCAGCGTGCAGACGCCGCTGGTTTACCTGGTGTGCAACTTCGGCCGCGGTGCCAACGGCAAGCCGGCCACCTTCAGCCACAACGAAGTGACCACGCTGTTCCATGAGATGGGCCACGGCCTGCACCAGCTGCTGACCCGCATCGGCGAACTGGGCGTCGCCGGCATCAACGGCGTGGAATGGGATGCGGTGGAGCTGCCCAGCCAGTTCATGGAGAACTTCTGCTGGGAATGGGATCACCTGCAGGCGATGACCGCGCACGTGGACAGCGGCGAGCCGCTGCCGCGCGGGCTGTACGAGCGCATGCTGGCCGCGCGCAACTTCCACAGCGGCATGGCCACCGTCCGCCAGCTGGAGTTCGGCCTGTTCGACATGCTGCTGCACAGCCAGTTCGAACCAGCGCAGGACAGCGTGCTGGCACTGTTGGACCGCGTGCGCGCGGAAGTGGCGGTGAACCACCCGCCGGCCTGGAACCGCTTCCCGCACCAGTTCAGCCACATCTTTGCGGGCGGTTACGCCGCGGGTTACTACAGCTACAAGTGGGCCGAGGTACTCAGCGCCGACGCCTATGCCGCTTTCGAGGAAGCGCCGCAGGCACTGGCTGAAACCGGCGCACGCTTCCGTGATGAGATCCTGTCGCGCGGTGGCAGCCGCCCGGCGGCGGACAACTTCAAGGCCTTCCGCGGCCGTGCTCCGCAGATCGATGCGCTGCTTCGCCACTCGGGCATGGCGTAAGGCGTCGGGTAGGTGCCAACCTTGGTTGGCACTTCACCGCCATCCACGCATGGCGTGGTTCTACCGGAATGCTGGCCAGCGGCCGGCACTACCGGTGGCGGGTCATTCGGCGTAGATCATCTTCCGGGTCATGCCGCCGTCGACGATGAAATCCTGGCCGGTGCTGAAACCGGACAGTGATGACAGCAGGTATACGGCCAACGCACCGATGTCCTCCGGCTGGCCGACGCGGCCGACCGGGTGTTGCGCATGGTCGGTGGCCGAATACTCCGGTGCGTGTCGCCGTGAGGGTGCCTGCCACTCGCAGGTGCCGATCCAGCCGGGACTGATGCTGTTCACCCGCACCGCCGGGCCGCTGCTGATCGCCAGCGCATGGGTGAAGGCCACCAGCCCGCCCTTGGCTGCGGCATAGGCTTCGCTGTGTGCTTCGGATTGCCAGGCGCGGGTCGAGGCGATGTTGATGATCGCACCGGCGGCGCTGGCGGTCAGCGCCGGCAACGTATGCTTGCTGCACAGGAACGCGCCGTGCAGCGAAGACAGCCGGCGCTGCCACTCGTCCCAGTCCATGTCCTGCAGCAGCGTGCCGTGCGGGCTGGCAATTCCCGCGTTGTTGACCAGCCCGTCGATGCGGCCGAAACGCTGCAGGGCCACGGCGATGAAGGCGCGCACGCTGGCTTCGTCGGTGATATCCAGGCGCTGGAACACGGCATCCTCACCACGCTGCCATTCCGCCAGGCACGCCTCGCCGGCCTCCATGTCGAGGTC
Organism: Stenotrophomonas sp. Pemsol; assembly: GCF_003586545.1. Classification (NCBI taxonomy): domain Bacteria; kingdom Pseudomonadati; phylum Pseudomonadota; class Gammaproteobacteria; order Lysobacterales; family Lysobacteraceae; genus Stenotrophomonas; species Stenotrophomonas sp. Pemsol. Next base: position 3,278,940 of record NZ_CP025780.1, on the reverse strand, counting down.
GCCGATCAGCACGCGGCCACCGGCGCCGAGCACGGCCTGCGCGATGCCACGGCCGATGCCGTTGGCACCGCCGGTGACCAGCACCACCTTGCCCGACAGCGGCGCGGCCGGCCAAGCGGCAATCGGCGGTACCGTGCTCACGACAGGTCTTCGCCACGCAGGCGGCGATGCCAGCCGTCCACGCCGATGCGGTCCAGGGTCTGGATGTTGCGCTCGACGATCACGTCCGGATCCGGATAGACGTCCACCGCGCGCGCCACGCTGTCTTCGCGCAGCAGGTGCAGGGTGGGGAAGGGCGCGCGGTTGGTGTAGTTGCTGGCGTCGTCGGCAGCCACGCCCTCGAACTGGTAATCCGGATGGAAGCTGGCCACCTGCAGGATGCCCTGCAGGTCCAGCGCCTCGATCGCCGCGTCGGCGTTGTCGAGGAAGTCGTTGTAGTCGAGGAAATCGGTCAGCACCTGCGGATGCACGATCAGCGTGGTATCGATCTGCTCGGCCGGCGTATCGCGCAGCAGGACCAGTTCCTCGGCCAGCTGCTCAACCAGGGCTTCCGTCGTGGTCGCATCGCTGAGCACGATGCGGACCTGATCCTTCACGTAGACCGCCTTGGCGAACGGGCACAGGTTCAGGCCGATGACGATGCGTTCCAGCCACAGGCGGGTGGCGGCGATCGGGTCCTCGGTGGGCAGTTGGGCGTCGGTCATGGCGGGCACGTCGGCTGGCGGGGCGGACATTGTAGGCGCGTCGCTGGCAACGCGCCGTCGTACCGCAGGTACCGGCGCCGGGCCATGCCCGGCGGGCAGATCAATCGCGGAAATTGTTGAACTGCAGCGGCAACTCGAACTTGCCGGCCTTGAGCACGGCGATGGCGTCCTGCAGGTCGTCGCGCTTCTTGCCCTGCACGCGCAGCTTGTCGCCATTGATCTGGCTTTCAACCTTCAGCTTGGCTTCCTTCAGCGCAGCGGCGATCTTCTTGGCGATCTTCTGCTCGATGCCCTGCTTGACGGTGATCTTCTGCCGGGCCTGGGCCAGGTTGGTCTCGATGTCGCCGAATTCGAGGCTGAGCACATCGATGCCGCGCGCGGCCAGGCGTGCACGCAGGATGTCGTTCATCTGCTTGAGCTGGAATTCGGTCGGCGCGAACTGGTTGATCACATCGCCATCGCGTTCGAACTTGGCATCCACGCCCTTGAAATCGAAGCGGGTGGCCAGTTCGCGGTTGGCCTGGTCGATGGCGTTGGTCAGTTCGTGGGTGTCGACTTCGGACACGACGTCGAAGGAAGGCATGGGCGATGCTCCGCAGGATTCAGTGGCAGCCATTCTATCGCGAGGGCCCCATGCCCGCCGTTTGCAGAACCGAGCTCACGCTCGGCTGCTTTTTGAAGAGCGGCCAAGCTCTACAGAATGCGACGACCGGGCGATAATGGGCCATGAACGTGCAACGCTCCCCCTCTCGCGCGGTGGCCTGGATGGTCGCTGCGGTCGCCTGCTTCTCGCTGATGGATGCTGGCATGAAGCAGCTGTCGGCCAGCTACCCCACCCTGGAAGTAACCTTCCTGCGCGGCGCGGCCTCGTTGCCGTTCGTGCTGGTCTGGGTGCTGGCCAGCGCCGGGCCACGTTCGCTGGTGCCGCGCCGCTGGGGGCTGCACCTGCTGCGTGGTGCGCTGGGCATGGCGATGATCGGCTGCTTCGTGTTCGCCCTGCGCGACCTGCCGCTGTCCACTGCCTACACCATCTATTTCGTTGCCCCGCTGCTGATCGCCGCATTGTCGGTGCCGCTGCTGGGCGAGCGGGTCGGGCCACGGCGCTGGGTCGCCATCGGGATTGGCCTGGTCGGTGTACTGGTGGTGCTGCGGCCGGGCGTCGATGGCTTCATCTCGGTGCCGGGGCTGATGGTGCTGGCCGCGGCCACCGCCTATGCCGTAGCCGCGATCACGGTCAGCCTGTTGACCCGCACCGATACCTCGCAGTCGATGGTGGTCTGGTTCCTGGTGATCATGGCCATCGGTGCCGGGCTGCTGGCCCTTCCCGGCTGGGTGCCACTGCAGCTGGCACATGCGCCGCTGATCGGTGGCATGGGCCTGGCCGGGGCGCTGGGCCAGATCGCCCTGACCAGGGCCTTCCAGCTGGGCGAGGCCTCGATGATCGCGCCGTTGGAGTACAGCGGGCTGGTCTGGGTGATCGGTTGGGACCTGGCCTTCTGGGGCCAGCTGCCCGATGGCTATACCTGGGTGGGCGCGGCGATCATCGTGGCTTCGGGGCTTTACCTGCTGCACCGCGAGCGGGTCAACCGGCAGGAACCACCGAAGCCGCTGGATCATCCCTGAACCGGTTTGGCCGGGAAGCGGGGTCAGAGCCCCTGCGGGGATCCGACCCCGGAACCCGCGCCGGAGCAGGTACGTTAGAACCAAAAGGAATAACATTCTGGCCCATGGCGCGGGCGCGCGACCGCCTGCGCTGGTAGGCTGCACGCCCCCTTCCGTCACCCAGCCGGTGAGCCACGCCCGTGATCGAGTTCCAGCGCCTGCACAAATCCTATGCCGTTGCCGGCCGCGAGATCAGCGCGCTGCAACCGTTGGACCTGACCATCGAGGCCGGTGAGGTTTTCGGCATCATCGGCCATTCCGGCGCCGGCAAGTCGACCCTGATCCGCATGATCAACCGCCTGGAAGAACCCAGCGGTGGCCGGCTGCTGATTGGTGGTGAGGATGTCACCGCGCTGGACGCGGACGGCCTGCGCGCGCTGCGCCGGCGCATCGGCATGATCTTTCAGCATTTCAATCTGCTGTCGTCGCGCACGGTGGCGGGCAATGTCGCCTTTCCGCTGGAACTGGCCGGCACGCCGAAGACGGAGATCGACGCGCGCGTGGCCGAGCTGCTGCAGACCGTGGGCCTGGAAGCGCATGCGCAGAAGTATCCGGCGCAGCTGTCCGGTGGCCAGAAGCAGCGCGTCGGTATCGCCCGCGCGCTGGCGACCCGTCCACAGATCCTGCTGTGCGACGAGGCCACCAGTGCGCTCGATCCGCAGACCACCGCTTCGGTGCTGTCGCTGCTGTCAAAGATCAATCGCGAGCTCGGCCTGACCATTGTGCTGATCACCCACGAGATGGACGTGATCCGCCGTGTCTGCGACCGCGTTGCGGTGCTCGATGCCGGCCAGATGGTCGAAACCGGTCCGGTCACCCGGGTGTTCCTGCACCCGCAGCATCCGACCACCCGCCGTTTCGTCAGTGAGTCGGAGCATGTGGACGAGGGGGCGCTGCACCGTGATTTCGATGCCGTTGGCGGCCGTATCGTGCGCCTGACCTTCCTCGGTGGCGACACCTACGAACCCCTGCTCGGCAGTGTCGCGCGGCAGACCGGGGTCGACTACAACATCCTGTCCGGCCGCATCGACCGGATCAAGGACACCCCGTATGGCCAGCTGGTGGTCGCCCTGGTGGGCGGTGACCAGTCCGCCGCGCAGGCCGCGTTCGTGGCCGCCGGCGTGCATGTTGAGGAACTTCGTCGATGATCGTCGCTACTGCTGAAGGCTTCTTCCGCCACCTGGATGCGGATAAGTGGGTGGATATCGGCAAGGCCACCATCGAGACGCTGCTGATGATGGCCGGCTCGCTGCCGCTGACCCTGGCCATCGGCCTGCCGATGGGCGTGCTGCTGTACGTGTTCGGTGCGCCGCAGATGAAGCGCCGGCCGTTTGCCTATGGCGTACTGGCGATCGTGGTGAACCTGCTGCGTTCGGTGCCCTTCATCATCCTGATGGTGGTGCTGATTCCGGTCTCGCTGTGGCTGATGGGCCAGTCGATCGGCGTGCTTGGCACGCTGCCGGCGCTGGTGATCGGTGCCGCGCCGTTCTATGCGCGCCTGGTCGAGACCGCGCTGCGCGAAGTGGACCGCGGCGTGGTCGAGGCCGCGCAGTCGATGGGCGCGACGACCTGGCAGCTGGTCACCCGGGTGCTGCTGCCCGAAGCGCGGCCGGGCCTGATTGCCGCCGCCACGGTCACCACCGTTGCCCTGGTCGGCTTCACCGCCATGGGCGGCGCGATCGGTTCCGGCGGCCTGGGCGACCTGGCGCTGCGCGAAGGCTACCAGCGCAACCGCACCGACGTGGCCCTGGTCACCGTGGTGGTGCTGCTGGTCCTGGTGCAGCTGCTGCAGATGCTCGGCGACCGCCTGGTCGCGCATTACAGCCGCAAGTAACCGCTACGCCTGCTGGTAGCCGGCCAGCGGCCGGCTCTACCCCAATGCCTGGAAACGGTAGTGCCGGCCGCTGGCCGGCAATTCCACGTGCGGTCAACGCGCGTTCGGTACTTCGTAGCCCAGCTTGCCGACCTGTTCCGGATGCTGCGGCACGCGCTTGAGCTTGTCGGTGTTCACGCCGTACTCGTCGCGCAGGCGCTCGGCCAGCTCCTTGTACAGCGCTTTGTCCATGTCCGGCGTGCGCGAGAAGATCCAGGCCATCTCGCGGCCCGGGTAGCCGATCAGTGCCCACGAATAATCCGGGGCGACGTCCAGCACCCGGGAGTGGGTCGGCACCACGCGGTAGAACCAGGTGCGCCAGCCGTGGTTGCCGCTGTCCGGGTCGACGCTGGCGCGTGCACGGATCTCCTGCAGGGGTTCGCCGAAGCCGTCGCGGTAGCGGTAGGTGATGCCGACCTTGTGCTCGTCGCGCAACTCGTACTCGTTGACGCTGGCGACGTGCCCGCGTTCGATGAAGTTCGGCACGCGGCCGATCACGTACCAGGTGCCCATGAAGCGCTTGAGGTCGATCGGGGCATCCGGATCGGCGCGCGGGACGCTGGCACGGGGTGATGGCGGCTCACCGACCGCCATGGCGGGGCCCGCCAGGGACAGGGCCAGCAACACGGCGCAGAGCGGGCGGATCGAAGTCATGCGGGAGCGGGCTCAGGAGGGCTTTGCCTGAGCATGGTCGACTGAGCGTGCGCGATCCGTCAATGGTGTCGCAATCTGTGAGAAGGGGCTTGCCCAAGCTGTGTTGCATTGTCTACCGGAGAAGGCCCATGAACACACGTTCCGTCCGTCACCCTGCAACTGAACGCATCATCGAACGCGCCGACCCGCGCCTGCTGCGTGGCGTGCGGCAACTGGCGCTGGCCGGACTGGCGCTGGTACTGGTCTGGCCAGCGGCACGTGGCAGCAGCGCGTGGTTGGGCTGGCTGCCGATGTGGCTGATCGGCATGCCGCTCGCGGCCTGGTGGGCGCTGCTGCGCTTCCCGCTGCCGCGCCTGTCGGGGCTGCCGAAGGTGCGGCGTACCGGTGGACAGGCGCGTCGCCGGCGCGGCCCGGCGGTCACGGCCTGACCTTCGACACGGGGGAGGCCGCGGCATTCCGTGCTAGCGTTCCACGGCTTATGACTGCCTGGAGCTGCAATGTCACGACTCGCTTCCGCCTGCCTGCTGGCCGGCATGATGACCGCTGCCTCGGTGGGGACCGCCGTGGCCGCTGAGGATACCGACCGCTACGCCTGGCTGGAGGACGTCACCGGCGACAAGCCGCTGTCCTGGGTCAAGGAACAGAATGCCAAGTCCGAGGCGCGCCTGGCGCAGACCCCGGCCTTCAAGCAGATGGAGACCCGCATCCGCGAGGTGCTCGACTCCGATGCCAAGATTCCGGGCGTGCAGAAGATCGGCGACTACTACTACAACTTCTGGAAGGACCAGCAGCACGAGCGCGGCCTGTGGCGGCGCACCACGCTGGCCGAGTACCGCAAGGCGTCGCCGCAGTGGGAGACCGTGCTGGACCTGGATGCACTGAACAAGGCCGAGGGTGAGAACTGGGTCTGGCACGGCGCCGATTGCCTGCGCCCGGACTACAGCCGTTGCCTGATCGCGCTGTCGCGCGGCGGCGCCGACGCCGACGTCACCCGCGAGTTCGACCTGGCCAACAAGACCTGGATCAAGGACGGCTTCTTCCGCCCGGAGTCGAAGGGGGGCCTCAACTGGGTCGATCGCGACACCGTGTTCGTCTACACCGATTTCGGTGCCGGCACGATGACCACGTCCGGCTATCCGCGCGTGGCCAAGCTGTGGAAGCGCGGCACGCCGATGGCCTCGGCCACGACGGTGTACGAAGGCAAGCCGGAAGACATGTACATCGCGGCGATGCACGATGACACCCCGGGCTTCGAGCGCAACCTGGTCAGCCGCACGCTGGCGTTCTACAACAACGAGCTCTACCTGCGTGGCGACGACGGCACGCTGACCAAGATCGACGCGCCGAACTCGGCCGAGAAGGGCCTGCACAAGCAGTGGCTGACCCTGGAACTGCGCGATCCGTGGACCGTGGGCGGCAAGACCTATGCGTCCGGTTCGCTGCTGGCGACGAAGCTGGACGACTTCCTGGCCGGCAAGCGCGACTTCGAGGTGCTGTTCACCCCGACCGCGACCACCTCGCTGGCCAGCGCCACCTGGACCAGGAGCCACCTGGTGCTGAACGTGCTGGACGACGTCAAGAACCGCCTGTCGGTGCTGACCCCGGGCGCCAACGGCTGGCAGACGAGCCGCTTCGTCGGCGCACCTGCCTTCGGCACGCTGGGCGTGGCTGCAGTGGACAGCAATGACAGCGACGCGGTGTGGCTGACCGCCACCGACTACCTGACCCCGACCACGCTGGCGCTGGCCGAGATCGGCCAGGCCCCGGAAACACTGAAGACCATGCCGGCCTTCTTCGACGCCAAGGGCAAGGTGATCGAGCAGCACTTCGCCACCAGCAAGGACGGCACCCGCGTGCCGTACTTCGTGGTGCACGACAGGGCGATGAAGCTCGATGGCTCCAATCCGACGCTGCTGTACGGCTACGGTGGCTTCGAGATCTCGCTGACCCCGGGCTATTCCGGTGGCATGGGCCGCGCCTGGCTGGAGAAGGGCGGCGTGTACGTGGTGGCCAACATCCGTGGTGGCGGCGAGTACGGCCCGCGCTGGCACCAGGCGGCGCTGAAGCAGAACCGCCACAAGGCCTACGAAGACATGGCCGCGGTGGCGCGGGACCTGGTCAAGCGCAAGATCACCAGCGCCAAGCACCTGGGCGTGCAGGGCGGCAGCAACGGTGGCCTGCTGACCGGCAACATGCTGACCCAGTACCCGGAGCTGTTCGGTGCGGTGGTGGTGCAGGTGCCGTTGCTGGACATGAAGCGCTACAGCCACCTGTTGGCGGGTGCCTCGTGGATGGCCGAGTACGGCAACCCGGATACCAGTGACTGGGAGTTCATCAAGACCTTCTCACCGTACCACCTGTTCAACGCGAAGAAGAACTACCCGCCGGTGCTGTTCACCACCTCGACCCGCGACGACCGCGTGCACCCGGGCCATGCCCGCAAGATGGCGGCGAAGATGATCGACGCCGGCAAGGACGTGACCTACTACGAGAACATCGAAGGGGGTCACGGCGGCGCCGCCAACAACGCGCAGGCCGCACACATGTCGGCGCTGGCCTACAGCTTCCTGTGGGAGCGGTTGGGCGGTAAGTAAGCAGATAGGCAGAACGGAAAACGCCGCCCCCCGGGCGGCGTTTTTCTTTATCCGGTAGTGCCGGCCGCTGGCCGGCAACCGCATCATTCACGCATTCCCGGGTTGCCGGCCAACGGCCGGCACTACCGTCAACGTGGTCCCTGCCAACGCTTCAATCCGCGCGCAATCCGCGCCACCGCCTCCTGCAACCGCGGTACCTCCTGGGTATAGGCCAGGCGCACGTGCTGGTTGGCACGATGGAAGCCGAAATCCAGGCCCGGGGTGAACGCCACGTGCTCGGTTTCCAGGAAATGCGCGCAGAATGCCTGCGCGTCGTCGGTGAATGCACTGACGTCGGCGTACAGGTAGAACGCGCCCTGTGGCTCGACTTCGATACGGAAGCCCAGCTCACGCAGTGCGGGCAGCAGGAAGTCGCGACGCTGGCGGAACGCGTCGCGGCGCTGCTCGAAGATCGCCATGGATTCCTCGCTGAAGCAGGCGAGCGCGGCGTGCTGAGCGATGCTCGAGGCGCTGATGTACAGGTTCTGCGCCAGCTTCTCCAGATCCGGTACTGCGGACGGCGGCGCCACCAGCCAGCCCAGCCGCCAGCCGGTCATGCCGAAATACTTGGAGAAGCTGTTCAGCACGAACGCGCTGTCATCCACCTGCAGCACGCTGGGCGCATCCAGGCCATAGGTCAGGCCGTGATAGATCTCGTCCACCACCAGGTGGCCGCCCCGCGCGTGCAGGGTCTGCGACAGTGCAGCCAGTTCGTCGGCGGAGAGCACCGTGCCGGTCGGGTTGGCCGGTGAGGCAACCAGCGCGCCGACGCTGTCGGCATTCCAGTGCTGTTCCACCAGGGACGGCGTGAGCTGGTACGCAGTGTCCGGGCCGACCGGCACCAGCTGTGCGCCGCCTTCGACGAGGCGCAGGAAGTGGCGGTTGCAGGGGTAGCCGGGGTCGGCCAGCAGCCAGTGGCGGCCGGGATCGACCAGCAGGCTGCTGGCCAGCAGCAGCGCACCGGACCCACCCGGGGTGACCAGGATGCGTTCAGGATCGATGTCCAGACCGTAGTGGCTGCGATAGAAACCGCTGATCGCCTGGCGCAGGGCCGGCAGGCCACGTGCGGCGGTGTAGCGGGTATGGCCGGCGGCCAGTGCGGCCTGGCCGGCCCGCACGACCGGTTCGGCCGTAGTGAAGTCCGGTTCGCCGATTTCCAGGTGGATCACATCGTGGCCGGCCTGTTCCAGTGCCTGCGCGCGGGCCAGCAGGGACATCACATGGAACGGGGCGATTTCATGGCTGCGCCGGCTGTAGCCCGGCGTGTGGGGCAGGGTACTCATGTGCCCATGGTACGCCGGCCGGCACGACCCATGACGATCCGCAGGGTTGCCGCATTGCGGGGATTGGGGTCAGATCGCTTTTCGGGAAAAGGGATCTGACCCCGCCGAAGACCATTGCATTGATGCGCCAGGAACCCTACTTCATGAAGTCCACCCTCTGCCTGTTGCTCGCCAGCCTGATGACCACGACTGCTACCGCCGCCACTCCGCCCGTTCCGCCGGACGCCGCCAGGCATCCGCACGTGGTCAAGGCGCCGTTCGGCGCGACCCGCAACGATGACTATTACTGGCTGCGCGACGACAAGCGCGAGAACAAGGACATGCTGGCCTACCTGCAGGCCGAGAATGCCTACGCCGACCAGCTGCTGGCACCGCTGAAGCCACTGGAAGACACCCTGTACAAGGAGATCGTCGGCCGCATCAAGCAGGACGATTCCAGCGTGCCTGCGCGCGAGCGTGGCTACTGGTACTACAGCCGTTTCGAGACCGGCCAGGACTACCCAATCCACGCACGCCGCAAGGGCAGCATGGAGGCCGCCGAGGAAATCCTGCTGGACGTCAATACGATGGCTGCCGGCAAGGGCTACTTCAGCGTCGGCTCGATGGAGGTCAGCCAGGACAACCAGTTGCTGGCCTGGGCCGATGATGATGTCGGCCGCCGCCAGTACACGATCCGCTTCAAGGATCTGACCACCGGCAAGGTGCTGCCCGATGTGATCACCGGCAGCTCCGGCGACCTGGTCTGGGCCGACGACAACCGCACCGTGCTGTATGTCGAGAACGATCCGGAAACGCTGCTCACCGTGCGCGTGAAGAAGCACGTGCTGGGCACTCCAGCCAGCGCCGACACCGTCGTCTACGAAGAGAAGGACGACAGCTTCTACATGGGCATCGGCCGCACCCGCGACGATCGCTTCATCACCATCGGCGTGCACAGCACCGTGTCCTCGGAAGAGCGCTACGCACCGGCCAGCGATCCGACCACCTTCACCGTGCTGGCCCCGCGCCAGCGTGACGTCGAGTACGACGCCGACCACTACGACGGCCGCTGGGTGATCCGCACCAACGACGGTGCGAAGAACTTCAAGCTGGTCACCGCACCGACCGATGCCACCTCGCGTGCGCAGTGGAAGGACTGGATTGCGCATGACGATGCGGTGTTCATCGAAGGCTTCGAGCTGTTCGACAGCTACACCGCCATCGCCGAACGTTCCGAGGGCCTGGAGCGCATCCGCCTGCTGTACAAGGACGGCCGCAGCGACTACGTGAAGGCCGACGAGCCGGCGTACTCGATGGGCCTGGGCGACAACACCGAAGCCGATACGCCGTGGCTGCGCTACGTCTACACCTCGATGACCACCCCGACCACCGTGTTCGAACTGAACACCGCCACCGGCGAGCGTCGCCAGCTGAAGGTACAGCCGGTGATCGGCTATGACGCGTCGAAGTACGAAACCGACCGCGTCTGGATCACCGCGCGCGATGGCGTGAAGGTGCCGGTGTCGCTGGTCTACCGCAAGGGCTACCAGAAGGACGGCAAGGGCGCGCTGTTCCAGTACGCCTACGGCAGCTACGGGATGTCGATGGACCCGTACTTCAACCAGACCGCGGTGAGCCTGCTCGACCGCGGCGTGGTGTATGCCATTGCCCATATCCGCGGTGGCCAGGAAATGGGCCGCGACTGGTACGAGAACGGCAAGCTGCTGCACAAGCAGAACACCTTCAACGACTTCATCGACGTCACCCGCGGCCTGGTCGCACAGGGCTGGGCGGCGAAGGATCGCGTCGCTGCGTCCGGCGGCAGCGCCGGTGGCCTGCTGATGGGCGCGGTGGCCAACCAGGCCCCGCAGGATTACCGGGTGATGGTGGCGCAGGTCCCGTTCGTCGACGTGGTCACCACCATGCTCGACCCGACCATTCCGCTGACCACCAACGAATACGATGAGTGGGGCAACCCGGAGCAGAAGCCGTATTACGACTACATGCTGTCCTACTCGCCCTACGACAATGTGAAGCAGCAGGCGTACCCGGCGCTGTTCGTGGGTACCGGCCTGTGGGATTCGCAGGTGCAGTACTGGGAGCCGGCCAAGTGGGTGGCCAAGCTGCGTGATCACAACACCGGCCCCTACCCGATCCTGTTCCGCACCAACATGGAAGCCGGCCACGGCGGCAAGTCGGGGCGCTTCCAGCGCTACCGCGAGCTGTCCGAGTCGTACGCGTTCGTGCTGCAGCAGCTGGGCATCGCCCAGCCGTAACGGCGAAGGGGTGCCGGGCGTTGCCGGGCACCCCGAACCGTTATCCTTGCGGCCATGAGCCTGCCCGAGCCCTCCGCATCCCGCGATACCGCCACGCCACCGCGCGTGGTGCGTTTCCGCTGGGCGTGGTGGCTGCTGGCCTATGTCAGCCTGGGCACCGGCATCGTCGGCATCTTCGTGCCGGGCCTTCCGACCACCGTATTCATCCTGATCTCGGCGTGGGCTGCATCACGTGGGTCCGAACGCCTGCACACCTGGCTGCTGCAGCACCCGCGCTTCGGCCCGGCCATCGCCAACTGGCAGGCACACGGGGCGGTCAGCCGCTATGGCAAGTGGATGGCCACGATCACCATGGCGGTGTGCGCCGCCATCATGCTGTGGTGCGTGCCGATCGCCTGGGTGAAGTGGTTCTCGATCGGCAGCATGACCGTGGTCGCAATCTGGCTGTGGACGCGGCCGTTGCCGCCACCGCCCGCAGATTGAGCGCCGGCGGTAGTGCCGGCCGCTGGCCGGCAACCCGATTCCCTGCACCAACCGCTCAGCCGCCAATGGCTATACTCGGGGCATGAAGATCCCCCATCGAAACGCCATCCTGATTCCGCTGGCAGCGGCCTCGCTGCTGCTCCTCGCCGCCTGCGGCAACAAGGGCCCGCTGGTACTGCCGCAGAAGCCGGTGCCGGTGGAGGAAACCGTCGAACCCGCTGCCGAGCCCGCCACCGAGGCGACCCCGGCGGAGGCCCAGGGCGCCGTTGCCCCCACCACGACCGTCGACCCGGCTGCAACGACCACCCAGCCGGCACCCGCGCCAGCGAAGAAGGCGGGCAGCGGGAATGAGTAAGGCCGGTTCCAGGGCCTTGCGCTTCAGCAAGATGCATGGCGCGGGCAATGATTTCGTAGTGATCGACCTGCGTGACGGTATTGCGCCGCCCACGCCTGAACTGGCCGCGCGCCTGGCCGACCGCCACACCGGCGTCGGCTGCGATCAGATCCTGACCATCGAGGCGCCACGTGCGGAAGGCTCGGTGGCCTCGTACCGCATCTGGAACGCCGACGGTTCCAATTCCGAGCAGTGCGGCAATGGCGCGCGCTGCATCGCGGCCTGGCTGGTGCGCGAGGGCAGCGCGCAGGGCGATGCGTTCGTCATCGACAGCCCGCTGGCCAGCCATGAGGTGAAGGCGCTGGGCGAAGGGCAGTTTGCGGTGACGATGGGCGTGCCTGCTTTCGAGCCGGCCAACGTGCCGCTGATGGGCTTCGCCCACCCGCGCGAGGAATACCTGCTGCCGCTGCAGGGCGAGAGCGTACGCTTCGCCGCAGTGTCGATGGGCAACCCGCATGCGGTGATCGAAGTCGGCCTGATCGATGCCGCTCCGGTTGAACGCGTGGGTTCGCTGCTGCAGCAGCACGCGTCGTTCCCGCGCTCGGTGAACGTGGGCTTCGCCCAGGTGATGAGCCCGGCCCACGCCCGCCTGCGCGTGTTCGAGCGCGGTGTCGGCGAGACCCTGGCCTGCGGCAGTGGCGCCTGCGCCGCCGCCGTGACCCTGATGCAGCGCGGCCGCCTGCAGCGCGATGCGCGCATCAGCCTGCCCGGAGGTGACCTGCGCATCCAGTGGCCGGGCGATGGCCAGCCGGTGGTGATGGCGGGCCCGACCGCATTCGTCTTCGAAGGGGAGTGGATGGCATGACCGAAACCGTCGACAAGCTCGGGGCCCATGAAGTCGCTGCCTGGTTGCGGCGACATCCCGGCTTCCTCAAGCAGTTCCCGGACCTGGCCCTGACCCTGGTGGTGCCGCGCGATGACGGCCCGACCGCATCGCTGGCCAGCTACCAGCTGGAAGTGCTGCGCGAGAAGAACCGCGAGCTGGCACGACGGTTGGCCGACCTGGGCGCCACCGCCCAGGTCAATGAACGCCTTGCGGTGCGCACGCACCAGCTGACCCTGGCACTGATGAAGCAGGACAACGCGGCCGATACCCTGCGCGCGATGGCCGCATCGCTGCAGGAAGACTTCGCCGGCGACCTGGTGCGGCTGGTGGTGCATGCGCCGGTGGCCGGGCTGGAACAGGCCGACTGGCTGCAGGTGATTGCTGCCGATGATCCGCAACTGGGCCCGTTCCGCGATTGCCTGAACGACGGCGAGCCGATCTGCGGCCGTCTGCAGCCGGAAAAGAATGCCGTCCTGTACGGCGTGCGCAGCGAGGAAGTGCAGACCACCGCGCTGCTGCCGTTGCCGGGCGTCGGCCTGATCGCAGTCGGCAGCCACGACCCGAACCGCTTCTACCCGGGCATGGGCACGCTGTTCCTGCGCATGATGGGCGACGCCCTGGCCACTGGCCTGAAGCGCTTCCACGACTAAGCAGGACCGGACGACGATGAGCGCGGTACAGGCCTTCCTGCAGCATCTGCAGGTGGAGCGGCGGATGTCGGCGCATACGCTTGACGCCTACCGCCGCGACCTGGACGCGCTAGCGGTCTGGGCCGAACCGCGTGGCGTAGCGGTGGAGGCGCTCGATGCCGATGCGTTGCGCCAGTTCGTCGCCGACGAGCATCGCCGCGGCCTGTCGGCCAAGAGCCTGCAACGCCGCCTGTCGGCCTGCCGCAGCTTCTATGCCTGGCTGCTCAAGCACGCGCACATCGAGGTCAGTCCGGCAGCGACGCTGAAGGCACCGCGCGCGCCACGCCGGTTGCCACAGGTCCTCGACGCCGATGAGGCGGTGCAGCTGGTCGAGCTGGAGCCGGAAGGTGAGCTCGGCCGCCGTGACCGCGCGCTGCTGGAACTGTTCTATTCCTCCGGCCTGCGTCTGAGCGAAGTCTGTGCGCTGACCTGGCGCGACCTGGATTTCGACAGCGGGCTGGTCAACGTGCTGGGCAAGGGCAACCGCCAGCGCCGCGTGCCGTTCGGGCGGCCGGCACGCGAAGCGCTGCAGGCGTGGCGCGCGGAAAGTGGCGGTGGTCCGGCATCGCCGGTGTTCCCCGGTCGCAACGGGCCAATCAGCCAGCGTGCGGTGCAGATCCGCATCCGCCAGCTGGCGCAGCGCCAGGGCCTGTTCAAGCAGGTGCACCCGCACATGCTGCGGCACAGTTTCGCCAGCCACATCCTGGAATCGTCCGGCGACCTGCGTGGTGTGCAGGAGCTGCTGGGCCATGCCGACATCGCCACCACGCAGATCTATACCCACCTCGATTTCCAGCACCTGGCCAAGGTCTATGACGCCGCGCATCCGCGCGCGAAGCGTCGACGCAGCACCGAGGGCAGCGGAGAAAGCTGAACGTTGGCCCTGCGTCAGCCGGTCGCGGGTGGCTTGAAGGGCGCAGCGCAGTCCCCACCTCTGGTTCTGTCACCCCGGAGGCATCATGGACCCCAGTCAGAACCCCAACGTTTTCCACGCCACCACCATCGTCTGCGTCCGTCGCGGCGAGCACGTGGCCATTGCCGGCGACGGCCAGGTCACGCTGGGCCACACCGTGATGAAGGGCAACGCGCGCAAGGTGCGCCGCCTTGGCCGCGACGGCCAGGTGCTGGCCGGCTTCGCCGGTGCCGCTGCCGATGCCTTCACCTTGTTCGAGCTGTTCGAGGCCAAGCTGGAAAAGCACGGCCAGCTGCAGCGCGCCGCGGTCGAGCTGGCCAAGGATTGGCGCACCGAGCGCCGCCTGGGCAAGCTCGAAGCCCTGCTGGCAGTGGCTGACAAGGAAACCTCGCTGATCATCAGCGGCACCGGTGATGTGATCGAGCCGGAGGACGGCATCATCGCCATCGGCTCCGGTGGTTCGTACGCCCTTTCGGCTGCGCGGGCGCTGATGGCGCACACCGAGCTGGATGCACGCACCATCGCCAGTGAAGCGATCGGCATTGCCGGCGACATCTGCATCTACACCAACCGCAACGTGGTGGTCGAGGAGCTGTGAGGGTCGTGCCGGCTGCTGGCCGGCAACCTCATGTCCCCCGCACGCGTGCCTGGTTGCCGGCCAGCGGCCGGCACTACCGACAATGAATCCGTGAGCACAACCATGCCGAAGATCGAAGTTTCCTCCGCCACCATGACCCCGCGCGAGATCGTGCAGGAACTGGACCGGCATATCGTGGGCCAGCACGACGCCAAGCGTGCCGTGGCCATCGCCCTGCGCAACCGCTGGCGCCGCATGCAGCTGGCGCCGGAGCTTCGCAATGAAGTGATGCCCAAGAACATCCTGATGATCGGCCCGACCGGCGTCGGCAAGACCGAGATCGCGCGCCGCCTGGCTACGTTGGCCAACGCGCCGTTCGTGAAGGTCGAAGCCACCCGCTTCACCGAAGTGGGCTACGTCGGCAAGGACGTCGAGCAGATCATCCGTGACCTGGCCGACACCGCGGTCAAGCTCTATCGCGAACAGGCCAAGGTGCGCGTGCGCACCCAGGCCGAAGAACGCGCCGAAGACCGCATCCTCGATGCGCTGCTGCCGCGTCGTAGCGGCGGCATCGGTTTCGATCCGGAAGTCGCCCGCAACGAACCGTCGGCGCAGGACAACGAGACCCGCATCAAGTTCCGCAAGATGCTGCGCAACGGTGAGCTGGACGAGCGCGAGATCGAGCTCGACCTGGCCGCCAACGTCAGCATGGACATCATGACCCCGCCGGGCATGGAGGAAATGGGCCAGCAGCTGAAGTCGATGTTCGCCAACCTCGGCGGCGGCGCGAAGGCGCACAAGCGCACGCTGACCATCAAGGCTGCGCGCCCGCTGCTGATCGAGGAAGAAGCTGGCAAGCTGGTCAACGAGGATGACATCCGTACCGCCGCAATCGAGGCCTGCGAGCAGCATGGCATCGTCTTCATCGACGAGATCGACAAGGTTGCCAAGCGCGGCGACAACGTGGGCGGTGGCGATGTCTCCCGCGAAGGCGTGCAGCGCGACCTGCTGCCGCTGGTGGAAGGCTCGAACGTGTCCACCAAGTACGGCACGATCAAGACCGACCATATCCTGTTCATCGCGTCGGGCGCGTTCCACCTGGCCAAGCCCAGCGACCTGATTCCGGAGCTGCAGGGCCGTTTCCCGATCCGCGTGGAACTGGGTGCGCTGAGCAAGGGTGATTTCGTGCGTATCCTGACCGAGCCGAAGGCTGCGCTGACCAAGCAGTACGAAGCGTTGCTGGCCACCGAGGGCGTCAAGGTCAGTTTCACCGCCGATGCCATCGACCGCCTGGCCGAAATCGCCTTCCAGGTGAACGAGCGCCAGGAAAACATCGGCGCGCGCCGCCTGCATACGGTGCTGGAGCGCCTGCTGGATTCGCTCAGCTACGAGGCACCGGACCGCGATGGCGAAACCCTGGCCATCGACAGCGCCTACGTCGATGCACACCTGGGTGAGCTGGTGCAGGACCCGGACCTGAGCCGCTACATCCTGTAACGCCCGATCCGGCCGGATCCCTCGTCACGGCGAGGGCCCTGACGCCATCCACTGCAACAGAAAAGGCCGCCGCAGGGCGGCCTTTTGCGTTGGCGCTCAGCACGATTGCCGGGCGCGGTAGTCCTGCAGTACCTGGTCGATCACCGCGCTGGTGCGGGCAGCACTTACGCCGGTCGAGGGCGAACGGCCGCTGCCGCGCAACTCGTCCACCAGATGCGCGATCAACGGTTGCTGGATCGACGACGGGTTGGGGATGTCGAACGTCTGCACACCGGCTCCGGTCTCCAGCACCACCGGAACATCCTCGAAGGTCGCAAAGCGCAGCTGGCCGCAGTCGCCGGTGATCTCGACCTCATCCTGGCGGCGGAACGCGCAGAAGCTCCATTGCGCGATGCCGTGCGCGCCCGCTCCAGTGCGGAAGCACATCGAAACGCTGTCCTCGGCGGCATAAGCGCCGGTCAACGAACTGGCCAGGCCGCGCACATCGCTCAGCGGACCCAATAGATGATCGAGCAGGTCCAGGGTGTGCGAGCCCAGATCGACGAACAGCCCGCCGCCGGAGATTGCGGGATTGGTCCGCCAGAAGTCCGGCGATGCGGCGTTCACCGAATGCGGCCGATGCAGGGTGGCGCGAACGCTGCGCGGTGTACCGATCGCGCCGCTGTCCAGCAGCTGCTTCACCTGCGCGAATCGGGGCAGGGCGCGGCGGTAGTAGGCGACGAACACGGGCACGCCACGGCGTGCACCGGCTTCCAGGATGCGCTCGCATTCGGCGAGGTCCAGGGCCATGGGTTTCTCGATATAGACCGGCTTGCCCGCCGCAATCGCCTGCAATGCGTACTGCATGTGCGTGGAGGGCGGTGTTGCAACGTACACCGCGTTCACGTCCGGATCGCCGATCAGCGCGTCGGCATCCGTGTACCAGCGTGGCACCGCGTGGCGCCGCGCATAGTCTTCGGCCAATGCGGCATTGCGGCGCATGACCGCCGCCACCCGTGAGCCGGGTGTGCTGGCCAGGGCGGGGCCGCTCTTCTTCTCGGTGACGCTGCCGCAGCCGATGAAGCCCCACACCACGTTGTCCAGGATCATGGGTCTGTCCTCACAGTGGGGCTGCGGTGGCGGCAGTGAACCCGCTCATGCCTCGGGCAGCGGCTCGGGCACGGTGCCGGGAACGAACACGCCGTCCTTCACGTAGGCGGCCAGGGTCATGTCCAGTGCGAGCATGCCATCGCGCTTGAGGTCCATCAGTTCCGGTTCGACCATCGCACCGTGCAGTACGCCCAGCACGGTGGCGTGCAGCATGCGTGCGGCGATCTTCGGGTCTGCACCCTCGCGCAGCTGGCCCAGGTCCTTTGCCCGGCGCAGGGCACGTTCCATCCGGTCCAGTCCATCGCGGAACCCGGCCTGCTGCAGTTCGGTCAGCACCTTGGTGTCGGCCGAGGCATCGCTGCGCAGCATGATCTCCATGGTCTTGCGCAGTCGCTCGTCCTCGGACAGTTCGATGAACGAGTGGATCATCACCGCGCGCAGGTCGTGCACCGGCGTGTCGCGCTGGTCGGTCGAGGTGCGCTCCAGCTCCTGCATGAAAGGCAGATGCACGCGTTCGACGATCGCGGCCAGCACCTCGCTCTTGTTCTTGAAGTGCCAGTAGACCGCACCGCGGGTATAGCCGGCGCGGGCACCGATCATCTCCAGCGTGGTACGGGCCACGCCGTGTTCATGGAAGCAGGCTTCGGCGGCGTCAAGGATGCCTTCCCGGGTTGCCTGGGTGTCCTCTTTGGTCTTGCGGGCCATGGATGGGTACGAGTGCGGGTGAAACGTGGCTGAATTGTACCGGTTTACAAACAAACAATCATGTATGTATATTTCGCTCCCATCATTCCCGTCGTGTGCGTGGCAGGCCGGTCCGGTTACCACTCCCCGCTGGTGAGCGTTGCCTGCTGGCGCTTTCGGCCTGTATCAGCGCGATTTGAGATTCCTTCCCCTAAGAGCCTTTCCGTCATGTTGCTGAGCCGAATCCGACCCTTTGCACTGTCGCTGGCGATCGCCGCGACCGTGGCTGCCTGCGGCGGCCAACCCCAGGCCCCCGAGCAGGGCCCGGGTGATGTCACTGTGGTCACGCTGAAGTCCGAGACCGTGGGCCTGACCCGCGAACTGCCGGGCCGTACCAACGCCTACCTGGTCGCCGAAGTGCGCCCGCAGGTCAATGGCATCGTTGCCAAGCGCCTGTTCACCGAAGGTGGCATGGTCAAGGCCGGCGAGCCGCTGTACCAGATCGAAGACGCCAGCTACCGCGCCCAGGCCAACAGTGCCCGCGCCCAGCTGGCCCGCGCCGAGGCCACCGCCAACGCCGCCCGGCTGAGCGCCAAGCGCATCACCGAGCTGGCCAAGGTCGATGCGGTCAGCCAGCAGGACCTGGAAAATGCCGTGGCCGCGCAGAAGCAGGCCGAGGCGGATGTCGGCGCCGCGAAGGCATCGTTGGATGCGGCCAACGTCACCCTGGGATACGCCCGCATCACCGCGCCGATCAGCGGCCGCATCGGCAAGTCCAGCGTCACCCAGGGTGCGCTGGTCAGCGCCGGCCAGGCCAATGCACTGGCTACCGTGCAGCAGCTGGACCCGATCTATGTCGACCTGACCCAGTCTTCGGCCGAGCTGCTGCAGCTGCGCCGCGAACTGGCCGCCGGCCGCCTGCAGGACAACCAGACCCTGCCGGTCAGCATCCTGATGGAAGACGGCAGCACCTTCGAGCACAAGGGTACGCTGGAGTTCTCCGAAGTCAGCGTCGATCCGACCACCGGCAGCTTCGGCCTGCGCGTGAAGGTGGACAACCCGGACGGCCTGCTGATGCCGGGCATGTACGTGCGTGCGGTGATCGGCGGCGGCGTGCGCAGTGATGCAGTGCTGGTGCCGATGCAGGGCATCGCCCGCGATCCGAAGGGCGACACCACGGCGATGGTGGTCGGCAAGGACAACAAGGTCGAAGTGCGCCCGGTCAAGGTCAGTCGCACGGTCGGCGACAAGTGGCTGGTCGAGGACGGCCTGAAGGCCGGTGACAAGGTCATCATCGAAGGCCTGCAGAAGATCGGCCCCGGCATGCCAGTCAAGGCCACCGAAAAGGGCGACGCACCGGCCAAGCCGGCGGCCGATGCCCAGCCTGCCGCCCCGGCCGGCGACGCGAAGTAAGCGGAGAACCCCATGGCACGCTTTTTCATCGATCGACCCATCTTCGCGTGGGTGATCGCCATCATCATCATGCTCGCCGGCGGCCTGGCCCTGTTCAAGCTGCCGGTCTCGATGTACCCCAACGTCGCACCGCCGGCGGTGGAAATCAGCGCCACTTACCCGGGTGCATCGGCCAAGGTGGTCGAAGACTCGGTGACGCAGATCATCGAGCAGAACATGAAGGGCCTTGATGGCCTGATCTACTTCTCCTCCAACAGCTCGTCCAACGGCCAGGCCACCATCACCCTGACCTTCGAGAGCGGCACCAACCCGGACATCGCCCAGGTGCAGGTGCAGAACAAGCTGCAGCTGGCCATGCCGCTGCTGCCGCAGGAAGTGCAGCGGCAGGGCATCAACGTGGCCAAGTCCAGCTCGGGCTTCCTGAACGTCATCGCGTTCGTGTCCGAGAACGGCAGCATGGACGCCAACGACATCGCCGACTACGTCGGTTCCAATGTCGTCGACCGCCTCAGCCGCGTGCCGGGCGTGGGCAACATCCAGGTATTCGGTGGCAAGTACGCCATGCGCATCTGGCTGGACCCGAACAAGCTGCATACCTATGGCCTGTCCGTCGCGGAAGTGACTGCGGCGATCAAGGCGCAGAATGCCCAGGTGGCGATCGGCCAGCTCGGCGGTGCGCCGTCGGTGAAGGGCCAGCAGCTCAACGCCACCATCAACGCGCAGTCGCGCCTGCAGACCCCGGAACAGTTCCGCAACATCATCGTGCGCGGCGCGCAGGACGGTGCCGAGCTGCGCCTGGGGGATGTCGCCCGCGTCGAACTGGGTGCCGAGTCCTACGACTTCGTCACCCGCTACAACGGCCAGCCGGCCAGCGGCCTGGCGGTCACCCTGGCCACCGGCGCCAATGCGCTGGATACCGCTGCCGGCGTGGATGCTGCGCTGGACGACATGAAGAGCTTCTTCCCGGCCGGGCTGAAGGCCGAGATCCCGTACGACACCACGCCGTTCGTGCGCGTGTCGATCAAGGGCGTGGTGCAGACCCTGCTCGAAGCGATCGTGCTGGTGTTCGTGGTGATGTACCTGTTCCTGCAGAACTTCCGTGCCACCCTGATCCCGACCATCGCCGTGCCGGTGGTGCTGCTGGGTACCTTCGGCGTGCTGGCGATGCTGGGCTTCTCGGTGAACATGCTGACCATGTTCGCGATGGTGCTGGCGATCGGCCTGCTGGTGGACGATGCCATCGTGGTGGTGGAGAACGTCGAGCGCATCATGTCCGAGGAAGGACTGTCGCCGCTTGAAGCGACCCGCAAGTCGATGGGCCAGATCACCGGTGCGCTGGTGGGTATCGGCCTGGTGCTGTCGGCGGTGTTCGTGCCGATGGCCTTCATGAGCGGATCCACCGGCGTGATCTACCGGCAGTTCTCGGCCACGATTGTCTCTGCAATGGCGTTGTCGGTACTGGTGGCGATCGTGCTGACCCCGGCACTGTGCGCGACCATGCTCAAGCCGTTGAAGAAGGGCGAGCATCATGTTGCCCACCGCGGCCTGGCCGGTCGCTTCTTCAACGGTTTCAACCGCGGCTTCGACCGCACCAGCGAAAGTTACCAGCGTGGTGTGCGCGGCATCATCCATCGTCCGTGGCGCTTCATGGGCATCGTGGCGGCACTGTTCGTGCTGATGGGCGTGCTGTTCGTGCGCCTGCCCAGCTCGTTCCTGCCCAACGAAGACCAAGGCGTGCTGATGGCGCTGGTGCAGGCCCCGGTCGGCGCCACCCAGGAGCGCACGCTGGAATCGATCGCGGCATTGGAGAATCACTTCCTGCAGAACGAGAAGGATGCGGTGGATTCGGTGTTCTCCGTGCAGGGCTTCAGCTTCGCCGGCATGGGCCAGAACGCCGGCATGGCGTTCGTCAAGCTGAAGGACTGGAGCGAGCGTGACGCCAACAATGGCGTGATGCCGATCACCGGTCGTGCGATGGCAGCCCTGGGCCAGATCAAGGATGCTTTCATCTTCGCCTTCCCGCCGCCGGCCATTCCGGAACTGGGTACCGCCTCGGGCTACACCTTCTTCCTCAAGGACAACAGTGGCCAGGGCCACGAGGCACTGGTGGCCGCGCGCAACCAGCTGCTCGGCCTGGCAGCCGGCAGCAAGAAGCTGGCCAACGTGCGCCCGAACGGCCAGGAAGACACGCCGCAGTTCCGCATCGACATCGACGCGGCCAAGGCGACCTCGCTGGGGCTGTCGATCGACCAGATCAACGGCACGCTGGCCGCTGCCTGGGGCAGCTCGTACATCGACGATTTCGTCGATCGTGGCCGCGTCAAGCGCGTGTTCGTGCAGGCCGACCAGCCGTTCCGCATGGTCCCGGAGGACTTCGACCTCTGGTCCGTGAAGAACGACAAGGGCGAGATGGTGCCGTTCAGCGCGTTCGCCACCAAGCACTGGGATTACGGTTCGCCGCGCCTGGAGCGCTACAACGGTGTGTCGGCGATGGAAATCCAGGGCGAACCGGCCCCGGGTGTTGCCTCTGGCGATGCCATGGCCGAGATCGAGCAACTGGCCAAGCAGCTGCCTGCGGGCTTCGGCATCGAGTGGACGGCGATGTCCTACCAGGAACGTCAGGCGGGCTCGCAGACGCCGTTGCTGTACACGCTGTCGCTGATGATCGTGTTCCTGTGCCTGGCCGCGATGTACGAAAGCTGGAGCGTGCCGACGGCGGTGCTGCTGGCGGCCCCGCTGGGTATCCTCGGCGCAGTGCTGGCCAATACCTTCAAGGGCCTGGAGCGCGACATCTATTTCCAGGTGGCGATGCTGACCACGGTAGGCCTGACCAGCAAGAACGCGATCCTGATCGTCGAGTTCGCCAAGGAAAACCTGGAGAAGGGCGCGGGCCTGATCGAGGCGATCATGCATGCGGTGCGCGACCGCCTGCGCCCGATCGTGATGACCTCGCTGGCCTTCGGCATGGGCGTGGTACCGCTGGCGATCTCCACCGGTGCCGGCTCCGGCGCCAAGCAGGCGATCGGCACCGGCGTGCTCGGCGGCATGATCGTCGGCACCGTGCTCGGCGTGTTCTTCGTACCGCTGTTCTTCGTAGTGGTGCAGCGCGTGTTCAAGCGCAAATCCACGACGTGATCGAAACGGTAGTGCCGGCCGCCGGCCGGCACTGCCTCCTGCCATCCGGCAGTACCGATGGAAGTCATTCCCATGAAAAGTGCATCCCTGTTCCTTTCCATTGCCGCCGCGCTCGCGCTGGCCGGCTGCTCCACTCTGGTGCCGAAGAACACCGCCGTCGCTCCGGCAATTCCGGCGCAGTGGCCGGCCGAGGCTGTACAGGGCCAGGTGGCCGATGTCGCCGCCGTCGGCTGGCGCGACTTCTTCACCGATGCGCGCCTGCAGCAGGTGATCGAGCAGTCGCTGCAGAACAACCGCGACCTGCGCGTGGCCGTGCTCAACGTTGAACGCGCGCGCGGCCAGTACCGCGTACAGCGCGCCGACCGCGTGCCCGGCGTGGCCGTCACCGGCCAGATGCAGCGCCAAGGCACCGACGCTGGCGTCACCGAGCAGTTCACCGCCGGTGTCGGCGTGGCCGAGTTCGAGCTGGACCTGTTCGGCCGCGTGCGCAACCTGAGCGAAGCGGCACTGCAGCAGTACTTTGCCGTAGCTGCCAATCGTCGCAACGCGCAGCTGAGCCTGGTGGCCGAGACAGCGACGGCGTGGCTGACCTACGGTGCCGATGCCCAGCGGCTGAAGATTGCCGAGGCCACGCTGAGGACCTACGAGGATTCGCTGCGCCTGGCCGAGGCCCGCCACGAGCGCGGTGGCAGCTCGGCACTGGAACTGACCCAGACCCGCACGCTGGTGGAAACCGCGCGTACCGACGCCGCGCGCCTGCGCGGCCAGCTGGCCCAGGACCGCAACGCGCTGGCCCTGCTGGCCGGTGGCCAGCTGGACCCGGCACTGCTGCCGGACAGCATCGAACCGCAGTTGCTGGCACTGGCGCCTCCGCCGGCCGGCCTGCCCAGCGATGTGCTGCTGCAGCGCCCGGACATCATGGCCGCCGAACACCAGCTGCTGGCCGCCAATGCCAACATCGGCGCGGCACGTGCTGCGTTCTTCCCGAGCATCTCGCTGACCGGCAGCATTGGCAGTGGCTCCAGCGAATTGTCCAGCCTGTTCGACAGCGGCACTCGCGTATGGAGTTTCCTGCCGAAGATCACCCTGCCGATCTTCCAGGGCGGCAAGCTGCGCGCCAACCTGGCCGTCGCCAACGCTGATCGTGATGTCGCACTGGCGCAGTACGAGAAGTCGATCCAGGTGGGCTTCCGCGAAACCGCCGATGCGCTGGCGTTGAATGTCAGCCTGGATGAACAGGTGAGTTCACAGCAGCGCCTGGTGGAAGCGGCCGAACAGGCCAACCGCCTGTCGCAGGCACGCTACGATGCCGGCCTGGACAGCTTCGTGACCCTGCTGGACGCACGACGTACTGCCTACAACGCGCAGCAGACCCAGTTGCAGGCGCAGTTGGCCCAGCAGGCCAACCGCATCACCCTGTACAAGGTGCTGGGTGGTGGCTGGCACGAGCGCGGCTGAGCAGCAATTCGATATCGGTAGCGCCGGGCCACGCCCGGCGGCTTTTCGTTCCTGCATGCCTGACGTCTGGGCGGACCGCACTTCGTGCTCGCCGGGCATGGTCGGGCGCTACCGCATGGGCCAACGACACCATGCAAACGGATATTCATCGAGATGCAGGGTCAACCCTGCTCGGATGGGGTTGCCCAGGATGTACAACGCATGGCGCCTCAAGGCTTCCTCGCTGCGTACCGCGTGATCGAAATAGCTCGGCTGCCACAAAGGCGTCTGTATGCCGAACTGCTGCCCCAGCAACCGGCTGCTGCGGGATTTCACCGTTCCCATCATGCGCGCCAATGATCCGTCGCGCAGCTGCATCAGCCAATGCAGATGGTCAGGCATGACGACCCAAGCAAAGGACCGACTGAGGCCCATGCGTTCAACATACCTCAATGCATCCACAAGACACGTTGCACAACGTGGATCTTCAAAGACCGGGCGCCGGTGGCGTACGACCGTGGTGAGGACGTAGTAGCCCCCGATACGGGAGTGGCGGCCATGTTCCAGGTGACGGCTGGACATGGCGCCAGTCTGCACTGATGGGATGTCCGCCGTTATCAGCCGACGGCGATGGCCCATGTGGGATTCTTCCGGGTATCGCGCTCGCCGGGCATGGCCCGGCGCTACCGTCAGATCGCTTCATCGTCGCGCCGCGCCGCATGGCAGGCGCGAACGCGCGCCAACGCATCGCCTGCTTCGCGGGCCATCTGCTCGTACTCGGCACGGATCTCTTCCAGGCGCGCTTCGTCCAGTTCTTCCAGATCCAGCAGTTCGTTGTTGGCTTCGGCCGTCGCCCGGATCAGCTCGTCCAGCTTGATCTGCATCGCGGCGGTGTCCGCGTTCTGCGTGTGCTGGATCAGGAACACCATCAGGAAGGTGATGATGGTGGTGCCGGTGTTGATCACCAGCTGCCAGGTGTCGTTGAAACCGAACACCGGACCACTGATGCCCCAGATCACCACGATCCCTACCGCGGCCAGGAAGGTCCACGGTGAGCCGGTGGCTGTCGCGGCCTTCTTGGCGATCGTATTGAACAGGTTGCGCGCTTTCATCGTCGTCGTGTTCCCACTCAGGTGACGAGGATGATCGGCAGTGACCCGTGCAGGCGCCGTGCAGCGCCGGTCAGGCGCGCATGCGCTGCAGTCGTGGCGCCTGCAGGCTGCGCACCGGGCTGCTCTGGTAGACGTGCTGCCAGCAACGGTCGACGAACTCACGGGCCTGGGCTTCGCTCAGCCGCGGCATGATCTGCAGGGCGTACTGGGTCTGGAACATCTCATCACGTTCGGCCTCGCTGGCGCGCGGCTGGGTGATCAGCGAATCACAGGCGAACTTGATCCACGGCACGTACGAGCCGAACGAGTTGTGCGGCAGTGCGCCTTCGGCATGCTGGCGGCGCCAGTGGTCAAGCTCGGCGTCTACGTTGATGACCGGAGGAATGGTGGGGACTTCAGCGTGCATGACAATCCAGTTCGGTTGAGTGGAAAGGGAGTGGGGGTTCATCGGAGTGTGGCGTATATGGCGGTGCATGCCGCGTCAGCGGAATGTGGAGCCTGCGTTGGCATGGCCGATCAACTGCGCGTGTTCGACCGCACCGAGGTCTTCGGCCAGAGTGGCCATCGCATTGCACAGGCGTTCGTGGTCGAGCGGGTGGCGGCGGACCAGCTCCAGTTGCATGTGCTGATAGGCAGTCCAGAACAGCGCGCCGCGCCGGTGCAGTGCATATTGCTGCTGCAAGCGTTCGCGGATCGGATCGAGGATCGGGTCTGTCGTAAGGCGTACGGCGTGCGCGCACATGGCTGGCTCCGCCGGGGAAAGGGTGCCCCGGTGACCCCACCGTAGGCGTGTCAGCCGCGTGGGGTGTTACCGCAGCGTGTGCGCGTGACCTGGCTGACTGTGCACGGGGTCACGCCGTTGCCCGCAAAGGCCGCTGGCACAAGGGCGCACCGGCGCTGAAGCGTTCATTAAATGTGTTGCAGAGACGAGTGCGTGTGGCTCATTCGCCGATGTCCTCGTTCCAGATGTCGGGATGACGGCTGATGAAATCGCCCAGCAGGTCCACGCATTCCTGATTGTCGAGGTCGATCACGTTGACGCCGTTTTCGCGCAGCCAGTCGATGCCGCCCTGGAACGTGCGCGATTCGCCCACCACCACGGTGCCGATGTTGAACTGGCGCACCAGGCCCGAGCAGTACCAGCACGGCGCCAGGGTGGTGACCATGATGGTGTCCTGGTAGCGGCGCTGGCGGCCGGCCTTGCGGAAGGCGTCGGTTTCGCCGTGCACCGATGGGTCGCCTTCCTGCACGCGGCGGTTGTGGCCGCAGCCGAGCAGGCGGCCGTCGTTGTGGTACAGCGCCGCGCCGATCGGCACGCCGCCCTCGGCCAGGCCCTGGCGGGCTTCGGTGATGGCGGTCTGCAGCAGGGCCTGGTAGTCGGGCGTAGTGATCATGCGGGGGCTCCGGTCAGTCGTGGCCCGCCATGATACGGGCAGGGGGTGCCGCTGGCCCCCGGCGGTGCGATAATCGGGGCCATGAGCGAATCCCCCTACAAAGCCGGTACCACCCATTTCGGGTTCCGCGACGTCGCCGCCAAGGACAAGCAGAAGCTGGTCGGCCAGGTGTTCACCTCGGTCGCGCGCAACTACGACCTGATGAACGACCTGATGAGCCTGGGCGTGCACCGGGCGTGGAAGCGCTACTACGTGGCGACCGCGCAGGTGAAGCCGGGCGACCGCGTGCTCGATCTGGCCGGCGGCACCGGCGACATCGCCGCCCTGCTGAAGGAACGCGTCGGCGCCGAGGGCTCGGTGGTGCTGGGCGACATCAACGCCGGCATGCTGTCGGTCGGCCGCGACCGCCTGACCAACCGCGGCCTGGTGCTTGGCCTGGACTACGTGCAGTGCAACGCCGAAGCCCTGCCGTTCCCGGACAACAGCTTCGACCTGGTCACCATTGCCTTCGGCCTGCGCAACGTGACCGACAAGGACGCCGGCCTGCGCGAGATGTACCGCGTGCTGAAGGTGGGCGGCCAGGCCCGCGTGCTGGAGTTCTCCGAAGTCACTGCCGACTGGTTCAAGCCGATCTACGACTTCCACTCGTTCAAGATCCTGCCCAGGCTGGGCAAGTTGTTCGCCAACGATTCGGACAGCTACCAGTACCTGGCCGAGAGCATCCGCAAGCATCCGCCGCAGGACGAACTGAAGGCGATGATGGGGCAGGCCGGCTTCGAGCGCTGCCACTACAAGAACCTGACCGGCGGCATCGTCTCGATCCACTCCGGCTACAAGCTGTAAGCCCGGTGTTCCGGTAGTGCCGGCCGCTGGCCGGCACCTGCGCGGGCAACCACCGGGCGACGGGGTTGCCGGCCAGCGGCCGGCACTACCGGCGCTGTGCCTGCCATTACCCCGCACCGCGCAACGCCTGCCGGGCCCGAGGGAGGTACCATTGGGGTTTGATCCCCGTAACGGTCCCGATTCATGCGTAATCCGCTGATGCTCCTTCCGCTGGCCGTGGCCCTGGCCGCCGGCTGCTCCCAGGAGGCGGCCGCGCCCGCCGCCGCCCCGACTGCCGCAAAGGCCCCTGCCGCCCCCGTGAACGCCGAGAACCGCAGCCACGACGAGAGCTCGTACGCCGAGCCGGACAAGGTCGTCATCAAGGACATCGCGCTGGATCTGAAGCTGGACTTCGACCAGAAGCAGATCGGCGGTACCGCCACCTACACCCTGGAATGGAAACAGAAGGACGCCAGGCAGCTGGTGCTCGACACCCGCGAGCTGACCGTGTCCAAGGTCGAGGCCGTTGCCGCCGACGGCGCGCGCAGCCCGCTGAAGTTCGAACTGGCCCCGGCCGACAAGGTGTTCGGCAGCAAGCTGACCATCGAGGCTGCGGAGCAGCCGGCCAAGGTGGAAGTGACCTACCACACCGCACCGACCGCCTCGGGCCTGCAGTGGCTGGCGCCGTCGATGACCGAGGGCAAGAAGCTGCCCTTCATGTTCAGCCAGTCGCAGGCCATCCATGCCCGTTCCTGGGTGCCGCTGCAGGATACCCCGAGCGTGCGCTTCACCTACAGCGCGCACGTGGTCTCGCGCCCGGACGTGATGGTGCTGATGAGCGCCGACAACGATCCGAAGGCCGCGCGTGATGGTGACTACACCTTCAAGATGCCGCAGCCGATTCCGTCCTACCTGCTGGCCATCGCCGCCGGCGACCTGGTGTTCGAGCCGATCTCCGGCCGCTCCGGCGTCTGGGCCGAGCCGACCATGGTCAACAAGGCCGCCAAGGAATTCGAAGACACCGAGAAGATGATCGGTGCCGCCGAGAAGCTGTACGGCGAATACCGCTGGGGCCGCTACGACATGCTGGTGCTGCCGCCGTCGTTCCCGTTCGGTGGAATGGAGAACCCGCGCCTGACCTTCGCCACCCCGACCGTGATCGTCGGCGACAAGTCGCTGGTCTCGCTGGTCGCCCACGAACTGGCGCACAGCTGGTCGGGCAACCTGGTGACCAACGCCAGCTGGAAGGACATCTGGCTCAATGAAGGCTTCACCACCTACGTCCAGGGCCGCATCACCGAAGCTCTGTACGGCAAGGAAATGGCCGAGATGGAGAAGCAGATCGACCAGACCGACCTGCTGGCCGAAGTGAAGGACATGAGCCCGGCCGACCAGGCGCTGGCGCTGCCGCCGCTGAACGAGCGTGATCCCGACGAAGCCCTCAGCCAGGTGGCCTACGTCAAGGGTTCGTGGTTCCTGGAGTTCCTGGAACAGCGCTTCGGCCGCGAGACCTTCGATCCGTTCCTGCGTGGCTGGTTCGATGACCATGCCTTCCAGAGCGCGAACACCGACCAGTTCGTCGATTACATGAAGAAGAACCTGCTGCCGAAGAATCCGTCGGCAGTGACCGAGGCCGAACTGAAGGCATGGCTGGACGAGCCGGGTATCCCGGCGTTCGCGGCCAAGGCGCAGTCGCGCAACTTCAGCAGCGTCGATACCGCGCGCATCGCCTTCGCCAGCGCCGGCACCGTGCCGAGCAGCCAGGTCATCGCCGACTGGAGTACGCAGGAATGGGTGCGCTTCATCGATGGCCTGGGCGCGACCCAGCCGCTGGACAAGCTGGCCACGCTGGACAAGGCCTTCCACTTCACCGGCACCCCGAATGGCGAGATCGCCATGCGCTGGTACCCGCTGGCGATCCGCAGCGGCTACGAGCAGGCCAATGAAGGCGCGGCGGCATTCATCGAGCGCGTCGGCCGTCGCAAGCTGATCCTGCCGATCTACGCCGAACTGGTGAAGACCCCGAAGGGGCTGGAGCTGGCCAAGCAGGCCTTCGAAAAGGCCAAGCCGGGCTACCACCCGATCACCACTGCCTCGGTGCAGGACATGCTGGCCAAGGCTGAAGCCAAGTAAGCGGTAGGGCCGGCTGCTGGCCGGCAACCGGTCACTGCTTCACCACCAACGGCGGGGAAACCCGCCGTTGGTGTATCCGCTTTTCGCTGCCGATAGAATCGGGATGCACTCGCATAGGACCTCCGCCATGAAACGACTGATCCTGCTCACCGCCTGCACCCTGGCGCTGGCCGCCTGCAGCAACCCCGAGGAAGAACGCAAGGCGCAGGAAGCCGCCGCAGCCGCCGTGCGGGCGCAGAAGGAGGCCAAGGCCGAAGACGTGGCCAAGCAGTACGACATGGCCGTGGCCGCGCAGGACTGGGAGCGCGCGCGCCTGCATGGTGCCTCGCTGCTGGACCAGTACAAGGACACCGCCGCCGCCGATCGCATCGCCGCGGGCTTCGACGAGGTCAAGGCCAAGGGTGACGCCGCGCGCGACCTGCGCCGCATGCAGGCGCTGTGGCAGTACAACCAGATCCCGGTGGGCAGCAAGGGCAACCAGGTTTCGGCGCAGATCTACAGCAAGGAACGGGTGGACGTGGATGGCAGCGGCGCCAAGCCGGTGCAGCTGGTGTTCCGCGATCATCCGGAGTGGAAGCGGCATGCCTACCTGGTGCTGCAGGCCGGCGATTTCCGTTGCCCGCAGTGCACGGTGAAAGTGACCGTGGACGACGGCAAGCCGGTGTCGATGGCCGCGTGGCGCCCGAAGACCGATGAAGCCATCGCCCTGTTCATCACCGATCAGAAAGCGCTGTGGAAACTGGCGCGCAAGGGCAAGTCGATCAGCATCGAGTTCCCGGTCAAGGCCGGTGGTACCCGCACCGCTGTGTTTGAAACCGGTGGCGTCGACGCCAGCCGCATGCCGCAGTGGTGGCAGTGATGGTTGCGGCGGGCAGCGCAGTGCACGCGTTGTCCGCGATCCGGCACTGGGTGTTCGACATGGACGGCACGCTGACTGTGGCCGTGCATGATTTCGCCGCGATCCGCCGCGCATTGCAGATCACGGCCGAGGAAGACATCCTCGACCATATCGCGGCGTTGCCGGATGCGCCGGCGCAGGCCAAGCGTGAGTGGTTGCTGGATCACGAGCGCGCGCTGGCCGAGGACGCGCTGCCGGCGCCGGGTGCGGTGAAGCTGCTGCGCGCGCTGGCGGCGGCTGGCTGCCGGCTGGGCATCCTGACCCGCAATGATCATGCGCTGGCGAAGCTGACGCTGGAGGCGATCGGGGTCGGGGCGTTGTTCGACGATGCCGACATCATTGGTCGCGATGAAGCGGTGCCCAAGCCCTCGCCGGAGGGCCTGCAGCAGCATCTGCGGCGATGGGGCATCGGGCCTGCGCAGGCGGTGATGGTGGGTGACCACGCCTACGACCTGGAGTGCGGCCGTGCGGCCGGCACGCATACCGTGCTGGTCAACCTGCCAGAGAACCCTTGGCCGGGCCGCGCCGACTGGCATTTCGCCGATTGCCGCGCGCTGCTGGCCGCCTGGCAGGCCGCATGACCGGCGCGCGCAAGCCGAGCATGGGCTCGGCTCTACAGAGAGCAGGCAACGTGTCGGTCGGAAGTTCCGGTAGTGCCGGCCGCTGGCCGGCAGTGTCGACCAAGGTCGACACCCACCGATCAGATGCGCGGGCAGTTCGGTTTACGCGCCCAGCGCGTAACCGAACTGCTGCTTGAACTGCTCGTTGAACTCGTCGAAGGTGAAACGCTGGTTCTGCGTGCCCGGATGCTCGACCTTCAGCGCGCCCATCAGGTTGCCCATGCGGCCGATGGTCAGCCAGTCGTAGCCCTTCTGGATGCCGTAGATCAGGCCTGCGCGGAAGGCGTCGCCACAGCCGGTCGGGTCGACCACGCGGCGCTCGTGCGCCGGCGGGATGTCGTAGCTCTTTTCCGGAGTGTGGATGACCGCGCCCTTCGGGCCACGGGTGGTGATGTAGGCCTTGACCCGGCTGACGATCTCCTTCTCGTCCCAGCCGGTGCGCTCCTGCAGCAGGTTCGACTCGTAGTCGTTCACCACCACGTAGTCGGCCTGCTCGATGAAGGCGCGCAGTTCCGGGCCGTTGAACAGCGGCATGGCCTGGCCCGGGTCGAAGATGAACGGGATGCCGTCTTCGTGGAATTCCTGCGCGTTCTGGATCATGCCTTCGCGGCCGTCCGGGCCGACCAGGCCCAGGGTGACGCCCGGCACCCCACGCACGTGGTTCTCGTAGGAACGCATCATCGCGCCCGGGTGGAAGGCGGTGATCTGGTTGTTGTCGTGGTCGGTGGTGATGAATGCCTGCGGGGTGAACAGCTCATCGATCACGCGCACGCGCGACAGGTCGATGCCCAGGCCTTCGAAGTATTCGCGGTACGGGCCGAAGTCCGAGCCCACGGTGCCCATCGGGATCGGCTGGCCGCCCAGCAGGTGCAGGTTGTAGGCGATGTTGCCTGCGCAGCCGCCGAACTCGCGGCGCATGCGCGGCACCAGGAAGGACACGTTCAGGATGTGCACCTTGTCCGGCAGGATGTGATTCTTGAACTGGTCCGGGAACACCATGATGGTGTCGAAGGCAAGAGAACCACAGATCAGAGCGGACATCGATGTAAGCCTATGCGGTGAATTTTGGGGTGGGCCGGCCCGGTTCAGCGGGCAAGCAAACGGCGCCCTTGGGCGCCCGACGGCGCAAAGGTTACCCGCTGGTGCCGCTCAGGGCCAGAACCGGGTGAGACCCGATCAGGCCGAAAGCCTGTGAAGACGCGGGTTCAGCTAGTTTTTTCCTTGCTCGGCGGCAGGCGGGTTGCTAGGCTTGTCGGCCTCGATTTCTGCCCATTTTTTCGCCATCCCGCGGCGGGCACGACACCCCTCAGGACTCCTTCCTCAGATGTTCAAGAAACTCCGTGGCATGTTCTCCAACGACCTGTCCATCGACCTGGGCACGGCCAACACCCTCATCTACGTGCGCGGGCAGGGGATCGTGCTGAACGAGCCGTCGGTCGTGGCCGTGCGCCAGGACCGTGCCATCGGTGGCACCCGTTCGGTGGCAGCCGTCGGTGCCGAAGCCAAGCAGATGCTGGGCCGTACTCCGGGCCACATCACCACCATCCGCCCGATGAAGGACGGCGTCATCGCCGACTTCACCTATACCGAGGCGATGCTCAAGCACTTCATCAAGAAGGTGCACAAGTCGCGCGTGCTGCGCCCGAGCCCGCGCGTCCTGGTCTGCGTGCCGGCCGGCTCGACCCAGGTCGAGCGCCGCGCGATCAAGGAATCGGCCGAGGAAGCCGGTGCCCGTGACGTGTTCCTGATCGAAGAACCGATGGCCGCCGCGATCGGCGCCGGCATGCCGGTCACCGAAGCCCGTGGCTCGATGGTCATCGACATCGGCGGCGGCACCACCGAAGTGGCGGTCATCTCGCTCAACGGCATCGTCTATTCGGCCTCGGTCCGCATCGGCGGCGACCGCTTCGACGAATCCATCACCAACTACGTGCGCCGCAACCACGGCATGCTGATCGGTGAAGCCACCGCCGAGCGCATCAAGGTCGAGCTGGGCTGCGCCTACCCGCAGGCGGAAGTGATCGAGATGGAAATCTCCGGCCGCAACCTCGCCGAGGGCGTGCCGAAGATGATCAAGATCAGCTCCAACGAAGTGCTCGAGGCCCTGCACGAACCGCTGTCGGGCATCGTCAGCGCGGTCAAGCTGGCGCTGGAGCAGACCCCGCCGGAACTGTGCGCCGACGTCGCCGAGCGCGGCATCGTGCTGACCGGTGGTGGCGCCCTGCTGCGCGACCTGGACCGCCTGATCTCCGAGGAGACCGGCCTGCACGTGCAGGTGGCCGACGACCCGCTGACCTGCGTGGCGCGCGGTGGCGGTCGTGCGCTGGAGCTGGTGGACATGCACGGCAACGAGTTCTTTGCGCCGGAATAAGCCGTCCCGGCCGTTCCTGCCCGCCGCGCCCTTCCGGGGTGCGGCCCGCCGTGATGGCGGGCCGGCACCGGCGGGGCGCCCGCGTGTTTCCCTTCCGCCTTCTGCCAGTTGAATCGTTGCCGTGCCGCCCTACGCCGGTCCTCCCGTCGCCTCCCGATCCGGTGATGCCGCCAGCCCCCTGCGGTTGCTGGCCTATCTCGCGTTGGCCATCACCCTGATCGTGCTCGATGACCAGGCTGGCTGGCTGGCACGCCTGCGCGAGCAGGCCAACAGCCTGGTACAGCCGGTATGGGCACTGGCTGGCCTGCCCGGCAAGCTCGGCAACCAGGTCAAGGATTCCGCCGCCAGCCATACCCAGCTGGTCGCCGAAAACCGTGAACTGCGCAACCAGCTGCTGCTGGCCAACGCGCGCCTGACTCGCCTGCAGACCGCCGCGCTGGACAACGCCCAGCTGCGCGAACTGCTGAACGTGGCCGAGCGCAGTGGCCTGGACGTGCAGCTGGCACCGATCCTGGACATCGACCTGGACCCGGTGAAGCAACGCCTGGTGCTCGACGCAGGCAGCCGCGAGGGCGTGCACGTCGGCCAGGCGGTGATCGACGCCGGCGGCCTGATGGGGCAGGTGATCAGCGTCACCGGTGGCACCTCCACCGTGCTGCTGCTGACCGATCCCGACCACGCGGTGCCGGTCACCGTGGCCCGCAACGGCGTGCGCCTGATCGTCTATGGCCGCGGCGACACGCTGGAACTGCGCGACATCCCGCTCAGCGCCGGCGTGGAAGTGGGCGATGAGATCGTCACCTCCGGCCTCGGCGGGCGCTTCCCGGCCGGCTTCCCGGTCGGCACCATCACCGGCCTGCGCCCGGACGACACCCACGCCTTCCTGGTCGGTGAACTGAAGCCGGCGGCCCAGCTCGACCGCGGCCGCGACGTGCTGCTGCTGCGCCCGGGCGCGGCGATCCGCATTCCGCCGGAGCTGCGCCTGCAGCTGGAAGAAACCGCCCCGGGGGGCCCGGCCACCGGCGCCAGCGTGTCTGCGGGAGCCGCGCCAGCGGCAACGACGCCAGCTCCGGTCAGCTCCCCGGTAGCGCCGGTCGCTGGCCGGCAACAGCCCTCGTCGCAGACGAGGACTGTTGACCCCGCATCCTCCCTTAACCCCGCGCCTCAACAAGAGGGGGGCTCTCCCCCAGCTGGATCCACGGTAGTGCCGGCCGCTGGCCGGCAACCGACCACGCCGGAGGCCCAGCGATGAGCCGCCTGCGCGACAACCCGTGGGTGCTGCCGGCCAGCCTGGTGGTGGCGCTGCTGCTGGGCCTGCTGCCGCTGCCGGCGCTGCTGCAGCCGCTGCGCCCGTACTGGCTGGCGCTGGTGCTGGCGTACTGGGTGATCGAAGCTCCTGAGCGCGTCGGCCTGGGCATCGCCTTTGCCAGCGGCGTGGTGGCCGACCTGCTGTACGGCGGCGTGCTGGGCGAACAGGCACTGCGGCTGGTAATGCTGGCCTTCATCCTGCAGCGCTTCCGTGCCCGCATCCGCTTCTTCCCGATGTCCCAGCAGATGCTGGCCATCGGCGGCCTGCTGTTCAACGATCGCATCGTCAGCGCGCTGGTCCACATCGTGGTGGATGAGCCGACCCTGCCCTGGTCGTACTGGTGGGCGCCTCTGCTGGGCATGGGCCTGTGGCCGCTGGTGTTCGTGCTGCTGGACGCGGTGCGCTTCGGCAAGCGCGGGCGCTGAGCCATGATCCCGCGCCGCCAGGTCAAGAACCCGCACGCCGAAGCCGAGCAGTTCCGCCGCCGTGCGGCGCTGGGTTTCCTGGGCGTGCTGGTCTGCCTGCTGGGCCTGGGCGGCTGGTACTTCAAGCTGCAGGTGCTGGACCACGACGTCTACGCCACGCGCTCGGAAGCCAACCGCATCAAGCCGCGGCCGGTGGTGCCAGGGCGCGGCATGATCTACGACCGCAACGGTCGCCTGCTGGCCGAAAACGTGCCGGCCTTCCGCCTGGACGTCACTCCGGACAAGGTCAAGGACATGGATGCCACCCTGGAAGGGCTGGCGAAGATCATCAGCATCAGCCCGGAAGAGCTGGAAGCATTCAACAGGTCGCGCAAGGCGCGCCGCAAGTTCCTGCCGGTCACGCTGAAGCTGCGCATGAGCGACGAGGAGATGGCGCGCTTTGCCGTCGACCGCTGGCGTTTCCCGGGGGTCGAGCTGGAACCCTACCTGACCCGGCGCTATCCCTATGGCGATCTGTTCGCGCACATCATCGGCTACGTCGGCCGCGTTGATGACAAGGATCTGGAGATCCTCGGCGAAGGCAATGCCGCGCTGACCCACATCGGCAAGTCCGGCCTGGAACGCTATTACGAGCAGCAGCTGCGCGGCAAGGTCGGCTACGAGCAGGTCGAGACCAACGTGCAGGGTCGCGCGATCCGCACCATCGGCCGCGTCGCCGCGCAGTCCGGTGCCGACCTGCGGCTGTCGATCGACGCCGACCTGCAGCGCGCGATGGTGGCCGCGTTCGGCGACCAGGAGGGTTCGGCGGTGGCGATGGATCCGCGCACCGGCGAAGTGCTGGCGATGGTCAGCCTGCCGTCCTACGACCCCAACCTGTTCGTCAACGGCATTTCCCATGCCGACTTCAAGGCCTTGAACGAAAACCCGTCGCGGCCACAGTTCAACCGCCTGGTGCTCGGTGGCGTCGCTCCCGGTTCCACGCTGAAGCCGCTGATCGGCCTGGCGGGACTGGACTCCGGCGTGCGCCGCCCGGAAGACAAGGTGCTCTCCACCGGCATGTTCTACCTGCCGGGCACCTCGCGCGGCTGGGGTGACGCCCACCGTGGCGGCCACGGCTGGACTGATCTGCGCAAGTCCATCGCCGAGTC
This sequence comes from Stenotrophomonas sp. Pemsol, assembly GCF_003586545.1. Lineage (NCBI taxonomy): Bacteria > Pseudomonadati > Pseudomonadota > Gammaproteobacteria > Lysobacterales > Lysobacteraceae > Stenotrophomonas > Stenotrophomonas sp. Pemsol. The sequence continues at coordinate 3,242,507 of NZ_CP025780.1, read as the reverse complement.
GGTCAACACCTATTACTACAAGCTGGCGCTGGACCTGGGCATCGAGCGCTTCGACCATTACATGGAGTACTACGGCTTCGGCCAGCCGACCGGCATCGACCTCACCGGCGAGATCGGCGGCATCCTGCCGTCGCCCGCCTACAAGCGGAAGAGCCGCAAGGAAGCCTGGTATCCCGGCGATACGGTCAACATCAGCATCGGCCAGGGTGACTGGAAGGTCACCCCGCTGCAGCTGGCGCGCGGCGTCAGCGGCCTGGCCGACGGCCAGCTGCGCACCCCGCACCTGGTGATCCAGCAGCGCGAAGGCTTCGACAGCGACTGGACGGCGATGCCGCCCGGCGAGAGCAAGCCGGTCAGCCCCAATCCCAACAACGTGCAGGCCGTGCGCGAGGGCATGATGGCAACCATGCGGCCCGGCGGCAGCGGCTGGCGCGTGGCCGTCGGTGCGCCGTACGTGATGGCCGGCAAGACCGGTACCGCACAGGTCATCAGCCGCAAGGGCACCGCCGCCGTGAATCCGAAGAGCCTGCCGATGCATCTGCGTCACCGCGCACTGTTCGTCGGCTTTGCGCCGGCGGACAGCCCGGTCATCGCAATTGCGGTGGCAGTGGAAGGTGGTGGCTATGGTGGTTCGGCCGCGGCGCCGATCGCACGCAAGGTGTTCGACGCCTACCTGTTGGGCAAGATGCCCGAAGGCATGCAGCCGCTGGACAGCGAGCGCGGCACCACCGCCATCGGCGCCACCGCGTTCGACAACGAAGACGCGGGCGCGCGCCAGGCCGGTGACCTCGCCGCTGCACAGGTGGGAGAGCATCCGGTGCTGATTGGTGCACCCGCACCCGCACCCGAGCCGGCGCCTGCGCCGCAGCCGGGCGCGCCGGCCGCCGCGCTGCCAGCCACGCCGCGCCCGGCCCCTGCGGAGCCTGCACGATGAGAGTGTTCCTGCGCTGGGCCGGCGACATGCTGCGCCGCTTTTTCAGCACGCTGGACTGGGTGCTGTGCCTGGCCCTGGGCGCGCTGATGGTGATTGGCCTGGCGACCCTGAAGAGCGCTGGTGGCGACAGCCTGGTGATGGCGCAGGGCGCGCGTTTCGCGGTGGGCATGGCCGCACTGTGGGGCATCTCGCGGGTGCCGATCCTGCGCATCCGCTCGGCCACGCCGATGATCTACGCGATCTCGATGATCCCGCTGCTGGCGGTGTTCGTGCTGGGCACCGGTAAATATGGCCGGCAGTGGCTGGACCTGAAATTCTTCTACCTGCAGCCGGCCGAGCTGCTGAAGGTGAGCCTGCCGATGATGGTGGCGTGGTACCTGCACAAGATGCCGCTGCCGCCGCGCTTCAATACCGTGCTCGTGGCCTTGATCATCATCGGCGTACCCACCGGCCTGGTGATGCTGCAGCCGGACTTCGGTACTGGCGTGCTGATCGCCGCCAGCGGCGTGTTCGTGCTGCTGCTGGCGGGCCTGCCGTGGTGGTGGGTTGGGCTGGGCGTGGGCGGCGTGGCTGCGGTCGCGCCGGTGGCCTGGTTCTGGTTGCTGCGGCCGTACCAGAAGGACCGCATCATGATGTTCCTGGACCCGGAGATGGACGCGCTTGGCGCCGGCTGGAACATCATCCAGTCGAAGATCGCCATCGGTTCCGGTGGCTTCGATGGCAAGGGCTGGGGCGAAGGCTCGCAGTCGCACCTGAACTTCATTCCCGAGCAGACCACCGACTTCGCGTTCTCGGTGCTGAGCGAGGAATTCGGCTGGATCGGCGTGGCCACGGTGCTGGCGCTGTACCTGGTGGTGATCGGGCGTTGCCTGTGGATCGCCAGCCAGTCACGCGATTCCTATTCGCGCCTGCTGGCGGGTGCCACCGGCCTGGCGTTCTTCGTCTACGTGCTGGTGAATGGCGGGATGATTTCCGGCCTGCTGCCGGTGGTAGGCGTGCCGATGCCGCTGATCAGCTACGGTGGTACTTCGGCGGTGTCGCTGCTGGCCGGCTTCGGGCTGGTGATGGCGGTGCGCAGCCACAATCCAGTGCACGGCGGCTACGGTTGAGTCCGGCGTCGGGGTCAGATCCCTTTTTCCACAGGAAAAAGGGATCTGACCCCGCAGCTCGGCTACGGAGAGCAGGAGCACCCTGACAGCTTCACGCAAGCACCCGTTGCTACCGTGCCCGCGTGAAATGGAAACGACTGACTGGCGGCTGCCGTGAGGCGCTGCGCACGATCGATCTGCCGTTGCTGGGCGCGTTGTTGATCCTGATGGGCGCCGGCCTGGCGGTGCTGCACAGCGTGTCCGGCCCGGTGGCCGGGCAGGCGGCACGCTTTGCTGGTGGGCTGTTGGCGATGTGGCTGCTGTCGCGTGTTTCGCTGCTGCGATTGCGTGCGTGGACCCCTGCGATCTACGCGCTGTCGATGCTGCCGCTGATGGCGGTGTACGTCATCGGCACCGGCAAGTACGGGCAGCGCTGGCTGAACCTCGGCGTGTTCTACCTGCAGCCGTCCGAGCTGCTCAAGCTCAGCCTGCCGCTGATGATGGCGTGGTACCTGCATCGGCAACCACTGCCGCCCTCGCCGCGCACGGTATTGACCGCCGCGCTGCTGATCGGCGTGCCGGCGGTGTTGATCCTCATGCAGCCCAACCTCGGCACCGCCACGTTGGTCACTGCCAGTGGCGTGTTCGCGTTGTTGCTGGCTGGCTTGCACTGGGGCTGGTTGGCGACCGGGGCGGCAGGGCTGGCAGTGGCTGCACCCCTGGCGTGGTTCGGCTTGCTGCGGCAATACCAGAAGGATCGTGTGCTGACCTTCCTCGACCCGGCGGCCGACCCGCTTGGTACCGGCTGGAACATCCTGCAATCGCGCATCGCGATCGGTTCCGGGGGCTGGCAAGGACGTGGCTGGGGGCAGGGCACACAGGCCACGCTCGATTTCCTGCCCGAGTACACCACCGACTTTGCGTTCTCGGTGCTGGCCGAAGAGTTTGGCTGGATCGGCGTGGCGACGCTGTTCGCGCTGTACCTGTTCGTGGTGGGGCGTTGCCTGTGGATTGCGGTGCACGCGCGCGACACGCACGCGCGCTTGCTGGCCGGTAGCCTGGGGCTGGCGTTCTTCGTCTACGTGCTGGTGAACGGCGGAATGATTTCCGGCCTGCTGCCGGTAGTGGGCATTCCGATGCCGCTGATCAGTTACGGCGGGACCTCGGCGGTTTCGCTGTTGGCCGGCATCGGGCTGGTGATGGCGGTACGCGGGCATCGGCCCGTGCACGGGGGATAGCGTTTCCAGCCAACGGCGCAGCCCCCTCGTGGGTGGTCGCGCAACGCGGCTCATGTGTGGGGCGGGTGCGGTGGGTTCGCGGGACACGCCGTAAACCCGTCCCTGGGGGCTCGATGGCGCCATCCATGGCGCCAACGGTCCCGCGAACCCACCGCGCCCGCCCCCTGATAATTTTCGGGCGCGTCTACCCACAGAGAAGAAAGAGAAGAGCAAAAGCAAATGCAGCCTGGCGGGTCGCTTCATTGCCTTGTGTAGAGCCGAGCCGTGCTCGGCTTATGAGCAAGCGCAGCGCCGCGACCCGCTTTTGATCTTCTCTTTCTTCTCCGTGGGTAGACGCGCACGGAACCTGTCCGTGGCCGGGTAGATGGGCTGCGCAGGGGCGTGAGCCGCATGGATGCGGCGACCGAGCTTACATGGACGTACTTGCAGCGGCCCCTGCGCAGCCCATCTACCTGGCCTCACCCGTGAACTGCTTTTCGCGGCGACCCACGAGGGGCTGCGCCGTTGGCCGGAGACTTCCTGGCGCTGCGCAATGCCCGTTGTGGAAGCGTTCTCACAACAATGCGACGCAACACGCTCTCCGACCAAAGTCCGCGAAAAACGTTATCTGGTTCACATTTTTACACCGCGTTGATCTTGATCAATGGACTTGTCGTAATCGGCCTGCACAATGGCGGCCCGTTCGGCACGGCGCGCCGTCAATCGATGCAGCGCGAGGGGGCGTCGGGCGGGAGCAGTACTGATCCAACGGGTACAGGGAGCGCGGGGAACTGCCACTGGGGAGCGGCAGCCGCGCAGGTACCGACCGGATCCGGTCGCCGGTTGCGTCTGCGGGGATGGGGACGCAACCGGCCACCTCTATCTGAATGGGGATAGCTCGATCACGACGTCTTCACATTTCCCGCTGAACGCGGGCAAATCGTTGTGATTCATGGTGTTAGGGGTTTTAATTCATCCATGACCTGCTAACCTGCGACGATGATTCGACGCACTCTGGCCTGCATGCTCACCCTCGGCCTGGTCGCCTGCGCGACCCAGCCGAAGTCCCCACCGTCTTCGCCCCAGGCCAGCAGTACGCCGCGCCAGCCCGCCACCAAGGCCCACGGCCCGGCCGAAGCCGCGCCCGAAGCGGCCGCTGCTACAGCGCCGCCGGTCGATCTCACTCCGGTGCCGTTCGAGGTCGCACGGGCCCGCTTTGTTGCCGATACGGCCAAGCGCTATGGGCTGAAGCCGGAGCAGATCAGCAGCGTGCTCGATCAGGCGCAGGTGCGCCAGCCGATCATCGCCGCCATGTCGCGCCCGGCCGAACGGGTCAAACCGTGGAACGAATACCGGCCGATGTTCATCAGCAAGGCACGCATCGATGGCGGCCGCGCGTTCCTGGCCCAGCATCGTGCCGAACTGGATCGCGTGCAGCAGCGCACCGGCGTGCCGGCCGAAGTGATCGTGGCGATCATCGGCGTGGAGACCAGTTACGGGAAAAATGCCGGCAACCACCGCGTGCTCGATGCGCTGTACACGCTGGCGTTCTACTACCCGCGCAGTGGCGACCCGGCCAAGCTGGAACGCGAAGTGCGCCGCGAGCTGTTCTTCCGCGATGAGCTGGCCAAGCTGTTCGAGCTGGGCCGTGAGGAAAAGCTGGACATCACCACGCTCAAGGGCAGCTATGCCGGTGCGATGGGCATGGGCCAGTTCATGCCGTCCAGCTATCTCGATTACGCCGTGGACGGTAATGGCGATGGCCGTCGCGACCTGTTCACCAGCTACGACGATGTGTTCTCGTCCATCGCCAATTATTTCGTGAAGAAGGGCGGCTGGGTCCGTGGTGGCCAGGTGGCCGTACCGGCCACGCTGGCGCCGGGTCGCGAGGAGTTCAACCCGACCGAATGGATGCCGACCTGGTCGCTGGCCGACCTGGCGCAGCGCGGCTACCAGCCCAGCGCTGCGGTGCAGCCGGGCGCCACCGCAACGCCGATCACGCTTGAGGGCAGCACCGGCAAGCAGTACTGGCTGGGCTTCCAGAATTACTACGCGATCACCCGCTACAACCTCTCGAAGATGTACGCGATGGCCGTGTTCCAGTTGTCGCAGGCCATCGCCGGACAGGAGCTGCCCCCGGCATGAACATCAGATGGCTGGTCCCGAGCTTGATCGTCCTCGCGCTGGCTGCCTGCAGCAGTGCGCCGAAGAAGCCGGCCACGACCGGCCACGGTGGCAAGCCCAGCGGCACGGTGGTGCAGGGTCGCGGCTCGCGCCCGGCGCATTGCCCGGAGGGCTCGCCCTATGCTGCGGCCAAGGAAGACCCGAACACGCGCGGCAACTACACCGCCGGGGGGCTGTACAAGCCAGGCGTGCGTGACAGCACCCCGGACTACATTCCCAACGTCGCCTGCATTCCCGAGCCGGAAGTGACCGCCGAAGAGCGTTCGGCCATCGGCAACAAGTCGCCGTACGTGGTGCTGGGCAAGTCGTACAAGGTGCTCGACGACACCCGCAACTATGTCGAGCGCGGTACGGCCTCGTACTACGGCGCCAAGTTCCACGGCCGCCTGACCTCCAACCGCGAGGTCTACGACATGTACCAGTTCACCGCCGCGCACAAGACGCTGCCGCTGCCCAGCTTCGCCCGCGTCACCAACCTGGACAACGGCGAGTCGGTGATCGTGCGCGTCAACGACCGTGGCCCGTTCCATGATGGCCGCGTGGTCGACCTCAGTTATGCCGCCGCGGTGCGGCTGGGCATCACCCAGCGCGGTACCGGCAACGTGGAAGTGCGTGCGCTGCAACCGGGCGAGAGCAATCTGCTGGCCCAAAAGCCGTCGCGCCGCGAGCGCCGTGCCGCCGAAACGGCTGTCGCGGCGGCCAGTACGCGCCCGGTAACGGCTGCGCGTGCCACCGCCGACAGCGACATTGATCGCCTGGTCAAGCGCCTGCCGGCCGACGCCATGCCTGCGCGTGGCCAGCCGGCCACCACCCAGGGCGTGGCCAGCGCCGTGCCGGACGTGGCGGTCAGCAGCCTGCCGCCGAGCGCACCGCCGGCGCGCAGCGCCCCTGTGGCACCGGTTGCCGTCGCCAGCGCCGCGCCGCGCGCGGTCACGCCGGCGCCGGCGCGTACGACGCCGGCCACACCGACCGCCCCCAGCCTGTCGCAGCAGGTGGTGGGCGCGGTGATGGTGCAGGTCGCCAGCTTCTCCAGCCGCGACAATGCCAACCGCGCAATGGGCCAGCTCAACGCCGCCGGCATCGTCGGCGCGACCATCAGCGACATCGCCGCCGGTGGCCGCACCCTGTTCCGCCTGCGCGTTCCCGCCAGCGACCATGCCAGTGCCGCGGAACTTGTCGGCCGCATTGCCGGTCTGGGCCTGGGGTCGCCTCAGATCGTCAAGGATTGACCCACCCGGGCCGGTGCTGCCGGCCCATGCTGCCCCGGCCTTACAATGGCCACTACGTTCCACCCTCCATTCCTGGCCGTCCCCTGGAGCCTGCTGTCCAATGAATTTCCGTTCCGCCGCCACCGCCTTGGCCGCCACCCTGGTGGTGGGCCTGGCTTCCGCCCAGACCCCGCTGCCGACCCCGGCCACGCCGGCGCCCGCCGCCGCTGCCGCCCCGGCCACTGTTGCCACCCCGCCGGCGCCGGTGCCGAGCGTATCCAAGGCCTGGGTGCTGATGGACTACGCCACCGGCCAGGTGCTGGCCGGCGAGAACATCCACGAGCAGCTGGCCCCGGCCAGCATCACCAAGGTGATGACGTCCTACGTGATCGCCGCCGAGGTCAAGAACGGCAAGGTCCGTGCGGATGACCAGGTGATGATGAGCGAACGCGCCTGGCGCGAAGGCGGCGCGGGTACCGACGGCAGCTACAGCGGCTTCCCGGTCAACCAGACCGCACGCCTGGAAGACATGGAAAAGGGCATGGCGATCCAGTCCGGCAATGACGCCGCGATCGCCCTGGCCGAGCACGTGGCCGGCAGCGAAGAAGCCTTTGCGTCGCTGATGAACAGCTACGCCGCCAAGATCGGCATGAAGAACTCCCACTTCGTCAACGCCCACGGCCTGACCGCCGAAGGCCACCACAGCACCGCCTACGACCTGGCGCTGCTGGGCCGCGCGATGGTGCGTGATTACCCGGAAACCTACGCGTACAACAAGATCAAGGAATTCCAGGTCGGCAACATCAAGCAACCGAACCGCAACCTGCTGTTGTGGCGCGACGGCAGCGTGGACGGCATCAAGACCGGCCACACTTCCGAAGCCGGTTACTGCCTGATGAGTTCGGCGCAGCGTGGCGACCAGCGCCTGATCGCCGTGGTATTGGGCGGTGCGTCGGAAAAGCAGCGTGCCGATGACAGCCTGGCGCTGCTGAACTGGGGCTTCCGCTTCTTCGAGACCCACCGTCTGTATGAACCGGGCAAGGCCGTGGCCGAGCACAAGGTCTGGAAGGGCACCACCGACAAGGTGCAGCTGGGGGTGGCCCAGCCGATGCTGGTGAGCGTGCCGCGCGGCCGCTACAACGACCTGAAGCCGAGCATCGATGTGCCCAAGACCCTGGAAGCACCGTTCACCGCCGGCCAGCAGATCGGCACCGTGAAGGTCACCCTGGATGGCAAGGTCGTCGCCGAAGCGCCGCTGGTGGCCGTGGCCGCCGTTGAGCAGGCCGGCTTCTTCAAGCGCCTGTGGGACAGCTTCTGGATGTGGTGGGAATCGGAATGATCCACGCCCCGGCGTGGTGAACGAAAAGGCCGGCGAATGCCGGCCTTTTTCTTTGCCTGTATCGGCGCTGTCGGGCCGGGTCCGGTGCGTGGAATTGGTACACGTCCGATGGGTTTGCCGGCGTGTCAGGTCGAGCATGTAAGCAACAGGACTGCCGGGCACTGCGGCTTTCCGTCCCATTCCATAGGAGTACATGCCAATGACCATTCGCACGCTGATGTCCGTGATTTCTCCAACGACGCGTTGCACTGCGCGCCGCACCCCGCTGGCATTGGCGTTGGCAGGTGCCTTGATGCTGCCAGCAGCTCTGGCTGCAGCAGCGGACAGGGGGGACTGCGCCAATGAAGCAACCGATGCGGAGCGCGAGCGCTGCACCAGTGACCAGGGGGCGACGTGGTCGAGTGTGCTTGCCACCAAGGTTGAACTGGGCGATGACGCCGTAGCGGGGGGCGCGCGCGACATTGCCATCGGCAATTCAGCAAGGACGGACAGCTCACTTTCGCCGGGCACTGATTCGCCGGACTACGCGATTGCGATCGGACCCGGTGCGCAGGTCGTGGGTGGAGGATCGCTGGCTATGGGCGGGGGCGCGAGCGTGCTCGGGGCCCCAACCACCAAGATGAAGGCAGTAGCCCTGGGCAATGCCAGTACTGTTTCGGCCGAAGGTGGCGTAGCGGTGGGCTACGATGCGACCGCCAGCCACAGTAACAGCGTCGCCTTGGGAGCCGGGGCGACCACCAATGCGGCCAACACGGTATCGGTGGGCAATGGCGTTGACAACCGCCGCATCACCAACATGGCTGACGGTGTGATCGCTGCAGGCAGTGCCGATGCCATCACCGGTGCGCAGCTGTTCTCGACCAATGAGCGCGTTGGGCGGGTGGAGAGTGACATCGACACGATCAAGGACGATGCCTCGAAGCTGGGTGCCCAGGTGGGCTCGCTGGAGAGCGGCGTTGGCGGATTGCAGACGCGCATGTCCGGCGCAGAAGGCTCGCTGAAGACGCTGAGTGATGACGTCGCGGGCCTTGCTGACGGCTCCTCCGGCATCGTCACCCATGATTCCGGCACGGGCGTGGTGAGCGTGGCTGCCGGCAAGGGCGGTACTGTGGTGGATTTCGCAGGCGGGGATGGCTACCGGCGCCTGAGCGGCGTGGCCAACGGTGTCAACGAAGATGACGTGGTGACCATCGCGCAGCTGCGGGCGGCTGGCGCGATTGATCCCGTCAGTGGCGAGACGCTGAGCGTGCTCACTTACGACGATGCAAGTCTGTCCCGGGCCTCGCTCGGCGGAACGGGTGGCACGGTGCTGGACAAGGTCGCCGCCGGCCAGATTGGCCAGTTCAGCATGGAAGCCGTCAATGGCAGCCAGCTGTGGCAGATGAATGCCAACTGGGAAGCCCAATGGCGACAGATGGACGACCGGCTGGGTTCGATCGAGCGTGGGATCGAGGATGGTTCCATTGGTGGCCCGGGGACCGGAAATCCCGGCACGGGCAATCCGGGTGTCTCCCCCGGTACCGGTGAGGGATCGGTGGCCATTGGCGAAGGGAGCGATGCTTCCGGCAAGGGCGCGATCGGCCTTGGCAATGGAAGCGCGGCGTCCGGCGTTGGCGCAGTGGCCGTGGGCGAGGGTAGTGTGGCCTCGGGTACGGGCTCGGTGGCCATGGGCGAAGGCGCCAGTGCGACGGGCAACAATTCGGTTGCTGTCGGTGCCGGATCTACGGCTGACCGCGACAGTGAGTTCTCGGTGGGCTCCCTGGGCAATGAGCGCGTCGTCAGCAATGTCGCGGCCGGCGTACGCCCGACCGATGCGGTGAACGTGCAGCAGATGGATGATCGTTTCAAGGCCGAGCGTGAGTACACCGATGGCCGCTTCAACGCGATGGACACGCGGCTTGACCGCATGGGGGCGATCAGCGCGGCCTATGCGGGCATGGCAATCAACACCGCCGGTTTGAGCGGCGACAACCGCGTGGGTGCGGGTGTCGGTTCGCAGAACGGGCGTTCGGCGTTGGCCGTGGGTTACCAGCGGATACTGGGCGAGAAGAAGAACGTCTCGGTGTCCTTGGGTGGCGCCTTCAGTGGTAGTGACCAGAGCGTTTCTGCCGGCGCGGGTTTCAGCTGGTAGGCACGCGGGGTGTCCGCCGGGCAACACCCGGCGGAACCGAGGCTGGGCCTACAGCGCACGACTGATGGTGAAGCTGCCGAACACCGGCGCCTCGCGCTGGCCGTTGAATTCGCGCGTGCTGTGGTAGCGCGCGGCAGCGAACTTCCAGCGGCCGTACATCACCGCCACGCCGTACCCGCCGTAGGCCACCACATGGCGCTTGTCCACGCTGTGACTGTTGCGGAAGGTGTTGCCATCCAGGGTGATATCGCGGATCACCCAGGCAGCGTCCGAGGTCGCGAACAGGTGCCAGGACCACCCACCGGGGCGGCCGCTGCGGGTCGGCGCCGTGTTCTCACCGGCCGGGCGCAACGGCGTGCTGCCGAAGTCGTCCGGCAGCTTCCAGCCAAAGCGCACTTCACCGCCGAAATTGGCCTTGGTTTCCAGGTTGCCGATCGACCCGCCGTAGTGGCTGATCGCGTCCCAGCCCCAACCGTCGGCATTGACGCTGGCATCGCCCGGCCACCGGCGCATGCGCTCATGGGTCAGCATGAACAGTGGTTCGTTGTGCAGCTGGTTGTCCCAACCCTTGAATTTTTCGTCGCCCAGCACGTCGTGCACGGCATTCTGCACCTGCTTGCCCTGTGCCCAGGGGCCGACCACGCCCAGTGTCAGCTGGGTGGTCTGCAGGCGGTCGCCGCTGCGCGCGTTGAAACCGAAGTTCGCGATCAGCACGCCGGCGTAAGGGCGGTCGTCCTCGATCAGGTCCTTGCGAGTGAAATCGGTCGGGGTGAAGATCCCCTGGCCGATGCTGAAGATCATGTTCTGCTGTTCGAACTTGCCCGGATGCAGCCCTTCCAGGTACCGGTTCACCCAGCGCGCCATGCGCGGCAGGCAGGGGTCGTCGGTGTAATCGACCAGATTGGGGGAGACCAGGGTCAACAGCGCACCGTTGGTATAGCCCTGGTCCTGGTGGCGGCCGCCGAACAGGTCGTTGTCGACGCGGAAATTGACCTGCGGCGGGTGGTCGCGCATGGCGTCCGGGCCACATTGTTCGGCCGCCTGGGCGGCAAGGGGGAGGGCAGAGGCCAGCAGGCCGGCGAGCCCGAGAGCTGCGACACTACGCATGGATGGAATGCTCATGGGGAAGGGGGCGGTTTTCAGTCGTTTTCTGCAACGCTACGGTACTCGTGCCCGCGCGTCGGAACGAGCACGTCCAGATCACTTGTCTGTTCCGAAAACAACATTGTCCGGCGGGCACAATTTGTTACCCGCGCACGCGCCGCGGGCCTGGTGTGAAGGCGTTCGCGGGCCGCCCGTACGATGTTCGCGTGGGTGACGGTCAGGAGATTGCAGTCAGCTGCCGTTGGGCCTCAGGCCCGTCCCTTTGGGCCGCCTGCAACGCAGCAGACCGCCGGTGCGGTCCTGGCGTTGATGAATACTCTTGGGTTTGTTGCCCTGCGGCCCGATAATGGGGCCATGGAAATCAAGTCCGACAACCCCGACCACGGCTTCCAGTTCCCCGGCCAGTTCGAGCTCAGCGCCATGGGCCCGGCCAACCGCGGCCTGGAGCATGAGCTTCCCCGCCTGTTGCTGGCCGCCGGCATCGATGTGGTGAACGAACGCATCAGCTGGAAGCACTCCTCCAACGGCAAGTACGTGTCCGTCCGCATCGTGTTCAAGGCCGAGAGCCGCGAACAGTACGACCTGGCGCACCAGGCGCTGCGTGACCACCCGGAAGTGAAGTGGACGCTGTAGCCGACTCCTGCCCGGCCGAAGCCGCCCCGGAGGACCGTGCGCCGCGTCCGGCGCTGGTCCGTGACCTCGGCCGCCAGCCGTATGAACCGGTGTGGCGCGCCATGCAGCGCTTCACCGACCAGCGCAGCGACGCCGATGCCGACGAGCTGTGGGTGGTCGAGCACGATCCGGTGTTCACCCTGGGCCAGGCCGGCAAGGACGAGCATGTGCTGGCGCCGGGCGACATCCCCGTGCTGCACGTGGACCGCGGCGGCCAGGTGACCTATCACGGTCCCGGCCAGATCGTGATCTATCCGTTGCTGCGTCTGCCACGGCTGGGTATCGGTGTGCGCGACTACGTGTGCCGCATCGAGCAGGCGCTCATCGATACCCTGGCCGAGTGGAACATCGGCGCCGAACGCCGCGAGGGCGCCCCGGGCGTCTACGTCGGTGGTGCCAAGATTGCCGCACTCGGCATCCGCGTGCGCCGCGGCTGCACCTTCCATGGGCTGGCCTTCAACGTGGCCATGGACCTGGAACCCTTCCACCGCATCAATCCCTGTGGCTATCAGGGGTTGCAGGTGACCTCGGTGCTGGATTTGGGCGGCCCCTCCGGGATGGACGCCGTCAAGCCGGTGCTGCTGGACCACCTGGCCCGCCAGTTTGGCCTGCTGCTGCAGCACACGCCCGAACTGCCCGATCTTTCTGCGGCCGCCTGACCGCTCCCCGGAACTGCCATGACTGAAACCACCGCCCGTTCCATTCCCCTGCAGATCGTGCAGGGCGATTCTCCGTCCACCGCGCCGTTGCAGGCCGGGGTCAAGCAGCTGGGCGGTGACAAGATCAACCGTTCGCCGGTGCAGTTCGCCGACGCGCCGGTACTGCGCAAGCCGTCCTGGATCCGCGTGCGCATTCCTTCGGGCAATGCCGTGCAGAACCTGAAGGCCAAGCTGCGCGAGAACCGCCTGGTGACGGTATGCGAGGAAGCCAGCTGCCCGAACATCCACGAGTGCTTCGGTCATGGCACCGCCACCTTCATGATCCTCGGTGAGGTCTGCACCCGGCGCTGCTCGTTCTGCGACGTGGCCCATGGCCGCCCGAAGCCGCCGGATGCCAACGAGCCGGCCAGCCTCGGCCAGACCGTGGCCGACATGGGCCTGAAGTACGTGGTGGTGACCAGCGTCGACCGCGATGACCTGCGCGACGGCGGTGCCCAGCACTTCGTCGACTGCATCACCGCCATCCGCGAAAAGTCGCCGGGTACCCGCATCGAAGTGCTGACCCCGGACTTCCGCGGCAAGGGCCGCATGGAACGTGCGCTGGAGATCCTGGCGCAGAACCCGCCGGATGTGTTCAACCACAACATCGAGACCGTGCCGGACCTGTACCGCAACGTGCGCCCGGGTGCGGACTACCAGTGGTCGCTGAACCTGCTGAAGAACTTCAAGGCGCAGCACCCGGACGTGCCGACCAAGAGCGGCATCATGCTGGGCCTGGGCGAAGACTTCGAACAGATCAAGGCCACGATGCGTGACCTGCGCGCGCACGATGTGGACATGATCACCATCGGACAGTACCTGCAGCCGACCGCGCACCATCACCCGGTGCTGAAGTACTGGACCCCCGACGACTACAAGGCACTGGAAGACTACGGTTACGAGCTGGGCTTCAGCCACGTGGCGTCCGGCCCGATGGTGCGCTCGTCGTACCACGCCGACGTTCAGGCCAAGGGCGCAGGGGTTTCCTGACACCCTCCCGGTGGGTGGGAGTTGCTTCTCCCGTGGGTGCGGACCGTTGGTCCGCACACCTCTGCCTGCGGTAGAGCCGAGCCCATGCTCGGCTGCTTGCTGCCGGCCAGCCGAGCATGGGCTCGGCTCTACATGCATTCACAATTTGCTACACCGGCCCCGCTAGGCTGGTTTTCCACCGAGCGCGGCCGGGTGACAAACCCGGCAACTTTCGGCACTGTCGGGGTGTCTGAACACCCTGCAGTCTCTCCCTTGGCAAGGCGCCTTCGAGCACGTCAATGAAATTCAAAGCCCCCGCATTCCTGATGGCCCTGGCGCTGGTCGCGCCGCTGGCGCTGGCGGCCAAGGCCGACTCGCCTGCATTGCCCGCTGCGGCGACTGCCGATCAGGTGACCACCTCCAAGCTGGTGTATGGCCTGTTGTCCGACAGTCGTTACGCCTACCGCCCGCGTGCGCTGGACGAGGCCACCTCCAAGGACGTGTTCAAGCGCTATCTGGAGACGCTGGACGGCGCCAAGCAGTATTTCACCCAGGCCGACGTGGCGCGCTTCGCGCCCTTCGAAGCCAACATCTCCTCGGCCATCCGTGGCGGCGAACTGGAACCGGCGTTCCAGGTGTTCGCGGTCTACAAGCAGCGTGTCGGCGAACGTGTGGCCTTTGCGCGCAAGCTGCTCAAGCAGGAGCCGGACTTCACCACCGACGAGCGCTTCGAGTACGACCGCAAGAAGGTGCCGTGGGCGGCCAGCAGCGCCGAGCTGGATGAGCTGTGGCGCAAGTCGGTGAAGAACGACTGGCTGCGCCTGAAGCTGGCAGGCAAGAAGCCGGACGATATCCGCAAGACGCTGGACAAGCGCTACGCGACGCTGGAAAAGTCGGTCAACGAGCTGAAGGGCGAAGACGTCTTCCAGTTCTTCATGAATTCGTACACCAGCGCGGTTGATCCGCACACCGATTACTTCACCCCGCGCACGGCCGAGAACTTCAACCAGGCGATGTCGCTGTCGCTGGAAGGCATCGGTGCGCAGCTGCAGCGCCAGGACGACGTGGTGGTGATCCGCGAGATCATCGCCGGCGGCCCGGCTGCGGTGGACGGCACGCTGAAGCCGGGTGACCGCATCGTCGGCGTTGGCCAGGGCAAGTCTGGCCAGGTCGAGGACGTGATCGGCTGGCGCATCGACGATGTGGTGGCCAAGATCCGCGGCGCCAAGGACACCCAGGTCAAGCTGGAGTTCATTCCGGCTGCCGAAGGTGCCGATGGCAAGCACCACACCCTGGTGCTGACCCGGCAGAAGGTGCGCCTGGCCGAACAGGCCGCCAAGGGCGAGACCATGACCATTCCGGCCGCCAACGGCGAGCCGGCACGGAAGATTGGTGTGATCAAGCTGCCGACCTTCTACCAGGATTTCGAAGGCCGCCGCCGCAACGCCGCCGACTATGCCTCGGCCACCCGCGACGTGGCCAAGCTGCTGGCTGGTTTCAAGAACGACAAGCTGGACGGCGTGGTGCTGGACCTGCGCAACAACGGCGGCGGTTCGCTGGATGAAGCCATCGAACTGACCGGCCTGTTCATCGAGCAGGGCCCGGTGGTGCAGGTGCGTGAGTCTGGTGGCCGCGTCACCGTCAACAGCGACCGCAACCAGGGCGTGGCGTGGGATGGCCCGCTGGCGGTGCTGATCAACCGCGGTTCGGCTTCGGCCTCGGAGATCTTCGCTGGTGCGATCCAGGATTATGGTCGTGGCCTGGTGATCGGTGAAACCAGCTTCGGCAAGGGCACCGTGCAGAACATCGTCGACCTCGACCGCTGGCCGAGTGGCGAGACCCAGCGCTTCGGCCAGGTCAAGCTGACCATCGCCCAGTTCTTCCGCATCAGCGGCAGCAGCACCCAGCACAAGGGCGTGGTGCCGGACCTGGCCTTCCCGGCCAGCGTCGATGCCACCGAGTTCGGCGAGAGCACCTACGATAACGCCCTGCCGTGGACCCGCATCGCCGCCGTGCCGCACACCCAGTACGGCAACTTCGCGCCGCTGCTGCCGAAGCTGGAGGCCCGCCACGACGCGCGAATCGCCACCGACAAGGAATTCCAGTGGTGGAACGAGGACGTGCAGCAGTTCCGGACCGAGGCGGCGAAGAAGTACATCTCGCTCAACGAGGCCACCCGTCGCGCCGAACGCGAGCGCCAGGACGCCCAGCGCAAGGAACGCCAGCTGCAGCGCAAGGAGCTGGGCCTGGCCCTGGACCCGCTGGCCGATGACAGCAGTGATGATGGCCTGACCGGCAACGAGCGCGACATCGTGAAGGATGCCGCCCGCGAAAAGGCCGCCGAAAAGCGTCCGGACCCGCTGCTGCGCGAGTCGGCCTCGATCCTGGCCGACGCGGTGAACCTGCTGGCCAATGACCGTCCGCTGTCGGCCCAGGTGCTGCCGCAGTCCACCGGCGCGGGGCGTTGGGCGGACTGAGCCGGAGACGGCGCGCGACATTCGCAGGGGCCGGCATTGCCGGCCCCTTCTTGTTTGGGAAGCCCATTCCCGGTCGCGCCGGGCCATGCCCGGGCCAGTGAAGTGCCGCAAACGACTTAATCCCCTCCGTCCCCTTTTACGTGCATGAACCGGGAGCAACGTGGGGGGCCATATCGACCTGCCGCACACGGGGGCGGGACTACCCTTGGTGTTTCCGTTCTCGCAGGAGTACCCATGCGGGCCTCCCGTCTTTCCAGCGCTGCCGTGGCGTGCGCCAGCGCCTTGATCCTTTCGGCCTGTGGTGGCCGCGCCGCCGACAGCACCGTGCTGCGCGAGTCTTTCGATTCCGGCGATACCTTCTCGCGCACCGTTGAGGGACGCCCCGGTGAAGCCTGCGAGGCCGCGCGCCGCACGCTGCTCAGCCAGGGCTATGCCATCGCCCGTTCCGATGATGCACAGGTGGAGGGCAACAAGAACTTCCAGCCGCGCGAGGATGACCATGAGCAGCTGGTGCTGCGCATCTCGTGCGCCCCGCGCGGCAGCCAGACGCTGGTATTCGTCAGTGCAGTGCAGGACCGCTACGCGCTGAAGAAGAGCCCGACCTCGGCCAGTGTCGGTGTGGGTGCGCTGGGCTCGGTGTCGCTGCCGTTCGGCAGCAACGACGACTCGCTGGTGAAGGTGGCCAGCAGCACGGTCACGGATGCCGAGTTCTATCGTCGCTTCTTCCAGCGCCTGCAGCAGTATCTGCCGGCCGCGGCGGGCACGCCATCGCCATCGCCGGCAGCGGCGCCGGAACCCGCACCGGCGGTTACGGACCAGGGCTGAGAGTGCGCGGCAGGTGGCTGATTGCAGCCCTGCTGCTGGCGCCCGCGTGGGTCGTGGCATCGCCATCCCCGGACTGTACGCAGGGCCTGCTGCAGCGGTTGGGGTGGCGCTTCGAAGAAGCGTCCCTCACTGCGCCGCAGGTGCGCGGTGGTCCCGTATGTACGCGTGCCTCGCTGGCTGATTCACAGGCGGCCGGCGACCTGCAGGTGCGGTGGCCGGCGGCGTTGCCCGCTGCTGCTCGGCACGCACTTCTTCAGCAGCTGCTGGATGACCCCGCCACCGTCTGCGCCTATGCCTTTGAGCTGGGGGCGGCCACGCGGCGCGCGACTTCGGCATTGCAGGGCAATCCCACGTTCCGCTTCTCCGGCCCGCAGCTGGGATGGATCGGCTTCGGATTGCAGGGCGCACCGGCACAGGGTTGGCAGCGTACGCGCAGTTTCGGTCGTGGCTTCGTGCCCCGCGCGGGCAACAGCCATGCGCTGCAGGCGTTCTACAGCGGTGCCGTGCGTGCCGAATGCGGTGTCGGCCGCCAGGTCGCACAGCTGGCCACCCAGCGCGAGCTGTATGGCGATGCTGCGTTCGACACCGGGTTCGCAGCGGAGGAACTGTCGATCGGCACCTTCCTCGCGCTGCACGACACCGACAGCATCCTGCTCGGCGCGCATGCGGGCGACCTCTTCGCCGATGGCAAGGCGGTGCGCACCTCGGCGATGGGGCGGCAGGCGTTCGTGGGCGTGCCCGGTTTCATCGAACATGTGTACGACAAAGGCACGCTGGACGACCTGAGCAACCAGGCCGAGAACTTCGTGGTGGTCGAGGTGGGCGAGGGCGCTGCGCAGGCGTTGGCACTGCACGCTGGCCTGGCCTGGTACGACCAGCGCAATGCCGAGCTCTGGAAACTGGCGCAGGACATCCCGCGCATCGGCCAGCGCTATTTCGAGCGCCTGCTGTTCGAGCGCGATCCACAGCTGCGCGCGCGCCTGGCACCGCGCTACCACGCGGCTCTGGTGCGCATGGATCAGCTGCTGGACGATCCGTTCTACCAGCAGTTCGTGATCTACGTGCATCCGCGCGGTATACGTCCTATCGGCTACCACATCGTCCGCCTGCTCGATCGGAACCCGAGAACGCCGTTTTCGATCGACCTGGCGGTGCACAATCTGCATACCACGCTCTACCGGCGTTGGCGCGAGGCGCAGCTGCGCCACTGCGCGGCTACCGGCAGGCCAGGCAGCCTGACCCTAGACCCCAACTGAAGGTGAAACAATGGATATTGCAATGATCGGCCTCGGCCGCATGGGCGCCAACATGGCCCAGCGCCTGCATCGCGGCGGCCACCGCGTGGTCGGCTACGACCCGGGCGAAAGTGCGCGCCAGCGTGCTGCAGAGGCCGGCCTGGAGGTGGTTGATTCGCTGGCCGCCGCCGTGGCCGCGCTGCCGGTGCCGCGCGTGGTGTGGCTGATGGTGCCGGCGGGTGAAACCGTCGACCAGACGCTGGGACAGCTGACCCCGCACCTGGCCGAGGGTGACATCGTCATCGACGGCGGCAACTCCAACTACCAGGACTCGATCCGTCGCGCCAAGGCGCTGGCGGAGGACGATCTGGGCTACGTCGACTGTGGCACCAGCGGCGGCGTGTGGGGCCTGCAGGAAGGCTACAGCCTGATGGTCGGTGGCGAAGCATCGGTGGTGGAGCAGATCGCACCGCTGCTGCGCACGCTGGCACCGGCTGAAGATCGTGGCTGGGCGCGTGTTGGTCCATCCGGCGCCGGCCATTTCACCAAGATGGTCCACAACGGCATCGAATACGGAATGATGCAGGCCTATGCCGAAGGCTTCGCGCTGATGGAGCGCAAGCAGGAGATGGCGCTGGACCTGGCCCAGGTAGCCGAGGTGTGGCGTCACGGCAGCGTGGTGCGCTCGTGGCTGCTGGACCTGAGCACCGAAGCACTCAAGCGCAATCCGTCGCTGGATGGCATCGCGCCATACGTGGAGGATTCCGGCGAAGGCCGCTGGACCGTGGCCGAAGCCATCGCGCTGGACGTGCCGGCACCGGTGATCACGTTGTCGCTGCTGGAACGCCTGCGTTCGCGGGAATCCAATTCGTTCACCGACCGCCTGCTGTCGGCCATGCGCAATGAATTCGGCGGCCACGCCATCAAGAAGTCGTAAGCACTGCGGTGGGGTCAGAGCCCTTCGGCGTTGCCGAAGGGATCCGACCCCGGGCAGATCAGGGTGGGATCCCTTTCCGCAGGAAAGGGTTCTGACCCCATACAGCCAGTCGAGCATGGCTCGACTCTACAAAAGCCGTCTCCGATCGTTGCCACGTCATCCACGCATGGCGTGGATCTACTGGTCAGTCCAACGCGATCCGCCGGCCTTCGCGCGCGCTGTCCATGCCGGCCTGCAGCAGCCGCATCAACTGCAATGCCTGCATCGGGCTGACCGTCGCTTCGCCGTCGCCGTGCATCGCCGCTGCGAACTGCGCATACAACCGACGATAGTCGCCGGGCAGGTTGTCGACGGTGCTGCGCAGAACATTGTCTTCTGCATCACAGTGCACCAGTTCGCCATGCCGGGGATCGATGCCCCATCCGGGCGCACCCGGCGCTACGCCGCGGCGCAGCTGGGCCTCCTGCACATCCAGGCCGTACTTGATCCAGCTGGCCTTGCTGCCATGCACGCTGAAGTGCGGGGCAGGGGCAGCCACCAGCGAACCGGCATGCACGATGGCGCGATGCCGCGGGTAGTGCAGTACGGCGTGGAAGTAGTCGATGCCGGCGCCACCTTGGCGCTGCACGGCCAGATCCGCATCGATGGCGTAGGGCCAGCCGAACAGCACCAGCATCTGGTCCAGCAGGTGCGGGCCGAGGTCGTACCACAGGCCACTGCCTGGCCCGTCCTGTTCGCGCCAACGGTCGCGCACCTGCGGCCGGTAGCGGTCGAAATGCGCATGGCATTCGGCCACCTCGCCCAGCGTGCCTTCGGACAGCAGCGCCTGCAGCGTGAGGAAGTCGGCATCGAAGCGCCGGTTCTGGAACACGGTGGCGATGCGGCCGGCGTCGCGTGCTGCGGCCAGTACTGTTTCCGCTTCGGCCACATCCAGCGCAAAGGGTTTGTCGACCAGCACGTGCTTGCCGGCGGCCAGCGCGGCCATCGCCAGCGGCGCGTGCTGTTCGTTCGGCGTGGCGATCACCACCGCATCCACCGCTGGATCGTCGAACACGTCCTGTGGCGTTGCACGCACGTGTACGTTGCTGAACGTGCGCAGCAACGTGTCGCGCTGCGAGCTGACGATGCTGTGCAGGGCAAGGCCGGGCGTGTGCTGGATCAGCGGCGCATGGAAGACGCGGCCGGCGAGGCCGTAGCCGATCAGGGCCAGGTGCAGGTCGGGGCGCATGGCAGAGCTCCGGCAGGGGGGAAGGGCAGGGTAAACGACAGATGCGGACAGCCCAAAACTGAACCGTTGCCGTTGGAAACGCTTCGATTCACGGCGGCATGACCGCGACGCCACGCCTGCTCCACGTGCGCTTGTCCAGACTGGCAGCACATCCCGAAGGAGAACGACACGATGAGCAATACCACTCGCACGCTGATTGCTTCTGCCCTGACGCTGGGCCTGGCACTGTCCTCCTCGGCCGCATTCGCCAAGGACCCGGCCGCGAAGAGCCCGCCGACCACCAGCGCACATCCGGCTACCCACGCGGATCGCCATGATTCCAACGAACCGGTGACCGACAGCTGGATCACCACCAAGGTGAAGGCGGACCTGCTGACCAGCAGCAACGTCCCGGGCACCGAGATCAAGGTGGAAACGGTGAACGGCGTGGTCAGCCTGAGCGGCACCGTGGCCACCCAGGCCGAGAAGGACAAGGCGGTCACCACCGCCAAGGGCATCAAGGGCGTGACCCGCGTCGATGCCGCCGCATTGAAGGTCAGCGCTGCCGCCAAGCGCTGAACCGGTTGGGCGCCCCGCGTGGGGCGCCCGCTGACCTGTAGACCCGAGCCATGCTCGGCTGGCACTCCAAGGCAGCCGAGCATGGGCTTGGCCCTACAGGTCTGATTGCCAACCCGTTCAGCCGACCGCGCTGGAAATTCCAGAGTTGTGACCGCCTGCGCTATATTGCCGGTTCCGCCGCAACCGGGCTCGACCCGGCCAACGCGTCGCGGCAGAGCTGACGAGGAACTATGGCGCTGGTTTTCAGTGACGACATCTGGGACCGCTGGCGGTTGCCGGCCTTGGCGCTGGCCGCCGCCGCGATCATCGTGGTGCCGTGGTTGACCCTGCGTAAACTGCAGCAGGACAGCGAACAAGCGATGGCCTGGGTCAACCACACCCAGGCCGTGGGCGTGGCACTGCAGCAACTGCAGGCCGATGTGCGCGATGTCGAATCGGCCGCGTTGACCCTGTCCAAGGGCGTGGATGCCCCCGGCCTGCGCGAACGCATGGCCCGGGCCGATGAAATTCCCGGGCGCCTGGCCGAACTGGGCCGGATGACCCGCGACAATCCCGACCAGCTGATCCGCATCGGTCGGATCGAATCGATGCTGGAAGGCCGCATGGCACTTGCCCGCGAGTTGGCCAGGTCCGAACCGAACAGCGACCAGCGCGAGCTGGTGCAGGACCTGAGTACGCGCTATCCCATCCGCGGGCTGGTGGAAGAACTGCAGGCCAGCGAGCAGAAGCTGCTGGCGCTGCGCGCCGAGCAGGCGGCACGCCAGCGCAAGCAGACCGAACTGGTGTCGTGGAGTTCGCTGGTGATCCAGCTGGCGCTGCTCGGCCTGGTGCTGTGGCTGCTGCAGCGGCAGATCGGCCGTCGCCTGCATGCGGAGCGGCAATCGCTGCGCTCGGCTGCACGTGCGGCGTCGGTGCTGCAGACCGTGCGCGAACCGATCGTGCTGCTCGACCGCGACCTGCGCGTGCAGCTGCACAATCCAGCATTCGCTGAGCTGTACGGCCTGCAGGACGAGCGCGCCGACGGCCTGCTGCTGGAAAACGTTGGCGACAACGCATGGCAGGACCCGGTGGTCCGGCAGCGCCTGGCCGACGTACTGTCGCGCGGTCGCGAACTGTGGGACTTCGAGCACGAGCAGCGCACCGCCGACGGCATGGTGCGCTACATGCTGCTCAACGCGCGGCGCATGCCGCTGCCCGACAGCGATGACGAGGTGGTGCTGCTGACCATCAGCGACGTCACCATGCAGCGCGCAGTGCAGCTGCGCGTCGAAGAGCTGAACCGCCAGCTGGAAGGCAAGGTTGCGCAGGTGTCCGAGGTCAACCGCGAGCTGGAGGCCTTCAGCTATTCGGTCTCGCATGACCTGCGTGCACCGCTGCGCCACGTGGCAGGATTCTCCGACAAGCTGTCGCGCCACCTCGGCGACCAGGCTGATGACAAGAGCCGCCACTATCTGGACGTGATTTCCAGTTCGGCCCGGCGCATGGCAGCGTTGATCGACGACCTGCTGGTCTACTCGCGACTTGGCCGTGCGGCGATGCGGCAGCAGGCGGTGGACATGCAGTCGCTGGTGGCCGACACCCGCGCCATGCTCGATTCCAATCTGCAGGCCGAGGCCGAGAACAGCGGCCATGCGCACCAGGTGGAGTGGAGCATCGCGCCGCTGCCGATCGTGGTGGGCGACGAAAACATGATCCGCCAGGTCTGGCTCAACCTGCTCGGCAACGCAGTGAAGTACTCGGGCAACCGCGAACCGGCGAAGATCCGCGTTGACTACCAGCAGCAGCCCGACGGCGGCCATCAGTTCACGGTCAGCGACAATGGTGCAGGCTTTGACATGGCCTACGCCGGCAAGCTGTTCGGTGTGTTCCAGCGCCTGCACAAGGCCAGTGACTACCCGGGGACCGGCATCGGCCTGGCCAGCGTGCGCCGCGTGCTGACCCGCCATGGTGGCCGTATCTGGGCCGAGGCCGAACCGGACGTCGGCGCTGCTTTCCACTTCTACCTGCCCCCCGCGACCGACGCGGACAAACAAGGTCCCTCTGCATGACGACTCTGCGCACCATTCTTCTCGCCGAAGACAGCCCGGCGGATGCCGAAATGGCGATCGACGCCCTGGAAGAAGCGCGTCTGGCCAATCCCATCGTGCACGTCGAGGACGGCGTGGAAGTGATGGACTACCTGCTGCGCCGCGGCGCCTTCGCCAACCGCGAGGAAGGCTTGCCGGCGGTGCTGCTGCTGGACATCAAGATGCCGCGCATGGATGGCCTGGAAGTGCTGCGGCAGATCCGCGAGCACGAAGAACTCAAGCGCCTGCCGGTGGTGATCCTGTCGTCTTCGCGCGAGGAAAGTGACCTGGCCCGCAGCTGGGACATGGGCGTGAACGCCTACGTGGTCAAGCCGGTGGACGTGGACCAGTTCTTCGGCGCGGTGCAGACGCTGGGCAAGTTCTGGGCATTGATCAACCA
Source organism: Stenotrophomonas sp. Pemsol (assembly GCF_003586545.1). Classification (NCBI taxonomy): domain Bacteria; kingdom Pseudomonadati; phylum Pseudomonadota; class Gammaproteobacteria; order Lysobacterales; family Lysobacteraceae; genus Stenotrophomonas; species Stenotrophomonas sp. Pemsol. The sequence goes on along the minus strand of NZ_CP025780.1, from coordinate 3,219,237 downwards.
GGCACCGGAACTCGAGTGAGCCCATGCCCCTGACCGGTCCCGCCCTGGGGGCGCTGCGCATCCTGCTGGTGGAAGACTCACCGGAAGATGCCGAGCTGATGTCCGAACAGATGCTCGACGCGGGCCTGGAGGCCCGCTTCGAGCGTGTGGAGAGCGAGGCGGAACTGCGCCAGGCACTGGCTGTGTTCCAGCCGGACATCGTGCTGTCCGACCTGAGCATGCCGGGGTTCTCCGGTGACGACGCGCTGCGTATCGTGCGCGAGACCTCACCGGAGGTGCCCTTCATCTTCGTCTCCGGCACGATGGGTGAGGAGAATGCGGTAGCGGCGCTGCAGAAGGGCGCCAACGACTACATCATCAAGCACCAGCCTGCGCGCCTGCCTTCGGCGGTCGCGCGTGCGATCCGCGATGCACGCAGTGCGGTCGAGCGCGCACGCGTGGAAACCGAACTGATGCGTGCGCAGCGCCTGGAAAGCCTGTCCCTGCTTGCCGCCGGGCTCAGCCACGACCTGCGCAACATCCTGCAGCCGTTGCTGATCATGCCGGACCTGCTGAAGGCCCGCACCGAGGATCCGCAGCTGCACCACCTGGCCGACGTCATCGCCGAGTGTGGCCGCCGCGGCCATGAGATGGCCGAGTCGATGCTGTCGTTCGTGCGTGGTTCGCGCAAGCCGAGCGAGCGCATCGAGATCGACGGCCTGTTCGACGCGGTGGCGCTGCTGTTGCGCAGCAACGTGCCCGATGCCGTGCGCCTGGAACTGCAGGTGCTGGACGAAGGCCTGGTGGTCGACGCCAACTACACCGAACTGCAGCAGGTAATGCTGAACCTGGCGCTCAACGCGATCCAGGCGATGCCCAACGGTGGCCGCCTGAGCCTGACCGCCAGCCATGCCGGGCAGCGCGATGGCGTGGACTGGATGCAGATCTGCGTGTCCGACGAAGGCATCGGCATGGATGCGGACACGCTGTCGCACCTGTTCAATCCGTTCTTCACCACCAAGGCCGATGGCACCGGCCTGGGTCTGATTTCCTGCAAGCGCATCGTCGAAGGCGCCGGCGGCAGCATCCATGTCAGCAGCCAGCCGGGGCAGGGCACCTGCTTCGAGCTGCGCTTGCCGATGCACGAAGCCAGCGACGGCAGCGAGCCGATCGAGCAGCTGGTGGCCCTGGGCAGTGGCCAGTCGATCCTGGTGGTCGACGGCGAAGCTACGCGCCTGTCGCTGCTCGGCAACGCGCTGTCCAGCCAGGGGTATCAGCTGCAGCTGGCCTCCGATGGCCCGGCGGCGCTGCGCTGGATGCAGCAGGAGGCGATGCCGGCGCTGGTGATTGCAGACGCCGGCTCAAAGCTGCTGCCGGCCAGCCAGCTGCTGGGCGAGATGGCTGCGCTGGGCTATCGCGGCCCGGCGCTGGTGCTGGAGGATGCGGCGGTGGCGGTGCCTGCCGATGCCTTCCCGGCCGGCGTGGACGTCCATGTACTGCGCAAGCCGCTGCAGATGCAACAGGTGTTCCGCGCAGTGGCCGAGGCGCTGGGCTGACAAAGGGTAGTGCCGGCCGCTGGCCGGCATCCCCGTGCGGTGGGATCATTGCGGTTGCCGGCCAGCGGCCGGCACTACCGGTCCAGCGTTTCCCAGGGGAACCGCGGCAGGGCGTCCACCGCCTGTTCCAGGCGCCGTGACCAGTTCTGGTGGATATCGGCGTACAGCGCTGAATCCGCGCCCAGCCGCAGTTGCTGGCCGATGCGCAGTTCACCGTCGCGCAGCAGCGCCAGGTCGATCGGCAGGCCTACCGACAGATTGGAACGGATGGTGGAGTCCAACGAGACGATCGCCGTGCGGGCGGCATCCTCCAGGCGCGTGGCGGGGCTGAGGATGCGGTCGAGGATCGGCTTGCCGTACTTGGATTCACCGATCTGCAGGTAGGGCGTCTCCGGTGAGGCGGCGATGGCGTTGCCGAGCGGGTAGATCATGTACAGCCCAGGCCGCTCACCGGCAATCTGGCCGCCGAAGATCAGCGTGGCCTGGGTATTGACCCCATCGTGGCCATGTTCACTGTGGCTGCTGTGCACCTGGCTGTCCACCAGCAACTGGCCAACGTACGCGGCGGCCTCGAAAAGGTGAGTCATGTCGCGCAGGTTGGGTGAGCGCCGTTCGTCGGCATCGCGCCCCAGGCGCGACACCAGCAACTGGGTGGTGGCCAGGTTGCCAGCCGCCATCAGCACGTAGGCTGCCTGGCCGGGATATTCGAACACGTGCAGCTTGCGATGCACGCGTACATCGTCCAGCGAGGCATTGGTCCGGGTGTCGGCAGCGAAGACCAGGCCCTCGTCCACCTCGATTCCAACGCAATAGGTCATGTCGGTGCCCTATCATGTGCGTCCCGGATTGTAGGCAGGCCGCCGTGACGACGGCATGTCCACGCCCCCATCGCTGCCACCTGAACCGCATGACGACCGTGCTCCTGAGCCTGGGCAGCAATGTCCAGCCCCGCCGCTACCTCCACGCCGCGGTGGCGGCCCTGCGCGAGCGCTTCGGCGCGCTGCAGGTCTCGCCGGCCTACCGTACCGCCGCGGTCGGCTTCGACGGCCCGGCCTTCCTCAACAACGCGGTGGCGATCGAGACTGACTTGCCGCTGCAGGAACTGGACGACTGGCTGCATGCGCTGGAAGACGCGCACGGCCGCGACCGCAGCGGGCCGCGCTTCTCCGACCGGACCCTGGATATCGACGTGGTGTTCTACGGCGACCTGGTGGTGGAAGGTCCCGGCCACCTGCGCATTCCCCGTCCCGAACTGAAGCATGCCTTCGTGCTGAAGCCGCTGGCCGACATCGCGCCAGACTTCATCGATCCGGTCAGCGGGCTGGACCTGGCCACGCTGTGGCGCGCGCACGCGCAGTTTGGCGAGGCGTTCGAGGTGGTTGACCTTGAGTGATGGGGTCAGATCCCTTTTCCCGGCGGGAAAAGGGATCTGACCCTGTTGTGGATCCCGGCAGCGCCTCAACTTACCGTGCGCCCGCCATCCACGCGCAGCGTGTGGCCGGTGACGAAGCTGGCTTCGGCCACCAGCCAGTACACCGCTTCGGCAATCTCCTCGACCGTACCGATCCGCGCCAAAGGCGTGCGCGCCAGCAGCGCCTCGCGGGCGAAATCGTCCTTGCCCTGTTCGGGCCACAGGATCGCGCCGGGCGCCACCGCATTGACCCGCACTTTCGGCGCCAGCTCCAGCGCCAACGAACGGGTGGCCATCTCCAGCGCGGCCTTGGCCATCGTGTAGGCGATGTGGTCGCGCATCGGATCGGTGCCGTGCAGGTCGGTCAGGTTGACGATGCAGCCCTGCTGGCGGCGCAGGTAGGGCGCGGCCGCCTGTGACAGCAGCAGTGGCGCGCGCGCATTGACCGCATACAGCTCGTCCATCGCCTCGGCCGTGACCTGGCCGAGCGGGGTGGCATAGAAGTTGGAGGCGTTGTTGACCAGCGCGTCCAGGCGGCCGAAGTGGGTAACGGCCTGTTCCACCAGGTCGGGCAGGGCGTCGGCGTCACGCAGGTCGGCCTGCAGCGCAAGCACGCTGCCCGGCCGCACATTGTCGAAATCGAACGCGGCCTGCTGCAGTTCGGCGCTGGAGGTGTTGGCATGCAGTACCACCGACCAGCCACAGGCGTGGAACTGGCGGGCGATGGCCGCACCGATCCGGCGCGCGCTGCCGGTGATCAGGACCACGGGGTGGGTATCGCTCATCGAGGGTCCTCCAAGGCTCGGCTATCCTGTGCACCATTGTCACCGCATTCGAAGACGCCATGCAGCCCACCTTCCCCCTGCCCGAAGCCGATGCCCTGGCCCACAGCGACCAGCTGGCGGCCGCCCTGCGTGCCGAAATCCTTGCGCAGGGCGGGGCGATGCCGTTCTCGCGCTTCATGGAGCTGTGCCTGTACACCCCCGGCTGGGGCTACTACAGCGCCGGCGCCAGCAAGTTCGGTGGCAGCGGCGACTTCACCACCGCACCCGAGCTCGGCAGCCTGTTCGCCGGCAGCGTGGCCAATGCGCTGGCGCCGGTGTTCGCGCAGCTGGGCGCGCAGGCCCGCATGCTGGAACTGGGCGGCGGTACCGGCGCCTTCGCCGAGGCCGTGCTGCTGCGCCTGGCCGAACTGGACGCGCTGCCATCGCGCTACGCCATCCTCGAACCCAGCGCCGACCTGCGCGAGCGCCAGCAGCAGCGCCTGCAGCAGAACCTGCCGGCCGAGTTGGCCGCGCGCGTGGGCTGGATCGACCGCCCGTTCGAGGAGGACTGGGAGGGCGTGGTGTTCGCCAACGAGGTGATCGACGCGCTGCCGACCCCGCGTTTCCTGATCCGGGACGGCGAGGTCTATGAGGAAACCGTCGAGCTTGATGGCGAAGGCAACTTCATCCGTGGCGCGCAGCCGGCTGACATCCTGCTCAACGGTGCGGTGCGCCACATCGAGCGCTACCTGGAAAAGCCCTTTGCCGACGGTTACCGCTCCGAGGTGCTGCCGCAGCTGCCGTACTGGCTGCAGGCAGTGGCTGGCGGCCTGCAGCGTGGTGCGATGCTGTTTGTCGATTACGGCTACAGCCGCAGCGAGTTCTACCAGCACGACCGCGACGATGGCACGGTCCGCGCGTTCTACCGCCACCACGTGCATAACGACGTGCATCGTTGGCCCGGCCTGCAGGACATCACCGCGTCGGTGGATTTCACCGCGATGGCCGAGGCGGGCATGCACGGTGGTTTCGAATTGGCGGGGTACTGCAGCCAGGCCAGTTTCCTGCTCGGCAACGGCCTGGACCAGGTGCTGCTGCTGGCCGAAGAGCGTACGGATGAGGTCGGCCGCATCCAGCTGCGTGACCAGGTGAAGAAGCTGACCCTGCCGACCGAGATGGGCGAGCGCTTCCAGGCCATCGGCCTGCAGCGTGGTGTCGATTTCGAGCCGGCGTTCGAACTGGGCGACCTGAGCTGGCGCCTGTGAGCAATGCGTTGCCGCTGATCAAGCCGCTGCGGCGGCAGCGGCTGTGGACCGCGCTTTGGACATTGGCGGTGTTGCTGGTGATCGTGGTCTGCCTGATCCCACCACCGCCGATCCCGCTGCCGGAAAACAGCGACAAGGGCGAGCACTTCCTCGCCTACTTCATCCTGGCCGGCAGCGCGGTGCAGCTGTTCCGGCCGGGGCGCCCGCTGCTGTGGGTGGGCGTGGGGCTGGTGCTGATGGGCGTCGGCATCGAGTTCGCGCAGGGTGCGCTGACCAGCAACCGCACTGCTGACCCGATGGATGCGCTGGCCAACACGATCGGCGTGCTGGCCGGCATGGCCACGGCGCTGACCCCGTTGCGCGATCTGCTGATGCGCTGGCGGGGCTGAGGTTCCTGTAGAGCCGAGCCCGTGCTCGGCTCCCTCCCGAAAGGCAGCCGAGCATGGGCTCGGCTCTACAGTAGATCCACGCCATGCGTGGATGGATTGCGCCAGGACAGGCTTGCGGTTACTTCTTCAGCGTGACCTCATCCAGCACCCACATCGCCGGGCGCGTATCGCCGGTGAAGTTGATGCACAGGTCACCCGTGCCCTGCGTGCCCTTCGGCAGCGCCGCACGCAGGGTCACGAAGCCACCGGCATCGGGCGTGGCCGGCAGCGGTACCTGAGCCAGCACCTTGCCCGTGCAATCACCGCGGCGGATCAGCATTTCGCCATGTGCGCTCCGGGCCTTTTCGAAGCGACGCTTGGGTTCATCGTGGGCCAGCTGGAAGTAGTACGGAATGCGGCCCGCGCGGACCTCCACGCTGCCGATGCCGTCCAGCTGCGCCTGCGGCCAGCGCCAGCATGGCTGGAAGATGTCGACGTTGAACACCGCACGCGTTCCCTCGCGCGGGCCGTCGTCTTCCAGGCGCAGCACCAGCCCCTTCTTGCCCACGCAGCTGAGCAGCGCATCGCTGCGGCGGCTGAGCAGCGACTGCGCGGTGAACGTGGCGATGGTCGGCTTCGCGGCCAGCATCTGGCCCTGGTAGAACGCGGCGGCCTGCACGGTGGTCGGCAGCGTCGCGGTCAGCGGCTGCTGGTACAACGGCGACTGCCCGGTCACCGGCTGGCCATCGGTGCTGTAGCGCACTTCATAGCCCAGCGGATTGGCCAGCGATAGGGTCACGGAGTTCTTCGCGCGATCATCGGTGTAGTCCACGCCCACTTCGAACGGGGTCTGAGCGTAGGCCAGGCCCCAGGCACGGTAGCGCTGCAGCTGCGCGGGCAGGCGCGCGAGGAAATCGCGGAAGTCGCGATGTTCCGGCGTACTCCAGCCGGTCTCGGCCACGGCGGCCAGGCGCGGGAACAGGTTGTGCTGCAGGCGCGCGTAGGTGCGCGTGTGCTCGGTAAACATGTTGGCCTGCAGGCCGAGAATGTGCTGGCGCTTGTCGGCCGCCAGCTCGGCCGGCACCGGCTCGAAGTTGTACAGCTTGCCGAGGTTGACCTGGGTCGGGCGGCCCGGCGGTTCATTCGGCGAGGCCGTCTGCAGGTAATCCAGGTACAGGTACCCCACCGGCGACATGACCACGTCATGGCCGGCACTGGCTGCAGCCAGGCCACCTTCGGTGCCCTGCCACGACATCACCGTGGCCTGCGGTGGTAGGCCGCCTTCGAGGATTTCGTCCCAGCCGATCAGGCGCCGGTCGTGCTGCTCCAGGAAGGTCTCCAGGCGCTTGATGATGTGGCTCTGCATGGCCATTTCATCCTTGATGCCCAGCGCACGCATGCGCTGCTGCACCTGTTTCGAGGCTTCCCACTGGTCCTTGACTGCTTCGTCGCCGCCGACGTGGACGTACTTCGCAGGGAACAGCGCGATCACTTCTTCCAGTACGTTCTCGAGGAAGGTGACGGTGCTGTCTTCCACGTTGAACAGGTTCGGGAACACGCCCCATTCGCTGATCGGCTTCAGCGGGGTGTTGATTGAACCCAATTCCGGGTACGCGGCGATCGCCGCGGTGGCATGGCCGGGCACATCGATTTCTGGAATCACCTGGATATGCAGCCTGGCGGCATAGGCGATCACTTCGCGGATCTGCTCCTGCGTGTAAAAGCCGCAGTACGGATGCTGCTGGCCACTGGCCGGGTCGATGCCGCCGTCGCCGGCCGGCAGGCGGCAGCTGCCCACCTCGGTCAGCTTCGGGTAGCGCTTGATCTCCATGCGCCAGCCCTGGTCATCGGTGAGGTGCCAATGGAAGGTATTGAGCTTGTGCGCGGCCATGGCATCGAGCACATGCTTGATCTCGTCCAGGCTCTGGAAGTGCCGCGCCGAGTCGAGCATGAAACCGCGCCAGCCGAAGCGCGGCGCGTCCTGGATCTGCACCGCCGGCAGCACGCCGTTGCTGCCACCCGTGGCCAGCTGGGCAAGCGTGGTTGCGCCGTAGAACAGGCCGGTTTCGTTGCCGGCCTGCACCAGCACGCCCTGCGCGGTGCTTTCCAGCGTGTAGCTCTCACCACTGTCGCGGAAGGTCGGGACGATCTGGAAGCGGATGCTGCCCGACGTGCCTGCCGCCTTGCCCATGGCCGGCGCAAGCCGCGGCCCGCCGCTGCGGGCCAGCAGGTCGGCGAACTGGGAGGCGACCCGTTGCGCGGCTTCGCCTTCGGCCTGCAGCGCGGTATCGGCGCGTACGGTGATGCCGCTACCCTGGCCGGGCTGCACCGTGGCCGGGGCGGGAATCAGCATCAGGCTGCCGGCACGCAGCTGCGGACCCGGTGCTTCAGCGGCCGGCGTGGGATCAGCGGCGAGTGCGGGCAGTGCCGGCAACAGGGCGAGCAGGCTGCCCAGCAGCACTGCGCTGCGCATCCGGGCGCGGGAAGGCTTGACCATCGGAACGACTCCTTGGAACGGTGCGATGAACGCTATACATGAAAAACGCCGGGCCCGGAATGACCCAGGCCCGGCGTGCGTGCACGACTCGGCGATGTTGCCGCCGCTGGATCAGTACTTGAAGCGGAAGTTGAGGTAGTACTGGCGACCGTTGCTGTAGAACGAGGTCGGGATGGCCGCGGTCTGGTAGTACTTGTAGGTCGGGTTGTTGAGGTTCAGGCCATCCAGGCTGATGCTCAGCCAATCGGTGGCCTTGTAGCTCAGCGATGCCGACAGCGTGCCGAAGTCATCCTGGTAGTACGGGTTGGTGCCCGACAGGCTGATCAGGAACGAGGAACGGCGGGTGTAGCTGACCCGGGCGCCAAAGCGCTCGTTCTCGAAGTAGGCACCCACGTTGTAGGTGTTCTTCGAAGTACCCAGCAGGTTGTGCGAGCCATCCGACCAGGTGTGCGAAGTGGTGCCGTTGGCGTAGGTGTAGTTCGCATTGATGCCGAAGTACTCGCCGATCGGCTGCTCGTAGGCCACTTCCACGCCGGTGACCTTGCCGTCGGCATTGATCGGAGTGGAGATCTGGTAGGTCTCAAGCTGGTTGGTCAGTTCGCTGTACAGCTGGCGCGAGACCACGTCGAAGGCGATGTAGTCCTTCAGCTTCATGTGGTACGCGCCCACCGACAGCAGGCCACGCGGCATGAAGTACCACTCCAGGTTGGCATCCAGGTTGGTCGACAGGGTCGGCTTGAGGTTCGGATTGCCGCCACCGCCGGTGCGGTTCAGGTCCGAGCCGTACGAGGAGGCACCCAGCGCCGAGTAGTCTGGCAGGGTCTGGGTCTGCGAGGCGGCGACACGCAGCACCAGCGAGTCGTCCAGGTCGAACTTGATGTTGGCGCTGGGCAGGACACGGTTGCGCTTGTTCTGGAAGGCCAGGCGCTCCCACATGCCGAACAGGCTGCTGACATCGGCATCGGCGGCCTTGCTGACGGCGTTGTAGGTGTCGATGTCCTGCTTGATGTTGACGTAGCGCAGGCCGACGTTGCCGCTCCACCAGTCGCCGCGGAAATTGGCCTGCACGTAGCCGGCGAAGTTCTTCTCCTTCACCTTCCACTCGGCGCCATAGTTGTGGCGACCGGTCGGGCCATCATTGCCGGCCAGCCAGGTGGAATTGTTGGTCACCGCGTCCTTCAGCGCGCCCGGGGTGAAGTACCAGAGGTTGCGCGGGAAGGTGCCGCCGATGTCGCCGGCAAAGCCGCTGGGATAGTTGGCCGTGGCACCGTTCTTCAGCGCGCTCCAGATGTCACCCGGGGTTGCACCTTCCGGCGACAGCGCTTCGCGCTTGTGGTCGGCGAAACGCAGGCCGAAGTCGATCGAGCTCAGTACGCCGCCATCGTTGAAGTACTGGTTGAAGTCGAGCGTGGCCCACTTCTCCTTGTCTTCGGCGGTGACCTGCTGGTTGCCCCAGGTGCCGAAGCTGGTCACGCCGTTGGGCGAGAGGTCGCCGCCGACGTTCCAGTCGATCGGCGAGCCATTGCCGTGGGTGGCCCAGCTGGCGCCGCCGCCGTTGGCAAGGGTGACCTCGGCGATGTACTGGCGCGGCGTCTCACCGGTGCCCTTGGTGCTGCCGGCCTGGAACGTGGCGGTCAGGCTGTCGCTGATCTGCCAGTCGGCATCGAAGGTGACATAGCTCGACTTGGCCTTCGACTCGCGGTAGATCATGTCGTACACCGCATAGTCGGTGCCCGGCACGCCCCTGTAGCTGGCGTTGGTCAGCACGCCGTCCTTGACCACATAGCCCGGATCCGGCGCCTGCGACTTGGCGAAGCTGTTGCCGAACATCATGAAGTTGCGGTTGTAGTTGTTGGCCTTCAGCTCGGAGCTGAAACCATTCAGGCCCAGGGTGAGGCTGTCGCTCGGCTTGAACTGCAACGAGACCAGGCCGCCCTTGCGCTCGCGGGTCTGCTCAAACAGGGTCGAACCCAGCAGGCCCGGCACATTGACGCCGATCAGGTCCGGATTGGTCTTGGCGACCGGATCGCCGGCGCCGATCTTGAAGAAGCCGCCCGGGATTTCCTGTGCTTCACGGCGCAGCTCGCGCTTCTGGCTGAAGCCCTGCACCATCACGCCGAAGGTGCCTTCCTCGTTCTTGTAGTTGAACAGTGCCGAGTACTGCGGGTCGTTCGACTTGGCCTGGTCCGAGCGCACCATGCCGATCGAGCCTTCCGCGGTGAACGGCTTGGAGAACTCCAGCGGCTTGCGGGTGATGATGTTGACGGTACCGGTGGTACCGCCGTCCTGCAGCTTGGCCTGCGAGGACTTGTTCACTTCCACCGAGCTGACCAGTTCCGACGGCAGCAGCGAGTAGCTGACGCTGCGGCCGACGTTGTTGCCCTGGCTGAGCACGAACCAGTCGGCCGAGCCGACGGTGTGGCCGTTGATCAGGGTCTGGGTCAGGCTCGGGCTGGTGCCGCGCAGGCTGACACGGTCGGCTTCATCGAAGCCACCTTCGTCGGCGCTGGACGAGCTGATGTTCACGCCGGGCAGGCGCTGCAGGGTATCGGCAACGTTGTGCGCGGGCAGCTTGCCCACGTCTTCGGCGGTGACCACTTCCACGCGCGCATTGGCTTCGCGCTTGGTGTCCAGCGACTTCTCCATCGAGCCACGGATGCCGGTAACGGTCACGGTGTCCAGATCGGTGGCGGTCGGGGCCGCCTGCTGCGCGTGCGCACTGAAGGCGATGCAGCTGATGATGGCGGCCGAAAGCAGGGTCTTGCGGGTGTTCATGATGTCTCTCCTCATCACTCGATTGGGTGCCGGCGGCGGTGTTCGGTTACGGTTGCGATGACATGCGCGGGGCGGCGGCGAAGTCCCGTGCGTTGGCGTGCCACGTACTGCGTGCTGCGATTGCGTTGAAGCCTGTTGCGGTGTCAGGCGGCCGACTGCTGCAGGTACCAGCTGGCAGCGCCAACCACGCCCAGCTGGCCGTGCTCGACGACCTTTACCGGGATGCGTGCCAGCGCTTCGCCCATCGGCCCCTTCTGCAGGTAGCGTTCGACGAAGGTGCTGGCGTGCAGGTATTCGCGGATCTGCGGCAGGATGCCGCCGGCCAGGTAGACACCACCGTGGGCGCCGTAGAACAGCGCCATGTCGCCGATGGTGCTGCCGAGCAGGCCACAGAACACATCCAGCGCCTGGCGAGCATGCGCATCGGTATCGGCCATGGCCGCAGCGGTGACTGCGTCGGGGCTTGCCAGGGTCGGCGCCTGCCCCTGCAGCGCGCACACCGCACGGTACAGGTTCATCAGGCCGGGGCCGGAGATCGCATGCTCGATCGACACGTGCGCGCGGTCGCGCTGCATGTGGCGGACGATGGCCATTTCCAGTTCGGTGCTGGCCGCCAGGGTCGGCTGGCCGGCTTCGGTGGGCAGGACCACCGGGCCGTGCGCGGTGGGGATCCACAGCGCTGCACCGAGGCCGGTGCCGGGGCCGACCACCAGGGTCGGGCCACGCGCGGCGGTCTCCGGCCCGCACAGGTGCAGCACGCCACTGGCGTCCACCTGCGCGGCGGCGTAGGCCACCGCTTCGAAATCGTTGACGATGTAGACCCGCTGCAGGCCGACCTCGGCTTCCACCTGGCGCGCCGACAGCGGCCACGGCAGGTTGGCGGTGATCACCGTGCCGTCTTCGCGGGCATAGCCGGCGCTGGCAACCACGCAATGCGTGGGCCGCGGGCCTTCGCCCAGGAAGTCGGACAGGATAGCGCTGAGGCCGGCATGGTCGGCATTGCGGTACTTGCGGTACTCCAGCACCTGCACCGGATGGGCGGCGTCACCGCTGGCCTGGACCCGGGCCACGCGCACATGGGTGCCACCGACGTCGGCGGCCAGGAACGAGGGCGCGACGCGGGACAGGACATGCGACGGGGCGGGGTGGCTGGCGGTCACGCGGGCTCCTGCTGCAGGTGGGCCGGCCCGGGGATCGGGGGCGGCGATTGGGGCGGAGTCTGTAACCGCGCTGACAACGATGTCAACGAGTTCGTGACACTTTCGTTGCTGCGTCGCAACGAATGCGGCGCGCAGTAAACGTTTACACGGTGTGAGTGCGGGTTTCACGTGGGAACCATTGGTGCACGGGGCTCCAGGCCTGCCGCGCATTCAGCGGGGCGTACCGCGGCGGACTTGCGCAGTGCAGCACGAGGTTCAGGCAGGCGTGCATGGAAGTTGACAAACCGCCGTTGTCCATCGAAAGAATGTGACAACGTTGTTCCCAGCCACTCTCCGACGCCGCGTTCTGCGGCCGTCGCCGCAGGAGCCCTCCTGATGTCCGCCGTCCCCGCTGCAAGCGCGCGCCCGAACGTGGCCACCTCCATCGCCATCGTTGGCGTGTTGTTCTTCCTGATCGGCTTCTTCACCTGGCTCAACGGCCCGCTGATCACCTTCGTCAAGTTGGCCTTCGAACTCAGCGAGGTCGGTGCCTTCCTGGTGCTGATGGTGTTCTACCTGTCCTATTTCTTCCTGGCCCTGCCGGCGTCCTGGATCCTGCGCCGCACCGGCATGAAGAAGGGCCTGAGCCTGAGCCTGCTGGTGATGGCCGGGGGGGCCGCGCTGTTCGGTGAGTTCGCGACCCAGCGCTGGTACCCGGGCGCGCTCGGCGGTCTGTTCGTGATCGGCAGCGGCCTCGCCCTGCTGCAGACCGCGATCAACCCCTACATCTCGATCCTCGGCCCGATTGAAACGGCGGCACGCCGCATCGCGCTGATGGGCATCTGCAACAAGATCGCCGGCATGCTGGCGCCGGTGCTGATCGGCACCCTGGTGCTGCACGGCATCGGCGACCTGGACAAGCAGGTGCAGGCCGCCGACGCGGTCACCAAGGTCGCGCTGCTCAACGAATTCGCCGCCAAGATCCATGCGCCGTACCTGGCGATGGCCGCGCTGCTGGTGGTGCTGGCGGTGGCCGTGCTGTTCTCGCCTCTGCCGGAGATCAAGTCCTCCGAAGCCAATGCAACGCCGTCAGGTGCACCGGGAACGGCCGAGCGCCGCAGCATCTTCCAGTTCCCGCATCTGTGGCTGGGCGTGCTGTGCCTGTTCGTGTACGTAGGCGTGGAAGTCATGGCCGGTGATGCGATCGGAACCTACGGCCACGGTTTCGGCTTGCCGCTGGACCAGACCAAGATGTTCACCTCGCTGACGCTGGGTGCGATGTTGGCCGGCTACGTGGTCGGCCTGCTGGCGATCCCCGGCCTGGTCTCGCAGTCGCGCTACCTGACCATTTCGGCAGTGATGGGCGTGGTGTTCTGCCTGGGCGCCTGGGCTACGCACGGCTACGTCTCGGTGGCCTTCGTGGCGCTGCTGGGCTTCGCCAACGCCATGATGTGGCCGGCCATCTTCCCGCTGGCGATCCGCGGCCTGGGCCGCTTCACCGAGACCGGCTCGGCCCTGCTGGTGATGGGCATCGCCGGCGGCGCGATCATTCCGCAGCTGTTCGCCGTGCTCAAGCAGCACATCGACTTCCAGCTGGTGTTCGTGCTGCTGATGGTGCCGTGCTACCTGTACATCCTGTTCTACTCGGTGATCGGCCATCGTGCCGGCCTGCCGCAGGACAAGGCCTGATCGGCGATGATGGACTGCAGCCAACCCCAGGGAAAACCCATGCGCAGAGCGACCATCAAGGACGTTGCGGAGAAGGCCAAGGTCTCGCTGAAGACGGTCTCGCGGGTGATCAACAATGAGCCCTCGGTGATGCAGGCCACCCGTGCGCGGGTGCTGCGTGCCATCGCCGAGCTCGACTACGAGCCCGATCCGTCCGCGCGCAACCTGCGCAGCGGCACTACCTTCGTGATCGGGCTGGTCTACGACAACCCGAACCCGTACCACATCATCGGCGTGCAGAACGGCGTGCTGGCCGCGTGCCGCGAGACCGGTTTCGGCCTGCAGATCCATCCCTGTGATTCGAGCTCGCCGTTGCTGGCCGATGAACTGGCCGACTGGGTGCAGCGCTCGCGGCTGGCCGGGCTGGTGCTGACCGCACCGATGTCCGAGCGCCGAGACCTGATCCAGGCGCTGACCGCGCGTGGCATCAAGCTGGTGCGCATCATCGCCGCCACTGAAGACCCGGACGACGGCGCCTGCGTGTTCGTCGACGACCGCGAGGCCGCCTACGAGATCACCGAGCACCTGATCCAGCTCGGTCACCAGCGCATCGGCTTCCTCTGGGGCGGCAGCTCGCACCGCTCCTCGGGCGAACGCTATGCCGGCTACGAAGCGGCGCTGAAGGACTACGGCATGACCGTGGACAAGCACCTGGTGGTGCAGGGCGATTACACCTTCGACGATGGTTTCCGTGGGGCGCGCCGCCTGCTGGCGCTGCGCGAACCGCCCACCGCCATCTTCGGTTCCAACGACGAAATCGCTGCCGGCGTGCTGGCCGCCGCCAAGTCGGCCGGCATGAACGTGCCCTACGACCTGTCCATCGCCGGTTTCGAGGACAGCCCGTTCTCGCGCCAGTCGTGGCCACCGCTGACCACCGCCAAGCAGGCCACCGAGGACATCGCCCGCCACGCCGCGCGCCTGCTGATCGCACAACTGCGCAGCGACGCCTACGACGATGCGCCGGCACCGCTGCACAACCAGGGCTTCGTGCCGCAGCTGGTGGTGCGCGGCTCGACCGCGCCGATGCGCCCGGCCGGCGCACGCCCCCTTCCTTCCGATCCTGCCTGAGCCCGCCATGTCGCTGTCAGACCCCACGTCCACCCTGATGTTCGCCGAGGCCGCCGAAGCGGCCGACGTGGTTGCCCGCCAGTTCTCGCGCAACCACGCCACCCTGGAAACCCTGGCCGCCAGCCTGCGCGCGGCGCCGCCGCCGTTCGTGGTCACCTGTGCACGCGGCAGCTCCGACCATGCCGCCACCTACGGCAAGTACCTGCTGGAAACTCAGCTGGGCCTGGTGGTTGCGTCGGCCTCGCCGTCGGTGGGGTCGGTCTATGCCGCACCGCTGCAGCTGCGCGGTGCGCTGTTCATCGTCATTTCGCAGTCGGGCAAGAGCCCGGACCTGCTGCGCAACGCCGAGGCGGCCAAGGCCGCTGGCGCACGCGTGATCGCGCTGGTCAACGTCGAGGATTCGCCGCTGGCGCAGCTGGCCGACACGGTCATTCCGCTGCATGCCGGTGCCGAAAAGAGCGTGGCGGCGACCAAGAGCTACCTGGCCTCGCTGGCTGCACTGCTGCAGCTGGCCGCCTACTGGAAGCAGGACAGCAGCCTGCGCAACGCGCTGGACCTGCTGCCGGACGCGATGCGTGAAGCCTGGCAGTGCGACTGGAGCGCGGTGACCGAAGGCCTGGTCGAGGCCACCAACCTGTTCGTGCTCGGCCGTGGCCTGGGCTTGGGCGCGGCGCAGGAAGCGGCGCTGAAGTTCAAGGAAACCTGCAGCCTGCACGCCGAAGCCTACAGCTCGGCCGAAGTGAAGCATGGCCCGATGGCGCTGGTCGACCGCGGCTTCCCGGTGCTGGCCTTCGCCCAGCCCGACGAAACCGGCGCCGGCACCCGCGCGGTGGTCGAGGAATTTTCTGCACGGGGCGCGCAGGTGTGGCTGGCCGGGGCCGGCGGCAACCTGCCGGTGGCGGCCGCACCGCACCCGCTGTGCGCACCGCTGCTGACCGTGCAGAGCTTCTATCGCGCGATCAATGCGCTGGCGCTGCGTCGTGGCTTCAACCCGGATCTGCCGCCGCATCTGAACAAGGTTACGGAGACGGTGTGATGGCAACGGTGCTGCGCAACGCCCGCATTCTCGCCGGCGATGATTTCCGCGATGACCTGGCGGTGGTGATCGAAAACGGGCAGATCACCGCTCTGTTGCCCGACGCCGCACCACAGCTTGGCCATGCTGCCGAGCAGGTGGACCTGGGCGGCGGCTGGCTGCTGCCCGGCTTCATCGACGTGCAGGTCAATGGCGGTGGCGGCGCGTTGTTCAACAACACGCCCGATGTTGCCTCGCTGCGTACCATCGCGCAGGCTCACCGCCGCTTCGGTACCACCGCGATGCTGCCCACGCTGATCAGCGATGACGTGGGCGTGATGCGCGAAGCCATCGGTGCGATGCGCGAGGCGATCGCGCAGGGCGTGCCGGGCGTGATCGGCATCCATCTCGAAGGGCCCTACATCGCGCCGGCGCGCAAGGGCACGCACGATGCCAGCAAGTTCCGCGTGCCGGACGAAGAAGAGATCGCGCTGGCCGCGTCGCTGGACAACGGCGTGACCCTGCTGACGCTGGCGCCGGAGCGCGTGCCGCTGGAGACCATCCGCGCGCTGGTCGAACGTGGCGTGATCGTGGCCGCCGGCCACACCGCAGGCACGTACGAAGAGATCCGCGAGGGCCTTGATGCCGGCGTGCGTGGCTTCACCCACCTGTACAACGCGATGTCACCGCTGCAGGGCCGCGAGCCTGGCGCGGTGGGCGCTGCGCTGGAAGACCGCGACAGCTGGATCGGCATCATCGTCGATGGCGTGCATGTGCATCCGGCCAGCCTGCGGGTGGCGCTGGCGGCCAAGCCGCGCGGTCGCCTGCTGCTGGTGACCGATGCGATGCCGCCGGTCGGTGCCGACGATCCCAGCTACGTGCTGTATGGCGAAACCATCACCGC
This sequence comes from Stenotrophomonas sp. Pemsol, assembly GCF_003586545.1. NCBI lineage: Bacteria > Pseudomonadati > Pseudomonadota > Gammaproteobacteria > Lysobacterales > Lysobacteraceae > Stenotrophomonas > Stenotrophomonas sp. Pemsol. The sequence goes on along the minus strand of NZ_CP025780.1, from coordinate 3,202,768 downwards.
CATCGACGGCGTGGTGCGCAATGCCGCCGGTTCGCTGGCGGGCTCGGCGCTGGACATGGCCACGGCGGTGCGCAACACCGTGCAGCTGCTCGGCCAGCCGCTGGCCGAAGCCGCGCGCATGGCGTCGACCTACCCGGCGCAGTTCCTCAATGTCGACGACCGCCTGGGCCACATCGCCGAGGGCTACCAGGCCGACCTGGTGCTGCTGGATGACGCCCTGCAGGTACGTGGCACCTGGATTGCCGGACAGTACGAGGCCGCCTGATGAACAGTACGCCGCCACGCCGTCTGGGCTCGATCGATGCCCTGCGCGGCATCACCGTGGCGGCGATGCTGCTGGTCAACAATCCAGGCGACTGGAGTGCAGTGTTCGCGCCGCTGCGCCATTCGGAATGGCATGGCTGCACGCCTACCGATCTGGTGTTCCCGTTCTTCCTGTTCCTGGTGGGCGTGTCGATGGCCTTCAGCGTGGCACCGCGCGCGCTGGATGCCGCTGCGCGTCCTGCACTGGCGCGCGGTGTGCTGGAGCGCGCGCTGCGCATCCTGGTGGCCGGTGCGCTGCTGCATCTACTGATCTGGTGGGCGCTGGATACACACCACTTCCGCATCTGGGGGGTGCTGCAACGGATCGCCGTGTGCGCGGCGCTGGTGGGTGTGCTGGCGGTGTATGCACGGCCGCGCATGCAGGCCGGCATGCTTGTTGGACTGCTGGTGGGGTACACGGTGCTGCTGCTGGGCGTCGGTGACCTGGCGCCGTGGACCAACCCGGCCAGCCGCCTGGACACCACGCTGTTCGCACCGTGGATCTATCAATGGCATGCCGATACCCGCCTCGGCCATGATCCGGAAGGATTGCTGAGCACGCTGGGTGCACTGGGCAGTACCGTGCTCGGCCTGTTGGCCGGTGGCCTGCTGCGCAGCGGGCGTTCGACGGCACTGGCCGGGCTGGGCGTGGCGACCGCCGTGCTGGGCCTGCTGCTGGCCGGGGTGCTGCCGTTGAACAAGCAGCTGTGGACGCCCAGCTACGTGCTGTGGACCGGCGGCCTGGCCGCGCTGGCGCTGTGGCTGGGCCACGTGCTGATCGACCTGAAGGGATGGCCGGCGCTGGGCCGGCGCTTCGGCGTCAATGCGATCACCGCGTATCTGGGGGCCTCGGTGATGTCGGTGGCGTTGATGGCCAGCGGTGCCTGGGGCTGGATCTGGCAGCAGCTGGCCAACGCGATGCCGGGTGCGCTGGAGCTGGCGTCGATGTTGCAGGCACTGGCGTTTGTCGCGCTGTGGTGGGGCGTGGCCTGGTGGCTGGATCGTCGGAAGATCTACTTGAAGATCTGAGCAGTCCCGGGGTCGGACCCCTTTCCGCAGGAAAGGGCCCTGACCCGATCCGCCAACGGCATCCACGCATGTGCGGCTCCCAACGCCCAGAAAAAATGAACGATTTCAGCCACATCACATTGGCGTGAGGGCCCGGCGATTTCACATCCGAAATGTGATTTCCCGCACGCAAGTTCACCTATCGAAACGGTTCAGATCACGGCAGACTGCACACGCAGCAGCGTGCATTTGCAGTTCCTGATTCCCTGTCCAGGAGGACTGTATGACCCGTGCCGTTCCGCGCGCTTTCCGTCCGCGCCGCCTCACCGTTTCCGTGCTGCAGGCCCTGGCTGTCCCGTCCGTCATGCTGCTGAGTGCCAGCGTCGCCTGGGCCGGCTGTAGCAGCGCCGACCCCGTCGCCGGCCAGACGGTCACCTGCGATGCCAATGCGCCGAATCCGCAGACCGTTCCCGTCGCTGCCACTGGCGCGGCCGGTATCACCGTCAATGTCGCCAGCACGGCACAACTGCAACAGAGCGGTGGTGGCAGTGCGATTTCGCTGGTCGGGGCTGGCGGGCACCTGCTGTCCAACCTCGGCACGATCAGTTCGGTGGGTGGCGTGGCGGTCCAGCTTGGTGGTGGCAGCCGCGTCGAAAACGCCGGCAGCATCAGCACCGGCAACAACACGGCCCTGCAGTTCGTTGGCGCCGGCGACAGCGTGCTGGTCAACAGCGGTACGATCAGCGGGCGCACGGGTGTGCAGTTCGGTGCGGGCGACGACCGCCTGGAGATGCAGGCAGGCAGCATCTCCGGTGGCGTCCAGCAGGGCGATGGCAATGATGTGTTGCTGTTGAGCGATGGCACGATCGACAGCGTCGACCAGGGCAACGGCGATGACCAGATGACCGTCACCGGCGGCACCGTCACCGGCCTGGTAGCGCAGGGCAGTGGCCGCGATGATTTCGTCATGAGTGGCGGCACGGTCGGCGCGCTGCAGCAGGGCGACAACATCGATACCTTCCGCATGAGCGGTGGCCGCATCATCGGCGCGTTCGAGGATGGCGACCAGGCGTGGATGACCGGTGGCCGCATCGGCCGCGTCAACATGAAGCTGGACAAGAACCTGTGGGACCAGTCCGGCGGCACCGTGGATGGCAATGTGGTGACCGGTTTCGACACCGATACCATCATCATCTCGGGTACCGCCTACATCGGCGGCAACATAAGCGTCAGCGGCGGCAACGACAGCGTGACCATTACCGACGGCACCGTGCGCGGGCAGGTACTGCTCAGTACCGGCGATGACACCTTCAACTGGAATGGCGGCGGCATCGTCTACGGCGCGATCGACATGGGCCCGGACAACGACGTGGCCAACCTCAGCAACCTCAACCAGGGCAACCTCGGTGCGGTGCCGCTGTTCGACGGCGGCAGTGGCATCGACCAGCTCAACCTCAGCAACGTCAAGACCACGGGCGTGGGCCGCTTCCAGAACTGGGAGACGATCAGCCTGACCAACAGCACCGAGCTGAGCTTCGATGGCGACCTGGTGCTGGGCGACAGCGCAACCGGCACCGGCACGCTCACCGTGGATGACACCAGTACCGTGTATGCGGGCAGTGGCGGCCATGCCATCCGTCCGTTCAACAGTGGCGCACTGGTGGAGATGGTCAATGCCGGGCGCATCGACCTGACCGGTACCGGCGCGGGCGACGTGTTCACCGTGCGTGGCAACTACCGCGGAGACGGTGGTGGCCTGTACCTGCGTACCGTGCTGGGCTCGGACAACTCCACCAGCGACCGTCTGGTGATCGACGGCGGTACTGCCACCGGGACCACCGGCATCGGCGTGCTCAATGCCGGCGGCAGCGGCGCCGCCACGCTGGCCGATGGCATCCTGGTGGTGCAGGCCTTGAATGGCGCCCGCACTGCGCCGGGCGCGTTCTCGCTGTTCGCACCGGTTGCGGCCGGTGCCTACGAGTACTTCCTGTTCAAGGGCGGTGTCAGTGCCGGTACCGCCGAGAACTGGTACCTGCGTTCGACGCTGGTGACCGGGCCGACGCCGGCACCCAACGGTGGCGGCAGCGCGACACCGCCACCGCTGACGCCTCCAGTGGCACCACCGCCGCCGATCACCCCGGCACCGCCGCCGCCGCCCGAAGGCGCCACCGATCCGGATCTGACCGCGGGCGAGACCGCGCCGCCACCGCCGCCACCGGAACCGGCGCCGGTGGCGCCGCCCAGCGATCCGGCCGTGCCGGACGTGCCGGTGGCCGGCGGTGCGCTGCCCGGAACCGGTGCCCCGCCGACGCCGGGTGCACGCCCCGCCGAGGGCGCAGTGGTGCCGCTGTACCGCGTGGAGACTGCCACCTATGCCGTGGTGCCGCCGCTGCTGCGCGAGACCTCGCTGGCCAGCCTGGGTACCTTCCACGAGCGCCAGGGCGAGCAGCGCCTGCTGTACAACCAGGGCGCATTCCGCACCGCCTGGGGCCGGTTGGTGGGGCAGAGCAGCGAGATCCACTGGAAGGGGGATGCGCAGCCCGGCTTCGATGGCGATGTGATGGGCCTGCAGGCCGGCCTCGACGTGTGGGCTGCGGCGTCTGACAACCACCGCAACCAGATCGGCGTATTCGTTGGCCGCACCCGCGCGCAGGGCAAGACCACCGGCCTGGCACTGGGCTGGGAGAACGTGCAGGTGGGCCAGAACCGCCTGGACGACAAGCACGTGGGCTTGTACTGGACCTTCACCGACAGCAGCGGTGGCTACATCGACGCCGTGGCGATGCAGAGCCGTTACGACGGCCGCGTGCGTTCCTCGCGCGGGCTTGGCTTCGGCTTGAGCGGTGATGGCACCAGCGTGTCGGTGGAGGCCGGCAAGCCGCTGCTGCGGTTTGGGCAGTCGGCGTGGTGGTTGGAGCCACAGGTACAGGTGATCTGGCAGCGCACCTCGCTGGACGACCGCCGCGATGAGGTATCGAGCGTGCGCTTCGACAACGACAACGCCTGGACCGGCCGCATCGGCCTGCGTCTGGCCGGCGACTACCAGCTGGCCGACAACGGCTGGCAGCCGTATTTCAAGCTGAATTACTGGCATGGTCGTTCCGGCGAGGACCGCATCCGCTTCGACGACGACACGATCATCAATTCGCAGCGCTCACGCGCGCTCGAAGCCGGTGTCGGCGTGGTAGGGCGCTTCAACCGCACCATCAGCGCGTACGCGGTGGCCGACTACACGCGCGAGCTGGGCGGTGACCGCAATGAGAAGCGCCGCATCATCGAAGGCAACATCGGCCTGCGCGCGGACTGGTAGCGCCGGGCCATGCCCGGCGGCATGACCCGCTCTGGTAGGTGTCGACCTTGGTCGACACGCTCTGAAATATCGTTCGCTTTGGGCGATCGGGAATTGCTATGAATTTATGAATCCGTAGATGAGATTACCTTTCTCGAAATGGACATGAAGAATGGCTTCGCTGGGCTCGCCGTCCTCGAGGAGGTAGCACTCAACTGCACTGTCACCATCTCCACGGTCATATGTGGTCATCAGCGGTATCAAGTCGTCTGCTGCGCCGTACGTAGGTAGAGGGATGGAAATGGCGGCACCTTCTAGGAAGTACACCGGCAGAAGCTCGTAGATTTCCAGAATCATGACTGAGGTCAGGCCAAAGTCCTCCTCCAGTGTGCTGCTATCCCGATCTGATATCGCCTGCACGAATTTCCGAAGTAATTCATATCTCTTGTCGTCCATGGCTTGATCTGATGGCTTTCTCATGGGTCGATTTTTCCAGCAGGGTTGCAACATCTAGCAGCATTCGTTGGCTCGTATCGGCAGCAGCTCGGGCGCAACCAACGCCCCGGCATGATCGGCCAACACCACCACTGCATGCAGCAGGCCTTCCTCCACCTGCGGCGGACACTGTGCCGCCGCGTCCTCCATCTCGCGCGCCGATTGTGCGGCCAGCAACACACCGCCGCAGGCGGACAATGCGGCAAGACAGCGCGTCGCCTCGGCCAGTTCCCGACCGCGTGCCTCGCTGAGTTGCCGCTCGCGCCACGCCTGGCCGTCGGCTCCGTGGCTGTGTGCGATGCCGCGCAACCGGGCGAAGAACGCCGACGGCGGCGCCTGTTCGTTGGCTTCGGCGAGTGCATCTTCCAACGCTTCGGCTGCCGTAGTGGACAGCTGCAGGTCGGGCAATGCAGCACCGAGCAGTGCCTGCAGGCGTGGATAGGTGGGGTAGGGCGTGTTCATGGCAGCAACCTCACAAGGCAAGGCCACCTGCGGGATGCAAGGTGGCGGGCGGTGCGGGTTGGCGTGCCGGTGAAGCTCTTCACGAGGAATGACGCCGGCGGATCCGGGGATCCCCACGCACCGCCCGCCGCAGAACGACGGACGGTGCATTGTTCGGGCCGGCAACGACGTTGCAAGCCCGCTCGTGAAAAGCTTCATTCAGGACGCCAATCCCGGTCAGCGCAGGAAGCGCCGACGGGGGCCACCTTGGCGCGTTGTGCGCCGCGATGACATGGGCAAAGTTGCAATGTGGTGACTGCACGCAAGCCGCCTTGCTGCAACCAGCGACCGGGCCGGATACGACAGTTCGCGCGTGGCGCAAGCGATCATGCCCCGGTTATGCTGCGGTCCTGACTCAACGACAAGGAAGCGTCGCATGCAGGTTCGCAAGGGAGTGCGTCGCATCGGCGCGCTGATGTTCGTGTTGCTGGCGACCGGCGCCATGGCCGATACGCCAAGCACGGTCGAGGTGCCCTCGCCGGAGGCCTTGGCCGAGATCCTCAGCCTGCTTGAACGCCAGGCGCTGTATCGCGATCGGGTGGACTGGCCCGCCATCCGCATCCGTCTGCAATCGGCGCAGGGCGACCCCGCGCAACGGCTGGCCGTTCTGCGCGAAGCCATTGCGCTCAGCACCGGCCACCATGGTGCATGGACCACGACCCAGCGCCAGCGTGAATCCCTTGCGCGCGCGCAGCAGGCAGGTGCCGCCGCCGTGGACCGGGCCAAGGCCGTCGATGCGGTGGATGCGCGCATCGGCTGGGTGGTCATCGAGGGCTATGCCCCTATGCCCGGCGCGACGCCGCAGGAGAAATTCCGCCAGGACATCCAGCGTGCCGCGCGGTGGCAGCAGGTCATCCGTAGCAAGGACGACGGCATGCGCTGTGGCTGGATCGTCGACCTGCGTGACAACAGCGGTGGCAACATGTGGCCGATGCTGCTGGGCATGGCACCGTTGCTGCGCACCTCGGTGGTGAACAACGAAGATGTGGGAGCGTTCGAAGCCGCACAGGGGCCGGAGCGCTGGACGTTGACCGCGACCGCTGTACAGCGTGCAGGCAAGTCGGTGCTGGACTTCGGCCAGTCCGGCTATGTGCTGCGGCAGCCCGGCGCGCCGGTGGCGGTGCTGTTCGGGCCGCGCACCGGCAGTTCGGGCGAGGCCTCGGTGCTGGCGTGGCGTGGTCGTCCGCAGACGCGGAGTTTCGGTCAGCCTACTGCGGGTGTCTCCACTGGCAATGTCGTGCACACGCTTGCCGATGGCAGTCGCCTGCTGCTGACCACCAGCGTGATGCGGGACCGCAATGATCGTGGTGATGGCTTGAAGATCGAGCCCGACCAGCGCGTGGAGGGTGACGCGGCCACCGTCGCCGCCGCCCAGGCCTGGCTGCTGGCGCAGCCCGCCTGCCAGGGCACCCGGTCATGATCCTGATCGGCCAACAGGAACGGGTGCTGATCGTCGGCCCCACCGAAGCGCACCACTGCCTGCGCTGCCAGACGGAAACCGAGTTCGCTCCGCAACTGCGCTACAAGATGGCGCGCATCGACCTGCTGTTCGGGTTCACCTACCAGCGCCGCTACGAACTGGCTTGCACCCGGTGCGAGCACGGCTGGGTGCTCGATACCGAGACCATGGACCAGCAGCTGGGCGGGGTACCGATCCCGTGGTGGCACCGCTTCGGCCTGCCGCTGATGCTGGTGGGGGTGGCCGGGTTGGCCGCGCTGGGCTGGCTGTGGCGGCATGGATTCCTCGGTTGAGGACCGGGCCTGTTAAAGTCTGCCCTGCAACCACGTACCGGAACCGACCATGGACCACGACACCCCGTTCGAACCCCTCAACGACCTCGAGGTGCGCCTGCTGCAGGCCCAGGACGGTACGCTGACCGCAGCGCAGTTCCTCGACGGCCTGCTGACCTCGACGGCGTTCGTGCTGCTGGACAAGGCCATCGGCGAAGATGGCGCCTGGGACGAGAGCATCTCGCCGCTGGTGCTGACCAGCGAGAGCGGTGAGCCGATGTTCGCGGTGTTCACTGCCCCCGAGCGCGCGGGCCTGTGGCACGAGCAGCTGCCGCAGTTCGCGCATGCCATGCCGATCGCGGTGCACGCGCTGCTGGCCGGCATCGGCGAGGGCGTCGGCCTGGTGCTGAACCCGGGCCTGGACGTGGGCATGGAGATGATTCCCGATGCCGTGGCCCAGCTGAAGCAGCGTGCGGCGGCGATTACCCGTGGGATGGCGCATTGAAGCCAGAGATATAGGGGTGCCGGCCAGCGGCCGGCACTACCAGGTGCTTCAGCGGGCGGCGGCAATCGCCTTCACCCGCGCCTTGGCCAGCGCTTCACCGATGGCCGGGCCCTTCAGATGGGTGGTATCCAGATCCCGCGCCTGCACTGACAACGCCGCCTGGTGCAGTCGCTTGAGCGTTTCGCCCTGCGGGTAGTCGGCGTCCTCGAAGCCGAGACGGCCACGCTTGTCGGCTTCGCAGCACAGTGCGATGCGCGCCACGCGCTCCGGCCGGCGCAGCGCATCACAGCGGCCCAGCAGTTCCAGCACGGTGGCATCGCGCAGTTCGTCGATGCGGTGCACGTTCAAGTGCTCGCGACACACCGCTTCAGCCAGCTGCTGGTGCTCGGCGGGAATCTTCAACCGCGCACACAGTGCCTTCAGCGGCTTGATGCCGCGCTGCTCGTGCATGATGTGGCGCGGCCATTCCTCCGGCGGGGTCAGGCCCTTGCCGAGATCGTGGGTGAGCGCGGCGAAGCCGACCAGGTCATCACCCGGCGCCAGCTTCGCCGCCATGTCGCTGACCATTTCCTGGTGGATGCCGGTATCGACCTCGGGGTGGAACTCGGCACGTTGCGGCACGCCGTACAGCGCTTCCAGCTCGGGCAGGATCGGGCCCAGGGCATGCGCATCGTGCAGCGTGCGCAGGAAGGCGGAGGGCCGCTCACTGACCAGCGCCTTGCGCAGTTCCTGCCAGACGCGCTCCGGCACCAGCGCGTCCAGCTCGCCACTGGCGGCGACCTCGCGCATCAGCGCCATGGTCTCTTCGGCGACGGTAAAGCCCAGCGGTGCGAAGCGCGCCATGAAACGGGCCGCGCGCAGCACGCGCAATGGATCTTCGACGAACGCAGGACCGACATGGCGCAGCACGCGTTGCTCGATATCGCGCACACCGCCGTAGGGATCGACCAGCGTGCCGGTGTCTTCGTCGCAGGCAATCGCGTTGATGGTGAAGTCGCGGCGCTGCAGGTCTTCTTCCAGCGTTACGGCCGGATCAGCATCCACCACGAAGCCGCGATAGCCGCGGCCGGATTTGCGCTCGGTGCGCGCCAGTGCGTATTCCTCACCCGTGTTCGGGTGCAGGAACACCGGGAAGTCACGGCCAACCGCAGTGTAGCCCTGCGCTTCCATCTGCGCGGGCGTGGCGCCAACCACCACCCAGTCATGGTCGCCGGCAGGGCGCTGCAGCAGGCGGTCGCGCACGGCGCCGCCGACAAGATAGATCTTCATGGGGGAATGATCGCACGGTAGGCGCAGATGTTCCGGTAGTGCCGGCCGCTGGCCGGCAGCTTCGGAATGGCTGCGGTTGCCGGCCAGCGGCCGGCACTACCAATACAGAGGCATCACGGCAGGCCGCGCCAGCCCGAAGCAGCACCCAGGCGGTGCATATTCCGATCGAGGCCAGCCGCCGGCACGACCGCTGTGCGATCAATCGCCGCCCTGCTCGGCGTTGGCGGCGCAGCTGAAGTTCTTGCGCTTGTCGACCAGGCGGCCCATCAGGCGGTCGCTCAGCGGCAGGGCATCACCATTGAGGCGCCAGTCGTAGATCACGCTGAAGGCCAGAACGCGGGCAACGTACTCGCGGGTTTCCTTGTAGCTGATGGTCTCGATCCACAGGTCCGGATCGAAGCCCGGGCGCTGGCCCTGCCAGCGTGCGGTCGGGGTCGGGCCGGCGTTGTAGGCGGCGATGGTCACGTACGGCAGACCGTCGTACTTGTTCATCAGCTGGCGCAGGTAGGCGGTGCCGATGGCAATGTTGGTGTCCGGGTCGTACAGGCTGTCGGCGCCGCCGTAGCCGGTCAGCCCGATCGACTTGGCCACGCTGGCACCGGTGGCCGGCAGCACCTGCATCAGGCCCATGGCATTGGCAGGCGAGCGCGCACGCGGAGTGAAGGTACTCTCGGCGCGGATCTCCGCGGCCACCCAGGCCGGGTCGATCGCGTTGCGTGCCGATTCGCGGCGGATGGTGGCGTCGTGATGCAGCGGGAAGCGCAGGTCGTACAGGCGCTGTTCCTGCGGCTGCTTGCCGAGCGCGAACACGGCGCGGTCGAACCAGCCATTGTCCTGCGCCACGCGCACGGCGAGGCGGCGCTGGGTGTCATCGAAGCGCGACAGCGCGCTGTTCCATTCGGCCACGGCCCAGCCAGCGCGGTCGATCTGGTACAGCGCCATCGCGCGCTGGATGGCCGGGTCGCGCGCGATCACCGCCTGTGCCTGTGCGCTGTCGTTCGGCTTCCACGGGCACAGGGTGTAGCCCTGCTGCAGCTTGTCGGCGGCCAGGAAACCGTGGAAGGTCGGTGCGCGTGCGGCTTCGCGGAACAGCGGCTGCGCCTGCTGGGCCTGGCCGGTTTTTTCCAGCATGCGGCCTTCGAAGTAGCGCCAGCGCGGGTCGCTGCGCTGCTTGCTGCCCATCTTGCGGATCGCGGCCAGCGCTGCCGGCCAGTCGCGGCGCGACATCGCTTCGCGCACGCGCCATTCGTGCAGGCGCTCGTCGTAGGCCGATTCGGGTACCGCGTTGAGGCGGCGTGCCGAATCGGGCAGGTAGGAGGCCACCGTCCACAGCGCGATCTGGTACAGCACCTGGCCCTGCTGGTCGGCACTCAGGCCGAGCGCCTGGGCGTACTGCGGCAGCTGCTGCTCGGTGGCGCCGGGGTCGGCCTTGGCCAGCTTGGCCAGGCCATCGGTGGCGATGCGCCGGCTGCGCTCGTTGCGCGGCCAGTTCAACGCGCTGGCATTGGGCTTGTCGACAAAGGCTGCGTAATTGTTCGCCAGCGCCAGGTCGGCGGCGGGCAGGCCGCGTGCGGCGCTGCGCATCACCGCCGGTTGCTGGGCATCGGCGGCGGCATCGATGCGTTCCCAGCGCAGGGCGTCGCTCAGGCCACCCTGTGCCTGCAGCACGGCAAAAACGGCATCACAGCCGTCCGGCAGCGACTTGCCGTTCTTGCGCCACAGATCCTGCGCTTCACTGATCCACTGCGGATCGACCTTGCCCGTCACCTGGCGCGCGGTCAGCTGCGCACAGCGCAGGCCGGTGTTGTCGGTGGGCGCCCAGTTGGCCAGCAGGGTCGGCCAGTCCTGGCGGCGTGCGAGCGAGGGCAGCCACACGCTGCGGAAGGTGCTGGCCACGGCCTGGCCGTCGTAGCGCTTGAGGAAGGCCTGGGCCTGCGCGGTATCGACGGTGTCGATGTTGCGGCGCAGGTTGGCGTACTCCAGCCAGCCATAGGCCGGATGGCGGCTGAGCGCAGCGGCCTGGCCAGGATCGTATTGGCCGCGTTCGGCGGCTGCGATCGCGGCTTTCAGCTGCGCGTTCTGGGCATCGAGGGACTGGGCATTGGCGCAGCCGATCAGCAGCGTGGTGGCCAAGGGCAGCAGGGACAGGGCGGTCGAAGTGCGTCGGGTCATGGCGACCAGCATAGCGGGCGATGGCTGAATTCAGTTTCGCATTTCGTGCACGCCCGGCGTCGGCAACGACAGCTGAATGAATCCGTAGAAGCCCCTGCCGCAGCGGGTGACGGTCGTCGTAACGTCGGCCTTGGGCGAACGGCCCGGCTGCAGGGAGCGGCACATGGCGTTCAGTTGCGCAGGAAGAAGCGGCCCGCTGGCGGACATCAACGTCACGCCACTGGTGGATGTGATGCTGGTGCTCTTGATCATCTTCATCGTGACCGCGCCGATCGTGGCCCGGCCGATTGCCGTGCAGTTGCCACAGGACACCGATCGCGTGGTCGATCGCCCCGAACCGCCCCCGCCGATCGAGCTGCGCTTGGATGCCTCGAACCAGCTGAGCTGGGATGGCCAGCCGATGGCCATCGGCGATCTGCAGGCGCGCCTGCAGGCACAGGCCGGTGAACATGCTGGCAGCCTGCCGGAGCTGCGCATCGCCACCGATCCGTCGGCCGAGTACGAAGGCATGGCGCGGATCCTGGCCGCCGCCGAGGCCACCGGCATGGAGCGCATCGCCTTCGTGCGTTGAGTCCGGCAACGGGCGGTCTGCCATCGGCGGGCCGCGCTTCCTGCCGGGGAACGTGGCATGCGATACGGGACACTGCGCGCCACTTCCTTGATGGCCACTCCCAATCTGGCACCGCTGGTGCAGGCGCAGCAGATGCCGCAGCAGCATCGCTCCCCGGTGCATCTGGCGACCGCCGACGACACCGACTATGAAGATATGGCGCGCGTGCTGCTGGCTGTCAGCCAGCATGGGCTGCGCGTCGACGCGCCCGGTCACTAGCGCCGGCATCGACAAGGCCCCTTGATGAGCTTTGGCGGATCTCGGCGCGCGCTGTCGCCACCGGCATCACAGCGAAGGGCGTTGAACAGCACCGTCCGGTTCTAAACGGCCCCCATTTGACGCAAATGGCCGTCAATTGCGTCAATTCCGCGTGAAAGAGTGTCGATCGTCACGCCGTGATTTTTACCGCTTGTTTACAAAGGAGACGCTGCCGCCATGCAGGGGGGCGCGGCAGTCCATGTCCCGACATTCCTTTGGAGAGAGAGCGAATGAATCACCTGCACCACCGCCCGTTGGCGGTTGCCGTCACGCTGTGCGTGATGGCCCTGGCCCCGTTGGGTGCCGCTGCACAATCCACCACCAACCTGGACGCGGTGGAAGTGACCGGTACCCGCATCAAGCGCGCTGAAGTCGAGGGCCAGGTCCCGATCCAGACCCTGACCCGTGGCGACATCGAACGCACCGGCCTGACCTCGATCGGCGAAGTGCTGCAGCAGCTCACCGGTTCCGGCTCTGCGCTCAACGCCAAGTTCAACTCGTCCGGCAACTTCGGTTTCCCGCCCGATGGCAGTGGCGTGGGTGCCGGCTCGGCGCAGGTCGATCTGCGCCACCTCGGTGCCAAGCGCGTGCTGGTGCTGGTTGACGGCATCCGCTGGGTCAACGAGTCGTCCGCATCGGGCGTCGGTGCGGCCACCGACCTCAACACCATTCCGCTGGCCATCGTCGAACGCATCGAGGTGCTGGAAGACGGCGCGTCGTCGCTGTACGGCTCCGATGCCATCGCCGGCGTGGTCAACATCATCACCCGCCGCGACTTCGATGGCGGGCAGGTGACCCTGAACTATGGTGAGTACAGCAAGGGCGACGGCACCCAGAAGGGCGTGGACCTGGCGTGGGGCAAGAGCGGTGATCGCTTCAGCCTGTTCCTGGGCGCCAGCTGGACCAAGCAGGACCCGGTATTCGCCAAGGATCGCGAGCAGTCGCGCTTCCCGATTCCGGGCACCGGCCTGGCCTTCGGCAGCGGCGGCATTCCACAGGGCCGCTTCGCCTTCGTCGACCCCAACACCGGTGCAGAGCAGGACATCGTGCCCAACAGTGGCGTGCCCAACCCGCGCTACGACGGCAGCGCCGGCTGCAACCGCAGCGATGACTACCACTGCTTCACCAGCGCCGACCGCTTCAACTTCGCCGAATACAACATGGTGCTCACGCCGTCCGAGCGCAAGGGCCTGTTCGGCCAGTTCCGCTTTGACATCACCGACAACGTGCAGTGGTACATCAAGGCACTGGGCAACCGCCGCGAGTCGACCAACCAGGCCGGCCCCGAGCCGCTGTTCTTCGGCCCCGATGGCGCCACCGGCAATCCGTTGGCCGACAACATCGTGGTCTCGCGCCTGAATCCGTACAACCCGTTCGGCTTCGATCTCGTCTCCGGCGACAACATGAGCCTGATCGGCCGCCGCCCGGTGGAAGGCGGTGCGCGCGTGTTCAAGCAGGAAGTCAACACCACCTACGTGGCCACCGGCCTGGTCGGCAACTTCCAGGCCGCCGACCGCAGCTGGTACTGGGACGTCAACGGCATGTACAGCAAGAACAAGGCCGAACAGACCAACTACGGCAGCTACAACATCTACAACGTCAACATGGCCCTGGGTGACCCGGCGGTGTGCGCGGCAACCCCGGGCTGCGTGCCGTTGAACATCTTCGGTGGCGTCGGTTCGATCACCCCGGACATGCTGAAGTGGATCCAGCCGGTGGTGCGCGACCGCAGCCAGAACGAGCTGAGCCTGTTCACCGCCAACCTGTCCGGCGACCTGTTTACCCTGCCGGCGGGTCCGGTATCGTTCGCCAGCGGTTACGAGTACCGCAAGTACAAGGGCTGGTACCAGCCGGATCCGCTGACCGTGATCGGCCACTACAACGGCGTACCGTCGCAGCCGACCTCCGGTTCCTACGACGTCAACGAGGCCTACCTGGAGCTGAGCGTTCCGATCTTCGCCGACTCGCCGCTGGGCAAGAAGCTGGACCTGAGCCTGGCCGGCCGCTATTCGGACTACTCCACCTTCGGTGGCGAGTTCACGCCCAAGTACGGCCTGCGCTGGCAGGTGACCGATGACTTCGTGCTGCGTACCACGTACGCCGAGGGTTTCCGCGCACCGTCCATCGGCGAACTGTACGGCTCGGCCGCACGTGCCGACCTGCAGCTGTTCGATCCATGCTCGGTGGGCCTGGGCGGTACGCCGCCACGTGGCAGTGCCGCCAATTGTGCCGCGCTGGGCGTGCCGGCCGGCTTCCAGCAGGCCAACTCGCAGATCTCGGTGACCACCGGCGGCAATCGTGATCTGGAACCGGAGCGTTCGCGCAGCTTCAGCACTGGCTTCGTGTGGAGCCCGTGGTTCGGCAACAACGCGTCGTGGTCGGAGCGCTTCGATGTGGAGGTGACCTTCTACCGCCACGCCATCGATGGTGCGATCCAGGCCATCAACGCGCAGACCCAGCTGGACCTGTGCGTGGACACGCTCGACCCGGTGTACTGCGATGGCATCACCCGCGCCAGCACGGGTGCGGTGAGCAGCTTCAACAACCGCCTGACCAATCTGGGCTCGATCAAGACCGACGGCTGGGACGTGGACCTGTTCTGGACGTTGCCGCAGACCTCCTTCGGCCAGTTCAAGCTGGCCTGGAAGAACACGTTCGTCGGTCGTTACGAAGCCACCGGCGCGGCCGGGCAGAAGCAGCCGCAGAAGCCGGGCGTGGAAGTGGCCGACAGCTCCATCCCGGAGTGGACCAGCAACGCCAGCATCGCCTGGACAATGGACCGCTGGAGTGCGAACTGGACGGTGCGGCACATCTCCGAGCTGACCGAGAACTGCGGCGATGCCGTGGCATTCCCGGTGTGCAGCAACCAGGCCGACGGCACCAACACGCTCTCGGCCACCACCTTCCACGACATGCAGGTGGGCTACAAGATCGACTGGATGAAGGGGCTGCAGCTGACCGCGGGCCTGAACAATGTGTTCGACAAGGATCCGCCGATCTGCCTGTCGTGCTCGTTGAACGGGTATGACGCCTCGACCTACGACATCCCGCGTGGCCGTTACTGGTACCTGCGCGCGGACCTGCGGTTCTGATGTGAGGGGGGCAGCGCCGGTCAGTTCCGGCGCTGCCTTGCGGATGTAGCGCCGAGCCCGCGCTCGGCTGATTCTCTGAGCCGGGCATGGGATCGGCGCTACAGGTGCGGGGTGGTCGTACCCCGCGTCTGGTCAGAATGCCCAGGTGAACGTCAGCGAGCCATTGCGGCCATCGCCGTAGGCACCGTAACCGGTGATCTGCGAGTAGTACTTCTTGTCCAGCAGGTTGTTGAGGTTGGCCTGCACGCTGAACTCCGGCGAGATGCGGTAGCGCACGAAGGCACTGACCAGTGCGTAACCTTCCTGCTCGAAGCGGCCGACGACCGGCGCGGCGTAATAGATGCGGTTCTGCCAGTTGGCACCGCCGCCGACGGTCAACGCCTGCAGCGACTGCGGGGTGTAGCTGGTGAACAGCTTCAGTGCGGTCTGCGGCAGGTTGGTGTTGATGTCGGCGCCGTTGATGTCCTTGGCCACGTAGCGCGATGCGCCGAAGGTGGCATTCCAGCCCGGTGCCAGCTCGCCGTTCACCTCGAATTCGAAGCCGCGGCTGACCGTGCCACGCGCGGCGCGATAGGCGAACTCGTTCTGGCTGCCCTGCACGGGTTCACCGGTGGCCTGGCCGACGTTGTCCTGTTCGATGCGGAACACCGCCAGCGAGGCATTCAGGCGGTTGTCGAACCACGCCCCCTTGACGCCCACTTCGTAGCTCTTGCCATCGACCGGATCGAGGTAGCTGCCGTTGCGGTCCTTCAGCGTCTGCGGCTGGAAGATTTCGGTGTAGCTGGCGTAGGTCGAGTACGTGCCGTTGATGTCGAACACCAGCCCGGCGTACGGCGTGGTGACCTTGTGCGCGCGGTCGGCGCCTTCGCCCTCGCTTTTCCAGTCGGTGTAGCGGGCGCCGATGATCAGCTTCAGCGGATCGGCCAGCGACAGGCGCGCGGCCGCGTAGCCGGCCTTCTGGGTGATGGTGCCCTCGCTGGCCAGTGCCAGCGGGTTCCAGTTCGGCTCGCTGATGTTGCCGGTCCAGTTCAAATAGCTTGCGAACGGATCCCAAGTCTGGCCGGCACCGCCGACCTGGTAGTCGCCGTAGTTGGCGTACTCGCGCTTGTTGTAGCTCAGGCCTGCCATGAACTGGTGCTCGCGGCCGAACAGCTGGAACGGACCATCAACGTAGCCATCGACGCCGGTGACCTTGCGCTCGGTGTTGTAGAAGCCCGCGGACGGCGAGATGCCCGCGCCGGTGGTCTTGTCGAAGTTCGATGCGCCCGTGGTCCAGTCGTTGTAGGCCGGGTAGAACAGCTTGTCGTCAGCCTTGGTCTCATCGTGCGTGGCACCGACCTTGAACTTCCAGCCATTGCTGAAGGCGTGCTGCAGGGTGGCGAAGGCGCGTTTGCTGGCAGTGTCCCAGTAGGTCCACTTCGGGCTCGCGTTGAACGATTCGTCGTAGCCCGTGCGCGAGCCATCGGAGTACAGCATCGGGAAGCCACCCCAGGTCGCGCCATTGGCGCGCTTCTGCTGGTAGTCGTAGCCCACGCTCAGCTGGGTGTCCGGGGTCAGGTCGGCGTCGATGACGGCGTAGCCCAGCGTCTTGCGCTGGTTATAGCGGTCCATCTGGCCGTCGGTGTCCAGATAGCTGCCGATCACGCGGCCGCGCACGCTGCCGCTGGCGTTCAGTGCGCTGCCCACATCCACCGTGGTGCGGGTGCGGCCCCAGCTGCCGACGTTCACCGACACGCTGCCGGCCAGTTCGGCGCTGTCGGCGTGCTTGCGGATCAGGTTCACCGAGGCGGAGGGATTGCCGGCACCACTGAGCAGGCCGGTGGCACCACGCACCACTTCCACGCGGTCGTACAGCGCCAGATCCAGGCCGGAATCACCGTAGCTCCAGTTCTGCACCATCTGCGTCGGCAGGCCGTCGAACTGGTAGGCATCGATGTAGAATCCGCGCGCGTAGAACTCGGTGCGCTCGCTGTCGGACTGGGTGCTGGTCACGCCGGTGGTGTTGGCCAGCACGTCGATGATGTCGTCCAGGTTCTGATCTTCGATGCGCTGGTGGCTGATGATGCTGATCGACTGAGGGATCTCGCGCGGCGCCAGGTCGAAGCGGGTGCCGGCCGAGGTGCGGCGCACCGAATAGCCTTCGGCGCGTTCGCCCTTGACCACCACCTTGTCGAGGGTGGTCGGATCGGCGGCGGTGTCGGCGAAGGCGGCCGGGGCCACGGCGCAGAGAACGGCGAGCACGGCAGCGGACAGCCGTTGCGGCTGCGGGGTACGGAAGGCGGAACGGTTCATGGGGGTCCTGGACGAGCACGCGCGCTCGGCCAGCATCCAGAAGGCGAGGCGCTACGGGTGGGAAACGGGCGGGCAGGCCGTCCTGGCACCACCGGAAACGAAAGAAATGGTAATACGAACCATTCCTATTTACAAATCATGAACGAGGGAGGCGCTCACGCAGGACTCGACGCAGCATATGGTGTTCAGCGCAGCAGCGGCAGTGGATCGCGCGCGCCGTCGGCGCCGTAGATGCCCCAGTGCAGGTGCGGCGGCGTGCCCTTGGCATTGCCGCTGTCGCCGACGTGGCCAAGCAGGTCGCCGGCCTGGACCACCTGGCCGCGCGACAGACCCTCGGCCCAGCCCTCCAGATGCGCGTAGTAGTAGCGTTCGCGCCCGGGCCCGATCACCCACACCTGGCGGCCACCGAGGCCGCGGTCGCTGACATCCACGACGACGCCGGCGGTGGCACTGCGCACCGGGGTACCGCGCCTGGCGAAGATGTCGATGCCGGCGTGGGAGCGGTCACGGCCGCGTGGGGCGCCGAAGGTATCGGCGATCTGGCGGGGCCGCACACCTTCCACCGGCACCGGAAGCTCGGTGGCCGGAGGCATCCGCGAGAGTGCCCACAGCAGTTTCGGTGCAGCGGCCCATGGGCTGTTCCACAGTGCCATGGCGGCAACGATCGCGATGACCAGCCACAGGCCGCGCAGCAGCCAGCGGCGCAGGCGACGGGCGGGGGAGGGCGATGTGTTCATGGTCTCCGACTGTAGCGCCGAGCCATGCTCGGCGGCTGTTGCTTTGCGGTCAAAGCGCAGTCGAGCATGGCTCCGCGCTACAGAACCGGGTCCAGTGGCACTTCGAAACTGCGCTTCAACGTTCCCAGTGCAACCGAGGTGCGGAAGCGCTCGATGTTGTCATCGCCACCGAACAGCCGCTCGGTGATCGCCTCGTACTCTTCCATCGACGCGGCCGACACCAGCAGCAGGAAATCGCCGTCGCCGGTGATCGAGTAGCACTGCTGCACCGCCGGGTCGTCCTGCACGCGGCGCTTGAACGGCGCCACGCGTTCGCGCTGCTCGCTGACCACGCGCACCTCGACGATGATGGTCAGCGGTCGCCCGACCTTGGCTGCGGCGACTACCGCCACGTTGGCCGCGATCACACCGCTGTCCTGCAGGCGTTTGATGCGGCGCTGCACGGCTGGGGTGGACAGGTGCACGGCCTCGGCGATCTCGCGCTGCGGCAGGGTGTTGTCCCGCTGCAGCAGGCCGAGGATGGCGCGGTCGAAGCTGTCGAGCACGGGGGCGGTAGCCATGGTGAGCAGAAGTTGCACGAACGGGCTGTCAATTGAGCCAAGTGCTCGGCGCGGGCGCAATAGACTTTGCCCATGCAGACCTCACGACTCGCGCCGATGTTGCCGGCGCTGGCGGTGCTTGGCTCGGTCACCTCGCTGGCCATCGGCACCTCCTACGCAAAACACCTGTTCCCGCTGATCGGCGCCCAGGGCACCAGCGCGCTGCGCGTGGGCTTCTCGGCGCTGTTGCTGCTGCTGTTCTGGCGGCCGTGGCGCTGGAAGACCGGCCGCGCGGATGCGATCACCCTCCTGCGCTACGGGCTCACCCTGGGCCTGATGAACCTGCTGTTCTACATGGCCCTGCGCACGATTCCCTTCGGCATCGCGGTGGCCATCGAGTTCACCGGGCCGCTGACGGTGGCGATGCTGTCATCACGGCGACCGATCGACTTCGTCTGGGTGGGCTGCGCAGTGGTGGGGTTGTTGCTGCTGCTGCCGCTGGGCGGCGGCCCGGCGCTGGATCCGGCCGGCGTGCTGTATGCGATGGGCGCAGCGGCGTGTTGGGGGCTTTACATCGTATTCGGCAAGCGTGCCGGACACCTGCACGCCGGGCATTCGGTGTCGCTGGGGCTGCTGGCGGCTTCGCTGGTGGTGGTGCCGGTGGGCGTGGTGCATGCCGGCACCGCGCTGCTCGATCCGGAGATCCTGGCCGCCGGCCTGCTGGTGGCGCTGGTCTCAAGCGCGATCCCGATGTCGCTGGAGATGATGGCGCTCAAGCGCCTGCCAAAGGAGACCTTCGGCATCCTGATCAGCATGGAGCCGGCGGTGGCCGCGCTGTGGGCGATGCTGCTGCTGCACGAACACCTGCACGGGCTGCAGTGGCTGGCGATCGGCTGCACGGTGCTGGCTTCGGTGGGCAGCACGATGACCGCGCGGCGATTGAAGGTGCCGGTGGTCCAGGCCGGGTAGCGGCAGAGAGCGTGCGGACCAACGGTCCGCACCCACCAGAGCGGCGTGCGGACCAACGGTCCGCACCTACCAGGGGGGCGGTTCAGCGCAGGGCGTCGGCCGGGACGTCGATCTGCATCGCCAGGGCGAGGTGATCGGAGAACGCGGCCGGCACGGCTTCCACGGTGCGGGTCTGCAGGCCACTGCTGACCAGGATGTGGTCGATGGCGCGGTCGGGGCGCCAGCTGGGGAAGGTCGGCACGATGCAGCCGGGCGGTTGCAGTCGGGTCTTCTGGTACAGCACCTGCATTTCCGGGCGTTCGGCCAGACAGTTGAAGTCGCCCATCAGCACCGCGTTGGGGTGGTCGGACAGCAGCTCGGCGATGAAGCCCAGCTGCGACATCCGCGATCCCGCGCCCAATGACAGATGGGCCACCGCCACCGCCAGGCCGTCGGCACCATCGCCGAACTTGGCCAGCAGCACGCCGCGCCCGCCGATGCGGCCGGGCAGGGCGTGGTCCTGCACTTCCACCGGTTCCAGCTTGCTCAGCAGGCCATTGGCGCTGGAGGCGACCCCGCCCATGCGCCGGTTCGGCTGGTGGCTCCAGTAGTTGAAGCCGGCGCGCTGGGCCAGGTAATGGGTCTGGTTGGTGAAGCCCGAGCGCAGGCTGCCCGGGTCGGCCTCCTGCAGGCCGACGATGTCATGTTCGCGCGCCAGGGTGGCGATCGCGTCCAGGCTGCTGCGCTTGCGACCCGCCGGCAGCGCATGTGACCAGCTGCGGGTCACATAGTCGCTGTAACGGCGGGTACTTGAGCCGGCCTGGATGTTGGCCGTCAGCAAGCGCAGGGTCCGTGTACGGGGGGAATTCACGGCCGGGAAATGCTTCTCTTGGATCAGTGAGCCTGGGCCGCGCCGCGTTCGCGGGCGATCAGGTGGTCGGCGATGCGCAGCATGTCCGGGAAGCTCTTGCCCTTAACCAGGTACTTGCCGTTGACGATGATCGACGGGGTGCCGCTGATCTGGCTGCGCTGGGCGAACTGCTTGGCCGAGTTGGTCTTGGCGTTCACCGCGAAGCTGCCCATGGTGGCCGCGAACTGCTTCGGATCGACGCCGTAGGCGGCGTAGAACTTGGCGATGTCTTCCACCGAGTCACGGCCGCGCTCGCCCTTCAGGGTCTTCTGCGAGTGGATGGCGGCGTACAGCGCTTCGTGGGTCTTCTCCTGCACGCCCAGGGTCTGCGCGGCGTAGAAGGCACGGGCGTAGTCATCCCAGGTGCCGCCGAACATGGCCGGCACGTAGACGAAGTTCACGTCGCTGGGCAGGCCGGCCTTCCACGGGCCGACCAGCGGCTGGAACGCGGCGCAGGCCGGGCAGACGTAGCCGAAGATCTCGGTCACTTCGATCTTGCCGGCGGCCGGCTGGAACGGCTGACCGTTCGGGATCACCTGGTAGTCGGCACCTTCCACCGGAGCCGGGCCGGTCAGTGCGGCGGTGGTCGGGGCCGGCGCGGCGGCCGGAGTTGCTTCGGCCGGAGTCTTCTCGCCTTCAGCGGCAGCCGGCGCGGCGCCTTCGCTGCCCGCCGCCGGTGCGGTAGCCGGTTCGGTGGTCGTGGCCGGGGTTGCTGCCGGTTCGGCGGGGGCCGCGGTGGTGTTGGTGCTGCCGTCGTCGGCCTTGCAGGCGGCCAGGATCGGCAGCAGCGCTGCGAGGGCGAGGGCGTAACGGATCTTCATGGAAACGTCTCCAGCATCTGGAAAGGTGGGGCCGGCGGCAGGCGCCGGCCAAGGGGAAATGATGACACGCGGCGGCGACAACGCCGTGTCGGTGGTGGGTGTTGGTTCAGCGGCCGCGGGCGGCGCGCGCCTGCGCGATCAGCGCCGAGGCAATGCGCAGCTGGTCGTCGAAGCTGTTGCCGCGCACCAGGTACTGGCCATTGATGATGATGGCCGGGGTGCCCGGAATCTTGGTGCGCTGGGCGAACGCGCGCGCGGCCTCGACCTTCTTCTGCACGGCATCGCCGCGCAGGGCCTGGATGTAGCGGTCCGGGGTCACGCCGTAGGCCTTGTAGAAGGTGGCGAGCTCATCGGCGGAGACGTTCTGCATCGGCAGCGAACCCTGCTCGTGCAGGGCCTTGAACACGGCGGCATGGCTGCGCTTGGCCACGCCGACTTCGTCGGCGGCGTAGTAGGCCAGTGCCCAGGCATCCCAGGCACCGCCGAAGGCCGCCGGGACCGGGGTGAAGCGCACGTCGGCCGGCAGCTTGGCCGCCCAGGCTTCCAGCTGCGGTTCGAAATGGGCGCAGTGCGGGCAGGTGTAGCCGAAGACTTCGACCACCTCGATCTTGCCGGCCAGCGGCTGGAACGGGCCCGGCTGGGCGATGCGCTCGTAGTCTTTGCCCTCGACCAGCGGGGCATTGGCGGGGGTGGCGGCGCAGGCTGCCAGCGGCAGCAGCACCAGCACGGACAACAGCAGGCGGGAAATCAACCTCATCGACACGCATCTCCGTTGAAAAAAGCAACGCCGGCGCAGCCGCCGGCGTGAAGGAAACATACCGCAGCCGTGGGCCGGCGTCGCGGCCCGGGCCGACCAGTGGTGGTCAGGGGGCGGCAGCCGGTTGTGTTGGCGTGGCCGTGGTGGCCACATCGTCGGCCTTGTTGTGCAGGCCCTGCAGGTAGCTCGACAGCGCCTGCACCTCCTGCTCGCTGAGCTTCTGCGCGACCGTGGCCATGATCTGGAAGTGTGCCTTGTCGGTCTCGTTGGTCTGGCCGGCCTGGTACTCCTGCAGGCGGCGCGCGACATAGCTGGCGTGCTGGCCACCGAGATGCGGATAGGCCGGGCCGGGATTGCCGGCACCGCTGGGGCCATGGCAGGCCATGCAGGCCGGCAGGCCACGCTTGGCATCGCCGCCGCGGTACAGCTGCTGGCCGATCTCGTAGAACTTCATGCCCTTGTAGGGGCCGTCGGCGACCGCCGTGTCATCGGCGATGCCGGCGTTGGCCTTCTGCGTGGCGAAGTAGGCGCCGATATCACGCATGTCCTGCGGGGTGAGGTTCTGCACGAACGGCACCATCGCCACCGCCGCGCCGGAACTGCGCTGGCCGTTGGCGATCAGGGCCATCTGCTGGGCCACGTAGCGTTCGCTCTGGCCGGCGATGGACGGATACATCTCGACCGTGGAATTGCCGTCGGCGCCATGGCAGGCCGCACAGGCCGAAGCCTTGGTCTGGCCAGCCTTGGCATCGCCCCAATGGGTCTTGCTGAAGTCCACCTCCAGCGAGGCGGTGTTGATCGGCCCGTTGTCGGGCAGCGGGGTCAACGTGGTCTGCGCGAACGCAGCAGCGGCAACGACTACGGCAGTGGCAAGGGCGGATACGGCAAGAACGCGAGCGTGGCGCATGCTAAAGCTCCGTATGGACCGGGCCGGGCGGTGGCCGCCGGCATCGCCCGGATTATCAACGGCGTTTCCGCGCACGGTCAACGCAGCAGTGCAGCAAAATGCCCGCCACGGCCGCCGGCACGGGCGCGCGGCGCCGCAACATGCGATCCTAGGCACATGTCATTGCT
This sequence comes from Stenotrophomonas sp. Pemsol, assembly GCF_003586545.1. Lineage (NCBI taxonomy): Bacteria > Pseudomonadati > Pseudomonadota > Gammaproteobacteria > Lysobacterales > Lysobacteraceae > Stenotrophomonas > Stenotrophomonas sp. Pemsol. The sequence goes on along the minus strand of NZ_CP025780.1, from coordinate 3,179,457 downwards.
CATCGAACGCGCCCGTTACCACCTTTCGGCCCACAACGTGCGGCAGCTGCCGCCCGATGAAGGGGCCGAAGTGGCCTTTGCCGGCCGCTCCAACGCCGGCAAGTCCAGTGCGCTCAACGCGCTGACCCGCCAGAACGCGCTGGCCCGTGTCTCCAAGACGCCCGGCCGTACCCAGCAGCTGGTGTTCTTCCAGATCACCCCGGAAGCCCATCTGGTCGACCTGCCCGGTTACGGCTACGCCAAGGTGCCGCTGGACCTGCAGGCGCACTGGCAGGCCTTCATCGACCGGTATTTCCGCACCCGCGAGGCCCTGAAGGGGCTGGTGGTGGTGATGGACATCCGCCACCCGCTGAAGGACTACGATCGGCAGATGCTGTCCTATGCCGTACAGCGCGGCATGCCGGCGCACGCCCTGCTGACCAAGGCCGACAAGCTCAGCCGCAGCCAGCAGATGCAGACCCTGCAGAAGGTGCGCAAGGAACTGCACTCGGCCTACGGCGACAGCGTCAGCGTGCAGGTGTTCTCCGGCGAGGACCGCACCGGCGTGGACGAAGCCCGCGGCGTGATCGGCGGCTGGCTGGGGCTGGAATAAGGTATTGCCGGTCGCCCGGCTGGCAGCCGGGCGCTACCCGATCGGGTGGGTGCCGACCTTGGTCGGCACACCCTCACAACGGCGAATACTCCGCCGGCACCCACGCATAGGCCTGGCTCTCGCTGCGCACATGGCCCAGGCCCGGGAACGGCAGGTGCGCACCGGCCACCCACCAGCCGTTGGCGGTGGCCTGCTGCAGCAGCCCGCGACGGCTGGCGATGGCCGCCTTGCGGTCCGAATCGGCCTCGAACGCGGCCTCCGGGTGCGCGAACTGCACCGCATGGAAGTGCAGCACGTCGCCCCACACCAGCAGTGACTGGCCTTGGCTGTCGAACCGGTAGGAGACGTGGCCGGGGGTATGGCCATGGGTGTCCATCGCCACCGCGCCGCCGGGCAGGGCATCGCCGGGGTTGAACGTGCGCAGGTGGCCACTGGCCTGGTACGGCGCCACCGCGTTGCGCGCCAGCGGGAAGGCGAAGCGCACACCCTTCGGCGCGGAAGCCTCGCTGGCCGGGTTGAGCCAGTAGTCGGCATCGGCCCTGGACAGCCACACCGTGGCATTCGGGTAGGCCGGCTTGCCCTGCGCATCGAGCACCCCGCACAGGTGGTCCGGATGGGCGTGGGTCAGCAGCACCTCGTCCACCTCGGCCGGGTCCACGCCGGAGGCGCGCAGGTTGCCCAGCACCTGGCCCAGGCCGGGGCCGAAGCACTGTGCGGTGCCGGTATCGACCAGGGTCAGGTGGTTGCCCTGGCGCACCAGGAACGCGTTGATTGCGGTCTGCAGGCCCTTCTTGTCTTCCGGTACGTAGCGGCCTTCCAACAGGCGGCTGACCAGTGTCGGCGGCACGTCGACCACTTCCTGCCGGCCCAGCGCGACCACGCCGTCGAACAGGGCGGTGACCTGCAGCGCACCGACGCGCTGGTGGTAGACGCCGGGCACCTGCTGGGTGGGCGCGGGCGAGGTGGCTTCGGCCAGCGCCGCCAGTGGCAGGGCGGACAGGGCCAGCAGCAGGGCGGTGCGTAGGGGCAGTTGGCGCAGGGTCATGAGGGTTCTCGGTGGATGATGGGCGGTTCCGTTGGCCTAGCGTGCCGTGACTGGCGTGCGCACGGCGCTCAAACCACTGCGTGGAATGCTCAGGGAAGGGGGTGTTGTCTGCAGGGCTGCGCCCTGCACCCGCAGAGGCAACAGCAACAGCAACAGCGATCTATCCGTGGGATGGCGGGGTGGGTCCGGTTGCGGGAGACGCCGTAAACCCATCCATGGGGGCTTGGCCGCGGCATCCATGCCGCGGACACTCCCGCAACCGGACCCACCCCGCCTTCGACAGTTTTCCGCGAACTGTTGGAGATGCTCTTGGGGTCAGATCCGTTTTCCGCAGGAAAACGGATCTGACCCCAGATCGATTTCGATATCTGACAGAAAAATCGTGTCGACCAAGGTCGACACCTACCAACAGCAGCAGGAATCTGTCAGAGGTGGGGCGGTGTGGGTGGGCAGGGCCGTTGGCGCCATGGATGGCGCCATCGAGCCCCCATGGATGGGTTTACGGCGTGTCCTGCCCACCCACACCGCTCCGCCGTCCCACGGATAGCCGCTGTTGCTGTTGCTTCGGCCGTTGCTCTGGCTCGTAGCGGGTGCAGGGCGCAGCCCTGCCGACCCCCCTCAAATGTCTGTGGGAGCCAGCCCGTACTGCTCGGCAAAGCGCTTGCTGAAACTGGCCGCAGAGCGGTAGCCCGCGCGTGCGGCCACGGTCTTCAGCGGCAGGTCGGTGGTGTAGAGCAGCTGCATGCCATGCGCCAGCCGGGCCTCGGTGAGCAGCTGGCGCAGGCTGGTGTCCTCGGCGGCGAGCCGACGGCGCAAGGTCGCGCCGCTCAGCGCGAACAGCGCTTCCACATCGCGCGATTGCCAGTCGCGAGCGGGTTCAGCGGCGATGCGGTCGCGGATCTGTTCGCCCAGGCTCGGCGCCTGCGGCAGCAGCAGGTTGCCGTGGCCCTGCCGGCACAGGGTCAGTACCAACGAGGCCAGGGCCAGCCGCGCTTCGCTGTAACGGCCGTCCTGCAGCGATTGCCGCCACTGGCGCAGCACCGCGCCATGATCGATCAACGGCAGCCGCGCCATCGCATGACCGGCGGCGGGAAGCTCCCCGCTCCACAGCGTGCGTGCGGCCGCCAGCACTTCGGCACACAGCGGCACGATGGCGCTGAGGTAGCGGCCACTGCGTGGGTCGGGGGTGTTGACCACATCGATGCGGCAGCGCTGGGTCAGCAGCAGGATGTCGCCGGGCATGAACTCCAGCGACTGGTGCGCGGTACGCACCTGCTTGCGTCCTTCCAGCAGGATCGCAAACTGTGGTTGTGGAATCTCCACCGAGCTGGCGCCATGTTCGCGCCGAGCGGTGATGCACGCATAACCTTCGGCGCGTGCGCAGCCGGCCAGGCTGGCCATCTCGGCCAGCAGTGCGGTGGCCGGTGGCAGCATGGCGGTCATGACACGTGGGCACCGAACAGGCGACCGACGCCGGCCGCCGCGGCCATCGCCAATGCGCCCCAGAACATCACCCGGATCGCGCCGCGAACCGGCGGTGCGCCGCCGGCCCTGGCCGCCACTGCGCCGGTCAGGCACAGGCCGAGCAGGGTACTGGCCGTGGTCATCAGTGCGACCCTGTCGACCGGCGCGAGCAGGGCGGTCAGCACCGGCAGCGCCGCGCCACAGGTGAACGCACCGGCCGAGGCCAGCGCTGCCTGCAGCGGGCGGGCGCGCAGGGTATCGGTGATGCCCAGTTCGTCGCGGGCGTGGGCACCCAGCGCATCATGGGCGGTGAGCTGTTCGGCCACCTGCCGTGCCAGCGCAGGCTCCAGGCCGCGGTGGCGGTAGATCGCGGCCAGCTCCTCCAGCTCGCTGTGCGGATTTTCGCGCAGCTCGCGCTTTTCCATTGCCAGGTCTGCGTCCTCGGTGTCGGCCTGGGTCTGTACCGAGACGTACTCGCCGGCGGCCATCGACATCGCGCCGGCCACGGTGCCGGCCACGCCGGTGGCGAGGATGGTGGTAGCGGAGGCGCCGCCGGCGGCCACGCCGACTACCAGGCCGGCCACCGAGACGATGCCATCATTGGCGCCCAGCACGGCGGCACGCAGCCAGCCGACGCGCTCGGAGCGGTGCAGTTCGGGATGTCGTGAATGGCGGCTCATGTCGTTGAGTGTACGAGGGTCAAGAGGGCGTCGGTAGGATGCTGAAACCCGTCACCGTCGCATGACGCAACGGGGGGCCACGCTATAGTGCGCCCTTGCGATGGAAGGCCCCGGGCCCCACATCCCCTGCCACTGTCCAGCGAGCCACCCCCTTGTCGAGCCCCAGCCACGTCGCCGATACCCCCATTACCGACCGCTCGCAGCTGGTGGAGGTGATCGCCTCCGGCGAGAAACCCCGTGCGCAGTGGCGCATTGGTACCGAGCACGAGAAGTTCGGATTCCGCCTGGATGACCTGCGGCCGCCGACCTTCGAGGGCGAGCGTGGCATCGAAGCGCTGCTCAACGGCCTGGTCCGCTTCGGCTGGGAGCCGGTGCAGGAGAACGGCAACACCATCGCCCTGCTGCGCGATGGGGCCTCGGTGACGCTGGAGCCGGCCGGTCAGCTGGAACTGTCCGGCGCGGCGCTGGAGACCATCCACCAGACCTGCGTGGAGACCGGCACCCACCTCAACGAAGTGGCGCAGGTGGCTGGCGAACTGCAGTTGGGCTTCCTCGGCATGGGCTTCCAGCCCAAGTGGAAGCGCGACGAGATGCCGTGGATGCCCAAGGGCCGCTACAAGATCATGCGTTCGTACATGCCCAAGGTCGGTTCGCTGGGCCTGGACATGATGACCCGCACCTGCACGGTGCAGGTGAACCTGGACTACGCGACCGAGGCGGACATGGTGAAGAAGTTCCGCGTGTCGCTGGCGCTGCAGCCGATTGCCACTGCGCTGTTTGCCGATTCGCCGTTCACCGAAGGCAAGCCGAACGGCTACCTGAGCTATCGCTCGCACATCTGGACCGACACCGACGTCGATCGCACCGGCATGCTCGACTTCGTGTTCGAGGACGGCTTCGGTTACGAGCGCTATGTCGATTACCTGCTCGACGTGCCGATGTATTTCTCCTACCGCGATGGCATCTACCACGATGCCAGCGGGCAGAGCTTCCGTGATTTCATGCAGGCCAGGCTGCCGGTGCTGCCGGGCGCGCTGCCGACGCTGCGCGACTGGTCGGACCACATGACCACTGCGTTCCCGGAAGTGCGCCTGAAGAAGTACCTGGAAATGCGTGGTGCCGACGGTGGCCCGTGGAGCCGCCTGTGTGCGCTGCCGGCGTTCTGGGTGGGCCTGCTGTACGACGACACCGCACTGGATGCCGCCTGGGACCTGGTGCGCGACTTCACCCTGGCCGAGCGCCATGCGCTGCGCGATGGTGTACCGAAGCATGCGATGAATCTGCCGTTCCGCAACGGCACGGTGCGCGACCTGGCCCGCGAGGCGGTGAATATTTCGGTGGAAGGCCTCAAGCGCCGTGCGGCGCGCAATGCCGATGGCCAGGACGAGAGCAAGTTCCTGGACGTGCTGCAGGAGATCGTCGAATCCGGCCTGACCCCGGCCGAGCGCAAGCTGGCGCTGTTCCATGGCCGCTGGCATGGTGACGTCGATCCGGTGTTCCGCGAGTTCGCGTACTGAGTGGATTGCGGTAGTGCCGGCCGCTGGCCGGCAGCCAGGCGGGGGCGCCGGCCAGCGGCCGGCACTACCAGAAAGAAACCCCGGCATTGCCGGGGTTTTTCTTTTTCGCATCTGCCCTACATCAGGCCGCGTTCTTCATCGTCGCCATGTCGATCACGAAGCGGTAGCGCACATCGTTCTTCGCCATGCGTTCCCAGGCTTCGTTGACGTTCTTGATGTCGATCATCTCCACATCGCTGACGATGCCGTGCTCGGCACAGAAGTCCATCATTTCCTGGGTTTCGGCCATGCCGCCGATCGCCGAGCCGGTCAGGTGCTTGCGGCCGAAGATCACGCTGCCACCGGTCAGCGGCGGGTCCAGCTCGGTCAGCACGCCGACCAGGCACATGGTGGCCTCGCGCTTGAGCAGGCCCATGTAGGGGTTGGTGTCATGGCCGACCGGGATGGTGTTGAGCAGGAAGTCGAAGCTGCCAGCGTGCGCCTTCATCTGCGCGGCGTCGCGCGAGACCAGCACTTCATCGGCGCCCAGGCGCTTGGCGTCGGCACCCTTTTCAGGCGTGGTGGTGATCATCACCACGTGCGCACCGAGCGCCTTGGCGAACTTCACGCCCATGTGGCCGAGGCCACCCAGGCCGATCACGCCGACCTTCTGGCCCGGGCCGACTTTCCAATGGCGCAGCGGCGACCAGGTGGTGATGCCGGCGCACAGCAGCGGCGCGGCGGCCTTCAGGTCGAGGGTGTCGGACACCTTCACCACGAAGCGCTGCTCGACCACCACGTGGTCGGAATAGCCGCCGTAGGTCGGTGCACCGCTTTCGCGTTCACGGCCGTTGTAGGTCCAGGTCGCGCCTTCGGCGCAGTACTGCTCCAGGTCGTGCTCGCAGGCATCACAGTGGCGGCAGGAATCGACCATGCAGCCGACGCCGGCGTGGTCGCCGACCTTGAAGCGGGTGACGTTGCTGCCGACTTCGGTGACGCGGCCGATGATCTCGTGGCCCGGCACCATCGGATAGATCGAGCCACCCCAGTCGTCGCGGGCCTGGTGCAGGTCGGAGTGGCAGATGCCGCTGTAGAGGATCTCGATGCGCACATCGTCAGGGCCGACCGCGCGGCGTTCGAACTCGTACGGAATCAGCGGGTCGGTATGTGAATGGGCGGCGTAACCACGGGCGAGGGACATGGGGAATCCTTGGCAGGGTTTGTCGAAAGGCGTTTTACAATACGCCCCGTTCCCAGCGGCAAGAAGCGCGGATATCGGCATGATTCATCAAGTGGAACTGCACAATCATGGCCACTGACAACCTGACCCACCTGGCCGCGTTCGCCGCGGTTGCCCGTCATCGCAGTTTCCGCCGTGCCGGTGCTGAGCTGGCCCTGTCGACCTCGGCGGTGAGCTATGCGATCCGCGCACTGGAGGAACGGCTGGGGGTCGGCCTGTTCCATCGCACCACCCGCAGCGTGGCCCTGACCGAGGCAGGGCAGCGCCTGCTGGAACGCCTGCAGCCGGCGCTGGGGCAGGTGCATGACGCGCTGGAAGAGATGAACCAGTTCCGCGCTGCGCCGGCGGGGTTGCTGCGGATCAATGCGACGCGGGCGGCGGTGGCGACCCAGCTGGGGCCGCGGCTGGCGCGCTTCCTGCACGCCCATCCGGACGTGCGGGTGGAGCTGACCGAGAACGATGGCCTGGTCGACATCGTCGCCGAGGGTTACGACGCCGGCGTGCGCCTGCATGAGTTCGTGCCCGAGGACATGGTGGCGGTGCCGATGGGGCCGCCGCTGCGCGGCTTGATCGTCGGTTCGCCCGAGTACCTGCGGCGCCGGCCGGCACCGCAGCATCCGCGTGATCTGGCGGCACACGAGTGCATCCGCTTCCGCTTCGCCAGCGGGCATCTGTACAAGTGGCAGTTCGAGCGTGCTGGGCAGGCGCTGGAAATCGACGTGCCGGGGCGGCTGACACTGGGCGAGCAGGGCACCGTGGTCGGCGCAGTGCTCGATGGCATCGGCCTGGCCTATGTGCTGGAAGACACCGCACGGCCCTACATCGAATCGGGGCAGATGGTGGCGGTGCTGGAAGACTGGAGCGAACCGTTCGCCGGCTTCGCGCTGTATTACCCGAAGCAGCGGCAGATGCCTGGTGCGCTGCGTGCGTTCGTGGATATGCTGCGGGAGTGATGTGAAAGGCGTGGAGGAGATTCTTGCTGGGATGCAATGTGCGAATCCCGAGACAGATTCACCTTGGCATTCACAAGCACGCTCTCGGCTATCGAGCGCGTTTCCGGTCGGGTCACCTGTCTGCGCGTTTGTGTTTGCGAGTGAGGGTTAGGGTTAGGTTCCAGTACTGGCCAGGACGTGTACTCGGAAGGTCACTCGAAAATATCCGCTTGAACTGAAGCAGAGTGGCTAACAAGTCCTTCGTTGTCGGAGTTGGGAATCGCTCGCAACGTAGCCCACATACGATCAAAGTGGGGCGAAGCAGGCAAGATGTATGGACGTCATCGCGCGTCATAGCTCGCGTGGTGTAAGCGGCGCTGCTGGAAATTGTTCACTTTCAAATATCAAAAGATGTATTGACTTGCCATGAGTGTCTTGATCTACTCCATACGAACCTTCGGCATGGACTGTACGAATGGCGCTTTTCAGGGACGAAGTCATTGCAGCAAAGCGAATGCAGCAGAGAGGTGCTCTGCTCGTCGCGACGCCACCTTCAGTTCGATGGATCGCCATTGCTGGTGTGGTTTTTCTTGCCGCCATCGTCGCCGTCCTTTTTTTTGCGGACTACACCAGGCGTGAGAGGGTTGGCGGTGAGCTTGCATCCTCGGATGAAGGGCAGAACGCGCTGTCGCGCGTTTCAGGCGTTGTGACGCATGTTCTTGCCCGTGAAGGGCAGGCGGTGAAAAGCGGGCAGGAAATAGCGCGTATTTCATTAGACGTCGGTGGTGATGGAGGCATCGGCGCCTATGCTGAGGTACGGCGGAAGCTGCAACAGCAGCATGAGCGCCTTAGGGCAGAAATCGACGATAAGGTCCAGCTTCAGAAAGGGGAGCAGGAAGCGTTGCGGCAGCGTGCTCGCAATATCTCTTCACGTATTGCTGCGTTCGACAGAGAAATTGAGTTGCAGCAAAGCCTTATAGCCAGTGCCAGCGCACGGTTAGAACGGTTCAAGCCGTTGGTGAAGGAAGGGTATGTATCCGGAATGCAGATGGAACAGCAGGAAGCTGCTGTCGTCCAGGCCAAGACAAGCTTGTCCTCGTTGCAGCGTGAGCGCCTTCAGTCTGGCCAGGATCTGGCCACGGTAAACAGCCAGATTCGACAGTATCCACAGCAGAGTCGTAATGATCGTAGTGAAGTCGAGCGGACATTGATTGGCCTCGAACAGGAGTTGGCCAAGAACGAAGCGCAGCGCGAAGTTGTTATTCGTGCTGCCCGGGATGGAATGGTCGTCAATTTGTTGATTGCTGATGGCGTATCGGTTGTTGCGGGGCAACCTTTGTTCCAGATTGTGCGTCCGGGCTCGCCGCTTGAGGCACGGCTGTTCGTTGAAAGTCGCGCAGTAGGTCTTCTGCAGGCAGGGCAGCGCGTTGTCATGCGCTATCCCGCATTCCCATATCAGAAGTTCGGACAGCAGTGGGGGACAATAAAATCAGTCTCGACCAAAGGGTTGCGTGCGGCCGAGTCAGCAGTGTTCACTGACAATCCCGGTCAGCGTGAGAAGATGGCTCCGCTCTATCAAGTGGTTGTTGCCCTTGATGACCAGAGCATCGCAGCAGGTGGAGGCCATCTCGCCTTGCGCTCTGGTATGCAGGTCGAAGCAGATCTGCTGATTGAACGACGGAAGATCGTGTCGTGGCTGCTTGATCCCCTGGCAGGGATGCAGAAGCGCATGGCAAATGGTAGCGAAGCGCGATGACGGTCATGCCGCCTATCGATCTGCGCCTACTGAGTCGAACACGAGGTGTTCTGCCGCAGATCATGCAATCAGAATTAGCCGAATGTGGTCTTGCATGCATCGCAATGATCGCGCGCTATCACGGGCATGACGTTGACATGCTCGCACTTCGGCGAAAATTCCCTGGATCGCTCAAGGGGGTTGATCTTGCCCGACTTGTGGAGATGGCTGCGGCGCTGGATCTTTCCGCCCGAGCACTGCGCATCGAGCTCAACGATCTGAAGCGGGTGCAGGGGCCCTGTATTCTGCACTGGGATCTTGACCATTTTGTGGTCCTCAAGCAGGCCACACGATCCGGGATTGTCATCCATGATCCAGGTTTCGGAGTCCGTTCACTGACATGGGATGAGGCGTCGCGGTCCTTTACTGGGATTGCTCTGGACGTTCAGCCATCCACGTCATTCGAGGCGATCAGTGATCGCGTACATATTTCCATCGCTGCTCTGGTGGGAAGAGTTGCGGGAATCAAGCGTGCGCTGGGATTCATCGCGCTGCTTGCATTAGTTCTTGAAGTTTGTGTGATCGCGGCGCCATTCTACGCGCAATGGGTTGTGGATCAGGTGCTTCTGAGTGCCGATAGGGACTTGCTGACGGTCCTGTTTGTTTCATTCATATTGCTTTCGCTGTTCCAGGTGGTCTTCTTTGCCGCGCGGAGCTGGGCGGTAGTCTGGTTTGGCGCCAATTTGAATCTGCAATGGAGTGGCCGCGTTTTCGGGAAGCTTCTGGAGTTGCCGTTGTCATGGTTTTCCAGGCGCCATGTCGGTGACGTCATGTCAAGATTTGCATCTATGCAGTCGATTCAGCGGACTATATCCACTCAGTTTGTCGAGGGCATTCTGGATGGAGTGATGTCGCTCGCAATCCTGGCAATCCTGATGGTGTACAGCATCAAGTTGACCGCCGTTGTTGTGGGCTTCTTTGCGATCTACTTGCTATTGCGCTATGGAATTTTCGGATGGATGAGGCGGGCGACGGAGGAGCAGGTCGTTCAAGCCGCAAGACTGCAGTCCGAGCTGATGGAAGCCGTGCGTGGAGCTCAATCAATCAAGTTGAATGGCAGTTACGCCGAAAGGCGTTCCAGATTTGCCAATGTTCTTGTAGCGACGACGAATCGTGATGTCGAGGTTCAGAAGATCGGGGTGATCTACAATTCCGTACGCCAATGGCTGATTATGGCGTCAAGAATTTTTATCATCTGGATTGCTGCGACGCAGGTTCTGGACGGCAGCTTCAGTACAGGCATGCTGGTTGCGTTTGTCGCCTACGCAGACATCTTCGCGACGCGCGTGTCGCAGCTGATTGATCGGATCATGGAATGGCGCATGCTCGGTCTGCATGCAGAGCGGGTCGCAGACGTAGTGCTCTCTGAGCCTGAGGCAGATCTGGTCACTGAGCACGCCGGTAGCATTCCAGATTTTTCGCTACAACTGCGATCAGTTGGTTTCCGTTACGCGCCCGCTGAGCCACGTGTTCTCGACGGGCTTGATCTCTATGTCGAGGAGGGGGAGTCGGTCGCGTTGGTGGGTCCTTCCGGTTGCGGCAAGTCGACGCTGGCGCGCATCATGCTTGGTTTGATTCAGCCTGAAGATGGTCAGGTTCTGCTTGGTGGGATCGATATCAGGCATATTGGCCTTCAGAAATATCGAAGCTTCGTTGGTGCGGTCATGCAGGACGATCAGCTGTTTGCTGGCTCAATTGCCGACAACATCGGATTCTTCAGTCATTCGGCAGATCCCGAGCGAGTGGAGCAGGCCGCGCGCTTGGCTGCCGTTCACGAGGACATAGTGCGCATGCCGATGGGATACGGCAGCCTGGTAGGGGATATGGGATCGGCGCTTTCCGGTGGTCAGAAGCAACGGATTCTGCTCGCGCGCGCGCTGTACCGACGTCCCAGGGTGCTGATCCTGGATGAAGCGACTAGTCACCTCGATGTTGATCGTGAGGCGGAGGTCAACCGCGCCATCGCTGGTCTGCGTATTACTCGAATTATCGTTGCGCATCGTCCGGAGACCATTCGGAGTGCTGATCGCGTAATTGAGTTTCCCGCAGGAGTTAGCTGCGGACCAAGACGATCTTCGCGGGCATGATGCCTGTGTAGACGTGCTCCCCTTGCGGATGGGGGGATTTCAATACCACCGCAACCAGAAAAGGAACTGACCATGTCTGACAAGAACGTTTCGATCAAGCCGCTGGGTCTGGAAATGGCACGCGAACTGAGCACCGAAGAGTTGATGAATGTCGGCGGTGGTGCCTTGGAGGCTGCTCCGGCATCGACTGGCAGTGCTGGCGGCAAAGTTACCAGCGGCGGCGACTGGGAAGTCAACGTCGGTATCGACTGGTAATCGCTTTCTGAGTTCTTGGTAAAAGCACTCCCCCTGCCAGATGGTGGGGGGGGGGCGGGGACACTGAGGAGCTGTAATGATGGAACCGGTTCACGTCATCATTGGAAATTCGGAGGACATCCATGCCGTGTCCGTGGCATGGGCGCTTGAACGCGCCGGTGCGCGCGTTCTGTTGTGGGATGGGATCGGCATGCATGATGAGGCTGTCATGGTCCATACGATCGGCGACTCAGGATCCATTCTAAGGATAGGTGGGGACACCGTTCGCGATGTGAAGTCGCTGTGGTTCAGGAGGCCCGTACCGTACCAGCCCTTGGCTGATCTCGATCCGGCTTCCGTAAAATTCGTGGACAATGAACTGAAAAGCGCACACGGCTCATTGGCAGCGGCGCTTCGTTTGAGATCTTCGCTCACGATAGGTGACTGGCATCCTACCGACGCCTCAACCAAAGGGCTCCAGCTTGAAGTTGCTTTATCTTGCGGCTTTCGCATTCCAGATACCTTGATCACGAACGATCCGGTAGAAGTCGCAGACTTTCGTACAAGGCAGCCTGCGGTTCTGGTGAAGCACTTCACCCCACACTTCTGGTCCAGTGATAGGGAGCGGAAAGGCTGGCAATGCGGACCCGTGATCATTCCTCGAGATCGATCGCTTGATGATGCTGGCGTTCGAGTCTGCCCGGCGATCTACCAGGCAGTGGTCGACAAAGTGTTCGATCTGCGGGTTACAGTGATTGGACGGCGCATGTTCACCGCGAGAATTGTTCGCCACGATGGTGTTTCGCCACTTGACTGGAGGCCGGGTTCAGTGAGGCCGGGTGAGTTGGTCATGGATCGGTATGAGCTGGATGAACGGACCCAGGCGGCGATCGGTTTGCTGATGGACAAATTGGATTTGCGCTATGGTTGTGTGGACTTGGCGGTTGATTCCCGGGGGGACACGTTCTTCTTCGAGATCAATACTGGTGGCCAGTTCCTGTTCATCGATGACTACATTCCCGAGATGAATCTACTAGGAGAGATGGCGGGGTTCCTCTTGGCCGGTTCCATGGAGTACGAAGCTGTACCATCGTCGGTGGCGAATCTTGCTGCTTTCGAAAGCAGTGATCGTTGCGCTGAACTTTGTTCAGCGGTGCGCCGTTTCGGGCAAAGCGACCGCATGATTACTCGTGTGGACACGAGCGCAGCAGAGGCCGCATGAGGCGGTTTGGTCTGTTGGGGTGGGTACTTGTGCTCAGCAGCAGCCCTGTCTGGGCTGTTGACCTAAGTCAGGCGATGCATGCGTGCCCCGGGGCGGCGGCTTTCATTGAAGCTCAAGTTGCTCAGCAGCGGGCCGCATTGTCTGTGGGGCCTTCTGTAGTGTCGGACAACGTTAGGCGGGAGCGGCTGCTGGCGTTGCAGGATGAGGACCAAAGACTCTATGAGAGATTGGCGTCCGGATCTATTGATGTAACTGCATTGATGCCGGTGAAGGAGCGACACCTGAGCTATCTGCGTCAGGAACTTGGTGATTCAGTGGCAATCCCATCTGTGGGGGAAGTGGGGAGGGATGGCCTCGCTGCGCTCTGGTTGCTTGTTCAGCATGCAGATGATGATCCGTCGTTGCAAGCAAAAGCGTTGGCGAATTTCGAGCCTTTGGTGAAGCGAGGTGAACTGGACGCGAGCAAGTTTGCTCTCCTCTCAGACAGAGTGCTTCTCGCTTCCGGTAAGCCCCAGCGTTTCGGAACCCAGTTACGGTCTCTGGAAACAGGCGAGCCACTGAAGTTGGATAGTCCTGCATCGGTCGAGCGTGAGCGAACTGCGCTTGGTCTGATGAGCCTGGAGGACTATCGCTGTATCAGCGATCAGCTGTACAGAAGCGCCCGTTGAAGGCAGGGAATTCAACAGTTCGCAGATGGTGCAGGATGACGGCTGGCACTGGCCGATATTTGCACTGGACTGATCGGGTCCATCAATCTGCTTGCTGAATCTCATCGGCGCTCTCCGTAACTGCTGTATCCATTGATGAAGAACGGAAGGGAGAACGAGGATGTCTAGCGGAGATAGGAAGTTGAAGCCCCTAGGCCTTGAGATGGCCGTGGAGATTGATATGAATGTGCTTTCATGTATTGGAGGTGGAAGGTCCAATTCGACTACAACGACGGTCAGTGTAGGGTTGTCAACCGAAGGCGGAGATCTTGGTGACGTCAACATCAGTTTCGATTGACGAGGCGGGGCGCGTCGCGTTCTCCGAAGCAGCGTCAGATAGCCGGCGCGCTGCGCGCGTTCATGGACATGTTGCGGGAGTGAGTTGCAGTAGATGATGCAGCGCCGCTGTCAGGCATGCGTGGATGGGTTCTGCTACGGCCCCTGCAATACCCGCGCCAACAACGCCAGGCACTCACGCAGGTGCACATCCACCGGCGTATCCTCGGCCACCACCCCGATCACGCGCTCGCGCAGCGGTTCGGCCACGGCCATTGCCAGGATCAGTCGCGCCATGCGCGCGGAATCCCCCTCACGCAGCAGCCCACGCTGCTGCTGCCGTTTCAGCCAGTCGGCCAGCAGCGCACGGCCGCGCTCGATGCCGTTGTCCAGGTAGGCCTGCAGCAGCGCCTGCTTGCCGGGAAAGTCCGTGGCCAGCAGCCGGAACACCTGCACCGCCTGCGCCGACAGCGCCTGCGCACACACCGCCTGCAGGATGTCCTGCAGCAACGGCAGCACCTCGTCGGTGTCGTGCGCATCGCGCTGCAGCTGCGGCGCGAAGCCATCGGTCCATTCGCGCACCGCCAACCCGACCAGTTCCTCGCGGTTGCTGGCGTGGCGGTACACGGTCTTCTTCGCCACCCCGGCATGCGCCGCCACCGCTTCGATGGTGGTGGCCTCGTAACCCTGTGCCAGCAGCAGCTCCAGCGTGGCCTGCAGCACGGCGTGGCGGACTTCGGCTTCCGGTCGCGCGGGACGTCCACGGCGGCGGGCGGGGGCGACTGGATCGGGCAGGGCGGTGCTGTTCATTGCACCCATCTTACCGCACCCGATCAATTGCGAAACGTTTAGCGTTTCCGTATTATCGAGTCTCCCAACCGCAGGAGACCCCCATGGATACCGCTGTGAACGCCCGTGCCTGGCTGGACCACCACGATCTGCTGGACCCGGCACCGATGCACTTGGAGACGGGTATCCAGCGTCGCGAAGACGGCACCCTGCTGGTGGCGGTGCGCACCGACCTGCACGGCTGCAAGGGCCGCATGCTGGACTGGTGGTTCACCTTCTTCGAAACCACCCAGCACATCCGCTGGTGGCATCCGGTCGATCATGTCGAGCACCGCGGCTGGGACGCGGCCTGGCAGCGAGGGCGCAGCTACCACGGCGCCAGCATCCATGCGGTGGAATCGCTGGCTGACATCCCGCCGGTGGCGGCACGCCTGAAGTTCCATGACCCGCGCACGTTGCTGGTGCCCGAGCGCCTGCAGGCGGCGCAGGATGCAGGTGACCTGTCGGCGGTGATCGCCGCGCGCATCGGCTTCGGTGACCACGTGCGCCTGGATGCAAACGGTGATCCCTGCGATGGGCAGATGCTGCACGTGGCGCGCGATACGCCGTTTGGCTGCGTGCTGCGCAGCCGCTTTGTGCTCGGCCTGGACAGCGCCGATCCGCACCGCGATGCCAGCGATGAGGTCGGCCTTGGCCTGCTCAAGCACTGCTATACGGAGTTCAGCTTCCTTTCGCGTCTGCTGCCATCGCTGTACTACGGCGAACGCGCCAATGGCGAGGCGGTGCCACTGCCATGGTGAACGACGCGCCGGTCATTCGACCAGCGCGTCGTAGCCTTCAGCACTGAACTGGATCAGGCAGAAGCCGTGGCCGAATGGATCGGCCAGCACGGCAATGCTGCCCCAGCGACGTTCGCGCACGGATTGTTCGAGCGTGGCCCCGGCCGCAACCGCACGGGCCAGTGCGGCCTGGATGTCATCCACGACCCAGTCCAGGTGCAGCGGCGTCCAGTGGCGCTCGTAGTCGCGCACGTCACCGTCCTCGGTGGCGGCGCTGCCGGCCTCGTTCTGCAGCAGATACAGCGGCGTGGGTCCACCGAGCAGTTCCACGGCGTCCGGGCCGAGGCGGCGGCCGATGCGCAGGCCGAAGGCTCGCATGTAGAAGTCTTCGGCAGCGGCGAGGTCGGGGACGTCGAGGTTGACGATGAACGCTGCGGTGGGCGTGTCCATGATCAGATCCGGTGGATGCGGGTGGGCAGTGTATGCCCCCATCCACGCATGGCGTGGATCTACTGTGCGCGTGGGTAATCGAGGTAGCCCGCCTCACCGCCACCGTAATAGGTGCTGCGGTCAGGCGTGGCCAGCGCGACGTCGTGCCGAAGGCGTTCGACCAGATCCGGGTTGGCGATGAAGGGCTGGCCGAACGCGGCCAGGTCGATGGTGCCCGCTTCGACCAGTTCAAGGGCGCGTTCGCGGGTCATGCCACCGGCCAGGATCACGGTGCCACCGTAGGCCTGCTTGAACTGCCGCAGGAACACCTCGCCCAGTACCGACTGGCCCGCCTGCAGGTTGTCGTTGAGATGCACATAGGCCAGGCCGCGCTTGCCCAGTTCCTCGGCCAGGTACAGGTAGGTGGCCTCGTTGTCGGGGTAGAACGGCATGTCGAAGGTGAGGTTGTTCGGCGCCAGGCGCACGCCGATGCGCTGCGCACCGATGCGCTGGGCCATCGCATCGACGGTCTCCAGGATCAAGCGCGCACGATTGGGCAGCGAGCCGCCATGGCGGTCCTCGCGCTGGTTGATGAGTGGGTTGAGGAACTGTTCGAACAGGTAGCCGTTGGCGGCATGCAGTTCGATGCCATCGAAACCGGCGGCGATGGCGTTGTCGGCGCCGCGCGCGAAGTCGTCGACGATGCCGGGGATCTCTTCGGTGGCCAGCGCACGTGCCGGGGTGGGATCGGCGTGGCCGCGGCTGCCGTCGTCCAGATAGACGAACGAAGTGTTCTTCGGTGCACTGGCGACCGGCCGGGTACCGGCGCTTACCGGTTGGCCACCGTCGGGCTGCAGCGAGGAATGCGACATGCGGCCGACGTGCCAGAGCTGGGCGAAGATCGTGCCCTGTGCGGCATGGACGGCCTCGGTCACCTGCTTCCAGCCCGCCACCTGCTCGGCCGACCAGATGCCCGGCACGTCGATGTACCCCTGGCCCTGCGGCGAGACCGGGGTGCCTTCACTGATGATCAGGCCAGCGCTGGCGCGTTGCTGGTAGTACTGCGCGGTGAGCGCATTGGCCACCGCGCCGGGGTTGCGGGCGCGGGTCATCGGGGCCATCACGATGCGGTTGCGCAGGGCGGTGCCTGCCAGATCGAAGGGGCGGAACAGGGCGGCGGTCATGTCGGTCATCTCGGTGCGGGGGGAGGCGCCAGCGGCGCGATGCACACAGGATGGAGTTGACATGCAGGCGCATAAAGCGCTTCGATCTCCCTAGATGCGGGACGATTTGTCCCCAATGGAGCGCGATAGATGCTGCCGCTGGAATCATTGAATGGCCTGGTCACGTTCGTTACCACGGCCCGCTCAGGCAGCTTCACCGAGGCTGCCGACGCGCTGGGCATCTCGCGCTCGGCGGTGGGCAAGGCCATCGCCCGGCTGGAAGCGCGGCTGGGCGTGCGCCTGTTTCACCGCACCACGCGGCGCATCGCGCTGACCACCGACGGCGAAGCGTACTACGCATCGTGTGCGGCGGCGCTGGAAGAAATCTCCGCCGCCGAGGCCTGCCTGGGGTCGGCCGGCCTGCCCAGCGGACGGCTGCGCATCGACATGCCATCCTCGTTCGGGCGGCTGGTGGTGCTGCCGGTGCTGTTGCGCCTGTGCCGGCAGTACCCGGACCTGCAGCTGACGATGACCTTCACCGATCACTTCGTCGATCCGGTCGAAGAGGGCATCGACCTGCTGATCCGCTTCGGCGGGCTGCACCACGCAGAGCACCTGGTCGCGCGCCGGCTGGGTCGCCAGCGCCTGGTCACCTGCGCATCGCCGGAGTACCTGCAGGCGCATGGTGTGCCTGCGACCGTGGAGGAACTGGCACAGCACCGCAGCATCGTCGGCTTCCGCCACGGGCAACCGGTGGCGTGGCGGATTGGCAGTGATGATGCCGAAGGAACGTTCATCCCGAATGCGGCCTACCAGCTCAACGACGGCGATGCAGTGATCGACGGCGCCATTGCTGGGCTGGGCATCTGCCAGATGCCGGAGTCACTGGTGCGCCGGCACCTGGAATCCGGCGCGCTGCACTCGGTGCTGGATGCGCACATGCAGCGGCATATCGACATCCATGCGCTGTGGCCGCCAACCCGCCACCTGCGGCCGAAGGTGCGCTACGTGGTGGATGAGCTGGCGCGGTTGGCGGGTGAGGGATTGTTCGACTGAGCTGGCCACGATTGAGTTCCTGCTGGCTGCTTGTATACTATCCCCCAGTATAGTTCCTGGGTGGTTCGCCATGCCGCACTCCCCCGAAGAGAAGAAGAAGGTCCTGGTCCGCGTGCGCCGCATCCGCGGCCAGTGCGATGCGCTTGACCGCGCGCTGGAAGCCGGCGCCGACTGCGGGCCGGTGCTGCAGCAGATCGCCGCCATTCGTGGCGCGGTCAACGGCCTGATGTCCGAGGTGATGGAGGCCCATCTGCGCGAGGAATTCGGCCAGCCCGCCGCCTCCGACGAGCAACGCGCCGAACGCGTGCGCGACATGAGCGCGTTGATCCGCTCGTACCTGAAATAAACGACGGCGCAACATGGCGCCGCCCATCCTGTCATTGCCTGTCCCTGGAGAAGCCATCATGAAGTCCCGTGCCGCCGTCGCCTTTGGTCCCGGCCAGCCGCTGCAGATCGTCGAGATCGACGTCGCCCCGCCGAAGAAGGGCGAAGTGCTGGTGAAAATCACCCATACCGGTGTCTGCCACACCGATGCGTTCACCCTGTCCGGCGATGACCCGGAAGGCCTGTTCCCGGTGGTGCTGGGCCATGAAGGTGCGGGCATCGTGGTGGAAGTGGGCGAGGGCGTGACCAGCGTCAAGCCGGGCGACCACGTGATTCCGCTGTATACCGCCGAGTGTGGCGAATGCCTGTTCTGCAAGAGCGGCAAGACCAACCTGTGCGTGGCCGTGCGCGCCACCCAGGGCAAGGGCGTGATGCCCGACGGCACCAGCCGCTTCAGCTACAACGGCGAGCCGCTGTACCACTACATGGGCTGCTCGACCTTCAGTGAGTACACCGTCGTTGCCGAAGTCTCGCTGGCGAAGATCAACCCGGACGCCAACCCGGAACACGTCTGCCTGCTCGGCTGCGGTGTCACCACCGGCATCGGCGCGGTGCACAACACCGCCAAGGTGCAGGAAGGTGACAGCGTGGCGGTGTTCGGCCTGGGTGGCATCGGCCTGGCGGTGATCCAGGGTGCGCGCCAGGCCAAGGCCGGCCGCATCATCGCGGTGGACACCAATCCGTCCAAGTTCGAACTGGCGCGCGAATTCGGCGCCACCGACTGCATCAACCCGAAGGACTTCGACAAGCCGATCCAGCAGGTCATCGTTGAAATGACCACCTGGGGCGTGGACCACAGCTTCGAGTGCATCGGCAACGTCAACGTGATGCGTGCGGCGCTGGAATGCGCGCACCGTGGCTGGGGCCAGAGCGTGGTGATCGGCGTGGCCGGTGCCGGGCAGGAGATCTCCACCCGCCCGTTCCAGCTGGTGACCGGCCGCAAGTGGATGGGCACTGCCTTCGGTGGCGTGAAGGGCCGCAGCCAGCTGCCGGGCATGGTCGAGGACGCGATGAAGGGCGACATCGAACTGGCCCCGTTCGTCACCCACACCATGGGCCTGGACAAGATCAACGATGCCTTCGACCTGATGCATGAAGGCAAGTCGATCCGTTCGGTGGTCCATTACTGAGCCGCAGCGTGGGCTGGTTCGATGCCTTGCGCAGGCCGCGTGCGGAAGATCCGCGCGCGGCCCTGGTTGATCCGATCGAGCAGGCGTTGCGCGTGCTGGGTTGGGTCGAAGGCGTCGTGGGTCCGCCGCGCGCAGTGGACTCACCCTTCGGCATTGATGAAATGCCGTTCGAGCACTGGCTGGCGCAGGTGTTCCTGCCGCGCCTGCACGAAGCCCGCGCCGATGGCCAATGGCCACCGCGCAGTGACGTGGCGGTCGCAGCGTACCGCAACCTGGACGGCCAGCCTGGTGTCGAACCGCTGCTGCGCCTGCTGTCGCAGCTGGATGAGTTGATCAACACACGTGACGGCTGACGCCGGCACGCAGGAGAGTTCCATGGAACGTATTGAACACCGCGCCTGTTTCGGCGGTTGGCAGGATGTTTACCGCCATCGTTCGACCACGCTGGGCTGCGACATGCAGTTCGCCGTGTACCTGCCGCCGCAGGCGGAAACGCAGAAGCTGCCGGTGCTGTATTGGCTGAGCGGGCTGACCTGCACCGAGCAGAATTTCATCACCAAGGCCGGTGCGCAGCGCTATGCAGCCGAGCACGGCGTAATCATCGTCGCGCCGGATACCAGCCCGCGCGGTGATGACGTGGCCGATGCCGAGGGCTATGACCTCGGCAAGGGGGCGGGGTTCTACCTCAACGCCACCCGTGCACCGTGGGCGAAGCACTACCGCATGCATGACTATGTGGCGCAGGAACTGCCGGCGCTGATCGAGGCGAACTTCCCGGTCACCGGGGCGCGTGGCATCAGCGGCCACTCGATGGGTGGCCATGGTGCGCTGGTGATCGCGCTGCGCAACCCGGGGCGCTACCGCAGTGTGTCGGCGTTCTCGCCGATCGTCGCGCCCAGCCACGTACCGTGGGGGCAGAAGGCGTTCACGGCTTATCTGGGCGACAACCCAGCCGACTGGGCGCAGTGGGACGCGTGTGCGTTGCTGGCGACGGCCAGCGAGCGCCTGCCGTTGCTGGTCGACCAGGGCGAGGCGGACGAGTTCCTGCAGACCCAGCTGCAGCCGCAGCGCCTGCAGGAGGCCTGCGCCGCAGCCGGCCATCCGCTGACCCTGCGCCTGCAGCCGGGCTACGACCACAGCTACTATTTCATCGCCAGCTTCATCGGCGAGCACGTCGCCCACCACGCTCGCGCCCTGCACGCCTGAGGGCTTTCCGGTAGTGCCGGCCGCTGGCCGGCAATCCCAGGGGATCACAGGGCTGCGGGTTGCCGGCCAGCGGCCGGCACTACCATGGTGATGCACGCGGAGTGTCGTTTTGCCGCAGTGGATCACGCCGCTGTGGCGTGCCGGCGCGCTATCGTGCGCTCAGACGGCCTTGCGGATCGGGGGGATGCATGCCGGTAGTGCTGGCGCTGCTGTACGTGCTCTGCCATGGGCTGGCCGTGGCGTTCTGGCCGAGCCCGGCGGGCGTGGGCTCTTTCCTGTTCCTGACCGGCGCACCGCTGCTGGCCGCCGCCGCGTGCCTGGTGCGGGCGCAACGTGACCGCGCCGCTCTGGGCTGGCGTTCTACCGCGATGGCACTGCTGCTGTGGGCCGGTGGCATGACGTTCAACATGGTGGATGCGCTGGGCGCCGGCCGGGCTGACTTCACCCCACGCGTCAGCCTGTTGTTGTACGTGCTGTATGGCGTGCCGCTGGTGTTCATCCTGGCCCGGGCACGCCGCGAGCGCCCGAGCATCAGCCTGATCGATGCGGCGATGGCGGCGCTGCTGGGTGTGCTGTTTTTCGTGCACACCGCATCGTTCGCCGCCCGTGTCGAGGTCGACGCCCATGCCATGTCCAACATGCAGCGCATGTTCGACATCCAGAACCTGTGTATCGCCGCGTTCGCCGTGGTGCGATGGCTGGCCGGCGACGTGCCCGAACGGCGCAGGTTCTTCCGTGCACTGGCGTTGTACGCGCTGGCCTATCTGCTGGTGGCCTACTACATCAACCACTACACCTCCGATGATGCATTCGGTGCGTTCAACGACCTGCTGATCGACGTACCTTTTCTGCTGATCGCCTGCATGGCGCTGGACACGGCGCCGGACACAGGCACCACGGCACACCCGCGGCTGGCGAGGACGGTGCAGGCCGCCGGTCCGATCATCCTGCCGTTGCTGCTGCTGGTGGTCGGCACGCTGGTGGTCGATCATGCGCGGCCGTTGGCCGTCGCGGGCTTCGTCGTAGCCACCCTTGGTTTCGGCCTGCGCAGCGTCCTGCTGCAGACCGATCTGCTGGAGCGTCAGGCGGCGCTGGATCAACTGGCGCGGCAGGATGGCCTCACCGGCGTGGCCAATCGCCGCGAGTTCGACGCGCGGCTGACCTCCGAGTGGAATCGCGCGCGGCGCAGCGGCACCGAGCTGGGCCTGCTGCTGGTGGATATCGACCACTTCAAGGCCTTCAACGACCGGCACGGCCATCCGGCCGGTGATCGTTGCCTGCAGGCGGTGGCCGGGGTGCTGAAGGGCGTCGCAGGTCGCGGCAGTGACAGCGTTGCGCGTTATGGCGGTGAAGAATTCGCTGTCATCGTGCCTGGAAGCCCACTGTCGGGCGTGCTGGCGCTGGCCGAGCGCCTGCGCGAAGCGGTCGAAGCGCTGCCATTGCCGGAAGGCCCGGTCAGCATCAGCGTCGGCGTGGGTTACCTGCATCCGCCGGCGCTGGCCAGTGCCGATCAGTTGCTGGCAGACGCCGATGCCGGCCTGTATGCCGCCAAGCGTGCCGGCCGCAACCGGGTGGTCCTGCATGCGCGCGTGCTGGATGACGAGGGCAACGCGCACGGCACCATGGACTGTTGAGCGGACCAGCCCATGGCGTGCCGCCCGTCCAGGGACATCACACTGGGTAGTGCCGGCCGGTGGCCGGCATCTCCTCGGTTGCCGGCCAGCGGCCGGCACTACCACGACGTGGCCTCAACGCACGTCGCGCAGTTCCCAGTGGTGGCCGGCCAGCAGGCGCAGGCGCTGCTTGAACACGTCACTGTCGATACGGGTGGTGGCGACCAGGTTGATGCGCAGGTCCTTCTGCTCGCCGGTCACGGTGGCGTCCGGATCGGTCACGCCCCACTGCGGTTCCACCGCATCCGGGTCGGGTTGCTTGGCTTTCCAGCGCTCGAACAGCGTGCCGCTGCGCAGGGCGTCCTGCAGCTCTTCGGCGAAACCGGCGGCGCCCTGCGAATGGAAGGACAGGTCAGGGTCGTTGCCGCGGGCCTTGGACGGATCGGGCAGGCTGATGTGGTACTGCGCAGGCATGAAGTTCTCCTTGAAGTGCGGCAAGGCTGGCACAACCACGGTGGAATCGGTGTGCAGATTCGCGCCGCGTCGGGGCATCACTCGAACCGATGTGGCCCATCGGCGAAACCCACCGTGACCGCGCCCTTGCCGACATTGACCATGCCGGTCAGGCTCATCACCGATTCGTACACGGTCACGCCATGGCCGGCGCAGACCTCCTTCATCTGTGCGTAGCCGGGCAGGCTGCGCAGCTCATCCAGCTCACCGCCGTAGCTGACGCATACCGTCGGCGTCATCAGCCCGGCACGCACGCGCTGGCTGACCACCGCGAACAGCTTCTGCACGGCACTGTCGAAGCCCTTGATCTTGGCCACCGGCCCGGTCTGGCCACGGTAGCCGTGCAGCACCGGCTTGATGTCCAGCGCGCTGCCCAGTGCGGCGCTGAGCAGGCCGACGCTGCGGTCACCCTTGTGTCGTGCACGCGCGCGCATGTAGTACAGGTCGCGGGTGATCATGTAGCCGTGCACATTGCCGGCCAGTTCTTCCAGCCGTTCGCGGATCTGCTGCACGCTGGCACCACTGTCACGCAGGCGAACCGCCTCCACTGCGGTCACGGCCTGCGCAGCGAACAGGTTCTGGGTATCGAGCACGCGCAGGGCGAACGGCGAGTTGTAGCCCGCTGCCTGCCGCACCGGCTTGTAATCGTTGAGGATGGCGAAGCTGGCCTGCAGCGCATTGTCGTGGATCGGGCTGCGGGTCTTGGTGATGGTCATGCAGAACACGTGGTCGTAATCGATCACCAGCTGCTGCAGGAACAGGTCGCGGATCTGGTTGACACTGAAGGGGATGGTCTCCGCCTCGGCACCGTGCTCGGCCACGTGTGCATGCAGGAAACTCAGCGTGGCCTGCTCATCGCGATGATCGGCCAGAACCGCTTCACCGATTCGTACGGTGATCGGCAGCAGCACGATGTTGTGCTCGGCAATGAAGTCCTGCGGCAGGTCGCAGGCCGAGTCGACGACGATTCCGATGCGCATCCGCGGCTCCCCCTCCAGGGCGGTTGTAGGTTCGGAAACGTGAAATCTATCTCAAATTCTGGCGTGGCGCGCGAGGGAAGCGCGCCAGGCCCTGTTCAGCGACTGCGCTGCACGGCCACCGGAAGTTCGGCCAGGCGCTGCCATTCGGGCTGCTGCAGCAGGGCGGGATCGGCCAGCACGGCGGCCATCAACGGATGGGCGTCGTTGCCCCAGAACAGTTCGTCATCGATGGCCAGGGTCGGTACGCCGAACACGCCGGCAGCAATGGCGGCCTCGGTGTTCCTCCGCAGCTGCTCCTTGACCGCGGGGGCCGCGGTGGCGCTGGCGACATCCTCGATCCCCAGCCGCGCAGCCGGTTCGCGCAGGGCCTCGGCGCTATCGGCGGCATTGCCGTCGCGCCAGATCCAGTCGAACAGCACGTCTACCGCCTGCACGCTGCCACCGGCGGCCAGGCACAGCCGCAGGGCAGACAACGGGTTGAACGGGTGGCCCGGCGGGAACCGCAGCGGTGTTCCTTCGGCCTGCGCAGTCCACAGCAGCTGGCGGTACATGAAGCGGCGCTTGGCCGGAATCTCGGCCGGCCCGAGGTTGCCCAGGTGATGCAGCACGGCACCGAAGGCGATCGGCACGGTCTGGATCCGTGCGAACTGGGGCAGCTGCTTCAGCTTCTGCCAGTGCAGGTAGGAATAGGGCGAGACGAAGTCGAAGTACCAGCGCAGGGTGGCCATGCGGGTTTCCTTGGATAACTGGAGGTCAGGGCTGCGCGTTGCGCTGCAGGTAGCGGTCGCGCAGTTCGGTCTGGCGCGAGCGCATCGGCATCGCCCGGCCGCCCAGCCAGACCTGTTCGGCATAGTGCGCCACGTCCAGCGGGTCGCCCTCCCACAGCACCAGGTCGGCACGCTTGCCCGGCTCGATGCTGCCGATCTGGTCGGCCACGCCGAACGCCTGCGCCGGCACCCGGGTCAGGCCGGCCAGGCCGTCGGCCCAGGGCAAACCGTTGGCCACGGCATTGCCGGCCAGCTGGCGCATCTTGCG
The DNA here is from genome assembly GCF_003586545.1 of Stenotrophomonas sp. Pemsol. Taxonomy (NCBI): domain Bacteria; kingdom Pseudomonadati; phylum Pseudomonadota; class Gammaproteobacteria; order Lysobacterales; family Lysobacteraceae; genus Stenotrophomonas; species Stenotrophomonas sp. Pemsol. The sequence continues at coordinate 3,154,610 of NZ_CP025780.1, read as the reverse complement.
GGCGTTGTGCGAGGCGTCGCCTCGCTGCACGAACGAGACCGCCACGCCGGAACGCTGCAGGCGTGCCGCATTTTCCAGGGTTGCACCGATCTGGTCGAAGCTCGCCGGCAGGTTGGACAGCACATCGACGAACACCGGTACCTGTGCGGCGGCCAGCTCCGGCGCCAGCTGCCAGGCTTCGCTGCCACCGGCGATGGCGATCTTCACTTTCTCGCGGGCGGCCCAGCGCAGCAGCTGGCGGATGTCCGCCGCGCGGTCCACCTCCACCACAATGCGGCCCTGGCCGGCCAGGTAGCGGCCCAGCGTGCGGCGCCCGGCCGGGGTCAGCAGCGCATGCGGCGAGTCCGCGGCGACCTGGCCGCGTGCCTCGTCCACCATCTGCTGCAGCAGCATCCATTGCGCCGCACGCGAATGCCCGGTCAGCTCCACTGCGGCCGATCCCAGGCGCAGGAACAGCGCGCGCGGCCCGAGGGGATCGGCGCTGCCGTCCAGCCGCATCACGCCACCCTGGCCTGCAACGAAGCCGCCACCGGTGGCCGCCCCCAGGGCGGTGAAGCCGATGCCGTCCAGGCGCGCCACCGGGATCAGCACCGAGGCCGGGTTGTACGCCAGGGTGACATCGAACTCGGGGCGCAACGGTTGTTCGCCGATCTTCAACGTGCTGTCGACCGTGCTCGCTTCACCGGAGACCTCTTCGATGCCGATCTCGGTGATGCCCCCGAACAGCGCCGGTGTCAGCGGGCGGCCATCGGCCTCGACCACGCTGGCCCCGGCCGGGGCGGACAGCCCGCTGCCGACGGCGCGGATGATCCCGCCCTGCACCAGCACATCGGCGTGCTGCAGGCTGCCGCGCGCGCTGGCCGTGTGTACGGTCGCGTTGCGCACCAGCAGGTCCTGCGCCTGCACGGATGCGGAGAGGCAGGCCAGCACCATGACCGTAGCGCCGAGCCATGCCCGGCGACGCTTGTTCAACGCGCCCATCAGTGCACCTCCTGGCCAAGCTGGAAGTCGGAACGTGGCGTGGCCGCAGGTGCGCTGCGGTCGTACAGGCGGCGGCCGTCGATGAAGACCTGCTCGGCCAGCGCGTACGAGCTGAAGGGGTTGCCGTTCCACACCACCACGTCGGCCATCTTGCCGGCCTCCAGGGTGCCGGTCTGGCCTTCAATCCCCAGCGCCCTGGCGGCGTTGGCGGTCATCCAGGTGATGGCGTGTTCGGGGGGGATCTCCGGCATGCGTGCGCGGCGCGCGGCGGCGATCACCTTGGCCGCTTCCTGGTTCAGGCGCTGGATGCCTTCGGGGGAGTCGGAATGGACGATGGCGCAGCTGTTCTTCGGCCGATCGACCAGTGCGATGTTCTCCGGAATGCCGTCGAAGGCTTCCATCTTGAAGCCCCACCAGTCGGCCCACAGCGCGCCGCAGACGCCGTCGGCGGCCAGCCGGTCGGCCAGCTTGTAGGCCTCCACGCCGTGGTGGAAGGCGGCCACCTTGAAGCCGAATTCCTTGGCCAGGTCGAGCATGGTGGCCATCTCGTCGGCGCGGTAGCAGTGGATATGCACGCGGATGTCGCCCTCGATCGCACCGGCCAGCGTGTCCAGCTTGAGATCGCGCTTGCCGCCGGCATCACCGGCGCTGTCGCCCTTGTCGCTGCCGAACCAGCCCTTGCGCTTGGCCGGCTTCGGTTTGTTCTTGGCGATGTAGTCGGCGGCATCGATGAAGGCGGCGCGGTAACCGGCAACGTTGCCCATCCGCGTGGCCGGAGCGACGCCCTTGCCTCCGCCGTAGACCCGCTTCGGGTTCTCGCCGCAGGCCATTTTCAGCCCCCACGGCGCGCCGGGGAACTTCATCGCCTGGTAGGTGATGGCGGGGACGTTCTTCAGGGTCACACCACGACCACCGACCAGGTTGGCCGAGCCCGGCAGCACCTGCATGCTGGTCACGCCGCCGGCCAGTGCGGTGGCGAAACCCGGGTCCTGTGGCCACACCGAGTGCTCGGCCCAGACGTTGGCGGTGACCGGCGCGGTCATCTCGTTGCCGTCGCTGTGCGCGCCGACGCCCGGGCTGGGGTACACGCCCAGGTGCGAGTGCACGTCGATCAGGCCCGGTGTGACCCACTTGCCCTGCGCATCGATGCGGGTGACACCAGCATCGGCCTGCAACTGGCGGCCGACGGCAACGATGCGGCCCTCGCGCAGCAGCACGTCGGCGTTGTCCAGGCGCTGGCCGGTGCCGGTCAGCACGGTCGCGTTCTGGATCAGCACCGGTGCATCGGGGTGTGCCTGGTAGGTGCTGGGGTAGGGATCGGCGACGAAGCGCGAGGCGCCCACCGCCGGTGCCGTGCTCAATGAAAGCAGCGCCAGTGCCACCCCGGTGCGCAACAACGTCGATGCCATGCAGTTCCCCTCACCAGAAACATGAATCCACGGACGCTAGCCGGGGCCGATGTGGCTTGCCAAGTGACCTTGGACAGGGGCGTGGGGGGGGGTAGGAATTTTCTGATGGAGGATTTGTGAAGGAAATATTAACGTTGGATGAAGCGATGGGCTGATTACGTCTTGCGCTGACCTGTATCACCAGCTTACGCACCTGCTCCAACGACGGAGCCGGGCCCCGTACCTTTCATGGAATCAAGGACGCAACCGATGACTGCTGCAAAGCTCCGCCGTTCGACCGTTTCGCGCCGTTCCTTCCTGCCCTCGCCGCTGGCGTCGGCCATTGTCGGTTCCTTGCTGGTGGCCACCGCACTGCCGGTCCTGGCCCAGGACAGTGACGACGCCCTGGCCCGTTACCAGCTGCAGCGCAGCCTGCAGTCGGCGTTCGCCGCGCAAGGCGGAGTGAGCGCCTCCGCTCCCGCGATGATCGCTCCCTCGGTAGCGATTCCGGTGGCGGCGCTGGCTCCCAGCGTCGGTGCTTCCGCGGAGCCGGTCATGGGCAGGCCCGGCGATGCTGCGAGCTGGCGCACCAGTGAATTCGAACTGGACTGGGGCCTGGCTGCGATCAATGCCGACGTGGCCTATGCGCGCGGGCTGACCGGTGCCGGCATCCGCCTGGGCGTGTTCGACAGTGGCACGGGTCTGGACCATCCGGAATTCGCCGGCAAGGACAACCGCAGCGTCCGCATCGCCGATCTGATGGCTGACGGCACGCGCTGCACCAACACCACCGCAGTGCGTGGGCCGGCGGCCTGCTTCGCCAGTGATGGCGATGACGTCCAGATCAGCTATGTCGGGTACAACGCCAACGTGCCCGACAACATCCGCAGGATCATCGAGTCGGGCCCCTATGTGCAGCCGGGGATGCAGTTCGAGATCCATGGTACGCACGTTGCCGGCACCATCGCGGCGAACCGGGACGGAAGCGGCATGCACGGTGTGTCCTTCGGTTCGGACCTGACCGTTGGCCGGCTGTTCTCCGACAGCATCCGCGAGTGGCAGCGTACGGCGACTGGCTACTCGGTCGTGACGCTGGGCGCGATCGGCCCGAAAGTCAGCGCCTTCCAGGACCTGTATGCCCAGATGAACGCGCAGGGCGTGCGTGCCATCAACCATAGCTGGGGCCTGGTCACGGAACCGACGACAGCGACGGACATGGACGCGATCTACAACGACCCGGACGACCGCCAGTACCTGAACACCTTTGCCGACGGATCGCGTGCGCGCGGGATGATCCAGGTGTGGGCGGCCGGCAATACCAGTTCGCTCATTCCGACGCCTGCGCAGAGCCCCATCGCCGGCCTCTACGCCACGCTGCCGCGCGCATTCGCCGACATCGAGCCGTACTGGTTGAGCGTGGTCAACGTCGGTACCAACCTGACCCTGAGCAATCGCTCCAACAAGTGCGGCCTGAGTGCCAACTGGTGCCTTGCCGCACCGGGTTCGGACATCGTATCGACCGCCTATGGTGATGATTCCAGCCTGGCCGGCAGCGTCGGCATCGACGCCAACGGCAATGTCAGCCTGGACATCCAGCAGCGCGTGCCTACCTATGGCTATGCGCTGCTGAGTGGAACCTCCATGGCCGCGCCCCACGTCACCGGCGCGCTGGGCCTGCTGTTTGAACGCTTCCCCTATCTGGACAGCGCGCAGGTGCGCGATGTGCTGCTGACCACGACCACCGATCTGGGCGCGCCCGGCATCGACGACATCTACGGTTGGGGCCTGTTGAACCTGGCCAAGGCCATCGAGGGTTACGGTTCGCTGCGCGTGGACACCAACGTGGTGATGAACCAGCGTGCCGGTGGCCTGAAAGTGTGGGAGGGCGATGCCTGGGACAACTGGACCAACGACATCGGCGGCCCCGGCAAGCTGACCAAGAGCGGCATCGGCTGGCTGCGCTTGAGCGGCGACAACAGCTTCAACGGTGCGCTGGTGCGCGAGGGCGTGCTGGAACTGGATGGCGTCAATACGCTCACCGGAGCGGTGGACGTGGCCGGCGGTAGCTTCCTGCTCAATGGCAGGTTGAAGAACACTGCGCTGAACAGTCAGGGGGGCTCCAGCCATATCAACGCACGCGGTGTGCTGGATGGCTCCGACCTGAACGTCAACGGTGGCGTGGTCATCTTCGACGGTGTGCAGCGCGGCGCCCACACCTCGGTGGCCGCGCAGGGGACGTTCGAATTGAACGGAAGGCTGGAAAACAGCGCGTTGACCAGCCTGGGCAACAGTCGTGTGAATGCAGGCGGGGTACTCGCAGGCTCCGATCTGACCGTCAACGGTGGCGTGCTGTCGTTCAACGGCACGCAGAGCGGTGGTCACACCCTCGTTGGCCCGAACGGCACGCTGAAGGGCATCGGCCAGCTGGGCGATACCACCGTGGCCGGTATCGTTGCACCGGGCAACTCGATCGGCACGCTGACCATCAACGGCGACTACGTGCAGACCGCCACCGGTGTGTACCAGGCCGAGCTGGCCCCGGGCGGGCACAGTGACCAGTTGCGCGTCACCGGTACCGCCACCCTGGGCGGCACCCTGATCGCCCTGCCGGAAGCAGGCACCTATTACCTGGGTGAGCAGTTCAACTTCATCCGTGCCGACGGCGGAATCCGTGGCCAGTTCGCCACCACCGACTTCAGTGCGTTCTCGCCGTTCCTGAAATTCGGGCTGTCCTATGGCACCGGTGGCGCGCGCATTGAAGTCACCCGTGGCAATCCGCTCGCCAGTGCCGCCAGTACCGACAACCAGCGCGCGGTGGCCACTGTGGCCGACCGGCTGGCGGTCAACCAGGGCCTGCCGCGCCCACTGACCCTGCTGTTCCCTCAACAGGTAGGCGCTGCACTGGACGGCCTCAGCGGCGAGCTGCATGCGGCCACCGCGATGGCCCTGGTCGAGGGCAGCCGCTACGTGCGTGATGCCGCACTGTCGCGCCGCGTCGGTGCACGCGCGCCGGGAGCAGACGGCGACGCCGCCACGGGTGTCTGGGTACAGGCCATCGGTGGCAGCACCACGCTGGACGGCAATGGCAACACCGCACGCACCGAAGCCAACAGCAGCGGCCTGCTGGTAGGCGTGGACCGCGAGATCAACGGCTGGCAGGTCGGCATGCTGGCCGGTACCGGCCGTACCGATGCCAAGCAGCAGGAAGGACGCCGTGCGCGTGCCAAGGTCGACAATACGCACCTGGGGGCCTATGCCAGTCACGACTGGGGCGCCTTCGGCCTGCGGGGTGGCCTGGCCTGGAGCGAGCATGAGGTGAAGAGCACCCGCGAGCTGGCCTTCTCCGGTTACAGCGATACGCTGGCGGCACGCTATGACGGCCGCACCCGCCAGGCGTTCGTCGAGGCGAGCTATCGCTTCGGCGGCCGCGAGGCGGGGCTGGAACCTTACCTGCAGCTCGCACGTGTGGAAGTGGACATGAAGCGCGTCAACGAGCGCGGCGGTGCGGCTGCACTGCAGGGTGAGGTGGACGATCTCCGTATCACCGTGGCCACGGCCGGCCTGCGTTTTGACAAGGGCCTGAAGGCTTCGTTCCAGCAGGACAGCTGGCTGCACCTGCGCGGTGGCGTCGGGTACCGCCATGCGAGCGGGGATCGCGACCCGGCGGCCCGCTTCGCCTTTGCCACCGGCAGCGACAGCTTCGTGGTCAGCGGTGCCCCGATGGCTGACAGGACGGTGGTGGCCGAACTGGGGCTGTCGGCATGGTTGACCGCACGCCAGCAGCTGGAGCTGGGCTATAGCGGCCAGTATGGCGACGAAAGCCGTGACCACAGTGCCAACCTGCGCTGGTCGGTGCGCTTCTGAGCCGCCGGTTACCGCAGGGAAACCAGGAGGGCGGCCGCAGGGCCGCCCTTCTTCGTTGCCGGCCCAGGTGTGGGCTGGCCCGTGCACGCCTACAATGGCGGCCCCCACGCCGTACCGGACCGCCCATGAAGAGCAAGCAGGAAATCGTCGACAACTGGCTGCCGCGCTACACCGGCGTGCCGCTGGACCAGTTCGGCCAGCACATCCTGCTGACCAACTTCGGCGGCTACCTGCACACCTTTTCCGAGCTGACCGGTGCGCCCATCATCGGCCTGGACCGGCCGATGGCCAGTGCCACCATCGACGGCATCACCATGATCAACTTCGGCATGGGCAGCCCCAATGCCGCGATCATCATGGACCTGCTGTCGGCAGTGATGCCCAAGGCGGTACTGTTCCTGGGCAAGTGCGGTGGCCTCAAGCGCAAGAACCAGCTGGGTGACCTGGTGCTGCCGATCGCGGCGATCCGCGGCGAGGGTACGTCGGGCGACTACCTGCCGCCGGAAGTGCCAGCCTTGCCGGCGTTTGCGCTGCAGCGTGCAGTCTCGACCATGATCCGCGACCTCGGCCACGACTACTGGACCGGCACCGTCTACACCACCAACCGCCGGGTCTGGGAGCACGACGAGGCCTTCAAGGAGCGGCTGCGGGCGATGCGCTGCATGGCAATCGACATGGAAACCGCCACCGTGTTCGCAGCCGGTTTCGCCAACCACATTCCCAGTGGCGCGCTGCTGCTGGTCTCGGACCAGCCGATGATCCCCGACGGGGTCAAGACCGAGGCCTCCGATGCCAAGGTCAGCTCCCAGTTCGTGGAAAATCATATCCAGATCGGTATCGAGGCGCTTAAGCTTATCCGGCGCAACGGCAAGTCGGTCCGCCACCTGCGCTTCGACGAATGATGATGATGGCCTGGCGCGGCGCGCCGGCCCTGGGGAGTAGGTGATGGACGTTGCCGCGCAAGTGGTGGATTTCTGGAAAGAAGCGGGCCCTGCGAAGTGGTTCGCCCGCGACGATGCGTTCGACGCGCAGTTCCGCCAGTTGTTCCTGGATGAGCATTTCGCCGCCGCTTCGCGTGGGCGTGAACACTGGCTGGGCAGTGCCGAGGGCGCACTGGCGCTGATGCTGCTGCTGGACCAGTTCCCGCGCAACTGCTTCCGCGGTACTGCCCATTCCTATGCTACCGATGGCCTGGCCCGGCACTACGCCATGCGCGCCATCGAGGAAGGCCTGGACCTGCAGCTGGTGCCGAAGCTGCGCGCCTTCATCTACCTGCCGTTCGAGCACTCCGAGGACCCGTTGGACCAGGACCGTTCGGTGGCGATGTTCGATGTGCTGGGCGACAAGGAATACCTGCAGTACGCCGAGCTGCACCGCGACATCATCCGCCGCTTCGGCCGTTTCCCGCACCGCAACGCCGTGCTGGGGCGCATTCCCTCGCCGGAGGAACTGGACTACCTGGCCGAAGGCGGATTCGCCGGCTGAAAAAGGGGACGGAGGGGATTAAGTCGTTTATGCCACAAACGACTTAATCCCCTCCGTCCCCTTTTTTTTCGGGGGCCAGATCCGCTTCCCGCAGGAAAGGGCGCTGACCCCGCGCCGTCAATCAGTACTTCGGCACGCCGTTGTCGACGTCTTCCGACCAGGCGTTGATGCCGCCGGTCACGTTGAACACCTTGGTGAAGCCCAGGGCGCGGAACTGCTCGGCGGCCTGCGCGCTGCGGCCACCGTGGTGGCACATGAAGGCCAGTGCGGTGTCCTTCGGCAGGGCTTCCAGCGCGGCGCGGCCGTTGCCGTCGAAGGTCTTGAACGGCACGCCCACGGCGGCGATCTCACGTTCGTCGGCCGGGCGCACGTCCACCAGGGTGATGTTGCCGGCACGCACCAGGTCGTCGGCATCGCGCACGCTGATTTCCTGCACCGGCTTGGGCGCGTTCGGATTGTCGATGGCCAGGCCCTTGCCGCGGATGTCGTCCACCCAGTCGATGGTGATGCCGTTGGCGCGACGGGCGCTGGCCAGGTCGAACTGCACGCGCAGGCCATTGGACTCGGCAGCGATGGCGCCTTCGTCGTGCGGGGCCAGCTGGAAGTTCGGCTGGAAACCGGCGTCGATGGACAGCTGCAGGGCCGCGCCCGGGGCATCGGCCAGCGCGCCCTTGAGCATTTCCACGGCGGCCGGGGTGACGGTGATGCTCGGCGGGGTACGGTCCGGTGCCGGCAGCCCCAGCACGCTGCTCAGCTCGCCGCTGGCGGCCATCTGCAGCACGATGTCGCTGCCGCCGACCAGTTCGCCGTCGATGTACAGCTGCGGGATGGTCGGCCAGTCGCCATAGGCCTTGATGCCTTCACGGATTTCCTGGTCGGCCAGCACGTTGACGTGGGCGAACTCGACGCCCAGGTCCTGCAGGGCGCCCACGGCCTTGGCCGAGAAACCGCACTGCGGCATCGACGGCTGGCCCTTCATGAACAGCACGACGCGGTTGGCGTTGAGGATGGATTCGATGCGCGAACGCAGGGCAGGATCGAGGGACATGGACGTCGGGGTTCCGGGAATTCGAACCATCAATTCTACCCCTCATGGCATCATGGGGGATGAGCAACGCAGGAACATTGCATCGCATCCCGACCCGGCCCTGGCGCTGGCTGCCCTGGCTGGTGGCGTCGCAGCTGCTGGTGATCCTGGTCTGGGCCCTGGCGGGCTGGCACTGGGGGCTGCCGCTGATGGTGGCCAGCCACGCACTGTTCATGGTGCCGGTGTTCCTGCCCAACAGTCGCTTCTATGCGCCGGTGCTGAGCCGGTTGCCGGATGTCGGCAACAGCGTCTGGTTGACCATTGATGACGGTCCTGGCCCGGAAACCCGTGCCGTGCTCGACCTGCTGGACCGCCACCAGGCCCATGCCACCTTTTTCCTGGTGGGCGAGCGCGCGCTGGCGCAGCCGGAGCTGGTGCAGGAGATCCTGCGTCGCGGCCACGACCTGGGCAACCACAGCCACAGCCACCCGCAGGCGCGCTTCTGGCGGCTGGGCCCGGCGGCGATGCGCGCCGAGATCGAGGGCTGCCAGCACGCGCTGCAGGCGGTAAGCGGTCGCCCGGTGCGCTGGTATCGCTCGGTGGTGGGCATGACCAATCCGTTCGTGGCGCCGGTACTGCAGCGGCTGGGCCTGGTCCGGGTCGGCTGGAGCGCGCGCGGCTTCGACGGCATCGGTTGCACGGCGCAGGGGGTGCTCGACCGCCTGCTGCCGGATCTGCGCCCGGGGGCCATCGTGCTGCTGCATGAGGGGGCCGCCCACGGCCACAACCTGGCGATCATCGAGGGCGTGCTGCAGGCACTGGACGAGCGCGGGCTGAAAGCGCGGCTGCCGGTCCCGTAACGCCGGCCCTGGTGATGTAGAGCAGCCGGGCATGGGCTCGGCTCTACAAGGGGGCGCTGCTGTAGCGCCCGAGCCGATGCTCGGGCGGCGGTGTGAAGCACCGGAAAAACGTCGCAGCGCGGCTCTACAGCGCGGGGCGTTCGGCCACCAGCAACCAGCTGTTGAATGGCGTGCGCCCATGCAGGGGACGCGGCGCCGTCACCTGCAATCCGGCCTCGGCCAGTGTCGCTTGCAGCACGTGCGGGTCGGGGTAGTGGCGCGGCCGCGTGCCCATCCAGCCGACCAGCCAGGCCAACCGGTCCGCCACCCGCGTGGTGCGGTCGCGACCATCGCCGGTGGCCAGCGGCGTGCGCAGCAGCAGGCGGCCGCCGGCGGCCACCCGCGCGCTGGCCGCACGCAGCAATGCCAGTTGTGGGCCCGCGTCCAGGTACTGCAGCACATCCAGCAACAGGACGTGTCCAGGCTGCGCCGGCAGTGGCGCCTGCACGTCCAGGCAGTCGAAGCGCACAGCGTGCAGGCCGGCGGCGGCACGCTGGGCACGGGTGATCTTGCCGGCATCCACGTCCACGCCGAGGTAGGGGTGGGTGCCGCTGCGCTGGCGCAGCACGTGGGCGAACAGGCCCAGCCCGCACCCCAGGTCCAGCAGGGGTTGCCCGTCGTCGGGCAGATGCTGCAGCACGCCGTCATACAGCGGGTCGCTGCCGAGCTTGCCGCGGGTGTAGTAGTAGTCGCGGCGGCTGCCCCAGGCCCGTGCCGGGCGGAACGCTTCGGCGATCGCGCGGGCCTGCGGGGCGGTCAGCGGTGTGCAGGGCAGGGGCGGGCCGTTCCGTGGCGTACCATCCATCGTGTCAGTCCGTGCCACCGAGCAGGTGTGCGGCGACCGGCAGCGCGCGCGCGCTCCACAGTGCGTACATCCGCGCCGACGGGTGCAGGCCGTCTTCGGCGATCATTGCCGGGTTGTCACTCTGCTCACGGCTGATGTCGGTGATGTCGACGAAGGCCACGTCCTGCTGGGTGCTGATCACCTCGGCCGCTGCGTTGAACTCGTCGGTCTCGATCTCGATGGTGGCCAGGTCGCGGCCGCTGCCGGCACCGAACGGCGTCGCGCCCCAGTCGGGGAAGGACAGCACCAGCACACGCCCGGGGCGGCCCCCGGCAAAGCCGATCGCCCGCTGCAGCAGGGCCTGGAACTGTACGCGGTACTCGTCCAGCGGACGGCCGCGGTACTGGTTGTTGACGCCGATCAGCAGGCTGACGAAATCGAACGGACCCTGGGGTGCGGCCGCATCGATGCCGGCGTCCAGCTCGTCGGTGGTCCAGCCGGTGGTGGCGATGGTCTGAGGGTCGGCCAGCGCCACCTCCTGCGCACGCAGGGCGGCGGCCAGCTGGTGCGGCCAGCGGCCTTCGACGGCAACGGCTTCTCCGACGGTGTACGAGTCGCCCAGCGCCAGGTAGGACAGCGCCACCGCTCAGGCCACCGAACGGCGCGGCTTCAGCGGCACGACCTTGGTCGCGTCCTCGGCACGCCGGGCCAGCACGCGGTCGATGCGGGCGAACACATCGCGCATCACCGAGGCTTCCGGCAACAGGGTCACGCGGAAATGATGGCGGTAGGGCACGTTGAAGCTGGAACCCGGTACCACCAGCACGCCTTCGTTGTTCATCAGGTCCAGCGCGAAGTTGTGGTCGTCAAAGCCCTTGGCAGCGGCACCGACCACGGCCGGGAACGCATACAGCGCACCGGCCGGCGCGACCAGCGACAGGTGCTCGCTGGCTTCGCAGGCGTCGATCACCGCACGGCGGGTTTCATACAGGCGGCCACCCGGGGTGCACAGTTCGGAGATGGTGTCCGGGCCGTTCACTGCGGCCTCGATGGCGTACTGGCCCGGTACGTTGGCGCACAGGCGCAGCGCGCCCAGCAGGTCCAGCGCGGCGCGGAAGTCGCCCAGGCGCGCGTCGTCGCCGCTGAGGTGGGCCCAGCCCACGCGCCAGCCGCAGGCACGGTGCACCTTGCTCAGGCCGCTGAAGGTCAGGCACGGATGGTCGCCGGCCAGCGGCGCGACCGGCTGGAACACCGCATCGTCGTACAGGATCTGGTCGTAGATCTCATCGACCAGCAACAGCAGGTTGTGGCGTCGTGCGATCTCGACCACGCGCTCCAGCAGTTCACGCGGGTAGCTGGCGCCGCTGGGGTTGTTCGGGTTGATCAGCACGATGGCGCGGGTGCGTGACGACACCAGTGTCTCGATCTCGCTCGGGTCCGGCTGGAAGCTGTTTTCGGCGGCGCAGCGGTAGTACACCGGTCGGCCATCGTTGAGGATGGTGGAGGCCGACCACAGCGGGTAGTCCGGCGACGGCACCAGCACCTCATCGCCCGGATTGAGCAGTGCGCGCAGCGACAGGTCGATCAGCTCGCTGACACCGTTGCCGACGAACACGCGGTCCGGGTGTGCATCCGGTGCGCCGCGGCGGGCGTAGTAATCGGCGATGGCTTCACGCGCCACCGGCAGGCCCTGCTGGTGGGTGTACGGGTCGGTGCGGCCCATGTCGTCGGCGATCGCGCGCTGCAGGTGCTCGGGTGCGCGGAAACCGAAGTTGCCCGGGTTGCCGATGTTGAGCTTGATCAGCTTGCGGCCCTGCGCCTCCAGCTCCCGCGCTCGCCGGGCCAGTTCTCCGCGGATCTCGTAGCGCACTTCGGAAAGGCGCTCGCGGATGGCCAGGGGCTTGGGCGAAAGGGTGGACATGGGGGCTGGGCCGTCAAAAGGCATGGGGATTCCATCCTACCGGAATTGCTGCAGTGCATGGCAACGGCTCCGCGCCTGCCATTGCTGGGCTGGCCGGGGGCCGTCACAGGTAGAATGGCGGCGATGACCCAGACCCCCGATTTCATCGCCCTGCAGACCATCGGCTGGCCCTGGCCGGGCCCGGCGCAGCAGGCCGACTGGCAGGCCATGATGGCTGCGCACCCGCAGGCCCGCCCGGCGCGGGTGATCGAGCAGCACCGGACCCATTACGTGGTGGCCGATGGCCCGGATGCGGCGATCAAAGCGGAGTCACTGCCGGAATGGCAGCGCCCGCGCTTCCCCAGCCACGAGCGGCCTGCAGTGGGCGACTGGGTGCTGCTGGACGGCATCCGCATCGTTGCGCTGCTGCCGCGTCGCACCGCGATCAAGCGTGGCGCGGCGGGCGAGCACTACCACCAGCAGGTGATCGCAGCGAACATCGATACGGTGTTCATCGTTTGTGGCCTGGATGCCGACTTCAATCCGCGCCGCATCGAGCGCTACCTGCTGCTGGTCGGCGGTGGCGGCGCCGAACCGGTGGTGGTGCTGACCAAGGCCGACCAGACCGAGTACAGCGAGGATGCGCTGGCGGTGCTGGAAGAACTGGAGATGCAGGGCATCGCGTTGCATGCGATCAACGGCCTGGATGCCGACAGTGTGGCGGTGCTGCAACCGTGGCTGGGCCCGGGCCGCACGGTGGTGCTGGTGGGCTCCTCCGGTGCCGGCAAATCCACGCTGACCAACACCCTGCTCGGCGAGCAGCGGATGAAGACCAACGCGGTGCGTGCCAACGATTCGCGCGGCCGCCACACCACCACCCATCGCGCGTTGATGCCGCTTCCGACCGGCGCCTGCCTGATCGACACCCCCGGCATGCGCGAGCTGAAACCGACCGGCGAAGAAACGCTGTCCGAAGGTGGCTTCGCCGACATCGAAGCGCTGGCCACGCAGTGCCGTTTCAACGACTGCAAGCACCAGCAGGAACCGGGCTGTGCTGTCCGCGCAGCGATCGACGCTGGCGAGATCGAAGAGAGCCGGCTGCTGAACTATTTCAAGCTGAAGGAAGAAGTGGCCGCCGCTGCCGCCAAGCTGGCGGTGCGCCAGGCCGAGACCGCGCAGGAACGTGGCGGCAGGAAGGGCAAGGGCCAGCAGTTCCGCCCGGCCGGAAAGCCGCGTAGGCGCTGATGGGTGTCGGGGTCGGATCCCATTGCCTCGCAATGGGCTCCGACCCCTGTATTGAACCCGCGTTTGCCTGCTTCGGGTGGGTGCCAACCTTGGTTGGCACGAATCTGTCCGCAGCCCGCCGTCGGCGCATGCCAACCAAGGTTGGCACCTACCAAAGCAAGGGCAGGGCGCTATAGTCCGCCCATGGAACCGACCGCGACGCTGGACCGTGAGGTGGCCCACCATGCAGCGCTCGATGCGCGCCTGGTCGAGGCCGTGGGAGGCATCCGCCTGCTGGGGCTGACCAGCTGGCCGGCCACGCTGCAGGCACCGTTCCTGGACAGCGTGGCACGTGGCCAGCCGGTGCTGCCGAAGGTGGATTACCCACGGCTGGACTTCAGCGAAGAACGTCGCGCGCTGGCTGTGATCGCCGCTGACTGCGATGACAGCCATCCGCTGGGCCACTACGTGCGGCAGTCGGCACAGAGCTGGGACCTGGCCGCGCAGCTGCTTGAGGGGCTGGGCACTGCCGCCGTCGATACCTGTTCGGTGCAGCTGTTCGGCGCGCCCGAGCAGCCGTTGCCAGGCAATGGCCCGAGCACGCGCGAAGCGGCGCGTCACTTCATCCAGATTGCTGCCGAACTCGATCACGAACTGCTGGCGCCGGAAGAGCAGGTGCCGGTCTCGGCCATTGCCCTGCAGCTGCAGCTGCAGAATGACCTGGATGCGTTCTTCGAATCGCGCATCATCCAGGTGCAGCTCGATCCAGAGCTGGTGTCCAAGGCCGCTGCCGGACCGACCCGCATCCGCCTGCGCACCAGTGCGCGCTTCAGTGCCTACGACCGCGCGCAGCTGTTCCACCACGAAGCTCTGGTGCATTCGCTGACCGCCTTGAATGGCCGCGAACAACCGGTGCTGCCCAGCCTGGCGTTGTCCTCGCCGCGGGTGACGGCCACCCAGGAAGGGCTGGCTACCTTCGCCGAACAGATCACCGGCAGCATCGACATCGAACGCCTGAAGCGAATCAGTCTGCGCACTGAAGCGATCGCGATGGCCCGCGAAGGCGCCGACTTCATCGAGGTGTTCCGCTACTTCTGCGATGCCGGGCAGAACGCCGAAGAGAGCTTTGCGTCGGCACAGCGCGTGTTCCGTGGGGTGCCGCCGAGTGGCGGCCTGGCCTTCACCAAGGACACGGTGTACCTGCGCGGCCTGGTGTCGGTGCATACCTTCTTCCGCCACATGCTGGCCGAGGACCGCCTGCAGGTCTGCCGCTGGTTGTTCGCCGGCAAGATGAGCCTGGCCGATGCGATCGCGTTCGCACCGTTGTTCGAGGCGGGGGTGCTGAAGCCACCGCGCTGGCTGCCGCATTGGGTGAGCCGGGCGAATGGGCTGGCCGGCATGCTGGCGTTTTCGCTGTTTGCCAACCGGATACGGATGGACCAGCTGGCGCCGGAATGAAATGCGTTGGCGGGATGATGCGCTGGCGCCTCGATTGATATCGCTGGGCGGCGGTGGCGCACCCTGGCCAGGACCGTGAGGCGCATGGATGCGCCGATCGAGCCCCCATGGATGGGTTTACGGCGTGTTTTGCACCCACTGCGCCCTGCGCCGCCCCAAGCCAAACCATCCGCGTGCTTTCAGCCACGGTAGCCAGCAAAAAAAAAGGACGGCGCGTCAGCGCCGTCCCTCGATAGCCCCCCGCGCAGCGGGAAGCACCCTCCCTGGCAGCTGGGATCAGCCGGCGCGACCGCCGCCGCCGCCCTGGCCGCGGCCACGGCCGCCACCATTACCGCCACCGCCACGACGCTGGCCCTGACCGGCGCCTGCACCCGCACGTTGCTGGCCGTTGCCACCGCCCTCGCGACGGCCACCACCGGCCTTCTTCGGGCCGGCATGCGCATGGCGCGGTGCATCACCGTGCGGACGGCGTGCGTGGCTCTTGCGCGGTGCGCGCTCGCCGGTATCGTGCTCGGCCTTGCCCGGCGCACTGTTGCCCCAGCGGATCGGAACCTGCAGTTCGAAGCCCGGCACATCGCGGATGTCCATGTCGCGGCCCAGCAGGCGCACGATCGCGCGCAGCAGCTTCACTTCATCCTGCGCCACCAGCGAAATCGCCTGGCCGGTCGCGCCGTTGCGGCCGGTACGACCGATGCGGTGCACGTAGTCCTCGGCCACCATCGGCAGGTCGAAGTTGATCACCTTCGGCAGCTCGTTGATGTCGATGCCGCGCGCAGCGATGTCGGTGGCCACCAGCACGGTCACGCGGCCGGCCTTGAAGTCGCCCAGCGCACGCAGGCGCTGGCCCTGGCTCTTGTTGCCATGGATCGCCGCGGTCTTGATGCCTGACTTTTCCAGGAACGTGGCCAGCTTGTCGCTGCCGTGCTTGGTGCGTGCGAACACCAGGGTCTGCTCGCGGCTGTCCTGCGCCAGCAGGTGCAGCAGCAGGTCGCGCTTGCGGCCGGCATCGACCGGATGCACGCGATGGGTGATGGTTTCGGCCACGGTGTTCTTCGGCGTCACCTGGATCTGTTCCGGGTTGCGCATGAACTCCAGCGCCAGCTGGCGGATGTTGTCCTCGAAGGTGGCCGAGAACAGCAGCGTCTGGCGGTTCTGCTTCGGCAGCTTGGCCAGGATGCGCTTGATCGACGGCAGGAAGCCCATGTCGAGCATGCGGTCGGCTTCGTCCAGCACCAGCAGTTCAATGCCGGACAGGTCGACACTGCGACGTTCCAGATGGTCGATCAGGCGGCCCGGGCAGGCCACCAGCAGGTCCACGCCACGGCGCAGGATGTCCAGCTGGTTGCCCATGCCGACACCGCCGTAGATGCAGGCGCTGGGAATGCGCAGATACTTGCTGTAGCCGCGCAGACTGTCATGCACCTGGGTGGCCAGTTCGCGGGTCGGGGCCAGGATCAGCGCACGCGGCTTGCGCGGGCCGGCACGCACCTCCTGCGAGGCGGTGCCCAGGTGCTGCAGCAACGGCAGGCCGAACGCAGCAGTCTTGCCGGTACCGGTCTGTGCGCCGGCCAGCAGGTCGCGACCGGCCAGCGCCAGCGGGATCGCCTGCTGCTGGATCGGGGTCGGGGTTTCGTAGCCCTGCTCGGCAAGCGCACGCAGCAGGAAGGGCGCCAGGCCCAGCGATTCAAAAGACATTGAGATTGCTCCAGGTACAAGAAACGCCTGTCCGAGCGGACAGACGGGGGCAGATCAAAGTGATCGGCTGACTCGGAGCGTTCCCGTGAACCGCGCTGCGAGAAGTTGGGTGCAGCCGGCACGAAGCGCAGGCTGGAATGCGTGACGAACGGCGTCGGAGTGGGGGCGGGCGAAGAGGGCGGACCCTGGTCGCCGGCGATCCCGGAGGGAAACGGACGGCCGCTGCAGACCTGCCTAGTCTAACCGATGGCTGAGACCTCGCGCAAAAAGCCCCGTTCAGGTAAGGGGTTCTCTCTGCAGGGCTGCGCCCTGCACCCGCAGAGGCCAAAGCGACGTCAACGTCAAAAGCGGGTTCCTGAGGGATGGCGGGGTGGGTCCGGTGGCGGGAGACGCCGTAAACCCGTCCATGGGGGCTTGGCCGCGGCATCCATGCCGCGGACACTCCCGCCACCGCAGGACCGTTGGCGCCATGGATGGCGCCATCGAGCCCCCATGGATGGGTTTACGGCGTGTCCTGCGCCGGCCCATCCGGCCGCTGCCCCGCAGCGGTAATCAAGACGCCGCGGGGCAACGCTTTCGATTTAGAACTCCGCCGCCACCGTCATGAACAGCTGCCGCGGTGCGCTCGCATGGATCGCATAGCGCGTGCCCTTCGGATCGGTCGGTGCGAACGAGCTCAGCTGGCCGGCGTAGCGCTTGTTGGTCAGGTTGGTCGCATTCAACGACACCCGAACGTTGCGCAGGCCCAGGCCCGGGCCGAAGTCGTAGCCTGCACCGGCGTCGAAGGTGGTCACGCCCGGCACCGACTGGTCGTTGGTGTAGGTGTAGTAGCGCTTGCCGGTGTACTTGGCACGCAGGCTGGCGAAGAAGCCATCGCGGTTCCAGCTGATCTCGCTGGAGGCCATGCGCTGCGGCGTATCCACCGTGATCTTGCCGGCCACCGGCACGATCGCGCCGCCCGAGGTGTAGTCATCCTCGTAGGTGGTCTTGTTCCAGGACAGCGCGTTGTACCACTGCAGGCCGTCGATCGGCTTGAGGATGAAGGTCAGTTCCGCGCCGTGGCTCTTCACCGAACCGACATTGATGAAGCGCGTTACGCACTCCGGACGCGTGCCGACTTCGATGCTGGAACACGGGTTCAGCGACAGCAGGCGGTTGTCGAACTTCACGTTGTAGGCCGCGATCGAGGCCTGGTACTTCTCGCCGAAGGTACGGAAGCCGGCTTCCAGGCTCTTGGACTT
The DNA here is from genome assembly GCF_003586545.1 of Stenotrophomonas sp. Pemsol. Taxonomy (NCBI): domain Bacteria; kingdom Pseudomonadati; phylum Pseudomonadota; class Gammaproteobacteria; order Lysobacterales; family Lysobacteraceae; genus Stenotrophomonas; species Stenotrophomonas sp. Pemsol. The sequence continues at coordinate 3,136,664 of NZ_CP025780.1, read as the reverse complement.
CTCCGGCTCCAGGCCGGCGCTGGCTGCGAACGATTCCGGCGACACCTGCAACGGGCCACCGCTGCCGCCACCGACGAAGGCGGCGATGTTCTCGGCGTACGAGGCGAACAGTTCATTGTTGGCGTTGAGCTTGAAGCCCAGGCCCACCTGCGGCAGCACCGACTTCTTGGCGGTCAGCGTGCCCGAAGCGATGCTGGTTTCCACGCCCGGCTGGGCGGTGGCGCGCATGCGGGTGTTCGGGCTCTTGATGCCCACGTCCACGGTCAGGCGCTGGTCGAGGAAGCGCATGCGGTCCTGCACGTAGAACTGGCGCGTGCGGATGTCGAAATCCTGGTTGAACAGCAGGCGGTCCGGGTTCTTCAGGTACAGGTCGTCCAGGAACGGGCCGCTGATGTAGTAGAAGTTGCGCGACACGTTATGGTCGTTCTGCTCGTACCACAGGCCGGCCTCCAGTTCGTGGATGCCCACCGTCCACGACAGCGCGGCGGTCACACCATCGCGGTTGATCGTGTAGTTGGTGCTGCGGATCGAAATCGGCAGCATCCTGTCGGTGCCCGGGTAGGACGGCTGGCCCGGTGCCCACCAGTGGCCCTGGCCACGGTTGTCGTGGTGGTAGGCCAGCAACTTCAGGCGACCCTGCTCGCCCAGGCGCAGGTCGGCATCGACCGAATAGAGGTTGTCGTCGCGAAGTGCACGGCTCTGGTAGTACGCATCGTCGATGCTGTTGACGCCGCCGCTGAACCTGCAGCGCGCCTTGTTGTAGGTGCCCGGCGCGCAGTACGCAGCAGCGACGGCGCGGTCCCAGTCCGGTGCGTAGATGTTCCAGTCATAGCCCAGGCCGCGGGCCAGCATGTCCTTGGACAGGTAGGCGTAGTTGGCCTGGCTGGCGCGCGAGGTCGCCACGAACGCGCCGAAACGGTGGTCGCCGATATTCCACACGGCCTTGGCGTTGAACTGGCGGGTGGTCTGGTTCTGGTACGGCGCGGCCCACATGTCCTGGTCCTGGTGCACGCCGGACACATAGGCCGAGAAGCCGTTGAGGTCGCCGGTGTCCACGCGCAGGTAGCCACGGCGCTGGTTGTTGTCGCCGACGGTGACGCTGGCGCGGCCACCGAATTCAGCGGACGGGTCCATCGAGAAATACTGGATGGTGCCGCCCAGGTTGCTGGTCGAAGCCACGCCCAGCGAACCGATGCCCTGCGACAGCTCGGCACCGGCCAGGTTCTCGGCAATGATCGCGCGGGCGATGCTCAGGCCGTTGTAGTTGCCGTAGCTGTTGTCACCCAGCGGAATGCCGTCCAGCGTGTAGCCGAGGCGGCTCTTGTCGAAGCCACGCAGGCTGATGGTCTGCGATTCCTCATTGGCACCGAAGGCATCGTTGGACTGCACCGACACGCCCGGCAGGCGGTCGAGGATCTTCTGGCCACTGGTACCCGGCGGCAGCACCTGCTTGTCGACGGTGGTGATGCGCTGCACCTGGCGGGTCTCGCCCTGGCCGATCACGGAGACGGTGTCCAGCGTCTGCGCGCTCAGCGCGGCATCGGTGCTGGCGCCGGTATCGGCGGCGGTGGCGGCATGGGCGCTGGCGGCGGCGGAGAGCGCGATCGCAACGGCGATCGTCAGGTGTCGGGTCTGCATGGTGGTCCGTTGCATGGGGGGTGGTCACCGGCACGCGTGCGCGGTGCATGGCCACTATGCGAACGGAACATGAAACCTTCTTTACGAAAAACCAACGAACGACGCAGGCCCCCGTGCGTGTCCTGCTACCCGATAGAAAAGGGGCCGGATCCCCCTCGCGAACGACGGTTCACCGGCCCCGCGCACTCCGTGGGGGAGGGCTCAACCCATGTACAGGCCACCGTTGACCGGATAGTCGGCACCGGTCACGTACGAGGCTTCATCCGAGGCCAGCCACGCGCACAGGCCGGCCACTTCCTCGGGGCGGCCGAGGCGGCGCACCGGCACCGATGCGGCCAGCCGATCCAGTACATCCGGCGGGAAGCTGCTGATCGCCTGGCTGGCGATGTAACCCGGCGACAGCGTGTTGACGGTAACGCCGCGCGAGGCCACTTCGGCGGCCAGTGCACGGCTGAAACCGTGCATCGCGGCCTTGGCGGTGGCGTAGTTCACCTGGCCGATCTGGCCCTTGTGGGCGCTGACCGAACCGATGTTGATGATGCGGCCCCAGCCACGCGTGGCCATGCCATCGACCACCTGCTTGGTCAGGTTGAACAGCGCATTGAGGTTGGAGGCGATCACCGCATTCCAGTCTTCCACCGTCATCTGCCGGAACAGCAGGTCGCGGCTGCCGCCGGAGTTGTTGACCAGCACGTCCACTTCACCGACTTCTGCGCGGACCTTGGCGAACGCGGCGCTGGTCGAGGCCCAGTCGGTGGCGTTGCCTTCGGAGGCGATGAAGTCGAAGCCCTGTTCGCGCTGCTCGCGCAGCCAGTTGGCCTTGCGCGGCGAGTTCGGCGCGCAGCCGGCAACCACGGTGTGGCCGCTGCGGGCCAGGCTCTGGCAGATGGCAGTGCCGACACTGCCCATTCCACTGGTGACGTAAGCGATTCGAAGCGTCATTGCAGAAGGCTCCTTGGCAAAGGGTCAGGCGGCGAGGGGGTAAAGGCCGAACAGCAGGCTGCCGATCATCAGCAGCATCGAGATGGCGATGGCCCACTTCAGGGTGAACTTCTGGTGGTCGGCGAATTCGACCTTGGCCAGACCCACCAGCAGGTAGGTGGAGGGCACCAGCGGGCTGAGCAGGTGCACCGGCTGGCCGGCCAGCGAGGCGCGCGCCATTTCCACCGGGGTGATGCCGTAGTTGCCGGCGGCTTCGGACAGGATCGGCAGCACGCCGAAGTAGAACGCGTCGTTGGACATGAAGAAGGTGAACGGCATCGACGCCACGGCGGTGATCACCGCCAGGTACGGGCCCCACGACTCCGGAATCACCGCCAGAAAGCTGTGCGACATCGCTTCGACCATGCCGGTGTTGTTGAGGATGCCGGTGAAGATGCCCGCAGCGAAGATCAGCGACACCACCGACAGCACGTTGCCGGCATGGTTGACCACGCGGCGGCGCTGTTCGGCCAGGTTCGGGTAGTTGATCACCAGTGCGATGGCGAAGCCGACCATGAACAGCACCGGCATCGGCAGCACGCCGATGATCAGCGCGGTCATCAGCGCCACGGTCAGGGCCAGGTTGACCCACAGCAGCTTCGGACGCTTGATGTCCTCGGCGTCTTCCACGGTCGGCAGCGGATTGCTGTCATCGGACACGCTGTTGTCCATCCAGCTGCCGCCCTTGGGCAGGGTCACCACGCCGAGGCGACGGCGTTCCTTCAGGCCCAGGTACCAGGCCAGCAGCAGCACGCCGGCACAGGCGATCACCATCGACGGGATCAGCGGCACGAACACATCGGCCGGGTCCACGTGCAGCGCGGTGGCCGCGCGTGCGGTCGGGCCGCCCCACGGGGTCAGGTTCATCACGCCGCCGGCCAGGATGGTCACGCAGGTCATGTTCAGCGCGTTCATGCCGAGGCGCTGGTACAGCGGCAGCATCGCCGAGACGGTGATCATGTAGGTGGTCGAACCGTCGCCATCGAGCGAGATCAGCATCGCCAGCACCGCAGTGCCAAGCACGATCTTCATCGGGTCGCCCTTGACGAAGCGCAGGATCACCCTTACGAGCGGATCGAACAGGCCGGCGTCGATCATCACCCCGAAGTAGAGGATGGCGAACATCAGCATCACGCCGGTCGGCGCGATCTTCTTGATGCCCTCCAGCATCATCTCGTCGATGCCGGCACCGAAGCCGCCGATCAGCGCGAACAGGATGGGAATGGTGATCAGGGCCACCAGCGGCGACAACCGCTTGCTCATGATCAAGTACATGAATGTAATGACCATGCCAAAGCCGAGGATGCTCAGCATCATCTGCGGACTCCTTGCGAAAACAGGATGTGGGGGAGTGGAAGGGGGCCGGGTGGTTTGCCCGGCACAGCTGGCTTAGAAGTCGTACTGCAGGCGGCCGGTGACCGCGCGCGTGCGGTCCACCGTGACCCCGGCCAGGCGGTCGCGGTTGCGGCTTTCGATCACGTTGAGCATGAAGCGCAGGTTGTCGCGCAGGTACCAGTTGCCACCCAGCGTCCAGGCTTCGGTGCTGCCACGGCGCAGGTCCGGCGCGCCATCGAGGTGCTGCGCGCCCCACATCTGGTCGTAACGCAGCGCTACTTCGAAGGCCCCAGCCTTGTGGCGGATGTCCTTGACCCGTGCGAAGCGGCCGGTCTTGCGGTCGTAGGCACGGCTTTCGCCGGTGACGAACCAGCTGAGCATGGCGTAGGCCGCCATCACGTCGCCGCGTTGGGCGCCATCATCGAAGGTGGCGCCACTGAACTCGCCCTGCCATGACAGCGGGCCGCGCACCTGCGCGTATTCCAGCGACCACTTGTTGACGTCGGTATCGCGGCCGGCGGAGAAGTCGACCAGGGTCAGGCGGCTGTTGTCGGACAGGTGGCCGGCCGGGCGCGGACGGATGCGCAGGCCGGGCACGCCGTTGGCACCCGGGTTGTCGTAGGCCTCGCGGGCCAGCGACAGCCCCAGGTGCAGCACGTCACCGTCGCTGGGCGTGGGTGCCCAGGTGACGCGACCACCCGCCGCGCGGCCCTTCACCTGCCAGGCGTCGATGCTCTCCAGGCTGTAGAGGCTGGCCGCCCAGGTGAAATCCCCCGGGTTGGCCTGCCAGGACGCACCCAGCCGGTACAGCGGCGCCAGCGTGGTGCCGGCGTTGCCGCGCTCCAGGAAGCTGCCGTAGTTGGAGCTGGTACGGTCATCCAGCGAGAAGTACTGCTTGAACTGGCCGACGGTCAGCTTGCCGGCCTCGCCGAAGCTGCGTGCCAGGTAGACATCCTTGGCCTCGACGCGGTCGCCGGAGAAGTCGGCTTCCAGCTTGTAGTCGACCACGAAGAATTTGCCGGACACGTCCAGCCAGGCGCGACGGATCTCGGTGTCGTCCTTGTTCGGGGTGCCGCGGTTGTCGTTGTCGAAGGTGGCGAAGTCCAGGTGCAGGCGGCCACCGAGGGTGGCGGTGACCGGGCGGTTGTCTTCGGCAGCGAAGGCCGGCGCCGACAGGGCAGCCAGCGCCATCATGGCGGCAGGACGCCGCCAGGCAAACGTGAATTCCACAAACCCTCCCAGGTGCGCGCCAGGCGCGCGGCAATCGTGGGCACCGGACGGTGCGCGGCCGCAGTCTGGGTCGGGCAAGCTGTCATCGTCCTGTCAGCGGTTTGTGCGGTGCAGCGAAAAGCGTGTCGCCGATCTCGCCGTGCCGTGCCCAGCAAGCGCGGCGGCGGCATGCGGTAGCATTCGGTTCCCCTCCCACCCGTGTGCCCATGCGCCTGCTGCTGGTCGAAGACAACCCGGATCTGGCCGATGCGATCATCCGCCGGATGCGCCGCAGCGGGCACGCCGTGGACTGGCAGGCCGATGGCCTGGCCGCCGCCAGCGTGCTGCGTTACCAGAGCTTCGACCTGGTGGTGCTGGACATCGGCCTGCCCAAGCTCGATGGCCTGCGCGTGCTGGCCGGCATGCGCGAGCGCGGTGACAGCACGCCGGTGCTGATGCTGACCGCGCGCGATGGCATCGAGGATCGCGTGCAGGCGCTGGATGTCGGTGCCGACGATTATCTGGGCAAGCCGTTCGATTTCCGCGAGTTCGAAGCGCGCTGCCGCGTGCTGCTGCGGCGTGCGCGTGGCCAGGCCAGCGAAGTGGTGCAGATCGGCGGCTTCCAGTTCGACAACGCTGCGCACCGGGTCAGCCTCGACGGCGAACCGATCGAACTGCCCAACCGCGAGTACCGCCTGCTGGAGATTCTGGTCGGGCGCCTCGGCCAAGTGGTCGGCAAGGATGAGATCGGCAACGGCCTGTTCGGTTTCGATGACGAAGCGGGCCCGAATGCCATCGAGTTGTATGTTGGCCGCCTGAGAAAGAAGCTGGCGGGCGCACCGCTGCGCATCACCACGGTGCGCGGTGTCGGCTATCTGCTGGAGGCCAGCGATACCCATGCCGACGCCGATGGCTGACGCGCGCGCTGCGACTGCGGCGCCGGGTTCGCTGCGGCGCACGCTGCTGCTCTATCTCGGCGTGCTGCTGGCGGTGTTCGCGGTGGCCCTGCTGTTCGCCGCACGCGATTACGGCCAGCGTGCCGCCAACCGTTCCTACGATCACCTGCTGGTGTCCTCGGCGCTGTCCATCGCCGATTCGGTGGCGCTGGTCGATGGGCAGTGGCAGGTCGATCTGCCGTATGCGGCGCTGGACCTGCTGGCGATGGCGCCGGAGGACCGCGTGTTCTATCGCGTGGCCGACAGCCGCGGCACGCTGATCACCGGCTACGATGACCTGCCGGCAGCGCCGCGCCGGCCCGGTACCCAGCCGCAGCTGTTCGATGCCACCTACAGCGGCGAGACCGTGCGCTTCGTGGTGGTCGGCCGCAGCTTCGCCGCTGCCTCGGCGCAGGGCGAGGTGCAGGTCCAGGTCGGCCAGACCCGGCGTGCGCGTGAAGCGGTCGCGCAGGACATGGTCAATCGCGCGTTGCTGGCGATCGGCGTGCTGTCCGGGCTGCTGCTGGCACTGGTGGCGTTCGGCGTGCATCGCGCATTCCGGCCGCTGGTGCGGGTGGAGCGCGAGCTGTCGCGACGGGAGCCGTCCGACCTGAAGCCGCTGGATGCCCGCGTTCCGCGCGAGATGGACCAGATGGTGGCGGCGCTGAACCGCTTCATGGAACGCCTGTCCAGCAGCAACGAGACACTGCGCGCGTTCATGGCCGAGGCTGCGCACCAGATGCGCACGCCGCTGGCGGCATTGCGCGCACAGGCACAGCTGGCGCTGGATGATGACGATCCGGAGGACATGCGACGCAGCCTGCAGGCGATCGAGCGCAACGCCACGCATATGAGCCGGCTGCTCAACCAGCTGCTCAGCGACGCCAGCGTGATCCATCGTTCGCACCTGCAGCGCTTTGCGGCGGTGGACCTGGCCGAGACCGTGCACCAGGCCCTGCATGAAGCGCTGCCGCAGGCCGGTCCGGCGCCGCGCGTGCAGTTGGCGATGACCGCCGAACCGGCATTGGTGCACGGCGATGCGCTGCTGCTGCGCGAGGCGATCAAGAACCTGGTCGACAACGCACTGAAGTACGGCGGTGACGGCGACTTGCAGATTGCCCTTACCGTGGAAGGCGAGCAGGCCGTGCTGACCATCGCCGACCACGGCGCGGGCATCGCCCCGGCCGATGCCGAGCGCGTATTCGAGCGTTTCGCCCGTGGCGAAGGCGCGCCCTCAGGTGGTGCCGGGCTGGGCCTGGCCATCGTCAAGCGCGTGGTCGACAGCCATGGCGGCCGCATTGACCTGAGCAACCGCCCGCAGGGCGGGCTGGTCGCCACCATCCGCCTGCCCCGGAGCAGTCCATGATCCGCTTGTTCGCCACGACTGTTGCGCTGCTGCTGGCCCTGCCGGTGTTGGCTGCGCCCGGCGATGTGCGCCGTTTTCCCGCACAGGGAGCGGCCACCGCTCAGCTGCGCATCCACGGCACCACCGACATCGAAGTGTTCGCGGTGGTCATCGCCGACTACCAGCGCCTGCACCCCGGCACCGAGGTGGTGTACGAGGACATCATCACCCAGGACCTGTACGCGCGGTACCTGCACGACCGCGGCGGCCCGGCATCACCGGACCTGCTGATCTCCAGCGGCATGGACCTGCAGACCAAGCTGGTCAATGACGGTCACGCGCTGCCACACCGTTCGGCGCAGACCGCCGCGCTGCCGGCCTGGGCACAGTGGCGCAACGAGGCGTTCGGCATCAGCTACGAGCCGGTGGTGATGGTCTACAACACCCGCGCGATTCCTTCGGCCAAGGTGCCGCACACGCGCCGCCAGCTGCTGGACCGGCTGCGTGCTGAAGGTGCACCCCTGCGCGGCAGGGTCGGCACCTATGACATCGAGCGCAGCAGCGTCGGCTACCTGTTGGCGACCCAGGACGCGCAGCGCGGCAGCATTGCCGGCGCGCTGCTGGGCGCGCTCGGCGACAACGACGTGGTGCGCGAGGAGCGCACCGGCGTGCTGCTGGACCAGGTGGCCAGTGGCCAGCTGTCGCTGGTCTACAACGTGCTTGGCTCCTACGCGCAGGCGCGCGTTGATGCCGGCGCGCCGCTGGGCATTGTGGAGCCCGAGGACTACACGCTGGTGGTGCTGCGTACCGCAGTGATCCCGCGTACCGGCCCACACCCGGAAGAAGCCCGGCGCTTCCTCGACTACCTGCTGTCGCCACGCGGCCAGCAGGTGCTGTCGCGCGAGGCACGGCTGATGCCGATCGTGACCGGCAACGCGCGCGGCGATGATGCGCCGGGCCGCAGCCGCCGCCCGATCCAGCTGGGTCCGGGCCTGCTGGTGTATCTGGACGCGCTCAAGCGTCGCCAGTTTCTCGATGCCTGGCGCAGCAGCGTCGAGCCGGCCGGGCGCTGAGGCGGCGACCTGCCCGTACAATGGCGGTATGAGCGAATACACCATCCTGATCGCCGATGACCACCCGCTGCTGCGTTCGGCGGTGGTGCAGTCCTTGCGGCAGAGCCTGCCGTTGGCACAGGTGCGCGAGGTTGCGAGCGCCGAGGCATTGGCCGAGACGCTCGACGCGCAGCCGGACGTGGACCTGGTGCTGCTCGACCTGACCATGCCTGGCGCGCACGGCTTTTCCGCGCTGCTGCACGTGCGTGGCTCGCATCCCGACATTCCGGTGGTGATCCTCTCCTCCAACGACCATCCGCGGGTGATCCGCCGTGCCCAGCAGTTCGGCGCGGCCGGTTTCATCCCGAAGTCGGCCCCGGCCGAGACCATCGGCGAGGCCGTGCAGGCGGTGCTCGACGGCGGCCTGTGGTTCCCGGCAATGGCCGCCGAGCGCTCGGAGGCCGATGCGCTGCTGGCCAGCCGTCTGGCCCAGCTGACCCCGCAGCAGTTCCGCGTGCTGCTGTGCCTGGCGGATGGCCTGCTCAACAAGCAGATCGCCTACGAGCTGGGCCTGGCCGAGAACACGGTGAAGGTGCACGTCACTGCCATCCTGAAGAAGCTCGAATGCCATAGCCGCACGCAGGCGGCGGTGCTGGTGAAGGCGCTGGAACCGGAAGGCGACGCGCGGGCAGGGATGGACGGCTGACCTGGGCAGGGCACTTGGCTCTCGGTGAGAGCATTCTGAGCTGCTCGAATCAACTGCGCCAACGCGAAAATGGAGTCTGGCCCGTCAGTTGCCGCTGATCGAACTCATCTGCGGGTCGATCGAAAAGATGAACCTGTTCTCGTATCCCATCCAGGAATGCTCAGACGCTTCGGCATAGCTGTAAGTGGGAGAGGATGCATCTGACGCAAACCTGTGACCCCACGCCTCATGATCCGCGCTGCTTCGGGTCCGGGCGATACCGATGCAGATGCTCAGGCCACACGAAAAGCGTTCAAGTACACCTTCTTGACCGATTGCACGTTCAAGTGATGATCGATAGTGCCGGGTCAGGTCCTGCGCCTCGGGGCTGGAAGCTGCATCCTGCGTCATGCGGTTGATCGCATCCGACATGTTTCTGCTTGACTGCAGGAGGCCCTCGGCGGCCAGGATCGAGATGCCGTCCTTGAACATGAGTGCGGATTCTGACCGAAGAAGCGCGAGCGAAGATGCTGCGCGATGCGTGGCCGCTGTCGGAATGCCGGGGTTCGGCGAGGCGTCCGCATTCGATATGGCTGGAGGAGCCTTTGCTTCTGTCGCGGCCCTCCTGAGGCTGACGTCCGTATCTGGTGTGCTGTCAGCCATGCATCCCGCGCAGCACAGGCAGAAGAGCATTGCTGTGATTCGATGGAGGTATCGGAGGGGGGCGATGGATAGGTGATGGCAGGGCATGCTGGATCCTTGGCCGTAGGCTGTGGCTGTCTTCAGTACGATCTGCCGATCAGCCGAACGTTGAAATCTACTGATCCTCAGCAGCGCCGGTCAGTCAGGAGACTGCTCTCTCCCCACTCGGATTTTCTCCATGCCCTACGCAATGACGCGGCGCATCCATTTCCTCCTTGCCCATGGCTGTCGCGCGAAGAGGTTTGGGAATTCGGTACGGAATCAACGAGGAGCAAAGCCAGCGTGCGCCTGCAACGCGACGCCCGCGTGGCCGAGCCGTCCTAGCCCCGATGCCGCAACAACATCTGCGTCATCAATGCCCGCAACGCGGGCGGTCGCACCGGCTTGAGCAGGAAGCCCCAGCCGTTCTCGGCGGCATGCGCTTTCAGTGCCTCATCACGCTCGGCGGTCACCAGGATCACCGGCGGCCGCGCCTTCCACAGCGTGCACAGCGCTTCATACAGGTCCGGTCCGTGCCATTGCCCCATGCGCACGTCCAGCAGCAGCAACTGCGGCACGTTCAATGCACTGGCGATTTCCAGTGCACCCTGCGGACCGTCGGCAAGTTCCACCTGGCAACCCCAGCGCTCCAGCAGCGCACGGGTCGCCGCACAGACGTGGGGATCATCGTCGATGCTCCACACCCGGCACTTTCGCAGTGGGCTGTCGTCGGAGGGTTCGCTCGCGATGACCGGCGCTGCGGCAGGTGCGATCACATCGTCGGCGCGCCCGACTGCTACGCTCACGGCGAAGACGCTGCCCTTGCCCAGTGTAGAGCGCAGGCTGATGCGGTGGCCGAGCAGGCGGCCGATGCGTTCGACGATGGCCAGGCCCAGGCCGGCGCCACGTTCCTGTTCCACGCCGTCGTTCAGCCGGCGGAACTCCTCGAAAATCTCACCCTGCAGGCTTTCCGGAATGCCCGGGCCCTGGTCATGCACTTCGATGCGCAGTTGATCGCCTGCACGCCGGCAGCCGATCAGCAGGCGCCCACGTGGGGTGTAGCGCAACGCGTTGGACAGAAAATTCTGCAGGATCCGCCGCAGCAGGGCTTCATCGCTGACCACCACTGCGCGGGTATCCACCCAGTCAAGCTGCAGGCCACGGGTCTGGGCGGCGATGCCGAACTCGCGCGCCAGGGTCTCCAGCAGCGGAGAAAGTGCAAACGTGCGCACGCGGACCTGCAGCGATCCTGATTCCAGGCGCGAGATATCCAGCAGGCTGTTGAGGATCGCGTCCTGCGCCGCCAGCGCGGCATCGATATGATCGGCAGTCTGCTGCTGCGCCGGGTCGCCCAGCTTGCCGCGCAGCACCGAGACGAACATGCGCGCAGCGTTGAGCGGCTGCAGCAGGTCGTGCACCGCCGAGGCGACGAAGCGGGTCTTGTAGCGGTTGGCCTGCTCGGCCTCGCGCCGCGCCTCGTCCAGGTCACGGGTGCGTTCGGCGATGCGGTGTTCCAGCGCATCGGCCAGCGAGCGCAGTTCGCGCGCGGCATTCTTGTAGCTGGTGATGTCGGCGTAGCTGGTGACGAAGCCGCCATCAGGCAGGGGATTGCCGCGGATCTCCAGCACCGTGCCGTCGTCCTTTTCGCTCTCGCGCATGTGCGGGCGGCCACTGCGCAGGTGGTTCAGGCGGCGCTCGATGGCCTCGTCCACCGGGCCGGGACCGAGCAGGCCACGACGGGCATTGAAACGGAACAGTTCCTCGATCGGCCGGCCCACGCGCACCAGGTCTGCCGGGAACCGGAACAGTTCCAGATAGCGCGAATTCCACGCGACCAGGCGCAGGTCGCGGTCGATCACCACCACACCCTGCGGCAGGTGTTCGAGGCTGCGGCTGAGACCACTGTCGGCGTCGGTGGCGGCCTGCAGCAGGCCATCCTGTGCGGTGCGCAGCTCCTGTGCGTGCTGCTTGAGCAGGGTTTCCAGTTCGCGGCGGCTGCGCAGGCGATGCTTGGCCAAGCGCCTGCGCTGCTGCACGAACAGCACCAGGAAGCCCAAGGCCAGCCACGCGGCACCGCCGGTCAGGGCGGCCGCGCGACCGGCAGCAGTAGCGGCGCCGGCGTCGTGCAGCAGGTGCAGGTTCCAGCCCTCGGCGGGCAGCGCCAGGCTTTGCCACAGCATCGGCTGCGGCAGCGCAGGATCCAGCAGCCGCACCATGCGGCCGCCATCGGACAGCACGTCTTGGGTACGTGCACGCAAGGGCTGCAGGGCACGGTCGGCGTACTGACGTGCATCGAGCATTTCGCGGCGCTCACCGGCACGCAGCGGACGCAGCAGCCGGTAGCGCCAGCTGTCCCGGTTGGACAGGAACACGACGTCATGGTCGTCGCTGGCCAGCACCACGTCCGGGCTGCTCAACCATTCCTGTTCCAGCGCGGACAGCTCGACCTTGATCACCACCACGCCGAGCCGCTTGCCGTCATCCTCGATGGCCTGCGAAAGGTAATAGCCGGGCACGCCGGTAGTCATGCCGATGCCGTAGAAGCGGCCACGGCCCTGCGCCAGCGCCTGGCGGTAGTAGGGGCGGTAGCTGTAGTTCTCGCCGACGTTGCTGGTCGGTTGGTCCCAGTTGCTGGCCGCCACCGCCACACCATCGTGGCCGACCAGGGTCAGGGTCGAGGCCCGGGTGACTTCATTGGCACGTTGCAGCTTCAGGTTCAGTCGCTGCCGTTCGCCGGGCGAGGGCGGCACACGCAGTGCGTGCAGCAGATCCGGATCCAGCGCCATGACCTGCGGCAAGGTGCCGAAGCGGTCGATGCGCTGTTGCAGGCCCTGGCCATACAGCTGCAGCTGGCGTTGCACCTGGCTGCTTTCGTCGCCGAGCGCGCGCCGCCAGGCGTAATGGCCAGCGGCGACCGCGCACAGCACGGTGCCACCGACCATCACCAGGATCGTCAGCAACAGCATCCGGTGGCGGCTGAGCCAGTACATGGCGGCAGTCTACGCAGGGCCGGCGGGCGTGGCGTGCACGCCCGCCGGGGTCTGACGTGGAAGGGGTCAGAAGTGCATCTGCGCGCGCAGTTCGAAGATCTCCGGCGTGCTGTGCACGCCACGACGGCTGGCGTCGACCTTCACGTAGTTGGCCTGGAACTTGAAGTGGCTGGTCAGGTACCAGTTCGCACCCAACGTCAGGTCGTGCTGGCGGCCACCCAGGATGTCACCATCGTCGAGGTCCAGGCGGCTGTAACGCGCCACCAGTTCCACCGCACCGTAGTTGTGCGCCGGCTTGATGTTGGCCACCGCACCGGCGTTGTACGGCCGCGATTCGCCGGTCAGCACCCAGCTGGCCATCGCGTACTGGCCGCTGCCGGTGAAGTCGGGCTTGCCGTCATGGCGGGTGACCGTGGCGCGCAGCGCTTCGGCCTGCAGCGAGAACGGGCCGCGGATCCAGATGCCTTCCAGGCCGGTGCGGCGGATCTGGTCGGCGGTGACCAGCGCGCCGGAATCGACGTAGCGGATGTCGGTCAGGCCGGCTTCCGGGCGCGCGCGCAGGCGGGCGCTGGCCTCGTGGTGCACGTCGCGGCCATCGCTGTAGCCGCGTGGGTTCTCCTGCGAGTAGGCCAGGCCCAGGTGGATAACGTCACCCGGTGCCTTCACCGGCGTCCACACCGCACGCACCGCCTGGGTGGTGCCGGGGTTGTCGCCCTGCAGGTCCTTGCCGCCATAGGCGCCTGCCTGCAGCAGGTACTGCGGGCGCTCCAGCACCCATTCCACACCGGTACGGCGGCCTTCGTAGAAGGCCTGCACCGGCAGCGAGGTTTCCAGGAAGCTGCCGGCACGCGAAGAGGTGTTCGCATCCAGGCCGACCGGCGTCTTCATGTAGCCGAAGCGGAAGCGGCCGACGTCACGGCCGAAGAAGGCCTTGCTCTCGAAGCGCACGAACACGTCCAGCCAGGTATCGGCCTGGAAGTCGTAGTAGACCATCGCGTCGTACACGCCCTTCTTCTTCAGCGTCGCACCGAATTCCTTGCGGCGCACGGCGTCGTCGTCCTCGAGGCCACTGGCCGAGGAAAAGTCGTTGTAGTCGTAGGCGATGTTCGCGGTAGCGGCCAACTCGGTGCCGTCGCCGAAGGTGTACTTGGTCGGCCAGTTGTCGAAATCCGCAGCCGAAGCGAGGGCGGGTAGGGCGGCCAGCGACAGGGCCAGCAAGGTGGGATTCGGGCGCATGTTGGGTGCGGCTCTCTCAGATTGCGTGTGGACAGGACATCAGCGGCCGCAGGGGCCGAAACTTTCGCAGGGACATGCCCAGCCGTTCAGCCCGGGCCACCGGCCTTCCCGTTTCTGGGCGGTGCGGCGCCAGTGTAGGCACCTGTGCCACCTGAACCGGGGGGCTAGTACCAATAGGTTATCTGCGCCGGCGTGCCTGGCGCGTACAAAGGCGTCCATTGGTCGCACCCCCTGTGCGTGCAGTACAGGGCCTGCGGTCAGTTTCCACGGTAACGGCTCCCGTGCAGTCCCGGGGCCGTACGTGCCTGAAAACGCCCCTTCCGGAGTCCGCCATGCACATCCCGACCGCAGCACCGGTGCCTGCAAAGCCGTTGCCGATCTATCGCCAGCTGTACTTCCAGGTGATCGTGGCGATCGTCCTGGGTGCCATCCTCGGCCACTACGAACCGCTGGTCGGCGAGAAGATGAAGCCGCTCGGCGATGCCTTCATCAACCTGGTGAAGATGATCATCGCGCCGGTGATCTTCCTCACCATCGTCACCGGCATCGCCAGCATGACCCACCTGCGCACGGTGGGCCGGGTGTTCGCCAAGGCGATGGCGTACTTCCTGTTCTTCTCCACGCTGGCGCTGATTGTCGGCATGATCGTGGCGCACGTGGTGCAGCCCGGCGCGGGCATGAACATCAACCCGGCCGAGCTGGACCAGACCGCAGTGCACAGCTACGTCGAGAAGTCGCATGACCTGACCCTGGTCGGCTTCCTGATGGACATCATCCCGAAGACGCTGCTCAGCGCTTTTGTCGATGGCAACATCCTGCAGGTGCTGTTCGTGGCCGTGCTGTTCGGCATCGCGCTGGCGATGGTGGGCGACAAGGGCAAGCCGGTGCTGAACTTCCTGGAGGCGCTGGTTGCCCCGGTGTTCAAGCTGGTGCACATCCTGATGAAGGCCGCCCCGATCGGTGCCTTCGGTGCGATCGCCTTCACCATCGGCAAGTACGGCGTCGGCTCGCTGATCAACCTGGCCTGGCTGGTGGGCTCGTTCTACCTCACCGCGTTCCTGTTCGTCGCGGTGATCCTGGGCCTGGTCTGCCGCCTGTGCGGCTTCTCGGTGTTTAAGCTGGCGCGCTACCTGAAGGCCGAACTGCTGCTGGTGCTCGGCACCTCCTCGTCGGAGTCGGCGCTGCCGTCGCTGATGGAGAAGATGGAACGCGCCGGCTGCAGCAAGTCGGTGGTGGGCCTGGTGGTCCCGACCGGCTACTCGTTCAACCTGGACGGCACCAACATCTACATGACCCTGGCGGCACTGTTCATCGCCCAGGCCACCAACACCGAACTGACCCTGGGCCACCAGATCGCCCTGCTGCTGGTCGCCATGCTCAGCTCCAAGGGCGCGGCGGGTGTCACCGGCGCCGGTTTCATCACCCTGGCCGCCACCCTGGCCGTGGTGCCGGAGGTGCCGGTGGCTGGCATGGCGCTGATCCTGGGCGTGGACCGGTTCATGAGCGAATGCCGCTCGCTGACCAATTTCATCGGCAATGCGGTGGCCACCGTGGTGGTCTCGCGCTGGGAAGGCGCGCTGGACCGCAACCGCCTGCAGCTGGCGCTGGATGGCCGCGAGAGCGAACTGCCGCCGCCGGTCGATGCGCTGCCCGAGGCGCTGCCGGCCAAGGGCTGATCCAGGTGTGTGGTACCGCGGGGCCGATCACGTCAGTGGTACGGCCCCGCGGCGTTTCAGGGCGTCCCATGGCTGTCATGGGCAGCGCCGAAGCTGGTATCGCGGTACCGTCGCATACGGCACGGAATTGTGCGGTCGCAGCATGCTTGCGACAGGATAGCGACAGGTCCGGACGCTCCAACGGGGGTATCATCCCCTGTCCCTTCTGCCCATTCATGTAACCCACATCGATGTCCAACGAAGATTTCAAACAGGCCGCCCTCGATTACCACCGGATGTCCCCGCCGGGAAAGATCAAGGTTTCCGCTACCAAGCCCATGCTGACCCAGCGCGACCTGTCGCTGGCGTATTCGCCGGGCGTGGCGTACGCCTGTGAAGCGATCAAGGCCGACCCGCAGCAGGCCAGCGAGCTGACCGCCCGCGGCAACCTGGTGGCGGTGATCTCCAACGGCACCGCGGTGCTGGGCCTGGGCAACATCGGCGCGCTGGCCGGCAAGCCGGTGATGGAAGGCAAGGGCGTGCTGTTCCAGAAGTTCGCCGGCATCGATGTGTTCGACATCGAAGTGGATGAGACCGACCCGGACAAGCTGGTCGACATCATCGCCTCGCTGGAACCGACCTTCGGCGGCATCAACCTGGAGGACATCAAGGCGCCGGAATGCTTCGTGGTCGAGCGCAAGCTGCGCGAGCGCATGAAGATCCCGGTGTTCCATGACGACCAGCACGGCACGGCGATCATCGTCGGCGCGGCCGTGCTCAACGCGATGGCGATCACCGGCAAGAAGATCGAGGAAGTGAAGCTGGCGACCACGGGCATGGGCGCGGCCGGCATTTCCTGCGTGAACATGCTGGTGCAGCTGGGCCTGAAGCCGGAGAACATCCTGGCCTTCGATCGCGAGGGCGTGATCCACACCGGTCGTACCGACCTGGACCCGGAAAAGCAGCGCTATGCGCGTGACACCGACAAGCGCACCCTGGCCGAGATCGTCGACGGCGCGGACATTTTCCTGGGCCTGTCGGCACCGGGCATCCTGACCGCCGACATGGTCAAGACCATGGCGCCGGATCCGGTGATCTTCGCGCTGGCCAACCCGACCCCGGAAATCATGCCGGAGGTGGCGCGCGCTGCGCGTCCGGACGCGATCATCGGCACCGGCCGTTCGGACTACCCGAACCAGGTCAACAACGTGCTGTGCTTCCCGTACCTGTTCCGTGGTGCGCTGGACGTGGGCGCCACCGCGATCAACGAGGAAATGAAGATCGCCTGCGTGCGTGCCATCGCTGCACTGGCACGCCGTGCAGCCACCGACATGGGTTCGGCCTACGGCGGCGAGACCCCGAGCTTCGGCCGTGAATACCTGATCCCGCGCCCGTTCGACCGCCGCCTGCTGGTGGAACTGTCGGCCGCCGTGGCCCAGGCCGCGATGGATTCGGGCGTGGCCTCGCGCCCGATCGAGGACATGGGCGCCTACCGCGACAAGCTGGCCCAGTTCGTCTACCGCACCAGCCTGATGATGAAGCCGGTGTACGACCGCGCGCGCAGCGACAAGCAGCGCGTGGTGTACGCCGAGGGCGAAGAGGAAGTGGTGCTGCAGGCGGTGCAGAACGTGGTCGATGACGGCCTGGCGCATCCGATCCTGATCGGCCGCCCGGAAGTGATCGAGTCGCGCATCGAGCGCCTGGGCCTGCGCCTGAAGATCGGCGAGAACGTTGAAGTCACCAACATCAACGACGACCCGCGCTTCAACGAATACTGGCAGTACTACCACGGCCTGACCGGCCGTCGTGGCGTGACCGTGGCCGCGGCGAAGAACCTGATGCGTTCGCGCCCGACCCTGATCGCAGCGGTGATGGTGGCCCGTGGCGAGGCCGATGCGATGCTGACCGGCATCGTCGGTCGCTTCCACAAGAAGCTGGGCTACGTGCGCAGCGTGCTGCCGCTGGAGCCGAAGGTCACCTCGACCTCGGCGATGACCGGCGTGATCAACCAGCAGGGCGTGTTCTTCTTCGTCGATACCCACGTGCAGGAAGATCCGACCGCCGAGCAGCTGTGCGAGGCGACCCTGCAGGCGGCCTATCGCATGAAGCTGTTCGGCATCGAGCCGAAGGTGGCGCTGCTGTCGCACTCCAACTTTGGCAGCCATGATTCGAAGGATGCGCTGAAGATGCGCCAGGTGCGCGAGCTGCTGCTCAAGCGCAACCCGCGCCTGAACGTGGATGGCGAAATGCAGGGCGACACCGCATGGGATGAAGCGCTGCGCCAGAAGCTGCTGCCGGGCTCGACCCTGCAGGGCCGCGCCAACCTGTTCGTGCTGCCGAACCTGGAAGCGGCCAACATCGCTTACAACCTGGTGCGGGTGTTCACCGACGGCGTGGCGATCGGCCCGATCCTGATGGGCGTGAACAAGCCAGTGCACATCCTGACCACCAGCGCGACCTCGCGCCGGATCCTGAACATGACCGCCATTGCGGCGGTCGATGCGCAGATCAGGAAGCAGCTGGAAGCGGAAAAGAAGGCATAAGCCTTCTTTCCAGCGACAGCTGCGGAAACGCGCCCCACGGGGCGCGTTTTTGTTTCCGCGCAGCGGAAACGGGTAGTGCCGGCCGCTGGCCGGCAACCCCAATCGTGCTCAGATACACGACGGCAGCCGGCCAGCGGCCGGTCCTACTCCGGTCTGTGCCACACGCGCTACGCTGCCCGGTCATTTCCCTGCAACGCCGCTGCGGCCCAATACGCCCACGCGGCCCGGCCGTGGGAAGGGACCGGACCGGCCTTCCCACCCTGGGCCCGACCAACTTCCCATCGGCGAGGGTGTCATGCGCAATCGAGTGACGCGGCGGTACTTCCAGCAGCTGTTCGCGCTGTACGCCGGTTTCGTGCAGTCGCGCTGAGGCGTAGACGCCAGCGAGGTAGAGTCGACCGTCGGTCGACTATCGCGCGAAGCGCGGGGTTTTCGGGGGCTGGACGAAAGTCAGTCGACCAACAGTCGACTCTACCCAGTCGACTCTATCCAGTCGCGGCTATACCCAGTTGATCGCCCAGTCAGCGCCGCTTGCCGCGGCGTGCAGGGGTCGGCGGCGGAGCGTCGGAACGCGGCTTGGCGTACTGCGCCCACAGCGCCGGCAGTGCCTTGCCGGTGTGCTTCTGCCACAGCGCCGGTGCATAGCGGCCGTCGCGCAGGGCCTTGTCCAGTGCCAGCACCAGGCCCGGATGTTCGGCGTCGGCCCATTTCAGGAACGCACCGGTGACACGGTAGCCGCTGTCGAAGTTCTGCCCCTTCTCGACCTTGCCCGGCAGTGCCCAGCCCGCAGCGGCATTGTCCATGCCGTAGCGGTCGCGTGCGTAGTCGGCGATGCCTTCCACCAGCCAACCCGGCACCCGTGCGTCGCCATAGCCCGGATAGCCCTGCACGATGTGCATGGCCTCATGGGTGACCAGGTCGATGTCGTTGAGGTGCTGCGCCAGCCAACCCGGGTTGATGGTGATCGTCGCGGCCTGGTCCTTGTCACCGACAAAGGCGATCCCGGTGTAGGCCGGGTCGATCACGATGCGCACCATCGACGGCGCGGCCGGGTGGAAGTCCGCACGTTCGCGCAGGTAGGCGAAGTAGAACGTATCGATCACCCGCTTTCGCTGCGGCGCGGCCAGGGCGCCACGGGCGTCCTGGTAGTTCAGCGTCACGCCATCGCGGGTCAGCTGCGCATCAAAGGCCTGGGTCTGGCCGAAGCTGGAGAAGGAAAGGGCAACAAGGGCCAGAGGCAGCAGACGGTAGCGCATGGGGCTCATTGTACGGCGCTGGGCGCCAACAGTTCGATCTCCGCCAGCGGCAGCCGGCCCGGTGCGGCCAGGCGCAGCCGATACTCGCTGTAACGACCGGGTTTGGCGATGCGGAACGGTCGGGTCTGGCGGGCAGACTCGAAGGCTTCGCCGCTGCGCTGGTCGAGCACGATCCAGCGGCCGTTGCCACTGCGCGCTTCCAGCGTCCATTCGCCGCCCTGGATGCGGCCGTCACCGCTGGTGAGCGTGTACATGGTCGGCGCGCCGTCGCCCAGGCCGGTCAGTGCGATGGTTGCGCCGCCGCCCAGGCCGACGGTGGTGGCTGCATCGTCATCGACCAGCGCCGGCAGGGCGCGGCCATCGGCCAGCGTCGCCTTGGCGCCACTGCCGAGCAGGTCGTGCAGCAGCTGCGGGCGCTGGCCCCGCGCGGTCAGCGAGCGCGGCACGTCATCCACGCCGCTGCCCCAGCGCGACGGCTGCGGCCCCATCACGAAGTCCAGCGTCGCGCCCTTGGCGATCAGCTCGTGCGGCACCCAGGTCTTCGTCCACGGCTTGCCATTGATCTTCAGCGACTGCACGTAGACGTTCTCGCGTGAGTTGTTGGCCGCGTTCACGGTCAGCACCGCGCCGCCCTGCAGTTCCACCCTCGCATGTTCGAACGCCGGTGAACCGATCACGTACTCCGGGGCGCCCATGCGCAGCGGATACAGGCCCAGCGAAGCCAGCACGTACCACGCGGAGGTCTCGCCGTTGTCCTCGTCGCCCGGATAGCCCTGGCCGATCTCGCTGCCCACATACAGCCGCGACAGGATCTCGCGCACGTGCTGCTGGGTCTTCCACGGCTGCCCGGCGTACAGGTACATCCATGGGATGTGGTGCGCCGGTTGGTTGCTGTGTGCGTACATGCCCATGCGCACATCGCGCGCTTCGGTCATCTCGTGGATGGTGCCGCCGTAGGATCCGGCAAACGCGGGGTCGGCGGTTTCCGGCGTGGAGAAGAAGGCATCCAGCTTCGCTGCCAGCTTGTCACGGCCACCATAGAGCGCGGCGAGTCCTTCGCCATCGTGGGCGGCGGTGAAGGCGAAGGTCCAGCCATTGGATTCGGTGTAGTCGTGGCCCCACACGCGCGGGTCGTAGGCCTTGGCGTCCACGCGCCACTGGCCATCGGCGTTGCGGCCCTGGAAGAAGCCGGCGGCCGGATCGAACATCGTCGCGTAGCTGGCGGCGCGATGGCGGAAGTAGTCGGCCTCGGTGCTGTAGCGCTCGCGTGCGGCCGGCGTGGTCGCGCGCTTGGCCAGAGCGTCGGCCATGTTGGCGATGCCGAAGTCATTCAGTGCGCCTTCCATCGTCCACGACATGCCTTCGTGCACGTCCGCGCTGGCGTAGCCACGGAAGGTCGAACGGTCCATGCCCTTGCGGCCGACATGGCGGTCGGGGGGGACCACGGTCGCGTTCTTCAGCGCGGCGGCGTAGGCCTCGGCCGGATCGAAGCCGCCGATGCCCTTCAGCCACGCATCGGCGAAGGCAACGTCCGAACTGGTGCCGACCATCAGGTCGGCGTAGCCCGGCGACGACCAGCGTGCGATCCAGCCACCGGCACGGTACTGCTCGATGAAGCCCTGCACCATCTGCCCGGCATCGTCGGGCGTGAACAGCGCATAGGCTGGCCAGGTGGTGCGGAAGGTGTCCCAGAAGCCGTTGTTGACGAACACCTTGCCATCGCGCACGCCGGTGAAGCTGCGGTTCGCGCTGCCTTCGGTGTTGTCGTCGCTGGCGCTGGCCTGGTTGGCGTAGCGCCAGTCAGGCGCGGCCGCGCTGCCGGCATTCTCGTGGCCGGAGTTGGGATACAGGTACAGCCGGTACAGGCTGGAATACAAGGTGGTCTTCTGGTCGTCAGTGGCATCGCCGATGTCGAAGCGGGCCAGGCGCGCGTCCCATGCATCCTGCGCACGGCCCGCCACGCTTTCCAGCGTGTCGGCGGCGGAGATTTCCAGCGCCAGGTTGTGACGCGCCTGTTCCACCGAGATCAGCGAGGTCGCGATGCGCATCGTCACCTGCCGGTCGCTGCCAGCATCGAACTTGATGTAACCGGTCGGGCGGCCGGTGTCGAGGCGGCCGCTGCTGCGCCACGGCTTGTCGAAGCTGGCCACCACGTACATGCGGCTGGCGCCGTTGGACAGGCCACTGCGCGTATCGGTGTAGCCGCTGAGGGTCTGCGTGGCCGTGTCCAGGGTCAGGCCACCACGCGCATCGACATTGTCGAACAGCAGGTTGGCGTCGCCGCCCTCGGGGAACTCGAAGCGGAACAGCGCGGCATGGTCGGTCGGTGCGATGGCAGCAGCGATGCCATTGTCGAAGCGCACGTCGTAGCGGTAGGGGCGCGCGCTTTCATGACGGCGGTCGAACGACAGCGCGCGCTTGCGGCGGTCGGCGTCCGGCACGCCACGGCTGGCCGAGGGCATCACCTGGAAGGTCTGGCGGTCGCCCATCCACGGGCTGGGCTGGTGGCTCAGTGCCAGTGCCTGCAGCTGCGGGCGGTTCTGCGCATCGTTCTGTTCGTTCCAGCGGTACAGCCAGTTCAGTGCGCCGGCGTCGGTCACCGGGGTCCAGAAGTTGAACCCGTGCGGCACCGCCGTGGCCGGGAAATTGTTGCCGCGCGAGAAGGTGCCGTTGGCCTGGGTCCCGCGGGTGGTCAGCACCCAGTCGGAGACGCGCTGCGGCCGCTGCCGCGGTTGGGCATCCAGGCGCACGTCATCAATCCAGCCAGAGACCGGCGCGCCCTCGGCACTGGCTACCTCCAGCTCGATCGCAACCACGCGGCGGCCCTTCAGCGTGGGCACGTCGCCCAGCCGCACTGCCTTGCGGGCCCATTGTTGCGGGTACAGCGTCTTCGATTCGCCCTGCGCGCGTGCGCCGATCGCCACGCCATGCTGGTCGCGTGCCGCACCGGCCGAAACGCGGCTGCCATCGTCCAGCAGCAGGTCCAGCGATACATAGGTCGAGGCGACGGTGTCCTTGCCGACGATTTCCGGCAGCACCAGCCACGACAGCGTGGTATCGGCCTCGATGGGCAGGTCGGCCTTGAACAGTTCGCGCCGCGCGCTGCCGCCTTCGCTGCTGTAGCGCAGCGCATGCAGGCCGCTGTAGCCGGCGTTGCGCTTGGCGGCGTAGGGCGCGGCCGGTCCATTGCCGATCGTGACCTGAAGCGCACCGGTGGCCTGCGCCGGTACAGGTTCGCCCGGTTCGAACGAGGTCTGCAGCCCCTGCGCCCGCGCCGGCATCGCAGTGGTCGCACAGGCCAGGGCCAGGGCGAGCGGAAGCAGGGCGCGGCGCGGATCGGACAGGGTCATGCAAGGGTCTCCCGGAAGGGCTGGCGGCGGGCGAACCCGCATCGGCGGACACCACGGACAGCATCGCTCCGCCCGCCAGGCTGGCAGTGGAAGAGGCGATGCCGGTCCGGTGGGGGCGGGCCATGCGATCGGGTTGGATTGGGTGGGTCGGGGTGCGACCTGGCCCGATCCTGCAACAGCCGCCGCGCGCTGGCAAGTGCCATTTAGTTCGATCCAAATGCGGGAAATATCGCTGGAGTCGATTCTGGCGAGCGAACCTGCCGGAACGACCGCGAAATCCCCGGAATCGCCGCCGCCCGGCGTGTGGTGGGGAGATGCGAGGCATCGGCGGCGGCGTGCAAAGGCCCGTTGCGGGGCAATGTCGTTGCGGCCCAGATGCTAGAATCACGGGCCTCGCAACCCGTTCACCGAATCCGCCATGAGCCATACCGCCACCGCGCCCGCCAACGCCGAGAAGCGCTACACCGTGCACCGCAGCGATCTGCCGTTGAGCTGCCCGACCCCGGAAATGGCGCTGTGGAACTCGCATCCGCGCGTGTACCTGCCGATCGAAGACGAGCCCAACGGCGAAGCGCAGTGCCCGTACTGCGGTTCCGTGTTCGTGCTGGCCGACTAAACGGCGGCCCCTTCGATGCGCCGATTGACCGTGGTGCAGTTGCTGCCGGCGCTGCACTCCGGTGGTGTCGAGCGCTCGACCCTGGAAATCGCTGCGGCCCTGGTTGCCGCCGGCCATCGCGCGCTGGTGGTGTCTGCCGGTGGCCGCCTGGTGCAGCCGCTGCTGGACAGTGGTGCCGAGCACCTCACCCTGGATATCGGCCGCAAGTCGCTGCTGACCCTGCGCCATCTGCCGACCCTGCGCCGGCTGTTTGCCGAAGTTGGTGCGGACATCGTGCATGCCCGTTCGCGGCTGCCGGCCTGGTTGGGCCTGTACGCGATCCGCGCCATGCCCGCCGCACAGCGCCCGCATTGGGTGACCACCGTGCACGGGTTGAACTCGCCCAGCCGCTACAGCGCGGTGATGACCAGTGGCGAACGCGTGATCTGCGTGTCCAACACCGTGCGCGCCTACGTGCAACGCCATTACCCGACGGTGCCGGAAGAAAAACTGCGGGTCATACCGAGAGGTGTCGACGTCAACCAGTTCCCGCGCGTGGCGCGCGCCGACCGCCGCCCGCGGCTGGCGCTGGCGGCCGATTACCCGTGGCTGGCCCAGGTCGAAGGCCCGCTGCTGCTGCTGCCGGGGCGCGGCACCCGGCTGAAGGGCCACACCCACGCGCTGCAGCTGCTGGCCGACGTGCGTGCCGCCGGCGTGCCTGCCCAGCTGTGGATGCTGGGCACCGACGAACCCGGGCGCGAGGCCTACGTGGCTGACCTGCGCCGCCAGGCCGCGGCACTGGGCGTGGTCAAGGCCGTACAGATCAGCACGCCTACCGTCCGCATCGCCCAGGCCTACGCCGCCAGCGATCTGGTGCTGCAGCTGTCGGACAAGCCGGAAGCCTTTGGCCGCACCGTGGTTGAGGCGCTGTCGGTCGGTCGCCCGGTGCTGGGCTGGGACCATGGTGGCGTCGGCGAACTGCTGCTGCAGCTGCAGCCCAGCGGTGCGGTGCCGCTCGGCGACGCGCGCGCGCTGGGTGAACGTGCGCTGGCCCTGCTGGCGCAGCCGCCGTCCCTGCCGACCCGCATCCCGTTTACCCTGCAGGCCATGCAGCGCGATACCCTCCGCCTCTATGCCGATCTCGCCGGCTGACCCCGCTGCCATCGTGCGCGACGACCGTGCCGGGCGCTGGGCGCCCTGGTGGGTGCTGGCGTACGTGGCGATGTGGCCGCTGCCGGGCATTGCCGAAACCGTGCTGGGCCTTGGCGCGGTCTATGCTGCCGCGCGCATGGTGATGCGCCGGCTGCAGCGCCGCCCGCACCTGTTGAGCACGGCGGCGTGGGCGCTGACCTCGATCCTGTTCCTCGGCTACTGGCTGCCGCAGGCGTTTTCGGCCATCGATGCGATCGACCCTTCGGCCTCGTGGACCAAGGCGGCCGCCGGACTGCGCTACCTGCCCTTCATGTGGCTGGTGGCGATCGCGGTGGCCACGCCGGAACGGCGGCGCTTGACCTTCGGTGGCCTGGCGCTGATCACCGGCGTGTGGACGCTGGACGCGCTGGTGCAGGCGCTGGCTGGCACCAGCCCGTGGTTCTGGTCGCTGGAACACCTGAAGCTGGCCGTGAGTGGCCACGCGTTGTGCCCGGCCGAAGAAGCCGCACTGGCCGACCGCCTCAGTGGCGCGCTTGGGCCCTGCAATCTGAAATTCGGCCAGGTGCTGGCCAGCCTGTCACCGTTCCTGCTGCTGCCGATGGCGCAGCGTTTCGGCAATGCAGGGTGGCTGCTGGCCGCTGCAACACTGGGGTGCGTGCTGCTGCTGGCAGGTTCGCGCGCCTCGTGGATCACCTTTGTGCTGGTGCTGGCCTACAGCGGCGTGCGCCAGTTCGGCTGGAAGCGGCTGCTGCTGCTGGCCCTGGTGGCAGCGCTGGGTACGGCCGCACTGACAGCGGGCGTGCCGCAGCTGCGCGAGCGTGTCGCGCGCACGGCGCAGGCATGGAACGAAGACGGGCAGGGCGTTGACGAGGCGCTTTCGGGGCGCGCGCGCATCTGGACCGCAGCGGTGTGCATGATCGAGGAGCATCCGGTCAACGGTGTCGGTGCGCGCGGCTTCCGCGATGCGTATCCGGCCTGCCTGTCAGATGAGGGTCCCGCCGTGTGGGGTAACCAACCGGCGTTGCACGCCCACCAGATCGTGCTGGAAATCCTTGCCGAGACCGGCGTTCTGGGCCTGCTGCTGTGGTTGGCGGCGGTGGCGCAGGCCTGGCGGGCCTGGCGCTATGCCCCGGCGGCTGCGCGTGATCGCGCCCGACCGGCGATGCTGGCGCTGGCGGTTACGGTGTTCCCGCTCAATACGCACCTGGCGTTCTATTCCGCGTTCTGGGGTGGCCTGACGGTGCTGCTGGCAGCCCTGTTCGCCGGCAGCCTGCTGGCCCGCGACGCAGATGATTCCCCGCCGGTGAAGTGACCGCGCATCCGCGCATGGTAGGGATCAACCATGGAGTCGATCAGTAGATCCACGCCATGCGTGGATGAGGCTTTCCCGACCTGAACACGGTGACATCTCCACTATCGGTGCCCCGGCAGTTCGCGCACGCTGGAGGCATGGCCAGCCCCAGACTTCGCTACGGTCGGTATTCCCGATCCGGCAACGTGTATTCATTGACCACAGCAACCCTCGGCCGCGAACCGTTGTTCGCCGATGCGGCAAACGTGGCGATCCTTATCGACACCCTGCGCTTCGTAGAGCGCAAGGGCTTCAGCCACAGCCTCGCCTGGGTGGTCATGCCCGACCATCTGCACTGGCTGATGGAGCTGCGCGGAGGAACCCTGGCCGAGTGTATGGCCCTGCTCAAATCACGCAGCAGCCGACTGCTGAACCGGCGATTGGAGCGACGAGGGGCGCTGTGGCAGCACGGTTACCACGATCATGCCGTACGCAGCGATGAATCCCTTCATGAGAAGGCGATGTACATCCTGGCCAATCCGGTCCGTGCGGGCCTGGCCGGCACGTTGGGTGAGTACCCGCACGCATGGTGCCGTTGGCCGTTGTAGGTGCCGGCACCCGGATGTAGAGCATCCACGCATGGCGTGGATCCACTTCAGAATGCTCCGCGTCATCAAATTCACGCCGTGCGTGGACGAAACCCTCCCGCCCCACCGTTATTTGTAGAAATCACTCCGGCCGCCGGGCTGGCGCTTGAAGCGGCGGTGGATCCACAGGTACTGGTCGGGAGCCTCGCGCACCATCGCTTCGATGGCCTGGTTGACCCGCGTGGTATCGGCTTCCACATCCTCGCTGGGGAAGTTCTCCAGCGGCGCGCCGATCTTCAGGAAGTACTTTCCGCCTTCGCGCCGGTGGAAGTACGGAATCACCGCACAGCCGGTCATGCGCGCCAGCTGATGGGTGGCGGTGATGGTCGAAGCGGTGTGGCCGAAGAACGGCACGAATACCGTGTCCTTGCCTCGCATGTCCTGGTCTGGCGCGTACCAGAGGAAACCGCCCTTCTTCAGGTGGCGCACGGTCGCGCGGATGTCCTCGTTGGCGAACATCGCCTTGGCATAGCGCAGGCGGCCGAACTTGACCGCCCACTCGTACACCGGGTTCTTGTGCTTGCGGTACATGCCGGAAAGATCGACGTAGTCGCACAGCAGGCGGCCGCACATCTCCAGGGTCATGAAGTGGCCGGAGACCAGCAGGACGCCGCGGCCTTCGGCCTGCATCTGCCGCAGGTGTTCCAGGCCTTCGATCCGTACCCGCGGGCGGATGCTGTCGATGCTGCCCCACCAGGCGCGGATGCACTCGAATACGCCGACGCCCAGCGCATCGAAACTGTCCCGCACCAGGCGCTGCCGCCACGCTTCGTCCCTCTCGGGGAAGCACAGCTGCAGGTTGACCTCGGCGGCGCGGCGGCGGCTGCCGAGCAGGCGCCAGGTGATCCAGCCGACGCCCCGGCCCAGCGCGCGCTGCAGCATCCACGGCAGGCGGGCGATGGCGAAGGCGCCGAACATGGCGGCGAACATCGGCCAGTTGCGCGGATCGCGCAGCGACGGGCGGACGGCGGTGGAAGCATCTGACATGGGGCCATTCTACCAAGGCGGCCGCGTGTCTTTCCCGGGGGGCTCCCGTATCCTTGCCGCATGCGTAAAGACCCTGTCGAATGGATCCTGCGCGGCCTGTACTCGGTCGTGCTCTATATCCTGCTGCCGATCACCGTGTACCACCTGGTCTGGCGCGGTTTCCGGGTCCGTGAGTACTTCCGGCGCTGGGACGAACGCTACGCCTCCTATCCGCAGCCGACCGGCCAGCCACGGGTGTGGCTGCACGCGGTCTCGGTGGGCGAGGTCAATGCCGCCGCGCCGCTGGTCAACGCCCTGCGCCAGCAGCGCCCGGACATCCGCTGGGTCATCACCACCATCACTCCGACCGGCTCCGAGCGCGTGCGTGCGCTCTGGGGCGACGCGCTGGACCATGTCTACCTGCCGTACGACGTGCCGGGCAGCGTCAATCGCTTCCTCGGCCATTTCCAGCCCAGCCTGGCGCTGATCCTGGAAACCGAGTTGTGGCCGAACATGCTGTTCGGCTGCCGTGACCGTGGCGTTCCGGTCTACATCCTCAATGCCCGGTTGTCGGCGCGTTCGCTGCGCGGCTACCGGCTGCTGGCCGCATTGATCCGCCGCGCCCTGCGCACCGTCACCTGCGTGGCCGCGCAGTCGCAGGACGATGCCGAGCGCTTCGTGCAGCTGGGGGCGGAGCCCGGCCAGGTGCAGGCACTGGGCAACCTGAAGTTCGACATCACCACGCCGGACGTGCAGGGCTTCGTCGAACAGTTCCATGCACGGGTGCCGGGCGCGCGCCCGGTATGGATCGCCGCCAGTACCCATGACGGCGAAGAGCAGGCGGTGATCGACCTGCACCGCCGCCTGCGCCAGCAGCATCCGGATCTGCTGCTGCTGTGGGCACCGCGCCATCCCGAACGTTTCCCCAAGGTGGAAGCGCTGGCGCGCGAACAGGGCTGGAGCGTGGCGACCCGCCGCGTGGACCAGTGGCCGCGCGCCGCCACAGACGTGTTCGTCATCGACACCCTCGGCGAGCTGATGCCGTTCTACGCCTGCGCCCAGGTCGCCTTCGTCGGCGGCAGCCTGCAGGCCATCGGTGGCCACAACCTGCTGGAGCCCGCTGCGATGGGAACCGCGGCGGTGACCGGCCCGCACCTGCACAACTTCGCGGAAATCTCCCGGCGCATGCGCGAGGCCGGTGCGCTGCTGATCGGCGAAGATGCGCAGGCAGTGGGCGACCTGCTGCAGCATCTGCTTGAAGATGCGCAGGCCCGCGAAGACATGGCGCGTGCGGGCTGCACGTTGGTCAGCAATGGCCGTGGCGCGCTGCAGCGCACGCTTGCGCTGGTCGCACCGCACCTGCCACCGGCACGCGAGTGATCCCGGCAGCGCGGCGTCGGCGGCGCTGTGCAGCGTTGTCGTGATCAACTTCATCAATTCTGCTTAGCAACGATTTTTCTGTCGTTGCTGGACCGACCCTGCCGATGGCAGCGTGCCTGCCATCACATCGTGGCGCACGCAGCACCGATTCCGATTCCGCAGGACGACGCAGGCTGCCAGCCTGCTGTCGACCGCGCTTGGGCGGATATCAAGGGAACTTGCGATGGACGGCGACAGGGGCAGGGACGGCACCGGTGGGGCGCGCTTGGGGATGGACCACCTGGCTGTGGTGGCACTGACGCTGCTGGTGGGCGGCAGCGTGATCGCGCTGGTGGGCCAGCACACGGCGGCACAGGCGGGCCCCGCCATCGTACTGAGCCTGTTGCTGGCCGCACTGGGGGCTGGCCTGGTGCTGTGCTGCCTGCAGGATCTGGTGCTGCGACTGCCGGCGGCCGATGGCCTGTACGGGCTGCTGGCCGCCAGCTGGGGGCCACGGGTGGCCGTCGTTCTGGGCACGATCCTGTTGCTTGAGCTGACGGCGACCACGGCGGGCGCGGCACAGTCCATGGCCCGCCATGTACATGCGGTGCTGGCTACCGGAGGCCTCCATGCCAACGACTGGCTGCCCGTGCAGATAGCGGCGGCCGTGGGCCTGCTGACGTTGAGCGCGCTCGCGTTGCTGCCGCCGCGGGGTGTGGCCCTTGCGGCCTGTGCGCTGCTGACGGTGAAGATCGGTGTGGGGGTGTTGCTGCTGGCGCTGGCGGCACGTCACGTGCACTACGGGCATTGGATTCCCTGGCTGCCTC
Organism: Stenotrophomonas sp. Pemsol; assembly: GCF_003586545.1. NCBI lineage: Bacteria > Pseudomonadati > Pseudomonadota > Gammaproteobacteria > Lysobacterales > Lysobacteraceae > Stenotrophomonas > Stenotrophomonas sp. Pemsol. The sequence continues at coordinate 3,106,936 of NZ_CP025780.1, read as the reverse complement.
CGGCGACCGCGCCGTATCGCTTCGGGCTGGGGGGCGTGCTGGCGGCTGCGGTGCCGCTGCTGGGCATATTTGCCAGCGTGGGCCTGGCACTGGGCTTTCCTGCGCTGCGCCGCCAGGGCGCGATGTGGCAGCCGGCGGTGCTGGCGCTGGTCTCGTTGCTGGCGATGCTGCTGCTGATCGTGCTGGCAGCATTGCAGGCCGGGCTGGTCGAGTTTTCCGCGCTCGCCAGTACCCGGCCACTGGCCGTGGCGCTGCAGGTGCACCCCCAGCTGCAGTGGATGCTGCCATTGTTGCCCCTGGCCGGGGCAGCGGGCCTGGCCGCCCTGCAGTTGGTGCTGCTGATGCTGGCCGTCCGGTTGGCCACATCGTTGTGGCCCCGCGCAGCTGACGCGGCGGGACGATCCCGCACGGGCCTGAGCGCAATGGTGGTTGCGCTGCCGGCGGTGATGCTGGTGCTGGGGCTGCCGCAGGGCACCTTGCCGGCGCTGCCGGGTCCGGCAACGCTGGTGGTGATGGCGGCGCTGTGCCTGGCGGTGCTGCGGCGGCGTCGGGATGACACCCGGCAAGGCGCAGCCGGCTGCGGGCTGATGATGTCGATGCTGGCCCCTTTGGCAGCCGCGCTGTGCGTGCTTGCGGCGTTGGAACGCCTGCGCGCGTGGCCGGGCTGACGGTTCGAGGGGCCCCGCCGGGGGGGGGGGGGCGCGTGTGTGGATGCAGCACCTGCAAAAAAGCCACCCTCGCGGGTGGCTTTTTAGTTGCAGGGGCGACGACTCAGTGCGTGGTCGTGGCCGGGTTGCCCGCGTCCTGGGTCAGCAGCCGATTGACGTCCTGCAGTTCGGCCACGTCCAGCGCACCCAGCGACTGGCTCAGCAGCAGGCGGTTCTGCAGGAAGGTGTAACGGGCCTGGGCATAGTCCAGCTGCGCCGAGAACAGGATGCGCTGGTTCTGGATCACATCCAGCACGGTACGGGTACCGACTTCCAGGCCGACCTGCGAAGCGTCGTACGCGCTCTGCGCCGAGACCACCGCCAGGCGGCGGGCTTCCACTTCGCTGATGCCCTGCACCAGGGTCTGGTAGGCATTGCGGGTATTGCGATCCAGGGCACGCTTCTGCTGCTCGTAGCCGTCCTGGGCGATGTCACGCTGCGCCAGCGCCTGGCGCACGCCGGACTGGGTGGCACCACCGGAGAAGATCGGCACGCTCAGGGTCAGGCCGATGCTGTTGGTGCGCGCATCCGGCGACAGCGAGCCGGCACCGGTGCTGTCGCCCCAGGTGGCGCTCTTGCCCCAGCTGCCGCCTAGCGACAGGGTCGGGTAATGACCACCACGGGCAGCCTGCACGCCGGCTTCAGCGGCACTGACCTTCAGCTCCTGCGCCTTCAGCGCCGGATTCTGGGTCGTAGCCTGCTGCACCAGCTCGTCGATGTTGCCGCGGTTGGCCGGCACTTCCGGGCGGAAGTCCGCCGGCAGGCCACGCAGGTTGGTCACCGGCTGGCCGGTCAGTTCGGTCAGGGCCTGGTAGTTATCGGCCAGGGTGTTCTGCGCGATGATGGTGTTGGCGCGCGCCTGGTCGTACTGGGCGCGTGCTTCGTGCACGTCGGTGATCGGCGCCAGGCCCACTTCCAGGCGCTTGTCGGCGAAGTCGAACTGCTTCTTCGCGGCAGCTTCATTGGTCTGTGCGGCGTTCAGCGATTCGATCGCCACCAGCACGTTGAAGTAGGCCGCCGAGGTGCGCACGATCAGGTTGTCGTTGGCCGATTCGAGGGTGAAGTCCGCCGCCTTGCTCAGCTCACGCTGCGAGCGCAGGTTGTTGATCTGGGTCCAGTTGAACAGCGTCTGGCTGCCGTCGATCGTGTAGGTGCGGCGCTTGTTGGTGAACGAGCCGGAGTTGGCGTCGGCGTTCGGCTCGCTGCGCGTGCGGTTCAGCGCGGCCTGGCCGTTGATCTGCGGCAGCAGGGCGGCACGCGCCTGCACGGCGCCTTCCTTGTCGTACAGCCGGGTCGATTCGGCGGCCGACAGCTGCGGATCGCCGTTGCGGGCCATTTCGTAGACCTGCAGCAGGTCGGCGGCATGGGCGGACAACGGCAGCAGGGCAGTGGCCAGCGCAACAGCGAGGGATCGGCGGATCATTGCGGCTTCCTTGGACTCAGAGGTGGAACTGGGGGGCCGGGGCGGCACCACGCAGGTAATCGATATCGGTCTCGAACAGGGACTCGGAGCTACCGTCGGCCTTGACCAGCAGGGCCTCCATCGCCGGCGAGCGGCCGTGGATCACGAACAGGCGGCCACCCGGACGCAGCCACGAGGCGAACTGTGACGGCACCACGTCGACCGCACCAGTGACACAGATCACGTCAAAGCGGCGTTCGGTCTGCCAGGACAGGGCATCGGCCACTTCCACGCGGACGTTGGTGCCCAGGCCGGAGGCGTCCAGGCGGGCACGCGCAGCGGAGGCCAGCTCAGGGTCGATTTCCAAGCTCAGCACATCGCGCGCCAGCGCGCCGATGCAGGCCGACAGGAAGCCGCTGCCCGTGCCGATTTCCAGCACTTCGTCACCCGGCTGCAGGTCCAATGCCTGCAGGGTACGGCCCTCGATGACCGGCTTCATCATCTTCTGGCCGTGGCCGATCGGCAGTTCGACATCGGCGTAGGCCAGTGCCCGGTGCGCGTCGGCGACAAAGGCCTCGCGTGGCAGGCGGGCCAGGACGTCGAGCACCTTGATGTCCAGCACGTCCCAGGGACGGATCTGCTGTTCCACCATCAGTTCGCGGGCGTGGGCGTAATCAATCGTCATGAGGTTCAAATCCAGCGCAGTGGGCCGGCCATTTTACCGGTGCCGGAGGCCGGCGGCGCGCCCAGAGCATCAGCTGCCGGGGGCCGGGGTCGCAGTGCCGGAAGTCATCGCGACCTCCGGTTCGTTCAGTTTTGGTTATTCAGCCGTTCCGGCCCCTCGCGGCGCGTAGGCGCGCAGGAAGAAGTCGATGCTGGCGGTCACGTGGGCAAGAGGGTCGCATTCCACGGGTGACAGTGGCATGCCGCACATCATATGCATGTGCACTTCGCCCTTGACCAGGGTCAGGAACTGCTCGCCGGCCAGAGCACAGTCGGGGATATCCAGTTCGCCACGTTCGGCGCGGGCACGCAGGAAATCGGCCAGGGCCTCGCAGGTACGCTCGGGGCCGGCTTTCCAGAACAGCGCGCGCAGGCGTTCGTCGGTCTCCGGCGCCATCATCATGCGCTGGATCGAGATCGCCGCGTCGGAGGTGATCAGCTCGAAGAAGGCCAGGCCGATACCGATCAGCTGGTCGCGCAGCGGGCCGTCCGCGTCGGCTACGAACAGCGCGTCGGGCAGCATTTCAATGCACTTTGACTGCACCGCCTCGGAGAACAGCGTCTCCTTGTCGCCGAAGTGGCTGTACACAGTCAGCTTCGAGACGCCGGCCTGAGCGGCGATGGTGTCCATGCTCACGCCGGTATAGCCCTGTTCGATGAACAGTGCCTTGGCTGCTTCAAGGATCGCCGCGCGCTTGCCGAGGTCCTTGGGGCGCCCGGGTCCGGCGGCCTTGGCAGCGGGCTTGGCCGACGGCTTGCGGGAAATGTGGGAACTCATCGCGACAATACTAGACCAAGCGGTTCGATATTTATACTATACCGGCCGGTTTATTAAATTGGGCCGGCAGTCGCGGCTCCTCCCTTAGTTGCAACCCTGCGTTTTCAGGACGTTGACCGATGAAGATCGTGCGCTGGATGGGCGGTATGGTGTGGATGGCTGCGCTGGCAGCCTGTTCGGGGCAGGAACAGGCGCCACCGGCGGCCGTACCGGTGCTGGTGGTTCACCCCGGCGAGCAGGCCGGGCAGGCGCCGGCGGCGTTCCCGGGCACGGTGCGTGCGCGACAGGAAAGCCCGCTGTCGTTCCGCGTTGGCGGCAACCTGGTCAAGCGCCACGTCGATGCCGGGCAACGGGTGAAGAAGGGCGACGTGCTGGCCGAGCTGGACGTGGCCGACTTCGCGCTGCAGGCCCGTGCCTCGCAGGCGCAGCTGGCGGCAGCCGAAGCCGATCTGGTGCGCGCCCGCGATGACCTCAAGCGTTACCAGGTGCTGGCCGACCAGCAGCTGGTCAGCCGCTCGCAGCTGGACCAGCAGTCCGCCGCGTTCAAGGCCGCGCAGGGCCAGGCCAACGCCGCCCGCGCCAACCTCGATGTGCTCCGCAACCAGGCCGGCTACGCACAGCTGCGTGCGCCGGCCGACGGTGTGATCGCCAGCCGCGAGGCCGAGGCCGGGCAGGTAGTGTCCGCCGGGCAGACCATCTTCAACCTGGCCGCCGACGGTGGCCGCGAAGTGCTGATCGACCTGCCCGAGGCCACCATCCGCGACTATGCTGTGGGCCAACCGGTCGAGGTGGAGTTGTGGAACCGCCCCGGCCAGCGCCTGCCGGGCACGATCCGGGAGATCGCCGCCGCTGCCGATCCGCAGGCACGTACCTATGCGACCCGGGTCAGCCTGCCCGCCGATGCGCTGGCCGACGTCGAACTGGGCCAGAGTGCACGCGTCTACAGCAGCGCCGGTCGCCACGGCACCCTGCAGCTGCCGCTGGGCGCGCTGCAGCGTGGTGCCAACGGTGCCGCCAGCGTATGGGTGGTCGATCCGGGCAACAGCACGCTGAAGGCCGCAACGGTTACCACCGGTGCGTTTGGCAGCGAGACGGTACCGGTACTGTCGGGCGTGAACGCGGGCGACTGGGTAGTTGCTGCGGGTGGCCACCTGCTGCGGGCCGGCCAGCCGGTGATCGCCGTGGACCGGCAGAACCGTCCCGTGCTGAAGCCGGCTACGCCGGCCGCTGCCGCCAAGGCCAGGGAGTAAGCCGGTGCGCCGCTTCAATCTTTCCGAGTGGGCGTTGTCCAACCGCCCGCTGGTGCTGTTTGCGATGCTGGCTTTCGCGCTGATCGGCGCATGGTCGTACAAGCATCTGGGCCAGTCCGAGGACCCGCCGTTCACCTTCAAGGCGATGGTGGTGCGCACATTGTGGCCGGGGGCGACCGCCGAGCAGGTCTCGCGGCAGGTGACCGAGCCGCTTGAGAAGGCGCTGATGAATACCGGCGAGTACGAGTTCATCCGCTCGTACTCGCGCCCGGGCGAATCGCAGATCATCTTCATGGCGCGCGACAGCCTGCGTTCCAGGCAGATCCCGGACCTGTGGTACCAGGTGCGCAAGCGCGTGGGCGACATCCGCCCGACGCTGCCGCGCGAGATCGTCGGTCCGTTCTTCAACGATGAGTTCGGCGACACCTACGGCAACATCTATGCGTTGACCGGCAAGGGCTTCGACTACTCGGTGATGCGCGACTACGCCGACCGCATCCAGCTGGAACTGCAGCGGGTGCCCGACGTCGGCAAGATCGACCTGGTCGGCCTGCAGGACGAGAAGGTGTGGATCGAACTGTCCAACACCCGGCTGGCCACGCTGGGCGTGTCGATGCAGCAGGTGCAGCAGGCGCTGGCCGACCAGAACGCAGTGACCGGCACCAGCTTCTTCGAGACCGCCACCGATCGCGTGCAGCTGCGGGTGACCGGCCAGTTCAACGACATCGAAGCGATCCGCCAGTTCCCGATCCGCGCCGGCGACCGCACCGTGCACCTGGGCGACATCGCCGAGGTCAAGCGTGGCTTCGCCGATCCGGCGTCGCCGAAGATGCGCTTCATGGGTGAAGAGGCGATCGGCCTGGCGGTGGCGATGAAGGATGGCGGTGACATCCTCAAGCTCGGCGCCAACCTCGATGCCGAGTTCGAACGCCTGCAGAAGACCCTGCCGGCCGGCATGCAGCTGCGCAAGGTGTCCGACCAGCCGCAATCGGTGGAAGAGTCGGTCGGCGAGTTCGTGCAGGTGCTGACCGAGGCGGTGGTGATCGTGCTGCTGGTCAGCTTCTTCTCGCTGGGCCTGCGCACCGGCCTGGTGGTGGGCGTGACCATCCCGCTGGTGCTGGCGATGACCTTCTTTGTCATGCACTACTTCGACATCGGCCTGCACAAGATCTCGCTGGGTGCATTGGTGCTGGCGCTGGGACTGCTGGTGGACGATGCGATCATCGCGGTGGAGATGATGGCCACCAAGATGGAGCAGGGCTACGACCGCCTGCGCGCCGCCAGTTTCGCCTGGGAGTCGACCGCGTTCCCGATGCTGACCGGCACCCTGATCACCGCGGCCGGCTTCCTGCCCATTGCCACTGCGGCATCGAGTACCGGTGAATACACCCGCTCGCTGTTCCAGGTGGTGACCATCGCGCTGGTGGTGTCGTGGATCGCAGCGGTGCTGTTCATCCCTTACCTGGGCGACAAGATGCTGCCGGACCTGTTCAATCCGCAGCCGCCGAAGCCGGGCAGCCTGTCAGCGCGCTGGCACGCCAAGCGCCAGCAGTGGGCCGACCGCTATCCGGCGCTGGCCAATCTGATCGCGCCGCCGCAGCACGGGCACGACCACGATCCGTACCAGCGCCCGTTCTATCGTAGTTTCCGTCGCTTCCTCGATACCTGCCTGCGGCATCGCTGGTGGGTGATCGCGGCGACCATCGGCCTGTTCGTGTTCTCGCTGATGATGTTCCGCTTCGTGCCGCAGCAGTTCTTCCCGGATTCGACCCGGCCGGAACTGATGGTGGACATCGAGCTGGCCGAGGGCGCCTCGCTGCGCTCGACCCAGGCCCAGGCCGAGAAGCTTGAGAAGCTGCTGTCCAGCCGCGAGGGCATTGCCAACTACGTGTCCTATGTGGGCACCGGTTCGCCGCGCTTCTACCTGCCGCTGGACCAGCAGCTGCCGGCGACCAACTTCGCCCAGTTCGTGGTGCTGGCCAAGGACATCACTTCACGCGAAAGCACCCGCGACTGGCTGCTGCACGAGGTGATCCCGAAGTTCCCGGACGTGCAGATGCGCGTGACCCGCCTGGAGAACGGCCCGCCGGTCGGCTATCCGGTGCAGATGCGCATCTCCGGCGAGCACATCGAGAAGGTGCAGGCGATCGCGCGCCAGGTCGAGGCCAAGGTGCGGGAGAACCCGCACGTGATGAACGTCAACCTGGACTGGAGCGAGCCGAGCAAGGTGGTGCGCCTGGTGGTCGACCAGGAGCGCGCCCGCGCGCTGGGCGTGAGCAGCGCCCAGGTCAGCCAGTTCCTGGCCAGTTCGTTGGCCGGGCAATCGGTAAGCGTGTATCGCGAGGGCAATCGCCAGATCGAGATGCTGCTGCGCGGGCCGGCCGATGAGCGCAATCAACTGGAGCTGCTGTCCAGCCTGTCGATGCCCACCGCCAACGGTGGCAGCATCACGCTGTCGCAGGTGGCGACGATGGAGTACGGCTTCGAGGACGGCATCATCTGGCACCGCAACCGGTTGCCGACGGTGACCGTGCGCGCCGACATCAGTGATGGCATGCAGGCGCTGGACGTGGTGCATCAGATCCTGCCCACACTGGACGGCATCCGTGCCGAGCTGCCCAGTGGTTACCTGCTGGAAACCGGCGGTACCGTGGAGGATTCGGCGCGTGGCCAGAACTCGATCAAGGCCGGCATGCCGCTGTTCCTGGTGGTGGTGGCCACGCTGCTGATGCTGCAGCTGCGCAGCTTCTCGCGTGCAGCGATGGTGCTGGTGACCGCGCCGCTGGGCATCATCGGCGCGACGCTGTTCCTGCTGCTGTTCCGCGCGCCGTTCGGCTTCGTCGCGCTGCTGGGCACGATCGCACTGGCCGGCATGATCATGCGCAACTCGGTGATCCTGATCGACCAGATCCAGCAGGACATCGATGCCGGGCATGACCGCTGGCATTCGATCATCGATGCCACGGTGCGCCGTTTCCGCCCGATCGTGCTGACCGCACTGGCAGCCGTGCTGGCGATGATTCCGCTGTCGCGCAGCGCATTCTATGGCTCGATGGCGATCTCGATCATGGGTGGCCTGATCGTCGGTACGGTGCTGACCCTGGTGTTCCTGCCGGCGTTGTACGCGGCCTGGTTCCGGGTGAAGCCCGATGAATCCGGGGCGTGATGCCGACCAGGGTCGGATCCCTTTTCCTCCGGGAAAGGGCTCTGACCCCACCCACGCCGGTTGGTCTTTGCCCTGGTAGGTGCCAACCTTGGTTGGCACGGATGCATGCATTCACGCATGGCGTGGATCTACTGCAGCTGCAGGCCGCTCCGCAGCACCGGCAGCAGCCATTCGATGAACACCTGCACACGCTGTGCGCGGTGTTGCCGATGCGGCTGCAGAAGTGTCACCGGCAATGGCTGCGCCACGTGTTGCGGCATCACCTCCACTAAGGCACCTGACTGCAGTTCCGCCTGTACGTCGTAGCGCGGAATCTGCAACAGCCCTAGTCCCGCCACGCAGCAGGCGATCGACGCCTCGGCGCTGTTCACTCGTACCCAGCCCGGCATCGGCTGCATGTGAAGCTGGCCGCCGTCCTGCCATTCCCAGGGTTCCACCCGTGCATTCGTCGGCGACGCATAGTTCACCGCGCGATGCTGCTGCAGATCGGCGGGGTGCTGCGGCACTCCGTGCTCGCGCAGGTAGGCCGGTGCGGCGACGTTGACGAAGTCCAGCTGGCCCAGCTCGCGCGCCACCAGGCTGGAGTCACCCAGCTGGCCGACCCGCAGCACGGCATCGCAGCCGTCTTCGATCAGGTTCACTGCGCGGTCGGTCATGCCCAGGTCCACTTCCACCTGCGGATACTGCGCGAAGAACCCGGGCAGCGCCGGAGCGATGATGCGACGGCCGATGCGGCTGGGCACGTCGATCTTCAGCAGGCCCATCGGCTGCGCGTCGTCCTGGCGGAACAGGGTTTCGGCGTCCTCGACCTCGGCGATCAGGCGCAGGCAGCGGGCATGGAACACGTCGCCGTCGTGGGTGGTGGACACCCGCCGGGTCGAGCGCTGCAGCAGGCGGGTGCCGAGCCGCTGCTCCAGCTCCGCAATGGCTGCCGAGACAGTGGAGCGGGGCAGGCCGAGCTGGTCGGCGGCGCGGGTGAAGCTCGCGCACTCCACGACCCGGGTGAAGATGCGGAAGCGATCGATCCGGTCCATTGTTCGCTGACTCTGGAAAGTTAAGTCAATGTGGCGGGCTTTATCCGCTTTTTCTGCACGATATCGTCGTCAGGGCAGGGTTGCCACCCCGGGCAGCCCCCTCCCGAGACCGAAGCCATGACCGAGCATTCCCTCAAGGGCAAGACCGTACTGATCGCCGGTGGCGCCAAGAACCTGGGCGGCCTGATCGCCCGCGACTTCGCCGCACAGGGCGCCAAAGCCATCGTCATCCACTACAACAGTGCCGCTACCCAGGCCGATGCAGAAGCGACTGTAGCCGCGGTGCAGGCCGCCGGCAGCAAGGCGGTGGCCCTGCAGGGCGACCTGACGTCGGCGGCAGCGATGGAGCGCTTGTTCGTCGATGCCGTGGCCGCAGTCGGCCGTCCTGACATCGCCATCAATACGGTGGGAAAGGTACTCAAGAAGCCGCTGCTGGACATCAGCGAGGCGGAGTACGACGAGATGAGCGCGGTCAATGCCAAGGCCGCGTTCTTCTTCCTGAAGGAGGCAGGTCGCCACATCAATGACGGTGGCCGCATCTGCACCCTGGTCACCTCGCTGCTGGGTGCGTTCACGCCGTTCTATTCCAGCTATGCCGGCACCAAGGCGCCGGTCGAGCATTTCACCCGTGCGGCGTCGAAGGAGTTCGGCGAGCGCGGCATCTCGGTGACCGCGATCGGTCCCGGTCCGATGGACACGCCGTTCTTCTATCCGGCCGAGAGCGCCGATGCGCAGGCCTACCACAAGACCGCGGCGGCGCTATCGGCGTTCACCCGCACCGGGCTGACCGACATCGCCGACATCGTGCCGTGGATCCGCTTCCTGGTGACCGATGGCTGGTGGATGACCGGGCAGACGATTCTGGTCAATGGTGGGTACACCACCAAGTAAGCAAAGCCATGCATGGCGTGGCCCTACTGCGCGGGAACCGAATCATCCACGCATGGCGTGGATCTACCGCTGTGGTAGGTGCCAACCTTGGTTGGCACGGAGTCGGGCAGTGGCCACGGGCCCCCTGTAGAGCCGTGCCATGCTCGACTCTACAGGTGTTGCCCGATGGATCAGCCCAGCTTCGCCAGCACCGCGTCGGTTGCCGCGGCGGTGCTGACGGCCTGGCCCTTGGCGGCCAGGTCGGCAGTGAACACCCCATCATCCAGCACCGCATGCACGGCGTCTTCCACCGCGGCCGCTTCGGCTTCCAGCCCCAGCGAATGGCGCAGCAGCATCGCGGCGCTGAAGATTGTCGCGTACGGATTGGCGATGCCCTTGCCGGCGATGTCCGGGGCCGAACCGTGGATGGGCTCGTAAATGCCCACCGCACCGGGCTCGCCCAGCGAGGCCGACGGCAGCAGGCCCAGCGAACCGGCCAGCATCGAGGCCTCATCGGTGAGGATGTCGCCGAACATGTTCTCGGTGACGATCACGTCGTACTCGCGTGGCTTGGCCAGCAGGTGCATGGCCATCGAATCGACCAGCTGGTGCTCCAGCGCCACGTCCGGGAATTCTTCGCGGCCGATGCGTGCGGCCACGTCGCGCCACAGGCGCGAGGTTTCCAGTACATTGGCCTTGTCCACCGAGGTGACCTTGCCGCGACGCTGCTGGGCCAGGCGGAAGGCGCTGCGCAGCACGCGCTCGATCTCGGCCACGGTGTAGCGGCACAGGTCGCTGGCACTGTCGGCATCGCGGGTCTTGTCGCCGAAGTAGATGCCGCCGGTCAGTTCGCGCACCACCACGAAGTCCACGCCCTGCAGCAGCTCGGCCTTGATCGGCGAGGCGTGCAGCGCGGCCTCGTGGGTACGCACCGGGCGCAGGTTGGCATACAGGCCCAGCGCCTTGCGGATCGCCAGCAGGCCCTGTTCCGGGCGCACCTTGGCGTTCGGGTCGGACCACTTCGGGCCGCCGACCGCGCCCAGCAGCACCGCATTGGCGGCCTGGCAGGCGGCCAGCGTCGACGCCGGTAGCGGTTCACCGTGGCGGTCGATGGCGATGCCACCGATGTCGTGCTCGCTGAAGGTGAAGGTGTGGTTGAAGCGTCCGGCGACCGCCTTCAGGACGGCAACTGCCGCGGCGGACACTTCCGGGCCGATGCCATCACCGGGCAGGACAACAATTTCAGCGTGCATGCTCACTCTCGTAACGTTCGATTTCAGGGACACGGCCCAACAGATACCCCAACTGGTCGACGCCTTCCAGCAGGCAGGTCTGCGAGAAGCCATCCAGCGGGAAGGAATAGACCTGGCCATCGGGGGTGCGCAGTTCGCGCGCAGCCACGTCGATGGTCAGCGCATCGTCCGGGCGCTGCATCAGCGCCTGTACGTCGGCCTCGTCCAGCACGATCGGCAGCAGGCCGTTCTTCAGCGCGTTGCCGCGGAAGATGTCCGCGATCTCGCTGCTGACGATGGCACGCAGGCCCAGGTCGGTCAGCGCCCACGGTGCATGCTCGCGCGAAGAACCGCAGCCGAAGTTGCGGCCCGCCAGCAGGATGCTGCGGCCGGCGTTGTGCGGCTGGTTGAAGGCGAAGTCGGCCACCGGCGAACCATCAGCTTGCCAGCGCCAGTCGTTGAACGCGTTGCGACCCAGCCCGGCACGCTCGGTGGTGGACAGGAACCGCGCCGGGATGATCTGGTCGGTGTCGATGTTGGTCTGGCGCAGCACCACGCTGGCCGAGGTCAGGGTACGGAAACCGGCCATCACGCCACCTCCTGTGCGAACAGTTCGCGGGTGTCGGCAACGTGCCCGTTCACCGCGGCCCACGCCGCGCTCATCGGCGAGGCCAGCAGCGTGCGCGAACCGGGCCCCTGCCGGCCTTCAAAATTGCGGTTGCTGGTACTCACGGCCAGCTGGCCGGGGGCGACCAGATCGCCGTTCATCGCGATGCACATCGAGCAGCCCGGCTCGCGCCATTCGGCACCGGCCGCGCGCACGATCTCGTGGATGCCCTCGGCCTCGGCCTCGCGCTTGACGATCTCCGAGCCCGGTACCACCAGCATGCGTACGCGCTCGGCAACACGACGGCCGCGCAGCACCTGTGCGACTTCGCGCATGTCGCTCAGGCGGCCGTTGGTGCACGAACCAACGAACACTACGTCCACCGGTGTGCCCGCCAGCGCCTTGCCGGCCTGGAAGTGCATGTAGTCCAGGCCCTTCTGTGCGGCGGCATCGTTGGCGGCGGGAATCGGCGCATCCACGGCGATCGCGGTACCCGGATGCGTACCCCAGGTCAGGGTCGGGCGGATGTCGGCGGCGTCGATGTGCACTTCGCTGTCGAAGCGCGCGCCGTCATCGCTGCGCAGCTGTTGCCAGCGCGCCACGGCAGCGTCGAAGTCGGCGCCCTTGGGGCCGCGCGGCGTAGCGGCGACGAAGTCGAAGGTGACCTGGTCGGGCGCGACCATGCCGGCGCGTGCACCGGCCTCGATCGACATGTTGCACAGGGTCATGCGCTGTTCCATGTCCATCGCTTCGATGGTGCTGCCACGGAACTCGATCACGTGGCCGGTGCCGCCGTTGACGCCGATCACGCCGATGATGTGCAGGACCACATCCTTGGCGCCGACGCCGGGTGCCAGCGCACCGTCAACGGTGATCGCGAAGGTCTTGGCTTTGCGCTGCAGCAGGCACTGCGTGGCCAGCACGTGGCCGACCTCGCTGGTGCCGATGCCGAAGGCCAGCGAGCCGAATGCACCGTGGGTGGAGGTGTGGCTGTCACCGCAGACGATGGTCATGCCCGGCTGGGTGAAGCCCTGTTCCGGCGCAATGACATGGACGATGCCGCGGTTGTCCGAGGCCATGTCGAACAGTTCGATGCCGTGCTCGGCGCAGTTTCGCGCCAGGGTTGCGACCTGTGCCTCGGAAGCGGCGCTGGCGTAGGGCAACGTGCCGTCGGCCGCAGCCGGCAGGGTCGGCGTGGAGTGGTCCATCGTCGCCTTGGTGCGGTCCGGCCGGCGCGGCGCCAGGCCGCGCTCGCGCAGTTCGGTGAATGCCTGCGGCGAGGTGACCTCATGGATCAGGTGCAGGTCGATGTACAGCACGGCGGGTGCGCTGTCGGATTCGGGAACCACCACGTGGGCGTCCCACAGTTTGTCGTACAGGGTGCGGGGTGCGGAAGTCATGCGTATGCCTGGCAGAAGTACGAAGTTGCGAACATCAGGAATGAATATGAAAGGGTCAAGTCAGCGACGGCGGGCGAGGACCCGCAGCCGCACGTAGTCGGCCAGCGGCTGGCCGAATGCGTCACGAGGCAACTCGGCAAGCAGGCTAGTAGCCGCCTCGCGCACGGTGGCGCGGGCCTCGGCGGGCAGGTCATCCAGCAGTGGCGCGGCGAATACCCGCAGCCAGCCGGCCACGCCGGTCGGCAGCGGGGTCGGGCGCGGCGTGCATTCGATCAGTTGCACCTGGAAGCCATGCTGGCGCAGGCGGTCGGCATAGGCATCGGCGGTCGGGAAGTACCACTGGAAGGTGCTGGCGCCATGGCCGTGGGCCACGCGTGCGGCCTGTACCGCCGCGACGATCGTGGCCACGTTGCCATGGCCGCCGAACTCGGCGACGAAGCGGCCACCGGGGCGCAGCGCGCGACGCACGCCTTCCAGCACGCGGTCCGGGTTGCCCATCCAATGCAATGCGGCATTGCTGAAGACCGCATCGAACTCGCTGTCGAACGACAGCGCGTGGCCGTCCATCACCTGCGCGTCGACGCCACGTGCACGGGCGGCGATCACCAGTTCCGGCGACGCGTCCACGCCGTGGATGCACGCGCCGCTCAGGGCCAGCTCGGTGCTGAGCACGCCATCGCCACAGCCCAGGTCGAGGATGCGCTCACCGGCGCGCGGATCGAGCAGGCGCGCGACCGCGCCACCGAGCAACGGTACGAAGCCGGCATCGATCGCATAGTCCTGGGCGTTCCACTGCTGGCCAGCGGCTGCGGTAGGAGTGTCGAAGGCGCTCATCTCGGGTTCCTCAGGCGGTGGCAGGGGTGGGAACGTCGGTGCTGCTGTGGGCGGTGGCCTGGCGCTGGCGCAGCAGGCGGTTGGCCACATCCAGCCAGGCCAGCGCGGAGGCTTCGATGATGTCCTTGCTGGTGCCGGTGCCGTCGTACTCCACGCCGTCGTGGCGCACGCTCAGATTGGCTTCACCGCGCGCATCGGCGCCGATGCCGACGCTGTGCACCTGGTAGCTGTCCAGCATCAGCTGCACGCCGGTGGCAGCCGACAGCGCGCCGAACAGCGCATCGACCGGGCCGTCGCCCTGCGCGGTCTCGGCCACGCGGTTGCCGTCCGGGTCGGACAGTTCGACCAGTGCATTGGCGCGGCTGCCGACGTCGCTGATGGTCATCGACGCCAGGCGATAGCCCTGCGCGTTGGAGCCGCCCTGCATCAAGGTTTGCAGGTCGGCATCGGTGACCACGCGCTGCTGTTCGCACAGGCCCTTGAACTGCTCGAACACCAGCTTCAGTTCGTCTTCGTCCAGCCAGAAGCCCAGTGCACGCAGGCGTGCTTCGACGGCGGCGCGGCCACTGTGGCGACCCAGCACCATCTGCGAATCTTCCCAGCCCACGTCTTCCGGGCGCATGATTTCGTAGGTGCCGCGATGGCGCAGCATGCCGTGCTGGTGGATGCCCGATTCGTGGGCGAAGGCATTGGCACCGACGATGGCCTTGTTGCGCTGTACCGGCATGCCGACCAGGCGCTGCAGCAGCTGCGAGGTGCCGACGATGCGCGGGGTGTTGATCGAACTGTCCTGTTCGTAGAAGGCCTGGCGCACCTTCAGCACCATCGCGATCTCTTCCAGCGAACAGTTGCCGGCGCGCTCGCCGATGCCGTTGACGGTGCACTCGACCTGGCGTGCACCGCCTTCGATGGCGGCCAGCGAGTTGGCCACCGCCAGGCCCAGGTCATTGTGGCAGTGCGCGCTGAAGATCACGTTGGCGGCATTCGGCACATCGGCGACGCCGGCGATGACCTGCTGGAACATCGCGCGGATCTCTTCCGGCGTGGTGAAGCCGACGGTGTCGGGCAGGTTGATGGTGGTGGCGCCGGCGGCAATGGCTACGCGCGAGACTTCGATCAGGTAGTCCAGCTCGGTGCGGGTGGCATCCTCGGCCGAGAACTCGACATCGTCGATGTAGGAGCGAGCCAGCGAGACGTGCTTGCGTACCGATTCCAGCACCTGCTCGCGGGTCATCCGCAGCTTGTGTTCGCGGTGCAGCGGGCTGGTGGACAGGAACACGTGCAGGCGCGGGTTGGCCGCAGCTTCCAGTGCGCGTGCCGAGGTCTCGATGTCGGCCTGCAGGCAGCGAGACAGCACCGCCAGGGTCAGGCTCGGGCGGCGCAGTTCGCGGCCGATCAGTGCCATCGCTTCGCGGTCGGACTGCGAGCTGGCCGGGAAGCCGGTCTCGATGATGTCCACGCCCAGTTCGTCCAGCGCACGCGCCATCACCAGCTTCTGCGGCGGGCTCATGCTGCAGCCGGGGGACTGCTCGCCGTCACGCAGGGTGGTGTCGAAGATGCGGATGCGCGGGGTGGTAATTCGTTCGATGGTGGTCACAGGGAAATCTCCTCGACAGCGGGTGCGGCGGCTTGCAGGGGGGAAGGGGAAGAGGTGGGGGACGCGAGGGCGCTGGCCTTGCCGGGCGAGCGCGGGGTTTCACTACGCCGTCGCCGTGGTTTGCGCGGCGGGCGCGGCCGGATGTCGGTGAGCAGGCCGGCCAGGACACCCGCATCGATATTCCCGCCGGACACCACCGCGCACTTGCGGCGGCCAGCGACACGGCGGCCTGCTGCCAGCGCCAGCGCACCGGCGCCCTCGGCGATGATGTGTTCTTCCAGTGCCAGCCGGACCAGGGTTTCACGCAGTTCGGCTTCGCGCACGATCACTACGTCGTCCAGCAGCGAGGTGCACAGGCGTCGGGTCAGGAATCCAGGGATCTTCACCCGCACGCCGTCGGCCAGCGAGGCGACGGGGGCGATCTCGCGTACGTCGCCGCGGATGGCGCGCGCCATTGAGTCAACGCCTTCCACCTGGGCACCGATCACGCGCACGCCCTGTGATTTCAGCGCCAGTGCAACGCCGGAGGCCAGGCCACCGCCGCCGATCGGCACGATCACCACGTCCGGTGCGTGCGCGGCCAGCTCGATGCCGACCGTACCCTGACCGGCAATCACATCGGCGTCGTCGAACGCGGAAAGGAAGCGGTAGCCGTGGCGTTGTGCCAGTTCAACCGCGAAGGCGTAGGCCTCGTCATAGCTGGTGCCATGCTGGCGCACGGTGGCGCCCCAGTGAGCGACGCCGGCGATCTTGGTGGCCGGCGCGCCATGTGGCATCACGGTGATGGCCGGAACGTCCAGGCGGTAGGCCGCCCACGCCACGCCCTGGGCATGGTTGCCGGCCGAGGCGCAGATCACCGGCCGGGTATCGCCGCGCTCGCGGCCGGCCAGCAGCGCGTTCAACGCGCCGCGCACTTTGTAGGACCCGGTGCGCTGCAGGTTCTCCAGCTTCAGCCAGGTGCCGAAGCGCTCGGCATGGTGCAGCGGGGTAGGCGGCAGGAAGCGGCGCAGCCGGGCCTGCGCCGCCAGTACGTCGGCGACGCTTACGTCGCCGACATCGCTTTCCTGGCTGGCATCAGCGGCCGGCATGGGCCACCAGCGGGGTGCAGGCGACCGCCGCATGCGGGCACGGGCGGCGAAGAAGACGCCTCCGTACCGGCACCGTGGTCACTACGGTACGGGTGTTCATACGGATGCTCCTTCCACGGCGGTGACCTGCACGGACACGCAGTCGTAGATCTTCTCGATCTGCCGGCACAGCGTTTCCGCCGGGCGCTGGCCATCCACCACCAGTTGCAGGTGCCAGCGGCCATCGTCGGCGGCCACCGGCGCACCGCTGATCGCACGCGGCGCGAAGCCACGGCGCTCGGCCATGCCGATCACGCGCAACAGCGCGCCTTCGGCCGGGTGCAGCACCAGGTCAAGCCGGTAGTGCATTGGGGATCTCCTGGCGGGCATGGGCGGGGTTGCTTTCCAGCATCGTGCTGTTGGCGGTGTTCGGTGGCACCAGCGGCCATACGTTGGCGCGTGCATCGATGGCGACGTGCAGCAGTGCCGGGCCGGGTTCGGCCAGCAGCGCGGCCAGGCCACCCTCGACGTCATCCCGCGCGTCGATGCGGGTGGCGGAAATGCCGAACACCTGCGCCAGCGCCACGAAGTCCGGGTTGTCGGACAGGTCGATCTCGCTGTAGCGCTCGGCGAAGAACAGCTCCTGCCATTGCCGCACCATGCCCAGCGAACTGTTGTCCAGCAGCACGATCTTCACCGGCAGGCGGCAACGCGCGATGGTCGCCAGCTCCTGCACGTTCATCATGAAGCTGCCGTCGCCGGACACCAGCACCACGGTGCGATCGGGGCAGGCGAACTGCGCACCCATCGCTGCCGGCAGGCCGAAGCCCATGGTCCCCAGCGCGCCACTGGTCAGGTGGTTGCGCGGGTGGTTGAAGCGGCAGTGCTGCGCCACCCACATCTGGTGCTGGCCGACGTCGCAGGCGATCACCGCATCGGCCGGGGCCAGTTCGCTCAGGCGCTTCAGCAGCGCCGGGGCGTAGATGTGCTGGCCCGGTGCGTCGTAGCGCGCTGCGAAACGATCGCGATGCTGTGCACAGCGCTTGCGCCATGCGTCCTGGTGGGCCTTGGGGGAGGGGAAGGCCGCACGCAGGGCGCGGATGGCATGGCCGACATTGCCAGGCACAGCGACATCGGCGCTGCGCAGCTTGGAGATCTCATATGCGTCCGCATCGATGTGAACGACGCGGGCGAACGGTGCGAACTCCGCCAGCTTGCCGGTGGCACGGTCGTCGAAGCGTGCGCCCAGCACCAGCAGCAGGTCGCTTTCCTGCACCGCCATGTTGGCCGCGCGGGTCCCGTGCATGCCCAGCATGCCCAGCGACTGCGGATGGCTGGCCGGCAGTGCGCCCAGGCCGCGCAGCGTCATCACGGTGGGGATGGCACTGGCCTCGACGAAATCGCGCAGGTCCTGCACCGCATCACCCAGCGCGATGCCACCGCCGGCGTAGACCACCGGCTTCTCGGCCGCGGCCAGCGCGGCAATGGCTTCGGCAATGGCGGCCTCGGCCGGCGCCGGCGGTGGTTCGACGCTGCTGGGCGCATGGGCCGGCAGATGGCTGGCGTCGGCCAGCTGCACGTCCTTGGGCAGGTCGATCAGCACCGGGCCGGGGCGACCTTCGCGGGCGATCCGGAACGCATCGGCCACCACGCGCGGCAGGTCATCGACGCTGCGCACCAGCCAGCTGTGCTTGACGATCGGCATCGTCAGGCCGAACACATCCAGTTCCTGGAAGGCGTCGGTGCCCAGCAGCGGCGTGCCGACCTGGCCGGTGATGCAGACCATCGGTACCGAGTCCAGCATCGCATCGGCGATGCCGGTGACCAGGTTCGACGCGCCCGGCCCGGAGGTGGCCACGCAGACGCCCACCTGGTTGCTGGCGCGGGCGAAACCATTGGCGGCCAGGGCGGCACCCTGCTCGTGGCGCACCAGGATGTGCTTCAGCGACGAGTCCACCAGCGCGTCGTAGAACGGCATGATGGTGCCACCGGGATAGCCGAACAGCGTGCGGACGCCTTCGGCCTCCAGCGCCTGGGTCAGCCAGCGCGCGCCGTTGGGCGGCGCGCTGCGGTGTGTGGAAGAGTTCATGGGGGAACCTTGCAAAGCGGGTGGGGGAGGGCCGCGCGGTTACGCGGCCTGTCCTTGCAACCAGACCATCTTGGCGCGCAGTTCCTTGCCCACCTTTTCGATCGGGTGCTCCAGGTCGGCCTGCTTGAACCTGTTGTAGTTCGGCAGGCCCGCTTCGTACTCGGCCACCCAGTTCTTGGTGAAGGTGCCGTCCTGGATGTCCTTCAGTACTTCCTTCATGCGTGCCTTGGTGCCAGCGTCGATCACGCGCGGGCCGCTGACGTAGTCGCCGTACTGCGCGGTCTCGGAGATGAATTCCAGCATGCGCGAGATGCCGCCTTCGTAGAACAGGTCGACGATCAGCTTCAGCTCGTGCAGTACTTCGTAGTAGGCGATCTCCGGCTGGTAGCCAGCTTCCACCAGGGTCTCGAAACCGGCCTGCACCAGCGCCGACGCACCACCACACAGCACCGCCTGCTCGCCGAACAGATCGGTCTCGGTCTCTTCCTTGAAGGTGGTCTGGATCAGGTTGGCGCGGGCACCGCCGAGGCCGGCCGCATAGGCCTGGGCATGCTGCGCGGCCTTGCCGCTGACGTCCTGGTAGACCGCCCAGATGCACGGCACGCCACGGCCGATCTCGTACTCACGGCGCACCAGCGCACCCGGGCCCTTCGGCGCGACCAGCACCACGTCCAGATCGGCGCGCGGCTCGATCATGCCGTAGTGCACGTTCAGTCCGTGGGCGAACAGCAGGCACGCCCCCTGCTTCATGTTCGGCGCCAGCACATCGTTGTAGAGCTTCTTCTGCACCATGTCGGGGGTCAGCACGGCGACCAGATCGGCGTCCTTCACCGCATCGGCGGGCGCGACCACGGTGAATCCATCGGCCTGGGCCTTGGCTTCGGTCGGGCCGCCCGGACGCAGGCCTACCACCACGTCGAAGCCGGATTCGCGCAGGTTCAGTGCGTGGGCGCGGCCCTGGCTGCCGTAGCCGATGACGGCGATCTTGGTCTGGGGCAGGTCGTTGGTGCTCATGGGGGAGGTTCCTTGCGGTGGGAAGAAAAAAGAACGGCCGGTCGTCGAGGTGACGTGCCGGCCGGTCAGGGGAAAGCGGTGGAGGGGGCGCCGCGCATCGCACAGGCACAGCCACCACGAGGCGTGGTGCTGCAGGTCCGGGTTGTGCGATGAGCGTTGGTCATGGTGGTTGCGTCTGAAACCAGGTTCTGAAATGAAAAAACCCGCACCGGGGCGGGTGCGGGTTTTTGAAGAGTTCCGGTGTGTCTGTTGCTTACACGCTGGCTCGTCCCGCACCTGTGGGTTGGGTAATAAGTACGAGCACAAGAATCGAACGCAGCGAGGCGGCGCCGATGGCGGCGGCTTCGATGTGGGTTCGCGGTGGCGTGTTGTGATGCAACATGCGATCGAGAGAAACACAGGCGTTTTGGCGGTGTCAACCCTCACGACAGTTTTTTTATCGGTTTCCAGTGAGTCCAGCGAAATCGCTTGCGCCGCAAGGATGGTTGCCACTGAAAGTGTTTCAGTGAACCCGAATTCACTCCTTTCAACACGCTTTTTGCGCGGATTCCGGGTCGCTGTTCGCCATGCTGGGGCGGACCTTGGTCGGCACCCACCGAAAGGCCATCGCCCATGACCTCTGCCCGATACCGCATGAAGGCCGCAGCGGCGAAGATCGCGGAACCACCTTCCACCGGAACCCGACCGTGTCCCGACGCCTTGCCCGCTCCCTGCTCGCCGCCGCCGTGCTGGCTGCCGTGCCTGCACTGTCCATCGCCGCCGACCGCATCACCGGCCACACCTTCGCCACCCGTTCGGAGGTGATCGCCCCGCATGCGATGGCGGCTACCTCGCAGCCGCTGGCCACCCAGATCGCGCTGGACGTGATGAAGGGCGGTGGCTCGGCGGTCGACGCGGCGATCGCGGCCAATGCCGCGCTCGGCTTGATGGAGCCGACCGGCAACGGCATCGGTGGCGACCTGTTCGCCATCGTCTGGGACCCAAAGACGCAGAAGCTCTACGGCTACAACGGCTCGGGCCGCTCGCCGAAGTCGCTCACCCTGGCCGAGTTCCAGCGTCGTGGCCTGAAGGACATCCCGGCCACCGGCCCGTTGCCGGTGTCGGTGCCCGGTGCGGTCGACGGCTGGTTCGCCCTGCACGACCGTTTCGGTCGCAAGCCGATGGCCGATAACCTGGCGCCGGCCATCCGCTACGCCCGCGAGGGCCACCCGGTGGCCGAGGTGATCGCCTACTACTGGGACCGTTCGGTGCCCAAGCTGTCGCAGTACCCGGGCTTCAAGGAGCAGTTCACGATCAACGGCCACGCCCCGCGCAAGGGCGAGATGTGGAAGAACCCGAACCTGGCCAGCACCCTGCAGAAGATCGCCGACGGCGGGCGCGACGCCTTCTACAAGGGCGAGATCGCGCGCACCATCGGTGACTACTTCAAGGCCAACGGTGGCTACCTGAGCTACCAGGACATGGCCGACCACCACGGTGAATGGGTCGAGCCGGTCAGCAGCAACTACCGTGGCTACGATGTCTGGGAGCTGCCACCCAACAGCCAGGGCATCGCTGCGCTTCAGATCCTCAACGTGCTGGAAGGCTACGATTTCTCGAAGATCCCGTTCGGCTCACCCGAGCATGTGCACCTGTTCGTTGAGGCGAAGAAGCTGGCCTTCGCCGACCGTGCGCGCTTCTACGCCGACATGGCATTCCAGCCGGCGCCGGTGCAGAAGCTGATCTCCAAGGAGTACGCCGCGCAGCGCCGCGCGCTGATCTCGATGGACAAGGCCTTGAAGGAAGTGCAGCCGGGCACACCGAAGCAGCTGGAGGAAGGCGACACGATCTACATGACGGTGGCCGACGCCGACGGCATGATGGTCTCGTTGATCCAGTCCAATTACCGCGGCATGGGCAGCGGCATGGCGCCGCCGGGGTTGGGCTTCATCCTGCAGGACCGCGGCGAGATGTTCGTGCTGCAGAAGAACCATCCCAACGGATACGCACCGGGCAAGCGCCCCTTCCAGACGATCATTCCGGCGTTCATCACCAAGGGGGGCAAGCCGTATGCCAGCTTCGGCGTGATGGGCGGCGCGATGCAACCGCAGGGCCATGCGCAGATCGTGATGAACCTGGTGGACTTCGGCATGAACCTGCAGGAAGCCGGTGACGCACCGCGCATCCAGCATGAGGGTTCCACCGAGCCGACCGGCCAGGCCACGGCGATGACCGACGGTGGCGAAGTGAATCTGGAAACCGGCTTCCCGTACGAGACCGTGCGCGCGCTGATGCGCAAGGGGCATCGCATCGTGTTCGCCGACGGCCCGTATGGTGGCTATCAGGCGATCATGCGCGATCCCGAGACCGGGGTGTACTACGGTGCTTCGGAGAGCCGCAAGGATGGGCAGGCGGCGGGGTATTGAGGTTTCCCGGCCACCGGGCTGAGCCCCCTCTGCGGTGATGGCAGCGATACGGGGCTTAGCCGGGCGGGTGGATCGTCTGGGGGCCGCTGCAAGTACGTCCATGTAAGCTCGGTCGCCGCATCCATGCGGCTCACGCCCCCACA
>NZ_CP025780.1:2974475-3084518 GCF_003586545.1 Stenotrophomonas sp. Pemsol | reverse complement strand
CCATGGAGGGGTCCCCGGCGTGCCCTGCCCACCCACACCGCCCCACCCAACCAGCAGCAACCCAGAACCGCCTTTGAATTTGACCTTGGCCCTTGCCTGAAAAAGCGGTGCAGCCGCAGGCTGCAAAACACCCTCAATCCTGATCGTGCGCGCGTGCGGCCTCGGCCTGCGTCTCCTCCTGCGCCGCCATCTCGCGTGCGATCCACGCATCGATCATGTGCCGCTGGCGCTGCGCCTGCCGCCGCTCCCGGGTGTATTCCTGGTCCAGCACCCGGTACAGGGACACCATCACAAGAAGCATCAGCAGCGCGAACGGCAGCGCAGCGATGGTGATCATGCCCTGCAGCGCCTCCAGTCCCCCTGCCAACAGCAAGGAACCCGCCACGAGCGCAATGCCGACACCCCACGCCACTTTGTGCTTGCGCAATGGCTCGCCCGCGTCGTCCGTGGACATGCTGGCCAGCACAAGTACCGCAGAATCAGCCGAGGTCACGAAGAAGATCATCAGTAGCACCAGCGCAATGCACGACAGCAGCAACGGCAGCGGCATGCTGTCGAACATGGTGAACAGCACCGTTTCATAGCCGTTGCCCAGTGCCTGCAACAGGTCGGCCTGGCCGAAGATCTGCATCCAGATCGCGGTGCCACCGAACACCGAGAACCAGAAGAAGCCCAGCAGCGTCGGTGCCAGCACCACGCCGATCACGAACTCGCGCACGCTGCGCCCGCGCGAGATGCGCGCGATGAACGAACCCACGAACGGTGCCCAGGAGATCCACCAGGCCCAGTAGAAGATCGTCCAGTCCGCGACCCAGGTGCTGGACGAGAACGGTGACATGCGCAGGCTCATCGTCACCAGCTGATTGAGATAGGAGCCCAACGTCGTCGTGAAGGTGTTGAAGATCGCGCCAGTCGGGCCGAGTACCAGCACCAGCGCGAGCAGCAGTGCAGCCAATGCAAGGTTGAAGTTGGACAGCCATTTCATGCCGCGGCCGACGCCGCTGAGCGTGGACGCCATGTACAGTACGAAAGCCACTGCGATGATGGTCAGCTGCAGCGGCACGCCCGCCTGCACGCCGAACACGCGTTCCACGCCGGCCGCGATCTGTACCGTGCCGAAGCCCAGTGCTGTAGCCACGCCAACCGCGGTGGCGACGACCGCGGAGATGTTGACCATATGCCCGATCCAGCCACGATGGTGACGGCCGATGATCGGTTGCAACATATCGCTGATCTGGCCACGGCCGTTGCGGTTGAACTGGAACCAGGCCATTGCCAGGCCGATCAGCGCATAGATGGCCCACGGGTGCAGGCCCCAATGGAAGAACACATAGCGCATGGCAGCACGCGCGGCGTCCATGCTCTCTGGCGCCAATCCTTCGGGCGGCTTGCTGAAATGCGAGATCGGCTCGGCTGCGCCCCAGAAAACCAGGCCGATGCCCATGCCGGCGGCGAACAGCATCGACATCCAGCTGGCCCGCGAGAACTCCGGCTCGGCGTCTTCGCCGCCGATGCGCAGGTTGCCGAAGCGACCGAAGGCCAGGTACATCAGGAACACCAGGGCCAGGAACACCACCAGCAGGTACAGCCAGCCGATACCGCGGATGAGTTCGCCGAGGATGCTCTGCACCACGGTATTGAAGGGGCCGGGTGCAATACCGGCAAGCAGCACCAGCAGCAGAACCAGTGCGATGGAAACACGAAACACCATGAAGGAGCTTCTCCGATCAAGGGATTGAGGGGAGCGAGCAGAGCTTGCAGCGAAGGGCCGGCGGCATGCGGCGCGAACCGGGCAGGGGCCGCGTCGGCGGCGAAGGAAGCATCGGTCGCTGGAGCGCGACGGACGTGCACGTTACTGAACGCGACGTCATGGTTCTGTTAACGAATATCGATTGGGGGCAACTCCGGAGGCGGGCGGTCTATGCTCTAATGCACGCCAAGAAGCGGGGGTACCGCGGCCATGTGGCCACGGTTGAGACAGTCCCTTGGAACCTGATCCGGCTCATACCGGCGTAGGGAAGCTTTGCAATGCAGCCATTCCCGGCCTCCGCCCAAGGAGCGTCCGGGCGCGGTCGCAGTGCGCCGCCGCTTCGTCCCTGACCTTCCTGGACGATGCCCGATGAACGCACAGCTCTCCGCCCTGCAGCAACAGGCCCAGCAACTCTCCGAATCCGTGACCCGGCCCATTCCCGGCTCGCGCAAGATCCACGTGCCCGGTTCGCGCCCGGATCTGCAGGTGCCGATGCGGGAGATCGCGTTGACCCGCACCCCGACGCTGTTCGGCGGCGAAGAGAATGCGCCGGTCACGGTCTACGACACGTCCGGCCCCTACACCGATCCGGGCGTGCGTATCGATCTGTCCGCCGGTCTGCCGGCACTGCGTCGCGGCTGGGTGGAGGAACGTGGCGATACCGAGCAGCTCGAAGGCCTGAGTTCGTCGTTCGGGCGTGATCGCGAGCACGACCCCAAGCTCGCTGCCGTGCGCTTCCCCGCACGCAGCCTGCCGCGCCGTGCACGGGCAGGCGCGAACGTCACCCAGATGCACTACGCGCGCCGCGGCATCATCACGCCGGAAATGGAATTCGTTGCCATCCGCGAGAACCAGCGGCTGGAAGCGATCCGCGATGCGGGCCTGCTGCAGCAGCACCCGGGCGAGGCGTTCGGCGCCTCGATCCAGAAGATCATCACGCAGGAGTTCGTGCGGGATGAAATCGCGCGTGGCCGCGCGGTGCTGCCCAACAACATCAACCATCCGGAAAGCGAGCCGATGATCATCGGCCGCAACTTCCTGACCAAGATCAATGCCAACATCGGCAACAGCGCCGTTTCCTCGGGAATCGCCGAGGAGGTAGAGAAACTGGTGTGGGCGATCCGCTGGGGCGGTGACACCGTGATGGACCTGTCCACCGGCAAGCACATCCATGAAACCCGCGAGTGGATCATCCGCAACTCGCCGGTGGCGATCGGTACGGTGCCGATCTACCAGGCGCTGGAGAAGGTTGACGGCCGTGCCGAAGCACTGACCTGGGAGATCTTCCGCGACACGCTGGTCGAGCAGGCCGAGCAGGGCGTGGACTACTTCACCATCCACGCCGGCGTGCTGCTGCGCTACGTGCCACTCACCGCCAAGCGGGTGACCGGCATCGTCAGCCGCGGGGGCTCGATCATGGCCAAGTGGTGCCTGGCGCACCACAGGGAGAATTTCCTGTACACGCATTTCGAAGAGATCTGCGAAATCATGAAGGCCTATGACGTGACCTTTTCGCTGGGTGACGGCCTGCGCCCGGGCTGCATCGCCGACGCCAACGACGCCGCGCAGTTCGGTGAGCTGGAAACACTGGGCGAGCTGACGAAGATTGCCTGGAAGCATGATGTGCAGACCATGATCGAGGGCCCCGGCCACGTGCCGATGCAGCTGATCAAGGAGAACATGGACAAGCAACTGCGTGAGTGCGGCGAGGCGCCGTTCTATACGCTGGGGCCGTTGACCACCGATATCGCACCGGGCTACGACCACATCACCAGCGCGATCGGCGCGGCGATGATCGGATGGTTCGGCACGGCCATGCTCTGTTACGTGACGCCGAAGGAGCATCTCGGCCTGCCCAATCGCCAGGACGTGCGCGACGGCATCATGGCCTATCGCATTGCCGCGCATGCAGCCGACCTGGCCAAGGGCCATCCGGGGGCGCAGGTTCGCGACAACGCATTGAGCAAGGCGCGCTTCGAGTTCCGCTGGGAAGACCAGTTCCACCTTGGCCTGGATCCGGAGAAGGCCAAGGAGTTCCATGACGAGACGCTGCCGAAGGATGCGCACAAGCTGGCCCACTTCTGCTCGATGTGCGGCCCGCACTTCTGTTCGATGAAGATCACCCAGGATGTGCGTGACTACGCCGAAGCCGGCATGAAGGAGAAGTCGGAGGAGTTCCGCGCGGCTGGCGCAGAGGTCTACCACCAGGGATGACGAGCAGCCGGGTGCCGGCCGCTGGCCGGCGGCCGGTTGTGCAGGGGCCGGGAGGAGTGCTGGCCAGCGGCCGGCACCACCGCTCATCACGCCGCTCCCCGCTATGCTCCGCGCATCACCCTGGGGGAAGGACACCATGCCCGTTGCCATGACCACCCGTTGGCTGGCCATTGCCCGCCGTCATCCTTCGGCCTGGCTGCTGGGTGCCCAGTTGATCGCGGTGCTGCTGTACCCCGCGCTGGATGACACCGCTGCCGGCCGCGCGGCGCTGGGCATGTTCGGCATGGCGGTACTGGGCCTGGCGCTGTGGGTGGTCCAGCGCAGCCCACTGGGCACCTGGCTGGCACTGCTGCTGGCCATCCCGTCGGTGGTGTTCTCGCTGGCTGGCGCATTGCTCGACCGCAGCGCACTGCTGACCACCGCACAGTTGCTGGAGAGCCTGCTGTACTTCTATACGGCCGGCGCCCTGATTGCCTACATGCTCCAGGACCACAAGGTCACCCGCGACGAACTGTTCGCCGCAGGCGCGACATTCACCTTGCTTGCATGGGCATTTGCGTTCGCATTCGCGGTATGCCAGCAGTGGTACCCGGGCAGCTTCCAGGGCACCGGCGGAGGCTCGCAGCGCAGTTGGATGGAGCTGCTTTATCTCAGCTTCAGCTTGCTGTCTGGAGTCGGCTTGAGTGACGTCGTGCCGTTGCATCCACAGGCACGCGCACTGGTCATGCTGGAGCAGTTTTCCGGCGTGATGTACGTGGCTTTGGTGGTTTCGCGGCTGGTCGGATTGACCATGTTGCGGCGCATGTGAAAATGAACGCCAGATAAAAATTTCGCGCCCGAAAGGGCGCGAATGATGTCGCAAATTATGTGAATTCGTCGGCGAGAGAGAGCCTGATGTCGACCACGCGATAGGCGAGGTAACTTGCATAGGCTAGTATTCGCGCGCTCGATTGTTTTTGCGGTATGCGCCGATGCTTTGTGCGGAGTCTGGCTTTTCGCTGTTCCCAGGACGGGGCGGTATCGAAGGCAAACACTGCCCGGGACCTGTCTCTACTGTGTAGCAGAAAATGAACAGCAGCGAAATCCAGTTCCCGGTATCCGATCGGATCCGGATAGGAGAGTGCACCGTCACTCTGTCCTCGCGCGAAGTCGAGGTCGTCGGCGCGCGTCGCCCGCGCCGGCTGACGCCGAAGGCGCTGGGCGTGCTGCGCGTGCTGCTGCGGCAGCCGGGTCGCGTTGTCACCCGCGACGAGTTGTTCGCCGAGGTATGGCCGGACACGCTGCCGACCAACGATGTGCTGACCCAGGCTGTCACCCAGCTGCGCAAGGCGTTCAGCAACGACGACGACAACGGCCAGGCCTACATCGAAACCATCGCCAAGACAGGCTATCGGCTTCTGGTCCCGGTGCAGGTGCTGGACGATGCCGAGCCCGTGGCCGCAGGCGTCCCCGACGACGAAGGCATGGCCGCGCAGCCGGTGACCACTGCTGCGTTGCCTGCGCATCCACAGGCAGCGCGCCGCCGCTGGCGCCATATCCGTCGGCGCGTGCTGCTGGTGCTGGGCGTGTTGATGCTGGCCACGCTGCTGGTGTTGACCACGCTGCTGCTGCGTCGTGCACCGGCCGGCAGCTCGCCGGTGGAGGCTGCCGTGGAGAACGGTACGCGGGTGATCGGCAGCCCGCAGCGACCGTATCGGTTGATCACCGCAACCAGCGGCTTCGAAACCTATCCCACGCTGTCACCGGACGGTTCGCTGGTGGCCTATGAGGGCGCCAACGAGGATGGCAACGGCGGTGGCGCGATCAAGCTGCAGACCTCCGGCAACGCACCGGCGCGCCAGTTGCTGGCGCCACCGGCCGGTGCCGTCGATCGCTTCCCGAACTGGTCGCCGGATGGTCGCGAAATCGCCTTCGCGCGGTTCTCCGCCGACGGCGGCTGCCAGGTACTGATCGCCAGCGCCACAGGTGGCGCACTGCGCCAGGCCACACGCTGCGATGGCACGGAGCTGCTCAGTTTCGACTGGACGCCAGATGGGCGTGGCCTGGTGTTCGGCAGCATGGTCGGTCGCTACGCGCACCGTGGCATCCGCGTGCTGGACCTGGCCAGTGGCCAGTGGCGCGCGCTGGCCTACAGCGTCGATGAAGATGACTTCGACTACGCACCGCGGTATTCGCCCGATGGGCAATGGCTGGTGTTCGTGCGCAACCCGCAGCTGGGTGATCTGTGGCGGGTGCCCGCTGCGGGCGGCACGCCGGAGCAGTTGACCAACGAAGCGGCAGAGCTGCGCGGCTGGGCCTGGCTGGACGATGGCCGCACCATCGTCTTCGGTCGCCGCGTCGACAGCGAGGCGCGGCTCTATTACCTGGACGTCGAGCGGCACACGTTGCGCGATGCCGGCCTGGATGATGCGCAGTGGCCAGCGGTGTCGCGACGCGGTGGCATGCTGGCGTTCGTCCACCGGCGCGCGCAGTTCGGCGTGTTCAAGGTGCCGATGCAGGGCAGCGGCTCGCCCGAGCGACTGTTCGCCTCCAGTGGCCGCGATGGGCAGCCGATGGCAGCGCCTGATGGCCGCCAGCTGGTCTTCACCTCCGATCGTTCCGGCAGCTTCGCCCTGTGGTGGGCGGACATGCAGCGACCGGATTCGCTGCGTCCCATCGAAGGGCTGCGGCCGGAAGCGCGGCAGGCGCCTGACTGGTCGGCCGACAGCCGGCAGTTGCTCGTGGTTGGCCGCGATGCGCATGGGCGCACGGTGCTCTATGAAATCGCGCCACGCGATGAACGCCTGCAACCCTTGCCGGTTCCGGCCGAACAGCCGTTGCAGGCACTGTATGGCGCCTCGCCGCAGCAGCTGTTTGTGGTCGAGCGCGATGCCGACCAGCGCACGCGGTTGAGCCTGTTCGATCGCAGCGTCCAGCCCTGGCGCCGATTGGCCAGCATCGATGGGGTGTCGCAGGCGCGCTTTGACCGGAGCAGTGGCCGCGTGTTGTTCACCCGCTTGGCCGCCGGTGGCCTGTGGTCGGCGGATGCCGCGTTGTCCCCGGCCAGCGTGCAGCAGATCAGCGATGACCGGCCCAGCCGCTGGCGATACCGGGCCTGGACCGTGACCGGCAACAGCGGCATCGGCTACCTCGGTACCTCGACCACGTGTGGCACTACCTTCGTGCGCATCCAGCCCGGCCGCGAGGAGCCGGAACGTTGCCTGGACGCAGAACGGCTCAGCGCCGGCAACGGGCTCAGTGCCAGCGCCGACGGAAAGGACCTGTTCGTGGCGATGGCGGTCAGCGATGGCGCTGACATCGGCGTGATGCGGTTGCCCGAACGCCCGCCTGCACTGTTCCCCGCATTCTCCAAGTTGTTGTTGTTCAAGGGAAATGGGCCTTCGTAATTTCTTCGTCGGGATCTCGTCGCGAATTCGTGGCGATCTCGTCGGACCTTCCTGACGCGGTGCCGCCTGATTTGGCAAAACGGAGTCCTGTACTAGGCAAATCCGTGGTGCCCCCATGCGTCAACTCTCGCTGGCCGATCGCGGCCAAACTGTTTCCCTGGACCGGTCGCTCGACGACGTCGCACCGACCTGCCTGGGCGTGGCCCGGCTCGGCAGCCTGCAGACCGCCGGCTCCAGCTTCACTGTCTGGATGCAGGTGCGTGGCAGCTCGTGGGTCGAGGCCAAGGAAGGGCGCTTCCGCCTGCGCCAGGGCGAGTGGATCGCGTTCGAGAAGGAATCGCGGCCGCTGGTGCAGGCCGGTCGCAACGGGTTGTGCGTTGGCCTGAACCTGAACATCGAAGCGCTTCGCGTGCTGACCGAGATGGCCGACTGCGGCCTGTATGCAGGTCGTGGCCGGATGAACCGCACTGATGCGCGCGTGGCGCTGCGCCTGTGGCGCGATGCGCTGGCCAGCGGCCAGCCGGCACAGGCCCTGCGCCCGCTGCTGCTGCACCTCGCGGGCCTGCAGCGCGGCCTGGCCGACAACGTGCAGCGCTGCCCGGGCCGCTCGCGCAGCCGCAAGCGCCAGGTGTTCGGCCGCATGCAGCGCGCGCGCCTCTATCTGGAAGGCAACAGCCACCGGGTGGTGCGCATCGGCGAACTGGCCGAGCTGACCAACTTCTCCAGCTGGTACCTGTCCAAGACCTTCCAGAGCCTGTACGAGGAAAGCCCGCAGTCGCTTTCGGCACGACTGCGCCTCGAACGCGCCGCTGATCTGCTGCGCGACACCGACATGATGGTGGGCGAGGTCGCTGCCGCCAGCGGTTTCGACAACTGCTGCAGCTTCGCGCGTGCGTTCCGCGCCCGCTACGGCCAGTCCGCATCGCGCTTCAGGGAGAACGGTGGCTTGCTCCCGCCACAATCCGCAAAGTCTCCGGTTGGTTCGCGCAAATACAGCGCTGCAACGCAATCGTAACGTGCTGGGGTGTTTTAACACGCTGCTAACACGTACCTTGGAGAGATAGATGAACGTTCGTAATCCCGCAGTGCGGTTCGGCCTGCTGCCGGCCGGCATTGCGCTGGCGCTGGCGCCGGCCTTTGCTTCCGCCCAGGAAGCAAAGGGCACCACCGACCTGGACCGCATTTCGGTCACCGGCTCGCGCATCCGCGGCGCCTCGGTGGAAACCCAGCAGCCGATCCTGACGATGACCCGCGAATCCCTGGAAAAGCAGGGCTTCTCGAGCGTCGCCGACGTGCTGAACAACCTGACCTCGGCCGGCTCCCCGGCCATCTCGCGTTCGGAGTCGCTGGCTTCGGGCGAGAACGTGGGCGGCTACTACGTCGACATCCGCAACCTGGGCGCCCAGCGCACCCTGGTGCTGATGAACGGCAAGCGTCTGGGCGCAACCACTGCGGGCTACCAGGATCTGAGCCAGATCCCGATGTCTGCCGTTGAGCGCATCGAAATCCTGAAGGACGGCGCCTCGTCGATCTACGGTTCCGACGCCATCGCCGGCGTGGTCAACGTGATCACCCGCAAGAACTTCGACGGCGGCGAAGCCAACGTCTACGTCGGCCAGTACGGCAAGGGCGACGGCGACACCGAAACCTATTCGATGACCCTCGGTGCCCGCGGCGAACGCGGCAGCCTGACCCTGTCGGCCGAGTACTCGAAGCAGGATCCGGTGTGGGCCAAGGACCGCTGGTACAGCCGCGACGGCTCGCTGGGTCCGAACTCGACCTCGGCCACCTGGAGCCCGATCAGCCAGAACGGCAGCTGGTGCAACCCGACCCAGGTCAACTGCGGCGACTCCAAGCAGGCTGTCTGGAAGACCCTGAACGCCGGCGGCAACCCGAAGAACCCGAATGACTACCATGTCATTACGCCGGACGAATTCGCCAACTCCAACGAGCAGATGACCCTGCTGACCGGTGTGAAGCGCAAGTCGGTCTAC
Organism: Stenotrophomonas sp. Pemsol; assembly: GCF_003586545.1. Lineage (NCBI taxonomy): Bacteria > Pseudomonadati > Pseudomonadota > Gammaproteobacteria > Lysobacterales > Lysobacteraceae > Stenotrophomonas > Stenotrophomonas sp. Pemsol. The sequence goes on along the minus strand of NZ_CP025780.1, from coordinate 3,075,174 downwards.
ATCAACGGCACGTACGACTTCACCGATTCGATCAGCCTGAACACCGACGTGCTCTACAACGAGCGCCAGACGTTCCAGCAGATCGCCGGCTACCCGTTCCAGTCCAACTCTTTCGGCACCCCGCTGGAGGGTTCGAGCGCCTTCAACCCGGTCGGCCAGGACGTCAGCTTCCGTCGCCGCCTGTGGGAAGTGCCGCGTACCACTGACAGCCAGCTCAAGACCCTGCGCTTCGCTCCGACCCTGACCGGCTTCTTCGAGCTGGGCGGCAAGACCTTCGACTGGGACGTCGGCGCGCTGTGGAACCGCAACGAGTCGATCAAGAGCAACCGCGGCGACATGAGCCTGATCGCTGCAGGCCAGGCCCTGGGCCCGTCGTTCATCGATGCCGGCGGCGTTGCACGCTGCGGCACCTCGGCCAAGCCGATCCTGGGCGACTGCCGCCCGTGGAACCCGCTGCTGCCGTACGGCGTTGATGGCCAGGGTTCGCTGGCGAACCAGGAGCTGCAGGACTTCCTGTTCCCGACCTTCACCACCCGCGGCGTCACCAAGACCACCAGCTTCACCGCCAACCTGTCCGGTTCCATCGTGACCCTGCCGGCCGGCGACCTGGGCTTCGCGCTGGGTGTCGAGCACCGCAAGGAAGAAGGCAATTACGTGCCGGACGCCTTCGCGCAGTCGGGCCAGTCCACCGGCCTGGGCCAGAAGCCGACCCGCGGCCAGTACGATCTGAACGAGGTCTACCTCGAACTGAACGTGCCGCTGCTGGCCGACATGGCCTTCGCCAAGGAGCTGACCCTGAACGTTGCCAGCCGTTACTCGGACTACAGCAACTTCGGTGGCACCACCAACAGCAAGTTCGGCCTGACCTGGCGTCCGCTGGATGAACTGCTGGTCCGCGGCACCTACGCCGAGGGCTTCCGCGCTCCGACCATCAGCGACCTGTACGGTGGCCTGAGCTCGAGCTTCGAGTCCTACATCGATCCGTGCGGCGTGAACGCCCCGGGCAGCGTTGCCGGCAATGCCGCGTGCACCGCCGCTGGCGCTCCGGCCAACTATGTGCAGCTGGGCCAGGGCAACCTGCCGTGCTCGACCCTGCCGTGCCAGTCGGGTGACCAATTCGTCTCGGGTGCCAACCCGAACCTGAAGCCGGAAACCTCCAAGAGCACCACTTTCGGCCTGGTGTGGAGCCCGCGCTGGGTGCAGGGCCTGGACGTCTCGCTGGATTGGTACAAGTACGAAATCAGCGACATGATCATCGCTGACAGCGTCGACCGCATCCTGCGTGACTGCTACGTGCTGGGCAACTCCGAGCGTTGCTCGAGCGTGACCCGTGCGGCTGACGGCCACGTCAGTGCGATCACCTACGGCACCGCCAACCTCGGCAAGATGGAAACCGAAGGTTACGACCTGGGCATCAAGTACCGCCTGCCGGAACTGGCCATCGGTCAGTTCAGCATCGACTGGACCACCAGCTACACCGCCAAGTACGACGAGCAGGGCCAGAACAGCGCGGGTGACAACATCATGATCGGCCGCGTCGGCGAGCCGGGCCTGTTCCGCGTGCGTTCGAACCTGGGCGTCAACTGGCAGTACGGCGATTTCGGTGTGAACTACACCGCGCGCTACTACTCCGGCATGAAGGAAAGCTGCATCTCGCTGGCTGATGGCTGGTGCGATGCGCCGAACCACATGGCCAATGGCGAAACCGATCCGCTGCGTCACACCGGCTCCAACACCTTCCACGACCTGCAGGTCAGCTGGAAGGCACCGTGGGATGCGACGATCGCCCTGGGCGCGAACAATGTGTTCGACCACAAGGGTCCGCTGCAGTACTCGGCTCCGAACTCGGCGTTCGCCTACTACGGCGGCTTCGATGTGGGTCGCTTCCTGTACATGAAGTACACCCAGCGCTTCTGATCCATCGAAGTGCGGTAGCAACACGAGGAGGGCGGGCCGCTAGGTCCGCCCTCTTTTTTGTAGGGGAATTCCGGAAACTGTTGGAAGGTGAGCGCAGTCACGGTCCCGTCGTGTCGCAATCGACACAGTCAGGAGGTCCAATACCGGACGCTCGCATGTGGAGAGGGGTATGAAGAACACGTTGCTGCGCCAGGCATCGGCGGCTGCATTGATCTATGCAACGCTGGTGGGCGCGGTGTTCGCGCAGGGCCTCGGTGTCTGTGGTGGCGGGCTCTATTGCGAAGAGTTCCGCCAGCAGTGCCTGGCCAGTGGCAAGTCACCGGTCATCTGCGAGTCGCAGTACCGGCGTTGCGTGCAGGATGCCTGCGGTACCCGCTGACAAGGAAAGGGCGCACCGTGTGGGTGCGCCCTCTGTCGTCCGGACATCATCCAGCACGCTCAGGCGTCGCTGGGCACCAGTCCCATCAGTGCATTGGCGTGCTCGCGCCATTGCGGCAGTTTGTTCAGCACGCCTGCACGCTGCAGGTAGTCCTCGTCCACCGGATCGCCATTGACCAGCGCCAGGGCCACGTGCACCGCGCCGGTCACCCAGAAGCTGCGGGTGTTGGCGCGCTGCGGCTGCAGGTGGAAGGCCACCGCTTCGATGATCGGCATCGGCAGGCCCCACAGGCCCAGCAGGTAGGCGCCGGCCTCGGCATGGCCTGGGCGGGTGTCGCCGGCCAGCGCGGGCTCGCTGCGCTCGTTGCGCACGCCGGGCAGCAGCAGGCCGATGTCGGCCAGCAGTGCGGCGGTCGCCCCCAGTTCGGCGCTGGACTCGGGCAGCAGGCGTGCGGCCAGCCGGGAGGCGAGCAGGGCGCGCTGCTGCAGTGAGTTGCGCTCGGCAGCCGACAGCGTCGGCGCGGAGAACACTTCGCTGGCCAGCACCAGGTCACGCAGCGTGGCCAGGCCCAGCCGGGTGACCGCGGTGCGCAGGTCGGCAATGGTGCGGCCCTGGCTGAAGAAAGCCGAGTTCGACAGTTGCAGCACCTTGGCCGCGATGGCCGGATCGGCGGCGACCAGCTTGGCCACATCGGCACTGTCGGTATCGTCGTCATGTTCCAGGGCCTGGGTCAGGCTCAGGTACAGATGCGGTGGCGATGGCAGTTTCTCGATACGGCCGATGGCATCGCGCAGGCGCGGGCTGTCCAGCACTTCGCGCAGTTCTTCCAGGCTGGTCAATGCCTCCAGCAGCACTTCCGGCGCCAGCGGCAGCGGCAGGAAGCGGTGGGCGACACCGATCAGGCGCGCCGGCGGCGGGCGGTTGCCATGGTGCGCATCGACCAGCGCGATGCGGATGGTTTCCGGGCGCAGTGTCCGGATCTGGCCCAGCAGCGTGGTGGCATTGAGATCGGGCAACTGCGGGCAGACGATCACCGCGTCCACGCCCTGCGTGGCCACCGCGGTCATCGCGGTCTGGCCATCGGCGGCGGTCAGCGGCTGCCAGTCTTCCCCAAGATCGGCAATGAATTCGGTCAGCTCAGCCGGCAGGCTGGCTGCATCCCCAACAAGCAGAATACGCACGACACGTTCCCCTGGCTGTCTCGACGATGGATGTCGATGACGTGTGAAGTGACGCAATTTACCTAATACGGCAGCAAGAGTGATGTGCCGTCATCATGAAACGTGACCCGCATCGCTCCGGCAGGGTATCGCCGGAGCGATGCGGTTCAGGCTCAGGCCTTGCTGTCGAGATGGCGCTGGTGCGCCTCGATCAGGATCTGCTTGGCCTCAGCGGCGCCACCCCAACCGTCCAGCTTGACCCACTTGCCCTTCTCCAGGTCCTTGTAATGCTCGAAGAAGTGGCCAATGCGCTCCAGCCAGTGGCTCGAGACCTGGGCGATGTCTTCGACGTGGGCGTAGCCGCTGAAGATCTTCGAGACCGGCACGGCCAGGATCTTCTCGTCGCTGCCTGCCTCATCGCTCATCTTCAGCACGCCGACCGGACGGCAGCGCACGACCGAGCCCGGCACCAGCGGCAGCGGCAGCACCACCAGCACGTCGGCCGGATCGCCGTCGCCACACAGGGTGCTCGGCACGTAGCCGTAGTTGCACGGATAGCGCATCGGGGTGGACAGGATGCGGTCGACGAAGATCGCGCCGGTTTCCTTGTCCACTTCGTACTTCACCGGTTCCGAGTCCTTCGGGATCTCGATGATGACGTTGATTTCTTCCGGCGGGTTCTTGCCGGGCGAGACGAGTTCCAGGCCCATGGTGTGCTCCAGGTGGGGATATAGACGGATAGCTCACCATTTTATGCCTTTGCCGGGCGCTGTGCAGGGTAGGGCTGGGCCGACCTGCGCGCCCGCCCCTGGCGGAGCGGGTGGGGCGGGGTTTCCCGATGGGTTCGACCCGGTCCCCGCGGCAGGCTGGACGTCCTTGCCAAGGAGACTTGCCATGAACTGGAACCGCTTGGGCTGTTGTGCCTTGCTGCTGCTGGCGCCGCTGCCCGCGCTCGCGCGCGGGTTGCATGTCAACCTGATTGACTATCCCTCCGACGAGGCCGGATGGTACCGTGCCTTTGCGCTGGAGGACGCGGTCGCCGGCGAATTCGCCGCATGGTGTGCCGACACCGTGTGTGAAGGTGATTACAGCAACTACCGGGTGATGGAGTTCCGCTGCGCCGTGCTCGCCCACCGCGGCACCGTGCAGCGCTGTGTCTGGGTGGTGGCCGCCAGCGAGCTGGAGGTTGAGCCCGACACGGGACACGTGCGGATCGACAACGGGAGCTGGGTCTGTCCGGTCGAAATGCAGCCCGGGGTGCCCGTCGACGCGTTCTACGCCTCCCTGGAAGCGCCGGGCGGCCTGACCGCGCCTTTGCCTGGGCTTGACCACGGCATCTTCGATGGGTTGCCTGAATGCCTGCGCACGCAGGGGAGGGTGGGCTGATGGGGAGCTTCCGTAGATGCTGGCTGTTGTGTGGCGTGCTGTCTGTCAGCCTGCCGTGCGCCGGTGTCGCGCAGGCTGCGCCTGCGTTCGTCGATGCGCGGGATTACGCCGGCCCCGGGGGCGGCCACGAGCGTTTCCTTGCTGCCGAGCGGCAATTGGTGCGTGGCTTCGATGAGGTATGTGGCGATACCTTCTGCGAGGGCGAGTACATCAATCTGTGGGCCATGCGCCTGCGCTGTTCCGTGGAACAGGCCACGGGGGTGGTTGTCCAGTGTGTATGGACCTTCGCTGGTAGCAACACCAGGGTAAAGCCCAGCGGCCTGATCACGGTCAACCGCGGACGCTATGCCTGCGTGCTGCCGCTGGCAACAGGAACACGCCTGGAAACCCTGTTGCAGGTGTGGGAAACGGGGGACGGGTTCGATGCGTTGCACGCGCCGCTGCCCGGCACGAAAGCCAATACCTACGACGCACTGGTTGATTGCCTGTAGTCCCGGCATAGACAAGAATGTGACTTATTCGCATTGCCGGAGTAGCATGCGCGGTGCCTCCCGTCTGTCGTCCCGGCTCCGCGCATGCCCTCCAATGCTGCCTCCCTCACTGAGCTGCTGATCCGCGAGCGGCCCGCGCTGCTGCGCCGGGTGCAGCGCATCCTCGGGGGCGACAACGGCGCCGAGGACGTGATCCAGGCGGTCTGGTTCAAGGCGCGAGGGGTCGATGACAGCCAGGCGATCGACAATCCGCGGGCCTATCTGTATCGGCTGGCCGCCAACCTTGCCACTGACCACGGCCGCGAATCGAGCCGCCGCAACCGGCTGCTGGCCGACCACTACCTGTGGGGGGCCGACGAGGTGATCTCCACCGAGGAGCAGGCCATGGCACAGGATGAGCTGCAGCGGGTGCTCGATGCGGCGGGTCACCTGCCGGAGCCGACCCGCACCATCTTCCGGCTCAACCGCCTGCAGGGCCTCACCCAGGCCGAGATCGCACGCCGCTTGGGGGTGTCGGTGACCACCGTCGAGAATCATGTGCGCTCCGCGCTGCAGCGCCTGGCCTGGGCGCGCAGCGGTCGATGAGCGCGCCGGCTTGGGGCTGGCCTTCGCGCAGACGTCTTGATCACTGGACCGTGGATGCGGTCTAGTTCCCCGCCTGCGCTTGAATGCGCCTGTCCGCCAGCCGATGAGCCCGCCGAACATGCAGCCCGCCGCCAATGACGATGCCCTGGCCGAACAGGCCCGGGACTGGATCGCGTGGCTGGCCTCGGGTGACATCAGCGATGCACGCATGCAGGCGTTCGAGCACTGGCTGCAACAGCCGGGGCACCGCAGGGCCTTCGAACACGAGCGCGCGTTGTGGCGCAGTGTCGGGCCGCGCCCACAGGCCGCCGGGGCCAGCCGATGGCGTGGGCCACATCGACTGCGCTGGGCGATGGCTGTGGCGGCAATGCTGGCGATGCTGGTGGCATGGCCGGAGGCGTGGCTGCGCCTGCAGTCCGATCATCGCAGCACGCATCAGGTGCAGCACGTGCGGCTCCCCGATGGCAGTCGGGCGGTGCTGGATGCGGATAGTGCGATTGCCGTGCGCTTCGATGCGAACGCCCGCGAGGTCGAGCTGCTGCGCGGGCGCGCCTGGTTCGAGGTCAGCCCGGATGCACAGCGGCGTTTCAGCGTGCGCGCCGGCAATGGCCTGGTCGAGGACATCTCGACCGCGTTCACCGTGGCGCGTGGAGACGAGGGGGTGGAAACCCAGGTTGGGCAGGGCAGGGTGCGCGTGGCCAGCCCGGCCGATGGTGGCTGGACCTACCTGCAGCAGGGGCAGCGTGCCGTCTACACTGAACGTGGCGGGGTCATGCGACGGGCTGACGTGACCGCCGACAGCGTCGGCGCCTGGCGCCAGGGCGAGCTGCTGCTGGAGCAGGCCAGCGTCGCCGATGCCGTGCAGTGGGTGGGGCGCTATCGCGCGGGGCCGACCTTCGTGCGCGGTGATCTGTCACGTCTGCCTGCAGTGAGTGCTGCGTTGCGCATCGACCGCCCGGAGCAGGCATTGGATGCACTGGCGGCAACGGCAGGTCTTCAGGTTACTCGTCTTCCATTCGGCGTCGCCATCGTGCAGTAGCTCCACGCCACGCGTGGATGAGCGTCTCTGTGCCGACCATCGGTCGGCACCCACCGCTACCACCGGCCAACCAACGGTCGGCACCCGCCGCGCCCCGTCGGCATCCCCCACGACCGCAAATTGCTCTTGGGGTTGTCGCGCGCCCAGCCGTCTTACCCGGCGAACGTACCCGCCGTCGCCACGTACGTCGCCGTGTCCGCCCGTGTTGCGGATGACGCCGCGTTCGCGGCACCGATTACCTGACAGGTTCTTCCATGTTCGACTCCCACCGCTCGGGCCGCGTACTGCGCCCGTCCCGTCTGTGCATTGCGTTGCTTGCCGCCGGGCTGGCCAGTACGACGCCACCCGCACTGGCGCAGAGCGCCCGCAGCGAGCACGCGGCCGTACTGCGCTTTGATATTCCTGCACAACCGCTGGATGAGGCCCTGCGCAGCTACATGCGCCAATCCGGCGTGCAGGTGGTGTACCCCGCATCGCTGGCACACGGCGTAACCTCCCACGCGGTCAGCGGCAGCCTGTCGGCCGACCAGGCGTTGCAGCGCCTGCTGCAGGGCAGTGGCGTGGCGGTGCGCCGGGTCAGCGCCGATGCGGCCACTCTGGGGGCAGCAACGCCGGTGCCGGCCGATAGCGGTGTGATCGTCACCGACACGCTGAGTGTGGCCGGCGACCGCGTCGACAGCGGTGCGAACAACGACGAAGCGCGCCTGCTCGACAGCTATCGCAGCGTGGGTTCGACCACCACGCTCGACCGCACGCATCTGGAGCGTTTCCGCGGCACCTCCAACGGTGACATCGTCAAGGGGGTGGCCGGTGTCACCGCCGGTGATCCGCGCGTGGGCAACGGCTTCGACGTCAACATCCGTGGCATCCAGGGCCAGGGCCGCGTACCGGTGATCATCGACGGTGGCCAGTCCAGCATGGACACCTACCGCGGCTATGCGGGCCAGTCACAGCGCACCTACCTCGACCCCGACCTGATCTCCAGCTTGACCATCACCAAGGGCCCGAGCCTGCAGGCCAACGCGTCCGGTGGCATCGGCGGCGTGGTCGAGATGGAGACGTTGAAGATCGGTGACGTGCTGCGCGAGGGCCGCGACTTCGGCGTGCGCGTGCGCGGTGGCCTGGCCAATGGCAGTGCCAACAACCTGCCGTCATACAGTGCGGCGCCGCGCAGCGATCGCAGCGCTACCGGCAGCCAGTTCTTCAACGTGGCCGGTGCCGGTCACTGGGACCGCTTCGACCTGGTTGCGGCCTACGCGTACCGGGACAACGGCAACTACTTCTCCGGCAAGCACGGCTACGATGATTTCCCGCAGACCCGTCGTACGCTGGCGCCGCTGAATCCGCCGCGTACCGAAGTGTTCAATACCTCCTCGCGTTCGAAGTCGGCGCTGCTCAAGGGCACCTGGCGCATCGATGACACGCAGAGCCTGGAAGCCGGCTACCGCCGCTATGAAGGCACGGCCGGCGAGATCATGGCCTCGCAGATCATCCGCGTCGACCGTGACCGCATCCCGCAGTGGGACCCGGGCCACGTCGACATGGACAGCTACACCCTGCGCTATCGCTTCAATCCGGACAGCGGGCTGATCGACCTGCGCGTCAACGCTGCGTACACCGACACCGACAGCGTGATGTACAACAGCCTGACCGGCATCACCCCGTGGTACTTCGACCGCCGCACAGAGTGGTATGACGCACCCAGCTTCAGTGGCGATCCCGGTTACAAGGATGCCTACCGCAATCCGTTGCGGCAGAAGCGCTTCGGCCTGGATGCCAGCAATACCTCCAGGTTCGACACCCGCGCCGGTGCGTTCACGCTCGACTACGGCCTGTCCTACAGCGACGAAGACATCGCCCCGGGCAGCTCGGGCCCGATCATGCACGATGACCTGGTCAACAACCGCTTCCTGCGTAATGCCGAGCGCAAGGAATACAGCGCCGTGGCCGCGCTGAAGTGGCAGCCCGACGAACACTGGGAGCTGCTGGCCGGTGGCCGCTGGAACCGGGTGGACGTGCACGACCGCAACCGGCTGGCCACGCCCGATGCCTACGAGGTGCAGGGCCAGTACCGCTACACCGAGCTGCTCAACGGCAGCCCGGCACTGCCCTCGTGGCGCGCCAAGCGCATCGCGTTGCTGAACTGGTATCCGGATGCCAACGGCAACTTCACCCAGGCCTCGCTGCTGGCCTCGCCGTACAAGAAGGGTACGGTGGGCGACATCGCCGGCTGGAACTTCTACGACGCCGGCAAGCCGCAGGATCTGGAAGTGCCGGTCAGCTGGAGCTGGTCGCAGCCGATCCGCCGTCGCGACACCGCGTTCTCGCCTACCGCCAGCGTGGCCTACCGTTTCAGCGAAGACACCCTGGTCTACGTGAAGTACGCCGAAGGCACCAAGCTGCCGAGCCTGTTCGAGACCACGCTGGGCCTGTTCACCGCTGCCAAGCCGGTCGGTGAGCTGAAGCCGGAGCGCGCGCGCAGCTGGGAAATCGGTGCCAGCACCCTCCGCTACCACCTGTTTACCGCTGGCGACCGCCTGGCGCTGAAGCTGGCGTACTTCGATACCCGCATCGACGACCTGATCACCCGTGACTACCGCACGCTTTCGGCCGGCCTGATCCGCAACGTCGATCAGTTCAAGGTCTCGGGCATGGAATTCCAGTCCAGCTATGACAGCGGCAAGGTCTTCGCCGACCTGTCCGCGCATTACTATGTCAAGGCCAAGACCTGCGCGCCGGACATCGCCGCCGAGCGTCGTGCCTATGGTGCGCAGCGCGGGAACGACGAGCTGGCCAATACACCCAACTGCGTGGACGGTGGCTTCGAGGGCTCGTACACCAACACCCAGAACCCGCCGCGCTACACAGTCAACCTGATCCTGGGCTCGCGCCTGTTCGACGAGCGCCTGACCTTCGGCACCCGCATGGTCCACAACGCTGGCCCGATCAGCAAGTTGGACAAGGCCTGGAACGTGGGCCTGTCGGCGATCCAGCAGCTGTACCGGCTGAACACCTTGGTCGACCTGTTCGCCAGCTGGAGCTTCAACGACCAGCTGTCGGTGGAAGCCGGCGTCGACAACCTGACCGACCGTTACTACCTGGACCCGCTGGCCCTGGGCGTGATGCCGGCACCGGGCCGCACCGCGCGGTTGGCGTTGACCTGGACGTACTGATCGGGCGCGGATGAGCGGTGGGGTCGGATCCCTTTCCCGCGGAAAGGGTTCTGACCCCAGCGCGCCCCAACCACACTCGGTGGGTGCGGACCTTGGTCCGCACCGCCTTTGACGTGCGGAAGACTCCACTTGCCCGGAACAACCGCTCTATATATTGGTTCTCAATCCGTTGGCTGGAAGGTCCAGTGAGAGCTCGACATCCGTCCAGTCTTCTTCAACCGGGAGGCGATGAAAAAGGCTGAGAAATAGTTCGTTCAAGTAGCCAGCCTTGTTCTCGACTTCGCGAAGTGGAAGTTCATGTGGAATCAGCTTTCGCCAGTGATCTTCAGCGCCATTCGTCCCTGCAAGGAAGCCGAGAGAGCTGCAGACATGGGCACGGGCAGCGGGACCGAATGTCTCCAGAACCTTGCCCATCTCACCGAACAGCCAAGCTCTGTCCTGCGCATCGTTTATCTCGAACGCCGCCAGTTCATCGTCCGACATGGACAACAGCGGGTAGTAGAGGTAATGGATGTAGTTGATGTTCGCTGCTTTCGCCATGGATGGATCAGCCTTGCTACCGCGCTCATGGTGATGGAAATGACGCGCTTCATCGAGGGCCGATTGCGACCGAGGTTCAGAATTCTCTCGGCAAGGGAATTCATCTCCACATGGTGTGGATCTACAGGGAGTGGCCGGGCCGTGCCCGGCGCCCCCATCACGGCACCTAAAGCCCGGTCGACGCCTTCACCGCATCTTCGTGCAGCGACTCGTTCAACTCGTCCACCACGGTGGTCCATGCCGCATCGGCCTGCAGCGACTCGGCCAGGAACTGGCGCTGGGCATCGTTCCAGTAGGGCGCCTCGACGACTTCGACGTCGGTGGCCAGCTGGTGCTCGCGGATGAAGCGGGCGATGCCTTCGGCGCTGGCGTCCAGGCCCAGCTGCAGGAACAGGTTGGTCATGCGCGGTTCGGTGGTGATCATCATCGGTTCCGGGTGGAAGAAGGGGATGGCCCCATTATCGGCACACATGGGCTTGGGGAAACCCCCGCGGCGGACGTCTACAGCAGGACGCCCCCCCTGGCATTCCCCCATGAACGCACACATCGCTCCCGAAGACAGCCGCAGCCTGCGGCTCAAGGCCGCCACCCGCGACAGCCACGGTGCGCTGGACAAGCGCATCATGGCCGGTGACATCTTCGCCGACCGCGGCAACTTCGCCCGTTTCCTGCGCGTGCAGTATCGCTTCCACCGCAGCATTGATGCGCTGTATGCCAATCCTGCGCTGGACGCACTGCTGCCCGATCTGGGCGCGCGCCGCCGACTGAGACAGGTCGCGCGCGACCTGCAGGACCTGGAGCAGGCCCTGCCTGGCGCGGACATCGACGCGCTGCCCTCGGACCTCGCGCTGCCGACTGCGTTGGGTTGGCTGTACGTGGCCGAAGGCTCCAATCTCGGTGGCACCCTTCTGTACAAGATGGTGGCCAGGCTCGGCCTGCACCGTGATTTCGGCGCCCGCCACCTGGCCGCCCCTCCCGATGGCGCAGCGCGCCACTGGCGCGAGTTCACCGCTGTGCTGGACGCGGTGCCGCTGAGTGCCGAGCAGGACCAGCAGGTGATCGATGCAGCCGACGCTGCGTTCCGCAGCGTGTACCGCCACGTCGAAGTGGAATTCGCCTGATGCGCGGCGTGCGCCCGCAGGTGCAGCGCTGATGCGCTGGCTCTGGTTCGCGCTGGGCTGGCTGATGGTCGGCCTCGGGGTGATCGGCGCATTGCTGCCAGTCATGCCGACCACCATCTTCCTGATCCTCGCGGTGGGCTGCTTCGCGCGCAGCTCGTCGAAGTTCGAGCAGCGCCTGCTGGCGCATCCACGCTACGGCCCGTCGCTGCGGCTGTGGCGCGAGCAGGGTGCCGTGTCGGGCAAGGGCAAGGCGTTTGCCAGCGCAGGCATGGCGGCGGGCTTTGCCCTGTTCTGCTGGGGCGCGCATCCGTCGTGGCGCCTGTTGCTCGGCGTGGGCCTGTTCTTTGCCGCCAGCGCCGGTTACGTGCTCAGCCGGCCGGCACCGCGACCGGAGCCCCATCCGGCCGTGGAAGTGGACGACGCCAACGATCCTCGCGCGGCCCGCCGCCGCCCGAGGTGGCCGGCGACCCGGTGAACGTGATGGTGCCCGTGTGGTTCTTCCTGCGCGGGCGGTGACCGCCATCGGGGTCGGATCCCTTTCCGCAGGAAAGGGTTCTGGCCCCGTCGAGCCTGCCATCCACGCGTCGCGTGGATCTACAGCAGCGGCACCAGCAGCAGCGCCACGATGTTGATGATCTTGATCAGCGGATTGATTGCCGGGCCGGCGGTGTCCTTGTACGGGTCACCGACGGTATCGCCGGTCACCGCAGCCTTGTGCGCTTCGCTGCCCTTGCCACCGAAGTGGCCATCCTCGATGTATTTCTTGGCGTTGTCCCAGGCGCCGCCGCCGGTGGTCATCGAGATGGCCACGAACAGGCCGGTGACGATCGTGCCGATCAGCAGGCCGCCCAGTGCGCGCGGCCCCAGCAGCAGGCCGACCACCACCGGCACGGCGACCGGCAACAGCGAGGGCACGATCATTTCGCGGATCGCCGAGCGGGTCAGCATGTCCACCGCCTTGTCGTACTGCGGCTTGCCGGTGCCCTGCATGATGCCGGGAATCTCGCGGAACTGGCGGCGCACTTCTTCCACCACTGCGCCTGCCGCGCGGCCGACCGCTTCCATCGCCATCGCACCGAACAGGTAGGGGATCAGGCCGCCGATCAACAGGCCGATGATCACCGTGTGGTCGCTGAGATCGAAGCGGAACTCCTGGCCGGGATTGGCTGCCTGCAGGTTGTGGGTGTAGTCGGCGAACAGCACCAGTGCCGCCAGCGCCGCCGAGCCGATCGCATAGCCCTTGGTCACGGCCTTGGTGGTGTTGCCCACCGCATCCAGCGGGTCGGTGATGTCGCGGATCTCCGAAGGCAGCTCGGCCATTTCGGCGATGCCACCGGCGTTGTCGGTGATCGGGCCGTAGGCATCGAGGGCGACGATCATCCCTGCCATCGACAGCATCGCGGTTGCGGCAATGGCGATGCCGTACAGGCCGCCCAGTGCGAACGCACCCCAGATCGCCGCACACACCGCCACCACCGGCAGCGCGGTGGATTTCATCGAGATGCCGAGTCCGGCGATGATGTTGGTGCCGTGGCCGGTGGTCGACGCCTGCGCCACGTGCTGCACCGGCTTGTACTGGGTGCCGGTGTAGTACTCGGTGATCCACACGATCAGGCCGGTCAGGACCAGGCCGATCAGCGCGCAGCCATACAGCGCCATCGGTCCATGCACGTTGTCGGACATCAGTCCGGTGGTGATCGGGTAGAAGGCGATGGCGGCCAGCACGCCGGAAACGATCACGCCCTTGTACAGCGCGCCCATGATCGAGCCGCCTGGCTTCACCTTGACGAACAGCGCGCCGATGATCGAAGCGATGATCGACACGCCGCCCAGTACTAGCGGATACAGCACCGCGTTGGCACCGGCTTCGGCCAGCATCAGGCTGCCCAGCAGCATGGTGGCGATCACGGTCACCGCGTAGGTCTCGAACAGGTCGGCCGCCATGCCGGCGCAGTCGCCGACGTTGTCACCGACGTTGTCGGCGATCACCGCCGGGTTGCGCGGATCGTCCTCGGGAATGCCGGCTTCGACCTTGCCGACCAGGTCGGCACCCACGTCGGCGCCCTTGGTGAAGATGCCGCCGCCCAGGCGCGCGAAGATCGAGATCAGCGAGGAGCCGAAGGCCAGGCCGACCAGCGCGTGCAGCGCCTGTTCCATCGGCAGGCCCATCTGCAACAGCAGTGCGTAGTAGCCGGCCACGCCCAGCAGGCCCAGCCCGACCACCAGCATGCCGGTGATCGCGCCGCCGCGGAAGGCGACGTCCATCGCCGCGCTGATGCCGTTGCGCGCCGCCTCTGCGGTACGCACGTTGGCGCGTACCGACACGTTCATGCCGATGTAGCCGGCGGCGCCGGACAGCACCGCGCCGACTGCAAAACCAATCGCGGTGTACCAGCTGAGGAAGATGCCGACCAGCACGAACAGCACCACGCCGGCGATGCCGATGGTCAGGTACTGGCGGTTGAGATAGGCACGCGCACCTTCCTGGATCGCGGTGGCGATCGCGATCATGCGCGCATTGCCGGTGGGTTGGCGCAGGATCCAGCGCGCCGAGACGATTCCGAACAGGATCGCGAGAATGGCGCAGCCCAGCGCCAGTGACAGCCCGTGACGTTCCAGCATTAGACCCCTCCGCAGAATGGATGTAGGCATCCAGTGGCGATGAACGGCACCACGAGGGGGACGACGGGCTGCAGCCTGGAACCAACCCGTACCGACCTTGGCGGTCGTCCGACGTATGGCGGTGTTCAGCATTCCCTGGTGCCCGCAGTATGCGTGCCGCCACTTGTAGAGTCGAGCCATACTCGACCGGCTCCTGGGAGCCGCGGCGCATGCCGTCGGGCCCTGGGCATGATTGGCGAGCCAACGGCCTTTGCACCCCGTTAAGGCAGCCTCTGCAAGCCTGCGCACAGCCCCGTAGGAGATTCCCCATGCGCCTGTCCCTGTTGATGCTTGCCGCCCTGGTCCCGGCCGCACCGGCCTTCGCTGCGGAAACGCCGGAACTGCAGCGTGCGGTCGGTGCGCCGCAGGCGGTGGGCGCGGTGCATACGCTGCGGCAGATCCCCGAGGCCTGCGCGCGGCTGGAAGGTGCGTTCACCGGTGATGCCGCCGCGCCATATCGCTTCTCCGCCGTCCGGACCAGCGAGCAATGCCAGCCACGCGCGCGCTTCGTCGATTACACCAAGGCGCAGCCGAGTGCCGACAAGGGCTGGAAGCTCAATGATGTGATCCGCGTGCCCAATGCCGCGTGCCCGGCGCAGCAGGCGGTGGTCCGGGTGTGGCGCCTGCCGTCGAGCCACAAGGTCGAGCTGGACGGGCAGGGCCAATCGCGCATTTATCTGGAAGAGGCGAAGAAGCAGGCCGCCGCCGGCCAGATTCCGCAGGTGACGATGTTCGCCGCGCAGTTGCAGATGGAAGGCAAGGCCTGCAATTGAAGTCGCGTGGGTGGTGCACCCGTGCCGTCATCCACGGCCGACATCCGGCTGATCAATCCGCCAGCATTGCCCCGCGCGCCACCAGCAGCTCGCGCAATGCCCTGCGGTGGCAGTGCGCTTCATCCTCGCAGTAGCAGCCCACGCTGATGTCGCTGTGTTGCGACATCGCGGCCAGAAGGTCCAGCGCGTGGGCGGCATCGGGCGCCTTCATCTCGGCCTTGTAATGGCGGAAGAAGGCGGTCCAATCGGCCGCCGTCGTTGCCTCATGTGCCCGCTTCACCAGCTCCGCGCTGGGTGACAGCGTAGGAAACCAGACGTCGTACCAGTCCTGTCGGGCGAACTCGCTGCGCGGCACGCCGCGCGGCGGCCGCCGCACCGTGCCGATGCGCAGTCCCTCGCCGGGTTGGCGCGGCGTACCGAGTCGGACAACACGCAGTGCCATGCTGATCTCCATGAAAAGGGGACGGAGGGGATTAAGTCGTATCCGACCCACTGCTGATGCTGTTGGAGATGACAGAGGGGCGTATGCGACTTAATCCCCTCCGTCCCCTTTTTCAGGTCAGCCTTCGAAGGCCGGCAGTTTCTGCTTCACCGCTACGTTCTTCAGGGTGACGTACTTCGGCAGGCCATCGGTGCCATAGGGAAGCGGTGCTTCGCCCTTGATCAATGGTGACAGGTAGGCGCGCGCCCTGGCCGTGATGCCGAAGCCATCGCGGCGGATGAAACCAGCCGGCATCTTCTTCTCGTGGTTGGCGATCTTCGACAGCGGCGCCGCTTCGATCTTCCAGCGATAGGGCGCATCGCTGCTGCGCACGATCACCGGCATCACGCCATTCTGGCCCTTCAGTGCCAGCTGCACCGCGGCCTTGCCCACCGCCTGCGCCTGCTCCCAGTCGGTCCTGCTGGCCAGGTGGCGGGCCGAGCGCTGCAGGTAATCGGGCAGTGCCCAGTGCACCTTCAGGCCCAGCTGATCCTTGACCCGGCCGGCCAAGTGCGCCGCCACGCCGCCGAGCTGCGAATGACCGAACGAGTCCTTGCCACCGCCGGCATCGGCAACGAAGCGGCCATCGGCGGTTGCAATGCCTTCCGACGCCACCACCACGCAGTAGCCGACGCGCTCGACCACGGCTTTCACCTTGGCCAGGAACGTGGCCTCGTCGTAGGCGCGCTCGGGCAGCAGGATGATGTGCGGCGCTTCGTCATCACCGTTGCCGGCCAGGCCGGCGGCGGCGGCCAGCCAGCCGGCGTGGCGGCCCATCGCTTCGTAGATGAAGACACGGGTGGACGTTTCGGCCATCGCCGCCACGTCCAGTGCTGCTTCGCGCACCGAGACCGCGGTGTACTTGGCCGCTGACCCGAAGCCGGGGCAGGTATCGGTAACGGCAAGGTCGTTGTCGATGGTCTTGGGCACGCCGATACAGGTCAGGTCGTAGCCGGAGGCCTTGGCCAGCTGCGAGACCTTCAGTGCGGTGTCGGCCGAGTCGTTGCCGCCGTTGTAGAGGAACCAGCGCACGTCGTGGGCCTGCAGCACCTCCAGCAGGCGGTCATAGCGGGCGCGGTCGGCATCCAGCGATTTCAGCTTGACCCGGCACGATCCGAAGGCGCCGCCCGGGGTATGGGCGAGGGCGCGGATCGCGGCGGCACTCTCCCTGCTGGTGTCGATCAGCTCCTCGCGCAGCGCGCCGAGGATGCCGTTGCGGGCCGCCAGGACCTTGATGCCCTTGGCCCGGGCCTGCTCGATCACCGCTGCCGCCGTGGCATTGATGACGGCGGTGACACCGCCGGACTGGGCATAAAGGAGAGTACCGTTGCGCATGCTTCTACCTGCTCGGGGGAGGGGACATTGCAGGGACATTACCCGGATGCGGTAAAGTGGCGCTATTGCGGTGCAGCGATACCGGACCGTCCGGGACGCGAACCTTCTTTGTTTTCAACACGTTGGAGTCAGGTCAATGCGATTGGTTCTGTTGGGACCGCCCGGTTCGGGCAAGGGGACACAGGCGACGCGCCTGAAGGAAAAGCTGGGGATCGCCCACATTTCGACCGGTGACATGCTGCGCGCGGAAATCGCCGCCGGCACGGAGCTGGGCAAGCAGGCCAAGACGGTGATGGATGCCGGCAACCTGGTGTCGGACGACATCCTGCTGGGCATGCTGGAGTCGCGCCTGACCCAGGCTGATGTCGCCAAGGGCTTCATCCTCGATGGCTACCCGCGCAATGTGGCCCAGGCCAATGCGATGGATGGCCTGCTGGCCAAGATCGGCCAGCCGCTGGACGCGGTGGTGCAGCTGGATGTGCCCACCGAGCTGTTGGTGGACCGCATCGCCGGCCGCGCCAAGGAGCAGGGCCGCGCCGATGACAACCCGGAAGCGGTGCGCCAGCGCCTGCAGGTCTACAACGACCAGACCGCCCCGGTGGTCGATTTCTACGCCGGCCGTGGCACCCTGGCCCGCGTCGATGGCGTCGGTGAGCTGGACGAGATCGAAGCCCGCATCCTGGCAGCGATCAAGGCCTGATCCGGCGGGGCCGGCATGCGTCCGGTCCTTCAGGCGCAAAAAACACAGGCCTGGTCCGCGAGGATCAGGCCTGTGTCGTTTGATAGGCGCCAGCGAAGGGCTTGCTCAGGGCCCCGCAGCATGAGCTCCCTTGGGGATGGCCTCTTGGGGAGTAGGACCGGTTCGGGTACTGCGGCTGGCAGTTCGAATTGTGTCCGGGTTCACAGAACATCGCTATCGGGAATTCCCTGACAGCTGATTGGAGTTTTCTCACATCCCGTGTAGGGGTTGTCTTACCCGATAGCGGACATTGGCCCTATACAGCCGTCATCGGTCACAATCCTCGGTCATGAGCAGCGTACATATCCTTGCAATTGCCGGCACCTTCATGGGCGGCGTGGCCGCCCTGGCGCGGGAACTTGGGCATTCCGTCAGCGGCAGCGACCAGGCCATCTACCCGCCGATGTCGACCCAGCTCGAACAGCTGGGCATCACACTGGACCAGGGCTACCGTGCCGACAGCGTGCCGGCCGGTACCGACGAGGTGGTGATCGGCAACGCGCTGTCGCGCGGCAATGCCGCCGTGGAAGCCGTGCTCGATGCCGGCCAGCGCTATATCTCCGGCGCGCAGTGGCTGTCCGAGCAGGTGCTGCCGGGCCGCGACACGCTGGCCGTGGCCGGTACCCACGGCAAGACCACCACCACCACCATCCTCACCTGGCTGCTGGAAAGTGCAGGGCGCTCGCCGGGCTTCCTGATCGGCGGTGTCGCCGAGGATTTCGGTGTCTCCGCCCGCCTGGGCCAGGGGCGCGAGTTCGTGGTCGAAGCCGATGAGTACGACACGGCCTTCTTCGACAAGCGCAGCAAGTTCGTGCACTACCGGCCGCTGGTGGCCATCCTCAACAACCTTGAGTACGACCACGCCGACATCTTCCCGGACGTGGCCGCGATCCAGCGCCAGTTCCACCATCTGGTGCGTACCGTACCCGCACGTGGGCGTCTGATCGTCAACGGCGAGGATCAGTACCTTGCCGAAGTGCTGGCGATGGGCTGCTGGACCCCGGTCGAGCGCTTCGGATTCGATCCGTCGCTGGAATGGCATGCCGAGCTGCTGGCCGCTGATGGCAGCGCCTTCCGCGTGCACCATCGTGGGCAGGCGCTGGGTGATGTGCAGTGGTCGCTGCTGGGCCGCCACAACGTGCTCAATGGATTGGCCGCGCTGGCCGCCGCGCATGCAGTGGGCGTGGCGCCCGCCCAGGTTATTCCGGCGCTGGCACGCTTCCGCAGCGTCAAGCGCCGCATGGAAGTGATCGGCAGCCATGACGGCATCACCGTCTACGACGATTTCGCCCACCATCCGACTGCGATCGCCACCACGCTGGAGGGCCTGCGTTCCAAGGTGGGTGATGCGCGCATCGTGGTCGCGATGGAGCCGCGCAGCAACTCGATGCGGCTGGGCGCACATGCGCAGGCGCTGGCTCCCTCGCTGGCGCTGGCCGATGAAGTGGTGTTCCTGCATCGCCCGGAACTGGCCTGGGATGCTGCGGCGGTGATCGCCGCGGTGCGTGGCGAAGCCCACGCGGTGCCCGATACCGACGCATTGCTGGCGCAGCTGCAGGCCAGCGCGCGCAGCGGCGACCACGTGGTATTCATGTCCAACGGTGGCTTCGACGGTGCCCCGCGCCGCTTCCTCGCCGCGCTGCAGGCCCGATGAGCGGCGACGGCTCGCTGCCGCTGTTCCCGCTGCACACCGCGCTGGTACCGGGTGCAGCGGTAGGCCTGCGCGTGTTCGAGCGGCGCTATCTGGACCTGGTCCGCGACAGCGGCCGCAGTGGTGAGGGATTTGGCGTCTGCCTGATCCTCGAGGGCGAGGAGGTCGGCGCACCGGCGACACCGGCCGCCTTTGGCGTGCAGGTACGCATCGAAGACTTCGATGTCGGCGCCGACGGCGTGCTGCAGCTGCGCCTGCGCGGTACCCGTCGCTTCCATGTCGAGCGCACCCGCGTGCGCGACAACGGCCTGGTGGTGGCTGATGTGCGCTGGTGCGAGGAAGACCCCGATGACGAACTGCGGCCACAGCATGCACTGCTGGCCACGGTGCTGGGGCACATCATCGAGCAGGCCGGCGAGGCCTATGCGCCGGCCAATCCGGCGCTGCTGGACCAGGCCAGCTGGGTCGGCTGGCGGCTGGCCGAGCTGCTGCCGCTGAGCGAGCAGCAGCGCCTTCAGCTGCTGCAGATGGACGATCCGCACCAGCGATTGCAGCAGCTGCTGGGCTGGATGCCGTAGAAGCCATCCACGCATGGCGTGGATCTGCTGTAGAGCCGAGCCTATGCTCGGCTTGATGGATCCCGCGAAGAGCAGCCGAGCATGGGCTCGGCTCTACACTGGGTGATCGCGACCGGTACCGGTCAGGGCGTGGTGGTCTTCAACCGCAGCACCGGCAACCCGGTTTCGCTGTGCACGTCCTCGCGCTGCGGCAGGTCCTGCACGGCGTCCTTCACGGCATTCAATGCCGGGTCGACGCCACGCAGCGGGTGCCACATGCCGATCCACTCGAAATGGCGTTCGTAGCGCAGGGTCTGTGCACTGCCCAGCCACAGCGGCGTGTTGCCCGGCTGCAACTGCGCGGGGGCCGGCCACAGGCGCAGTACGTAGCGCTCATCACGGTGTGTACCCGGGCGTACCATCAACAGCGCTTCCACGCGGGTTTCCAGCGTCGCCGGCAGCACCGGCAGTTCATCGGCGCCAGTGTTCTTGTCCAGCATCAGCAGCGCCTGCTGCCAGCCGGCCTGCTCCTGCCGCTTCCAGCCGCGCGCTTCCAGTTGCGCCTGCAGCGGTGCCAGCGGACCGGCCACCTGTACGTCCAGCGGCCAGCGCTGGTCGTCATCGAACTCGTTGCGGCGCGCCGGCAGTGTCGCCCAGTCGTGCTGCCACCAGGCCTGCGTGTCCATTGCCTGCGGGGCCGGCAAGGTCGGCTCGAAGCGTTCCAGCTTCACCGGGATGTTGCGCGGTGCGTACCACATCGCGGCGACGGCGAAGACGCCGTAGAACAGCCATGCCACCGGCTTCACCCAGAACGAGCGGTTGAAGCGGCGGCGGTAGGCGATGCCCAGCACCAGCAGCCAGAACGTGCCGAACAGCATGCCGCCGATCACATCGCTCAGCCAATGCGCGCCCAGGTACAGGCGCGAGAAACCGATCAGGCTGACCACGATGCCCGACACCAGGTACGGCCAGACGCGGGTACGGCCGGGCATCTCGCGGGCGATCAGCACCGCGAAGAAGCCGAAGGTGATGGTGGCCATCGTCACCGACACCGACGGGAAGCCGAAGCCGCTGCTGGCGTCGACCGGGCGCACAACATCGACGGTAGCGCCGAGCAGCATGGTCAGCGCCAGGCCGAAAGCCAGCGCGGCCAGCCAGTGCGCGGCCGCCATCCAGCGCCGGCGCCAGACCAGGTAGCCCATCGCCGCCGCAGTGGCCGGCAGCAGCACCTGCCAGGCGCCCAGCGACGCCAGCGCGGCCATCGGGTAATCGGCCAGCGGGTTGCGCAGGGCCAGCATTGCCTGGTGTACCAGCAGGTCGATCGCCAGTGGCTCGCCATGCGCGACCACCACGGTCAGCAGCGCGAACCAGCCCCAGCCCAGCACCAGCAGCATCAGCGCCAGCATCGCCAGCGGCACCGACTCGCGCCGCTTCGGATCCAGCACGCCGACGGTGTAGCGGCCCAGCGTCGGATGGCGGTTGGACCAGTCGAGCAGGCGTGCCAGCCAGTTGTCCATGCGCGCGGCCGACCAGCGGTAGCCGTACAGCACGATGGCCCAGACCAGGCCAAGGATCACCGCCAGCAGGCCGACCACCACCACCAGCCGACCGGCTACTGCGGCGACCGCGTCATAGGCCTCGCCAAGAATCCAGCCGGGGGCCAGGAACAGCACCGCCCATGAAATGCTGGCGATACCACTGGCCTGTACATAGCGGCTGGCTGGCATCTTCATCATGCCCGCGATGGCCGGCACGAACGGCCGGATCGCGCCGACGTAGCGTGCCACCAGAATGCTCTTGAACGCGTTGCGGCGGAACAGGTTTTCGCCGCGGTCGAGCAGTTGCGGGTAACGGCTGAACGGCCACACGCCACGCAGGCGGTCGCCCCAGCGGCGCCCGATCCAGTAACTGATGCCATCGCCGGCGAATGCGCCCAGTGCGGCCGCCGCCACCGCGTACGGTCCGGAGATCTGGCCCAGGCCGATGAACACGCCCACCGCAAACAGCAGCGGCAGCGCCGGCACGATGGCGCCGAGAATGATCACCGCATCGCAGAAGGCGATGAGGAAGATAACGGCACCCGCCAGCACGGGGTGAGCGGCAATCCACGCAAGCGTGGCGTCGATCCATGAAGAGTCCATTGCCCGATTATAGGGGCGTGAAGGTGACTGGTTCCCAGCCGCTTGGTGACCGTTTGCAACCGGCGCCATCGCCTAGAATGGGCCCATGCCGCATACGCCAGACACGCCACCACATGCTTTGAAGGCCGACAGCTTCGGTCGCATCCTCCGTGTGGAAGGGCCTGCCGGCCCCTTCGTACGCCGTGACCTGGGCGCCACGCCGCTGTGGTTGCGCCTGCCGGCCTGGTGGCTGGCCCGCCGCGAAGCGCGCGCGCTGCGCCATATCCATGGCATGGCTGACGTGCCGCAGCTGCTGGCGTGGAATGGGCATCATCTCGACCGCAGTTTCATGGCCGGCGACGCCATGTACCAGCGCCCACCGCGTGGCGACCTGGCCTGGTTCCGCGCCGCGCGTCGGCTGCTGCAGCAGCTGCATCGGCGCGGCGTGGCCCACAACGACCTGGCCAAGGAAGCCAACTGGCTGGTGACCGAAGACGGCCGCCCGGCATTGATCGACTTCCAGCTGGCAGTGATCGGCAACCCGCGCTCGCGCTGGATGCGCCTGCTGGCCCGCGAGGACCTGCGCCACCTGCTCAAGCACAAGCGCATGTACTGCCGTGAGTCGCTCACCCCAGTGGAAAAGCGCGTGCTCAAGCGCACCTCGTGGGTGCGCGAACTGTGGTTCGCCACGGGCAAGCCGGTCTACCGCTTCGTTACCCGTCGCATCCTGCATTGGGAAGACAACGAGGGGCAGGGGCCCAAGCCGTGAGTCCACTGCAGGTAGTGACCGGCCCACCGAGTGCGGGCAGCGTCCTGCGCCCACAGCTGGCCGGTGCCGACTTCGTGCACGCCTGCCAGGCAACAACCCATCGTGATGGGCGCTCGGCCTTGCAGGCCTATCGCGATATGGCCGCGACCATTCCCGGCTGGTTCGATGGGCTGATGGCGCTG
Source organism: Stenotrophomonas sp. Pemsol (assembly GCF_003586545.1). Classification (NCBI taxonomy): domain Bacteria; kingdom Pseudomonadati; phylum Pseudomonadota; class Gammaproteobacteria; order Lysobacterales; family Lysobacteraceae; genus Stenotrophomonas; species Stenotrophomonas sp. Pemsol. The sequence goes on along the minus strand of NZ_CP025780.1, from coordinate 3,052,115 downwards.
CGCAATCGCGGCATGCGCCTGCTCGGCATGAAGCACCTGGGCTCGTTGCGCGCGGTGCAGGATGTTGCGGATCCTCAACCCGGGCAGCGACTGGGCATCTTCACCCTGCAGTCGCTCAGTGACGATGCCATCGTGCTGGAAGACGACGACCGCCACCTGCGTGTGCAGCTGGCCCTGCAGTGGCAGGGCGACGTGCTGGAAGTGGCGACCGTGGTGCATACGCACAACGCGTTCGGGCGCGTGTACATGCTGCCGGTTGCGCCGGTGCATCGGCTGATCGTGCCGCATCTGCTGAGGAAGCAGGCGCAGGCGTACCGGTAGATCCACGCGATGCGTGGATGCGCCCGCTGACGGCCTTGATGTAGTGCCGGCGACCTTACGGCGTTGCCGGCACTACCTGCTGGCCGATGAAGTTGCGCTTGGCGTCGAAGTCGTAGGCGATCTGCAGCTGGCCTACATCCGGGCAGGCGTGGCAGTCACGCAGCGGCGTGCGGTACAGCAGGCGGATGCCGCCGTTCTCCAGCGGCGTGGCCCCGGCCGACTGCGCCGGTGCGAACGGCGTGGCCTGCGGGTGGTCCTTCAGCAGGGCCTGCACAGCGGGGTCGGCACGCAGGGTGTCGTCCAGCTGCACGGCATCCACATCGATGCGCTTGCCGGTGGCGTCGACCAGGCGGGTGCCCTCGTTGGTGTTGGCGCGGAACGGATACTCGACCGTGGCAATGCCCAGGCCTTCGTTCTCGTGCCAGGCCGTCACGTAGGCCAGCTCGCCGCCGGTGGACAACTGTTCGGCGGCAGCAATGGCATCGGCGCTTGCGCCACCAGCGCGCATCGCATCGCGCAGGCACTCACGCGTGGCTGCATTCCCGCCCTGGCGGCAGGCGTTGAGGTCGCCATCCCACACCACTGCCTCGCTCCAGCGCAGCTTGCCGTCTGCGGCGGCTTTCTCCGCGCTGGGCGTGTCACCGGCCGACGGTTCCTTGCCGGGTTCCGGCGAACGGCCCTGGCAGGCGGTCAGCAGGGCAAGCCCCAGGGCAGGCAGCAACAGGCGGGAACGGCGCATGGCGTGGACCTCGTGCGTTGACTGGAGGCGCCAGTATCGTCAAGGCCGGGTGAACTCCACGTCGGCGCGGCATACTAGCGGCTCATTGCATACGCTGGAGTGTGGAACGTGGGCAGTCTGCAGGGCAAAACGCTTTTCATCACGGGTGCCTCGCGTGGCATCGGCCTGGCCATCGCACTGCGCGCTGCGCGTGACGGGGCGAACGTGGCCATTGCGGCCAAGTCGGCGGTGCCGAACCCGAAGCTGCCAGGTACCATCCACAGCGCGGCCGAGGCCGTTACCGCCGCCGGTGGCCAGGGGCTGGCGCTGAAGTGCGATATCCGCGAGGAAGAGCAGGTGCACGCCGCGGTTGCGGCCACGGTCGACACCTTTGGGGGCATCGACATCCTGATCAACAACGCCAGCGCGATCTGGCTGCGTGGCACGCTGGATACGCCGATGAAACGCTTCGACCTGATGCAGCAGGTCAATTCGCGTGGCAGCTTCCTGTGTGCGCAGGCCTGCCTGCCGTACCTGCTGCAGGCGCCGAACCCGCACATCCTGACCCTGGCACCGCCGCCGAGCCTGGAGCCGAAGTGGTGGGGCGCGCATACCGGCTACACGCTGGCGAAGATGGGCATGAGCTTCGTCACGCTCGGCCTGGCCGCGGAGTTCGGCCCGCAGGGTGTGGCGGTGAACGCGCTGTGGCCGCGCACGGTGATCGCCACCGATGCGATCAACATGATTCCGGGCGTCGATGCGGCCGGCTGCCGTACGCCGCAGATCATGGCCGACGCCGCGCATGCGGTGCTGGTGCGCGAAGCGGCGGGCTTCAATGGCCAGTTCCTGATCGACGATGAAGTGCTGGCACAGGCCGGCGTCAGCGACCTGTCCGGCTATGCCGTGGACCCGTCGCGGTCGTTGTTGCCGGATCTGTTCCTGGACTGAGTGCTACGTTGCGCAAGGGCCGAGGGCTGCGGCCCTCGGCCTGCTGCGCTAGAATACAGGGCTGTAACCGTTTTCAACAGGGATGTGAACACATGTCACGTACGCTTTCCGTCGCGGCGCTGGCCGCTTCGCTGTCGCTTGTCCTGGCCGCCTGCGGTGGCAAGGCTCCTGCAACCGCTGGCGACGCCGGCGCCTCGGGCAAGCCGGAGGCCAACACGGTGCCGTCCGACGCACAGCAGCAGTTGACTGCGAAGCTCAACGCCTACATCGGCTGCTTCAACGCGCTTGATTCGAAGACGCACGACAGCCTCCAGTCCTATACGCGCTGGATCAAGGACGTCGAGGCCGGCCCGACCGGGCGCGAGACACAGGTGTACGGCCCGTTCGAGATCAGCGATTACGACATGAAGCAGTGCGATGGCCCGGTGACCGAGGCGATGGCTGCCAAGCCGGCGCTGGCCGAACTCGATGTTGCTGCCAGCCATTATCAGCAGGCGCTGAAGGCGCTGGTGCCGATCAGCAAGGAGGCGCACGACTACTACGATCGCCAGGACTACGAAGACGACCAGTTTGCCAGGGGCAAGCAACTGCACGCGCCCTTGATGGCCGCATTCAAGGACTTCGTGGCTGCCAGCGAAACGTTCAACGCCGAGCTGGAGCGCCAGAATGACGCTGCCCAGCGCGAGCAGCTCAAGGTATTGGAACAGGCCGAGGGGCGAACGCGCGAGTACTACCGTCTGGCGATGATGCTGGAAGCCAAGGCGATCGTGGAGCTGATGAGCGAGGACGACTTTGATCCGGCCCAAGCCCGTGAACGACTCGACGCCTTCAACCGTATTTCCGACGAGGCGCATGCCAAGGTGGCCGATCAGGAGCCGGGCAAGCTGGACTGGAACAGCTTCGAGCGCGAAGCCGAGAACTTCCGTCGGGAAGGCAAGGAGCGGCTGCAGCGGGTCAGCAGCAAGACGCCCTACAGCGATTTCGAACGGCGCATGCTGGATTCGCCCTCGATGGCGCCACGCGGCTCGGCCAGCAAGCTGATGCAGGAATACAACTCGCTGGTTTTCCAGAGCAACCGCCAGTAAGCGGGAAGCTCAACGCTTCATTTTTGTCGCGATTGAGCAGGTTGATTGAGGCATGACACGCCCTGCAGCCCCGAATGCCAGCACCTTGCCGAGGTGCTGGAGCGCGCGCTCGCGCCATGCATGACGATGCCTGCAGTTTTCACTTGTGCAAGGAACTGATTTGAATGCATCCACACGCCTGATTCCTGTTCTCCTGCTCTGCGCGCTGGCCGGCTGCAACAACCCGGCCGGGCTGGCTGTCGCCGATCCCGGGTTGGAAAAGGTGAACGCCTATATCGAGTGCTACAACGGCGTCGAACAGCCCATCCACGAGGGTTTCCAGACCTACACCGGTTGGATGAAGGATCCCGAAGCCGGTCCAACCGGCAAGGAAGCGCAGCCGCGCTCACCTGGCAAGGTGTTGTCGCACCGGGTCGAGCACTGCGGCCAGCCGTTGAGCGAGGCGCTGGCAAAGGCCCCGGCGACGTCGCTGGATGCGGCCGCGCGGCAGTACCAGCAGGCGTTCCTGGCGCTGAACACCCTGATCGAGCGCGCCGATGGCTATTTCACCCGCGAGGACTATCGTCGCGATGGTGGTGAAGGGATGCGCAGCCAGCATGCCCCGCTGATGCAGGCCTATGCTGATTTCTTCAAGGCCAGCGAGGCGATGGATGCGGCGCTGGAAAAGAACGAGAACGATCGCCGCGCCGCCCAGCTGAAGCAGATCGAGGAAAGCGAAGGCCGCTCGCTGGCGTACTACCATCTGCGCCTTGTCGGCGATGGCAAGCAGCTGGCAATGGCGTTCCAGGGCGAGGCACCGGACGTTGCGGTGTTGCGCGGCCAGCTGGCCGACTATCAGGCGCTGGTGACGGAAATCCAGAACGGTGGTGTCGGCAAGGACGACCCGATGTGGGGCCATGTGCAGCGCTCGGCCGACAAGCTGGTGCGTACCGCCGGGCGCGGAGTCGAGCGCCTGGAACAGGGCAAGCCGATCACCGCCGATGCGCTGGCCGCCGAGCGCAAGGCGTCGGGCAGCTGGCTCACCACCGACCCTGAAGGCGCACAGTCGACGATTCTGGATGCCTACAACGACCTGGTGACCACCAGCAACCGGATGCGTTGAGGGCGATCCACGCAGGGCGTGGATCTGCCCACGGTAGCGCCGGGCCATGCCCGGCGCGCACCCTGTTGGTCCGGTAGTGCCGGGCGTTGGCCGGCATGTGCCTCAATGGCTGAACGCATCCGGCAGCTGGCCACCACACTTGCGGCAGTGCCGCGCATCGGGTTCATGCCCCTCCAGCCCGCAATGCGGGCAGCCGCGGGCATCGCGGCGCGCGGCCAGTTCGGCTTCGCGCATGGTGCTGGCCAGTTCGGCGGTGTAGATGCCGGTCGGCACGGCGATGATGCTGTAGCCGATCAGGATCAGCACCGAGGTGACGAAGCGGCCAAGCACGGTCTGCGGCACGATGTCGCCGAAGCCGACCGTGGCCATGGTCACCACCGCCCAGTACATGCTGGCCGGGATATTGGTGAAGCCGTGTTCGGGGCCCTCGATCACGTACATCAGCGCCCCGGCGATGATGGTGATGGTGATCACCGTGAACAGGAACACCAGCACCTTGCGCCTGCTGCGCCACAGCGACGTCATCAGGACGCCGCTTTCCTCGATGTAGCGGGTCAGCTTGAGGATGCGGAACACGCGCAGGATGCGCAGCGCACGCACCACCAGCAGGCTCTGCGCGCCGGGGATGAACATCGACAGGTAGGCGGGCAGGATCGACAGCAGGTCGATGATGCCCCAGATGCTCACCGCGTAGCGCAGCGGTCGCTTGACCACCGCCAGCCGCAGCAGGTACTCGGCGGTGAAGATGATGGTGAAGCCCCATTCCAGGATGTACAGGCCGGTGGACCACTCGGCATGCAGGTGCTGCACGCTGTCGATCATCACCACCAGGATGCTGGCGACGATCGCCACCACCAGGATCAGGTCGAAGTTGCGCGAGGGCCGCGAGTCATGGCGGTAGATGATGTCGAACCACCGACGGCGCCAGCCGGTCTCGGTGGCGGGGTTGAGCTGGGGGGCGGAAAACGGTCGCATGGGCGCATTGTGCCGCAGGGGTTCCGGCGCGAGAATGGGCATTCCTGAACCCTGCCGACTGCCATGACTGCCGCGACCGATCCGCTGATCTCCCTTTCGCACTACTACCTGCCGGTCTACAAGCCCCGCCAGGTGGTGTTGGAGCGAGGGCAGGGCGCCCGCGTGTGGGACAGCCAGGGGCGTGAGTTCATCGACCTGGCCGCCGGCATCGCCGTGTGCGGCCTGGGCCACAATGATCCGGACCTGGTGGCCGCGCTGGTCGAGCAGGCCGGCAAGCTCTGGCACACCAGCAACGTGTTCTACAGCGCGCCGCCGCTGCACCTGGCCGAGGAACTGGTGAAGGCCAGCCGCTTTGCCGAGCGCGTGTTCCTGTGCAACTCCGGCGCCGAAGCCAACGAAGTGGCGATCAAGATGGTCCGCAAGTGGGCCTCCAGCCAGGGCCGTCCCGCCGACAAGCGGGTGATCATCACTTTCCGTGGCAGCTTCCACGGCCGCACGATGGGCGCGGTGACCGCCACCGCCCAGCCGAAGTACCAGGAAGGCTACGAGCCGCTGCCTGGCGGCTTCCGCTACATCGATTTCAACGATGAGGTGCAGCTGGAAACCGCGATGGCCGCCGGCGACGTGGCGGCGGTGATGCTGGAGCCGATCCAGGGCGAGGGCGGCGTGATGCCGGCCAAGTCCGGTTTCCTCAAGCGCGTGCGTGAACTGTGCGACCAGCACAACGCACTGCTGGTGCTGGACGAGATCCAGGCCGGCATGGGCCGTACCGGCACGCTGTTCGCGCACTGGCAGGATGATGTGGTGCCGGACATGGTCACCCTGGCCAAGGCACTCGGTGGCGGCTTCCCGATCGGCGCGATGCTGGCCGGCCCGAAGGTGGCCGAGACCATGCAGTTCGGCGCGCACGGCACCACCTTCGGCGGCAACCCGCTGGCCGCTGCGGTGGCCCGCGTGGCACTGCGCAAGCTGGCCTCGGCGGAGATCGCCGCCAATGTCAGCCGCCAGTCGAAGGCGCTGCGCGATGGCTTTGCCCGCATCAACGACGAGTTCGGTGTGTTCAGCGACGTGCGTGGCCGCGGCCTGATGCTGGGTGCGGTGCTGGGCAAGGACTTTGCCGGCCAGGCCGGGGCGATCCTCGACCATGCCGCCGAGCACGGCCTGCTGACCCTGCAGGCCGGCCCGGACGTGTTGCGCTTCGTGCCGTCGCTGAACATCACCGACGAAGAAGTGGCCGAAGGCCTCAAGCGCCTGCGCGCAGCGATTGCTGCGTTCATCGCCGCGCGCTGACGCCCCGGCGCTGGGGTCGGATCCCTCTCCTGCGGAGAGGGCTCTGACCCCGATCAGCCCACCGCGTATCGCTTCAACACCTTGCCCAGCCCTCGGCCATCGCGCACGGTTTCCGCGTGCAGGCCGGCGGCGCGTGCGCCGCGCACATTGGCGAACAGGTCATCGACGAACAGCGTGCGCGAAGGCGCCACGCCGAGGGCCTCAAGCGTGCGCAGGAAGACCTCCGGTGCGGGTTTGCGCAGGCCGAAATCGGCGCTGCAGAACACGCGTCCCTGCAGCGCAGGGAACAGTTCCGGCAGCAGGATGGGCAGCGCCTGCACCATCAGCGCGCCATTGTTGGTCAGTACCGCCAGTGGCAGCTGCAGGACCTGCAGCCGCTGCAGCACCGCGTGCTGCGGATGGCTGGCCGCCTGGCGTGCGGCGATCCAGCTGGGTACATCGACGGTCCTGCCCAGGCACTCCCCCAGCCGCGCCAGATAGGCCGGACCCTGCAGCGTGCCGTTGTCATGCGCCGCTTCCAGTCCGCTGTCGAACAGCGCCGCCTGCACTGCGGCAGGGGTAACATCCAGTACCTGCGCCAGGTGCAGCACGCGCTGCGCGCGCTGGTACTGTACCAGCACGCCGTCCACATCCAGCAGCAACAGGTCGATCCGCATCGGTCGAGCATGCCATTGCAGTGAGTGCGCGGGAAACCCTGGAGTGGGCATGCGACAGACGGTCGCAGACGCGGCCGCAGGGGCCTGCCTAGAATGGCGCTTGAATCCGCAGGAGAGGCAACGATGAAGGCTTGGTGGGTGGCAGTGGGACTGGGCGCGCTGATGCTGGCGCCGTCGGCGATGGCGCGGGTGTGTGCAGTGAGCATCGACAGCACCGACCAGATGAGCTTCAGCACTCGCGAGATCAAGCTTGCCGCCGACTGCACTGCCGTGGACCTGACCCTGCGCCACACCGGCAAGCTGGCCGCTACCGCGATGGGCCATAACTGGGTGCTGACCCGCACTGCCGATTACCAGCCGGTGGCACTGGCAGGCATGCGCATGACCCTGGCCGACAGCTACCTGCCGAAGGCTGACAAGCGCGTGCTGGCGCACACCAAAGTAATTGGTGGTGGCGAGACCACGCGCGTGCGCTTTTCCACCCAGGGCCTGCAGAAGGGCGGCGACTACACCTTCTTCTGCTCGTTCCCCGGCCACTTCGCGATGATGAAGGGCAAGTTCGTCTTCGGTTGAAAAAAGGGGACGGAGGGGATTAAGTCGTTTGTGCATAAACGACTTAATCCCCTCCGTCCCCTTTTTGTGCCAACCAAGGTTGGCACCTACCAGAGGGTGTCTCAGCCCTTGGCGGCCTTGAATGCCACGCGTGCAGCGGCGAGGGTGGCCTCGATCACGGCATCGTCGTGCGCGCTGGACAGGAAACCGGCCTCGTACGCCGACGGCGCCAGGAACACGCCCTGCTCCAGCATCGCGTGGAAGAAGCGGTTGAACGCTGGGATGTCACAGGCGGTGGCCTGCGCATAGGTCTCCACCTTCTCACTGGTGAAGAACAGCCCGAACATCGCACCCACGCGGGTGGTGGTCACCGCCACGCCGGCTTCGGCGGCGGCCGCTTCCAGGCCGGCGCACAGGCGTGCGGTGCGCTCGGCCAGGTCGGCGTGGAAGCCCGGCTGCTGGATCAGCTCCAGCATCGCCAGGCCAGCGGCCATCGCCACCGGGTTGCCGCTCAGCGTGCCGGCCTGGTAGATCGGGCCGGCCGGGGCGATCTGCTGCATCAGCTCGCGGCGCCCGCCGTAGGCGCCCACCGGCATGCCGCCGCCGATGATCTTGCCGAAGGTGGTCAGGTCCGGGGTGATGCCGTAGTGCGCCTGCGCACCGCCGAGGGCAACGCGGAAGCCGGTCATCACTTCGTCGAAGATCAGCAGCGCGCCGTGTTTCGTGCACAGTTCGCGCAGGTGCTGCAGGTAGCCCTCTCGCGGCGGGATGCAGTTGGCGTTGCCGACCACCGGTTCGATGATCAGGCCGGCGATGTCATCGCCCTGCTGCTCGAACAGCGCAGTGGCCGCTTCGAAGTCGTTGTAGGGCAGGGTCAGGGTCAGTTCGCTCAGCCCGGCCGGGACGCCCGGCGAGGTCGGCACGCCCAGGGTCAACATGCCGCTGCCGGCCTTGACCAGGAACGAGTCGCCGTGGCCGTGGTAGCAGCCTTCGAACTTGACGATGCGGTTGCGGCCGGTGGCGCCACGCGCCAGCCGGATCGCCGACAGGGTGGCCTCGGTGCCGGAGTTGACCATGCGCACCATCTCGCACGACGGCACCAGGCGGGTGATGGTCTCGGCCATGGTGACTTCGGCCGCGCATGGCGCGCCGAACGACAGGCCGTTGTCGATCGCCTTCTTCACCGCCTGGCGTACCGCCGGATGGTTGTGGCCGACGATCATCGGGCCCCAGGAGCCGACGTAGTCGATGTAGCGGTTGCCATCGACGTCGTACAGGTAGGCACCGTCGGCGCGTTCAACGAAGAACGGCTCGCCGCCGACCGACTTGAACGCGCGCACCGGCGAATTGACGCCGCCCGGCAACAGCTGCTGGGCGCGGGAGAACAGGGCGTGGGACTGGTCGTGGTTCATGGGGCTTTCCTGGGCATTACGCGAACTGGGCGAGGTAGGCGCGCTGGGTCGCGACCGGGTCTTCGGCGGCGAACACGCTGCTGACCACGGCGACCAGATCGGCGCCGGCGTCGATGATGGGACCGACATTGTCCGGCGTCAGGCCACCGATCGCCACCCGCGGCACGCCCAGTGCGGCGCTTTGCCGCAGCAGGTCGGTATGGGCGCGGCTGGTGGTGATCTTGGTGGTGGTCGGGAAGAACGCGCCGAAGGCCACGTAGCTGGCGCCGGCGGCCACGGCCCTCTCGGCATTGGCCAGCTGGTCATAGCAGGAGGCGCCGATGATGGCCTCGGGGCCGAGCAGGGCGCGCGCGCTGGGGATGTCGCCGTCGGTGCCGCCCAGGTGCACGCCCGCCGCGCCCACGGCCTTGGCCAGCGCCGGGTCGTCGTTGACGATCAGCGGTACGCCGTGGTCTGCGCACAGTGCCTGCAGCGCGGTGGCCTGCTCCCGCCGCAGCGCGTCGCTTGCGGTCTTGTTGCGGTACTGCAGCCAGGTGGCGCCCGCGGCCAGCAGCGGCGCGGTACGGGCCAGCAGGCGTGTGGTATCGGGCTCGTCCGGGGTGATCAGGTAGACGCCGCGGGGCGCCGGGGAAGCAGAAGTCATCGATGGCTACCGGTGAGTGGACCGCGATGGGACAATGGCGGCCCGTGAATCCAGTCCTGATTATCCGATGAGCGATGCCACCCCCACCACCTTGCGCACCTGGATGTGCGTGGTCTGCGGCTTCCTGTACAGCGAAGCAGAAGGCTTGCCGGAGGAAGGCATCATGCCAGGGACGCGCTGGGAGGACATTCCCGAGACCTGGACCTGCCCGGATTGCGGGGTGACCAAGGCCGATTTCGAGATGGTCGAGGTCGATTGATGAGGGTAGGTGTGGACTGTCGGTCCGCACACCGCCTCCCTCAATGCAGCCGCGGCATCGGCCCGCCGAGGTCGATCAGCTTCTCGCGCAGCCACTGCGCGTCGCTGGCTTCCGGGTTGCGCTTCAGGTACTGGCCCAGATCGTGGCGGGCACCGGCCAGGTACTCCAGCTGCAGGTAGGCCAGACCGCGGTCGCGCAGCGCATCGTCCTGCTCCGGGGCCAGCTTCAGCAGGCGGTCGGCACTGCGCGCGGCGCGGTCCCACTCGCCGGCTTCGGCATACACGCCGTGCAGGTTGCGCAGCATGCGCATCAGGATCGCGCGCGCGGGTGCCGGGTCGAGGATCTGCGCCAGCACCTGGTCGTCGGGCATCTGCCCGCCCAGGTGTGACTTGGCCCGCTCGCGCAGTTCGTCCACGTCCAGCGGCCGGCCACCGTTGAACGGGTCCATCACCAGCACGCCGTCGTCCACCGGCAGGCGCACCAGGAAGTGGCCGGGGAAGGACACGCCATCGAGCGGAATACCCAGCCGGCGCGCGACTTCCATCTGCACCAGCGCCAGCGAGATCGGGTTGCCCAGGCGGCGCTCGAATACCTGGTTGAGGTAGCTGTTGCGCGGGTCGTAGTACTCGTCGTGGTCGCCGCTGTAGCCCAGCTCGTCGAACAGGTGGCGGTTGATCGCCGCCATCTTCAGCGGGCTGTTGTCGATGCTCTCCACTTCCGAGCGGAGGTGCTCGACATGGCTCTGGATCAGCGCGTCGTAGGTGGACGGCTGCAGATCGGGGTATTCATCGCGCGCGATCAGCAGCGCGGTCGGCAACAGTGGCAGCGCCTCGTCTTCGAGGTCGGCCAAGGCATCCCAGTCGGGGAGTGTGATCCGGTCCTGCATGGCCACAGACTGGCGTCATTCGCAGGCGGTTTCAAGCGGTGTCGCGTGAAAAATTCAGGGGTCAGATCCCTTTCGCTTGCGAAAGGGATCTGACCCCGGTCGGGTTGGATTGCCGGCCAGCGGCCGGCACTACCGTTATTTTTCGATGCCCGGACCGAATTTCAGCTCCGTGCCGTCCTTGAGCTGCAGCTTCTCGGCCTGGCCGGCGTTGAGTTCCAGCACATAACGCGCCGGGCCGCCGCTGGGATAGGGCGGGCACATGTCGCCGGCCGAGCACGGCGGTACGTCGCGCTGCTGGCTGACCAGCTTGCGCTGGCTGTCGAAGTAAAGGATGTCCAGCGCGATTTTGGTGTTCTTCATCCAGTACGCCTGCATTTCCTCGCGGTCGTGGATGAACAGCATGCCGTGGTCGGCCGCCATCTGGTCGCGGAACATCAGCCCGCGCGCGCGGGTTTCATCGTTGGTGGCCAGCTCGACCTGGTAGCGGGCGCCGTCCAGCTCGACCCAATGGCGGGCCGCGTCGGTGGCGCAGCCGGCCAGGGCCAGCAGCGGAAGCATCAGCAGCGAACGCAACAGCGACATTGTCAGGATCCTTGGGAAGGGTCAGAGCACGACCGGCGGCTCGCCACCGACGATCACCACATCGGCGCGACGGCGCGCGAACAGGCCGACGCAGACCACGCCCGGCAACTGGTTGAGCTCGCGCTCCAGCTTTTCCGGATCGGTGATCTGCAGGTTGTGGATGTCCAGGATCTGGTTGCCGTTGTCGGTGACCACGCCCTCGCGCCAGGTCGGCTGGCCGCCGGTCATGTCGCGGATCTGGCGGGCGACCAGGCTGCGCGCCATCGGGATCACTTCCACCGGCAGCGGGAACTTGCCCAGCACCGGCACCTGCTTGCTCGGGTCGACGATGCAGATGAAGCGCTCGCTGGCCTCGGCAATGATCTTCTCGCGGGTCAGTGCGGCGCCGCCGCCCTTGATCAGGCACTTGTTCGGGTCGCACTCGTCGGCGCCATCGACGTACAGCGACAGGTTGCCACTGTGGTTCAGCTCGATCACCTCGATGCCGTGCTGCTTCAGGCGTGCGGTGCTCTGCTCGGAGCTGGACACGGCTCCCTTGATGCGGTGCTGGATGCGGGCCAGGGCATCGATGAAATAGGCCACGGTGGAACCGGTGCCGACACCGACGATCATGCCGTCTTCGACGTACTCGATGGCTTTCTCGGCGGCCAGGCGCTTGGCTTCGGACATGGGAAGAACTCTCAGGCGGGGAATCAGGATTTCTTTTCCAGCGACAGCAGCAGCTTCCACTGCGCGGCGGTCACCGGGAACACCGACAGGCGATTGCCCTTGGCAACCAGCGGGAAGCCCTCGCCGAGCTCGTCAGCGTGCAGCTTGATCTCGTCCAGCGCGATCACCTGCTTGAGCTTGCGGTCGAAGGCCACGTCCACCAGCATCCAGCGCGGGTTTTCGCGCGTGCTCTTGGGGTCGTGGTAGTCGGATTTCGGGTCGAACTGGGTGTCGTCCGGGTAGGCTGGGCTGGCGACGGTGGCCAGGCCGACGATGCCGGGCACCTTGGTGTTGGAGTGGTAGAACAGGATGCCGTCGCCCACCTGCATGCCATCGCGCATGAAATTGCGCGCCTGGTAGTTGCGCACCCCGTTCCAGGGTTCGACCTTGACCTTTGCCAGGTCATCGATGGAGAAGGCGTCCGGTTCGGACTTCATCAGCCAGTAGCGCTTGCGGGCGGTCATGCGTTCACGGGGGCAGCGGAGGGGAACAGGGTGCCGTCTTCGGTGCAGATCGCATCCACCGGCACGTCCCACGACGCCACCGGCAAGGACTCGACCTGCTGCACCGCGAACGCAGCACCGACCAGCCAGGGCGGCGCCGGCCGGTCGTGGCGGAAGGCGAAGCTGCGATCATACCAGCCGCCCCCCATGCCCAGCCGGCGGCACTGTGCGTCGAAACCCACCAATGGGGTCACGACCAGCGCCATCCGTTCCGGTTCCAGGGTGTCTTCCACGGCCACGTCCGGCTCGGGGATGCCATAGCGGTTGCTGGTCAGCGGCTGCCCGGGCCGCCATGGTGCGAAGCGCAGCACGTCGCCGGCCAGCACCGGCAGGCAGTAGGTGAGTCCTTCGGGCAGCTGCAGCTGCCAGCGGTGCAGGGCGATTTCGCCATCCAGCGCCCAGTAGCCGGCCACGGCGCCTTCGCGCGGGGCGAACGGCAGGGCGAGCAGGGCATCGGCAAGCGATTCGGCGGCGGCGATGCGCTCACCAGCGTTAAGGTCACGGCGGCGTTGCCGCAGGTCGTGGCGCAGGGCCTGGCGCGGGTCGGTCATGGCAGCGAGCGGCAAGGATCAGCCGTCATTGTGCCGGAAAGAACAAGGGCGACGCCCGAAGACGCCGCCCTTGCTGGAATATTGCATTCTCCGCAATGTCGATGCATGCGAAACGACCTTGAACCCGGGGGCTCAAGTGGGAACGCTGGAGAACCATCGGGCTTCCCGCTACAAGGCGGACCTGCACTCCCGGCGCTGTCGCGCTCCCGGTGTCGTTCTTAAGGGACAAGGCGAATGTTTGCACATGCTGTCGAGTACCGCAGAGAACGCGTGGCCATTATAGCCAGCACGCAGGATCTGGATAGGCCGTTCGTCGGCAACAGTCCGTGCCAATTCAGACAAGCGAAAAGGGGACGGAGGGAATTAAGGCGTTTCCAGCACGGAAGGGGCGAATGCGCCTTAATTCCCTCCGTCCCCTTTTTCTATGGGGTGCCGTCGATGGCGCGGTCCAGGCGCCGGTTCAGGTCGGCCAGCGTCTGCTGCAGCGCCACGGCCTGGCGGGCGTTCTCGTCGCGCAGCAGCTGCAGTTCGTGGGCCAGGTTCAGCGCGGCCAGCACGGCGACGCGGTCGACGGCGGCCATGCGGTTGCTGCCGCGGATCTCGCGCATGCGCGCATCGAGCAGGCGCGCAGCAGCCATCAGGCTGTCGCGTTCGTCGCCGCCGACGCCTACGGTGTATTCACGATCGAGGATGCGGACACTGACCGGTTCGGCGCTCATGTGTGCTGCTCCAGGGATTTGAGCCGGCTGATCATCGCTTCCACCCGCGAGCGCGCCTGTTCGTTCTTGGCCAGCAGCGTCGAGCGCTCGGCCACCAGCTGTTCCTGCTGGTGGCGCAGGCTGCGGTTCTCCTCGGCCAGGCGCTGGTTGCGTTCAAGCAACGCGTCCACGCGGGCGGCAAAGTCCTGCAGCTGGGCAAGGGGATCGGCGGGTTCCATGCGGGCACGATAGGCAAGCCGGGTGAGGGCGGTCAAGCGCTGTCGCAGCAAGGCCGGACGGCCACGAGAGGATGACGCAGGGTTGCTACACTACAGGGTCTCACGGGCGCGCGCGTGCGCACCCCGGGTTTCCTTATTCCGAACGAGCCGCACGATGACCGAACTTCCCTCCGTCGACGACGTTACCCGCGCCAGCCAGGCGCTGGGCCTGGGCGCTACCGCTGCCGAGCTGCACGGAGCGCTGTGCGGCTGGCTGGCCGCCGGCGGCGCCCCCGGCAACGATTGGCCGGCGCGCGTGCTGGCCGACGACACCCTGCCACCGGTGGCCGCCGACAGCGTGCTGGGGCAGCTGCTGCAGGCCACCATCAAGCAGCTGGAAGACCGCGACTTCGCCTTCGAACTGCTGCTCGCCGACAGCGACGACGTGTCCGCGCAGGCCGATGCCATGTTCAGCTGGACCCGCTCGTTCCTGGGCGGCTTCGGCCTGGGCAGCGGCGGCCGCCGCCCGGCCCTGTCCGAAGAGGGCGAAGAAGCGCTGACCGACATGGCCAGCCTGGCGCGTGCGTCCAGTGAGGATTTCGAGGCCGGCGGCGATGACGACGACGAAGCCCTGTCGGAGATCGAGGAATTCATCCGCGTGGCGGTGCTGCTGCTGCACGGCGACGTGGTGCTGGCCGCGCGCCATCGGCAGCGCCTGAACTGATGGATATCAAGCAGCGCACCGGCATCGCGGCCGGCGAATACAAGCGTCGCCGCCGCCAGCTGATGGACATGGCTGGCGAGGATGCGATCCTGGTACTGCCGGCCGCAGCCGAGAAGGTGCGCAGCCTCGATACCCATTATCCGTTCCGCCAGGATTCGGATTTCCAGTACCTGACCGGCTTCCCGGAACCGGAAGCGGTGCTGGTGCTGATTCCGGGCCGCCGCCACGGTGAGGCCATCCTGTTCTGCCGCGAGCGCGATGCCGAGCGCGAGGCATGGGACGGCAGTCGCGCCGGCCAGGAAGGCGCGGTAGCGCAGTACGGCATGGACGATGCCTACCCGATCGATGATCTGGACGACATCCTGCCGGGCCTGTTGGAAGGGCGCTCGCGCGTCTACTACCACTTCGGCCGCGACGCCGACTTCGATCTGAAGCTGATCGGCTGGGTCAACCGCGTGCGTTCGCAGGTACGCCACGGTGCGCAGCCGCCACATGAGTTCCTGGAGCTGGGCCACCTGCTGCACGAGCAGCGCCTGTTCAAATCCGGCGCCGAAGTGGCACTGATGCACCACGCCGCACAGATCAGCGTGCGTGCGCATCTGGCGGCGATGAAGGCCGCCAGGGCCGGCATCCACGAGTACGAGCTGCAGGCCGAGCTGGAACGCGTGTTCCGCGCCAGCGATGCGGTGCCTGCGTATTGCAGCATCGTCGGTGCCGGCCGCAACGGCTGCATCCTGCATTACCGCGACAACAACGCGCGGTCGCGCGATGGCGAGTTGGTGCTGATCGATGCAGGTGCCGAGTACCGCGGCTACGCCAGCGACATCACCCGCACCTTCCCGGTGAACGGCCGCTTCAGTGCCGAGCAGCGCGCGCTGCACGACCTGGTCGGTGAAGCGCAGGCGGCGGCGCTGGCCCAGGCCAAGCCGGGCGTGCCCTACGAGGCCGGCCATCTGGCCGCAGTGCAGACCTTGACCGAGGGCCTGCTGCGGCTGGGCCTGCTGAAGGGCACGCTGGAAAAGAATCTGTCCGAAGGCCTGTACCAGCGCTTCTACCGGCACAAGACCGGCCACTGGATCGGATTGGACGTGCACGATGTAGGCGATTACCGCCTCGCCGGTGATTCACGCCTTCTGGAGTCTGGCATGGCGTTCACCATCGAGCCGGGGCTGTACATCGGCGTGGACGACACGACGGTGGAACCGCGTTGGCGCGGTATCGGCATCCGCACTGAAGACGATGTGCTGATCACCGATGACGGTCATCGCGTGCTGACCGAAGGCCTGGCGCGCAGCGCCGATGAGATCGAAGCGGTGATGGCGGGGTAGGGTGTTTTTCTGCAGGGCTTGCGGCCCTGCACCCGCTGCAAGCCGAAGCAACGGCAACGGCCGAAGCAAGAGCGGCATTGCGTGGGATGGCGGGGTGGTGTGGGTGGTCAGGACACGCCGTAAACCCCGCTCCGCGGTCCGGCCCAGCCGCTGGCGGCTGGGCGTTCGGGCGCTTGCGAAGCAGTGCTTCGCAAGCAAAGCGCCCTCACCCATGGGGGCTCGATGGCGCCATCCATGGCGCCAACGGTCCTGCCCACCCACACCGCCCCGCCTCTGACAGATCCCGTGCGCTGTCGGTGGGTGCCGACCGTTGGTCGGCACATCTGTCTGACATCGAATGAATCATCCACGCATGGCGTGAATCTACTGGCAATTGCGGTTGTTGGCGCGCGTGGCTGTTGGTGGGTGTCGACCTTGGTCGACACAGAGCGAGCGCAGCGAGCGACCCGCTTCTGCTTTTCTTTTTTCTTTTCCGTGGTTGGACGCGCGCAGGAAACTGTCAAAGGTGGGGCGGGTAGGCCATGCAGGGGCGTTGGCGCCATGGATGGCGCCATCGAGCTTACAGGGACGTACTTGCAGCGTCCCCTGCATGGCCTACCCGCCCCGCCAAGCGCGCATCACGCATGATGCCAGTCGACTAACTGTGATCTCTCGGTAGGTTGTTCATCCGGGGCATCTTTGGAAAATGGTGGTTACCGGCAGCCAGCCGCCTATTTCCAGAATCCCGCTGAACAACGTGGTGGGTTTACACAACTAACAGTCGACTCTACCTGAGCGTCACACCACGAGGGGCTCAGCCGTTGGCCGCCGCAAACGCCGGCCGCGTCAGGTTGTCCGCCTCGCCATCAGTGCACAGCACTTCGTCTTCGATGCGGATGCCGCCATACGGACGGAAGAAGTCCACGCGGTCCCAGTTGATCGCATCGCCGTGGCCGGCGTCCTTCACTTCGTTCAACAGCATGTCGATGAAGTACAGGCCCGGTTCGATGGTCACCACCATGCCCGGTTCCAGCACGCGGGTCAGGCGCAGGTACGGGTGGCCCGCCGGGCGCTCGATGCGGCCGCCCTCGTCGCTGGCCGCGAAACCGGCCACGTCGTGCACCTGCAGGCCGATCAGGTGGCCGATACCATGCGGGAAGAACGCGGCGCTGACGCCGGTCTCCAGCGCGGTCTGCGGCGAGACCTTGATCACGCCGAAGTCCTTCAGTACGCCCATCAGCGAAAGATGTGCGTCCACGTGCAGCTGCTTGTAGTCGAAGCCCGGGCGCACCGCTGCGCACATCCGCTGCTGGGCGGCGTCGACGGCGGCGATCATCGCCGCAAACTCGTCGTGGCCCTGCGCGGCGTAGGTACGGGTGATGTCGCTGGCGTAGCCGTGGGCACTGGCGCCGGCATCGATCAGGAAGCTGCGCAGCGGCTGCGGTGCCTTGCGGCCCAGCTCGGTGTAATGCAGCACAGCGGCATGTTCATTCAGCGCCACGATGTTGCCGTACGGCAGCTCATTGGCATCCTGGCCGACTGCCTGGCAGTACGCCATGTGGATGCTGAACTCGTCGGCGCCATTGCGGAATGCGGCCTCCGCAGCGCGGTGGCCGCGCACGCCCAGCACCTGGGCCTGGCGCATCAGTGCGATCTCATACGGTGTCTTGCTGCCGCGGTGCCATTCCAGGTAGTTCACCACCGGCGCCGGGTTGTTCGGTACGTAGTTGCCCAGCGCGCTCTGCGGCTCGCCGAGGATCGCGCAGCGCGATGGATCGGCCGGCAGCAGCGCCAGCGCGTCTTCCGGCTTGCGGATGATGTGGATGTCGAAGTGATCCACCCACCAGCCGCTGGGGGCATCCGGCACCACGTGCCAGTAGTCGAAGGGCTGGTGGAAGATCACCGCCGGGCGCTTGCCGGGGCTGAACACGATCCAGCTGTTGGGCACGCGGGTCAGCGGCAGCCAGGCCTTGAACTGCGGATTGACCGCGTACGGGTAGTCGCGATCATCGAACACCTGGTAGTGCAGAGTGCCGCTGGGCACCACCAGGTGGTCGAAGCCGCCGCGGGCCAGCGCCTGTTCGGCACGTCGGCACAGCACGGCCAGGTGGTCGGGATACAGGGCGCCGGGGTCTTGCTGGATCATTGCGGTGGCTCGACACGGAAAACGGCCCTAGATTCTGCCGCATAGCGGGAAAAACCGCTGTGCTGGAACCGGCACTCAGGCCGTCGAAACCGGCCCCTCGTCGCTGTCTTCGCCCACCCACTGGCGCAGCAGCTGCCGATGCTCGCGCGACAGGGTGAGGAAGCGGAAGCCGGTCCAGTTCTGTCCGGGGGCGTGTGCGGGTTCGCTCCACAGCAGGTGCACGCCCACGTCGATGTCCTGGTGGCGGCCATCGCCCAGCGGCAAGGGGAAGCGCAACTGGTACAGCGCATCCTCGCGCAACGGTGCGCTGGCCAGCATCAGCATGCCGGTTTCGGAGATATTGCCGAGCCGGCCCACCACGCTTTCGCGCATCTGGTCGGTGACCGGTACCAGGTCCGAGACCTGGCGGCGCGGCGCGCGGCGGGTATCCTGCGGCGGTTGGGTGATCATGCGGAAGTCTCCTGCGTATGGCCGGCCGCCAGTGCACGCAATGCGCCAAGGCTGGCCTCCCAGGCACGGTCAACCAGCCGGGCCTTGTCCTCAGTGACCAGCTGCGCCTGGCCGGCACTGATCTGCCGGGCCAGCGTATCCAGGTCGGTATCGGCGATCTTCTGCCCGCGCGGATTGACCAGCAGGGCGTGGCCGGTCAGCAGGCTGTACCAGGACAGGCGCTGGCGGCGCAGTGTGCCATCGCCGGTATCGATGTCGAACCAGCTGCCGAAGGGCAGGGAGGACAGCTGCTGGTAAGCGGCTTCCTCGGCACTGCTGCGCGGTGTGGCGGGCGTCGTGCCGGCGGCCGTACCGGCGTGCTCGCCCAGGCGCGCGCGCGCCTTCAGGCGGGCACTCAGTTCGGTACGCGAGGTGCTCTCGTCCTCGCCGCCAGGCGTGGCCAGCCTGCGTGCGACGGCGGCGGCTTCCTCGGCGTGGTAGCCGACCTGCAGCAGGGCGGCCTCGACCTCGGCAGCAAGCGTTGCATCGGTGCCGCCGGGTGCATCAACGGGTTGCGCGGTGATGGCGGCGATGCGTTGGGTCTGCTGCAGGCGTTCCTGCCACTGCGGTGAATCGTCGCCGTGGCGCAGGCGGGTCAGGGTGAGGGCATCGGCCCAGGCCTGACGCAGCAGGGTCTGCACGAAGCGGGGCGGCTCCTGCGCGTCGCAGCACTGGTCGATCTGTGCACTGGCCTGTCGCCGCGCGAGTTCCAGCCGCTCCTTGCCGCGTGCAGCTTCCACATGGCGGCGCTCGGCCAGCTCGGCGCGATGCGCTGCGGCACGCTGATGCTGCTGCACGTCCTCGTTCGCGCTGGCGAAGGCCTCCGGCGCCCGCGCATCCTGGCCCAGCAGGCCCTGCACGCTCTGCGCCATGCGCTGCAGCAACTGCGGGTCGACATCATCGTCGGCCAGCCAGTTGGCGCCGACTTCGGCAATCTGGTTGAGCAGTTCGCGCGCGGGGTGCTCGTCGCGCACGAAGAAGCCGGGGTCGGCCATTGCCGCACGTGCCAGCGGCACCTGCAGGCGCGCCAGCAGGGCGGCCGGCACCGGGTCCGGACGCTGCTGCTGCTGCACCTGCTGCATCAGCATGCGCAGCAGGTCGAGGCTGTCGCGGTCGTGGCTGCCCAGCTGGGCCTGCGTGCCATGCTCGCTGCGCAGTTGCGCCACCACGGCTGCCTGCAGGTCGGCTACGCCGGTGGCGGCGCTGGACTGCGCCTGCAAGCGTGCGAGGACCGCATCCACGGCCGCGCTCGGCACTGCATCGCGATCCGCAGGTGCTGCGCTGGCATGGCGTGCCTGCTGCAGCAGCGCATGCAGCGCGCTGCCCGTGGAGGTGGTCAAGCCCGGCAAGGCCGCGCCGGCCGTGCTGTCATCCTGGAAAGCGTCCTGCACCAGGCTCGACCAGGAGCCGGCCGGTGCCGATCCGTTCCAGCCGGTCAGTGGCGCGGCGGCACGCTTTGCCGGCTGCGTGGCGCGACCACCGCCCACCGACTGGGTGATGATCCGCCGGGTGCTCGATGAACGCGCCAGATAGGGGGTGTAGACCAGGCCGGGCAGCACGCCATGCTGGGCCAACAGGGCATTGGCACGGTCGAGGATGTCGCCCAGGCGTTCCAGCACCTGGCGTTCGAAGCTGCGGTACAGCGCCAGCTGAACGTCGACAGTGAGCGAATCCTGTTCGGCAATCCGGCGCAGCATGGCGCACAGTGCCTGTGGTGCCAGCGGCAGGGTGTCGGCCTCGAAGGCCGGTGCCGCCGCCAGTACGCCCAGGCGTTGGCCCAGCAGGTTCAGCGTGTTGGTCGAACGCAGCGTCTCCCTCCGCACCATCTCGGTCAGCAGCAGGTCGCGGTCCACTTCATGTTCATCGACCAGCGACAGCCCGAGCATGCCGGGCTGCGGCGGCGGCGTGGAACCGGGGCTGAAGTGGGCCGTGGGTTCGCGCAGCCGTATCAGCGCATCGGCCACGGCATCAAGCATGCGGTCAGCGAAATGACCGGAAAAGGCATGCAACTGGCCGCGCTGGGCCATCAGCTCCGCCTGCAGCTGCGGATTGCGCGCGCGATCCGCGTCGTGCAGCAGCGTCTGCTCCAACGCTTCGACGGTCAGGATCAGCGGCGCGGCCAGCGTCTGCCGGCACAGGCCGATCAACGCGCCCAGCAGCTCACGCACCCGCGGTGGCAGGTCGCTGGCGGCCAGGCGGGCTTTGTCGGCAGAGGTAATGGAAAAGACAGCTGACATCGGCGAGCGGTACCCGGATTCCCGCGGATCGATCTTGTGAATCTACCGTGTCGGCCGCAGTCGGCGCTACTTTAGGGTGAACGTGTCTCACGTCCGCTGGGGAGGGACGACGGATGAACGGTGGTGCCGGTCGCTGGCCGGCAGCGCTGTCTCCACCGGAGTGCCGGCCAGCGGCCGGCACTACCCGCTACGGCGCAAGGTCTATTCCTCCAGGAACAGGCTCACCACATCATTGGTGAATCGGCGGCCCAGCTCGGTTGGCTGTACGTGGCCGTCCGCCACATCCAGCCAGCCGCGCTGGACGGCCTCGGCCAGCGGTGCGTCCAGCACGCTGCGTGGCAGCCCGGTACGCGACTCGAAATCGCGCAGGCCGAAACCTTCGTGCAGGCGCAGCAGGTTGAGCATGTACTCGAACGGCAGCCGCTCCGGCGCGATCACGTCGTCACCACCGAACGAGGCCGGGGTGCCCGCGCTGTCCAGGTAGGCCTGCGGGTGCTTCAGCTTCCAGCGGCGCAGCACGTGTTCTTCGGCACCCGAGCTGATCTTGCCGTGCGCGCCAGCACCGATGCCCAGGTAGTCACCGAAACGCCAGTAGTTCAGGTTGTGCGCACTCTGGCGGCCAGGGCGTGCGTAGGCGCTGACTTCGTACTGGTTGAAACCGGCCTGCGCCAGCAGCGTCTGGCAGTGCTCCTGCATGTCCCAGGCGTTGTCTTCATCGGGAATGCCCTGCGGCGGCCGCGCGAAGAACACCGTGTTCGGTTCCAGGGTCAGCTGGTAGTGCGAGATATGGGCCGGTTGCAGTGCAAATGCGCGTTCCAGATCGGCCTCGGCACCGGCCAGGGTCTGTTCCGGCAGCGCGTACATCAGGTCGATGTTGAAGTTGTCGTAGCCCGCGTCCTGCGCCATCTTCACCGCGCGCTCGGCTTCGCCACTGTCGTGGATGCGGCCCAGACGCTTGAGCATGGCATCGTCGAAACTCTGGATGCCGAAACTGAGGCGATTCACCCCGGCCGCGCGGTAGCGGTCGAAGCGGCCATGTTCGGCGGTGCCCGGGTTGGTTTCCAGGGTGATTTCGGCATTGGGCGCGAAGCGCAGGCGTGCGCTGGCCTGCTGCAGGAAACGGTCGATCGCTTCCGGCGGGAACAGGCTGGGGGTGCCGCCGCCGAAGAACACGCTGTGCACCACCCGGCCCCAGACCAGCGGCAGGTCCTGGTCCAGGTCACGCAGCAGCGCGTCGATGTAGGCGTCGAACGGCAGCTCGCCCTTGGCCTGGTGCGAATTGAAATCGCAGTAGGGGCATTTGCGCACGCACCACGGCAGGTGCACGTACAGCGACAGCGGTGGTGGCACCAGTCGCGGCGGGCTGTCGTGGTCAGCGGAGCAGGCTTCGCCCGGCAGGTGGTTGCAGTGGTCGTGGTCGTGCGGCATGGGCTTGTTCGGTAGTGCCGGCCACTGGCCGGCTTCCCTGGTTCGATCGGGTGGCGTCAGTACAGCGTCGCCAGCTGCTGCTTGAGCTGGTGCAGGGCAATGGCACGGTGGCTGATGGCATTCTTCAGTGCCGGCTCCATTTCCGCGGCGGTCAGGCCGTGGGTGGTGTCCAGGAATACCGGGTTGTAGCCAAAACCATTCGTGCCACGCAGCTCGCGGATGATCTGTCCTTCCCAGCGGCCTTCGCAGATCAACGGCTGCGGGTCGGTGGCGTGGCGCAGCAGCACGATCACCGCATAGAAGCGGGCGCTGCGCTGGCCGTCGGGAATGTCGGCCATCGCGTCCAGCAGCTTGGCGTTGTTGGCCGCGGCGTTGGTCGGGTGGCCGGCATAGCGCGCGCTGTACAGGCCGGGCGCGCCGCCGAGTGCGTCGACGATCAGGCCCGAATCATCGGCCAGTGCCGGCAGGCCGGTCGCTTCGCAGGCCGCGCGTGCCTTCAGCAGCGCATTCTCGACGAAGGTCAGGCCGGTCTCTTCCACGTCGCCCAGGCCCAGTTCGGCGG
Organism: Stenotrophomonas sp. Pemsol; assembly: GCF_003586545.1. Taxonomy (NCBI): domain Bacteria; kingdom Pseudomonadati; phylum Pseudomonadota; class Gammaproteobacteria; order Lysobacterales; family Lysobacteraceae; genus Stenotrophomonas; species Stenotrophomonas sp. Pemsol. The sequence goes on along the minus strand of NZ_CP025780.1, from coordinate 3,029,115 downwards.
CCGAGGTGATCTGCAGCGGCAGGTCGGCGAGGATCTCCTGCATCTCCACCAGCTTGCCGGCGTTGTGGCTGGCCAGTACCAGTTTCTTCATTGACGGGGCTCCAGCAGGTCCCAGGTGTTGCCATACAGATCGCGGAACACCGCAACCGTTGCATAGGGTTCTTCGCGCGGCGCTTCCAGGAACTCGACGCCGGCGGCCAGCATCGCCGCGTGGTCGCGGTAGAAGTCGTCGGTGTTGAGGAAGAAGGCGACGCGGCCACCGGTCTGGTTGCCGATGCGGCTGCGCTGCGCCTCGTCGCTGGCACGGGCCAGCAGCAGGGCGGCGGCGCTGCCGTCGGTCGGGCCGACCACCACCCAGCGCTTGTGGCCCTGGTCGATGTCCTCCAGCAGTGCGAAGCCGAGCTTGCCGGTGTACCAGGCAATGGCTTCGTCATAGTCGGCCACCACCAGGGTGGTCAGGGCAAGGCGCCGGTTCATGCCGACAGCGCCGCCTGCTGCGCGGCCAGCAGCTCGGCCACGCCCTTTTCGGCCAGGCCCAGCAGCGCGTCCAGTTCATCGCGACGGAAGGCGTGGCCTTCGGCGGTGCCCTGCAGTTCGATGAAGCCACCACCGTCGTTCATCACCACGTTCATGTCGGTGTCGCAGTCGCTGTCTTCGGCGTAGTCCAGGTCCAGCACCGGGGTGCCGCGGTACACGCCCACCGACACCGCGGCCACCGCGCCCAGGATCGGGTTGCGCTTGATGTCGCCACGCTTCATCAGCACGTTCACCGCATCGACCAGGGCCACGTAGGCGCCGGTGATGGCGGCGGTGCGGGTGCCACCGTCGGCCTGCAGCACGTCGCAGTCCAGGGTGATGGTGCGCTCGCCCAGCGCGTTGCGGTCCACGCACGCGCGCAGGCTGCGGCCGATCAGGCGCTGGATCTCCAGCGTGCGGCCGCCCTGCTTGCCGCGGGCCGCTTCGCGATCACTGCGGGTATGGGTGGCGCGCGGCAACATGCCGTACTCGGCGGTGACCCAGCCTTCGCCCTTGCCGCGCAGGAAGCCCGGCACGCGGTTCTCGACGCTGGCGGTGCACAGCACGCGGGTTTCACCGAAGCACACCAGCACCGACCCTTCGGCGTGGCGGGTGAAGCCGCGTTGGATGACGACCGGGCGGAGCTGGTCGGGCTGGCGGCCGCTGGGGCGGGAATCGGACATGGTGCGGGTTCCGTAATGGCGAGGGAGTACGCCGCCACGCCCGCGGCCTTCACGGGGCGGGCAAGGGGGCTCTGGTGAGGGCGCTAGGGTACCATTCCCCCTTTGCACGCACCGGACACATTCCATGATTCGAAGCATGACCGCCTATGCCGGCGGCGAGCGGGTCACCCCGTGGGGCACGCTGGGCTGCGAGCTGCGCTCGGTCAACCACCGCTTCCTGGAGGTCGGCACCCGCCTGCCCGAGGAACTGCGGGCGCTGGAACCGCAGCTGCGCGAGCGCATCGCCGCGCGCCTGAGCCGCGGCAAGCTGGATCTGGTGATGCGCCTGCGTGCGCCGGAAGCAGCGGCCAACCTGCAGGTGGACGAGGCCCTGCTGGGCCAGCTCGGCCGCCTGGCGCACCGGTTGACCTCCGATTTCCCCAACCTGCAGGTCAGCTTCACCGAGCTGCTGCAGCTGCCCGGCGTGACCCGTGGCGAGGCCACCGATGCCGCGGCCCTGCAGGCCGAGGCACTGGCCCTGCTGGACCAGGTGCTGGACGGCTTCGTCGAGGCGCGTGAACGCGAAGGCGGCAAGTTGTCGGCGGCCATCAGTGAGCGCGTGGACGGCATCGAACGCATCGCCACCGAAGTGCGCACCTTGATTCCGGCCATTCGCGACGGCCAGCGCGCCAAGCTGGCTGCACGCCTGGCCGACCTGCCGCACCCGGTCGACCCCGGCCGCGCCGAGCAGGAACTGGTGCTGTGGCTGCAGAAGCTGGACGTGGATGAGGAGCTGGATCGCCTCGGCAGCCACATTGTCGAGATCCGCCGCGTGCTCAGGCAGCGCGAGCCGGTCGGCCGCCGCCTGGACTTCCTGCTGCAGGAGTTCAACCGCGAAGCCAATACGCTGGGCTCGAAGTCGGTGGACAGCCGTACGTCCAATGCCGCGGTGGAGCTGAAGGTGCTGATCGACCAGATCCGCGAACAGGTGCAGAACATCGAGTGATGTTGCATCCAGCATTACAGCAGGGGCGCCTTCGGGCGCCCTTCTCATTACAGCGTCTCAGCGGACGCTGACACCCGGCAGGCCCGCGCTCAATCGCCCCACGACGGCTGCCTGGCCGAACCCTGCGTCGTGGAAGCAGGCCAGCACCGCATCCACCGCTTCCGGGGCGCAGGACACCAGCAGCCCACCGCTGGTCTGTGGGTCGGTCAGCAGCGGCTGCCAGTGTGCCGGCAACCCATCGGCGAAACGCACCTCCGCACCATACGAGGCCCAGTTGCGGTTGGACGCGCCGGTCAAGCAGCCGCGCTGCAGCAGCTCCAGGGCCTGAGGCAGCAGCGGCACCTGTGCGCTGTCCACCTCCGCAGCGACACCACTGGCGCGACACACTTCCAGCAGGTGGCCGAGCAGGCCGAAACCGGTGACATCGGTCATCGCGTGCACACCGTCCAGCGCGGCCAGGGCCACGCCCACGGTGTTCAGGCGGGTGGTCGACGCGATCATCTGCTGGTAGCCGTCGGCGTCCAGCACTTCTTTCTTCAGCGCCGACGAATACACGCCCACGCCCAACGGCTTGCCCAGCACCAGCACATCGCCGGCGCGGGCATCGGCATTGCGCCTGAGCCGCTGCGGGTCGAGCACGCCGATCGCGGCCAGGCCATAGATGGGTTCCACCGAATCGATGCTGTGGCCTCCAGCGACCACGATGCCGGCATCGGCGCAGGCACGCTCGCCGCCCTGCAGGATGCTGCGGATGGTCTCCTGCGGCAGCGTGTTGATCGGCATGCCGACGATGGCCAGCGCGAACAATGGTCGTGCCCCCATCGCGTACAGGTCCGACAGCGCGTTGGTGGCGGCGATGCGGCCGAAGTCGAACGGGTCGTCGACAATCGGCATGAAGAAATCGGTGGTGGCGACGATTGCCTGGCGGTCATCGAGGCGGTACACCGCGGCGTCGTCGCTGGTCTCGCGGCCGACCAGCAGTTCGGCCGGTGCCGGAAGCGCTGGCACGCCACGCAGCAGTTCGGACAGCACGCCCGGCGCGATCTTGCAGCCGCACCCGCCGCCGTGTGCCAGCGAAGTCAGTCGTTGCGGGGCATCGGCCGTTGAAGGGGCGGGGGACTGCGCGTGCGTGGCCATGCCGACATCTCCTGCGGAAACACCAATGGCGGAAGGCAGCAGGAGTCGAACCTACCAGGGAACGATCGACGCCCCCTACTGGGTTTGAAGCCCAGCCGCATGCCCGGATGCGCATGCCTTCCGAAAGTACGGCGGCACCGGTGGGCTCAGTCGCGGGCTGCGTTCCACTGCAGGTCGCCGCGCGGCCGATGCTGGTCACCGACGCGTCGAGTGTAGCCAACGCGGTTGAAGAACTCCAAGATCTGGATGCTGCGCTTGCGGCCCAGGCCGATGGCATCGCGGAAGGTGGCCGCATCCACCGTGCCGGTGGCCTGCGACAGCTGCGCGACGATCGCGGCCAGCTCGGCAATGCGGGCCGGTGCATAGAACAGGTCCGGCACTACCTGGAACAGTTCGCCACGCGCGGTAGCGCGGCGCAGGACGGCGCGGACCTCGTCTTCGGCCAGACCAACGTCGGTGGCCAGCGTGCGCACCCACGGTGGATCGAAGCGACCGGCGTGCAGCTGCGGCAGCACGCGTTCGAGCAGAAGTCGTTCGCGTTCCGGTGGCGCATGGTCATGGCCGGGCAGGCGCCACCAGGCGCCCACGCGCTGCACGCTGCCGTCGTCCAGCAGGCCCTGCAGCAGGGCATTCCACAGGCTCGCTGCAAGCGCGGGCAGCGTACTGCGCTGCAGGCGCCCGCTATCAACACCGGGCTCGTCCGGACGTCGCTCGTGCCAGCTGCGCAGCGACGTGATCACCTGTTCGCGAAGCGCCTGCCAGTGCGAGGCAAGGATGACCACCGTGTCTTCGCGGGTGACGATGCGCCGCGTGCCCGCGGGAAGTTCGATCCGGTCGGCCGCGCGCCGGCAGTAGCGTTGCAGGGCGGCCATGGCTATGCCGAAGGAAGCCTGCTGCAACAGCGGGCCGATTCCCGCACCTGTGGCCAGCTGCTCCAGTGCGCCCAGCCAGGCGAGCCGTGCCTGGCTGCGCCGGCGCCGCTGTGGCGGGTCCGGATCGAGCACGATGCCACCACCCAGCGTGCGGATGGCCGCTGAATCACGGGCGATGAAGCGATCACCGCACATCGCGCAGACCGGTGCATCGAACACCAGTTGCACCAACTGTCCGTCGCCGTGATCGACGTCCTCCAGCAGCACCACATGGGCCTGCCGGTGCATCGTGCCCCAGTGGATGTGCAGCGGCGCCCAGTCGCGCAACGGTGTTGCCAGTGCGGAAAGCCGCAGGCGTACGTCGACGCGACGGGTCGCCAGCAGGGCGCGCGGGTCGGCGATCCAGTCGCCACGGTGGATGTCGTCGCGGGCGATGGCAGCCAGGTTCAACGCACAGCGCTGCCCGGCCATGGCGTGTTCGCTGGCTTGGTTCTGCGCGTGGATGCTGCGTACGCGCACGTCAGTGGCGGCCGGCATCAGCTGCAGATGCTCACCCATGGCAGCGATGCCGCCGTGCACTGCGCCGGTCACCAGCGTGCCGTGGCCGGCCAGCGAGAACACGCGGTCCACCGGCATGCGGAACAGCTCGCTGCGCAGTTCGGCCTGGCGCGTGTTGGCGTTGTCCGACGCCCACGCGTGCAGCTGGGTACGCAGCGCGTTGATGCCAGAATCGTCTGGTGCGGTGCTGTTGCAGGCGAATACGGGGGAATCCTGCAGCGGCGTTCCGGCCAACAGCGCGGCGATCTCGATCTCGACCCGGGCCAGGCGCGCCGCATCCACACGGTCGATCTTGGTCAGGGCTACCGCGCCGCGGTCCACGCCCAGCAGTTGCAGGATTGCCAGGTGCTCGCGGGTCTGCGGCATTACACCGTCGTCGGCGGCGATCACCAGCAGGGCGACATCGATGCCGGTGGCGCCGGCCACCATCGTGTGCACGAAGCGTTCATGGCCCGGCGCATCGACGAAGCCCAGCGTCGCTTCGGCACTCCCGCCGCCTGTGCTTTCCACCGGGACATAGGCATAGCCCAGCTCGATGGAGATACCGCGCGTGCGTTCTTCCTGCAGGCGATCGGTTTCGATGCCGGTCAGTGCGCGCACCAGGCTGGTCTTGCCATGGTCGATATGCCCGGCGGTGCCGACGATCATGCCTGCAGCGTGCTCCATTGCGCGAGGAAGGCGGCTTCGTCGGTGGGTTCCAGGCAGCGCAGGTCCAGCCACAGCGCGTCATCGGCAATGCGGCCCAGCACCGGCCGCGGCAGCTGGCGCAAGCGCTTGGCCAAGCGATCCAGCCCGCCGCGGCGCGCGCTGGTAACGCGCAGTCCGGCGCTTGCCAGCTGCGCCTGTGGCTGCGCGCCGCTGCCGATCTGGCTGTACATCGAGGCCCGTTCAAGCGCGTAGCCGGCGGCCAGCGACGCGCGCATCGGCTGCAGCAGGCGGTGTGCCTGCTCGTCGATGTCATCCCGCAGGCGCGAAAGGCTGCGCAGGGTCGGCAGCCGCAGTGCCAGCCGTTCCGGTTCGCGGTACAGGGCCAGCACGGCTTCCAGCGCGGCCAGGCCCATCTTGTCCATGCGCAGCGCCCGCTTGAGCGGGTTGCGGTTGATCCGTGCGATCAGGTCGGCGCGGCCGGCGATGATGCCGGCCTGTGGCCCGCCCAGCAGCTTGTCGCCACTGAATGAGACCAGGTCGGCACCGGCCGCCAGTGTTTCCTGCACGGTCGGCTCGTGCGGCAGGCCGAAGGCCGCCAGGTCACACAGGCTGCCACTGCCCAGGTCCACCACCAGCGGCAGGCCGTGCTCGTGCGCGATCGCAGCCATCGCCGCAGTGTCGACCTTGGCAGTGAAGCCGGTGATCGCGTAGTTGCTGGCATGCACTTCCATCAGCAACGCGGTACGTGCGCCGATGGCATGGGCGAAGTCGGCCGGGTGGGTACGGTTGGTGGTGCCCACTTCCAGCAGTCGCGCGCCGGCGCTGCGCATCACATCGGGAATGCGGAAGGCACCGCCGATCTCCACCAGTTCGCCGCGCGACATCACCACCTCGCGGCGGTTGGCCAGGCTGTTGAGCAGCAGCAGGACCGCCGCCGCATTGTTGTTGACCACGGTGGCGGCTTCGGCGCCGGTCAGTTCGCAGACCAGCGCCTGCACCCGTGCATCGCGGTCGCCGCGGCGGCCGTGGATGATGTCGAATTCCAGATCGACCGGCGCTGTCATTGCGCGGGTGACCGCCTGCACGGCGGCATCGGGCAACAGCGCGCGGCCCAGGTTGGTGTGCAGCACGGTGCCGGTCAGGTTGAACATCGGCTGCAGCTCCAGGCGTGCGTCGGCCGCCAGTGCGGCGCCGAGCGCCGCGACCAGCGACGGGCCGTTGATGGCCTGTTCGAGGCGTTCGGCCGAGAGCTGCGCGGCGCTGATACGGTCGCGTAGTTCCTGCAGGTGCGCGCGCAGCAGTTGGGTGATGCGGCTGCGGCCGTGGCGTTCGATCATGGCCGACAACGCAGGCAGGCGCAGCAGCCGGTCCAGCGAAGGCAGGGCGGCGGCCGATGCCGGCGTGGCGTGCGTGCGTGGCATAGGTCAGTCGCCGTCGGATTGCCACAGCAGCGGGTTCTGGCTGGCGCGCGCATAGCCTTCCTCGGCCAGCAGCAGGTCCAGCGCCAGCGTGCCGAGGTCATCGGCCACCGGCTCCAGTGACGGATCTTTCTCCAGGTACAGGATCTTGCGATAGCTGTGGCAGTGGTCGCAGGTCTCGGCGCGCACCGCACTCTCGCGCACCGCCTCGCCGCTGTCACCGTCCACCTCGGCCAAAGCGCGATAGGCAATGTCCTTGCCGGCGGCGCCGCACTGGCTGCACTGCACGCGCACGTAATGCCACTGGCAGGCACACAGCGAGCACGACAGGTAGCGATAGGCGGCGTAGGGCGGGCGCGCCTGCACCACGCTGGCCACCGGCAGCGTGCCACAGAGCGGGCACAACCCTGGCGCATCGGCCAGCGGCTTCAGGTCGGTCGGATGGAAGCTGGCGGCGAGCACCGCCCAGTACACCTGCAGCGCGTTCATCACCAGCAGCGCAGCGACGGCGTCGACCGAGGGCGCGTCATCGCGTTCCAGCACCGCATGCGCCTGTGCATCCAGCCACGCATCATCAGCGGCGGCGACGCGCTGTAGTTCCTGCCGGGTTTCCACAGGCAGCCCGGTTTCGTCGGCACAGTGCCGGCACAGCGTACGCAGCCAGTCGCGCCAGCGCCCATCCAGTTGCAGTGTGTTGGCCGGCCGCAACGGCATGCCGGCGCTAGCCGCCGCGCTCGACTGCTGCGCGCGCGCCTGTGCCTGAAGCCCCTCGCGTTGCTGCGGCGTCAACTCATCCAGCAGCGCCTGCTGCGCATCGGCCAGCGCCGCCAGCAGCTGCAGGTAGCCACCGATGGCACTGTGCGCGGCCAGGCTGCGCAGGCGTGCCGCGCGCGTAGCGAACAGTGACCCGGTATCAGGCAGGATGATGCGCGGCACATCGCGCGAGGCGAGCGTCTCGATCTCACCGGGTTCAAGGATGCGTTGCGCCATGCAGGGCCAGCCAGAAGAACCAGGCTCCATCCTCGCTGTTGTCGGCGCTGGCGTCCAGCGTGTTGCCGGCCATTTGAAAGGTTGGGGTCAGAACCGTTTTCCACAGGAAAACGGTTCTGACCCCATCGGTTGGTTGAAAGTGGATCCCGAGCGTTGGTCGGGATTCGATCAGTGCCGACCAACGGTCGGCACCCACCGACAGATCGCGGCCAACTGTCGGAGGCGGGGTGGGTCCGGTTGCGGGAGCGTGAGCCGCATGGATGCGGCGACCGAGCTTACATGGGTGAGGGCGCTTTGCTTGCGAAGCACTGCTTCGCAAGCGCCCGAACGCACAGCCGCCAGCGGCTGGGCCGGGCCCCGGAGGGGTACTTGCAGCGTCTCCCGCAACCGGATCCACCCCGCCATCCCACGGATAGCCGCTGTTGCTGTTGCCTTGGCTTGAAGCAGGTGCAGGGCCGCAGGCCCTGCAGCTACCCTTGTTCCCGCCGCCCGCGCAGGATGTCCCGGAACCACTGCCGGTGGTGCTTGTACGCCCACCCATAGGTCACCTTGCCTTGGGTCATCGCCCGCACCGACCCCTTGATCCAGATCGCCGCATAGATGTGCACCACGATCGCGCAGATCAGCACCCAGCCGAACAACGCATGGGCGAGCACCGAGAAGCGGATCACCCCGATCGGGAAGAAGTGGCTGAAGTACTGCCGCCAGATCACGAAGCCGGTCAGCAACAGTGCCGACAGGCAGCCGATGATGGCCCAGAACAGCAGCTTCTGGCCGGCATTGAAGCGACCGACCGGCGGCAGCTTTTCATCCTCGTTGCGCAGTACATCGCGCATGCCCCGCATCCACGCGCGGTCGTCGGCGGTCGGCAGATTGTCGCGCCACATGCGCAACGCCAGCAGCGCAAAGCCCACCACCATGGCCAGGCCGATGAACGGATGCAGGATGCGCGTCCACGGTCCGCCACCGAGCAGCTGGGTCAGCGGGAACAGGGCAGGGTGGAACAACGCCAGCCCGGACAGCGCGGTCAGCACGAAGCAGATCGCCACGATCCAGTGGTTGATGCGGGTCGGCGCGCGGTAACGGATGATCTGCCGCGGGTGCGGGGCGTACTTCATGGCCGCTGCTCCTCTTCGATCTTCTTCGCCTCGTGCTCGGCTTGTTCTTCTTCCTCGTCATTGACCGTGTTGCGGCCGATGCCGATGTAGTGCAGGAAGCCAGCAAAGGCCGTGGCGGCGATCGCCAGCACGCCCAGCGGCTTGGCTACGCCCTTCCAGACTTCCACCATCGGGCTGATGCGCGGGTCCTTGGGCAGGTCGGCGTAGAGCTCGGGCTTGTCCACATGCTGCAGCACGTACATCACGTGGGTACCGCCGACGCCCTGCGGGTCGTACAGGCCGGCGTTTTCATAGCCGCGTGATTTCAGGTCTTCCACGCGTCCGGCGGCGTGCTCGGTCATCGCCTGTTTGCTGCCGAAGGTGATCGCCCCGGTCGGGCAGGTCTTCACACAGGCCGGCTCCTGGCCGACCGCCACCCGGTCCGAACACAGCGTGCACTTGTAGGCCTTGTGGTCCTTCTTGGAGATGCGCGGTACGTCGAACGGGCAGCCGGTCACGCAGTAGCCGCAGCCGATGCAGTTCTCTTCCTGGAAGTCGACGATGCCGTTGGCGTACTGGATGATCGCGCCGGGCGACGGGCAGGCCTTCAGGCAGCCCGGGTCGCTGCAGTGCATGCAGCCCTCCTTCCGGATCAGCCACTCCAGCTTGCCCTTCTCGTCCTCGTACTCGCGGAACTTCATCACCGTCCACGACTGTTCGCTCAGGTCGGGCGGGTTGTCATAGCTGCCAACGCAGCTGCCCACTTCGTCGCGCAGGTCGTTCCATTCCATGCAGGCGACCTGGCAGGCCTTGCAGCCGATGCACTTGCTCACATCGATCAGCTTGGCGACCTGGCCGGTGTGCGCGCCCCGCGCCTCCGGCGAGGGCGTGGTGGTGGCCGAGCGGCGGATGATGTCCAGCGATTGCAGTGGCATGGCGTGTCTCCTACACCTTCTCGACCTTGACCAGGATGCACTTCGACTCGGGCGTCTGCGAGTTGCCGTCACCGATGGCATTGGTCAGCGTATTGGCGATATATCCGGGCTTGGCCGCACCGAGGAAGCCCCAGTGGATCGGCACGCCCACCTGGTGCACGGTCTTTCCTTCGATCTGCAGGGCCTTGATCCGCTTGGTCACCATCGCAACGGCTTCGATATGGCCACGCTTGGAACTCACGCGCACGCGGCTGCCGTTGGTGATGCCCAGCTCGTCGGCCAATGCCGCACCGATCTCGACGAACTGCTCGGGCTGGATGATGGCGTTGAGCTTGCCGTGCTTGGTCCAGAAGTGGAAATGCTCGGTCAGGCGGTAGGTGGTGGCCACATGCGGGAACTCGTCCGGCGAACCGATCTGTGCACGGTCGCTGGCGAACACGCGTGCCGCGGGGTTGTTCAGCGTCAGGGCCTGGCCGGGGCTGAGCGGATTGCTGCGCAGCGGGGTATCGAACGGTTCGTAGTGCTCCGGGAACGGGCCTTCGGCCATGCCGGCCTTGGCGAAGAAGCGGGCGATGCCTTCCGGGTTCATGATGAACGGGCCCATCCCGCCGGCAGGATCTTCATCGGCCTTGAAGTCCGGCACGTCCACGTTGCCCCAGTTCTTGCCGTTCCAGGCCAGCAGCGTGCGGCGTGGATCGAACGGTTGGCCTGCCACGTCGCACGAGGCGCGGTTGTACATCACGCGGCGGTTGGCCGGCCACGCCCAGGCCCAGCCCAGCGTGTTGCCGATGCCTGTCGGGTCACTGTTGTCACGCCGCGCCATCATGTTGCCGGTCGGGCCCCAGGCGCCGATGTAGATCCAGCAGCCGGAGGACGTGCTGCCATCGTCGCGCAGCTCGCCGAACGCGGCCAGCTGCTCGCCGGCCTTGCGCACCAGCTTGGTCGGGTCCTTCGGATCGAACACGTCGGCCAGCGCCTTGCCGTTGTATTCCATCGCCAGTTCTTCCGGCGTCGGCAGCTCCGGGTTGGAATACTTCCAGGCCAGGTCGCGTACCGGCTCCCACCACGCACCGCCATCCTTCTCGTACATCGCCTTGATGCGATGGAACAGCTCGGACATGATCTCGATGTCGCTGCGCGCTTCGCCCGGCGGGTTGGCCCCCTTCCAGTGCCACTGCAGCCAGCGCGAGGAATTCACCACCGCGCCGTTCTCCTCGGCGAAGGAAGTGGTGGGCAGGCGGAACACTTCGGTCTGGATCGTGCTCGGGTCGACGTCGTTCAGTGCGCCGTGGTTCTGCCAGAAGGCGATGGTCTCGGTTTCCAGCGGATCCATGCTGACCATGAACTTCAGCTTGGAGAACGCACTGATCAGCTTGCCCTTGTTCGGCGCCGAGGCCAGAGGATTGAAGCCCTGGCAGATGTAGCCGTGGATCTTGCCCTCGTTCATCAGCTCGTACGCCTGCAGCATGTCGTACGGCTTGTCGAGCTTGGGCAGGTAATCGAAGCACCAGTTGTTGTCGGCGGTGGCGGCATCGCCCCACCACGATTTCATCAAGCTGACGTGGAACTTCGGGTAGTTCTGCCAGAACGACATCTGGTTGGCGCGCAGGGGCTTCTGCGTGCGCTTGGCGATGTAGGCGTTGTAGTCCTGCTCATCCTGTTTTGGCAGCGTCAGGTAGCCGGGCAGCAGGTCGGACATCAGGCCGATGTCGGTCAGGCCCTGGATGTTGGAGTGCCCGCGCAGCGCGTTCATGCCGCCACCGGCCACGCCGATGTTGCCCAGCAGCAGCTGCACCATGGTGCCGGCACGCACGTTCTGTGCGCCGATCGAGTGCTGCGTCCAGCCCAGCGCGTACAGGATGGTCATCGCCTTGTCCTTGCCGGCGGTGGACGCGATCATGTCCCACACCTGGCGGATGCTGTCGGCCGGCGTGCCGCAGATGCGCTCGACCATCTCCACGGTGTAACGCGCGTAGTGTTGTTTCAGCAGGTTGTAGACGCAGCGCGGATCCTTCAGCGTCGGGTCGCTGCGCACGAATCCATCGTCACCGTAGGCATAGTCCCAGCTGGAACGGTCGTAGCTGCGCTTTTCTTCGTTGTAGCCCGAATACAGGCCGTCCTTGAAGGCGAACTCGTCCTTCACCAGGAACGACATGTCGGTGTAGTTCAGCACGTACTCGTGCTGGATGCGGTCCTCGGTCAGCAGGTAGTTGATCAGGCCGCCCAGGAACACGATGTCGGTACCGGTGCGGATCGGCGCGTACACATCGGCAACCGCGGCCGAGCGGTTGAAGCGCGGATCGACCACGATCAGCCGGGCCTTGTTGTGGGCCTTGGCCTCGGTCACCCATTTGAACCCGCACGGATGCGCCTCGGCGGCGTTGCCACCCATGATCAGGATCAGGTCGGCATTCTTGATGTCGACCCAGTGATTCGTCATCGCACCACGGCCTAGCGTCGGGGCAAGACCTGCCACCGTCGGGCCGTGTCAGACACGTGCCTGGTTGTCGAATGCCAGCATGCCGAGGGAGCGGACGACCTTGTGGGTCAGCACCGCGGTCTCATTGCTGGTGGCCGAGGCCGCCAGCATGCCAGTGGTCAGCCAGCGGTTGACCGTCTGCCCGGCTTCGTTCTTCTGCACGAAGTTGGCATCGCGGTCTTCCTTCATCAGCCGCGCGATGCGGTCCAGCGCATCGTCCCAGCTCAGCCGCTTCCACTCGTTCGAGCCCGGCGCGCGGTACTCGGGGTAGAGCAGGCGCGACTTGCTGTGGATGATGTCGGCCAGGCCGGCACCCTTCGGGCACAGCGTGCCGCGGTTGACCGGATGGTCCGGGTCGCCCTCGATGTGGAAAATGCTCGGCTCGGCGTTCTTGGCGCCATCGCCGAGGCTGTACATCAGGATGCCGCAGGCCACCGAACAGTAGGTACAGGTGTTGCGGGTCTCGGTCGCGCGGGTCAGCTTGTATTGCCTGACCTCCGCGAGCGCGATGCCGGGCGCGAAGCCCATCAGTGCCAGGCTGGAGCCGACCAGGGTTGTCCCGGTCACTTTCAGGAACTGGCGGCGGCTCATCGATGGCATGCCGTTCTCCTGGGATGGCGGGGAGGCGCAGGCCTCCGGGCTGTCGTTGGGTACGGGCCGGTTATAGCACAGGCCCCCGGATGCCCATGTGGCACAAGGCGCGGCGCCTGCCGGACGGGCCCGGAAAGGGCCTGCTCTGGTAAAGTTGCGTGCCCGCCCCCTGGGGAAGCGTCTGCCGGGCCTGGTTCCAGGATGTTCCGCGCAGCCCCCGCCGTCCTGGCGCGATCCTCCGCGCCGGATCTGGAACACCGAGGAAAAATTTTGCGAAATCAACCAATTGGGTTCCGCGCATGAGCGCCCCGTCGAAGCCGTCGGACGCCGTTGCGCGCGGCACGCTGTACATCGTGGCCGCCCCGTCCGGCGCCGGCAAGAGCAGCATCGTCAATGCCACGCTGGCCCGTGACCCGCAGATCGCCCTGTCGATCTCCTTCACCTCGCGCGCGGTGCGCCCCGGTGAGGTGAACGGCCAGCATTACCACTTCGTCAGTGCCGAGAAGTTCGAGCAGATGATCGCCGCCGGCGACTTCTTCGAGCACGCCTGGGTGCACGGCGACTGGAAGGGCACGGCCCGGCAGTCGGTGGAGCCGCAGCTGGCCGCCGGCCAGGATGTGCTGCTGGAGATCGACTGGCAGGGCGCGCAGCAGGTGCGCCAGCTGGTGCCCGGCACGGTCACCGTGTTCATCCTGCCGCCGTCCAAGCAGGCCTTGCAGGACCGCATGCGCAAGCGCGGCCAGGACAGCGAGGCGGTCATCGCCCAGCGCCTGGGCGCGGCCCGTGATGAAATGCTGCACTTCAACGAGTTCGACTACGTCATCGTCAACGAGGTGTTCGACACTGCCGTGGACGAGCTGTGCGCCATCTTCACTGCCAGCCGCCTGCGCCGGGAGGCCCAGAAGGTCCGCCACGCCGGCCTGATCCAGGCGCTGCTGACCCCCGATCCGGGTGCAACTGACTGATTCCAAAAGAATCGGGTAGGGGTTGGCTTGATTTTGTCCAGCCCCTGCCAGTACACTCCGTCCCCTTTCCCTCATTCGACTGAGCGGCCGACCGGTCGCCGGGAGCCCGTATGGCCCGCATCACCGTAGAAGATTGCCTGGAAGTCGTTAACAACCGTTTCGAACTGGTCATGATGGCTTCCAAGCGTGCCCGTCAGCTCGCCAACGGCGTGCAGGCCACGCTGGACAACAGCGAGACCGAGGACAAGCCGACCGTGCTGGCGCTGCGCGAAATCGCCGCCCGCAAGATCGACAACGCCCTGATCGACGAAGTCGAAAAGGCCGAGCGTGAGCGCGCCGAGCGCGAAGCGCTGGAGTGGGCTGCCGCCGAAGTGGTGGCCGACGAAGACATGTCCAAGAACGACGATTGATCGCATCGATCAACGTAATCGTTGGATACACCGAACAGCCCGCCCCGTGCGGGCTGTTTCGCATTCAGGATTTGCCGTAAACGTCGCGCTGGAATAGGCTTCGGGCATGAACCCAGGCCCCACTGCCAAGGTCGCCGCAGCCCCCACTGCCGCCGTACCCGACTACGTCCTCCAGCTTGAACGCGCCGCCCATTACCTGCCGCCGGAACAGCTGCCGCTGTTGCGCCGTGCCTGGGAAGTCGGGGCCTCCGCGCACGCTGGGCAGACGCGCAAGTCGGGCGAGCCCTATATCACCCATCCGGTGGCCGTGGCCCAGGTGCTGGCCGAACTCGGCCTGGACGTGGAAGCGCTGATCGCCGCGATCCTGCACGACACCATCGAAGACACCCCGCTGACCCGCGAAGCGCTGGCCGCCGAGTTCGGCGAAGCCGTGGCCGAACTGGTCGACGGTGTCACCAAGCTGGACAAGCTGAAGTTCCGTGACCGCCAGGAGGCGGCCGCCGAGAGCTTCCGCAAGATGCTGCTGGCGATGTCGCGCGACCTGCGCGTGATCATGATCAAGCTGGCCGACCGCCTGCACAACATGCGCACGCTGGGCGCGCAGAGCCGCGAAGCGCGTGGCCGCATCGCCCGCGAGACGCTGGAGATCTACGCGCCCATCGCCCAGCGCCTGGGCATGAGCCTGGTCAAGAGCGAGCTGCAGAACCTGGGGTTCAAGGCGCTCTACCCATGGCGCCACGCCATCATCGAAAAACACATCCGCAGCCAGCCGGTGGTGCGCCGCGAAGCGATGGCGCAGGTGGAAGTGCAGCTGTCGCAGCGCCTGGCCAAGGAGGGCATCGAGCATCGGCTGATCAGCCGCATCAAGACCCCGTGGAGCATCTACAACAAGATGCGCGACGAGAACAAATCCTTCGACCAGGTGATGGATGTGTTCGGCTTCCGCCTGGTCGTGCGCAGCGTGCCCAGCTGCTACCACGCGCTGGGTTCGGTGCACGCCACCTTCAAGCCGCTGGATGGGCGCTTCCGCGATTTCATCGCCATTCCCAAGGCCAACGGTTACCAGTCGCTGCACACGGTGCTGTTCGGGCCGTATGGCTCGCCGATCGAAGTGCAGATCCGTACCGAGGAAATGGACCTGATCGCCGAACGCGGCGTGGCCGCGCACTGGACCTACAAGTTCGGCGGCGATTCGCCCAACAGCGCACAGAGCCGTGCCCATGCCTGGATCGTCGAGCTGATCGACTCGCAGCGCGCCGCCGGTTCCTCGCTGGAATTCCTCGACAACGTCAAGGTCGACCTGTTCCCTGACGAGGTCTACCTGTTCACCCCGAAGGGCAAGATCCTGGCCCTGCCGCGCAACTCCACCGCGCTCGATTTCGCCTACGCCGTGCATACCGACGTGGGCAACATGGCGGTGGCTTCGCGCGTGGACAAGAAACTGGTGCCGCTGCGCACCAAGCTGGTGTCGGGCCAGTCGGTGGAGATCATCACCGCGCGCTCGGCCACGCCGAAACCGCAGTGGCTGGAATTCGTGGTCACCAGCAAGGCGCGCACCGCCATCCGCCATCAGCTCAAGCAGCTGGAGCACGAAGACGCCGTGCAGCTCGGCCACCGCATGCTCGACCGCGCGCTGGAAGCGATGGATTCGTCGCTGGAGCGCCTGCCGAAAGGCCGCCTAGATGCGTTCCTGGCCGAACACCGCTTCCCGCGCCTGGAAGCGCTGCTGGCCGAGGTCGCACTGGGCAACTGGATGCCGACCCAGGCCGCGCAGGCGCTGATGGCCTACGCCGAACTGCGTGGCGGCCCGCATTCGCGCCACCACTCGCAGGAGAAAATCCTGATCAACGGCAGCGAGCGTGGCGTGGTGACCTTCGCCGGCTGCTGCCAGCCGATACCCGGCGACGAGATCATGGGCTACCACACCGCCGGCAAGGGCATCGTGGTGCACCGCATGGACTGCCCGAACCTGGCCGAGCTGCGCAAGTCGCCCGAGCGCTGGGTGCCGATCGGCTGGGACACCACCGTCTCCGGCGACTACGACACCTCGCTGGTGGTGGAAGTGGAGAACGGCACCGGCGTGCTGGCGCAGCTGGCCGCCGCCATCGCACAGAGCCATTCCAACATCGAGCGCGTGGACTACCTGGACCGCGACTTCAACGCCGCCGTGCTGGCGTTCAACATCCAGGTGCGCGACCGCAACCACCTGGCCGAAGTGATGCGCCGCCTGCGCCGCCTGTCGGTCGTGCAATCGGTACGCCGCCAATAACCCTGCTTCGGATCCGGGGTCGGATCCCTCTCCAACGGAGAGGGCTCTGACCCCATCATGCACGGGGTCAGAGCCGTTTCCCGCCGGGAAACGGATCCGACCCCAGCCGATGCCGCGCCCAGCCGGTACAATCACCGCTCTGTTTTCCCCCAAGCACCGGAGCGACCCATGTCCCGCCAGATCATCAACACCGAAAAGGCCCCCGCCGCCATCGGCCCGTACTCGCAGGCCGTGCGCGCCGGCAACACCGTGTACTTCTCCGGCCAGATCCCGCTTGACCCGGCCACCGGCGACATCGTCGGCGCCGGTGACGTCGAAGCGCAGGCCCGCCGCGCCTTCGACAACCTCAAGGCCGTGGCCGAAGCGGCGGGTGGCTCGCTGGACAAGGTCGTGCGCCTGGGCCTGTACCTGACCGACCTGGGCGAGTTCGCCAAGGTCAACGCGGTCATGCAGGACTACTTCCAGGCCCCGTACCCGGCCCGTTCCACCATCGAAGTCTCCGGCCTGCCGAAGGGCGCCAGCTTCGAGGTCGACGCGGTGATGGTCATCGACTGACCGCCACGTGGCACGCAAGGCGGCGGTCACCCCGGTCCTGTCACCGTCCGGCGAAGCATCCCTGGCGATGCTTGCCGGCGTCGGTCCGGCCGTGGCCGCCAAACTGCAGGCACGTGGCCTGGCCACCCTGCAGGATCTCTGGCTTCACCTGCCGCTGCGCTATGAGGACCGGACCCGGCTGACCCGCATCGAAGACCTGCGCAACGGTGTGCCGGCGCAGGTGGAAGGGCGGGTGGTCGCGGTCGAGCGTGGCATGCGCTACCGGCCGATGCTGAAAGTGGCGGTGGAAGACGAAGGGCAGGGCACCCTGGTGCTGCGCTTTTTCCACTTCCGCCAGCAGCAGGTCGGGCAGTTCGCGGTCGGCACCCGGCTGCGCTGCTTCGGCACGCCCAAGCCCGGCCACCTCGGCCTGGAAATCGTCCATCCCAGCTACCAGGTGCTGGGCCGCAACGACGATCCCGAACTCGGCGACCGCCTCGACCCGGTGTATCCCACCGTCGAAGGGGTCGGCCCGATGACCATGCGCAAGCTGATCGGCCAGGCGCTGGACCGCCTGCCCGAGGAAAGCACGCTGGAACTGCTGCCCAACGGTTGGCTCGATGGCCTGGGCCTGCCGCCGCTGCGCAGCGCGCTGCTGACCGTGCACCGGCCACCGCCGGATGCCGATCTGGCCGCGTTGGCGGCTGGTACCCACCCGGCGCAGCGTCGCCTGGCGATGGAAGAACTGCTGGCCCATCACCTCAGCCTGCGTCGCCAGCGTATTGCATTGCAGGCGCACCATGCGCCGCCGCTGGCCGGCCCCGGAAAACTGGCCAAGGCGCTGCTGAAGCAGTTGCCGTTCGCGCTGACCGGCGCGCAGGCACGCGTGTTCAAGCAGATCCGTGAGGACCTTGCGCGGCCCAGCCCGATGCTGCGGCTGGTGCAGGGCGACGTCGGCTCCGGCAAGACGGTGGTGGCCGCGCTGGCCGCCATGCTGGCGGTGGAGCAGGGCAAGCAGGTCGCATTGGCCGCCCCCACCGAGTTGCTGGCCGAGCAGCACCGCAACAATCTGCGTGGCTGGCTGGAACCGCTCGGCGTGCGCATCGCCTGGCTGGCCGGCAAGGTCACCGGCAAGGCGCGCGCCAAAGTGATGGAGCAGGTCGCCAACGGCGAAGCGCAGGTGGTGGTCGGAACCCACGCGCTGATGCAGGAGGCGGTGGTGTTCCAGGACCTGGCGCTGGCCATCGTCGACGAGCAGCACCGCTTCGGCGTGCACCAGCGCTTGGCGCTGCGCGACAAGGGCGCGGGCGGCAACAGCGTGCCGCACCAGCTGGTGATGACCGCCACGCCGATTCCGCGCACGCTGGCGATGTCCGAATACGCAGACCTGGATGTATCGGCCATCGACGAACTGCCACCGGGCCGCACCCCTGTGCAGACCGTGGCCTTGAACAATGACCGTCGCCCGGAACTGATCGAGCGCATTGCGCTGGCCTGCCAGGAAGGGCGGCAGGTGTACTGGGTGTGCACGCTCATCGAGGAAAGCGAAGAACTGGATGCCACCCCGGCGCAGGCCACCTACGAATCGCTGCAGGCGCTGCTGCCGGGCGTTCGCGTGGGGCTGGTGCATGGCCGCCTGAAGGCTGCTGAAAAGCTGGCGACGATGGTGGCGTTCAAGGCCGGCGAGATCGACCTGCTGGTCGCGACCACGGTCATCGAAGTGGGTGTGGACGTGCCGAATGCTTCGTTGATGGTGATCGAGAACGCCGAACGTCTCGGCCTGGCCCAGCTGCACCAGCTGCGTGGCCGCGTGGGCCGCGGTTCGGCGGTGTCGCGCTGCGTGCTGCTGTACCAGGCACCACTCTCGCAGATGGCGCGTGAGCGCCTGCAGACCATGCGCGAAACCAACGATGGTTTCGTCATCGCCGAGAAGGACCTGGAACTGCGCGGCCCCGGCGAACTGCTCGGGACGCGCCAGACCGGCCTGGCCGGTTTCCGCATTGCCGACCTGGCCCGCGACGCTGGCCTGCTGCCCGGCGTGCATGAGTTGGCCGAGCGCCTGCTGGACCAGCAGCCCGCGCTGGCCGACCGCGTGGTTGCACGGTGGATCGGCACCGCTGTGCGTTACGCCTCGGCGTGAGTAGTGGGGTCAGAGCCCTTTGCACAGCAAAGGGCTCTGACCCCATTTCCGGCACGCTCACCCACGCATGGCGTGGATCTACTGTACAGCCGTGCTCGGCTGCCGTTCGCGCTGCGCGCGGGAGTCGAGCATGGCTCGACGCTACAGACAGTGCTTTTGATCATTTCCATGTTCATCCACGCATCGCGTGGATGTGTCGACCAAGGTCGACACCTACCAACAGCGGTAGCGATCTGTCGAAGGCAGGGTGGGTCCGGTTGCGGGGGTGTCCGCGGCATGGGCCCGAGGCATGCCTCGGGCGGGTTGGGCAGGACGCCCAACCCAGGCCTTGCCGTGTGCGCAGGACAGCGCACACGAGCAAGCCGCGGCCAAGCCCCCATGGGTGAGGGCGCTTTGCTGGCGAAGCCCTGCTTCGCAAGCGCCCGAACGCACAGCCGCCAGCGGCTGGGCCGGCCTGGGGGTTTACGGCGTCCCCCGCAACCGGATCCACCCCGGCCTCCCCCAGGAAACCAGCTTTTGCCGTTGCTGTTGATGTTGCCTCTGCGGGTGCAGGGCGCAGCCCTGCCGAACCCCAACCCCCGTACTTGCAACGGTCATCATCCCGGTCCACACTTCGTTGCCGATCTGAAGACGGCAACGATGACCCACAAGATCCCCCTGTTGATCGACACCGATCCCGGTGTGGACGACGCCTTGGCCCTGCTGATGGCCTTTGCCGATGAACGGCACGACGTGGTCGCCCTGACCATCGCCGCCGGCAATGTCGGCCTCGAATACACCGTCCGCAACGCCCTCAAGCTCTGCGACATCGTCGGCCGCCCCGACGTACCGGTGTTTGCCGGCAGCCCCGATCCGCTGCTGCATCCCTCCGTTGACGCTGCCCACGTGCATGGCCGTGATGGCTACGGCGACGTGGACCTGCCGCCGCCGAGCCGTCAGGCCGAGGCCGAGCACGCTGCCTTGGCCATCCTGCGCCTGTCGCACGAACACGCCGGCGAACTGATGCTGGTGATGTTGGGCCCGCTGACCAATCTGGCGCTGGCACTGAAGCTGGACCCGACCCTGCCCCAGCGCATCAAGCGCATCGTGGTGATGGGTGGCGCGGTTACCTGCCACGGCAACATCACCCCGGCAGCCGAATTCAACATCGCCTTCGATCCTGAAGCCGCGCACGTGGTGTTCACCTCGTTCAAGCACCTGCTGGTGTCGGACTGGGAGGCGACCGTTGCCCACGGCCTGCCGCTGGAGGACGCCGAGAAATGGCTGCAGGCCGATTCCGACCGCGCCCGCTTCTACGAACTGATCTCGCGCAAGACCCGCGCGCTGTCGGAAGATGCCAAGGGCGGCCGCTGGTATACGGCCGATGCGGTGGCCATGGCGTGGGCGCTGAATCCGGAAGGGCAGCTGCAGGTCGAGTCACGGCCGCTGAACGTGGAGCTGAATGGCACGTTCAGCCGCGGCGCCACCATCGTCGACTGGAACCGCCAGACCGGCCAGCCGGACAATTGCGATCTGCTGATGGCCTACGACCAGCCGCGTTTCGAGGCCCTGGTGCGCCAGGCCCTGGGCGCGGACTGACCTCGATTGACCGCCACCGGTTGCCCCGAGCGGCAACCGGTGCTTATAATGCCGCTCTTGACCACCAGCCCATTTACGGTGTGAGCCCATGAAGGCCGATATCCATCCGAACTACCGCGACGTCGTCTTCCATGACGTCACCTCCGATTTCAAGATCCTGACCCGCTCCACCATGGCGACGAAGGAAACCATCCAGTGGGAAGACGGCAACGAATACCCGCTGGTCAAGGTTGAAATTTCCTCTGCTTCGCACCCGTTCTACACGGGCAAGCACAAGGTCATCGACACCTCGGGCCGTATCGACAAGTTCCAGAAGCGCTACGCGCGCTGATCTGTCGATCCAGCTTCGAACCGACGGCCGCGCTCTGCGCGGCCGTTTGTTTTTCCCCAACGCCAACCCAACGGGCGTTTGGATGGACGGAACACTGCGTTCGTGTGACAACGCTTTTGCCGATCCGGGCCGCTCAACGGCCGGTGTCCGGCCGCCTGTCGTATACGACTTCCGTCTAGCACCCGACAAATGCTGCTGTGCGATAATGACGTGATCCCCGGCACAGGCCGAGGACGTCATTCACGTGCCTGACCAATGCGCTTGGGCAGGCGCCTTCCCATGAAGGAGCGCACACAGTGTCCGATCTTGATCAGGTCACGCTCAACGCCGGCGATAAGTCCGTCGTTCTGCCCGTCATCAAACCCACCCTTGGCAACGACTGCGTCGACATCGCGAAGCTGACCAAGGAAACGGGGTTCTTCACCTACGATTCCGGCTTCACCGCGACGGCCAGCTGCAAGTCCGCCATCACCTACATCGACGGCGACAAGGGTGTGCTGCTGTACCGCGGCTACCCGATCGAACAGCTGTCGGAAAAGTCGAGCTACGTCGAAGTGGCCTACCTGCTGATCAACGGCGAGCGCCCGAGCGCCGAGCAGCTGAAGGCCTTCACCGATGAGCTGACCGCCGAAGCCAATGTCGACGATTCGATCAACACCCTGATCGGCAGCTTCGCCAAGGATGCCCACCCGATGGCGATCCTGGCGGCCGCGATCGCGCAGCTGTCGGCCATCTACCACGACTCGCTGGACCTGTCCGACGCCGAGCAGCGCCGCAAGGCCGCCGTGCGCCTGATTGCCAAGGTGCCGACCCTGTCGGCGCTGATCTACCGCCACGGCAAGGGCCTGCCGGCCAACAAGCCGGACACCTCGCTGGACTACGTCAGCCGCTTCCTGAAGCAGACCTTCGAGTCGGCTGACGGCCAGTACGACCTGAACCCGGACGTGGTCAAGGCACTGGACCTGCTGTTCATCCTGCATGCCGACCACGAGCAGAACGCCTCGACCTCGACCGTGCGCCTGGTCGGCTCGACCGGTGCCAACCCGTACGCGTCGGTCGCTGCGGGCGTCACCGCGCTGTGGGGTCCGGCCCACGGCGGTGCCAACGAAGCCGTGCTGAAGATGCTGGAAGAGATCGGCAGCGCCGACAACGTCGAGTCCGCCGTGGTCAAGGCCAAGGACAAGACCTCCGGCTTCCGCCTGATGGGCTTCGGCCACCGCGTCTACAAGAACTTCGACCCGCGCGCCAAGGTCATCGGCGAGATGACCAGCAAGGTGCTCAAGCAGCTGGGCGTGCAGGATCCGCTGCTGGACGTGGCCGTGAAGCTGGAACAGGCTGCGCTGCAGGACGAGTACTTCGTCGCCCGCAAGCTGTACCCGAACGTCGATTTCTACAGCGGCATCATCTACAAGGCGCTGCAGATCCCGACCGAAATGTTCACCGTCATGTTCGCCCTGGGCCGTACTTCCGGCTGGGTGTCGCATTGGCTGGAACAGCAGGTCGACCCGGAAATGAAGATCGGCCGTCCGCGCCAGGTCTACACCGGCAGCGACGTGCGCGACTACCAGGGCTGATCGCCCGCGTAGGTTGTGCTGGAAGCGCCCCGCATCTGCGGGGCGTTTTTTTTGTCTTGATCGTCTTCGGCGGATGGCGACCGCGGAACGTTGGTCCGCACGATAAGAGCCCGCTTCCGGATCTGAACGCGTTCTGACAATGAATGTCGCATTCACATCTTTTCGGATCTATTGCATGGGTATCACGTCGAAGGCGATAGAACCTGTGCGTACTGATCCCTGTATGGAGAACGCCATGAACCGACTGATCGCCATCGCTTTCATCGCCACGCCGCTGGCCCTGCTGAGCCCGCAGGCCTTCGCGCAGTACACCGGGCCGGGGGCAGGGGCCGCTGCCAGCACCGTCGCTGACGCACGTGCGCAGCGCGATGATCATCCGGTGGTGCTGCGTGGCACCCTCACCGCCAAGATCGGTGACGAGCGCTACCAGTTCCGTGATGCCAGCGGCCAGATCGAGGTCGAGATCGATGACGAAGACCTGCCGCCGCAGGCCATCGGTGCCGACACCGTGGTCGAGCTGCGTGGCAAGGTCGACACGCATCGCTTCAAGCCCACCGACATCGATGTCGATCACGTCACCGTCGTGCCTGCAGGTTGAAGCCAACGGTAGCCGAGCGTGGGCTCGGCTCTACAAATTCAATGCAATGAGGTTTGTTGCATTGAACCGATGAGGGAAATTGCATAACCCTCGAACATTGAGCGAATTCAAGAATTCTCCTTAACACTCAGTGTTTTAGGAATGCTTGAATGGCCTGCATGGCAATGGATTTCTAACATTCTCTCCGTCGCCCGCATCCATCCCCGCGGGCGATGCTTCCCTCCCTTTTCTCCTTGGGGAGGGGAGCTTTCATATTCCCCCTGTCCGAGAGAGACACCCATGCACGCCATCATCAAGAAGGCCGCGCTTGCTGCAGCGCTGGCCACCGCTTCGCTGTCCGCGCACGCGCTGGAAACCAAGATCTCCGTCTATGCCGACGTCGACCCGACCCTGGCGCTGATGCGCGATGACGGCACCCCGTTGCCAGACCTGGTCACGCTGACCCACGATCCGCTGCGCGGCCTGATTCCGAACACCCAGCGCGTGCGTATCCACTCCAATGATGACACCGCCGATATCGAGGCACGTATCGACGGTGCGTTTGCCCTCGCAAATGAAACCGGCAGCGTCACCGTGCCGATGAGCATCAGCCTCAACAATCGCACGCTGGGTGCCGCCGCCATCGAGTACAAGGCGGTCGACCTGTTCACCGGTGCCGGTTCGACCCCGGGCGCCTCGATCTCGATGCCGTTGACCATTGCCCAGGCCACCCCGGCCCCGATCACCACCAAGGGTCGCTACAGCGGCATCGTCAACGTCGTGCTGAACCAGAAGGCGACCTCGCCGTAATCCCCGCGCCGGCCCGGTTCCCGGGCCGGCCGCTTCTCCAGCGGTACCCCCATGACCTCACACGCCCCCGCCGTCACCCGGCTGGCGGTCGCGCTCGCCCTGGCGTTGTCCACTCCGCTGGCGGCCGCGCGCGGCGTCCCGCCCGGTTTCGAAGATCTGGTCGAAGGACAGACCGAACAACTCGACATCCAGCTGTTCGGCCGCTCGGCCGGGCTGTCGCCGGTGCGCGTCACCCTGGAGCATGTGCAGCTGGAAGATCCCGCGCGCGTGCTGCAGGCACTGGACCTGTCCGCCGAGGCGCAGGCCGCGCTGCTGCCGGCACTGTCGCAGCCGCTGCCACGCAACAGCCACCTGGCCTGCCGCTTCGGTGGCGCCGAGGCCGGTTGCGGCTATCTGGATCCCCCGGAAGACCCTGCGGCCGCGCGCGCACTGTATGACGAAGGCGAGGGCGCCGTGCGCCTGTTCGTGGCGCGCAAGTGGATCGGTGGCGAGCCCGCCGCGGAACGCTTCCACGCGCTCAGCAGCAATGCCGAGAACGCTTTCCTGCACCAGCAGGTGCTCAACCTTACCGGTGGGCGCGACTACCAGTCGTTCAGTGCGCGCGGCACCGGCGTTCTGGGCCTGTTCCAGCGGGGCCATATGTCCGCCGACTGGTACTTCACCCAGCAGCGCTACCGCAGCAGCGGTGGCGATGCGCATTTCGAATTCGACAACGTCTATTACCGCCATGACCTGGGCCAGCAGTACTACCTGCAGGCCGGGCGCATGGACCGCCGCAACCTGTCCAGCCCACAGGGCGGCACCTTCGGTTTCAGCATGCTGCCGCTGGACCGCTTCGACGGTGCCCGCGTGGGCACCACCCAGGCTTACGTGGACAGCGATGCTGCCGTGCAGGCCTCGCCGTTGACGGTCCTGCTCGCCCGCGATGCGCGCGTGGACGTGTTCGACGGCGAGCGCCTGCTGCAGACCTACTACCTGCAGGCCGGCATCAACCAGATCGATACCCGCAACTTCCCGTTCGGCAGCTACCTGGTGCGCATGCGCATCTACGAGGATGGCGTGCTGGTGCGTACCGAAGAAGCCCCCTTCGACAAGGGCGGTGACTGGACCGACAGCCAATGGCAGTGGTTCGTGCAGAGTGGCCGCCGCAACGAGCGGCGCAGCGATCGCTTCGACAGAGAACAGGTGGCGGTGGCCGGCATGCGCGTGCCCTTGGCACGCGACCTGGCCGTTACCGCGGGCGTTGCCCATCTGGGCGGGCACAGCTATGGCGAACTGCGCGTCGACCTGCGCCGCGTGCTGGCCACGCAGGAAATGCGCGCAACGTTCAGCGGCATGCGCGGCAGCGATGGCAGCCACGGCCAGCAGCATCAGCTGTCATACCGGCGCAAGGCGTCCTGGAACATCTACCAGCAGCGCATGCGTGGCAAGGCCTGCCAGTTCGAGGCCGATGCGCGGGACCGCCTGGGCTGCACCAACTCGCTCAGCGGATCGGTCTCGCTGCCGATCGCCGGTGGTACTGCGTACCTGGGGTATACCCGGCGCCAGACCTGGCGCACCGGTTGGAGCCGTCCTGGTGACGATGATCCGTTGGCGCCACTGGATCCGTTCCTGCCGCCGCAACCGCTGCAACCGCACCGTGAGCCGCAGCTCAGCCGCACCTGGCAGGCCAGCTTCAGCCGCAGCCATCGTTGGCAGGATTTCAGCGTCTCCACGCGGCTGGGCCTGTGGCAGCAGCTCAGCCACGACAGTGCCCGCGACACCCGCACGCGCGACCGTGGCATCTACCTCAACGTAAGCTTCACCCGCCTGCAGCGCAGCCATGTTGGCAACGGCCAGCGCCGCTATGCGGTGGACATGCGCCAGCCGCAGCACCAGCGGCCGGAGATCAACTACAGCGTCGGCCAGAGCTATCGCCAGGAGGTGGACGCGCAGTTCCGTGAGCTGACCTCCGAGCTGCGCGCCAACAACAGCGACCGCTACAGCGCATCGCTGGGCGGGCAGCTGCAGAACCGCTACGGACAGACCGGCGCCACCGTGGCGTACTACCAGCAGCATGGCCGCAGCGAGACTGCCTACAGCGGCACGCACAGCTCTGCCTTCGCGCTGGGCCGGCGGGGGGCCTACTGGGGCGCAGGCACCGGCGCCGATGCCGGGCTGGCGGTACAGGTAGCCGCCACCGATGACCTGGATCTGCAGGGCGTGGCGGCCGAACTGCAGGTGAGTGGCGCAGGCCGGCAACGGCTGCAGATCGGCGAGCGCCGGCTGCTGCCGCTGACCGCCTACCAGTCGCACCGTGCCGAACTGCAGGACGCCAGCAACGACGCCAGCATGGCCGCCATCCGCGTGAGCGGCGTGGGCGGTGCGCGCCCGTTGTTCCTGGCCCCGGGGCGGCTGATGCGCATGCCGGTGCCGATCGAAGTGACCTACACCTTCATCGGCACCGCCCGCACGCTTGCCGGCGCGCCGCTGGGCGGCGCCCGCATCCTCAACGCGCCGGTGCCCGGCACCAGCGCCAACGGCGGCTTCGTCGCCGACTTCCCGCGTCGCGAGACAACGCTCTACCTGCTGCAGGACGACCGCCTGCTGCACTGCCCGCTGCAGGTGCGCGAGCGCCGCCAGGTGGTGCTGCTGGTCGGTGCCGTGCACTGCGAACCGCTGGCCGTGGCCCAGCTGCCGGCGGAGATCCGCCAGCAGGCACGCGTCACCCGGCTGCTGCAGGAACGCGCGCTGATTGCCGCCACGCCCCAGACCGCTGCTGCAGGAGGAACGCCATGAGCCGGCGTGTGTTGTTCGTGTTGATGCTGGTGTGCGCGCTGGCCGTGCTGATGCCGCGGGCGTGGGCGCAGAAGTTTCCGGAAATACATCCGACAGATGAGACCCATCGAGTCACCGAAAGCTGGGACCGCTCAGCTGTCCCAGCCGAAGTCGTGCTCTGGTCGCCGATGACGTTGTTGGCCTTTCAGGAAGGTCCAGATTCCCCTTATGAAGTTTCTCACCTTGTCTGCCTGTCCGATACCGATGCATCCCGCGGACGCTGTCCAGTGATTGGAAATCCGGAAGCACGTGGCAATGCGCTCCCCGTTTGGTTTTACATGACTGATCAGCGAACTGGACTTCGCACGGAGATTCATGCACTCGGCTACATCAAGAGGCCGTTGAATGGCCCTAACTGCTCTTCGGATCACTGGGGCTCACTGATCTATCCGATCTGGTCATCTGTACCAGATGTATGCCGACCGCTGATATCCGGCGGAATAGGTGTCTCTCTTGCCATTCGGAGCTCGGAACTGAAGCGCTTGGTTGCAGGGGCGTGGGCAGGGCGGATTGAACTCCAATTGCGTCAAACCCGTGGCGGTCCGCTGTTGGCGACCTATGTCTTCGATCTTGCATTCACCGTCACCGATTACGACGCGATCTCGATCTACTTCCCGGCCTTCGACACCGTCGCGCCGCTGGTCAACATGGACCTGCGCTACGACCCCATCAAGCAGATGGTGGGCGGCCGCAAGCAGCTGGAGATGTGCCTCTACGACGGCCTCGGCTCGCAGAGCGAGTTCCTCGGCGTCACCGTGCGCGACAGCGGGCCGCGCCCGCCACCCGGCAGCGACTTCGCGGTCTGGCATCGCGACGGCGGCAGCGACGACCGCCAGCGCCTGGACTACCACGTCAGCCTGAACTACGGCGGGCGCGATATCCGCATGCGGCATGGCGTGGAAGAGCTGCTGCATGGCATCGACGGCGCCGAACTGCGCCTGGTCATGCTGCCCGGTATCAGCCAGCCGGTCTATTGCGTGCCCACGCCGCTGACATTGCTGACACCTCCCACCCCCGTCGCCAGCAAGCGCCCCGGTCTCTACGAGGGCGAGCTGACGGTGGAACTGCGCGTCCCCACCGCCAAACCCTGATCCCACACGGAGCCTGCCATGAACAAACTGATCGTCTGGATGCTGCCGTTGAGTGCGCTGCTTGCGCCATCAGCACACGCCAACCTGTCCATCCATCCCATGCGAACTGCGATGGACGCCAAGCGGGGTGCGCAGATCCGCGTCTACTCGCAGTCCACCCGCCCGCAGTATGTACAGGCCAGCCTGCGACGCATCGACAACCCGGCAACGCCTCGCGAACAGGAGCAGGATATCGAGGTCGCCGATTCGGCCATTGCCATCACGCCCGGCAAGTTCGCGCTGTCAGGCGGTGGCAATCGCCTGATTCGGCTGATCCCCCTGCAGCCGGTGCAGAAGGAAACCGCATACCGCGTGTACTTCGAAGGTGTGCGCGGCCCCGAAGGCACTGAACTGGAAAGCAGCGAAGACGCTGCGCACGCCGACGTCGGCGTCAGCCTGGTGTGGGGGGCGCTGGTGAACGTGGTGCCCACCGACGGTGTGGTCAGCCTGAGTGTGCGCGGCAACACGCTGCACAACAGCGGCACGCTGCGCGTGGGCATTGTGCATGCGGCCGAATGCACGGCGGCCGGCGTCTGCACGCCGCACGACCTCTCGCACAGCCTGTATCCGGATGCCGATTTCACCCTGCCGTTCCAGCCGCAGCCGGGCAATTCGCTGCGCCTGCGCTACCGGCTCAGCCAGGACGGTTATCGCGAGCACGTCCAGGACGTGGCCATCCAGTCCAGCTGATCCCCCTCCCTGCGTCCCGCGCATGGCGCGGGATGTCTTTTCCGCAAACTGTTAAGGAGAAAGACCATGAATCGAATCTATCGGCGTATCTGGAACCGGGCGAAGGGGTGCTGGGAGGTGGCCAGCGAGCTGATCAACCGCAATCAGGGCGGCGGGCGCGTGGCGAAAGCGTGCACGGCTACAGCGCTAGTCGCGCTTATGCAGATCGGGCCGGGCCTGAGTGGAGCAGAAGCAGCGGCCTTCTACATGGGGGGATGCAGTTACACCGACTCTGGGAACGTCAACTGCGTCCCGATCATTGGTAGAACGTCGGGAGTCTCCTACGCAAACGCTGTCCTGGGAAGCCAGGACTATCTCGTCATGGGCGGTGGGGCAGTAGCGGATGGCGACTGGATCACCATGTTTGGCCACCAAAGCTATGTGAAGGGGCACTTCAGTTCTGCGTTCGGCGCCAAGGCAAATGCGAACGGCGTGGACAGCGTTGCCGTTGGCTACAATGCCAGCGCCAATGGCGGTCACAGCACGATTGTGGGCACGAACGCCTATGGCAAGGGCATCGGCTCCACCGCATTCGGAAACAGCGCAGCTGCAACGCGCCAGAACGCGCTTGCGGTCGGCAGTGGCTCGTTGTCACAGAGCGAGAATGCGGTCGCAATGGGCGCAAACGCTTTCGCCAATGGCGTTGATGGCGTCGCCCTGGGCAGCAAAGCCTCGGTCGATACCGGCGGCGGCAACTCCGGCATCGCCATTGGTGCTGCTGCGAAGGCCGGGACGCCGGGCTACACCGGTGCAATCGCCATAGGCGGTGGCGCCGAGGCGCGCATTGATGGCGTGGCCCTGGGCTACGGCGCGTCGACCACCGCGCAAGGAGCAGTTGCGCTGGGTGTGCGTTCTTCCGCAACCGAAGTGAATACTGTCTCTGTGGGCAGTTCGACGCTGCGGCGGAGAATTGTGAACGTGGAAGACGGCCGCATCACGGCTTCCAGCTCAGATGCCGTTACCGGCAAGCAACTGCATGCGATGAGCGAGCGGGTCGATGGCCTGATCAAGCAGGATTCCGCGAGCGGCATAGTGCGTATTGCCAACAGCAATACCGGCACGGAAGTCAGCATGCGCAATGCAGTACTGGCGACGCGAAAAGTGAGTGGCGTTTCTGATGGAGCGTTGACGACAAGCAGTACAGACGCCGTGAATGGCAAGCAGCTCAACGCCACGAACACCAGGCTGGGGACAGTGGAATCGGCAGTGGGAACCGTAAAGGGAGACCTCGCGGACGTTCGGACGCTCGCCCAGTCGGCCACCAACCGTATCGATGCCACCACCCTGGCGCTGGGCAAGGGCGCGGTTGCAGAGTCGGGCAGCTACGGCATCAGCACCGCCATCGGCAACAATGCCAAGGCCTACAACGGCCGCAGTGTCGCACTCGGATTCGATGCGCTGGCCGGCGTCGATGCAGAGGGCAACAAGGTGAACAACCAGAATGCCGGCGTGTCCATCGGTGCAAATACGCGCAGCGCGAACGGCGCGGTCGCGACCGGCTTCCGGGCCATTGCCAGCGGAAACTTCTCCATTGCCGTAGGCGGTGACGCCAATGCGGCCGCCGAGCATGCCACTGCAATGGGGAACCTGAGCAAAGCGACGGCAAAGCAGTCCACTGCGCTGGGGCGTGGCAGCGAGGCCACCGCGCAGTTCGCTACCGCGCTGGGCAATCTTGCGGTATCGGCCAACACCAGCGCCGTTGCACTGGGTGACCGGGCCAATGCCCGCCATGACAATGCAGTGGCACTGGGTGCGGGCTCTGTCACGGCGTCGGTCAACTCCGTTTCGGTGGGCAGCGCCACTCTCAAGCGCAAGATCCAGTACATTGCCGATGGCGCGGTCAGCAATGGCAGTACCGATGCCATCACCGGCAATCAGCTGTTCGCGACCAACCAGGCCGTATCCACCGCGCAGAGCACGGCCACGAGCGCGCAGACGGCAGCCAACGCCGCCAAGGTCGACGCCGCCAAGGCACTGACCGAGACGACCGCGCTCGCCGGCCTGGTCTCTCAGACCGCCGCCAGCGGCAATGTCCGCTTGGGCGAGAAGAACAGCGGTACCGTACTGGACGTGCGCAACAGTACCAACGCCAGCCGAAAGGTTGCCGGCGTGGCTGACGGCGACTTGGGGGGCAGCAGCAACGAAGCCGTCAACGGCAAGCAGCTCAATGCCACCAACGTGCAGTTGGCTGCCGTGGAAAAAGTGGCCACTGCCGCGCAGGCGGATGCAACGGTTGCGAAGGCGGACGCTGCCAAGGCGTTGGTCAGTACCGGTGCGCTGGAGGGGCTGATCGGCGAGGCTGCCGTTAACGGCAATGTCCGCCTGGGCGAGAAGAACAGCGGCACCGTACTGGACGTGCGCAACAGCGCCAACGCCAGCCGGAAGGTTGCCGGTGTAGCGGATGGCACGGTAAGCGCCAGCAGCAATGAGGCGGTCAACGGCAAGCAGCTGAATGCCACTAATGTGCAGGTGGCTGCCGTGGAGAAGGCGGCTACGGCGGCGCAGGCGGATGCAACGGTTGCGAAGGCAGACGCTGCCAAGGCGTTGGTCAGCACGAGTGCGCTGGAGGGACTGGTCAGCCAGACCGCAGCCAACGGGAATGTCCGTCTGGGCGAGAAGAATAGTGGAACTGTGTTGGACGTGCGCAACAGCTTGGGCACTAATCGTAAGATCACTGGAATTGCCGACGCAGACGTTGGTGCGGGCAGTAGTGATGCGGTGAACGGTGGGCAGTTGTTCTCTTCCAATCTGAAGATAGCAGTGCTCGAGGAGAAGAGCCGTCTCTTTGGGGCAGGCAATGAAGCTGGTGCGGCCTCAGCACGCGCCGGTGAGTTCGGGGTGGCGATAGGCAACGGTGCTGTGGCATCAGTCGATTCCGAAGGAGGGGTCGCCTTGGGTGCATTCGCTGGCGCACTCGCCAGGAATTCCGTTGCCCTTGGGCGCGCGGCCAGCGTGGAGGCCGGAGCGGTTGGCGGATTTGCACTTGGCGCGGGCGCCCATGTGGCTGCAACTGACGGAATTGCGATTGGCGCCGGTTCGGAAGTTGAGGCTGGTGCAGATGGGGGCGTTGCTCTCGGCGCTGGTTCCGTTGTGGCTGAGAGCGACACTGTTTCTGTTGGCAATGACAGTCTCAAACGTCGAATTACAAATCTTGCCCGCGGCACCGCAGATCACAACGCCACGACCGTCTCTCAGCTGAAGGATTCCCTTGCCACCCTAGGCGGCAGCGCAGGCATGGACGCCAACGGCAACATCATTGCACCGACCTACTCGGTTCAGGGCGGCACGCAGAACACCGTGGAGGACGCGTTGATGGCGCTCGATGGCGCTGTCATCACCGCAGGCCGCCGTGCGGACAGGGTGGAAGGCCAGCTCAACTCGATCTTCCAGGATTCACCCTCGGCCCGTGGCGATGGCATGAGCCAGATCGCGCTGAATGGCGCGAACGGCATGGTGTTGACCAATCTGGCTGACGGTCGGGTGGCGCCAGGAAGCCGTGATGCTGTAACGGGAAATCAGCTGTACGCCGCAGAGCAGAAGATCTCGCAGAATCGAAATGATCTGGAGGCGATGCGCAAGGAGCGGGAGATGGGCCAGCAGACAATGCGCGGATTGCATGCGGGCGGTCCGATCGATTTCGGCGGTGCGCGTTTGACTGGCGTGGCTGAAGCGAAGTTGTCGGCTGACAGTTCGGATGTTGTTCGTGGAAGTCAGCTGTACTCAACCAATGGTCGACTCGATGTTCTGGAGGAGGCGGGTCGATTCCTTAGCGTGGGTGGGGCCCCCACAACTGTCGGCGCGGAGGCAGGTCTGGCTGGGGTAGCACTTGGAAATTCCGCGAAAGCAGGTGCTGAAGGCGGAACCGCGATAGGAACACGCGCTCTTGCAATTGGTGTGAATTCAGTTGCACTTGGTCGCGGGTCTACCGTCTTCGACGGTTCTGACTTTGGCATTGCTATTGGAACTGGAGCTGGTGTAGGAGAGTTTGATGGTGGAACTGCAGTCGGAGGTATTGCTCTCGGCGTCGGTGCGAAGGTCCTGAAGGGGGCCAATGGTTCGCTTGCCTTGGGACTTGGTGCTGAAGCAAACGAAAAGGGAGTTGCATCATTTGGTAACGAGGTTCTTCAACGCCGCCTCGTAAACATCGCCAACGGCACCGCCAACCACAACGCCGCCACCGTCGGCCAGCTGCGCGGTGCGCTCTCTGCTCTCGGCGGTGAAGTCGATGCCAACGGCAACATTGTTGGCCCCAGCTTCACCATGCAGGGCCAGTCCCAGTCCACCCTCAATGGTGCGCTGGAGGCGCTCGACGGTGCAGTCATCAGAACCACCTCGCGCGTGAACCAGGTCGAGTCCCAGCTGCGCAGCGTGTTCCAGGACACCCCCTCGGTCCGCGCCGACGGTCTCAACCAGCTCACCCTCGCCGGAACCCACGGCATGGTCATCTCCAACGTGGCCAATGGCCTGATTGCCGCCGGCAGCCGCGATGCGGTCAATGGTGGTCAGCTGCACTCGATGCAGCAGCAGCTCAACGGCCGTATCGATGGCCTGGAAGAGCGCATCGATGCGCCGCAGCCGCGGGCAATGGCCGTCGCTTCGGCGCCGGAGCCGGAAGCACCGGTGCCGCAGGCCGAAGGCGGCCAGCAGGTGGCGTCGGTCGGCGAGGGTGAGAAGCCCGCGCCGCAGCCGAAGACGAAGAAGGATGAGACGCCCAAGCCGCAGGTCGACACCGCTGAATTGGAGAAGATGCTGGCCCGCGCCAACGAGTACACCGATGGCGCGATCAGCAATTTCGAACGTCGCCTGGACAAGATGGACAAGCGTTTCAACCGCATGGCGGCGATGAGCAGCGCGCAGACCGCGATGGCGATGAACACCGCCGGCCTGGCCACCTACAACCGCCTGGGTGCGGGCGTGGGCTACAGCGAGGGTGAGTCCGCGATGGCCGTGGGCTACCAGCGTGTGCTCAACGAGAAGGGCTCGGCCACCTTCAGCCTCAATGGTGCATTCACCAACAGCGGTGAGCGCAGCATGGGCGTCGGCGTGGGCATCGGCTGGTAAGCCATGGAGCCCCGGCGTGACGCGCGTAATCCGCCCCGCCGCGCCGGGGCTCTTGCCGAGGAAATGGCAATGTATCGATGGGTAAGCCGGTTCATCAGCTACCGCACGTTCTATCTGTGGCGGGCACGTTTTTACTACTACACCCGCAATCTGGACCGCTGGCTGCTGTTCGCCCTGCTGTGCGTGGCGGGTGTGGGCTTGGCGGCCTGGTACACCTGGCGGGTATCGAGTGTGCCGCCGCCGCGCGTGCATCCGGAGGCCGCCGCGCTGCGCGTGGAGAACATCACCCAGGAGGCGATCCATCGCATCGTGCTGGTGCGGCATGGCGGCCCAACCCCGGGCGAGCCGTTCACCACCCCGGAGGATGTCCGTGCCGGCACGCTGCGCACGCTGCGGGTGCGGCAGCTGCTGGACAGTGCGATGGTGTGGCAGTTGAAGGCCCACATGCTGGCCGACATCGCGGCGTACATCGATGCCACGGGAAGCTGCTTCCCTTTCCCGTGCTGGCAGGTGAGCCATCGGCTGGAACTCATGCGTGCGGCGGAGGCGGAGAACGCGGCCATCAACCGGGCGCTGGAGCCGGTACTGGAGATCCCGCTGGACAGGATGCCCAACCTCAACGGCGGTGAGCGCGCGCGGATACAGACGGCGTGGTCCGATCCGTTCGGCGATGTCTACAACCAGACCTGGCTGCTGGGTGATCTGCAGAACATGCACGCGCGGATGATGATGGCGTACCCGCAGCGGGCGGGAGCCCCCTGGCTGATGCGCCTGCTTGGCGATGAGACGGAGGAGCAGCACCATGATGTCTGGTAGGGCAACGCACCTCCTGTAGGGCCGGGCCATGCTCGGCTGCTCTTCGGTCAGGTGTCCGGATGCCTGATGCATCGTGCGGACCAACGGTCCGCACCCACCAAGGCCGGAACCACCCAAGGCCGGAGCTACCGCTACCCGCCGATATACGCGGTGATCTCCGCTTCGGCCAGCAGCTGCCGCAGCTGTGCGACAGACGCGCGTCGCATCGGCTTCTCATCCACCGGCGACAGCGGCGCCTGGCGCAGCGCATCGTACGGCAGCACGGCCAGGTCAAAGGTCAGCTCCTCGGCACTGAACACCCACACCGGCACGTCCAGGCTGCGCTCGCGGTCCATGCGCAGCCGGCGCGTCCGCGATTCAGCGGGAATGCCGTGCTCGTCCAGGAAGCGATGCACGGCTTCCGGGTCGTCGCTGTGCAGGTGAAGCTGCACCGGGCTGTTGGCATCGGCGGTGCCTTCCAGCACAGGGCCGGCCAGCCGTGGGGCGAAGCCGTGCAGGAACTCCAGCGCGCGCATCGCGGCCTCGCGGCGGCGCTGCAGTTCATTGCCGTGCTGGGGCCCGGCGAACAGCCGCTGGTATTCGCGCAAGGCGTCTTCGATCTCGGTGTTGCGGGGCAGGGAGGCATCGTCGTGGATGCCGAGCCGGCTGGCGGCCTTCAACTTGGCCTGGTGATAGTCGCGGATGCCGCCTTCGGCCATCAGGCGGGCGGCTTCGTGGGCGAGGCGGTGGCGCCGCTCGCGGGTCTGGCTGGCAGCATGCTGACGGGCGCGATGCATGCGAGGACTCCTGTTGCGACCTGGCTACAGACTAGCGCACGGATGTGACATCCGCGTAGGTATTTCACGGAGGGGAGCAAGCGGGTGCCGTTGATCCTGTAGAGCCGAGCCCATGCTCGGCTGCTCTACCGCGGGCGCCCGGAGCCGAGCATGGGCTCGGCTCTACAGTCGCATCGGTGCCAACCCACGGTTGGCACCCACTGCACCCTTCCTCAGAAGATATCGAACGCGGCGGCGTCGGCCTGCGGCGTATTGAGGTTCAGGTCGTAGTCGGTCAGGCGATCCATGTCTTCCACCTTCACCCACTCGGTCGCGCCGTTGAGCGTGGCCTGGACCATGCCGCTGGGCGGCTCGTTCTGCGCGATCGGGGTGTCCTTCAGCGCGGTGCGCATGTAGTCGATCCAGATCGGCAGCGCCGCCTTGCCACCGTACTCGCGGTAACCCAGCGAGCGGAAGTCGTCGCGGCCCACCCACACGGTGGTCACGTACGGGCCGCCGAAGCCGGAGAACCAGGCGTCACGATGGTCGTTGGTGGAGCCGGTCTTGCCGCCCACGTCCTCGCGGCCGAGCACCTTGGCCTGCACACCGGTACCGCGCTGGACCACGTCGCGCATCATCGACACCAGCTGGTAGGCGGTGCGGGCGTCGATCGCGCGCGGAGCGGTGCGGGCATCCGGGTTGGCCGGAGCGGCGGCAGTTTCGGTCTTGGCTTCGGCCTTGGCCGCAGCGGCCGGGTCCACCTTCGGGGCCGGGGCGCCGAAGTTGAAGCCATCCACCACCTGGTTGACCGGCTGATCGCTGCTGCCGGCGCAGTCGCGGCAGGCCAGCGCCGGGTTTTCCTTGAACACCAGGTTGCCGTCGCGGTCATTGACCTGGTCGATCAGCCAGGTATCCACGCGCGAGCCGCCATTGGCGAACACCGCGTAGCCACGCGCCACCGACAGCGGGGTCAGCGATGCAGTGCCCAGCGACATCGACAGGTTCGGCGGCAGCTCCGATTCGGCAAAGCCAAACTCGCTGATGTACTTGCGCGCGTAGTCCACGCCCATGCCATCGAGCAGGCGTACCGAGACCAGGTTGCGCGACTGCACCAGCGCTTCACGCAGGCGCATCGGGCCGCGGAAGCCGCCGCCGTCGTTCTGCGGGGCCCAGGTCTTGCCGCGGCGATCGCGGAACACGACCGGGGCGTCGAGCACGATCGAGGCTGGGTTGTAGCCCTTGTCGAAAGCGGCCGCGTAGACGAACGGCTTGAAGCTCGAACCCGGCTGGCGGCGGGCCTGGGTGGCGCGGTTGAACTTGTTGCCGGAGAAGCTGAAGCCACCCACCAGCGCCTTCAGCGCGCCGCTGTGGGCATCCAGCGAGACCAGTGCGGACTGGCCGCGCGGGATCTGGTCCAGCAGCCACTCCCCGTCCTTGGCACCGGCGCGTACGCGCACGATGTCGCCGCGCTGCACCAGCTTGCCCGGGGTCTTGTTGGTCCACTTGGCGGCGCCGGCCGGCAGCACGATCTCGGTGCGGTTGGCCAGCACCACCGTGGCGCTGCCATCGGCCGCGGTGCTGGCGACGATTGCCGGCAGCAGGCCGGCCTGGCCGTACATGCCGCGCAGGTGCTCGGCCAGCGCGGCGGTATCGTCGCCGGCGCCCAGCTGCACCTGCTTCTCCACGCCGTGCCAGCCGTGGCGGTGGTCGTACAGCAGCAGGCCATCACGGACGGCCAGGTTGGCGGCGGTCTGCAGGGTGGAGTCGATCGTGGTGGTGACGTGGTAGCCCTTGTTGACCACGTCGCCGCCGAAGCGGGCGATCATTTCCTGGCGCACCAGCTCGGCCACGTAGGGTGCATCGACCTGCACCGGCGGCTCATGCGCGGTGGCGTGCATCGGCACGGCCTTGGCCGCGTCGGCTTCGGCCTGGCTGACGAACTTCAGGTCGGCCATGCGCTGCAGCACGTAATTGTCGCGGCGCTGGCGGGCACGTTCCGGGTTGGAGATCGGGTTGCCCGACGACGGGAACTTGGGGATACCGGCCAGCGAGGCCATCTCGTCCAGGTCCAGCTCGTTCAGCTTCTTGCCGTAATAGAACTCGGCGGCAGCGGCCACGCCGTAGGCGCGGTTGCCGAAGAAACTCTTGTTCAGGTACAGCTCGAAGATCTCGTCCTTGCTCAGCTCGGACTCGATCTTGCGCGCCAGCAGGATCTCGGCCAGCTTGCGGGTGTAGCTGTACTCGGAGCTGAGGAAGAACTGGCGGGCGACCTGCTGGGTGATGGTGGAGCCACCCGGCACGCGCTTGTCGTTGGTGGTGGCCAGCAGCCAGACCGCGCGGCCGATGCCCATGTAGTCCACGCCGCCATGTTCGTAGAAGCGGGCGTCCTCGGTGGCCAGGAAGGCCTGCTTCAGCCGCTCGGGCACGTCCTTCATGGTGACCGGGGTGCGCCGGGTCTCGCCGAACACCGCCATCAGCTTGCCGTCGGCAGCGTAGACGTACATCGGCTCCTGCATTTCCACGTCGCGCAGGGTCTGCACGTCGGGAAGCTTGGAGGAAACGGCATAGTACAGACCGCCCACGGCGGCCGCGCCGATCAGCGCCAGGACCAGGACAATCAGGAAGATCCAGCGCAGCCAGCGGCGGAGTCGAGTCATCGGGTTCAGATTCCGATTGCGAATTTCGTGGTCGCAGAGTATAGATTACGCAAGGTGGCGGCTGGGGTCGGCACCGGGGAGCGCAAGGGGAACAGTCAGGGGCTGCATGGTGAATCCGTGAGGGATTTCACAGCAGGGCCGTTGCCATTTGCTAAGAATACGTTATTAATGCTCGGACGCAGGTCTTGCGTCCAAGTGCCCGTCGGCAGGGGAGAAACCGTGGGGCTCATCCCAAAAAGTCAGTCGCCGCTTGTAGGCGTCGACATCAGTTCGACTGCGGTAAAGCTTTTGCAGCTGTCCCGCAGCGGCAATCGTTTCCGCGTGGAACATTACGCTGTGGAACCTCTTCCGCCGAATGCGGTGGTGGAGAAGAACATCGTCGAAGTGGAGGCCGTCGGTGAGGCCATCCGCCGGGCGATGAACCGTTCAGGCAGCAAGGCCAAACTGGCCGCTGCCGCCGTCGCGGGGTCGGCGGTGATCACCAAGGTGATCCCGATGCCGGCCGATCTCGACGAAAACGACATGGAAGCCCAGATCGAGCTGGAAGCGGTCAACTACATTCCGTATCCGATCGAGGAAGTGAACCTGGACTTCGAGGTGATCGGGTCGATCCCGAACAACCCGGAGATGGTCCAGGTGCTGCTGGCCGCGTCGCGTTCGGAGAATGTCGAGCTGCGCCAGTCCGCGCTGGAGCTCGGTGGCCTGCAGGCCAAGGTGATGGACGTGGAGGCCTTCGCGGTCGAGAACGCCTATGCCCTGGTCGCCAGCGAGCTGCCGGTGTCCATCGACGGCGTGGTTGCGCTGGTCGACATCGGCGCCACCATGACCACCCTCAATGTCCTGCGCGGCGGTCGTAGCCTTTACAGCCGCGAGCAGGTGTTCGGTGGCAAGCAGCTGACCGACGAGATCATGCGCCGCTACGGCCTGAGCTACGAGGAAGCCGGGCTGGCCAAGCGCCAGGGCGGCCTGCCGGAAAGCTACGAGATGGAGGTGCTGGAGCCGTTCAAGGAAGCCACGGTCCAGCAGATCAGCCGCCTGCTGCAGTTCTTCTATGCGGGCAGCGAATTCAACCGCGTCGATCACATCGTGCTGGCCGGCGGCTGCGCCGTGCTCGGTGGCCTGCCGGAGATGGTCGAGGAGCAGCTGGGCGTGCCGACTGTGGTCGCCAACCCGCTGGCGCAGATGACCCTGGGGCCGAAGGTGAACGCGCATGCGTTGGCCCAGGATGCCCCCGCGCTGATGATCGCGACCGGTCTGGCGCTGAGGAGCTTCGACTGATGGCACGCATCAATCTATTGCCCTGGCGCGCCGAACGGCGCAAGCAACGCCAGCGCGAGTTCTACGCAATGCTGGGCATGGCCGCTGTCGGTGGCCTGCTGTTGTCGCTGATGATCTGGTTCTATTACGACCGCCAGGTGAGCGGCCAGATGGACCGCAACGCCTATCTGGAAGCTGAGATCGAGAAGGTCAAGGAACAGAACAAGGAGATCGATCGCCTCGACGCGCAGAAGGAACGCCTGCTGGCCCGCAAGAAGGTGATCGAGGAACTGCAGGCCAAGCGCTCGCAGATGGTCCACCTGTTCGACGCGCTGGTGCGCACCATTCCCGATGGCGTGGTGCTGACCGCACTGAAGCAGGAAGGGGATGTGCTGACGCTGGAAGGGCGCACCCAGTCCAATGCCCGCGTTTCGGCCTACATGCGCAACCTGGAGACCTCCGGCTGGATGACCAATCCGGAGCTGTCGATCATCGAAGCGCGTGACCCGGAGAAGGACAAGGATGGCAAGGTCGGTCCGCTGGCCGACATCAAGGCGCTGCCCTACGTGTTCGTGGTCAAGGTGAAACTGCCGGCACAGAGCGAAGAGGTCTCGGCGACGCCGGGCCTGAACGCCGATGGGTCGGTGGCGACGGCTCCGCCGGCACCGGTGGCTCCGTTGGCCGCAGGTCCGGATGCCGCGACGCCTGCGGCTCCGGCAGCGGGCCAGCCGGCAGCGGCTCCCGCCGCACCGGCCGCTGCACCGCCGGCCACTCCGGCCAAGCCGAACCAACCGGCCGCTCCGGCCGCCGCGCCGGCCCCGGCACCTGCCCCGAAGCCTGAGGGCAGCCGCCTGGCGCAGCCGCCGCAGGCCTTCAATGCGCTGCTGCAGGGGGACCGCGCATGAGCCAGAAGATCGACATCAAGAACCTGGATTTCAACGACATCGGCAACTGGCCGCAGAAGGCCAAGATCGTCTTCTGCTCGTTGCTGGCGCTGGTCATCATGTTCGTGGCGTGGATGCTGCTGATCAGCGGCAAGCGCGAGGAACTGGCCGGCCTGGAATCGAAGGAAGTCGAGCTGCGCACCGAGTTCACCAAGCAGCAGGAACGCGCGGTGAACCTGGGGCCGCTGAAGCAGCAGCTGGCGCAGATGGAGCAGGTGCTGCAGCAGATGCTGCGGCAGCTGCCGAGCAAGACCGAAATGCCCGACCTGATCATCGACATCTCGCAGACCGCGCTGTCCAGCGGCCTGACCAACGAGCTGTTCGAGCCGGAGCAGGAGCAGATCAAGGAGTTCTACGCCGAGAAGCCGATCAAGCTGCGCATGGTGGGCAGTTACCACCAGTTCGGCGCGTTCGTCAGTGGCGTGGCCTCGTTGCCGCGGGTGGTGATCCTGACCATGCATGACATCAACCTCAAGCCCAAGGAAAAGACCGGCGGCAACGTCCGCAGCGGTGCACTGGAACTGTCCGGTACGGTCAAGACCTACCGTTACCTGGACGAGACCGAAGTGCAGGCGCAGCAGGCGGCCGACGCTGGCAAGGAGGGCAAGAAGTGATGCGCGCGCAGACCGTACGTGGTGCGATGGTGCTGGCTGTACTGCTGCTGGCCGGTTGCGGCCGTGGCGTGACCAGCACGCCCGGCGACGCACCGAACCTTGAGAAGTGGGTGGAAGGCGAGCGCGCGCGACCGGCGCAACCGCTGGAGCCGCTGCCGGTGATGCAGCAGTTCGAGACCTTTGAATACTCCGCGCAGGGCATGCGCGATCCGTTCACCGATGCCTGGACCAATCCGCAGCAGGGGAACGGCGGATTGCGACCGGACCCGAACCGGCGCAAGGAGCCGTTGGAAGGCTTCCCGCTGGATGCGCTGGACATGGTCGGCACCATCGGTACCGGTGCAGGCACCGTGGCGCTGGTGATGGGGCCGGACAAGGTCACCTACCGGGTTCGCCCGGGCGGTTACCTGGGGCAGAGCGACGGGCGGGTCACGGCGGTCTTCGAAGACCGCGTGGAGCTGATCGAACTGGTGCCGGATGGCGCGGGTGGCTGGCTGGAACGGCCGGCAACGCTCTCGCTTGAAGATCAATGATCGTTTACTGGGGATAGCACGATGACCTTTCACCAAGCCAAGGGGCTGCGTCCCATCCGGCGCTCTACCTTGAACCGTGTCAGCGCGCTGGGAGTCGCGCTGATGCTGGCCTGCGCTCCGGCGCTGGCTGCCGCACCGGCGGAAAAACCGGTGGGCGCCACCGTGGCACCGGCCGCTGCGCCGGCAGGCCTGTCGGTGGCCAAGATCGATTTCAAGCGTGGCGATGACGGCGCCGGGCGCCTGATCGTGCAGTTCGACGGGCAGGGCGCGATTCCTGACCTGCGCACGCAGGGCAACAGCGTGGTGGTCGACGTCGGCAATGCCCGACTGCCGGCCAACCTGCAGAAGCCGATGAACGTCACCGACTTCGCCACGCCGGTACAGCGCATCGACGCCAAGCCGTCGGGTGCCGGCACCCAGCTGGTGCTGAGTACCGGCGGTGCAGTGGAGTCGCTGGCCTACCAGAGCGGCAACGAGTACGTGGTCGAGATCAGCCCGCGGCAGGCCCAGGCCGCCGTCGGCGCGGTCACCGCCGGCAGCGTCACCCAGGCGGCCAAGGCCGTCGGCCAGCGCGGCTTCACCGGCAAGCCGGTGACCTTCAACTTCCAGGACGTGCCGGTGCGCACCGTGCTGCAGTTGATCGCCGAGGAGTCCAACCTGAACGTGGTTGCGTCCGACTCGGTGCAGGGCAATGTGACCCTGCGCCTGGTCAATGTACCGTGGGACCAGGCGCTGGACATCGTCCTGCGCGCCAAGGGCCTGGACAAGCGTCGCGATGGCAGCGTGATCTGGGTGGCGCCGCAGGCTGAACTGGCCAAGTTCGAGCAGGAGAAGGAAGACGCGCGCATCGCCATCGAGAACCGCGAAGACCTGCAGACCGACTACATCCAGATCAACTACCACAGCGCCACGCAGATCTTCAAAGCGCTGACCGAGGCCAAGGGCATTGGTGGCAGTGGCGGTGGTGGCAGCGGTGGTGGTTCGGGCAGCTCGTCGCAGGAAGACAGTGGCTTCCTGTCCTCGCGCGGCCGCATCGTGGCCGACGAGCGCACCAACACGCTGATGATCAGCGATATCCCGAAGAAGATCGCGCGCATGCGCGAGCTGATCAACGTGATCGACCGCCCGGTCGACCAGGTGCTGATCGAAAGCCGCATTGTCATCGCCACCGATACCTTCGCCCGCGAACTGGGCGCGAAGTTCGGTGTCAGCGGTAGCCGTGACAACGTGTACTTCAGCGGCAGCCTGGATGCCAATGCCGAGACCCGCAAGTCGCAGGTCGCAACAGACCTGGCCAACGCCAAGGCCGAGCGTGACTGGGAAGCCGGTGGCCGGGTCGGCCCGCCGCCGGTGAAGTCCGGCTCGGCGATCACCCGTGGCCTGAACTGGAACCTGCCGGTGGCCGCCGCCAGCAACCCGGGTTCGCTGGCACTGTCGATCCTCAATGCCGGCTACCTGCTGGACGTGGAACTGTCGGCCATGCAGCAGGAATCGCGAGGCGAGGTGATCTCCAACCCGCGCGTGGTCACCACCAACCAGCGCGAAGCGATGATCAAGCAGGGCAAGGAGATCGGTTACGTCACCATCAGCGGTGGTACCGCTGGCGGCGTGGCGACGCCGAACGTGCAGTTCAAGGAAGTGGTGCTGGAGCTGAAGGTCACTCCGACCATCACCAACGACAACCGCGTGTTCCTCAACATGCAGGTGAAGAAGGACGAAGTCGACCAGCTGATCCAGCTGGAGGGCTACGGCACCGTGCCGTCGATCAACCGCCGCGAAGTCAATACCGCGGTGCTGGTCGAGGACGGGCAGACCGTGGTGATCGGTGGTGTCTACGAGTTCACCGATCGCAACAGCATCAGCAAGGTGCCGTTCCTGGGCGACGTGCCGTTCCTGGGCAACCTGTTCAAGAAGCGCGGCCGCAACAAGGACAAGGCCGAACTGCTGGTGTTCGTCACCCCGAAGGTGCTGCGCGTGGCCAAGCAGAACTGAGCCACCGCTCCGAAGTCTTCGAAGAAGGGC
This sequence comes from Stenotrophomonas sp. Pemsol, assembly GCF_003586545.1. Lineage (NCBI taxonomy): Bacteria > Pseudomonadati > Pseudomonadota > Gammaproteobacteria > Lysobacterales > Lysobacteraceae > Stenotrophomonas > Stenotrophomonas sp. Pemsol. The sequence continues at coordinate 2,985,683 of NZ_CP025780.1, read as the reverse complement.
CGCCCTGTGCGGCCCTTCCTCGTTTCCGCCGGTAGATCCACGCCATGCGTGGATGCGCTGTTCAGCCGTTCTTGATGCCAATCGCAAGGCACCCTGCGATGATGTCGGGAACCCGTGCCGTCCTGCGCCGGTCAAAGGCCCCCATGAACCTGCCACCGCCGATGCCCGAAACTGTCTCGCCGCCGCCCGCGCCGGCAACCTCCCGCCTGCATGCGGCATTCACCCAGCTGCGCGATGCGTTGTCGACCGAGATCGTCGGCCAGGCGGCCCTGGTCGAACGCCTGCTGATCGCGTTGCTGGCCGACGGCCACCTGCTGGTGGAGGGCGCGCCGGGCCTGGCCAAGACCACGGCGATCCGTGCACTGGCCTCGCGCCTGGAAGCAGACTTTGCCCGCGTGCAGTTCACCCCCGACCTGCTGCCGGCCGACCTCACCGGCACCGAGATCTGGCGCCCTCAGGAGGGCCGCTTCGAGTTCGTGCCTGGCCCGATCTTCCACCCGATCCTGCTGGCCGACGAGATCAACCGTGCGCCGGCCAAGGTGCAGTCGGCGCTGCTGGAAGCCATGGGCGAGCGCCAGGTCACGGTTGGCCGCCATACCTATGCGCTGCCGCCGCTGTTCCTGGTGATGGCCACGCAGAATCCGATCGAGCAGGAAGGCACGTTCCCGCTGCCGGAAGCGCAGCTGGACCGCTTCCTGATGCATGTGCGCATCGGTTACCCGGACCAGGCGGCTGAATCGGAAATCCTGCGGCTGGCCCGCGAGCGCGCCCGTGGCGCGTTGGGCGAGGCCGCGCCGGCGCCAGACAAGATGCCGATGCAGGACGTGTTCGACGCCCGCCGCGAAGTGCTGGACCTGCACATGGCACCGGCACTGGAGCGCTACCTGATCGAACTGGTGCTGGCCTCGCGTGATCCATCGCGCTACGACGCCGGCCTCGGCCGCCGCATCGCATGGGGGGCAAGCCCGCGCGGTTCCATCGCACTGGAACGCTGCGCCCGCGCGCGGGCGTGGTTGGCTGGCCGTGACTTCGTCACGCCCGACGACGTGCGCGCGGTCGCCGCCGACGTGCTGCGCCATCGCGTGCTGCCCAGCTATGAAGCCACCGCCGAAGGCTGGGACGGCGAGCGCCTGGTGCAGGAGCTGCTGGCCCGGGTGCCGGCACCCTGAGCCTGCGCATGACCGATCCATCCGTGGAACAGGCACCGTCTGCGCTCGAAGGTGACGGGCTGCGCCCGCAGCTGGCCGAACTGGTCGCGCTGCGCCGGCTGGCACAGCGTCCGCCGCCGCCGCGCCGTGGCCGCACCGGCAACGCGGGCCAGGCACCGTCCCCGCTGCGCGGCCGCGGCATGGAGTACGCCGAGTCGCGCGAATACGTGGCCGGCGACGACGCGCGCCACATCGATTGGCGTGTGACGGCGCGCACCGGTCGCGCCCATACCAAACTGTTCCAGGCCGAACGCGAACGGGTCAGCCTGATCGTGGCCGATACCTCGCCGGCGCTGTACTTCGGCACCCGCGTGCGCTTCAAATCGGTGCAGGCCGCACGCGCCGGTGCTGTTGCCGCGTGGTCGGCGCAGCGCCGTGGCGACCGCGTGGGCGCATTGCGTGGCAGCGACCGCGAAGCGCCGATCGCTCCGGCAGGTGGGCCACGCGGCGTGCTGCGCGTGCTCGACGCGCTGACCCGCTGGTACGCACAGCCGCCAGCCGACGATCTGGGCCTGGAGCGCGCGCTGGACCATGCCGGTCGCGTGCTGCGCCCGGGGGCACGCATGCTGGTGCTGGCCGATCCGCAGCAGGCCATCCGCATTCCGCCGGCGCGCTGGAGCGCGCTGGCCCAGCATCACGACCTCAGCCTGGTGCTGCTGGTCGATCCACTGGAGCTGCGGCCACCGTCGGCGGCGTTGCAGTTCCAGACCGCACAGCAGCGCATCGGCCTCGACCTGCGTCGCAGTGAAGTGCAGGCCCATTGGCAGGCACACTTCGTCCAACCGCTGCAGGAACTGCGGCGCCAGCTCGGCGCACGCCGTGTCGACGTACAGGTGCTGTCTACCGATGCGCCCAGCGACGCCTGGCTGGCGCCGTCGCCGACCGAGGTGCCGGCATGAGCGCCGCGCTGCCGTTGCGCGATGTGCAGCTGCCGCCAGCACCGTCATGGTGGCCGCCAGCCCCTGGTTACCTGATGATCGGCGCGGTGGTCGTGCTGTTGCTGCTGGTGATCGCCGTGGTGATGTGGCGACGTCGCCGCCGCCGCCAGCGCTGGTTGCAGCTGTTCGATCAGGAACTGGCAATCGCCCCCGACGCTACGGCCGAACTGGCGGCCATCGCGGGACTGCTGCGCCGTGCCGCACGCCATGCGAAGCCGGGCAGCGAATCACTGCGCGATGACGCCTGGTGGCAATGCCTGGACCCGCAGGGCACGTTGCCCGATGCGCGCCGCAGCCTGTTGGCCGAAGGCGCCTATCGCCCGCGCGTCGACAGCAACGACGTGGCCGCTGTGCGCAGCTGGGCCCGCGAACGCTATCTGGCGATGCTGCTGGAGCGCCGCCGATGAACCTGTGGACGACCTATTGGCCATGGCCGGACCTGCAGCTGGCGTGGCCGCTGGCCCTGCTGGCCCTCCCGATGCCGCTGCTGATGCGCTGGTGGAAGCGCCGTGCAGAACCCGGCGCCGCACTGCGTGTGCCCTATGCTGCCGCCGAGCTCGAAGCCCTGTCTGGTGGCGGCCGTGTTGACGCGTCGTGGCTGCGCACGCTGCTGCTGTGGCTGGGCTGGTGTGCACTGTGCATCGCGCTGGCACGACCGCAGCAGCTGGGCGAAGCCATCACCCCGCCGCAGCAGGGGCGGCAGATGATGCTGGCGATGGATGTGTCCGGCAGCATGGGCGAGGGCGACATGGTGCTGGGCGGCCAGGCGGTCGATCGCCTCACCGCGGCCAAGGCTGTGCTGGCCGACTTCCTGGATCGTCGTGCCGGCGACCGCGTTGGCCTGCTGATCTTCGGCGACCGCGCCTATACGCTCACGCCGCTGACTGCGGACCTGGCCAGCGTGCGCGACCAGCTGCGCGACAGCGTGGTCGGCCTGGCCGGGCGCGAGACCGCCATCGGTGATGCCATCGGCCTGGCGGTCAAGCGCCTGCGTAGCCAGCCGGAGGGGCAGCGCGTACTGATCCTGTTGACCGATGGTGTCAGCAATGCCGGTGTGCTGGAACCCCTGCGCGCTGCGGAAGTCGCACGCGCCGAAGGCGTGCGCATCCACACGGTTGCGTTTGGCGGCGATGGCAGCATGCGGTTGTTCGGCATTCCGATTTCCACCGACCAGGATCCGGTCGATGAGGCCACCCTGAAGAAGATCGCCAGCATGACCGGCGGCCAGTTCTTCCGCGCGCGTGATACCGCGCAGCTGGCCGGGATCTACGCCGAGCTCGATCGCCTGGAGCCAGTGGCCGCAAAGGGCCCGAGCCTGCGCCCTCGCGAGGAACGCTATGCGTGGCCGTTGGGCCTGGCATTGCTGCTGGGCGCATTGGCATGGCTGTGGCCGGAGCGTCGCCGATGATCGCGTTTGCTTCGAGTCTTCCCGACTGGAACGCGCTGCACTTCCTGCGGCCCGACTGGTTGTGGGCACTGCTGGCGCTGCCGCTGATCATCGCGTTGGCGCTGTACCGGCAACGGCGCAGTGATGCGTGGCGGCAGGCGGTGGATGCACATCTGTTGCCACATCTGCTGGCCGCCGGCGCGAAGCGTCGCGTGCGCCTGCCATGGGCGCTGCTGCTGGGCTGGACACTGGCATCGCTGGCGATGGCCGGGCCGAGCTGGCGGCAGCAGGCGCAGCCGATGTTCCAGGCCAGCGCACCACTGCTGGTGGTACTGGACCTGTCCAGCCGGATCAGCGCAACCGATCTGCCACCGTCGCGCCTGCTGCAGGCGCGCGCGAAAGTAGGCCAGCTGCTGCGCGCGCGCCAGGGCGGGCAGGTGGGCCTGGTGGTGTATGCCGATGATGCCTACACCGTGGCGCCGCTGACTGATGACGGCCGCAATGTTGCGCTGTATCTGGATGCGCTGTCGCCGGACGTTATGCCACGCGATGGCCAGCGTGCCGACCGCGGCATCGACTGGGCAACACGGCTGATGCGGCAGATCGGTGCGCTGCAGGGGCAGATCCTGCTGGTCAGCGACCAGGCGGATGGTGAAGCTGCACTGGCGGCAGCGCAGGCACGCAGCCTGGGCCTGCAGGTGTCGGTGCTGGGCCTGGGCACGCCTGCCGGTGCGGCCTACCGCGATGGCAGCGGGCAGATCCGCCAGGCTGCGCTGGATGAGGGCAGCCTGCGCGCGGTGGTCATTGCCGGCGGCGGCCGCTATGCACGCATCTCCGCCGATGACAGCGATCTGCGTGCGCTCGGTGTACTCGACGCGCGCGAAGGCACGGCGGCGCAGCGGCCGGGCGAAGGCAAGCAGTGGCGTGACGAAGGCTTCTGGCTGCTGCCGCCGGTGATGCTGCTGGCATTGCTGGCCTTCCGCCGTCGTGCGCTGCTGGCCGCGGTGCTCGCGGTCGGCCTCGTGCCATGGATGAATGACGCGCAGGCGCAGGCACCTGCGACGCAGGCCTCGCAACCCGCGCAGGGCACGCTGTGGAAGCGTAGCGACCAGGCGCAGCATCAGCGCCTGGCCGAGGGGGTCCAGGCTTACCGCAAGGGCGACTTCGCCACTGCGCGCAGGCAGTTCGAGGGTATCGACAGCGATGCCGGCTGGTACAACCTGGCCAACACGCTGGCACGCGAAGGCAACTACGACGAAGCGATCGCCGCCTACGACCGCGCGCTGGCGTTGCATCCCGGCATGGCCGATGCGGTCGCCAACCGTGCCGTGGTCGATGCCGCGCGCAAGCGCAGGCAGTCGGGTGGCAAAGGCCAGGATCAGCAGAAGCCACCGCAGAACGGGCAGCAGAAGCAGCAGAACGATGCCCCGGGCCAGCAGAACCCGCAGGGCCAGAAGCCGCAGCAGGGACAGCAGAATCCCGGCCAGGGCCAGCAGGGGCAGCCCAAGGCGGGTGACGACAAGAACCCGTCGAGCCCGCAGCCCGGCGAGCGCGGCCGCGATGGCCAGCAGGCGCCACCACAGGTGGAGGATGCCAAGGCACAGGCCCAGGCCGATGAGCAGCAGCGCCAGCGGATGCAGCAGGCGATGCAGCAGGCACGCGAGGGCGATGCTGGCAAGGACGGCAAATCCGTACCGGGGGGGGAGGGCCGCACGCCGCGCGAGCGCGAGGAGCAACAGGCGGTGGAAGCGTGGATGCGGCGTGTGCCGGATGATCCGGGCGCGTTGCTGCGGGCCAAGTTCCAGCTGGAAAACGAACGCAGGAAGAGGGAAGGGCGATGACGCGGGCGATCAACATGCACGGGCACTGGTCACGGCCGGTACTGGCGGCGCTGTTGCTGTGGCTGCCGCTGCTGGCCTGGGCGCAACCACGCGCCTGGCTGGACCGCGACCGCATCGCGATGGGTGATACGGTCACCCTTAATGTCGAGAGCGATCAGGGCGCTCCCGACTTCACGCCATTGCGCACCGACTTCGACCTGAGCGGCCAGACCAGCAGCCGCCAGGTGGAATGGAGCAATGGCAGCATGCAGCAGCGCAACCTGTATGGCGTGGCGCTGACGCCGCGGCGCAGTGGTGCGCTGGTGGTACCGGGCCTGCAGGTGGGCAGTGTGCGCACTGCGCCGCTGACGCTGCAGGTCGATGCGGCCGCCGTGGCCGGGCCTGACAGCAATGCGATGGCCTTCATCGAAACCCTTGTCGATGACGATACGCCGTACGTGCAGCAGAGCGTGGGCGTGGTGGTGCGGTTGTATTTCGCCTCGCAGCTGGCCTCCGGCGAGCTGGTGCTGGATACCCCGGCGGGCGCGTCGTTGCAGCGCGTTGGCGACGACCGCACAGATGTGCGCCAGGTCAACGGGCGCCGCTACAACGTGGTCGAACGACGTTTCCTGCTGATCCCCGAGCGCAGCGGCACGTTGCGGCTGTCCGGTGCGCGTTTCAGCGGGCGCAGCGCCGGAGGTTTCTTCGATGACTTCTTCGGGGGCGGAGATGGCCGCATGAATGCCACTGGCGCAGACCGCACGTTGCAGGTGCAGGCACAGCCGGCACAGGCGCCGCAGCCGTGGTTGCCCCTGCAGAGCCTGCAGCTGCGCTACACCAGCGCGCCCACCAGTGCCCGTACCGGCGAGGCAGCCAACGTGGTGGTCGAAGCGGTTGCCGAAGGCACCACCCGTGCACAGTTCACCGACCTGCCGGTCCCCGATGTCGGCAACGCAGCGCAGGTGTTTGCCGAGCCGGCACAGTACGAAGAGACCTTCAACGGCAGCACGCCGCGCCTGAAGATCACCCGCCGCTATTCGATCGTGCCGCGCCAGCCGGGTTCGCTGGTGGTGCCGGGACCACGCCTGCCCTGGTGGGATGTGCGCAACGGCAAGGCACAGGAAGCCAAGCTGCCGGACCTGACGCTGGCCGTTGCGGCCGGTACCGGCGCTGCCACTGCCTCGCCGGCAGCGCTGCCACCGATCGACACCGCTGCCGCGCTGCCGGGCAGCGATGGACAGGATGCGCGTATCGCCGCGACCGATCCACGCGCCAGCGGCCTGTCCGAGCGTCCGTGGCCGTGGATGGCGGCGGCCATTGGCCTGGCGCTGCTGTGGCTGCTGACCCTGTTGTGGGGCTGGCAGCGAGGCCGACGCCCGCGTGTGGCGGCGCCTGCAGCCGGCACGCCCTCTGTGCCGACCGTGGTGAGCGGGCGCGCGGGCCTGGCCGAACTGCGCCGCGCGCTGGATGGTGAGGGTTTCGATCAGGTGGAGGCGCATCTGTGTGCGATGGCGGGCGTGGAGCGCATCGAGCAGGTGATCGCCCGGCTGGATGACCCGGCCCAGCGCCAGGTGTTGCTGGACCTGCAGCAGGCGCGCTGGGGCGGGCAGGGCGAACTGGCCCCTTTGCGCACGCGCCTGCGCGAGGTCTTCCGTGACGGACCGCACTGGTCGGCGGCTAAGGGCACCGCCGAAACTGGCCTGGCGCCGTTGTATCCAACGCGGCGAACCTGAACCGGCGCCGCTTGCGCGCTTTGTTAGAGTGCATTCATTTTTCGAGGAAACCCGCGTATGACAGCAGCTGCTGCCGACAAGAAGAAGTTGCCCCTGCATTGGAAGATGGGCATCGGCTTTGCGATCGGCCTGGTCCTGGGACTGATCGTGCACGCCCTGGGCGGCAGCGTCGATGGTCTGCAGGCCGGTGCCAAGTGGGTCATGGACTACGTCACCACCCCGGCGTCGGGCCTGTTCCTCAACCTGATCTTCATGCTGATCGTGCCGCTGATCTTCTCGGCGCTGATCATGGGCGTATCGGAGATGGGCGACATCCGCGCCCTCGGCCGCATCGGCTGGAAGACCCTGGCGTATACCGTGCTGCTGTCCGGCATTGCCGTGGGCATCGGCCTGGTGCTGGTCAACCTGCTCAAGCCGGGCGCGGGCGTCGATCCGCAGGTCGCCGCCATGATGCTGTCGGAGAACGCCGAGCGCAGCAAGGAAATCGTCGCTGGCATCCATGGCACGCCGAAGGGCATGGACATGCTGCTGTCGATCGTGCCGAGCAACGTGCTGCAGGCCGCGTCGGACAACGGTGCGATCCTGTCGCTGATGTTCTTCGCGCTGATGTTCGGCATCGGCATGGTGCTGACCGACAACGAGAAGGTCGCCCCGCTGCGCCGCGCCATCGAAGGCGTGTTTGAAATCTCGATGACCCTGATCAACCTGGTCATCCGCCTGGCCCCCTATGCGGTGGCCTGCTTCATGTTCAACCTGGCCGCGCTGTTCGGCTTCGAGCTGATCATCCGCCTGGGCGCCTACGTGGGCGTGGTGGTGCTGGCGCTCGGCCTGCACATGGTCGTGACCTACGGTACTGCCGTATGGCTGTCTGGCCGCTCGCCGCTGTCGTTCTTCCGCGATACCCAGGAAGCGACGGTGATGGCGTTCTCCACCGCCTCCAGCAACGCGACCCTGCCGACCGCACTGCGCGTGGCCGACCAGATGGGCCTGCCGCAGCGCGTGTCGCGCTTCGTGCTGACCGTGGGCGCCACCGCCAACCAGAACGGCACCGCGCTGTTCGAGGGCGTGACGGTGATCTTCCTGGCCCAGTTCTTTGGCGTGGACCTGAGCATTGGCCAGCAGATCATGGTGATGGCGGTCTGCATCCTCGGCGGCATCGGCACTGCTGGTGTGCCGTCGGGCTCGCTGCCGGTGGTGGCGATGATCTGCGCGATGGTCGGTGTGAATCCGCTGGGCATCGGCCTGATCCTGGGCGTGAACCACTTCCTGGACATGTGCCGTACCGCCCTGAACGTGACCGGCGACCTGGCCCTGACCACGTTGGTGGCCAAGGGCGAGTCGCATGACGGACCGGCGCTGGGCACGCCCCTCGATTGAACGCGCCCTGAATGCCATGGATACTATCCCGACGCATGGAAGGCGTCGGGATTGGCGCCGTGCGAAAGGGAGCAGAAATGAGGATTTCGTACGTGATGGTCGCCGCCCTGGGCCTGCTGGCTTTCGACGCCAGTGCCCAGAAGGCCTGTGAAACCAACTACACCAAGACCGGCAGCTTCTTCGCCGGGCGCACCTTCACCACCTGGGACGTGGTGCCCAACGTTACCCCGGCCGACGCTCTCAAGCGTATCCAGATCGAGGGCGTGAAGTCGGGCCTGAAGGTGGCCAGCGTGGACAAGGACCTGGGCATGCTGACCCTGGAACAGAACGTCCAGTTCAATGGTGGCCAGACCACCCTGCCGTGGAACGTGCTGGTTGAAGCCGAGGGCAAGGGTTCGAAGATCACCGTGACCAAGACCACCCCGGCCACCTACGCCACTGGCGAGGACTTCCAGAAGAAGTCGATGTGTGGCGTGATCGAGGCTGCCGCGCCCAAGTAAGGGGTTGGCGGGACCAGATCCCTTTCACTGGCAAGGGATCTGGTCCTACGCCTGAACCCGGCCCCGGGTCTGTGGGACAATAGGCCGCCCGCACGTCCGCGGCCGCCTCCCGATTCCGACAGAACCATGACGCAGCCTACCCGTCGCCAGTTGGCCAACGCCATCCGCTTCCTCGCCGCCGATGCGGTTGAAACCGCAAAGTCCGGCCACCCCGGCATGCCCATGGGCATGGCCGACATCGCCGAAGTCCTCTGGAACGACTACCTCCGCCATAACCCGAGCAACCCGCACTGGTTCAACCGCGACCGTTTCGTGCTGTCCAACGGCCACGGTTCGATGCTGCAGTACGCGCTGCTGCACCTGAGCGGTTACGACCTGCCGATCGAGCAGCTCAAGCTGTTCCGCCAGCTGGGCAGCCACACCGCCGGCCACCCGGAGCGCCACGAGACCCCGGGCGTGGAAACCACCACCGGCCCGCTGGGCCAGGGTTTCGCCAATGCCGTCGGCTTCGCCCTGGCCGAGAAGCTGCTGGCACAGCGCTTCAACCGCCCGGAGCTGGAAGTGGTCGACCACCGCACCTGGGTGTTCATGGGTGATGGCTGCCTGATGGAAGGCGTGTCGCACGAAGCGGCCTCGCTGGCCGGCACCTGGGGCCTGCACAAGTTGGTCTGCTTCTGGGACAACAACCACATCTCGATCGACGGCAATGTCGAGGGCTGGTTCACCGACAACACCCCGGAGCGTTTCGAGGCCTATGGCTGGAACGTGGTTCGCGATGTTGACGGCCACGACCCGGACAGCATCAAGGCCGGCATCGAGGCCGCGCTGTCGCAGAGCGACAAGCCGACCCTGATCTGCTGCCGCACCACCATTGGTTTTGGTTCGCCGAACAAGGCGGGCAAGGAATCCAGCCACGGTGCCCCGCTGGGCAAGGACGAGCTGGAAGCCACCCGCAAGCAGCTGGGCTGGGAGTACGGCCCGTTCGAGATCCCGCAGGCGATCTACGACGGCTGGCGCGCCAATGGCGCCGGCACCCTGCGCCAGGCCGAGTGGGAACAGCTGTTCGACAAGTACGCCAGCCAGTATCCGGCGGAGGCGGCTGAGCTGACCCGCCGCTCGCACGGCGAGCTGCCGGCCGACTTCGTTGCCAAGGCCGATGCCTACATCGCCCAGGTGGCCGCTGAGGGCCCGACGATCGCCTCGCGCAAGGCCTCGCAGCTGGCCATCGAAGCCTACGCCCCGCTGCTGCCGGAAATCGTCGGCGGCTCGGCCGACCTGGCGCACTCCAACCTGACCCTGTGGAAGGGCAGCAAATCGGTTGCCAGCGACGACGCCAACGCCAACTACGTGTACTACGGCGTGCGCGAGTTCGGCATGACCGCCATCGCCAACGGCCTGGCCCTGCACGGTGGCTTCATTCCGTTCGACGCCACCTTCCTGGTGTTCAGTGATTACGCCCGCAACGGCGTGCGCATGAGCGCGCTGATTCCGGCCCACGCCATCCACGTCTATACCCACGACTCGATCGGCCTGGGCGAAGACGGCCCGACCCACCAGCCGGTGGAGCACCTGGCCTCGCTGCGCTATATCCCGAACAACGACGTGTGGCGCCCGTGCGATGCGGTCGAGTCGGCCGTGAGCTGGAAGGCCGCGATCACCCGCCAGGACGGCCCGAGCTGCCTGGTGTTCAGCCGCCAGAACCTGCCGCACCAGCCGCGCAGCGCCGAGCAGATCAAGCAGATCGAGCGCGGCGGTTACGTGCTGGCCGATGCCGCCGGTACCCCGGACGTGATCCTGATCGCCACCGGTTCGGAAGTCTCGCTGGCTACCGAAGCCAAGGCCCAGCTGGATGCGGCCGGTATCAAGACCCGCGTGGTCTCGATGCCGTCCACCGACGTGTTCCTGCGCCAGGATGCGGCCTACCGTGAATCGGTGCTGCCGAACGCGGTGCGCAAGCGCGTGGCCGTGGAAGCTGGCGTCACCGGTTTCTGGCGCCAGTTCGTCGGCCTGGACGGCGCGGTGATCGGTATCGACACCTTCGGTGCTTCGGCCCCGGCCGACCAGCTGTACAAGCACTTCGGCATCACCACGGCGCACGTGGTGGAAGCCGCCAAGGCGCTGTAAGCAGCCTCTCGGCGCAACAAAGGAAAGGCCGGCGGAAGCCGGCCTTTCTCGTTGCCGGAAGAAAAAGGGGACGGAGGGAATTAAGTCGTTTGTGCACAAACGACTTAATTCCCTCCGTCCC
>NZ_CP025780.1:2961226-2974375 GCF_003586545.1 Stenotrophomonas sp. Pemsol | reverse complement strand
GGGACGGAGGGAATTAAGTCGTTTGTGCACAAACGACTTAATTCCCTCCGTCCCCTTTTTCTCAGGCGGTACGCGCCAGCGCCAGCCGCAGCAGCCGCGCGTCCAGGCGTTCGGCGAAGTCTTTCGGTGCCTGCAGGCCCATGCGCTGCAGGTACACGGCATCGCCGTCGCCGGCCGGTTGCCGCAGCGCTGCCCAGACGGTGCGCAGCTTGTCGCTGCGGGTCTGCGTGTTGGCCTTCAGCCAGGCCAGCGCTTTGACCAGCACCTGCTCGATCTCGTTGAAATCGCTGCCCAGCGGGTAGTCCGGCAGGCTGCCATCGGCGCGGAATGGTGCCAGTGCCGCCGCCAGCGCCTGTGGCGTGTTGCGCTGCTGGCGCTCCGGATCCGGTTGCGCGGCCGCCAGCAGCTTGCGCGAGGCCTGTGCCTGCTGCAGCAGATCGCCCTGGAACGGCGCTTCAGTGATCGCGGTCATCGCATGCACGCAGTCTTCGTCGGTCAGGCCGCGCAGATCGGCGATGCCGTACTCGTTGAGGTAAATGTCGCGCAGGTGGCGCGGGATGGTGGTGTGGCCGTAGTTCCAGCGCACGTTGGATTCCCGGTGGCCCTTGTCATCGCGTGCGGCACGGAACATCAGCACGCTGCGCGCTTCCGGCAGGGCATGTGCCATCGCCACGAAGTTGTACTGGCCGCCCACGCCGGACACCACGCGTCCATCGTCCAGCGCGTCCGACACCGCCGCGCCGAGCGCGGTAGCCATCATGCAGGAATTGAAGAAACGCGCATGGCGGCGCTGCAGGCGCTCCAGTGCCTCGTTACCGCCATACAGCTGGTTGATCTCGCTGATGCGGCGCATGCCGATCGCACGGCATTCGTCTTCCGGCAGCGTGCGCAGCCACTCGTAGAACTCCGGTGAGCCCAGGTAGAACGCACCGTGCAGGTACTCGCCTTCGGCGGCCAGGGTGGCATGGTCGATGGACAGCGTGCTGCCATTTTCGATGCGTTGCATCAGCGCCAGGTCGTCGTGCACCTTGCGCTTGATCACCCCGGTCTGCACCAGCCTGCGGAAGCCCTCGTTGAGCATCTCGCTGCAGCCGTACAGTCCCACTTCGAACGGGTCCACGCCGCCGATCTCCTGCACCAGCGGGTGGCTGGCCAGCTGCGGATCAAGTGCATGCAGCACGCGGCGGTAGCGCGCGTTGTCGGTGTGGCGCAGCACCAGCGCATGGCTGAGCGCGTCGGCCAGCGTGCCGATGCCGATCTGCAGGGTGCCGCCGTCGCGCACCAGGGTGCTGGCATACAGGCCGATGGCGTAGTCGGCATCGCCGACCGGCTGCCGCGGCAGCCCGAACAGCGCCGGGTACGGTGGCGGTGGGGTGATCACCAGATCGAAGAACGACACATCGACCGTCGCCGAGCCGGCCAGGTAGGGCAGCTGCGGATCGATCTCGGCGATCAGCAACGGGCGCGGCAGGCCGCGCGCGGTCATCGCATCGAGCGTGTCCTGGGTGATGTCGTTGTTGCACGACAGCGAAAGCCGGCGGTCATTCGGCCGCATCGCCACCTTCTGCACGATCACCTGCGGTGCGCGCTGAGCGACCGCATCGGCGGCGTGGGTGTAGTTCAGGCTGGTATAGCTGGATTGCGCCTGCCGTGAACCGAGCAGGGCGCCGGACTGCATGTAGAACTCTTCCACCTGCACGTGCGCTGGCAATGCGTCGCGCGCGATAGCATCGGCATAGGCCAGGCGCGGGAAATCGTCGCCGAAGTGGCGCTGCGCAAACGGCGCCAGGAAGCGTGCCTCCAGGCCGTTGCCACGCGCCTTCGGCGGATTCAACGACAGCGCGGTATACAGCTGCAGCGGCCGTGAGGGATCGTGCTCGACGCGCGCATACAGGGCGTTGAGCAGCCGATGTGGCTTGCCCAGCGCCAGCGGTGCCCCGATCCGCAGCGGCCCGTCCACGCGCGCTAACAACCAGTCGACGGCGGCGTCCAGGTCGGTGAGGTGTTCGGTCATGCGTGGCGGTCCTGCGTGCGGGGGAGTGCGGGCATTACAGCATGTCGGGCTTGAACCGCCGTCGACGCGAGACTTCCACGCCGGACACCATGAACTGCCCGTCGCCGCGGTAATGCACCGTGCGCGGCAGTTTCGGCCGGGACGCAACATGGGCGCGCACGATCTCCCAGATGAACAGGTTGCTCGACGCCACCTGGCTGTCGTCGTACAACCGGCATTCGAAGTTCGAGTGGCATTGCCCGACCAGCGGCGCACCGACCTCGCGCGCGGGCAGCGCATCGAGCCCGAAACGGGCGAACTTGTCGACCTCGCGGCCGCTGCAGTTGCCGATGTCCACCACGGTATCGAGCAGTTCCACGCCGGGTACGTTGATCACGCACTCGCCACTGCCGACGGCCAGTGCATGGCTGTGGTTTTCATTCCACAGGTAGGTGGCGACCAGCGACGGCGAGAAGCCCATCACCATGTGCCAGCCCATCGTCATCAGGTTGCGCTGGCCGCGCCAGGCGGTGCTGACCAGCACGATCGGGCCGGGTTCGAGGAAGCGTCGGGCCTGCTCGACCGGGAATTCCTTCTTGGGAAGCGCTTTCATCCGAAGCCTCGGCCGGGAGGGCTCGATGCTGGCGCAAAGCCGATGAATCCGGAGTCGAGGGGCTTGACAGGAGGTTCGATTACGCGCGTAATCAGATTATCGATTACGGATGTAAACCATGACCCCGATCAGCGAAGCCGAAGCCGTTGTGATGGAGGTGCTGTGGCAGCAGGCACCGCGCAGCGCCGATGATGTGGTGGCTGCGCTGGCTCACCGCGACTGGGCCGAGCCGACCATCAAGACCCTGCTCAACCGCCTGCTGACCAAGGGCGCCATCGCCGCTGAGCGCGATGGCCGGCGCTATCTGTATCGCCCGCTGTTGCAGCGCCAGGTGTGGGTGGAGGCGCAGAGCCAGGACTTCATCGGCCGTGTCTTCGAAGGGCGCGTGGCGCCGCTGGTCGCGCACTTCAGCGAACGCGGCCAGTTGAGCGCACAGGACATCGCCGAACTGAAGAAGCTGATCCAGGAGCTGGACCATGACTGAGCTGCTCGGTGGACTGTGGCAGGCCAGCGTGTGGCTGGCGGCAGGCGTGATCATGCTGGCTGTGCTGCGTCCGTTGCTGCTGCGGCTGGGCGGCGTTGGACTGGCCTATCGCAGCTGGTGGTTGCTGCCGATGCTGCTGTTGGCGCTGATGCTGCCGCTGCCGCAGGTTGCGCTGTTGCAGCAGGTACCGACGTTGCCGCTGAAAGTGATGCCCGGTGCCATCGATGCGCTGAGCCGGCCGTCGCTGCCATGGGGTGGGCTGTTGCTGGCGCTGTGGGCGACGGGCGCAGGTGCCTGCCTGTTGCGCGACCTGCGCGCGCAGCGTCGCTTCGAACGGCGCATGGGCCAGCTGACGCCGCGCACCGATGGCAGCTGGCAGGCCAGTGGCGACCCCGGCCTGCCCGCGCTGGTCGGGTTGTGGCGGCCGCGCATCGTGGTCGGTCCTGACTTCGATCAGCAGTTCAGCGCGCAGGAACAGAGCCTGATCCTGCTGCACGAGCGCAGCCACCGCCGCAATGGCGATCACTGGGCCAATGGTGCGTTGCTGCTTATGCGTGCGGTGTTCTGGTTCCACCCGCTGGTGCCCTGGGCCGCACGCTGCTTCCTGCGCGACCAGGAACTGGCCTGCGATGCCCGCACCATCGCCCCGCAGCCTGCGCTGCGCGGGCTTTACGCCAGCACGCTGCTGAAGGCGCAGCTGGTCCACCCGGTTGCGCCAGCGGTCTGCCATTGGCGCAGCCAACCCGTGTTGAAGGAGCGTATCGCCATGTTGAAGCAGTCCAAGCGGAAGGCATTGCCGTGGGTATCGGGGCAGGTGCTGGTCGTCGGGTTGTGCCTGGGAATGGGCGCAGTAGCGTGGGCCAGCCAGGGCGATGCGATGGCTGGCCGCCCGGCAGCGGCGGTCATGGATCGGGAGATCCAGGTCGTCAAGATGCCACCGCCTTCCTATCCGAAATCCGCGGTCGAGGAGCGCCAGGTGGGCGTGGTGAACCTGCGCGTGGAAGTGGATGCCAGCGGCCAACCCACCGATGTCAGGGTGCTCAGTGCCACCAATCCGGGCGTGTTCGACGCGGTGTCGATCACCGCAGCGCGCAGCTGGACCTATCGGCCGGCGATGAAGAACGGCAAGCCGGTGGCAGGCGCAGTGAAGATTCCGATCACCTTTGCGATGGACAACAGCGAGGACGCCCAGTGAAGTCCGCGCCGCTGCTCGTGGTGGCGGCGCTGATGATGGGGTGTGCGAGCCAGGAACGGCTGGCCACCGTGCACACCCGCAGCGAGAATGTCGGCCACCAGCGACTGCAGCCGCAGGCGGGCGGTGGCAGTGGGCAGTTGCAGGCGTATTCGCTGGGTGCGACCGAGGGCTACCGGATGCCGCAGTTGTACGCGGCACCGGACCCGGAGGTCGGCGATCGTGACCCGCGTGCGGAACTGGCGCCGACCACGATCTGCCTGCAGGTGGTGGTTGATGCCAACGGCGTCGTCGAGCGCAGCCTGCCATTGACCGATCGCCCGGAGTGCGCGGCAGGTGCTGCGGGCGAGAATGCGCCCCTGCTGCAGGCTGCGCAGGAGGCCGTGGCGATGTGGAAGTACTCGTCCGCAGCGGTCTGCCACTTCGCGGCTGGCAAGGTGCCTGCCGACCGCGGTGACTGCCGGGGCGCCGAACGGGTCGAGCCGGTGGCGGTCACCCTGCAGTACGCCTTCACCTTCGAGATCGTGAAGGGCCAGCATGTGGTGCGCACGCAGGGAAAATGAACGCTCGCGGTCCGTGATGGAAACCGATGGCGCCGGGCTCTGCCCGGCGTACGTCAGGCCCCTCCCTGGATGTTGGCCTTCACCGCCGGTTGCATCAGCTTCGGTTCTTCCAGCGTGGCATCGCGGGCCTGGCGCACGCTGACGAACTCTGCCTCGGCCACGCCGTCATGCACGTGGATGTTGTGCGCGCGCTGTTCACCGATGGTGGTTTCGTTGGCGAAATCACGGCCCCCCGGGCCGTAGTCGTGGCAGACGAAAACCCGGGTGGTATCGGGCAGCGCCAGCAGGCGCTGGATCGAGCGATACAGCTGCGCGGCATCGCCACCCGGGAAATCGCAGCGTGCGGTGCCGCCGTCGGGCATGAACAGCGAATCGCCGGTGAACAGCGCATCGCCGATCAGGTAGGCGATGCTGTCGCTGGTGTGGCCGGGCACGGCGATCACCTGTCCTTGCAGCTCGCCAATGGCAAAGGTTTCGCCGTCGCTGAACAGGTGATCGAAGATCTCATCGGCGGCCGGAAGCTGCAGGCCATAGCGCGGCGCGAACGTGGCTTGCACCGCGCGGATACCTTCACCGATGGCCAGCGTGGCCTGCGGGAAGCGCTGCTTGAGCCGGCGCCCGGCCGACACGTGGTCCGCATGGGCATGGGTTTCCAGCAGCCAGCGCAGCTGCAGGCCTTGCTGTTCGATGGCCTGCAATGCGGCATGCAGCGGCGCTTCACTGCTGGCGTCGGTATCCGGGTCGTAGTCCAGGACCGGATCGATCAGCGCCGCATCACCGCTGGCCGGATCGCTGACCAGGTAGCTGAAGGTATTGCTGTCACGGTGGAAGAACGACTGCACCTGGACCGGCATCGGAACTCTCCTCAGCGCGTGCCGAGCACGCGGTTCAGCAACTGCGCCAGGTTCTCGCCGGCCAGTCGCAGCTGCGCTTCGGCCAGCGGCCGGTAGCGCTCGGTGTATTCGTCACCGATTTTACGCGTGGCCGGATAAACGCCAGCTTGCATGGAAATGCGGCAGCTGGCCTCGGCCCAGGTCTGTGGGTCGCGCTGCGGGTTGGACTGGCGCGCCAGCTTCGGCGCGCGCTGGCTCTGCAGCAGCGGCAGGTAGCCGGCGTCGTCCAGCTTGCGGGTGTTGAGCATGCCGCTGTCCCACAGCGAGTGCAGGTTGGTACCGCGGTTGCCGAACTGCAGCTGGAAATCGTTGCCGCCCTTGTCATGAGCGTAACCGGCATGCATCGGCTGGTGGATGTCGCCGACCAGGTGCACGACGAACTTCAGTGCCTGCAGGCGCTCGCCATCGGTCAGGCTGCGGTCGCCCAGGATGGCGCTCTGTGCTTTCAGGGCCTCGACGATGCAGTTGCCGTTCCTGCAGTGCTTCGGTGCTTCGTAATGGCAGTCGTCTTCGGCGATGTTGACGTAGTGCCAGCCGGCCGAACGACGGCCCAGGCCGGGGTCCTTGGCGCGCAGCTGGTCGGCCCACGGCGCGATGCTGGCCAGGGTGGCGTCCGCTTCGGTGGCCAGCAGGCGGTCCACTTCGGCGCGGGCGGCGGGGTTGAGGCGGGCGTCGGCGACTTCGGCAACCAGGCGGTGGCCTTGCGCGCCCCAGGCATGGGCGGGGGCGGAGACGGACAGCAGGGCCGGCACCAGGGTGGCGGCGAGGAACAGGGAGTGCAGGGCTTTCATGCACATATTCTAGCGGGGTAGGTGGATTGAAGAGCGGCGCGTTGCTGTCTGCTGGGGGCTGGCTGCAGGGGCTGGCGCTGCGGGACACGTTGCAAGTACGTCCCTGTAAGCTCGTCCGCGGCATTCATGCCGCGGACGGTCCCGCAGCGCCTGCCCCTGCAGCCCCATCCAACATGGCTGCGGAGGCGGATGCAAACGTCAAAGGCAACATCAAGAACAAATGCAGGATCAAAATCCGCCTTTTGCAATTGCAGGCAACCATTACGCCTCGGATGTACAGGCTCTGCTCCCCGCCTCGCCCCAGCTCCGGAACCGCTTCAGTCCCAGGCACAAAAAAGCCCCGGCAATCACCGGGGCAACATGCTGCGAGGGTTTTGCGTATAGCGGGGGAGCGGGGGGCGAAGCCCCCCGCACTCAACACACCGCTTTAGAACTTGAAGACGTACGAAGCGCCGTAGACCAGCGGATCGATGTTGACGGTGCCGATCTTCTCGCCGTTCAACTTCACCTTGCTGTCGATGTCGATCCAGCGCATGTCCACGCGCAGGGCGCCCTTCTCGCCGATCGCGAAATCGATGCCCGCATGCGCGGCCAGGCCCCACGAATCCTGCAGCTTCAGCTTGCTGCCGGCCAATGCACCGGTGGTATCTTCGCTGAAGAAGGTGGTGTAGTTCACACCTGCACCGACGAACGGCGACACCTTGCCCTTGCTGTTGAAGTGGTACTGCAGGGTCACCACCGGCGGCAGCTGCTTGGTGCTGCCGACGCGGCCCAGGCCGTTGATGTTGATGTCGTGCTTGAACGGCAGCGCGGCCAGCACTTCGATGCCCAGGTTGTCGGCGATGAAGTACTCGCCGGTGATGGTCGGCTTGACGTCGTTGTCGACGTCGACCTTCAGGGTGCCGCCGGCCAGCCAGCCGTTGTTCGACTTCGGCGCCACCTGGTGCACGCCGGCCGAAACGGTCCAGTCGCCCTTGGACTGGGCCATGGCCGGGGCGGCGGCGAGGGACAGGGCGGCGGCCAGGCTGGCCACGATCAGGGAGGAGGTCTTGCGCATGGGGGTGTTCTCGTTGCTGGGTGGATGGCGACAGTCTCGGCCTCACGCCGCGCTAACGCTTTGATCCGGATCAAATCCTGTCCGCCGACCTGCTGGCGGCCCGGCCTGGCCCACGGTGGCCAGCCCCGGCCTGCTAGACTTGTGGGCCCTATCCATCCCGCCGCACCCGTCGCGGCTGCAGGAGCTTGAGAAATGGCAATCAAGGTTGGTATCAACGGTTTCGGTCGCATCGGGCGTAACGTCCTGCGCTCGGCGGTGCTGAACTTCGGCGACGACATCGAAATCGTGGCCATCAACGATCTGCTGGAGCCGGATTACCTGGCCTACATGCTCAAGTACGACTCCGTGCACGGCCGCTTCAAGGCCGACGTAGCGGTGCAGGGCAACGACCTGCTGGTCAACGGCAAGAAGATCCGCCTGACCCAGGAACGCGACCCGGCCAACCTGAAGTGGGACGAGGTCGGCGCCGACGTGGTGCTGGAAGCCACCGGCCTGTTCCTGACCAAGGAAACCGCGCAGAAGCACATCGATGCCGGCGCCAGGAAGGTCATCATGTCGGCCCCGTCGAAGGACGACACGCCGATGTTCGTGTTCGGCGTGAACGACAAGACCTATGCTGGCCAGGCAATCATCTCCAACGCGTCGTGCACCACCAACTGCCTGGCTCCGCTGGCCAAGGTCATCAATGACAAGTGGGGCATCAAGCGCGGCCTGATGACCACCGTGCATGCGGCCACCGCCACCCAGAAGACCGTCGATGGCCCGTCCAACAAGGACTGGCGCGGCGGCCGTGGCATCCTGGAAAACATCATTCCCTCGTCCACCGGTGCGGCCAAGGCCGTCGGCGTGGTCATCCCGGAACTGAACAAGAAGCTGACCGGCATGAGCTTCCGCGTCCCGACCTCGGACGTGTCGGTGGTCGACCTGACCGTCGAGCTGGAGAAGGAAGCCACCTACGCCGAGATCTGCGCTGAAGTGAAGGCACAGAGCGAAGGCGCGCTGAAGGGCATCCTCGGCTACACCGAAGACAAGGTCGTGGCCACCGATTTCCGCGGCGAGACCTGCACCTCGGTGTTCGACGCCGACGCCGGCATCGCCCTGGACGGCACCTTCGTCAAGCTGGTGACCTGGTACGACAACGAGTGGGGCTACTCCAACAAGTGCCTGGAAATGGCCAAGGTCATCGCCGCCAAGTAAGGCCGGTGTAGATCGCAGACGGACCCCGGCCTGGCCGGGGTTCGTCGTTTATGGGACCCACCCTGTCGTAGCATGGGGCGGTCGACCGCCGCCGCTGGGGCGCGGGATCGCATTGGAAGCACGCAATGGAAGCACTGATAGCCCTGGTCGTACTGGTTCTTCTGGCCATTCCGCTGTTGCTGGTGGTCGCGCTGGTGATGATTGCCGGCCTGCGCCGCCGCGTCGCTGCGCTGGAAAGCGCGATGGCCGCCGCGCCGGCCGCCGTCAGGCCGGCCGCCACCGCACCCGCGCCTGAACGGCCTGTGGCCGCACCTGCTGCCAGCGCCGATCCACCGTTCCTGCGGCCGGCCGCCGCTGCTGCTGCGCCTCAGCCCCCGCAGCCACCGGTGCGCGAAGCAACGCCCACCGAGGTGCCTGTCCCCCGTCCTGCTGCGCCACCGCCGGTGCCGCCGGTGCCGGTGCAGCCGCCGCTGCCTTCCGAACCGGAACTGCCCAATGTCATCGAGCGTGGCATCGGTGCGGTCAAGCGCTGGTTCACCGAAGGCAACGTGCCGGTCAAGATCGGCATGCTGGTGCTGCTGGCCGGTGTCGCAGCGCTGCTGAAGTACGTCAGCGACCAGGGCTGGCTGGTGCTGCCGATCGAACTGCGCCTTGCCGGCATCACCGTGGCTGCGCTGGGCCTGCTGGCCTTCGGTTGGCACCAGCGTGAACGCCGGCGGCTGTTTGCCCTGGCGCTGCAGGGCGGTGCCATCGGCGTACTGCTGCTGACCATCTTCGCGGCGTTCAAGCGCTTCGACCTGATTCCGCCGGCCTTTGCCTTTGCCAGTTCGATCGCACTTGTGGCCGGGCTGTGCGTGCTGGCGGTGGTGCAGAACTCGCGCACGCTGGCCGTACTGGGCATCCTGGCCGGCTTCATGGCACCGCTGTGGCTGTCCACCGGCAGTGGCAACCACGTGGGGCTGTTCAGCTATTACGCCGTGCTCAATGCGGGCATCTTCGCCATCGCCTGGTTCCGCCCGTGGCGCGCGCTGAACCTGCTGGGCTTCGCCTTCACCTTCGGCATCGGCACCTTCTGGGGCGTGCTGCAGTACGCACCGGACAAGTTCAGCAGCACCGAGCCGTTCCTGGCGCTGTTCTTCGTGTTCTACCTGCTGATTCCGCTGCTGTACGCGCGTCGCCAGCCGGCCGGCCGGCGCGACCTGATCGATGGCAGCCTGGTGTTCGGCACGCCGCTGGTCGCGTTCTCGCTGCAGGCAGGCATGCTGCACGCGCAACCGATGACGCTGGCACTGTGCGCGCTGGGCCTGGCGGCGATCTACGCGGTGTTGGCCCGGGCGCTGATCGCACGTGCGTCGTACACCGTGCTGGCGCAGTCGCATGCCGTGCTCGCGGTGGGTTTCGCCACGCTGGCGGTGCCGCTGGCATTGTCGGCGCGCGCCACGGGCGCCGTGTTTGCACTGGAAGGCGCTGGCCTGGCGTGGTTGGGGCTGCGCCAGAAGCGGTGGCTGCCGCAGGTCTCCGGCGCGTTGCTGCAGATCGGCGCCGCATTCGCCTTCGTTGCCGGTGGCGACCACTGGCACGAAGACCTGCGCTTCCTGATCAACCCGACCGCCGTTGGCGCGCTGTTGCTGGCCCTGGCCGGCTTCGCGTCGGCGTGGAGCTACCAGCGCAGGCCGCGTCATGAGGTCGCACTGGTGTATTACCTGTGGGGCCTGCTGTGGTGGCTGGGCGGCCTGGTCCATGAGATCACCCGCTTCTTCCCGTACCGCACCGAAGTGGACGCGTTGCTGGTGCTGGCCGCGGTCACTGCCTGGCTGGCGGCCGAAGCGCAGCGTCGCCAGCCGGCGCGTGCGCTGGGCGTGACCGCGCTGGCCATGCTCGCGCTGGGCTTCCCGCTGGCCCTGATGCAGAGCGATGCACACCACCAGCCGTTCGCCGGCCACGGCGCGCTGGCCTGGGCGGTGTTCGCGGTACTGGGCGTGCGTACCCTGCTGTGCCTGCGCCAGGGCGGCGATACCGTGGCCCGCATCGCGCAGTTCCTGTGGTGGCTGCTGTGGCCGTCGCTGCTTTCGTTGCTGGCCTTGTGGGGTAGTGGCGAGGCCGGCCTGGCGCAGGGTTGGACGACCCTGCTGGTGACCTTGCCGTGGCTGCTGATGGCGGCGCTGTCGCTGTGGCGCTGGAACGCATTGCGCTGGCCGCTGGGCGCGGCATTCGACAGCGCGCGCGTCCCGCTGCAGTGCGTGCTGTTCGGCCTGCTGGCGATCGGTTGGCTGCTGGGCCAGCTGCTGCCGGGCGACGCCGCACCGCTGCTGTGGCTGCCGGTGCTGAATCCGGCCGAGATCGGCCAGTGGCTGAGCCTGCTGCTGCTGGCGCGCTGGCTGTACGGCAGTGAGGCACCGCAGGCATTGCTGAACATCCGCATGCCGCTGCTGGCACTGGCGGCCTTCCTCGCGTTGACCAGCCTGGTGCTGCATGGCGTGCACCAATGGGGTGGACTGGCGTGGAATGCCTCGATGATGCGCTTCAGCCTGGCGCAGACCAGCCTGACCGTGTTGTGGAGCGTGCTGGGTGTGATTGCCTGGGTGTGGGGTTCGCGTCGCAGCCAGCGTGTGTTGTGGATGGTCGGTGCCGTGCTGATGGGCGTGGTGCTGGCCAAGCTGGTTATTGTCGATCGCCAGCACCTGGGCAACCTGCTGGGCATCGCATCGTTCATCGCCTACGGCCTGCTGTGCACGGTCGTGGGTTATCTGGCACCGGCACCGCCAAGCGCGGCGCCGACCGTGGAGGAAACGCAATGAGGAAGTGGAGCAGGGCGCTGCTGCCGGCGATGTTCGGCATGCTGGCCGCCGTCGTGGTACAGGCGGCTGATTACCGCACGCAGTATGCCGAGCAATGGCCGCTCACATTGTCCAGTGCGCAGTCCGGTGCCTACCGTATCGTGCTGGAGCCGGCGATCTACCGCCGTGCCGTGACCGCCGATCTCAGCGATCTGCAAGTGTTCAACGCGGCCAGCCAGTTGTTGCCGTCGGCACTGCTGGCGCCGGACCAGCCGCTGGCGCAGTCGCCGGTGCAGCGTGAACTGCCGTGGTTCGTGCTGCCGCCGCTGGCCGATGCACAGCGCAACGACCTGCAGCTGCTGACCGAGCGTGATACCGATGGGCGCGTGCGCCGGGTCGAAGCACGGGTGGGTGGCGGGGCTGGGTCGAGCGGGCAGGGCGGCTGGCTGATCGACGCCAGCATGCTCGATCAGCAGCCGCTGGCGGCACTGGTGCTGGACTGGAACGACAGCGGCCAGCCGCTGCAGGTGCAGGTGCAGCTGGATGCCAGTGACGACCTGCAGCACTGGCGATCGATTGGCCGCGACGTGCCGCTGGTGGATCTGCAGCGCGCCGGCAAGCGCCTGCTGCAGCGCCGCCTGCAGGTGGACGGCGCTGCACGCTACCTGCGCATCCTGGCGCAGGGCGACTCGCGCCTGCCGACCCTGCGCGGCGTACTGGCGGAACTGCCGCCAGCTCCGGCCACGCTGCCCTGGGAATGGCTGTCGCTGGAGCCGACGTCGTCGGGCAAGGGCGAGTACACCTTCGAGATGGATGGCCGGTTCCCGGTGGCACGTGCCGATGTCGCCAGCACCGATAACAGCCTGGTGCAATGGACGCTGTTCAGCCGCGATGACGAGAGTGCGGAATGGCAACGTCGCAGCGCGCCGTGGATCGCCTACCAGGTGCAGCAGGGCACGCAGGGCCAGCGCCAGCAGTCGGCGGCACAGCCGCTGGGCGGGGTGCACCGCGACCGCTACTGGAAACTGGTGGCGAATCCGGCGGAAACCGCCACCGCGCCGACGCTGCGCCTGGGTTACCAGCCGGAAGTGCTGGTGTTCCTGAGCCAGGGCGCGGCGCCCTACGCACTGGCGGTGGGCAGCGCGACCGCGCGCCGCACGGACGCACCGATCGGGGTGCTGATCGAGGAACTTCGGCAGCGCAACGATCCTTCGTGGCAGCCAACACTGGCGCGCCTGGAAGGCAGCCCGGAGCCGCTGGCCGGCGATGCGGCGCTGAAGCCGCAGCGCGATTGGAAATCGTGGTTGCTGTGGGCGTTGCTGGGCCTGGGCGTACTGGTGGTGGGTGGCCTGGCGCTCAGCCTGCTTCGGCAGAAGCCTGCGCCTTCGGAATAGGTTCCAGCGAACGGCGCAGCCCCTCGTGGGTGGGATTGGTCGTGTAAAGCAACAGCCGCGCTTGGCCGGGCGGGTGGGCTTGGCAGGGGACGCCGTGAATCCGTCCCTGGAGGCTTAGCCGCGCCATCCATGGCGCGGATTGATCTGGCCCCCTGAAAACGGACGCCATGAAGCCGTTTCAGGCGGCAGCCCGGA
>NZ_CP025780.1:2814929-2961126 GCF_003586545.1 Stenotrophomonas sp. Pemsol | reverse complement strand
CAGACCGCAGAAGACTGTCGAAGGCGGGGTGGGTCCGGTTGCGGGGGCGTGAGCCGAGCCTGCATGGACGTATTTACGGCGTCCCCCGCAACCGGACCCACCCCGCCTACCCACAGGAAACCGCTTTTGCTTTTGCTGTTGCTTGGGCTCTTGCCGTGGACGTGGTCTCTGCAGGTGCAGGGCGCAGCCCTGCCGAACACCCCCGCGACGGGGTGTCGCAAACGCCTGCGACGGTTCGTCGCACGGGCAACCCTGGACCCGCCTCTACACTAGCGGGGTGACCCGCCTGTCCCGCCCGCAGCGCCTCCTGCTGCAGCTCGCCGTCCTGGCGACGCTGCTGATGGTGCTTGCGCCACTGGTCAGCCGCGCGCTGCAGGCGCCGCCGATGGACCACGCGGCGATGGCAGGCATGGACCACGCGCACATGCACCACGACGCTGCCGCAGTGGGTCAGAGTCCTCTGCACGGGCAACGGAGTCCGACCCCACCGGCCGATCCCCACGCCATGCATGGCGAAGCCTGCGAATACTGCGTGCTGGCCATGCGCCTGCTGCCGTGGCTGGCTGTACTGGTGCTGCTGTTGCCACTGCTGTGGCGGCCGCGGCTGGTATTCCCGTGGTCACAGCAGGTACTGCCGGCACTGCGCTGGCCGGCACACGCCGCGCGTGGGCCACCGCGCGCCTCCATCGTCCGCTGATTTTCCTGTCGAATCTGCCGCACGACGCCTGACCGGGCGCCGTGCGCGCGTGCGTACCTTGGAGCTGTTCCGATGAAAATGACTTCCCGCCCCGCGGGCGCCTGCGTGCGCCTGCCGGTTGCCCTTGGCCTGGCCGCAGCTGCAACGCTCGCCCATGCCGCGCCCGCCGAAGAGGCGCGCACTCTCGATACGCTGGTGGTCACCGCCGCCGCGCCTTCGTCGCCACTGCACTGGGTGACCGATCCACGCCTGCCGCGGCAGCCGGTCCCTGCCAGTGACGGCGCCGACTACCTGAAGACCGTTCCTGGCTTCTCCGCCATCCGCAACGGCGGCACCAACGGTGACCCGGTGCTGCGCGGCATGTTGGGTTCGCGCCTGAACATCCTCAGCAATGACGGCAACCTGATCGGCGCCTGCCCCTCGCGCATGGACAACCCGCTGTCCTACATCGCACCGGAGAGCTTCGACCGCCTGACCATCATCAAGGGCCCGCAGAGCGTGCGCTGGGGGGCAGGTGCCTCGGCCGGCACCGTGCGCTTCGAACGCGATACACCGCGCTTCGAGGAACCGGGCCTGCGTGCCGATGCCAGTACGCTGGTCGGTTCGCGCAACCGCAACGACCAGGTGCTGGACCTGACCCTGGGCAACCCGGCCGGCTATGTGCGCGCCAGTGGCAACCGTTCCGAAGCCGATGACTACAAGGACGGCCACGGCGATGTGGTGCCATCGAAGTGGCGCAAGTGGAACGGTGACGTGGCGATCGGCTGGACGCCGGATGCCGATACGCTGCTGGAAGTTTCTGCCGGTGCCGGCGATGCGATCGCACGCTACGCGGGGCGCGGCATGGACGGTGCCGCGTTCGAACGCACCAGCTACGCCGCGCGCTTCGAGAAGCGCAACCTGCCGGGTGCGTGGGACACGCTGCAGGCCAACGTGTACTACAACGAGGCCGACCACGTGATGGACAACTACACGCTGCGCACGCCGAATCCGCACAGCATGATGCCGATGCCGATGGCGTCGAACGTGGACCGCCGTACCCAGGGCGGCCGGGTCAGTTCCGAGTGGGGCTGGCAGGACGTGCAACTGGTGGCGGGTGTGGATGGCGAGGACAGCCGCCATCGTGGGCGAATGGGCATGGGCCGGGGCACCTATCGCCAGGCGGCGTGGCAGACCGATGCCAGCTTCCGCCGCTATGGCGTTTTCACCGAGTTGACCCTCGGCGCCGGCACCGATCAGCGCTGGATCAGCGGCCTGCGCATCGATCGCGCCAGCGCTCGCGACGAGCGGCAGTCGATCCGCGGGATGATGGGGAACATGCCCAATCCCACCGCCGGCGAGCGTCGCAAGGAATGGCTCGGCAGTGGCTTCCTGCGCTACGAGCAGGACCTGGCCGACGGCCTGACCTGGTACGCCGGCCTCGGCCACAGCGAGCGCATGCCCGACTACTGGGAGCTGTTCTCGCCCGACCACGGACCGGCCGGTGCAATGAACGCGTTTGCCGGCATCCAGCCCGAGCGCACCACCCAGCTCGACGTGGGCCTGCAGTACAAGGGACCGCGCGTGCAGGCCTGGGTCTCGGCCTATGCCGGGCAGATCCAGGACTACATCCTGTTCACCTACCACGGCAGCGGCATGATGGGCATGAGCCAGGCCAGCAACGTCGAGGCGCGCATTGCCGGTGCCGAGGCCGGGTTGGAAGTGAGCCTGACCGAGCAGTGGAAGCTGGGCGGCACGCTGGCCTATGCCTGGGGAGAGAACCGCGACCAGCAGCGTCCGCTGCCGCAGATGCCGCCGTTGGAAGCACGCCTGAGCGCGAACTGGGAGGGCCAGCGCTGGAGTGCCGGCGCATTGCTGCGCGCGGTGACCCATCAGCATCGTGTCGCAGATGGACAGGGCAACGTGGTCGCGCAGGACCTCGGGCCGAGCGCCGGGTTTGCCACCTTCGCGCTCAATGCCGCGTACCGTTTCAGTTCGCAGCTGCAGCTCAGCGCCGGCGTCGACAACCTGTTCGACCGCGCCTACAGCGAGCACCTGAACCTGGCCGGCAGCGCCGACTTCGGCTTCCCGGCCGACCCGGTGCGGATCAACGAGCCGGGGCGCAGCGTGTGGATGAAGTTGAACTACCGGTATTGATCCGCCGGGCATAAAAAAACG
The DNA here is from genome assembly GCF_003586545.1 of Stenotrophomonas sp. Pemsol. Taxonomy (NCBI): domain Bacteria; kingdom Pseudomonadati; phylum Pseudomonadota; class Gammaproteobacteria; order Lysobacterales; family Lysobacteraceae; genus Stenotrophomonas; species Stenotrophomonas sp. Pemsol. Next base: position 2,958,272 of record NZ_CP025780.1, on the reverse strand, counting down.
GGGCCGGATCCCCGCCAGGATCCGTCCCCGCCCGACGCCCTCGGTCGGGCAGGTTCGACTCTACGATGACGGCCGCGGTGGTGCACCACTGGATACACCCCGACACACGCCGACACTGCCCATGGCAGCCTTGCACGGAACGGGTTCAAGGCGCTATCGCAGCCTAGGTTCCACGCCGGTAAACGCTTGGCACATACCGCTTTTATGGGCACTTGCCTACACTCGGCGGCCGTGGATCAATCAGGACCGTTCATGTTGGCTCGTATCGCTTCGACCCTGGCCCTCGGCCTCAGCCTGGCCGTGCTGGCCGGGTGCGCAGGCAAACAGGAGGCCGCCGCACGTCGGCAGGGCGAAGCGGTGCCGGTCACCGCGCAGGTCGTGCAGCCCACGCAGTGGAACGACACCCTGCAGGCACTGGGCACGGCCAAGGCGCGCGAGTCGATCAGCGTCACTGCCAAAGTCAGCGAGATCGTCGAGAAAGTGCACTTCGAGAGCGGCCAGCACATTGCCGCCGGTGCGCCGATCGTGACGCTGCGCGGGCAGGCCCAGGAAGCCGCACTGGTGCAGGCGCAGGCCACTTTCCATGAAGCCGATCAGCTGTACAAGCGCCAGCGCGAACTGGCCGCCCAGCGGCTGGTGTCCAGCGCCACGCTGGATACGCAGAAGTCGATCCGCGACGCCGCCGAGGCGCGCGTGATGCAGATGCAGGCAGACATTGGCGACCGCCGTGTGCGTGCGCCCTTTGCCGGTGTGCTTGGCATCCGCCAGGTCAGTCCGGGATCGCTGCTGACCCCGACCACGGTCATCGCCACGCTCGACGACATCGAGCACATGCATGTCGATTTCCAGGTGCCGGAAGTGGAGCTGGCTGCGCTGGGCGTTGGTGACAAGGTCAGTGCCACCAGCGTGGCCTGGCCGGGTCGCACCTTCGAGGGCGTGGTCAGCACCATCGATGCGCGTATCGATCCGGCCACCCGTGCGGTGACCGTGCGCGCCGATTTCGCCAATGGCGACCACGCATTGCGCCCGGGCATGCTGCTGGACGTGCGCCTGTTCCGCCCCGAGCGCCCGGCGCTGGTGGTCCCGGAAATCGCCGTGGTACAGGTCGGCCGCGATACCTTCGTGTACCGCATCAAGGCCGACGACAGCGTCGAGCGGGTGGACGTGGTCACCGGCGCGCGCCGTGCCGGCGTGGTCGAGATCCGGCAGGGCCTGGAAGCAGGCCAGCGCATCGTGGTCGATGGCACCGGCAAGCTGCGCCCGGGCCTGAAGGTCGCTGCGAAGGACGCCGCACCGGCCTCTGGCGCCAAACCGGCTGACGCGCCGGCGCCGGTCGCGACCGAGGGCCACGGCGGATGAAGCTGTCCGACATCTCCATCCAGCGGCCGGTGTTCGCCGTGGTGATGAGCCTGTTGCTGCTGGTGCTGGGCGTGATGTCCTTCACCCGCCTGACCCTGCGCGAACTGCCCGCCATCGACCCTCCGATCGTTTCGGTGTCGGTGGACTACACCGGCGCGTCGGCGGCGGTCATCGAAAGCCGCATCACCCAGGTGCTGGAAGATGCGCTGGCTGGCATCGAAGGCATCGATACGATCAACGCGCGTAGCACCAACGGCCGCTCGCAGGTCAGCATCGAGTTCACCTCCAACCGTGATATCGAAGCGGCGGCCAACGACGTGCGCGATGCGGTCAGCCGCGTCGCCGACCGCATGCCGGAAGAGGCGCGGCCACCAGAGATTGCCAAGGTCGAGAGCGATGCCGACCCGATCATCTGGTTCAACATGGTGTCCTCGACCATGGACACGCTGGAGTTGAGCGACTACGCCGACCGCTACGTGGTCGATCGTTTCTCCAGCCTCGATGGCGTGGCCCAGGTCCGCATCGGCGGCCGCCAGCGCTATGCGATGCGGATCTGGCTGGACCGTGACCAGCTGGCCGCGCGCGGGCTGACCACCGGCGACGTGGAAACCGCACTGCGCAACGAGAACGTGGAGCTGCCGGCCGGCCGCATCGAGTCGACCGACCGCGATTTCACCCTGCGCGTGGAACGCAACTACATCAAGCCCGAGGATTTCGCGACCATCCCGCTGGGCAAGGGCCGCGACGGCTACGTGGTGCGCATGGGCGACGTGGCGAAGATCGAACTGGCCTCGGCAGAACGCCGCGCGTACTACCGCAGCAACGGCGAGCCCGGCATCGGCCTGGGCATCGTCAAGACCTCCACCGCCAACTCGCTGGACGTGGCACGCACTGCGCGCGCTGAGGCCGAGCGGGTGGCGCTGACCCTGCCCAAGGGCACGCAGATCTTCGTCGCCTTCGACAACACCACCTTCATCGAAGCTGCAGTGGACCGCGTCTACGCCACCCTGGTGGAAGCGATGATCCTGGTGCTGGCGGTGATCTGGCTGTTCCTCGGCAGCTTCCGCGCCGCGTTGATTCCGGCGGTGACGGTGCCGGTCTGCCTGGTGGCGGCGTTCATCGCGCTGTATGCGTTCGACTTCTCGATCAACCTGCTGACCCTGCTGGCGCTGGTGCTGTGCATCGGCCTGGTGGTGGACGATGCGATCGTGGTGGTGGAAAACGTGCAGCGCCGCATCGACCTGGGCGAACCACCGCTGGTGGCCTCCAAGCGCGGCACCGCGCAGGTCGCCTTCGCGGTGATCGCCACCACTGCCGTGCTGGTGGCGGTGTTCCTGCCGGTTGGCTTCCTGGAGGGCAACACCGGGCGACTGTTCCGCGAACTGGCCGTGGCGCTGGCCGCTGCCGTGGCGTTGTCCGCGTTCGTTGCGCTCACACTGACGCCGATGATGGCTTCCAAGCTGCTCAAGCCGCATACCGGGCAGGCCCCGCGAGGCCTGCACGGCTTCATCAACCGCAACCTGGAACGCCTTGCGGGTGCCTATGGGCGGGTTCTCGATCACCATGTCGACCGCACCTGGATCTACCTGCTGGTGATGGTGGCTGCGCTGGCCGCCAGCTGGGGCCTGCTCAAGCTGCTGCCGTCGGAACTGGCGCCAGCCGAAGACCGTGGTTCGTTCCAGATCATGATCGACGGCCCGGAAGGCGCCGGCTACGACTACACCGTGCAGCAGGTGCAGCAGGTGGAAGCGCTGCTGGCACCGCATGTCGGCCCGGACAAGCCGATCGTGCGTGCCAACCCCCGCGTGCCGGGCGGCTGGGGCGCCAGCGAGGAAATGCATACCGGCCGCGTCAGCATCTTCCTGCAGCCGTGGCGCCAGCGCAGCGAGGGTACGCCCGAAGTCGCCAACGAACTGCAGAAGGAACTGGATACCATCCGCGGCGTGCGCGTACGCACGCAGGTGGGTGGTGGCCTGGTGCGCAGCGGCGGCCAACCGTTCCAGATCGTGCTGGGCGGCCCGGAATATGCCGAGATCGCGCAGTGGCGCGACCGCATCCTGCTGCGCATGGCCGACAATCCCGGCCTGGTCGGCCCCGATTCCGATTACAAGGAAACCCGGCCGCAGATGCGGGTGAACATTGACCGCCAGCGTGCGGCCGATCTCGGCGTGCCGGTCACCGCGATCGGTTCGGCGCTGGAAACCATGATGGGCTCGCGTCGCGTCACCACCTTCGTCGACAACGGCGAGGAGTACGACGTGCTGGTGCAGGCCGGTCGCGATGGTCGTGCCAGCCCGGCCGACTTGGCCGCGATCCGCGTGCGCGCCAACTCCGGCGAGCTGGTGCCGCTGTCCAACCTGGTCACGCTGAGTGAAGTGGCCGAGGCCGGTACCCTGAACCGCTTCAACCGACTGCGCTCGATCACCATCAGTGCCGGCCTGGCGCCGGGTTATCCGCTGGGCGAAGCCATTGCCTGGGCACAGAACGTAGCCCAGGAAGAGCTGCCGCAGTACGCGCAGGTGAACTGGAAGGGCGAATCGCGCGAGTACCAGAGCGCCGGCGGCGCGGTGCTATTGACCTTCGCGATGGCGCTGCTGGTGGTGTACCTGGTGCTGGCCGCGCAGTTCGAGAGCTTCATCCATCCGCTCACCATCATGCTGACCGTGCCGCTGGGCGTGCTCGGCGCGCTGGTCGGGTTGTGGGTGAGTGGCGGTACGGTGAACCTGTTCAGCCAGATCGGCATCGTGATGCTGGTCGGCCTTGCCGCGAAGAACGGCATCCTCATCGTCGAATTCGCCAACCAGCTGCGCGACGATGGGCGCAGCGTGCGCGAGGCGATCATCGAGTCGGCGATGGTGCGCCTGCGTCCGATCCTGATGACCTCGATCGCCACCGTGGTCGGCGCGATCCCGCTGGTGGTCGCCGGTGGTCCTGGTTCGGCCAGCCGTGGCACGATCGGCATCGTGATCATCTTCGGTGTGACCCTCTCGACCTTCCTGTCGCTGTTCGTGGTGCCGGCGTTCTACGCGCGGCTTGCCCCGTACACCCGTTCGCCGGAAGCGGTGAAGCGCGAGCTGGAGAAGCAGGAAGCGGAGTCGCCCTCGGTAGGCGGTCATGCCTGACCGGTACGCCGGCGGGGTCGGATCCCTTTCCCAAAGGGAAAGGGCTCTGACCCCAGACCTGCAAGGCGACGGCTTCCAGCTGCGCCCCTGGCGCCCGAACGACCTGGACTCCCTGCTGCGCCACGCCAACGACGCCGAGGTATCGCGCGGCCTGCGCGACCGTTTCCCGTACCCGTACACGCGCACCGATGGCGAGGCCTTCCTCGCCGGCCGTGTGCTGGCCCCCGGAACCCTGAATCTCGCCATCGAGATCGACGGCCAGGCCTGCGGCAGCGTCGCTGCCCAGCAGGGCATGGCCGAGCGTGGGCACACCGCCGAACTGGGTTACTGGCTGGGCCAGGCCTATTGGGGGCAGGGCGTGATGACCCGCGTGGTCGGCCTGTTCGCCCCGTGGGTGATGGATGAGCTGCGCCTGTTCAGGCTGCAGGCCACGGTAGTCGACTTCAACCTCGGCTCGGCCCGGGTGCTGGAGAAGAACGGCTTCCAGGAAGAGGGCGTGGAGCGCTGTGCGGTCTACAAGCGCGGCGTGCTGCACGACCTGCGCCGTTTCGCCCGGGTGCGCACCCAGCTGCCGTGAGCCCTCGGGGTCAGATCCCTTTTCGCCAGAAAAGGGCTCTGACCCCAACCCGCCATAAGGGCGAACCGGGGTCGGAGCCCTCGCGCGGCGCGCAAGGGATCCGACCCCTTGTCTTCTGGCGCTACCGCAGCGGCCTGCGATCAGGGAGAATCGACCGGTCCCCTCCAGCCGACGGGACGTCCTTACAACCCGCCGACTGGAGAGAGCGCGCGTGGAAGCAACCGTACACTTCATCAACAGCATCATCTGGAGCAAGGCACTGATCTTCGTGTGCCTGGGCGCCGGCCTGTTCTTCAGCCTGCGCACCCGCTTCATGCAGATCCGTGGCTTCTTCGAGATGTGCCGCCTCACCGTCAGGGGGGAGAAATCCGACGCCGGTGTGTCCTCGTTCCAGGCGCTGGCCATGTCGATGGCCGGCCGCATGGGCATCGGCAACATCGCCGGCGTGGCCACCGCCATCGCCTTCGGCGGTCCCGGTGCGATCTTCTGGATGTGGGTGATGGGCTTCCTTGGCGCATCCACCTCGTACGTCGAATGCACCCTGGCGCAGATCTACAAGACCAAGGATGCCGAAGGCCGCTACCGCGGTGGCCCGGCGTACTACATCGAAAAGGCCATGGGCCTGAAGTGGTATGCGCTGGCCTTCGCCATCGCCACGATCATCGCCGCAGGCTTCCTGATGCCGGGCGTGCAGGCCAACGCCATCGCCGACAGCATCATCAACGCCTGCCGTGGCACCGCGCTGTGCGGTCCGCTCGATGGCCAGGCCTTCGGCATGGAATCGGTGCAGGCGCTGAAGCTGGGGATCGGCATCGTGGTGGCGCTGCTGCTGGGCGTGGTGATCTTCGGTGGCGTCAAGCGCATCGCCAACTTCGCCGAGGTGGTGGTGCCGTTCATGGCCGCCGGTTTCATCCTGATGGCCATCATCATCATGATCATCAACTACGACCGCGTGCCGGAAATGTTCGGCATCATCTTCAAGAGCGCCTTCGGCACGCATGCCGCGTTCGGCGCGATGATGGGCCTGGCTGTGGAGTGGGGCATCAAGCGCGGCATCTACGCCAACGAAGCCGGCCAGGGCTCGGGCCCGCACGCAGCGGCCGCCTCGGAAGTCTCGCATCCGGCCAAGCAGGGCTATGTGCAGGCCTTCGCGATCTACTTCGACACCATGATGGTGTGCACCGCCACCGCGTTCCTGATCCTGGCCAGCGGTACCTACAACGTGTACTCGCCGGTGGAGGGCGCCGCGCCGATCTTCCAGGGCCTGGCCGGCATTCCGGAAGGCGCCGGTTACGCCCAGGCCGGCGTGGAAGCGGTGCTGCCGGGCTGGGGTTCGGCGTTCGTATCGGTGGCCATCTTCTTCTTCGCCTTCACCACCATCATGGCGTACTACTACATGGCCGAGACCAACCTCAGCTATGTGAACCACAACAGGAAGCGGCCGCTGACCGTGCTGCTGCTGCGCCTGGGCATCATCGGCATGGTGGTGTTCGGCGCGTTCCACAATGCCACCCTGGCCTGGGCGCTGGGCGACATCGGCGTCGGCCTGATGGCCTGGCTGAACATCATCGCCATCCTCATCATCCAGAAGCCGGCGATGCTGGCCCTGCGTGACTACGAACGACAGAAGAAGCTGGGCCTGGATCCGGTGTTCGACCCTGATGCCCTGGGCATCAAGAACGCCGATTTCTGGCGCCAGCGCAAGCAGGAGAGTGTGTAAGTGAACAACCCTTGGAACAACCGCCGTCCGTCCGCCCGTCCGCCGCGCGCAACGCCGTTGCCGCGCCCGGAGGTGCCGGCCACGGGCGGTGGTGGGCGCGGTGGCAGCGATGAGCTGCGTCTGTACGGCCTGAATGCCGTGCTGGCTGCGTTCGAAGCGCGGCCGCAGGCGCTGCGCAAGCTGTACCTGCTGGAAGCACGCATCCCGCGCCTGCAGCCGCTGTTGAAGTGGTGCGTTGCCAACCGCGTGGGCTACCGCGTGGTCGAGGATGGCGATCTGAACAAGCTCGCCGGCACCACCCATCACGAAGGGGTGGTGGCTGATGTGCTGCGTGCACCTGCACTGCCGCTGGCGCAGTGGCTGGAGCAGGTCGGCGAGGCCCCGGCGCTGGCACTGTGGCTCGATGGCGTGGGCAACCCGCACAACCTCGGCGCGATCCTGCGCTCGGCCGCGCACTTCGGTGCCAAGGCGCTGCTGTTGCCGGCCGGCAGCACGCTGGCCCTGTCCGGCGCCGCCGCGCGCGTTGCCGAAGGCGGTGCCGAAGCGGTGCCGCTGGTGCAGCTGCCGGAGACCGATCAGGCAATGGCGCAATTGCGCGCAGCCGGTTTCGGCCTGGCCGCGACCCTGGTCGAGGGCGGTGATGACGTGTTCCGCAGCTCGCTGCCGGCCCGCCTGGTGTATGTGATGGGTGCCGAAGGCGAGGGCATGGACCGCAGCCTGGCGGGGGCGTGCGACCTGCAGGTCTCGATTCCCGGCAGCGGCGCGGTGGAGAGCCTGAACGTAGCCTCGGCCACGGCGGTACTGCTGGCGCAATGGGCCAGCCGTCGCGGCTGATCCGACCCCAGCGGCTCGCCATGTTCGGGGTCGGATCCCTTGCCGCAGGCGAGGGCTCTGACCCCTTCCGGGGCCGGCAATTGCGTCAAGCACGCATGATGTTTTGAAAGTTTCCTTATTGGTCAGCCGCTTCTGGCGACGCAGGGTGGAATTCCATCCCATGCTGTCCAGGAGTGGCTGTCATGCATCATCCTCGCCGTACCCTCGTCGCATTGCTGGTGCTGGCCAACGTCCTTGCCAGTGCCCACGCAGCGGCTGACGAACGCAGTCTTGACGGTGTCAACTTCACCGGCCCGCTGATCACCCCCAATCCGGCCGGCCTGCCGCAGGGCAACTGGTACATCGAACCCTATCTGGTGCGGATCGACAGTCGCGATCATTACGACGATGGCGGCCATCGCCGCCGCAGTGGGCAACGTAGCGGTGCATGGGCCACGGTGGTGCCGATCATCTATGGCTTCAGCGACCGGGTGATGGGCCAGGTCAATCTCAGTGCATCGCGCTCGGAGTCCGGCGGTGCGCGCAGCAGCGGCTTCCGTGCCGGTGACACCACCGCGCGGCTGCAGTACCTGCTGCAGGCGCCGAATGCCGATGGCACCCGTCCGGCCATCTCGGTTGCGCTGGTGCAGCGTTTCAGCACCGGCAGCCACGATCGCATCGCCGGCAATCCGCTCGATGCGCAGGGCGACGGCGTTCAGCGCACCACTGCAGCGCTGGGCGTGCAGCAGGTCGTGTGGCTGGGCAATGACCGCCCCGTGCGCTGGCGCGCCCAGCTCAGTGCCGGGCCGGCACCGTCGCGCACCGCCATATCCGGCACCAGCGTCTACGGCACCGATGACAGCTTCCAGGGACATATCTCCCGCGGGTCGGTGCTGGGCCTGTCGGTCGGCGCCGAGTACAGCTTCAATTCGCGTTGGGTGGGCGTGATGGAGGTGGCCGCCAGCCGCGAGACAGGCCAGCGCCTCAGCGGCTTCGCACGCAACAGCAGCGGTGCGATCGAACGGATCGAAGAGCATCGCCCGGCCAGCCGCAGCGTCACCCTGGCGCCGGCCGTGGAGTACCACTTCAGCCCGACGCTGGGCCTGATCGCCGGCGTGGAGTTCAGCGTGGCGGGCCGCAACACCAGCCATATCGTCAGCCCCCAGATTGCCTTGGGCATGTTCTTCTGAGGGGCCGCCGATGAACATCGAATCCATCGTCAACACGATCCTTGGCGTCGTCTGGAGTCCCTACCTGGTGGTGCTGTGCCTGCTCACCGGCCTGTACTTCAGCGTGCGCACGCGCTTCATCCAGTTGCGTGCGTTGCCGGACATGCTGCGCCTGATGTTCCGCCATGAGCGCTCCGATGCCGGCGTGTCGCCGTTCCAGGCGTTGTCCATTTCGCTGTCAAGCCGCGTGGGCGTCGGCAACATCGCCGGCGTCGCCATGGCCATCGCCTTCGGCGGCCCCGGCGCGATCTTCTGGATGTGGATCGTCGCCTTCCTTGGCGCATCCAGTGCCTTCATCGAATCCACGCTCGCGCAGATCTACAAGGATCGCGACGGCAAGGGGCAGTACCGGGGCGGCCCTGCGTATTACATCGAAAAAGGCCTCGGCCAACGCTGGTATGCAGTGCTGTTCGCACTGGTGACGGTGCTGGCGGGCGCGATGCTGGCTGGCACCCAGTCCAATGCGATCACCAGCGCGGTGAACGAAGCCTGGGACGTCCCGGTGATGACCACCACCGCGGTTCTGCTGGTGGTGCTGGGTGCCATCCTCATCGGCGGTGTGCGGCGCATTGCGCGCGTGGCCGAATGGGTGGTGCCGCTGATGGCCGTGGCCTACCTGCTGGTTGCGGCGCTGGTGATGGTGCTCAACGCGGAAAAGGTGCCGGAGGTGATCATGCTGGTGCTGCGCAGTGCATTCGGCGTGGACGCAGCGTTCGGCGCGATGATCGGTACCGCTATCCAGTGGGGCGTGCGTCGCGGCGTGCTGTCCAACGAGGCCGGCATGGGCAGTGGTGCGCATCCGGCCGCCGCCGCGGAAGTCTCGCATCCGGTCAAGCAGGGCCTGGTGCAGTCGTTCTCGGTCTACATCGACACGATGGTGGTGTGCAGTGCGACCGCCTTCCTGATCCTGTCCACCGGCCTGTACAACGTCTACGACCCCGCGGTGAACGGCATTCCGGATGAGGCGCGCCTGTTACTGGGCAATCTGCCGGGTGTCGAGGCCGGGCCACGCTTCGTGCAGCATGCGGTGGAATCCGCGCTCCCGGGCTTCGGCCGTTCGTTCGTAGCGCTGGCGATCCTGCCGTTCGCGTTCACCACCATCCTCGCGCTGTACTACATGGCCGAGACCAACGTCAGTTATCTGTGCCGCGATCGGCCGACGCCGTGGGTGATGGGCAGCTTCCAGCTGCTGTTCCTGGCAGCGACCGGGTACTCGGCGGTGAACAGTGCAACGGTGGCCTGGTCGCTGGGTGACATCGGCGTCGGCCTGATGAGCTGGTTGAACATCATCGCCATCCTGCTGCTGCAGAAACCGGCCTTGGCGGCGCTGCGTGACTACGAGCAGCATCGCCAGGCCGGCAAGGATCCGCTGTTCAACCCGAAACTGCTGGGCGTGCGCAACACCAGCGTGTGGGAAGGCTGACAGGATCGGGGTCAGAGCCCTCGCCAAGGGCGAGGGCTCTGATCCACGCCATTGCCCGGTGGGTGCGAACCGCGGTTCGCACCACTTTTCCCGCTGCGCTCGCCGGGCATGGCCCGACGCTACAGCATCATTCGTTCGGCGGCGTGGTCGCCTTGGCCTCGCTGCCGAAGCTGCCATCCGCTTCCGCCGCCAGGTAGGCGAACACGGTGTACGCGGCCACGTTCTGCGCCAGTGCCTTCGGGTCGATCTTGTCCAGCGTGTCGTCGGCGGTGTGGTGCAGGTGGAAGTAGTCCGAGCCATCCTGCGCCAGCCACGCCCACGCACCGCCCTTGGCGGCCAGTGGGCCGACGTCCGGGCCCGGGCCACCCTTGTCGGCTTGGTACTCAATGCCCAGCGGCTTCATCACTTCGGCAATCTGCTTCGTCGCTTCACGCGAGCCGTCCGGATTCGGCGAACCGGTATTGAAGGCGTAGATGCGGCCTGCGCCGAAATCGCTCTCGGCGGCCAGCTGGTGCAGGGCCACGTCCTTCGCGTGCGCTTCGGCATAGGCCTTGCCGCCATACAGGCCCTGTTCCTCATTGGCGAAGGCGATCACGCGGATGGTGCGCTTCGGTGCCTGCTTGAGCTGGCCGATCAGGTGGCCGGCGGCCATGGTGATGCCCACGCCCGCGCCGTCATCCACCGCGCCGGTGCCCAGGTCCCACGAATCCAGGTGACCACCGATCACCACCACTTCCTTCGGCAGGCTGCGGCCGGTGATCTCGCCGATCACGTTGTAGGAGGTGGCGGTGCCATCCCAACCGCAATCCAGTGCCATCTTCACCGTGGTGCTGCCACGCGCCAGCAGGCGGGCCAGCTGGTCGGCATCGGGCACCGACAGCGCGGCCGACGGCACTGGGGTCAGGCCGTCATCGAAACGGGTGATACCCGTGTGCGGCACGCGGTGCGAGTCGGTACCGGCCGAGCGCATCAGGAAACCGACCGCGCCCTTGCGGATCGCTTCGGACGGCCCCTTGCTGCGGATCGCACCGCCGCGGCCGTAATCGCGGCCATCGCGGAACGGCAGCATCTGGTAATCGACGAAGGCGATCTTGCCCTTCAGCGAACCCGCCGGTGCGGCCTGCAGCGCGGCCAGGTCGGCGAAGCGCACCACCTCGGCTTCCACGGTGCCGCCTGGGCTGCCGCCCAGCGCAGTGATCTGCAGCGGCTGCGGGTTCCTGCCGGTCACGGCGGCGTGTTCACTGCGCCGCTCCCACTTCGGGAATGTCACCGGCTCCTTCCACACCTTGTCGAAACCGAGGGCCTTGAACTTGGCTTCGGCCCAGGCCACGGCGCGGGCGTCGGCTTCGCTGCCGGCGATGCGCGGACCGATCTCGGTGGTGAGCGACTCGACCACCTTCCAGCCGGTGTCATCGGCCAGCGCCTGGTCGCGCAGCTGTGCGGCGGTGGCCAGCGACGCCGGGGGCAGGGTAGTGGTGTGCGGCGCCGCGAAGGCCGGGGCGGCCAGCAGGGCGAGGGAGGATGCGATGGCAAGGACGCGGCGACGCATGGACAACTCCGGGAAGGGACCTAAGCCTTGGAGCTTAACAGTCGTTCAGCCCGGCGCATGGGCGGGAGGTCATGGCTGGCGCGAACGCTGTTTTCCGCCATGACCGGCAAAGCGAAAGCCCCGCCAGGACGGGGCTTTCGCCTGCTTCTGTAGAGCCGAGCCAATGCTCGGCTGCCTTTTGCAGATCAGCCGAGCGTGGGCTCGGCTCTACAGGTGGGAGGGGCGCCATAGGCGCCCGACACCTTACTTCTTCAGGCTGTCGCGGATCTCGCGCAGCAGCACCACTTCTTCGGCCGGCGCCGCCGGGGCAGCTTCCTTCTTCCGCGACAGTCGGTTGATCGCCTTGACCACGATGAAGATCGCGAAAGCCACGATCACGAACTGGATGACGGTGTTGATGAAGTCGCCGTAGCCAACCACCACCGCCGGGATCTCCTTGCCATCCGGTCCGAGCCGGGCTGGCGACAACGTCCAGGCCAGGCTGGAGAAATCCACGCGCCCGATCAGGTAGCCCAGCGGCGGCATGATGATCTTCTCGACCAGCGCCGTCACGATCTTGCCGAAGGCTGCGCCGATCACCACACCGACGGCGAGGTCGATGACGTTGCCGCGCATGGCGAATTCCTTGAACTCGGTGAGCATTCCCATTGTTGTTTTTCTCCGGTGGGGAAGTGGACAGCGCGCAGGGTAGCGCAGGTGATGTCAGCCGGCGATCACGCCGTGGCGCTCGGCCACGTTTTCAAGGCGGGCACTGAAGCGGTCGCCGGGCTTCAACGCAGCCACCCCGGACGGGGTGCCCATGAACACCAGGTCGCCGGCACGCAGCTGCCATAGCTTGGACAGCTCATGCAGGATCTCCGGCACGTTCCAGATCATCTGGTCGAGCAGTGCCTGCTGGCGCACTTCGCCGTTGACCTCCAGCGACAGGTTCAGCGCGGCCAGGTCGCCGACTTCCTCGGCGTGGACGATTTCGCTGATCGGCGCGGAGGCGTCGAAGCCCTTGGCCGCGTCCCACGGGTGGCCCTTGTCCTTGGCCGCGGCCTGCAGGTCGCGGCGGGTCAGGTCCAGGCCGACGGCGTAGCCATAGACCAGCGCATCGGCGTCGGCCACGGCCAGCTCGCCGGTGGGCGCATCGCGCCCGATCGCCACCACCAGTTCCACTTCGTGGTGCAGGTTGGCGGTTGCCGGCGGGTAGGGGATGGCATCGTCGTGGCCGACCACGATCGCATCGGCCGGCTTGCTGAAGAACATCGGGCGGCCGCGGTCATCGGCGGCCGGCACCGCCGCGCCCATTTCGCGGGCGTGGTCGGCGAAATTGCGGCCGACGCAGTAGATGCGGTGCACGGGGAAGCTGCCGCCACCGGCTACCGGTACACGCGGCAGGGCTACGGCAGGGATCACATCGGAGACATCGGACATGCGGGCATCCAGGAAGGGCGTGCCCGCAGTCTAGAACGCATGGCGCCCGCCGTCAGCGGGCGCGGAAGGCCTGGATCAGCGCGAGGCCGGCAACACCGGCTTGCGCACCACGCGATACTCGCCTTCAACCACGGTCGGGTCAACCGGACGCGCAACGCCCGGCTTGCGCGAAGCCAGCAGCTTCCACGCCAGGCCGACCAGGATCATCGCCGCGCCAACGAACACACCGATGAACACCATCGCCGCCAGGATCGCCAGGCCAAGCAGGCCCACGGCGACGCGCACCAGCGGATGACGCGGCTTACGCGGCGCGAACAGGGTGCGGAACTGGTTGAAGGCGGATGCGCGATTGAACATGGCGGCTCGATAGGCTGGGATCAGCGAAAACAGAGTATCGGGACGCGCCACTGTCATTGAGTGAAAAACTCGTTAAATATAGCCTGTGCTTATTACGGATCAATGACTTGTGTTCATGTCGCAGCCAGTCACCTGAGCAGGCATGCGACAATTCCGGTTTACCGTCCGAGCCTTCGCCATGACTATCGCTGCTGCCCTGATCGCCCTTGATGCCATTGCCGATGGCGCGTTTGCCGAGGTCGAAGCGGTGGTCGATGGCGATGCCGAATCGCTGGTGCTGTACCGCGACGGCGCGCAGGTGCGCGCGTTCCTGAACATCTGTCCGCACGCTGGCCGCCGCCTGGACTGGGCCCCAGGCCAGTTCCTGAAGAGCCGTGAGGGCCGCCTGGTATGCGCCGCGCATGGCGCCTCGTTCACGCTGGACAGCGGCGACTGCATCGCCGGCCCGTGCAAGGGTGACCGCCTGCGTACGGTGCCGGTGGACGTACGCGACGGGCTGGTCTACCTGGCCTGAGGCCAGCTGGGGGTCGGATCCGTTTTCCGCAGGAAAACGGCTCTGACCCCATCAAACCAGGAGCAGTCGAGCATGGCTCGACGCTACAAAAGGCATCCACGCATGGCGTGGATCTACTGTAGAACCTAACCCTCAGAACATCAGGTTGATCATCAGCACCACCACGCAGGTATAGATCAGCGACAGCGGGCCGCCGACCCGCCACATCTCGCGCGGGGTGTAGTTGGCCGGGCCAGTGATCATCGAGATCACCGGGTTGGAGGCCGTCATCAGGTTGTTGGACGCCGACAGCGCCACGATCAGCGCGAACGCGGTCGGGTTGCCCCCCGCCGCCAGTGCCAGGTTCACCGCGATCGGCACCATCACGATGGTCGCACCCACATGGCTGATCACCAGCGAGAACGCCGTGGTCAGCAGCGCCAGCGCCACCTCCAGCACCCACACCGGAATGCCGGTCGGCAGCTTGTCGATGGTATGGCCGGCCACCCACGCGGCCGCACCGCTGGAGTCCATCGCCCAGCCGAGCGGAATCAGCCCGGCCATCATGAACACCGTCTTCCAGTTGATCGAGGCATACGCCTCGTCCATGCGCAGCACGCCGGTCAGCAGCATGCCGGCCACGCCGGTCATCAGCGTCAGCGCCACCGGCAGCTTGCTGGTCAGCGCGATCAGGATGGTCAGCGCGAAGATCGCCATCGCAATCTTGAACTTGTGCGGGCGCTGCTCGCCGGTCGGATAGTCGGTCACCACCACGAAGTCGCGGCTGCGCGCGGCCTGCGCCAGGTCGGTCCAGATGCTGTGGAACACCAGCATGTCACCGGCGCGCAGCTGCACGTCGCGCACGTCCTCGCGGATCACCTGCTTGTCGCGGTTGATCGCCAGCAGGCTGATGCCGCGCTCCTTGCGAAGTCGCAGATCGGCCGCACTCTTGCCGATCACGTTCGAGGTCGGTGGCACCACTGCCTCGGAAATGCCGGCGCGGCTGGGGTTGAACAGGTCACCCAGGTGCTTCAGGCGCGAGGACATGCGCAGGAACTGGTTCTGCGCGAAGTCGCTGATCTGCTGGCGCGGTCCCATCGCACCGAGCACGCTGCCGACCCAGATGCGCATCTCCGCCGGCGGCGCCAGGCGGGTGTCGTTGCCGGTCTTCAGGGCCAGCAGCAGCGGCGCATCGTGCAGGGTCTCGGCCTCGCCCAGGGTCATGCCCACCAGCGGGCTCTCGGCGGTCACCACCAGCTCGAACACATCGCCTTCGATGCCATAGGTCTTGGCGAAGTAGCTCTCGGTGCGCGCCGGGGTGACCCCGTCATTGACCAGGCTTTCCTCTTCGATCAGCTTGCGGTCGCCGTAGTAGCGGAAGTACAGCAACGAAGCGATCAGCAACGCCACACCGATCGGCAGCGGCGCGAACATGCGCAGCGGCTCGATGGTGGCCAGGCCGGAGGGAAGGTTGTTGTTGGCCGAGGCCAGCAGATCGTTCAGTAGGATCAGCGGCGAATTGCCGACCATGGTCAGCGCACCGCCCATCACGATCGCCGCCGAGATCGGCAGCAGCAGGCGCTGCATCGTCAGCCCGGTGCGCGCTGCCAGTCGTGAGGCAACCGGCAGATACAACGCCATCACCGACGGGTTCTGCATGAAGGAGGAGTTCAGGCCGGCGATGGCGGTGGTCATCATCAGCAGCCGTTGCTCGACACCGTGGCCGCGCCGCAGCAGCCAGGCCGCCAGCCGGTTCAGCGCCCCGGTGCGGTCCAGGCCCGCACCGAGGATGGTGGTGGCGATGATGCTCATCACCGCGTTACCGGAGAAACCGCCGAAGATCTCCTCCGGCGCGATCAGCCCAGTGACACCAAGCACCACCAGCACCACCAGCGCGACCACGTCGGCGCGGATGCGCTCGAACAGGAACATCGCCATCGTGAAGCCGACCAGCCCGAGCACGAGCTTCATGTCGTTGGTCAGCGTCAGCGCGGTATCCATGTGGGGCGCGGCGTCCTCAGGCGATCGTCAGGTGCGGTCGTACAGCAGGTCCCAGACGCCGTGGCCCAGCTTCTGGCCGCGGGTCTCGAAGTGCGTCTGCGGGCGCCAGTCCGGGCGCGGCACGCTGCCCCGCGGGCCGGCGCGGTTGACCAGCCCGGCGGTTGCGTCGAGTACGTCCCACATCTGCTCGGCGTAGTCTTCCCAGTCGGTCGCGCAGTGCAGGCGGCCCCCCGGGCGCAGCTTGCGCACCAGCAGTTCGGCGAATGCCGGCTGCAGCAGGCGGCGCTTGTTGTGGCGCTTCTTGTGCCACGGGTCCGGGAAGTAGATGCGCACTTCATCGAGTGCGCCGTCGGCGATCTCGTTCTGCAGCACTTCCACCGCGTCGTGGTGGTACAGGCGCACGTGGTCGGCATCGTCCTCGGCCAGCGCGTTCAGCAGCCGGCCCACGCCCGGGGCGTGCACCTCGATGCCGATGTAGTCGCGCGATGGGTCGTGCTGGGCCGCGAAGCGCAGCGCGGCACCGTTGCCGAAGCCGATCTCCAGCACCTTGTGTGCCGGGCGGCCGAAGGTGGCGTCCAGGTCGCGCGGCTGGCCGTTGTAATCGATGCCGAAGCGCGGCCAGCGTTCGTCGAACGCGCGCTGCTGGGCGGGAGTGAAACGGCCTTGGCGCAATACGAAGCTGCGCACCTCGCGGCGGCCCTCGCTCACGGTGAAGGGCTTGGGCGGGGCCTTGGAACCGGCGCTGTCAAAAGGATTGGTCATCAGCCGATCAGCCCATCCACCGGCGAGGAGGCGCTGGCGTAGCGCTTGCGCGGGATGCGCCCGGCCAGGAAGGCCTCGCGGCCGGCCTCGACCGCCTTGCGCATCGCGCTGGCCATCAGCACCGGGCTGCGCGCACCGGCAATGGCGGTGTTCATCAGCACGCCGTCGCAGCCCAGCTCCATCGCGATCGCCGCGTCCGACGCGGTACCCACGCCGGCATCAACGATGATCGGGACCTTGGCGTCTTCGATGATCTGCAGCAGGTTGTACTTGTTCTGGATGCCCAGGCCCGAACCGATCGGCGCGGCCAGCGGCATCACCGCAGCGCAGCCGATCTCTTCCAGGCGCTTGGCCAGGATCGGGTCGTCGGAGGTATAGACCATCACCTCGAAACCGTCCTTGACCAGCTGCTCGGCGGCCTTCAGGGTCTGCATCACGTCCGGGTACAGGGTCTTCTGGTCGCCGAGCACTTCCAGCTTCGTCAGGTTGTGGCCGTCCAGCAGTTCACGGGCCAAGCGGCACGTACGCACCGCGTCCTCGGCGGTGTAGCAGCCGGCGGTGTTGGGCAGGATGGTGAAGCGCTCCGGCGGCAGCACGTCCAGCAGGTTCGGCTCGCCCGGGTTCTGCCCGATGTTGGTGCGGCGGATGGCCACGGTGACGATCTGGGCACCAGCGGCCTCGGTCGCCAGGCGGGTTTCTTCCAGGTCCTTGAACTTGCCGGTGCCGGTCAGCAGCCGCGAGCCATAGGTCTTGCCGGCGATTACCAGCGAATCGGGGGAGACATGAACGTTCATGGCGCGATTATCGCTTATCCGCCTGAAGATGGGGTCACGTAGAGGGCGGGGTCGAGCGTGGGGTCAGATCCCTTTGCCACCGGCAAAGGGATCTGACCCCTGAACACCCGCGCAGCCTCAGCCCCCACCCAGCGCGTGCACGATCTCCACCACGTCGCCCTCGGCCAGGACGTGCTCGCCATGGCGGCTGCGGCTGACGATCTCGCCGTTGACCTCGACCGCGACCCGGCGTTGCAGCAACTGCTCGGCCTGCAGCAGATCGTGGAGGGTCGCCGAGGCGGGCAGGGTACGGGGTTCGCCGTTGAGCTGGATGTTCATCGCCGCATTGTCGCCTACGGCCTGCGCGGATCGGAACCCTTGCAAATTGCCTCGGCCGCCAGCCCCGGCACAGCGTTGTCCGACGCTGCCGGGCGACAATCCATGCGGCGGCGCAGCGTGAGCAAAACGCGGCGCAGTGAAACCATTCACCGTGCGCCGGCGTACGTCCGCCGGGTCCTCAACGATATCCCCACAGGAGTTTCTTACATGCTGCTCAGCAAACGCCCGATCCGCTCCCTGATGGCGGCCGCGATCGCGCTGGCCGCGGTTCCGGCCATGGCAGGCGAATCCCCGTATTCCAAGGCCGTGTTCTTCGGCGACAGCCTGACCGATGCCGGCTATTTCCGCCCGCTGCTGCCGGCCGATGTGCGTCCGGTCACCGGCCAGTTCACCACCAACCCGGGTTGGGTGTGGTCGCAGCAGGTCGCCAACTACTATGGCCTCAATGGCGCCGCCAACGGCAACGGCCAGAGCGGTGACAACTATGCAGTCGGCGGTGCCCGCGTGTCGGTGGACGAGGCCGGTGGCCTGGGCGTGATTCCGTCGCTGAAGTCGCAAGCAACCCGCTACCTTGCCGCGAACGGTGGCAAGGCTGACGGCAACGCCCTGTACACCGTATGGGGAGGGGCCAATGATCTGTTCGCGGCCACCCGTGCGGCGGCAGGTGGCGCGTCGCAGGCCCAGGTGCAGGGCATCATCGGCGCAGCGGTCACCGACCAGATCGCGCTGGTGGGTGCGCTGAAGCAGGCCGGCGCCCAGTACGTGCTGGTACCGAACCTGCCGGATGTGGGCATCACCCCACAGTTCCGCGGCCCCAATGCCGCCGCCGCCACCGCACTGTCGGCCGGCTACAACAAGGCCCTGTACGGTGGCCTGAAGCAGGCGGGCATCGAGTTCATTCCGCTCGATACCTTCAGCATCCTGCGTGAAGTGACCGCCAACCCGGGCATGTACGGTTTCACCAACGTCACCAGCACCGCCTGCAAGATCGATCCGGCCAACTCGACGCAGAGCATCCTGACCTGCAACCCGACCAGCTACGTCAGCCCGGATGCGGCCAACACCTACCTGTTCGCCGATGGCGTGCACCCGACCACCGCCGGCCATCAGCTGCTGGGCCAGTACGCCGTGTCGGTGCTGGAAGCGCCGCGCCTGCAGCAGGTGCTGAGTCACTCGGCGCAGACCATCGGCCGCTCGCGCGCCGACCAGGTCAGCATGCACCTGGGCGGCCGTCCGGCTGACGGCCTGTCCTGGTGGGGGGGCGTGCGGGGTGACCTGCAGCGCTACGACCACGCCGACCTGTACGACGGGCTGGCCCCGGCCGGCCTGTTCGGTATCGACTGGGCACGCGACGGCATGGTGTTCGGCGGCTTCGCCGGTTTCGGTCGCCTCAGCGCCGACTTCGGCAACAACCGTGGCGACTTCACCCAGAAGGACACCTCGGCCGGTCTGTTCGCTGGCTGGTACGGCGACCGCATCTGGGTGAACGGTCAGGTCAGCTACACCTGGCTGTCCTATGACGTGAATCGCAAGGTCCAGCTGGGCCCGGCCACCCGTGAGCATGGTGGTTCGCCGGACGGCAGCAACCTGACCGCCGCCCTGAACGCCGGTTACGAGTTCGGCACCGAAGGCGGCTTCCGTCACGGCCCGATCGCTTCGGTGATCTGGCAGAAGGTGAAGATCGACGGTTACACCGAAAGCGCCGCGGCCGGCACGCTGGCCACTGCACTGGGCTACGACCGCCAGAACGTCGATTCGACCGTCGGCCGCATCGGCTGGCAGGCCCGCTTCGATGGCGGCACCCTCAAGCCGTACGCGCAGGTGACCTACGACCACGAGTTCGAGGACACCAAGCAGGCCAGCGCCTGGCTGCAGACCCTGCCGGAACTGGGCAGCTACCGCGTGCCGGGCCTGAAGTTCGACAAGAACTACGCCACCGTCGTGCTGGGTGCCCGCACCGAACTGTTCGGGCTGCAGAGCAACTTCGGCCTGAGCGCGTCGACCGGCCAGAAGCGCGCGCAGGACGCCACCCTGTTCGCCAACTTCAGCGGCACGTTCTAAGCAGCAACCGCCGGGGTCGGATCCCTTTCCGCGAGGAAAGGGCTCTGACCCCTCGCGGATGCGGTGGCCGCCATTGCGCAACACCGGGCCAACCGCATAGACTTTCACCGCGCACTGCGGGCGTAGCTCAATGGTAGAGCTGTAGCTTCCCAAGCTACTGACGTGGGTTCGATTCCCATCGCCCGCTCCATTTGTCACGTGATCTGCGCTTAAGTTGTTGATAGCGCACGTGTGAACTGGCAGAAGAACGAATGCTCAAACGACCTGTTTAGGTATCGTTCGAGGTATCGTTTTTGCCCAAGCCGCTGCTTCTTGCTCGTCCCAGTGGGCTATACGCCCGCTTTCTTGTGCCCATCGATCTGCGTGGCGCCGTCGGTTCGCGTTTCCTCGTTCGTCCTCTCCATGAGCCTGCCGGCGATAGGGCACGGCTGGTGGCCGCCTGCATGGGCGTGGCACTCTCTCAGGCATTCGAAGCGATACGCCAGGGGGACGCGGTGGATCTGAAGAAGGCACTGGAAGCGGCACGCGCTGCTGGGCGCAGGGACCTGATCATCAAAGGCATGACCCTGCGCAACGGAACACATGTTGCTGAGGCTCAGCTGGAAACACTCCAGGACGTGGAGATGCTGGAGCGGCTGATGGGCCAAGTGGCGGAGAAGGATCCGCTGGCTGCTGCGGTGGCCGGCTACCCTCCTCAGGTGCCCACGTCGGCTGCGGTCCCGTCAGGACCACTGCTCTCCGCCTGCATCGACAAGCATCTGGCCAGCTTGGGAAAGCTGGCGCCGAAGACCATCATCGAAAGTCGGCACAGCCTGCGAATTCTGTTGGGCCTTGTTGGGGACATTCCTGTCGCCACACTGGACGCTGACCACGTGCAGGCCTTCATGGACGCAGTGGAGCATTGGCCCAGAAACGCAACCAAGAACAAGTTGTATCGCGACCTAAGTGTGCCTCAGGTGCTTGCGCTGTCGAAACGCAACGCAGAGAAGCCGCCGGCCAGTGCGACGCTCAACAAGCATTGGGACAGATTGGGGGTGTTTATTTCGCACCTGCGCAAGCAGCGGCTTCTACAGCTTGACCCGATGGAGGGCGTCGCCTCACCGTCGGAACGGCGGGGAGTGGAGGAGCCGGAAACGGGTCGCCCGTTCACGCATGACGAACTGAAGGTGGTATTCGGGGCAGGTTTCTTGCGCTGGGCCTCGAAGTATCCGCACCGCTTCTGGGGGCCGATACTGGGCCTCTACAGCGGCGCGCGCGTGAACGAGGTGGCGCAGCTGCGCGCAGCAGATGTGATGCATGTGGATGGGGTTGCCGGCTTCCTGGTCACAACTCGGGGAGAAGGAAACAAGGTCAAGAACACGAGCTCACTGCGGTTTGTTCCATTGGCTCAACCGGTGCTGGATGCAGGTTTCCTCCATTTCGTAGATGAGGTGCGAGCGTCCGGCGTGGATCGCCTTTTTCCGGACCTTCCCAACAGCACAGGACTGGGCTTTGGGCGTCAGCTGTCACGTCAGTTTTCGACCTACATCAAGCGGCAAGGCGTCACCGAAGAGGGCATGGGATTTCATGCCTTTAGGCATTACTTCATCACCCACACGGATCGAGCGCTGCTGGCCACCGGCATGGAGGTCAGTGCCAGGGACGTGGCCATTGGCCGCATCACCGGACATGGCAAACCGCCCAAATCGGTCTTGCGAAAAGTCTACGTGGACAACAGCGGGTTGGCCGTGCCAGCGGCAGTTCAGCCAGAGACCTTGCCTCTGCGGGTGGAGACGTTGGCGATGTTCAATCCGCCGGTGACCCTGCCGTCGCATGTGCCGGGTCAATTTGGGGAGAACTTGCAACGGGCCGCTACGGAAGCCAAGCGAATTGCGCGAGAGGCAAAAAGAAACAAAACATCCGCATGACTGCCGCGGCTGGGATGGCGTTGGCCCGGCAAGACGTGGAAGCCGATGAGGCGCGGTTTCCACTCACTTCGAAAGCAGAAGTTCAGCCTCTCGGACGCGCAGGCATACCGTCCGAGTTGCGGGTCCAGGTGGTTGAGCGAGCTGACGACGAGCACCAAGCCACGTATAGCCGCGAATTCACCGTCCAAGAAGATCTGCATGGCCCGGGCGTGAACACCCCTGGGCTGGCAGTGCTGGACTTCAACTTGAACCTACCGGTTCTCAAGGCACTCCTGTCCGAAGGTGCTCCGCGAAAGCGCGCGAAAGCAAAGCCCGAGCACGCTCCAGCCTGAGGCGGCAGGAGCAGGGCAAGAGTTTGGCTTCCGTCGGAGCTGGCCAGACGAGGCATTGGTCGGCCCGCTGCGAAGTCACAGGTGCATCAAGCAACACAGTGGCCCGAGGCAGCCTCGGCTGCGGACAGCCCGTGAACATATATTGTTATGTCATAACATTTCAAGTGGCCTCAGTTGGATTGTGCGGAAGGCCGTCACAGTCTTGAATGAAAGCGCCTGCTGGGTGCACCAATGTGAACCACGAAGGCCACAGCGCGTCGCTGACGAAGCTCCGGCGCATCGAGAATATTGGTTAACTCGATGCCGCCACGCTTGGTCTCGAGGCGAATTCGCAACTCTCATTACTCCGACAGCATCGCAATGGAGGCTATATGCGTGATCTTAGTCAATTGGAACTTGCAGAAGTGTCAGGCGGTACGAAGGGCATCAACATTCAGATTGGTTCGAGCGAAGGAAGCCACGTCAGCGGAACTCTCCACAGCTTCATGGAGACCGCGTATATGTATGGAAGGGTTGCGCCCTTCAGTGGAATCGGCGCTGCTGGTCTAATCTACCATCACCTCATGGCTCAATGATCCAGAATGCCTGATCGGGCGCCAGCGTGAATACGAGGCCGAACCTCTGAGGCACAATTCAGAATGATGTAGGCGCGTTAGCTAATGCCCAGGCCCAATTCGGGGCCTGGGCCCTCGGGAGAAAGTTCTTGCTCAGGAGAATCGCGCACTGGAGGCCTCGCCCCATAGCGGAGAACAAGATATTCGTAGCTGCAATTGCAACTGTGGGCGCCGGTGCGGCACTTGGAGTTCTGAAATACTTCGACGTTTTTGGATCAAGAGCGATCGTCGAACTTCTCGCCTTCGCGGTTTGTGTCTGGCTACTTCCCAATGAGCCCAGGAGAGAGTGGACTTTCCGGCTTGGCGCTGCCTTGGTGGCCATTGGGATCGCTGGAGGCGCGATTTGGGTTTACGTCGTTGGAATCCCTGCAATACCACACACAAAATTCATCCCCTTTAGCGAAATTCCAATCAATTTCTATGTTCTTGGCTTGATTTCGACCTGCATCATCGGACCTCTTTTCGAGGAGAAGGTAGTGAGACACCTGCTCTTTGATGGCGTATCTCACTACTTCGGGCGCGTATTGGGAACCATCATGGTTAGCGCGGCATTTGCTGCGGTTCACGTCGACGCCGTTATCTCGTCATTCCTATTTTCGATACTGCTATGCATTTTGGCCTATCCATTCAACCTGAGCATAACCCAGCTGGCTACAGTCCACGGCACAATAAATCTCACAATAACGCAGTGGGTCATATTCTACCCGACGCTCAGGGACTACGGAATTCAGTCGTGAGCACCAGCGGACCTTCCCATGCAGCGCCGTGCGTTCAAGCCAGCGACTCGCGCAGGCAAGCACGAATGTCAACGCGGAGGAGCCTTTGATTCAAATGACCAAGCACAGTGACGCCAGCATCCTTGCTTTCGCTCTTGTAGCAGCCTTTGATTTTTTTGTAGCTGGCTACCACGGCGGGAAATACCTCGCAAAGCAAGAAGATTCTGATAAGCGATCGGAACAGTCTCAGTAGTTTGAATTCACGATTAAAGGGGCGGGGAGTTCTACCCCGTCCCTTCTCGCATCACGCGCAATTCTGCAGAACCTCCAACAACTACCCTGTTCAATTCGCCATTTCTAGCGATAGAGAGATGCTATCTTATTGACGCCGTGATTCAATCCGAGGCAGCGGAATGCGGTCTTGCATGCTTAGCCATGGTCGCGTCGCATCATGGCAACAACATTGGACTGCGGGAACTCCGCCGCCGCCATGCCCTCTCACTTAAGGGCTCGACGCTTGCTCAAGTCATTGAAATTGGAGGCGCGCTAGGCTTTCGCTGCCGCCCGCTACGCCTGGACTTGGAGCACCTGAGCCAACTTCAACTGCCCTGCATTGCACACTGGGACCTCAACCACTTCGTTGTAATCAGCAATGTCCGTCGCAATGTCGTGACCGTTCTGGATCCCGCCTTTGGCAAACGCAAGCTTTCTCTGGATGAAGTCTCGCGCCATTTCACCGGAATTGCGCTGGAGTTGTATCCAACTGCCGAGTTCCGGGCCAGTCCTCGCCCGCCAGCCGTCTCGCTCGCGCAGCTGACGGGCAAGATCGAGGGATTCTGGCGTGCACTAAGCCTGCTGCTGCTTCTGTCCATTGCTCTTCAGGTGTTTGTTCTGATAGCACCATTCTTCATGCAATGGACCGTGGATCAGGCCCTCATTGCCCATGACAGGGACTTGCTGACCGTGCTGGGCACCGGGTTTGCCCTGGCGCTGTTGCTGCAAGTCTGCATCGGGCAAGTCCGAGGACGGGCGGTCATCTACCTGTCAAACCGGCTCAACCTGCAATGGACCGGCAACGTCTTCCGGCACCTGTTGCGTTTGCCCCTGGACTTCTTTGAGAAGCGCCATTTGGGCGATGTCACCTCACGCATGGGAAGCGTCCAGGCTATCCAGCAAACGTTGACGATCAGCTTCGTAGAGGCGCTCATTGATGGCCTCATGGCGGTGGTGACGCTGGGAATGATGCTGCTCTACAGCTGGAAGCTGGCGCTGGTCACGTTGCTTGCAGTTGCTCTGTATGCAATCGCGCGTGCTTGTGCCTTCGCCCCGCTCAGGCGAGGCACAGAGAGGCAGTTGATCGCCGGGGCACGGCAGGAGAGCCACCTGCTCGAGTCCATCCGGGGGGTTCAATCGGTGAAAGTTGCTGGCCGAGAGTCCATTCGCCAGGCCGGCTACTTCAATCTCATGAACGAAACGGTCAATCACGACGTTTGGCTAGCAAAGTTTGGGCTGAGCTTCGGCGGGGCCAATCAGTTGCTGTTTGGACTGGAGCGCATTGCGGTAATTTGGCTGGGAGCACTGCTGGCAATGGAGAACGTGTTCTCCGTGGGCATGCTGATTGCCTACATCGCCTACAAGGACCAGTTTTCACAACGAGTGGGAGCCTTGATCGACAAGTGGGTGGAGTTCCGCATGCTCCGTCTTCACGGCGAACGGCTCTCCGACATTGTTCTTACCGAACCAGAGAACCTCGCTTCCAGCACCTGCGCTCTGTCGCCGGACGGCATCCGAATTGAGGTCGAAGGGCTTGGATTCCGCTATGCCCCCGGAGAGCCCTGGGTGCTGAGGAACTGTAGTTTTGTAGTGGATCCTGGTGAGTCAGTCGCCATCATCGGCCCATCTGGCTGCGGAAAGACCACGCTGATCAAGATTCTCCTCGGCCTTCTCCAGCCGACGGAAGGTGAGATCCGCATCGGAGGCGTGCCCTTGTCAAAGGTCAGCGTAAGCGAGTATCGCCGCATGATCGGCGCGGTGATGCAAGATGACCAGCTCTTCGCGGGAAGTGTCAGCGAGAACATCGCCTTCGAAGACGATCACCATGATGAATCCAAGGTGCGTGAAGCCGCAGAGTTGGCCGCTGTGCATGACGACATCGCAGCGATGCCCATGGGCTACAACAGCCTGATCGGCGACATGGGGACGACCCTCTCTGGTGGTCAGAAGCAGCGGGTGATCCTTGCACGCGCCCTGTATCGCAAGCCCCAGTTGCTATTCTTGGACGAGGCAACCAGCCATCTGGATGTTGAGCGGGAAAGGCTGGTGAATGAAGCCGTCCGACAACTTGAGCTGACCCGGGTGATCATCGCCCATCGGCCAGAGACCATCGCCAGTGCAGACCGGGTGCTGATCATGCACGCGGGCGCGGTAGCGCGCGAGTTGGTGCAGAACGCATCAAGCTCCGCGAAAGCCGCACGGGACGGCCTTGAGGAGGTCCTCGCATGAGCGGCCTCTTCCGCAAGGAAGCCATCGATGCCCAGCGACGAAGCTGGCTCGGTGGAGTGTCCTTGGCGCAACCGCTCCGTTTCTGGATTCTTGCGGTGTTCGCAGCGATGGCTGCCTCGGCCATCGTCGGCTTCCTCTACCTGGGCGAGTATTCACGCAGATCCAGGGTTATGGGCGAGCTTGTGCCTGATCTCGGGCTTTCCACCGTGGTCGCTCCGTCGGCTGGCGTGGTTGCGAGACTGGATGTCGAAGAAGGCGACCACGTCCGGCGCCAGGACGGGCTGCTGACGATCAATGTGCCGCGGGTCACCTCCACAGGGCAGGATGCCGTGTCCACGTTGCTTGACGCACAGCGCTCCCGTATGACCAGTGTGGAGGCGATGAGCGAGTTCCAGGACAGGCAGCTCGCGGCACAACAGGAGGGAGCCAAGGCCCAACGCTCGGCGATGCTGCGCGAGCTTTCGCAGATTGAGGCAGAGATCCACACCCGCGGCGAGCAGGTGCGAATTGGTCGCGAGACCCTCGCCCGATTTCGGAGCGTCGAGGATGAGCGCTACGTAAGCCTGGTTCAGATCAACCAACAAGAGCAATCGATACTCGAGGCGGTCAACGCGCAACAAGCCCTTCAACGCCAAGCGACCTCGATTCGGCGGAACCTGGCTGAACTGGAGCAGCGGCTAGCAGAAATTCCCCATCAGAGGCTCTCCGCCAAGGCGGCCTCGGAACGTGATCTGGCTGCATTGAGCCAGGAGACCGTCCGGATGGAGGCCGACGGGGAGCTGCTGCTTCGCGCACCAGTAACTGGACTGGTAGCAAATCGACTCGTCGAGGCCGGCCAGGCGGTGCAGCCGGGCCAACCCATTCTCAGTCTACTTCCCAAGGGATCCGAGCTTCGAGCACAACTGCTGGTGCCCAGCTCGGCCATTGGGTTCGTCAAATCAGGCGACCGGGTTCTCTTGCGCTATCAAGCCTATCCTTACCAGAAGTTCGGTGCCCACGAAGGAACGGTCATCCGCATCTCTCGCAGCGCGTTGACAGTATCCCAGAAGGACGGCGATGCAAGGCAGTCCTTGTATCGGGTCCTGGTCTCGTTGGACCAACAAGGAGTGCTGGCATACGGGAAGATGGAGACGCTCCGCCCAGGCATGCAGCTTGAAGCCGATATCATGGGTGAGCGTCGCAAGCTCTACGAATGGCTGCTGGAGCCTCTCTATTCTGTTACTGGGAAGCTGGGCGGTTAGCCTTTGCTTGCGACGATAACCGTACGCGTGCTCACTTGGTGGTCCCCAACCTCGGCCACTTAAGGTGTCATCTTGAGCCTCATTTGCAGGATGCAACCGACGTCCCAAGGGTGGGGGCGCAATAGCGACACGTCGTAACGGTGCTTGATGGCTCTTCCGCAATTCTGCTGGGCTTTCAGTCGTCGTTTTGAGTGTACTTATTTTAGTCTTGAGTATACTTATTTTAGTCGAACTGCCTGGGAATTTAATTGTGCAGCCGCATGACTGGCTATTGGTTCGATTCCCATCGCCCGCTCCAATCACGCCACGCGCGTAGACAGAAGGCCGCTCATCAGCGGCCTTCTTCATTTCTGATTAGTTTCATATCCACGGCCATCCGCGCCCGGTTAGCGTTGCCGCATTTTCTACACGGGAAGCAGCGCATGGAAACGAAGGACGACGTCGTCGGCAGTATTCACGAGATCTACAAGAACTCCGGTGCCGGCACCTCCCGGCAGCTGGAAGCATTGCGTGCGCTGGGTCGCGCCGGTGGGCCGAAGGCCGCGCAACTGCTGTGGCAGATCTACAAGAGCACCTCGGCCGGCTCGGCCACGCAGACGACCTGCCTCGCGGCGCTGGGTGAATCCGCGCGCGGGTTCTGAAGCGGAACCCGCTCGCACGGTGATGCGGGCGTGTGGTGTATCCGGCGGCGGTTACTCCTTCGCCGGAATCGCCGCCGCTGGAGCCGACCACCGGCGGTGCTGGCAGCGCCGGCCAGGCATCATCCGCCCGCCACACGCCCGCGCTATGCTGCGCGCCTGCCGACCGATCCCTCCGCGATGAAGCTCGCCATCCTGTCCCGCAACAGCTCCCTGTATTCCACCCGTCGGCTGGTCGAGGCGGCGCGCGCGCGCGGCCACACCGTGCGCATCCTCGACCCGTTGCGCTGCTACATGCGCATCGCCGCCGATGGCTTTTCCATGCACTACAAGGGCCGGCCGATGACCGGCGTGGACATGGTCATTCCGCGCATCGGTGCCTCGATCACCCGCTACGGCACCGCCGTGCTGCGCCAGTTCGAACTGATGGGCGCACGCACGCCCAATCCGTCCGATGCCATCCTGCGTTCGCGAGACAAGCTGCGCGCGCACCAGCTGCTGGCGGCCAAGGGCATCGACATGCCGGTTACCGTGTTCGGCGACAACCCCGATGACACCGTCGATCTGCTGTCCATGCTTGGCCCGCCGCCGCATGTGGTGAAGCTCAATGAGGGCACCCAGGGTCGCGGCGTGATCCTGACCGAGAAGGCCAGTGCCTCGCGCGGCATTGTCGAAGCGCTGCGCGGCCTGTACGCCAACTTCCTGATGCAGGAATTCATCGGCGAGGCCAAGGGCGCCGACCTGCGCTGCTTCGTGGTGGGCGACCAGGTGGTGGCGTCGATGCAGCGGCAGGCACCGGAGGGTGACTTCCGCTCCAACCTGCACGCTGGCGGCACCGCCGTGGCGGCCAAGGCCAGTCGCGCCGAGCAGCAGGTGGCGGTGCGTTCGGCCAAGGCGCTGGGCCTGTCGGTGTGCGGCGTGGACCTGATCCGCTCCGCGCGCGGCCCGCTGGTGCTGGAGGTCAACTCCACGCCGGGGCTGGAGGGCATCGAAGCGGCCTGCGGTGTGGACGTGGCCACACGCATCATCGAACACGTAGAGAAGATCAAAAAGCCTTGATTATTCATGGGGTTGTGATTCTCATGGGTAAATGATCCGGGGCTTTAACGAGGCTTTAATCGGCCCCGGCGTAGGCTTCAGCGAACCGCAGCTCTGCCTCTCAGCAGGATCGGTATCGGGATACGACTTCAGGCCCAGGCGGGTGCACCGCCTGGGCCTTTTTTATGCCTGTCGGCTCTGTGCCCAAGGTCTCTTGTGGAGGCCGCGTGACGGTCGTAGAGTTGGCCCTTCGTTCCGGGATGGATCGGGAGGTTGGCGATGTACCGCATCATGACGATCGCGTTGCTGCTGGGCCTGTCTGGCGCTGTTGCCGCCAAGCCGGAGAAAGTCGCTGTACAGATGGACCGGCAGGGGTCGGTCGCCGAGCAGATGCGCCAGGTGGAAACCGCGCTGGCTGCCCCCGACTATGCCGAACTGTCTGCCGAGGATCGCGGCCAGGTGCAGCAGGCGCTGTCGCGTATCCGCCAGCACATGGGCGAACGCCAGACCGTGCAGGAGCTGCCGCCGCAGTTGCAGGCCGAGGTCTTCAACGAGCAGGAACGCATCAACACCCTGATGGCGCGTGGCCATGACGACAGCCGGCAGATCTGCAGGTACGAACGCACCACCGGCAGCAACATGCCCAGGAGCCGCTGCCTGACCGTGGCCGAACGGCGCCGGATCGAAGAGAAAGGCAAGGCGCTGATCAACGACCAGCGCAGCTACAACACGCTCAGCCCACCGCCCGCCGGGCGTTGACCGCACCGCCTTTCGGTCCACTGGGGTGCCGTAACGGCGTATCGGTGGCACCGCAGGGTCGGTGTTCCACTCATGGAAGAACCTGGAGGTAACAATGCAGCGCATGACCCCCTTCGCCCTGATGCTGGGCCTGGCACTGGCCACCACCGCGCACGCCAAGCCCGAGAAAGGGCAGGTGAAGTTCGACGCCAACGCACCGGTGGCCGAACAGATCCGCAACGTTGAGACGGCGATCAACACCGAGGACTACAGCGAGATCGGGCTGGAAGACAAAAGCCGTGTGCAGCAGGCGCTGGGCCGTATCAAGATCAAGATGGGCGACCACGAACGGGTAGAGCAGTTGAGCCCGCAGGACCGCACCGAGATCTTCAACGACCAGGAAGTGATCAACACGATCATGACCCGCGCCCATGCCGACAGCCGCATGGTCTGCCGCCGCGAGCGCACCACCGGCAGCAACATGCCGCAGAGCGTCTGCCTGACCGTGGCCCAGCGCCGCAAGGCGCAGGAAGACAGCCGCAAGGCCCTCAACGACAACCAGCGTTTCAACAACTACAAGCCGTAACCGTGGTTGGACCGGTCGCAGGCCGCCATCGGTCACCCTGCCGTGCGTCCCGTGTGGACGCATCGGCGGAACCGTAAAGTCGAGACCCTATTCATGGACGAACATGGAGCTCGTCATGTACCGCACTACTACGCTCGCCCTGATGCTGTCGCTCGGCCTGGTGGTCACCGTGCAGGCCAAGGCGCAGAAGGACACCGTGCAGATGGATTCCTTCACCCCGGTATCCGAGCAGATCCGCCGCGTTGAAACGGCCATGGGCAGCGAGGACTACAGCGAGATCGGGCTGGAGGACAAGAGCCGCGTGCAACAGGCGCTGAACCGGATCCGGATCAAGATGAATGGCCGCGAGAAGTTGGATGAGCTGGCCCCGCAGGAGCGCAACGACCTGTTCAACGAGCAGGAGATCGTCAACACCATCATGACCCGCGCCCAGGCCGACAGCCGCATGATCTGCCGCCGCGAGCGCCTGACCGGCAGCAACATGCCGACCAGCGTCTGCCTGACCGTGGCCCAGCGTCGCAAAGCCCAGGAAGAGAGCCGCCGGGCGCTGACCGACCAGCAGCGCATCAGCCGCTGAGCGCTCGCCCCGGGGGCGTTTGCCGGTGTCGTCCCTCCGGTACGAAATGTTAAGAATGGAACCTGTATCGTTCAGCAGGTAGACGTCGCGTCCACCCGCACAGGGGCATCCTGAGCAGGTGGGCCTGGCCCCCCGACGACCCTTCAAGAACCAGAGGTCCCAGTGCGCATTCTCGTAATCGAAGACAACAGCGACATCGCCGCCAACCTTGGCGACTACCTTGAGGATCGTGGCCACACCGTGGACTTCGCCGCCGACGGCGTGACCGGCCTGCACCTGGCGGTGGTCCACGAGTTCGACGCCATCGTTCTGGACCTGAACCTGCCGGGCATGGACGGCATTGAAGTCTGCCGCAAGCTGCGCAACGAAGCGCGCAAGCAGACCCCCGTACTGATGCTGACCGCCCGCGACTCGCTGGACAACAAGCTGGCCGGTTTCGATTCTGGTGCCGACGACTACCTGATCAAGCCGTTCGCGCTGCAGGAAGTGGAAGTGCGCTTGAACGCTTTGTCGCGCCGCGGCAAGGGCGTGCAGACCCGCGTGCTGGAAACCGGCGATCTGGAATACAACCTGGACACGCTGGAAGTGCGTCGCCAGGGCAAGCTGCTGCAGCTCAATCCGACCGCGCTGAAGATCCTGCAGGCCCTGATGGAAGCCGCGCCGGCCGTGGTCACCCGCCAGGAGCTGGAAACCCGCGTCTGGGGCGAAGAGCTGCCCGACTCGGATTCGCTGCGTGTCCACATCCACGGCCTGCGTGCGGTGGTCGACAAGCCGTTTGAAGTGCCGCTGATCCAGACCCGCCATGGCATCGGATACCGCATCGCCACCCCGGAAGCCTGATTCCGTGGCAACCAAGGGGGAGCGCCGGCGTTCGCCGTATCGGCGGCGCCTGCGCAGCCGCATCATCGTCTCGTTCGTGTTGTTGGGCTTCTGCCTGACGACACTGTTCGCGTTCGCCACCAACTGGGCCCGCATGCGCGTGGAAAACCAGCTGGTGGAAGACGTGATGAACCGCAACATCAACGAGTACGTGCGGCGGTTCTACGAGAGCCCGGATCGCAACCCTGACCTGCCCGTGCAGCAGATGCGTGCGCGCCTGATCAAGCCTGACAAGTTCGAGGCGCTGCGCGAGGAAGAGCCGGACTGGTACGAGTTCAAGGATGGCCTGTACAACATGGGCGGCGTGGATGAGCGCGGCCAGCGCTATTCGTACAAGCTGGCCGTGCGCAAGACGCCCGACGCCTGGGCATTCCTGGCTTACGACATGACCGACAGCGTGCGTGGCGGGCAGCAGCTCAACCGCGCGCTGGTGCTGTCGGTGCTGGTGTTCAGCCTGTTGTCGCTGGTGCTGGGCTGGTGGTCGGCGTCGAAGGTGATGAAGCCGGTCTCGGACCTGGCCGCGCGGTTGCGCGCCTATCGCGGCGGCACCAGCGAGCCCGAGCCGCTGGCGCCACGTTTCCCCGATGACGAAGTGGGGCAACTGGCGCAGGCGCTGGATGACTATTCGTCGCGGCTGACCGAAGTGGTGCAGCGCGACCGTGAGTTCAATGCCGACGTCAGCCACGAGCTGCGCACGCCGCTGGCGGTGATCCGTGGCGCCACCGAACTGCTGCTGACCCGGCCCGGCCTGGATGAGAAGGTGCTGCAGCGTCTGCAGCGCATCCAGCGCGCCGAACAACAGTGCAGCGACCTGATCGGCGCACTGCTGCTGCTGTCGCGCAACGAACGCGGGCAGGGCACCAGCAACGTCGCCCGCGTAGCCGAACAGCTGCTGGACGCCCACCGTGCACAGCTGGGCGGCAAGCCATTGGAACTGGCACTGGAAGGCGAGCGCAACCTGGTGATCGATGCGCCGGAAGCCGCGTTGTCGGTGGCGCTGGGCAACCTGATCGGCAACGCGGTGAAGTACTCGCAGGATGGCGAAGTGCGCGTCTTTGTCGGCAGCAATTCGGTGTCGGTGACCGACAGCGGACCGGGGCTGAGCGAAGAGGATGCCGCCAAGCTGTTCCAGCGCGGCTATCGCGGCACGCATGCCGGCCATTCGCAGGGCGGTGGCATCGGCCTGTCGATCGTCAGCCGCCTGTGCGATCTGTATGGCTGGCAGGTGAGCGTGCGCCCCGGTGGCGAGCGCGGCGTGATCGCCACCCTGACATTCTCGCCGAAGCCGTTGTAAGGGCCTCTGCTTTGGTGGGTGCCGACCTTGGTCGGCAATGGCTCTGCTTTGGTAGGTGCCGACCTTGGTCGGCACGAATCCGGCCGGCGCCGTATAGCGCCCAGTGTCGCTTGTGCCACCGAATCCCCCTCGCAGGAACCCAGGGCCAGAAGCCCAACACGACATCACCGTGATCGCCGCCACGCCGCGTGCGTGTCCGCATGCACGCATTCGCACCCTCAACTGCGGCTTGAGAATTTCCTTACAGATCACAGCGCTGCGTGATGGCCAGATGGGTCGGCCGGGGCAGGTGCCCTGGCCGGGATTGGCGTCCTGAAAAAAACCTTCAACTCAAGCGCTCCGGGTGTGCTGCGGCTCATCACGGAAAATGCATCGGCTGCCTTGTTTCGGCGGATGGTGCGTGGGGATTCATCAGAATCCGCTGGAGTCTTTTTCCTCGCGCTTGAGTTGTTGGGTCTCCGGTACGCCAACCCGCACCGTCCGCCACCTCGCATCCGCAGGTGGCTCGTCGTCTGCGAGGAGATTCACTATGTCCGCACGCCCCTTGTTCCCCCAGCTGCACGCCCTGATCGGCGAAGCCGCCGACCTGCTGCCGGCCGACGTCGCCGAACGCGTCGAAACCCTGCTCGATGATCCCAAGGATCTGCTGCCTGCGTTGCTGGCCCGCATGGACGGTCGCGATGCAGCCGACGGGCGGCGATTGGAAGCACAGGGCCTCAGCCCGGCACAGGCGGCCACCATGGCCGGCCTCAGCCGCACCCTGGCCGGCTTGAATGCACTCATGCAGGTGCTGCACGCCGCCGAGGCGGCCCGCGAACAGGGCGGTGCCCACCAGCAGCTCAGCCCGGATGTCGTAGATGGATTGCTGCTTGGCGCACGAGAACTGGCCCGCTATGCCCGCCTGCAGCTGGAGTAGGTCCACGCAATGCGTGGATGCGCGATCTGCTGCCGCAACTGCCTTGGGTCGCGCGTACGCTTTCTGTGGTCCGCTTGTGGCCGCTTCGCGCGCTGCTTCGGGGCGGTCGGGCGGCCACAAACTGCCGTTACGTCTTGCTGCCCCTAACGATGGGGATATGCGATGAACTCGCTTGCCACGATGAGGCGGGAGGGGATCGCAGCTCAATTGCCACAGTCCAATGCTCTGCGTCTGGATGCGGCACCAAGGTTTCACAGGAAGCGTCTCCTGTGTAGAGTCAGAAGGAAGCCGTGCACAGGCCATCGCAAGGCTAATGCTTGGAATTAGGTGCGCCCTTGTAGCATTGCTTTCTTTCGCTTTTTCCACAAGGAGGTGGTTGTGGGTGTTCTGTGTTTAGATTCGACCGGATGTGCGCTGGCCGCAATGCGGCAGATCGCCTCGGTGGCCTCATTGAAAGATCGGGCTGCGCATCTATGCCGGGCTGTAGCGGCTTTCGGATTTCCTGTCTTGATCCTGATGCTAGGTGGGATCTTCTCCCTCAATGCTAACGCTCAGGAGCGGGTAACGAGATACTGCTACGAAAGGTGTTTCTCAAGCCTTTATGAGGCGGAGGCCGAGCTTCGGGAAAATGCCGGTTCGTACGGCAACCTCTGGCGTAGGCGCGAGACACATCAGTACATGGATTCTGCGAGTGGTCCGGTCTTCATGATCCGCTATACCGTAGATGATCATTCCCCCAGTGTCCTGTACCCGCCCGGCTACGTGATATCGGGTTGGGACTCACGTCAAGGCATCTGCTCCCCAGCGATCGATCCTTACAACGCCACAAAATGCGCAAATGAGGAAGAAGCGGTCAAGGGGATGTTGGCGAACTTCAGAGCAACTTGGCCAGCTTGTCCTCATGTTGAGGAAGGTTTCGAGGGAAGCTACGCACCGGATTATGCGAGTGTTCGTCGAACTTATGGCTACGGCTCAATCTCGTTCTCGTCGGCTCTGCCGGGAGCGGCGAATCGAAAGTACAACTACACCGTTTGGTGCCCGGGTTGGGGTAATGGTAACGAGCCTCCTTCCCTGCGTAACTTCTCGCTGGCGAAGATTCAGCATTTTGATTGCCCAGCGGGTTTCCAGCCGAAGCATGCTGACAATCCTGCGTACGTCCCGGGCGGACTTGGCTTGGATTGGCCTCTACTGTGCGAGCCGACTATGCCGGCGCAGGCAATCTATGTGTACAACATAACGCAGACTGAATCGGCGCCTGGAAACTGCAATCCGTGTTTTCCCGCCACGGGCGATAAAGCACGGTTTGAAGTGGATTTCCAGTTTGCAGGGAAGGACTTCGTCCGTTCCTATCACTCGCTGGGGCAGATCCAGATCTCACCCGAGTTGGGCGTGAACTGGTCCCATACTTACATGGGAATGCTGACGACTGTTTATGGCACCGGGCGCTTCACAGAAAGAGGTTACCTGGAGACGTATCTGTCCGGACGCGGGGATCGCGCTTCTGCAGAGATGCTCAGGAAGCTTCCTGACGGTGGCTTCGAGCTCATTGAGGCGTCAGGATCAACACGGCGTTTCGATGCGCAGAGACGTTTGATTGCGATCGGCGACCCTGATCCAAAGAACGGCGTCTCGCTTCACTACGATGCGAATGGCAGACTGCGGCGAGCCGTTGATGGGTTGGGTCGGTCATTGGTCTTCGCCTACGAACGTGGCAGGCTGATCTCAATTACGCTCCCCGACGGCTCAGCGGCTACATACACCTACGATGACTTCGATAACCTTACAGGGGTCGTAAGGCCCGATGGCACCTCTCGACAGTATCTGTACGCGGAGCCTGGGCTCGCCCCGGCGGCGGGGCGTAACCTGTTGACGGGCATCGTCGAAGGCGGCGTGCGGTACGCAACGTTCTCGTACAACGAGAAGGCCAAGGTCACGGGGAGCCATCTCTGGTCGGCGGGGCAGTCTGTGGATGCCATCACCATTAACTACAACAGTGATGGCTCGGCGACGACCGTGAACAGCCTGGGTGAGGTCCGTCAGAACTTCATTGGCGGTGAGAAGTTCCGGCAGATCACCCAAACCACGGACTCAAACGGGAGCAAGTCGTTCGGGTTTACGCCAAATGGCCGACCCTCCTATACGCAGGACGCGCTGGGGAATCGGACGTCATACGCCTACGCTGACTCCAGTAGTGGCCCGGTTTCGCAGGTGCTGACGACGACAGAGGAATCATTGGGGCGGGTGACGCGGACGGTCCGTGATTCGGGCAACAGGGTGATTGAACAACGTGTGAGCCAGAAGAACGCTGGCGATGAACAGCTCGTTTCGCTTGATAGAGAAGTGCTGGATACAGCGGGGCGTGCTCTCTATTCATGCCAGTACGATGCAACGCAGGGCACGGATTACGTGTGTGGCTCCCTACCCGTTGCGCCTGGCAATGTCCGGCAGACGGCACGTGCGTATTGCACGGATGCAGATGTGGCCGCCAATGCAATGCTGTGCCCCCTCGTGGGCCTTCAGCGCTCGATCAAGGATCCGGCGGGCAATGTCACGCAGTTTGAGTACTTCGGCGCAAATGATCCGGGCTGTGACGCAGGGGGCGCATGTTCCCATCGCAAGGGCGACCTGCGGGCAATCGTCAATGCGTTGGGTCAGCGCACCGAGTTGCTGGAGTATGACGCGCTCGGTAACCCGGTTCAGATTCGTGGCATCGATGGTTCCGTAGTCGAGCGGTTGTTCGATTCGATGGGGCGCGTTCTGACGGAGACGCTCAAGGGCGATGTGCCGGCCAATGACCGCATCAGCCTTTATGAGTACAGCTCAACGGGCAAGCGGACTCGTGTCACCGGGCCAGATGGTGTGTGGGTTCGCATGGTCTATGACACGGCTGATCGACTGGTGGCCATCGAGGACGCGGCCGGTAACCGTGTCACCTACATCCT
Organism: Stenotrophomonas sp. Pemsol; assembly: GCF_003586545.1. Classification (NCBI taxonomy): domain Bacteria; kingdom Pseudomonadati; phylum Pseudomonadota; class Gammaproteobacteria; order Lysobacterales; family Lysobacteraceae; genus Stenotrophomonas; species Stenotrophomonas sp. Pemsol. Next base: position 2,921,355 of record NZ_CP025780.1, on the reverse strand, counting down.
GGACGCCGCTGGCAACCGCGTCCGCGAAGAAGTTCGGGACAGTAGTGGTGCGTTGAAGCGGTTTGGGGATCGTCAGTTCGACACCCATAGCCAGATGACCCGACAGGTGGGTGCTGACGGACAGCCTTTCCTCTTCCGTCATGATGCCAATGGCAACGTGCTGGAGACCGAGAGTCCGCTGGGTGTTGTTTCAAAGAGTACCTATGATGGTGCAGATCGCCCCAAAGTGCAGATTCAAGACGCGGGTGGGATCAATGCCGAAGTCCGCTATGCCTATTCCGCCAACGGGCAGGTAGAGCAGGTCGTCGATCCCAAGGGCCTTGCCACTCAGTACACATACGATGGTTTTGGTGCTCCCCAGGGCCAGCTTAGTCCCGATACTGGCAGTGACGGTTTCACGGTGGATGCTATGGGCAATCGCACGACGCGCACCGATGCGCGCGGTGTGAAAGCGACCTACAGCTACGATGTGCTTAACCGCCTCAAGAGCATCACTTATGCGGACCCGAATCTGGATGTGGTCTACGCCTATGATGCTGCCCCTGCGGTCTGCCCGGCTGGTGAGCGCTTCGGCGAGGGGCGCGTGGGTCAGGTGCTGCATGCGGGTGGCAGTACGGCATACTGCTATGACCGTTTCGGTCAGTTGGTACGCAAGGTACAGACGGTCGACGGGGTTGGTTTGACTCTGCGCTACTCCTACACCAAGGCGGGGAGGCTGGAGCGGTTGACCTATCCGGATGGCAGTATCACCGACTATGCCTACGACAATCTGGGCCGTGCCAGTGAGGTAGGACTGACGCTTCCAGGGCAGGCTCGGAAGGTGGTCGTTACCAACATCACGTACGCACCGTTTGGCCCGATGACGGGTTGGGCGTACGGTAACGGCCGCCATCTGCTTCGGGAGTTGGATGCCGATTACCGTCCGACTCGGGTGTATGACGCGGCGCCCGGAGGCTTGTCCATCGGATTCGGCTACGACGCGGATGGGAATATTGTTGAAGTCAAGGACGGCACCGGGACGACCACGCTGGCGCGATATGGCTACGATGCGCTGGGCCGCCTGACTCAGACCCGGGATGGTGCAACCGGCACGCCGATTGAAACCTATGCCTATGACGCCACCGGTAATCGGACCGCGCTGACCACCTCGGCAGGTACCGCCAGCTACACCTATCCAGCAACCAGCCACCGGTTGACCGCGGTGGATGGCGAGGCACGTAGCCATGACGCAGCGGGTAACACCACCAGCATCGGCAGCAAGGCGTTCACCTATAGCGATGCCAATCGCATGAACGCGGTGAAGCAGGGCAAAGCTGTGCTGGAAAGCTACGCCTACAACCATCGCGGTGAGCGCGTGCTGCGCACCCCAGCCGGTGGCGCTGCTCAGATCACCCTGTATGACGAAGCGGGGAAGTGGCTGGGCAACTATTCGGCCACGGGCCAGGCACAGCAGCAAGCCATCTGGCTGGAAAACTATCCGGTGGCGCTGATCAATGTGCGGGGTAACGGTGTTCCGGAGCTGGCCTATGTCCAGCCGGATCATCTGGGCACGCCGCGCGTGGTGATCGACCCGGCGCGCGATTCGGCGATCTGGGAGTGGAGCAGTAAGAGTGAAGTGTTCGGCAACCAGATTCCGAATGCCGATCCGGACGGAGACGGTGTGGCGTTCGAGCTGGCGCTGCGCTTTCCGGGGCAACAGACCACGGATGCAAATGGACTCTTCTACAACTACCGCCGCGACTATGATTCTGAGACGGGACGATATCTGCAGAGTGATCCCATTGGACTATGGGGTGGGTTGTCAACGTTTTCCTATGTCGAAGGAGATCCGTTGTCACTAGTGGACCCACTGGGGCTGAGAGGCGGAGCCCCGCCGAACATGAATAGACATGGGGGCGGGAACTCAGCACAGAGAAGGCAGGCGCTTCGTGCGCAAGTAAGAGCGGTTCAATCGAACTCACTCTCCTCGCCCATCTATTCACGGGGGCTTTCGCCTGAGGACGTGGGGTCATTGGAGAACGCGGCAAGTCTTGTGAGTGAGCATGACTACACCCAGTATTGTGCCGTTGAAATTTGCAGGGCATCTCAGGACCGCTGTACCAGTGGCGACGTAATGGTGGGCGGATTTCCGTCTGATCCAACTGTGGCGCAGGTTCATGCGCGCGGCTGCTCTTGTGCGAGCGCCTACTATACAAATCCGTATCCGCCACTTCTATCAAGGCCCGAGGTCGAGTCTGCCGATATCATTGAGATAGTGCGCGACACGTTAATCAATTGGAAGGGGCGCAGATAAGTGGTGGTCCTGCGGATATTCGGCTTTCTTGTGGGTCTATTGATGGTCGTCTATGGCGTTGCAGTCATGGACGATGCATTGATTGGGACAGGGCCTTGCCGAGCGAACTGTGGTCTGTATAGCGCCTTGATTCGTTTGTTCGGCCAGTCGATCTATAACAAATTGATGGGCTTTTCCTGGATTGTTGCGGGAGTGATGTTCATTTTTGTTTCCGTTGTGGTTTGGCGCGGAAAAGGACTCGCGGAAAGGCGTAGGCGGAAGAAGGGACGCCGACGTCGATAGAGATGAGTGGATGGAATGTCTCAGTAAATCCAAGTCATGCGCGAAAGGGCTTCCGCGCATTGCAAGCGGCTCGGTCCGCAGCGAAGCTTCGATTGCATCATTCTGGTGTTCGTATAATCCGCTGCTCTATTCGTGGAAGTTGCCAATCATCGGTGGAAGTGATGCATCCTGAGATTGAAGTGAAATTGACGGCTTCGGTAACTGGCTGTGCGAGCTGTGACTTGATGGCGCCGCTGTCGCGCGAAGTGAATGAGCTGGATGCTGCGGATGTTCTGATCAGGAAAGTCATTGAATGTCGCGGAGCGGCAATCCTGGCTGAGTCGACCCATCAGGCTCCTGAGATCACCGTGTGAGTTCGGGTAGGCGAGGGAGATAGGGCGTGTCTAAATCTCTCTTCCGCAACCCTTGAAAAGATGGCATCTATATCTGCCTCATTAAGTTTTGATCCCGAGTTGACTGGAGACGGCGGCGCAGATGGTTTGGAATTGGAGGAGGAATGTGCTCCATCGACGCGACCTGAGCTGGTTGTCGTTCTCGTTGGTGACTCTCCTGTAAGTGGTGAAGAAGTCATCCTTTCCAGAGTCGAGCGCCAGCAATGTGGAACTGGCGACATCCAAGGGGGAGTTCATGAAGCGTTGCAGCGCGGCCTTGAGAAGGTGGGAGGAGAGGCGAAGGTGTGGGCGCTGGAGGTGGGAGTACGCCTATCGAGTCAGCGCGGGGTGTGGCCGGGTTTCAATCTTTCTTGTGACGTGATCAGACTGATGGCGTCTAGTGGAGTCTCATTGGATTTCGATCCGTATGTCTAGCTCGGTCCTGTTGGTGGCCGACAATGGAGATCCGAATCGGCCGCCCCGTATGGCGCTATCCGAAGCATGCTTGAGCTCGAAGCCCGCTCTGATCTCGTCGACATTCATGGACTTTCCTGAGTGCTTCCTATGAACTACCCACATGGGGAAAAGGTGTTACTTGGCGACACCGTTGATCTTGGTGGCGGAACGCGCGGGATCGTGGTTGCCGTGATCGATGATGAGTCTTATGCAGTTGGCTTTTCCGCGGAAGAGTGGCGGTACCTCGGACGAGGTGCGTTGTTGCGAGCGCCTGGATTCGGTCTGCTGCACTGTGCAGACGCTGAGTACGACTTCACTTTGATCGAGCGAGGGCGATCAGGAATTCTTGAGCCGTAGAGCTGAGGGGCTTGATTCATCCACCAAGAGATTGGCGTTCTTCGCGCCCATAGCAGAGTCTTTGGTGCGCACACAGGAAGATAGATGGTTGCCGTGCGTCTTTTCGGATGTCTCGTAGGTGTGCTGATGGTCGTCTATGGCGTGGCGGTCATGGACGATGCATTGATTGGGACAAGTCCTTGCCGAGCGAACTGCGGTCTGTATAGCGCCTTGATTCGTTTGTTCGGGCAATCGGTCTATAACAAGTTGATGGGCTTTTCCTGGGTTGTTGCGGGGGTGATGTTCATTTTTGTTTCCATTGTGGTTTGGCACGGAAAAGGATCTGCGGAAAGGCGTAGGCGGAAAAAGGGACGCCGAGGCCGATCGAGATGAGTGGATGAAATATCTCAGGAGATCCAAGTTGTGTGTGAAAGCGCTTCCGCGCAATGCGGACGGCTCAGCCCCCAGCCAAATCCAAATAGCGCTCATGCAGCGCTTCCACCTGCGCCTGCAGGTCTTCCGGGTGGCCATCGTTGACCACCACATCATCGGCCAGTGCCAACCGCTGCGTGCGGCTGGCTTGGGCGGCGATCATCTTGTCGGCCAGTGCGGCGTCGATGCCGTCGCGCTGCATCAGCCGGGCGTGCTGCACGGCTTCGGGTGCATCCACCAGCAGCACCCGGTCCAGCCACGGGTAGGCGGTCCGCCCACCGACCTCGGTCAGTAGCGGAATGGCGGCAATCGCATAGGGGCTGGCGGCCTGCTCGCACTGCTGTTGCATCAGCAGGCGGATGGCCGGGTGGGTGATCGCTTCCAGTGCCGCCCGTTCGGCCGGGTCGGCGAACACGTGGGCACGCAGGCGCGCCCGGTCCAGGCTGCCATCCGCCTGCAGCATGTCGGCGCCGAAGCGCTCGGCGATGCGGTTCAGGGCGGGGCTGCCGGCAGCGACCACCGCGCGGGCGGCCAGATCGGCGTCGGCCACCACGATGCCCAGCGCCTCGAAGCGCCGGGTCACCTCGCTCTTGCCGGCGGCAATGCCGCCGGTCAGGCCCACTACATACCGGCTCATGGGGATTCCCCTCAGCGCAGTCCGCTCAACACCAGGTACTGCTCGACCACGGGCGCGCCCCACATGAAGTACAGCCAGCCTGCGATGGCCAGGTAGGGGCCGAACGGAATGGGCGTGGCGCGGTCACGGCCCCGGGTGTACAGCCAGATCGAACCGATGATGGCGCCCAGCACCGACGACAGCAGAATGATCGGCAGGATGCCCTTCAGCCCGCACCAGGCGCCGAGGGCGGCCAGCAGCTTGAAATCGCCGTGGCCCATGCCTTCCTTGCCGGTCAGCTGCTTGAACAGCCACCAGACCATCCACAGCGACAGGTAACCCACCGCCGCGCCGACCAATGCAGGCTTGGCCGGCATGTACAGGTTGTCGATGTTGCCTATCAGGCCCAGCCACATCAGGGGTAGGGTCAACTGGTCGGGCAGCAGCTGGGTGCGCAGGTCAATGCCGGACAAAGCGATCAGGAAGCAGGTCAGCACGATGGCGCCAAAGCCCTGCCAGCCGAAGCCGAACTGCCAGACGCAGGCCAGCACCAGCACTGAAGTCAGGGCCTCGACCAGCGGGTACTGCAGCGAGATCGGCGCCTTGCAGTGGCGGCACTTGCCGCCCTGGATGATCCAGCTGAACAGCGGGATGTTCTCGTACCAGCTCAGCTTGTGCTTGCAGTGCGGGCAGTGCGAGGGCTCGACCACGATCCCCGGTGGTGGGGGCTCGTAGAAGTCCGGTTCTTCCAGGACCTCGCGCGCATCGCGCTTCCACTGCCACTCCAGCCGCTTGGGCAGGCGCAGGATGACGACGTTGAGGAAACTGCCCAGCAGCAGCCCCAGGGCGGCCGCGGCGGGGTAGCCGAGGCCGGGATGCTGGTCGAGAAATGCCATGTAGTGATTATCCGACGACGGAAGCGAGCTTGAAGATCGGCAGGTACATGCCGATGACCATGCCGCCGACGATGGTACCAATGATCACCATGATGATCGGCTCCAACAGGCTGCTCAGGGCGTCAACGGCATTGTTGACCTCCTGCTCATAGTACTCGGCCACCTTGAACAGCATGGCGTCCAGGGCACCGGCCTCTTCGCCGATCCCGGTCATCTGGATGACCATGTGCGGGAACAGGGCGGTCTGCTTCATGGCCATGTTGACCGGGTAACCGACCGACACGTCGTCGCGCATGCGCAGTACGGCATGTTCGTAAACCGTATTGCCCGTTGCGCCGGCCACGATGCCCAGGGCCTCCACCAAGGGCACGCCGGCCTTGAAGGTGACGGCGGTGGTACGGGCGAAGCGAGCGATCGAGCTGTTGTGCATGATCTGCCCGATGACCGGCAGCTTCAGGACCAGCCGGTCCATGCTGTGCTGCATCTTCGGCGACCGTTTATATGCGGCAATGAAGCCGACGATCGAACCAATGATGACCAGCAGGATCAGCCACCACCACGAGACCATGAACCTCGACATGTTCACGATCATCTGGGTGAAGGCGGGCAGGTCCGCACCGAATCCCTTGAACACGTCCTCGAACTGCGGCACCACCCAGACCAGCAGGATGCCACTCACCAGCAGGGCAACCGCCAGGACCATGGCGGGATAGAACATCGCCTTCTTGATCTTGCCCTTCAGCGCTTCGATGTTCTCTTTATAGGTAGCGACGGTATCCAGCACCGTTTCGAGCACGCCGGCACCTTCGCCAGCACGTACGAGATTGCGGTAGAGCTCGTCAAACTGGACAGGATGCTTGCTGACGGCCTCGTACAATGACGAGCCGCCTTCAATGTCGGTGCGGACCGACTCCACCATCTTCTTCATGCGCGGGTTCTTGTGCCCGCTGGCGATGATGTCCAGTGCCCCGACGATCGGCACACCGGACTTCATCATGGTGGCCATCTGGCGGCTGAAGAACGCGATGTCCTTTGGCGAGATCTTGCTGCCGGCCGCGCCGAACAGCGGCTTAGACTTCAGTTTGACCACACCGGGGTTTATGCCCTGGCGGCGCAGCTCAGCTCGCAGCAGGTTCGCGTTCTTCGCGGCCTGCTCTCCCTTCATTTTCACGCCCCGCTTGTCGGTCCCCTCCCAGACAAACGGCTGCAGCTCCGTGGTGCTGCGCGCCACGGGCTCCTTCTTGATCGCACTGCGACTGACAGACATATCGGCTCCCCAAGGCCCGCCATCCCCAGGCGGGCATCTAGCCCCTGATGGTAGCGGGTTCATGCCCGTCTGGGCAGTTGCCAAGGGGCCCATGATGCGAATTCGTGCCGGGTGCCGACCAAAGGTGACGCACTGCGTCACATTGCCGCGTCCATCGCAGATTCGCATCCAGGGGGTTCCCATCCGTGAAATAGCTGCCATCATGGGCGCGGGGAAATCCAGGGGGAGGCGTGCCGGGGTTGGCACGCAACCTGCGTTGATCCACCCGCAGGGGGCAGGACCCGCTCAGCTGGCCACTGGCCAGACCGATCCTGTGCTCTGAAATCAACCACCACTTATCTTGGGGATGTACCAAAATGAAGAACCAGAAGGGCTTCACCCTTATCGAACTGATGATCGTCGTTGCGATCATCGCCATCCTGGCCGCCATTGCTCTGCCGATGTACCAGGACTACGTGGCCAAGTCGCAGGTGACTGCTGGCCTGGCTGAAATCACCCCGGGCAAGACCCAGTTCGAAGTTGCCATCAACGAAGGCAAGGCCATCGCTGATGCTGCTGCAATCGGTCTGAAGGTTTCTGAGCGTTGCACCGCCATTGAAGTGACCGACGGCGCTGATGGCAGCATCGCTTGCACGCTGGCGGGCAGCCCGAAGATCAAGGATGAAACCATCACCCTGAAGCGCGCTGATACTGACGGCACCTGGACCTGCACCACCTCGATCACGGAAGCGAAGTACATTCCGAGCGGCTGCAAGAGCGCCTAATTAGGTAGCTCCCAGCTGTGCAGAGGCCCCGCCTAGTCGGGGCCTCTTTTTTGGTGGCAGTGACGGCGCCACCGGACTCGTCGCACTCAGGGGGAGTGAGGAATGCGCAAAATTCGAGGTTTCACATTGATTGAATTGATGATCGTAGTTGCGATCATCGCGATCTTGGCGGCGATCGCTTTGCCGATGTATCAGGACTACGTGGCGAAGTCCCAGTTGACGTCCGCTCTTGCCGAAATCAGGCCAGGCAAAACCACGATTGAAACGGTCGTTCAAGACAGTCGCGACGCCAGCTTGATTACTGCTGACTACATTGGGTTAAGGGTTTCGGAGCGCTGCACCGCTCTTGATGCCGAGGTTGCATCTTCAGGGGTGGGCAACGTGACTTGCACAGTAGGTGGGGCTCCGCCGATCAACGGCAAAGACCTCATCCTCCGCCGCGCAGCCGACGGCACCTGGACCTGCGACGGCAGCGCCTTCGAAGCGCGCTATCGCCCAAACGGCTGTTGATCACACTTCGGCCTGCCAATGGGATGTTGGCGGGCCGTTGACGGGGCTATCATCCCCGGGGGAGTCAGGATCGTGCCTGCCGGGCTGGGAGTGCCGGGCGAGGCAGTCATGCTGAAGGATTGGCGTCGTCGTCGGCCAGCGGGTCGCGGCAGGTTCTGCTGCCCTGTGCGGTGCCCCTGGAAGGCGCGCCGCACTGCCTGACCCATGATGAGCCAAGGATCCATATGAACGCCGTAACCACCGCCAATCTCGTCGGCATCACCGGTCTGGCCCGCCGCCTGGTCCAGGATGGGGCACTCGACGAGGCTTCCGCCCGCGACGCGATGGCCAAGGCCGCTGCGGCCCGCCAGCCGCTGCCGACCTGGTTCGCGCAGAACAAGGTGGTCGGGGCGGCCCAGTTGGCGGCCGCCAATGCGGTCGAGTTCGGCATGCCGCTGTTCGACGTGTCCACGTTCGACGCCAGCCAGAACGCGATGAGCCTGGTCAGCGAGGAGCTGCTGCGCAAGCACAACGTGCTGCCGCTGTTCAAGCGCGGCGGCAAGCTGTTCGTGGGCACCAGCAACCCGACGCATTCGCTGGACGAGATCAAGTTCCACACCAACCTGGTGGTGGAGCCGATCCTGGTGGATGAAGACCAGATCCGCCGCACGCTCGAGCAGTGGCATGCCAGCCATGACACGCTGGGCGACGCGCTGGGCGGTGACGACGATGGCATGGGCAACCTCGATGTTGCAGCCGGAGACGAGGATCTCGGCGCCGGCGGCGACTCCGGCATCGATGCCAAGGGCGACGACACCCCGGTGGTGAAGTTCGTCAACAAGGTGCTGGTGGACGCGATCCGCAAGGGCGCCTCGGACATCCACTTCGAGCCCTATGAAGACGACTACCGCGTGCGCCTGCGCATCGACGGCCTGCTGAAGATGGTGGCGCGCGCGCCGGTGAAGCTGAACCAGCGCATCGCCGCACGCCTGAAGGTGATGGCGCAGCTGGACATCGCCGAGAAGCGCGTGCCGCAGGACGGACGCATCAAGCTCAACCTGTCCAAGACCAAGCAGATCGACTTCCGCGTGAGCACGCTGCCGACCCTGTTCGGCGAGAAGGTGGTGCTGCGTATCCTGGACGGCAGCGCGGCCAAGCTGGGCATCGACAAGCTGGGTTACGAGCCGGACCAGCAGAAACTGTTCCTGGAAGCCATCCACAAGCCGTACGGCATGGTGCTGGTGACCGGCCCGACCGGTTCGGGTAAGACCGTGTCGCTGTACACCGCGCTGGGCATCCTCAACGACGAGACGCGCAACATCTCCACCGCCGAAGACCCGGTGGAAATCCGCCTGCCCGGTGTCAACCAGGTGCAGCAGAACAACAAGCGCGGCATGACCTTTGCCGCGGCACTGCGCTCGTTCCTGCGACAGGATCCGGACATCATCATGGTCGGCGAAATCCGCGACCTGGAAACGGCCGAGATCGCGATCAAGGCGGCGCAGACCGGCCACATGGTGCTGTCCACGCTGCATACCAACGACGCGCCGCAGACCATCGCGCGCCTGATGAACATGGGCATCGCGCCGTACAACATCACCAGCTCGGTGACGCTGGTGATCGCGCAGCGCCTGGCGCGCCGGCTGTGCAGCAACTGCAAGCGCCCGGCCAATCTGCCCGAGCATGCGCTGCTGGCCGAAGGCTTCACCCAGGCGCAGCTGGACGCGGGTATCGAGCTGTACGAGGCGGTCGGCTGTGATGAGTGCACCGAGGGCTACAAGGGCCGTACCGGTATCTACCAGGTGATGCCGATGACCGACGAGATCGCCACGATCGTGTTGGCTGGCGGCAATGCGTTGCAGATTGCCGAGGCCGCGCAGCAGATCGGGGTGAACGATCTGCGCCAGTCGGCGTTGAAGAAGGCCGCTGCGGGCATCACCAGCCTGGCCGAGATCAACCGCGTTACCAAGGATTGAGGTAGCCCGGAGAGCAGCCGAGCATGGGCTCGGCTCTACAGTAGATCCACGCCATGCGTGGATGCCGCGATGCATGAGGTTGCCGGCCAGCGGCCGGCACTACCACATTGGTGGGTAGATCCACGCCATGCGTGCATGCCGTGATGCATGAGGTTGCCGGCCAGCGGCCGGCACTACCAGGTTGGCGGGCCCGCGTCGGGCCCTGTCCTTACTCCATGCCCAACTTCTTCAGCTTGTAGCGCAGCGCACGGAAGGTGATGCCCAGCTGCGCGGCGGTGCGGGTCTTGTTCCAGCGGTTTTCTTCCAGCGCGCGCTGGATGGCGCTGCGCTCGAGCTGTTCGATGTACGAGGGCAGGGCGGCGTTGCCGGGCTGCAGGTCGGCAACGGCTTCGGCATGTGCTGCGCTGCCGGGCGTGCGCGGGGCATGTTGCGGCAGGCGCAGGTCGTCGGCGCCGATGCGGTCTTCTTCGGCCAGTGCCAGTGCACGCTCCAGGATGTTCTCCAGTTCACGCACGTTGCCGGGGAAGGCGTACTGGGCCAGTGCGTCCAGTGCCGACGGCGCCAGCAACGGCGTCGGGCGGCCATGGCTGCGGGCCAGCCGTGCCAGCACCGACGCGGCCAGTTCCGGCAGGTCCTGGCGACGCTCGCGCAGCGGCGGCACCCTCAGTTCGATCACGTTGATGCGGTAGTAGAGGTCGTGGCGGAAACGGCCGTCCTCGACCAGTTCGGCCAGGTCCTTGTGGGTGGCCGAGAGGATGCGCACGTCCACCGGCTCTTCGTTGGCCGCACCGACCGCGCGCACCGATTTTTCCTGGATCGCGCGCAGCAGCTTCACCTGCATCTGCAGGGGCAGCTCGGCCACTTCGTCCAGGAACAGGGTGCCGCCATGCGCGGCCTGGAACAGCCCGGGCTTGTCGGCGTGGGCGCCGCTGAAGCTGCCCTTGCGGTGGCCGAAGAATTCGCTCTCCATCAGCTCGCCGGGAATGGCGCCGCAGTTGACCGGCACGAACGGGCCGGCCGCGCGGGCACCCTGGGCATGGATGGTGCGCGCGACCAGCTCCTTGCCCACGCCGGATTCACCGAGGATGTAGACCGGCGCCTGGCTGCGCGCGACCTTGCCGATGGTGGTACGCAGCACGTCCATGGCCGGCGAGTCGCCAAGCAGGCGTGCGCCCTGTTCGGCGGCAGGGCCGGGCACGGGGCGCTCGGTGTTGTTGAGTTCCAGCGCGTGCTTGACCAGGCCACGCAACACGGCGATGTCCACCGGCTTGCTGACGAAATCGAAGGCGCCGGCCTTCAGCGCTTCCACCGCCAGGTCCATGCTGCCAAAGGCAGTGATCATCGCCACCGGCGTGCGCGGGTAGTGCTGGGCGATCTCGCTGACCAGCTCGATGCCGTTGCCGTCCGGCAGGCGCATGTCGGTGATGCACAGGTCGTACGGATTGCTGGCCAGCAGTTCGCGCGCTTCGGCAAGGTTGGCTGCGGTACTGATGCGCAGCCCCATGCGGCCGAGCGTGAGTACCAGCAGTTCGCGGATGTCGCGTTCGTCGTCGACGACGAGGGCGCTGCGGGTTTCGTTCATGGGCGTGAAAGATAAACGAGGGGGCTGGAAGCGACAAATGTTTGACGCACAGAATCGAGATCAGGTGGGCAACAACGTATGCGGGCCGGGCAGCACCAGGCGGAAGCAGGAGCCACCGGCGGGCACCGGAATGTAGTCCAGCCGCGCCTGGTTGGCCCGGCACAGCTCGCGGGCGATGTACAGGCCCAGCCCGGTGCCGTGCTCGGAGGTGGTGAAGAACGGCCGGAACAACTGCGCGGCGACACTCTCGGGAATACCGGGGCCACGATCCATCACGTCGATCACCGCACTGCGCTCGTGCTGCGCCACGCGCAGGCGCACCCGCGCCGGTTGCTGGCCGATGCGCCCGTACTTGAGCGCGTTGTGCACCAGCACGGTCAGCACCTGGTAGAGGTGCTTGCTGTCGACCTGGGCCAGCACCGAGGTGTCGTTGATGATCGGCTCGATGCTGTCGGTCTCCAGCGTCTGCCCCTGCTTGTACTCCAGCACGAAGCGGCGCACGAAGGCGGCCAGGTCGACGTTTTCGGGCGTGGCGCGCTCGCGCCGGGCCAGGCCCAGCACGCTTTCGACGATGCCGTTGGTGCGCTGGCACTGCTGGCGGATGATCTGCAGCAGGCGGCGGTCGCTTTCGTTGAAGCCGGTGCCTTCTTCCAGCAGCTGCACCGCGTAGTTGATCGCGGCCAGCGGGTTGCGGATCTCGTGGGCGAGGCTGGCCGAGAAGCGCCCCATTGCTGACAGGGTGAGCGACTCGGCACGGCGCGAGACCACGCTGGAGTCGTCCAGGAACACCAGGGCCAGCTCGCTGCCGGCCAGCAGGCGCGCAAAGCGGGGCTGCACTTCGGGCTGGTCGGGGTTGAGCTGCAGCGGCAGTTCGTCCTGCGCCCAGCCGTTGCGCCAGCGCTGCAGGCGACGGGCCAGTTCCGGGGCGGCGCTGGCCAGGTCCAGGCGGCCGCTTTCGCCGCTGCCGTCGCTGTCACCGAGCAGCATCGAGGCGGCCTCGTTGGCCAGGGTGACACGGTTGTCGGCGTCGACTACCAGCACGCCGGTGCGCATGCGGCGGATGATCAGCTCGTTGATCTGGAACAGGTTGGCTACTTCGTCGCCGCGCTGGTTGGCCAGCTGCTGGTTGCGACGCGCGCGGCTGCCGACCTGGTAACTGATGAAGGCCAGCGCCAGGTAGCTGGTGGCGAACATGGCCAGTTCGGCCAGGGTACGGGTGGGATCGCCGCCTTCCAGCAGCTTCCAGGTGTATTCCACGCCGGTGGCGAGGCTGGCGGCCAGTGCCAGGCCCAGCCCCAGGCTGAGCGGCAGCAGGGTGGCGGCAGCGGCGATGTTGAACAGCAGCGACATCGAGATGCCGGCGCTGGCACCCGGCAGGGCATGCGACAACAGGGTGGCGGCGACGATGTCCACCAGCACGCCGCTGACCACGATCGGGCGCAGCCAGCGTTCGTTGCGGCCGATCACCAGCGCCAGCAGCGACAGCACCAGGTAGATGGCGGCGACGGTGTCGGCCAGCCGCGGGTGGTGGGCTTCGCCGACCATGGCCGACAGCGGGCTGTAGAGCAGGGCGGCGATGACCGAAGCGATCAGCACCCGGTACAGCGCGAAGAAATACAGCTCACGCCGCGGAATCGATTCGATGCGGTCGATCAATGAAGCACTGGGTGACACGCCGGAACTCCCCTTCTGGCTGCCTGGGTCTGGAATCTGCGGCGGGCCTGCCCGGCGTCCCCTGAGGCCGGGCGGTACGTCGCTTCGATGTGGCCTGCGGTGGAAAACCGTCGAGCACCCCCGACGCTACACACCCTGGCTGACCAGTATAGGGCCCCCGGCAGGGGCCCGCCGCTGCGGCCCGGATCGCGCATTTGGCCTGGGGTGGATACCGCTGGCCAGCCGGCCCCCGGGCGCAACTGCCTGAATGACGGCGGAAATCTGGCCGGGTCTGGCGTTTTGTACAGACTTCTTTGCGCCCCGGCGCCGGCTCGGCCACAATAGTGGGCCCGCCGCGGTCCGTGCCGGTGCCTCTTCCAGGGGGCCCTGAGGAATTGCGTGCGGTCGTTCCTATTCCCACGGTGACGCATGAATTTCCACGAATACCAGGCAAAACAACTGCTTGCCGAATACGGCATCCCGGTCCCGGCCGGCAAGGTCGCGGCGACCCCGGACGAGGCGGTTGAAGTCGCCCAGTCGCTGGGCCAGGGCCCCTGGATGGTCAAGGCGCAGATCCACGCTGGCGGCCGCGGCAAGGCTGGCGGCGTCAAGTTCTGCAAGACCGTCGACGACGTGAAGGCCGCAGCGGCCAAGATGCTCGGCACCAAGATGGCCACCTACCAGACCGCCGGCGTCGAGCTGCCGATCAACCTGGTGCTGGTGACCACCGCCGGTGAGATCGTCAAGGAGCTGTACCTGTCGGTCCTGGTGGATCGCGGCACCCGCACCATCAGCTACATCGCCTCTTCCGAAGGCGGCATGGAAATCGAGCAGGTCGCTGCCGAGACCCCGGACAAGATCCACACCCTGAACGTGGACTTCGTCGAGGGCGTGCAGGGTTACCACGGCCGTGACATCGGCTTCAAGATGGGCCTGACCGCCAAGCAGGCCGGCCAGTTCGCCAACATCATGGTGAACCTGTACCGCATCTTCAACGAGAAGGACCTGGCGCTGGTTGAGATCAACCCGCTGGCGATCCTGGACGATGGCAACCTGTACGCGCTGGACGGCAAGTTCAACAGCGACGACAACGCCAACTTCCGCCACAAGGAACTGGTCGCGATGCGCGACAAGTCCCAGGAAGATGAAACCGAAGTGACCGCTTCGGAGCTGGACATCAACTACGTCACCATGGACGGCAACATCGGCTGCATGGTGAACGGTGCCGGCCTGGCCATGGCCACCATGGACGTCATCAAGCTCAACGGCGGCGAGCCGGCGAACTTCCTGGACGTGGGCGGCGGTGCGAACAAGCAGCGCGTCATCGAAGCGTTCAAGCTGATCCTGTCCTCGGACAAGGTTGAAGGCATCTTCGTCAACATCTTCGGCGGCATCGTCCGCTGCGACATGATTGCCGAAGGCATCATCGCCGCCGTGAAGGAAGTGGGCGTCAAGGTTCCGGTCGTGGTGCGCCTGGAAGGCACCAACGTGGAAGAGGGCAAGCAGCTGCTGCGTGACAGCGGCATGGCCATCATCCCGGCTGACAACATCAACGACGGCGCCAAGAAGGTCGTTGAAGCGGTCAAGAACGCCGCCTGATCCACGACACCGAAGGAAATTCCCATGTCTGTTTTGATTAACAAGAACACCAAGGTGATCGTGCAGGGCTTCACCGGCCAGCAGGGCACCTTCCACGCCACTCAGATGATCGAGTACGGCACCCAGGTTGTTGGCGGCGTGACCCCGGGCAAGGGTGGCACCACCCACATCGACCTGCCGGTCTTCAACACCGTTGCCGACGCCGTGCAGAGCACCGGCGCCAACGCTTCGGTCATCTACGTGCCGCCGCCGTTCGCGGCCGACGCGATCCTGGAAGCTGCGGCTGCCGGCATCAAGGTCATCGTCTGCATCACCGAAGGCATCCCGGTGCTGGACATGCTGCGCGTGAAGAACGTGCTGACCCGTTCCTACCCGGACACCGTGCTGATCGGGCCGAACTGCCCGGGCGTCATCACGCCGGGCGAGTGCAAGATCGGCATCATGCCGGGCCACATCCACAAGCCGGGCAAGATCGGCATCGTGTCGCGTTCGGGCACCCTGACCTATGAAGCGGTCAAGCAGACCACCGAAGTCGGCCTGGGCCAGTCCACCTGCATCGGCATCGGCGGTGACCCGATCAACGGACTGAACTTCGTCGACTGCCTGAAGCTGTTCAACGAAGACCCGCAGACCGAAGGCATCATCATGGTCGGCGAGATCGGCGGTGACGCCGAAGAAGCCGGCGCCGAGTACATCAAGAACCACGTGAAGAAGCCGGTCGTCGGTTTCATCGCCGGTGCGTCGGCTCCGGCCGGCAAGCGCATGGGTCACGCGGGCGCGATCGCCTCGGGCGGCAAGGGCACCGCGGAAGGCAAGTTCGCCGCGATGGAAGCGGCTGGCGTGGTCACCGTCCGTTCGCCGGGCGACCTGGGCGCCGCCATCGCCAAGCTGATGAAATAAGATCGACTGCCTCGCGCAGACGACGCTGTAGAGCCGGCCGCTGGCCGGCTGCCTGAAACAGAAGGGCCGCCTTTGGGCGGCCTTTCTGCGTCTGGCATGCGGTCAGACCCCTTTTGCCATGCAAAAGGGATCTGACCCCGGCGTTACAATGGAAGCATTGCAACCACAGGCTGGATTCCCATGGCTTCGATCCGCATCGCGATGGCGCAGTTCGACTTCCCAGTCGGCGACGTCGCCGGCAACACCGAGCGCATCATCGAGATGATCGGCCAGGCGCGCGATGAGTACGGCGCCGAGCTGGTGATGTTCCCCGAGCTGGCGGTGAGCGGCTACCCGCCGGAGGACCTGCTGCTGCGCCCGGGTTTCCTGTACGAGTGCGAGCAGGCGATGACCCGCATCGCCACCGCCTGCCGTGGCATCACCGCCGTGGTCGGCTGGCCGCAGGCGGCTGGCGCGGTGGTCTACAACGCTGCCAGCGTACTGCGTGACGGCCTGGTCGAGCAGACCTACCGCAAGCGCGAACTGCCCAACTACGCGGTCTTCGACGAGCGCCGCTACTTCGACGTCGATCCGGATGGTGGCAGCTGCGTGTTTGAGGTCAATGGCATTCCGGTCGGCCTGCTGATCTGCGAGGACCTGTGGTTCGCCGAGCCGCTGGCCGACACCACGCGCGCGGGTGCGCAGCTGGTGGTGGTGCCGAATGCTTCGCCCTACGAGCGTGGCAAGCACGCCCAGCGCGACGCCGTGCTGGCCGCGCGTACCCGCGAGAGCGGGGTGGCCATCGCTTACCTCAACGTGGTGGGCGGCCAGGATGCGCTGGTGTTCGACGGTGCTTCGGTGGTGGCGGATGGTGATGGCACGGTGCACCCGGCCGCTGCTGCCTTCGTCGACCAGTGGCTGGTGGTGGAGTATGACGGTGAGACCCGCCGCTTCATGCCGCATGTGTGGATGGACGACGGCGACGAGAGCATGGACGCGCTGGCCTGGCGCGCGGTGACCCGTGGCATCCAGGACTATTGCCGCAAGAACGGCTTCAGGAAGGTGTGGCTGGGCCTTTCCGGTGGCATCGACTCGGCCCTGGTGCTGGCATTGGCCGTGGATGCGATGGGCGCGGAGAACGTGACCGCCGTGCGCCTGCCCTCGCGCTACACCGCCGGCCTGTCCAACGACCTGGCCGCCGAGCAGTGCCGGGCGCTGGGGGTGAAGCTTGAGGCTGTGTCGATCGAGCCGGCGTTCAAGGGCCTGATGGAATCGCTGGCGCCGATGTTCGAAGGCACCGCGCCGGACGTGACCGAAGAGAACCTGCAGTCGCGCAGCCGCGGCGTGATCCTGATGGCGCTGGCCAACAAGTTCGGTGGCCTGCTGCTGACCACCGGCAACAAGAGCGAGTACGCGGTCGGCTACGCCACCATCTACGGCGACATGTGCGGTGGCTATGCGCCACTGAAGGACCTGTACAAGACCGAAGTGTTCGGCCTGTCCAAGTGGCGCAATACCGTGGGCGGCGCACCGGTGATCCCGCCGGCGGTGATCAGTCGCCCGCCGTCGGCCGAGCTGCGCGAGAACCAGCTGGACCAGGACTCGTTGCCGGCCTATGACGTGCTGGACGGCATCCTCTACCGCTACATCGACCAGGAGCAGTCGCGCGGCGAGATCGTGGCCGCCGGCTACGACGCAGCCGTGGTCGACCGCGTGCTGCGCCTGGTGCGCATCAGCGAGTGGAAGCGGCACCAGGCCGCGCCGGGGCCGAAGGTCTCGCGCCGCGCGTTCGGCCGCGAGCGGCGCTACCCGATCAGCAACGGCTACAAGGGCTGAGGCAGCGCTTGGCGGGTCGTGCCGGCCGCTGGCCGGCAACCCGTTGGCCCCTCCCCGGTGGGTGCGGAGCTTGGTCCGCACGATGGTCGAAGATCATCCACGCTTGGCGTGGATCTACCGGACTCCGTCGAGCAACTGTTCGAGACCGGCGGTTTCCGCAGCGTCGTTGAAGGGATCGTCCCCCAGTCGCGCACGTACGAACCGCAGGCCATCGGCCGCCGCTGCGTCCAGCGTGCCCCGGTGGTCGACGGGGTAGCGCCGGAACGCGACCGGCTCGCCTCGCAGGGCCAGCCCAGCGGCGTACAGCAGGGTGGTCAGGTAGGGCACATCGCGGTCCTGGCTGCCATGGCCCAACATCAGCGGTTGGCTGAAGCCGCGGCGCGGTACGCCGAGATAGTCGTACAGCACCGCCCAGATGCCCGGCACGCTGGCCAGCGGCTCAGTGAACATGCTGCCGGTGTCGGCGCCGTCCAGCGTGGTGGCCAGTTCGCCCAGGCACTGCTCGCGTGCCACCGCCACCCGCGCGCGGCCTTCATCGCTGAGGACGCGGTCGATCTGCGGCGCGACCTGCAGCAGGCCATCGAGCAGATACGCGTGATACGCGTTGAGCGCGCCCGGATTGGCGGTGCGGTTGTCCGGCTTCATCACCAGCGCGGTCAGTTCGACTGCGGTGGGCGTGCCGGTGGTGAAGCTGCCGCGGTACTGCAGCGACGGTCCACCATAGGTGGGGGCGATGTGGCCCGCCGTGAGCGCGGCGGCACCGCCCTGCGAATGGCCGACCGAGACCCAGCGCGGCGACAGCGTCCCGTTGCCGAGGTACTGGCGGCTGGCCTTGATCATGTCGATGGCGTTGCGCGCGGCAGTGCGCACATGCAGATAGGCATGGTCGCCTGAGCTTCCGAGGCCCTGGTAATCCGCGGCGACCACTGCATAGCCCTGTGCCAGGAACCGATCGAGAAAGCGCCCGTCGCGTTCGGGTTGGTAGGGGCCGGAGACCGAGGGCGCACAACGATCCGCAATGCCCTGGGTGCCATGCGCCCACGACACCACCGGCCAACCGCCGATGGGCGGCGTGCCGGCGGGCAGGTACAGCAGGCCGGTGCCTTCGGCCAGCTGCCCGCGGTGGTCAGGGGTGCGGTAGTGCAGTTTGTAGGCCTGGGCGGCCTGGGACGGCACCCAGGTGGCGCGATAGGGGGCTGCGGACAGCAGATCGCCCGCTGCGTCCTGTGCGGCGGCCGGCGGCGCCGAGGTCAGCGCCAGCAGCGCGATGGCGAGGAGGCAGGACAGAGGGCGGATACTGCAGCAGGGCAGACGGGCCATGGGGCGCTCCGTGATGGCCGGTGTGGCCGTGGCGCTGCAGTGTGGATGGCCGTGCCCGGGCAGGCTGCGACCGGCGTCGCATCCGCCGTGGATTCGTAGCATTCCTAGGTGCCGGCCCCGGCGCGGGGAGGCGGACGAGGAAAGCAGTCGAGCATGGCTTGACTCTACAAAGAAGAAGGGCCCCTTTCGGGGCCCTCGCTTACTTCTTTTCCAGTCGCGCGTTGCGCTGGCCGGTGCTGGCGGACTTCTCGCCGGCGAACGGGTTCAGCTTGCGGATCATCCACGGGTACTTCGGCCACTTGCCTTCCAGCCACGGGTGGTCCGGCTGGTTCAGCTGCAGGACGCGGCGGGCGTCGTCGGCCAGGGTCTTGTTGCCCAGGTGGGTGTAGGAATCGGCCAGCACGGCCACGGCGTCGTACTGGAAGGCGCTCTGCGGGTAGGTTTCCAGCAGGTAGTTGGCGCGGCCCACGGCTGACACCCAGGCGCCGCGGCGCATGTAGTACAGCGCGTTGTCCAGCTCGTGCTGGGCGAACACGTCACGCAGCTCCAGCATGCGCTGGCGCGCATCGGCGGCGTAGCGGCTGTTCGGGTAACGATCAACCACGATGTTGAAGTCCGAGTACGCCTGGTGCGGCGTGGACAGGTCGCGGCGGCTGGCATCCAGCGACCATACGCGGCGCAGGAAAACCGTACTGCGGTTGGAGTTGGCCAGGCCGCGCAGGTAGTACAGATAGGCAATGTTGCGGTGGGTCGGGTAGGTACGGATGAAGCGGTCGATGCTGGACACCGCGTCATCGTGCTTGCCGGCCTTGTACTGGGCGTAGGCGGTTTCGATCATCGCCTGCTCGGTGTACGGACCGTACGGATACTGGGCCACCAGACGGCGGAAGCTGGCTTCCGCGCCGCTCCAGTTGCCGCCCTGCATCAGCTTGTGGCTTTTCTCGTACAGCTGTTCGACCGGCACGCCTTCATCGGGGCGATCACCCTTCTTGGCGCCGCGATGGCAGCCGGTTGCGGCGATGACCAGCACCAGCAGCAGGGCGGTGAGGCGGACGGGCGCGGAGAGCATGGCGGAGCGTCGGATCATGGGGTCGAGGCGGGACGCGGCTGGAATACGAAGGGTCGATGATAGCCTAGTGTCCTGTCCAGCGACTGAAACCGGCCGCCGGGACCCCAAAATTTCAAAGAATGCCCCCTGCCATGTCTGAACAACCCTCTGAATCGGCCCGCCAGGCCATCGTCCCCGACACCGCCGCCGGCCGCCGTTTCGACGCGGTCGTGGCCGAACTGTTCCCCGAATACTCGCGCTCGCGGTTGACCGAGTGGATCAAGGCCGGGGAGGTCCTGCTGGACGGTGCCCAGGTGCGCCCGCGCGATCCGCTGCGCGGCGGCGAGGTGGTGACCCTCAACGCGGTGCTGGAAACCCAGACCGATGCCCAGCCGGAGGACATCCCGCTGGACGTGCTGTTCGAGGACGAGCACCTGCTGGTGATCAACAAGCCGGTCGGCCTGGTGGTCCATCCGGGTGCCGGCAACCACAGCGGCACCCTGGTCAACGCGCTGCTGTTCCGCGATCCGTCGGTGGCGGTGCTGCCGCGCGCCGGCATCGTGCACCGCCTGGACAAGGACACCAGCGGCGTGATGGTGGTGGCCAAGACCCTGGAAGCGCAGACCGCGCTGGTCGAGCAGCTGGCGGCACGTGACGTGCACCGTCAGTACCTGGCCATCGTGATGGGCGCACTGGTGGCCGGTGGTACTGCCGATGCCCCGATCGACCGCCACCCGCGCGACCGCCTGAAGATGGCGGTGCGTGAGGACGGCAAGGAAGCGGTGACCCACTACCGCCTGCGCGAGCGCTTCCGGGCACACACCGCGCTGGAGTGCCGCCTGGAAACCGGCCGTACCCACCAGATCCGCGTGCACATGGCGCACGTGCGCCATCCGATCATCGGCGACCCGCTGTATGGCGGCGCGCTGAAGCTGCCCAAGGGTGCCAGCGACGAGCTGGTGGCCGCGCTGCGCGGCTTCAAGCGCCAGGCCCTGCACGCCGAGACCCTGGAGTTCATGCACCCGATCACCGGTGAACCGGTGCGCAACACCGCGCCGGTGCCGGAGGACATGCTGCACCTGATGAAGGTGCTGCGCGAAGACAGCGAAGCCTTCGCCGCCCGCGAGCGGGACCGCTGGTGATGGCGGCCGCGCTGCCGTTGCTGCAGGCCGACTGGCCGGCGCCCGCAGGCGTACATGCGCTGACCACGCGCCGGCACGGTGCGGGCATCTCGCCGGCGCCGTTCGCGCAGTTCAACCTGGGCAACCGGCACGCGGCCGATGGTGATACCCCAGCCAACGTTGAGCACAACCGCCAGCTGCTGCAGCAGGGGCTGGCGCTGCCGTCGGCACCGCACTGGCTGCGCCAGGTGCACAGCAGCACCGTGCTGCGCTTCGATGCACCGCCGGCGCCCGGCGCGAGCGAGCCGGTGGCCGACGCGGCGGTAACCTCGGTGCCGGGCGTGGTGCTGGCGATCCTGACCGCCGACTGCCTGCCGGTGGTGTTCGCCGCCGCAGACGGCAGCGAGGTGGGCGCGGCCCATGCCGGCTGGCGGGGGCTGGCCGACGGCATGCTGGAGGCCACGGTGGCCGCCATGCAGACGTCGCCGGCGCAGCTGCGGGCCTGGTTGGGCCCGGCCGCCGGGCCGTCCGACTATGAGATCGGCGAGGAGGTCTATCACGCCTTCGTCGGCCATGATCCCGCTGCTGAGCGGGCGTTCGTCGCGACCCGTCCCGGACACTGGAAGGTGGACCTGTTCGCGCTGGCGCGGCAGCGCCTGCAGTCTGCGGGGATGGACCCGGCACAGGTGTATGGTGGCACGGTGTCGACGATGGCCGACCCGGACCTGTATTCGCATCGGCGCGATCGTCGCACCGGGCGCATGGCGACCCTGGCCTGGATCGCGCCCTGACTGCGCCGCTGTTCGCGCGTGTGCTGGGGCCGGCCTTTGCCACCCTGGCAGGACCGGTGCAGGCGCTGCATGCCGCGCCGTTGCCGTGCCGCTACGCAGGGCAGGCCTGCATCGTGAGGGGGCGGCACTGGCTGGTGCCGCTGCTGGCTGCGTTGGCGCGGTTGCCACAGGACGGTGACGCGCTGCCCACCGAGGTGGCGTTCAACCGCTACCGGCAGGGTGAGCAGTGGGCGCGGCGGTTCGGCCGCTGGCCAATGGTGTCGCGGCTGTGGGCGCACGACGGGCATCTGCGCGAGCAGCTGGGCGCGGTGCGCTTCGAGTTCGCGCTGCAGGCCCGCGACGGTGGTATCGACTGGTCGGTGCGTCGGGTCTGGGCGTTCGGGCTGCTGCCGCTGCCGACGCGTTGGTTCGGCGGTGTGCGCTGCCGTGAAGCCTGGCAGGGCGAGCGCTACACTTTCCTGGTCGATGTGACGCTGCCCTGGGCCGGAGCCCTGATCCGCTATGAAGGTTGGCTCGAACCGCAGTGACGCTGCCGCCGAGGCGGGCAGCGCGGTGGTCGTGTTCGATGGCGTGTGCGCACTGTGCAATCGCTGGGTGCGGTTCCTGCTGCGTTTCGACCGCAGGGGGCGCTACCGCTTTGCAGCGATGCAGGGGCAGAAGGGCAGCGCGATGCTGCGCGCGCACGGGCTGGATCCGCAGGACCCGATGTCGTTCCTGCTGCTGGATGCACAGGGTGCCTGGACCGACACCGATGCGATCCTGCGCGTACTTGCGGGGCTGGGCGGCGCCTGGCGCCTGGCCGGCGTGCTGCGGCTCGTGCCGCGCGGCTGGCGTGATGCGGCGTATCGCGCGCTGGCACGCAACCGCTACCGCTGGTTCGGTCGGCATGACACCTGCCATCTACCCGCACCGGAACAGGCCGCGCGGTTCCTGGATTGACGAAAAAGGGGACGGAGGGGATTAAGTCGTTTGTGCATAAACGACTTAATCCCCTCCGTCCCCTTTTTTCTTCAGCCTTCCAGCGCGTCGAGGTAGCTGCGGCGCCAGTGGTTGATGTCGTAGGTGCGCAGATGTTCCATCATCGCGTGCCAGCGTTCCTTGCGCCTGCTCAGCGACATCGTCGCTGCAGTGGCGATTGCGTCGGCCACGCCGTCGAGGTCGTGCGGGTTCACCAGCAGTGCCTGCTTCAATTCGTCGGCGGCGCCGGCCAGCAGTGACAGCACCAGCACGCCGGGATCCTCCGGGTCCTGCGAGGCCACGTATTCCTTGGCCACCAGGTTCATGCCATCGCGCAGCGGCGTGACCAGGCCGACCGCCGCCGCTCGGTAGAAGCCGGTGAGCGTGGCATGGGTGAAGTTCTGGTTGACGTAGCGCAGTGGCGTCCAGTCCGGCTCGGCGTGGCCACCGTTGATGTGGCCGGCGATCTGTTCCAGTTGGCTGCGCAGCTGCCGGTACTCGGTGACATCGCCGCGCGAGACCGGCGCAATCTGCAGGTAGGTGAGCGAGCCGCGCTGGTCGGGGTGACGCTGCAGGTAGCGTTCGAAGCCGAGGAAGCGTTCGGGCAGGCCCTTGGAGTAATCCAGGCGATCCACGCCGATCGCCAGCTGGCGGTCCCGCAGGCTGCTGCGCAGGTTCTTCACTGCGGCCTTGGTCGCGGCGGTGCCGGCCTGGCGTGCGATCAGGTCGGTGTCGATGCCGATGGGGAAGGCCGCCGCGCGGAATCGGCGCCCACCGGGTGCTTCCAGCTCACCGTTGTCGAGCACGCGGCCACCACCGAACAGGCGCAGGTACGTCTGGAAGCGATCGGCATCGCGCTGGGTCTGGAAGCCGACCAGGTCGTAGGCGTACAGCGCGGAGAACAACCGCAGGTGGTCGGGCATGGCCTGCAGCAGGTCGGCCGACGGCATCGGAATGTGCAGGAAGAAGCCGATGCGGCAGCCGATGCCGCGCTCGCGCAGCAGTGCGCCGAGCGGGATCAGGTGGTAGTCGTGGATCCAGACGATGTCGTCCTCGCGCAGCAATGGTGCGAGCTTGTCGGCGAACAGCGCATTGACCTTGTGGTAGGTCTCGCGGGTGCCGCGGTCGTAGTCGACCAGGTCCAGCCGGAAGTGCAGCAATGGCCACAACGTGCGGTTGGCGAAACCATTGTAGTAGCCATCGACCTCGCGCTTGCTCAGGTCCATGGTGACGTAGTCGATGTCACCGTCCTTCTGCCGGTGCAGCGTGCCGCTGCCTTCCTTTACGGTCTTGCCGCTCCAGCCGAACCACAGGCCGCCGCGCTCCTTCAGGGCGGCCAGCAGGCCGACCGCCAGGCCGCCTGCGCGGTTCTCGCCGGGCACGGCCACACGATTTGATACCACGACCAGACGACTCACGATGCCTCCTGCCAGGACCGCGACAGGCGCATCGCGGCGGTGATCAGGCCGACATGCGAATAGGTCTGCGGGAAGTTACCCCAAGCCTCGCCGGTGTCGAAGGCCAGATCCTCCGACAGCAGGCCCAGGTGATTGCGCTGCTTCAGCAGCAGCTCGAACATCTCGCGCGCCTCGTCCAGGCGCCCGATGGCGGCCAGTGCGTCGATGTACCAGAACGTGCAGATGGTGAAGCTGGTTTCCGGCTCACCGAAGTCATCCGGAGCGACATAGCGGTACAGCGAATTGCCGTGCTTGAGGTCACGGCCGATGGCTTCGACGGTGGCGATGAAGCGGGCGTCCATCGCGTCGATGAAGCCGATGTCGGCCAGCAGCAGCAGCGAGGCGTCCAGGCGATGGCCACCGAAGGTATCGGTGAAGTGGCCCAGCTCTTCGCTCCACGATTCGGCCATGATGCGCGCGTGGATGGTGTCGGCACGTGTGCGCCAGTAGTGGGCGCGGTCATCGCGCTTCAGCCGCACGGCGATCTTGCACAGGCGGTCGCAGGCGGCCCAGCACATCGCGCTGGTGTAGGTGTGTACCTCGGTGCGGCCGCGGAACTCCCACAGGCCGGCATCGGGTACGTCGTGCAGGGCGAAGGCCTGCTCGCCGAGGGGTTCGAGGCGGGCGAAGGTGTGCGCATCACCCGGGTCCTGCAGGCGCCGGTCGAAGAACAGCTGCGTGGACGCCAGCACGACGCTGCCGTAGACATCGTGCTGGCGCTGCACCCAGGCCAGATTGCCCCGCCGTACCGGGCCCATGCCGCGGTAGCCGGACAGGCTGGGGACCTCATCTTCGTCCAGCTTGGCTTCGAAGCCGATGCCGTACAGCGGCTGCAGCGTGCCGTCGGTGGTGGCCAGGTTGAAGATGTAGCCGAGGAACTGTTCCATCGTGCGCGTGGCGCCGAGGCGGTTCAGCGCCCGCACCACGAACGCCGCATCACGCAGCCAGCAGTAGCGGTAGTCCCAGTTGCGCACGCTGCCGGGGGCTTCAGGAATGGAGGTGGTCATGGCCGCGATGATCGCGCCGCTGTCCTCGTACTGGCACAGCTTCAGCGTGATCGCACTGCGGATCACCGCGTCCTGCCATTCCAGCGGAATGGACAGGTAGCGCACCCATTCGCGCCAGTAATCGCGGGTACGCTGGAAGGCCTCCTGCACATAGCCGCTGATCGAACGGTTGAGCGATTCATCCACGCCCAGGATCAGGTGGATGGGATGGTTGAGCACGAACGGCAGGCCATCGCGCACGAAGCGCACCGGCACGTCGGTGGTCAGCCGCAGCACGTGTTCGGGCAGCACCCAGCGCACATGGTTGCTGCCCCAGGTGGATTCCGGAACGCGCGCGCCCCAGTCCGCCAGCGGGCGTGCGCGTACGGTGATGCGCGGGCTGCCAGCCAGCGGACGCACCTGGCGGATCAGGCTGACCGGGCGGTAGAAACGGTCGTTCTGGCGCCAGCGTGGGGCGAAGTCGAGGATTTCCAGTTCGCCGCCGTGCATGTCGCGCAGCACGGTGCGCAGGATCGCCGTGTTGGTCAGGTATTCCTGCTCGCTGCTGGCGAAGTCTTCCAGCTCGATGGCGAAGTCGCCACCGGTCTGCTGGTTGGGGCCGAGCAGCGCGCAGAAGGTAGGGTCGCCGTCGAAGGTGGGCAGGCAGCTCCAGACAACGCGGGCACGTTTGTCGACCAGGGCGCCGAAGCTGCCGTTGCCGACCACGCCCAGATCAAGATCGGGTTGGGTCATCACGCGGTACATCTCGGTTGCGGCCGTGGGGGTAGGCCGGGTCAATAGGCATTCTCACGCAGCCAGGCGTGCACGCTGCGTATGTCGGGCAGCGCGAACACCGCCGCGCTGGGTTCACGTTCACCCACCAGCACGCTCCAGCCATGCTGGCCGTTGGCGGCATCGAAACCGAACTCATCGGTCAGGTCATCGCCGAGGAACACCGGCAGGCGACCGCGGAAGGGCAGGTACTGCATCATCCGAAGCACCGCACGGCCCTTGTCGGTGCCGACGGGCACGAATTCGACTACATGGTCGCCGGGTTGCAGGCGGTAGCTGGCACGGCCCCGCACGTGGCGGTCGGCGAAGGCGCGGACGTCCCTGGCTGCATGCGGCGCGCCGCGCCAGTGCAGAGCCAGGCCGACACCCTTGTCTTCCACCAGCACGCCGGGATGGCCGTGGGCGAAGCGCATCGCCTGCTGGTGCAGTGCGTGCAGCCATTCGGCGGTGTCGTCGTCGTGTTCGTCGCGCAGTACGCGACCATCCTGCCCACGCAGTTCATGGCCATGCAGGCCCGCAGCAGGCAGTTGCAGCGGAGCGAACAGTTGATCCAGCTGTTCGAGCGGGCGACCACTGACCAGTGCCACGGCACCTTCCAGGCGGTCGCTGATGCGGCCGATGGCTTCGCGCACATCCGGCAGCAGCTGCACGGCATCCGGGCGTGCAGCGAATTCGATCAGGGTGCCGTCGACATCAAGGAACAACGCGCAGGCGTCATCCAGCAATGGCGGCGGCGGACGCAGGGGGAGCGGTTCAGCCATGAAGCCCAGCTTGCCAGCGCGGGCGTGTACGTGGGGTCGAGGGCAGGCTACGGATCGGGCTAGTGCCGGCCAACGGTCGGCACCCACCCAGAGCGATCACCTCCGGTGGGTGCCGACCGTTGGTCGGCACGAAGGGGAGGCTTGCATGGAAGCCAGGCAGTGCGGACCAACGGTCCGCACCCACCGGGAGTGATTGGTCCAATGCAATCAGAACGTATAGCGGACGCGGCCGTAGTAGTACGCACCGTTGCTGCCGATCGGCGACAGCACGTCGTACGGCAGGTTGCCGAAGTAGTGGATATCGCTGTTGGATCGATCCGGATAGTTGTCGGTCAGGTTCTGCCCGCCGATGGCCACGCTCCACTGCGGGTTGATGCGGTATTCGACTTCCGCGTCCAGCTGCCACTTGGCCTGGTAGGTCTGGCGCGGGATGTAGCCATCACCGAAGTTGAACACGCGGGTGGCGCTGCCGTAGCGGTTCACGCGGCTGCTCAGCGACCAGTGGTCGTTGCTCCAGGCAGCCGAGAAACTGCCACGTGTACGCGGTGTGGCATCGGTCAGCGTGTTGGTCTCTTCAATCCCGAACAGCACATAATCCGGGTCCAGCGCCTGCAGCTGTGCCGGCGTGGCCAGCACGTTCTTCAGCGTGGTCTTGGTATACGCATAGGTGCCGGTCAACAGCAGCTGGCCATCGCCCAGCGACTGGCGCCAGTTGCTCACCAGCTCGGCGCCACGGGTGCGGGTATCGGCGGCGTTGACGAAGAAGCTGGCGCTCTGCAGGCCGCTGACACCGTAGTTGGCGGCCACGTAGCCGGTCAGTGCATCACCGGTGATGCTCTCCGACAGTGCGATGCGGTCGTCGATGTCGATCTGGAAGAAGTCCAGCGAGAGGTCGAAGTGTTCGCCGATGCGGCTGGTGAAGCCCAGCGACGTGTTCAGGGATTTTTCCGGTTTCAGGTCCTGCGCGCCAAGGCCACGCGCGATCGGATTGTTGACCGACAGCAGTCGGCCCTGCACCAGCTGGCCACCAGCGTTATAGCCGGTGGAGGTGGATTCGTAGCCGATCTGCGCCAGTGAAGGTGCGCGGAAGTTGTTGGAGATGGCACCGCGCAATGCAAACGCCGGCGTGAACTCGTAGCGCAGGCCGAGCTTGCCGGTCAGCTCGCCGCCGAAGTCGTCGTTGTGCTCGTAGCGCGCGGCCAGATCGGTGGAGAACTTCTCGCCGAACTGGCTGGACAGGCTGGCATAGGCGCTGGCCACGTCGCGCGACAGGGTGGCGGCGTCCTGTGGGGTCAGGCCGCCACCGGCCTGCGAGCCGGTCGGGCGGTCGGTGTACGGGCCCGCCGCATAGCTGGCCGGGTCGCCGGGGCGGGTCTGGTAGCGCTCATGGCGCGCTTCCACGCCCAGGCCCAGCGTGTGGCTGATGCTGTCGCTCTGGGTGAACACGCGGCTCAGGTCGAGGTTGCCCACGGTCTGCGCGTACTCGTAGTCGGCGGTCTTGAAGCGGGTCGGGCTGGTCGGGCCCAGCGACGCGTTGAGCGAATCACGCAGGCGGTAGGTGAAGTCGTTCTGGCCGTAATCCAGGCTGCCGTCGTAGCTCCACTCGCCCCACTGGCCGCGCACGCCGGCCACGGCCTGTACGTCGCGGTTCTCGCCTTCGGAGATCGGCCGGTAGCCGTTCGGATAGACCTGCTTCCAGTTGGCATCACCATCGGGATAGCGGAAGTAGTTGGCGCCTTCGGTATCGCGCTGGTTGAAGGTACCGAACGCGTAGAACGTCGAGGTCTGGCCCACCGGGATCTCGGTGTTCAGCCACAGGTTGATGTCCTTGCTCTTGCCATCGCCCAGCACATAGTTGCGCTTGCCCTGCAGCGCCAGGTTGCCCGGGGTCTGGTCCCATGGCGGAATCTGGTCGAAGCCGGCGCGATTGGTGCCGTTGCGGTGCTTGTATTCCAGGCCGACGCGCAGGAAGCCGCCGTCTTCGCCCAGCGAAGTGCCGACCTTGGCGCTGAGGTTGCCGGTCTGGCCATCGGTGAGGGTGCGGCCGATCGGCTTGAGGTCGGTGTGGTTGGCGCCGTAGCTCGCCTCGATCTCGCCGCCGTCACCGCCGTTGTCGAGGATCACGTTGATCACGCCGGCCACGGCGTCCGAGCCGTACAGCGCCCCGGCGCCATCGCGCAGCACTTCAATGCGCTTGATCGCGCTGACCGGAATCGAATTGAAATCGACCGGGGTGGTGCCCTTGCCGATCTTGCTGTCGGTGTTGACCAGCGCGGTGTGGTGGCGGCGCTTGCCGTTGACCAGCACCAGCACCTGGTCCGGCGACAGGCCACGCAGCTGCGCGGCGCGCACATGGTCGGCGCCACCGGAGTTGGACTGGCGCGGGAAGTTGAACGACGGCAGCAGCGCCTGCAGCGCGCTGCCCAGCTCACCGTTGACCACGCCCGCCTTGCGGATGTCCTCGGCGGTGAGCACATCCACCGGCGAGGTGGATTCGAGCACGGTGCGGTCGGCGGCACGGGTGCCGGTGACGATCACCGTATCCAGGTTGGTGGCGTCCTGGGCCAGGGCCGGGGCGGCGGCGGAGGAAAGCGCGAGGGTGATGGCGAGGCCGAGCGGCGACGCGAGCAGGCGGGCGGACATGGGGGCTCCAGCAACAACGACGACGGGGGAAGGGGAGATATTTTCACTTACATCCATCCGGATGAAGCGATATATTATCTTCGCGTGATGACCGGTGCGGATGCAAGCCCTGCCGGTCCGGCATGAGCTGATGCCCGGGTGGCATCAGCACGCCGGGCCGGTGGCGCTGTACGCTGCCGGCTCGCCTTGTCCCCCTTCCCCGGAGCTGTACCGATGAAACACCTTGGCCTCGTCTTCGCCGTGCTGTTGGCCACCAGCGGCTGCGCCAGCCTCTCATCGCAGGCGCCCAGCGCCTATGCCACGGCCACTACCGCCGAACTGAAGGGCGACGCCGCGCGCCCGTCTTCCGCGCACGGCTGGGTGCGCAGCGAGCTGTACTTCGGCGTGGGCGAGGAACAGGGCGCCGGCAACCGCCCGCAGGCCGACACCATCAGCGACGCGCAGTGGCGCACCTTCCTGGACAAGGAAGTGACCCCGCGCTTCCCGGATGGCCTGACCGTGTTCGATGCCTATGGCCAGTGGCTGTTCCGCGGCGATGCCGCGCCCAACCGCCTGCGCACCAAGGTGCTGGTGGTGCTGCATGAGGACACCCCGCAGCGCCGCGCCGATATCGAAGCGATCCGCCTGGCGTGGAAGCAGCAGACCAGGCATCAGTCGGTGCTGTGGTCGCGGCAGCCGGTCGAGGTATCGTTCTGAGTTGAAGGTGCCGCTGCGGTGCCGCAGGGAGCAATGATGAACTACAGGGAATGCCTGCTGGGCCTGGTGTTGGCCAGCACGCTGGCACCGACGGCGCACGCCGGTGGGGACGACGGCGAAACCTTGCGCTTCCAGGTGGCCGCGCACGTGCAGGCACAGGCCGATCCCCTGCAGGACGGCAGCATTGCCGTGCAGCTGTCACCGTCGGGCAAGCGGCAGACGCTGGCCGGCGCGGCGGATGCCGACGGCACTTCGCGATGGTCGCTCGAAGATGTCGATTCCGATGGTTACCCGGAACTGGTCGCACGCGCCCCGGTCGGCATGGTCAACGAAGCGGTGGCGGTGTACCGGTTCGATCCCGCCAGTGCCGGGTTCCGCGCGCTGCGGGCTGCAACCCACGGCAGGGAGAGCTGCGGCGAGCTGATGGGCCTGATGGTCGACCACCTGAGCCGCACCCTGACCAGCAGCTGCCGCAGCGGCCCGATGTGGTACACCGACCAGTATCGCTTTGCAGGCGCGACACTCTATCTGTACCGCGCCGAGAGCGTGCTGATGCTGGGCGATACGGTAAACGCCGCGCTGCAGTGGGAGCAGACCGACGAGCAGGGTCCGCTGGCCGTCTGGCGCACCTATGATCCCGCTGGCCGTGTGCTGGAAAGTGCCATTGCCGATGGCCTGGGCGCGCCGCCGGATGGACCGTTGCGCGGCCAGCAGGCCACCGTGGTACCCGCGCGGCTGTTCCTGTTCGACCGGCCTGGTGCGTCCAGCACCAAGCGTTACCTGGTGCAGGGCGATCGCGTGGAATTGCAGGATGAACAGGACGGCTGGGTGAAGCTGCGCTACCGCAACCCGAAAAGCGGTGCAGTGGAGGGTTGGATCAACGTCAATGATTGACGAGAGGTCTACCCGCAGTCTGCACATTGAGGCGATGGGCAACTTGCCCACGTAGGCATCACTTCATCGGGTCTAGCCTCGGACGTTCCCCCGTTCGAGGATGTATCCGATGAGCAAGCGCGTAGCCGAAATCGTGGTGGACGCCCTGCAGCAGGCCGGTGTCCGCCGTTGCTACGGCATCGTGGGCGATACGCTCAACCATGTGACCGATGCGATGCATGGCAGCGAGATCGCCTGGGTGCATGTGCGCCATGAAGAAGTGGCCGCATTCGCTGCCGGCGCCGATTCGCTGGTGAGCGGCGAGTTGACCGCCTGCGCGGGTTCCTGTGGTCCCGGTGGCCTGCACTTCATCAACGGCGTGTTCGAGAGCAACCGCAACCGTGCGCCGATGGTGCTGATCGCCAGCCAGGTGGTGACCAGCGAGCTGGGCATGGAATTCCCGCAGGAAGTGGATTTCAAGGCGGTCTATGGCAGCTGCACGGTGTTCTGCGAGCAGGTGCACAGCCCGGAGCAGGCGCGACGCGTGGTGGCCTTGGCCTGCCAGGCCGCGATCAGCCGCCGTGGCGTGGCGGTGGTGATCCTGCCGGCCGATATCAGCCAGGCCGAGGTGAAGCACGACGTGCCGTTCTCGGTGCATTACACCCAGCCGGTACTGCGCCCCTCCGACGCCGAGCTGCAGCGCATCGCCGAGCTGCTGGGGCAGGGCAAGCGCATCGGCATCTACGCCGGTGCCGGTTGCCAGGGTGCGCACGCGCAGCTCCTGGAGCTGGCCCGGCGCTTGCAGGCCCCGATCGCGCATACCTCGCGCGCGAAGGATTTCGTCGAGCCGGACAACCCGTACAACATGGGCATGACCGGCATCTTCGGCATCGAGTCCGGCTTCCACACGCTGATGGAGTGCGACACGCTGCTGCTGCTCGGCGCCGACTTCGCCTGGGGCCAGTTCTACCCGGACAAGGCCACCATCATCCAGGTCGACCGCGATGGCAGCCACCTTGGCCGCCGCCACCCGGTGAACCTCGGCGTGGTCGGCGATATCGCACCGACGCTGGATGCATTGCTGCCGATGCTGCCGCCGCGCGAGGACGGCAGTTTCCTGGACGAGTGCATCGAGCATCGCGACAAGGCGCTGAAGAAGCGCGAACAGGAAGAGCAGCCGGGCGAAGGCGAATTGATCCATCCGCAGCACCTGACCGCGCTGCTCTCGAAGCACGCTACCGAGGATGCACTGTTCACCGCCGACGGCGGCTCGCCGATGGTGTGGGTGCTGCGCCATATCCGCGTGAACGGCCGCCGCCGCACGCTGACCAGCCTGCTGCACGGCACGATGGCCAACGCGATGCCGCAGGCGCTGGGACTGCAGAAGGCCTTCCCCGGCCGGCAGGTGATTTCACTGTCCGGCGATGGTGGCCTGGCGATGCTGCTGGGCGACCTGTTGACTGCGGTACAGGAGAATCTGCCGATCAAGGTGGTAGTGTTCAACAACGGCTCGCTGAACTTCGTCGAGCTGGAGCAGAAGGTGGAAGGCCTTCTGGATAACTACACCGACCTGAAGAACCCGGACTTCGGCCGACTGGCCGAAGTGATCGGCTTCCATGGCCGCACGGTCACCCGCAGCGAGGATCTGGAGGAAGCGGTGCAGGATTTCCTGTCGCAGCGCGGCCCGGCATTGCTGGATGTGCACACCAGCCGCGCCGAGCTGGTGATGCCACCACAGATCGAGGCCAAGCAGGTCGCCGGCACGGCGCTGTATGCGGCCAAGGCAGTGTTGAACGGTCGCTTCGATGACGTGAAGCATCTGCTGGTGGACAACTTCCTGAAGAAGTAGGGGGGCGATGCAGGTCTGCGCCCTGCATCTGCGGAGGCGAAGGTCGAAGCAACAGCAACAGCAACAGCAACAGCAACAGCTGGGTATCCGTGGGATGGCGGGGTGGGTCCGGTTGCGGGGGGCGCTGCAAGTCCCCCTCCGGGGCCCGGCCCAGCCGCTGGCGGCTGTGCGTTCGGGCGCTTGCGAAGCAATGCTTCGCAAGCAAAGCGCCCTCACCCATGTAAGCTCGGTCGCCGCTTGCTCGTGTGCGCAATCCTGCGCACACGGCAAGACCGGGGTTGGGCGTCCTGCCCAACCCGCCCGAGGCATGCCTCGGGCCCATGTCCGGGCTGCCGCCTGAAACGGCTTCATGGCGTCCGTTTTCAGGGGGCCAGATCAGTCCGCGGCATGGATGCCGCGGCCAAGCCCCCAGGGATGGGTTTACGGCGTCCCCCGCGCCACCTACCCGACCGGCCTAACCCAGGAAATCGCCGTCCGCGACCAACCCAGCCACGAGGGGCCCCGCCGTTGGCTGGAACCCATCATTCCACGACGGAATTGGCGCCCAGGCGCCGCTGGGCCTACCATCGGCGGTCCCCACCCCCACCGCCCCTTCCATGTCCGCTCCCGCTTCCGCCGCACCGCGTCGCTGGTTCGTCGCCGGCGACTTCAACGGCTTCTTCGGCCTGGTCGTCGACAACCTTTCCATCCTCGGCTTCATCGCCATGGCCCTGGTCGGGATCTTCCAGTTCCCCGCCGACGTGGTGTTCGGCCGCATGTTCCCAGGCACGGCCTTCGGCGTGCTGATAGGCAATCTGCTGTACACCCTGATGGCACGCCGGCTGGCCGCGCGCAGCGGCCGTGACGACGTCACCGCCATGCCGCTCGGCCTGGATGCCCCCACCAGCATCGGCATGGCCCTGCTGGTGCTTGGCCCGGCCTTCATCGCGTTCAAGCAGCAGGGCATGGACCCGCACGCGGCGGGCATCGCCACCTGGCAGCTGGGCATGGCGGCGCTGGTCATCATGGGCGTGCTCAAGTTCGTTCTGTCGTTCTTCGGTGAAGCAGTCACCCGCGCGCTGCCGCGTGCCGCGCTGCTGGGTTCCATTGCCGGCATCGCGCTGGTGCTGATGGGCCTGCTGCCGCTGCTGGAAACGCTGCGCTCGCCGCTGGTCGGCTTCACCACGCTGGGCCTGCTGCTGTATGTGCTGATCGCCAAGGGCAAGCTGCCGGTGCGTGGCCCGGGCGTGCTGCTGGCCTTCGTGTTCGGCACCGCGCTGTACTACGGCCTGGGCCTGGCCGGGCTGGGCGCGCCGGGATTCCATGTGCCGGAGTGGGTGCCGCCGCAGGTGGTGCTGCCGCTGCCGACACTGGGCTTCCTCGACGGCCTGCCCACCGCGATGACCTACCTGCCGCTGCTGCTGCCGTTCGGCCTGCTGATGGTGGTCGGCGGCATCAATGTTTCTGAAAGCGCGCGCGCAGCCGGCGACGACTACCGCACCCGCGACATCCTGCTGGTGGAAGCGGTGGCTACGCTGGTGGCAGGCGTCTGTGGCGGCGTGGCGCAGACCACGCCGTACATCGGCCAGCCTGCGTACAAGCACATGGGCGCGCGCAGCGGCTATACGCTGCTGACTGGCCTGTTCGTCGGCATCGGCGGCATGCTTGGCATCATCTCCGGGCTGGTGCAGTGGCTGCCGCTGGCGGTGCTGGCACCGATCATCGTGTACGTGGCCATCGACATCACCACCCAGGCCTTCCAGGCCACGCCGCGCCACCATACCGGCGCGATGGTGTTCGGTTTCCTGCCGTCGGTGGCCTACCTGCTGGCGATCAAGGCACCCGGCTGGATCACACCGGATCAGCTGCCCCAGCTGCTGACCAAGCTCGACGGCCACGGCCTGCCGGAGCTGGCGGTGATCTTCACCCTCGGCAACGGCTTCATCATCACCTCCATGCTGTGGATTTCGGCGGTGGCGGCGATGGTCGATGGCCGCCTGCGCCGTGCCTGCGGCTTCCTGCTGGTGGCGGCGGTGCTGACACTGTTCGGGCTGATCCACTCGGTGGATCCGCGCGGCGGCATCTACCTGCCGTGGGAGCTGGAAGGATTGGCGCGCATCATCAGTGTGCAGTTTGCCGGTGCCTACGTGGCCCTGGCGGTGCTGCTGGGCTTGCTGTCGCTGCAGAAGCAGCCGGTGAAGCCGCTGGGCGATCGCACCGATCATTGACCGGTGACGCCGGGCATGGTCCGGCGCTACCGCTTCTTCCACTTCTGGTGCTCTGTAGAGGCGAGCCTGCGCTCGGCTGCTCTGAGCCGAGCATGGCTCGGCTCTACAGGGGCGTGTTGCAGGCGGCGAATGCTTACAGCGCGCTCTGCCGGCCAGCGGCCGGCACTACCGCTCGGCGTCCAGCTCCGGGTAGTGGCGGAAGATGCCATTCGTGTTGAACGCCAGACGTCGTTCCGAGGCCAGATAGGCGGCGATGTTCGGCCGCTTCGCCACCCGCGCCTGCAGCGCGCGCAGCAGGGGCAGGGTGGACGCCAGTGCCTGCATGCGGCGTGGAAACATGTAGTCCAGCCCACTCAGTAGCTGGAACAGCGACAGATCCACGTACGAATGCTCGCGCAGTGCATGGCGGCCACCGTTGGCGGCCAGCACCCGTTCGAAGTAGCCCAGGAACTTCGGCAGGCGCTCGCTGCGCAGCGACGCGGCACGTGTCTTGGCCTCGGTCTTCTGCGCTTCGTAGTACTTCGATGCGGCAATCGGATGGTGGGTGTCATGCACCTCGGCCACCAGATCCGCGATGGTCAGCTGCAGTTGCAGCGCCTGCATCCGCCTCGATGCGGCCTGCGGCACCAGATCCAGCGTCGGGCCGAGGAAGTCCAGGATCGCGGCAACCTGCGCAATGACCTGGCGACCGGCCTTCAGGAACGGCGGCGCGAAGGGCTGTGCCCCGTCACTGCTGCCGTCGAGAAACGGTTGCATCACCGCATCACCGTGCACCCGCGCCATGTCGATGTAGTCGGCGCCGGCATCTTCCAGCGCCAGGCGCACGAACTCGCCACGGCCTTGGATACCGGTCCAGTAGTACAGCGCATACTGCATGGCAGTGTCTCCGCAGGACAAGGCCCACAGCCTCGCGCGCGGCACGCAAAGCAGGCGTGAGCGCGGCTTTGGCGTGGGCCGAAGCCGAACGGCAGCGGAACAGGCAGGGAACCGGCTGGAACCGGTGGGGTCACACCTTCTCCATGCGTGTGAAACGAGGTGCTGCATCATGCAGAGTGGAAAGGCGGTATGGCCCTGGGTGCTGGGTGTGGTGGTGATCGGCGGCGCGGGCGGTTGGTTGTTCCGCGATCAGCTGAGGCACCTGGCAGACGGTGCTTCGGTGCCGGTGCACTCAACCCCCGCCAGCACCAGCGCACCGCCGCAACCGCAGGCGGCCGCGGACCCCGCGCCAGCACCGCCGCCGATCAGGCATCCGCTGGACACCGAGGCCGCCGCTGACCCGGCGCTGCCCAAGTTGGCCGACAGTGATGCGGCTGCCTGGGGCGCATTGAGCCAGCTGTTCCAGGGCGAGGGCCCGATGACCCTGCTGCTGCGCGATCACCTGATCCAGCGCCTGGTCACCCAGGTCGACAACCTGGACAAACCAAGCGTGCCGCCGACGGCGCTGGCCGCACGGCCGCTGCCGGGCAACCTGCAGGTCGAGCCTGGCGAGGGAGGGGAACGCATTGCGGCAAGCAACTCGGCGCGTTACGCGCCCTATGTGCAGGCCTTCACTGCGCTGGATCCAGCGGCAACGGCTACGGCGTACAAGCGCTTCTATCCGTTGATCCAGCAGGCCTACGTCGACCTGGGCCGGCCCGAGGGCTACTTCAACGACCGTCTGGTGGCGGTGATCGACCATCTGCTGGAGACCCCGGAACTGGTGCAGGCGCCATTGGTGCAGCGTGATGAGCGCGGTCGCTACCGCTTCGTCGATTCCACCCTGCAGTCGCGCTCGATAGGCCAGAAGGCGCTGTTGCGCATGGACGCCGTGCAGGCGCGGGCGGTCAAGCAGCAGCTGCGGGCGATCCGCAGCGCGATCACCGGCTGAGTCCGCGCACCGCGCGGAACTGATCGGGATCAACGCGCCGACCACACCCGTTCCGGCATGCTGGCCGCAGGCTGACTGGCCTCGGGGTGCAGTCGCAGCCACCCTTGAAACGGGGTGGGGCAACCGCATCTTCCCAGCATCGCCGGCGCGGGCCGGCCCTGATGACCGATGAGGATTCGCAATGCGGATGGACAAGCTCACCTCGCGTTTCCAGCAGGCGCTGGCGGACGCACAGTCGCTGGCCGTGGGCCGCGACAACAGCATCATCGAACCGGTTCACCTGTTCAGCGCGTTGCTGGACCAGCAGGGCGGCAGCACGCGCCCGCTGCTGGCCCAGGCCGGGGTGAACGTGCCGGTGCTGCGCGAGCGCCTGACCGAGGCGCTGGATGCACTGCCGAAGGTGTCTGGCCAGGCCGGCAACGTCTCGATGGGCAATGACCTGGGGCGCCTGCTGAACCAGACCGACAAGCTGGCCCAGCAGCACGGCGATGCCTTCATTGCCAGCGAGTGGTTCGTGCTCGCGGCGCTGGAAGACGGCGGCACGCTGGGCATGGCGCTGCGCGCCGCCGGTGCCGACAAGACCCGCCTGCAGGCGGCTATCGACAAGCTGCGCGGCGGCGAGAACGTGCAGTCGGAGAACGCCGAGGAGCAGCGGCAGGCGCTGGAGAAGTACACCATCGACCTGACCGCGCGCGCCGAGAGCGGCAAGCTCGACCCGGTGATCGGC
Organism: Stenotrophomonas sp. Pemsol; assembly: GCF_003586545.1. Lineage (NCBI taxonomy): Bacteria > Pseudomonadati > Pseudomonadota > Gammaproteobacteria > Lysobacterales > Lysobacteraceae > Stenotrophomonas > Stenotrophomonas sp. Pemsol. Next base: position 2,883,533 of record NZ_CP025780.1, on the reverse strand, counting down.
CGTGACGAGGAAATCCGCCGCACCATCCAGGTGCTGCAGCGCCGGACCAAGAACAACCCGGTGCTCATCGGCGAGCCCGGCGTGGGCAAGACCGCGATCGTGGAAGGGCTCGCCCAGCGCATCATCAATGACGAAGTGCCCGAAGGCCTGCGCGGCAAGCGTGTGCTGTCGCTGGACATGGGCGCGCTGATCGCCGGCGCCAAGTTCCGCGGTGAATTCGAGGAGCGCCTGAAGGGCGTGCTCAACGACCTGGCCAAGAACGAAGGACAGATCATCCTGTTCATCGACGAGCTGCACACCATGGTCGGCGCCGGCAAGGCTGATGGCGCGATGGATGCCGGCAACATGCTGAAGCCCGCCCTGGCGCGTGGCGAGCTGCACTGCATCGGCGCGACCACGCTGGATGAGTACCGCAAATACATCGAGAAGGACGCCGCGCTGGAGCGCCGCTTCCAGAAGGTGTTCGTCGGCGAACCCACGGTGGAGGACACCATCGCGATCCTGCGCGGGCTGAAGGAAAAGTACGCCGTGCACCACGGTGTGGAAATCACCGACCCGGCCATCGTGGCTGCCGCCACGCTGTCCAACCGCTACATCACCGACCGCCAGCTGCCGGACAAGGCCATCGACCTGATGGACGAAGCCGCCTCGCGACTGCGCATGGAGATCGATTCCAAGCCGGAGGAGCTGGATCGCCTGGAACGCCGGGTAATCCAGCTGAAGATCCAGCGCGAGATGCTGAAGAAGGAAAAGGACGAAGCCTCGCGGCAGCGCCTGGCCGATCTCGAAAAGGACATCGATGCGCTGGAGCGCGAGTTCTCCGATCTCAATGAAATCTGGAAGTCGGAGAAGGCGGCGCTGCAGGGCGCCACCAAGATCAAGGAACAGGTCGAGCAGGCCAAGCTGGAGCTGGAAGCTGCGCAGCGCCGCCAGGATTTCGCCAAGATGAGCGAAATCCAGTACGGCCTGTTGCCGCAACTGGAAAAGCAGCTGGCCGCCGCGCAGGAAGCCGAGCACAAGGACTTCAAGCTGGTACAGGACCGCGTGACCGATGAGGAGATCGCCGAGGTCGTTTCGCGCTGGACCGGCATCCCGGTCAACAAGATGCTCGAAGGCGAGCGCGACAAGCTGCTGCGCATGGAAGAAGTGCTGCACAACCGTGTGGTCGGCCAGGAAGAGGCGATCAAGGTCGTCTCCGATGCGGTACGCCGCTCGCGTGCCGGCCTGTCCGATCCGAATCGTCCGGCCGGCTCGTTCCTGTTCCTCGGCCCGACCGGCGTCGGCAAGACCGAGCTGTGCAAGTCGCTGGCCGAGTTCCTGTTCGACAGTGCCGACGCGATGATCCGCATCGACATGAGCGAGTTCATGGAAAAGCACAGCGTCGCCCGCCTGATCGGTGCGCCCCCGGGCTACGTCGGCTACGAGGAAGGCGGTTACCTGACCGAGGCCGTGCGTCGTCGCCCGTATTCGCTGATCCTGCTCGATGAGGTGGAGAAGGCGCATCCGGATGTGTTCAACATCCTGCTGCAGGTGCTGGACGATGGCCGCCTGACCGACGGCCAGGGCCGCACGGTGGACTTCCGCAACACCGTCATCGTGATGACCTCGAACCTGGGCTCGCATCAGATCCAGGACATGAGCAGCGACGACAGCCCGGAGGCCTACACGCAGATGAAGGCGGCCGTGATGGGCGTGGTGCAGGCGCACTTCCGTCCGGAGTTCATCAACCGCCTGGATGACATCGTCGTGTTCCACCCGCTGGACAAGCAGCAGATCAAGCAGATCGCACGCATCCAGATGCGCGGGCTGGAGAAGCGCCTGGCCGAGCGCGGTTTGAAGCTGGCGGTCTCCGATGCGGCATTCGATCTGCTCGGCAACGTCGGCTTCGACCCGGTGTATGGCGCGCGCCCGCTGAAGCGCGCGATCCAGTCGCAGCTGGAGAATCCGCTGGCGCAGCAGATCCTGTCCGGTGCCTTCGTCAACGGTGACACCATCGAAGTCGGCAACGACGGGGGACGCCTGGTCTTCGCCAAGGCTTGAACCGGTGGCGCTCCTGCCCTGGCTGGCGCGCCACCAAAGCCCTGGCAAGGCACAATGATCCCGTTTCACTTTCGCAAGGACGAGGAGAACCGCATGGACGTTACCCGAAGGGTTTCACTCTGCATGGCGCTGGCGCTGGCGCTCGCTGCTGTTTCTGGACACGCTGCAGCCGTCGAACAGGTCCAGCTGCCGCCGATGAAGGGTTACCAGCAGGCCCACCAGAGCACCGACGCACAAGGCAACCGCATCACCGAGTACGTGCCGCAGGGCCAGACCGTGCAGGACTGGACCGACATGGTCACTGTCAATGATGCGCCGAACAGTGGCCATGTGAGTCCGCGCGAGTTCCTCGGCATCATCGAGGCGGGGTGGCGCGTGGCCTGTCCGGCAGCGCAGAGCCACTGGATCCGCGAAGGCGAGGAGGGCGGACGGCCATTCGCGCTGCTGATGCTCAGTTGCCCGCTGAACCCCGGCACCGGCAAACCGGAGTTCACCTGGATCAAGGGCATGCAGGGCAGGCAGGGCTTCCACACCGTGCAGAAGTCGTTCCGCGCCGAGCCGGAGAAGGACGACGTCGTGCAGTGGATCGGCTGGCTGCGCGAGGTCGGCTTGTGCGGCAGCGGCGCCGCACAAGCCTGCCACTGATCGCAGCGAAAGAGGGCGCCCCGCGGCGCCCTTCATGCATCAGAAGCGGTGCGTATAGCCGCTCATCACGCCGAACTGGTTGGCCTTCTGCACGATCGGGCTGTCGGCGGCATCGCCGAGCAGGCGCGTGCCTTCGGCCGAGATGTACCAGTTGCCATTACGGCCCACGCGGTGGCTCCACTTCAGGCCGACACCGGCGCTGACCAGGCCCGCCTTCGGTTTGTGCTCGGCAAAGCCGGTGCGCGCGGCCTGTTCCGGACTGACGCCGTACCAGGTCTGCATGTAGCCACGGTTGCCGTAGTCGGTGGAGACGCTGCCGCTGACCACGCCACCGGCCAGGTCGAACAGCGGCATGCTCAGGTTCAGGTGGATCTGCTGGGTAGCCAGTCCGTTCTCAGCCTTGTCCTCGTCCTTGCGGGTGAACTGCCAGGAGCCGCTCAGCACGGCCTCGCCCAGCGTATATCCAGCCGAGACACCGACCAGGGGACGGGTATCGATATCGCCCATGCCGCGCAGGAAGTCCGAACCGCCGAGCAGCGAATCCTTGTCCCTGCGGATACCGCTGGCACCGACATAGGCGCGCACGCGGGTGTGCTCGCCGAGGGTCGTGCCCCAGCCGATGCCACTGGTGCCCAGAAACCAGCCCCCCGGCGAGGTGACATCGAAGGACAGCGAAGGCGTCGCACGGTACTCCTCGCTGCCGCTGTAGCGCGGCGCCACGCCACCGCCGGCGGCGAGCTCGAAGGTCCAGTGGTCATCCTTGGCGTGGGCGATCGGGGCGGCGAACAGCGGCAACAGGGCCAGGTGGAGCAGGGCGGGGGAACGGCGAAGCTGGGACATGGAAACTCTCGACAATGGGAGGAAAGCAGCGCGCGCATCCGGCGAGTGCTGCAGGGTCGCTAGCGTGGCGATACGCCGGCGACCGATCCGTCCGCAGTTGTGCGGGAGTTGTAATCAACTGTAATTGCGCCCGTGGGCGTTCAGCTGGCAGCCAGCGGCCAGTGCATTTCCAGGCGTGCGCCGCCGAGGGCGGCGCGACCGATGCGCAGTTCGCCGTGGTGGCGTGCGGCAATGCGGCCGACGATCGCCAGGCCCAGGCCGAAGCCGCCGGTGTCGCGGCTGCGGCTGTCATCCAGGCGGGTGAACGGGCGGACCACCTTTTCGCGGTCAGCCTCGGCGATGCCGGGGCCGTCGTCGTCCACGCGCAGGCAGGCGCGCCCGCCCACACTCACCAGCGACACGTCCACCTGCGAGCGCGCGTGGCGCAGGGCATTGCCGACCAGATTGCTCAGCGCCAGCTGCAGCAGGCGCGGTTCCGCTTCCAGCCGAGGCAGGGCGCTGGGCTGCACGCGCAGCACCAGGCCGGCACGTTCGGCATCGCGGCGGGCATCGGCCAGGCAGGCCTGCAGCCAGTCGTTGGCTTCGATCCGCTGCATCGGTTCGCCCTCGCTGGGATGCTCCAGCCGTTCGTAGGCCAGCAGTTCGCTGACCAGCCGGTTGAGCTCGGCCAGGTCGCCATGCAGGCCCTGCGCCAGTCGTTCGCGGCGCTCGCGGTCATCGCTGTCCTGCATCAGGTCCAGGCCGAAGGCCACGCGCGCGATCGGCGTACGCAGTTCGTGGGAGATCGCATGGGTCAGGTCGCGCTGGCGCTGTACCAGTTCGGCCACGCGCGCGGCCATGCGGTTGGAATGGTCGACGATGACCCGGATCTGCGAGCGTGGCGAGACCTGCGCGCGTGCCTGCAGATCGCCGGCGCCGATGCGGTCGGCATGCACGCGCAGGGCTTCCAGATCGCGCCAGAGCAGGCGTACCCAGGCGTACAGGCTGGCGCCGACCAGCAGCAGAATGCTGAGGTAGGCCGCGATGGTCATGTACGTGGTCATCTGCACCGCGCCAGGCACGCGCAGGTGCAACCAGCGACCATCGATGCCTTCGATGGGCAGCAGGACCTGCTGGTACTGATCGCGCACGATGAAGCCATCGGCCTGCACGGCTGCCTGTTCCTGCGGGGTCAGCGCGGGAGGCTTGTCGAGCAGGGTCAATGCGATGCCATAGTGCGGTTGCCACTGCTGCAGGCGCTCACGCTGCTGGCTACCGTCCAGGCCGGCCAGGCCGCTGCGCAGGGCGTACACCTGCCCGCGCACCTGCTGGACGAAAACGCGATCCTGCACGGGCGTATAGATGCTGTCGAGCACCCGGTTGAGAAAGAACACCGAGGCCAGGAAACAGGCGCCGGTGATGAACCACAGCCACAGGAACAGCCGCTTCATGCCGTCCAGGCCGACGGATTGAACTGGTAGCCGCGGCCCCACACGGTCTTGATCCGCCGCGGCTCGCGCGCATCGTCGCCGAGCTTGCGACGCAGCTTGCCGATGCAGACGTCAACGCTGCGGTCCAGGCCGTCGAAGCCGATACCGCGCACCGCCTGCAGGATCTGGTCACGGGACAGGATCTGCCCCGGCTGGCTGGCCAGCAGCCACAGGATCTCGAATTCGGTGGTGCCCACGTCCACCGTGGCACCGTGCAGGTGTACCTCACGCTGCATGCGGTCGATCAGCAGTTCACCGTGCATCAGCCGGCTGGGCGTGCCGGTGTTGCTGCTGCCGTGGCGGCGGCGCAGCAGGGCGCGCAGGCGGGCCAGAAGCAGGCGTGGTTCGATGGGCTTGTGCACATAGTCGTCGGCGCCCGATTCCAGGCCCAGCACCTGTTCGATGTCGTCCTCGCAGGCGGTCAGCATCAGGATCGGCACATCGGAGAAGCTGCGGATCTGGCGGCACACGTCGATGCCGCCCAGGCCGGGCAGCATCAGGTCCAGCACCACCAGCTCCGGCGCGTGCTGGCGGCAGGCGGCGCCGGCCAGGTCGCCGCGTGCGATGTGCTGCACAGCGAAGCCATGCTGGTGGAGGTAGTCGCTCACCAGTTCGGCCAGGCGACGGTCGTCCTCTACCAGCATGACCGACGTAGGCGAACTGCTGGTGGTGGGATGCCAGGGCGATGGCTGCATGGGTGGGGCCTCCGTGCCCGGGCAGCAGCGCCCGGCGGCGCAGCCTAGCAGCGCCCCATGACGACTGCCTGAATCGCGGCCAACCTGATAACCGCCGGTACGGGCGTCATCGCCAGTGGCTTTCAGTGGCGGGCGCGGGCTGGCCTATGGTGGCGGTTTCCCCGGATGGAGCCTGGTGCAATGAGCGAACCGCAGTGGCAACTGGAAACCCTGGCCGTGCACGGCGGCTACCGTCCCGACCCGACCACCCGCGCGGTGGCGGTGCCGATCTACCAGACCGTGGCGTATGCCTTCGATGACACCCAGCACGGCGCCGATCTGTTCGACCTGAAGGTGCCCGGCAATATCTACACCCGCATCATGAACCCTACCACCGACGTGCTGGAGCAACGCCTGGCCGCACTGGAAGGTGGCATCGGTGCGCTGGCGCTGGCCTCGGGGCAGGCCGCGATCACCTATGCCCTCCAGACCATCGCCGAGGCCGGTGACAACATCGTCGCCTCCAGCGCGCTGTATGGCGGCAGCCTCAACCTGCTGGCACACACGCTGCCGCAGTATGCCATCCAGGCGCGCTTCGCCGACCCGGCCGATCCTTCTGCGTTCGCCGCGCTGATCGACGAGCGCACCAAGGCGGTGTTCGTCGAATCGATCGGCAACCCGCGCGGCAACGTCACCGACATCGCCGCCATTGCCGAGGTCGCGCATGCCGCGGGTGTGCCGCTGATCGTCGACAACACCGTGGCCACGCCGTTCCTGCTGCGCCCGTTCGAGCACGGTGCCGACATCGTCGTGCAGTCGCTGACCAAGTACCTGGGTGGCCACGGCAACAGCCTCGGCGGTGCCATCATCGACTCCGGCCGCTTCGACTGGGCGGCGCAGCCGAAGCGTTTCGCCCGCCTCAACCAACCCGACCCCAGTTACCACGGCGTGGTCTATACCGAAGCACTGGGGCCGGCGGCCTACATCGGCCGCGCGCGGGTGGTCCCGCTGCGCAATACCGGTGCCGCGTTGTCGCCGTTCAATGCGTTCCTGATCCTGCAGGGCATTGAGACCCTGGCCCTGCGCATGGAGCGCATCAACGCCAATGCACTGGCCGTCGCGCAGTTCCTGAAGGCGCACGACAAGGTCGCCTGGGTGCGCTACGCGGGATTGGCCGACGATCCCGAGCATGCCGCCGCGCAGCGCTATCTGGGTGGGCACGGCTCGGGCGTACTGACCTTCGGCCTGCCCGGCGGCCGTGAAGCCGGCGCGCGCTTCCTCGATGCCCTGAAGCTGTTCACCCGCCTGGTCAACCTGGGTGATGCGAAGTCACTGGCCACCCATCCGGCCTCGACCACCCATCGCCAGCTGAATGCCGCGGAGCTGGCCAAGGCCGGCGTCAGCGAGGACACCGTGCGGCTGTCGATCGGCATCGAACACATCGGCGACCTGCGCGCCGACCTGGAGCAGGCCCTGGCCGCCGCCTGATAGCCACGCGCTTGGTCGTCATCGCCACAGGCGATCACCGCCGGCCACGCGATGCGCTAGGGTGGAACTGCCTCTCCAAGGCGTGGCAATGTGGCGATCCAGATCCCCGGTCGATGCGGGTCGACCGGGGATTTTTTTGTTTCCGGGGTCAGATCCGTTTTCCTGTGGAGAACGGATCTGACCCCATGTGCCGACGGTCGGCATCAATCCTGGTAGATCCACGCCATGCGTGGATGGATCACCATCGGAATCGAACATTCCGACAGTTCATCAAACAGCATCCACGCATGGCGTGGATCTACTGCAGATCGCGGGAAATTGTCGAAGGCGGGGTGGGTCCGGTTGCGGGGGCGTGAGCCGCATGGGCCCGAGGCATGCCTCGGGCGGGTTGGGCAGGACGCCCAACCCCGGTCTTGCCGTGTGCGCAGGATTGCGCACACGAGCAAGCGGCGACCGAGCTTACATGGGTGAGGGCGCTTTGCTTGCGAAGCACTGCTTCGCAAGCGCCCGAACGCACAGCCGCCAGCGGCTGGGCCGGGCCCCGGAGGGGTACTTGCAGCGGCCCCTGCAAGCGGACCCACCCCGCCATCCCACGGATAGTCAGCTTTTGCCTTTGCCTTTGCCGTTGCCTTGGCAGGTGCAGGGCTGCAAGCCCCGCCGCAAGCACACCCCTCATACCACCGGAATGCTGTGCTGCCCCAGATTCCGGTACGGCGGCGTGGACATGACCATCTCCGCCAGCGAATAGGCCAGCTCGCGCTCGGCCATCACCGTGCCATCGGCACCATGCTCCAGCAGATGCTTCACTTCGGCATCGCTGTGCGCACGTGCCAGCAGGGTCAGGTCCGGGTTGATCGCACGCAGCTTGGCCAGTGCCTCGCCGGCTTCCAGCGGCTGTGGGATCGCCAGCACTGCGATCTTGGCCCGCTCCGGATGGGCCTCGGCCAGCACCCGGTCGGCGGCGGCGCTGCCACGGATCGCTGCCAGGCCCCTGGCGTGCGCCTGCTCGACGTGCTCTTTGTTGTCATCGATCACCAGCACCGGCACGCCGCGATCGCGCAGTACCTGGGCCAGCTCGCTGCCCACCCGGCCATAGCCGATCACGATGGCATGGTCATGCAGGTCGCGCGACGGGCCGGTCGCCTCCTCCGGCTCCGGCGTTTGCGGCTGCTTTTCCTGCTTGGCCTGCCATCGGTCGAGCAGGCCGAACACCAGCGGGTTGAGCATGATCGATACCAGCGCGCCGGCCAGCACCAGCGACTGGCCTTCCTTCGGCAGGATCTGCAGCGCCACGCCGAGGCCGGCGATTATGAAGGCGAACTCGCCGATCTGGGCGAGGCTGGCCGAGATGGTCAGCGCAGTGCTGGTCGGGTGGCCGAACGCACGCACGATGAAGAACGCGGCTGCCGACTTGCCGAACATGATGATCAGCACCGTGGCCAGCACCTGCCACGGATGCTGGACGAGGATGTTGGGGTCGAACAGCATGCCGACCGAGACGAAGAACAACACCGCGAACGCATCGCGCAGCGGCAGCGAATCGTGCGCGGCCTTGTGGCTCAGTTCCGATTCGTTGAGCAGCATGCCGGCGAAGAACGCGCCCAGCGCGAACGAGACGCCGAACAGCATCGCCGAGCCGAACGCCACCCCCAGCGCGATTGCCAGCACCGACAGGGTGAACAGTTCGCGCGAACCGGTACCGGCGATACGTTCGAGGATCCAAGGGATGACCCGGCGCCCGACCACCAGCATCACCGCCACGAACAGGCCCAGCTGCACGAAGGTCCAGCCGATGTCGGCCAGCACGCTGCCCAGCGAGTGCGACTCCTTGGCCGCGTCGGGGCCGAACACACCGGCCATCACCGGCATCATCACCAGTGCCAGCACGCAGGCCAGGTCTTCCACGATCAGCCAGCCGACCGCGATCTTGCCGCGCATGGTTTCCAGTAGACGGCGTTCCTCCATCGCCCGCAGCAGTACTACGGTACTGGCCGTGGCCAGCGAGAAACCAAAGATGACGCCGTGAATGGCCGGCCAGCCCATCAGCGAGGCCACGCCCCAGCCGAGCAGGGTGGCCACCGCGATCTGGCCGATGGCGCCGGGGATGGCGATGGCCTTGACCGCCATCAGGTCCTTCAGCGAGAAGTGCAGGCCGACGCCGAACATCAGCAGCATCACGCCCAGTTCGGCCAGCTGGTTGGCCAGCGCCTGGTCGGCGACGAAGCCGGGGGTGAACGGGCCTACGCAGATGCCAGCAACCAGGTAACCGACCAGGGGAGACAAGCGGAGCTTGTTGGCCAGCGCGCCGAAGATGAAGGCGAGCCCCAGGCCAACGGCCACGATGTTGATCAGGTCGGTGTCATGGTGCATCGGCACTCGCAGGAAATCGGGGGTGCCCCGATTTTCACCGATGAGGCCAGATACGGCAAACCCGGCCAGCGTATCGGATCGTTGCGTGGGCGGAGCCATCAGTGGTCGGCGTCCGACCTGGCGTGTGCGGGGCGGTCGAGGGTGGCGCTGTCGGGATCGGACCTATTTGGGGTGGCCAGTGGCTCTGGACAGTGAACCGCAGCCAGGCCGACGCCAGCCGAGAAAGGCACGGGAAGGGGATGGGTTCGATACGCGGCGGTGCCATCGCAGGACCCTTTGCCCCTGTGCGCCAAGGTTTTCAGTCGATGCGACAGCATCCAAGGGCCGGTGGCCGGCCGGGAGGCGCAGGCGACGGGGCTGAAGTTTGCAATCTGGCGGAGGGTTCCTCGAGTCCGGAACACGTCACCATGTGTCCGCTACTCCGTTCTGCTGACCAATCAGAGGGGCCTGCTCTCTCCAGACCGCATGGGCGAACGACCACATGAAGCTTCCCGCCATTGACGTAGTGATTCAGGCGATAGGTCAAGACACAAGCTCGGCGCCCCTGTCCCGCTTGATCCTTGATCTGGAAATTGGTGAGCGTGACTTTCGTCACTATCCGTTGAAGTTGGCGGGAATGCGGTTCTGGACTGACGAGGAAAATACGCTGCAGTTGGAATTCAAGGGCGTCGGGCTGCTGGTGGGCATTCCTTGCCACGACCTGGACGAAGGGCCCTGGGTACTGACAAGCGTAGCGCTCTGGGGAGCGAGAGTGAGTAAGAAGAACAAAGTCAGGAAGGAGAAGCCTGCCTACTCAGGCCCGTTGCCCTGTGGACTGAGCTTTTCCATGCTGCGCCAGCATGTAAGGGAGCGACTCGCCGCGTTGAGTGCAGGGAATGCTGTTGAAATGGGACTTGATGGTGAGGTGGATGTCTAGTGCATCAGTGGCTTGGAGCTTGCGGTTGATTTCTCTGGTCCAGATGACTCGATTCGCTGCATCTCGTTGAGCATCCCCATCAAGCGTAGCGATCACCATCCGTAAGCGCTACGTAGGCGCATCTCGCCCATACAGATAGGCGGAATTTCATGAATCATCCCACCGTTGAAGAGTTCATCGCCGCGATCGGTAGAGATTCGGAATCGAAGGAGCTCGAAACCATCTTTTCCAGGATCGGAATCCAGCTTCAGAATCTGGATGATTACCGCCTGGGTGTCAGTGGTCACCGGATCTGGGCAGATGACGCTGCTGGACTGCAGCTTGAATTCAAGGATGCCGGTCTGGTCTCAGAGACCGCCTATCACGACATCGATGATGGCCCCTGGATGCTCACCGACGTGATCTTCTGGGGCTGGCGAAATGACACCGGCACCCAGTATGAAGGGCCGATGCCTTTCGGCCTGAACTTCCTGATGTCCAGGGACCAGATCAGGTCGGACGCATCTGCCGATCTGGGGGCGCCAATGGTGTTTGGTCTGTCTGGCAATGTCGACGCATGGATGCTCGGAAAGCTGGAGCTGGCTGTCGACTACGACGGTGAAAGAGGAGTCCGCTGCGTCAGCCTGGGGCTGCCACAAGAGGAATGAATGGACCTACAGGCGATAACGGCCCTGTTTGGCAGAAGCGCCACTGACCCAGCCGTCTCAACGATGCTGCAGTGGCTTGGCGTCAGGCGAAGGCCAGAGCTGGCCCGTCCTGCCAAAAGCCCTTACGAGGCGATTGTGCGTGTGAGCGCGCGGGGCATGCTGTTCTCCTTCAGCGAGCGCAACTACTGGAACGGGCGATCCATTGCTTCGCACGGCAAGAGCGGTGAGCTGATCTTCACCAACGTTGCGGTGACGGCCGGCATTCCGGATGTCATGCGCAGGTACGAAGGCGACCTGCTGTTTGGCCTGCAATGGGAGGACGATAGGACGACAGCGCGCGAAAGGCTCGCCACGGCGGGCTTTGGGGACAGCTTGCACGCCGGCAGGCGTGACGCGTGGTGGTTGCCTGACTACCGCATCCGTCTGACGTATCAGGCTGGATGCATCAAACAGGCAGGAGCGTGTGGGATCTTTGATATCAGTTTGGGAATTCCCATGCATCCATTGGCTTGCGCACCGGCAACGCGCGAGTACCCTTCGGCGGAGCAGGTGCTCGCTGTCCTCGGCAGATCGACCAATGACCCCGATTTCCAGGTCGCGTTCCGGGACCTTGGTCTTGCGAGTCTGATGGCGGAGGCGAGCAGCGAGGTCGTTGATAGAGCCGACGAGCATGGCTTCATCCTTTACTTTGACAGTAGGCAGGGCGTGCCCGGTAGCCATCCGGTATGCACCGGCATCAGTTTCGTCCGCGATCGACTGGGAAACTCAAGAGCCTGGGCTGGGCCGCTGCCATTCGGCCTTCAATTCGATGATCCGCCGTCCATTCTCGAAGAGCGCATGGATCAACGAGCCAGTCGTTGGCTTGATGAAGGAACGTTTGGCAGCGCGAGGTGGTCGCTGCCTGGTCTTCAAGTGAGCGTGAATTTTGACAGTCTGGACAACTGTCTCGAGTCTGTCCGTATGATCGCAGAAGGTCATCGCACGTCCAATTGCCAGCCGCGCGGCTGATCTTGCCCGCAGCACATAACAAAACACCCGCCGGATCACTCCGGCGGGTGTGAGAGATGTGGCTAGGAGTTGCCGGCCAGCGGCCGGCACTACCAGAGACTCGCTTACCAGGTGTACTTGATCCGCCCGTACACATACGCGCCGTTGAAGCCGAACGGCGAGTAGTTGCTGTACGGCAGCATGCCGAAGGTGGAGTTCTGCAGGTCTTCGGTGCGGTCCGGGTACTTGTCCAGCAGGTTGTCGGCGCCCACGGTCAGGGTCCAGTTGCTGCTCGGCTTGTAGCTGGCCGAGGCATCCACCACCCAGGCATCGCCGTAGGTCTGGTCGCGCAGCGCGGTGGCCGAGTTGCGCACGGTGAACTTGCCGTAGCGGGTTGCGGCCAGGCCCAGTTCCCAGTGATCCGAACGCCAGGTGCCACTCAGGATCGCCTTGTCGCGCGGGTAGCTGTCCTCGATGCGACCGATCTCATCACGGCCGATCAGCGACTGGGTCAGGCCCAGGGTGCCGAACACCGCCGGAGTGCCGCCGACGCGGCGCACTTCGGTGTCGTTGTAGCTGTAGGCGGCGGTCAGCTCCAGGCTGCTGGCGCTGAACGGCACCGTGTAGCTGGACACGAAGTCGAGGCCGCGGGTGCGCGTATCCAGGCCGTTGGTGAAGTACGAGAACGCGGTCACCTGCGGCAGGCCGAGGGTGCCCAGCAGCGCGCTGGTGGCGGCGTTGGTGGTGATGCTGGACGACAGCGCGATGCGGTCATCAATGTCGATCTGGTACGCATCGACGGTGATGTACAGGCGGTCGACCGGCTGCAGCACCAGGCCCAGGCTGTAGGAGGTGGAGGTTTCGGCCTTCAACGGCGAGGCGCCCAGCGCCTGCGCGGCCGGGCTGGTGGTCGGGAAGGTGCCACGCTCGACGAACACGCCATTGAGGAACTGGCTGGTCACCGCCTGGTAGCCCTGCTGCGCCAGCGACGGCGCACGGAAGCCGCTGGAGGCGGTGGCACGCAGCGCGACCTTGTCGGTGAACGCATAGCGCGCCGACAGCTTGCCGGAGAAGCGGTCGCCGAAGTCCGAGTAGTCCTCGTAGCGGCCGGTGATGCCGGCCGAGAACTTCTCGGTCAGGTCCGCTTCCAGGCCCGCATAGACCGCGTAGTTGTGGCGGTCGGCATGCACTTCATTGGTCGGGGTGAAGCCGGCGAAGCCCTGCGCGCCGCTGCCGGTGTACGAGTTCAGTTCGCCCGGGTTCTGGTCCCACTTCTCCTTGCGGTACTCACCGCCGAAGGACAGCGTGACCGGGTAGGCAAGGCCCCAGTCCAGCGACTTGGTCAGGTCGGCGTTGAAGATGTCCTGCTGGTACTTCAGCGTGCCGTCGTAGAACGAGCGCGGGCTGGTCGCACCGAGGCTGTAGTTGATGCTGTTGCGGGTGTGGAAATCGAGGGTGTTCTCGCCGTGGTTCAGGCTCAGGTCCCAGGTCCAGCCGCTGTCGGTGTTGCCCTTGACCCCGGCCACCAGCGAGCGGTCCTTGGAATACTGGTTGATCTCCGGCACGTAGCCGTCCGGATAGGTCTGCGCCAGCAGCGCGCTCTGCCCGCTGTGGTTGCGCGAACGGTAGAACGCAAACGAGGTGATGTCGCGATTGCTGAGCAGCGCGCTGGCGTAGCCGGTCACGTGGTCGCTGAAGTCGAAGCTGGCGTTGGCCGACGCAGCAGTGGCATCCACGCGCGGGTCGCCGACGATGAAGGTCTTCTGGCCGATGCTGGGGAAGTTGCCGGTGTTCGGCGTGGTGCCGCGGTACGGGCCGGCGCGGTTGCTTTCATCCTGCTGGCTGATCTGGCCGGCCACGTGCACGCGGCCTCGGCCGTTGCCGAACTCGACGCCGGTATCGCCGGAAAGCTGGTACTTGTTGCCGTCGCCGGCGGAGTACTGGCCGTAGTCCACGGCCAGGCTGCCGCCACTGCCGCTGCCCTTGAGCACGATGTTGATGACGCCGGCAATGGCGTCCGAGCCGTACTGCGCCGACGCGCCGTCGCGCAGCACCTCCACGCGCTCGATCGCGGCGATCGGGATCGCGTTGATGTCCACCGCAGACGAGCCACGACCGATGCTGCCGTTGACGTTGATCATCGCTGAGGTGTGGCGGCGCTTGCCGTTGACCAGCACCAGCACCTGGTCCGGCGACAGGCCGCGCAGTTGCGCCGGGCGCACGCCGCTGGTGCCGTCGGTCAGTGCCGGGCGCGGGAAGTTCAGTGAGGGCAGGGCGCGTGAAAGGGCGGTGGCCAGTTCGCTGGTGCCGGTGGACTGCAGCGCTTCGGGGGTGATGATGTCGATCGGCGACTGCGATTCGGCGACGGTGCGGTCGGCCACGCGGGTGCCGGTGACGATCACGGTGTCCAGGGTGTTGGCGGCGGTGCCGGCCTGCTGGGCGGCGGCGACGAACGGAGAGCCACCGAGTGCGACAGCGACGGCGGCGGCGATCAGGCTGGTCTTGCGGGTCATCGGGATGGGCTCCGGTTGGCGGGGGCGGCACCGGAATCGACATCACGGGGGTGAGGCGGACGGCGGTTGTTGCGGTGCGCAATACAGCAATTAACGGGATATTCAGTGCCTGTCAAATGCCGGTCATCGGAAAAAACGTTGCAGCAGCAACCATTTAGCCCGGACAGGCATCGGCGGGGAGGAGACCCGGGACGCGCGCGGCGAGGACGTGGGAGAGAGGAACGTCGGCCACTGCGCATCCCGGGACGCGTCAAGTATTCGTTAACGCTAGAATTGCGTCGCAGGAACAGTGCTCACCAGCACATTCCATCCGGTTATATGGACCCCTTCCCCGATGATCTCCCTTCGTAATTTCGCCTTGCGCCGCGGCGAGCGGCTGCTGTTGTCCAATGTCGACCTGACCCTGCACGCCGGTTACCGGGTAGGTGTGGTCGGCCGCAACGGTGCTGGCAAATCCAGCCTGTTCGCGGCGGTGAAGGGCGAACTGGAGGCCGACAAGGGTGACGTCGACCTGCCCGGCAAGGTCCGTATCGCCAGCGTGGCCCAGGAAACCCCGTCGCTGCCGGACCCGGCGCTGAGCTTCGTGCTGGGCGGCGATACCGAGGTGGCCGCGGTGCTGGCCGAAGAGGCCGAGGCGACCGCCCGCGAAGACTGGGAGGCGGTGGCCAACGCACACACGAAGATGGCCGAGATGGGCGCCTACGACGCCGAAGCGCGCGCCGGCAAGCTGTTGCACGGCCTTGGTTTCCCGGCCGAGACCCACCACCGCGCGGTGTCCTCGTTCTCCGGTGGCTGGCGCGTGCGCCTGAACCTGGCCCGCGCGCTGATGATGCCCAGCGACCTGCTGCTGCTCGACGAACCGACCAACCACCTCGATCTGGACGCGGTGTACTGGCTGGAACAGTGGCTGCTGAAGTACCCGGGCACCCTGCTGCTGATCTCGCATGACCGCGAGTTCCTCGACAACGTGGCCACCCACACCCTGCACCTGCACGGCGGCGGCGCCAAGCTCTACCCGGGCGGCTACACCGATTTCGAGCGCCAGCGCGCCGAACAGCTGCGCCAGCAGCAGATCGCGCACGAGAAGGAGCAGGCCGAGCGTGCCCACCTGCAGAGTTTCATCGACCGCTTCAAGGCGCAGGCCAGCAAGGCCGCGCAGGCGCAGAGCCGCATGAAGCGCCTGGCCAAGCTGGCCGGCACCGAAGCGGTGCGCGCCGAACGCGAGTTCCGCATCGAGTTCGCGCCGCCGGCCAAGCTGCCGTTCTCGCTGATCCGCCTGAATCACGTCGAAGCCGGCTATGGCCAGGACGCGGTGATCCTGCACAACGTCGGCTTCGGCCTGGAAGCGGGCCAGCGCATTGGCCTGCTCGGCCCGAACGGCGCCGGCAAGACCACCCTGGTGAAGACCCTGGTGGGTGAACTGGCGCCGATCGTCGGTGAGCGCATGGCGCACCCGGACCTGAAGATCGGCTACTTCGCCCAGCACACGGTGGAGTCGCTGCACGAAGGCCAGTCGCCGATGGAGCACTTCCGCGAGATTGCCCCGGATGCGCCGAACCAGTCGTTCCGCGATTTCCTTGGCAAGTGGAATTTCCCCGGCGACCGTGCGTTCGAGCCGGTCGATGGTTTCTCCGGTGGCGAGCGCGCGCGCCTGGCGCTGGCGCTGATCGCCTGGCAGCAGCCGAACGTGCTGCTGCTGGACGAACCGACCAACCACCTTGACCTGGAAATGCGCGAAGCACTGGCCGAAGCGCTGGCCACCTTCGAAGGCGCGATCGTGATGGTCTCGCATGACCGCCACCTGATCGGCCTGGTCTGCGATACCTACTGGCGCGTGGCCGATGGCGTGGTCGAGCCGTTCGACGGTGACCTGGATGCATACGCCGCGTGGCTGCGCACCCGTCCGCAGGCGCAGGGCACGAAGGCCCGCATGGAGCAGGTGGAAGAGCCGGTGGTGGTCAAGACCGCCCCGGTGGCACAGGTGGTGCAGAAAAAGCCCGTGAACCCGCACAAGCTGGCCGCCGCCGAGGCCAAGGTGGCCGAGCTGGAAGGTGTGCTGGCCGAGCTGGACCGCCAACTCGCCGACCCGGCCAACTATGCCGATGCCAGCCGCATGGCGGTGATCGGCCGTGACCGCGAAACCGCCGCCGCGCAGCTGGAAAAGGCTGAAGCGGCGTGGATGGAGCTGCTGGAGTCGTAACTCCGCAAAAAAAGGGGACGGAGGGGATTAAGTCGTATGTGCACAAATGACTTAATCCCCTCCGTCCCCTTTTTTCATGCCTGCGCCTGCAGCCACTCGCGGAAGCGCTTGGCCGGCTCGCGCTCGGCGCGCGAACGTAGCCGCGTCAGCCAGTATCGGCCCAGCTCCAGCGTGGTGCCGAACGGCTGCAGCAGGCGGCCTTCGGCCAGTTCCTGCTCGAACATGCGCAGCGGCAGCAAGGCCACGCCGGCACCGCCGGCGGCGGCCATCGCCACCGTCAGCGAGGAATCGAACACCGGCCCACGGGCTTCCACGCCGCTGACGCCGGCCGCCTGCAGCCAGCGCGGCCATTCGTCGCTGCGATAGGAACGCAGCAACGGCAGCGTGGCCAGGTCGCGCGGCTGCTTCAGCCGCCGCGCCAATGCCGGGGCGCACAGCGGCGCGAAGGGCGCATTGAGGATCGCCGTGCAGGCCTGGCCCTGCCAGTCGCCATCACCGAAGCGGATGGCCAGATCCAGCCCCTCGCCGGCCAGGTCGATGCGGTTGTTGTGGGTCTGCAGGCGCAGCTCGATGTCCGGATGCGCGGCCTCGAATGCGGCCAGCCGTGGCAGCAGCCAACCGGTGGCGAAGGTGCCGACCACCCCCAGCGTCAGCACTTCGCGGGCCGGCCCGCCGGTGTAGCGCGCGATGCTGGCCGAGATGCGTTCGAACGATTCGTTGAGCACCGGATACAGTGCTGCGCCTTCATCGGTCAGCGCCACGCCGCGCGGCAGGCGATGGAACAGGCGGATGCCGAGCCGGTCTTCCAGACCCCGGATCTGGTGGCTCAGCGCGGCCTGGCTGACGCACAACTCGAGCGCGGCACGGGTGAAGTTCTGATGGCGGGCGGCGGCTTCAAAAGCACGCAGCGCGTTGAGCGGCAGGGTCGGGTGCAGCATCGGAAAGCCGTGAGCCAGGGTGATGGCTGATCCTACCGTTCAATAAGGAATTTCGTAAATCTCAACAAGTTGATTACGACAGACATGAGTTCAACTTATGGCTTGCCTTGATTCTTCGCGCTGGTCGGCTGCAGGGGAAGCGCCAATAATCGAGCGGTCACCAGGAGAACCCTATGCTCGCCCGTCGCCGATTCCTGCAGTTCAGTGGTGCTGCCGTTGCTTCCTCGCTGCTTGCCCCGGCGTTGGCGCGAGCTGTTTCCCCATCGTCCGGCATATCCGCCGCGAACGCCGCCATTGCCGGCGCCGCCGATTTCGCCGCGCTGGAGAAAGCCAGCGGTGGCCGTCTGGGCGTCACCGTGCTGAACACCGGTAACGGCCGTCGCATCGGCGGACATCGTCAGGACGAGCGCTTCCCGATGTGCAGCACGTTCAAGTCGATGCTGGTTGCCCATGTGCTGAGCCTTGCCGATGCAGGCCGCGTTTCGCTCGACACACGTGTGCCCATCGCCGAAAAGGATCTGCTGTCCTACGCCCCGGTGGCGCGCCGCCATGTGGGCAAGGACCTGACGGTGCGCGACCTGTGCCGGGGCACGCTGACCACCAGCGACAACACGGCGGCCAACCTGCTGCTGGAGGTGGTGGGCGGGCCGTCGGCGCTGACGACATTCCTGCGCGGGCAGGGCGACAGCGTTACCCGCAATGACCGCAACGAGCCGGACGTGAATCTGTTCGCGAAGGGAGACCCGCGCGATACCACTAGCCCGGCCGCGATGGCCACCAGCTTGGCCCGCTTCGCGGTGGGCAATGGCCTGCAGCCGGCATCGCGCCAGCAGTTCACTGATTGGCTCATCGACAACCAGACCGGCGATGCCTGCCTGCGCGCCGGGCTGGGCAAGCGCTGGCGGGTGGGGGACAAGACCGGCAGCAACGGTGATGACACGCGCAACGACATTGCCGTGCTGTGGCCGCATGCGGGCGGCGCAGCGTGGGTGGTCACCGCCTATCTGCAGGGCGCGTCGGTCGATGACGATCAGCGCGCAGCGGTGCTTGCACGGGTGGGGGCGCTGGCCGACGCGATGATCGGATGAGGTAACCGGGGTCATTCGAAAATGGCTTGCCGGATCGGTTCAGCGCGCGCATCCTGCGCGCGTTCCAACCCCACGGAAGACCCCATGAGCCATGAACTGATCTACCTGTTGCTGATCTTCGCGCTGCTGGTGATCCCACGCGCGTTGCAGCGTTTCAGCCTGCCTGCCCCGTTGACCTGCCTGCTGTTCGGCATCATCGGCATGCTCTGGCTGGGGGATCAGGCACATGATGCGGTGATCGGACTGCTGGCCACCCTGGGCATTTCCTCGCTGTTCCTGTTCGCCGGCCTGGAAGTGGATCTGCAGGCGCTGCGCCGGGGAATGTGGCCGCTGCTGGCACATCTGGTCATCCGTACCGGCACGCTGTTCGGCGTCGGCTGGTTGGCCTGGCGTTACGCAGGATTGCCGTGGCAGGCCGCCGGGCTGCTGGCGTTGGCGCTGCTGACGCCCTCCACCGGTTTCATCATGGACTCGCTGTCGCGGCTGGGCCTGAGTGAGGACGAACGGTTCTGGGTGACCAGCAAGGCCATCGCCGGTGAGCTGCTGGCGCTGGCTGCCTTGTTCATCGTGCTGCAGGCCGGCGATCCGGGCCACATGGCGCTGTCCAGCCTGGCGCTGCTGGCGATGATGGTCGGCCTGCCGCTGCTGTTCATCGCGCTGGGCCGCTGGGTGGCGCCGCACGCGCCGGGTTCGGAGTTCTCGCTGCTGGTGATGGTCGGCATGGTGGCGGCCTACATCACCTACCTGCTGGGCGTGTATTACCTGGTCGGCGCGTTCATTGCCGGCCTGGTCGCGCGCCTGCTGCACCAGCGCATGCCGCTGCTGGCCTCTCACGAGAACCTGCACGCGCTGCGTCTGTTCGCCTCGTTCTTCGTGCCGTTCTATTTCTTCAACGCGGGCACCAAGGTGCCCAGCGAAGCGTTGAGCTTCGAGGCGCTGGGGCTGGGCATCGTGATCACCCTGGTGGTGCTGCCGCTGCGCATCGGCGTGGTCTGGCTGCAGCGCCGGGTGATGTTCGGCGAGAGCTTCCGCAGCAGCCTGCGGGTCTCGCTGGCGCTGGCCCCGACCCTGATCTTCACCCTGGTGCTGGCGGCGATCATGCGCGAGCGCTTCCAGATACCCGCAGTGCTGTTCGGCGCGCTGCTGCTGTACGCCGCACTGACCACGCTGCTGCCGTCGCTGGTGTTCCGCACGCCGTTCGACGTCGATCCGGTGGAGCAGGAACCGGCGGGCGAGGGCGAGGCCGCACCGGTCGCGGCCACCGAAGTCAGCCACGCCGAGCCGCCGAAGGCGCCGCTGCCACCGCTGGGCTGAGCCGCAGCCGCGTGCAGCGGCTTGCACTCCCGCGCGTCAACCCAGACACTGCGCGCCCGTGAAGCGCGCCCTGCCGTGGGCGGCCACAGCCAGGAGCAACAGGCGTGACCCAGGAAAGCAACCCAGACCGCAGCCTGTTGCCGGGCAAGATCCTGTTGTGGTTTTCGGCAATCGCGCTGCTGGTCCTGCTGGGCTGCAGCTGGTCGATGCCCCCGGTCGATGCCTCCGGTTTCCGGCAGACGCAGACTGCCCTGTCGATCGACTGGTTGCTACGTGGCGGGCCCTGGCTGGACTACGTGACCCCGGTGCTGGGGGCGCCCTGGTCGATCCCCTTCGAGTTCCCGTTCTACCAGTGGCTGGCGGCGTTGCTGTCCAGCGTCACCGGCATGAGTGCCGACAACAGCGGGCGGCTGGTCTCCACCGTCTTCCATGCCGGCTGCATCTGGCTGGTCTATCGCACGCTGCTGGCCTGGCGCCCTGACCGCACGCTGGCGCTGTGCGTGGCCGGCGCATTCGCCGTCTCACCGTACGCGCAGTTCTGGGGGCGCTCGGTGATGATGGAGTCCAGCGCGGTGTTCTTCGGCCTGCTCTTTGTCTGGGCGATGGCACGCCTGCGCAGCCAGCCGCGCGTGTGGGTGGGCCTGGTCGCCATCGTCGCGGCGGTGCTGTCGGCGGCCATCAAGGTCACCTCGTTCTTCGGCTTTGCCGCGTTCGTTGCGCTGGCCTTCCTGTGGCTGGCCCTGCACGAGCACGGCTGGCGCCCGCGGTGGCTGCAGCAGCATTGGCAGCTGCTGTTCTGGGGTGGTCTGTCCGCGCTTGCCGCGCTGGCCACGCTCAGCCTGTGGCTGCAGCATGCCGATGCGCTGAAGGCGCATTCGGCGCTGGGCCGGCAGATCACCTCCGATGCACTGTCCACCTGGAATTACGGCACCCTGCAGCAGCGCCTGGATCCGGCTACCTGGTGGGGCACGGTGTTCAAGAAGCGCTTCTCCGGTGCGATCGGCTCCAACTGGATCTTCCTGGTCTTCGTCATCGCCGGGCTGTGGCAGAAGCGCACGCGCACGGCGGTGGGGATCCTGCTGCTGGCCTACCTGGCGCCGTTCCTGGTCTTCACCAACCTGCACATCGCCCATCCCTACTACCAGGCGGCCAATATCGTGTTCGCCACGTCGATCATCGGCCTGGTGCTGTGGTCGACGGTGCTGGCGGCCGAAGCGGCGGGCAAGCCGCGCCGTGGCGTTGCACTGGCGATCTTCCTGTGCGTGCTGTCGGTGGGATTTGGCCTGGTGAAGTCGCTGAAGGACATCAAGGAAGCGCGCGAGCCGACACCGGTTTTGCAGATCGCCGAGGCCATCCGGACCGGCACCCCGGCGCAGGGCGTGGTGGTCGCGTTCGGTCAGGACTGGTCCTCCGAGCTGCCGTATTTCTCCGGCCGCCGTGCCGTGATGATTCCGGACTGGGCATCGGACGACGTGCTCGCATCGTTGGCTGCAGATGACGCAGCACTGGGGGGACTGCCGCTGGCCGCGCTGGTCAACTGCCCCAACCAGGTGGGCAGCAGCCCCGAGCGCGTGCAATGGCTGGCCGAGATCACCCGGCGCCATGCCGCCGGTGGCCAGAAGCAGGACGTGGGCGGTTGCGAGGTCTGGCTGCACCCCTGAAGTGACGTGGCCGGTCAGCGCGGTTTGCGCGCACCGGCCCGGGTCGTTAGGGTTGGGGCATGAGACTGCCTGCCGTTGTTGCCGCTTCCGCCCTCCTGCTCAGCCTCGCTGCCTGCTCGCAGCGTTCCGATACGGTCGCCCATGATCTGGCGACCGCACCGGCCGATGCCTTCATGGCCGCCATCGCCGCGCATTGCGGCCAGGCCTTTGAAGGCCGGGTGGTGGAGGACACGCCGGCGCCGACCGGCAAGGACCCGTTCGCCGGGCAGCGCCTGGTCATGCATGTGCGCGGCTGTGCCGATCCTGCCCATGAATTGCGGATTCCCTTCCATGTGGGGGATGACCACTCGCGCACCTGGGTGCTGACCCGCACCGAAAACGGCCTGCGCCTGAAGCACGATCATCGCCATCAGGATGGCAGCGCGGATGCGATCACCCTCTATGGCGGCGACAGCACGCCACCGGGCACCGCCGAGCGCCAGCAGTTCCCGGCCGACTCCGATTCGGTGGCGATGTTCCGTCGTGCCGACATGCTGGCCTCCACGCACAACACCTGGGCGATGGAGATCGACCCCGACCAGACCTTCGTCTACGAGCTGGGCCGCCCGGACGGCCGCCGCTTCCGCGTGAAGTTCGACCTGAGCAAGCCGGTCGATCTGCCGCCGCCGCCGTGGGGTGACGACAAAGCGCCCGCACCGTGATCGCGGGGTCGGATGCCTCCTGTAAAGCGCTCCGCCCCCGGAAAGACCCCCAGTAGATCCGCGCCATGCGTGGAAGCGGGATACCTGGTCGGGTCAGAGCCCCGGCCGCTGGCCAGGGATCCGACCCCGTAACTCAACGCGTACCGAAGCGCGCCCGGCAACCGTTGCTCACCCACACCTGGCCCCGTGCGTAGCCCCAGCTGCGGCCCTCCTGGCAGGCGCTGCCGGACAGCTGCTGCTGCAGCACCGGCCGGCCCTGGCGCTCATCCCAGTCACAGTTCTGCGTGCGGTTGTTGTTGCTGCTGCAGGTGATGGAGTAGTTGCTGTTGCCGCCGCCCCAGCCACCGCCCCCGCCGCCACCCCATCCGCGAGCTTCGGCGAATTCGGCGCGGCAGCCGTTGCTGACCCACACCGCGCCGTTGCGCACCCCCCAGGTACGGCCTTCGTCGCAGGGGCTGCCGGACAGCTGGCGGACCAGGCGGGCATTGCGCCAGCCGACCGGGCAGCTGCGTTCGCGATTGTTCTGGCTCTCACAGCGGATGGTTTCGCCGGGCCGGCCGTTGTTGCCGCCCCAGCCACCGCCGTTGCCGCCGCCCCAGCCACCACGGGCCTCGACGAATTCGGCGCGGCAGCCATTGGTGACCCAGATGCTGCCATTGCGGCTGCCCCAGGTGCGGCCCTCGTCGCAGGCGCTGCCGGACAGCTGGCGGACCAGCTGCGCATTGCGCCAGCCTGTGTTGCACACGCGTTCTCGGTTGTTCTGGCTCTCGCAACGGATCACCCCGCTTTGCGCGGCGGCCGGGGCGGAGGGCAGGGCGAGCGTGGCGATGGTGCCCAGGCTCAGGGTCACGGCCAGGCGGGCCAGGGACAGCGGATTCATGGCGGCATCCCATACGGTGGCAGGTGCCTGACTATAGGGAGGGGGATGATCAAGCCGGTGTGACTGGCCGGATTTGCCCCGGCCGGGGCCTCGGCCGCAGAATACGAGGCTTTCCGGCCCCCATCCGGTGCCGGCGTTCTCCAGCGGAGCTTCCCCCAATGCGTACCCACTTCTGCGGCCTGGTCGACGAGACCCTGATTGGCCAGACTGTCACCCTCGCCGGTTGGACCGACGTGGCCCGTAACCAGGGCGGCGTCTGCTTCATCGATCTCCGCGATCATGAAGGCATCGTGCAGGTGACCGTGGAGGTCGACAACGCCGAAGTGTTCGCCGTGGCGGCTTCGCTGGGCTACGAGGACGTGCTGCAGGTGGAGGGCGTCGTGCGCGCCCGCCACGCGGTGAACGACAAGATGCGCACCGGCAAGGTGGAAGTGATCGCCACTGCCATCACTGTGCTGAACAAGGCTGCGCCCCTGCCGTTCCACGCCCACGAGAACCCGGGCGAGGAAACCCGCCTGAAGTACCGCTACCTGGACCTGCGCCGTCCGGAAATGCAGCGCATGCAGCGCACCCGCATCAAGCTGGTGCAGGCCCTGCGCCGCCACCTGGACGAGAAGGGCTTCCAGGACATCGAGACCCCGATCCTGACCAAGGCCACCCCGGAAGGCGCGCGCGACTTCCTGGTGCCGGCGCGCATGCACCCGGGCGAGTTCTACGCCCTGCCGCAGAGCCCGCAGCTGTTCAAGCAGATCCTGATGGTGGCCGGCTTCGACCGTTACTACCAGATCGCGCGCTGCTTCCGCGACGAAGCGCTGCGTGCCGACCGCCAGCTGGAATTCACCCAGCTGGACATGGAATTCGCCTTCGTGCGCGAGCGCGACGTACAGGACTTCGTCGAAGACATGATCCGCGCCATCTTCAAGGAAGTGGTCGACGTCCAGCTGGATGCCAGCTTCCCGCGCATGACCTGGGCCGAGGCGATGCGTCGCTACGGTTCGGACAAGCCGGACCTGCGCATCGCGCTGGAGCTGGTCGACGTGGCTGAACTGGTCAAGGACAGCGAGTTTGCAGTGTTCACCGGCCCAGCCAACGATGCCGAAGGCCGCGTCGCCGCGCTGCGCATCCCGGGCGGTGCAGCGCTGAGCCGCAAGCAGATCGACGAGTACGCCGCGCACGCTGCCAAGTACGGCGCCAAGGGCCTGGCCTACATCAAGATCGCCGACAACGGCGAGGTCAGCTCGCCGATCCAGAAGTTCTTCAGCGAGGCCTCCTTCGCTGCGCTGGTCGCCCATGTTGGCGCCGGCAACGGCGACATCGTGTTCTTCGGTGCCGGTGGTTACAACAAGGTCTCCGACTTCATGGGCGCGCTGCGCCTGAAGGCCGGCAAGGACTTCGGCCTGGTCGCCGATGGCTGGGCGCCGCTGTGGGTCACCGACTTCCCGATGTTCGAATGGGACGAGGAAGAACAGCGCTACGTCGCGCTGCATCACCCCTTCACCGCACCGGCCGTGGATGACATCGCCGATCTGCGCGCCAACGCCCGTACCGCCGTCTCGCGCGGTTACGACATGGTGCTCAACGGCAATGAAATCGGCGGCGGTTCGATCCGTATCCACCGTCCGGACATGCAGAGCGCAGTGTTCGAGCTGCTCGGCATCGGTGCCGAAGAAGCCCGTGCCAAGTTCGGCTTCCTGCTCGACGCGCTGAACTACGGCGCGCCGCCGCACGGTGGCATCGCCTTCGGCATCGACCGCATCGCCGCGCTGATGGCCGGCACCGAGTCGATCCGCGACGTCATCCCGTTCCCGAAGACCACCGGTGCACAGGATCTGATGACCGACGCGCCGTCGCCGATCGTCGACGCGCAGCTGGCCGAAGTGCACATCCAGGTTCGCCCCAAGACCAACTGATCAGGAGATCCAGGCAATGACCGAGTTTGCGTTTTCGCTGGAGTGGGAAAAGCTGGGCAATGAAGGCTCCGAGGCCAACCTGGTCACCGAGCGTGCACGCGTGTTCGGTGGTTGGCTGGTCCGCGTTGGTACCAGCCCGGCGGCGATGGCCCTGACCTTCGTCGCCGACGGCGAAGGCCGTTGGGACGGTGAAGACTTCGGCGTCGAGGATTACGAGGACGACGAAGAGGAAGAGTACGAAGAGGACGAGGAAGGCGAGGAAGAAGAGGACGAGGACGAAGAGGAGTACGAGGAAGAGGACGAGGAAGAAGAGGAGTCGCCTGAAAAGGCTTGACCCCCGCTTCGCCCTGGCGTCAACTTCCTGCATGTATTCGATCCGCCGCGCCACTGTGGACGATGCGCCGACCCTGTCGGCGCTGGCCGCCCGCACATTCACCGAAACCTTCGGCCATCTGTACCCGCCGCAGGACCTGCAGGCCTTCCTGGAGGAGGCCTACACGGTCGAGCGCCAGCGCGTGATCCTGGCCCACCCCGATTACGCGGTGTGGCTGCTGGAACTGGATGGGGAAGCGGTCGGCCATGCCGCCGCCGGCCCCTGTGGCCTGCCGCATCCGGATGTGAAACCCGGTGACGGCGAACTCAAGCGCCTGTACCTGATCAAGACGCAGCAGAGCTGCGGCTGGGGCAGCCGCCTGCTGGAAACCGCGCTGGCCTGGCTGGAGCGCGAAGGCCCGCGCACGCTGTGGCTGGGCGTGTGGTCGGAGAACTTCGGCGCGCAACGCTTCTACGCCCGCTATGGTTTCGAGAAGGCCGGCGAGTACCTGTTCCCGGTTGGCGATACCAACGATCTTGAATTCATCCTGCGCCGCGCACCGCGCGCGGCCTGACGTTCACCGCCGCTTGCTGCGCGCGCGTGTTCAATCACCTCACGTTCCTGCCCCGCTGACCGCCAGGCTGTTTGCATGACTCCCCCCGTATTGCTGCTGCATGGCATCTGGAATGCCCGCGCCTGGGTCGGGCCGCTGGCCTGGCGCCTGCGCGCGCGTGGTTTCCAGGTACATGCGTTCGGTTACTCCTCGGTGTTCGGTGGTCCCGACGTGGCGGTGCCCCAGCTGCTGGAACGGTTGGCCGACGCCGGGCCGTTGTCGCTGGTCGGCCACAGCCTGGGCGGGTTGCTGGCGCTGGAAGCGCTGCGGCGCAATCCGCAGCTGCCGGTGCAGCGGGTGGTCTGCCTGGGTTCACCGCTGCGCGGCAGTGGCACCGCACGCTCGTTGTCCGAGCACGGCTGGGGCCTGGCGCTGGGACGCAGCAGCGAGCTGCTGCTCGATGGCCTGCCGGACTGGCAGGGCAGGGCCGAGGTTGGCCTGATCGCCGGCTCGGTGCCGCATGGGCTGGGCAGCCTGCTGGGTGCCATCGATGACGCCTCCGATGGCACCGTGGCACTGGCCGAGACCCGGCTGCCGGGCCTGGCCGACCATTGCGTGGTCCGCACCAGCCACAGCGGCCTGGTGGTGTCGCCCGACGCCGCGCGGCAGACCGCGCATTTCCTGCGTCATGGCAAGTTCGACCACAGCCGCGACGCGGCGGCGGCCTAGGGGCAGGGAGCCAGGGCCGCCCTGTAGAGCCGGGCCAATGCTCGGCTGCATTCCGTCGGGCCCATGGAGCCGAGCATGGGCTCGGCTCTACAACAATACGGGCCTAGACACGGTTGCAGCGCCCGATCAGGTAGAATCCGCGCCTTGATCCTGAAGCAGCCAGACGGTAGCACCCATGGGTAGAGGCCCCTCCATCGAAGCCCGCAAGAACGCGTCCGACGCGAAGCGCGGCAAGATTTTCACCAAGATCATCCGCGAGATCGGCGTTGCCGCGCGCGGCGGTGGAGGCGACCCCAACAACAATCCGCGCCTGCGCGTGGCCGTGGACAAGGGCCTGGCCGTGAACATGTCCAAGGACGTGATCGAGCGTGCCATCAAGAAGGCGACCGGTGAGCTGGAAGGCGTCGACTACGAGGAAGTCCGCTACGAGGGCTACGCCCCGGGTGGCGTGGCCGTGATCGTCGACTGCCTGACCGACAATCGCGTGCGCACTGTGGCCGACGTCCGCCATGCGTTCAGCAAGTGCGGTGGCAACATGGGCACCGAGGGCTCGGTGGCCTTCATGTTCAAGCGCCTGGGCGTGCTCAGCTTCGCCGCAGGGGCCGACGAGGAAGCCATCACCGAAGCGGCCATTGAGGCCGGTGCCGATGACATCGTGGTCTACCCCGATGACGGCTCGATCGATGTGGTCACCAGCCCTGACGCGTTCAACGCGGTGAAGGATGCGATGGCCGCCGCCGGCCATGTCGCCGACCACGCCGAGATCACCTTCCGCGCGGACAACGACATCAAGGTTGAAGGCGACGTCGCCCTGCAGGTCAAGAAGCTGCTGGACATGCTCGAAGACCTGGACGACGTGCAGGACGTGTATTCCAACGCCGAACTCGGCGCCGACGCCTACGCCTGAGCCGTCTTCGACGGCCTGGGCGCGGGCCGTTGAACGGTCACCGCGGACAGTCATGAGCCCCTACGCCTGCCAGCGCATCCCGTTCCGCCCCGCCAGGAGTGCAGCATGACCCGCATCCTCGGCATCGACCCCGGTTCGCAGCGGACCGGGGTCGGCATCATCGATGTCGATGCCGCCGGCCGCGTCACCTACGTGCACCACCAGCCACTGGTGCTGCTGGGCGCCGACGACTTCCCGCAGCGCATGAAGCTGCTGGTTCTGGGCCTGGCCGACCTGTGCCGCGAGTACCAGCCGCAGGAAGTGGCCATTGAAAAGGTGTTCATGGCCCGTAATCCCGATTCGGCGCTGAAGCTGGGCCAGGCCCGGGGCGCGGCGATCTCGGCCGTGGTGCTGCGCGACCTGCCGGTGCACGAATACGCCGCCAGCGAGATCAAGCTCGCCGTGGTTGGCCGTGGTGGCGCCGAAAAGCAACAGGTTCAACACATGGTCGGGCTCATGCTCAACCTGAAAACCAAGCTGCAGGCCGACGCGGCCGACGCGTTGGCGGTGGCGATCACCCATGCCCACGTACGGGCAACGGCCAACCGCCTGGGGCTCAGTGCCCGCCAGGCGTGGGGCCGCAAATGAGGAGCTGCACGCAATGATCGGTCGACTGCGCGGCATCGTCGCCTACAAGGCGCCGCCGTGGCTGGTGGTGGACGTGAACGGGGTGGGCTACGAACTGGAGGCGCCGATGAGCACCTTCTACGACCTGCCCGAGCTCGGCCGCGAGGTCACGCTGTACACCCACTACGCGCAGAAGGAAGACAGCGTTTCGCTGTACGGCTTCCTGCGCGAGGGGGAGCGGCGCCTGTTCCGCGACGTGCAGAAGGTCAGTGGCATTGGCGCGAAGATCGCGCTGGCGGTGCTGTCCGGCGTTTCCGTCGAGGAGTTCGCGCGCATGGTCCAGGCCGGTGACATCACCGCGCTGACCCGCATTCCCGGCATCGGCAAGAAGACTGCCGAGCGCATGGTGCTGGAACTGCGTGACCGTGCCGCCCAGTTCGGTGCCGGCGGCGCGCTGCCCACCGGCAGCGGCCCGGCCCCGGCCGACCCGCTGTCCGATGCCACCGTGGCCCTGCAGCAGCTGGGCTACAAGCCGGCCGAAGCGGCACGCATGGCCCGCGACGCCTTCAATGAAGGCGACGAAGTGGCCACCGTGATCCGCAAGGCGCTGCAGTCGGCGCTGCGCTGAGCCGCGTCCCTTTCCTTCAACGAACCGCCTGAGCGTCGCCAGGAGTCCCATGTCAAGCAGTCAAACCCCGCACGCAGCTGCCCCCGGCAGCCACGGTCACGCCCCTCCAGCAGGAGGCATGGCGCTGATCATCGGTGCGATCGGCGTGGTGTTCGGCGATATCGGTACCAGCCCGCTGTACACGCTGAAGGAGGCGTTCTCGCCACACTACGGGCTCAACAGCGACCACGACACCGTGCTGGGCGTGCTGTCGCTGGCGTTCTGGGCGCTGAACATCGTGGTCACGCTGAAGTACGTGACCATCATCATGCGCGCCGACAACGACGGCGAGGGCGGCATCATGGCGCTGATGGCGTTGACCCAGCGCACGCTGCGCAACGGCTCGCGCTCGGCCTACGTGGTCGGCATCCTCGGCATTTTCGGTGCCTCGCTGTTCTTCGGCGACGGCGTGATCACCCCGGCGATATCGGTGCTGGGTGCGGTGGAGGGCCTGGAGGTGGCCGCGCCGGGCCTGCATGCCTTCATCGTGCCGATCACGGTGGTGGTGCTGTTGATGGTGTTTGCGGCGCAGCGCTTCGGTACCGAGAAGATCGGCAAGGCCTTCGGCCCCATCACCTCGGTCTGGTTCATCTCGCTGGCGGCGATCGGCATCTACAACATCGTCGATGCGCCGGAAGTGCTCAAGGCGTTCAACCCCTGGTGGGCGATCCGCTTCTTCATGGAGCACAGCTGGCATGGGATCTTCATCCTCGGCGCAGTGGTGCTGGCGGTGACCGGTGGCGAGGCGCTTTACGCCGACATGGGCCACTTCGGCGCCAAACCGATCCGCCACGCCTGGTATTTCTTCGTGCTGCCGTGCCTGGTGCTGAACTACCTGGGGCAGGGCGCACTGGTGCTCAACCACCCCGAGGCGCTGAAAAACCCGTTCTTCGAGGCGGTGCCGCCGTGGGCGCTGTACCCGATGATCATCCTGGCCACCATGGCGGCGGTGATTGCCTCGCAGTCGGTCATCACCGGTGCGTTCTCGGTCTCGCGCCAGGCGATGCAGCTGGGTTACATCCCGCGCATGCGCATCAAGCACACCTCGCACGACACCATCGGCCAGATCTACATCCCAGGCATCAACTGGGGCATCGCGGTAATGGTGATCGGCCTGGTGCTGGCCTTCCGCAGCTCGTCCAACCTGGCAGTGGCCTACGGCATCTCGGTGTCGGCCACCATGCTGATCGACACCCTGCTGCTGGCCCTGGTGGCCCGGTCGCTGTGGCCGAAGGCGCGCAAGTGGATCCTGCCGCTGTGCGTGGTGTTCTTCATCATCGACCTCGGCTTCGTCATCGCCAATGGTGCCAAGCTGCTTCAGGGCGCCTGGTTCCCGGTGGTACTGGGCATCTTCCTGTTCACCATGATGCGGACCTGGCGCCGTGGCCGCGAGCTGCTGCGCGATGAGATCCGCAAGGACGGCATCCGCCTCGATACCTTCCTGCCTGGGCTGATGCTGGCACCGCCGGTGCGCGTGCCGGGCACTGCAGTGTTCCTCACCGCCGACCCGACCGTGGCCCCGCATGCGCTGATGCACAACCTCAAGCACAACAAGGTGCTGCACGAGCGCAACGTGTTCCTGCACGTGGAGACCCTGCCGATCCCGTATGCGATGGAGGGGCAGCGGCTGAAGATCGAATCGGTGGGCGACGAGTTCTACCGCGTCTACGTGCGCTTCGGCTTCATGGAGACCCCGGACGTGCCACTGGCGCTGATGCGCTCGTGTGACCACGGTGGCATCTACTTCGACCCGATGGACACCACCTTCTTCGCCAGCCGCGAAACCATCGTGGCCACGGCCAACCGCGGCATGCCGATCTGGCGCGACAAGCTGTTCGCGCTGATGCACCGGAATGCCGCGCCGGCCACGGGCTTCTTCCGTATTCCCGGCAACCGCCTGGTCGAACTCGGGGCCCAGGTCGAGATCTGAGGTCTGGTAGTGCCGGCCGCTGGCGGGCATCCGCCGCACCACCGGTGTTCATGGGGTTGCCGGCCAGCGGCCGGCACTACCGTGCTTCCGGCCCCGGAATGCAACTATTTACCGCATAATCACGGCATGACCGACGACCGCATCATCGGCGCCGGCGCCACCCGCGAGGATGACGCCGCCGACGCCAGCATCCGCCCCAAGCGCCTGGCCGACTATCTCGGCCAGGCCCCGGTGCGCGAGCAGATGGAGATCTACATCGAAGCGGCCAAGGGGCGTGGCGACGCGCTCGACCACGTGCTGATCTTCGGGCCGCCCGGCCTGGGCAAGACCACGCTCAGCCACGTCATCGCCAACGAACTGGGCGTGGCCCTGCGGGTGACCTCCGGCCCGGTGATCGAGAAGGCCGGCGACCTCGCCGCACTGCTGACCAACCTGCAGCCGCACGACGTGCTGTTCGTGGACGAGATCCACCGCCTGTCGCCGGTGGTCGAGGAAGTGCTGTACCCGGCGATGGAAGACTTCCAGATCGACATCATGATCGGTGAGGGCCCCGCGGCCCGTTCGATCAAGATCGACCTGCCGCCGTTCACCCTGATCGGTGCCACCACCCGCGCCGGCCTGCTGACCGCGCCGCTGCGCGACCGCTTCGGCATCGTCCAGCGCCTGGAGTTCTACAGCGTCGAAGAGCTGACCCGGATCGTGCGCCGCTCGGCCACCATCCTCGGCATCGACTGCACCGCCGATGGCGCCGGCGAGATCGCGCGCCGCGCGCGCGGCACCCCGCGTATCGCCAACCGCCTGCTGCGCCGCGTGCGCGATTATGCGCAGGTGAAGGCGGGCGGCCACATCGACGAGGCCGTGGCACAGGCCGCGATGAAAATGCTCAAGGTTGATCCGGAGGGCTTCGACGAGCTCGACCGGCGCCTGCTCAAGACCCTGGTCGACTACTTCGACGGCGGCCCGGTCGGCATCGAATCGCTGGCCGCGGCGCTGTCCGAAGAGCGCGGCACGCTGGAAGACGTGGTCGAGCCGTACCTGATCCAGCAGGGCTTCCTGGTGCGCACCGCGCGCGGCCGCATGGCCACCCACAAGGCCTACCGGCACATGGGCCTGAAGCCGAAGAACCCGCCGCAGGACCTGTTCGCGGAGGTTCCCGATGTCGGTTGAGCCACTATTCAGTTGGCCGACACGCATTTACTGGGAAGATACCGACGCAGGCGGCGTGGTCTACCACGCCCGCTACGTCGCCTTCATGGAACGGGCACGGACCGAATGGATGCGTGCGCTCGGCTACGGCCAGGAGCGCATGCGCGCCGAGCACGGGATGGTCTTCGCAGTGCGTTCGATGCAGATGGATTTCATCAGGCCGGCACGGCTGGATGACACCCTGCAGGTGAGCGCCCGCTTGGTCCAGCTGAAGAAGGCCAGCATGGTCTTCGACCAGCAGATCCTGCGCGACGGCGAGCTGCTGCTGTCGGCCCAGGTCCGCATCGCCGCACTGGAAGCGGCCAGTTTCCGCCCGCGTGGCATGGACGAGGCCGTCCTTGCCATGCTGCAACCCCACCTCCACCCCGAATCCGAACACTGAGGAACAACGGATGATCGCAACGCTCCTGGCCCTGCAGGCCACGGTCACCGAGGCACTGCCGGCCGACGTCAGCAACGCCGCGACACAGACCCTTGCCCAGGCCACCACCGGCGGCGGCATCAACTACCTCGAGCTGATGGCCAAGGCCAGCCTGCCGGTGAAGATCATCGTGCTGCTGCTGCTGGTCGGCTCGTTCGTCAGCTGGGTGATCATTTTCCGCAAGGCCCGCGTGTTCAAGCAGGCCACCCGCGAAGCCGACGAGTTCGAGAACCGCTTCTGGTCCGGCGCCGACCTGGGCAAGCTGTACAGCGCCGCCACCGACCGCAGCCGCAGCGTGACCGGCCTGGAAGCCATCTTCGAAGCCGGTTTCCGTGAGTACACCCGCCTGCGCGACAAGCGCCGCCTGGATGGCCGTGCGCAGCTGGAAGGCGCGCAGCGCGCCATGCGCACCACCTACACCCGCGAAGTGGACCAGCTTGAGCGCAACCTGGAACTGCTGGCCAACATCGGTTCGACTGCCCCGTACGTGGGCCTGGTCGGTACCGTGTTCGGCATCATGGTGACCATGCACGACATGATCAGCAGCGGTGCGCAGGCCGGTATCGCCGCCGTCGCGCCAGGCATCTCCGAAGCCCTGTTCGCCACCGCCATCGGCCTGTTCGTGGCGATCCCGGCGGTGTGGGCCTACAACCGCTTCACCACCCGCGTGGAGCGCATGTCGGTGCGGTTCGAGACCTTTGCCGAAGAGTTCAGCTCCATCCTGCAGCGCCAGAGCGCTGGCGACGAGTAAGCGCCTGACCCGGGAGTCCAAGCCATGTCCGCTGCCATCGGTCGCCGCAAGCGCCGCAAGCTGAAATCGGAAATCAACGTCGTTCCCTACATCGACGTCATGCTGGTGCTGCTGATCATCTTCATGGTCACCGCGCCGCTGCTCACCCTGAGCTTCGACGTCGACCTGCCGCAATCCAACGCCAAGGCGCTGGAAAGCAAGCAGGACCCGGTGATCGTCTCGGTGCGCCAGGACGGCCAGCTCAGCCTGAAGCTGCCCGATGCCAAGGAACCGACCGCCGTGTCGGCCGAGGAACTGGAAGGCCGCCTGGCAGGCATCGCCGCCCAGGACAAGGGCGTGCGCGTGATCGTCGCCGCCGACCGCGCCGTGGCCTATGAAAAGGTCATCGCCGCGATGGATGTGATCAAGCGCGCCAAGGTAGACAAGGTAGGCCTGGCCACCGATGCACGCTGACGCCCTGCCACCTCCACAGCAGCGCGAACCCGGCTGGGGCCTGCCCTTGGCGCTGGCGTTGCTGGTGCACCTGCTGGTCGCGCTGGTCTTCATCGTGGCCTGGTTCTGGTCGCCCGAGCGCAACACCGACGCCGCCGCCGGTGATCCGTCGGTGGAGGCCAGCCTGGCCCTGTCCGCGTCCGAGGCGTCCGCCGCCCGCCAGGCCCTGCGCCAGTCCGAAAAGCTGGAGGACCTGCCGCCGCCGGTGGCCGAGCCGGTTCCGGTGCCGGAAGACACCATTCCGCCGCCACAGCCGATTCCCGAGCCGCGCCCACAGGACGCCCCCACGCCGCAGCAGCAACAGGCACAGGAGCGCGTCGCGCAGCCGGATACCAAGGACCAGGAAGCAGTGAGCGCGCTGGCCATCTCGCAGGAGAAGGCGAAACAGGAGCAGGAAGCCAAGCGCCGCCAGGAGCAGATCGACCTGACCGAACGCAAGCGCCAGGAAGAGGCCGAGCAGAAGCTGCGCCTGGCCAAGCAGCAGGAAGAAGACGCGAAGAAGAAGCTGGCCGATCAGGCGCGTCAGGCCGCGGACAAGGCCGAGGCCGAGAAGCAGAAGAAGATCGCCGAGATCCGTGCCCGTCGTGAGCAGGCCGAGAAGGAAGCCAAGCTGGCCGAGCAGAAGCTGCGCCAGGTGGCTGCTGCGCGCCATGCCGCCGGCAGTGCCGCAGCCGGTTCCAGCGGTGCGTCCCAGCCAGCTGCCGGTGGTGGTGGCAACAGCGATGATCTTTCGGCCAAGTACGCCGCGGCGATCCAGGCCAAGGTGCTGTCGCAGTGGGTGCGGCCGGACACGGTGCCGCTGGGCCAGCGCTGCCAGATCACCATCACCCAGATTCCGGGTGGCACGGTGATGCAGGCCAAGGTCAGCCCGAACTGCCCGTACGACGAGGCCGGCAAGCGTTCGATCGAGGCCGCCGTGCTCAACGCGCAGCCCCTGCCGTACCGTGGCTTCGAGTCGGTGTTCGCACGCACGCTCAACTTCACTTTTACTGCCCAGGATCGCTGAGGCGGGCAGGGCAGGGGGGGGCTCGGGCCACTCCTGCCCACGGTTGTCGCGCTTGCCTCTGGTGTGCTCGGTTTCGACCGGGCAGGCTGTGGGCTGCTGTCGAACGCCGTCCTCCGGGGCGGCGTGACCAGGGCAGACGGTGCGATGTTAGCCACGACGTTAACGGTGCGTGAGAAGACGGGCTGGAACTGACCCGGAATTCACGTACCCTTGGTTCATGATTGCGAAGCGGTTCACTCCCGCTTTGTTATCCCTCGTTCCGGTTTCCCCTTATTGAGCGCTCCATGAAAAAGATGCCTCGCTGGCTTGCCGTGTTTGCGGCCCTGTTGCTGCCCTTTGCTGCCGTCGCGCAGCAGAAGGGGCTGGATATCGACATCATCGGCGGCAATGCCTCCGCGCTGCCGATCACCATCGTGCCGATGCCCTATCAGGGTTCGTCGGCCGCTCCGCAGACCGACGTCGCCGGCGTGGTCCGTGCCGATCTGGAGCGTTCGGGCCAGTTCCGCACGCTGCCGGAAGCGCAGATCGTCGAGAAGCCCGTGCGGGGAGGGGATATCCAGTTCGCGACCTGGCGCGCGCTGAAGCAGAACTACATCGTGGTCGGCCGCGTGCTTGATGCCGGTGCCGGTGCCTACCGCGTCGAGTACGAACTGTTCGACGTGCCCAAGGGCGAGCGCCTGCTGGGCCTGGCGATGACCGCCCGTGGCAATGCCATGCGCGACGTTGCCCACCAGATGGCCGACGCCATCTACGAAAAGATCACCGGTGTGCGCGGCGCCTTCTGGACCCGCATCGCCTACGTGACCGCCAGTGGCAAGGGCGACGCCATGCGCTACGCGCTGATGGTGGCCGATTCCGATGGCTTCAACCCGCAGACCATCGTGCGCTCGGCCGAGCCGCTGCTGTCGCCGTCGTGGAGTCCGGATGGCAGCAAGCTGGCCTACGTCAGCTTCGAGCGTGGCAATTCGGCCATCTACATCCAGAACATCGGTACCGGTGCGCGCGAGCTGGTCACCAGCTTCCGCGGCATCAACAGCGCCCCGGCGTTCTCGCCGGACGGCCGCAAGCTGGCCCTGACCCTGTCTCGCTCCGGTAACCCGGAAATCTACGTGATGGACCTGGGCAGCAAGCAGCTGACCCAGCTGACCAACCACTTCGCCATCGATACCGAGCCGACCTGGGCACCGGACGGCAGCGCGGTGTACTTCACCTCCGATCGCGGCGGCCGTCCGCAGGTCTACAAGGTCGGTGCCGGCGGCGGCAGCGCCGAGCGCGTCACCTTCCAGGGCAACTACAATGCCAAGCCGTCGGTGTCCTACGATGGCAAGAAGATCGCCGTCGCCCAGGGCTCGGGCAACAGCTACAAGATCGCGATGATGGACAGCTCGCTGGGCTCGCCGCGCTGGAGCACGCTGTCCCCGGGTTCGCTGGATGAATCGCCGAGCTTTGCGCCCAACGCAAGCATGGTGCTGTACGCCGCCCGCGAAGGTGGCCGTGGTGTGTTGTATGCCGTTTCGGCCGATGCGCGGGTTCGCCAGCGCCTGGTCCTGGCTGACGGTGATGTGCGCGAACCGGCATGGTCCCCATACCGTACCCAGCGCTAAAAGAGTGTTAATATTTTCGTTGTCTTGAACCCCTCATCGGCTTAGGAGCCACAAAGGTATCGCCATGAACAAGTCCACCCGCGTTCTGCTTGTTTCCCTGCTGTCTGTGGCCGTCCTGGCCGGTTGCTCGAAGAAGGTGAAGGAAGAGCCGGCAGCCCCGGTCGACACCGGCACCTCGACCACCACCCCGACCGGTCCGTCGACCTCCGGCCTGTACGGCCCGGGCGACCTGGACACCGACGCTTGCCTGCGCCAGCGCGTGGTCTACTTCGACCTGGACAAGGAAGACGTGAAGCCGGAATTCCAGGCCATCATGGCGTGCCACGCCAAGTACCTGCGTGACCGTCCGTCCTCGCGCATCACCCTGCAGGGCCACACCGACGAGCGCGGTTCGCGCGCGTACAACCAGGCCCTGGGCGAGCGTCGTGGCAACGGCGTCAGCTCGGCCCTGCAGGCCAACGGTGGTTCGGCTTCGCAGCTGACCGTCGTGTCCTACGGTGAAGAGCGTCCGGTCTGCACCGAGTCGAACGAGTCGTGCTGGTCGCAGAACCGTCGCGTCGAAATCGTCTACACCGCGCAGTAATCCATGCGCATTGGCATCAAACTGATGCTGGTCGTTGCGGCAGCCCTCGTGGCTGCCGCACCGGCGCACGCACAGCGACAGAGCCTGGCTGACCGTGTCGGCGCGCTCGAGCAGCAGATGTACAACAACAGTGCCAACCAGGACCTGTTGAACCAGATCAATCAGCTGCGGCAGCAGGTCACCAGCCTGCAGGCCTCGATCGAGCAGTTGCAGCATGACAACGCCCAGCTCAAGCAGTCCGCCCAGGACCAGTACCTGGATCTGGACAGCCGCCTGAACCGGTTGGAAGGGGGCAACGCCGCCCCGGCCCTGCCGCCCGTTCCGGCGAGCGCGCCGAAGGCCGCACCGGCCCCGGCAAAACCGGCAGCGGCGGCCACTTCCGAGCGGCCGCCTTCCGTCCATGGTGATGCTGGCAGCCTTGCCGCCACCGGCGACGAGCGCACCTCCTACAACGTTGCCTTCGATGCGTTGAAGGCCGGCAGGTACGACGATTCGGCGCAGCTGTTCCTGAGCTTCCTGGAGTTGTACCCGAACGGCGTCTACGCGCCGAACGCGCTGTACTGGCTGGGCGAGAGCTACTACGCCACCCGCAATTTCCCGATGGCCGAGACCCAGTTCCGAGAGCTGCTCTCGCGCTATCCGACCCACGACAAGGCCGCGGGCGGCCTGCTCAAGATCGGCCTGTCGCAGTACGGCGAGGGAAAGGTCGACCAGGCCCAGCAGACGCTGGAGACCGTCGTGGCGCAGTACCCCGGCTCGGATGCCGCGCGCACCGCGCAGGACCGTCTGCAGTCCATCCGCCTGGGCAAGCAGATCCGCTGACCGGGCGTACAATACGCACCGTGGCGCTGGGCTGATGCCCGGCAGCCTCCTGTAGAGCCGAGCCCATGCTCGGCTGCTTTCGTTTCCGGCGCCGTGAATCGGCTGCCCGTCCCATGAAGAACGTTCCGCCATGACCGCCGTTACCCCGTCCAACGCCGTCGCCACCCCCAGCGACATCGTGCAGTCGCCGCTGCCGCGCCTGAAGATCACCGAGATCTTCACCTCGCTGCAGGGCGAAGCCGATACCGCTGGCTGGCCAACCGTGTTCGTGCGCCTGACCGGCTGCCCGCTGCGCTGCCAGTACTGCGACACCGCCTATGCCTTCCACGGCGGCACCTGGTGGGACATCGACGACATCGTGGCCGAGGTGCTGGCCCAGGGCGTCCGCCACGTCTGCGTGACCGGCGGCGAGCCGCTGGCGCAGAAACGCTGCCTGGTGCTGCTGCAGAAGCTGTGCGACGCGGGCATGGATGTCTCGCTGGAAACCTCCGGCGCGCTGGATGTCAGCGCAGTGGACCCGCGCGTGTCGCGCGTGGTCGACATCAAGACGCCGGGTTCGGCCGAAGTGGCGCGCAACCGCTGGGAAAACCTGCCGCTGCTGACCGCGCGCGACCAGATCAAGTTCGTCATCTGCAGCCGCGAGGACTACGACTGGGCCAAGGCCATGGTCGCCGAGCACGGCCTGGTGAAGCGTTGCACCGTGTTCTTCTCGCCGAGCAAGGGCGAGATCACCGCGCGGCAATTGGCCGACTGGATCGTCGAAGACCGGCTGCCGGTGCGCTTCCAGATGCAGTTGCATAAAATCCTGTGGAACGACGAGCCCGGCCGATGAGCCGGTGCAGCGTTCCCTGATGTAGCTCCGGCGCGGGACAGCGTGCTGGCTTTCCTCTCCCAACCGGAAGATTCTCCATGAAGAAGGCAGTCGTGCTTCTCTCCGGCGGCATGGATTCAGCCGCCGTCATCGCCATGGCCCAGGAACAGGGCTTCGCCGTGCACGCCCTGAGCGTGCGCTACGGCCAGCGCCACACCTCCGAACTGGATGCCGCCGCCCGCGTGGCCAAGGCCCAGGGCGTGGTCGCGCACAAGACCGTGGACGTGGACCTGCGCAGCATCGGTGGCTCGGCGCTGACCGATGACATCGACGTACCGGAGGCCGGTGGTGCCGGCATTCCGGTCACCTACGTGCCGGCGCGCAATACCATCATGCTGTCGCTGGCCCTGGGCTGGGCCGAAGTGCTCGGCGCCAACGACATCTTCTGCGGCGTCAACGCCGTCGACTACTCCGGCTACCCGGACTGCCGCCCCGAGTTCGTGGCCGCGTTCCAGGCGCTGGCCAACCTGGCCACCAAGTCGGGCGTGGAGGGCGCGGGCATCAAGGTGCATGCCCCGCTGCAGTTCCTCAGCAAGGGCCAGATCGTCAGCGAAGGCGTGCGCCTGGGCGTGGACTTCGGCCTGACCGTGTCCTGCTACAACGCCGACGCCAACGGCGCCGCCTGCGGTCATTGCGATGCCTGCCGCCTGCGCGCGCAGGGCTTTGCCGAGGCCGGCGTCGCCGACCCGACGCTGTACGCCTGACCGCTTCCGGTAGAGCCGGCCGCTGGCCGGCTTCACCGGTGGGGCAATCACTCCCTCGGTGGGTGCCAAGCGCTTGTCCGCACTCCCTGATCTACCGGGGCTGCAACCATCCCGATGCCTCGATGAAGGCCCGCACCGCAGCCGGATCGGCATAGTCCAACTCGATCATCCGCGCGACTGCAGTCCTCTCGTCGGTCTGCCGGCGCATGTACTCCTGCGCAATGCGGTAGCCGGCGTAGTAGCCCAGGTCACTCACCCCGAACGGATTGCGCGCGCTGTTGTACAGCCAATTGTCCAGGTTGTCCCCGTGCATCTCCGTGCGGAAGCGCGCGCGGATTTCCGCTTCGTGCGCTGGCCCATAGGTGTACAGCGGCAACGCCGGGCGGCGCCCGCTGATGCGCTCTGCCACGTATTCGGCCACGCCTTCGCGTACCGCGTACTGGGCCAGGCTGCCGGTGGTCTCGCGCTGCTGGGTGTGCACGTATTCGTGCAGGTTGTTCTGCGCGTTGTTCGCACCCGGCCGGCTGTCGTAGAAGATCCGCAGGCGGTCGCGCATCTTCGCCGGCAGCTCGCTCACATCCACGCGCTCATCGCCCAGCGCCATCTCCGCGCCGATCAGTACCTTGTCATCCAGCGTGGTGCCACCGGTGCGCAGCACGCCCACCGCATAGGTGATGGTGGCCGGGCGCAGGGCAGGGTAGAGCGCACGGAAGGCGACAAGATCGCGCTCCAGCGTGGCACTGGCCTGCTGCGCGTTGGCGGTGAGCGGTCGTACTGAGGTCCAGAAGCGCGGCCAGGCCTGCATGGCCTCGGCGTATTCGCGGGCGGTGTAGTTGCGCACCTGCATCAGCGCATGCAGGCCGGGGCTGCCCGGATCGATGTAGCGTTGCTGGACCAGCGCCACCCGGCGTTCGGCATCAGGCTCGGCGCGCACCGCATCATAGGTGGCCCAGAAGCGGGCGATATCGTCAGTGACGACCGGTGATTGGGAGGCCAACGCTGTGCAGGGTAGCAGCAGGATGGCGATCAGATAGCTGGGAAAGCGCATCCGTGGCTCCGGATAGGGATCACGGATGGGATGCATGGAAGGCCTGGAAGGTTTAAGCGGGCTGACCCGACCGGGTAGTGCCGGCCGCTGGCCGGCACACGCAACACCCCTGTACTTCGCGCGACTCGGCAAAGTAGGGTAGAATGCGGACCCCGCCGAAAGGCCGGGGCAATGCACCGGGCCGTTAGCTCAGTCGGTAGAGCAGAAGACTTTTAATCTTTTGGTCGAAGGTTCGAATCCTTCACGGCCCACCATTGCATTGATGATCAAGGCGCCCAAAGGGCGCCTTTTTTGTTGCTTCCTCGAAAGCACTTCTGCAATGGGGGGGGCGCCGTCGCAACGATGCGGTGTTGCACGTGCTATCGACTCCCTGGAGCCCGCTGGCAGCGGGTGCGGGGAGGCGGCGCTCCGCGCACCCGCTTCCGTCGCTGTTGCCCCACGTCGCTCACCTTAAAAATTACCTTTAAGGTAAGAATATTGGTAATTGCAGGTAATTAATGTCATCAAAACCGGCCGTTTCCGGCCGGGCAAGGACGCTGTCAGCCGTAATGCGCGCGCAACAGCCCGGCGTCGTGGAAGGAAATACCCTCACGGATGCACTCCTCGGCGCGCTCCATGTCCTTGTGCAACTGGATCAGTGCGTCGTCGGGGAGCTGCTCGATGTTGATCACACCGCAACATGCCTGGTCGATCACATGCTGCATAGGCTCGCCCCAACGCCGGCGCACGTTGCGGATCATGCGGCAATGCCACTCGCGCATGATCGCGTCCATGCGCCTCTCCCCGCGAACCACGTGCGCGTCTCCCGCTACCACCCGCAACGCCGGCGCCGGGCTGCGCTCTCCGCGCAGTTCCTGGGTCCTAGCGGCCAACCGCTGTGCGAGCTCCTCGAGTCGCGTGTGAGTCATCCTTTGCCTCCCTGATCCGTCTTGCCAGAAGCTTCGTCAGGTCGAGCACGTTGTCCGGTGCAGAGGGCTGACCGAACTCGTCCACGACCATGAATGCGGTCTCCAGCAGCACGGGATCGTAGATCCATTCCGGTGGATCGCCGACCAGCTCCAGGTAGTGCGAAAGCACCTTGACCGCAGCGCTCATTTTCTCGAAATCCAGTCCCGTAGATTGAGACTGAAGCGACATCTCACCGTCTTGATCGACTCGATCCAGCGATCCATGTGGAAGCTGCATCACTGATTCAAGATCGCGCGCAAGACGATGCCCGATGCTCTTCGGGTTGCTCTCGGAAATCCACTGGCTCACCTGGGGCTGTGCCCAGCGGGTGCCACCGAACAGGCGGGCCCATTCGGCCGGGCCGCCGGCGGCGGCCACGCGGAGGCGCATGTTGAGGGTGCGAGCGGTACTGGCGTCCATGCGTAGATGGTGCGCTGCATTACCAATCCAGCAAATGACCAAAACGGTATTGACTCGACATTACCCGCACGGTAATGTGTGCGCCATGAACCTCATCGACTACGCGATCTCCCAGGGGGGCTACGGCACCCCCAGCTGCCCCGTCATGCGGCGCCTGGCCCACCAGACCGGCTGCGCGCTGCGGACCCTCTACATGATCGCCCGCGGCCACAAGCTGCCCGGTGCGCGACTGTGCCGGCGCATCGAACTGGCCACTGCGGGCGCTGTGCGCCGCGAATCCCTGCGTCCGGACGTGTTCGGTCCGGCCCCGTCGCCCCTCAAAGGAGAAGCCCCCCATGCAGCTTGATACGTTCGGTGAGTACGTCCGCAGTCGGCTGGAACACTGGGGCGGCGAATATGCCCTGCATCGCGACTGCGAATACCTCGGCTTCCAGTCCCGCAACCTGCTGGCGGTGCTGATCGAGCATCGCGGTGACATGCCCGGTCGGGCCCAGGGATACAAACCTCTGGAAACCGATCAGCTGGCGCAGCAGATCGAGGACATCATCACCGCGGTCGCGCGCGACAACGTGGCAATGGCCTGTGCACTGCGCGGCTATTACTGCGGGCGTGGCCGGCGCAAGGTCGAACGATTCGAGACGGCGAATCTGCTGCTGGCCAACTGCGGGCAGCGACCGGTGTCCAACCGGCATTACCTCAACCTGGTCGAACTCGGTTTCCAGCGCGTGCGTGGCTGGATGGAGGGCATCGCCCAGGCCGCATGAGCGGCGGATTCGATCTTTCGCCCGCCTCCCGACCGGAACAACCCTCGTGCCGAGCCGGCAGCGAGGCGGGCATCTCTTCGGGCCACGTCGATGCGACGCGGCCCGCATCTCCTCCAGGAACCCTCATGAAAGAAGAAATCATCAGTACGGCCGGCGCGGCGGTCGTCAAGTCGGCGCCGCCGGTCACCGTTGCCGGTGCGCTTGCCGCCGGCATCACCCTGGACCGCCTGGTCGTGGTCCTCACCATCATCTACCTGGCGGCGCAGATTGCCTATCTTGGCTGGCGCTGGCTGCGCGAATGGCGCCGCCGGGAGCGCGAATGAGCCGGCCCGGCAGCACATTGCCGATACGCAGCCTGGTCGCCGCGCTTGCGCTCAGTGCTGCGGGCCTGATCGCCATCGTCGACCGCGAGGGATACACCGACGCCGCGGTGGTGCCTACGCGCAATGACCGTCCAACCTATGGCTTCGGCTCGACCGTCCGCGAGGACGGCACGCCGGTGAGGATGGGTGATCGCACCACGCCGGTACGCGCGCTGCATGCCGTACAGGCTCATCTGGCCCGGGAAGAAGGACAGTTCCGCGCGTCGCTGCCCGGCGTGGCGCTCAGCCAGGGCGAGTACGACGTCTATGTCGATTTCCTCTACCAGTACGGCATCGGCAACTGGCGCGCGTCATCGATGCGCCGGCATCTACTGCAGGGTGAATACCGCCAGGCCTGTGATGCCTTGCTGCTGTGGAAGCGGGCAGGGGGCTACGACTGTTCGACCCGTGTCGATGGTCGCCCCAACAGCGTGTGCTGGGGAGTGTGGGAGCGCCAGCAGCAGCGCCATGCGCGTTGCCTGGCGGAGCAGTGACCCATGCCGCGCGGAGTGGTGGTGATGGCTTCGCTGGTGCTGTGGTCGTTGCTGATGTTCGTGGCCGGCTGGCGTTGGCGTGGTGATCGCAGCGATCTGGCGATGGCGCGTGTCGATGTGGAACAACAGGCCGGAGTGGTGCAGTCCGAACGGCGGTTGCGCCGGGCTCAGGAAGAACGGAGCGAGGCGATGGCCTCACTGGGGGAACAACATGAACACGATCGTGAGCGCGCGGCCGAGGTGGATGCCGATGTGGTGGCTGCTCTGCGCGCTGGCACTCTCCGCCTGCGCGACGACCTCGCCGCGTGCCACACCGGCCGCCTGTCCGAAGCCGCCGCCCGCACCGGCAAACGTGATGCGGGCGCCCAGTTACGAGCAGAGGTTGCGGCAGCGCTTGTTCGAGTCGGACGCGATGCCGACGACCAGCTCCGTGCCTGCCAGGCGGTGATCGAACTGGATCGCCGTTGAGGGCGCCGGCACAGTTATGCTGGCCGTCCTCACGAATATGGAAGTTCGCATGCGCGTCGCTGTCTTGTCCGTCTTGATCGTGCTGGCCACCGCAGGTCCAGGTATTGCCGCTGTTCCCGCCGCGCAGGCGACGTCGCCGGGCCCGGTCACTGCGCCGGCACCGTTGGTGATCGGCGAAACCTTCACCATCGAGTCGAAGGCGCTGGGCGAAACCCGCCGCATCAATGTCTACCGCCCGC
This sequence comes from Stenotrophomonas sp. Pemsol, assembly GCF_003586545.1. NCBI lineage: Bacteria > Pseudomonadati > Pseudomonadota > Gammaproteobacteria > Lysobacterales > Lysobacteraceae > Stenotrophomonas > Stenotrophomonas sp. Pemsol. The sequence goes on along the minus strand of NZ_CP025780.1, from coordinate 2,839,344 downwards.
AGCCCTGGGGCCTGGACCCGAAGGCGCCGCTGCCGGTGATCTACATGCCCGACGGCGGCATCGGTGAGGATTTCCTGCACGTGGCAGGGCTGGTGCAGGTGCTGAGCGGCAACGGCAGCATGCGCCCGTTCCTGCTGGTCGGCATCGAGAACACCGAGCGCCGTCGTGACATGACCGGCCCGAGCAGCGATCCGCAGGACCAGAAGATCGCGCCACGCATTGGTGGATCGGCGGCCTATCGCAGCTTCCTGCGCGATGAACTGATGCCGCAGGTACGCCATCGCTACCCGACCACCGACGAGCGCGCGTTGATCGGCGAGTCGCTGGCCGGCCTGTTCGTGGTCGAAACGCTGCTGCAGGAACCGACGCTGTTCAACAGCTACATCGCGCTGGATCCCAGCCTGTGGTGGAACCGCGGCGCGATGCTGGCCGGAGTGGTCAAGCAGTTGCCTGCGGTGACGCGTGCGCAGCCGCACGTGTTCCTGGCCAGCAGCGGGCAGCCGGAGCTGGCCGCCTCTGCCGCACGACTGGCCGCACTGCTGCAGCATGCCTCACCGTCGCCGCTGGTGAAGTACCTGCCGCTGCCGGAGGAAACGCACGCGACCCTCTATCACCCGGCCGCAATGCAGGCGCTGCGCAGGCTGTTCCCGGCACCACCGCCGGCCTCGCCCTGACCGCACTGGCACCGGGCTGCACGCCATGCAAGGATGCGGCAGCGGTGCCATGCGGTGCGCCGCCCGCAACGGGAGCGTGTGGATGCAGCGTGTGCGTGGATGGAGTGTGGCGGCCTGCCTGGCCGTGAGTGGCTTTGCGATGTCGGTGGCGCCACCGGCAACACAGAATGAAGCGAAGGAAAGAGCGGCCACCGCTGCGCCGGGCGTGGTGCTGCCGGATACCGAAGCGCTGCGCGTGCACGAACCGGTGGGCCGCGATTACCCGATCTGGGTAGCGCTGCCGGCTGACTACGCTGCGCATCCGGAGAAACGCTACCCGGTGCTGTATGTGACCGACGCGCTGTACAGCTTCCCGCTGGTGCGCAGCGTGCGCAACATGGTGGGGCAGAAGGGCGTCAACATCGAGGATTTCATCCTGGTCGGGCTGCCGCCGCAGGAAGGCCTGACGTCCAAGCAGAGCCGCTCGCGCGATTACACGCCCAGCGATCCGGTGCGCACCGATCCGCGTGACTACAGCGACGACGTCAGCTACGGCGGCGCGGCACATTACCGCGATTTCCTCGCCGAGCGCGTACTGCCGCTGATCGATGCACGCTACCGCACCGATCCGTCGCGGCGTGCCTATGCCGGTCATTCCTATGGCGGACTGTTTGGCGCCTACGTGCTGACCACGCGCCCGAACATGTTCCACAGCTACATCCTGTCAAGCCCGTCGCTGTGGTTCGACAACCATCGGGTGCCGCGCATGCAGGCCGAGGCCAAGGCGCCCACGCAGCCGACCACGGTGGTGCTGTCGATCGGCAGCTTCGAAACGGTGAAGCCGGAACCGCGCTATTTCACCCGCAACGACATGCTGCGCCACAACGCCGAGTTCGCCGAGCAGCTGCGCGCCAGCGGGCATTCGTTGAAGGTGGAGAACATGGTGATCGACGACGAGGACCACTTCACCGTGTATCCGGACATGATCACCCGCGCGCTGCTGAAGGTGTTCCCGGGTACCGGACCGTACAGCAGCGGTTGAAGGTGGGCGCCATCCACGCATGGCGTCGATCTACTGCAAGAACCCGGTAGATCCACGCCATGTGTGGATCAACGCCTCACGCTGCCTGCGCATCCGGCCCGATCAATACGCCCACATCGGCGTGCCGGAAGCACAGGCGGATGGCGTCGAGCAGCTCGCTCATGTTGTAGGGCTTGGGCAGGAAATGAATGCCGTCGCGCAGCTGCGGCAGCACCTGGTGCTGGTCCATGCCCGACGTCACCAGGATCGGCAGCTGGGGATACAGGCCGCGGACCCGGTTGGCAGCTTCAATGCCGCTGATCGGGCCCAGGTTGACGTCGGTGAACAGCAGGTCGAAACGCTCACCTGCGGCCAGCAGGCCCAATGCTGCTTCGGCAGAGCTCACGCCCACCACGTGGCAGGCCTGGCTTTCCAGCGCAAGACGGCTCAGCTCGCGAGTTTCCTCTGCGTCCTCGATCAGCAGGACGCGGGGTTCAACGTGGCGCTTGGACAGCAACATGGCGCTACAGCTCCGGAAAGCAGCAATGAAAAGGCGCGCAAGTATGCGCAAGCCGGGGGTGATCCCGGCGTGCACGGCAGGCTAAGTGAGCGTTACAGCAGGCGCGGGCGTCGCTGGCGTACCTGCCAGGCCAGCACCGCCACCGCCAGCAGCGCGGCGCCGATACGCAGGCTGGTGGCCTGCCAGCCCAGCGCGACGGCGTCGTCGAGGTTGAACACGTTCCACGCCATGTTCATCGATACATGCAGCACCAGGCCGCACCACAGGGTGTCGCCGTCCAGATGGTCAAGCCAAGCGAAGATGAAGCCGCCCAGTGCGATGACCGCGCCGACGAACAGGGCAGTGCCGCCGCCGTCGAAGCCGCCGAAGCCCAGCCAGTGCACCCAACCGAACAGCAGCGCCTGCGGCAGCGCAAGCAGGGACCATGGGCCACGCATGAGCTTCACCAGCAGCACGAAGCCGAGGCCACGGAACAGCACTTCCTCGGCCAGTGGGAACAGCACGGCGAGCATCGTCGCATCGAGTGCGGTCAGTGCGGTGTTGGGCGTGCCCAGCACCGCCAGGCCCAGCCAGCAGGGCAGGCTGGCCAGCAGCACCCAAAACGGACCGCGCCAGCCGTTCCCGTGCAGCCCCAGGCTGGCCATCAGGCCCACCCCACGCGGGCGCAGCAGTGTGGCCAGGAGCAGCGCCAGCAGGACGGCCAGTGCGTTGTCCAGCAGGCTGCCGCCGTAGGGCATAGGCAAGGCGGGAATCGGCGCGCCTGCGGCCGCAGCGACATCGCGCAGATTCAGGCCAACGCCGACGCCGAGCAGCACCAGCAGCAGGCGCGCGGCGTTGGGCAGGCGGGACAGGACGGTCATGCACGCACTCCCTGCGGAACCAGCGTGGAGTGTGGAAGGCGGCCGGGGACGCTGGCACGCGCCGGAAGTCTGTGTGCCATCGGTCATGTGTTGCCGCACAGTCATCGGTGGGCAGGTAGAGTCGTTGCCAGACCTTCAGGAGCCATGCCCATGCTGTGCCCCGTGTGCAAGACCCAGACCCTGCAGATGGCCGAGCGCCATGGCATCGAGATCGATTACTGCCCCGGCTGCCGTGGCGTGTGGCTGGACCGTGGCGAGCTAGACAAGATCATCGAACGCGCCGGCGCTGCGCTGCCGCCGCCGGCACCTGTGCAGGCGCAGCCGGCGACCACGCCGCCGCCGGTGATGCATCGTGATACCCGCCACTTGGGCCAGCGCTACGAGGACAACCGGGGCCACGGATACAAGAAAAAGAAAAAGGACAGCTTCCTGTCTGAATTGTTCGATTTCTAGTTTGTAGCGTCGAGCCATGCTCGACTGGATGTTGCCGCCTATAGTCGAGCAAGCTCGACTCTACATGGAGCGCGTGATCACGTCCGCCGCAGGATGAACTCGCGGTCGCGCGTATCCCCGACGATGAAGTCGTACTCGCCGACCTTGCTGCAGCCATAGCGCGCGTAGAAGCGCTGCGCGCCGAAGTTCTCCTCCCAGACGCCCACCCACAGGGTGCGGCGGTGCGGCTGGTCCAGCCAGGCCATGAACGCGTCCATCAGGCGTGCACCATGGCCGCCGTTCTGGTGTGCGGCCAGGATGTAGAACCGCTTCAGTTCGATGTCGCCTTCGCGGGCCTCGGCATGCGGCAGGGTGTTGGCACCAGCAGCCAGGTAGCCGACCACGTTGTCGCCGTCCACCAGCAGCCAGATCGCGCTGCGCGGGTCGGACAGTTCGGCGCGCTGCGGTTCGCTGCTGTAGTGCGCCTGCAGGAAATCCTGCAGCTCCTGCGCCGGGTACGAGTCGCCCCAGGTTTCGTTGTAGGTGGCAATCGCGATGGCCGACAGGGCGTCGACATCGGCAAGGGTGGCGCGGCGGATCTGCAGCGACATGGCGGAGCCTGCATTGGAACGTGGCGCAGTGTAGCCGGCCCCGGCGGCTGCCGGGGCTGGCCAATGCTCACGAACCGCTGCTCAGAACCACATGCGCACGCCCGCCACCCAGCGCGTGTCGCGTGCGTGGTCGCCAGCATGATCGGCGGTGTCGCCAAACGTGCGCTCGTGGCTGATGCCGATGTACGGCGCGAAACGACGACTGAACTCATAACGCAGGCGCAGCCCGGCTTCCACCTTGTTCAGTCCGCGACCGATGCCGTACTCCGGCTCATCCTTGGCTGCGACGGTGGCTTCCAGTAGCGGCTGCAGGATCAGGCGGTTGGTCAGCAGCACGTCGTACTCGACCTCGGCCTTGGCCAGCACCTGGCCACCGGAACCCATGTACAGCGTCGCCGAGCTTTCGAACTTGTACGGCGCCAGGCCCTGGATGCCGATGGCCGCCCAGGTGCGCGAGTCGGCCGGCCGGAAGTCCTGGCGCACGCCGATCAGCACGTCCCACCACGGCGATACGCTGCGACCATACAGTGCTTCCAGTGACGACGATTCCGTGCTGCCGCGGCTGCGTTCGCCATCGGTGCGCAACCACAGGCGGTTGATGTTGCCACCGATCCAGCCGGTGGCCTCCCAGGCCTGGCCGGTGCTGTTCTTGCCGTCCCAGTGTTCGAGGCGATCGATCAGCAGCAGGCTGTTGATCTGTGGTGCATGCTCCATCGCACCATGCGCGATCGGAGGGAAGGCGGCAGCGCGGTCGGCATCGGTGGGAACCGGGATCGGCTCGCGCGGTTCGATGGGTGCGGGCGTGCCGTGACCCATGGCGGCGTGATCCATCGTGGAATGGTCCATCGCCGCTGGCTGCATCGCGCCATGGTCCATCTTCGAGTGGTCCATCGTGGAGTGGTCCATGCCGGCCTGACCCGCCGCACCCATGTTCATCTTCGAATGATCCATCTTCGAATGATCGACCGGTTCGGCCGGGGTCTTCGCGGTCTTCGGCGGCGGGTCCATCGTGCCCATGTCATGCCCGGCATGCGACTGCGCGAACACCGGCAATGCGGTGGCCAGGCCCAGGGCCAGCAGGCTGGGGGAAAGCAGTGAGCGGCTCATTCTTCGATCCTCACTTCGCGCATCATGCCCGCTTCCATGTGGTACAGCAGATGGCAGTGGTAGGCCCAGCGACCGAGCGCATCGGCACGCACGCGGTAACTGCGGCGGGTGCCGGGTGGCATGTCGATGGTGTGCTTGCGCAGCTGGAATTCGCCCTGCGCGTTCTCCAGATCACTCCACACGCCGTGCAGGTGGATCGGGTGCTGCATCATGGTGTCGTTGACCAATACGATGCGCATGCGCTCGCCGTAGTTCAGTCGCAGCGGCTCGGCGCTGGCGAACGGAATGCCGTCGAATGACCAGGAGAACTTCTCCATGTGGCCGGTCAGGTGCAGCTCGATCTCGCGGCTCGGCTCGCGGCCATCGGGGTCCTCGAACAGGCTGCGCATCGCGCCGTAGGTGAGTACCTGGCGACCGTTGTCGCGCAGGCCGATGCCGGGATCGTCCAGCTTCGGTTCGGTGGCCGAGCTCTGCATGTCCACCAGCGGGTTGTTGCGCTCACTGGCCGGGTGCTTCGGTGCCTTGCTGGCGGCATCGCTACCGCCGTGCGCACCGTGGCCCATGCTGGCGCCGCAGCCGCCTTCCATGCCCTTCATCGCGGCCATGTCATGGCCACCATGGCCACCACTACCCATGTCGTGCCCCATGTCGCTCATCGTCAGCGACGGGCGTGGGTCGCGCGCGGGAACCGGTGCCTGCAGGCCATGGCGGACCGCCAGCGTTCCGGCGGCAAAGCCGGTACGGCCCATGTCCTGGCAGAAGATGCTGAACGCGTCCTGCCCGGTCGGTTCCACCAGCACGTCGTAGGTTTCGGCCGGCGCGATGCGGAACTCGTCGATGCTGACCGGATGGATGTACTGGCCGTCGGCGGCGACCACGGTCATTTTCAGGCCGGGAATGCGCACGTCGAAGTAGGTCATCGAGGCGCCGTTGATGAAGCGCAGCAGCACTTTCTCGCCGCTGCGGAACAGCCCGGTCCAGTTGCCGGCCGGCGCGGTGCCATTCATCAGGTAGGTGTAGGTGTGCGCATTGATGTCGGAGATGTCGGTGGGCGTCATCCGCATCCGCCCCCACATGCCACGGTCGGACAACGCGGCCGACCAACCGTCGCGCTTCACGTCACGCAGGAAGTCGGGCAGGGTGCGCTTGTAGTAGTTGTCATGCTCGGCGAGCTTCTTCATGCGCCGGAACAGCGCGCCGGGGTCCATGTCGGTCCAGTCGGACAGCAGGATCACGTGCTCGCGGTCGTGGTGGTAGGGCGCCGGCTCGGCCGGGTCGATGATCAGCGCTCCGTACAGGCCGGCCTGCTCCTGGAACATCGAGTGGCTGTGGTACCAGTAGGTACCCGACTGCTTCAGTTCGAAGTGGTAGTGGTAGGTCTCACCGGGGCCGATGCCATTGAAGCTCAGTCCCGGCACACCGTCCATGTTCGCAGGCAGCAGGATGCCGTGCCAATGGATCGAGGTCGGGTGGCGTTCCAGGGTGTTGCGCACGAACAGGTCCACGGTCTGGCCTTCGCGCCAGCGCAGGATCGGTGCCGGCAGCGATCCATTGACGGTGATCGCAGGACGGGTGCGGCCAGTGAAGTTGGCCAGCGATTCGCCGATGGCCAGTTCGATGCGGGTGTCGCTGAGCACGGCGGGGGCGCCGGCCAGGCGTGGGGCGGCAGTGGCGGCGGCGAGCGCGCGCTGCGGCACGCCGACAGCGGCGATGCCGGCAACCACGCCACCGGCGGCCAGGCCCTGCACGAACAGGCGGCGCGACGGCATGGGCACAGGGCCCGGACCGCGGGGGATACGGGTATTCATGGTGGTGACTCCAGACACGTAAAGACGCCGGCAGGCGGCCGGCCGCGGTGCGCAGGGCGCACGGTGCGTGTGGAATCAGCCGATGGGAGGGCGTGAGATCGGCGGCAGCGGCGGCGCCGGCCGGCCGGTGGCCGGCATCGGCTGCGGGGCCAGCGACAGCGCCGGTCCGGCCATGAACGGCAACGGCTGCACCACCAGCAGCGGGTGCTGGGCGCAGCTGCGCACGCAGTCCTTGATCTGGCAGTGGGCGTCGTGGGCCGGGGCCTTGGCCTGCGGGGCCGGGTCGGCCTGCATGCCCGCGTGGTGGTGGCAGTCGGCAGTGCCGCCATCAACAGCCGCGGCTGCGGCGCGAGCCATCCGCCCCATTTCTTCGTGACCACGGGCCAGGGCCGCGTTCAGCCCGTTGAGCAACAGGCTGAGCATGAGCACGACGCGGAGCAGGGTCGAGGCCAGGGACATGACGCTAATCTAGCCGCAAGCGGACGCGGATGCACTTCCGGCTGAATGGCCGGTTCAAGATTGGACCTGCACCAGCGTAGAGCCGAGCCCACGCTCGGCTGCTGTTCGCGCAGAGGCAGCCGAGCGTGGGCTCGGCTCTACAGGGGCGCCCGCGCGCCGTTGGGGCCATGCCCGGCGGCCGCGCCGCAGCGCGGCAACGCGATACCGTCAGCCCTCTTCACGCACGATCTCGACCAGGCGCGGGCCGTAGCGGCTCAGTTTGGTGCCGCCGATGCCGCCGACCCGGGCCAGTTCATCCAGGCTGGTCGGGCGCTGCTCGGCGATGTTGCGCAGGGTGCTGTCGTGGAAGATCACGAACGCCGGTACGTTCTGTTCCCGGGCCAGTTCGGCGCGCAGGCCGCGCAGCGCGTTGAACAGGGCCAGGTCCTGCGGCAGCACCGACAGGCCGGTGCGCTGCGCGCTGCGCTCGCGTCCGCTGGTGCTGCTGGCCGGGTCGCGGCGCATGCTGATCTGGCGGCGGCCGGTCAACACGTCGCGGCTGGCATCGGTCAGGCGCAGGCCACCGTGACCCTCGCTGTCCACTTCCAGCAGGCTGGCCGCGACCAGCTGGCGGAACACGCTGCGCCAGGTGCGTGCATCGAGGTCGCGGCCGATGGCATAAGTGCTCAGCTTGTCGTGGCCCTGCTGCCTCACCTTCTCGTTCTCGCTGCCGCGCAGGATGTCGATCAGGTGGCCGACACCGAAGCGCTGGCCGCTTCGATAGACGCAGCTCAGCGCCTTCTGTGCCGGTATGGTCGCGTCCCACGAGGCCGGTGGCGTCAGGCAGTTGTCGCAGTTGCCGCAAGGCTGGGGGTAGGTCTCGCCGAAGCCGGCCAGCAGCACCTGGCGGCGGCACTGCATCGATTCGCAGTAGCCCAGCAGATGGTCGAGCTTGGCCCGCTCCAGCTGCTTGCGCTCTTCGCCCGCCTCGGACTGCTCGATCATCTGCTTGAGCAGTACCACATCACCCAGGCCGTAGCACAGCCAGGCCTCGGCGGCTTCGCCATCGCGGCCTGCGCGTCCGGTTTCCTGGTAGTAGCCCTCCATCGACTTGGGCAGGTCGGTATGCGCGACGAAGCGCACGTCCGGCTTGTCGATGCCCATGCCGAAGGCGATGGTGGCACACATCACGATGCCGTCCTCGCGCAGGAAGCGGCGCTGGTTGCCGGCGCGCACTTCCGGCGGCAGGCCGGCGTGGTAAGGCAGAGCGTTGAAGCCCTGGCCGCAGAGGAATTCAGCGGTCTCCTCGACCTTGCGCCGCGACATGCAGTAGACGATGCCGGCCTCGCCACGGTGGCCGCGCAGGAAGTCGGTCAGCTGCTTGCGGGCGTTGTCCTTCTGCACCACGGTGTAGCGGATGTTGGGACGGTCGAAGGAACTGACAAAATGGCGCGCTTCCTGCAGATCGAGGCGCTCGGCGATCTCGCGCTGGGTCGGCGGATCGGCGGTGGCGGTCAGCGCGATCCGCGGGATCTGCGGCCAACGCTCGTGCAGCACGGTCAACTGGCGATATTCGGGGCGGAAGTCATGGCCCCACTGCGACACGCAGTGTGCTTCGTCGATGGCGAACAGGGCGATCTGGCTGCGCGACAGCAGCGACAGGAAACGCCCGGTCAGCAGCCGCTCAGGGGCGACATACAGCATGTCCAGTTCGCCGGCGAGCAGCTCGCGCTCGACGCGGCCGGCGGTCTCGGCATCCAGGGTTGAATTCAGGTACTCGGCGCGCACGCCGAGCTGGCGCAGGGCTTCGACCTGGTCCTGCATCAGTGCGATCAGCGGCGAGATGACGATGCCGCAACCGTCACGTAGCAGGGCCGGGACCTGATAGCACAGCGATTTGCCGCCGCCGGTGGGCATCAGCACCAGGGCGTCGTGACCGGCAGCCACATGCTCCACGATGTCCTGCTGCGGACCACGGAAATCGTCGTAACCAAAGACGCGTTGAAGCAGGTCGTGCGCGGGACGGGAAGCCATCGCGCTAGTTTACCTCCCGGAGGCGGCGGCAGGGCTGCGCCCTGGGAACGCGCCATCGCATGCGCGCTGCCGCTCCCACGCTTCGCTGCGCGAAACGCGGGCCCCACTTACCAGCTCCCAGACCCCCGCCGCTTCGCGTCCGCCCCCTGACTCAGGGGGCTCTCCCCCAGACTTGGCCCGGTGGCGGGTAGATCTACGCCATGCGTGGATGAAATCTGTCAGATATCGACAAGCAATGCCCTGGCAGATCGCGGAAATCTGTCGAAGGCGGGGTGGGTCCGGTTGAGGGGGTGTGAGCGGCATGGATGCCGCGACCAAGCCCCCATGGACGGGTTTACGGCGTCCCCCTCAACCGGACCCACCCCGCCAACCTTCAGGAAACTGGCTTTTGCTCTGGCTCTGGCTTGAAGGCTTCGGCGGGTGCAGGGCTGCAAGCCCTGCCGAACACCCCCAACCCTTACTGCAACAGCGAGCGCAGCATCCAGGCGTACTTCTCGTGCGTCTGCAGCCGCTGGGTCATCAGATCCTCGGTCGGGGCATCGTCACCCTTGGCCGCCACATCCAGCACTTCACGCGCCGTACGGCATACCGCTTCGTTGGCGACCACCAACTGGCGTACCATTTCACGCCAGTCCGCACTGTCGGTCAGGCCCGGTTCCTCGACGATCGAGGTCAGCGCAGCGAATTCCCGGTAGGAGCCCGGGGCATTGAAGCCCAGCGCGCGGATGCGCTCGGCCACGTCGTCCAGTGCCGCCCACTGCTCGGTGTACTGCGTCTCGAACATGGTGTGCAGCGAGTTGAACATCGACCCGGTCACGTTCCAGTGGAAGTTGTGCGTCTTCAGGTAGAGCGTGAACGCATCGGCCTGGAAGCGCGACAGACCGTCGGCGATCTTCTTGCGGTCGCCCTGGGTGATCCCGATATCGATGTTCGGCGCCGACGGTGCCGCCGCTGCAAGCTTCTGCTTGCCGGTCTTGGCCTTGGTCGTGCTTTTGGTCTTCGCCATGAGGTTCCTCCTTATGGAATCGTTGGCCTTCACAATAAACCGGTCGTGATGACTGGTCGCTTTCAAAGTTTTGAACGAACCGATTGATGAACTCTATCGATAAAAATCCATCGCCCCGCCTGCGCCAACAGCGCGCCGCCATCGACGGCGCCATGAGCCGCGACCGGGGCCGTTTGCTGGGAATGCTCTCGCGTTGCCAGGCCAAGCCGCAGGATGCGGCACTGGCCGCTACTTTCGAGCAGGCCTTGCAGGCGTCGGTGCAGCGCCGGCAGGTGCGGGCGCAACAGCAGCCGTCCATTACTCTGGACCCGCAGCTGCCGATTGCGCGTGAAGCCGACGCGATCATCAAACTGATCCGCGACCACCAGGTGGTGGTGATCGCCGGTGAAACCGGTTCGGGCAAGACCACCCAGCTGCCGAAACTGTGCCTGGCCGCAGGCCGTGGCCAGGCCGGCATGATCGGCTGCACCCAGCCGCGACGGATCGCCGCACGTGCGGTGGCCAGCCGCGTGGCGCAGGAACTGCAGAGCGAACTGGGCCAGCTGGTGGGCTACCAGGTACGCTTCAATGACAAGGTCAGCGACGACAGCCGCATCAAGTTCATGACCGACGGCATCCTGCTGGCGGAGATCGCCAGCGACCGCTGGTTGTCGAACTACGACACGATCATCGTCGACGAGGCACACGAACGCAGCCTCAACATCGACTTTCTGCTGGGCTACCTGAAGCAGCTGCTGCGCAAGCGCCCGGACCTGAAGCTGATCGTCACTTCGGCCACCATCGACACCGAACGCTTCGCCCAGCATTTCGACAACGCACCGGTGATCAGCGTCGAAGGCCGCACCTACCCGGTGGAAGTGCGCTACCGCGCGCTGGAAGGCGAGGGCGAAGACCAGGGCGAACGCACCGTCAACGATGCCATCGTGTCGGCTGTCGACGAGATCACCCGCCTGGACGCACGCGGCGACGTGCTGATCTTCCTGCCGGGCGAGCGCGAGATCCGCGATGCGCACCAGTCGCTGGAACGGCGCAAGTACCGCAATACCGAGGTGCTGCCGCTGTACGCGCGCCTGTCCAACCAGGACCAGGACCGGGTGTTCAACCCCGGGCCGAACCGGCGCATCGTGCTGGCCACCAACGTGGCCGAGACCTCGCTGACGGTGCCACGCATCCGCTACGTGGTCGATCCGGGCTTCGCCCGCGTCAAGCGCTACAGCCCGCGCAACAAGCTGGATCGCCTGCACATCGAGCCGATCTCGCAGGCCAGCGCCAACCAGCGCAAGGGTCGCTGCGGCCGTATCGCCGAAGGCATCTGCTACCGCCTGTACGCCGAGGCGGATTTCCAGGCGCGGCCGGAGTTCACCGATCCGGAAATCCGCCGTTCCAGCCTGGCCGGCGTGATCCTGCGCATGCTGCAGCTGGGCCTGGGCCGCATCGAGGAGTTCCCGTTCCTGGAGGCGCCGGACGAGCGTGCCGTTGCCGATGGCTGGCAGCAGCTGACCGAGCTGGGCGCGATCGATGCCGAGCGGCGCATGACCACCATCGGCAAGCAGATGGCGCGCCTGCCGGTGGACGTGAAGCTGGCGCGCATGCTGGTGGCCGCACAGGCTGCAGGCTGCCTGCGGCCGATGCTGGTGATTGCCTCGTTCCTGGGCATCCAGGACCCGCGCGAACGCCCGCCGGAAGCGCGCGGTGCCGCCGACAACGCGCATGCGCAGTTCGCCGATGGCCGCTCCGAGTTCGTCGGCGTGCTGCGCCTGTGGGATGCCTACCGGCAGGCCCACGAAGACCTGACCCAGTCCAAGCTGCGCGACTGGTGCGGACGTCATTTCCTCGGCTTCCTGCGCATGCGCGAGTGGCGCGAGCTGCATCGCCAGCTGCGGCTGCTGTGCGAGGAACTGGGCTGGAAGGAAGAGGCCAGCGAGGCATCGATGGCACCGCTGCTGGCCGGCAGCAGTGCGCCGGCACCGGCACGTGATGACGCGGCCTCAGTAAAGGCCACCCGCGGCCAGTTGCATCGTGCCGCGCGCCTGGCCCGCGAAGGCAAGGCCGAGGCCGCACCGGCACCGGTGGCCGTGCGCGCGCAGAAGGAACAGGCGCCCGCCGGCGGCGGCTTCAGCGAACGCGTGCGTGCCGCTGCCTACCAGACCCTGCACCGGGCGCTGGTGGCGGGCCTGCCGACGCAGATCGGTCACCGCACCGAGAAGGGCGATTTCCAGGCACCACGCCAGCGCCGCTTCCTGCCGTTCCCCGGTTCGGCGCTGGCCAAGCGGCCACCGCCGTGGCTGCTGGTGGCCAACCTGCTGGATACGCAGAAGGTATGGGGCATGACCCTGGCCGCGATCGAGCCGGACTGGGTGATCGCCGAACTGCCGCACCTGCTGCTGCGCAAGCACTTCGACCCGCACTGGTCGCGCGCGCAGGGCCAGGTGCTGGCGTCCGAGCAGATCAGCCTGTTCGGCCTGGTGCTGGCACCGAAGAAACCGGTCCATTACGGCCGCATCGCGCCGGGCGAGGCGCATGACATCTTCGTGCGCCAGGCGCTGGTGACCGGCGAGATCAATACCCGTGCCAGTTTCGTCGCCGACAACCAGAAGGTGCTGGAGGTCGCGCGCGAGGAAGAAGCCAAGCTGCGCCGCGCCGGCATCGTTGCCGACGAAGACTGGCAGGCACGCTGGTACCTGGACCGGGTGCCGCCGCAGATCCACTCGGCGGCGGGACTGGATAGCTGGTGGAAAGGGCTGGCGCCGGAGCAGCGCAAGGCGCTGCACTGGTCGTTGGCAGACCTGTTGCCCGGTGAGGGCAGCGAACAGGAGCGCTATCCGAAGTACCTGGCGCTGGGCCAGGCGCGCTTGCCGCTGCACTACCGCTTCGAACCGGGGGCCGACGACGATGGCGTGACCCTGGACGTGCCGCTGCACCTGCTCAACGCATTGGATCCGGTGCAGCTGGGCTGGCTGGCGCCGGGCTTTGTCGCCGACAAGGCCTCGGCACTGATCCGCAGCCTGCCAAAGGCGATGCGCCGCAACTACGTGCCGGCGCCGGACTTCGGTCGCGCGTTCTACGAGGCCTTCCCGCAGCCCAGCGCTGATGCCATCACTGGCGAGCTGGCGCGTTTCCTGTCACGTGCGACCGGCGCGACGGTGACCGCACTGGATTTCGAGCCGGGTTCGATCGAGCCGCACCTGCACATGAACCTGCGGCTGCGCGACGAACAGGGCAAGGTGCTTGCCACCTCGCGTGATCTGGAAGCGCTGCGCGCGAAATTCGGTGGCCGTGCTGGCGATGCCTTCGCCGCGCGTGCCGGGCGCGAGATGGCGGCTGACGGCCTGCGCACGTTCCCGGCCACGCCGATTCCGCTGCAGGTACCCGGTGAAGCCGGCGTGCCGGCCTATCCAGCGCTGCTGGACGAGGGCGACAGCGTGGCGCTGCGCATCTTCGCCGATCGCCAGCAGGCGCAGGACGCCCATCCGCTGGGCGTGCGCCGCCTGCTGGAGATCGCCCTGGCCGAGAAGGTGAAGCAGGCACGCAAGCAGTTGCCGGTCGGTGCCAAGACCGGCCTGTTGTATGCCGCGATCGAATCGCAGGAGCGGCTGCGTGGTGACCTGGTCGATGCGGCGATGAACGCGGTGCTGGCCGAGGGCCTGGAGGAAATCCGCGATGCGACGGCGTTCGAGCAGCGTCGCGAACACGCCGCCAAGGCCCTGTTTGGCGAGGCGATGTCGCGGCTGAAGCTGGCCGAGACCATTCTGGCGCTGGTGGCGGAGCTGAAGCCGATGCTGGAAGCGCCGTTGATGGGCTGGGCGCGCGGCAACCTGGACGACATGGAAGCGCAGCTGGCCGGGCTGATCCACCCCGGCTTCCTGCGCGACACGCCGGCCGACGCGCTGGCGCAGTACCCGCGCTATCTGAAGGCGATGATCCTGCGCACCGAACGTGCCAAGCGTGATCCGCCGCGTGACCAGGCGCGCATGCTGGAACTGCATCCGTTCCTGGAAGCGCTGGAGGCGGGCGAGCAGCAGGGCCTGCGTGATCGCCCGCAATGGCAGGCGCTGCGCTGGGATCTGGAAGAACTGCGGGTATCGCTGTTCGCGCAGGAGCTGGGTGCACGCACCGGTATCTCGGCGAAGAAGCTGGCGCAGCGCGTGGCTGCATTGCGCCAGGCCTGAGCGCGCCACGGTCGCCCCGTCGGGCGACCGTGGCCGGCCGGGCAGGGAGCCGGCATGGCCGGAATGCCCGGGCGTTACTTGGTGCGGCGAACCTTCGGCTGCACGTTCACCCCGTCCACCTTCATATACCAGGCGCCCATCACCCCTGGGCGCATGCTGACGCCCGGGGCGTCCTTGCGGCCACCGGAATAGTGCGTGGCGTCTATCTGCTCCCACTCCTGGCCGTTCTGCAGCACGTAGCGGCGGCCCTGGCCGAATCCACGGAATTCGCCCTGCAGGTTGCTTTCGATCGGTTCGCTGCTGCCGAAGTCCAGGAAGCCGCGGTTCTTCTTGATCACTTCCTGGCGGCCTTCTTCGCGCGCTGCGGCGACGGCCTGGGTGGTGGCCGCCTCGACCTTGCCCTGCAGCCAGCGGTTGAGCGTGGCCAGTTCACCGGCACTGAGCTTGTCCAGGCCGGCGGCCTTGAACTCGGAGGGCGACATCTGCTGCTGCAGGTCGCCCTCCACCACGCGCTGGGCCAGCGCAGGCGCGGACAGGGACAGCAGCACGGCGGCACAGGCCAGCAGCCGTGGACGGACGCGCGGGGCAATCGAAGGCATGGCGGGTCTCTCCTGGGTGTGTGGGCGAGTGTAGCGGCATGTCTTCATGCCGGGTGATGGTGGGTGCAGTGATTGTCCCTGAACGGCGCCGGCGCTAGTGTAGGGGCCTCTGTCTTGCCTGCTCGATGCTGTGAACCGCGCTTCCGTCCCTGGCCTGGATGCCTTGTTGAACCGTCCCTCGGCAGCGGTGTTGCCTGCTCCGCTGCGCCAGGCCCTGCGTGAGCATTGGGAAGCGCCGGATTGCGAGCACCAGATGCGTGCCACCTGGTCGGTGCTGGGCGATACTCTCGATGCGCTGGCGATGCTCTCGGCCGATGAAGGCGCAGTGGTGGCCGCATTGCTGTTCGACCTGCCGGGCCTGCGCGCCAGCCTGGACCAGCTGCCGCTGGGCAACCACAAGGCGGCGGTGATCGGCCTGCTGGATGGCCAGGATGCGGCCGACCCGGTGTGGGCGCTGCACGCCGGCCGTGAGGCGGGGCGCAACAGCGAAGGCCTGCGCCGGCTGCTGCTGGCGATCATCCGCGACCTGCGCGTGGTGCCGATCCTGCTGGCACGGCAGCTGGCGCGGATGCGCGCGGCCGACAAGCTGGACGAGGAGCAGCGCCGCGCGCTGGCCCAGCTGACCCGCGACATCCACGCGCCGCTGGCCAATCGGCTGGGCATCTGGCAGCTGAAGTGGGAGCTGGAGGACCTGGCGTTCCGCCACCTGGAACCGGAAACCTACCGCCGCATCGCCCGCGAGGTGGATGAAACCCGCATCGCCCGCGAGCGTTACGTCGAGAACGTCAAGAAGGTGCTGTCGCGCGAGCTGGTCGCCCAGGGCATCAAGGCCGAAGTCAGCGGCCGCCCGAAGCACATCTACAGCATCTGGCGGAAGATGCAGAAGAAGCGGCTGGCCTTCGACCAGCTGTATGACATCCGTGCGGTGCGCGTGATGGTCGACGACGTCGCCGCCTGTTATGCCGCGTTGGGCGTGGTGCACGCGCTGTGGGCACCGGTACCCAGCGAGTTCGATGATTACATCGCACGCCCGAAGGCCAACGACTATCGCTCGCTGCACACCGCCGTGGTCGGCCCGGAAGGGCGCACCATCGAAGTGCAGATCCGTACCCACGAGATGCACTCGCAGGCCGAGCTGGGCGTGGCCGCGCACTGGAAGTACAAGGAAGGTGGCAAGGGCGCGGAGAAGTCCTTCGACCGCAAGATCACCTGGATGCGCCAGTTGCTGGAACAGGCGCAGGACGGGCAGGGCAATGAACTGGCCGGGGCGCTTGATGCCGAGCTGACCGAGGACCGGGTCTATGCGCTGAGCCCGAAGGACGAGGTGCTGGACCTGCCGCAGGGCGCTACCCCGCTCGATTTCGCCTACCAGGTGCATACCATGGTCGGGCACCGCTGCCGCGGCGCAAAGGTCAACGGCCGCATCGTGCCGCTGACCTACCGCCTGCGCAGCGGCGACCGCGTCGAGATCCTGACCGGCAAGGAGGCCGATCCGCGCCGCGACTGGCTGATGCCGGCCAACGGCTTCCTGGCCAGCAACCGCTCGCGCGAAAAAGTGCGCAGCTGGTTCCACAAGCTGGACCGCGCGCGCAACGTGCAGGCCGGTCGCGAGCTGCTCGAGCGCGAGCTGAAGCGGCTGGGCCTGCAGCACGCGGACCTGGCCGTGGCGGCGAAGAAGTTCCATGCCGACAGCGTCGATGACCTGTACATCCAGGTGGCGCTGGGCGATACCGGCCCGAACCAGGTCAGCCGTGCGCTGCTGGAGGCGGAGCGTGCCGCCAGCCAGCCCGCACCCGCACCGGCCCTGCCGCGGCCGACCGCGCGCCGCGAGAACCTGGGCAAGTCCAAGTTCACCGTGCAGGGCGTGGGCAACCTGCTGGTGCAGCTGGCACGCTGCTGCCAGCCGGTGGCCGGCGAGCCGATCATCGGCTACCTGACCCGTAGCCGGGGTGTCACCGTGCATCGTGCAGACTGCGCCGCGCTGGCCCGGCTGGCGGCCAGCAGCCCGCAGCGCATCCTGCCGGTGGAGTGGGGCCAGGCCGGGGGCGGCTACGAGGTGGACGTGGTGGTCGATGCGGTCGATCGCCGCTGGCTGCTGAAGGACATCACCAACCTGATCGCCCAGGAAGACGCCTACGTGCTCGACATCCACAGTGACAACGTGCGCAACAGTGGCCGTGCCCACCTTCGGCTGCGCCTGAAGGTCAGTGACTACGGGCAGTTGTCGACGCTGCTGGGCAAGCTCGATGCGCTGCCGGGCGTGAGCGAGGCGCGTCGCCTCGGCTGAGCTTCACGCTGCCCCGGCTACCCTGCACGCATGGAACGCGAGCCCCCGCATCGCCCGCATGGCGCTGAACACCCTGCGCTGGACCGCGTCCGTCGCGAGGGGCGTTGGTGGTGGCTGCAGGCGCGCCATGCGCGCCGGATCTGGCGCTGGGCGCTGCTCGCAGCGCTGGCCGTGTTCGTGCTGCTGGTCCTGCTGCGCAAGCCGCTGGCAGACTGGTTCTGGGATGAGCCGCAGATCGAACAGCTGCTGGCTGAGGGGGATCGTGCATTGGCGGCTGGGCGCCTGAGCGATGCCGATGGCAGTGGTGCGCGCGAGCGCTACCAGGCGGCGCTGGCGCTGGACGGTGATCGCCCGCAGGCGCGCCAGGGCCTGGCCAATACCGGCGCGGCAGCGCTGCAACAGGCGCGCGATCGCCTGCAGGCGGATGACCTGGACGGCAGCGCGCAGGCTCTGGCACTGGCCCGTGAGCTGCAGGTGCCGCAGGGCGACGCCGATGCGGTTGCCCGCCAGTTGCAGGCGCGACGCAGCGCCGGAGCCGGTATTGGTGCGTTGTTGGCGCAGGCGCGTAACGCGTTCGCGGCCGGACGCCTGGATGACGGCGACAGCAGTGCGTTGCCCTTGTTCCAGCGCATCCTGGCCCTGCAGCCGGACAACCTGCCGGCGCTGGAAGGGCGCGAAGATGCGCTGAGCGACCTGCTGCTGCAGGCACGCACGCTGGCGGATCGAGGGGAGTTGGCCGAGGCGGCCGCGCTCCTGCGTCGTGCCCGTCAGTTCGATGCTGGTCATGCCGATCTACCGGCGAGCGAGGAGGCCCTCGCGCGCGCCGCCGACCAGCGCCTGCGGCAGGCGCAGCGTGCGTTGCGACGGCAGCAGCTGGAAGCTGCGGCCAAGGGCTTCCAGGCGGTGCTGGTGGTGGCCGCCGATGATTCCAATGCGCAGCGCGGGCGTGAGCAGACCCTGCAGGCAGTGGTTGCACGCAGCCAGAAGTCCGCCGACGACTTCCAGTTCGATGCGGCGCAACGTGATGCGGCCCTGGCGGCGGAGCTGGGGGCTTCGCAGGCAGTCCGGCAACAACTGGCGCAGCGCCTGCAGCGCGCGCAGCAGGCGCTGCGGGCCCTGCAGCAGCCCGCGGTCAGCACGGCGCAGCGCGAACGCCAGCTGCGCGACCACCTGCGGAAGATCGAACGTGCCGAGCGCGCGGGGCAGTGGATCAGCCCACCCGGGCACAGCGCGTTCGACGCGTTGCGCGAAGCCCAGTCGCTGGCTCCCCGCGATGCGCGGGTGAAGGCAGCCGCCGCACGCTTGCTGCCCGCCAGCCGACGCTGCTTCGACGACAATCTGCGGCAGAACCGGGTACAGGCGGCGGGTGCCTGCCTGCAGGCCTGGCAGACCCTGTCACCGACCGCAGCGGGCCTGCCCTCGGCGCGGCTGCGGTTGGCCCAGCGCTGGCTGGCGATCGGCAGCGAACGGCTCGGCAACGGTGACCTGGCCTTCGCCGCGCATGCCGCCGAACAGGCGCGGTTGCTGCAGCCGGATCTGGCCGAACTGCCGGCGTTTGAAGATCGCCTGCGCCGCGCCGGTGGACGGGCGGACTAGGCGAAGAACACCCGCTGCACGGTCGCACGGGCGGCTTCGAGTGAGAAATGTTCGGCGACGTTGGCCAGGCCAGCATCGGACAACTGCTGCCACAGCTGCGGGTCCTGGTACAGGCGGACCACCGCATCGGCGAAACCGGTAGCGTCATCGGCCACCAGTACGTCCTGGCCGGGATGCAGGTGCATGCCTTCCACGGCGCAGGTGGTACCGACTACCGGTTGGCCATGGGCCATGCTCAGGTTGATCTTGCCTTTTACGCCGGCACCGAACCGCAGCGGTGCGATGGCAATGCGCGCGCCGTCCATGTAGGGCGTGATGTCTTCGACGAAGCCGTGCATCTGCACGCCGGGGTGGCGTGCGGCCAGTGCCAGCAACGATTCCGGCGCCGCGGCGCCGATGCAGTGCAGGCGTACCTCCGGTAGCTGGGCGCGGATGTGGGCGAAGACCTCGCCGATGAACCACTCCATCCCGTCCAGGTTCGGCGGATGGCGGAAGCCACCGACAAACACCAGATCGTGTCGTTGCTCGTAGACGGCGCCGGCGCCGGCAACCTCGTGCAGGTTGGAAATCAGTTCCACCCGTACCCGCGGCGCATCGGCCTGCAGCTGCTCCCGTTCGGCCGCACTGACCAGCACGGTGATGTCGCACTGCTCCATCACTGCCAATTCACTGCTGCGGGTGCGTTCTGCTGCGCGCAGCAGCGCCGCATCACCGGCCACTTCGGCACCGCGGCGTTCGCGCAGGTAGTGCAGGTCGACCGTGTCGAACACGGTTCGTGCCTGCGGCGCATAGCGCTTGAGCAGGGGCAGGCACTCGTGGGCGACGTGGTGGCGCACCAGCATCGCCACGTCGAAACGCGACCCATGGCTGCGCAGCCAGCCGGCCACGCCGTCCAGGAAGGGGGCGTACCAGATTTCCACGCCCATCCGCTGCAGCGCCTCGGTCGCCGCGCCGGCATGCTCGCGCCGGGTCGGGACGAAAACCACGTGGGCACCGCCCTGCAGCAGCAGGCGGATCAGATTGACCTGGCGCAGCGACCCGGAATCGCGATCGGGCTGCGGTACTTCCTCGTCCAGGATCAGCACCTGGCGCCGGCCGCGCAGCAGCAGCGCTGGCGACGGCACTGCGCCGACCGCCGGATGGCGGGCCAGCTCGGTGGCCCAGCGAGCGGCAAAGATGGCCTGGTTGCGCACCTGGTAGGCCTTAACCCCGCTGCCGGTGTCGGTGCCGTTGCTGGTGCCTTCGTCGTGGATCACCCGGCTGGCCGGCTGCACCAGCACGCGCAGGCCCTGTGCACGCACGCGGAAGGCCAGGTCGGTGTCCTCGTAGTACGCCGGCTTGTAGCGGGTATCGAAGCCGTCCAGCTGCTGCCAGAGGGTACGCGGCAGCATCAGCGCCGCACCGGAGCAGTAGTCGACGTCGCGCAGGCTGGCAAAGCGCGGGTCGTCAGCGGCCTCGAAGCGGCCATAGCTCCAGCCACTGCCATCGGCGAAGATCACTCCGCCCGATTCCTGCAGGCGGCCATCGGGATACAGCAGCTGGCTGCCGACCAGGCCGGCGTCGGGGACGCTGCCGAAGGTGTCCAGCAGGGCGTCGAGCCAGCCCGGCTGCGGCACCGTATCGTTGTTGAGCAGCACCACGTAGCGGCCGCGTGCGCGCGATACACCCTCGTTGCAGGCTTCGATGAAGCCGCCGTTGTGCGCACGCACCTCATAGCGCAACCCCGCCACCTGCGGCATCCACTGTGCGGTGGCGTCGCTGCTGCCGTCATCCACCACCAGGATCTCGCACGCGGCTGCGGGCGGGTGTGCCGCCAGGGCGCGGAGGCAGGCCAGGGTGTGGCCGACATGGTTGTAGACCGGGATGACGATGCTCACCTCCGGCGACTCGCTGAATGGCACCGTGAAGGGGGCGAAAGCCTGTGCTGGCGGCAGGAACAGGGGCGTGCGCGGCGCGGGAACGGCGCGCTGGGTGTGCACGCGGATGCGTTGCCAGGTGGCCCGCCACCCGCGGGTGCGCAGGCTTGCCAGGCTCCGGCGGGCCAGGCCCGACAGGCGGTTGATCAGGTATCGGATCTCGGCCAGGGACATCGCCATCCGGTTGCAACTCCAGCTTAAGCAGGGGAACCCGGGAGAATTCGCCAGCCGCAGTGGCTGGGGTAGACTCGCCAGACCCTACATTCTCGCATTCCCGTGCCCCGACGCTACGATTCCGACGACATCGACGATTTCGACGACGACCAGCAGGACAGCGGTCCGCTGTGGCGGCGCCGGCTGATCACCTGGAGCATGGCTGCGGTCGCATTGGGATTGGGTTTCCTCATTCCCTATACGCTGTACCTGAACCAGCAGGTGACCCAGCGTTTCGGCGAGCTGCGCTGGCAGATTCCGACGCGCGTGTATGCGCGCCCGCTGGTGCTCACCCCCGGCAAGGCAATGGATGCGTCCACGCTGAAGACCGAACTGGCCGCCTCCGCCTATCGTGATGACGGGCAGGGCAAGGAGCCGGCCACCTATGCGGTGAACGGCGGTCGCTTTGTGATCTCCAGTCGTGGCTACAACGACGTCGATGGCCGGGTGGCGCCGCGCCGGGTGGAGCTGTCGCTGGCCGATGGCGGCGTAGCCTCGCTGCGCGACGCCGACAGCCGCAAGGCACTGAAGGCCGCGCGGCTGGATCCGGCGCGCATCGCCACGCTGTACGGCCAGAAGCAGGAAGAACGCCGCCTGATCCGCATGGACGAGGCGCCGGACCTGCTGGTGACCGGCCTGCAGGCAGTGGAAGACAAGGACTTCAACCGCCATCACGGCATCGACCTGTCAGGCATCGCGCGCGCGGTGTGGGTGACGATCCGTTCCGGTGGCCAGAGCCGCCAGGGCGCTTCGACGCTCACCCAGCAGCTGGCCCGCAGCGGCCTGCTTGGCATCGGCAAGGAACAGACGCTCACCCGCAAGTTCAATGAGGTGCTGTACGCGCTGATCATGGAAGCGCGCTACGACAAGCGCACGATTTTCGAGGCGTATCTCAACCAGGTGTACCTGGGCCAGCGCGGCAGCCAGGCGATCCATGGCATGTCCTCCGGCGCCGAATTCTGGTTCGGGCGTGACCTGCAGTCGCTGGAGACCGAGCAGATCGCCCTGCTGATCGGCCTGGTCAAGGGGCCGTCCTTCTACGACCCGCGGCGCAACCCGGAACGCGCGCTGGACCGCCGCAACTTCGTGCTGGGCAAGCTGCACGACGCCACGCTGATCGACGATGCCGAGTACCAGCGCGCGCTGAAGGCTCCGCTGGGCGTGCCCAAGACACCGGGCCTGGTGGCTGCCAACCGCTTCCCCGCCTACGTCGACCTGGTCCGCCGGCAGCTTGCGCATGACTATCCGGAATCTGCGCTGCAGGGCGCGGGCCTGAGCGTGATGACCGGCATGTCGCCGTCCGCGCAGGCCTATGCCGAAGGCGCGGTGACCCGCACCATCAAGTCGCTGGAAAGCCAGCGTCGCCCTGAGCTGCAGGCCGGCATGGTGCTGACCGACGTGCACAACGGCGACGTGCTGGCGGTGATCGGCAGCCGTGAGGTGTCCGAGGTCGGCTTCAATCGTGCGATCGAGGCGCAGCGCCCGGTCGGTTCGCTGCTCAAGCCGTTCGTGTACCTGCTGGCCCTGGCGCAGCCTGACCGCTATTCGCTGGCCAGCTGGGTCGATGATTCGCCGGTGACGGTGCAGCTCGGCCGCGGCCGCAACTGGAGCCCCGGCAACGCCGACAACCGCAGCCACGGCACGGTGCGCCTGATCGATGCGCTGGCGCATTCGTACAACCAAGCGACGGTGCGCTTGGGCATGCAGGTCGGCCCCGAGCGCGTGACCCAGCTGATCCATGTGCTGGCCGGCATCAAGGCCGAGGCCAATCCGGCGGTGATCCTCGGCTCGACCGACCAGAGCCCGTATGCGATGGCGCAGCTGTACCAGTTCCTCGCGTCCGGTGGTGAGATCCAGCCGTTGCACGCCGTGCGTGGCGTGCTCGATCCGCAGGGCAAGCTGCTCAAGCGCTACGACAAGACCCCGGCACCGGCACAGGAAGGCGATTCGATTGCCGCCAACCTGATCAGTGTCGGCCTGCAGCAGGTCGTCGCCAGCGGTACCGCGCAGCGTCTCAATGCTGATGGCCTCGGCCGTCTGCAGCCAGCCGGCAAGACCGGCACCACCAACGATGGCCGTGACAGCTGGTATGCCGGCTACACCGGCGACCACCTGGCGGTGATCTGGATCGGCAACGATCAGAACCAGCAGGCCGGCCTGTATGGCGCCACTGGCGCGATGCGGGTCTGGTCGGGCATCTTCCAGCGCCTGCCGAGTGCGCCATTGCGGGTCAGCAACAAGGGCCTGGATTGGCAGCCGGTGGCTCCCACCGGTCTCAACAGCACCGATGAAGGCTGCCCCGGCGCGCGCCGTTTCCCGTTCGTGGTGGGCTATGCGCCTGCCTATGCGCCGTGCGCGCCGGCCGCGTCGCCCGAGGGGCAGGGCGAGGCTGAAGGCGAGGGCGGTGGCTGGCGCAGCTGGTTCGGCCTGGACCGCAAGCCGGAAGCACCCGCCGAACCTGCCGCCACCACTTCTCCCCCGAGCCGATGATGCCGATGAACATGCGTACCCTGCTGCAGCCCCTGGCCCTGACCGGCCTGAGCCTGGCCTTGGCCGCCTGCGTGAGCAGCGCGCCGCCGGTAGTCAAGCCGGTCGATACCACCACGCCGGCGCAGCGCCTGGCGGCCGTGGATGCTGCAGCGGGTCCGGACGACAAGGAACTGTCGGTGCAGCCGCTGCGTGATTCGCAGGTGGAAGACCTGAGGCTGGCCGCACAGGCGCAGCGCCAGGCCAACGACCTCGCCGGTGCCGCCAGCAGTCTGGACCATGCGCTGGAGATCGTGGCCGGTGACCCGGCGGTGCTGCAGGAGCGTGCCGAACTGGCGCTGCTGCAGGGGCAGTGGGCACAGGCGGAGACTCTCGCGCGCAAGGCCGTGGATCTGGGCTCGAAGACCGGGCCGCTGTGCCGCCGGCACTGGGCGACGATCGAGCAGTCGCGCCTGGCGCGGGGCGAGAAGGAGAATGCGGTGTCGGCGCATGCGCAGATTGAAGGCTGCACGGTGCCGGGGATCAAGCGGTACTGAGGTATTCCACTCCACCGGGCGCCGCCCCTTCTGCGGCGCGCGCACTGATGGATGCGGGTGATGGGCCGGGCGGGTGGGGCGTGCAGGACACGCCGTAAACCCATCCATGGGGGCTCGATGGC
>NZ_CP025780.1:2753905-2814829 GCF_003586545.1 Stenotrophomonas sp. Pemsol | reverse complement strand
GGCAGGACCGTTGGCGCCATGGATGGCGCCATCGAGCCCCCATGGATGGGTTTACGGCGTGTCCTGCCTGCCCCGCCCGGCCTGCCCAGCACGTAAAAACCCAGAGCCATGGACACCGCTGTTGCTGTTGCCCTGGCTTGAAACGGGTGCCGGGCAGCGCCCTGCCGGGTATCCTTTCCCTCTGATGTCCGACCTTGTCCATGCCAGCCGCGAAGCCCTCAGCGAAGGCGGCGCGCTCGCCTCGCATCTGGATGCCTTCGTCCCGCGTCCGGCACAGCTGCACCTGACCGCTGCCATTGCCGATGCGCTGCAGCAGCGGGACCTGCTGCTGGCCGAGGCCGGTACCGGCACCGGCAAGACCTTCGCCTATCTAGTGCCGGTGCTGCTGTCCGGGCTGCGCACCATCATCTCCACCGGTACCCGCGCGCTGCAGGACCAGCTCTACCACCGCGATCTGCCGCGCGTGCGCCAGGCGCTGGGCGTCGGCCTGCGCAGCGCGCTGCTGAAGGGGCGCGCGAACTACCTGTGCCGCTATCGACTGCAGCAGGCGCGGGGCGAGCCGCGGTTTTCCAGTCCCGAACAGGCCGCGCAGTTCCAGCGCATCCTGGCGTGGTCCGGCCGCTCGGAGTTCGGTGACATCGCCGAGCTGGAGGGCCTAGCCGATGACTCGCCGCTGCTGCCAATGGTCACCTCCACTGTCGACAATTGCCTGGGCACCGATTGCCCATTCTGGGACGACTGCTTCGTGGTGCGCGCACGGCAGCGTGCGCAGGCCGCCGACGTGGTGGTGGTCAACCACCACCTGCTGCTGGCCGATCTGGCACTGAAACAGGACGGCTTCGGCGAGTTGCTGCCGGGGGCGCAGGCCTTTGTCATCGACGAGGCACACCAGCTGCCCGAACTGGCAGCGCAGTTCTTCGGCGAAGGTTTCGGCATGCGCCCATGGCAGGAACTGGGTCGCGACTGCCTGGCTGAAGCGCGCGGCGTAGGGGGCGCACAATCGGCGCTGCAGGAGCCGGTCGACCAGTTGCAACAGGCGTTGCTGGCGTTGCGTTCGGCGATGGAGGGGCTGCCGCCGCGTGGTACGCAGTGGCGTGCGCTGGCCATGCCACAGGTCCGCGACGGCTTCGATACGGTGATGGCCGGCCTGGTGGCACTGGAGCAGGGCCTTCAGCCGCTGCGCGAATCGGCGGCGGGTCTGGACGCCTGCCATGCGCGGGCGCGCGAGGCGGTGTCGCGGTTGCAGCGCTGGCTGGGCGATGATGAACCCACCCTGGATTTCGATACCGATCCGGCGGACCACGCCAGTGCCGCCGATGTGCTCTGGTACGAGCTCACGCCGCGGGGTTTCCGCTGCCAGCGCACGCCGATGGATGTGTCCGGCCCGCTGCGCGAGCATCGCGAGCGCAGCCGCGCGGCATGGATCTTCACCTCGGCCACGCTGACCGTGGGCAATGGATTCGACCACATCGCCACGCGCTTGGGCCTGGACGATCCGCATACCCTGGTCCAGCCGAGTCCGTTCAACTGGCCCGAGCAGGCGTTGTGCTACCTGCCGGAAGGCCTGCCTGATCCGGCCGCACGGGGCTTCGGAACCGCGCTGATCCAGACCCTTCGGCCGGTGCTGCAGGCATCGCAGGGCAGGGCATTCCTGTTGTTCGCCTCGCACCGTGCATTGCGCGAGGCCGCCGAGGCACTGCGCGACGGGCCATGGCCGTTGTTCGTGCAGGGTGAGGCACCGCGCGCGACGCTGCTGCAGCGCTTCCGTGAATCGGGCAATGGCGTGCTGCTGGGCTCGGCCAGTTTCCGCGAGGGCGTGGACGTGGTCGGCGAAGCGCTGAGCGTGGTGATGATCGACAAGCTGCCGTTCGCGGCACCGGACGATCCGGTGTACGAGGCACGCCTGGAGGCGATCCGCAGCCAGGGCGGCAATCCGTTCCGCGACGAACAGTTGCCGCAGGCGGTGATCGCACTGAAGCAGGGTGTCGGTCGCCTGATCCGCAGCGAAAGCGACCGTGGCGTGCTGGTCCTGTGCGATCCGCGCCTGCTCAACCGTGGCTATGGCCGGGTCTTCCTGGATTCACTGCCGCCCTTCCGCCGCACCCGCAGCCTGGCCGATGTGCAGGCCTTCTTTACGCCACAATGGGGGCCCGTGGCTGATGATCCGGCTGACCCGGCCGCTGTCGCGCCGGGCCCGGAGCCGGCTCCCGGTGCCACGTTCCCCCTGTTCTGACCTGATCTGATGAAACTGCTCGCCTTTGAAACCGCCACCGAAGCCTGCTCCGTTGCCCTGCATGTCGATGGGCAGGTTCTGGAACGCTTCGAGATCGCCCCGCGCCGGCATGCTGACCTGAGCCTGCCATGGGCCGAGGCGCTGCTGGCCGAAGCCGGCATCAGCCGTCGCCAGCTCGATGGCATCGCGCTCAGTCGCGGCCCGGGGGCGTTCACCGGTGTGCGCCTGGCGATCGCCATCGCCCAGGGCATCGCGTTGGCGTTGGACCGCCCGCTGCTGCCGGTTTCGACGCTGCAGGTGCTGGCGCTGCGGGCACCGGTGGAAGAAACGCAGATCCTGTCGGCAATCGATGCCCGGATGGGTGAACTCTACGTCGCGCGCTTCGAACGCGTCGACGGCCTGCCGGTCGCGCGCGATGCCGAGCGCGTCTGCGCGCCCTCCGTGGTGACGTTGCCGGAAGGAATGTCGGCCTACGGTGTCGGTACCGGTTTCGGCGCGGGCGACGGCGCGCTGGTGGCACAGTTGGGCAGTGGCCTGCGCGGTTTCGATGCCGCGGCATTGCCGCGGGCGTCGGACGTGCTGGCACTGGCGGTGCCGGCGTTCGCGCGTGGCGAGGCGATCGCACCGGAGAAGGTCGAGCCGGCGTACCTGCGCGACAACGTGGCATTGACCCTGGTCGAGCAGCAGGCCGCGCGCGAGGCAAAGGCGAAAGCCAACGGTTGAGCCCCTCGTGGCGGACGGTAGAGTCGACTGTTAGTTGTGATCTCTCGGTAGGTTGTTCATCCGGGGCATCTTTGGAAAATGGTGGTTACCGGGACGGAGGGGATTAAGTCGTTTATGCATAAACGACTTAATCCCCTCCGTCCCCTTTTTATGTGGCGAACCGGTCGCGCAGGAAATCAATCAGCTGCCGTACCTTCGGTGAGGGCTGCGTGCTGTGCGGGTAGACCGCGTAGACACTCTGCTGCGGGAAGCGGTGCTGGCGCAGCACCGGGCGCAGCCGGTCCTGGGCCAGGTCGTCCTCGATCAGCCAGCGTGGCAGCACGGTGACCCCGGCGCCGGCCAGGGCGAACGCGCGCAGGCTGCTGGCACCATCCACGCGTACCACCGCGTTGCCCGGGTTGGTGGCAAACAGGGCGCCGCTGCCATCAGGCGCGATCACCGGCACATCGGCCAAGCGCGGATAGCCCAGGCGGGGCAGGGTGCCCAGCTGTGCCGGGTCATCGGCAGCCTCGGCAGAGGGCAGGCGCGCCAGCAGCGAGGGAGCGGCCACCGCGCACAGTGGGTGGCGCTCCAGTTCACTGGCGTGAAGGCCCGAATCCGGCAGGCGGCCGAGGCGGATCGCCAGGTCGAAGCGTTCGGGAATGAGGTCCGCTGGCGCTGGAGAAGTTGAAAGGTGCAGCTGCAGGGCCGGGTGCTGCGCGCGGAACGCCTCCAACGCGGGAATCAGGCGTAGCTGGGCGTACTCCGGTGTGGTGGTCAGGCGCAGCACGCCCTGCAGCTGGTGCTGATCGCGGCGCGCGGCATCGATCGCCGCCTGCGCAGCATCCAATGCCTGCACGCAATGTTGCAGGAACCGCTCGCCGGCCTCGGTCAGGGACAGGTGGCGGGTACTGCGCAACAGCAGGGTCACGCCCAGCTCCTGCTCCAGCCGCTTCAGGTTGAAGCTGACCACCGCGCGGCTGAGGCCGAGCCGATCGGCCGCAGCGGTCAGGCTGCCGGCTTCGACCACGGCACGGAAGATATCGAAGCGATCAAGGCTGACCATGGCGATCCATTGTCAAAACAGATTTGACAGTGTTGCAGCTGCCGTCGTGTTTTTCCAATGGGGTCCGGACGGCATGCTGGCTGCTTCCTCGCTGGAGCGCCGCCGATGCCGTCCCCCCGCCTGCGCCATGAGGCGATCTTCCTGCTGGTATTCGCCCTGGATCTGGTCAACATGTTCATCGCCACGGTGGCCTATCCGGCATTGGCAGTGGAGCTGCACGCCGACGTCAGCACCCTGGCCTGGGTCGGCACAGCGTACATGCTGGGCCTGAGCGTGGTGATTCCGCTGGCGCCGTGGCTGGCCGCGCGCTGTGGCGAGCGTCGCTTGCTGCTGGTGGCGTTGCTGTTGTTCGCGGTTGCCGCTGCGCTGGCAGGTTCCGCATCGGGGATCGGCTGGCTGCTCGGATGGCGCCTGCTGCAGGGGTTGGCCGGCGGTCTGCTGATTCCCGTGGCGCAAGCCGCGGCGTACCGGCAATGCACGGCCGGGCAACGTGGCGCGCTGACCCGTCGCATCCTTCTGGTGGCGCTTCTGGTGCCGGCCCTGGCACCGGCACTGGGCGGGCTGCTGGTGCAGTGGCTGTCCTGGCGCGGCGTGCTCTGGGCCAGCCTGCCATTGGCGGTGGTGGCCATCGGTCTGGTGCTGGCCTGGATGCCGGCCGACTGCGCGCGCAGTGCGCCGCGCCTGCAGGCCTATGCCCTGTCCACCGCGATGCTGGCGCTGGGCGCGCTGCTGCTGGCGCTGACCTGGCTGGGCGAATCGGGACATCGCGGTGCAGGTGCCGTGTTGCTGCTGGCCGCGCTGTTGCTGGCGGCGACGCACCTGCGGCATGCACGTCGGCAGGCGCAGCCACTGCTGCGCTGGTCGTTGCTGTCCCATCGCGGGCTGCGGCTGGCGATGCTGGTGTATCTCGCCGTACCCGGTGTGTTCATCGGCAGCCAACTGGTCAGTACCCTGCAATTGCACCACGCCGGTTACAGCGCGGCACGCATCGGCGCGCTGATGCTGCCCTGGGCGCTGGCTGCGGCCATCGCGATCATGGCCAGCAAGCGCCTGCTGGCTCGCTTCGGTCCGGCCGCGGTACTGCGCGCCGGCATGCTCCTGCAGGCCAGCGGCCTGTTGTTGATGGCGCTGCTGCCGCAGCCGGCCTTCGTGCTGGCCGGATTGTTGTTCGCGCTGATGGGCGCCGGCGGCAGCCTGTGCAGCAGCACCGCGCAGACGCTGGCCTTCCATGGCGTGGAAGGTGAGGCGTTGGGCGATGCCAGTGCACTCTGGAACCTCAACCGCCAGCTCAGCTTCTGCCTCGGCACCGCCGCCATCGCACTGCTGCTGGCATTGGCCATGCAATGGCTGCCGGCACGCGCCACCAGCGTGGCGCTGGTTTTGGCCGCTGCAATGACGCTGCTGCCGATGGCGCTGCTGAGCCGTTCGCAATCGATCTCTCTTTCCCAACCCGAGACAATGCAATGACGATGACCGCAGAGAACGAGTTCCATGATCTGATCGCCAAGCTGCAGGCCTGGTTCCGTGCGGAAGCAGCCGCCAGTACGCTGGATGCGCTGATGGATCATTTCTGCACCGACTTCAGCATGGTCGGTATTGCTGGGCAGCGCCTGGACCGCGAAGCACTGGCCGGCATGTTCGCTGGCGGCCACGGTGCCCGCCCGGGCCTGTGTATCGAAATCGATGCCCTGCAGTTCATTGCGGTGCCGGCACCGTTGGCAATGCTGCGCTACCGTGAAGGGCAGGGCGTTGCTGAAGGTGGGATGGCCTGGCGTGAAGCACTGGCCGTGCTGCGGCAGGAAGACGGCCGTTGGCGTTGGCTGGCGTTGCATGAAGTAACGGCAGCCTGATCGGGTAGTGCCGGCCGCTGGCCGGCAACTTCATGATCCTGGGCGCGTTACGCGGTTGCCGGCCAGCGGCCGGCACTACCTTTCGCCGACGAGCGCAGCGGCACCGCAGGCACATGTGCCATCAGTCCTGCCTGCATCGACCGAAGAATGCAAAGCCTGCACACACTTCACGGCGCCAGGCAGGAGTAGGCTTGGGGCTTTCCTGCCGGGAGGGGTTGTCCATGCGTGTGCGTGCCGTCGCTGTAGCCATTGCCCTTTGCCTGTCCAGCACCGTGCTGGCCGCCGATACCCCGCCGATGACCCCGGATATCAGCGGCAAGCCGTTCGTTGCCCCCGATGTCGGTCGCGACTACGACAAGCGCGTGGTGATGGTGCCGATGCGTGATGGCATCAGGCTGTATACGGTGATCGTGGTGCCCAAGGGCGCCCACAATGCGCCGATCCTGCTGACCCGGACTCCCTATGATGCTGCCGGTCGCGCCAGCCGCAGTGATTCGCCGCGCATGCGCGACCTGTTGCCGCAGGGTGACGAGGTGTTTGTCGACGGCGGCTACATCCGCGTGTTCCAGGATATCCGCGGCAAGTATGGTTCCGAGGGCGATTACGTGATGACCCGGCCGCTGCGCGGGCCGTTGAACAACACCAAAGTCGACCATTCCACCGACGCCTGGGACACCATCGATTGGCTGGTGAAGAACGTACCGGAGAGCAATGGCAAGGTCGGCATGCTCGGCTCGTCGTACGAGGGCTTCACCGTGGTGATGGCGCTGACCGACCCGCACCCGGCACTGAAGGTGGCCGCACCACAGAGCCCGATGGTCGATGGCTGGATGGGCGACGACTGGCTCAACTACGGTGCGTTCCGCCAGGTCAACTTCAACTACTTCGCCATGCAGACCGAGAAGCGCGGCAAGGGTACGCCGCTGCCCAGCCTCGGCTACGACGACTACAGCACCTTCCTGCGCATCGGCTCGGCAGGCGACTACGCGCGTTTCACCGGCGTGGACCAGCTGACCTGGTGGAAGAAGCTGGTCGAGCATCCGGCCTATGACGGCTTCTGGCAGGGCCAGGCGCTGGACGCGGTGATGGCAAGGACACCGCTGAAGGTGCCGACCATGTGGCTGCAGGGCCTGTGGGACCAGGAGGACATGTGGGGTGCCAACCACGCCTATCAGGCGATGGAAGGACGCGATAGCGGCAACAACCGCAATTACCTGGTGATGGGCCCGTGGCGACACAGCCAGGTGAACTACAGCGGCAGCGAACTGGGTGCGCTGAAGTTCGACGGCGATACCGCGCTGCAGTTCCGCCGCGACGTGCTCAAGCCGTTCTTCGACCAGTACCTGGTGGATGGCGCGCCGAAGGCCGATACGCCACCGGTGCTGATCTACAACACCGGCGAAAACCACTGGGACCGCTTGAAGGGTTGGCCGCGCAGCTGCGACAAGGGATGTGCCGCCAGCAGCAAGCCGCTGTACCTGCGCGCCGGCGGCAAGCTGGCGTTCCAGGCACCGGCGGCGGGCGAGGGCGACTTCGAGGAATACGTGTCCGACCCGGCCAAGCCGGTGCCGTTCGTGCCGCGCCCGGTCCGCTTCGGTGACCGCGACATGTGGACCACCTGGCTGGTCAAGGACCAGCGCTTTGTCGATGGCCGTCCGGATGTGCTGACCTTCATCACCGAACCGCTGACCGCGCCGTTGCGCATCGGCGGCGCGCCGGTGGTGCACCTGCAGGCCTCGACCAGCGGCACCGACAGCGACTGGGTGGTGAAGCTGATCGACGTGTATCCGGACCAGGAAGCGTCGACGCCGGAAATGGGGGGCTATGAGTTGCCGGTGTCGCTGGCGATCTTCCGTGGCCGCTACCGCGAGAGCTTCAGCGATCCGAAGCCGCTGGCCGCCAACCAGGTGCTGCCGTATCGCTTCGATCTGCCCAACGCCAACCACACGTTCCAGAAGGGCCACCGGGTGATGGTGCAGGTGCAGTCCAGCCTGTTCCCGCTGTATGACCGCAACCCGCAGACTTACGTGCCGAACATCTACCTGGCCAAGCCAGGCGATTACCAGAAGGCCACGCAGCGCGTGTGGCACAGCGCGGCGCAGGCCAGCTACATCGATCTACCAGTGTATTGAGGCCCGCAGGGTGACGCCGGGCCGTGCCTGGTAGCACGTGGTAGTGCCGGCCGCTGGCCGGCATCGGCGATGGCGCGAGAGCGTGTCGACCAAGGTCGACACCTACCGGGGCTGAGTCATGGCAGGTTGATTCAGGCGGGTGTGGTAGTGCCGGCCGCTGGCCGGCATCGGCGATGGCGCAGGAGCGTGTCGACCAAGGTCGACACCTACCAAAGCTGGGCCATGGCATGCCGATCGACCAAGGTCGACACCTACCGGGCAGAGGCTTTCAGCCGACCTTCGAGGGGCCCGTACGCCAGCGGCTGGGGACCAGGCCGAAGCGCTTGCGGAACGCGGCGGCGAAGTTGCTGGGGTGGCGGTAGCCGCTGGCGGCGGCAGCCTGCTCGACGGTCCATCCGTTTTCGCGCAGGCCCTGTTCGGCATGGCGCATGCGCTGCTCATGCAGGTAGTCGAACACCGAGCTTCCATATTGCTGGGCAAAATGGCGGCGCAAGGAGCTGGGGCTCATGCAGGCCAGCTGGGCCAGTTCGATCAGGCTGTGGGCATGGCTGGGGTCGTCATGCAGATAGCTGCGCACTCGCTCCAGCCGCTCGCGCTGGCCGGCGCGCAGCGTGCGTATATGCTCGGTCTGCATATCCTCGGCCTGCAGGCCGACGGCCAACACTTGCAGGGCCACGCCTTCGCGCCACAGCGCATCGATGTCGTCCTGCCAGGGGCTGTCGAACAATTGGGCGAGCGTCGGCAGCAAGGCATGCGGAATGGCCCAGTGGCGGCACTGCAGAGGGGAATGAAGGACCTGTTGCAGTGCCGGCAGGCGCAGCATGTCCACGTCCAGATCGGCCGGTACGCTCAAGCTGACCCCGCGCAGATGGCTGCCACCGGGATGCAGCCCGGCCATCGACACAGGTTCATGGTGGCTGGTGGTCATGCCTGTGCCGGCGCGCAGGGTGAACCCCTTGCGACGAGGAAACTGGACATCCACTTCGCCCTGCAGCATCAGGCGGATGGTCAGGCCGGCACCGTGCACAGCGGTGGCCGTGTAGGTGAACCGGTTGTGCACGTCCGAGGCGATCAGGCCCAGGCCACCGCGCAGTGACTGTTCGTGGACGTCGCCACGCCCTGCCCATTGGTCGTCGCGCAGTTCACTCCCTTCGATCCGGTAGTCGTAGCCATGGCGTTCGCCGAACTGGCGGTAGTCAGCAAAAGTGAAATATCGGGACATCGCTCTGCGCAAACACAGGTTGAATTGAATGTGTCGAAGAATCTGGAAGCGTTTCCCATTGTCGCCGCGATTCGCGCGCTTTTGACTTCGATAAGGTCAAAACGATTGGCGATTACGGCCAAAGTTAAAATGCCGAAGAACATACGCCGGCGTTTTGCACGCATATCCGTACGTAGTTCCATACATAAACTGAGGTTGAGGTTTCATGGCTGGAACGATCTGGAGATGCGATGTCAGCCCGACCATCACGGGCGTGCGCGTAGGGTGGGTGGGTTGGCTGTTGCAGGCCACTTTGATACCCCCACCGATGGAGAATGGAGATGATTGATTACCAGTTGACCGGCAAGACCGCGATCGTGACCGGCGGCGTGTCGGGCATCGGCCTGGCCGTGGCCCAGACACTGGCCACATCCGGTGCCCGTATCTCGGTCTGGGACCTGAAGCAGGATGCAGTGGATGCCACCGTGGCGCAGTTGCGCAGCACCGGCACACAGGCCATCGGCATCGCGCTGGACGTCACCGACGACGCGGCGGTGGAGGCAGCGGTGCAGCGCACGATCAAGGAACTCGACGGCCTGCACGTTGCGGTCAACAACGCCGGCATCAGCGGGCCGGCGGCCAGCAGCGGCGACTATCCGATTGATGGCTGGCAGCGCGTGATCGATGTCAACCTCACCAGCGTGTTCCTGTGCCAGCGTGCGCAGATCCAGGCCATGCGCGCGGCCGGCACGGGCGGCAGCATCATCAACATGGCCTCGATCCTGGGCCAAGTGGGGTATGCCGGCTCCACTGCATATGTGGCCGCCAAGCACGGCGTGGTCGGGCTGACCCAGACAGCCGCGTGGGAACATGCGGCTGACGGCATCCGTGTCAACGCAGTGGGGCCGGGCTTCATCAGCACACCGCTGCTGGAGAAGATGGACCCGAAGGTGCGCGCCACGCTGGAAGGGCGGCACGCGTTGAAGCGGCTGGGTACGCCGCAGGAAGTGGCCGCGTTGGTAGCCTGGCTGGCCAGCGACGATGCCTCGTTCGCGACCGGCACGTACCACGCCATCGATGGTGGCTACCTCGCGCAGTGATGCGCTGAACGCGGGTTACGGGGTCGCCGGGCATCGCCCGGCGCTACCGGGTGAACGCACTGTGGGGTGGCCTTCACCTCTGTGCCACGCATTCCACGCGACGCTCAGGGAAATTCCCGGAGCCTGCCCATGGAACTTACCCAGGATGTCTCGATCCTGCTGCGCGTAGCCGCAGCGATGCTGTTCGGCGGTGTGCTCGGTGTCGAGCGGGAAATGGGCAAGCACGCCGCCGGCCTGCGAACGCACATGTTGATCGCCGGGGCCGCCGCGTTGATCGTCGGTCTCGGCGACTCGGTGGCCGAACATTTCCAGCAGGAGCGTTACCGCGACCTGTTGCAGGTCGATCCGGTACGCCTGATTGAAGCGGTGGTGGCCTGCGTCGGCTTCGTGGCCGCCGGCACCATCCTGCGCGGCTCACGCGAGGACCAGGTCAGCGGCCTGACCACGGCCAGCTCGTTGATCATGGCGGCGGCCATCGGGATCGCGGTGGGGATCAGCAAGTACGTGATCGCCATCGGCGTGAGCGTGCTGTGCGTGCTGGTGCTGGCGGTGATGCGGCGGTTGGAGAAGAAGATCTAAGGGGTTGAGGGAGTGGGATCAGAGTCCCTTCGGGGGATCTGATCGTGATTCCAAGGCGGAGTTGAAGCAGTCAGGTCTGCTGCGAAGTGTTGCGCTGCAGGATGGCCAGTGCTCTGGCCAGCATCTGGTCAGGAACATCCGTCGTAGCGCCGTACAGATCTGCGATTCCCACTTCAACGCAGGAACAGATCAGGTCATTCAACTCCTCGTGCTTGTCTGTGGCGATCTGCCCCAACAGAGATGGCGGCAATGGATCGCCTCGACCCGCGATCTGAAGCTCTGAGCCTGCCTGATCCCAGTCTGGCAGGGCCATGGGTTCGCCCGAATCCGGATATGCGCGCAGGTGGGCGATGAGCGCATCCAAGCCTGCATGATTGAGAAGGTTCGCTTCAGCGTAGCCGGCCAGGCAGTCAGCTGCCTGTTGCTGCATGGACTGCAGGTCGCGGGTGGGGGCGAGTGTCATTCGTGTACCAGAGATGGGGCAGGATCCAGTGTGGTGGATGCGCGCCACTGTCTCAACCGTCTTAATGGTCGTACCAATAATTGATTCTAGCCCTATGGTCTAATAGGCTCTTCGCGCAATCAGCGGTTCAATCTGCGTCCAGTGGCTCCATAAATCCATTATTGGTACGACCAATAATGCTGAAGCCCATGACCGCCCACCCCTGCGGTGTTGAACCCGTCCCCCAGTCGAGAGTCTTCATGCAGCCCTGGCAACACCTGTACGACCCCGCTGGCAACCTGTGGTTGTCGAGCCTGATCGCGCTGCTGCCGATCGCGTTCTTCTTCGTTGCCCTGGCCGTGCTGCGCATGAAGGGCTGGCTGGCCGGCACGATCACCGTGGCCATCGCACTCGGCGTGGCCCTGCTGTTCTACCGCATGCCGGTGCCGCAGGCGCTGGGCGCGGCCGGCTTCGGTTTCGT
Organism: Stenotrophomonas sp. Pemsol; assembly: GCF_003586545.1. NCBI lineage: Bacteria > Pseudomonadati > Pseudomonadota > Gammaproteobacteria > Lysobacterales > Lysobacteraceae > Stenotrophomonas > Stenotrophomonas sp. Pemsol. Next base: position 2,803,043 of record NZ_CP025780.1, on the reverse strand, counting down.
CTACGGCCTGTGGCCCATCGCGTGGATCATCATCGGTGCGGTGTTCCTCTACAAAGTTTCGGTCAAGACCGGGCAGTTCGACATCATCCGCGCCTCGATCCTGTCCGTGACTGAAGACCAGCGCCTGCAGATGCTGATGGTCGGTTTCGCGTTTGGTGCCTTTCTGGAAGGCGCGGCCGGCTTCGGTGCGCCGGTGGCGATCACCGCAGCGTTGCTGGTCGGGCTGGGCTTCAAGCCGCTGTATGCCGCCGGCCTGTGCCTGATCGTCAACACCGCGCCGGTAGCGTTCGGCGCGATGGGCATTCCGATCATCGTGGCCGGGCAGGTCACCGGCTTGGACGCATTCGAGATCGGCCAGATGGCCGGCCGCCAGTTGCCGTTCCTGACCATCATCGTGCTGTTCTGGATCATGGCGATCATGGATGGTTGGCGCGGTATCAAGGAGACCTGGCCGGCGGTGCTGGTTGCGGGTGGTTCGTTCGCCATCGCGCAGTACCTGACCTCCAATTTCATCGGCCCGGAACTGCCGGACATCACCGCGTCGCTGGCGTCGCTGGTGTGCCTGACCCTGTTCCTGCGCCGCTGGAAGCCGGTGCGGATCTTTCGTTTCGACACCGAAACCAGCGCCGAGGCGGCCGCACAGGCACTGGAGGCACCGCGCCACAGCGTCGGCCAGATCGCCAGGGCATGGTCGCCGTTCCTGATCCTCACCGCGATGGTCACGCTGTGGAGCATCAAGCCGTTCAAGTCGCTGTTCGCGGCGGGCGGTCCGCTGGAAGGCTGGGTGCTGAAGATCCCAGTGCCGGGCCTGGACCAGCTGGTGCAGAAGATGCCACCGATCGTGGATGCGCCGCTGAGCTATGACGCCATCTACAAGTTCGACTGGTTCTCGGCCACCGGTACCTCGATCATCCTGGCCGGGGTGATTGCCATCATCGTGCTGCGCATGCCTGCACGTTCGGCGCTGCAGACCTTCGGCGAGACCGTGCGTGAGCTGCGCATGCCGATCTACTCGATTGGCATGGTGCTGGCGTTCGCCTTCATCGCCAACTACTCGGGACTGTCTGCCACGTTGGCCCTGGTACTGGCGCATACCGGCGACGCGTTCCCGTTCTTCTCACCGTTCCTGGGCTGGCTGGGCGTGTTCCTGACCGGTTCGGACACCTCGTCCAATGCCTTGTTCTCGGCACTGCAGGCCACCACCGCACAGCAGATCGGCGTGTCCGACGTGCTGCTGGTAGCGGCCAACACCACCGGCGGTGTCACCGGCAAGATGATCTCACCGCAGTCGATCGCCATTGCCTGCGCGGCGGTCGGCCTGGCCGGCAAGGAGTCGGATCTGTTCCGCTTCACGGTCAAGCACAGCCTGATCTTCACCACGATGGTCGGCCTGATCACCTTGGCCCAGGCTTACTGGCTGACCTGGATGATTCCCTGAGCCATGCGCGGCTGGCCGACCACCCGCTGCGCGCTTCGGGCCACAATGGCGCCATGAGCACGCAACGTATTTCGGACAAGGTGGCTGCGCAGCTGCGCGGCCTGGTGCAGGAACAACAGCTGCGGCCGGGCGACCGGCTGCCGGCCGAGCGCACCCTGGCGGTGCAGCTGGGGGTCTCGCGCACCGCGCTGCGCGAGGCCATCGCGCAGCTGGCCAGCCAGGGCCTGTTGACCGCACGGGTCGGTGGTGGCACCTACGTGGCCGAGCCTGCGGCACGCGCGCGGCAGGCGCTGGATGAACCGTTGGCGCCGTACCTGCCGCTGTTCCAGGGCGACCCGGAATACCGCTTCGACGTGCTGGAGATCCGCCACGCGCTGGAAGGTGCCACCGCCTGGCATGCGGCGCTGCGTGCCACCGACGAGGACCGCGCGCGCATCGCACAGGCCTTCCAGACCATGATGGACGCGCACGGCAAGGACGACCCCACTGGCGAGGCGGAGGCCGACGCGGCCTTCCACCTGTCCATCGCCGAGGCCTCGCACAACCTGGTGCTGCTGCAGGTGATGCGCGGGCTGTTCGAACTGCTGCAGACCAACATCTCGCAGAGCCGCGAAAAGCTCTACACCTCGGCGAGGACCTTCTCGCCGCTGTCCGACCAGCACCGCGAGATGATGGATGCGGTGCTGGCCGGCGACCCCGAACGCGCGCGCGCCGCCGCGCATGCCCACCTCGAGTTCGTGCACACCACGCTGCGCACCCTCGATGACAACGAAGCCCGGCGTGCGCGGGCCTCGCGCCTGCCTTCCCCCCACGGTTGACCCCATGATCATCTCCGCCTCCACCGATTACCGTGCTGCTGCCGAACGCCGGCTGCCGCCGTTCCTGTTCCACTACATCGATGGCGGCGCGTATGCCGAGCACACGCTGAAGCGCAACGTTTCCGACCTGTCCGACATCGCGCTGCGCCAGCGCATCCTGCGCAACATGTCCGACCTGAGCCTGGAAACCGAGCTGTTCGGCGAAAAACTGGCGATGCCGGTGGCGCTGGCGCCGGTCGGCCTGACCGGAATGTATGCGCGGCGCGGCGAGGTACAGGCGGCGCGCGCGGCCGACAGCCGCGGCATCCCGTTCACCCTGTCCACCGTATCGGTGTGCCCGATCGAGGAAGTGGCACCGGCCATCCAGCGGCCGATGTGGTTCCAGCTGTACGTGCTGCGCGACCGTGGCTTCATGCGCAACGCGCTGGAGCGGGCGCAGGCCGCCGGCGTGACCACGCTGGTGTTCACCGTGGACATGCCGGTGCCGGGCGCGCGCTACCGCGATGCACACTCGGGCATGAGCGGCCCGAATGCCTCGCTGCGCCGTATCGGCCAGGCCATCACCCATCCGCACTGGGCGTGGGACGTGGGTCTGTTCGGCCGCCCGCATGACCTCGGCAACATCTCCACCTACCGCGGCAACCCGACCGGGCTGGAGGATTACATCGGTTGGCTGGGCAACAACTTCGATCCCTCCATTTCGTGGAAGGACCTGGAGTGGATCCGCGAATTCTGGAAGGGCCCGATGGTGATCAAGGGCATCCTCGACCCGGATGACGCGCGTGATGCGGTGAAGTTCGGTGCCGATGGCATCGTGGTCTCCAATCACGGTGGCCGCCAGCTGGACGGCGTGCTGTCCACCGCACGTGCGTTGCCGGCCATCGCCGATGCGGTGCAGGGCGACCTGAAGATCCTCGCCGATTCCGGCATCCGCACTGGCCTGGATGTGGTGCGCATGCTGGCGCTTGGGGCCGATACCGTGCTGCTGGGCCGCGCCTTCATCTATGCGCTGGCCGCGCAGGGCGAGGCCGGCGTGGCCAACCTGCTGGACCTGATCGCCAAGGAAATGCGCGTGGCGATGACCCTGACCGGTGCGCGCCGCATCGCCGACATCGGCCGCGACTCGCTGGTCAGCCTGCCATGAGCGGGCACGACGCCGTGCTGGCACAGTTGCGCGATGCGGTCGGCAATCGCCATGTAATGACCGGCGACAAGGCTACGCGCCGCTTCCGCCGCGGCTACCGTTTCGGCGATGGCCCAGTGCTGGCGGTGGTGCGCCCGGGGACGCTGCTGGAACTGTGGCGCGTGCTGCAGGCAGCGGTGCAGGGCGGCGCGGCGATCATCCTGCAGGCGGCCAACACCGGCCTGACCGGCGGCTCGACCCCGGACGGTGATGACTATGGCCGGCCGATCGTGCTGGTCAACACGCTGCGCCTGACCGGCATCCAGTTGTTGAACGAAGGCCGCCAGGTGCTGTGCCTGCCCGGTGCCACGCTGGACCGCCTGGAGCAGACGCTGGCCCCGCTGGGTCGCGAACCGCATTCGGTGATCGGCTCGTCCTGCATCGGTGCCTCGGTGCTGGGCGGCATCTGCAACAACTCCGGTGGCGCGCTGGTGCGACGTGGCCCGGCCTACACCGAGCTGGCGCTGTATGCGCAGGTCGATGCGCAGGGCCAGTTGCAGCTGGTCAACCATCTGGGCATCGCGCTGGGTGATACGCCCGAGCAGATCCTGCAGCGCCTGCAGGCCGGTGACTACACGGCCGCCGACGTGGGCGATGGCGACGGCCGTGCGGCTTCCGATCCACGCTATGCCGAGGAAGTACGCAAAGTCGGTGCCGATACTCCCGCACGCTTCAATGCGGATCCCAGCCGCCACTTCGAGGCAGCGGGATCTGCCGGCAAGCTGGCAGTGTTCGCGGTGCGCCTGGACACCTTCGAGAAGGAGGCTGCCGAGGTCTTCTATATCGGCAGCAATCGCACCGACAGCCTCACCGCGATCCGTCGCCAGCTGCTGACCGGCTTCGAGCGCCTGCCGATCGCGGGCGAGTACATTCACCGCGATGCCTATGACATCGGCGAGCGCTACGGCAAGGACAGCTTCCTGCTGATCGATCGCCTCGGTACCTCCCGTGTGCCCGCGGCGTTCGCATTGAAGAGCCGCGTCGATGGCTGGTTCGAACGGCTGGGCCTGCGCGGGGTGACCGACCGGGTGATGCAGGTGCTGACCGGCCTGCTGCCCTCGCACCTGCCAAAGCGCATGGGCGAGTTCCGGCAACGCTACGAGCATCACCTGTTGCTGAAGGTCTCTGCCCAGGACGCTGCGGAAACCGAGGCCTGGTTGCGCGGGTTCTTCGCCGGGCACGAAGGCGGCTATTTCCACTGCACGGCCGAGGAGGGACGCAAGGCGTTCCTGCATCGCTTCGCGGTGGCCGGTGCGGCAGTCCGCTATCGTGAAGTGCATCGTGAGCAGGTGCAGGACATCGTCGCGCTGGATATCGCATTGCGCCGCGACGATACGGATTGGTTCGAGCAGTTGCCGGCCGATATCGACGGCCGCCTGCTGCACAAGCTGTACTACGGCCACTTCCTGTGCCACGTGTTCCACCAGGACTACATCGCGCGCAAGGGCGAAGACCCGGTGGCGATCGAGCATGCGATGTGGGCGCTGCTGGACCAGCGTGGCGCCGAGTATCCGGCCGAGCACAACGTCGGCCACCTGTACCCGGCCAAGCCGGCGCTGGCAGGTTTCTACCGGCAGCTGGACCCGAGCAATACCTTCAACCCGGGTATTGGCCACACTTCGAAGGCGAAGGGGTGGGGCAGCTGCGATTGCAGTGGGCATTGAGGACGGACAGGGCAGTCGAGCATGGCTCGACGCTACAAGGGCGATGCCGGGCAGGTCCGCCGCCGTCCGGGTAACGGTTACCATCGGAATCCCAGCCACAGGAGCCGCCCATGCCTTCCATTCACGTCCGCGCCGCCCTGTGCGCTGCATTGCTGGCGACCCCGCTGCTGGCGCTGGCGCAGTCTTCTATCCTGCCGCAGCAGCGCGATGCCGCCGGCAACGTGATGGAACCGCTGGGGCAGGTGCTGGAACAGGGCGGGCAGGGCGAAGTACGCACGCAGTACTGCACGCTTGATCGTGTCTGGTGCGTGCGTGTGCAACCGGTGGCCGAGGACGGTGATCGGCCAACGACGCTGGAAGTCTCTGAACGGGTGGCCGGCGAAAGCGAAGCGCATACCTACCACGTCAGCATCGACGTGCCGCAGGAAAGCGAGCTGTCGCTGTGGCCGTGGATCGTGCGCCTGGCTCCGGGTATCGGCAGCGATGAGTCGGTGACCGACCCGCAGCAGCGCGCCCACCAGAATGTGCTGGTAGGCGGCATCGTCAAGTTCAGCACCATGTACTCCGGTGGAGGTGCCGACGCGTCCACGCTGCAGTTGGCACGCGTGCGCCACCTGCAGGACGACATCCAGGTGGACGACGACGTGCTGACGGTGCCATGGCTGGGCAATGCGATGATCCGTGCGTGTTTCAGCGAGCAGGACATGAAGCAGCGCGCAGGTGCCTGCCACGACGAATACGGGTTCTCGGCCAGGCTCGGGCTGGATCCGGTGGCCGAGGGCATGCCGGTGCTGCGCTACCAGACGGTGGCAACCCGCTTTCCGGCGGGCGTTTCGCGTTTCGAGGATTCGCTGGCCAAGGGCCCGCTGAAGAAGAAGGACCTGCGCACCGAGCAGGACCCTGTGTGCAGCTACACGCGGCTGTTCCGCTTCGGGGAGGGGATGTTCCACCCCGACCAGGCGCTGCCGGACTGCGCGGGGTATATCGAACCCTGAGCCCTGGAGAGCCGAGCCATGCTCGACTCGGGTTCTCGCGTGGCCCGACCGCAGAGCAGCCGAGCGTGGGCTCGGCTCTACAAAAACTGAGGCGGCGCTTACTCGCAACGGGTAGCGGTGATGATGTTGTCCTTGTCCACGTACACGCGCAGGCGATCCTGGCGGATGTCCTTCGTGGTGATGGTGCTGGGGCCGATCGGGTTGACCAGGCCGGCGCCGCTCTCGCTGGACAGGCGGCGGATGTTGGGTTCGTTGGCCGGCTGGCCGATTGCCCAGCCCAGCTGGCTGGCATCGCAGTGGCCGGTACCCTTGACCTGCGGGCCAGGGGTGCTGACGCAGGCCGACAGCAGCAGGGCCGACGCAGGCAGTAACAGGGACAGACGGAAGGCGGACATGCGAGCGCTCCTGCGCAGGGAAGATGGCGGAACGATAGCACCCGTCGCGCGAAAGGCGTCAGCACTCCGGTCATTGCCGGCACAGCGTGGTCATTGCATAGTGGGAGGGATGGCTGGCAGCACGCCAGCGGGCAGGCCGGGCCATTCCGGTGCAGGTGTTGGATACGCTATGACGGCAGGCAGTTTGCGCGACAAGCGCAGGGCGAGAAGAGTACTGGCAGTGTCGGTGCTGGGCGTGGCGTTTGCCGCCTCTGCCATCGAGCCGACGCCGGACGCCGCTGCGGAAGCGCCGGTGTTCGGTGCCTGGCGCAACCTGCAGACCGAGGCAGGCTACGCACCCGCCCAGCGCAACCTGGCGTTCGCGATGCTGCCGCAGGCCGCCACCCGCGGCGATCGATTCGCCATTGTCGATCGTGAGGGCAAGCGCGCGGTGTGCTGCCTGCAGGTGGCCAGCCCGTCGCTGGGCGTGGCCGCACTGCGCGAGCAATACCACCTGCCACAGGCCTGGGTGACCGACCTCAGCAATGGCCGCAGCCCGGCACGCCCCTACCTGCCGCACGTCTATGCGATGCAGCGCGTGGATGAACTGGCTGACTATGGTTTCACCGATGTGCCGGGGGCCTACAGCGACCTGGGGGGGCTGCTCATTCCCGAAGGTGCCGCGCTGGAGGCCGATGGCAGCGCCGTGCGCCTGGGTGATGACCGTTATCCCCTGCATTTCCAGCGCCAGCCGCACGCCGAAGATGATGGCGCACTGGACCGCTACACCCTGCAGGCGGGCGAGGGCGTGGCTCCGATCGTGGTTGAAGTGCCGTTCGGCACCTACTGATTGCAGCACCGCGCTGGCTAGAATGCAGTGCGGCGCCGCCTGCCGTGCCTGTTCCGTGAGTCGCCGCCGTGTCCCTGCGCTCGTTGCTGCTGTCGCCCCTGCTGCTGTTGTCCGCCTGTGCGAGCGCGCCGCCTCCACCGCCCGCCCATTCCGATGCGCTGTGGCGCCTGATCGAGCGTGACTGCCAGGCAGCTGACGGCCCGCGCGGCAGCTGCCTGCGGGTGGAGACGGCAGCCGGCCGCCGTGACGTGCTGGTCAAGGATGCACACGGTGACTACCAGTTCCTGCTGATGCCGCTGGACAAGGTAAGTGGCATCGAGAGCCGCGGTCTTTACCAGCGTGGGGCGCCCAACTATTTCGCGGCCGCCTGGCAGGCGCGCGCGCACACCGAACAGGCCCTGGGCCAGCCATTACCGCGCAACGTAGCCAGCCTGGCGCTGAATTCACCGCACGGACGATCGCAGCACCAGTTGCATATCCATGTCGATTGCCTGCGCACGGACGTGCTGCAGGCCCTGGATGCACACGCCGGCGCCCTGGGGCCACGCTGGTCACCGTTGCCGGTGCTTCTGCGCGGGCATCAGTACCAGGCCTATCTGTTGCCCGGTGCGGAAATGACCGCCAATCCGCTCAACCTGCTGGCCTATGGCCTGAGCGGCGTAGGCGATGTGGGCCAGTGGAGCCTGGTGGTGGCCGGACGCGATGACGTGCAGGGTGGCCCCGGCTTCATCCTGCTGGCCACCCGCGTGGATGCCGCCAGCGGCAACGACGCCAGCGGCGAAGAACTGCAGGATCACGCCTGCACGGTGCTGACCGGCGCGGGTGCGGCACTGGAGCGGGTGCGCTAGCCGATCCGCTGCAGGTGGCTGCGCCACGCTGGCGCGGTAAGCGCCAGCAACTGGCGGTCATGCCATCCCTCGGCGTCCAGGTGGAAGTCGCGCAGGATGCCTTCACGCATGAAGCCCAGGGCCTGCAGTGCCTGGGCGAAAGGGGTGGTGCAACCCGGTGGCAGCAGTACGAAGATGCGATGCAGGCCGACATTGTCGAACAGGAACGGGCACAGCGCGCGCAGTGCGGCCTGTGGATGGGCGTTGCGGTGCTGCAGCGACTGCAGTTCTGCGCAGCGCGAATGCAGTGACTGCAGGCGGACATGCAGTTGGTCGTGCAGGATGCCCTGCGCGTCGTCGAACACGCCCAGTACCAGCAGATCGTTGTCTTCCTGTAGGCGTGAACGATGGACGCTGGCAAGGAAGCGGGCCTCTTCATCAATGCCGTAGGAAGGCCGTTGGCCGCGCTGGCGACGGTCGTCGAAGGTGCGCCAGCGCGGCAGATCGGTGCGCTGGAAGGAACGCAGGGTGATGGGCGTTGCCTGGAGGTGCAGCAGGTGGCGGCGCAGGACGGGGCGCAGCGGGGCGAGGTGAGTGTAGGTGGCGCGGTTGGTCATCCATGCACGATGCGTATCGGAAGCGCGCCAGACCATGCAATTCATTGCAAAAGTGTGGCGGTGCCGTGGGTCCGTCTGATTCGGTTCAGGCATAAGCCCATCAGGGCTGGTCATTTCCGTTGAAACCACCCCTTCAGGACACTTTCGTTACGGGATCGTTATGTGCCGCACAGGCCACGGCTCCCCCGTACCACCCGCCCACTCCCCCAGGAAGCCCATGTCCGCCTCCCACAAGGCGTTGCGCCCGCGTCCGCTGGTGCTCGCGCTGTCGTCCCTGATGCTGGTCTCGCTGCCGGCCTTCGCGCAGGAAAGCGCACCCACCACTTTGCAGGAAGTGAAGGTCACCGGCTCGCGCATTCCCCGTGCCAGTGTCGAGGGGCCCTCGCCAGTGACGGTGATCAGCCGCGAGCAGATCGATGCGCAGGGCTACCGCAATGCCTTCGACGCGCTGAGCGCGCTGACCGAGAACACCGGCAACGTGCAGGGCGAGGACTTCGGCAATACGTTCACGCCGGCCGCCAACACCATCAACCTGCGTGGACTGGGTCCGAACCGCACGCTGGTGCTGGTCAACGGCCGCCGCCAGGCCGACTACCCGCTGGCCTACGAGGGCTCGGTGAACGTGGTCAACCTCGCCAACATTCCCAGCGCCCTGATCGAGCGCATCGAGGTGCTCGCCGCGGGTGCGTCGGCGGTGTATGGCTCCGATGCCATCGCCGGCGTGGTCAACATCATCCTCAAGGACCGCTTTGAAGGCGTGGACGTGAACGTGCGCGCCGGCGGCACCCAGCAGGGCGGGGGGGACAACCAGCGCGCGCAGGTGGTCGGTGGCAGTTCCGGCGAGCGTTGGGATGCGCTGTTCGGCTTCGAGTTCGACGTGCGCAAGGCGATCCACGCGCGCCAACGCGACTTCATGGATTCACTGGACGATGATCCGGCCGGCAAGGCGCCGCAGGCGACCGCGATCGCCTATCGCCGCAATGCTGCCACCGGCCGCAACATCGATCCGGGCGTGAGCGGCTGCGACGCAGCGTCGGGCATTTATGGCGGCAGCGTGTTCCGTGCCAACAACCCGCGCCAGGGCTGGTACTGCGGCAGCAACGAGGCCGCCGCCAGCTACTGGACCGTGCAGACCCAGAAGCGCAACCTCAATGGCTATGGCCTGTTGACCTTCCACGTCAACGACACCACCGACCTGTTCGCCGATGTCGCCGTGGGCAGCGCGCGCATCTACAACAACACGCGCGCGCCGACCTGGACGTCCTCACGCAACTACTTCTACAACCAGAACAGCGGAAACCTGGAGAGCTGGTACCGCCGCTTCGCGCCGGAAGAAATCGGTGGCCTGCCGCGCAATGCCAATCGGTTCCTGGAGAACTCGTGGTCGTTCAACGTGGGCGCACGCGGCCAGATCGGCGACAGCGGCTGGGACTACGAGGCGGTCTACAGCCGGTCGCGCTACGAGAACCGAACCCGTCGCCCGGTGCTGCTGGCCGGCATCAACGAGTACCTGCTGGGCCCGAAGCTGGGCGTGCGCAATGGCGTGGAGGTCTATGCGCCGGACCCGGTGCGCCTGTTCAAGCCTTTGACTCCGAACGAGTATGCGGGCCTGTCCGACTATCAGGAAAGTCGCAACGCGGCGTGGCTGCAGATCTTCAGTGCCAGTGTCAATGGCCGCCTGTTCGCACTGCCGGGCGGCGATGCTGCGCTGGCCGCAGTGGTCGAGGCCGGCAGCCAGGGCTACCGCAACCGCCCGGACCCGCGGCTGGGCACCGGCGAGTTCTGGAACACCAGCGCCGGTATCGGTGCCGGCGGTGATCGCGATCGCTATGCGGCCGGCGTTGAACTGCAGTTGCCGTTGCTGCAATCGCTGACCACCACGCTGGCCGGCCGCTACGACCAGTACCGCGCAGGCGGCGAGCACATCGGCAAGGCGACCTGGAGCTTCGGCGTCGAGTTCCGCCCGATCGAGAGCCTGTTGATCCGCGGCTCTGCCGCGACCAGCTTCCGTGCGCCGGACATGAACTACGTGTTCGCCACCGAGACCCGCGGCTACAACCCGGGCATGACCGATTACTGGCGCTGCCGTACTGCAGGCCAGTCGTACGACAACTGCGACTACAACGGCCTGTCGATCGACTACAGCAACCGCGCCAACGCACAGTTGCAGCCGGAAACCGCAAAGTCGTACGGCTTCGGCGTGGTCTGGTCGCCGCTGTCCGGGCTGGATTTCAGCGCCGACTACTACGACATCCGCATCGACAACGAGGTGACCAGCCTCGATACCAGCCGTATCCTGCGTGACGAGGCCGATTGCCGCCTGGGCCGCACGCTGGGCGGCGAAGCGCGCGATATCGGTTCACCGCTGTGCCAGGACGCACTGTCGCGGGTGATCCGCAATCCGTCCAACGCCACGGTGCAGCCGGACCAGGTGACCCGCGTGCTGATCAATCCGATCAACGCGGCCTCCGAATCGGTGCGCGGCCTGGACCTGAAGGGCAACTGGCGTTTCGATGCCGGCCGCTATGGCCGCTTCACCACGCGCCTGGCCTACACCGTGGTGCTGGAGCACAAATACCGGCAGTTCTCCGATGATCCGGAGCGTGACATCCGCAATTCGCTGGATGATTACCAGTGGCGCAGCAAGGCTAACGGCAGCATCACCTGGAACCAGGGTGACTGGACCACCACGCTGTACGGCAATCGTTTCGGTTCACTGCCGAAGACCGATGGCAGTGGTCGCATCGCGCCGTACATGACCTACAACGCCAGCGTGTTCCGCCAGTTCGGCGAGAACCTGTCGGTGGGCGTGATCGTCAACAACCTGCGTGACAGCCGCCCGCCGGCAGACAGGAACGGGGGCGGCTGGCCGTTCTACCCGGTCGGCAACTACGACCCGTATGGCCGCCAATACTGGCTGCAGCTGGACTACCGGTTCCGCTGACCGGGCGGGCAGACAGAAGGCCCGGCAGTGCCGGGCCTTCTGCTGTCTAGACACCGCGGTGATGGCGCGCGCGGTCGCCTAGGGCAGCGCCTGTTGCAGGTACGACTCGATGACGTAGCTGAAGGGCTGCTGCTGGCGATCGCGCAGCAGCGCGCGCACTTCCAGGACCACACCGTCGTCGCCTTCGCCACGCGGTGGCCAGAACGTCTGGTCGGCCAGGGTCTGGCGCTGGAAGCCGAGCGGGCCGACCACGCGGCCAAAGGGTTCGTCGGTGCTGTCCAGCACCTGGTTCATGGCCGGGCTGAGATGGCCAGGCAGGTACCAGTTGTCGGCCTCGGAGAGGACGCGGCTGCCACAGACCAGCTGTACGCGGCGGTAGCGCAGCGCGGTGCCAGGCTGCGTCGCACCCAGCGCCTGCAGCACATCGGCGGGGGCAGGCTTGTCCTGGCCGTGCACACGCACCGCGCGCACCCGCGCCTGTTCGGCCAGGCCGTGTTCGGCGCACCAGTGTTCCAGGGTGGCCGTGGCGCTCTGCCCGGACAGCACGCGCTGGTGCAACCGCTCGACCAGAGCAGCCGATGCGATGCGCTGTTGGCCCGGCGGCGCCTGCAGCGGCGCGGTGGCGGCCGCATCGGTGGCGGACAGGCTGGCCATCGGGGCAGCAGCGAGCAGGGACGCGGCCTGCCAGCGGCGGAGGCGATCGTGGCGGTCGGACGGGCCCATGCGGCATCACAGCGGAAACAGGTGCCTATGGTACCCGTTCAGGCGTGTGCACGGCGTGGCTGCGACCGGTTGTCGCAGGGTAATCATCGTTCTGGTGAATGCGTGCCATCCAGATATTTCGTTGGCCGATGGCAGCGCGGGCGCTCAGGATGGCGTCATGACTTGGCTTTCCGGGAGTTTCCGATGACGCTTCAGTTCGTCCATGGCGGTGTAGACCGCCACGGCGCGCCACTGCATTTCCATATCCGTGACGGCCGCATCAGTGGCCTCAATGGCGAGGCCTCGCCGGCCGACGGGGCGGAATGCGTCGACCTGCAGGGCTTCGCGGTCCTGCCCGGGCTGGTCGACGGCCACATCCATCTGGACAAGAGTTTTGTCGGCGACCGCTGGCACCCGCACCAGCCGGTGAACAGCCTGCGTGAGCGGCTGGCGGTGGAGAAGGCCGCGGTAGCGGGTGCCGCGCCGATGGTGGACCGTGCCGAGGCATTGATCCGCCAGTGCAGCAGCTTCGGCACGGTGGCCATGCGCTGCCACGTCGACATCGACGGCAGCACGGGCCTGCGTCATCTCGAGGCGGTACGCGAGGCCTCGCTCCGCTGTGCCGGCCTCATGCGCATCCAGCTGGTAGCGTTCCCGCAGGCCGGGGTGATGTCCTGTCCGGGTACCGCCGCCGTGCTTGAGCAGGCCCTTGCAGCGGGCGTGGAGGTGCTGGGAGGCATCGACCCGACCACGCTGGATGGCGATGCCGAAGGCCAACTGGCACTGCTGTTCGGCCTGGCCGAGCGCTATGGCGTGCGCCTGGACATCCACCTGCACGAGCCCGGCGAAACCGGACTGGCCCAGTTGCTGCGCATTGCCGCGCGGACCCGGGCCGCTGGCCTGCAGGGGCGGGTGGCGGTCAGTCATGCCTACTCGCTGGGCGAAGTGCCGCTGGCGCGCGCGGTGCAGGTGGGCGAGGCGCTGGCGACGGCGGGCGTAGCGATCATGAGCAACGCGCCGGGGGATCATCCGTTCCCGCCGCTGCGTGCGCTGCATGATGCCGGCGTGCGCGTGTTCGCTGGCAATGACAACATCCGTGACTGCTGGTGGCCGTACGGCAACGGCGATCTGCTGCAGCGGGCGATGCTGCTGGGCTACCGCTCGGGCTTCTACACCGATGCCGACCTGATGCTGGCGCTGGACATGGTCACCACCCACGCCGCGCAGGTGATCGGGCTGCCGCAGCACGGCATTGCCGAAGGCCTGCCGGCCACCTTCGTGGCGGTGCGCGCCGATCACGGTCCGGCGGCCGTGGCCGCAGTGCCGGTGGAGCGACGCGTGGTGGTGGACGGCCGCTGGCTGTAGATCCAGGCCGCGCCAACCTCTGTAGCACCGAGCCATGCCCGGCGGCTTTCAGGCGTAATCGTCGGCGCGGGTAGCGACGAATTCTTCCAGCCACGCCAGCAGATGGGCGATGTCGATGACCTCGCCCTGCTCCACGCGCTTGAGCAGCAGGGTGCTGGCGCCGATATGCAGGCTGCTGTCGGCATAGCGCAGCACCGCATCGATGCCCCAGGCATCGGTGACCTGCATCCAGGCCAGGCCCGGCACGCGCTGGGCCAGAATGTCACCGAACGCCACGCCCAGCGCTTCCCAGCCGCCGCAGTCGTCACGATCGATCAGTTCGGCATCGACCACGCGCTGCAATGTGCTGGCGGCCAGCGGCCATTGCACCGGCAACGTCGGGAAGCTGGCGGCCACGCGTGAGGCGATCCGTGCACGCTGGTGCTGCAGGTGCGTCTGCAGCGCCGCAGGCAGCGGATCGAAGCGGGTAGGGATTTCATCGGACATGGCAGGGCGCCGTGGGGCACGGAAACAACCGGCACTGTACGAGGCGATGATGTCTGCCGTGCGGCCGGATTGATCAGATATCGATGATCAATGCGCGAACTCTGGTTGCTTCCGCAGGTGCAGCATCAGGGTCCGTATACGTCATTCTGCGCGGCTCAATCGTCCTCTCATGGGCTCAGCTGGACTTGCGCGCTTGCTGGATGACGAACTCCTCGAGAGTTTCAAGCAGATGGTTGATCTCGATGGTCTCGCCTTCCTCGACGCGTTTGATCAACAGGGTGCCGGCGCTGACCATGATATTGGCGTCTCCATAGCGGAGAACCGCATCGACGCCCCAGGCATCCGTTACTTGGGTCCAGGCAAGTTCCGGTACACGCTGTGCCAGACAGTCACCGAATGCGACCCCCAGTGCTTCCCAGCCGTCACAATCATCGTGATCGATCAGCACTGCATCGACTACGCGTTGCAGCGTGCTCGGCAGCAGCGGCCATTGAACAGGCACGGCGGGGAACGCAGATGCGACAAGGGCAGCAACCTGTGCACGCTGCTGCTGCATGTGCGCGATAAGTGCAGGTGGCAGCGGATCGAACCGCATGTCGGCTTCATCCTTCGGAGCAGGGGTCAAAGTAACCTGGTACGTGCTGGTCATAGGCGGGGTAATCCGGAGAAGGGCGTTCACCACCCTATCGCCCAGACCTTGGGTACGCCATCAGTGGGCCTTTTGCGACAAGCGTGTAATTGCGGGCACACCAGCGCCCTTTTCGATGCCGGATGCTCGTTTCCATCCACGCATGGCGTGGATCTACCGTGGTCAATCCGGTTCGCGCTGCACCTGCCGCCACAGCTCGCTGGCCAGTGCGCGCACGGCATCATCGGCGTCCGCGCGATGCAGCAGGCCGATCTCGTAGTTGTCGATCACCGGCAGCCCGCGCTCGCCATCGATGATGCGGTGCTCGCGCGTGACCGCGCGGCGCGGCAGCAGGCTGACGCCGATGCCATCAGCCACCGCGCCCTGGATGCCACTCAGCGACGAACTGGTGAAGGCAATGCGCCAGCGCAGGCCCAGCGCTTCCACGGCGTGGATCATCTCGTCGCGGTACAGCCCTCGCGGCGGGAAGGTGACCAGCGGCAGCGGGTCCTGCTGCAGGCAGCTGCTGCGCAGGCTGTCGATCCAGTGCATCGGCTCGTGCCGGCAATGCACCGCCTGGCGGCTGTTGCGGCGTTGCTTGACCAGCACCAGGTCCAGCTCGCCGTGGTCGAAGCCCTGGGCCAGGTCACGGCTCAGGCCGCTGCTGATCTCCAGCTTCACCTGCGGGTGGCGGCGGCTGAAGGCGGCCAGCATGCGGGTGGTCTGCGGGTTGACGAAGTCTTCGGGTACGCCGATGCGGACCGCAGTTTCCACCGTCGCGCCGGCCAGCGCCTGTGCCATTTCCTCGTTCAGGTCGAGCATGCGCCGCGCATAGCCGAGCAGGGTGTGGCCGGCGTCGGTGGGGTGTACATCGCGGTGGCCGCGCTCGAGCAGGCGATGCCCGGCCAGTTCCTCCAGCCGCCGTACCTTCTGGCTGACCGTGGACTGCGTCGAATGCAGGCGCGTGGCCGCCGTGGTGAAGCTGCCGCAGTCGGCCACCATCACCAGCGCCCGCAGCAGGTCCAGTTCGAACAGGGTTCTATTCGATTTGGCACTGTCTTGCATTTGAACATTTCACTTCTGGATACCCAGGCCGACTTCTACCATGCGGGGCAGGGGCCGGCAATGCGCGGCCCCTGCGACCATCGCCCTGCGGCGATGGAGAAAAGGAGACACCGTGATGCGCTTCCATTGCCCTGCTGGCTGGCCTGCACCGTTCACGCGCGTGCTGTTGTTGTGTCTGCTGGCCATGGTCACCCCTGCCTGCACTGCCACCTCCAGAGCCGACGCAGACGCGCGCCTGCGTGATGCCGCCAGCCGCGGCGACGCCGATGCGGTGCGACAGGCGATCGAGGATGGCGCCACGCTGGAGGCGCACGATGGCCAGGGCCGCACGGCGCTGCTGCTGGCCACGCAGGGCAACAACGTGGATGCCGCGCGCGAACTGATCGAGGCCGGGGCGGACGTCAATGCCAAGGATGCGCTGCAGGACAGTGCCTACCTGTATGCCGGCGCGCGCGGCCTGGATGAGATCCTGGCGATGACCCTGGCGCACGGCGCCGATCTGCGCAGCACCAATCGCTATGGGGGCACTGCGTTGATTCCGGCCGCCGAGCGCGGCCACGTCAGCACCGTGCGCATGCTGCTGCGTGCAGGTGTGGCGGTGGACCACGTCAACCGCCTGCACTGGACCGCGCTGCTGGAAGCGATCCTGCTTGGCGACGGTGGTGAACGCCATGTGCAGATCGTGCAGCTGCTGCTGGAGGCCGGTGCCGACCCGGAGCTGGCCGATGGCGATGGCGTAACGCCACTGGCGCACGCGCGCCAGCGTGGCTATGCCGGCATTGAAACCCTGCTGCGCCAGCACGGCGCGGCGCGCTGAACCGCTACTCCTTCCACCCGCACGCTGGCCGTGCCTACCAGGATGCTGTCCATCATGTTCCGTTCCCGCCCGTTGTCCCTTGCCATCCTTCTTGCGGTGGCGCCGCTGTCGGTATCTGCTGCCGAGCGCGCCGACCTGCTGATCCGCAATGCCATCGTGGTCGACGTCGAGCACGCCAGCACGCGGGCCGGGCAGAGCGTGGTGATCCGCGGCGAGGACATCGTCGCGGTGGGCCCGGACGCGCAGCTGCGCAGCCAGTGGAGCGCGGCCCGCCAGATCGATGCCAAGGGCAAATACCTGATCCCGGGGCTGTGGGACATGCACGTGCACTTCGGTGGTGGCCCGGCGCTGATCGAAGAGAACAAGGCACTGTTGCCGCTGTACATCGCGCACGGCATCACCACCGTGCGTGACTGCTCCGGCGACCTGCCCGAGCAGGTGCTGCAGTGGCGTGGCGAGATCGCCAGGGGCACGCTGTTCGGCCCGCGCCTGCTCAGCTCGGGCGCGAAGATCGAAGGCATCAAGCCGGTCTGGAAGGGCACGATCGAAGTGGGCAGCGAGGCCGACGTCGACAAGGCGATCACCCGCCTGCAGCACGACAGGGTCGACTTCGTGAAGATCACCGACAGCACGCTGAAGCCGGATCTGTTCCTGTATTCGGCCAGCGCAGCGCGCAAGGCCGGCTTCAAGGCCTCGGGCCACATTCCGATGGCGCTGACGGTGGAGCAGGCGGTCGATGCCGGCCTGGCCTCGATCGAGCACCTGGACTATGCATTCAAGGCCGGCAGCAAGGAAGAAGCGCAGATCGCCGCCGACTTCGGCGCCGGCCGCATCGACCGCGCGGAAGCCAATCGCCGCCTCGACGCCAGCTTCGACCGTGACACTGCGATGCACGCTTACCGTGATTTCGCCAAGCGCGGCGTATTCGTGACCCCGACCCTCAACGGTGGCCGTATCCTCGATTTCCTGGACCAGGATGACCACGCCAACGATCCGTACCTGGCCTACATCGGCCCGGGCCTGCGCGCGACCTACCAGTGGCGCGTGGACCGCGCGGCGAAGGCGACGCCGGCACAGATCGAGGCGCGCCACGCGCAGTACCACCAGGTGGCTGCCGTGCTGCCGTTGCTGCAGGAGGCGGGCGTGACGATCATTGCCGGCACCGATGCGGGCTTCCTCAACTCGTTCAACTTCCCGGGCATCGCCCTGCACCAGGAACTGCAGCTGTTCGTGAAGGAGGGCCTGAGCGCGCCGCAGGCGCTGTCGGCCGCAACCCGTTCCGGCCCGGCCTGGTTTGGCCAGATGGACCGTTACGGTGATGTCGCGCGGGGCAAGGCCGCCGACCTGGTGCTGCTGACCGCCAACCCACTGCAGGACATCGCCGCCACCGAGAAGATCGACAGCGTGATCCTGCGCGGCAACGTGTATGACCGCGCCGCGCTGGACAAGATGCTGGCCGACACCAAGGCCAAGGTCGCGGCGTGGAATGCCGAGGCTGCGAAAGCTGACTGATTGCGGGGTTGGACGGAATCCACGCATGGCGTGGATCTACCCGTACCCTCAGTAGATCCACGCCATGCGTGGATGATGGGGCCGGTGACCTAGCGCGGTGCCGGCCGCATGCCGTGCAACTGCGGCAGTGCGGCCTTCATCGCATCGATGAAGGCGCGCAGCCGTGGCGGCTGCTGGCGCGCGGCAGGAAACACGACGTGTACCGGCAGTGCCGGTGCCTGCCAGTCCGGCAGCAGCTGCACCAGCCGCCCTTGTGCGAGGTCGTCGGCCACCAGCCAGGCCGAGACCACCGCTGCGCCCAGCCCGGCGCGCGCAGCCTGCTGTACCACGAACAGGTTATCGCTGAGCAGGCGCGGGCTGATTGACAGCGTATGCGCCCGGCCCTGCGCATCATGCAGCAGCAGGCGTTCGCGGTAGTAGGTGACCAGCGAGATCCACGGCAGTGACTGTGCCTGTTCCGGCGTACTGACCGCCGTGGCGTCCACCAGCGAGGGCGCTGCCACGACGATGCGCGGCACTTCTGCGAGCGGCAGTGCAACCATGCGCGGTTCGTCGACAGGGCCCACCCGCACCGCGCAGTCGATGCCTTCTGCGATGAAATCCGGGCGACGATCTTCAAGGATCCACTCCAGGCTCAGCTGCGGGTGCTGGGCGAGGAATGCGAGCATGGTCGGCAGCAGCTGCGCCTGGCCAAAGGCGTGCGGCACCATCACCCGCAGGCGTCCGCGCAGCGTTTCCGGTTCGCCGTTCAGCTCGGCCTGCAGCGACTCCCATTCGTCGACCACGCGCTGCGCATGACGCTGGCAGCGCAGGCCGTCCTCGGTCAGTTGCAGGCCATGGGTGGAGCGCTGCAGCAGGCGCAGGCCGAGCTGCCGCTCCAGTGCCTGCAGGCGTCGGCTGACCGTCGGCTGGGTGGTGCCCAGCTGCAGGGCCGCAGCAGACAGGCTGCCGGCATCGACGATGCGCAGGAAGGTGCGCAGCAGATCCAGGCGATCAGCGCCGGTGGCGAGGTCATTCATGCGTGTGGCGTATGAAATATATGTGCCAGAGCCTACTACAGACGTTTGGCGAATACAGGCAGGATACGCCCACTTCCTCTACGGGGCTCCCCCATGTCTACCCCCTCGCTGTCTGTTGCGGCCGCACCGGCGACCGTGCCTTCCGCCCCATTGGTGCTGGCAATGGCGGCCGGTGCCGGCTTCTCGGTCGCGTCGCTGTATTACAGCCAGCCCATGCTGGGCCTGATCGCCCAGGACCTTGGCGCCGGTGAGCGCGCCGCCGGCCTGGTGCCAACCTTGACCCAGCTCGGCTACGCACTGGGTATCCTGCTGCTGGCACCGCTGGGCGATCGCTTCGACCGCCGCCGTCTGATCCTGTTGAAGTCCGCGCTGCTGGCGCTGGCACTGGGCGCCGCCGCGATGGCCGGGCACCTGCCGGGCCTGCTGATGGCCAGCCTGCTGGTCGGGCTGATGGCAACGCTGGCGCAGGACATCGTTCCCGCCGCTGCGGTGCTGGCACCGGATGCGCAGCGCGGCCAGATCGTCGGCCGGGTGATGACCGGCCTGCTGCTCGGCATCCTGTTGTCGCGGGTGGTCAGTGGCGTGGTGGCTGAAGCGTGGGGCTGGCGCACGCAGTTCGTGCTGGCGGCGGTATCCGTGGCGGCGATGGGCGCGGTGATGGCGCGTGCACTGCCGCGTATCGCGCCGACCAGCACGCTGCGCTATCCGGCGTTGCTGGGTTCGTTGCTGGCGTTGTGGCGCGAGCAGCCGCAGCTGCGCCGTGCGGTGGCCAGCCAGTCGCTGCTGGCCGTGGGATTCAGCGCGTTCTGGTCGACCCTGGCGCTGATGCTGCATGCACGTCTGGGCCTCGGCAGTGCGGCGGCGGGTGCGTTCGGTATCGCCGGTGCGGCCGGTGCATTGGCCGCGCCGTTTGCCGGCCGTTTCGCTGATCGACTGGGGTGCCATGCGGTGGCACGGCTGGCGATTGCGGTGGCGCTGCTGGGCTTCGGCCTGCTGCTGGCCGAAGCCTGGTTGCCGGCCGCCGCGCTGTTGCCGTTGCTGGTGGTGAGTGCGCTGCTGTTCGACTTCGGCTTCCAGTCGGCGCTGGTGGCGCACCAGACCCTGGTCTACGGGCTGGTGCCGCCGGCACGCAGCCGGCTCAATGCGCTGTTGTTCACCGGCATGTTCATCGGCATGGCCGCCGGTGGTGCGCTGGGCAGCCTGGCGCTGGCGCAGTGGGGGTGGCACGGCGTGGCCTGGCTGGCGGTGGTGTGTGCGGGGGGCAGCCTGGCACTGCGTTTGAAGTAGGGGGTTGTTCGGCAGGGCTTGCAGCCCTGCACCTGCTGGAGGCAACAGCAACAGCAACAGCAACAGCAACAGCGGGGTTCCTGTAGGGAGGCGGGGTGGGTCCGGTTGCGGGGGACGCCGTGAATCCCCAGTCCGGCCCAGCCGCTGGCGGCTGGGCGTTCGGGCGCTTGCGAAGCAATGCTTCGCAAGCGAAGCGCCCTCACCCATGGGGGCTTGGCCGCGGCAACCATGCCGCGGACACCCCCGCGAACCCACCCCGCCCGACCTCTGACAGTTTCCGTGTGCGTCCGCCACGGAAAATCAAAAGAAAATCAAAGTCAAAAGCGGATCGCTTCGCTCGCATCCACGCGTGGCGTGGATGTGTGTCGACCAAGGTCGACACCTACCCAAGCAATGGTGCGCCGTGATCTGTCAGAGGCGGGGCGGTGTCGGGCGGCGGGGTATCCGCGGCATGGATGCCGCGGCTAAGCCTACACGGACGTACTTGCGGCGTCCCCGCCGCCCGACACCGCCTCGCCACGCTTCAGTACACCAACCGCCGCTGTTGCTGTTGCCGTTGCTCTAGCCTTTCAGCGGGTCCCGGGCCGCAGGCCCGGGCAACAAACCCCTACCGGTCGTCGTGCAGGGTGCCACCCGGCAGGAACACCCAGGTACGGGTGACCTGCAGTATGTCGATCTCGTCCTCGGTCTTTGGCAACGGCGGGAACGGCTGGGCCAGCTGCACCACCCGCAGCGCCGCTTCATCCAGCAGCGGCGTCCCGCTTGAACGCAGGATGCGGCTGCTCTCCACGCTGCCATCGCGGCGCACGCCCACGCTGATCACCACCTGGCCGCCGAGCCGGCGCTGCCGGGCCTCGTCCGGGTAGTTCAGGTTGCCGACGCGCTCGGCGCGGTCGACCCAGGCGCGCAGGTAATTGGCGTAGGCATATTCGCGCGTGCTGGCCGACACGAACTTGCGGTTCGGGCGCTTGGCGTACTGCGCCGAGCGCAGATGCACCTCGGCCGCCAGCCGCGCCATCTCGGCATCACGCTGCTCGCGCGCACTCAGCGGCGCATCCGGCTCAGGCTGTTCCGGCGTTGGACGGGACTGCGCCTGCGCCACGGTGTCCTCCCCATTGCGGCTGCTGACCACCCGTGCCTGCGGCGGCGGAACCGGCGCGGCCGATTGCTGTTGCTGGGGAACCGGGCTGAGTCCGGATTGCGCCTGCGGCACGATGCCGGCCTGGTTGTCGCGCGGACGCTGTGCGCGGTCGTGCTCGCCACCGCCTTCCTGGTTGGCGGCGGCAAGGAAATCAGCCTGCTTTGGCGTCAGTGCGGTGCGCGTCTGGCTGAAGATCACTTCCAGCGTCGGCACCAGCGGAGCATCGCCTTTCACGGCGAAGCCCACGCCCAGGATCAGCAGGGCGTGGACCAGCACCGACAGTGCGATGGTGGCCCCCAGCCGTTGCGCTTCGCGTGGCGGCGGGGGCAGAACGGCAGGTGCGGACGGCATCAGCGCAGGCCGGCCTCGAGCGCGTCGAACAGGGTGCCGGCAATGTTCAGGCCGTACTGCGCGTCGAGCTCGCGCACGCAGGTCGGGCTGGTCACGTTGACCTCGGTCAGGTAATCGCCGATCACGTCCAGGCCGACGAAGCGCATGCCACGACGCTTCATCTCCGGGCCGACCTGGCCGGCGATCCAGCGGTCACGCTCGCTCAACGGGCGCCCTTCGCCACGGCCCCCGGCCGCCAGGTTGCCGCGGAACTCGTCACCCTGGGGAATGCGCGCCAGGCAGTAATCGACCGGTTCGCCGTCGACCAGCAGGATGCGCTTGTCGCCGGCGCTGATGTCGGGAATGAACTTCTGGGCCAGCGCCAGCTTGCGGCCGCCGTCGGTCAGTGTCTCCAGGATCACGTTCAGGTTCGGATCGCCCTGGCCGCTGCGGAAAATCGAGCGGCCGCCCATGCCGTCCAGCGGCTTCAGCACGGCCTGGCCGTGTTCGAGGGCGAAGGCCTTCAGCGCCTTGGCATCGCGGCTGACCAGGGTCGGCGGGCAGCACTGCGGGAACAGCAGGGCAGCCAGCTTCTCGTTGTAGTCGCGCAGGCCCTGCGGGTTGTTGACCACGCAGGCACCGGCAGCGGCGGCCACGTCCAGCACCTGGGTGTCGTAGATGTACTCGGCGTCGACCGGCGGGTCCTTGCGCATCAGCACGATCTGGCCGGGTCCGAACTCGGTACGGCTGAACTCACCCAGCTCATACCAGCCGGCCGGGTCGTCGCGCACCTGCAGCGGCGCGGTCTGGGCCACCGCCACGCCACCTTCCAGGGCCAGTCCGCCCGGCCGCACGTAGTGCAGGGCATGGCCGCGGCGCTGGGCTTCCAGCAGCATGGCGAAGGTGGTGTCCTTGGCGATCTTGATGTGGGCGATGGGGTCCATCACCACGATGACGTTCAACGGCATGGTCGCACCTGTCAGGCAAGGCGTTGATGGTAGCGGCAACGCCGGTCGCGCGCCTCCCTGCCATACTGCAACGCAGCGTCCGCCCGGCGGTCGCGCACTCATTGCGAAACCCGTCACGTTCAGGAGGGGGCCATGCCCCGCGCCGTGGGGCGGCCTTGAAGCGGGCGCGGAAAGTGCGATATAGATACGCTTTCGCAGCGGCCCCCGCCAGAGATCGGGCCGTGCGCTTGGGGATAGGCAATGACTGAAAACACGACTGCGGGCGGGGAACTCGCAGGACTCCGGGTGATGGTCATCGATGATTCGAAGACCATCCGCAGGACTGCGGAAACGCTGCTCAAGCGCGAAGGCTGCGAGGTGGTCACCGCCACCGACGGCTTCGAAGCGCTTGCCAAGATCGCAGACCAGCAACCGCAGATCATCTTCGTCGACATCATGATGCCGCGCCTGGACGGGTACCAGACCTGCGCGCTGATCAAGGGCAACCAGCTGTTCAAGGCGACCCCGGTCATCATGCTGTCGTCCAAGGATGGCCTGTTCGACAAGGCGCGGGGACGCATCGTCGGCTCGGAGCAGTACCTGACGAAGCCTTTTACGCGTGAAGAACTGCTGGGTGCCATCCGCACATACGTCAACGCCTGACCAGGGGGGAAAGGCACAATGGCTCGTATCGTCCTGATCGAGGATTCACCGACCGACCGCGCGGTGTTCACCCAGTGGCTGCGCCGTGCCGGCCACGAAGTGCTGGAAGCGGACAACGCCGAGGATGGCCTGCAGCTGGTCCGCGACCAGGTGCCGCAGCTGGTGCTGATGGACGTGGTCCTGCCCGGCATGAGCGGTTTCCAGGCGACCCGTGCGATGGCCCGTGATGCGGCGATCAAGCACATCCCGGTGATCATCGTCAGCACCAAGGCGATGGAAACCGACAAGGCCTGGGGCCTGCGCCAGGGCGCCGCCGATTACATCGTCAAGCCGCCGCGCGAGGATGAACTGATCGCGCGGATCAACGAACTGGTGGCCTGATGCGCTCGCCCTTCGACATCCTTGAAGCCTATGAACGGCGCAGCCTGGCCCATGCGGTGCAGCTGCCCGGGAAGCAGTTTGCCCAGGACCTGTGGCGTGGCGTGGGTTTCCGCGTCGGCCAGCGCCGGCTGGTGTCCGATTTCCGCGAAGTGGTGGAAATCGTACCGATGCCACCGGTGACCCCGGTGCCCTGTGCGCAGCCCTGGCTGCTGGGCGTGGGCAACCTGCGCGGCAACCTGTTCCCGGTGGTCGACCTGAAGTACTTCCTGGAAGGCACGCGCACCGTGCAGCAGGAAGGCCAGCGCGTGCTGATCATGCGCCAGGCCGGCGGCGACGTCGCACTGACCATCGATGAACTGTTCGGCCAGCGCAGCTTCGAGCTGGACCAGCAGATCGAAGCGGGCACGTTGGCCGAAGGCCGCTACGGGCATTTCGTCGATCGTGCTTTCCATGCCGACGGCCACGACTGGGGCGTGTTCTCGCTCTCGCTGCTGTCGCGCACCCCTGAATTCCGGCAAGCCGCGGCCTGAGGCCGGGCATCGCCCCCTGCATTGAAGATCGAGGTTGAACGATGAGTACTGCTTCGGACGCCACCAAGACCGGCAAGCTGCGGCTGGGCGGCAGCAACCTCTGGCTGTTCCTGCTGCTGGTATCGATGATCCTGTTCGGCGTCAACACCGGCGTCGCCACCTGGCAGGGCAGCCGCCTTGCCGACGCCGGCTCCAAGGCCGCCGACCTGCAGGTGCTGTCGCAGCAGCTGGCCAACCAGGGACGTGACGCGGTCGGCGGCAACGCCCAGGCCTTCACCGCCTTCAAGGCCACCCGCAACGCGATCGAGCAGAACGTGTCGACCCTGCAGGGACGCTACGGCAAGGAGCCGGGCGTAGCCGGTGCCATCGCCACCCTCGGCGAGACCTGGGCGCCGCTGGGCAAGCAGGCCGGGCAGCTGGTGGCCAGCGAACCGGCCGTGCTGGCGCTGGCCGGCAACGCGAACAACTTCACCGGCGCAGTGCCGGGCCTGCAGGCCCAGCTGAACGAGCTGGTGCGTGCGATGTCCGCTTCCGGCGCGCCGTCGTCGCAGGTGTACAGCGCGCTGCAGCAGGTCGTGGTGGCCGGTTCGATGGCCCGCCGCGTGACCGAAATGCGTGCCGGCGGCAGCGCCGCGGCGACCTCCGGCGATGCGCTGGCACGTGACATCACCGTGTTCTCGCAGGTGCTCGACGGCCTGCGCAACGGCAACGAGGAACTGGGCATCACCGCCGTGCGCGGTGCCGCCGCCGTGGCCGCGCTGGAACAGTCGCAGCAGAAGTGGGAAGCGATGAAGCAGGACGCCGACGCGATCCTGGCCAGCTCGCGCCAGCTGTTTGCGGCGCAGTCCGCTGCCACCGCGCTGGGCCAGGGTTCGGCCCACATGCTGGATGACAGCCGCAAGTTGTTCGATGCGTTCTCCTCGTTCGGCTCGGTATCCGACACCCGCCTGTTCCCGAACTTCTGGATCGGCGTGGTGTCCGGTGCGCTGTCGCTGATCGCGATCATCGGCTTCGTCTCCACCAACGTGCGCAGCCGCTCGCGCGAGCAGGAACTGCGCTACCAGACCCAGGTGGAATTCAACAGCCGCAACCAGCAGGCGATCATGCGGCTGCTGGACGAAATCTCCTCGCTCGGCGAGGGCGACCTGACGGTGAAGGCCTCGGTGACCGAGGACATGACCGGCGCGATCGCCGACGCGATCAACTACGCGGTGGACGAGCTGCGCCACCTGGTGACCACCATCAACGACACCTCGGCCAAGGTCGCGATGTCCACCCAGGAAACCCAGGCCACCGCCATGCAGCTGGCAGAGGCCGCGGGGCACCAGGCCAACCAGATCACCTCGGCTTCGGACCGCATCGGGGAGATCGCGGCGAGCATCGAGCAGGTGTCGCGCAACTCGGCCGAGTCGGCCGACGTGGCACAGCGCTCGGTGGTGATCGCTGCCGAAGGTGCCGGCGTGGTGCGCGAGACCATCCAGGGCATGGACCAGATCCGTGACCAGATCCAGGAAACCTCCAAGCGCATCAAGCGCCTGGGCGAGTCGTCGCAGGAAATCGGCTCGATCGTGGAACTGATCAACGACATTTCCGAGCAGACCAACATCCTGGCGTTGAACGCGGCGGTGCAGGCGGCGTCGGCCGGTGAAGCGGGCCGCGGTTTCGCGGTCGTGGCCGACGAAGTGCAGCGCCTGGCAGAACGCACCTCGGGTGCGACCCGACGCATCGAAAACCTGGTCCAGGCCATTCAGGCCGACACCAATGAAGCGGTCACCTCGATGGAGCAGACCACGGCCGAAGTGGTGTCTGGTGCGCGCCTGGCCGAGGACGCCGGTACCGCGCTGACCGAGATCGAACGCGTGTCAAACGCGCTGAACACCCTCATCAAGAACATCTCCATCGCCGCCCAGCAGCAGTCGGCCGCCGCCTCGGACATCACCCGCACCATGGGCGTGATCCGGCAGATCACCGGGCAGACCTCGCAGGGTGCCGGACAGACCGCCGAGTCGATCGGCCACCTCGCGCAGCTGGCGGCGGACCTGCGCCGTTCGGTTGCCGACTTCAAGCTGCCGGCGTGACACGGGCAGGGCGGCGAGCAAGGAACCAGTCGATGAAGCATTTCCATTCCCCACGCCAGAACTCGCGCGGCCACCGCGCGGCGGCGAACGGAGCGCGTCCATGAGCAGTCTGCGCGATGCGATGAGCCACGCAGCGCTGGGCTGGGTCAAGCCCGAGCTGGACGAGACCCTGCGCCAGGTGCGCAACGAGGTCGAGTACTACGCCGAAGACCCGACCGATGCCAGCCGCATGCGCATCTGCGCCGGCTACCTGCACCAGGTGCAGGGCACCCTGCGCATGGTCGAGCTGTATGCCCCGGCGATGGTGGCCGAAGAGCTGGAGCAGCTGGCCAACGCCATCGGCGCCGGCCGCGTGGCCGACCGTGATGAAGCCTGCGCAACCCTGATGCGTGGCAGCGTGCTGCTGCCCGACTATCTGGAACGCCTGCAGAACGGCCATCGCGACATTCCGATCGTCCTGATGCCGCTGCTCAACGAGATCCGTGCGTCGCGCGGCGAAGAAGGCGTCACTGACAGTGTGCTGCTGGCCTTTGCGCCGGACAGCGTCACCGCCACCGAGGCCGAGCTGGACCATGCCCGTGGCAGCCTGAGCGGGCGTAATCGCGAGCTGCTCGACACGGTCGGCAGCGCGGTGAAGGAAGAACTGCTGCGCATCAAGGATGCGCTTGACCTGCACCTGCGCACCGGTGGTGCGCCGGAACAGCTGCAGACCCAGGCCAACGAGCTCGGCGCCGTGGCCGATACGCTGGGCATGATGGGCCTGGGCGTGGCCCGCGGCGTGGTCGTGCAGCAGCGCGATGCGCTGCGCGGCGTGGTCGAAGGTCGCCAGCAGATCGACGAGAACCTGCTGCTGGATATTGCCGGTGCACTGCTGTACGTCGATGCCTCGCTGGACGACCAGGTTGCCCATCTGGGCGTCGGCGGCAGTGGCGAGGACGACCCGAGCGCGGTCGAGAACCGGCGAACGGTGGAGGTGCTGGCGCATGAAGCCATCGCCAACTTCGCCGCTGCCCGCGAGCATTTCGTCGCCTTCATCGAAACCAGCTGGAACCATGCCGAGCTGCAGGATGTGCCACGCCTGCTGGGCGATGTGTCCGGCGCGCTGCGCATGCTCGACCTGGGTACCGCCGCCGATTACCTGCGCGGCGTGCAGCAGTACATCGAGGCCGAACTGATCGGCCGCCAGCGCGTGCCCAGCGGCCGCCAACTGGACACCCTGGCCGATGCCATGGCCAGCCTGGAGTACTACCTGGAAGCCCTGCGCGACCGCCGCCCGGGCCGAGAGGACATCCTCGAAATCACCCGCAGCAGCCTCGAGGCACTGCGCTACTGGCCGCTGCCGGAGCACAATGCCGTTGCGCCGGACGCGCCGGCACTGCTGCCGGTCGAACGTGAGCCGGTTGCGTTGCAGGCCGAGCCCCTGCAGCCGGAGAGCATCGAGGTTCCGGTGCAGCCTGCGGCGCCCGCTGCCGGCGACGTGCCGGTGCCACTGCCGGACTTCACCTTCGATCCGCCGCCGGCCTCGCCGGCGCCGATGATGTCCGACAACCGCCTGATGTTCGGCGCGCTGGGCACCGTGGCAGCCGTGGCCGCCAGCACGGCTGATACCGGTGCTTCGCCGTTGCCGACGCACGACGATGCGGACGCATCGCTGGTCTTCGCGGCGTCCAGCGCACCTGCGCCGGATGTCCCGCAGTGGGAGCTGGCGCCGTTCCATCCGGAGGCCGACGCCATCGTGCCTGCCGATGACGAGCGCAGCCCGACCTTCGCCAGTTTCGATCCGGTCAGCTTCGAGCTGGCCGAGGGTGATCACTCCGGTGCGCCGCAGTGGTCGCTGTCCGGGGCGCCGCAGATGCTTGAGGAAAGCGCAGCGCCTGTGATCGATGAGAGGACGGACGCGGTGGATTCCTCCGCGACCGCTTTCGATGCTGCACCGGTGTTCGACCCGGTGGCGGCCGAACAGGATGCGGCTGCCGTGGCCGACGGCGTGGTGTTCCGCTTCGATGCCGACGCGCTGGACAACGCTGACGACGTGCTGTCGCTGCATGCGATGGAAACGCTGTCGCTGGACGATGACGCCGCGTTGCATCCGTCGCTGGAGATCGTCGATGCCGTCGTTCCGCCGCTGGCCGGGGTGGATGAGGCCCCGGATGACCTGCCGGTACCGTCGATCACGTCGCCGTTGATCGATGCGGCGGCTCCTGCGGCGGATACGTCCGCTCCGGCCGTGTCGGTGATCGATATCGACACCATCGCGCCGATCGATTTCAGCGAGGCCGACGCCCAGTTCTTCGCCGAGTTGAGTGCGGCCGCTGCCGGCTTCAATCCACAGGCGATGGCCGCTGCGGCAGCGCCGGAGGCGGTGGATTCGGCCGTTGCCGGGACCGACGCCGACACCAATGCGGGCTTCGACGCCGGGTTCGACGACGATGCCGAGAACATCGACGAGGACATCCGCGAGGTGTTCCTGGAAGAGTTCGACGATGAGCTGGCCAATCTCGGCACGCTGCTGCCGGCATGGCGCATGCAGCCGGACAACATGGACCGGCTGCGCCCGATCCGCCGCATCTTCCATACCCTCAAGGGCAGTGGCCGCCTGGTCGGCGCACGCACCCTGGGTGAGTTCGCGTGGAAGATCGAAGGCATGCTCAACCGCGTGCTGGATGGCAGCCGCGCCGCATCTCCCGCCGTGCTGGCGATGGTCGACAACGCGCATGCGGCGCTGCCGCAGCTGAACGCGGCGCTGCGCCATGGCCACCGCATCAGCGTCGACCTGCAGGCCATGCAGGCCATCGCCGATCGTGTCGGTGCAGGCGAGGAGACCTACTACGTACCCCTGGCTGGGGCCACTGCATCGGTTGCACCGGTGGCCGAAGTCGAGGGCGAAGACGAGATCATCCGCATTCTCGACGCGGAGGTTGCCGCTTCGGCGCTGGCCGATACCGCCGAGAAGGCCGAAGCCACCGGCACGCCGGCCAACATCGACAGCGTGCTGCGCGAGATTCTCGAGGCCGAGGTGGAAGTCCATCAGGCCACCCTGCAGGACTGGCTGCGTTCGGCGCAGCAGGCACCGCAGCCGGTCAGCGACGCACTCCTGCGCGCAGTGCACACCATGAACGGCGCCTTCGCGATGACCGAAGTGCCCGAGATCACGGCTGTAACCGGCGGTGCCGAGTCCTACATCAAGCGTGCACTGGCCGCCGAAGTGGTGCCGGGTGATGAAGGCGTGGCCGCGCTGGATGCGGCCGCGCAGGCGATCACCGCCACCATGGAAGCGCTGCAGGCCGAACAGCCGCGCATCGCACCGCAACAGGTACTGGCACAGCGCCTGCAGGCGCTGGCCAGCGAGTTGCCGGAAGCGCGCTGGCCGATGGTGGGCCTGGAGGACGACGAAGCTGAGCTGGCGCTGGATGACGAACCGACGGCGGAATGGGATGCGGACGCCCCGGCAGCCGTCGCGCCTGAAACCGATGCGGTCCCGCTTTCGTCCGTCGCGCCGGAGCAGGAACCACAGGCAGTTGCCGATGTCGCCGAAACCCCGGTCGAGGATGCCGCGATCGAGGGCGAGGGCGGGCTGGAGGTCGGTGAGCTGACCGCCAGCGACGATCTTTCGCGCTACTTCGATGCCGGATGGCCGTCGGTACCGGGTGAGGGAGCGGCGTCGCTACCGGTGGTCGAATCGATCCAGGTGGCCGATGACGTTCCGGGCGTTGAGGTAGACGGTGTCCAGGCGGAGGCCGAAAGCGCGCCGCTGTTGGCCGACGATGCCGGTTTGACCGTCGTGGACGATCTGTCGCCGTACCTGGATGCCAGTGCGCTGCCGGTCGACGACCGCGATGCCGAAGAGATTCCGGATGCTGTCGAAGCCGTCGCATCTGACCTGAATGCGTCCTCGTTCGATCACGTGCACGTCGCGGACGCTGAGGCATTCGAGACGCCTGCTGCACTGCCACTCGACAGCGAGCTGTCGAGCCTGCAGGATGAAATGGCTGCGCCGGGGTTTGCAGAACCGGTCTCGCTGGACGCCGCGCTCGAGGCCGGCCTGCACGTGATCGACGAAGAGCAGCCCCTGGCCGACGACGGGCAAAGGTCCGTGCTCGGCCTGCAGGCCAGCGAACTCGCGCCGGGCGAGGCGGAAGCCTTTGCCGAGGATGCGGACGTCGGCGGGGAGGCGGCGATCGGTGAAGGAGAGAGCGCCGATCAGCCGTCCCCGGCGACGGTGAATGAGGAGATCGCGGAGGCCGCGACGCCGGCCACCGCCGAACCGGTGCGGTTCTTCGAACTGGAAGACGCGCCGGGCCAGGTGGAAGTCCACGCCGAAGCTGCCGATGCCGATGCCGATGCCGTATCGGATGCCCCGGCCGTTGGCGCGCCTGACGCCGACGTGGTTGAAACCGTGGCACCCGACGTCCTTGACATCCCGGTGCCGGAAGACAGCGCCGATACGCTCGACTTCAGCGTCTACGATCGCGAGCTGGTCGACATCTTCGTCGAGGAAGGCAAGGACCTGCTCGACCACTGTGATGGCCTGATCAGCGAGCTGCGCGATGCGCCGCAGGACCGCGAGGTGCTGGCCGGCCTGCAGCGTGACCTGCATACCCTGAAGGGTGGCGCACGCATGGCCGGCATCAACGCCATCGGCGATCTTGGCCACAGCATCGAATCGTTGCTGGAAGCCGTCGCCGCTGGTCGCACCGAGATCGAACGCCGCGATGTGCAGTTGCTGGAGCGCGGATTTGATCGGCTGCACCAGCTGCTCACCCGCACCGGCGACCACCGCGTGGTGGAACCGGCGCAGGACCTGGTCGACGCGTTCGAAGTGCGTACCACCACCGATATCGCTGCGGCGGCTGCTGCAGCCGCAGCCAACGTGGCGAGCGTCGCAGAAGCCACTTCGGCACCGGTTGCCAGTCCGGCATCGGCACCGGCACTGCTTGATGCGCCACTGTCGGCACCGCTGCCGGCCGAAGGCGTGGTCGATGAAGATCCGCTGGCACGCCCGCAGCAGGAACAGGTGCGCGTGCGCGCGGATCTGCTCGACCGCCTGGTCAACCATGCCGGTGAAGTGGCGATCTACCGCTCGCGCCTCGAGCAGCAGCTCGGCGCGTTCCGTGGTGCGATGGGCGAGCTGGAGCGCACCAATGCGCGACTGCGCGACCAGCTGCGCCGGCTCGACCTGGAAACCGAAGCGCAGATCGTCGCCCGCTACCAGCGTGAGCAGGACCAGGCAGACCAGAAGTTCGATCCGCTGGAGCTGGACCGCTTCTCCACGCTGCAGCAGCTCAGCCGTGCGCTGAACGAATCGGCGGCCGACCTTGGCGGCCTGCAAGGGGTACTGGACGATCTGTCGCGCCAGTACGATTCGCTGCTGCAACAACAGTCGCGCGTCAGCTCCGAGCTGCAGGACGGCCTGATGCGCGCGCGCATGGTGCCGTTCGATGGCCTGGTGCCGCGCCTGCGCCGCGTGGTCCGCCAGTCCGGCATGGATACCGGCAAGCAGGTGCACCTGACCCTGGAAGGCACTCACGGCGAACTGGACCGCAATGTTCTCGATCGCATGGTCGCGCCGCTCGAACACATGCTGCGCAACTCGGTGGCCCATGGCCTGGAAGCGCCGGAACAGCGCCGCGCCGCCGGCAAGCCGGAAGAGGGCGAAGTTGCCATCCGCCTGCACCGTGAAGGCTCGGAAATCGTGCTGGAAGTGGCCGATGACGGTGCCGGCCTCGATCGCGAAGCGATCCGCCGCCGCGCCATCGACCGTGGCCTGTTGGCCGCCGACGCGCAGCCGAACGATCAGGAACTGGACAACCTGATTTTCGCCTCCGGTTTCTCCACCGCCGACCAGGTCAGCCAGCTGGCCGGTCGTGGCGTGGGCATGGACGTGGTGCGCAACGAAGTGCGCCAGCTGGGCGGCTCGGTCGACATCCAGTCGGTGCGCGGCCAGGGCGTGCGCTTCACCCTGCGCCTGCCGCAGACGCTGGCCGTCACCCAGGCGGTGTTCGTGCAGATCGGCGAGACCACCTTCGCCGTGCCGGTGGCCTCGGTCAGCGGTATCGGCCGCCTGTCGCGCGAACGTTTCGAGGCCGCCGACAGCAGCTACCGCTACAGCGGCGAAGACTATCCGTTGTATGACCTCGGCAGCCTGGTCGGGCAGGCCCCGGCGCGTGCCGATGGCCAGGACCAGGTGCCGCTGTTGCTGGTCCGCGCCGGCGACCTGCGTGCAGCCGTGGCGATCGATCAGGTGCTGGGCAACCGCGAAATCGTGGTCAAGCCGGTGGGCCTGCAGATCGCATCGGTACCGGGCATCTACGGTGCCACCATCACCGGCGATGGCCGCGTGGTGGTGATCCTGGACGTCGCGCCGCTGGTGCGCCGCTTCCTGGCCAATCCGACGGCACCGGTGCTGGCCAATGCGCCGCGCGACGAACGCCAGGTGCCGCTGGTGATGGTGGTGGACGATTCGCTGACCATGCGCAAGGTGACCGGGCGCATCCTCGAACGCCACAACTTCGAGGTCAGCGTCGCCCGCGACGGCGTGGAAGCACTGGAGCGCCTGGAAGAACGCGTGCCCGACCTGATGCTGTTGGACATCG
This sequence comes from Stenotrophomonas sp. Pemsol, assembly GCF_003586545.1. Taxonomy (NCBI): domain Bacteria; kingdom Pseudomonadati; phylum Pseudomonadota; class Gammaproteobacteria; order Lysobacterales; family Lysobacteraceae; genus Stenotrophomonas; species Stenotrophomonas sp. Pemsol. The sequence continues at coordinate 2,769,789 of NZ_CP025780.1, read as the reverse complement.
AGATGCCGCGCATGGATGGTTACGAGCTGGCCACCGCGATGCGTGCCGACCCGCGCTACAGGGATGTGCCGATCGTGATGATCACCTCGCGCAGCGGCGACAAGCACCGCCAGCGTGCCTTCGAGATCGGTGTCCAGCGTTATCTGGGCAAGCCGTACCAGGAACTGGACCTGATGCGTAACGTGTACGACCTGCTGGGGATCGCCCGTGTCCGTGAGTGAAACCCATCCGGCCCCGGCCGTCGCCCTGCTGGCCCGCCCCGGTACGGCGCGTGAACGCCTGCGCGAGGCGCTGGCGCATGCCGATGTACAGCTGGTCCTGGAAGATGATCCGAACGGCCTGGAGCCGCAGGTCCTGCAGGCCGCGGCCCCGCAGTTCGTGGTGATCGCGCTGGAAGCTGCCATCGAGGACGCACTGGAACGGTTGGAATCCGTGCTCTCGGCACCGGGGCTGACCCTGGTGTTCGATGAGGCTGAGCTGGCCGCCCGCCGCGACGGCTGGGAGGCGCAACGCTGGGGGCGCCACCTGGCCGCCAAGCTGCACGGCCACCAGCAGGTGTTGCCGCCGGGCGCCGAAGAAGAGCCCAGCCTGCAGCTGGAGCCTGGCCATCCGGCGCCCGCGCCGGCGCCGCAGGAAGAAGCCCTGCGCCCGCACCTGGAACAGGCGCTGAGCTGGGCCGATGACGTTCCGGCCGACGGCCTGTATTCGCCACCGGCAGACCTGCACGAACCGATCGCGCTGGAGCAGGCCCTGGCGGCGCTGCAGCCGGTCGTGCCCGAGCCTCTGGATCCGCCTTCGGCGCCGCAGGCACTGGCCGAACCGGCGACGCCTGCGACACCGCCGGTCTCCTTCGATCACACCGCCTGGTCGCTGGTGGAAGAATCGATCGAAGCACCCGTATCGGCAGAAGCCGTGGCGCCGGTCGTCGCGCCGCAGCCCTCGTTCGATACCGATCATTTGAGCCTGGTCGATCTGGATGCCGTCGCCCCGGCCGGTGCGCGTGCCGCATCGCTGCTGGTGCTGGCCGGCATCGGTGGCCCGGATGCGTTGCGTCGCCTGCTCGGCGCACTGCCCGCGTCGTTGAGCGTGCCGGTCCTGGTGCACATGCGTCTGGATGGTGGCCGCTACGGCAACCTGGTCAAGCAGATGTCCCGCGTTTCGCCGTTGCCGGTGCAGCTGGCCGAGGCCGGCCAGCACGCGGTGCCGGGCGAGGTGCACGTGCTGGCCGATGATATCGGCGTGCGCGCGGCCAGCGATGGCCTGCATTTCCAGAGCGATGCCAACGGTATTTCGCTCGCTTCGCTGCCGGCCGAACACACCGCGCTGGTGCTGCTCAGCGGTGCCGACCTGGCCCATGTAGGCCCGGCGCTGGACCTGGCGGCCGCCGGTGCGTGGGTGGCCGGGCAGGTGGGCGAGGGCTGCTATGACCCGGCGGCGGCCACCGCCGTGGTGGCTGCCGGCATGGTGGCCGGTGAACCGCAGGAACTGGCGCAGGCGATTGCCGCGCGCTGGGGTGAGCAGGACGACAACGGAGACGCACCATGAGCTACGCCAGCAATGACGAAATCCGCGGTGTCCTGATCCAGGCCGGCAACGAGCGCGTGCTGCTGCCCAATGCCACCGTGGCCGAAATGATGTCGCGCGTGCCGGTGCAGCCGGTCTCCGATGCGCCGCGCTGGCTGGTCGGCGAGATCGGCTGGCACGGCTGGCAGGTGCCGCTGGTGTCGTTCGCACGCCTTTCGGGGCTGGGCGAAGAGACGGTGGCCGGCCACAACAAGGTGGTGGTGCTGAAGTCCCTCAGCGGCAACGCGCAGCGCCCGTACTACGCGCTGCTGACGCAGAACTTTCCGCAGCTGATCTCGGTGCCGCGCGACGGCTTGCTGGCCGACGCCTCCGAAGAAACCCTGCCGCAGACCGTGCACATGCGCGTGCTGCTGGGTGAGCAGAGTGCGCTGCTGCCGAACCTGGACGCGTTGGAAGCGGCGCTGGATTCGCTCGCCGCCTGATCCACCAGACCGGTAGTGCCGGCCGCTGGCCGGCAACCTCATGATCCGGTGGATGCCGGCCAGCGGCCGGCACTACCACGAACCTGTCCTATCCCAGGTCGCCCAACCGCGCCTGCAACGCCGCGATCGCGGCCAGCCCGGCCGTTTCCGTGCGCAGGATCCGCGGGCCCAGCTGCAGTCCCTGGAACCCTGCCGCTGCCAGCTGGTCGCGGTCGCGCGGCGACCAGCCCCCTTCCGGGCCGATTGCAATCACGATACCGCCAGCGGGAGCGGCTCCCAGCGTCGACAGGCGATGTGCTCCCTGCGGATCCAGGGTCAGCCGCAGCGTATCGGCCGGCAGTACCGCCGCAGCCTGCGCCAGCGACAGCGGCGAACCCACCTGCGGGATGCGCGCACGCCCGGACTGGCCGCAGGCCGACGTCACCACGTTGTTCCAGTGCGCCACGCGCTTCTCGGCCCGTGCTGGATCGAGCTTCACCTCGGTGCGCTCGGCGTTGACCGGAATGATCGCCGCCACGCCCAGTTCGGTGGCCTTCTGCAGGATCAGGTCCATCTTCTCGCCACGGGCGATGCCCTGCAGCAGGGTGATCGCCAGCGGTGATTCATTGTCGATGGCCTGCACAGCATCGATGCGGACCTGTACCTCGCGCTTGCCGGCCACGGTCAGTGTCGCGCTGTAGTCGTTGCCATCGCCGTTGAACAGTACGCACGTATCGCCCTCGCGCAGGCGCATCACCCGCACCAGGTGGTTGGCCGTCTCTTCCGGCAGGGTCACGGTCTGGCCGCTGTGCAGCGCCAGGTCGATGGGGCAGCGGGTCACGCGCATGCAATCGCCTCGTCGATGGCCGCCAGCGTGGTGTGTGCCAGCAGCTCCAGTTGTTCGTCATCCACGCAATAGGGTGGCATCCAGTACAGCACGTCGCCCAGCGGGCGCAGCACCACGCCGCGCTTGAGGGCGGCCTTGTAAGCGTGCAGGCCCAGCCGCAGGCCCGGATCGAAAGGCGTGCGCCTGTTGCCGTCGCGCGACAGCTCGAACGCCACCACCATGCCGGCCTGGCGCACGTCGGCCACGTGCGGATGGTCGGAAAATGGCGCCGCCAGCGTGCCCATCACCGACGCGATGCCCCGGTTGCGGGCGATCACATCGTCGTCGCGGAAGATGTCCAGCGTCGCCAGTGCCGCCGCGCAGGCCAGCGGATTGCCGGTGTAGCTGTGCGAATGCAGGAAGGCGCGCTCGCGCGAGTCGTCGAGGAAGGCGTCGTACAGCGCCTGCGTGGCCAGCACGGCGGCCAGCGGCAGGAAGCCGCCGGTCAGGCCCTTGGAAAGGCACATCAGGTCCGGCATCACCCCTGCCTGCTCGCAGGCGAACAGGGTGCCGGTGCGGCCGAATCCGGTGGCGATCTCGTCGGCGATCATGAACGCGCCATGGGCATCGCACAGTTCGCGCACGCGCTGCAGATAGACCGGGTCATGCATGCGCATGCCGCCGGCACACTGCAGGCGCGGTTCCAGGATCACCGCGCAGATCTCGCCCGGATGCTGGTCGAACAGCGTGGTCAAGCCGTCGGCAGCCTGCCGTGCGCGATCTGCCGCGCTCTGGCCCGGTTCGGCCAGGTAGGCATCGGGCGATGGCGCGAACAGGCCTTCGGCCAGCAGCGGTGCATAGACGCGGCGATACAGCGGAATATCGCCCAGCGCCAGCGCACCCAGGGTCTCGCCGTGGTAGCCGTTTTCCAGCGCGATGAAGCGCGTGCGCCGTGGCTCGCCGCGGTTCTGGAAGTACTGGAAGGCCATCTTCAGCGCCACTTCCACGCCGGCCGAGCCGTTGTCGGCGTAGAACACTTTGGCCAACGGCGCGCGGCCGGGCTGGCGTGGCGCCAGCGCCAGCAGGCGCTCGGCCAGGGTGATCGCCGGCTCGTGGCCGAAGCCCGCCAGCATCACCTGTTCCAGCTGCCCGGCCTGCGCCGCGATGGCGCCGCCGATGCGCGGCTCGGCATGGCCGAACAGGTTGGTCCACCAGCTGCTGACGGCGTCCAGGTAGCGGTGGCCGTCGTGGTCGATCAGCCATGCGCCTTCACCGCGGGCGATCGGCACCAGTGGCAGGGTGTCCGGATGCTCACGCATCTGCGTGCACGGGTGCCACAGCACCTGCAGGTCGCGTTGCCGCCAGTGCTGGGCCAGCGGGGAGGGGGTTGTGTCTGCTAGCATTTCGGGCTCATGAACATGTTGCTGCCTGCACATTCTATCGGCCCCGGCGCTGGCGCCGGCCGCCGCGGAGATTCCGCATGAACGATGACCGTGCCGGCCGTCGCTTGCCGATCATCCATCGGATCACCGATGAGGAGAACGGCCCCTTCCAGCGCCAGCATCTGGACCTGGAATTCTCCAACGGTGAACGTCGCCGGTTCGAGCGCCTGGTCAGCCGTGGCCACGGCGCGGTGGTGGTGGTGCCGATGCTCGACGATGAGACCGTGCTGCTGGTGCGTGAATACGCCGCCGGCATGCACCGCTACGAACTGGGCCTGGTCAAGGGCCGGATCGACGCCGGCGAAACCCCCGAGCAGGCCGCCGACCGCGAGCTGAAGGAAGAAGCCGGTTACGGGGCGCGCCGGGTCGACGTGCTGCGCGCAATGACCCTTGCCCCGACCTACATGAGCCACCAGTCGTGGCTGGTGGTGGCGCGCGACCTGTACCCGGAAAAGCTGGCCGGCGACGAGCCGGAAGAACTGGAAGTGGTGCCGTGGAAGCTGGCCGAACTGGACCAGCTGATGTTGCGCGAGGACTTCTCCGAGGGACGCTCGCTGGCGGCGCTGTTCATTGCCCGCCAGTGGCTGCAGGGAACGCGATGATCAAACTGACCACGGACCTGCGCGAGACCGCCATCGCCATCGCCCAGCAGGCCGGCCAAGCCATCATGCAGGTGTATGCCGATGGATTCGAGGTCCAGATCAAGGACGACAACAGCCCGGTCACCGCGGCCGACCTGGCGGCCAACCAGGTCATTGAGCTGGGCCTGCGGCAGCTGACACCGGACCTGCCGATCCTGTCCGAGGAATCGGCGCAGGTGAGCTGGGAGCAGCGCCGCCATTGGGGCGCTTACTGGCTGGTGGATCCGCTCGACGGTACCCGCGAGTTCGTCAAGCGCAACGGCGAATTCAGCGTCAACATCGCCTTGATCTACCAGGGCGCGCCGGCCTTTGGTGTGGTGCTGGCGCCGGTCACCGGCATCGTCTGGCATGCCATGCGCGGCGAGCTGGCCTATCGGCGGCAGGGCCTGCATGACACCGTGCTGCGCACCCGCACGCCGGCCACGGCTCCGCTGCGCGTTGCCGCCAGCCGCTCGCACCGCTCGCCGGAAACCGAGGCGCTGCTGGCGCGCATGGGCCGCATCGAGACCATCGCACAGGGCTCGTCACTGAAATTCTGCCGGATCGCCGAAGGCGGCCTGGATGTCTATCCGCGGCTGGGCCCGACCTCCGAATGGGATACCGCCGCCGGCCAGTGCGTGCTGCATGCCGCCGGCGGCGCGGTGCTGTCGGCGGCGACCGGCAAGCCGTTCCGCTACAACCGCCGCGAGACACTGTTGAACGGCGATTTCATTGCCCTTGGTGATACCAGCCTGCCATGGCGCGACTGGTTGTCCGACTGATCCTGGAGGCCGCATGAGCGCGCACGACACCCCCACCACCGGTAGCGCCGCAAGCAGCGAACTGGAGCGCCTGCTGGCGATCATGGCGCGGCTGCGTGACCCGCAGGGTGGCTGCCCGTGGGATCTGGAGCAGAACTTCGCGACCATCGCCCCCTACACCATCGAGGAAGCCTACGAAGTCGCCGATGCGATCGACCGGGGTGACCTGGACGATCTCTGCGACGAGCTCGGCGACCTGCTGCTGCAGGTGGTGTTCCACGCACGCATGGCCGAGGAGCAGGGCGCGTTTGCCTTCGCCGAGGTCGCCCGTGCGATCAGCGACAAGATGCAGCGCCGCCACCCGCACGTGTTCGCCGATGTCAGCGTGGACGATGCCGACGGGGTGACGCGCAACTGGGAGGCGATCAAGCGCGCCGAGCGTGCCGCCAAGGGCGAGCAGGACACCTCCGCACTGGCCGGTATCTCGCGCGGCCTGCCGGAATGGCAGCGGGCGGTGAAGCTGCAGTCGCGCGCGGCCAAGGTCGGTTTCGACTGGCCGGGTCCGCTGCCGGTGCTGGACAAGGCCGCCGAGGAGCTGCAGGAGCTGCGCGAGGAGTTCGAACGCGGCGATGTCGCGGGCAACAAGGCGCGCCTGCAGGAAGAACTGGGCGACCTGCTGTTCGTCTGCGCGAACCTGGCGCGTCATGCCGATATCGATCTGGGCGCTGCACTGCGCGGTGCCAACCACAAGTTCGAGCGTCGCTTCCGCGCGATGGAAGCGCAGGCCGACGCACAGGGTGAGGCGTTGGCCGAACTGGACCTGGATGCGCAGGAAGCACTGTGGCAGCAGGCCAAGGCAGCAGAGAAGGCGTGAAAACGCTTGGCCTGTTCCTGCTGACCGCGCTGGCCGAGATCGTTGGCTGCTACCTGCCATGGTTGTGGCTGCGCAAGGGAGGCAGCGTCTGGCTGCTGCTGCCGGCGGCGGCCAGCCTGGCCCTGTTCGCCTGGCTGCTGACCCTGCACCCGACGGCCAGTGGACGGGTCTATGCCGCCTACGGTGGCGTCTACATCGGCACCGCGCTGTTCTGGCTGTGGCAGGTCGATGGCATTCGTCCCAGCCGCTGGGACCTGCTGGGCGCAGCGCTGTGCCTGGCCGGCATGGCGGTGATCATGTTCGGGCCGCGCACCTCGTCAGTGTAGAGCCGAGCCATGCTCGGCTGCTCTTCCTTCCGGCCGCGCTGGCACGCGCAAGCCGAGCATGGCTCGGCTCTACAAGGGCAGCGCTGCCTTCCGGAAGGCGCATGATGTGGGCGACCCTGGTCCCCGGAGCCTGCTCATGTCCCGCTTCGCCAGCTTCCGCGAGTTCTATCCGTTCTATCTCAGCGAGCACCGCCACCCGGTATCGCGGCGGCTGCACTTCATCGGCAGTTGCGGGTTCCTGCTGCTGGTCGCCACTGCCTTGCTGCGCGGCCAGCCGCTGTTCCTGCTTGGCGCCCTGTTCTGCGGCTACGGGTTCGCCTGGGTCGGCCATTTTTTCTTCGAGAAGAACAGACCGGCGACGTTCCGCCATCCGCTGTACTCGTTCATGGGTGACTGGGTGATGTTCCTCGACATCCTGCGTGGGCGGGTGCGCCTGTAGCGGGCGGCTGCGGTGCCTTGCGGGGCATTGCCTCGCCGGCAGAGGAAAGGGCGGGGCGGGTTGCACTTCCGCTTGCATGAACCGCTGCGCTGCGGCACGCCTGCGGGCGACCGATCTGGGATAATGGGGTTTCCTGTTTCCTCTGCTGCCGGACCCGGTCATGACCCAGAAGACGCTGCTCAACGATACCCACCGCGCCCTTGGCGCCAAGATGGTCGATTTCGGGGGTTGGGACATGCCCATCCACTACGGCTCGCAGCTGGACGAGCACCATCTGGTGCGCCGTGAGTCCGGCGTGTTCGACGTCAGCCACATGACGGTGGTCGACCTGCGTGGTGACCAGGTCAAGCCGTTCCTGCGCCGCCTGCTGGCCAACTCGGTCGACAAGCTGAAGGTGACCGGCAAGGCACTGTACTCGTGCATGCTGAATCCGCGCGGCGGCGTCATCGACGACCTGATCGTCTACTACCTGGGCGACGACTTCTTCCGCATGGTGGTCAATGCCTCTACCCGCGAGAAGGACCTGGCCTGGCTGCGCGAGCAGGCTGCGCCGTTCGGCGTCGCCGTCGAGCAGCGCCCGGACCTGGCCATCCTCGCCGTGCAGGGCCCGCAGGCGCGCGACATCGTGATCGGCCTGGCCCGCGAAGCCGACCGCGCAGCGTTGACCAAGCTGGGCCGCTTCGCCGCCCTGCAGGTGCAGTCCGATGACGGCGTCGAGCTGTTCGTCGCGCGCACCGGCTACACCGGTGAAGATGGTTTCGAGATCCTGCTTCCGCAGGACGCCGTGGTCGCCTTCTGGAACCGCCTGCTGGCGGCGGGCGTGAAGCCGGCCGGCCTTGGCGCGCGCGACACCCTGCGCCTGGAAGCGGGCATGAACCTGTACGGCCAGGACATGGACGAAGAGATCAGCCCGTACGAAGCGGCGCTGGCCTGGACCGTGTCGCTGGACGAAGGCCGCGACTTCATCGGCCGCGACGTGCTGGAGGCGCAGAAGAGCGCCGGCACCGCGCGCCAGATGATCGGTCTGGTGATGGACGAGAAGGGCGTGCTGCGCCACGGCCAGACGGTCACCACGGCCAGCGGCCAGGGCGAGATCCTGTCCGGCACTTTCTCGCCGACGCTGGCCAAGGGCATCGCCTTCGCCCGCGTGCCGGCCGGTGAACTCGGCGAGGTCACCGTCGACATCCGCGGCCGTCAGGTGCCGGTGCGGGTGGTCAAGTTCCCGTTCGTTCGGGAAGGCCAGGCGCAGCCCGGCGTGCTCACCGACGCCTGATCCGTACGTGCCGGTCGTCACTGACAGCAGTGGCGGCCGGTTGGTTACACTAGCCCCGTTTTTTCCACCCCTGCATATCTCTGGAGCAGTCCCATGAGCGAGATCCCCGGCGACCTCAAGTTCCTCAAGTCCCATGAGTGGGCCCGTGTCGAAGGCAATGGCCGCGTCACCGTCGGTATTTCCGACCACGCCCAGGGCCTGCTGGGTGACCTGGTCTACGTCGAACTGCCGGAAGTCGGCGCCGACGCCAAGGCTGGCGAGCAGATCGCCGTCGTCGAGTCGGTGAAGGCCGCCTCGGACGTCTACAGCCCGATCAGCGGCAAGGTCGTCGAGGTCAACTCGGCCCTGTCCGACAAGCCGGAAACCATCAACGAAGATGCCTACGGCGAAGGCTGGATGTTCGTGGTCGAACTGACCAACGCCGATGAGGTCAACGAGCTGCTGGACCCGGACGCGTACGCCGAAGCCCTGGAGAACGAAGACCACTGAGTCGTCGTTTCCGGATTCTGGAACGGCCACCTTCGGGTGGCCGTTTTTGTTTTGGCGACTGCACCGGACTCATGACGCGGGGTTCGCTGCGCACCCTCGGCGTGGCATCAGCCGACAGGCGAACGGTGCCGATGGGCGTGCGCAGTTTTGCGCAAATCCGCGTTTCAGCCCCGCGCCGACGTACTCGGATGTGAAAACTTTTCGCCCCCTGTTGCGGCGCTGTTGTGCTGGCGTTGGTGGCGGCGACGGTGACCATCGACGTCGCACGCGCGATGCCGTTGCGAGTCTGTGTCTAGATGCGCGGAGTGCTTATTTCAAGTGCTTTTTGTTCAACGTATGCATCGATTCCGGTGCATGCAGCACGCTTGCGCGACGCTTCAACCGCCATGGCGGGCCGCGTAGAGCAGTGGCGCCGACGGCGCTCGGAAAGGCGCGGATGTGAAAATTTTTCGCGGGGGTTGTTGACAGTAAAAAAAACCGTGATTAGGTTTCGCCTCAGCAGACCTTGCCTGCCCAACCGAGTGCGCAGAATCAATCGTCCGATGCGAAGCAGCCCCTTCAAGACCACCGCGACCCTGATGACGGTGGACACGGCCCCGCTTCCCCCGGAGAAATGCAAGGCACCTTCCGTTCCGATGTCCGCTCCGCCGATCGAGGCGGGCATCGCCGCATCCGTAACGGCGCGCTTGACGCGCCGGCGGTCCCCGCACGCAGCATCCGCGGGTTTGATCCAACTGGGCGTTTCAACTCCCTATCACTGACGAGGAGCCATCCCATGGCAACCAAGAAAGCTGCGAAGAAGAAGCCCGCCGCCAAGAAAGCGGTGAAGAAGGTCGCGAAGAAGGCCGCTGCCAAGAAGGCAGTGAAGAAGGTCGCGAAGAAGGCGACTGCCAAGAAGGCAGTGAAGAAGGCGGCGAAGAAGGTCGCCAAGAAGACCACTGCGAAGAAGGCAGTGAAGAAGGCGGCGAAGAAGGTCGCCAAGAAGTCCACTGCCAAGAAGGCCGTCAAGAAGACCGCGAAGAAGGCGGCCAAGAAGGCCACCAAGAAGACTGCCAAGAAGGCTACGGCCCGCAAGCCGGCCAAGAAGGTCGCAAAGAAGGCGACTGCCAAGAAGGCCGTCAAGAAGACCGCCAAGAAGGCAGTAAAGAAGACCGCGAAGAAGGCCACCAAGAAGGCTGCCCCGAAGAAGGCAGCGAAGAAGGTTGCCAAGCGCAAGCCGGCCGCCCGCAAGAAGAAGGCCGCTCCGGTCGCTCTGCCGGCAACCCCGGCGCCGCTGATCTAAGTACTTCCCGATAGCCGCATCCTGAAACCCCCTTCCCTGGCTGCCCAGCGGGGAGGGGGTTTTTTTATGGGCGGCTTCGGTCGCCTGGTTGGGCGATTGCCGGCGGGAATCGTTCCACCAGGAAGTCGAGGAAGCTGCGCAGGCGGGTGGAATGGTAACGATCGTGCGCATAGACCACGTGCATCGGCCGACCGGCCTGGCCGTGCCCTGGGAGCAGCTGCACCAGTCGCCCAGCCTCGACATCGGCTGCCAGCAGCAGCGTCGACTGCAGGATGATGCCCAGGCCATGCAGCGCCGCCGAACGCAGCGCTTCGCCACTGTTGATCTGCAGCCGGCCGTCGGGCACGTGGTCGAGCTCGCCAGCGTCGTCCTGCAGCCACTGCGCAAGTGCACTCGGTTCGAACGACAGGCATTGATGGCCGGCAAGTGCATGCACGCTGTCTGGCGCGCCATGCCTGGCCAGATACGCCGGCGAGGCGCACATCATCAGGCGATAAGGGGCCAGGGCTCGCGCCACCAGCACGCTGCTGTCGGCCAGCGTGCCGCGATCCGCAGCGCCGCTTCGAAGCCCTCTTCGGCGAGGTCGACTACGCGATCGGTCAGCGTCGCTTCGACCCGGACATCCGGATGGCGCGCCATGTACTCGGCCAGTGCCGGTACCAGTGCATGCGTACCGAAGATCACCGGTGCACTGATGCGCAGCGTGCCCGCCGGTGCCAGGTGCTGGTGCTGCGCCTGCGCATCGGTTTCGTCCACCAGGCGCAGGATCTCCCGGCAGCGCGTGTAGTAGTCCTGGCCGAACGGCGTCGTGTGCTGGCGCCGGGTGGTTCGGCTCAACAGCTGCATGCCCAGCCGTGATTCCAATGCACGCAGATGCTTGCCGGCCATCGTCGCGGAGATGTCCATCGCCGCAGCTGCAGCACTGAGGCTGCCTTTGTCCACGATCAGCACGTAGACCTGCATGCTTTCCAGCAGGTTCATCTGACACCCCGGGTGTTGAATGCTGAAACCTGCGCGGAGTTTATCAATCAGGGGTGATCAAACAGCATGTCGTGCAAGGGCTGGATTGGCCGGCCATGCGGACAGGAGAACACCATGGACTTGAATCTTGCAGGCCGCACCGCTTTGGTGACGGGCGCGGCCAGTGGCATCGGTGCCGCCGTCGCCAGGCAGCTGGCGGCCCAGGGCGTGCGCGTTGCCATCACGTCACGGCAGCGGGCACCGCTGCAGGCGCTTGCGGCGCGGATCGAAGCCGAAGGCGGCGCGGCACCGGTCATCGTGGCCGGCGATGTCACCGTGGCCGGTGACGTCCGGTACATCGCGCAGGCATCCCGGGAGGCATTGCAACGCGTCGACATCCTGGTCAACGCCGCAGGTGGCTCCCGGCCGACCACCGTCGATGCCGATGATGATGTCTGGGAGGAAGCGATCGCCCTGAACTTTTCCGCCGCGCGGCGGATGACCCAGGCGCTGTTGCCTGGCATGCAGGCGCAGGCATGGGGACGGGTGATCAATTTCAGTGGTTCGATGGAACCGCGTGCGGTGAACGCGGCCACCGCGGCGAAGGCGGCGCTGCATCTGTGGAGCAAGGGGCTGTCGTCGGAGGTGGCCGGGCAGGGCATTACGGTGAATGCGATTGCACCGGGGCGCATCAACAGCGCGCAGATCCTGGAACGCCTGCATCCCACCGAGGAAAGCCGACGTGCGTTCATCGCCAGCAACATCCCGATCGGACGCTTCGGTGAACCCGAGGAAGTGGCGCCACTGGTGGCGTTCCTGTCCTCGCCGCTGGCCGGCTATATCACAGGCGCGGTGATTCCGGTGGACGGCGGCATGCACTACTTCGCGCACTAATGCTGCGGAGCTGTAGAGCCGAGCCCATGCTCGGCCGCCTTGCGCCAGGATTCCGCTCAGCCGAGCACGGCTCGGCTCGGCCCTGCACAACAACAAAAAGGGCGGCCCGCAGGCCGCCCTTCGCACACCCGATCGAGCCCGCCTTATCAGCGCGGCGACGCCACCGCACGATTGCCCGAGGCGCCCTTGCCCTTGCGCTTGTCCTGCTGCGCCGGGCTGGCGCCCTCGGCCATCAGGTTGTCGCTGCCGAAGTCGGTGTCCACGTCCAGCCAGCGCTGCGCCGGCAGGCCGAGCGCGGAGTCGAGCACGGTCGGCAGCAGGCCGCTGGGCAGGCTGCTTTCGCCATTCCACATGATGGCGATGCCCAGATCGCGTTCCGGCACCAGCGCGACCAGGCCGCGATAGCCCTGCACGGCACCGGCATGGAACACCACGTCGTGGCCGGCGTAGTCGAAGGTGCGCCAGCCCAGGGCGTAGCCGGCCGAGTGCAGGCGCTCGCGGCGCCAGCCAGAACGCATCTCGCCGGGGGTGCTGATCAGGCTCGAATGCAGGGTGGCCAGCAGCGGTGCCGGCAGCACGTCGGGGCGGTGGCCGGTGTGGGCGAGCAGCCACTGCGCCATGTCGCTGGCGCTGGCATTGACGCCGGCCGCCGGGGCGACCCGGTAGTAGGTCGGCTTCGGCGTCAGCGAGACCCAGCCGTTGCGGCTGCGCACATGCGGACGCGCCCAGCGCGAGCTGGCCTGGATGCCGGCCAGGCCGAGGCTGGCATCGTTCATGCCCAGCGGCTTGAAGATGCGGCGCTCGACCGACTGCTCGTAGAAGCTGCCGGAGGCCGCGTAGACGACATCGCCGATCAGGCTGAAGGCTACGTTCTGGTAGGCATAGCAGTCGCCCGGCAGGCACTTCAGGCTGGTGTTGGCCAGTTTCTGGGTCAGCGCGTAGTACTCGGCGTTGCCTTCGATGTCGCGGTCGTAGGCGTTGTAGGGCAGGCCGACGCGATGGCTGAGCACGTCGGCCACGGTCAGGCGATCAGTGGCTTCCGGCGAGTTCAGGCGGAAGCCCGGCACGTAGTCGGTGACCTTGCTGTCCCAGCGCAGCGTGCCGTCGTTGACCAGCAGGCCGGCCATGGTGCCGGCGAAGGCCTTGGACAGCGAGGCCAGGCGGAACACGGTGTGCGCATCGACCGGCAGCGGATTGTTGACGTCGGTGACGCCATAGCCGCGCGCGCTGAGGATGCGGCCGCCCTGCACGATCGCCACGGCCATGCCCGGCACGCGTTCGCCATAGGTGAGCTGCTGCGCCATCGATTCGATGTTGGCGACGTTGAAGCCGGGCGCCGGGGCCTGCACGCGCGGCACCAGGCCGGTGCGGTAGGCCGCCGGCTGGGTGTGGGCGACAGTGGGACCCGCAGCGGATTCGATGTTGGTCGGCATCGGCGGCAATGCCGGCGGTGTCTGCGCGGTGGTGGACAAGGCAACGGGCATCAGCATGCCCAGCAAACCGGTGGCCGCCGAACGGATCGGGCGACGCAGGCTGTTCTTTTTCATCGGTTGGACCCGTGCGCGACTGCTGATGGCGATTCTAGCGCCGCTTTTCCCTTGTGCACAAACAAAGCGAAGATGAATGCGCATCTCGTTGAAAAATTTGGAATTTGAGGCGCTGGAAGCATGTATCGGAACGTGTCATCCCGGGCTGATCAGCGGAGCTGATCCGCCCGCAGGAAGGCGCGTCGCGCTGGCGATGTTGCGGTGCATTGGCTAACGTACGCGTTTCATCGCCCCGGAGCCTGCCATGCCGCTGTCCAACCGCCGTCTTCAGGCGAGGGACACCGCGTGAGTGCGGTACGGGGGAAGGGGCCGCTGCAGGGCCTGACGGCGGCACTGCGCGAGTCGCCGGCGCTGTGGTGGTCGTTCCTGTACTTCTTCTGCCTGCTCAGCGGCTACTACGTGCTGCGCCCGGTGCGTGAGGCCATGGCCGCCTCGGCAGACCTGGAAACGGTGTTCCCGCCCGTGCTGATCGCCTGGTTCGCCAACCACGGCGTCGCGTTGAAGGACTTCGTGCTGCAGTTCCTGTTCTCCTGCGTGTTCGTGATCATGCTGGTGCTGCAGCCGGTGTACGGCTGGCTGGTCAGCCGCTTCCCACGACGGGTGTTCCTGCCGGCGGTGTATGGCTTCTTCATCGTGACCCTGCTGGGCTTCTACATGATGTTCGACAGCGGCGTGCCGGGCCGCGGCATGGCCTTCTTCTTCTGGATCACCGTCTTCAACCTGTTCGCGGTGGCGGTGTTCTGGAGCTTCATGGCCGATGTGTTCTCCAATGTGCAGGCCCGGGCCTTCTATGGATACATTGGCGCGGCGGGCACCGTCGGTGCCTTCCTCGGCCCGTTGATCACCAGTGCGCTGGTGCAGCGCGTGGGCATCGCCAACCTCATGCTGGTCTCGGCGGGATTCCTGGTCGTGTGCCTGTTGTGCATCTGGCGGCTGCGGCACTGGGCGGTGCTGCGCGAACGCGAGCAGCAGCTGGTGTCCGGCGAGCAGCCGATGGGCGGCAGCGTGCTGGACGGCCTGAAATTGATCGTGCGCGAGCCGCTGCTGCGCTGGCTGGCGGTGATGGTGGTGTTCGGGGTGGGCGTCGGCACGCTGCTGTACAATCAGCAGGCCAGCATCGTGCGCGCGGCCTTCACCGACCCGGCGGCCAGTACCGCGTTCTTCTCGCGCATCGACCTGGCGGTGAATGCGCTGGCGCTGTTGATGCAGCTGGGCCTGACCCGTTGGTTGCTGTCGCGCCACGGCATCGCGCCGGCACTGCTGATTCCCGGTTTCGCGATCCTGATCGGCTTTTCGGTGCTGGCGGCCTCGCCGATGCCGCTGATGGTCGCGGTAGTGCAGGTGATGACCCGGGCCAGCGAATTCGCACTGGCCAAGCCGGCGCGCGAGACAATCTACACGCGCGTGGACCGGCAGTGGCGCTACAAGGCCGGCGCAGCGATCGACACCGTGGTCTACCGCGGTGCGGACCTGAGCTTTGCCTGGGTGCACAAGGGCCTGTCATTGTTCGGCTCGCACGTAGTGTTCATCGGCGGCATGCTGGTGGCCGCGTGCATGACCGCAGCCGCGTTCGGTGTACTGCGCGAAGAAAAGAAACTGCCGCGCGACCGATGATTTCCCGGGCTCCGAGCCCCATCCCTGTCCAAGGAACCGCCCATGTACTGGATCGCACTCGCCCTGACCTTGCTGGTCGCACTGCTGCACGTCTATTTCCTGGCGCTTGAGATGTTCCTGTGGACCCGCCCGCTGGGTCTGAAGACGTTCCGCAACACGCCGGAGAAGGCGGCGACCACGCGCGTGCTGGCGGCCAACCAGGGCTTGTACAACGGCTTCCTGGCAGCAGGCATCGTGGTGGGGCTGGTGATCGGGCAGCCGGTGCTGGTGACGTTCTCGCTGGCCTGCGTGGTGGTGGCGGGGTGCTATGGGGCGTACAGCGTGAGCCGCCGGATCTTCATGATCCAGGCGGTGCCTGCGATCCTGGCGTTGGTTCTTCGCGCGATGGTGTGATTCCAGCCAACGGCGCAGCCCCTCGTGGGGTGGTCGCGTAGAGCTTGTCATGGGGGGGGCCGGGGGGGTTGGGTTCGCGGGGGACGCCGCAAGTACGTCCGTGTAGGCTTGGCCGCGGCATCCATGCCGCGGACACCCCCGCGAACCCAACCCGCCCGA
>NZ_CP025780.1:2651045-2753805 GCF_003586545.1 Stenotrophomonas sp. Pemsol | reverse complement strand
AGGCCGGAGGGGGGGGGGGCCGGGCGGGGTATCCGCGCCATGGATGGCGCGGCTAAGC
Source organism: Stenotrophomonas sp. Pemsol (assembly GCF_003586545.1). Lineage (NCBI taxonomy): Bacteria > Pseudomonadati > Pseudomonadota > Gammaproteobacteria > Lysobacterales > Lysobacteraceae > Stenotrophomonas > Stenotrophomonas sp. Pemsol. The sequence goes on along the minus strand of NZ_CP025780.1, from coordinate 2,753,747 downwards.
CTCCAAGGACGGATTCACGGCGTCCCCGCCTGGCCCCACCCCCTCCGGCCCAACCGATAAACCGCATCCCGCGTCCACCCACGAGGGGCTGCGCCGTTCGCGGGAACTTACTTCGCCGGTGACATCCACATGTCGATGACCGCGCTGAACACTTCCGTCCCCGCGCGGTCGCGCACGCTGACCGTCACCGGCAGCGCATAGCCCTCGGCCGCGACCACAATCGGCTGTGCCGGCAGCGCCACCGCCTGCAGCGTGCCGCGGGCCTTGGCCAGGTACTGCACCTGCATCCCCTTCGGGATCCAGCGCATGCCCTTCGGCAGCGATGCATCGACCATCAACCCGGCGGTCAGTTCGGCCAGGTTGCACATCGCGATCGCGTGCACCGTGCCGATGTGGTTGCGCACCCTGCGGCGATCGGCCAGCGTGCCTTCGCAGCGACCGTGTTCCAGGCGGGTGATGCGTGGCGCGATGCTGGCGAAGTAGGGCGCCTTGAAACACACCGCGCGCGAGAACAGCCAGGTGCCGGCGGGCCAGCGCTGCAGGCGTTGGTAAAGCGAGAGCAGGGGCGTGGACATGAGGGGTATTCCGGTCGGCGGATAACGCGACGGCGGGCCGAGGCCCGCCGTCGAAGGCAACGCGTGTCGCGGGCGATCAGGCCGCCTGCGAATGCGGATCCTTGTGCTGGCGGTCGTAGTAGCTGGCCGCGCGCAGTTCGTGGGTGTCGAAGTCGTCCACGGTGATGGTGTCCAGGGTGAGCGTGCGCAGCTCTTCCAGCAGGCTGCGCTCGTCCTGGGTGATCACGCCCTCGGCCACGGCTTCGTCCAGCTGCGCCTTGAAGTCCAGCGCCTCGATGCCCTTGCTCTTCAGCGCCTTGAGGAACTTGCGCTCCACCGGCTCGGCCATGATCGCCTTGCTCAGGTAACTGTTGATGCGACCACCCGGGTTGTTCTCGCACGGGGTCAGGAACACGCCATTGGCGAGACGGTCGCGGGCTTCATTCGGCGCCATCAGCAGGGCGGCGACGCGGCGGCTCAGGCGATCACCCGGAGCCTCGGCACGACGGCCCAACGGGAAGATGAGCGCCCACATCAGCCAGCCGATCGGACGGATCGGGAAGTTGCGCAGCGCGGCCGACAGCGACTCTTCGATCTTGTGCACGCTGTCATGGAAGGCCCAGGCCAGCAGCGGCTGGTCGGCCTGCGGTGCACCTTCGTCGTGGTAGCGCTTGAGCATGGCGCTGGTCATGTAGACATGGCTCAGCACGTCGCCCAGGCGGCCGGACAGCGATTCCTTGAACTTCAGCTTGCCGCCGAGGGTCATCATCGAGATGTCGGCCATCAGCGCCAGGTTGGCCGAGTAACGGTCCAGCTTGCGGAAGTAGCGGCGGGTGTAGGCGTCGCCCGGGGCGGCGCCGAAGCGCGCGCCGGTCAGGCCGAACCAGAACGAACGCACGGCATTGGAGATGCCGAAGCGGATGTGGCCGAACAGGCTGCGGTCGAACTCCTGCAGGCCGGCACGGGTATCCGGATCCTGCGCGGCCTTCATTTCCTTCAGCACCCACGGGTGGCACAGGATCGCACCCTGGCCGAAGATCAGCAGGCTGCGGGTCATGATGTTGGCGCCTTCCACGGTGATCGCGATCGGCGCGGCCTGCCAGCTGCGGCCAGCGAAGTTGCGCGGCCCCAGGATGATGCCCTTGCCGCCGATCACGTCCATCATGTCCGAGATCACTTCGCGGCTCATGGTGGTGCAGTGGTACTTGGCGATCGCCGACGGCACCGACGGCACGTCGCCACGGTCAACCGCGGCGGCGGTGGCCTGCGACAGCGCACTGATCTTGTACGCCTTGCCGCCGATGCGGGCCAGCGCTTCTTCCACGCCCTCGAAGCGGCCGACCGACAGGCCGAACTGCTTGCGGATGCGCGCATAGGCGCCGGTCACGGCGGCACCGGCCTTGGCACCGCCGCTGGCGGTGGACGGCAGGGTGATCGAGCGGCCCACCGCCAGGCACTCGTTGAGCATGTTCCAGCCCTTGCCGGCCATGGCTGCGCCGCCGATCAGCTGGGTCAGCGGAATGAACACGTCCTTGCCGCGGATCGGACCGTTCTGGAACGTCGAGTTCAGCGGGAAGTGGCGACGGCCGATTTCGACGCCGGCGGTATCACGCGGCAGCAGGCCCAGGGTGATGCCGATGTCGCGGGTATCGCCGATCAGGCCATCCGGGTCGTACATGCGGAAGGCCAGGCCGATCAGCGAAGCGACCGGGGCCAGGGTGATGTAGCGCTTGTCGAAGGTCAGCTTGACGCCGAGCACCTGCTCGCCGTTCCACTCGCCCTTGCAGACGATGCCGTAGTCCGGGATCGAAGTGGCGTCGGAGCCGGCGAACGGACCGGTCAGGCCGAAGCAGGGCACTTCGCGGCCATCGGCCAGGCGCGGCAGGTACTGGTCCTTCTGTTCCTGGGTGCCGTAATGCACCAGCAGTTCACCCGGGCCCAGCGAGTTGGGCACGCCGACGGTGGAGCTGACCACCGAGGACACCGAGGCCAGCTTCTGGATCACCTTGTGGTGGGCCAGCGCGGAGAAGCCCAGGCCGCCGTACTCCTTCGGGATGATCATGCCGAAGAACTTGTTCTTCTTGATGAAGGCCCACAGCTCCGGCGGCAGGTCGGCGTGGACGTGGGTGATTTCCCAGTCGTTGACCATCGTGCACAGCTCTTCCACTGGGCCATCGAGGAAGGCCTGTTCTTCAGCGGTCAGCTGCGGCTTGGGGTAGTTGAGCAGGATGTTCCAGTCCGGATCACCGGTGAACAGTTCGCCCTCGAAACCGACCGAACCGGTTTCCAGCGCGATGCGCTCGGTCTGCGACAGCGGCGGCAGCACCTTGCGGAACACCTTCATCATCGGGCCGGTCAGCAGCGGCTTGCGGATGAACGGCAGCAGCAGCGGCACGGCGATCACCGCCAGCACCGCCGCAGCGACGATGGTGGCGGTCTGGTTGACGTAGGGAATGAACCAGCAGGCGGCCAGCAGGGCCACGCTGATCAGCGTCCAGGTAACCAGCCGCATGCGGTGATAGGCGACGAAGGCGCCTGCCAGCAGCAAGGCGAGGAAGGGAAGAACGATGCTCATGAGCGTGCTCCGGTGACGTGCTCGTTTGTGGCGGACGAAGCCGCAGCGTCCGCTGCGGGCAACACGTCCAGATAGTCCAACACAGTAGCGGTAAAGGCGTCGTTGTCATCGCCGGCGACCATGTGGGTCGCTTGCGGCAGCTGTACATGGCGCGCATGCGGCGCCAGCGCCAGGAATTCGGCCACGGTCTGCGGCGTGACCAGGTCGCTGCGGCCCCCGCTGACCAGCAGCAGCGGGCACTTCACCTGGCGTGCGGCCTCGGCCAGTGCGTCCTGGTGCTGCTCGCTGTCGCGGGCCAGCTCGGCCACCAGGCGTGGGTCCCAATGCCAGCGCCAGCGCCCGTGGCCGTCCTCGCGCAGCAGCGCACGCAGCGACTGCTCGGATTTGCGCGGCCGGTGCGGCATGTAGGCCGAGATCACGTCGGCGGCCTGGGTCAGCGAGGCGAAGCCGTCGGGATGGGCGGTCATGAAGGCGAGGATGCGCTCGACACCCGCGGTATCCCAGCGCGGGGTGATGTCGACCAGCACCATGGCCGAGAACAAGCCCGGCCAGCGCGATTCGGCAAGCAGGCCGAACAGGCCACCCATCGAAGCGGCAACCAGCACCGGCGGGCGCGGCTGTTCGCCGGCCAACACGATCAGGTCGTCGGCGAACTGTTCGCCGTGATAGGGCAGATTGGCGCCATTCCAGTCGGAATCGCCATGGCCGCGGGCGTCGTAGGCCAGCGTCTGCAGGCCGGCCGCGTTCAGTGCGCGGGCAGTGGCATTCCAGGCGTGGCGGGTCTGGCCGAAGCCATGGGCGAACAGGACCCGGCCACGCCGGCCATGATCGCTGACGGTCGCCGCCAGGCGGGCGCCATGGGCGGCGTCCAGGCGCAGGTCATGGAACGCAGCGGGAGTGGTGGACATAACCATACTTGCTAGTATGGAGAGCTTCGAGAGGAAGTCAATACTGTACGGTATGGTGCGTTGCAGAACGCGCGTGGAGGGACCCTTCCGACGGGCCTGCGAGGGTTTCGACCGCAACCGCGTACTGCAACGAACCCCGGCGTATGGTTAAATCAGTCCATGAATCAACCTGACGCTTCCGCCGGCGAACCGCGCGCCGGCCGCAACAGCCGCCTGAGTGCCGAAGACTGGGCCCAGGCGGCCCTCGATCTGATTGCTGAACAAGGTGTCGCCGCCGTCGCGGTAGAGCCGCTGGCACGGCGGCTCGGCGTTACCAAGGGCAGTTTCTACTGGCATTTCCCTTCGCGCGATGCATTGCTGCAGGCGGCGCTGGAACGCTGGGAACTGTTCGAACAGGAACAGGTGTTCGGCAGCCTGGAAGACGTACCGGATCCGCGCGTGCGCCTGCGCCAGCTGTTCCAGATGGTGGCGCATGAAGTGCAGCCGCACATCATCTACAGCGAGCTGCTGAAGGCACTGGATCATCCGATGGTGCGGCCGGTGATCGACCGGGTCTCGCAGCGTCGCCTCGACTATCTGGTCGCCTCGTTCCGCCAGGCGGGCCTCAGCTCGACCGATGCGCGTCATCGCGCACGCCTTGCGTACGCCGCTTATGTCGGCTTCCTGCAGTTGTCGCTGCAGCTGCAGCAGCCCAAGCAGGCGCGCGAGGATTTCGAAGCGTACGTCGAGCATCTGATCGAGACGCTGATTCCGAACGGATGAGCGCTCGGACATGATCTCGAAGGAAGGCCGCAGCGATGCTGCGGCCTTTTTGTTGTGCGCCGGCCAGCACTCGTCCATGGCGCACAAAGAACAACGGCCCCTTTCGGGGCCGTTGCTGCATCAGCTGATCAGGTTCCCGATCAGAACTTCTGCTTGTACTGCATGTAGATCAGGCGACCGATGTCGTAGCCGCCGTAGTAGGAGTACTGCGAGTTCGGCGCCGAGTACATCTGCGGGCCGTAGTGGTCGAACACATTGCGCGCACCGACCGCGATGGTCGCATTCCACGGCGCGTTCCAGGAGAACTGGACGTCGTGGAAGGTGGTGGCGCCGCGCTTGTTCTGCGCCTGGTTGCGAGCCGGATCCGGCGAGCCGTAGTCAGGCAGCGAGCACTCGGTGGCGTAGTAGCAACGCTCCTTCACGCTGGAGAAGTAGCGGGTGCCCCAGGTGATGCCGAAGTCGCCGAATTCCCAGCCAACGGTCAGGTTCGAACGCAGGCGGAAGTTGCTGCCGAAGCCATTGTAGATCTGCACCGGGGAGTCATCATTGGCCGTCTTCAGAACGTTCTTGGTGACGTAGGTGTTCTGCAGGTTGAAGTTGAAGCTGCCCCAGGTGTCGGTCGCATAGCGGTAGCTTGCATCGAAGTCGAAGCCTTCGGTTTCGATGAAGCCGGCATTGCGGCTGCCGTAGGTCAGGTTGTTGACGTAGCCGAGCGTGGCGTCACGGGTGAAGGTGCTGCAGCGCTCAGCAATGCCCAGAACGTAGCAGTCGTTCAGCTGATCCGTCGGGGTATCGGAAACGATCGTGTTCTCGATCTTGATGTTGAACCAGTCCAGGCTCAGGTTCAGGCCCGGGGCGAAGGTCGGGCTCCAGACCAGGCCAACGGTCTTGGACTTGGACGTTTCCGGAGTCAGGTTCGGATTGGAGCCGGAGGTGAACGGCACCGGGCTCTGCTCATCCGGGCCTTCCGCCGGGACGTAACCCTGCTTCAGCTGGCGGAAGTTCGGGGCCAGGGCGCCCAGGGCGGCAGCGCATCGCTGGGCCGTGGCGGCATCGGTTGCGGCCAGACCGAACGAGGTATCGCACGGATCGGTGAAGTACTCGAAGGACTGCGAGCTGCCGCCGTACAGGTCGGCGATGGTCGGCGCGCGGAAGCCTTCGGAGTAGGTCGCACGAACCAGCAGCTGATCGATCGGGCGCCACTTCAGGCCGAACTTGCTGTTGGTCGTGTTGCCGAAGGTGCTGAAGTCGGAGAAGCGGGTGGCTGCGCTCAGGCTCAGTTCCTTGGCACCGGGCAGGTCGGCCAGGATCGGTACGTTCAGCTCCAGGTACACTTCATTGACGTCGTACTTGCCGCCGGTCGGGCCAGCCGCCAGGTCGGTGGAGTAACCCGACTGCGACAGCGCGTCCGGATTGAAGTTGCCCTTCTCCTCGCGGTACTCGTAACCCAGTGCGAAGCCCAGGTCGCCTGCCGGCAGGGTCAGGATGCTACCCGCAATGTTGGCGTAGTAGGACGTCATCGTGGTTTCGCCGACGTTGTGCGTCGTCGGGAACAGGAACTGCTGCAGGTCCGGATTGCCGGTCAAGCCGCCATCACCGGTGCGGCCGAACGGAATGGCCGGGTTCCACGGGATGCAGCCGCCGGCGCCGGGGCCGTAGGCCGGGTTGGTGCCCGCAGCCAGGCCCGCTGCGGTTCCGCACTCCACGCGGCCGGTTGCCGGGTTGTAGAACGAGGCCCCGGTGGCGGCGTTGGCAGCCAGGACGTTGTAGTTGCCGGTCTGGCTCTGGTTGTTTTCGGAGTTCTGGTAGAGGTAGCCGGCTTCCCAGTCGAAGTACTTGTCATTGAACTGGAACGAGCCCTGCAGCGCGCCGCTGAAGCGGAACGTCGTCAGCTTGTTGTTGGAAACGCGCGGCACTTCCCAGCCACGGCGGACATACGCCATATCCTGGCCGAACGGGTTGTAGTAGCTGTTGGCCGACCAGATGGAACCGAGGTTGGCGTAGGCTTCGGACTGCAGCGGGTAACCGGCCACCTGCGCTTCCGATTCGCGGCGGGTGTACAGCAGGTCACCGCTGAAACGGACATTGTCGGTAAGGTCGTACTGCAGGTTGGCGAATACGCTGCGACGCTTTGTCGGGGTCAGCAGCTGCATCTGCTGGTTGGAGTTGCTTACGTCACCGGTGATCGGGGTCAGGTCGGTTTCGTGGAAGTCCGCCGCGTTGTAAGGATTGCCGCCGCGATTGAGGGTGAGCGACGGTGCGTCCGGATCGGTCGGGTCGAACACCGAGCCCCACTGGCTGACCGAGGTCCAGCCGGCGGTCGGATGGCGATTGGTGCGCGACGATTCGGAGAACCAGCGATCCTTTGCCCACACCGCCTTTTCGTTGGAGTACTCGGCACCGATGGTGATCGAGCCGCGATCGCCGGTGAAGCCGGCAACGAAATCGGCGCTCTGCTTTTGGCCGTCGCCTTCACTGTACTGCCCGGTGTAGGCGTTGACTTCCAGGCCTTCGAAATTCTTGCGGGTGATGATGTTGATCACGCCGGCCATGGCATCGGAACCGTACACCGAGGAAGCACCGTCCTTCAGCACGTCGATGCGCTCGACGATCGCCGACGGGATCTGCGACACGTCCTGATAACCGCTGACGCTGGCGCCGAGGCGCTTGCCGTCGACCAGGATCAGGGTGCGCTGTGCACCCAGGTTGCGCAGGTCGATGTAGTAGCCGCCGACCATTTCACCAGAGGACAGCGGTTCGGAACGGCTGATGGCCGGGCTGCCGGCGGCAGAAATGTTCTGCAGCACGTCAGCAACCGTCTTGAAGCCGCTCTTTTCGATGGTGGCGCGGCTCAGGCTCAACACCGGCTGGGCGGTTTCGGTATCGACCTGACGGATGCGCGAACCGGTGACCTCGATGCGGTCGAGGTTGGTCGCTTCCTGGGCGTGGGCCGTCGCGGTGGTGGCACCGGCGACAAGCGCGATCACAACTGCGTCACGCAGCTGGCTGGACTTGAGTTTCATTGGCTCTCTCTCTCTCCAAGAAATCTTGGCTGGGGTTAGTGCCCGGCGGGGGAGCGAAAAAGCGCTCCCAAATCGCGAGGCTGACCCGATAGTAACGGGCGTTCGCCAAGAATTAAAGCTGTGTTAATGAAGTCTGTGATTTTGGTAAAAGAGCGCTTTTTCCAGCTCAATCAACGGGTTGCTGGTATGGTCATGCTGATCTGCCTCGTTTGTTAACGCAGAATGATGAAAAAAGTTTCGACTGATATGTATCCCAATATGTCGATACGCTCTGCGTCGATACCGCTCATGCGAGTGCGAGGCTGGCACGCAGATGCAAAAAGGCGCCTTTCGGCGCCTTCGGGAATATCGTTGCTGAACCTGACTGAGGGGATCAGAGATCCTGTTCGTAACGCACGTACGGCACGGTGCCGTCGTCGTTGCTTTCGTTGCGCGGGGAGAACGGATTCTTGCCGCGGCTGATCACGTTCTCGGCGCCGACGGTCAGCTGGCCGGACCACGGAGTACGCCAGGTCAGGCCGATGCCCAGGCCTTCGAACTTGCCGGGCTTGCCCGGCACGTCGACCACGCGGCCGATGATGCTGCCGGTGAAGTTGCCGTAACCGGCACCGATGCTCAGGCTCTTGCTGTCCCAGCGATCGACGATGGCCGGCGAAGCGTCGGCCAGCGGTACCAGGCGTGCCTTGGCGTAGGTACCGGCGATGGAGACGAAGCCTTCGCGGCCGATGTTCTTCTGGGCGAACACGGTCAGATCGTTCTGCTCGGCGCGCAGCGAGGGCGTCTTGTTCGGGCCCGACAACCAGGCGGGCAGGGTTTCACGGCCGGTGCCGGCGGTGATGCCCAGGCGGCTGTTGCCGCGGTTCAGCGCGGCGGTACCACTGAAACGACGGCTGTTCAGATCATCCTCGTCGCCCAGGCTGGCCAGCATGCAATGGCTGGCCAGGCCGCTGATGCTGGTGCCGCTGCTGCTGTTGCAGAGCAGGCCCAGCGAATCGCCGGAGGACAGGCCAAAGGCCGCGTCCAGCGAATTGCGGCCGAAATGCCAGCGGGCGCCGGCTGCCTGTTCGCCGGTCGGCTCCAGGTACAGCAGCGCCTCGACCTTGCCGCTGCCCTTGTTCCATACCGGCAGCACGGTGCGGGTGTCCTTGCTCTGCGCATGCACGCCCGTGATCGCGCCAAGGGCGATCAGCAGGGCCAGCGGTAGACGCAGGAAGGTACGCATCGGACCAGTTCAGACAGGGACGGACAACGGAAGTTCCCGTGGGGACGGGAACTCGATCCTAGGGTGTTTATGAATTCTTAACAAGCCTTGATCCTCCCCAGGTACAAGACTGCCGTTTACTGAAGTCGTTCAGGCGCCGCTACAGCCCCCTGGGCGCCGTGGAACAGTATGCCGAACTCCGTCAATGGAAAGTGATACTCACGCCCGCAGAATTCGCAACGCACCTCGACGGCGCCGGTGGCCTCGGCGGCCGCGCGGGCCTCCTCTTCCCCCAGCGACTGCAGCATGCCGGCCACCCGCTCGCGCGAGCAGGAGCAGGCAAAGGACAGCGGCTTGCCGCCCAGCAGTTCCGGCCGCTCCTCGTGGAACAGGCGGTGCAGCAGCTGCTCGGCCGGGGTCGCCAGCAGTTCGGCCTTGCCCAGGGTTTCGAACAGGGCGCTGGCGCGGGCCCAGCCATCCTCGTCGCCTTCGTCGCCCGGCAGCTTCTGCAGCAGCAGGCCGGCGGCACCGTTGCGGTCGGCGGCCAGCAGCAGGCGGGTCGGCAGCTGCTCCGACTGGCGGAAGTAGTCCTCGAAGGCCTCGTCCAGTTCCGGCGCAGTCAGCGCGACCAGGCTCTGGTAGCGCTGCGGCTCGCGCGGGTCCAGGCCGGGGTTCTCGATGGTGATGGCGAGGATTGCGTCATCGCCGAGGCGGGACAGGTCACGCGGTGCGTCGCCACCCTCGCTGAGCTGGGCGATACCGCGCAGGGTGCCGGCGGCGGTGCATTCGGCGAACAGGGTGCGCAGCGCGGTGCTGCTGCGCAACTGCACCGACAGGCGCCCGTCGATCTTGGTGTGGCCGGTGAACAGCGCCGAGGCGACGCAGGCCTCGCCAAGCAGTTCGGCAGCGGCGTCCGGGTAGGCGGCATGGGACAGGATTTCCTGCCAGGTGGCCTGCAGGTGCACATGCACGCCACGCACGCCGGCGTCGGGGAGCAGGAAACGGATCAGGGAATCGGGATTGGCGGTCATCGGCTCACATCGCGCGTAAACGGGGGCGGTTGCCGGATAATGCGCCGACAACCAGACAGAAGAAGGATGCACCAGTAATGGGGGCAGCGGGAGAGCAGCACAAGGTAGAGGCGGTGGTGGCCGCGCCGCGCCGGCGACGCTGGCGCTGGAAGCGGCTGCTGTGGCTGCCGGTGCTGCTGGCCGCCTTCAGCTGCCTGCAGGTGCTGGTGTTGCGGTTCATCGACCCGCCGGTGTCCATGGTGATGCTGTGGCGCTATGGCGAGGCGCTGGGCGAGGCCGACTGGTCCTATCGGCTGCATTACCAGTGGCGCGACCTCGACCAGATGGCGCCGAGCCTGCCGATCTCGCTGGTGGCGGCCGAAGACCAGCGCTTCCCCGACCACAACGGCTTCGACCTGCAGGCCATCGAAAAGGCGCGCGACCACAACGCCAGGGGCGGGCGCCTGCGCGGCGCAAGCACGATCAGCCAGCAGGTGGCCAAGAACCTGTTCCTGTGGCAGGGCCGCAGCTGGATCCGCAAGGGCCTGGAAGTCTGGTACACGGTGTTGATCGAGGCGCTGTGGCCAAAGGAGCGGATCCTGGAGATGTACGCCAACATTGCCGAATTCGGTGATGGTGTGTATGGCGCGCAAGCGGCAGCGCAGAAATTCTGGGGCAAGGATGCTGCCCGGCTGAGCCCGGCCGAGAGCGCGCGCCTGGCCGCGGTGTTGCCGGCACCGCGTCGCTACAACGCGGCAAAGCCTGGGCCGTATGTGCAGCGGCGGGCCGCGTGGATCCAACGCCAGGCGCGCCAGCTGGGTGGTGCGTCCTATCTGTCGGAGGACTGAGCCCGGCGCTGCAATTGGCGAACGACGGGCCGAGCGCGTGCCGGCAACGTACAATCCGGGCATGACCCGCGAACGGCTTACCTTCGTCATCGCCGCCTACAACGAGGCCCTGGCACTGCCGCTGCTGCATCCACGGCTGTGCGCGGTGCTCGACGGCATGCCCGACATCGACGGTCACATCCTCTATGTGGACGACGGCAGCCATGACCGCACCTGGGAAGTGATCGCCGGGCTGGCCCAGGCCGATGCACGCGTATCGGCGCTGAAGCTGTCGCGCAACTTCGGCAAGGAAGCGGCGCTGACCGCCGGCCTGGATCTGGTGCACGAGGGTGCGGCGATGATCCTCGATGCCGACGGCCAGGACCCGCCGGAGCTGGTGCCGGAGTTCGTCGCGCGCTGGCGCGAAGGTCATGACAACGTCTACGGCACGCGCATGGCCCGCGATGGCGAGGCCTGGATCAAGCGCGCCACGGCAGCGATGTTCTATCGGGTGATGGGCCGCCTCTCGCGGACACCGATTCCGGCCGATACCGGGGACTTCCGCCTGCTGTCACCGCGCGCGCTGAACGCCCTGCGCGGGATGCGCGAGCGCCACCGTTTCATGAAGGGGCTTTTCAGCTGGGTGGGATTCAAGCGGATCGCCGTGCCCTACCACCGCCACGCGCGCGTGGCCGGCACCAGCAAGTTCAGCCTGTGGCGGCTGTGGAATTTCGCCCTCGAAGGCATTACCGGGTTCTCGACCGTGCCGTTGCGGGCGGCGACCTACCTCGGGCTGGCAACCGCAGCCGTCGCTTTCCTGTTCGGCCTGTGGGTGATCGTGAAGGCGGCGCTGTATGGCGACCGGGTGGCGGGTTGGCCGACGATGATGGCGGTGATCCTGTTCCTGGGCGGCGTGCAGCTGATCGCGCTTGGCCTGATCGGCGAGTACCTGGGGCGGCTGTACGAGGAGTCCAAGCAGCGGCCGTTGTACCTGGTTGACGCCTGGCTAGCATCGTCCGTGGCAGACTCGGTCCCGCAACCCACCCTGAGAGGGCAGGCAGATGACCACGGTACGGCAACTGTTGGACGGCAAGTCTCCTGAAGTACATGCGGTCGCGCCGGATGCGGCGGTGATCGATGCGATCCGGTTGATGGCGGAAAAGGGCATCGGTGCGGTGCTGGTGATGGACGGCCCGCGGCTGGTGGGAATCCTGTCCGAGCGTGATTACGCGCGCAAGATCGTGTTGCGTGATCGCTCTTCGCGCGATACGGCGGTGGCAGAGATCATGACGTCGCAGGTGGTGACGGTGTCGCCGGGCGAGCAGGTGGAGCATTGCCTGCAGTTGGTGACCGATTATCGCATCCGCCATCTGCCGGTCGTGGAGGGCGCGCAGGTGCTGGGGGTGATCTCCATCGGCGACCTGGTGAAGTCGGTGATCGATGCGCAGCGGCGGGAGCTGGATCAACTGCAGCAGTACATCGTCGCCGGGTGAGGGTGTCGCTGGCGGGCCTGCGACCCGCCGGCCCGCTTTTCGAAGCTCAAAGCCAAAGCCAAAGCAGCGCCTTCCTGACACGTTGGGAGACGGAGGGTGCGGCTGGGCAGGACACGCCATAGACCCATCCATGGGGGCTCGATGGCGCCATCCATGGCGCCAACGGTCCTGCCCAGCCGCACCCTCCGCCTCTGGACACATTTCTGCGAGCGCGGTGCCTCGCCTTTGGTAGCTGCCAACCTTGGTTGGCAACAGTTTTTGACTTTGCTTTTTTCTTTTGACTTTGAATTTCCGCTCTCGTTCCGCGCGCGCAGGAAACTGTCACCCGTCCCCCTCAAGCCACCATCAATGCAGGCGCCGCGAACAACGCTGTAACCCTACTTCGCATACTGCCCGCCGCAGTCGGCGTCCTTGCCCGGCCCCAGCTCGATCGTCGCCAGCAAGGCCGCCGGCGGGGCGATGCTGCCCAGTGCCAGGGCCACCGCACCGCGGATGCCCAGCGCCTTGAAGTCCGGGCGGAACGACGGGTCCTTGAACGTGCCGGCAATGTGCAGCGGCGAGCGCAGTACCAGGATGCTCTTGTCCTTCGGGCGCGGCTTCAACAGCAGGTCCAGGGTTTCGTCGCGCAGGCTGACGGTGCCTTCGCCGATGAGGATCGTGTCGGTGGTGTCCACCGCCAGCGCCTGGCTGGTCATCAGGCCGTCGCGCACACCGAAGTCGGCGAAGGCGCAGCGCAGGGGAATCTGCTTGTCGCCGGTCACCAGGAATTTCAGCGATTCGGTGATATCCAGGCCGGCCAGCTCCATCACCAGGTTGCCGACATGGCCACGGCCCATCGCCAGGCCGACCTTGCCGCTGCTGCTGCCGAGCATCGCGGCGATCGAATTGCCGCGGCCACTCAGGTCCACCTCACCGCCGATGCCGCCCTTGGCCTGTTCGGCCAGCTTGGCATCGGGGAACAGCTGGCCCAGCTGAACGCCGCGCACGCTCGCCTTCAGCGCAGTGCTGATCTGCGGCTGGCGTGCGTCCATGCGGATGGTGCTGCGGATATCGCCGCCGGCGACGCCGAAGTTCAGTGGTGCCAGCCGCAGCACCCCGTCATCCAGCAGCAGATGGGCATCCATGTCGTCCAATGGCAATGACGGTGCGTTGATGCGGTGGGCCTTCCAGCGCACATCGGCATCCATCGCACGCAGCTTGCCGAGGTTGTAGGGCGTGTCCGGAAGCACGCGCGCGCGCGCGGCCACCCGTGCGGCCTCGGCCTTCTGCTCCGCATTGGCGGTTTCGCCGCCGCCGGTCTTCGGCGGCGCGCCGACGAAGCCGGCCAGGTCATCGAAGTCCAGGCGCTTGGATTCCAGCGTCGCGGTCAGCCGCGGACGGTCGCGGCCCACCTCGAACTGAAGACTGCCACCGAGGTCGCTGTCGCCCACCTTGCCGGTGAAACCGTCGTAACGCCAGACGTCGTGGTCGCGTTTCAGGCGACCGTTCAGCGCGTAGGGCGGGGACGGCGGAATGGCGATGCCGAGCAATGGGTAGAGATCGGCCAGGTCCTGGCCACTGAGTGCGAACTGCAGGTCGAACACGCGCAGCTGGAACGGATTGGTCAGCGTGCCGCTGGCCACCGCGTGGGTGGCGCCGGCGCGTCCGTTGAGGTGGATGCGGAACGGGTGGTCGCTGTTGGTCAGTTCCAGCGGTGATTCGGTTCCGCCCTGCAGGGTGAACGGGTTTCCCTGCCAGTGGCCCTTGCCCTGCACCAGCAGCGGCGGCGAGGCATCGGCCTGCTTCGGCTGGCCGCTGCGCACGCCCACGCGGATATCAGTACGGCCCGGTGCGTCGAGGAACTGCAGCCGGCCGTCGTCGATGCGCAGGCGCTTGAGCTGCGGGCTGGTGCCGCCAGCGCTGTCACCGAGGAAGTCCCAGTTGCCCGGTTCGCCCTTGCGAGGGGCGGTTTCCAGCAGCACGTCCGGTCGGGTCAGGCGCACTTCCGGCAGCTGCACGCTGCCGCGCAGCAGGGGCCACACGCGCACATCGATCTCGACGCGGTCGGCCGAGGCCATGTTCGGCTGCCTGGCCCAACCGGCATTGGCGAAGGTGATCGCATCGGCACGGATGGTGCTGGTCCGGCCGAGGTCGACATCCAGATGGCCGATGTGCAGTGCGCGGCCGGTACGGGCCTGCACGGCGCGCTCGACCGGGCCCTTGAACCAGTTCCAGTCCCACAGTGCGATCAGTACCAGGATCGCCGCGAGCAGGAAGATCAGCAGCGTCAGCCAGCGCCGGCCTCGCGGGCCGGGGCTGCGCAGGCGCCAGCGGTTCGTGCGCTTTGTGGCAGGGGAGGCGGCGGCATTCACGCTGCCATGGTTGCCCCCTCATCGTGGACGGGGCGCGAAGCGTCCATGTGCGCGGCGTGCACGCGCCACGCACGGGCCGGTGCTACAGCACCTGCATGGTGACCGCGACGAAGTGGCAGACGCTGCCACCGATGACGAACAGGTGCCAGATCGCATGCGAATAGGGAATCGATTCGCGGTGGTAGAAATAGGTGCCCAGCGTGTAGGACAGGCCGCCGGCCAGCAGCCAGCCCAGCGTCCAGCCGTCGATCGAGGCCAGCATCGGCTTGACCGCCACGATCACCAGCCAGCCCATGGCCACGTAGATGGCCGTGGACAGGCGCTTGAAGCGACCGGTGTAGAACAGCTTGAACACCACGCCGGCCAGGGCCAGGGTCCAGATCGCGGCGAACAGGCCCCAGCCCCACGGGCCGCGCAGGCCGATCAGGGTGAATGGGGTATAGGTGCCGGCGATCAGTACGTAGATCGCACAGTGGTCGAACACTTTGAGCCGGCCCTTGGCGACCGGGTGCTGGATGGCGTGGTACAGGGTGGACGCGGTGTACAGCAGCAGCAGCGCGATGCCGAACACGATGGCGCCGGCCAGCTGCCAGCCATCGCTGTAGATTGCGGCCAGGGTGATCAGCACCGCGCCGGCGCCCAGGGCGAGCACGGCACCGAGGCCATGGGTCAGGGCGCTGGCGATTTCTTCGCGGATCGAAGCAACGGAAGTCGTGGACATGGCGTAGGCATCGTTCGCGGGGAGGGGGACCCGCACCCCCCTATCATCGCCGCGATGGGCGGCACGTGCACGCCCGTCACCGTATGGTGGGTGAATCCCTGGGTTGCGCCGGCGGGGTCAGAGCCCTTTCCTTGCGGAAAGGGATCCGACCCCGTGGCATCAGCCTGCCGAAACGGTGTGCGCCGCTTCGCGTGTGGCCGAGAAACGCACATCCGGCGAGCGTTCCTGGGCCAGCTGCAGGTTGACCCGGGTCGGAGCGAGGTAGACCAGGTGGCCGGCCGCATCCAGCGCCAGGTTGAGCGCGTTCTTCTCGCGGAACTCTTCCAGCTTCTTCTCGTTGCTGCAGTGGACCCAGCGCGCAGTGGTCACGCTGACCGGCTCGAAGGTGGCTTCCACACCGTACTCGTCCTTCAGGCGGTAGGCGGCCACGTCGAACTGCAGCACGCCGACGGCACCCAGGATCAGGTCGTTGCTGGTCAGCGGGCGGAAGAACTGGGTCGCGCCTTCCTCGGACAGCTGGGCCAGGCCCTTCTGCAGCTGCTTGAGCTTGAGCGGATCACGCAGGCGTGCGCGGCGGAACAGTTCCGGGGCGAAGTTGGGAATGCCGGTGAAGGTCACCGCTTCGCCTTCGGTGAAGGTATCGCCGATGGAGATGGTGCCGTGGTTGTGGATGCCGATCACATCGCCGGGCCACGCTTCGGCTGCGATCTCGCGGTCGCTGGCCATGAAGGTCAGCGCGTTGGCCAGCTTCATTTCCTTGCCGGTGCGCACGTGGAAGGTCTTCATGCCGGCGCTGAAACGGCCCGAACAGACCCGCATGAATGCCACGCGGTCACGGTGCTGCGGGTCCATGTTGGCCTGGATCTTGAACACGAAGCCGGTCAGCTTGTTCTCTTCCGGTGCGATTTCGCGGCCGGTGGTGGTTCGCGCCTGCGGCGACGGCGCATGCTCGACGAAAAAGTCCAGCAGCGGCTGCACGCCGAAGTTGTTCACGCCCGAGCCGAAGAACACCGGGGTCTGCTTGCCGGCGCGGTAAGCGTCCAGATCGAACGGATGGCTGGCGCCCTGCACCAGTTCCAGTTCGTCGCGCAGGTCGGCCAGCATCTGTGCACCGATCTTCTCGGCCAGGCCGGGCGCATCGATGGACGGGAAGATGGTCGAGTCCTGGCGGGTGAAGTTGCGACCCGGTTCGTACAGGTGCACTTCGCCGGTCAGCAGGTGAACCACGCCCTTCAGGCGCTGGCCCATGCCGATCGGCCAGGTGACCGGCGCGCACTGGATGCCGAGCACGGTCTCCACTTCATCCAGCAGCTCGATCGGGTCCTTGCCCTCGCGGTCGAGCTTGTTGATGAAGGTCATGATCGGGGTGTCGCGCAGGCGGCACACCTCCATCAGCTTGATGGTGCGCTCTTCCACGCCCTTGGCTACGTCGATCACCATCAGCGCCGAGTCCACTGCGGTCAGCACGCGGTAGGTGTCCTCGCCGAAGTCGGCGTGGCCAGGGGTGTCGAGCAGGTTGACGATCTTGCCTTCGTACGGGAACTGCATCACCGAGGAGGTGACGGAGATGCCGCGTTCCTTTTCCAGCGCCATCCAGTCGGAGGTGGCGTGGCGGGCGGCCTTGCGGCCCTTGACCGAACCGGCCATCTGGATCGCGCCTCCGAACAGCAGCAGCTTTTCGGTCAGCGTGGTCTTGCCGGCGTCAGGGTGTGAAATGATGGCGAAGGTGCGGCGACGCGACGCTTCGATGGCGACTTCGGACATGGCAGTGGCGCCCGCCCGGGGCGCTTTTCAAAGAGATAAGCGCCCGATTATACCGGCCGGGGCCGGTCAGCGCCCGATACCGCCGTCGGCCTCGCCGTGGCGGGCGAACTGCAGCTGGCCCTGCCCGGCGAAGATGCGCACCGGCACCGAGCGCAGGCCCATGCCGCGGTTGACCTGCACCACGAAGTGCAGGTGCGGCGCAGTGCTGTAGCCGCTGTTGCCGGACAGGCCGATCGGTTGCCCGGCTCCCACCGCCTGGCCGCGGCGCACGCGCATGCCGCCGGCCTGGAGGTGGCCGTACAGGGCCATGCTGCCGTCGCTGTGCAGCACGCGGACGAAATTGGCACGGGCACCATCGCGCTCGCGGTCCTGGCCGTTGCCACGGAAGCCATCCTGGATCTGCATCACCGTGCCCTCGCGCGCGGCCAGCACCAGGGTGCCCTCCGGCAGTGCGAAGTCGACCGCGTCGCGGTTCTCCTCGTCGTCATGGCTGAATCGCCCCTGCGGCGCCTGGTCCACACGCAGGCGGGCCGCATCGAACGGCAGGCGATAGCCGACATCTTCGGCCTGTGCGGCAGGGTTGCCCGGCACCGACTGCAGGCGCAGATCCAGCAGGCGGCCATCGATCGGGGCGGGCAGGTGGCCGACGACCAGGCTGCTGTCGCCCTGGATCAGCGACTCGACCGGGAGGCCTTCGACCGGGTGTCCGGGGGCGGCGCGCAGCTGGATCTGCAGCGGCCCTGCCAGCCCGTTGTCGATCCGCGCCTGCCATTGCGTACCGACCGGCTGCAGGCGCAACCGGGCCATGGGGGCGGCGCCCTCGGCACTGCCTGCGCGGGTGGCAGGCGCGGAAGGGGGAGCCAGTCCCCAGCCCTGGCGCCAGTCGCCGGCGTGTGCGGTCGCGCTCGCCAGCAGAGGCAACAGCAGGCAGGACAGGGGCAGGCGCGGCATCGGCGTTTCCAGCGAGAGGACCGCCGGGACTGTACCCGATCCTGAACGGGGCGACCGGGACGGCCCTCGCAGACTGATTCTGGAAATATCTATCGCTTTATCCGCATGAAGGGATTGACAGTGCCGGAAAGGGCTGGCATCGTGGCTCCACCATCGAGACCGGCAGAGGGACAGGCCCTTTGAAGCCGGGGCAGCCCGCAGGCGCGCAAGCGTCTGCGTAGGTGCCAAATCCTGCGGGGACCGTGGCGTCCACCGAAAGATGGTTCGAACCATGCACCCCACGTGCATCTCGAACGCGGGCCCGCGAAGGCTCGATGGCCGATTCCCCAACCGGATCCCGCCATGAGCTTCGCTGCCAGTACCGCCATTCGCCCCGAGCCCTTCGTCCCCGTCAGCGTGCCGGTCGCAGACCGCGTGCACGCCGAGCGCGGTGAGTTCGCCGCGGTGCTGTCGATGCGCCATGCAGGCCCCAGCCCGGTGCGCCTGCGCTATGAGTGGGTGGGCCCGGCCAACGCGCCGGTGGTGGTGCTGGCCGGTGGCATTTCCGCCCATCGCCACGTGGCGTCCAACGCACAGTTCAGCGAGAAGGGCTGGGCCGAAGCGCTTGTGGGTACCGGCCGCGCGCTCGACCCGCAGCAGCTGCGCGTGCTGGCCTTCGATTTCATCGGTGCCGACGGTGCATTGGATGTGCCGATCGATACTGCCGACCAGGCCGATGCGCTGGCGCTGCTGCTGGACCATCTCGGCATCCGCACGCTGAAGGCCTTCGTCGGCTATTCGTATGGCGCGCTGGTCGGCCAGCAGTTCGCGATCCGTCACCGCGCCCGCGTGCGCCAACTGGTGCTGGCCAGCGGCGCGCACCGCCCGCATCCCTATGCCGCCGCGTGGCGCGCGCTGCAGCGCCGCGCGGTTGCGCTGGGCCAGCTGCAGTGCGGCGAAGACCACGGCCTGGCCCTGGCCCGGCAGTTCGCCATGCTCAGCTACCGCACCCCGGAAGAATTCGGCGAGCGCTTCGACGCTGCCCCGGAGGTCATCAATGGCCGCGTGCGCGTGGCCGCCGAAGACTACCTCGACGCCGCCGGCGCGCAGTACGTCGCGCGCACGCCGGTGACCGCCTACCTGCGCCTGTCCGAATCGATCGACCTGCACCGTGTCGACCCCGCCGCGATCCTGCCGCCGACCGTGGTGGTGGCCGTGGAGGGCGACCGCCTGGTGCCGCTGGCCGACCTGGTCGGCCTGGTCGAAGGGCTGGGCCCGCGCGGCAGCCTGCGCGTGCTGCGTTCGCCCTATGGCCACGACGCCTTCCTCAAAGAAACCGATCGCATCGACGCGATCCTCGCCACCGCCTTCCGCACCTCTGGAGAGTCCGCATGAGCCTGCACGCCAACGAGCCGTCCTGTAGTCGCACCACTGCCGCCGTCCGTGCGGGCATCGATCGGGACACCGCGCATGGCGCGGTCACGCCGCCGATCGTGCTGTCGTCGAACTTCAGCTTCGAAGGCTTCGGCAACAAGCGCCAGTACGACTACACGCGCAGTGGCAACCCGACCCGCGACCTGCTGGGTGAGGCGCTGGCGGAACTGGAAGGCGGCGTCGGTGGTGTGGTCACCGCCACCGGCATGGGCGCGATCAACCTGGTGCTGAACGCACTGCTGCAGCCGGGCGATACCCTGGTGGTGCCGCACGATGCGTACGGTGGCAGCTGGCGCCTGTTCAATGCGCTGGCCCGGAAGGGCCACTTTGAACTGGTCACCGCCGACCTGACCGATCCGCGCGCACTGGCACAGGCGTTGGCCACCCAGCCGAAGCTGGTGCTGGTGGAAACGCCGTCCAACCCGCTGCTGCGCATCACCGACCTGCGCTTCGTCATCGATGCCGCGCACAAGGCCGGCGCACTCGTGGTGGTCGACAACACGTTCCTGTCACCAGCGCTGCAGCAACCGCTGTCGTTCGGTGCGGACCTGGTGCTGCATTCCACCACGAAGTACATCAACGGCCACAGCGATGTGGTGGGCGGGGCAGTGGTCGCGCGTGATCCGGCAGTGCACGAGCAGCTGGTGTGGTGGGGCAACGCGCTGGGCCTGACGGGTTCACCGTTCGATGCCTTCCTGACCCTGCGTGGCCTGCGCACGCTGGATGCGCGCCTGCGCGTGCACCAGGAAAATACCGCCTCGATCGTTGCCCTGCTGGACCAGCATCCGGCCGTCGGCAGGGTGTACTACCCGGGCCTGGCCGAACATCCCGGCCATGCCATCGCGGCGCGCCAGCAGAGCGGTTTCGGCGCGATGCTGTCGTTCGAGCTTGCGCACTGCGGCGGTGAAGATCCGCACGCGGCAGTGCGCGCATTCGTGGATGGCCTGCGCTGCTTCACCCTGGCCGAATCGCTGGGCGGCGTCGAAAGCCTGATCGCGCATCCGGCGACCATGACCCATGCGGCGATGACCGCCGAAGCACGCGCAGCGGCCGGTATCAGCGAAGGGCTGCTGCGTCTGTCGGTCGGCATCGAGGCCGAGCGCGACCTGCTGGCCGATCTCGGTGCCGCGCTGCAGCGCGCCGAAGTCGTGATCGATGCGGCCGCACGCCGCAAACAGGTGGTGGATGCATGAGCGCACTCGCTGCTGAAATTCCGGCGCTGGGCGCGGGACGCCTGGCGCTGCTCGGTACTGGCACAGTCGGCTCGGCCTTCGTGCAGCGCTACCAGAGGCTGCAGGCTCGCGGGCTGGAACTGCCGAGCGTGCAATGGCTTGCCAACTCGCGTACTGCGCTGGAGATCGATCGTGACCTGGCGTTGCCGCTGGAACTGGCGCGACGTGCGCCACGCGATGGCCAGAGTTCGCCGGCGTGGGCCAGCACCGAAGGGCTGGAGCGTGGCGATGTGGTGGTCGATGCCACCGCCAGCGAAGACGTGGCCGCACGTCACGTGCAGTGGCTGGCGCGCGGCGTGCATGTGGTGACAGCCAACAAGCTGGGCCGTGGTGCGCAGCTGTCACGCGCGCAGGCCATTGCAGACAGCTGTGCCGACAGTGGTGCGCGCTATGGTGACAGCGCCACCGTCGGTGCCGGGCTGCCGCTGCTAAGCAGCCTGCGCGCACTGGTGGCCGGTGGTGATCACATCCATGCCATCGAGGGCGTGCTGTCCGGTTCGCTGGCGTGGCTGTTCCATCGCTATGACGGCAAGTCGCCGTTCTCGGCGGCGGTGCGCGAGGCGCTGGCGGCCGGCTACACCGAGCCGGATCCGCGACTTGACCTGTCCGGCGAGGACGTGCGCCGCAAGCTGCTGATCCTGGCCCGCAGCAGCGGGCTGGCGCTGGATGCTTCGCAGGTGCAGGTGGACTCACTGGTACCTGAAACGCTGGCCGCGTTGCCGCTGGAGGGCGCAGTGGCTGCGCTGGAGCAGCTGGATGCGCCGCTGCAGGCGCGTTGGCAGCGGGCACGCGAAAACGGCCGCGTGTTGCGTTTCGTCGGCCGTGTTGACGGTGGGGGTGCGCAGGTGGGCCTGCGCGAGCTGCCGGCCGATCACCCGTTGGCGCAGGGTGCGGGGACCGACAATCGCGTCGCCATCCACAGTGATCGCTACCGTCGCCAGCCGCTGTTGATCCAGGGCCCGGGTGCGGGCGCGGAAGTCACCGCCGCCGCGTTGCTGGATGACGTGCTGCGGATCGTCGGCTGATCGCACAGTTCTTGTAGAGCCGAGACCATGCTCGGCTGCTCCTGGCGAGATCCCCTCCTGCTGGATAAGCCGAGCATGGGCTCGGCTCTACACGAGCACGCTAGCTGATCAGCGGGACTTCAACGCCTTCAACAAGGCGCTGTTGAACTGCTTCGGGTCCTGCACCTGCGGCGAATGGCCCAGTTCGGCGAACTCGACCAGCGTCGCGCCGGGAATCGCTGCGGCCGCCGCCTTGCCGAGCGCTGGATAGTTGCCCAGCGTCGCCTTCACCGAAGCCGGCGCCAGGTCGCGGCCGATCGCGGTGCGGTCCTTCTGGCCGATGAACAGCGTGGTCGGCACCTGCAGGTTCTTCAGTTCGTAGACCACCGGCTGGTTGAACACCATGTCCGAGGCCAGCGCCTGGCTCCATGCAACGGCCTGCTTGCCGGGCCCTTCGTACATGCCTGACTGCATCCGCGCCCAGGGTTCGTAGGCCGGCTTCCATTTGCCGTCGTAGTACACATCCAGCTGGTAGCGGCGGATGCTGTCGTAGCTGATGTTCATTTCACCGGCATACCACGCGTCGACGCTGCGCCAGGGCACGCCCAGCGCCTTCCAGTCTTCCAGTCCGATCGGGTTGACCAGCGACAGGCTGCGCAGGTCCTGCGGGTACATCAGCGCGTAGCGCACGGCCAGCATGCCGCCCATCGAATGCCCGACCAGGTGCACCGGCACGTCGCCCAGTTGCAGCTGCTGCAGCAGGGCATGGGTATTGGCTGCCAGCTGTGCGAACGTGTACTGATAGCGCTCGGGCTTGCTGGATTTGCAGAAGCCGACCTGGTCCGGAGCGATCACCCGATAGCCGGCGGCAACCAGTGGCTTGATCGATTCCTTCCAGGTGGCGGCGCAGAAGTTCTTGCCGTGCAGCAGCACCACCACACCGATGGGCGCCTTCTTCGGCGCGATGTCCAGGTAGGCCATTTCCAGCGGCTGCCGCTGCGATTCCAGTGCGAAGGTCTTGACCGGATAGCCGTAGTCGAAGCCCTCAAGCCGCGGCCCGTAGGTGGGGGCGGCCAGGGCGGTCAGCGGAAGGCAGGCAAGCAGGGCGGCAGCGATCACGCGCATGGGGCAATCCGGGGTGGGGGAGCCCCGAGCCTAACCGGAACGCGGTGACGGTGTCGTCCGACCGGCCAGGGACAACGGGGTAGAGTCGACTGTCAGTCGACTGCTCTTCGATCAGACCGCGAAAATCCCGCGCTGCACGCGATAGTCGACCAGCGGTCGACTCTACCCAGGGTCATCAGCACTCGATGACGTTCACCGCCAGGCCACCGCGGCTGGTTTCCTTGTACTTGTCCTGCATGTCGCGGCCGGTATCGCGCATGGTCTTGATTACCTTGTCCAGCGACACCTTGTGCTTGCCGTCGCCACGCATCGCCATGCGCGAGGCATTGATCGCCTTCACCGCGCCCATCGCGTTGCGTTCGATGCAGGGAATCTGCACCAGGCCACCGATCGGGTCGCAGGTCAGGCCCAGGTTGTGTTCCATGCCGATTTCCGCGGCGTTCTCGATCTGGCTGGGGTTGCCGCCCAGTGCCGCGACCAGGCCACCGGCCGCCATCGAGCAGGCCACGCCAACCTCGCCCTGGCAGCCCACTTCGGCGCCGGAAATCGAGGCGTTTTCCTTGTAGAGGATGCCGATCGCCGCCGAGGTCAGCAGGAAGTCGAACACGCGCTGTTCGTTCGCGCCCGGGCAGAAGCGATCGAAGTAGTGCAGCACCGCCGGCAGCACACCGGCCGCACCGTTGGTCGGCGCAGTCACTACGCGGCCACCGGCAGCGTTCTCCTCGTTCACTGCCAGTGCGTACAGGTTGACCCAGTCCAGCGTGGTCAGCGGGTCGCGCATCGCCGCTTCCGGCTTCGACGACAGTTCGCGGTACAACGCCGGCGCACGACGGCCCACCTTCAGGCCACCCGGCAGCACGCCTTCCTCGCGGATGCCGCGCGCCACGCACGACTGCATCGCACTCCAGATCTCGCGCAGCCGCGCGCGGATCTCGTCTTCGCTGCGCCAGCACTTCTCGTTCTCGAACATCAGCTGGGCAATGCTCAGGCCGCTGCGCGCGGTCTGCGCCAGCAGCTCGTCGCCGCTCTTGAACGGGTAGGGCAGCGGGGTCTCGTCGGGCACGATGCGATCATCGGCCGCGTCGTCCTGGTTGACCACGAAGCCGCCGCCGACCGAATAATAGTCGCGGGTGGCGATCACTTCGTCGTCGGCGTTGTAGGCAGTGAAGCGCATGCCGTTGGTGTGGTAGGGCAGCTTCTGGCGCTTGTTCATGCCGAGGTCGCGCTTCTCGTCGAAGGCGATCTCGTGCTGGCCCATCAGCTGGATGCGCTTGCTGCTGCGGATGCGCTCCAGCGTGGCCGGAATGATGTCCGGATCGATCAGGTTCGGCCGCTGGCCTTCCAGGCCCAGCAGGATCGCCTTGTCGGTGCCGTGGCCGCGGCCGGTCAGTGCCAGCGAGCCATAGACATCGGCGCGGATGCGCGCGACCTCGTGCAGGCGGCCCGGGTCGAGCAGCCAGCGATGGATGAATCGCTCGGCGGCCTTCATCGGCCCGACGGTGTGCGAGGAACTCGGGCCAATGCCGATCTTGAAAACGTCGAACGTGCTGACAGCCATGGTTGCCGTACTGCGGGTACCGGAAGAGATCGCTATTCTAGCGGTTCACGCCGCACTTCCATGGCTGCGGCGCAGCATTTCCGCCACGGGAGCCCGGCCGGTGTTGACCCTTATCCAACGTGACGATTGCCACCTGTGCGACATGGCCCTGGCCGAGCTGGCCAGGGCACGGGCGCCGGAGTTCGAATCGGTGTTCCTGGACGACCAGCCGGCGCTGGAAGCGCGCTATGGCACGCGGGTGCCGGTGCTGCGTGACGAGCGCGGCGACCGCGAGCTGGACTGGCCGTTCGACGCGGCCACGGTTCAGGCGTGGTTGGCCGTCGATCGGTAGTGCCGGCCGCTGGCCGGCAACCCCTCTGTTCCCGGTGATGCCGGCCAGCGGCCGGCACTACCAGATGCGGTTTATTTCGCGTCGAACTTCACGATCGTGCTGATCGCGGTTTCGTCCGGGATGGTCTTGGTGTCGGCCCAGTCACCGCCGCCGACGCCGAAGTCCAGGCGCTTGACCGTGGCCTTGCCGGTCAGCACCGGCTGGGTGCCCGGCTTCCAGGTGAAGGTCAGCGTGACCGGCTTGCTGACACCACGAAGCTCCAGGGTGCCATCGGCGGCGAACTGGTCATTGCCCATGGCGCGGAAGCCCTTGGCGGTGTAGCGCGCGGTGGCGAACTTGCCGACGTTGAAGAAGTCGGCGCCCTGCAGGGTCGAGTCACGATCGCTGTTGCCGCTCTTGGCGCCTGCCAGCGGAATCACCACATCCAGCGAACCGGCAGCCGGGTTGGCCGGGTCGAAGCTGAGCTTGGTCGCGAAGCCAGGGAAGCTGCCGGTGAACACTTCGCCGTCGTACTTGGTGGCGAACACCAGGATCGAACCGGCGCCGGGAGCCTGCGCGTAATCGGCAGCGAGTGCCGGAGCGGTGGCCAGCATGCCGGCCAGGGCGGCGGCCACGGCGGCCGGAGTGGTCAGTTTCAGGTTCATCGGTCAGTCCTTCTGAGGGGAGGCGAGCCAGCCACGCGGCAACATGCGGGACAGCGTTGCATCGCGCTGGAACAGGTGGTGGTAGAAGGCAGCGCCGGCATGGGCCAGCACCACCGCGATCAACAGCCAGAAGCCGTATTCGTGGAGGGCATGGGACACCGCGACGACCTGCGGGTCGGGGCCGCTCAGTTTGGGCACGTCCACCAGGCCGAACCAGCGGAACGGGCGCAGGCCGCTGGCCGAATCGTACAGCCAGCCCGACAGCGGGATGGCGAACATCAGCACGTACAGCAGCACGTGGGTGGCGCTGGCGATGCGCTCCTGCCAGCTGGGCACGCCCGGCACCGGCTTCGGTGCCCCGGCGTACAGGCGCCAGCCCAGGCGGAACAGCACCAGCGCCAGCACGGTGATGCCGATCGACTTGTGCGCGGTGTAGACCCAGAAGTACTTGGGCGTCTTGGGCAGTTCGCCCATGGTCAGGCCGACCACGCCCAAGGCGAGGATCAGCAGTGCGATCAACCAGTGCAGGATCTGGCTGACACTCCCCCAGGCGGCGGGGGTGTTCTTGGCGGTCATGAGGGGTCCTCTAGCGGGCCGTCTTGGGGTCGGAGTGTGGAAGGGGAGCGGGAGTTCCCGGGGCGTCGCTGCGGTCGAGGGTGGCTTCCGCCTCGATCCTCAGCTGTACTGCATCACCGATGACGCCCGGCCAGGCGGTGATGCCGAACGCGCGCCGGCTCAGCGTGGTGCTGCCGGAAAAACCGGCGGTGCGTCGGAACGGGGGAAGCGGATAGCGCTTGATGGCGTTGAGGGTCACATCCAGCGTGATTTCCTGGCTGACCCCGCGCAGGGTCAGCGTGCCGATCACGTGGGCGCGCCTGGCATCGATCGGTTCGACCTTGGTGGAGACGAACCGCGCGGTCGGGAAGCGCTCGCCGTCGAGCAGGCTGCGGGCCAAGGTGGCCTGGTTCCACTTGGCATCACCAAGGTCCAGCCGCGACACCGGAATATCCACTTCCACGGTGGCGTCGCGCCAGTTGTCGGGATCGAACCGCACGCGCCCCTCGCTGCCCGATACCGTGCCCATGGCCTGCGAGTAGCCTGCGTGGTCGATCGAGAACAGCACCCGCGTGTGCACCGGATCGAGGCGATAGGTGTCAGCGGCCGCCCAGGCAGGGGCGGTGGCGAGCAGCATCGGCAACAGGGCCAGGCAGGGACGCATCGATGGCGGGCTCCGGAAGGGGACGCTGCGATCATACGCACAGCCCCCTGCCAACGTTGCGTGCATGGGTGCAACAGTTCGTGGTGGTGCCGCCGCTGGAAACAGGCTGTTGCAGCCATGACCCCGGCCCTGTGTGACAATCGGCGCAGGACAGGGGGTTCAGGATGACGAGCGGTTGGCGCCTGTGGTGCCGTGGCATCGCAGGTATGGGACTGCTGCTGCTGGTGGCGATGGCCACGGCGGCTGCGACCCTGGACATGGCAGAAACACCACGCCTGCGCCGCTTCGGTGCCGCCGAAGGCTTGCCGTCTCGCATGGTGGTGGCGCTGGCCGAGGATCGCCAGGGCCACGTCTGGGCCGCCACCGATGGTGGACTCGCCCGCTATGACGGCAACAGCCTGCGGGTCTGGGAGCACGACCCGGAACAGCCGGGCTCGTTGCCTGGCAACGAGATCGAGACCCTGCTGATCGACCCGCTGGACCGGGTCTGGGTGGGCATCAATGGCAAGGGCGTGGCACGCCTGGATGCCGACCGCGAGCGCTTCCAGACCTTCGATACGGTCAATTCCACCTGCCAGGGGCAGTTCTGGGCACTGGCCTATGTCGACGACGCCTTGTGGATCGGGACCAACAACCATGGCGTCTGCCGTTTCGGCGAAGACGGCAGTGTGCGCCTCTACACCCATGATCCCGCGCGCCCGGGTGGCCTGCCCAGCAACAGCATCTTCACCAGCCTGGTCGACGCGCGGGGCCGCCTGTGGGTCGGCACCGAAGCCGGTGTGGCGCGTTGGAACGGCAGCGGCTTCGAGCCGGTGGCCGCGCGGGAACTGGGGAGGCTGAGCGTGCTCCGGTTGAGCCGTGATGCAGACGGTTCGATCTGGGTAGGCAGCCAGAACGATGGCCTCTACCGCATCGATGGGCAGGACCGGGTCAGTCGCCCGCGATGGGCCGACAGTGCCCAGCTGCGGTCGGCCCTGGTCCTGGCCGATCGCCAGGGGGGCTACTGGGCGGGTACCTCCGATGGCCTGTTGCGAGGGGATGCGGCGGCGTTGCGCCGGCTGGAGGGGGACCGCGGCAGCGGCTTCCTGACCGCGCACAGCGGTGTGCTTGACCTGCTGCAGGACCACGAGGGCGGATTGTGGGTGGCGTTGCTGACCCAGGGCCTGGCCTATCTGCCACCGGACTGGCGGCGCTTCTCGATCTGGAACCAGCTCGACGGCAAGCCGCTGGACAGCCAGTACCTGTTGAGCGCGGCCAGCGACGGGAAGAACTACTACGTCGGCTCGGCGCGAGGGGTGTACCAGCTCGATGCGCAGGGCACCCTGCGCCTGCTGGCCAGCGACCGGCAGCTCGGCAACGGCGTGGTGTGGTCGGTGCTGCCGCGCCCGGATGGTCGCCTGTGGCTGGGACGCGGCGGCCGCATCAGCGTCTACGATCCGGCCACCGGCGCATTGCGTGATCTGCGGATCGATGGCAGTGCCGACCTGCGCCAGCGCATCGACCTGATGCGGCAGGCCCCTGATGGCACGGTGTGGGTGTCGGTGATGGGCCTGGACCTGCAGCAGCGCGATGCAGAGGGCCGGCTGCTGCACAGTCATCCGCTGGAACATTTCCGCGGGACGGCCGATGCGCCGATCGAGCAGATCCGCTTCGACGCCCACGGCCGGCCCTGGGTGATGGGCGACATGGGCATCTGGCGTGAGCAGGCCGGACGCTTCGAGCCAGTGCCCGGCGTTTCGCGCGGCCCGATCTACGATCTGGCATGGATCGATCCGCAGCAGTTGTGGCTGGCGCGCCAAGGCGCCTTCGAGCGCTACCAGTGGGATGGCATGAGCCTGCGCCTGATACAGCGCATCGACGGCAGTGCGGGCGTGCCGCCGGTGACCATGGGGGGGCTGGCGCTGGCCGACAATGGCCAGCTGTGGGCCACGACGCCGCGCGGCCTGCTGCGGTGGGACCCGAAGACGCGGCGCCTGCAACAGTTCAACGAACGCGATGGCCTGTCCGATGCCGAGTTCACCGGTCGGCCACCTGCGGTGAACGCCGATGGCCGCGTGTTGGCGGTTACCCAGACCGGCCTGGTCGCCTTTGATGTGAATGCCGACGACACCGTGCTGCCGCCTTCATCGCTGGTGATCGCCGAAGTGCGGGTGCGGCGCGACGACGCACGCGGCTGGCAACCGCTGCCGCTCACCGGCACCCTGCTGCTGGGACCGGACGACCGCGATCTGCAGATCGATGCGCGGCTGCTTTCCTATGCCAGCCCGCAGGGCAACCGGTATCGCTTCCGCGTGCAGGGTTACGACCAGGACTGGGTGGAGCAGGGGGGCGATGGCCAGCGCACCCTGTCGCGGCTGCCGACCGGCCGCTATGTCATCGAGGTGCAGGCCGCGACTGCCCGGGGCGCGTGGACACCTTCGCAGCAGTTGCAGGTGAAGGTGCTGCCGCCGTGGTGGCGCAGCGGCATGGCGATATTCGGCTACATCCTGCTGGGGTCGTTGCTGCTGGTGGTTCTGGTCTGGTCGATCCGCGCGCGGCTGCGCCGCCGCCAGCAATGGCAGCTGACGGTGCACAAGCAGCAGTTGGCCGAGCAGGCCTCGCAGGCCAAGAGCCGTTTCCTGGCTACGCTGGGCCACGAAGTCCGCACGCCGATGACCGGCGTGCTGGGCATGAGCGAACTGCTGCTGGCGACTCCGCTGGATCCGGTGCAGCGCGGCTACGCCGGGTCCATCCAGCAGGCCGGCAGCCATCTGCTGCGGCTGGTCAATGATGCCCTGGACCTGGCCCGGATCGAAGCCGGGCGGCTGGAGCTGGACCTGCGCCCGTTTGATCTGGGGGAGCTGCTGGACCAGGTGCAGGGCCTGATGCAGCCGATGGCGCAGCAACGCCAGCTGGTGTTCCAGCGCGGCGAAGACCCGCCCGGGCCGATCAGTGTCAGTGGCGACGAGATGCGCGTGCGCCAGATCCTGCTGAATCTGCTCGGCAACGCGATCAAATTCACCGAGCGCGGCCACGTCGGCCTGGCCGTACGCCTGGAAGAAAAGGGCGGCCTGTGTTTCGAAGTCCATGACAGCGGCCCGGGCATCAACGCCGAGCAGCAGCAGCGCCTGTTCCATCGTTTCGAACAGGCCGACGGCCCGCGTACCGCGTCGCGCTACGGCGGCAGTGGTCTGGGGCTGGCGATCTGCCAGGAACTGGCGGTGGCGATGGGGGGGCGCATCGAAGTGGACAGCCAGCCTGGCAAGGGCGCGCGGTTCCGCGTGCGCCTGCCCCTGCCCTGGACGCGCCAGGCCGCCAGCGAAGCGGGCGACGTGGCGGCCCTGCCGGAACTGCCGCCGCTGCGCATCCTGCTGGTCGAGGACGATGCCACGGTGGCCGAGGTCATCGCCGGCCTGCTGCGCGTGCGCGGGCATGAAGTGGTCCACGTGCTGCATGGCCTGGGCGCGCTGTCGGAGATCGCCACCGATGGTTTCGACGTCGGCCTGCTCGATCTCGATCTGCCCGCGCTGGACGGTACGGCCATCGCCCGCCAGCTGCGCACCATGGGCTATGAACTGCCGCTGGTGGCGGTGACCGCCCGTTCCGATGCCTATGCCGAAACCCAGGTTCTGGCCGCAGGCTTCGATGGCTTCCTGCGCAAGCCGGTGACCGGCGACCTGCTGGTGACGGCCATCGCCCAGGCGCGTGCGAAACGACAGGCGACTGCGTGACGACGCCGACGCCGGGCGTGAACGGCGCGACTTTCGGTTTACCATGCCGACGCCCGCAGCGCGGGAATCATCAGGACCAGCGTGAGGAGGCAATCGGTGGTGTATCTGCGGGCGGCGATGCTGCTGCTGGTCCTCCTGTGCTGCGCGTTGCCCGCTGCGGCACAGCCGGTGCCTCCGAGCCCGCGGCAGGTGACGGTGTTCGATGGCCTGCCGTCCAATACCGTCAACCGCATGGCCGAGGATCGCTACGGTTACCTGTGGATCGCCACCAACGATGGCCTGGCCCGCTATGACGGCCGCACCTACCGCGTGTGGCGTTCCGAGGATGGACTGCGTGACAACCGCATCTGGACGGTGCTGGTCGATGCCCGCAACCAGTTGTGGATAGGCACCGAGAACGCCGGCCTGGTGCGCATGTCGGCCGACCGCCGCCAGTTGCACTTCTACGACCGCAGCAGCCAGCCGTTGATGGGTACCAACACGGTCTGGAGCCTGGCCAGCACGCCTGATGGCTCGATCTGGTTCGGTACCCACGAAGGCGGCCTGTACCGCCTGGACAGCCAGGATCGCCTGCAGCGCTTCCTGCCCGAGCCGAACAATCCGCGCAGCCTGCCTTCGTCGTCGGTGCCCTACCTGGCCACGCTGGCCGATGGCAGCCTGTGGATCGGCACCAAGCATGGCGTGGCGCGCTGGACCGGGACCGACTTCGAGCGTGTCGGTACGGACATCATCCCCAGCCTTCTGATCAACGGACTGACCGCCGAACCGGATGGCAGCCTGTGGATCAGCACGATGGCCGGCGCCACCGTGCGCCGCCCGGATGGCCGCTTCGAAGCCCCCCCGTGGAAGCTGCCGCCGGGCGAGCAGGTGCTGGGCATGATGCTGCGCGACGAGCAGGGCGGGCACTGGCTGGATACACGCACCGGGCTGGGGCGTGCGGTCGATGGCCAGTACCAGACCGTGCCGCTGTACAGCGCGATCGCGCGCGGTCCGGTACGGCCGAACTGGACCGGTGCCTACGAGGACCGCGAAGGTGGCATCTGGTTGGCCAGCACCAATGCCGGGCTGTGGCACCTGCTGCCACGCTGGTGGCAGTTCTCGGTGCTGTCGCGCCTGGAGGATGACCCCAGCTCGCTGCGCAATGCGCTCGTGCTGGGTACCAGCCCCTCCAGCAACGGCGGCGTCTGGACGGTGGGCAGCCATGGCGCGCTGGACCGCTTCGATCCGAAGACCGGCAGGATCGAGCAGCATCGCACCTGGGTCAACGGCATGCACTGGTTGACCTCGGTGCGTGAGGACCGGCGTGGCCAGGTCTGGATTGGATCGACCGATGCGCTGGTGCGCTACGACCCGCAACGGCGCGAACTGCGTCGTTGGGGCCGTGATGCCGGTGCAGATGCGGCGATGGAAGGGGTGGTCGAAGCGATGATGACCTGCGACGGCGACAGTCTCTGGTTGATGCTGCCCGCAGGCCTGCAGCAGCGCGACCTCGACGGCCACGTGCGGCGCCAGCTGGACAATGGCCAGCGCGGCCTGCAGCAGGGCCAGCTCAACCTCGATGTGGAATGCGGTCCGCAGGACCACATCTGGCTGGCCAGCAGCCGTGGCCTGCTGCAGTGGCTGCCGGAAAGCGAGCGCTTCCAGCCGGTGCCGGGTGCGCCGGCAACGGCGATCCATGCGTTGCATGTGGGCCGTGACGGCCAGGTCTGGTTGTCCGAGGATGGTCGCCTGTCCCGTTACCGCTGGAGCCAGGGACGCCTGGAACGGCAGGCGGTGGTCGGTGCCGAACAGGGCTATCCGGCGATCTCCGCCTCCGGCCTGGTGGTGGATGCGCAGGGCGTGGCCTGGGCGACCAGCGCACGCGGCCTGGTACGTGTCAGTGCCGATGGGCAGAGCGTGCGCCTGTACGGCGTGCACGACGGCCTGCCAAGCCAGGAATTCCGCGAGCACACCTTGATCGCAGCGGCCGATGGCCACCTGGTGGCCGGAACGGCAGCGGGCGCGGTGGTGTTCGACCCCGAGCAGGTACGGCCTTCGGTCCGTCGCGCCCCGCTGGTGATCGAGCGGGTGGAAGTGCGCCGCAACGAGCAGGTGCTGGACATGACCCACGATGCGCCGTTGCAGATCGCCGATGGCGACCGCGACCTGCGCATCGTCGCGCGATTGCTGTCCTTCGCCGACTCGGCGTCCAATACGTACCGCTACCGCCTGGCCGGCTACGACCCCGATTGGGTCGAAGTCGGCCCGGCCGGCGAGCGCCTGTTCTCGCGCCTGGCGCCGGGCAGCTACCGGCTGGAAGTACAGGCCCGGTCGGCCGACCATGTGTGGTCGCGGGTGCAGAGCCTGGAATTCCGCGTGCAGCCGCCGTGGTGGCGCAGCCTGTCCGGCCTGCTGGTGCTGGCGTCGGTCGGGTTGCTGCTGACCAGCTGGTTTGCTTGGCTGTACCGACGCCGCCTGCAGCGGCGGCACGCCTACCAGCTGGCGCTGCACAAGCAGGAACTGGCCGAGCAGGCGTCGGCGGCCAAGACCCGCTTCCTGGCCAACCTTGGCCATGAGATCCGCACGCCGATGACCGGCGTGCTGGGCATGAGCGAGCTGCTGCTGGCCTCGCCACTGGACCCGCAGCAGCGTGGCTACACGCAGTCGATCCGGCATGCTGGCGAGCACCTGCTGCACCTGGTCAACGATGCGCTGGACCTGGCGCGGATCGAGTCCGGGCGCCTGGAACTGCAGTCGCAGTCGTTTGCGTTGAATGGCCTGTTGCAGGATCTGGCGGCGCTGATGGGCCCGCTGGCTGCACAGAAGGGCCTGCGCTTCGTCCTCGACAACCAGCTGCCTGCGGGCCTGCAGGCGACCGGTGATGCCATGCGCGTGCGGCAGATCCTGCTCAACCTGCTGTCGAACGCAGTGAAATTCACCAGCCGCGGCACTATCACCCTGCATGCACGTTGCGATGGCGAGCTGCGTGCGCTGCACTTCGAGGTGCGCGATACCGGCCCGGGCATCAGCCAGGAACAACAGCAGCGCCTGTTCCGCCGCTTCGAGCAGGCCGATGGTGCACGTACCGCCGCGCAGTACGGTGGCAGTGGCCTCGGTCTGGCGATCTGCCGCGAGCTGGCGCATGCGATGCAGGGGCGGATCCAGGTGGAGAGCCAGCTGGGTCGGGGCACCTGTTTCGGCGTGACCTTGCCGTTGCCGCTGGTGGTGAACAGCGATGCCGAGGCATCGGCCGAGGGGCATCGCGACGAAGCGGCGAACATGCCGCCGCTGCGGGTGCTGCTGGTCGAGGACGATGCCACCGTGGCCGACGTGGTGCGTGGCCTGTTGAGCGCACGCGGCCACGAGGTGGTGCATGCCGGCCATGCGCTGGCGGCGCTGCGCGAGGTCAGTGCCGGCGATTTCGACGTCGGCCTGCTGGATCTGGACCTGCCGGGCCTGAGCGGTTTCGAGCTGGCCCAGCACCTGCGCAACCAGGGCTACATGCTGCCGCTGCTGGCGGTGACCGCGCGGACCGATCCGGACCTGCAGCAGCAGGTGGAAGCAGCCGGCATTGGCGGCTTCCTGCGCAAGCCGGTGACTGGTGAGCTGTTGGTGGAAGCGATCGCCAGGGTCATGGGTAGGTAGGTTCTGCAGGGCCTGCAGCCCTGCACCCGCCGGATCAACGTCAAAAGCCTGCATTCCGTGGGATGGCGGGGTGGGTCCGGTTGCGGGAGACGCCGTAAACCCGTCCCTGGGGGCTTGGCCGCGGCATCCATGCCGCGGACACTCCCGCAACCGGACCCACCCCGCCTTCTACAGAATTCTGCGATCTGCAGTAGATCCACGCCATGCGTGGATGCATTTCGATTTCAATTCGACCTATTCGATGTCAATGGACGTTCATCCACGCACGGCGTGGATCTACCCAATAGCGAAAATCTGTCAGAGGTGGGGCGGTGTGGGCTTGCAGGACCGTTGGCGCCATGGATGGCGCCATCGAGCCCACCATGGGTGAGGGCGCTTTGCTTGCGAAGCACTGCTTCGCAAGCGCCCGAACGCACAGCCGCCAGCGGCTGGGCCGGTCTGGGGGTTTACGGCGTGTCATGCAAGCCCACACCGCCCCACCACCCACGGAATGCTCGCTGTTGCTGTTGCTTCGGCCTCTGCGGGGGCAGGGCCGCAGGCCCTGCCGAACCACCCTCACTCCGCGACGTGCTCGACCTGCCGCGGTTCGGGCTTGGTGTCAGGCAGCTGCCAGAAGATCATCGTCGAGGTCAGGGTGATCGCGCCCACGCACAGGAATGTGGCATGCAGCGCGGCGGTCGCGCTGTTGCTGTCCAGGTGATTGCCGAACGCGGCCAGCAGGCTGCCGGCCGCCGCAGCGCCGAAACCGGCGGCCAGCATCATCACCATCGACAGCAGGCTGTTGCCGGAACTGGCGAATTCGCGGTCAAGGTCGCGCAGCGTCACGGTGTTCATCACGGTGAACTGCAGTGAATTGACCGCGCCGAAGAACGCAAGCTGCACCAGGCGCCAGGCCAGGTGCTGGCCAGGTGTCATCAGGATGAAGCTGGCCATTGCCAGCCCCACCAGCACGGTGTTGGTCATCAGCACGCGGCGGTAGCCGTAACGTTCGACCAGCTTCACTGCCAGTTTCTTCGACACCATGCCAGCCGCCGCTACGGGCACCATCATCAGGCCGGCGTTCATCGGGCCGAGGCCGAGGCCGACCTGCAGCAGCAGCGGGATCAGCATCGGCATGGCACTGCTGCCGATGCGCGAGAACAGGTTGCCGAGGATGCCGATGCGGTAGCTGGGTACGCGGAACAGGGCCAGCGAGAACAAGGGTGCGGTGGAATTGGCGGCATGCAGCCAGTAGCCCACCAGCGCAGCCAGGCCCGCGACCGTCATCAGCATCACCAGCGCGTGTGGGGTGCCGAGTCCGGAGATGCCGTCCAAGGCCAGCGACAGCACCACCATCGCAAAGGCCAGCATGATGTAGCCGCGCAGGTCGAAACGGGTGCGATGGCTGGCGTAATGGTCGGGCATGATCTTCATCGCGGCGATGAAACCGATCACGCCGATCGGCAGGTTGATCAGGAACACCCAGTGCCATG
Organism: Stenotrophomonas sp. Pemsol; assembly: GCF_003586545.1. Lineage (NCBI taxonomy): Bacteria > Pseudomonadati > Pseudomonadota > Gammaproteobacteria > Lysobacterales > Lysobacteraceae > Stenotrophomonas > Stenotrophomonas sp. Pemsol. Next base: position 2,718,275 of record NZ_CP025780.1, on the reverse strand, counting down.
AGGCGATCTCGACCAGCCAGCCGCCCAGCGTCGGGCCGATCAGCGGGCCGACCAGCGCGGGGATGGCGATGAAGCTCATCGCGCGCAGGAAATCCTCGCGCGGCACCGAGCGCATCACCGCCAGCCGACCGACCGGCAGCAGCATCGCACCGCCGATGCCCTGCAGCACGCGCGCGCCGACCAGCTGGTGCAGGTGCTGGGCCAACGCGCAGGCCAGCGAGCCGAGGGTGAACAGGATGATCGCCACCAGGAAGGTGCGCCGGGTGCCATAGCGGTCGGCGATCCAGCCCGAGGCGGGAATGAAGGTGGCGACCGCCAGCGCATAGCTGAACACCACCGACTGCATCTGCAGCGGGCTCTCTCCCAGGCTGGCGGCCATCGCCGGCAACGCCGTGTTGACGATGGTCGAGTCCAGCATCTGCATGAAGATCGCCAGGGACACCAGCCACAGCAGGGGACGCTGGCGGTTGTAGGTCGATGGCGATGTGGACATGGGGTGTGGCCGGTGCAGCGTGGGGGCCGCCATGATCGCGCACTGCGGGTCACGGCGCGATCAACATCGCGCCGTGATGGCATGCGGAATGCTCAGCGTTGGCTGTGCGCGTGCACCGCGTCGACCAGGACCTGCACGTGCGCCGGGTCCATGTCCGGCGACATGCCGTGGCCGAGGTTGAACACATGGCCTTCGCGCGAGCCGCCGTTGCCGGCGGCATAGGTGTCGAGCACGCGCGCTGCGGCCGTGGCGATCGCATCCGGCGAGGCGTACAGCGTGGTCGGGTCGAGGTTGCCCTGCAGCGCGACGCGACCACCGGTGCGGCGCATTGCTTCGTCCAGGTCCAGCGTCCAGTCCAGGCCAAGTGCATCGGCGCCGGTCTGCGACAGTGCTTCCAGGTGCAGGCCGGTGCCCTTGCCGAACAGGATCAGCGGCGTGCGCTCGCTGCCTTCGCCGCGATCCAGGCCCTGTGCAATCCGCTGCAGGTAACGCAGCGAGAACTCGCGGTACATCGCCGGGGACAGCACGCCACCCCAGGTGTCGAACACCTGCAGCGCCTGCGCACCGGCCGCGCGTTGCGCACCGAGGTAGGCGATCACCGCTTCGGTGGTGACCTCCAGCAGGCGGTGCAGCGCCTGCGGATGGTTCAGCGCCATCGCCTTGATGCGTGCGAAATCCTTGCTGCCGCCGCCTTCCACCATGTAGCAGGCCAGCGTCCAGGGGCTGCCGGAGAAGCCGATCAGCGGCACCTGGCCGTCCAGCTCGCGGCGGATCAGGCGTACCGCATCCATCACGTAGCCCAGGTCCTGCTCCATGTCCGGCACCGCCAGCTTGGCGATGGCCGCTTCATCACGCACCGGATGGCGGAACTTCGGGCCTTCGCCTTCGACGAAGTACAGCTCCAGGCCCATCGCATCGGGAATGGTGAGGATGTCCGAGAACAGGATGGCTGCGTCCAGGGGGAACCGGCGCAGCGGCTGCAGGGTGACTTCGCAGGCGATCTCCGGGGTCTTGGCCATGGCCAGGAAGCTACCGGCCTTGGCCCGGGTCGCGCGGTATTCCGGCAGGTAGCGGCCGGCCTGGCGCATCAGCCAGACGGGGGTGCAGTCCACCGGTTCGCGGCGCAGGGCGCGCAGCAGGCGATCGTTGCGGAGAGGGCTGGTCACGATGGGCATTCCTTGGACGGGAGGAGCAGCGGCGTCAGTCGCCGTGCGAAAGGATCTGGAAGCCGCGATGCAGTTCGGCATCGCGGGCCTTCTCGAAGGCGTGGCGGGCGTCGTCGGCCTGCAGGAACAGCTCGCGCCGCAGCTGCGAGCGGCTGCCGACGCGGCCGCTCTCGCGCAGCAGCTCCCAGCCGCCGAACAGGTCCGGCTGCAGGCTCAGGCGCAGGAAACGTGGTGCCTGCGCACCGGCGTCGGGATGTTGCAGGTAGACGTGCATGGCACCGATTGTAGCGGGGCAGGGGTGACCCCTGCCGCAACGTGGTAGTGCCGGCCGCTGGCCGGCAACTTCATGCGTGGAGGAGCCGGCCAGCGGCCGGCTCTACCTGGCTGACAGCACCTTCAGTACCGCCGCCTCATCGACGTCCGGGACCACTTCGGCGCGGCCCATGCCGCGCCACAGCACCAGGCGCAGGCGGCCGGCCACGTTCTTCTTGTCCAGGCGCATGCGGCCGAGCAGGGCCTGCGGGTCCAGCCCGGCCGGGATCGCCACCGGCAGGCCGAGGCGTTCCAACAGTGCCTGCAGGCGAGCGCGGTCGGCATCGTCGGCCAGGCCGAGGTCGGTGGACAGCTTCGCCGCCAGCACCATGCCCACCGCCACCGCCTCGCCATGGTTCAGCGCATCGCGGCCTGGAGCCGAGTAGCCCTGCTCGGTTTCGATGGCATGGCCGAAGGTATGCCCGAGGTTGAGCAGGGCACGTTCGCCCTTCTCGAACGGATCGCGCTCGACGATGGCGGCCTTGTGCCGGCAGCTGCGCGCGATGGCTTCGGCCAGTACCGCATCCTCGCCGGCGACCAGCGCATCGGCATGCTGCTGCAGCCATTCGAAGAACACCGCGTCGCCCAGCGCACCGTACTTCACCACTTCGGCCAGGCCTGCACGCAGTTCGCGCGGCGGCAGGGTGGCCAGCACGCGGGTATCTGCGATGACCGCACGCGGCGGATGGAAGGCGCCGACCAGGTTCTTGCCGGCGGGGATGTCGACGGCGGTCTTGCCGCCCACCGACGAATCGACCATCGCCAGCAGGGTGGTCGGCAGCTGCACGCAGTCCACGCCGCGCATCCAGCAGGCGGCGGCAAATCCGGCAAGGTCACCGACCACGCCGCCGCCGAGGGCGAACACGCAGGCGTCGCGGGTGGCGCCGAGCGCCGCAAGCGCTTCGATCGCGCGGCCGAATTCGGCCAGCGTCTTGGAGGCCTCACCGGCGGCCAGCACGTGCTCGCCGATGATCAGGTCGGGGCGCGCGGCCAGCAGGGTCTGCTTCACCGGCGCCAGATAGCGCGGGGCGACTTCGCTGTCGCTGAGCAGCAGCACGTGGCGGCCGCGAACGTGCACGGCCAGTGCAGCGCCATCGGCCTGGGCACCGGCGCCGATGGTGATGGTGTAGGGGCGGTCGCCGCCAACGGCGACCTGCAGCAGGGCGGGGGAAGTCATGCAGTCAGGTCCTGGCGCTGCCATTGCGTGGCCAGCTTGACCACCAGCTGGGCAGTCGCATCGGCAGCGGTGTACGGGTCGGTATCGAGGGTGAGGTCGGCCAGTTCGCGGTATAGCGGGTCGCGGTGTGCGGCCAGGTCGTGCAGCACCTGCTCGCGGTCCGGGCGTTGCAGCAGCGGCCGGCCCTTGTCGCGGGCCAGGCGTTCCAGCTGCGCGGTCACGCTGACCCGCAGGTAGACCACGAAGCCGCGGCGGGCGATCAGTGCACGGTTGTCGGGGTCCAGCACCGCGCCGCCGCCGGTGGAGACCAGCTGGCCGCGGCCTTCCAGCACACGGGCCAGGGCCTCGCGTTCATGGTTGCGGAAACCGGCTTCGCCGGCGTGCTCGAAGATGGTCGGGATGCTGGCACCGGCGGCATCGACGATGGCCTGGTCGACATCGACGAAGTCCAGCGTGAAGCGCTCGGCCAAGCGGCGGCCGATGCAGGTTTTGCCGGCGCCCATCGGGCCGATCAGGATCAGGTTCGGAGCAGGATTCATGCCCTCTGATGCTAACACCTCCGTGCCCTGGCCTTTACGTTCTTCACGTCAGGGTAGGCGTTCCAGCGGGGTCTCCCGCGCCAGCCGGAGTACAGGCCATGACGGTCGCCAAGGTCATCGAAATCACCGCCTCCTCGCCGAAGAGCGTGGAGGACGCCGTGCGCAGCGGGCTGAAGAAGGTCTCCGAGACGGTCAAGGGCATCCAGGGCGCCTGGGTGAACGAGACCAAGGTGGTCACCAATGGCAGCGGCGAGATCACCGAGTGGCGGGTCAACCTGCGGGTGACCTTCCTGGTGGAATAGGCGCGCTCAGCGCACGTCCTGCACTTGGCGCTGGCCGTCCAGTACCACCACGTGGTCGGCGAGGGCGGGCAGGGTGTGCAGTGCCTGCCGACTGACCCGCTCGTAGTACTGCACGAAGCGCTCCAGCTGTGGCCGGCTCATGCCGTGCCGGCCCGGCTGCGTGGCCTGCAGGTTCTGCTCCTGCTGCCAGCGCCAGCGCGGTACCACCGAAAAATCCGGCGGCTGAAGGAACCATAGCCGGTCGCAGCGCTGCCACAGCGCCGGGTAGTCGCGGGCCAGCGCCTGGTTGCACCAGCGCCGCCAGCGGCCATCGGCGTCGGCCTCGCGTTCCAGTGCGTTCAACGGGCTGTCCAGCGCGTCGTCATCCTGCGCGGGCGTGCCCAGGAACCAGCCTTCGAACACCAGCAGGTCCAGCGGTTGGTGCAGGCGCGGCCATTGCGCTTCTGGCAGGCGTTCGTCGGCCAGCTTGTCGAAACGCGGCATCGCGAAGGGCTGCCGCGCGGCCACCGCATCCAGCACTGCGTGGGCCAGCGGCAGGTCATGGGTGCCCGGCGGGCCCCGGGTGATCAGCAGTGGATGCACCTGGCGGGCAAGCCGTTGGCGCTGCACGCGGGTCAGGTAGACGTCGTCGATCGACAGCGTGGCGGCGTTCAGGCCGCGTGCCTGGGCGCGGGCCACGACCTGCGCGGCCAGCGTCGATTTGCCGCTCCCCTGCAGGCCGCTGATCGCCAATACTGGAACCGCTGCGCCACTGCCCAGCGCGTCGTCCAGCACCTGTTCGGCCAATGTTTCGGGGAATCCTTTCACCTGGGGCATATACGCAGCAGCGGCCATGCAGCCACAATAGCCCAATCCGTGTGAGAAGAACGCAACCATGAGCGACCTGTACGCCGAAGCCCTGTCCACGTTTGCCGGCCTGTTCGACGAGGCCAAACAGAGCCGCGAGGTCGAGCCGAATGCCATGACCGTGGCCACCGCCGATACGCACGGCCGTCCGTCGGCGCGCACCGTGCTGCTGAAGGCGTTCGATGAGCGTGGCTTCGTGTTCTACACCCACCTGGACAGCCACAAGGGCCGGGAGCTGCAGGCCAATCCGCAGGCTGCACTGCTGTTCCTGTGGCGCAGCCTGCGCGAGGCCGGCATCCAGGTGCGCATCGAGGGTCGCGTCGAGCAGGTGGCCGATGCCGAGGCCGACGCCTATTTCGCCAGCCGCCCGCGGATGAGCCAGATCGGCGCCTGGGCTTCGCAGCAGTCGAAGACGCTGGCCACGCGCGAGGAATTCGACGCGCGCGTGGCCGAGGTCGAAGCCCGCTTCGAGGGCCAGGACGTGCCGCGCCCGGACGGCTGGAGCGGCCTGCGCGTGGTGCCTGACCGCATCGAGTTCTGGTACGGCGCGCAGTTCCGCCTGCACGAGCGCTGGTGCTATGAAGCCGGTGCGGAAGGGCGCTGGAGCAAGCGCCTGCTGTACCCGTAAGGCTGACTGATGCAACGCCTGCCGCTGTACCGCGTGGTGGTGTTCGTGCCGTCGGCAGCACTGGACGCAGTGAAGCAGGGCATCCTTGCGGTGGATGCCCTGGCAGGGGGTGACTACGAGCACGGCATGTGGTGGTCGGCGCCGGGGTTCGAGCAGTTCCGCCCGCGCGTGGGTGCGTCGCCCGCGCAGGGTGAGGCGGGGCGCACCGAAGTGGTCGACAGCGTGCGCCTGGAGTTCTGCCTGCCTCGGGATCCGCTGCGGTTGCAGCGCATCTTCGAGCAGGGCATCGTGCCGCATCATCCATGGCGGGTGCCGGTGGTGCAGGTGGAGGAAGTCGAGCTGCTGCTGACGGGTGGGCAGCCGTTGTAGAGCCGAGCCCATGCTCGGCTGATGTTTCCGCACGCGCAGCCGAGCATGGGCCCGGCTCTACAGCCCCTCCGCGCGCAGCCAGCGCCATAGCGTAGTGCGTGATACGCCCAGCGCCTGTGCCATGCCCTCACGGTCATTGCGGTGTTCCCGCAGCAGTGTTTCCAGCTGCGCGCGCGGCGGACGCTTGCCGTTGCTTTCCAGCGGCAGCATGGTGGCGCTTTCTTTCACCAGTTCGGGCGCGAGCTGCAGCAGACGCGCTGTATCGATCAATCCTTCCCCAGGCTGCCAGTGGATGCGTAGTCGATCCACCAGATTGCGCAGTTCGCGCACGTTCCCGGGCCACTGGGCCGCGCTCAGCAACGCCAGTGCATCCTCATCCAATGGCGCGTCGATGCCACGCAGCTGGCGGAAGAAGTGCTGTGCCAGCAGCGGGATGTCACTGCGCCGCGCACGCAGCGGGGGCAGGGCGATGCGTAGTGCGGCCAGCCGGTAATACAGGTCGCGACGGAAGCCGCCGGTCGCCGCGTGCTGTTCCAGCGACTGCAGGGTGGCGGCCACCACGCGCAGGTCGACTGCGGTCGGTTCGGTAGCGCCGACACGCAGCACCTCGCGTTCTTCCAGCACGCGCAGCAGGCGGGTCTGCAACGGCAGCGGCAGTTCGCCGATCTCATCCAGGAACAACGTACCGCCATCGGCGGCCTCGACCAGGCCCACGCGACCACCGCGCCGTGCACCAGTGAAGGCACCATCGCTGTAGCCAAACAGTTCGGCTTCCAGCAGTGATTCGCTGATGGCGCCGCAGTTCAGCGCCACGAAGCGCCCGCGACGGCCGCTGGCGGCGTGCAGTTGACGCGCTACCAGTTCCTTGCCGGTGCCGGTTTCGCCGGTCACCAGTACGGTGCTGTCATGCGGTGCATAGAGCGCGATCTGTGCGCGCACCTGGGCCATCGCTTGGCTGTCGCCGAGCAGTTCATGCGTGTCGGCACGCGCTGCCGGGCGCCGGCGCGGGGCGGCTCGGTTGCCGCTGGAGCGGGCCAGCGCCTGGGTCAGCTCCAGCGCATGTTCAAACGCCTGCCGCACCGAGTCGGCCGAATAGAGCAGTACCCCCGGCAGGCCGGCCTGCTCGGCATGGTCGATGGCCATGCCGGTGCCGACGATGACCTCGATGCCGTTGGCGCGCAGGTCGGCGATGCAGTCGCGCGCATCCTCGCGGGTGACGAAGCGGCGGTGCTCGATATCCAGGCCGAAACTCTGCTGGAAGTTGCTGAACGCCGGTACGTCGCTGGCGTGGGTGACCAGGCCGATGCGGCTGGCGATGCGGCGGGCACGGGCCAACGCTTCCATCAGGTCGAAGCCATTGGCCTGGATCGGCACCAGTGGCAGCTCCAGCCGACCGCGCAGCCAGGCCGCGTTGGAGCCGCCGGCGATGACCACGTCGCAATGCTCGCGGCGCAGGCGTTGACCGATCACATCCACCGCTTCCTCGAAACCTAGGTTGATCTGCTCGATGCGCGCGCGTCGATCGAATTCGGGAATGACATCGCCGAGCAGGCCGGTCAGGCGCGAGACGCTGACCGTCCAGATCACCGGGCGACCGGGGTCGGTGTCGGCGTGGCGCAGGGGTGAGCGGGGCAGGTACATGGCGGCTGGAGGTCGACGTGATGTTTCATGATACATCCGTTTCAATGTTTCATATGTTTCACTATTGCGTGGTGGTCATCCCCGTGAAATCAACGGCTTGCAGCTTGGCATGGTGCTTGCGCCTATCTATCCGTTCTCCAACCTGGATTGCCGCATGACCGCTTCCGCCCCCTTCTCCGCCGGTGCCCGCTTCCGTGAGGCGCTTGCTGCCGAATCGCCGCTGCAGGTGATCGGCGCCATCAACGCCAACCACGCCCTGCTGGCCAAGCGCGCCGGCTTCCGCGCCATCTATCTGTCCGGCGGCGGTGTTGCCGCGGGCTCGCTGGGCCTGCCGGACCTGGGCATCAACACCCTGGAAGACGTGCTGGTGGACGTGCGCCGCATCACCGATGTCTGCGACCTGCCGCTGATGGTGGACATCGATACCGGCTTCGGGCCGAGTGCGTTCAACATCGCGCGCACCGTGAAGTCGCTGATCAAGGCCGGCGCGGCCGCCTGCCACATCGAAGACCAGGTTGGCGCCAAGCGCTGCGGTCACCGTCCGGGCAAGGAGATCGTCTCGCAGGGTGAAATGGTCGACCGCGTGAAGGCTGCCGCCGATGCCAAGACCGATCCGGACTTCTTCCTGGTCGCGCGTACCGACGCCATCCAGGTGGACGGCGTGGACAAGGCCATCGAGCGCGCCATTGCCTGTGTCGAGGCCGGTGCCGACGGTATCTTCGCCGAGGCGGCCTACGACCTGGACACCTACCGTCGCTTCGTCGACGCGGTGAAGGTGCCGGTGCTGGCCAACATCACCGAATTCGGTGCCACCCCGCTGTTCAGCCGCGATGAACTGGCTTCGGCCGGTGTTGCGATCCAGCTGTTCCCGCTGTCGGCGTTCCGAGCGGCCAACAAGGCGGCCGAGAACGTCTACCAGGCGGTGCGCCGCGATGGCCACCAGCGCAACGTGGTGGAAACCATGCAGACCCGCGAAGAACTCTACGACCGCATCGGCTACCACGCCTTCGAGCAGCAGCTCGATGCGCTGTTCGCCGCCAAGAAATAAGCAGTACCCTGCACCATCAAGTTTCGGAGGGAAACATGAACGATACGACCGCAACCCCGACCTTCAAGCCGAAGAAGTCCGTCGCCCTGTCCGGCACCGCCGCCGGCAACACCGCGCTGTGCAGCGTGGGCCGCAGTGGCAACGACCTGCATTACCGTGGCTACGACATCCTGGACCTGGCCAACACCAGCGAGTTCGAGGAAATCGCCTACCTGCTGGTGCACGGCAAGCTGCCAACCCGCGCCGAGCTGGTTTCGTACAAGGCCAAGCTGAAGTCGCTGCGTGGCATCCCGGCCGCGGTGAAGGCCGCACTGGAAGAACTGCCGCCGTCGGCACACCCGATGGACGTGATGCGCACCGGTGTGTCCGTGCTCGGCTGCGTGGCGCCGGAGAAGGATGACCACAATCATCCGGGCGCGCGCGACATTGCCGACAAGCTGATGGCCTGCCTCGGCTCGATGCTGCTGTACTGGTACCACTGGAGCCACAACGGCCGTGCCATCGACGTGGAAACCGACGATGACTCGATCGGTGGCCACTTCCTGCACCTGCTGCACGGCGAGAAGCCGCAGGACTCGTGGGTGAAGGCGATGCACACCTCGCTGATCCTGTACGCCGAGCACGAGTTCAACGCCTCGACCTTCACCTGTCGTGTCATCGCCGGTACCGGCAGCGACATGTACAGCGCGATCTGCGGTGGCATCGGCGCACTGCGTGGCCCGAAGCACGGCGGCGCCAATGAAGTGGCGTTCGAAGTGCAGAAGCGCTACGACAATCCGGATGAGGCCGAGGAAGACATCAAGGCCCGCGTCGAGCGCAAGGAAGTGGTGATCGGCTTCGGCCATCCGGTCTATACCGTCTCCGATCCGCGCAACAAGGTGATCAAGGACGTGGCCCGCGAGCTGTCCGAAGAACAGTCGAGCATGAAGATGTACGACATCGCCGAGCGCCTGGAATCGGTGATGTGGGACATCAAGAAGATGTTCCCGAACCTGGACTGGTTCAGCGCCGTCAGCTACCACATGATGGGCGTGCCGACCGCGATGTTCACCCCGCTGTTCGTGATCGCGCGCACCGCCGGCTGGAGCGCGCACATCATCGAGCAGCGCATCGACGGCAAGATCATCCGCCCGAGCGCCAACTACATCGGTCCGGAAGACCGCGACTTCGTCGCCATCGACAAGCGCGTCTGATCCACCTGCTGTACCCATCCGGCCGGCCGCGTGCCGGCCGGATGCTTTCGCCGCCGCACCGCCGGCACCCGGCCCGCCCCAAGCATTCCGCCAGCCCATGAATACCGATTACCGCAAGAACCTCCCCGGCAGCGCGCTGGACTATTTCGACGCGCGCGCCGCCGTCGATGCAATCCAGCCCGGCGCCTACGCCACCCTGCCGTACACCTCGCGCGTGCTGGCCGAGAACCTGGTGCGCCGCTGCGATCCGGCCACGCTCGGCGACTCGCTGAAGCAGCTGATCGAGCGCCGCCGCGACCTCGATTTCCCATGGTTCCCCGCGCGCGTGGTCTGCCACGACATCCTCGGCCAGACCGCACTGGTCGACCTGGCCGGCCTGCGCGATGCGATCGCTGACAAGGGCGGTGACCCGGCCAAGGTGAATCCGGTGGTGCCGGTGCAGCTGATCGTCGATCACTCGCTGGCGGTGGAGTGTGGTGGTTTCGATCCGCAGGCGTTCGAGAAGAACCGCGCGATCGAGGATCGCCGCAACGAAGACCGCTTCCACTTCATCGACTGGACCAAGCTGGCGTTCGAGAACGTGGACGTGATTCCGCCGGGCAACGGCATCATGCACCAGATCAACCTGGAGAAGATGTCGCCGGTGATCTACGTGCAGGACGGCGTAGCCTTCCCCGACACCTGCGTGGGCACCGACAGCCACACCCCGCACGTGGATGCGCTGGGCGTGATCGCGATTGGTGTGGGCGGCCTGGAAGCCGAGAACGTGATGCTCGGTCGTGCCTCGTGGATGCGACTGCCGGATATCATCGGCGTCGAGCTGACCGGCAGGCCGCAGCCGGGCATCACCGCCACCGACGTGGTGCTGGCGCTGACCGAATTCCTGCGCAAGGAGCGCGTGGTCGGCGCGTACCTTGAATTCTTCGGCGAGGGAGCGGCGGCACTGACCATCGGTGACCGCGCCACCATCTCCAACATGTGCCCCGAATACGGCGCCACCGCCGCGATGTTCTACATCGACGGGCAGACCATCGATTACCTGCGCCTGACCGGGCGCGAGGAATCGCAGGTGGCGCTGGTGGAAAACTATGCGCGCACCACCGGCCTGTGGGCTGGCGACCTGGCCACCGCACAGTACGAGCGCGTGCTGCGCTTCGACCTGTCCAGCGTGGTGCGCAACATGGCCGGCCCGTCCAACCCGCACAAGCGCGTGGCGACCGCCGAGCTGGCCGAGCGCGGCATCGCCGACGAGGCCAAGCTGGCAGCGGGCAAGGCCGAGCAGGCGCAGGGCCTGATGCCGGATGGCGCGGTGATCATCGCCGCCATCACCAGCTGCACCAACACCTCCAACCCGCGCAACGTGATCGCTGCCGGCCTGCTGGCACGCAAGGCCAACGAGCGCGGCCTGCTGCGCAAGCCGTGGGTGAAGTCATCGTTGGCGCCCGGCTCGAAGGCGGTGCAGCTGTACCTGGAAGAGGCCGGCCTGCTGCCGGACCTGGAAAAGCTGGGCTTCGGCATCGTCGCCTTCGCCTGCACCACCTGCAACGGCATGAGCGGCGCGCTCGATCCGGCCATCCAGCAGGAGATCATCGACCGTGACCTGTACGCCACGGCTGTGCTGTCGGGCAACCGCAACTTCGATGGCCGCATCCACCCGTATGCGAAGCAGGCCTTCCTGGCGTCGCCGCCGCTGGTGATCGCCTATGCCATCGCCGGCACCGTGCGCTTTGACATCGAGAAGGACCTGCTGGGCGTGGACGCCGACGGCAACGAGGTGCGCCTGAAGGACATCTGGCCGAGCGACGCCGAGATCGACGCCGTGGTCAAGGCCTCGGTGAAGCCGGAGCAGTTCCGCCGCGTCTACAACCCGATGTTCAATGTGCGCGTGGAGCACGGCGCGACGGTCAGCCCGCTGTACGACTGGCGCCCGCAGAGCACCTATATCCGTCGCCCGCCGTACTGGGAGGGCGCACTGGCCGGTGAGCGCACGCTGTCGGGCATGCGCCCGCTGGCGGTGCTGCCGGACAACATCACCACCGACCACCTGTCGCCGTCCAACGCGATCCTGGCCTCCAGTGCCGCCGGTGAGTACCTGGCGAAGATGGGCCTGCCCGAAGAGGACTTCAATTCCTACGCGACCCACCGCGGCGACCACCTGACCGCGCAGCGCGCCACCTTCGCCAACCCGAAGCTGTTCAACGAGATGGTGCGCAACGACGACGGCAGCGTGAAGCAGGGTTCGCTGGCGCGCGTGGAGCCGGAAGGCAAGGTGATGCGCATGTGGGAAGCCATCGAGACCTACATGGAGCGCAAGCAGCCGCTGATCATCATTGCCGGTGCCGACTACGGCCAGGGCAGCTCGCGTGACTGGGCCGCCAAGGGCGTGCGCCTGGCTGGCGTGGAGGCGATCGTGGCCGAGGGCTTCGAGCGGATTCACCGTACCAACCTGATCGGCATGGGCGTGCTGCCGCTGGAGTTCAAGCCGGGTACCACCCGCCTGACCCTGGGCATCGATGGCACCGAGACCTTCGACGTGGTCGGCGAGCGCACCCCGCGCGCCGAGCTGACGCTGGTCATCCACCGCCGCGACGGCCAGGACGTGATCGTGCCGGTCACCTGCCGCCTGGACAGCGACGAGGAAGTGGCGATCTACGAGGCCGGTGGCGTGTTGCAGCGCTTCGCGCAGGACTTCCTGGAAGGCGCCAAGGTGGCGTGATACCGGCCTGAATGCCTGCCCCCGGAGGCCGGGGGCGGGCTTGTCCGACACCTGGGCAGGGCGCACACTGACTTGGCAAAAACTGCCAATGGAGAGTCTCATGGCCACCATGAACATTTCGCTGACTGATCCGCTCAAGCAGTTCGTGGACGAAGAAGTGCGCGAAGGCGGCTACTCCAGCACGTCGGACTATGTGCGCGACCTGATCCGCCAGCGCCAGCGCAGCAAGGCCGAAGCACTGCTCAAGCAGTTGATTGCCGAGGGGCTGTCTTCTGGTCCTTCGGCGCCTCTGGCGCCGGATCACTTCGACAAGCTCCGTGAGCGTGCTCGGAACCGCAAGTGAGACCTTCGCACTGGTCTCCTGCAGCGGTTCTAGATCTCGACCAGGCAGCAGCCTGGTATGCAGATCAGGGCGGAGAAGTGCTGGAAGTTGGCTTCATCGATGCGGTGGAGTCCGTCGTCAAGCTGATCGAGGCTCACCCGGGTGCTGGTTCCACATTGCATGCGGATCTGTTGCCCTCGCTGCCAGCGCCGTTGCGTTTTCATCCGGTTCGTCGCTTCGACGGCTACCTGGTCTACTACGTGGAGCTACCTGCGCACGTTTCCATCGTGCGCATCTGGAATGCTTCGCGGGGTATGGAAGCACTGCTCGAAGACGAGGAGCTCAACCCCGATATTGGTTCGTCGCACCCAGGATACTGATCCATGACTTTCCTCCCTCAACTCCGTATTCCCGCCACCTACATGCGCGGTGGCACCAGCAAGGGCGTGTTCTTCCGCCTGCAGGACCTGCCCGACGCCGCGCAGGTGCCGGGCGCCGCACGCGATGCGCTGCTGATGCGCGTGATCGGCTCGCCCGATCCGTATGGCAAGCAGACCGACGGCATGGGCGGCGCCACCTCCAGCACCAGTAAATGCGTGATCATTTCCACCGCGTCGGTGCCGGACCACGATGTGGACTACCTGTACGGCCAGGTCTCGATCGACACCGCCTTCGTCGACTGGAGCGGCAACTGCGGCAACCTCAGCACTGCGGTGGGTCCGTTCGCGATCGCCAACGGCCTGATCGATCCGTCCCGCGTGCCACGCGACGGCCTGTGCACCGTGCGCATCTGGCAGGCCAACATCGGCAAGACCATCATCGCCCACGTGCCGATGCGCGATGGCGAAGTGCAGGAGACCGGTGATTTCGAGCTGGATGGCGTGACCTTCCCGGCCGCCGAGATCCAGCTGGAGTTCATCGATCCGTCCGATGACGGCGATGCGGGCGCGATGTTCCCGACCGGCAACCTGGTCGACACCCTGGACGTGCCGGGCGTGGGCAGTTTCGAGGTGACCATGATCACCGCCGGCATTCCGACCATCTTCCTCAATGCGGCAGACCTGGGCTACACCGGCACCGAACTGCAGCCTGCGATCAACGAGGACAAGGGGGCGCTGGAGCGCTTCGAGAAGATCCGCGCCTACGGCGCCTTGCGCATGGGGCTGATCAAGAACCTGGAAGATGCGGCGACCCGCCAGCACACGCCGAAGGTGGCCTTCGTGGCACCGGCGCAGGACTACGTGTCGTCCAGTGGCAAGGTCATTCCGGCCTCGGCGATCGACCTGCATGCGCGTGCGTTGTCGATGGGAAAGCTGCACCACGCGATGATGGGTACCGCTGCCGTGGCGATCGGCACCGCGGCAGCGATTCCGGGCACGCTGGTCAATCGCGCTGCTGGAGGCGGCGAACGCGAAGCGGTGACCTTCGGCCATCCCTCCGGCACGTTGCGCGTGGGTGCGCAGGCCGGTCTCGTTGACGGCCAATGGACGGTGACCAAGGCCATCATGAGCCGCAGCGCCCGCGTGCTGATGGAAGGCAAGGTGCGGGTACCGGTCGAGTGATGCGTTGGTGAACGCCAACCAAGGTTGGCGACTACCGGGCCGCAGAGACCGATTGCTTTGATAGATGCCAACCTTGGTTGGCATGGTGCACGGGCGACCGTGCACCGCAACGAGGAGATCGATAATGTCCGACAGCCACACCCCATCCAACGAGCGTGCAGCGTGGGATGCGCTGCTGGTGGGCATCGTCGACTACGTGCGCGACGCGCGCATCGACTCACCCCTGGCGTTCCAGACCGCGCACCACTGCCTGCTCGACACGCTGGGCTGCGGCCTGGAAGCGCTGTCGTTCCCGGCCTGCAGCAAACTGCTTGGTCCACTGGTGCCGGGCATCAGCGTGGTCAACGGCGCGCGCGTTCCGGGTACGCATTACGTGCTGGACCCGGTGCAGGCCGCCTTCAACATCGGCGCGATGGTGCGCTGGCTGGATTTCAACGATACCTGGCTGGCGGCCGAATGGGGGCACCCTTCGGACAACCTGGGTGGGATCCTTGCCGTCTGCGATTGGCTGGGGCGCAACGCGCAGGCTCTGCGGCGCCCACCGCCGACCGTGCGCGACGTGCTGCTGGCAATGATCAAGGCGCACGAGATCCAGGGCGTGCTGGCGCTGGAGAATTCCTTCAACCGGGTCGGGCTGGACCACGTGGTGCTGGTCAAAGTGGCCACCACCGCTGTGGTTGCGCAGCTGCTCGGCCTGGATCGCGAGCGCATGCTCAATGCGTTGTCGCTGGCCTGGGTCGATGGTCAGTCCCTGCGCACCTACCGGCACGCACCCAACACCGGCTCGCGCAAGAGCTGGGCAGCTGGCGATGCGACCAGCCGTGGCGTGCGCCTGGCGCTGATGGCGGCCAGTGGCGAGATGGGCTACCCCAGCGTGCTCAGCGCGCCGACCTGGGGCTTTGAAGCGGTGTCGATGCATGGCAAGGCACTGACGCTGGGGCGACCGCTGGGCAGCTACGTGATGGAGAACGTGCTGTTCAAGATCAGCTACCCGGCCGAGTTCCATGGCCAGACCGCAGTGGAGGCGGCCATCATGCTGCACCAGCAGTTGCGTGCGATGGGGCGGCGGGTCGAGGACATCGCGCATATCGCGATCCGGACCCAGGAAGCCTGCATCCGCATCATCGACAAGCAGGGCCCGCTGCATAACCCGGCCGACCGCGACCATTGCGTGCAGTACATGGTCGCCATCGCGCTGCTGCACGGGCGGCTGGTGGCCGAGGATTACGAGGACGACGTTGCCGCTGATCCACGCATCGATGCCCTGCGGGCGAAGATGGCCTGCCATGAGGATCCGCAACTCAGCGCCGACTACCTGGACCCGGACAAGCGCAGCATCGCCAACGGCCTGGGCGTGCGCTTCAGCGACGGTACTGAGCTGCCCGAGGTACTGGTGGAATACCCGCTCGGCCATGCCCGACGCCGGGAGGAAGGCATTCCGCTGCTGATGGACAAGTTCCGCCGGCACCTGGCCCACCGCTTCCCGACAGTCCAGCAGCAGCGCATCCTGGCGGCATCACTGGATCCGGTGGCGCTGGCGGCAATGCCGGTGACCGACTATGTGGACCTGTACCTGCCGGGGTGAGGCCGCTCTGATAGATGCCAACCAAGGTTGGCGGCTAGCTGTGATCTCTCGGTAGGTTGTTCATCCGGGGCATCTTTGGAAAATGGTGGTTACCGGCAGCCAGCCGCCTATTTCCAGAATCCCGCTGAACAACGTGGTGGGTTTACACAGCTAGCGGGTCCCGGGCGGAACCGGGTTTCCGACCGCCGGGGCGCCAACGCCTTGACGCGGCCTGCCTATAATGGCCACCTCGATCAAGGAGTGACGACATGAGCGGTCCGGCACGGCGGAAGCGGTGGGGATGGGCGGCGGCAGTACTGGCAGGAGGCCTGTTGCTGGGCCTGGCCGGCTGCCGCAACGACAGCGGGCAGCTGCCCAAGGCCAGTGGCGAGGCGATCACCACCAAGGCCGAGCAGGTGAAGGAATTCACCCTGCTGCGGGCCTACCCGGACCAGAAGAATGACGGCCTGTCGCTGGCGCTGGAGTTCTCGCGCCCGCTGGTCGGCACCCAGGATTTCGACACGCTGGTGCGCTTCGAGGAGAAGGTCGGCACCGAGGACAGCAGCTGGACGCTGTCCGATGACGGCCTGACCCTGCGCTACCCGTTTGTCGAGGCCGGCAAGGAGTTCAGCCTGGTGGTCTCGCCGGACCTGCTGGCCGCCGATGGCAGCCGCCTGGGCAAGGAACTGAAGCAGAAGGTGTTCAGCGGCGAGCTGAAGCCGGTGGTTGGCTTCGCCTCGCAGGGCAGCGTGCTGCCGGCCAAGGACAGCCGTGGCCTGCCGGTGGTCTCGGTGAACGTTCCGGAAGTCGACGTCGAATTCCTGCGCGTGCGCGAGAAGGATCTTCCGACCTTCTTCAGCCAGTACCAGCGCGGCGGCCGCCGTGGCAGCTGGGAGCTGAGCAGCGACTACGAGCGCAGCCCGATCAACAAGCTGGCCGAGCCGGTGTACGTCAACCGTTTCATCCTGGGGGGCAAGAAGAACGAGCGGGTGCTGACCTACCTGCCCACCCAGGACATCAAGGAACTGCAGGAGCCGGGCCTGTACTTCGCCCTGCTCAAGCGTACCGGTGACTACGAAGGCGAGTTCGACACCGCGTTCTTCTCGGTCAGCGACATCGGCCTGCACACCCGGGCCTACAAGGACAAGCTGTTCGTGCATACCGCCGGTCTCAAGGACGGCGCGCCGCTGAAGGGCATCGACCTGCACGTGCTCGACGCCAAGGGCGAGGTGGTGCTGAAGGGCAGCACCGACGGCAATGGCAATGCGCTGCTGAACTACACCCTGGATGCCACCCACGTGCTGGTCGCCAGCAGCGGCAAGGACACCAGCTTCCTGCCGTTCAACCAGCCGGCGCTGGACCTGAGCGAATTCGCCGTGGCCGGCCGCGACAACGCATGGTTCGATGTCTATGCCTGGTCCGGCCGCGACCTGTACCGCCCGGGCGAGACCGTGCGCCTGTCCGCGCTGCTGCGTGACAACGATGGCAAGCCGGTCAAGGCGCAACCGGTGTTCCTGCGCCTGAAGCAGCCCGACGGCAAGACGTTCCGCGAGACCCGCCTGCAGCCGGGTGACCAGGGCTACATCAATTTCGAGCAGGTGATCCCCGCCGAGGCGCCGACCGGGCGCTGGCAGGTCGAGTTCCGCACCGACCCGGCCAGCAAGGAAGCGATCCAGGGCATGACCCTGCGCATCGAGGAGTTCCTGCCCGAGCGCATGAAACTGGACCTGGACAGCGCGCAGAAGACGCTGAAGCCGGGTGAGGACCTGCGCCTGCAGGCCAATGGCGCCTACCTGTATGGCGCACCGGCCGATGGCAACCGCTTCACCGCACGCATGGCGGTGGCCGCCGAACAGAAGCCGGTGGAAGGCCTGCCGGGCTATTTCTTCGGTGACCCGACCCTGCAGCTGCCGCGCGAGGCCAAGGACGTGATCGATACCACGCTGCCGGGCAATGGCCAGCTGCGTGAGGATGTGGCGTTGCCGGAAGAGGCGGCCAAGGCCAAGGCGCCGATCGCCGTGGTGCTGTCCGGCAGCCTGTATGAAACCGGCGGCCGCACAGTCACCCGCACCCTGAAGCGGGTGATGTGGCCGGCCAATGCGCTGGTCGGCGTGCGACCGCTGTTCAACCCCGACGATGGTGCTGATTCCAACGGCAACGCACGCTTCGAACTGATGCGCGTGGATGCCGCCGGCACACCGCAGCCAGCCAAGGGCCTGAAGATCACCCTGGTGCGCGAGCTGCGCGACTACCACTGGACCTTCAACGACAACCGCTGGGACTACGACTTCACCCGCCGTTTCGAGAACAAGGAAACCCGCACCGTCGATGCCGGCAACAGCGCGGTCGCCTTTGATTTCCCGGTGGAGTGGGGCGAGTACCGGGTGGACGTGTTCGATCCGTCCACCGGCCTGACCAGCCGCTATCCGTTCCGTGCCGGCTGGAGCTGGGGCGATGACAACCGTGGCCTGGATGCGCGCCCGGACAAGGTCAAGCTGGGCCTGGACAAGACCGGTTACAAGGCCGGTGACACCCTGGAGGTGACGGTGACCCCGCCGCACGCCGGCAAGGGCATCCTGATGGTCGAGACCGACCGCATGCTGTATGTGCAGGACATCGAGGCCAAGCCGGGTTCGACCTTCAAGATCCCGGTCACCGCCGACTGGGAGCGCCACGACGTCTACATCACCGCGCTGGTGTTCCGTGGCGGCAGTGCGCCAAGCAAGATCACCCCGGCCCGCGCGGTAGGCGTGGTGCATGTGCCGATGGACCGCAAGGGCCGCACGGTGGCCGTAGGCCTGGTCGCGCCCAAGCAGATGCGCCCGGAGCAGGACCTGCCGGTAACCGTCAGTGCGCCGCAGCTGGCCGGCAAGACCGCGCACGTCACCGTTTCGGCGGTGGACGTGGGCATCCTCAACATCACCCGCTTCCCGGTGCCCGATGCCGGTGCACACTTCTTTGCCCAGCGTCGCCTCGGTATCGATGCCTACGACATCTACAGCCGGGTGATCGAGAGCTTCGATGGTGGCAGCGGCAAGCTGAAGTTCGGCGGCGACATGGCGCTGCAGGCATTGCCGCAGGCCAAGCGCCCGACCGCGCGCGTGCAGACCGTGGACCTGTTCTCCGGCCCGGTACAGCTCGATGCCAAGGGCAATGCCCGCATCCGGCTGAAAGTGCCGGACTTCAACGGCACCCTGCGCGTGTCGGCGCTGGTCTACAGCGATGACCAGTACGGCAAGCGTGACGTGGAAACCATTGTGCGCGCCCCGATCCTGGCCGAAGCCAGCATGCCGCGCGTGCTGGCCCCGGGCGACCGCAGCACCGTGACCCTGGACGTGCAGAACTTCACCGGCAAGCCGGGGCAGTTCAACGTGAAGGTGGAGAGCGAAGGCCCGTTGAACCTGGGCGAGGGCAGCCGCAGCGTGCAGTTGAATGCCGACGCCAAGACCACGCTGAGCTTCCCATTGTCGGCTCGCGAGGGCCACAGCGTGGCCAAGGTGCGGGTGCGGGTGGACGGCAACGGCTTCAAGGCTGATCGCCGCTACGACCTGCCGGTGCGTGCGGCGTGGCCGCAGGTGCTGCGTTCGCAGGTGCGCACGCTCGATCCGCTGGCCGCGGTCAGCCTCGACAACAGCCTGACCGAGGGCCTGATGTCCGAGTCGGTGAATGCCCGCCTGCTGGTCAGCCCGCTGCCGCCGATCCCGTTCGCCAGTGCACTGCAGGGCGCGCTGAACTATCCATATGGCTGCGCCGAGCAGACCACCAGCAAGGGTTACGCCGCGCTGATCCTGGACCAGGCCACCTCGTCGATGCTCGGCGCCGATGGCCTGGATGCCAAGACCCGTAGAGAGCGCATGGAAGGTGCGTTCGGTCGCCTGGCGTCGATGCAGGTGGCCAACGGCAACTTCTCGATGTGGGGTGACGACGGCTACGTGAACCCGTGGCTGACGCCGTACATCACCGAGTTCCTGCTCGACGCCAAGGACGCCGGTTTTGCGGTGCCCGACAACGTGCTGCAGAAGGCGCTCAACCGGCTCAGCGAGGATCTGCTGTCCGGCGGCAATCAGTTCTATGGCCAGGAGGATCGCGAGAAGCTGAAGTTCGCCAACCAGGCGTATTCGGGCTACGTGCTGGCCCGGGTCAATCGTGCACCGCTGGGTACCCTGCGCACGCTGTACGACAACGAACGCAGCAAGGCGGTCGGTGGCCTGTCGCTGGTCCACCTGGGCGTGGCGCTGTCGCTGCAGGGTGATGCCAAGCGTGGCCAGGCCGCGCTGGCGGCGGCCTTCGCCAAGTCCAGCAGCGAACGTCCGTCGTACTTCGGCGACTACGGCAGTGCGATCCGCGATGATGCACTGATGATCGCGCTGACCCACGAGAACAAGCTGGCCAAGCCCGCCTGGGATGCGCGTGCGGTGGATCTTGGCCGTGGCCTGGATGCGCGCCGCAATGCCGGCTGGATGTGGCTGAGCACGCAGGAACAGGTGGCGATTGCCCGCCTCGGCAAGGCCCTGGCCGCCAACCAGAAGGCGCTGGTGGCCGGTGAGCTGGTGATCGGTGGCAGCACCGAAGCCATCGGCGAGCGCAAGCTGTTCGGCCGCAACTTCAGCGCCAGCGAGCTGGCCAGCGGCGTGCGCTTCACCCCGCAGGGGCAGCCGCCGATGTTCGCCAGCATTGATGTGGCCGGCATCCCGCGCAGTGCGCCCGCACCGGACAACAGCGTAGTGGGTATTGAACGTAGCTACTTTGGTACCGATGGCAAGCCGTGGTCGCCGCGCCCGCTGAAGGAAGGCGAAGCGCTGATCGTGCGCGTCACCGTCACCGCCGACACCACGATGCCCGATGCACTGCTGACCGACCTGCTGCCGGCGGGCCTGGAGATCGAGAACTTCAACCTGGGCGATGCCAAGCAGTGGGCCGACGTGGTGGTCGATGGCATCACCATCAGCGACCGTGGTGAGGCCGCCGATACCAAGCACGAGGATTTCCGCGACGACCGCTACGTGGCCGCGCTGAAGCTCTCGCGTGGCAGCAAGGCCAACGTGTTCTACCTGGTCCGCGCGGTGACGCCGGGAACCTACTCGGTGCCGCCGCCGCTGGTGGAGGACATGTACCGGCCGCAGCTGCGCGGCGTCGGCCGCAGCAACCCGACCACGATCACGGTGGTACAGCCGTGACCGCGCGGACGGGCCGCGACGGCGCGGCCCGTCCTGCTGGCAACCCGCAATGAAGAACACGATGACGAACCGGCTGGCAGCCCTGCGCCGCCGGCTGCGGCCACTGTGGCCGTGGCTGCGCTGGGGCACGGCCGCCACGCTGGCGCTGCTGCTGGTGCTGGATTTCGCCTTCCCGCCGCCGCTGCCGAAGCAGCGTGATACCAGCACCCTGGTGGTGGCTGCCGACGGCACGCCATTGCGCGCGTTTGCCGATGCCGAGGGCGTGTGGCGCTATCCGGCCTCGATCGACAGCGTCTCACCGCTGTACCTGCAGGCGTTGCTGACCTATGAAGACCGCTGGTTCTGGCGCCATCCGGGCATCAACCCGCTGGCGATCCTGCGGGCCAGCGGCCAGCTGCTGCGCGGCGGCCGCATCGTGTCCGGCGGTTCGACCCTGACCATGCAGGTCGCGCGCATTCTCGATCCGCACTCACGCACCCCGTGGGGCAAGCTGAAGCAGATGCTGCGTGCGGTGCAGCTTGAGGTGCACCTGAGCAAGCAGCAGATCCTGGCCCTGTACCTGGAGCGTGCACCCTACGGCGGCACCATCGAAGGCGTGGAAGCGGCCAGCTGGGCCTATCTGGGCAAGCCGGCGGCGCAGCTGTCGCATGCCGAGGCTGCGCTGCTGGCGGTGCTGCCACAGGCGCCCAGCCGGCTGCGCCCGGACCGCCATCCGGAAGCTGCGCAGAAGGCGCGCGACAAGGTGCTGTCACGCATGGCCGAGCTGGGCGCGTGGACACCGGAAGAAGTGGAGGATGCGCGCGTCGAGAACGTGGTGGCGCGTTCGCTGCGCCCTCCCTTGCACGCCGCGCTGCTGGCGCAGCGCCTGCACTCGGCGCATCCGGGCCAGGCACGCATCCAGAGCAGCATCGACATCGGCCTGCAGCGCACGCTGGAAGAGCGCGTGGCCAGCTATTTCTCGACGCTGCCCGAGCGTACCTCGGCGGCCCTGCTGGTGGTCGACAACCGGACCCTGCAGGCACGCGCCTATGTCGGTACATTGTCCTTCGGTGACCGCCAGCGGCTGGGTCACGTGGACATGGTGCAGGCCTGGCGTTCGCCAGGCTCCACGCTCAAGCCGTTCCTGTACGCGATGGCGCTGGACGATGGCCTGATCCATTCGGAAAGCCTGCTGGTCGATGCACCGCAGAGTTTCGGCAGCTACCGCCCCGGCAACTTCGACATGGCCTTCAATGGGCCCATCGGTGCCTCCAGCGCACTGCGGCTGTCGCTCAACGTGCCGTCGGTGGATCTGCTGCAGCGGGTCGGCGCGGCGCGCTTCGCTGCCCGCCTGTCGCACGCCGGGATCCAGCTGCGCTTCCCGCCGGGCAGTTCGCCCAACCTGTCGCTGATCCTGGGCGGCACCGGCGCGCGTCTGGAAGACCTGGTCGGCGCGTTCGCCGCCTTCAACCGGAGCGGTATCGCCGGCCGCGTGCGTTACACCGACGACGAGCCGATGATCGAGCGGCGCCTGGCCTCGCCGGGCGCCAGCTGGATCGTGCGCGAGATGCTCGAATCAAACCCGCGCCCGGGATACAGCGCCGGGACGTTCGATGTCGGTGGCCGCCCGCGCGTGGCGTGGAAGACCGGCACCAGTTACGGGTACCGCGATGCATGGGCGATCGGCAGTACCCGCCACTACACGGTGGGCGTGTGGGTGGGCCGGCCGGACGGTACTCCGTTGCCGGGCCAGTACGGCGCGGTCACCGCGCTGCCGCTGATGTTCGAAGTGGTGGACAGCCTGCCGCGCCAGCGTGGTGATTCGGCGGCCGCGCCGATGCCGGCCAGTGTCAGCCAGGAAGACATCTGCTGGCCCACTGGCGAACGTGCCGAGGGACTGCCGGCCGCACTGTGCCAGCGGCGGATGCCAGCCTACCTGCTCGATGGCGCCGCACCGCCGACCTTCCCCGAACGCGAGGCGCGGCGCTGGCAGCCGGGCCGGCAGCGTTACCTGGCCGATGCCCGCAGCGGACTGCGCGTGTCTGCCGATTGCCGCTTGCCGCACGAAGAAGTCGCCCGCGAGATCGCGCGCTGGCCGGCGTTGCTGTCACCGTGGCTGCCCAAGGCCACGCGCGAGGCTTCGCAGTTGCCGGGACTGTCGCCAGACTGCCGCGACGACGGGCGCGAGGCCAGCGTCGCGCTGCATGTGGACGGGCTCAATGACGGCGCCACGCTGGCGCGCGCGCCTAATTCGGAACACGGCGTGCGCCTGCAGCTGCGCGCGCTGGGCAGCGAGCAGGCGGTGGACTGGTTGCTGGACGGCCGCTGGATCGCGCAGACCCACGGCGCGCAGTTGATGCAGCGCGAGTTCGCCGATCCCGGTGCGCATACCCTGACCGCCTTGGCCGCAGACGGCGCGTGGACGCAGGTACGGTTCACTGTCCTCCGGTAGGCGCCGGGCCATGCGCGGCGCGCGGTCCAGCGCCAACGACATCGCCGTGCTCTGGTAGGTGCCAACCTTGGTTGGCACGCGGCAAAGGCGCCCACCAAGGTGGGCATCTACCGGATCACTCCCCGATCCACCCATCCAGCAGATCGGCGAACTCGTCGGCGTGTTCCTCTTCCTGTGCCAGGATCTCTTCGAGGATGCGCTTGGTGGTGGTATCGCGGTCGCCGATGAAGTTGATCATCTCGCGGTAGCTGTCGATGGCGATGCGTTCGGCCACCAGGTTCTCGCGGACCATGTCGCGCAGGTCGCTGCCTTCCTTGTATTCGGCATGCGAGCGCGCGGTCAGCGTATCCGGGTTGAAGTCGGGCTCGCCGCCGAGCTGCACGATGCGCTCGGCCAGCTTGCCGGCATGCGCCTGTTCCTGCTGTGCATGTTCAAGGAATTCAGCTTTCACCGCGTCGGCCAGCATGCCCTTGGCCATGAAGTAGTGCCGGTAGTAGCGCAGCACGCACACGTACTCGGTGGCCAGTGCGTCGTTGAGCAGCTTGATCACCACCTTGCGGTCGGCGCTGTAGCTGTCGGTGATCGCACCATCCTCGATGTTGCGCCGGGCACGCTGGCGCAGGGCCGTGCGCTCGCTGATGCCGGGAATCTGCGCGGTGGGCTTGGGGGCTTTGGCTGGCTTGCTGGACATGGCTGGCCGTTTCCTCTTGCGGTGGGAGATCAGGTGGGCAGGTGCTCCAGCACGTAGTCGGCCGAAGACACTTCGAATTGACCGGGCTGTTCAACCCAGGCGGCGCGGACCACGCCGTCGACCACGAACAGGGCGAAACGGCGCGAGCGGATGCCCATGCCCGAGGCACTGGCGTCGAGCTCCAGGCCGAGCGCACGGGTCAGTTCGGCATTGCCGTCGGACAGCATCAGCAGGCCGTCGGGCACGTGCTGATCGGCGGCCCAGGCCTTCATCACGAACGGGTCGTTGACGGCCATGCAGTAGACATCGATGCCGCGCTGGCGGAAGGCCTCGAATTTCTCGACGTAGCCGGGCAGGTGGCGGGCCGAGCACGTCGGCGTGAACGCGCCGGGCACGGCGAACAGCACCACCTTGCGCGCGTCGAACAGCGAATGCGTATCGAGCGTTTCAATGCCCTCGCGGATGCGCTTGAGGGTGACTTCCGGAATGCGGTCGCCGACATGGATGGTCATGGGGAACTCCTTGCTGGGGCAGCGTAGTGGGCCGGATGGGACAGGGACGTCAAGACATTGGAAAACCGGCGTGCAGGGCCCATCTTCAGGCTTTGCGGAGCGGGCTTCCAGCCATAGCCTGGGGCAGGGCGATGGCAACCGCATTGCGCAGGATCAGTCGGCCTCACCGGGGCCGCACGAGCGACGGCGTAGCATCGCCGGCGCGTAGAATGAACCCGGGGCGGCGCCACCGGCGCGGCCGAAGCAGATCGAGGTAGCTGGATGGAATTCAAGGATTACTACGCCACCCTGGGGGTGGAACCGAGCGCGGGCGAGGCGGAGATCAAGACCGCCTACCGCCGGCTGGCACGCAAGTACCACCCGGACGTCAGCAAGGAGGCCGGGGCCGAAGACAAGTTCAAGGCGGTCAACGAGGCCTATGAGGCGCTGCGCGACCCGGAAAAGCGTGCAGCCTACGACCAGCTGCGCGCGCAGGGCTATCGCCCGGGCGAGGAGTTCAACGTGCCGCCGAACTACGGCGGCGCCGGTGGTTTCAACTTCGAGGAAGTGTTCGGGGGTGGTGGCGCCAACGGCGGCTTCAGCGACTTCTTCGAAAGCCTGTTCGCGCGCCAGCGCGGCGGTGCCGGCCCTGGCCCGGGATTCAGCAGCCAGGGCCATGCGCCCAACCGCGACACCCGCGCCAAGCTGTCGGTACCGCTGGAAGCGGCCTACAGCGGCGACAGCCTGCGCATCACCGTCAACGGCAAGCAGCTGGACGTGCGCGTGCCCAAGGGCATCCGTCCGGGCCAGGTGATCCGCCTGGCGGGGCAGGGCAACCATGGCGGCAACCTGCTGCTGGAAGTGGAGTACGCCGCACACCCGCAGTTCGAGGTCGATGGCCGCAACATCCTCTACACCCTGCCGGTCACGCCGTGGCAGGCCGCGCTGGGCACCAGCATCAGCGTGCCGACCCTGGGCGGCGCGGTGGAACTGAAGATCCCGGCCGACTCCGATGCCGGGCGCAAGCTGCGCCTGCGCGGGCGTGGCCTGCCGGGCAATCCGGATGGCGACCAGATCGTCGAGATCGAGATCGTGGCCCCGGCCGCGACCGACGAGGCGCAGAAGAAGGCCTACCGGAACCTGGCCAAGGCGTTTGGCGAGACGATCTGAGATGGATCCTGGTGGGTGCGGACCTTGGTCCGCACGCCTTTCGGCCGTTCAAGGCGTGCCAACCAAGGTTGGCACCTACCAAACAAGAGCGTGCCGACCAAGGCCGGCACCCACCCGCGCGCGTCTCAGCCCTGCCCGGCGAACACGCGCTCCAGCACTTCGGACAGCTCGTCTTCCGAGAACGGCTTGGTGATGTAGGCCTTGGCGCCTTGGCGCATGCCCCACATGCGGTCGGTGTCCTGGTCCTTGGTGGTCACCAGGATCACTGGAATATGCCGGGTTGCCTCGTCGCGGGCGAGGGTGCGGGTGGCCTGGAAGCCGTTGAGATTGGGCATCACCACGTCCATCAGGACCAGGTCGGGCAGCTCGGCCTTGGCGGTTTCGACCCCGGCGGCGCCATCGGTGGCGGTCAGGATCTGGTGCCCGAGCTTCTCGACGATGCGCTGTATCCCCAACAGCTGCGACGGTGAGTCGTCGACGATCAGAATGCGTGCCATGTTGTTCCCCATGTAATGCCCGCAGTGTAGTGCGGGCTCATTACCGGCGGGAGGGGCGCATCTGCCGTCCGTCGCCTGCCTGCTACGTTCAGTCGATCCGCACCACGGTGCGGCCCAGCGAGCCGCCCGCCAGCATCCGCTCGAACACGGCCGGCAGGCCATCAAGGCCAACCTCGGCGGTACAGATGCGGTCCAGGTGCTGCGGTTTCCATTCGTTGCCCAGCCGCGCCCAGACATCCTCGCGCAGCCCGCGTGGCGCATTGGCCGAGGACACGCCCAGCAGCGACACGCCACGCAGGATGAACGGCATCACGGTCATGTCCAGCGCCGGGCTGGCCGCCAGGCCGGCACTGACCACGCTGCCGTAGGGCGCGGTCTGCGCCAGCAGGCTGGCGAGCATGGCGCCGCCGGCATTGTCCAGGCCCCCACCGAAACGCGCCGATTGCAGCGGGCCGGTGTCGGCCAGGGCCTCACGCGGCAGCACCTCGGTGGCGCCGATGGCGTGCAGGAAACCGGTCTGGTCGGGTTTGCCGCTGATCGCATGCACCGTGTAGCCGGCGCGGCTGAAGATCGACAGTGCCAGCGCGCCGACGCCGCCACTGGCGCCGGTGACCGCCAGCGGTCCAAGTTCCGGGCTCTGCCGGTTGTCCTGCATGCGCAGCAGCGCCAACGCCGCGGTGAAGCCGGCGGTGCCCAGCACCATCGCCTCGCGTGGGCTCAGCCCGGCCGGCTGGGCGATCACCGCACGCGATTCCAGCCGCACATACTGGCTGTAGCCGCCGTCGCGGGTCTCGCTGAGGCCGCAGCCGGTGGCCAGCACCGCGTCGCCTTCACGCCATTCCGGATCGGTGCTGGCGACCACGGTGCCGGCTACGTCGATGCCCCCCACCAGCGGGAAGCGGCGCAGGATCTTTCCCTTGCCGGTGCCGGCCAGGGCGTCCTTGTAGTTGACCGAGGACCAGTTGGCGCGGATCAGAACCTGGCCGGGGCTGAGGTCTTCGACCTTGAGCTGGGCCAGGCCGCTGCGGTAACCGGCGTCGTCGTTTTCGATGCGGAAGGCGGTGAACGGGGTGGTGGGGGCCATCGGCATTGCCTGACTTCGAGGAAAACGCCACCTTACCCCGTTGCCCCCCTTTCGATCCTGCCGATCCGCCCCATCTTGTATGATCGGTAATGGTTTCACGGCTGGCGCCGCGGGAAGGGCCCGCGCCGCAGCCCACATCTTGATGGAGCGTGCATGGCCTGGAATACACCCGGCGGCAACAAGGGCGGACAAGGCCCCGAGGACAATCGACGCGGGCCGTTCGGGTCACGCGGCGGTGGCAATGGTGGTGGCTGGGGCGGTTTGCCCGGGCCGCTGAAGGACCTGTTCGACGGCGGCATCGTGCGTTGGGTGGTGGCGGCCGTGGTGCTGCTGGTGCTGTTCTCCAGCTTCCAGTTGATCGGCGAACAGCAGCGTGGCGTGGTCCTGCGCTTCGGCCAGTTCTCGCGCATCCTGCAGCCCGGTCCGAACTTCAAGCTGCCGTGGCCGATCGAATCGGTCACCAAGGTCAACGCCACCGAGATCAAGACGTTCTCGATCCAGGTGCCGGTGCTGACCCGCGACGAGAACATCGTCAACGTCTCGCTGAACGTCCAGTACCGCATCGACGACCCGCAGCAGTACCTGTTCGGCACCGTCGATGCCAACCAGGTGCTGGAGCAGTCGGCGCAGAGCGCGGTGCGCGAGGAAGTCGGCCGTGCCGACCTCAACGCGGTACTGAACAACCGTGGCCCGCTGGCCGTGGCTGCCGAGGAGCGCCTGCAGGCACTGCTGAAGGCGTTCAAGACCGGCCTGACCGTGACCGGCCTGACCCTGCAGGACGCCCGTCCGCCGGAAGAAGTGAAGCCGGCCTTTGACGAGGTCAACGGTGCCCAGCAGGTCAAGGAACGCCTGATCAACGAGGCCCAGGCCTACGCTGCCAAGGTCGTGCCGGAAGCCCGGGGCCAGGCCTCGCGCGCCCGTACCACCGCCGAAGGCTACAAGCAGGCCGTGGTGTCCAAGGCCGAGGGTGACGCGCAGCGCTTCAGCCTGTTGCAGGCCCAGTACAAGGACGCCCCGGAAGTGACCCGCAAGCGCCTGTGGCTGGAGACCGTGCAGCAGGTGCTGAGCGAGAACCGCAAGGTGATCGGCGGCGATGGCCGCCAGCTGATCTACGTGCCGATGACTGGCGATACCCGTCCCACCACCTCGGCCCCGGCCGCAGTGGCGAACCCGGACGTGGTGATGCCGTCGCTGCCGGGTGCAGCGGTGGAAGCTTCCCGTGATCCGGGCCGGCCGGTGGGCCGCCCGACCGGGCGACCGAGCGGCCGTGAGGAGGGCAGCCGATGAAGAGTCCTATCTGGATCGCCGTGATCGTGGCGGTGGTGCTGGGCCTGCTCGGCTCGGTGTACGTGGTCCGTGAGGACCAGACCGCCATGGTGCTGAACCTGGGCAAGGTGGTGCGTTCGGACATCAAGCCGGGCCTGCATTTCAAGGTGCCGGTGGTGGAAACGGTGAAGGTCTTCGACCGCCGCTTCCAGGTGCTCGACACCGCGCCGGCGCGCTACTTCACCGCCGAGCAGAAGGACGTCAGCGTCGACTTCTTCGCCATCGGCTACATCTCCAACGTAGGTGACTACTTCCGTGCCACCGGCGGCGATCCGCGCATCGCCAATGCCCGCCTGGCACCGATCATCACCGACTCGCTGCGCAACCAGATCAACTCGCGCACCCTGCAGCAGCTGGTGTCCGGCGACCGCAGCGAGCTGATCGCCGAGCAGCTGAAGGGGATCAACGAGGCGGTGGCCGGCCTCGGCATGCAGATGATCGACCTGCGCATCAAGCAGGTGGACCTGCCGACTGACAGCCAGGTGATCAACGACGTGTACGAGCGCATGCGCGCCCAGCGCAAGCAGGAAGCGGCCAAGCTGCGTGCGGAGGGCGAGGAGCAGTCGCTGACCATCCGTGCCCAGGCCGACCGCGACAGCACCGTGCTGATCGCCGAGGCCGAGCGTGATGCACAGCGCCTGCGCGGTGAAGGCGATGCCGAGGCGGCCCGCATCTACGGCAAGGCTGGCTCGGCTGATCCGTCGTTCTATGCGTTCTACCGCAGCCTGGAGGCCTACCGTGGCTCCATGACCGACGGCAATGGCGTGATCGTGCTCGACAAGAACGACCCGTTCCTGCAGTACCTGAAGAACGACCGCTGAGGTCGCAGGGCACTACCCCACGGGGCCCGGCCAGACGCCGGGCCCCGTGCTTTTTCCGGAGTTCCCCATGAAAGATCTGTTCGCCGCCGTCTGCCTGGTCGCGGTGCTGGAAGGCCTGTTCCTGTTCGTGGCGCCGTTCGCCTGGAAGCGCATGGCCGAGCGCCTGCTGGACCTGCCCAGCCCGGCCCTGCGCAGCTTCGGCGGGCTGGTGCTGCTGGCCGGCCTGGGCCTGCTGTGGTGGGTGAGGCATTAGCAGGGGTCAGATCCCTTTCCGCAGGAAAGGGATCTGACCCCATTTCGGTCCCCTGACCGGCCGGTGAAGCCGTCCGTCGGAAAGGTGGCAGCGGACCCCGGAAACCCGGATAATGCACAAAAGCCGGACGGGCCTCCCCGTTCGGCTTTTTCCG
This sequence comes from Stenotrophomonas sp. Pemsol, assembly GCF_003586545.1. NCBI lineage: Bacteria > Pseudomonadati > Pseudomonadota > Gammaproteobacteria > Lysobacterales > Lysobacteraceae > Stenotrophomonas > Stenotrophomonas sp. Pemsol. The sequence continues at coordinate 2,688,302 of NZ_CP025780.1, read as the reverse complement.
TGTCTGGGCCTTCCATCGCCGGCCGCTCCCCGTCTGGAGCCGCCCTCCAGGTGCTGGCCAGCCCCGCCACGGTTTACCCGTCCGCGGCCCCGATGGCCGCAACAAATCGAGGAGCCCGTCATGGGTCAGTCTGTCGTAGTGTTGGGTGCCCAGTGGGGCGATGAAGGCAAGGGCAAGATCGTCGATCTGCTCACTGAGGAAATCGGCGCCGTCGTGCGCTTCCAGGGTGGCCACAATGCCGGCCACACCCTGGTCATCAACGGCAAGAAGACCGTCCTGCACCTGATCCCGTCGGGCATCCTGCGTGACGACGCGCTGTGCCTGATCGGCAACGGCGTGGTGATCTCGCCGGCCGCGCTGCAGAAGGAAATCGCCGAGCTGGAAGCCTCCGGCGTGGAAGTACGTTCGCGCCTGAAGATCTCCCCGGCCGCGCCGCTGATCATGCCGTACCACATCGCCCTGGACCAGGCGCGCGAACGCGCTGCCGGTGGCAAGGCGATCGGCACCACCGGCCGTGGCATCGGCCCGGCCTACGAAGACAAGGTGGCGCGTCGCGGCATCCGCATCGCCGACCTGCATTACCCGAAGCAGCTGGAAGAACTGCTGCGCACCGCGCTGGATTACCACAACTTCGTGCTGACCAAGTATCTGAACACCGATGCGGTCGACTTCCAGAAGACCTTCGACGAGGCGCTGGCCTTCGGCGAATACGTGCAGCCGATGAAGTCCGACGTGGCCGGCATCCTGCACGACCTGCGCAAGCAGGGTAAGCGCGTGCTGTTCGAAGGCGCGCAGGGTGCGCTGCTGGACATCGACCACGGCACCTACCCGTACGTCACCAGCTCCAACACCACCGTCGGTGGCGCGCTGGCCGGTTCCGGCGTTGGCGCCGATTCGATCGACTACGTGCTGGGCATCGCCAAGGCCTACGCCACCCGCGTCGGCGGTGGCCCGTTCCCGACCGAACTGGACGACGAAGTCGGCCAGGGCATTCGTGACCGCGGCGCTGAGTACGGTGCCTCGACCGGCCGCCCGCGTCGCTGCGGCTGGATGGACATCGTCGCACTGAAGCGCGCCGTGGCCATCAACGGCATCAGCGGCCTGTGCATCACCAAGCTGGACGTGCTCGATGGCATGGAAAAGCTGAAGGTCTGCATCGCCTACGAATACAACGGCAAGCGCACCGAATATGCTCCGCTGGATGCGCAGGGCTGGGAAGAGTGCACCCCGGTGTACCTGGAGTTCCCGGGCTGGAGCGAGAACACCCACGGCATCACCCAGTGGGACGAGCTGCCGCCGGCGGCACGCGCCTACCTGCGTTCGCTGGAAGAACTGGCCGGCTGCCCGATCAGCATCGTTTCGACCGGCCCGGACCGCGACCACACCATGGTCCTGCAGGATCCGTTTGCCTGAGTGAGAGACCGGTAGCGCTGGGCCCTGCCTGGCGTCGCAGAAGGAAGAAGCCCCGCGAACGCGGGGCTTTTTCGTTACTTTGTCGCCAGTCCAGTGCCGGCAAGGAAGCGAAGCGATGACCAGGATGCCAGCGTGAAAGGCGAGACCGTGGTGCGGATCACCCTGTGGGTGTTGTGGAGCCTGTGGGGCGTCGCCTGCGTGGTGCTGGCGCTGGGCGCCATCGCCAATCATCTGGCCTCGCGCACCCAGACCCTGCCGCTGCTGCTGAGCCCGGGCGCGACGGCTGAGGTGACGGTCTACCGCCTCATCGATGACCCACTGCGGCTGCGACTGCGGTATGCCGCGGACGGTACTGAGGCTGACCCTGAAGTGCTGCTGCGCATCGATACTCCCACCGATCATGGAGACTTCCGCGCAGAAGAGCGTTCGGGAGTGGCCGGGCAGGGCATCAACCGCAGACTGGCATCGGTTGAATCCAGCGGCCTCATGGCGTCCTACTTTGGTTATGGCCGCGGCGATGCATTGCCACGTGGCCGTTCATGGCTGCGGGTAACCGTGCTGGAGGTGGACCCTGCGCTCGAGGGGCGCGCGGCAGACATCGAGCTGCAGCCACCCTTGAATCTACTGAAGCTGACCGACCTGGACTACGTCTGGCTGTGGCCGTTCTTCTTCTGGAAGGTGGCGGCGCTGTTCCTGCTGATTCCGGGGGCTGCCTTGGCGGTGTTCACGTTCACCTTGCGGCGCTGGCAGCGCCGCACTCCCGCGAGGTAGTGCCAGACCCAGTGTGGTGGCACTCATGGATCACCGGAAACTTGCCCGAGAGGGGTAGGATCATGCCCATACCGGGTAACAACCCGCCGGTCCTTCTGCGCTGACGTCAAAGGGCGGTTCAATTCAGCCGCATCGACCTGCCGTTGGTCTTCATGCGCGGGTGGAGCGTCGCTGCAGTGCGCGCGGCACTGTTGGTTGCGGAGAATCCAGTCTCTACGCGACCACGGCGCTTCATCGGTCTGAACAGGATCTTGTCGCTTTTCACCTTAAATCAACACGGGACGACAGGCGGGAGTCTGTCGGGGATCGCCGCGTGCCAATGGCTGCCGCCACGCATGGCGTCTTGCATGCAGCTTGCGCTGGCGGAGACTCGTCGCCAGCAACATGATGGATGACTACCGTGCGGGTCCTGCACGGTATCTGCCTGCCAATTAGGAGCAGTCACATGGGCGCATGGGGACACGGTTCATTTGATAATGACGATGCCTGCGATCTGGCCTGCGATCTGACGGAATGCACGGATCTCTCGATAGTGGAGGAAGCGCTGCGCGCGGCTATCAACCCCAATGATTACCTAGAGGCACCTGAAGCGGGCAGGGCGGTCGCGGCTGCAGAGGTGGTGCTGGCACTGTTGGGCCAGCCGACGGCTGCCATTGCCGAGGAAGAAGCGTTACTCGCTTGGGTCAGGGCATGCAATCAGGTGCCATCGTCAGCGATGTTGTTGCTTGCACAACTCGCTGTCCAGCGTGTACAGGCCGAGGACTGTGAACTGCGGGAATTGAAAGAGGAATCCGACTCGTTGGACGAATGGATGGCCGAAGTGAACAGGCTGCAGGAAGGCCTGCGCGCCGCATGCAGCGTGATCGGCTGACGCGTCAGCGTCCGGCTGCTCGCAGCAATGGGTAGGGGTTGATCGATTCCCCCTTCCACCACTGCCTCTCCGGCCCCAGCACGTGTACCTCAAAATGCAGATGCGGCGCGTCGGCACTGGCGTTGCCGGTGCTGCCTACATAACCGATCACCTCGCCGCGCTTGATCACCTGCTTCTCGGCCAGGCCATCGGCGTAGCGCTGCAGGTGCGCGTAGTAGTAGCACCAATGCCCGCTGGGCTCGAACTGGTAGATCGTCAGTCCACCGCGCTCGCTGTCGAACAGTTTTTCCACCGTGCCATCGGCCACCGCCAGTACCGGCGTACCTGCATCGGCCATGATGTCGATGGCATCGTGTACGCGGCCCTCGCTGCGTGCATCGGTGAAGGTATCGCGCAGCTGCGAGGCCAGGATGCCCTGCACGGGCAGCAGCAGGCCGGACGGTGCACCGGCAGCCTGCGCGGCCGGCGGCGCGGTGGAGGCGGGTGGGGCTGTTGCGCCTGGCGCTAACGGTTCCGTCACCGGCGCGGCGGCCACCGTCGATGGCGCTTCCGGCAGCGCGTCGGTCACCGGCTCATCCATTTCGCGGTGCAGCCACCAACCTGCACCCAATCCCAGCAGAACACCCAGCACGATCAGTTGCGAAAGACGCATCGACTCACTCCTGCATCACGACAGGCACCGAGGTGTCCACTGCGTCGGCCACGCGCAGTGCATCCCAGTTGGTCATGCGTACGCAGCCATGCGACTCGGTCTTGCCCACGTGGCCGGGTTCAGGCGTGCCATGCAAGCCGTAATGCGGCTTGGACAGATCGATCCAGACCCGGCCGACCGGATTGTTCGGGCCGGGCGGCAGCGTGGCTTTCTTTTCCCCCTTGCGGGCATCCCAGAACAGCTTGGGGTTGTAGTGGAACGGCGGGTCGCGGTAAACGCCCAGGATCTTCCATTCGCCGATCGGCAGCGGGTCGTGCTGGCTGCCGGATGACACCGGCACCTGCGCGATCAGCTTGCCCTGCGCGTCCAGTAGCTGCAGCGTGGAGTCGGATTTGTCGACCACGATCCTGGCGGCCTTCGGCAATGCGGCCGGGGCGATGTTGGGGACCTGGATGCGGCTGCCAGCCCTGGTCAGATCCACGCCGGGATTGAGCATCTTCATCAGCTCTGGGGACGCGTGGAAGCGCTCGCCCAGGGCTTCTTCCACACTGCTGTAGCCCAGCGATTTCAGCTTGGCTTGGGCGGCGGGTCCTTTCGGTATCGGCTGGAACGGGCCGGCGACATCCTCAGCAGTCAGCGTGTAGCTGGCCAGCGGCGTGATCGTATCGGCCTGCAGAGCCTTCCAGGTGGCGTCGTCCAGCTCACCCGTTACGGTCAGGCCGTGTGCCGTCTGGAAGCCTGACACCGCCCGCCGCTGGTTGCTGCCTACCTCACCATCAATCTGGCCCGGAGAGAAGTTCGCACGATCCAGCAGCACCTGGGCATGCAGTGCGGAGCGCACTGCGGTGTCCGGGCCAGCCTTCTCGGCAATGGGGGCGGGCAGGTTGGGCGGCGGCGCCTGCGCGAAGGTCGGCGACGCCAGCAGCGAGATTGCGAGCAGGGTGGATCGAGACACAGATGAGCGCATTGGGATCTCCAGCAGGTACGCCGCCACCTTGCCCGCAGGGGGCGCCGAGCCGCCGTGAAAGGGATCTGATGCCCGCATGAGCAGGCATGTCATTGCGGCCGGCTGGCACCGGCAGGTGCCGCTGGGACGGGGACTCACCAAGGTGAACGGTGGCCGACGCCGTCGATGGGCGGCGATCAAGATTGCCTGCCGTGCCGCCGATAAGGCCACATCCCCCCGTTTTGGATACCCCCATGAACTACTTGAGGAACGTCAGGGTTGCCTGGCGTCTTGGGCTGGGCTTTGGCCTGTTGCTGCTGCTGGTTGCCGCCGTAGTGGCCACCGGCGCCACCGCCAGCGTCGTGCAGAAGCGCGCGATGCAGCAGGTGGTCGACGTCAGCGTGGCCAAGGTGCGCCTGTTGTCGCAGATGCTCGACGCCAACAACCAGATGATGGTGGTGCGCCGCGAGATGCTGATCCGCCAGGGCGAAGACCGCGGCAGCGATGAGAAGCGCATTGCCGATCTGGTCAAGCGCTATGAGGCCAGCTGGGCCGCCTACCAGGCGCTGCCAGGCGATGCGGAGGGCAAGGCCATCGCGGAAACCATCGCGGCCAAGCGTGCCATCGCGCGCCCGCTCAACAAGCAGACCAGCGAACTGATGGAGCAGGGCGACTACCCGGGTGCCGTGGCACTGACCCTGGGCCCGGTGCAGGAAGCGGCCAACGGCTGGAACAAGGCACTGTCCGATGGCGTGGACTTCGAGGAGAAGGAAAGCCGTGAGGCTGCCGCCGAGGCGATCCGCCTGGGCGAGCGCAGCCTGCTGCAGCTGCTGGTGCTGGGCGGCGTCGCACTGCTGGTGGGCATCGGTGCCTCGGTGATGATCGGGCGCAGCCTGACCGGTCCGCTGGCGCGTGCGGTGAACCTGGCCGAGCGCCTGTCCAAGGGACAGCTGGACCAGGAGTTCCGCCTCGGTGGCCGCGACGAGCTGACCCAGCTGGGCGAGGCGATGGCCAGCGTGCGCCAGAGTGTGCAGGCGGCGATCGGCGCGCAGTTGCAGATGGCCGAGCAGCACGAGGCCGGTGCAATCCGCTATCGCATGGACGCCAGTGCGTTCCCCGGTGATTTCGGCCGCATGGTGCAGGCCACCAACAGCCTGGTCGAATCGCACGTGCAGGTGGAACTGCTGATGGCCGAGGTGATGCAGCGTTACGCCATGGGTGACCTCAGCCGCGACCTGCCGGACTACCCGGGTGAGAAGGGCACGCTGACCCGCACCCTGGCGGCGGTGAAGCAGAGCCTGATGGCGATCAACGCGCAGATCGATGAACTGGCCCGTGCCGCACGCGCCGGCGATTTCAGCATGCGTGGCGATGCCGCTGCGTTCCAGTACCAGTTCAAGACGATGGTCGAGCACCTCAACGGCATGATGGCCAGTTCGCAGGCCAGCATCGCCGATGTTTCCGACGTGCTGCGCGCGATCTCGCATGGCGACCTGACCGCACGCATGGAGGGCGAGTACGACGGCGTGTTTGCGCGCATGCGCGACGATGCCAACACCACCACCGCGCAGCTGACCGGCATTGTCCGCGGCATCCAGGTGGCTGCCGACAGCATCAACAACGCGGCCCAGGAACTGGCCGCCGGCAACAACGACCTGTCGCGCCGCACCGAGCAGCAGGCCGCGAATCTGGAAGAAGCGGCCGCGTCGATGGAGGAGCTGACCTCCACCGTACGCCAGAACGCCGAACTGGCGCGTCAGGCCGACAGCGAAGCGCATGCCGCCGGTGCCGCCGTGCGCGAGACCGAGCAGGCGATGGCACAGATGGCATCGGTGATGGGCGAAATCGATCAATCCTCGGCGCGCATCTCGGAAATCTCCACGGTGATCGACGGCATCGCGTTCCAGACCAACATCCTGGCGCTGAATGCCGCAGTGGAAGCTGCGCGTGCAGGCGAGCAGGGCCGTGGCTTTGCCGTGGTCGCCAGCGAAGTGCGCACGCTCGCACAGCGTGCCGGTGTCGCCGCCAAGGAGATCAAGGAACTGATCGAGGACGCCGCTTCCAAGGTGAAGAGTGGCCTGGCGGTGACCGTTGAATCGGAAGCCGCGATCGCACGCGTGGCGCAGGCCAGTTCGCGCACCACCCAGCTGATGAGCGACATCGCAGCGGCCAGCAAGGAGCAGGCCGCCGGCATCGAGCAGGTCAACCAGGTGGTGGTGCAGATGGACCAGGTGACCCAGCAGAACGCCGCGCTTGTGGAAGAAGCCACTGCCGCGAGCCGCGCGCTGGAAGAACAGGCGCATGCACTGACCACGTCAGTGGCGGTATTCCAGCTGGAGCAGGGGCCGCGCATGCCGGTCATGCCGGCGCGGGCGGCGTAAGCGACCTGTAACTGGATACTGGATGGCGCCCTGCCTGCGATGTCCCGCATGCAGGGCGTCGACGCACCCCACCGGACCGACGCCGCGGGCTAGCGCCCGCGGGCTGAGCGTTCGATCAGCCAGCCGGCTGCGTACAGCAACAGCAGTGTCGGCGGAACCAGCACTGCATATGCGGTCGACCAGGGTTTGCCACGCAGCAGGCCGCCTGCGCCGATGGCATCGAGTGCGGCAGACTGCAGGGTGATGGGGAGCGCCATCAGGATATAGGTACCCTTCGGGTCCCCCTCCGACTGCGCGCCGTGAACCAGCCATGCGGTCAACAGCAGGTAGACCACGCAAAGCGCAAGACCGGTCCAGCTCAGGAGTCGCCGCATCTTCATCCGCATGCCCCGGTTCAACGGACGTCGAAGCGGGCCTGCAGCGGCAGGCTCACCTTCCGCAGCAGATCCCGGACCACCACCTGCGCAGTCCACGTGCCTTTGGGATCACCGGCCTCGGCGACGAACTTCAGGTGCAGGTTGGTCATGTACAGCAGGTTTGGCGGGCCGGTCAGGGCGGCGGTGAAACAGGGAACATCGCGTTCGTCGATACTGGTACTGCCGTCCGGGCGCAGCATGCGCAGATCGCAGTGCACCTTGGGTACGCGGTTCTCGTCCAGTTGCGGGTTGGAGAGGAATGTCAGCAGGAACAACTCACCGCCCAGGTGGACTTCGTTGGCCTCGTTGAAGCCGGGAATGGTCTCCGGCGGGGTCTCCCACTTGGCCCGCCAGTCGGCATCGGAAGTGACCAGCAGCGATGCCGCGAAGCCGCCGCTGGATTTCATGGCATCGGTCTCCGTCAACGCCTTGCCATCCCCATTTATCCAACCATCGCTGGCGGAGCTGTTCAGTGGCAGCATCATGGCCATCATGGCCAGCGCGCAGGTCCATCGCATCAACGGCTCTCCCGGGTAGCCGCGTCCCGCGGCAGAGCGGGTAGTATTGCCCAACATTGGCCGGCAAAGCAGCAGGACAGCCTGGGCAGGGGTTCCGTTGCCTGCCGATGTGGGTGATGCTTGCCGGCAAAGGAGGTGGCATGGGAATCGGGAGCGAGGAAACGCCGATCTTTTTCCCTGCATCGGCCGCGCCGCAGCACGTGCTGATGCTGCCCGGTCTGGATGGCTCCAGCAGGCTGTCGCCCCCGTTCCTGTCGGCACTCCAGGCTTACGGTCTGACAACGCAGGCGATCACGCTGCCCGCGCAGGGACCACAGGATCACGCCACGCTTGCCCAACGGCTGTGGTCGCAGCTGCCCAGTCGTCCCTTCATCCTGCTCGCCGAGTCTTTCTCGGGCCCGTTGGCTGTTGAACTGGCCACGCGCCATCCCACCGGGCTGCGCGGACTGGTGCTTGCAGCGACCTTTGCGCGTCGGCCGGTGCCACTGCCGGCAGCCAGCGCAGCCCTGCTGTCGCCGGCCTGGCCGCTGCCTCCCGTGGCATTGCTGGCGCGCCTGTTGCTGGGGCCGTGGTACACCCGCGGGCACACGTCGATGCTGCGCGAAGCGTTGGCCAGGACTCCGACGAGCACGTTGCGGCAACGCGCCGCAGCGACCCTGCGGGTCGACGTGCGTGCATTGCTGCCAGCAATCCAGGTGCCGACGCTGTGCCTGCACGCGTGCCACGACCGCCTGCTGTGGCCGCCCAGCGTGGCCGAGCTGCAGGCCCTGTTGCCCGATGCCCGCCATGTGTCGTTGGAGGGGCCACATCTGCTGCTGCAGGCGCGTGCCGACGCAGCTGCAGCCGAAGTGGCCGCGTGGATGAGGACGTTGCCGCGTTGAACGATGCGCTCAATTGCGGGCGCGGGTACGTGCCGCTTTCCTGGCCGCCACCTTGCGCACTGTCTTCTTCGCCGCACGGGTCTTGGCCGCCTTCTTCGCTGCAGCACTGCGCGAGGCGGCTGTACCGGCCTTCTTGACCGCTGTCTTCTTTGCGGCCTTCTTGGTGGCGGTCTTACGAGCCGGTGCCTTCTTTGCCGCCGCCTTCTTCGCAGGCGCCTTCTTGCTCGCCGCCTTCTTCGTGCCCTTGCGCGCGCTGCCGCTACGTTTGCCGCCACCGTCCTGCTTGTTCACGGTGGCCCAGGCGATGCGCTCGGCGGTGCCTTCACTCGCGCCGCGCTCGCGCTCGCTGTCCTCGATGTGCTCGGCCTGGCGCTTCTGTTTCTCGGTATATGCGGATTTGTCACCACGGGGCATGACGGATCTCCTGTCGTAGTAGTCAGGCCAGCAGGCGCAGCTTCGGTTCACGCGCCCATTGGCGGGTGGCGGCCGCCGCCAGGAAGGCCTTGGCGTCTTCCGCTTCGACGATGCCGGCATCGTTGCCGACCCGCGCCGCCTTCAGCAGCGTCTGGCCGCCTGCGTCGCTGGCGATGGCCTTCAGGTGCGCCCACGCCTGGCTGACGAATTCGACGGCTGCACTCTCTTTCGACAAGGCCTTCGCGGCTTCCGGGCTCAGCACCACGGCCACCGCATCGAACACAGCCGATGGCGTGCCCGCCAGTTGCCCATCCGCCGCCTGCATCGCCCCATCGCTCAGCGTGGCGCCTCCCACTTTTGGTGCCACCAGCTTCACCTCCGCACCTGCCTTCCGAGCTGCCTTGCTCAGGCTGGCGATCACGCGGGCATCGGAGCCCTCATCGAACAGGACGCCGATGCAGCGACCCTGCAGGATGGGCTTGTTGCGCCCGATCACGCGCACCTCGGGAGCGGGGGGCATGTCCCGCACCGGGGTAGCAGTCGGCGCCGCGTCGGGCAGTGCAGGCAACGCCAGACCATCGGCCACGCGCCGGGCCAGCGATTCGTCGATGTTGCGCAGGTGGCTGACGGTGCGCACCCGCACCTTCAGCGTTTCCACCTTGGACAACTCGAATACCAGCGCCGATGCCAGGTGCGCCTGCTCCGGCTTTTCAAGGCTGCGGAAGAACATCCGGGCCTGGCTGTAGTGGTCGGCGAAACTCTCCGCACGCGTGCGGCCCTTGCGGCCATCGTCGGCGCTGGCATGGCTGCGGAAACCGGCCGGTGTCTCGCGCGGGGTGTCGTCCTGCAGCGAGCTGGGATCGTAGGCCACGCGGCCCTTGGGCACCTGCATCTGCATGTGGCCATCGCGCTGATGATTGGCAAACGGGCACTTCGGAGCATTCACCGGGATCTGGTGGAAGTTCGGGCCGCCAAGGCGCAGCAGCTGGGTGTCCAGGTAGGAGAACAGGCGGCCCTGCAGCAGCGGATCGTTGCTGAAATCGATGCCCGGCGGCACGTTGGCCGGGCAGAACGCCACCTGTTCGGTCTGGGCGAAGAAGTTGTCGGGCCAGCGGTCCAGCACCATGCGCCCGATCACCTGCAGCGGTACCAGCGATTCAGGGATGATCTTGGTCGGATCCAGGTGATCGAACGGAAATGCCTCGGCGTTCTCTTCCGTGAACAGCTGTACCGCCAGTTCCCACTCGGGGAAATCACCGCGCTGGATGGCCTCGAACAGATCGCGGCGATGGAAGTCATTGTCAGCCGATTGCAGTTTCAACGCTTCGTCCCAGACCGTGGACTGGATACCCAGCTTGGGCCGCCAGTGGAACTTGACGAAGGTCGACTCGCCCGCCTCGTTCAGCAGGCGGAAGCTGTGCACACCGAAGCCTTCGATCATCCGCAGCGAACGCGGTATGGCGCGGTCGCTCATCGCCCACATGATCATGTGCATCGACTCGGGCATCAGCGAGATGAAATCCCAGAAGGTGTCGTGGGCCGTGGCGGCCTGCGGAAACGCACGGTCCGGTTCCATCTTCACCGCATGCACCAGGTCCGGGAATTTCATGGCGTCCTGGATGAAGAACACCGGAATGTTGTTGCCAACCAGATCCCAGTTGCCCTCCTTGGTATAGAACTTGACCGCGAAGCCGCGCACGTCGCGGGGTGTATCCACCGAGCCCGCGCCGCCGGCTACCGTCGAGAAACGGGTGAACACGGGCGTCTTGACGCCTACCTCGGTCAGGATACGCGCCCGGGTGTGGGCGGCCAGTGACCGGGTCAGCTCGAAGTAGCCGTGTGCTGCGCTGCCACGTGCGTGCACGATGCGCTCGGGAATGCGTTCGTGATCGAAGTGGGTGATCTTCTCGCGCAGGAGGAAGTCCTCCAGCAGCGTGGGCCCTCGGGGCCCCTGCCGCAGGGAGTTCTGGTTGTCCGCCACCGGGATGCCCTGATCGGTGGTCATCACCGGATGGGTGCCCCCGGCCTGCTGGTGCAGTTCATCGCCGTCGCCCCGGCGGTGGTTTTCGGCAGGGGCGATTGCGCGCTTGCCGGTCGGCTTGCTGGCGGCCATTGACGTTGGCTCCGAATCATCAGAAGGAACCACGACGCTGGAACCAGCCCCGTTAAACCGAGGTCCGGCAGAGGTGAACGTACAGGCAAAAGCAGGCTCGGGTATGCTTGCCCCATGCGAGTCGAGCCCGCCGACATCGAAGCCCTGTTCGACGCCATCCCGGACGTGCTGTTCTTCATCAAGGACCGCCAGGGGCGGTACACCCACGTCAACCAGACCATGCTGCGACGGCTGGGCCTGCGCGCGCGCAAGGACGTGATCGGACGCACAGCGGCCGAGATCTATCCGACCGGCCTCAGCGCGGACTATGTCGACCAGGACGCCCGCGTGCTGTCCGGCGAGGTGATCGAGAACCTGATGGAGCTGCACCTGTTCGCCAACCGCGAACCGGGCTGGTGCCTGACCTGCAAGCGCCCGTTGCTGGTCGATGGCGCCATCGAGGGCCTGATCGGCATTTCCCGCGACCTGGGCCAGAAGGACAGCCTGGGCGCCCAGTACGAGCAGCTGCGGCTGGCCCTGGCCCACCTCAACGCGCACTACGCCGAGAACGTGCGCATGCAGACCCTGCTGGACATCACCGGCTTTTCGCTGTCCAAGCTGGAGCGCAGTTTCCGCAAGGTGTTCCAGATGACCCCGCAGCAGGTGCTGACCCGGCTGCGGATCCAGATGGCCATGCACCTGTTGCATGGCGACGACAGCATTGCCTGCATCGGCCAGGCCTGCGGTTTCAGCGACCAGAGCGCCTTCACCCGCAAGTTCAAGGCTGAAACCGGTTTCTCGCCGCGCGCCTATCGCGCCCGGATCGGCGGCAACGTCGGCGAGCCCGCACTGGCCTGAGCCGCCTGCTGCGCTGTGCCTATCCCCGCGGGCCTGGGACAGGGTAAGGTGTCGCCCCTGTAGCCCGCCGCCAGCCCCGCCGATGCCCAATTCGATTCCGACCGCTTCGCCGTCCCGCCTCGGGCATTCGCTCAAGCCCCGCCAGCTGATCATGATGGGCCTGGGCAGTGCCATCGGCGCCGGCCTGTTCCTCGGCTCGGGCGTGGGTGTGCAGGCGGCCGGCCCGGCGGTTCTGGTCTCGTATCTGGTCGCAGGCGCGCTGGTGATCATCGTGATGAACGCACTGGGCGAGATGGCGGCGGCCAAACCGACCAGCGGCGCGTTCTCGGTGTACGCCGCCGATGCCATGGGTGCCACCGCTGGCGCCACGGTCGGCTGGTTGTGGTGGGTGCAGCTGGTGATCGTGATCGCCGCCGAGGCGGTCGGTGCGGCCGGGTTGCTTGCCACGGTCTGGCCGGTGGTGCCGGTACCGATGGCTGCGTTGGCCTTCATGCTGTTCTTCACTGCGATCAACCTGCTCGGGGTGAAGAACTTCGGCGAGTTCGAATTCTGGTTCGCCATCCTGAAAGTGGCGGCGATCCTGGCCTTCATTGCCATCGGCGTGGCACTGCTGATGGGCTGGCTGCCGCAGGTCACCTCACCTGGCCTGAGCAACTTCACCGGACACGGCGGTTTCGCACCGAAGGGCCTGGCCGGGATCGGTGCGGCGCTGCTGGTTGTCGTTTTTGCCTTCGGCGGCACCGAAATCGTCGCCGTTGCGGCGGCCGAAACCGAAGATCCCGAACGCAGCATCGCCCGTGCCATCCGTACCGTGGCCTGGCGCATCCTGGTGTTCTACATCGGCTCGCTGAGCGTGATCATCGCCGTGGTGCCCTGGACCAGCGAAGCACTGAAGTCGCCCTTTGCCGCCGTGCTGGACATCGCGCGCATTCCGGGCGCCGGCACTGCGATCACCCTGATCGCGGTGATCGCGCTGCTGTCGGCACTCAATGCCAACCTCTACGGCGCCTCGCGCATGATGTATTCGCTGGCGCAGCGCCGCGAAGCGCCGGCCGTGCTGGGCTGGACCGATCCGCGGCAGGTGCCGGTCATCGCCGTGCTGGCCAGCGTGCTGTTCGGTTTCGCTGCGACGGTGATGGAACTGCTGTTCCCGGACCGGGTGCTGCCGGTACTGCTCAACATCGTCGGTTCCACCTGCCTGCTGGTGTGGACGTTGTCGCTGGTCTCGCAGCTGGTGTTGCGCCGACGCGCCGACCGGCTAGGCACCCGCCTGCCGTTCCGCATGGCCGGTTTCCCATGGCTGACGGTGTGCGCGCTGGCAATCCTGGCGCTGATCTTCGGCCTGCTGCTGAGCGAGGCGCACACCCGCCTGCAGTTCCTGTCGATGGTGGCGCTGACCGCCACGATCGCGGCCGGCAGCGCCATCGCACGGCGCATGCGCCAGGCGTGACTGCCGCTGTAGAACCCAACCTACGGTCGGCCGCGGTTGCCGTGGTTTCTGTAGAGCCGATCCTGTGGTCGGCTGCTGTTCGCGTGGCCGCCAGCCGAGCGCGGGCTCGGCTCTACAGCAGGCATACATCCGCCGTGCCATCCTGATCGCGTGGGCCGCCAGCGGCCCGTCGACCAGGAGTACCGCATGCTGCGCAGCCGTCCCTTCCTGATGTTCACCGGCCAGGCCGAGGCCGCCCTGGCCCTGTACGCCGAAGCCTTCGCCGATTTCCGCCTGCTGGCCCTGCAACGCCACCCCGAGGGGGCCGGCGCCGGCGTGCCCGGCCAGGTCCGCCAGGCGATCTTCCTGCTCGGTGGCACGCATTACCTGTGCTTTGACAGCCTGGACGTGCACGATTTCACCTTCTCGCCGTCGATCTCGTTGTTCGTCGAGTGTTCCGGTGCCGAGCAGTTCGAACGTGCGGCACGTGTGCTGGGCGAGGGCGGCCATTGGCTGATGCCGGTGGGTGATTACGACTTCAGCAATCGCTACGGCTGGGTGCAGGACCGCTTCGGGGTGTCGTGGCAGCTGAGCCTGGGGCAGATGCCGGACCCGTGATCGGGTAATTGTGGGTGTGGACCCTGTCCACACGCCCTCATGAAAACGGCCCGCTTGCGCGGGCCGTTTTCTTTATCGATGCAGTGAGGAATCAAGCCTCGACTTCATCATCCTTGTAGGCATCGACCGGGATGCAGGCGCACATCACGTTCTTGTCGCCGTACACGTTGTCGACGCGTGCCACCGGCGGCCAGTACTTGCTCTGCTTCAGGCTGGCCAGCGGGAAGGCAGCCAGTTCGCGCGGGTAGGCGTGGGTCCACTCGCTGGCGGTCACCGCGGTGGCGGTGTGCGGGGCGTTCTTCAGCGGGTTGTCCTCGCGGTCCAGGCGACCGTCTTCGATCGCGCTGATTTCCTCTCGGATCTGGATCATCGCGTTGATGAAACGGTCCAGCTCGTGCAGCGACTCGCTCTCGGTTGGCTCGACCATCAGCGTGCCGGCCACCGGGAAGCTCAGGGTCGGGGCGTGGAAGCCGAAGTCGATCAGGCGCTTGGCGACGTCCTCGGCACCGATGCCGCTGGTCTTCTCCAGCGGGCGCACGTCCAGGATGCACTCGTGCGCCACCAGGCCGTTACGGCCGGTGTACAGGGTCTTGAAGTGCGGAGCCAGGCGCTTGGCAATGTAGTTGGCGTTGAGCTGCGCGACCTGGGTGGCCTTGCGCAGGCCTTCGCGGCCCATCATCGCGATGTACATCCAGCTGATCGGCAGGATCGAAGCACTGCCGAAGCTGGCCGCGCTGACCATGCCGACCGGGCCGTTGTCACCCAGCTTGCCCGGCAGGAACGGGGCCAGGTGCTCCTTGACCGCGCACGGGCCCACGCCCGGGCCACCACCGCCGTGCGGGATGCAGAAGGTCTTGTGCAGGTTCAGGTGCGAAACGTCCGAACCCCACTTGCCCGGCTTGGCCACGCCGACCAGGGCGTTCATGTTGGCGCCGTCGGTGTACACCTGGCCGCCGTGCTTGTGGATGATCTCGCAGATCTCGACCACCTCTTCCTCGAACACGCCGTGCGTGGACGGGTAGGTCATCATGATCGCGGCCAGGCGGTCGCTGTACTTCTCGGCGTTGAGGCGGATGTCCTCGACGTCGACGTTGCCGTTGGCATCGGTCTTGGTCACCACGACCTTCATGCCGCACATCTGCGCCGAGGCCGGGTTGGTGCCGTGCGCCGAGTCCGGGATCAGGCAGATGTCGCGGTGGCCTTCGCCGCGCGAGCGGTGGTAGGCACGGATCGCCAGCAGGCCGGCGTACTCGCCCTGCGCGCCGGAGTTCGGCTGCAGGCTGACCGCGTCGTAGCCGGTGCATTCGACCAGCATCGCTTCCAGCGTGTCGATCAGTTCCTTGTAGCCCAGCGCCTGGTCGGCCGGCACCAGCGGGTGGATCTGCGAGAACTCCGGCCAGGTCACCGGGATCATCTCGGCGGTGGCGTTGAGCTTCATGGTGCACGAGCCCAGCGGGATCATCGTGCGGTCCATCGCCAGGTCCTTGTCGGCCAGCGAACGCAGGTAGCGCAGCAGTTCGTGCTCGCTGTGGTGGGTGTTGAACACCGGGTGGGTCAGGAACGCCGACTGGCGCAGCAGGCCCGCCGGCAGCGCGTCGGCGGTGCTGGCGTCCAGCGCCTCGACGTCAGCCTGCGCGCCGAACACGGCGGCCAGCGCGACCACGTCGGCGCGGGTGGCGGTCTCGTCCAGGCTGATGCCGACCGAGTCGCTGTCGATCGCGCGCAGGTTGTAACCGGCGACGCGTGCCTTGGCGTGGATCTCATCGGCATGCACGCCGGTGATGTGCAGGGTGTCGAAGAAGTCGCCACCGACCTGCACGCCGGCGTTGCGCAGTGCCGCAGCCAGGATCGAGGCCAGGCGGTGGGTGCGCCGGGCGATGCGGGTCAGGCCTTCCGGGCCGTGGTAGACCGCATACATCGAGGCCATCACCGCCAGCAGCACCTGTGCGGTACAGATGTTCGACGTCGCCTTCTCGCGGCGGATGTGCTGCTCGCGGGTCTGCAGGGTCAGGCGGTAGGCCGGGTTGCCCTGGGCATCGACCGAAACGCCGATCAGGCGGCCCGGCATCGAGCGCTTGTAGGCGTCACGGCAGGCCATGAACGCGGCGTGCGGGCCACCGAAACCGAATGGCACGCCGAAACGCTGGCTGTTGCCGACCACGATGTCCGCGCCCCATTCGCCCGGGGCGGCCAGCAGGGTCAGTGCCAGCAGGTCGGTGGCCACGGCCACCAGGCCGCCGCGCGCGTGCACGGCATCGACCAGCGCCCTGTAGTCGCCGACCTGGCCGAAGGTGTCCGGGTACTGCAGCAGCAGGCCAAAGGCTTCCGCTTCCAGTGCTTCGGCCGGGGTGCCGACGCGCAGCACGATACCCATCGGTTCAGCGCGGGTACGCAGCAGTTCCAGGGTCTGCGGGTGCACGGCGTCGTGCACGAAGAAGGTGTCCGACTTCGACTTGGCCGAACGCTTGGCCAGGGTCATCGCTTCAGCGGCGGCGGTGGCTTCGTCCAGCAGCGAGGCGTTGGCGATCTCCATGCCGGTCAGGTCGGCGCACAGGGTCTGGAAGTTGATCAGCGCTTCCATGCGGCCCTGCGAGATCTCGGCCTGGTACGGGGTGTAGGCGGTGTACCAGGCCGGGTTTTCCAGGATGTTGCGCAGGATCACGTTCGGGGTGTGGGTACCGTAGTAGCCCTGGCCGATGAAGCTGCGCAGCACGGTGTTCTTGTCGGCGATCGCGCGGATCTTCGCCAGTGCCTGCACTTCGGTCATCGACTCCGGCAGCGCCAGCGGCGCCGGCGACTTGATCTTGGCCGGCACGATGGCATCGGTCATCGCATCCAGCGACGCGTGGCCGACGACGTCGAGCATCTGCGCGATCTCGGCATCGTTGGGGCCGATGTGGCGCTCGACGAACGCATTGTGGTGCTCGAGCTCACGCAGGGAAGGGGTGTTCTGGGACATGGCGAAGGATCCGTCAGGAAAGGGCACACGCACGGGCACAAGCCGCCGGTCGGCGGTCTGCGGGGCGCCCCTCTGTCCTTTTGCCTGAGAGTTTGGAAGCGCGGAAAACCGCGGCTTCGTGCCCCTTCGGCGCCGGATCGAACCGGTCTCTCCAGAGTTCTGTTACGGGTGGTATCGGGCCTGAGCGATTACGGGCGTTGCGCCTTCGGCAGCGGTGTTCCGCTTCTCCCACCGTGTTGCCCGCCGATTATAGCCCGTTGCGGGCCCGCTGGCCGTCTACGGGCCTGGCCGCTGCGCCTGAATGGCCGATGGCCCGGACGTGCGTTTTGTGCATCGCTGCATGGCATCAGGCGCAATCCCCACCTATGATGGCCAGATACCCGAATTCATCTGGCGCCCTCCCTGCAGACAGGGACCGGCGCCCGCCGTGCGTGCCACGCATGGCCCTGCCGGACGCCCTTCCCATGACCGCCGCTGTTGCTCCCTCCACCCGCCGCATGGCCCTGCTGCTTGCCGGCCTGGCCATGTTCGGCCCGTTCTCGATCGACACCATCTTCCCGGCCTTCCCGCAGCTGGCCCGGCGCCTGGCGGTGGACGAGGTGGCGGTGCAGCAGACCATCAGCGTGTACCTGCTGTTCTACGGCCTGATGAGCCTGGCGCACGGCCCGCTGTCCGACGCCTGGGGCCGCAAGCGGGTGATCCTCGGTGGACTGGTGGTGTTCGTCGGCGCCTCGGTGGGCTGCGCACTGTCCACCGACCTGACCACACTGCTGGCCTTCCGCGCCCTGCAGGGCCTGTCGGCGGGTGTCGGCATGATCGTCGGCCGCGCGGTGATCCGCGACCTGTACCACGGCCATGACGCGCAGCGGCTGATGAGCCAGGTGTCCATGCTGTTCGGCATCGCCCCGGCCATCGCGCCGATCATCGGTGGCTGGATCCTGCTCAGTGGCGCGGGATGGCCGCTGATCTTCTGGTTCCTGGTGGTGTTCGGGCTGGTCCTGCTGGCGGCCACTGCACGCTACCTGCCCGAGACCCATCCGGTCGAAGCGCGCGTGCCGTTGTCACCGCGCGCGTTGATGCGTGATTACGTGCGCATCGGTTTCAATCCACGCTTCCTGCGCCTGGCGCTGGCCGGCAGCATCGGCTTTGGTGGAATCTTCCTGTACATCTCCTCGGCGCCGGTGTTCGTGATGCAGCACCTGCACCTGGGCGAGGGCGGGTTTGCCTGGTTGTTCATCCCGACCATCGGCGGCATGACCACTGGCTCATTCCTGTCCGGGCGCATGGCCGGGCACACCACGCCCACCCGCCAAGTCTCCATTGGTTTCGGCCTGTGCGCATTGTCGGTGCTGTTGAACGTTGGCTACGTGGTGCTGTCGCCACAGTTCGTACTGCCATGGGCGGTACTGCCGATCTTCCTGGGGGGCATGGGCATGGCGCTGATCTTCCCGATCCTGGCGCTGGCGGTACTGGACATGTACCCGCATCAGCGCGGCCTGGCCTCGTCGCTGCAGGCCTTTGTGCAGCTGATGATCAGCACCGTGGTGGCCGGCGTGGTGTCACCACTGCTGAGCGGTAGCCCGCTGCACCTGGCACTGGGCCAGGCGGCGTTCTTCGGCGCCGGTTTCGTGTTCTGGTACTGGGAACACCAGCGCGAGCGTGCGGCGCAGGCAGCCTGCACGGGTCACTGAGCAGCGCGCAGGGGTAGGGCGGGCCACGACGCCCGAAACACTTGCGGCAGGGAACGGCCGGACTAGGCTGGGCACTCCAGCCAGCCGGTGCGTGGATGCACGACAGCCAGCCGATCCGATGTCGTTGCATGAGGTTTCCCCCAAATGGCTGCGCAGCAGACCTATCGCCTGTTCGAGGTGGCGCTGAAGGAGCGCCGCGTTCTTTCCCCTTCCCTGGATCGCATGGTGTTCACCGGCGCCGACGTGGCGCGGATGAAGACCGAAGGCCCGGACCAGCGCATCAAGGTGTTCTTCCCCTTGCCTGGCCAGGACCTGCCGCAGGTGCCCTGCGGCGCGGACTGGTATCCGCGCTACCGGGCGCTGCCGGACGATCAGCGCCCGCCGATGCGCACCTACACCATCCGCCAGCTGCGTGCAGAGCTGGGCGAGGTCGATGTTGATTTCGTGCTGCATGGCGAGACCGGGCCGGCCTCACGCTGGGCCATCCATGCACGCCCCGGCGACCGTGTGGTGTTGCTGGCTCCCGATGCCGACTGCGCCGACAGCAGCGAAGGTTGGGAATGGAGGCCGCCGGCCGG
Source organism: Stenotrophomonas sp. Pemsol (assembly GCF_003586545.1). Lineage (NCBI taxonomy): Bacteria > Pseudomonadati > Pseudomonadota > Gammaproteobacteria > Lysobacterales > Lysobacteraceae > Stenotrophomonas > Stenotrophomonas sp. Pemsol. The sequence continues at coordinate 2,668,814 of NZ_CP025780.1, read as the reverse complement.
CGTCGGCCAGGTGCTGCTGGTGGCCGATGAAACCGCGTTACCGGCGGTGGCTGGCATTCTTGAGGAACTGGCGGCCATGGTGGATCCTCCGCGTACGCTGGCCTTGCTGGAAGTGGCGCAGGCCGGCGACGCGGTGCCGCTGAAGGCACCGGCTACCGCCGAACTGGTCTGGCTGCCGCGCGGGCGCGCGGCGTACGGGGCGCCGCTGTTGCAGGCGGTGCAGGCGCGGCTGGCAGCCGCCTCGAGCGTGGCCGCTGGCGACGAACTGGAAGAGATCGACGTTGACGCGCAGATCCTCTGGGAACAGGCCGATGCCAGCGTGGCCGGGCCGCTGTATGCCTGGGTGGCAGGCGAGGCGGGGGCGGTGATGGCGATCCGTCGCCATCTGGTCCGCGACTGCGGGCTGGACCGCCGCGCGATCACCTTCATGGGCTACTGGCGGCACGGCAAAGTGCTGGATTGAGGGGCTGTGAAGCGGCGTGGCGGGTGGGGTGCGCTATCCTTGCGCCCCCCCTCGCAGCGGTATTGCACCATGTCCACCAGCTCCAAGACCCGCCGCGACCAGCGCCGTCGCCAGGAAAAGCAGGCCGCCAACAAGGCCGCTGCCCAGGCTTCGCCGGTGGAGCCGCATGCCGAACTGCGCGACGCGCAGCGCACCCTGCTGGCCGGTGTCGTGCGCCGCGACGGCGAATGGGTGCTGGGCATGGACGGCCGTATCGCCGGCCACAGTGACTCCGCCGCACAGGTACTGGCGCTGATCATGCAGGCCGGTGAACTGCACGAGCGCAACGGCACGCCGGTGCGCCTGATGTACTCCGATGCGCTGCGCGACGCCGCGCACGCCGAAGCGAAAGAGAAGGGCCAGACCTTCGAGGAATTCAAGGCGGAACTGGCCGCGGCGATGGCGGCGAAGAAGGACAGCTGACAGGCATTCCGGAAAAGCCGGCCGCTTGGTCTTCATCGCGTAGCTGCCGGCCAGCGGCCGGCGCTACAGAAGGGGGCGGATCCTTGCGGACCCGCCCCTTTTCTCATTTCGCCGCCGGGGCGGCGTTGGCCTGCCAGCCACACATCTGGCCTTCGTTCTGCTGCTTCAGCCACTCGTTGACCGGAGTGAAGTACTCGATCATCGGGCCGGCATCGAGCTTGTCGGTGCCGGTCAGCTCCTTCAGCGTGGCCTGCCACGGCTGGCTGGCACCCTTGCTCAGCATCGCCCAGTATTTCTGGCCGGCTTCCTTGTTGCCGTAGAAGGTGCACTCGTGCAGCGGGCCCTTGTAGCCGGCCGCATCGCACAGGCCCTTGTAGAACTGGAACTGCAGGATGCGGGCCAGGAAGTAGCGGGTGTACGGGGTGTTGCCCGGCACGTGGTACTTCGCGCCCGGATCGAAGAATTCCTCGCCACGGGTGCTGGCCGGGGCCACGCCCTGGTACTTGGCCTTCAGGTCCCACCACGCCTTGTTGTAGTTGTCGGCGGTGATCGAACCATCGAACACGCCCCAGCGCCAGCGGTCGATCATCAGCCCGAACGGCAGGAACGACACGCCCGACAGCGCCATGCGCATCTGGTTGTTGATGACCGCTTCGCGGCTCTCGGTCGGTGCATCGACCAGGCCGATCGAGCTGAGGTACTTGGGCGTCATCGCCAGCACGATGGTGTCGCCGATCGCCTCATGGAAGCCATCGTTGGCACCGCCCTGGAACAGCGGCGGCAGCGGGTTGTAGGCCAGGTCGTAATAGATGTGGCCCAGCTCGTGGTAGATGGTGGTGAAGTTCTCTTCGTTCGGCTTGATGCACATCTTGGTGCGCACATCGCCTTCCATGTTCATGTCCCAGGCGCTGGCGTGGCAGACCACATCGCGGTCGTCGGGCTTGATGAACTGGGTGCGTTCCCAGTACGACTGCGGCAGCGACGGCATGCCCAGCGACACATAGAAGTCCTGTGCGCGTTCAGTCATCTGCTTGGCGGTACGCAGTTCGGCTTCGCGCTGCGCCTTGTACTGGGCCGCTACGTTGGCGTCCTTGCCGGCCTTGGCCAGCGCCGCGCTCAGGTTGGTCTGGTACTGCTTTTCCAGTGCAGCGGTGATGTCCAGGCTGCCGGCACCCGGGTACGGTTCCAGCTGGTCCCACAGGTTCGACCAGTCCTGCTGCCACATGTTGCCCAGCAGGTGCGCGGCGATCAGGCCGTTGCCCACTTCGGCCTTGTCCTTGCCGTAGGTCTTGTCCAGCTTGCCGCGTGCGTAGCAGTGCAGCTGCTCGTACATCGGCTTGACCTGTTCCCAGAGGCGGTCGGTTTCCGGGCCGATCTGTTCGGGCGGCATGTCATAGCCGCTGCGCCACATCTGGCCGGCATCGGTAAAGCCCATGCCCTTGGCGCCCTCGTTCACCAGGCCGACGAACTTCTGGTAGTCGCCGCGCATGCTCTTGGTGGTGCTGTGCCAGCCCTGCCAGGCGTCGAGCTGCTTGTCGTAGTCGCGGCTGCGCGCCAGCACCTGTTCCAGCTCGCCCAGCTGGCGGCAGGAGTTCGGATCATTGGCATCGGTGCAGTACTTGCCGGCACCGTAGCTGCCTTCCATGCGGGTGGCGATCTGGGTCAGCTCGGCCAGCTTGGCCGGGTCGCGCGGCGCCGGCATTGACGACATCAGCTTCAGCAGGTGGATCGCGCGCTTGCTGTCCTCGCTCATCGGCTTGCCGTCGAACTTGGCGGCCTGTTCGATCCAGCTGTTGAGCTGGGTGAGCGAACGCTCGTTGGCTTTGGCCGCAATGCGTTCCGAATCACCGTTGATGTAGGTGGAGGACAGCCACTGCGCCGAGGTCATCTCCGGGTAAGCGGCCTTGAATTCGGCATTGATGCGGGCCACGAACTGGTCGGCGGTTTCACCGGCCGGAGCGCTGCTGCTGGCGGTATCGGTGCCTGGGGCAGCTTCCTTCTTGCAGGCGGCCAGGGCCAGCGTGGCGGCGGCGATTGCCGAGGCCAGCAGGAGATGACGGTGTTTCACGGGCGGTCCTTGGGTGGTGAACGACGGCCGAAGGCTAGTGGGCCGTCGCTGCCACCGCAAGTGGCGGAAGTCGGCCGGGCGGCGCCCGGCACCCGCAGAGGCCAGAGCACAAGCAACAGCAACCGCCGAAGCAACCGCAACAGCGGGGTATCCGTGGGATGGCGCGGCGGTGTGGGCTTGCAGGACACGCCGTAAACCCATCCATGGGGGCTCGATGGCGCCATCCATGGCGCCAACGGTCCTGCAAGCCCACACCGCCCCATGTCTGACAGATCGTGGCGGCTGTTGGTAGGTGTCGACCTTGGTCAACACATCTGTCAGGTATCGACAATCAGAATGGGGTCAGATCCGTTTTCCTCCGGAAAACGGATCTGACCCCAAGGTCATTCCATCAGATCGCGAAAAACTGTCGAAGGCGGGGTGGGTCCGGTTGCGGGGGCGTGAGCCGCATGGATGCGGCGACCGAGCTTACATGGACGTACTTGCAGCGTCTGATCTGGCCCCCTGAAAACGGACGCCATGAAGCCGTTTCAGGCGGCAGCCCGGACGGGTGATACGGGACATAAGGGACCTCCAAGTGCGATCAAAGTATCGCTTCTTGGTGTCCGCTGACGGGGGGCCAGATCAGTCCCCCGCAACCGGATCCACCCCGCCACCCCTCAGGAAACCCGCTTCTGCTGTTGCTTCGGCCGTTGCCGTTGCCCCTGCAGGTGCAGGGCTGCAAGCCCTGCCGAACAACCCTCAACCTTCGCAGTTGGCGAACACGTCGCGGTCGCGCTCGTACAGCGCCGTCTTCACCTGCATCAGGCCCAGCACCGACGGGAACAGGTTGTCGTGGTCGGTATACGCCGCCGAACGCTTGCGCACGCACTGCAGATCCAACCCACGGCTGCTGGCGAAGCCCGGCGAGAACCACATCGTCATCGGTACGCGGGTCTGCTCGGCCGGTGCGATCGCATACGGCACGCCATGCAGGAACAGGCCCTTCTCGCCCAGCGATTCACCATGGTCGGACAGGTAGATCATCGCCGTGTCGTAATCCTGCATGCCCTGCAGGGTACCAATGGTCTTGCTCAGGAAATGATCGGTGTACAGCACCGCGTTGTCATAGCTGTTGGTGATCTCTTCGCGCGAGCAGCGGCCGATGTCACGGGTGTCGCAGGTCGGGGTGAAGCGGCGGAACGCGGGCGGATAGCGCTCGAAATAGGCCGGGCCGTGGTTGCCCAGCTGGTGCAGCACCACGACCCGGTCGCCGGGCTTGGCCCGCACTTGGGTGGCCAGGTCCTGCAGCAGGATCTCGTCCATGCAGCGGCCATCGGCGCACAGGCCGGATGTGGTGGCGTCGGACAATGACTGGAAGTCCAGGCCCTCGCACACGCCCTTGCAGCCGGACTGGTTGTCACGCCACAGCGGCGCGATGCCGGCGCGATTCAGTACGTGCAGCAGCGACTGGTGCGCACGGATCTTCTTCTCGTCGTAGTCGTGGCGGCCCCACGGCGAGAACAGGCACGGCAGCGAGACCTCCGTGCTGGTGCCGCATGAGTGCATGTCCGGAAAATTGATCACGCTGGCCTGTGCCAGTTCCGGAGTGGTGTTGCGGCCACCGTTGAGGCCCCAGTTCTGCGCACGCACGGTCTCGCCCATGACGATCACCAGCAGGCGCGGCTTGCTGGCCGGGGCGCGTGGCGTGGCCTTGGCGTCGGTGCCGATCGGCAGCTTCGGTGCGCGCTGCACCGGGTTGTCGCCACGCAGCGCACGCGGCATGCCCAGCAGCACGTTGGCCGGGGTGGCGAGGTAACGCACTTCGCGCTGGTTGCGCATCAGTGCCGAAACATCCTGGAACGAGATCAACGCGCCGCCGACGGCGGTCACCGCGGCCACCGCCAGGAACCCCAGTCGCCACAGCAGGCTGCGGCCCCAGCTGCGGCGACGCAGCTGCACGCGCCACAACACCGCCATCGGCAACACCGCCAGCAGCAGTACCGGCCACAGCAGCGACACGGTCATCAGCTCGCGGCTTTCCTTGGGGTCGGTCGCCAGCACGTTGCGCAGCATGTCCGCATCCAGGTAGATGTGGTAGCGGCTCATGTAGTGCGCGGCGAATGCGGTCACCAGCAGCAACAGGCTGATCACCACCTTGGCGTTCCAGCGCCAGACCAGGATGCCCAGCAGCACGCCGTGAGCGCCCAGCAGCAACAGCAGCAGCGAAAGCGCGTAGCGCAGGCTGCCTGGATGGCTGGCCATCGCGCTGTGCCAGAACAGGCCATTCCCGGCTACCGCGAAGAACAGGCTGGTCAGCGCGATCAGCGCTTCGGTGGACAGCTGCGGCCGCCAGTGGCGCAGACCCGCAAGGGCGGGGAGGCGGGCGGGCCATTGGACCGATGCACTCATGCGTTTGCCTCCTGGCGGTTGGGACGGTCCCGCTGACGGCGTGTCAGGACGCGTTTGACGATCAGATACAGGCCGAGCGAAAGCAGCCAGCAGATCAATGCGGTGGCGACGTCATGCGAGAGGAAGTGCGCGCCGCGCAGCTGCTGGCTGATGCCGAACACCAGACCGGTGCCAAGACCGATCCACAACCCGGCCCAGCGCCATGAAGGGCGCCACAGCAGGGCAAAAAAGTAAAGGGACAACCATGCATAACCCGCGCTGGCGTGGCCCGCCGGGAAGCAGGCCTGCGCGGCCATGCCTGCGGGGCGCGCCGTGAAAAGCCCGATGAAAGGCTGGTGGCCACCGTAGCGGAGCAGATCCCACGGGCATTCCATCGGCACCAGCGACTTCAGCAGGGAGATCACGCCGGTGCCCAGCGCCAGGGCAAGTACGACATAAAGCAGCGCCCACCGCAGGGTGTGATCGCGTCCTTTACGCCAGTGATGGAAGCACAGCAGGAGCACGACCAGCGCCGCCGCAGTGCTCAACCATTTACCGGCCTTGTGCACGACGCTGCGGGTGATCCAGGCGTCCTGCAATGCCCAATGGCCGCCCTCAAGACGGAACAGGTGGTCGGCCACCCACTGGTCGCCGCCGAACCCCATCAGCAGCGCAAACACGGGCAGACCGATTGCGACAGGCAGCCAAAAGTGAGTTACGGCGAATCTTGACGCCAGTGGCGATGTCGCAAGCGGCGCGATCGAATCAAGGGGACGAACGGGCATGCTGAGGGAAGGCGGGTTCGGGAATCCGCAGTCATGCTCGTCACCTGCATGTCGGAGAAGGGTCGGACGCTCGTTCGCGCCGGGTTAATGCTTGCCCGGCACGAGTCAACGTTCAGTCTTCTTCGGCGGTCGAGCCGGCCCGTTCGGCGTGGCATTGCGGATCCCAGGCCGTACCGGGAAGCAGTTGCCAACGATTCCTGTTGGCAACACCGATATCGATCACCTTGGCCGGATCCACGCAGGGGCTCATCGCCTCGTCCAGCACCAGCAGCCAGCGCTTGTCCGGCGCCTCGGCCACCCACGGGCCGGCGTCGTGCCACTGCTCGGCCCAGGGCCGCTTGAAGCCGAACTCGCGTACCGGGCGGTCAGCCTGCAGCAGGTTCTGCTCGCGCCAGGCGACCAGCGCCAGTTCGGCGTCCGGACCGATCCGTGCGCCGACGCGGCGCATCAGCGCCGATGCCGATGCGTAGGGATCCAGTGCCGGAATCAGCACCAGGCCGTAGAGCATCCACAGCATGCCGTGGGTCAACAGCACCAGTGTCGTGGCGCGGCGCACCCGCAACCAGACGACCAGCGTGGCCAGCGCGATGGCGAAGGTCAGCAGGCCATCACCCAGCACCGGCAGCAGCGCATCGGGCATGGCCCGGCGCTCCAGTTGCGCCAAGGCCCACGGGTGCTCGGTCATCAGCATCACGCCGAGCACGCCGGTGGCCAGCATCAGCACCACGCTGTAGCCGAACAGATAGCGGCGCACGCACAGCCGGCGCAGCAAGCCGGGCAACAACGGCGCACCCGCCAGTGCCATCGCAGGCAGCATCGGCAGCACATAGACCTCGCGCTTGCCCGGGCTGGCGCTGAAGAACACCAGCACCAGCAGCGCCCAGCCCAGCAGCAGCCACTGCCGGCGGTCGCCCCGGCGGATGCGGCGCCACCACGGCTTGAACAGCAGCGGCAGCAGCAGGCTGCCCGGCAGCCATAGGGTCAGGATCACCTGCAGGTAGTACCAGGCCGGTTGGCGATGGTGCCAGGCGTTGGCATAGCGGGTACCGGTCTGCTTGAACAACAGTTCATGCGCGTAGGCCTGCAGTTCGGCGCTGGGCGTGTGCAGCAGCGCCCAGCCCAGCGGGGCAAGCCACACCGACACGCCCAGCAGGAAGGCCGGGATCAGCCACAGCAGCGTTGCCGGGTGGGGGCCGTCCACGCTGCGACCGCGGCGACGCTGGTACAGCCACCAGCCGAACCACGGCAGGACCATCAGCAGCGGCAGGAAACCCACGCCTTTGGTCACCGTGCCGAGGCCAGCGGCGAACCCCGCCAGCCACAAGGCAGCCAGGTTGCGGCGTTCGCACAGGTGGCGCATCAAGCCCCACAGGGCCACCGTGGTCATGCCGACCAGCACCATGTCGATCTGCGCGCGCTTGGCCATCAGGCCAAACTGCAGGGTGCAGAACAGCGCCGCCAGGGCGTACAGGGAATGCCGCGGTGACCACAGTCGGCGTGCCAGATCCGACACCAACCACAGGCTGAGCAGGGCGCCCAGCAGCGACGGCAGCAGGAACGACCACTGCCAGCTGCCGACGATCTCGTAGGCCGCCGCCTGCAGCCACATGAAGACCGGCGGCTTCTCCGCATACAGCTCCACGCCCCGGTGCGGCAGCAGCCATTGCCCGCTTTCGACCATGGTGCGGGCCGCCAGCACGAAGCGCGGCTCGTCCGGTGGCTGCGGCTGCCGAAGGCCGATCCCCGCTGCCAGCGCAGCAACGATCAACAGCCACAACAGGGGCAGGCGCCAACGGCGGGGCAGGGCTACGGGCACGGCAGGCTCCGGGAGCAAAACGGCCATTTTGAGGTGGCGGGGGTTGGAAAAGCGTCAGAGGAGGCCGGGACGACCGCATTCCGACATGCGCAGCGCTACCATGGTACGAACTTCCGTGGATGTTTCGTGCATGCGTCTGTTGGTGATCGAGGACAACCGCCAGCTGGTGGCCAACCTGTTCGACTACTTCGAGTCGCGCGGGCATGTGCTCGACGTGGCCCCGGACGGCATCACCGGCCTGCACCTGGCCGGCAGCCACCCCTACGACGCGGTGATCCTGGACTGGATGCTGCCACGCATGGAGGGGCCGGAGGTGCTGCGTCGCCTGCGCGCCGAGCACGCTTCGGAGGTGCCGGTGATCATGCTGACCGCGCGCGACGAGCTGCCGGACAAGATCACCGGATTCCGCGCAGGTGCCGACGACTACCTGACCAAGCCGTTCGCCCTGCCCGAGCTGGAAGTTCGGCTGGAGGCGCTGCTGCTGCGTTCGCAGGGCCGAAACCCGCGCAAGCGCCTGCAGGTGGGCGACCTGGTGCTGGACCTGGCGACCCTCGAAGCCCAGCGGGGGGGGCAGGTACTCCACCTGTACCCGGCCTGCCGCAAGCTGCTGGAGGTGCTGATGCGTGCCAGCCCCGGTGCGGTCACCCGCCAACAGCTGGAGTTCGCCCTGTGGGGCGATGAGCCACCGGATGGTGACCTGCTGCGCTCGCATGTCTACGAGCTGCGCCGCAGCGTCGACGGTCCGTTTGCCGACAAGCTGATCCACACCCTGCCGCGGGTTGGTTACCGCCTTGCGGTGACCGCGGCCGCCGGTGCAGGCAAGGATGATGATGAAGGCGCGTAGGCCGGGCCCGCTGTACCGGCGCGTGGTGTGGTGGTTGCTGGGCTACCTGGCCCTGCTGTCGATCGCCGTGTTCAGCGTCGGCAACTACGTGCACGAACACGCCGAACATGCCGCCTGGCGCGCGCTGCTCAATTCCGAACTGGACAGCATCGTCGAGCACGTCGAGCATGAGCCGCACTATCGCTGGCAGGATTCGGACACGCTCAGCCTGTACCGCTTCGATGCAGTCAACCTGCCTGACAGCCTGCGTACGCTGCATCCGGGCCTTCACGACGGCGTGATGATCAAAGGCCGGGAGACGGCGGTGATGGTGCGCGAGACCCGGTCGATGGGACGTGTCGCGCTGGCGCTGGACATCTCCGACTTCCATGACCTGGAGCAGTTCGCCACGCGCTGGGTGATGCTGGCCGGGGTGATCATGATCTTCGTCACCGTGCTGATGGCGTCCTTCGGTATGGAACGCATGGTGCGCCCGTTGAGCCTGCTGGCCCAGCACATCGGCGCATTGCGGCCGGGCGTTCAGGGCCAGCGCATCGAGGTCGACCCGCGCGGCAGTTCCGAGCTGCACACCATCGCCGATGCGCTGAACGACTACCTGGACCGCAACGAGCAGTTCGTCGAGCGTGAGCGGGTCTTCATCAGTACCGCCAGCCACGAACTGCGCACGCCGATCGCAGTGATGACCGGTGCAGCCGAGCTGGCGCTGGAGCAACCGGGCCTGCCCGAACGTGCCCGCCAACAGATGCAGCGGGTCCTGCGCACGGCACAGAGCGTGGAGCAGCTGATCGAGCTGCTGCTGGTGCTGGCGCGTGATCCTGCGCGCCTGGCCGCGCGTGCCGAGCGCATCGCACTGGACCAGCTGCTGCCGGAGATCGTCGACGACCATCGCCACCTGCTCGGCGACAAGGACCTGAGCATCGGCATCCAGGCTGCGCCGGTGGATATCGTCGCGCCGCTGGCGGTGGTGCAGGCGGCGATCGGCAACCTGCTGCGCAATGCCATCGAAAACAGCGGCCGCGGCCATATCGAGCTGCAGCTGAGTTCGTCGGCGGTACTGACCCTGCAGGACCCCGGGCATGGGATGAGCCCGGAGGAGATCGCGGCGATCCACGCGCGCATGGCCCGCGGCGAGCGTGCCGATCGAGGCAGTGGCATCGGCCTGGACCTGATCGCGCGGCTGTGCGAGCACCTGGGCTGGACGCTGCAGTTGCAGCCCCGCCAACCGCGCGGGACGCGTGTCACCCTGGACTTCGGCGCTTCGCGCCCCGCTTGATCGGACGGCCGACCTGCTCCGCGCTGCGGCATGACCCGACGTGAAGACAATGTTAATCTCGACCTGCGCCGCTTCATGCGGCGCTTTTTTTTCCCGCTCTTTCGATCGACAGAGGATCCCATGCCGACCGAACCCGCTACTGCCCTGATCAGCAACGATATCGTTGGACTGGGCCTGATTGCCGCCACCCTGGCCCTGATCTTCTGGGCCGCCAGTGGTCCGACCCCGCTGTTGAAGAAGATCTTCGCCTGGGTGCCGGCACTGCTGCTGTGCTACTTCATCCCCGCCATCTACAACACCGCCGGTGTCATCGATGGCCACAACACCTCGCTGTACAACCCGGTCGCGCGTGACGTGCTGCTGCCGGCCGCGCTGGTCCTGCTGACGCTGTCGATCGACCTCAAGGGCGTGATCAAGCTGGGGCCGAAGCTGTTGCTTGTGTTCTGTGCCGGTACCGCTGGCATCATGCTCGGTGCGATCGTCTCCTTCCAGCTGATGAAGCTGATCCATCCGGAAACGGTGGCCGGTGATACCTGGGCCGGCATGGCCGCACTGGCCGGCAGCTGGATCGGTGGCGGTGCCAACATGGTCGCCATGCGTGAGGTGTTCGGCACCGACGCCACCACCTTCGGCCAGTTCGCCGTGGTCGACGTGGCCTGCGCCAGCCTGTGGATGGCGATCCTGCTGTTCCTGGCCAACCGCGCGCAGCAGATCGACACCCGCAACGGGGCCGATACGCGCGCCATCGACGAGATGAAGGCACGCATCAGCGCCTACGAGGCACAGAACGCGCGCATTCCCAGCATGACCGACCTGATGGTGATCGTCGGCGTGGCACTGGGTGGCGTCGGCCTGGCCCACGCCATCGCCGCACCGCTGTCGGGCTGGTTCAAGGCCAACGTCAGCTGGGCCAGCCAGTTCAGCCTGGACAGCCAGTTCGTGTGGGTGATCCTGCTGTCCACGGCGATGGGCCTGGGCCTGAGCTTCACCCGTGCGCGCCGGCTGGAAGCCGCAGGCGCTTCGCGGTTGGGCACGGTGTTCCTGTACTTCCTGATCGCCTGCATCGGCATGCAGATGAACCTGCTGTCGCTGCTGGATCGGCCGTGGCTGTTCCTGCTCGGCGCGATCTGGATGGCCACGCATGTGCTGGTGCTGTGGGTGGTGGCCAAGCTGCTGCGCGCGCCGCTGTTCTTCTTCGCGATAGGTTCGCAGGGCAACATCGGGGCGGCCGCCTCGGCACCCGTGGTAGCCGCGGCCTTCCATCCGACGCTGGCGCCGGTGGGGGTGCTGCTGGGTACGGTGGGCTATGCCACCGGTACCGGGTTGGCTTATGTCACCGGCCTGATCCTGAAGTGGATGGCCGGCGCCTGAGTTCTGACCGGACGATCCTGTTGCGGGTTCGCGGCGTGCGCCGCGAACCCGCTCTGCCCGTGTAGGGCCGAGCCCGCGCTCGGCCTTTTTCAAAGAAGGGGTCAGATCCGTTTCCCGGAGGAAACGGATCTGACCCCGGACACCATTCGATCAGCGGCGGTCTTCATCCACGCATGGCGTGGATCTACTGAAGGCCGCTGCAGCGCTGTCGAACCTGAGCATCAACAGCAGCGGCCACCATTGCGTCCGCCGTAGCGCGCTTCCTGGCGCTCGCGGAAGAACGTCTTGTAGTCCATCGGCTCCTGGTCCGGATGCTTTTCCAGCATATGCCGGACGTAGTTGTCGTAATCAGGAATGCCACAGCACAGTCGTGCGGTCTGCACCAGGCGCCGCCAGATGCGGCGGTGCGCCTGGTACTGGCCGGCGGGAACCAGTTGCGTACTCATCACAGATCCACCATTTCATGCGGCTTCAGCGCCACGTAAGGGGTCTCGCGGTCGCTGCGCTGCGGATTGCGGCGTGCCGCCAGGATGGTCTTGATCGAATACACCAGGACTGCGCCCACCACCAGCAGGAACAGCGCGGTCAGGCCGGTATTGACGTAGGCGTTGACCACGATCTGCTTCATCTGCGCCACCGACTTGGCCGGCGCCGTGATCGTGTCGCTGGCGAGCGCGGCCTGGAACTTGTGTGCCTGTGCCAGGAAACCCTGCGCCGGGTTGCTGTCGAAGATCTTGATGAAGCCGGCATAGGTGGTGCAGATCAGCAGCCACACCGCCGGTACCGCAGTGACCCACGCATAGCGGTCGCGCTTCATCTTGAACAGCACTACCGTGCCCAGCATCAGTGCGATACCGGCCAGCATCTGGTTGGAGATGCCGAACAACGGCCACAGGGTCTGGATGCCGCCGAACGGATCGACCACACCGGTGTAGAGCAGGTAGCCCCACAGCGCCACGCAGCCGGCGGTACCGATGATGTTGGCGGTCCACGACTCGGTCTTCTTCAGCGCCGGGACGAAGTTGCCCAGCAGGTCCTGCAGCATGAAGCGTCCAGCACGGGTGCCGGCGTCCACCGCGGTCAGGATGAACAATGCTTCGAACAGGATCGCGAAGTGGTACCAGAACGCCATCATTGCGTCGCTGCCACTGGGGATTGCTTCGTGCAGGATCTGCGCGATGCCCACCGCCAGTGTCGGCGCGCCACCTGCACGATGCAGGATGGTGGGCTCGCCGATCGCCGCCGCGGTCGCGGTCAGCTGCTCCGGCGTGATGGTGAAGCCCCAGGTGTTGGTGATGTAGTGCGCCGCCGACGCAGCATCGGCACCGATCACCGCAGCCGGGCTGTTCATCGCGAAGTAGATGCCCGGGTCGATGATCGATGCGGCCACCAGTGCCATCACCGCCACGAACGATTCCATCAGCATGCCGCCGTAGCCGATGTAGCGCATGTGCGCTTCATTGGCCAGCAGCTTCGGCGTGGTGCCGGAGGAAATCAGCGCATGGAAACCAGAGACCGCACCGCAGGCGATGGTGATGAACAGGAACGGGAACATGCCGCCCTTCCACACCGGGCCGTCGCCACTGGCGGCGAACTGGGTCAGCGCCGGCATCTTCAGTTCCGGCATCACGATCAGGATGCCGACGGCCAGCGCGATGATCGTGCCGATCTTGAGGAAGGTCGACAGGTAGTCGCGCGGGGCCAGCAACAGCCACACCGGCAGCACCGATGCGACGAAGCCGTAGCCGATCAGCATCCAGGTGATCTGGGTGCCAGTGAACGTGAACGCCGGGCCCCACACCGGGTCGGCGGCGACCTTGCCGCCGTACCAGATCGCGGCCAGCAGCAGGATCAGGCCGACCACCGAGATCTCGCCGATCTTGCCGGGGCGGATATAGCGCATGTACACGCCCATCAGGATGGCGATAGGCATCGTCGCGATTACCGTGAACATGCCCCACGGGCTTTCGGCCAGCGCCTTGACCACCACCATCGCCAGCACCGCCAGGATGATGATCATGATCAGGAACGCACCGAACAACGCAATGGTGCCGGGTACCTGGCCCATCTCTTCTCTTACCAGGTCGCCCAGCGAACGGCCGTTGCGACGGCTGGACAGGAACAGCACCATGAAGTCCTGCACCGCACCGGCCAGCACCACGCCCACCACCAGCCACAGCAGTCCAGGCAGGTAGCCCATCTGCGCGGCCAGGACCGGGCCGACCAGCGGGCCGGCGCCGGCGATGGCGGCGAAGTGGTGGCCGAACAATACGTGCTTGTTGGTCGGCACGTAGTCCAGGCCATCGTTGTTGATCACCGCCGGCGTGGCCCGGGTCGGATCCAGCTGCATCACCTTGTTGGCGATGAACAGGCTGTAGAAGCGGTAGGCCACCAGGTACAGCGACACCGCGGCGACGACGATCCACAGCGCATTGATGTGTTCGCCGCGGCGCAGGGCCACGGTGCCCAGACAGAAGGCGCCGAGCAGGGCGAGGACCGCCCAGCCTATTTTGGAAAACCCTTTCATGAGGTGCTCTCTCCCGGAAAGACAGTCAAAGAGTCCCGCGTGCCCTCGACAGGGTCAATTGGCACAGGACGAATCGGCGGTAGTACTTTGGTCGTACGCTTGTTGTGCTGACGTGCAGCGAACATCAGGGATGGAACAATCGGTTGCGGCGCCGTCCATTGGCGTGTGGCCGTGCGGCGTCCATCTTCAGTGGCATCCATCCAACAGGAGTCGCCATGAGCTTTCCCGAACCGGTCCGCGTGCTGCGGACCATCCGTGGCATGCCCACCTCCGACGGTGCCGGAGTGCGCCTGACCCGCGTCATCGGTGGCCCGACGCTGCCCGACCTGGATCCGTTCCTGCTGCTCGACGAATTCGGCACCGACCGCGCCGAGGACTACATCGCCGGTTTCCCGGAGCATCCGCACCGCGGATTCGAGACCGTCACCTACATGCTCGACGGGCGCATGCGGCATCGCGACAACCATGGCAACGAAGGCCTGCTGACCCCGGGCAGCGTGCAGTGGATGACCGCTGGCCGCGGCCTGGTGCACTCGGAGATGCCCGAGCAGGAGAGCGGGCAGATGCGCGGTTTCCAGCTGTGGGTGAATCTGCCAGCGAAGGAGAAGATGACCGAGCCGAAGTACCAGGAGTTCGCGCCTGAGCGGATTCCGGTGGTGCACCCGGAAGCGGGCGTGGAGGTGAAGGTTATTGCTGGCACGGTCGATGGCACCCGCGGCCCGATCGTGCAACCGGCCACCGACCCGCTCTACCTCGACATCACGCTGGCGCCCGACCGTGCCTGGACCTATGCGCTGCCGGAAGGGCACAACGCCTTTGCGTACGTATTCGAAGGTGGCGTGACCGTGGGTGAGCAGGACGCCGCGCGCGACGTCGCCCGCCAGGAACTGGCGGTGCTGGGCGGTGGCGAGCAGTTGCACATCTCGGCCGGCAATGAAGGCGCGCGCCTGATCCTGGTGGCCGGCCGTCCGCTGCGCGAACCGGTGATGCGCCACGGGCCGTTCGTGATGAACACGCGACAGGAACTGATGCAGGCCTTCGTCGATTTCCAGGAAGGCAAGTTCTGACGTAGTACCGGCCGCTGGCCGGCAACTGCCTCGCATGGAGGCGGATCGGGGTGCCGGCCAGCGACCGGCACAACCGTTGGATGGGGTCGCGCTGCGGGGATGCTGCCAGGCAGTCATCCCCGTCATCCTCAGCGCCCGGCGGCCACGGCCGACGGGGTCAGGCTCATGCCCTGCGCCAGCTGTTGCAGTGACCCCAGCTCCTGCGCGCTGTCCGGATACAGCGAAATCTGCGCGTAACGCCCCTTGTCGAGCTTGACCACGCTGATGCGCCGTTCGGCATACCCCGGCGGTTGCTGGCCGCCCAGGTCGGGCTGGTACCAGTACAGCGATTCACCGCCGAAGCTGCCTTTTTCCTGCCGCAGCGAGCGGTTCAGCGGAATGGACGGGTCACGCGCGCTGAGCATCAGGCTCAGCACTTCGCGGCCATCAGGGGTGCTG
This sequence comes from Stenotrophomonas sp. Pemsol, assembly GCF_003586545.1. Taxonomy (NCBI): domain Bacteria; kingdom Pseudomonadati; phylum Pseudomonadota; class Gammaproteobacteria; order Lysobacterales; family Lysobacteraceae; genus Stenotrophomonas; species Stenotrophomonas sp. Pemsol. The sequence continues at coordinate 2,653,330 of NZ_CP025780.1, read as the reverse complement.
GCGCGGCAGACCAGGAAATCGGCCTGCACCTGCTGCTGCCACTGCAGACCGCTGCTGGCCGGCAGCGAAGGACATTCGGACGGCGCCTGCGCGGCGGCGTGGGCCGCAGCGAAAAGCAGGCTCGACAACATGACAGGCACGAACTTCATGCATCCCCCAAGGTGATGAATTGGTTGGCTTCGCCAGCAGAGCCGACGACCATGGCATCCCATCCCCGGACGCCCCCCATCCGGCATGTGCACGGACGGTCAACTCAACCTTAACGGAACGTGAGCAATCGCACAATTCGCGGTTGCAAGCGCAACCATTGCGGCCGAGGGTCGGCCGCAATGGTTGCTGCGGGGATCAGCGGTCGTTGCCGATCCACTTGTAGATCAGGCCGCCAATCGCGCCACCCAGCAATGGGGCGACCCAGAACAGCCACAACTGGCTGACCGCACCGCTGCCGGCGAAGAAGGCAACGGCCGTGGAGCGGGCCGGGTTCACCGAGGTGTTGGTGACCGGGATGCTGATCAGGTGGATCAGGGTCAGCGACAGGCCGATCGCCAGCGGGGCGAACCCGGCCGGTGCCTTGCCGTGGGTGGAGCCCATGATCACGATCAGGAACACCGCGGTCAGGACCACTTCGCACAGGAAGGCCGCAGCCACGCTGTAACCACCGGGCGACAGCGCGCCATAGCCATTGCTGGCGAACGCTCCGGCCTGGCTGCCATCGATGGCGAAGCCACTGGCGCCGGAGGCGATCTGCAGCAGGATGAAGCCGGCCAGCAGGCCACCCGCAACCTGGGCGATGATGTACGGCACCAGGTCCTTGGTCGGGAAACGACCACCGGCCCACAGGCCGACGCTGACCGCCGGATTGAAGTGCGCACCGGAGATATGGCCGAACGCATAGGCGCCGGTCACCACGGTCAGGCCGAAGGCGAGCGCCACGCCGAGGAAGCCGATACCCAGCGGATTGCCGTCACCACCGAACTTGGCGGCCAGCACTGCACTGCCACAGCCACCCAGAACCAGCCAGAACGTGCCGAGGAACTCGGCGGACAAGCGTTTACCCATGCTCATGTGTTGCACTCCTTTGACGGTCGAAAGTGTGATTTATGTCACATTTCAATGATCAGCGGGTGACTGTAGCGTCAACGCCGGGTGCAGGAATACACCCTCGGATGTGTGCAACACGCGATGCTCAGTACTGCGGCAGCGGGATGAACTCCTTGTCGTCGCCGGGGATGGTGCCGAAGCGACCGGCTTCCCAATCGTGCTTCGCCTGCTCGATACGCTCTTTCGAGCTGGACACGAAGTTCCACCACAGGTGGCGCGGGCCATCCAGCGGCTCGCCACCGAACAGCATCGCCTTCACCGGTGTCTTTGCGCGCAGGCGGCCGCGTGCGCCGGCTTCGGGGATGACCAGGTGCTGTGCGGGAATGTCCACGCCATCCAACTGCGCGTCGCCCTCAAGGATGTACAACGCGCGCTCGCGGTGACCGTCGTCGATGTCGATTTCCGCGTCCGGGTCCAGATCGATCGCCACATTGAGCGTATCGGCGAACACTTTCACCGGCGATTCCTCGCCATAGGCGCGGCCAGCGATCACCCGAAGCCAGGCACCCTTGCGGCGCTGCTTGGGCAGGGTGGCAGCGGCATGGTGATAGAACGCCGGCTCGATTTCCTCATGCGACTTCGGCAACGCGACCCAGGTCTGCATGCCGTGGATCGGGTTGTCATGGTCGCGGTCCGATTGTGGCGTGCGTTCGGAATGGGCGATGCCGCGGCCGGCGGTCATCCAGTTGACGTCACCGGGACGAATGACCTGATCCGAGCCCAGGGTGTCGCGGTGGCCGATGGCGCCCGACCACAGATAGGTAACCGTGGCCAGGCCGATATGCGGATGCGGGCGCACGTCGATGGCGGTGCCGGGGTGCATCAGTGCCGGGCCCATCTGGTCGACGAACACGAACGAGCCGATGCTGCGCGCCTGCAGGGTGGGGACGGCGCGGCGGACTTCGAGGCCGCCGATGTCGTGCACGCGCGGGGCGATGATGGTGGTCATGCGGGCGTTCTCGCTGGCAGGGATCAGGTGGTCAGCATCGCATGCGGCTGTGACGGGGACATGCCTCGTATGGGTAACAGGGTGTTCCAGCCAACGGCGCAGCCCCTCGTGGCTGTGGGGTTGGTCGCTGAAGGCGGAAGCAAGATCAAAAGCCGCGCTTGGCCGGGCGGGTGGGTTGCGCAGGACACGCCGTAAACCCGTCCATGGGGGCTCGATGGCGCCATCCATGGCGCCA
>NZ_CP025780.1:2477551-2650945 GCF_003586545.1 Stenotrophomonas sp. Pemsol | reverse complement strand
GTCCGCGGCATGGATGCCGCGGCCAAGCCCCCAAGGACGGGTTTACGGCGTCCCCGCAACCCGACACCGCCCCGCCCAACAAACAGAAAAGCCAGAGCCGGCTGTTGCTCTGGCTCTGGCTCTGGCTCTGGGTTTGGCTTTTGCTTCGGCGGTTGCCTCTGCGGGTGCCGGGCCGCAGGCCCGGCAGATCAACTCAAACCACCGGTTCGCGCAGGGCGGGGTTGTCCCAGCCCGGGCGCGGGGCGAAACGGTCGCCGTGGCGCTGCTGCAGCGCCTTCAACCGCTCGACGATCGCATCGGCACCGACCGCACGGATGTGCTGGATCGGACCGCCGCGGAACGGGGCGAAACCGGTGCCGAAGATCACGCCGGCATCCAGCAGGTCCGCATCGGCCACCACGCCTTCGTGCAGGCACGCCACGGCCTCGTTCAACAGCGGCAGGATCAGGCGGTCTTCCAGGTCGGCCGGGGCCTGGTAGTCGCTGGCCACGTCCGGCTTCTTCGGCTTGCCGTTTTCCCAGGTGTAGATGCCCTGGCCATCCTTCTTGCCACGCTTGTCCGGTTCCACCGTCTGCAGCGCGGCCGGAATCTGCAGGCCCAGGAACGGTGCCAGTTCGCGGCCGACTCCGGCGGCCACGTCCAGGCCGACGGTATCGATCAGTTCGATCGGGCCCATCGGCATGCCGAACTTCACTGCGGCCTTGTCGATCACCGGGCCCGGGACGCCTTCGGCGTAGGCGGTGGCCGCTTCCAGCATGTACGGGAACAGCACGCGGTTGACCAGGAAGCCCGGACTGCCGGCCACCGGCACCGGGAACTTGCCCAGCGCCTTGCAGAACGCGGCCAGGCGGCGCTCGGTCTCCGGCGCCATGCCATCGTGGTGGATGATTTCCACCAGCGGCATCTGCGCTACCGGGTTGAAGTAGTGCAGGCCGGCGAACTGCGCCGGGCGCTGGATGTGATCGCGCAGTTCCACCAGTGGGATCGACGAGGTATTGGTGGTCAGCAGGGCGTCCTGCTTCATCTTCGGTTCCAGCGTCTGGTACAGCGCACGCTTGGCTTCCGGGTTCTCGATGATCGCCTCGATCACCAGATCCGCTTCGGCAACCCCATTGCCTTCCAGGTCGGCACGCAGGCGTGCGGCCACGGCGGGGCGCTTGCTTTCGTCGCGCACCTTCTTGGCGAACAGCGCCTGCGCGCGTTCCATGGCCGGGTCGATGAAGCGCTGCTCGCGGTCCTGCAGGGTCACCTCGAAGCCCTTGTAAGCGGCCCACGCGGCGATGTCGCCGCCCATCACGCCGGCGCCGACCACGTGCACGTGACGGATGCCGGAATCACCACTGCCCAGGCCCTTCAGTCGCTCGGTGAGGAAGAAGATACGGATCAGATTGCGCGCGGTCGGTGTACTGGCCAGCTTGACCACGGCGCGCCGCTCGGCGTCCAGGCGGGCCTGGATGGGCTTGCCGCCACTGCGTTGCCAGGTGCTGATCAGCGCGTACGGCGCCGGGTACTGGTCCTTCTTCGCCTTGCGTGCGACCTGCTTGACCATCTGCGGCGCCAACAGCCTGCGTGCCAGCCAGGTGTTGGTGGCCCATGCCGTCGCGCGCTGCTTGAACGGGCGGGTGGTGCCGGACAGCGCCAGCGCGACGGCGGTGTCGAGCACCACCGCTGGCGCCACCACCTTGTCGACCAGGCCGATGCCACGCGCGGCCGAGGCCGACAGGGTGCGGCCGGTCAGCATCAAGTCCATTGCCGCCGGCGCGCCCACCAACTGCGGCAGGCGGGCGCTGCCGCCCCAGCCCGGGAAGATGCCAAGCTGGGTTTCCGGCAGGCCGATGCGGGTGCTGCTGTCATTGGACGCCACGCGGTAGCGGCAGGCCAGCGCCAGTTCGGTGCCGCCTCCCAGGCAGTGGCCGTGGATCGCCGCAACGGTGGGGCAGGGCAGCTCGGCCAGCTTCTGATAGGTGGCCTGGCCACGACGGATCGCGTCATTGACGGTGCCGCGACGGTCGAATTCCTGGAACTCCTTCAGGTCGGCACCGGCAATGAAGCCGGCCTTCTTCAGCGACTGGACCACCACGCCCTTGGGTGGGTCCAGCGCGATGCGCTCAAGCAGGTCGCCCAGCTCCAGCAGCACGTCCTGCGACATCGCGTTGACGCTGCTGTCCTGACGATCCAGGGAGAGAACCACCACGCCGTCGTCGCGGATCTCGGGGTGCCAGTGGCTGAAGCGGAGACCATCGAAGCCTGAAAGCATGGACGTTCCATCCGGTTGTGTATGGAGAAGCGGCTATGATCCAGAGGTTGTTTCCCTCGCGTCAAATCCCAATAGCAGGGGAGTGGCGCCCCCGGATCCATGGCCGTGGACCGGGACGCTAACGGAACGGTGGTTAAAAGCTGGTGCGGCGCCAGGTGATCGGCGACTGAACTTTTCCCGGGATTGGCAGTCTCATTGCCCGACGTCGGTTGGGCTGACAGGAGTGCGGCCCCTCATGGCCGAGGTTGATACACCACAGGAGCTGGATCTGGAACTGGTCCGGCGCGTGCAGCACGGCGAGAGTGCCGCCTTCGATGTCCTGGTGCGCAAGTACCAGCATCGGGTGGTGGCCCTCGTCGGTCGCTACATCGCCGACTGGAGCGAATGTCAGGACGTCGCCCAGGACACTTTCATCCGTGCCTACCGCGCGATCGGGAGTTTCCGTGGCGATGCCCAGTTCTCAACCTGGTTGCATCGAATCGCCGTGAATACCGCCAAAAACTACCTGGCTTCACACAATCGACGGCCGCCGACCGATGACATCGACATCGGCGACGCCGAACAGTTCGACAGTGGTACGCGCCTGCGTGACACCGACACGCCCGAACGCGAGTTGATGCGCCAGGAGCTGGAACAGACGGTGATGAAGGCCGTCAACGCGCTGCCGGAAGAACTCCGGTCAGCGATCACCCTGCGCGAGGTGGAAGGCCTGAGCTACGAGGATATCGCGCAGAAGATGGGGTGCCCGATCGGCACGGTGCGTTCACGGATCTTCCGGGCGCGCGAGGCGATCGACACCGAACTCCGGCCGCTGCTGGACATCGGCAGCGCCACCCGTGAGAAGAGCCGCGTATGACCAGTAACCCGTTCAACGAATCGCAGAACCATCAATCGCCCGCCGGGCAGCGCCTGGACCAGCGCCATCGCGAGCAGCTGTCGGCCCTGGTCGATGGCGAGCTGGGCGCCGATGAAGCGCGTTTCCTGCTGCGCCGGATGGAGCACGACCCCGAGCTGGCCGGTTGCCAGGAGCGCTGGCAGCTGCTGGGCGACGTGATGCGCGGGCAGGCGTCGGCACTGGCTCCGGCCGGGTTCAGTGCCGCCGTGGCTGCCGCCATCGCGGCCGAGCCGACGCCGCAGGCCGAGCCGCGTCGCCAGGTACGTCGCAGTGGCTGGCGGGCCTGGGGCGGCGGCGCGGCTCTGGCCGCATCGGTTGCTGCGGTCGCCCTGTTCATGGGGGGCGAGAAGCTGAAGGAGGCCACTCCCGGCGAGCCATTGGCCCCCCAGGTGATCGCCAGCCAGGCGGAACTGCCGCCGGCGCCGACCTCGCCGGCCCCGGTGACCGAAGCATCGGTGGATACCGCCGCGATGGCCGTGGCGGCGGCGCCGGCTGTGGCGATGGCTGCTACCAGCCGTCGCCAGGACGCCCGCCGCGCCAGTGCAACCCGCAGCCAGCAGGCTGCGCGTGCCGCCCAGCGCGATGACGCTCCGCAGCGCGCCATCGCCGCCGTGCAGGCACCGCTGGCTCCGACCGTACCGGCCAACGCCAACCGCAACCTGCCATTCGGCGAGGTCGGCGGGCTGCAGGCCCGGCCGTGGCCGCGCTCCAGCCTGGCGCCGACCGCAGGTGGCGCGCTCAATGCCAGTTTCCCGGCCCGCGCCGGCGGTGCCGCGTTCTACCCGTTCGAGCCGCGCCTGCAGGACGACCTGCCGGTGCCGCCGCGCCCGCGCGACTGAGCCGGGCGCCTTCACGCCCCGCCGTCGGCGGGGCCCGTATTCCTCTTTCCATCCGACCCGGAGGTTGCCGTCCGATGACTCCCCGACTTCGCACGCAGGCCATTGGCCTGCTGGCCCTGACCCTTCCCCTGGTGGCCTGCGCGCAGGCGCCGGCGCCTGCCGCCCCGGCCCAGCCTGCGCCGGCCGCGGCGCCGCGGGCGCCTGCACAACCGCTGGTCAGCGGCCTGCCCGACTTCACCAACCTGGTCGAACAGGTCGGCCCGGGCGTGGTCAACGTCGACACCACCATCGTCCGCAACAACCGCCAGGCCTCGCGCGGCCCGATGGGCGACGATGACATGCCCGAGTTCTTCCGCCGCTTCTTCGGCCCTGACTTCCCGATGCCGGGGCAGGGGCCGGGTGGGCAGGATGGCGGTCCCAGCATCAAGGGGCGTGGCATGGGATCGGGCTTCATCATCTCGCCCGATGGCTATGTACTGACCAACTACCACGTGGTGGCCGACGCCAGCGAGGTGAAGGTCAAGCTGGGCGACAGCCGCGAGTTCACCGCCAAGGTGGTGGGCAGCGACCAGCAGTACGACGTGGCCCTGCTCAAGATCGATGGCAAGAACCTGCCCACCGTGCGCGTGGGTGATTCCAACACCCTGAAGCCGGGCCAATGGGTTGTCGCGATCGGCTCGCCGTTCGGCCTCGACCATTCCGTTACCGCCGGCGTGGTCAGCGCCGTCGGTCGCAGTACGGGGGGGCCTGACCAGCGCTACGTGCCGTTCATCCAGACCGACGTGGCGATCAACCAGGGCAATTCCGGCGGTCCGCTGCTGAACACCCGCGGCGAAGTGGTCGGCATCAACTCGCAGATCTTCTCGGCCTCCGGCGGCTACATGGGCATCAGCTTCGCGATCCCGATCGACCTGGCGATGAGCGCGGTCGAGCAGATCAAGAAGAGCGGCAAGGTCACCCGCGGCCAGCTCGGCGCGGTGGTCGAACCGATCGATTCGCTGAAGGCGCAGGGACTGGGCCTGCCGGACAGCCGCGGCGCGCTGGTCAACCAGATCGTGGCCGGCAGTGCGGCCGCCAAGGCCGGCGTGCAGGTGGGCGATGTCATCCGCTCGGTCAACGGCAGCGCGGTCAACAGCTGGTCCGACCTGCCGCCGCTGATCGGTGCGATGGCGCCGGGCAGCAAGGTGAACCTGGTGGTTTACCGCGACGGCAAGCCGCATGAGCTCAGTGCCACGCTGACCGCACTGAGCGAGGACGGGCAGGGCAATGCCCGCGGGCCGTCGGCTGGCGCTGGCGAGGCGGCTCCGCAGACCGGTGCCAACGCCCTGCTGGGGCTGGACGTCAGCGACCTGAACGCGGCCCAGCGCAAGCAGTTGGGGCTCAACGGCAATGAAGGCGTGCGCATCACCGGGGTCAAGGGCCAGGCAGCACGCGATGCCGGCCTGTCGCCGGGCATGGTGATCCTGCAGGTCGGCCGCACTGCGGTCGGCAGCGTGGATGCCCTGAACCGGGCGTTGTCCAGCTTCAAGAAGGACGACGTGGTGATGCTGCTGGTCCGCACGGCCAACGGCAACAGCGCCTTCGTGGCGGTCAAGGCGGGCCAGTAAGGCCTGCCGGGGTCGCTCCGGCGGCCCCTGCGTCTCCCCCGAAGCCCCGCCCCGGCGGGGCTTTGGTCGTTCAGCGTCCGGCCCGATGAGGCAGTTTTCGCGGCCGGGCGCCGGGCGTGCGATAATCGACCGTTACCCTGACGACGCCGCGCGCCGCCGCCACCTATGTCTTCTGATTCGATGCGGAACATCCGCAACTTCTCCATCATCGCCCATGTCGACCACGGCAAGTCCACGCTGGCCGACCGCATCATCCAGCTCTGTGGTGGCCTGCAGGCCCGCGAGATGGAAGCGCAGGTGCTCGACTCCAATCCGATCGAGCGCGAGCGTGGCATCACGATCAAGGCGCAATCGGTGTCACTGCCGTACCTGGCCAAGGACGGGCAGACCTACCACCTGAACTTCATCGACACCCCCGGCCACGTCGACTTCTCCTATGAAGTCAGCCGCTCGCTGGCCGCCTGCGAAGGCGCGCTGCTGGTGGTCGACGCGGCCCAGGGCGTGGAAGCGCAGTCGGTGGCCAACTGCTATACCGCAGTGGAGCAGGGCCTGGAAGTGGTGCCGGTGATCAACAAGATCGACCTGCCCACCGCCGACATCGAGCGCGCCAAGGCCGAGATCGAGGCCGTGATCGGCATCGACGCCTCCGACGCCGTGCCGGTCAGTGCCAAGACCGGCCTCAACGTGCAGGACGTGCTGGAGGCGATCGTCCATCGCATCCCGCCGCCGGTGCCGCGCGACACCGACAAGCTGCAGGCGCTGATCATCGACTCGTGGTTCGACAACTACCTGGGCGTGGTCTCGCTGGTGCGCGTGATGCAGGGCGAGATCAAGGCCGGTGACAAGCTGCAGGTGATGTCGACCGGCCGCAACCACCAGGTCGACAACGTCGGCGTGTTCACTCCCAAGCGCAAGGTGCTGCCGGCGCTGCGTGCCGGTGAAGTGGGCTGGGTCACCGCCAGCATCAAGGACGTGCATGGTGCGCCGGTCGGCGACACCCTCACCCTGGCCGGCGATCCGGCGCCGAAGCCGCTGCCGGGCTTCCAGGAAATGCAGCCGCGCGTGTTCGCCGGCCTGTTCCCGGTCGATGCCGAGGACTATCCGGACCTGCGCGAAGCGCTGGACAAGCTGCGCCTGAACGATGCCGCGCTGCGTTTCGAGCCGGAAAGCTCCGAAGCAATGGGCTTCGGCTTCCGCTGTGGCTTCCTGGGCATGCTGCACATGGAGATCGTGCAGGAGCGCCTGGAACGCGAATACAACCTGGACCTGATCAGCACCGCGCCGACGGTGGTGTATGAGGTCCTGAAGACCGACGGCTCGGTCATCAACATGGACAACCCGGCCAAGCTGCCGCCGGTGAACCAGGTCGAGGAGATCCGCGAGCCGATCATCCGCGCCAACGTGCTCACTCCCGAGGAGTACATCGGCAACATCATCAAGCTGTGCGAAGAAAAGCGCGGAAGCCAGATCGGCATCAACTACCTGGGCAGCCAGGTGCAGATCAGCTACGAGCTGCCGATGGCCGAGGTGGTACTGGACTTCTTCGACAAGCTCAAGTCGGTCAGCCGTGGCTATGCCTCGCTGGATTACCACTTCGTGCGCTTCGACGCGGGCCCGTTCGTGCGCGTTGACGTGCTGATCAACGGTGACAAGGTCGACGCACTGTCGCTGATCGTGCACCGCAGCCACGCCGACCGCCGCGGCCGCGAGCTGTGCGAGAAGATGAAGGACCTGATCCCCCGCCAGATGTTCGACGTGGCCATCCAGGCTGCCGTCGGCTCGCAGATCATCGCCCGCACCACGGTCAAGGCGATGCGCAAGAACGTGCTGGCCAAGTGCTATGGTGGCGACGTCTCGCGCAAGAAGAAGCTTCTGGAAAAGCAGAAGGAAGGCAAGAAGCGCATGAAGCAGGTCGGCCGCGTGGAGATCCCGCAGGAAGCGTTCCTGGCCGTGCTGCAGATGGACAACAAGTAAGCCCGCACCGGCCTCGCGGGGCCGGTCGTCTGGTGACGTTGCAAAGGACCCTGAATGAAACTGTTTGAGATCCTCCTGGTCGTGCTGACCCTGGCCTCGGGCCTGATCCTGCTCGCCGACAAGCTGTACCTCGCCAAGCGCCGCGCCCAGCGCGCGGGCCTGCTCGACACCGAGCCGGTGCTGGTGGACTACTCGCGTGCATTCTTCCCGGTGCTGGCGATCGTGCTGATCGTGCGCAGTTTCATTGCCGAGCCGTACAAGATCCCGTCCAGCTCGATGATGCCGAACCTGCTGATCGGCGATTTCATCCTGGTCAACAAGTTTTCCTACGGCCTGCGCCTGCCGATCAGCAACACCAAGATCGTCCCCTTCGGCGAGCCGTCGCGCGGCGACGTGGTGGTGTTCCACTTCCCCGGCCACAGCGACAACGATCCGGCCAAGGGCGAGAACTTCATCAAGCGCGTGATCGGCGTGCCGGGTGACACCGTGGTCTTCGAAGGCGACGGCGTGATCCTCAATGGCGAACCGCTGAAGTACGACAACAAGGGCATCTATGCCGGCCACAAGGGCCAGGGCGAGGGCGCCAACCTGCTGGTCGAGCACCTGCCGGGCCGTACCCATACCGTGCTGGAGACCGACTATCCGCGTGGCCAGGGCCAGTGGACCGTACCGGCCGGCAAGTACCTGGTGATGGGCGACAATCGTGACAATAGCGACGATGGCCGCTTCTGGGGCCTGCTGCCGGAAGAAAACCTGCGCGGCAAGGCCTTCCTGATCTGGCTGAACTGCCAGGGCTGGTTCTGCAAGGATGGCTTCGAGCCGTCGCGGATCGGCTCGAGCATCAACTGAGTACCTTCACATCCAACGCGTATCTGGGGAGAACGCAATGAAGACGATGAACACGCAGCGTGGCATGACCCTGACCTCGTTCCTGGCGGTCCTGATCGTGGTGGGTTTCTTCCTTTACATCGGCATGAAGCTGTTCCCGATGTACCAGGAGTATTACGCGGTGCGCTCGGCGATGAAGAGCCTGGCCAGGGAGCCGGGCGTGGGCAGCATGGAGCCGGCCCGGATCCAGGATCTGTTCTTCAAGCGCCTGTACATCAATTACTCGGAAAACGTGAAGCCGGCCAACGTGAAGTTCGACCGTCGCGACAATGGCTGGACCCTCAAGGTCAACTACGAAGTGCGCCGTCCGCTGGTCGGCAACCTGGACGTGGTTGGCAAATTCGATTCATCCCAGGACCTGACCCGAAGCGGTGCCGAATAAACCTTTCCAACGTGGTGACCTGATCGGTCATCCCTTCCGCGACCCGGCGCTGCTGAAGCAGGCGCTGACGCATCGCAGTGCCGGTGCGCCACACAACGAGCGCCTGGAGTTCCTGGGCGACAGCATCGTCAACATGATGGCGGCCGAGGCGTTGTACCGACGCTGGCCCAAGGCCGACGAGGGCGCGATGACCCGTGCCCGCGCCGAGCTGGTGCGTGAGGGCGCGCTGGCGGTGATTGGACGTAGCCTGGAGCTGGGCGAGCGGCTGATCCTGGGCCCGGGCGAAATGAAGTCCGGTGGCCACCGTCGTGATTCGATCCTGGCCGACGCGGTGGAAGCCGTGGTGGCTGCGATCTACCTGGATGCCGGTTTCGAGGCCTGCCGGGCGGTGGTACTGCCCTGGTTCAGCGCTTCGATCGAGGCACTGCCGGCCTCCGGCCGGCCCGAGAAGGACCCCAAGACCCGCCTGCAGGAATGGCTGCAGGCCCGACAGAAGGCGTTGCCGCAGTATGAACTGGTGTCAGAATCCGGTGACGACCACGCCAAGCACTTCCGGGTACGCTGCAACGTAGCCGACCCGGCCGCCAGCACCGAGGGCGAAGGCGCCTCGCGGCGGCTTGCCGAACAACAGGCGGCTGCGGCCGTCCTAGAACAACTGGATTCCAAGTGAGCGAACAAACTCCCCATCATTGCGGCAGCGTGGCCGTCATCGGCCGCCCGAACGTGGGCAAGTCGACCCTGACCAATGCTCTGGTCGGCGCCAAGGTCAGCATCGTCTCCAACCGTCCGCAGACCACGCGCCATCGCCTGCTGGGCATCGCTACCTATCCGGAAGGCCAGCTGGTGCTGGTCGACACCCCCGGCCTGCACAAGGTGCAGAAGCGGGCGATGAACCGGGTGATGAACCGCGCCGCGCGTGGCTCGCTGGAAGGCGTCGATGCCGGCCTGCTGGTGATCGAAGCCGGTCGCTGGGATGAAGAGGACAGCCTGGCGTTCAACGTGCTGCGCGACGCCGGCATCCCGGTGGTGCTGGTGGTCAACAAGATCGATCGCCTGAAGGAAAAGGGCGCGTTGCTGCCGTTCCTGCAGCAGGTGACAGAGGGTCGCGACTTCGCCGCCGTGCATCCGATCTCCGCGCAGAAGCGCAATGGCCTGGAAGCGCTGGTGCGCGACGTGCTGAAGCTGCTGCCGGAAGCCCCGCCGATGTTCGGCGAGGATGAGATCACCGACCGCAGCCAGCGTTTCCTGGCCGGTGAACTGGTGCGTGAGCAGCTGATGCGCCAGCTCGGCGAGGAACTGCCCTACGCCACCACTGTCGAGATCGAGCGCTTCACCGAGGACGGCAACCTGCTGCGCATCGGTGCGGTGATCTGGGTCGAGCGTGAAGGCCAGAAGGCCATCGTGATCGGCAAGGGCGGCGCCCGCCTGAAGGAGATCGGCGCCAAGTCCCGCCTGCAGATGGAGCGTCTGTTCGGGGCCAAGGTGTTCCTGGAAACCTGGGTGCGCGTGCGTGAAGGCTGGTCCGACGACGAGGCCGCGCTGAAGGCCTTCGGTTACGAGTAAGGCGTTGTAGTCGCTTCGATGATGATCGAGGACGACACCGGCTTCGTGCTGCACGCACGGGCCTACCGCGAGACCAGCCTGCTGGTCGAAGTGTTGAGCGCGCAGCATGGCCGTATCGGCCTCCTTGCGCGTGGCGTGTCCACTGCCAAGGGCCAGGTGCTGCGCGCCGCCCTGCAGCCGTTGCAGTGGATCCGCTTCAGTGCCCAGCAGCGGGGTGAGTTGGCCCAGCTGCGTGGCGCCGAGGCGCTGGATGCCGCGCCACGCCTGGTCGGGCAGGCCATGCTGGCCGGTTTCTACCTGAGCGAACTGACCCTGCGCCTGGCCCCGCGCCAGGACCCGCTGCCGGAGCTGTACCTCGCCTACGGCGAGGCGCGTGCGCGGCTGGCGGTGGGCGCTGGCCTGGCCTGGACCCTGCGCCGTTTCGAACGCGAGCTGCTGTCTGCGCTGGGCCTGGGTTTCGAGCTGGACAGCGCCAGCGATGGCCAGCCGATCGATCCGGCGGCGCGCTACGAACTGGACCCGCAGGAGGGTGCGCAGCGCCTGCTGAGCGAGCGCGGCGGGGAGCGCCGGGCAGCCGCCACCGGGTCGGCGCTGTTGGCGCTGGCGGCCGACGAAGAGCCGGATGCCGCCGATCTGGCCAGCCTGCGCCTGCCGATGCGGCGGGTGCTGGCCCATCACCTGGGGCCGCGCGGCCTGAAGTCCTGGGAAATGCTCGAGCAGCTGGCGCCCCGCAGGTAGGGGGTGTTGAGCAGGGCTTGCAGCCCTGCACCTGCCTAATCAACGTCAACGTCAAAAGCAAAAGCTGGTTATCCGTGGGTTGGCGGGGTGGGTCCGGTTGCGGGAGACGCCGTAAACCCGTCCTTGGGGGCTTGGCCGCGGCATCCATGCCGCGGACACTCCCGCAACCGGACCCACCCCGCCTTCGACAGATTCTTGCGAGCTGTCGGACATGCCGACGGGGTCAGATCCGTTTTCCTTCGGAAAACGGATCTGACCCCAGATTGATTTCGACATCTGACAGAAATTCATCCACGCATGGCGTGGATCTACCAGCCGTCACCGGGAATCTGTCGGGGGTGGGGCGGTGTGGGTTGGCAGGACCGTTGGCGCCATGGATGGCGCCATCGAGCCCCCATGGACGGGTTTACGGCGTATCCTGCCAACCCGCACCGGCCCGCCCAACAAGCAGAAGGCCAGAGCCGCTCTGGCTCTGGCCTTTGGTGTTGCTCTGGCTTGAAGCATCTGCGGGTGCAGGGCGCAGCCCTGCCGAGCAACCCTCAGTGCAGCAGGGCAGCCACCGCGTCGCGGAACCCCGCCTGGGCCTGCCCGGACTCGGGCGCATGATGCAGCTGGCGCACCGCCCGTCCCAACCGTGCCGCCCCCACGAAGCCACAGCTGGCCTGCAATCGGTGCAACTGGCTGCGCAACTGGCGCTCGTCGTGCTGGTCGACCGCCTGCTCGACCGCGTCGCGCACGCCCGGCAACTCGGCCAGGAACAGTTCGCGCAGTGCGATCAGGTGGTTGCGCTGGCCATTGAGGGCTGCCAGGGCTGCGGTCTCGTCCCAGTCCTGTACGGCCAGTTCGACCGCGGCCGGGGCCTGTGCCACGAAGATCCCCGCCGGGCTGTTGACCAGCGCTCGGCGCACGGCCTTCAGCAGCTGGTCGCGGCCCAGTGGCTTGACCAGGGTGTCGCTGAAACCAGCTTCGCGCAGGCGGGCGTGAATGGAGGCATCGCCGTCGGCGGTATGTGCCAGCGCCGGCGTGTCGGGATGTGAACGGCGCAACTCACGCAACAGCTGCGCGCCATTGCCGTCCGGCAGGTTGACGTCGATCAGCCACAGGTCATGCGAGCCGGGCTCGGCACTGGCCAGGGCACTGGCCAGTGAATCTGCGGTGTCCACATCCGCCGGTAACGTTTCCAACGCCGCCTTGAAAAAACCGCGGCTGATGATGTCGTCCTCGACAAGCAGGAAGCGGGGCCGTGCGGCCCGCGGGGTCATCTGCATCAGGGCTGCCTCCATGTCAGCTGGCCCAATCATCAAGCACGGCGGCCACGGGCGCAAGCGGGTCCGGGCCCCATCGGTCAGGATCTGCGACAATACGCCCCCATTTTTGCCCGCAGCCTGTTGCCACGTGGCCCGATCCCGCTCCCGCACCGACCGTACCCCGTTCCAGACCGAGATCCTCGACCTCAGCCATGATGGTCGCGGTGTCGCCCGCCGTGAAGGCGAGGGCGGCAAGGTCACCTTCGTCAGCGGCGCCCTGCCCGGTGAGGTGGTGATGGCTGAACAGACTGCCCGCAGCCGCCATTTCGACGAGGCGCGCACGCTGGAGGTGCTGCAGGCCTCGCCGCAGCGGGTGATCCCCAAGTGCCCCCATTTCGGTACCTGCGCCGGCTGCGTGCTGCAGCACCTGGACGAAGACCAGCAGATCGTCGCCAAGCAGCGCGTGCTGATGGATAACCTGGAGCGGATTGGCCATGTGAAGCCGGGCACCGTGCTTGCGCCGCTGGTCGGCGAGAGCTGGGGCTACCGCCGCAAGGGCCGCTTCTCGGTGCGCCGGGTCGAGAAGAAGGACAAGACCCTGGTTGGCTTCCGTGAACAGGATCCGCGTTTCGTCGCCGACCTCAGCCAGTGCCTGACCGTGATTCCGGAGATCGGCACCAAGGTCGAGGCGTTGTCCACCTTCATCGAAACGCTCGATGGCAAGCGTGACATCCCTCAGATCGAATTCATCGCCGGTGACCAGGCCGTGGTCCTGACCGTGCGCCACCTGCAGCCACTCAGCGATGCCGACCGCGCGGCCTGGGCCGCCTTCGGCCAGCAGCATGGCTTCGTGATCTACCTGCAGTCCGGTGGCGTGGACACCGTGCAGCCGCTGGACGGGCAGGGCGTGGCGCTGTCGTTCCGGCTGGCGCCGTGGGATGTCGAGCTGGCGTTCCGCCCGCTGGATTTCATCCAGGTCAATGCCAAGCTCAACGAGAAGATGATCGCCCACGCCCTGGACCTGCTGCAGCCGGGTGAGGACGAGCGCGTGCTGGACCTGTTCTGCGGCCTGGGCAACTTCACCCTGCCGTTGGCCCGCCGTGTGCGTGAAGTGGTGGGTGTGGAAGGCGATGCCGGCCTCGTCGCGCGTGCGCGTGAGAACGCGGAGCGCAACGGCCTGGCGAACGCGCAGTTCTTCAGCGCCGACCTGACCCAGGACCAGCGCAGCACGGCGTGGATGCGCCAGGGCTTCGACAAGCTGCTGCTGGATCCGCCGCGCTCGGGTGCGATCGAAGTGCTGCAGCAGCTGCCGCTGAAGCAGTTCAAGCGCATCGTCTACGTCAGCTGCCACCCGGGCTCGCTGGCGCGCGATGCCGGCTATCTGGTCAACGAACAGGGCTTCACCCTGGTCAGCGCCGGTGCCATGGACATGTTCCCGCACACCGCGCACGTGGAAAGCATCGCGGTATTCGAAAAGCGCTGAGCAGCTGTCATCACCCGTGGCGCATAATTGCGCCATGGGCATCGAAATCGAACGCAAATTCCTGGTCAGCAGCGATGGCTGGCGCACCGCCGCGCATCGGGTGATCCCGATGGCGCAGGGCTACATCAACGACATGGGCGCGCTCGACCGCGGCACCCAGAACGCCTCGGTGCGCGTACGCATCGAAGGCGACCACGCCGCGCTGAACCTGAAGTCGCGCACCCTCGGCCATACCCGGCAGGAGTTCGACTACCCGATCCCGGTGGAGGACGCGCGCGCACTGCTGGGGCTGTGTGTCGGCGGCCTGATCGACAAGCGCCGCCATCTGGTCGAACACGCCGGCCTGACCTGGGAAGTGGACGAATTCCTCGGTGACAACGCCGGTCTGGTGGTGGCCGAAGTCGAACTGGAAAGCGCCGATCAGGCCATCGACCTGCCGGGCTGGGTCGGCGCCGAAGTGACCGATGACGCCCGCTACTACAACGTTGCCCTGGCCAGCCGCCCGTATTCACAGTGGTGAACCCCCAAAAAGGGGACGGAGGGGATTAAGTCGTCTTTACCCCGCCCGTGCGGAAAGCGACTTAATCCCCTCCGTCCCCTTTTATCGAGGAAGGCGGTCCCCATGTCGTGGACATGAGAATCGACATCTACTCCGACGTGGTCTGCCCCTGGTGCTGGATCGGCAAGCATCGTTTCCAGCAGGGCGTGCAGTTGCTGGGCGCCAATGCGCCTGAACTCGATATCCACTGGCAGCCGTTCCAGCTGGACCCGGATGCGGACGACACCCCGGTGTCGCTGCGCGAGGCCTATGCGCGCAAGTTCGGGGGCGTCGAGCGCACCGAGCAGATCCTCGGCCAGACCCAGACCACCGCGCGCGCGGAGGGGCTGCCGATGGATTTCAACCAGGGCCAGGTGCGGGTGACCACACTGCCGGCGCATCGGGTGTTGTGGCTGGCCGGCCAGCATGGCGTGCAGGATGCGGTGGGTGAAGCGCTGTTCCGCGCCCACTTCGAACATGGCCAGAACTTGGCCGACAACGCTGTACTGGTGAAGGCCGGCGTGGCGGGCGGCCTGGACGGTGGTGAAATCGCGCAGATGCTGGCCTCCGACCGCGGCCTGGCCGAGGTCGAAGCCAAGCTGGCGCAGGCCCATGCACTGGGCATTTCTTCGGTGCCGACCTTCGTGATCGATGGGAAGTGGGCGATTTCCGGGGCGCAGCCACCCGAGGCGTTCGCCCAGGCCCTGCGGCAGATCGCGGCAGAACAGGGCGCCCCGGCTACCCCGGCTGACGGCGACGAGGCCTGCGGCCCGGACAGCTGCAAGGTCTGACCGGCTCCTCAAAAGGGGACGGAGGGGATTAAGACGTATCCAGCCCCTTGGGGCCGATTGCGCCTTAATCCCCTCCGTCCCCTTTTTCTGACCACTGCGCCTGTCGGCCGGTTCTGCGACAATGCGGCACTGCGCCATGCGGGCGCGCGTTGTGGAGATCGACCATGCTGCTGATCGGCGTTGCCGGCACCGAACTGACCGCCCAGGAACGTGACTGGCTGCAGCACGACGCCGTGGCCGGAGTAGTGCTGTTCAAGCGCAACTTCGCCTCGCGCCAGCAGGTGACCGATCTGAGCGCGGCCATCCGTGCCGCTGCCCCGCGCCCGCAGCTGATCTGCGTGGACCAGGAAGGCGGCCGTGTGCAGCGCTTCCGCGAGGGTTACAGCGATCTTCCGCCGCTGCAGGACATTGGTGCCCTGTACGCCACCGACCCGCAGCGGGCCCTGGCGCTGGCCGAGCAGCACGCCTGGCTGATGGCCAGTGAAGTCCGCGCCAGCGGCCTGGATCTCAGCTTCGCCCCGGTGGTCGACCTTGGCCGCGGCAACCGCGCCATCGGCAACCGCGCCTTCAGTGAAGACCCGCAGGTCGTGGCCGCGTTCACTGCAGCCTATGTGCGCGGCATGCACGCGGTCGGCATGGCCGCCACGCTCAAGCATTTTCCTGGTCACGGCACCGTGCTGGAAGACACCCACGTCGATACCGCGATCGATCCACGCGCGCTGGACGAACTGCGCGCGCAGGACCTGGTGCCGTTCCAGGCCGGCATCGCCGCCGGTGCCGATGCGGTGATGATGGCGCACGTGATCTATCCGCAGGTGGCAGCGGAGCCCGCCGGCTATTCCCCACGCTGGATCCAGGACGTCCTGCGCGGCGAACTCGGCTTCCGCGGCGTGGTGTTCTCCGATGACATCGGCATGGCCGCCTCGCACAGCGCCGGCGGCGTGCCGGCACGCGTGCACGCGCACCTGGACGCCGGTTGCGACGTGGTGCTGGTCTGCCATCCGGAACTGGTCGATGAAGCCCTGCATGCGGTGCAGGGACGTTCCCTCAATACTGCTGCGCTGCTGGGCCTGCTCGGCCGCGGCGCGCTCGGCTGGGACGGCCTGCTGGCCGATGCCCGCCATGGCGACACCCAATCCCGTCTGCTTGAAACCCTTGGAAGAACCGTCTGATGCCCAACCTCACCATTTCCCAGGCCCTGGCCCAGGCTGACCTGCTGGTCGACCGCCCCACCATCGACAAGGCCATCGCTGCAATCGCCGACGCCATCGCGCGCGATTACAAGGGCGAGGTGCCGTTGTTCCTGTCGATCATGCATGGTGCGCTGCCGTTCGCCGGCCAGCTCGCGCTGGAACTGGGCGCGCGCGGCCAGGACGTGCAGTTCGATTACCTGCACGCCACCCGCTACCGCGGCGAAACCACCGGCGGTGACCTGGTCTGGAAGCACAAGCCGGCCACCTCGCTGTTCGGCCGCCGCGTGCTGCTGGTCGACGACATCCTCGACGAGGGCTACACCCTGCAGGGCGTTCGCACCTGGTGCCTGGAACAGGGCGCGACCGATGTGCGCATCGCTGCGATGACCGTGAAGAAGCACGACCGTGCGCTGCCCGATGTGACCGCCGATTACGCGGGCATCGAGCTGCCGGACCGCTACGTGTTCGGCTTCGGCATGGACGTCAACGAGACCCTGCGCTGCGTGCCGGCCATCTACGCAATGAAGGAATAACGGCGCGGCCGCCCGCGGCGCGTCTTTTCCATCGCCGGCATCCTCGGGTGCCGGCGTTCGTCTTTTCATGGAGTGCTTCCAATGCAACAGATCGCCCTGGCCGTGATCGGCGGTACCGGTGTCTACAACCTGGCCAAGCTTGACGACGTGCAGACCCACGAGGTCGACACCCGCTTCGGCCGCCCATCGGGCCCGGTGCGCGTGGGCACGCTGCTCGGCCATCGCGTGGCGTTCCTGGCGCGGCATGGCGAGGGGCATTCGCTGCCGCCGCACAAGATCAACTACCGCGCCAACCTGGCTGCGCTGCAGCAGCTGGGCGCGCAGCGGGTGCTGGCATTGAACACGGTGGGGGGCATCACCGAGAACTTCGGTCCGCGCGTGCTCGCCTGCCCGGACCAGATCATCGACTACACCTGGGGCCGCATCAGCACGATCTGTGAAGAAGAAGGCTCCGACGTGGTCCACGTCGATTTCGGCCATCCGTACACGCCGATGCTGCGCAGCAAGATCCTGGCGGCAGCCAAAGTGACCGGTGTCACGGTCCATGACGGTGGCTGCTATGGCGCAACGCAGGGCCCGCGCCTGGAAACCATCGCCGAAATCGCCCGCATGCGCCGCGACGGTTGCGATCTGGTGGGCATGACCGGCATGCCGGAAGCCGCACTGGCGCGGGAGCTGGGGTTGGATTATGCCTGCCTGGCGATCATCGCCAACTGGGCCGCCGGCTGCGGTGATGGCGAGGAGATTACGATGGCCGAAGTGCTGGCCAATGTGCAGGCGGCCAGCAACGGACTTCCGGAACTGGTGGGCGAATTGGCGCGGGGGTGATTGTCTTCCCTGAGCAAGCTTTGCATACTCAGCTTGTGCGCGGGTTCAGCGTACACCACCCATTCATTGCATAAGGTCTCGCATCACCATGCCGAACGGTACCGTCAAGTGGTTCAACGACGCCAAGGGATTTGGCTTCATCTCGCCGGAGGATGGCAGCGCCGACGTGTTCGCGCACTTCTCCGCCATCAACTCCAAGGGCTTCCGCAGCCTGCAGGAAGGCCAGCGTGTCACCTATGACGTGACCCAGGGCCCGAAGGGCGCCCAGGCTTCGAACATCACGCCGGCCGAGTGATCCACTCGACAGTGCGTTGAAAACCCCGCTCCGGCGGGGTTTTTTTTGCGCTGCGACAAGAATTGCGCTGCCGTGGGCGGAGGCCCCGCTGGGCATCCGGATTTGCGCTCGGGCACAATGCCTCCATGAAGGAACGACTGCGCATCGCCGTGATCGGCTACGGCACCGCTGGACAGGCATTGTCCATCCTGCTCTCCCGTGATGGCCACGAGGTGGAGATCTTCGAACGTGTGCCCACGCCGGGACCGGTTGGCGCCGGTTTCCTGCTGCAGCCCAGCGGCCTGCAGGTGCTGTGGCAGATGGGCCTGCTTGACGCCGTGCGCGCGCATGCCGCGCCGGTGCATCGCCTGTACGGCGATACGCCGTGCGAACGCGCAGTGATGGACATGCGCTACGCCGGCCTGGACGCGCGCCTGCACGGCCTTGGCATGCAGCGCGGCGCCCTGTTCTCGTTGCTGGATGATGCGCGTGCTGGTGCGGGCCAGCTGCATGCCGGCGTCAGCATCGCTGCAGTGGATGCCGAGCAGGGCCGCCTGCGTGACAGCGAAGGGCGCCTGCACGGTGCGTTCGACCTCGTGGTGGCCGCCGATGGTGCGGCCTCGACGCTGCGCGGCACGATCAAAGACGGTAACGGACTGGATCGCGTGTATCCGTGGGGTGCGCTGTGGTGCCTGTTGCCAGCCGAAGACTGGCCACACCTGCAGGAGCTGCGGCAGCGCTACGTGGCCGCACGCAAGATGATCGGGCTGTTGCCGGTCGGTACGCGGCCCGGTGATGACACGCCGCGCCTGAGCTTTTTCTGGAGCCTGCCACGCGACGATTTCGAACGTTGGCAGGCCGACGGCATGGCGCCATGGCTGGACGAACTGCATGCGCTGTGGCCGCAGGCCAGTGCACGCTTCGCGCATCTGCGTGACGCCGGCCAGCTGGCACGGGCCGTCTACCGCGACGCGGTGATGACGCGCTGGTATCACGGCCGCATGGTGCTGGCCGGCGATGCCGCGCATGCGATGAGCCCACAGCTGGGCCAGGGCGTGAACATGGCGCTGCTCGATGCGCTGGCGCTGCGCGATGCCTTGCGCGCGCATGGTGGCGGTGCCGCGGCATTGCAGGCCTACCAGGCGCAGCGCAGGGCGCACGTTGCGGTCTACCAGCGCTGGAGCCGTTGGCTGACGCCGCTGTTCCAGTCTGATCGCGATGCCTGGGCCAAAGCGCGCGACGTGCTGCTCGGCCCGATGGGGCGCCTGCCGGGTGGGCGTGGTCACATGCTGCGTGTGCTCAGCGGTACCCAGCATGGCTGGTTCGGTTCGCTCGCGCTGGATCCGGCTTTCGTCGACGCGCTGGCCACTGCGGCGCAGGTGCCTCGCATCAACGCGATCACGGCCACTGCGTGAAATGCGTCGTCACGTGAATTAACGGTTGCCTCACTGCGCATATGCGAGAAGTAGGTTGCACGCGATTGCGCGTCGCCCGTTTTCCTTTCCGTGATCAACATCGCGCGTGGCCCGGGAGGCGCTGCCGTCGCCGCCTGTTGCGGCCCGGATGTGCCGCCTGTTGTCGAAGAGGAGGATGCCATGTTGTTCGCGGTCGAGGAGCTGGAATCGGAAATCTGCAAGCTGCGCGGTCTGTTGCAGATGCTGCACGAGGACCAGCCCGACGTACTGGAGGACGTGTTCGAGTTCCATGTCGGCAGCCTGATCAGTCATGCGTCGCCGGAGCATCACACGCGCATCCGCATTTGCGCGCAGGAGATGCTGGCGGCGATCCAGGCCCTGCCGCGGCGACGGGAAGAGGACACGCCTGAGTTCCAGCTGATGCCGCAGCTGGATATCCGTCCGGCCTGATTCAAGCCAGGGGCAGCACCACCAGGCCGTTGTCCACGCAGGCGACCATCTGCTCGCCGGCAGCGGGAACAGGAACGATTCCGGCGGTGAACGCGGAGAAGGCCGGCAGGAGCGTCATCCTGTCACGCAGCCAGAATGCGGGGAAGCGCCGCCGCAACGCAGGCAAAGCGATCTGTGGATGCAGATGCCCGGCGATCACATGCAGCTCCGCATCGGGCACCGGCTCATGCCGAAGCAGGAACGGTGGCAACCGTACCTCGTCGTGTATCTGCACCTGCAGCTCGGCATGCGGCAGCTGCCGGTCATGATTTCCGCGCAGGACATGCACGTCCAGTGCGGCATTGCGTTCGCGCCATGCCAACCATTGCTGGTACCACGCAGCGCGATGCGCCGGGCCATGCAGGATGTCGCCCAGGATCCACAGCTCGCGGCAGGCATGCCTGTCCAGCAGCCCCTGCAGGCGTTTCAGGTCCTTGCCGGTACCGCCGCTGGGCAGCGCGATGCCTGCGCGGCGGAATACATCGGCCTTGCCCAGGTGCAGGTCGGCGAGCAGCAGTGCCTGCCGCGCGGGCCAGTAGAGTGCACGCGCGCCAAGCAGAACCAGCGACTCGCCTGCGCGCGGCAGTGGCAGTTCATCGGCCATGCCGACGCTCCAGCTGCTGGGCCGCGCGTTGTACCCGGGTACGCCAGTCTTCGTTGCTGAACTGCCCGCGCAGGCGTTCGGCCCACAGCGGGAAACCCAACGGCGTGAGTGACGCCGGGCGCTGCACCGAGAGGGTCTGCATCCGAATCCTGGCCAGTACCTGTTGCAGCCCCGGCATGTCGAGGCTGTCATTCAGCACTTCCTGTTCCGCCAGCGCCAGCAGCAGGTGATCCGGGTCGTGCTCGCGCAGTACGTCGTAGAGCAGTCCCGCGGATGCCTGCAGCTGGCGCAGTGCCCGTGGCATGCCACCGGGCAGGCTGGGGACCAGCAGGCCGGCGACGCGTGCGATGCCGCGGAACTGGCGACGCGCCAGCTCGCCCAGGTTCACTGCAGCACGCAGATCATCCAGCAGCTGATCGGTGGAGAACAGCGCCCGCCATTGCGCCGCATCCAGATCGATGGCCTGTGCCGGTGCCAGCACCAGGCCGTGATCGTTCACCGCATAGCCGATGCTGTTGCGCTGCCGGCGGGTACAGCGCAGCGCCAGCAGGGCGGCCAGCGCCTCATGCACGTGGCGGCCGGCAAAGGGATAGACGAACAGGAACTGGCCTTCGCGACGACGCACATCCTCCACCAGCAGATGGGCTGGGCCGGGAAGCGCCGACAACCGCTGCTGCAGTGCCAGCAGGGGTGACAGCCAGCGTGACTCGGCGCTGTCGTCAGCACCGGACAGTACCCACTCCAGCTCGCGGCCCAGCGGCATCGACAGCGGCAACTGGCCGCCCTGCCAGCGCGGCACGATCCCCTCACCGCGTCCTCGTGCCAACCGGACGAAGGCAGTCATGTCGCGCAGCTGCACCAGCTCCAGCAGGCGCCCGGCGAACTGGAAGCGGTCGCCACGGCGCAGGCGGCTGGCGAACTGTTCCTCCACGGCGCCCAGGCTGCCGCCGCGCAGGAACTGCACGCGCACGCTGCCATCGCTGCTGATGGTGCCGATCGACAGCCGATGACGCAGCGCCTGGCGACGGTCGTGCATGCGGTACCACCCATCGGCATCACGCACGACCTTGTGGAAATCGGGGTACTGGGCCAGCGCTTGGCCACCCTGCACGACGAATGTGAGCACGGCCTGCCACTGGTCGTCGCCGAGCGACGCGAAGGCATGGGTACGCCGCACCTGCGCCAGCAGGTCGGCGCTGTCGAAGCCGCCCGCCAGAGCGCGGCTGACCGCATGCTGGGCCAGCACATCCAGCGGCAGCGTCGGCGGCCTGCGCGCTTCGACCACGTTCCCGGCCAACGCACGGCGCACGGCGGCGTACTCGGCCAGTTCCAGCGCATGGCTGGGCACGCACAGGATGGAACCGCTGGCACCCGGGCGGTGCCGTGCGCGTCCGGCGCGCTGGCGCAGGCGCGCCACGCCCTTCGGGCTGCCCAGCTGCAGTACCTGCTCAACCTCGGGGAAGTCGACGCCGAGGTCGAGGCTGGAGGTGGCAACCACGCAGCGCAGCGCGCCCGCGCGCAGGCCATCCTCCACCTGCTGGCGCAGCACCGGGTCCAGCGAGCCGTGGTGCAGCGCAAGCGTGTCCGGTTCTTCCGGCCAGACTGCGGCCAGCGCCTGATGCCACAATTCAGCTTGCGCGCGCGTATTGGTGAACAGCAGGCTGCTGCGTGCCTGCATCAGTGCATCCAGCACGCGTGGCAGCTGCGCCAGGCCCAGATGCCCGGCCCAGGGGAAATGTTCGCCAGGGTCCGGCAGCACGCTGCGCACGCTCACTGCGCGAGGGCGTACGCCCTGCACGATCGGTGCATCCGGTTGCCCGGGCAGCAGTACATCGCGCGCCTCATCCAGATTGCCCAGCGTAGCCGACAGTCCCCACAGCTGCGATGCAGGCGCGGCCTGGCGCAACACTGCCAGGTTCAACTGCAGCAGCACACCGCGCTTGTTGCCCAGCAGTTCGTGCCATTCGTCCACCACCATGCAGCGCAGCCGCTGCATGCGCGGCAGCGTATCCGGATAGCTCAGCAGCAGCGCCAGTGATTCCGGCGTGGTCACCAGTACGTCGATGCGGCCCTCGCGCGCCTGGCGCCGCTCGCGGTTGCTGGCGTCACCACTGCGCAGGCCGACACGCCAACCCAGCCCCAGCCCATCGACCACGGTCTGCAGCGCGCGCGCGGTGTCGCTGGCCAACGCGCGCAAGGGGGTCACCCACAGCACCTGCAGCGGGCGGACCGCGCTGGCGCGGCGGGGGGAGGGTGGCGGGTCGATCATGGCCTGCAGCAGCGGCCCGCCGAACATCGCCAGTGTCTTGCCGCTGCCTGTGGGTGTATGCAGCAGCCCGGATTCGCCGGCGAGATAGTGACGCCACATCGCGCGCTGGAACGGCAGTGAGCGCCAGCCTCTGGACGCGAACCAGTCTTCCAGCCGGCGCAGTGCCTGGCTGCGGTTCATCGTGCCAACGCCTGCAGCGTGGCCAACTGATCGGCTTCGCTGGCGGGCTTGTCGTGGCGCCAGCGCAGGATGCGCGGAAAACGCACGGCGATGCCCGACTTGTGCCGGCTGCTGCGGTTGACTGCCTCGAAGCCCAGCTCGAAGACGTGTTCGGCGCGAACGCTGCGCACCGGGCCGAAGCGCTCGCGGGTGTTGGCGCGGATCCAGCGATCAAGCGCGAGGATTTCCTTGTCATCCAGGCCCGAATAGGCCTTGGCGACCGGTACCAGCGTGTCGCCGTCCCAGACGCCGAAGGTGTAGTCGGTGTACAGCGTGCTGCGCCGCCCATGGCCGGCCTGCGCGTACAGGAGCACCGCATCGATGGTGAGCGGATCGAGCTTCCATTTCCACCAGTCACCGCGGCGGCGTCCGGCCTGGTAGGGCGAGGCATGCCGTTTCAGCATCAGTCCTTCCACGCCGCGTTCGCGTGCCACGTCGCGCATTGCCGCCGCCTGGAGCCAGTCGTCGGCGTCAACGCCCGGTGAGAGCTGGATCCGTGCATCGTTCAGTGCACCGACGACCTCGGCGAGACGCGCGCGCCGCTGCTGCAGCGGACGTTCGCGCAGGTCTACGCCATCGAGTTCAAGCAGGTCATAGGCGAGCACCCGCACCGGCGTGTTGCGCAGGGTGGCCGCACCGGGTTTTCGGCGCTGGATGCGCGTCTGCAGCGCAGTGAAGGCACGCGGCAGGTCCGCGGCTTCGTCCCAGGCCAGCAGCTCGCCGTCCAGCACGCAGCCATCGGGAAGCGCCATCGCTGCCTGTTCGATCTCGGGGAAGCGGCCATCCAGCCGCTCTTCGCCGCGTGACCACAAGGCGACCTCGCCGCGCCGGCGCAGCAGCTGCAGGCGGATGCCATCCCACTTCCATTCCAGCAGCCAGTCATCGATCGGGCCGAGTCGTTCGGCAGGGGATCCCTCCAGTGGCGAGGCCAGGAAGAACGGATAGGGCTGCTGCCGGTCCAGCGGCAGCTCATCCGGCGACAGCAGCTGGGTCAGCAGCCCGGGCGAGGGCACCCACTCGCCCAGCATGCGCTGGGCGATGCGTGCGATGTCCAGGCCGGACCACTCGGCCAGCGCCTGCTGCACCAGTCGCTGCGACACGCCAACGCGCAGGGCGCCGGTCAGCAGCTTGTTGAATACCAGGCGTTCGCCGCTGCACAGTTGCTGCCAGCCGGCGACGATCGCCGCGCGACGCACCGCCTCGGGTTGGTTGGCGACCGCCAGCAGGTGCTGTTCGATCCATTCGGCCAGGGGCCGGTCAGGCGAGGGGTGTGGTGGGTCGTCCAACAGCAGGGTCAGCGTTTCGGCCAGGTCACCCACCTGCGCATAGCTGTCTTCCACCAGCCACGGTGGCAACCCTGATTGCTCGGCGATCCACGCGCGCAGTTCGCCACTGGCGGCGATCTTCCTGCGCGCGCCACCCACCTTGCCACCACTGAGCAGGTACAGCGCCCACGCCGCATCGTGTGCGCCTGCCTGGCGGAAGTAGTCGACCAGCGCTGCGCGCTTGTCCAGCGTGGCAGTGCTGCGGTCCAGGCGTTGGTAGAGCGCTGCGAAGGACTTCATTCCTCGCTCCCGAAATCGGTACGGAAGGCTTCGGCAGCCACGCCGCGCTCGCGCAGGAACGGAATCAACGCATCGGTATTGCCATGGGTGGCGATCACCCGCTGCGCGCCGGTCTGTTGGATCGTTTGCAGCAGTGCTGGCCAATCGGCGTGGTCGGAAATGACGAAGCCTCGATCGACGTTGCGGCGGCGACGGTTGCCGCGCAGTTGCATCCAGCCCGAGGCGAAGCCCAGCTGGTGACGGCCGAAGCGGCGCATCCAGGGCGTGCCCGCAGCCGAGGGCGGGGCCAGGATCAACTGGCCGGCGGCATCGGGCTGGCGGCCCTGTTCGGCCACGGTGAGCGTCTCCAGCATCGGTACGCCGGCCTGCCGGTACACCGCCACGCCATTGGCGATGGCGCCATGCAGCCAGGCCGGCCGATCGTCCAGTGGCCGCAGCTCTGCCAGCACCCGCTGTGCCTTGCCCAGCGCATAGCACAGCAGGATCGCAGCCTCGCCGCGTTGTTCGCATTCGCGGCGCCACGCCACGATTTCGGCAGCGACGGCCGAAGTGTCCGGCCAGCGGTAGATCGGCAGGGCGAAGGTGGCTTCGGTGATGAAGGTATCGCAGGGCACCACTTCGAACGGCGCACAGGTTGGGTCAGGCTGCCGCTTGTAGTCGCCGGAGGCGACCCAGACCTGCCGCCCGTCGTCGATGCGCACCTGCGAAGATCCCAGGACGTGACCGGCTGGATGCAGCGATACCTGTACCCGGCCCAGGCGGAACGGCACGCCCTCGACGTGCGCCTGCACCGGAACATCGCCCAGGCGCCAGCGCAGGATCGGCAGGCTGCCCTCGCTGCAGTGGTACTCGCCCATGCCCGGGCGGGCGTGATCCCCGTGGCCATGCGTGATGACCGCGCGCGCTACCGGTCGCCAGGGATCAATGTGGAAATCGCCGGCGGCGCAGTACAGCCCTTCCGGGCGCAGCACCACCAGATCGTCGTTGGCTGCCATGCGATCACTGTGGCCTGCTGCTCGTGCAGACGGTGAGAACCGGCCTGAACACGGGCTTGGCAAGTCATGCGGCACAATCGGACCGCATACCTCTTGCCGCCAGGATGGACCGGATGAGTGGACCAAGCTTCAGCAGCGACGCGCCCTACGAAACCCATGTGGTGTTGAACCAGCCGCCACCGTTCGCGGGGCGCCAGTTGTGGACCGACGACGTGGCGCTGATGGAAGCCGTGCAACGCGAAGGCGCTGGCAGCTTCGCGCCACGCCTGGCGGTCTATGGCGCGCTGGCCGGCGACGAGCTGTACCGGCTCGGCTTCGATGCCAACCGCGATCGCCCACGCCTGCGCACGCATGATGCGCAGGGTCATCGCATCGATACGGTGGAGTTCCACCCGGCCTATCACCAGTTGATGGAGACGGCGAAATCGCACGGTGTCGCCGGCTTGTCCTGGCATGAACCGCAACCCGGCGCGCATGTCGCGCGTGCGGTGTTGAGCTACCTGCACCACCAGGCCGAGGCCGGCACCAGTTGCCCGTTGACGATGACCCATGCAGCAGTAGCGGTGCTGCACACGCAGCCGCATCTGGCCGAGTGGGCACGCAAGGCCGCAGCGCCGGTCTATGACGCGCGCGACGTGCCGGTGGCTGACAAGGCCGGCATCACCCTGGGCATGGGCATGACCGAGAAGCAGGGCGGCTCGGATGTGCGCTCCAACAGTACGCGCGCCGAACCGATCGATGGTGAGCGCTATCGCCTTGTCGGCCACAAGTGGTTCTTTTCCGCACCGATGTGCGATGGCTTCCTGGTGCTGGCGCAGGCGCCGGGAGGACTGACCTGCCTGCTGATGCCGCGCCGGCTGGCCGACGGTGACCGCAACGCATTCCGGTTGATGCGGTTGAAGGACAAGCTTGGCGACTGGGCCAATGCCTCCAGCGAAGTCGAGTTCTGCGGCGCGCAGGCATGGCGGGTGGGCGAGGAGGGGCGTGGCGTGGCCACCATCATCGGCATGGTGATGATGACCCGCCTGGATTGCATGCTGGGCGCAGCGGCGGAAATGCGCATGGCGTTGGCGCAGGCGTTGCACCACGCACGCCATCGCCGCACCTTCGGCAAGCTGCTGGTCGAGCACCCGTTGATGACCAATGTGCTGGCCGACCTGGCACTGGAATCGGAAGCGGCCACGGTACTTTCGATGCGCATCGCACGCGCGGTGGATCGCGCCGCCGTGGATGCCAACGAAGCTGCGCTGGCACGGGTGGGAACGGCGCTGGGCAAGTACTGGCTGTGCAAGCGCGCGCCGGCCTTCGTCAACGAAGCGCAGGAATGCCTCGGCGGCGCAGGCTATGTGGAGGAATCGATGCTGCCGCGGCTGTACCGGCAGGCGCCGTTGAATTCGATCTGGGAAGGCAGTGGCAACATCCAGTGCCTGGACGTACTGCGCGCGCTGGCACGTGAACCGGAGGCACTGGCGGCGCTGCGCGCCGAGCTGGCAGCGGTGGCCGATCATGATGCGCGCTACGCGGCGGCGCTGCAGCGTTGGGCAGCGGCACCGGCACCGGATGAGTCGCAGGCGAGGCTTTTCTGCGAGCGCACTGCGCTGCTGTTGCAGGCAGCGTTGATGTTGCGGGCGGGCAGTCCAATGGCTGAAGCGTTCGTGCGCAGCCGGCTGGAAGGGGAGCATGGGCTGGTGTTCGGGACGCTGCCGGCGGGTGTGGATCTGTCGGCAATGCTGGCGCGCGCGCTGCCTTAGGGGCGGCCAACGGCGATGGCGCTTACGCCCCTGCGCAACCTACCTGCGCGTCCTTGGACACTTTCCGTACGCGTCCAGCACGGAATCAACAGAAAGAGCAGAGAGCGAAAAGCAGAAAAGCCGCGGCAGTGCCGCGGCTTTTCCTGTAGCGCCGAGACGATGCCCGGCTGCCGGTAGGCCTTAGTGCTTGGCTTCTTCCTTGGCGGCGTTGGCCTTGGCGTCATTGGCGACATCACGGGCCTTGTCAGCAACCTTCTGTGCGGCGTCCGCAGTGGCGTGGCTGGCATGTGCAGCGGCGTCGGTGGCCGCAACCTTGGCCTTGTCTGCGGCGTTTGCGGTGGCGTCTGCGGCCTTGTCCAGTGCCTGCTGGGTATCGGCGGCGGCCTGCTCGGACGCGGCAGCGGTCTTGTCGGCAGCGTTGCGGGTGGCTTCGGCGGCCCTGTCCACGGCGTCACGGGCGGCAGCGCCGGCGCTGTCGGCGGCCTGCTGCGCGTCCTGCTTGGCCTGTTCGGCTTCCGGACCCTTGCAGGCGGCCAGGGCCAGCAGCAGGGAGGCGGCCAGCAGCGTGGTGGTGATCGGGCGAATCTTCATGGCGGTCTCCGGTACTGCAATGGATGGGGACGCCAGCCTATTCATGCCGTTGTGAAGACGGGGTCGCGATCCGAGGCGCGCGCAGACAGCAGGCCAAAGAAAAAGCCGCTGGCGAACCAGCGGCTTTTCCAGAACAGCCTGAAGAAAGAAGTTATTACTTCTTGGCTTCTTCAGCAGCGTCCTTGGCCTGCTCAGCGGTAGCTTCGGCAGCCTTGGCAGCGTCCTTGGCTTCGCCAGCAGCAGCGTCGGTCGCGGCAGCAGCGGTGTTGGCAGCAGCGTCGGTCGCAGCGTCAGCAGCGGTGGCGGCGGTGTTGGCAGCCTGCTGGGCAGCGTCGGCGGTCTGGGCGCCGGCAGCGGCGGCCTGGTCGGCAGCAGCCTGGGCTTCGGTGGCGGCTTCGTTGGCCGAAGCAGCGGCGTCCTGGGCAGCTTCCTGCTTCGAGCAGGCGGCCAGGGCCAGAGCCAGGGACATCGCGACCAGCAGCTTGTTGATGCTCATTGTGTAAATCCTCGTCGTTAGAATTAGGCAACGCGCATGCTGCGCGCCGACAACATGATGACAAGCCAAGATTGGGTGTCAAGCGATCCCGCATTCATTTTTGCGAAATCGTCGTTAAATCTTTTTAAATCAATTCGATGGCGATGGCTGTTGCTTCACCACCACCGATGC
Source organism: Stenotrophomonas sp. Pemsol (assembly GCF_003586545.1). NCBI lineage: Bacteria > Pseudomonadati > Pseudomonadota > Gammaproteobacteria > Lysobacterales > Lysobacteraceae > Stenotrophomonas > Stenotrophomonas sp. Pemsol. Next base: position 2,622,350 of record NZ_CP025780.1, on the reverse strand, counting down.
ACAGGGTGGCAATGCCGCGCTTGCCACCGCGCGTGCGCAGGGCGTTGACCAAGGTCACCACCAGGCGTGCACCGGAGGCACCGATGGGATGGCCCAGTGCGCAGGCCCCGCCATTCACGTTGAGCTTGTCGTGCGGGATGCCCAGTTCACGCATCGGTGCCATCGCCACCACGGCGAAGGCCTCATTGATTTCGAACAGGTCGATCTGGTCCAGCGACCATCCGGTCTTGGCCAGCAGTGTGTGGATCGCGCCGATCGGGGCGGTGGTGAACCATTCCGGTTCCTGCGAATGGGTGGCGTGGCCGACGATGCGCGCCAGCGGGGTAATGCCACGTGCGTTGGCGTCTTCCTCGGTCAGCAGGACCACCGCAGCGGCGCCGTCGGAGATGCTGGAGGAGCTGGCGGCGGTGACGCTGCCGTCCTTCTTGAAGGCCGGGCGCAGGGTCGGGATCTTGGCGATGTCGGAGCGGCCGGGTTGCTCATCGGTGGCGACCTCGACCTCACCCTTGCGGGTGGCCACCTTCACCGCGACGATCTCATCGGCGAATGCCCCATTGGCCTGTGCGGCCTGTGCGCGCTTGACCGATTCGATCGCGTAGGCGTCCTGTTCCTCGCGGCTGAACTGGTACTTGTCCACGGCGCATTCGGCGAACTCGCCCATGGCCTTGCCGTCGTAGGCGTTGACCAGGCCGTCGTGGGCCATGTGGTCGACCGCCTGGAAGTTGCCGAAGCGGTTGCCCGTGCGCGAGTTGGGCAGCAGGTGCGGGGCGTTGGACATCGATTCCATGCCACCGGCGACCACGATGCTGGCCGAACCGGCCTTGATCAGGTCATGGCCGAGCATGATGGTCTTCATGCCCGAGCCGCACACCTTGTTGAGGGTGGTGGCACCGGTCGACAGCGGAATGCCGGCGGCGATCGCCGCCTGGCGGGCGGGCGCCTGGCCGAGGTTGGCCGGCAGCACGCAGCCCATGAGGACTTCAGAGACGTCGCTGGCCGGCACGCCCGATTGTTCCAGGGCGGCCGCGATGGCGGCCGCGCCGAGGGTCGGGGTCGGCACGCCGTTGAACTGGCCGAGGAAGGAGCCGATGGCGGTGCGCTTGGCGGCGGCGATGACGATGTTGGACATGGCAATCTCGTTGATGCGTAAGCAATGTTCGGAAAGGAGACCGAGGACGTTGGAAGCGCCGCGATTTCCCGGCAGACTGCGTGGGGGTCGACCCAAGTATAGAGGGTCGGGGAGGGCCGCCGCTGGGCGGCACCGCACGCCTGCCGGGATGTAGGCAGGCCAACGTTCATGGGAAGGAATCGATGGAACGCACGATGATGGTGAGGTCGGCGCTGGCGTCGGCGCTGGCGATGGCATTGACGGCATGTGGTGGCGGCGGAGGCGGCGGCAATGTCCGCATCGATCCACCCCCGACCACCCCGACGCCCCCGACCACGCCCCCGCCGACCACACCGCCTCCGGCCAAGCCGCAGGAGCCGGCCTTCGACGCGCACCTGTCCGTGACCAATGCGCGTGCCGCACAGGCCGCCGGCCTGACCGGGCAGGGGGTGCGCATCGGCATCGTCGATTCGGGCGTGCAGCGCAACGCAGTGGCGCTGAACGGGCGCGTGGTCGCCAACCTCAACTACATCGACCCCGCCCGCAACAACCTGCAGGTGGACGACGTGGTGGGCCACGGCACGGCGGTGGCCAGCCTGGCCGCGGGTGCTTCGGTGGGGTCCTGGCCGGGCGGCATCGCCCCCGGCGCACAGATCGTTTCGGCGCGGATCATCGCCGACAAGCCGCCCGTCGATGACGGCAGCGGCAAGGGCAATTCCTTCAGCGGCCCACTGGGCGTGGCGCAGGTCCACCAGGACCTGATCAGCTACAACGTGAAGGTGATGAACAATTCGTGGGGCGGCCTGTACTGGACCGACCTGCCGACCACCGCGCAGGTGGCGGCCGAGTACCGGCCGTTCGTCATCAACCATGGCGGCCTGGTGGTGTTCGCGGCCGGCAACGATGCGCGCCCCGAGCCGAGCAGCCTGGCCGCGCTGCCCAGCCAGCTGGGCGTTGCCGGCTCGCTGCCGGCGGCCGATCTGGAGCGCGGCTGGCTGGTGGCCACTGCGGTGGATCCGTATGCACCGGGCACGCTGGCCAGCTACGCCAATGCCTGCGGCCAAGCCGCGCGCTACTGCCTGGCGGCGCCGGGCAGCGCGGTCTATCCCGATGCCAACGGCGGCAGCTATTACTGGAACTACGGCACGTCCTTCGCCGCCCCGCTGATTTCCGGCGCCGCCGCCCTGGTCTGGCAGCGCTACCCGTACTTCGACAACAACCTGGTGCGGCAGACCCTGCTGGGCACCGCCAAGGACATCGGTGCGCCCGGCGTGGATGCGGTGTTCGGCTACGGCCTGCTCGACATCTCGCGGGCGATCAAGGGGCCGGGGCGCTTCGACTGGGGCGATGTGGTGGCCAATGTCGATGCGCCATCGAGTGGCTCGCTGTGGAGCAATGACATCGTCGGCAGCGGTGGCCTGGTCAAGCAGGGCGGGGGAACCCTGGTGCTGGGGGGCAACAACAGCTACAGCGGTGCCACCCGCATCGAGCGCGGCATCCTGTCACTGCAGAACGGCAGCGTGATCCGCTCCAACGTGACGATCCTGGCGCAGCCCGATCCGGATTCGACCGGCCTGCAGTTCAATGGCGGTACGCCGCGCGTGATCGGCAATGTGGTCAACGGCAGCAGCGTGTTCCTGACCACCGGCAACACCACCGGCACCATCGAGGGCAACTACACCCAGCAGGCCGGCGCGCAGCTGATGATCGCGCTCGGTGCCAATGCGCTGCAGGTCACCGGCAACGCCACGATCAACGGGGGCGTGCGCGTGCACGGCTTCGTCTCCGGCTATGTGCCGCAGAACGGCAGCCGCCAGGACCTGATCCACGCCGCCGCCGGCCTCAGCGGCACCTTCAGCAGCCCGGCCACCTCCAGCGGCCTGCAGGGCCTGTCGCTGCTGCAGAGCAGCTATGGATATGACAGCAACAACGCTTGGTTGAACCTGACCCAGGTCAGCGTCACGGCGGCCGCGACCGGGCTCACGGCCTCGGCGCAGTCGGCTGCGCGACGCGTGGACAGTGCGTTCAGCGCGCTTGATGGCGATACGACGCTGCAGGGCTCGGCCTTCGGTACGGCCGCCGGTGCGCTGCAGTGGACCGGCGGTGGCAGCAAAGGCCTCGAGGCCAGTTTGCAGAGCCTGTCCGGACAGGCGCATGCGCGGGCCGAGTCGGCCACCTTCGACAGCATCGACATGTCACGCCGCGCGATCGCCGAGCGCTTTGATCGCGTGCAGACGGCGCCGCGCCTGCGCGGGGCCTGGCAGAGCGCGCTCGGCGAAGCCGGGCAGGGCAGTTTCGCCGGCAATGCCGCCGACAGCCGCGGTTGGATGGCCGGCCAGGACCTGCCACTGGGCAGCAATGGGCTGATGGGCGTGGCCTTTGGCGAAACCCGCAGCAATGGTGGCAGCAGCGTCGGTGGTGATCGTGGGCGTGATCGCCAGACGCAGGCGCAGCTGTATGCCGGCTGGAACCTGGGCCGGGGCTATGCGCTGGCGCAGGTCGGCAGCGGCCAGTTCACCCGGGCGCTGGATCGCCAGTTGCTGCTGGGCGCCGGCGCCTACGGTGTCTCTGCACGTTACGGCGGACGTTTCAGCAGCGCCAGTGTCGAAGGCGGCTATCGTTTCGGCCGCGCGGGTGCGTCGTTCACACCCTACGTGGGCGCCAGCAGCACGCGCGTGGATACCGATGCCTTCAACGAACTGGGCGGGTTCGGCTTCGGCCTGCGTGGCGATGCCAACCGCGTACAGCGCAGCCAGATGCTGGCCGGTATCCGCGGCGAACGTGGCTGGGGGCGCTGGACCCTGCGCGGGCATGCCGAATGGCAGCAGCGGCTCGATGGTGCCGATGCGGACTGGCAGGCCAGTTTCGTCGGCGTTGATGCATGGGCGCCACTGGCGGGCTGGAACGCGCCGCGCGGCAGTGCGCTGTTCGGCGTGGCGCTGGAGTCGTGGTGGGGTCGCAACGGCCGCCTGAGCCTGGGCTTCGACCAGCGCGTCGGCGGCGAAGGCGCGCGCCAGGCGGCGTTGCGCTACAGCACCGGGTTCTGAACGGGCGGTCGCGCCGGGTCGAAAGGCCCGGCGCGACATCGGCAGGCTCAGCCGCCGCGCAGGTTGCCCAGGCGCGGGGTGCTGCGACCCAGCGGCATCTTCAGCTTGCCGATCGACAGGATACGGCTTTCGGCGATGCGGTCGGCTGCCCGCTGCGGCGCGATGTTCTCGCGTTGCGACAGTTCGAAGATGCGGGTGAGGTTGTGGTAGATGCTGCGGATCAGGCGCATCGCGCGTTCGCGGTTGTAGCCATCGATCTCCAGCGACACGTTCATCACGCCGCCCGCGTTGACCGCGTAGTCAGGTGCATACAGGATGCCGCGCGCATGCAGTTCATCGCCGATTTCCAGGCTCGACAGCTGGTTGTTGGCGGTACCGCAGATGATCTTCGCCTTGATCCGCGGCAGGGTGTCGGCGTTGATCGCGCCTTCCAGCGCGCACGGTGCGAACACATCGGCGTTCACTTCGTGGATCTCGTCCGGCTTGACCGCTTCGGCGCCGAAATCGCTGACCGCGCGATCAACCAGCGCGCTGTCCAGGTCGGTGACATACAGTTTGGCGCCGCGATCGCGCAGCAGCTTGACCAGCTCCATGCCGATGTGGCCCAGGCCCTGCACTGCGATGCTGGTCTTGCCCACTTCCTCATGGCCGAACTTGAAGCGCATCGCCGCCATCAGCGCCTGCAGCGCACCGTAGGCGGTGAACGGGGCCGGATCGCCGGAGCCGCCATGGACCTGGTGCACGCCGGTCACGAACTGGCTCTCCAGGTAGATGTTCTCCATGTCGTTGACGTCGGTACCGACGTCCTCGGCGGTGATGTAGCGCCCTCCCAGCGAGTCGACATAACGGCCGAAGGCGCGGAACAGTACTTCAGTCTTGTCCACTTTCGGGTCGCCGATGATCACCGCCTTGCCACCACCGACGTTGAGGCCGGCCAGCGCATTCTTGTAGGTCATCGTCCGGCTCAGCCGCAGCACGTCGGCCAGCGCCTCGTCGGTGCTGGCATACGGACGCATGCGCACGCCACCCAGGGCCGGGCCCAGGGTGGTGTTGTGGATGGCGATGATCGCCTGCAGGCCGGCATCGTGGTTGTGGCAGAACACCACTTGTTCGTGGCCGGTGGTGGCGAGGGTTTCGAATAGCATGGCGTCTCCGATGGCGCGATCAGCGGCGAACTGCAGCGAACGGCCAGTGAACGGTAGGGTCCCAAAACAAAAAAAGCGACGTCGTCATGGCTGGGGGACGGGTCGCGCGGCGCCATTCTAGTCCATTCCCCTGGCCGGTGCCGTCGACATCGCATGCCTTCCGGTTAAAGAAGATGAAAGTGCGGCCGATGCTGCGACGACGGCGGGTGGCCGGATTGGCATGAAGAGGCGGGCGGTCAGTGACGGCAAGGACATTGCAACGACAGGGCGGGCGGCGATGACAGCGGCCTGGTGGCGATCGCTGCGCGGCTGGCTGGCGCGTTCGACCGGGGCGGCACCGTCGCGGCTGGTTGCTGCGTCCCGCCAGGCGGTGGCCGCCGCAGCGGCGAGCCTGCAGGGCGAGGCGCTGCCCCCGGCCGAGATCGCTGCACATCTGCAACGTGGCCTGCATGCGCTGGCCCTGTACCCGCGTCTGGCCGGTGAATCCACGCCGGTGCAGGCCGCAGGGCTGGGCGAGGCGGTGGCGCGCGCGCTGCAGGACCGCAACTGGGCGGCCAGGCAGCTGCCCCGCCGGCCGCAACTGCTGCCGCAGCTGATCCAGACCGTCAACGACGATGCCGCCTCAGCGCGGGTGATGGCCGCGATCATCGGTCAGGACCCGGTACTGACCGGCAACCTGCTGCGCATCGCCAACAGCCCGGCCTACAAGGTGCATGAGCGCCCGGTCGAAAGCCTGCAGCGGGCGGTGACACTGGTGGGTACCGAAGGCGTGCGGCAGATCATCAGCGCGGTACTGGTGCAGCCGGTGATGCAGGTGCAGTGCGAAGTGTTCCCGCAGTTCAGCACGATCATCTGGGAGCACGCATTGCTGGCCTCGCGCGCGGCTGCAGACCACGCACGCACGGTTACCTTCGGTGATGCTTTCGCCGCGCAGTGGCTGGGCCTGGTGCAGGGACTGGGCGCGTCACTGGTAATGCGCCAGCTGCTGCAGGAAGCGCAGGCCCGCGGCGAGGCCGTGGAGCCGGCGTTGGCCCTGCAGATGTTGCAGCAGTGGTCGTTGCCGTTGGCGCAGCGCGTCGCCGCCGCATGGGAGCTGCCTGAGCCGGTTCACCAGGCCCTGGCGGTGGATGCAGAAGGGGCGCTGGCCGACAGCCTGCGCCTGGCCACCGCCGCCGCAGCGGCCAGCCTGTTGTGCCGCCATGGGCATGCCAGCCAGAGCCGCATGCTGGCGCTGCTGGAGCAGCTGCCTTCAGCCCCGCCGCATGCATTGCGCTGGATCTGGCGGCGCCTGCATGGGCGCAGCGTGGAAACGCTGGATGAGGCCGGACAGGACCAGGCCGGCCCGGCGGCCTGAGTACTACAGCTGCGATTCGACCGGCAGCCAGCTGATGGCCCGCGCGGTCCAGCGCTTGCCCAGGCTCGCGCCGGGTTCGGCCTCCACCCAGTGCGGTGGCGGTTCACGCTCCAGCCAGCGTAGCCGGCCTCGGTCGTCCAGCGCCAGCCACCAGCTGTGCCTGGGGTCCGCCAGGCGCAGGTACTCATCGCGCAGCTGCGCCCCCAGCACCGGGTCGTCGAACAGTACGCCCATTTCGGTGTTGAGGTAGGCCGAGCGCGGGTCGAGGTTGAACGAGCCGACGAAGCCGCGGCGGTCGTCGACCACGAACGCCTTGGTGTGCAGGCTCGCGCCGCTGCTGCCGAACATGCCGGCATCGCCGGACTGCCCCTGCGCCTTCAGTTCGTACAGGTGGACGCCCGCTTCGAGCAACGGCACGCGGTAGCTCATGTAGCCGCCGTGCACGGCGGCGACGTCGTTGGCAGCCAGTGAGTTGGTCACCACGCCGACCTGCACGTCCCGCCCGGCCATGGCCGAAAAGCCATCCAGGCCTTCGTTGCCTGGCACGAAGTAGGGTGAGATCAACAACGTTTTGTGCCGGGCGGCCTGCAGCTCGCTGATCAGTGTCGACACCAGCCAGGCAGCGCGATCATCCCTGCGATGCTTCATCGGCGGGTCCGAGACGATGCGCACTGCACTGCTCCAGTGCAATGGCTCGGGACTCGGGCGCTGCCGCTGGCGCGATTCGGCCACGCGCGCAAGGTAGGGCCGGGCCACGTCCCGCTGCGCCTCATGATCCGATTCGCGCACCAGCAGGCGCAGCTGTGCATCGGTATGGAAGGCAAGCGCGGATACCGGAATGGCGGCCTCGCTGTTCCAGTAGTCGTCGAAGATCCGGTTGGCCTGCTCCACGGCAGGGCCGGCGACTAGCAGGTCCAGATCCTGGAAGTTCACATCGGTGCGCGCGCTGAAGTACTCCTCGCCGATGTTGCGGCCGCCGACGATCGCGACGCGGCCATCGGCGATCCAGCTCTTGTTGTGCATGCGGTGGTTCACGCTGAAGAAGCGTTGCACCATCTCCACCACGCGCAGGATGCCGGTCCGGTTGCGGAACGGGTTGTAGAGGCGGATTTCAATGTTGGGGTGCCGGTCCAGCGCCATCATCAGCGCGTCCTTGTCCTTGGCGTTCATGTCATCGAGCAGGATGCGCACGCGCACACCGCGCTCGGCGGCGTCATGCAGCGCCTTGGCCATCAGGTGGCCGATCAGGTCGTCGTGCCAGATGTAGTACTGCAGGTCCAGGCTGCGGCCAGCGTGCGCGGTGATCATCGCGCGCGCTGCGAAGGCATCCATGCCATCACTGAGGAACGCTACGCCTGATTGCCCGGGATGCGCGTCCTGCAGCGGCACGATCTGCTGGTCGATGCGGGTCTGCGCCGGCTGCAATGGCAGTACATGCGAGGGCGCGCCCTGTGCCTGTGGCGTGAGATGGTCGGCCAGCAGCAGCCCGGACAGGACCAGCAGCAACAGCGCGGCGAGGATGATTGCAGCGACGCGCAACAGGCGTCGCCACAGGGGCATGGGCAGGCTCATGCCTCGATGGTAGATCCACGCCCTGCGTGAAGGAATGCCTGCAGGATCGATAGGGCGTCAGCGCCCTTGCCTTCGGCAAGGGATCCGACCCCGCGGGCGTCACGGATGGGGGGCGGACCCGTTTCTGCAGGAAAGGGCCCTGACCCGCAGGCCTCAGAACCGCTCGTCGCTGCCCAGGTAACGCCACTGCGCCGGCGGCAGCGGCCCCAATGCCACGCGGCCGATGCGCAGTCGGCGCACGGCCAGCACCTGCAGCCCGGCGGCGGTCACCGACACGCGCAGCCCCTTGCCGGTCAGCCCCTTGCCGGCAAAGCGCAGGCGCTGCTCGCTTTGCCAGCTGACCTTCGCGCCGCCGGATTCCTGCTGCAGCCGCGCCAGCAGCCACGGTCCTCGCTCGGGGCCGCCTTCGGCCACTTCGATCAGGTATTCCTGTTCGGTGCGGCCTAGATTGCGCTGTAGATGGGCCAGCGTGGCCGGATCCTGGCTGACCACCACCAGGCCGCTGTCGCTGGCCGGAAGTGCAGCGGCCAGCTGCAGGCCGTGGAAATGGCGCTGCAACGGACGGATGTCGCTGGCATCAAGTTCGCTGCGGCTGTCACTGCTGACCAGCGCACACAGGGTCTCAGCAGCAACGCCGGCCGGCTTGTGCAGCAGCATGCTGACCCGCTCGGCCTTTTCATCACTGGCCTGCTCGGCCACGACGATCACCACGCTGTCATCGACCGGGCGCTGTGGCTGTTCCACCACTTCGCCGTCGACCGTTACCCAGCCGCCTTCGATATAGCGCCGCGCTTCGCCGCGGGGGATGCCGAGCACGGCGGACAGGCGTTTGTCGAGACGGATCGGTTCCATGGCGGGCAGGTCGGGCAGGGGGCGCGCAGTGTAGCTGCTGCGGCCGGTCAGCGCTGGCTGCGGTTGGCCAGCTCGGTCAGGTACAGACGGGTATCGAACTCCAGCTGCAGGTAATCCGGTTCCATGTGCTGGCACAGCTGGTAGAAGGCCTTGTTGTGGTCGGTTTCCTTCAGGTGGGCCAGCTCATGCACCACGATCATGCGCAGGAACGCCGCTGGCGCCTGGCGGAATACCGTAGCGATGCGGATCTCACGGCTGGCCTTGAGGCGGCTGCCGTGCACGCGGGAAATGGCGGTATGCGTACCCAGCGCGTGCTTGATCACTTCCAGGGTGTTGTCGTAGCAGACCTTGTTGAGCGGCACCGACTTGCGCAGGTAGCGATCTTTCAGCGCCTGGGTGTAGTCGTACAGCTGGCGGTCGCTGCGCACCTCGTGCGGGTCGGGATAGCGCTGCTGCAGCCAGGGGCCGAGCTTGCCCTGCGCCAGCAGTTCGCTGACCTGGGCGACCAGGGGTTCGGGGTAGCCGGTGAGGTACTTCAGGACTGCCATGCAGGGGCGGCGGGGCGTCGGTAGAATGGAAGCATCCAAGATTACACGCGGTATGTACCAACCATGGCAAAGCCCAACGCGCTGCAGGAACAATTGCTCAAGGCAGGTCTGGCCAAGAAGTCGCAGGCCAGCGCCGCCGCGCGGGAGCAGGCCAAGGCCCGCCAGGGCAAGGCCGAATCGGCCTCGGCCGAGGTCCAGCGTGAGGCTGAACGTGCCCGTGCCGAGAAGGTCGAGCGCGACCGTGCGCTGGCCGCCGAGCGCAATGCCCAGGCCAGGCAGGCGGAACAGAAGGCACAGGCGAAGCAGATCATCGCGGCCCATGCAGTACCCCACAAGGGCGATGACGAGTATCGCTTCAGCGATGGCGCGGCGATCCGCACCCTGCTGATCGACCCCAAGCTGCGCAAGGCGCTGTCGGTGGGCGTGCTGGTCATCGTCGCCAATGGCGAGGGTTACGCCCTGCTGCCGCGCGCCGCCGCCGAGAAGGTGCGCGAGCGGGCTCCGGAGGCGATCATCGTCGACCACGGCCAGCCGGGCTCGACTGCCGAGATCTCCACCGGCAACGCCGAGGACGACGCCTACTACGCCCAGTTCCAGGTGCCGGACGACCTGATCTGGTAAGCAAAAAGGGGACGGAGGGGATTAAGTCGCGATCGCCCCGATTGGATCCGTTGGCGTTCTGCTCAGCTTGCTGAAGGCGCACCGGGCACGGCTCGGCGCAACACTGGCCTGCTCCTTTGTGGGCGGGTGTATCGTCCCCATATCAGGCGACACACCTGCGGAGGAAGACCATGGCCACCGGTTGGGCGGGAGATGGCGCGGTCCAGGACCAGATCGACGCCACCGTCGACGATGCGATCGCCCGCGTGCGCCGCCAGCTGCGGCAGGGCCCGGGCCTCGAGCACTGTGAGGAATGTGAAGCGCCGATTCCGTTGGCGCGACGTCGTGCTGTGCCGGGAGTTCGCCTGTGCGTGGCGTGCCAGCAGGCGCATGACGAAGAAGAGCAGGCGCATGCCGGTTACAACCGGCGTGGCAGCAAGGACAGCCAGCTGAGGTAAGGGGTGCTCGGCAGGGCTGCGCCCTGCACCTGCTTAGAGCAACGGCAACGGCAACGGCAACGGCAACGGCAACGGCAACGGCAAAAGCGTGCTATCCGTGGGATGGCGGGGTGGGGCCGATTGAGGGGGACGCTGCAAGTACGTCCATGTAAGCTCGGTCGCCGCATCCATGCGGCTCACTGATCTGGCCCCCCGTCAGCGGACGCCAAGAAGCGATACTTTGATCGCACTTGGAGGTCCCTTATGTCCCGTATCACCCGTGGCGCCATGGATGGCGCCATCGAGCCCCCATGGATGGGTTTACGGCGTGTCCTGACCACCCACACCGCCCCGCCATCCCACGGAATGCCGCTCTTGATCTTGCTTCGGCTTCGGCCTCTGCAGGTGCAGGGCGCAGCCCTGCCGAAAACCCCACCCTCAGCCGTCGCCCTGGATGCCGCCGGGTGCCTGCGCCGGGTCGCGCCAGCGGCGCACCGTGCGCTGGAAAAACAGGTTGTTCGGCAGCTGCAGCACCGTACCCTCATGGCCGTCGCCGGTTTCCTGCAGCGTGGTGTAGATCAGGTTCACGTCGATCACCCGCCCCTTCAGGCCCGGCTTCTCGCCGTTCTCCAGCACTTCGATGTAGTCATGCAGGCGGAACGGGCGAGTGGTGAAGATCAGCAACGTGCAGAAGATGTTGGAGAGCACGCTCCAGGCCGCGAAGAAGGCCACTGCGCCCACGGCGGCGAAGCCGGTGAACGCGGTCCACAGCACTGAAGGCTTCGCGCCGAGCAGGCTGAGGATATACAGCAGGGCGCTGAAATAGACCACGAAACTGGTGATCCGGCGCGCGCCCATCACCATTTCAGGTGGCAGCGTGTAGTGCTCGGCAAAGCGCCGGATCAGGCGACGGGCCAGTACCCGCAGCAGCCAGGCGACCAGCAGCACCAGCACGATCTGCAGGGCCACGCCCGCGTAGTTCAGCCATGGGTGGCTCCAGGCCGGCAGGTGATCCTTCAGCGACAACATCATGGGGGCGAAAACAGGTGGTGGGAACGGCCTCGATGTTACCCGGCGCGTGCCGGGGTTTCGACCATCGGCGACCACGCCAGGCAGACCAGCTCCTGTCGATGCTGCTGCAGGCAGGCGCGGCCGTTGTCGGGGCACAACCGCAAGGACAGGCCCGATGCCTGCAGCACGACGCAAGCGACGATTACCAGCAGGGCGGCGCAGGACGAGCTGGACATGGCGGAACTCCCTGGAGGTGTTCTCTCGAATGACCTTCCATGGATGCAGCCATCGTCGAAAAGGTTGCATGGCCTTGATCGGCGATCGGCTCTAAACCTTTTTCCGGGTCGCCGCATCCAAGCGATATGCTCGACACCACCATGCCAGCGCCGCCTGCCGCCCACGCCCCTGTCGACGAACCCGCCCTGGTGCGGGCGGCCGCCGCCGGTGACACTGCGGCCTACGAACTGCTGTACCGGCGCCATGCGCCGCGCGTGTTCGCCGTACTGTGGCGCCTGTGCGGGGGCCAGCAGGCGCGTGCCGAGGATGCCCTGCAGGAAGCGTTCCTGCAGGCATGGAAGGCGCTGCCGGGGTTCCGGTTCGAAAGCAGCCTGTCGACCTGGTTGCACCGGTTGGGCGTCAACGCTGCACTGATGGAACTGCGCGGGCGCGCCGCCGGGCAGGACCACGACAGTCTGGAGGAGGTCGACGGCGGCCTGCAGGAGCTGGCGGTGCACGACCGTTGTGCCGGTACCGAGCGCGACCTGGAGCGCGCACTCGCGACGCTGCCTCCGAGGGCGCGTGCGGTACTGGTACTGCACGACATCGAAGGCTGGAAGCACCAGGAAATCGCCGAGCAGCTGCAGATGGCCGTCGGCAGTTCAAAGGCACAGCTGCATCGTGCGCGCGGCCTGCTGCGCGCACGGCTGGGAGACATGACATGAGTACACACGAACACGATTCCGATCACGATCTGCTGGCCCGGCTGCGCGCGTTGCCCAGCGAGCGAGATGTTCCCGCCGATGGCTGGGCGCGCCTGTCGGCGCAGCTGCCGCCGCGCGAGCCGCAGGCGGCGCCTGTGCCGGCCGACAACGTGGTGGTGCTGCCAGCGCGTTCGCGGCGCCGCTGGTGGTTGCCGGCCGGCGCTGTCTTGGCGGCCAGCCTGGCGCTGTACGCGGTGGCGCCATGGCGCCACGTGCAGCCGGATGCGCCGGTGCCGTCTACCCTGCAGTTGCAGGCTGCGGCGATGACCGAGCAGTACCGGCAGGCGGTGGCCTCGCTGCCCGCAGGCCGGGCACCGGAATGGCAGCCGGCCCTGCACGAACTGGATGAAAGCGCGGCACAGATCCAGGCCGCGCTGGCGCAGGATCCACGTGCGCCTCACCTGCTTGGCCAGCTCAAGCGCACCTATGCGCTGCGGCTGGAACTGACCCGGCAGGCGGCCTATGCCGCCGAGTCCGGCCTGACGACCTGAGGAGACCCCCGATGACACGAACCCTGATGACCTGCTGCTGCGCGCTGTTGCTGCTGCCCGCAGTGGCCCTGGCTGACACCCGGATCGACGAGCGCCACAACCTGGCCGCCGGCGGCCGCATCGAACTGAGCAACGTGGCCGGCAAAGTGACCGTGCGTGGCTGGGACCGCAACGACGTGCAGCTCACCGGTACGCTCAGCGATGGTCTCCAGCTGCGCCAGGAGAAGAGTGCCAACCGCGTACGCTGGGAAATCGAGTATCCGCGTCGCAACAACAACGGTGGCGCAACGCTGGTGCTGAACGTGCCGCGTTCGGTGGAACTGCTGCTGAGCACGGTCAGTGCCAACCAGGACATCAGCGGCATCGATGTGCGTCGCCTGCAGGCCGACACGGTCAGCGGCAGCCTGAGCGCCTCCGGTCGCAGCGGCGACAGCAAGCTCAATACGGTCAGTGGCGGTGTCAGCGCGCGCCTGCAGACCCCGAAGCTGGATGTGAACACGGTCAGCGGCCGGATCGAAGCCGGTGGCGGCGTGTCCGGTGACATCGGTGCACAGACGGTATCCGGCCGGGTCGAGGTCGATGCCGGGCGGGTGCAGCGGTTGGCGGTGGAAACCGTATCGGGCAGCATCGATCTGTCGGCGGCCGGGCTGGCGCCGGGGGGCCGGATCAATGTCGAATCGGTGAGTGCGTCGGTCAACCTGCGCCTGCCACGCTCGGTTTCGGCGCAGCTGTCGGTGAACAGCTTCAGCGGGTCGATCAACAGCGATGCCGGCCAGGTGGAGCGGCCGCGCTACGGCCCCGGCAGCCATCTTGATACGCGGCTGGGCAGCGGCGACGGTGATATCCGCATCCAGTCGCATTCGGGCAGTGTTCGGGTAAGCCTGGATCGCTGAGCGCGATCCGGCAGGCCGCGGCGGCAGCGCCGCCGCGGTCGGTACTGGGTCAGCTGGCTTTCTTCAGCGCCCAGGTGGTGCCGAGGACTTCGATCTTGCCACCGGCCTTGCGGAACGCTGCCAGGTCCGAAGCGATCGAATCGCTGCTGACCACGGTGCTGGCGGCCGCGCCCTTGCGTTCGCTGCGGATGCTGTTGCTGGCCTTCGCGGGGGTCTTTGCCTTGCGGGGCATGGTTGCTCCTGTCAGGTGGAAGGGGAGGAAAGCGCCCAGGCATCGGCCTGGCGCAGGTAGTCCTGCCGCTCACGGCGGCAGTCACTGCCGCCCATCGAGAACTGGCGGCAGATCGCCGGGCGCTGCGAATAGATCGTGCAGCGCAGGTGATAGGGATCGATCGCCGCACACCAGCCTTCCTCGTTGCGCGCCATCACGGCACGGCCGTGGGTGTCGCGTGACAGGAACTGGCCGGGCACGTGGTCGCCGGGCTGCAGCAACACGGGCAGCCGGCAACAGACCGCGTCACAACGGCGGCAGTCGATGGGTGCATGTGCTGCGTCAGGTTGTAAGGCCTCAGGGGCCTGGCGGGTGCCCAAAGCGGGTCTCGATGGCGGCTCCGGTGGTGCGCGGACCATGAACGAGCCAGGAAGGCATGGCCGCTAGGCCCGCAGGGCGGGCCAGGCTGCACCGTGGACACACACCGGCGTGGCCGGTGGAAGGTGCAGCAGGGTTCTAGCCGGCCAAGAGTAACTTAGATCGCGTAACGTTTTGTTAATCCTGGCTTGCTGCCGCCAAAGCAAGGCCCTGGACCACGCCCAGCGAGGGCTCGCCGTGGACCATGCGGGCGCCCGGGAAGGCCTCCGCAACGGCCTGGCGCAGATACCCGGCGCGGGACATGCCGCCGGTCAGGAACACCGCGTCCGGGTCGCCGCCGATGTCGCTGCGGACCTGGGCCAGCAGCTCCCGGAGCTGCTCCAGATAACCATGCGCGGCTGCGGCCAGGCCGTCGGAGCTGCTGTCGGCATGCAGGTCGCGGGCGATGTAGTCCAGCGTGCTGCGATGTTCGCTGGCGGCGCTGAGGGCGATCTTGGCGCGCTCGACGTCGCGGTACAGGCGGGCGGTATTGCCGGTGTCCTGCAGGGCCTGCAGGCGCGCGCCCCACGGATTGTCGACATGGTCATACTTGTGCTGGCGGAAGTCGCGCTGGCGGGTCATGTCCTGCACGGTGGCCGCTTCCACATAGTGGTGGGCGGGCACGCGGGTGATGCCGCGGCCGAACAGCGGCATGTAGCTGGACAGGCTCAGCGCCAGGTCGATGTCGGTACCGCCGCGGGCGATGCCCCAGGCGCGGTGGATGCGCGGGGCGTCGTCGCCGCCGACTTCGGCGTGGGCGATATCGGTGGTACCGCCGCCGATGTCGACGATCACGGCCTGGTGCCGTTCGCGGCTTTCTGCGTGATAGTGCATGGCCGCCGCGGCCGGTTCCTCGAGGAAATCGATCTGGTCGAAACCGGCCTGGCTGGCGGCTTCGCGCAGGATGTCCAGCGCCTGGTCATTGCCGGCCGCACCGATCGAGCTGCGGAACTGCACCGGACGCCCAAGCAGGGCCGCTCGCAGCGGCTGGCCGAGCTGGGCGCTGGCGGTCAGGCGGATGTGTTCGAGGATGTGCGCGGCGATGCCGGTGATGGTCTGCTTGGCGCGCGGGTGCAGGTTGTAGCCGAGCATCGATTTCGGGCTCTGCACCAGGTTGCCTTCGTGTTCCTCGAAATAGGCTTCCAGCGCTTCGTCACCGTAGACCGCATTCTGCAGCAGGTCGCTGGCACTGCGTTCCTTGCCGGCACGGGCTTCCATCCATTCCCGGCGCAGCGCGCGCAGGGCTTCGCGGCGCAGCGCCTGCGGCGTGCGTTGCTGGCCGGCGGCGCGCGCCGCACGCGCAGCGCTGTCGATCATCTGCTGCAGCTGGTGCTCCTGGCCGTCATCGAGCTGGAAGTCATCCGGGTCGGGCACCACGCCGGGGAAGTACACGCTGGTACGGAACTGCTCGGCGTCGCCGAAGCGGATCGGTAGCAGTTTCCCTTCATGCACGATGGCGGCGGCGGAGTTGCTGGTACCGAAGTCGATGCCGAGGCGCATGGGGAGTTCCGGGGGCGATCAGGGGCCGCGCACTCTGCTGCAGTTCGCCGCTGACTGCAAGGTCCCGCGGTTTCCTGTTCCGGGCCGGGTCAAGGAGGTCGCGGCGTACTGCCCGGAAAATGCCGGGGGAGCCGGGCGGTTACAATGGCAGCTGTTGATTCACTTTGAGGTACTTGCTGATGTCTTCTGCCCCTGCCTGCCCGCAGTGCACCTTGGAAAACACCTACGCCGATGGCGCGCTGTGGATCTGCGCCGACTGCGGCTTCGAATGGACCGCCGAGGAAAGTGCCGGTTCGACCCTGGTCGTGCGTGACAGCAACGGCAATACCCTGCAGGCCGGTGACACCGTCACCGTGATCAAGGACCTGAAGGTGAAGGGCTCCTCGATCCCGCTCAAGCAGGGCACCGTGATCCGCAACATCCGCCTGGTCGAGGACGATGCCGAGCACATCGAAGGCAATTCGGACAAGATCAAGGGCCTGGTCCTGAAGACCTGCTTCCTCAAGAAGGCCTGACCGGCCTTCAGCGCCGGGCCTGCTGCTGTGCGCGCCAGCGGGCCAGGCTGTCCAGCTTGGCCTGGTAGCGCGCCTGCTGCGGCGCCCCGCCCAGTTCCTGTGCACGCAGCAGCTCACGATCGGCGTGCTTGAGCTGGCCCGCCAGGAAATAGACCCGCGCCAGCCCGAAGTGGAACTGGTGCGCGGTGTCGTACAGGCGCACGGCCTGCCGGTAATAGCGGATCGCCTGCTGCAGTTGCCCGGCGCGTTCGGCCTCGGCACCGAGCATGTACTGCGCGAATGGGTCTTCGCGCTGCACCGATTGCAACCGCTGCTCCAGCGCCTGGGCCTGCGCAATCATGCCGAGCTTGCGGTAGAGGGCGCTGGCGTTGGTGAGTGCAGCATCCTGGCGGCCGTCCAGTCGCAGCGCCCTTTCCAGAGCCCGGCGTGCAGCGGCGGTATCGCCCGTGCGGTTTTCCAGCACGCCCAGGTTGTTCCAGGTGGCAGCGAAGCTGCCGTCCTGCGCCAGCGCGGTATCGAAGAAGGTACGTGCGCCCGCCAGGTCGCCGCTGGCCATGCGTTCGGCACCGCGATTGTTGTAGAAGTGCGCCAACGCCCGCGCCTGGCTGATCGGCAGCGGCCCGCGGCGGTCGTACAGCACATTGCGATCCAGATCGACGGTGGCGAAGCGGCCGGCAAAGCCGACCCCGGCATTGACGTGGCCTACGCTGTAGACCAGGCCCTGGGCCTGGTCCTGGTACCACGACACCACCTGGCCAACTTCCTGCACGCGCGCCTGGATGCCGGCTTCGCGTGCCAGTGCGACGAACATCAGGGTAAAGGCCAGGCAGTTGGCGCGTCGCTGCTGCCAGATCTCGCTGACAGTAAGGGTCGCGTCGGCGTCGTACTGCAGGTCCATGCCATGGCGGTCGAAGATCATCTCCACCAGCGCCTGCAGGCGCTGCTCGCGCGAATAGCTGCGACGGGTCACCTGGGTGTGCAGCATATCGAGCATGGCCGGTGGAATCGCGAACACCTGCTGCGGTGTTGGAATCGTCGGCGCGGTGGTGCTGGCAGCGACCGCAGGGGCTTCGCTCGCGTCAGGGTTCAGTGCGATCGCGGAGGGTGCCGCCAATGCGGCCAATGCGAGCAGAACGGATCGGGCGGCAGGACGGTACATGACGGCTCCCGGCAGCGGCGGGCGCTCCCGCCTGAGGCGAGTGTAGACCTGTGCGCGCACCCCTGCAGTGACCGCTGGTCGGTCCGCGCGTTCATCCACAGCCGGTGTGGACCAGCGCTCGACAAAGCTGTGGACAACCGCGTTGGGGCCCCGTGCGGAGAGCGTTGTGAGGGTGTGGTGAAAAAATGGCCGGCTTGCCCGCTACCGGCGCAGGCGGGATGATCCGGTCATGGACTTCTCCCCGCTGACGCTCGCTCCGGCGCAGTGGCAGGCGCTGCAGGACAGCTATGCAACGCCACCACGTGCCTACCATCACTTCGGCCACGTGCGTGCGGTGCTGCAGCACTGCCAGGAGGTTGCCGACGGTCCAGGCTGGCAGCAGCCGGCCGAGGTCTACCTGGCCGCGCTCTACCACGATGCGATCTATGTGGCGGGGCGAAAGGACAACGAAGCGCGTTCGGCGCAGCTGGCCCTGCAGGCGATCGCACAGGCGCCGGAACTTGCCATGGTCGACGCGGCCCGGGTCGAGCAGCTGATCCTGCTGACTGCCCGCCATGGCGAGCTCGCCCCGGACGATGTCGATGCCGAGGCCGCGTTGTTCCTGGACTGCGACATGGCGATCCTGGCCGCGCCGGAGCCGGTGTTCAGCGCCTATGACCGCGGCGTGGCCGAAGAGTACAAGGGCGTGGTGCCAGGCTTCCTGTATCGCGCCGGCCGCCGCCGTTTCCTGCAGGGCCTGCTGCGTGCACCGCGCATCTTCCTCAGCGAATTCTTCCACCAGCGCCTCGACTCTGCCGCGCGCGACAACCTGCGCCGGCAGCTGGGCCGCTGAACCAGCCCGGTACACTGGGGCCCGTTTCCATCGATTGCCGCTTCCAACCGTGTCCGTCCCTGATCCCGATCCCCGTCCGCTGCCGCCGGAAGAGCCCGGTCCGAACGAATGTTGCGGCAGCGGTTGCCCGCTATGTGTGCTGGACCTGTATGCCGACGAGCTGCAGCGCTATCGCAAGGCGTTGGCCGAATGGCTGGCGCGGCACCCGGAGGCGTCCACATGAGCCGCGCGCGCCCAGCGGCACTGCTGGCGCTGGCGGCGCTGCTGCTGTTCGTGGCCACCGCGCTGTGGACCCAGTTCGCACGCACCGATCTGGACTGGGTGCGGGCCACGCTCAGCCTCTATCTGCACGGGCCGTGGGGGCTGGCATTGCGCGCGGCCTACTGCCTGCTGGCATTGGCGATCGCCCTGCTCGGCATCAGCCTCTACCGGGGCAGCGTCGGCCCGCGGCGCAGCGCGGCGGCGCCGCTGCTGTTCACTGTCTCGGCACTGGGCCTGGCCACGGTCGCCATCGGTGACAGCTGGCTGCCGGAAGCGACGCCGCTGCTGGCACCGTTCATCCATGGGCTGGCGGCCAACACGGCGTTCCTGTGTGCCAGCGTCGGCATGCTGCTGCAGGCCTGGTACCTGCGCCGCGAACCGGGTTGGCAGTCCGCCGCGAGCCTGCTCTGGGGCTGGGCCTGGCTGGCGTTCGTACTGTTGTGGCTGCATGTGTTGTGGCGCGCCGGTCCGCCGCGCGGGCTGGGCCAGAAGGTCGTGATCGTGGTGATCGTAGGCTGGCTGCTGTACCTGGCGCTGGCACTGTACCGGCGCAGTCGGCGTACCACGGCCGACTGAATCGCCAACGGCCTGCACCGGTACGTGCCGTGCACGCGGTGGCGGCGTATCGTGTGCGCATTCCATCGGGGATGCGATATGAAGCGTGCAGGGCTGGGCAGGGCAATGGGTGTGGTTCTGGCGCTGGCGGCGCTGCCGGCAATGGCGGCGGCCAACGTGCAGCAGTTCAGCCACGGGCGGTTCGAGCAGATTCCGGTGCACATGCCGGCCGGCACGCCGCAGCGGGTGGTGATCTGGTTCCACGAGCCCACCCCAGGGGGTGACACCAGCCGCCTGCCGATCGAAGCCCTGCGTGCCGACGGCGCCATCGTTGCCGCTGTGGACATCGCGCACCTGCGCGGGGTGCTCAAGCGCGAGGGTGATCCGACCTGCTCGTTCGGCGCCGGTGACGTCGAGAACTTCTCGCGCTGGCTGCAGGCGTCCCTGCATCTGCCCGGCTACCACCTGCCGCTGGTCGGCGGTGACGGCGAGGGTGCCGAGATGGCCTATTCGCTCGCGGCGCAGGCCGACACCCAGGTGTTTGCCGGCCTGCTGACCACCGGCTTCTGCCCGGACCACAACCATGAGCGCATGGTCTGCGGCGATGGTGTGAAGCACAACACGCTGCAGCCCGCCGAACTGAATTTTCCGTGGTTGAGTGCCGCTGGCGATCACGGCTGCAAGGTGGGCGAGGCCAGTCGGTTCGTTCAGCAGGTCGCCATGGCACGCGAATTCAAGCGAACCGCGCGCGGTGATGCCTCACCCGGTCTGGTGGCCGCGGCGCGGGTGATCGGCGCGCAGGCCGGGGTCAGTCTGGCACCGCCGCCGGCCGCGCTGAAAGGCCTGCCGGTGGTGGAAGTACCGGCGACCGGTAGCGGCGATACGCTGGCGGTATTCGTTTCCGGCGATGGTGGCTGGGCCGGCCTGGACAAGGACGTGGCGTCGTCGCTCAACGAGCACGGCGTGGCCGTGGTCGGCATCGACTCGTTGCGCTACTTCTGGAGCGAGCGCACGCCGAAGGGCTTCGCCGCTGACCTGCAGAAGATCATCGACCACTACCGCCAGCAGTGGCACCGCGACAAGGTGATGCTGATCGGTTTCTCGCAGGGCGCCGACGTGCTGCCGGCGACCATCAACCAGCTCGATGCCGATACCCGCGCAGCGCTGGATCGTATCGTGCTGCTGTCGGTAGGCAGGAAGGCCGACTTTGAATTCCACGTCAGCAACTGGCTGGGCGGTGGCGGCGATGGCCTGCCGATCGCTCCGGAAGTGGCCAGGCTGCCGGCGGAAAGAACCCTGTGCGTATATGGCGACAAGGACGAGGACGCACTGTGCCCGGACCTGCCGGCCAATGACGGCGTGAAGCGGGTGAAGCTGCCGGGCGACCACCATTTCGGCGGTGACTATGATCGGCTGGCCGAGGTGATCCTCAAGGGCGGGGCGTAGCGTCAAGCCATGCCCGACCACTGTCGCCGCCGTGTCGACCAAGGTCGACACCTGCCGGGTGGCGCGGGTCGTCAGTTGCGCCGCGGGTCCAGAGAGATCAGGCGCGTGGCGTCCAGCAGCGCCGCCGGCAGGTGCATGCCGCCGGGCGCGGCGAGATAGCGCGGCCGCCACTGCGGATCGAACTTCGACTTGAAGCGGCGCAGGCCACTGAACCCGTAGAAACGTTCGCCATGCCGCGCCAGCAGGCCGGCCAGCCGGTTCCAGCGGCCAGCCAGACGATGCTGTGCCAGCCCGGAAAGCGGCGCCATGCCCAGCGAGAAACGTGCATAGCCCTGTGCGCGGCCCCACAGGAACAGCTCGATGAAGAGGAAGTCCATCGTGCCCTTCGGTGCTTCGCTGACGTGGCGCATCAGGTCCACCGACAGCTCGGCGCCGGCCGGTGCCTGCCAAAGATTGGCGAAGGCCACGATCTGGCCTTCGGCCTCGACCAGCGCCACCGGGAAGCGCACCAGGTAATCCGGGTCGTAGCTGCCGAGCGAGAAGCCCTTTTCGTCGCCGGCCTTGTCTTCCAGCCATGCGTTGGAGATCGCGTGCAGGCGCGGCAGCAGGCTGGGAATTTCCTCCACGGGCGCCACGCGGAAGGACAGGCCACCCCGCTTGCCCCGGTTCCAGGCCTGGCGCAGGTCGGCGCGCTCGCGCCCTTCCAGGCCGAAATCATGCAGCGGCACCATCGCTTCTTCGCCCAGCTTGACCAGCCCCAGGCCAAGGTCGAGATAGGTCTGCCAGTAAGTCTCGCCGACCTGGTAGAAGACGGGGCGCAGGCCGAGGCGGTCGGCTTCCTCGCGGAAGCGCCAGATCAATGCGCGGGCGACGTCCGGCGGGCCGACCGGGTCGCCCATCGCGATCAGCGAACCCCCATAGCGCTGCATCATCACGAAGCCGAGTTTCGCTTCATCGCGCAGCACTGCCTTGTCAGCGGTCAGCACCAGGCAGGCCTGGGTGTCGGTGGCACCGGCCAGGACCGGCGCCAGCGATTGCAGCGTCGCTTCATCGGCGGCGGGCAGCGGGCTACGCGTGCTGTGCAGCAGCCGCGCCAGGCCGAACATCACCAGCGCGATGGCCACCACCAGCAACGCGCGCAACGCGCGCGGTGCGTTGCCGGAGACCGCGAACTGCCACCACAGCTCGTTCTGGTATTCGACATGGCTGTAGGTGAAGAACAGCAGCCAGGTCACCGCCACCAGCACCAGGCCCAGGTTGCGCAGCCACGGCCAGGACCAGGCTTCATCCAGCAGCGCACCCTGGCGGTAGAACTCGCGGCGCGCGGCCCACAGCGCCATCGCCACCAGCACCGCCGAGACGGCGATCAACGGTTGGCCACCGCGCAGCCACAGCGGCAGCGGGGTGACCACGCACACCGCCATCGCCAGCATCCACGCCGCGTGGCTGCGCCGGGCCAGGCCCTGCCCGATCAGCAGCAGCGCGACACCACTGAGGCTGCCGATCAGGTGCGAGGTTTCCAGGATCGGCAGCGAGGCATTCACCAGGTGCCGGCGTGGCGTGGGCAGCGTGCCGTCGATGACCAGCGCGGCGCCGATGCTGAACACCGCCAGCGCGATGATCTGCGGCAACCATGGGCGCAGTGCGTTCCAGCCAGCGCGGGTTGCCCCGGCACTGGCCTGCAGCGGCTGGCGCAGCGCGGGCGCAAGGGCGAGCAACGTGGCCAGCACCAGCGGTAGTACGTAATAGGTCACGCGGTAGATCAAGGCGGCCGCCAGCACCGCCGCCGGTGCCACCTGGGGCAACAGCTTCAACAGGCTCCATTCGAACACGCCCAGGCCGGCCGGCACGGTCGAGACCAGGCCGGCCAGTACCGCGACGAGGTACAGGCCGACGAAGCCGGGCAGGCCGGTGGGCGTCGAGTCCGGCAGCAGCACATAGAACGCGGCGCTGGCCAGCACCAGCTCGATCACGCTGAGCACGGTGACGCCGAGCATGGTGCGGCGGTCGGGTAGCCACAACGCATGGCCGAACACGCTGAACTGCCGTCCATCGCGACCGACCAGCAGCACGGTACCCAGATAGGCGAGCAGGGCGACGATGCCGACGATGCGCACGGCATCGGGATTCAGTGGCAATGCCAACGCCGCTGCCGCCGGTTCCATGCAGAGCGCCACGCTGATCAACAGCCACGCACCGAACACGAAACCGAGCGTGCTCATCAGCACCACCTGGCCGATCTGCGCCAGGTCCAGGCCGGCGCTGCGGTAGCCACGCAGGCGCACTGCGCCACCGGTCAACGCGGCAAAGCCCACCGTCTGGCCCAGCGTATGCGCAAGGAAGGCGGTAATGCCGATGCGTGCCGGATGCACGCGGATGCCGCTGCGGCGCAGGCCGATGGCATCGAAGCCGATCAGGCAGGCGTAGCTGGCCAGGCCGAGCATCACGGTGAGCGTGATCTGCAGGCCACTGAGCTGGCGGAACGCCTGGCGGATGGCGCGGTAGCCGTGCTCATCGAATTCACTGGCCAGGCCATGCAGGGCCAGCGAGAGGATCAGCAGGGGAACGACAATGGTGAGGACCCGCTTCCATGCCGGGGTGGAGGAAGCGGCGGCGGGGTTGGTGGCTGCGGTCATCGGCGCAAGGGTGCGTCAGGAGGGGCGAGTGCGGTGTCAACGCGGGGCGTGGCGCATCGTGCGCCTGTCGCCGCCATTTGACCAGCAGATGTGTCGGAGCCCGGTAGTGACGCGTCGCGCGGGGGACCCGTGCACCCACCGTTGACCGGATTGGAGGACAATGCGGGCCTGATCACCCGCAGGAGCCACGCCCATGATGGAGCGTTACGACGTCGGACCGCGCATGTCCGAAATGACCGTGTACAACAAGGTCGCCTACCTCTCCGGCCAGATTCCGGAAGACACCAGCCAGGACATCACCGGCCAGACCCGGCAGGTGCTGGCGGAGATCGACAAGCTGCTGGCGCTGGTCGCCAGTGATCGCCAGCACGTGCTGCGTGCGGAAGTGTTCCTGGCCGACATCGCCGACTTCGACGGCATGAACAAGGCGTGGGACGAGTGGGTGGTCGAGGGCGCGACTCCGGCCCGCGCAACCTTCGAAGCCAAGCTCGCCCACGCCGAGTGGAAGGTCGAGATCGTGGTGACGGCAGCGGTGCCGTAACTGCGGGATGGGGTCAGATCCCTTTCCTGCGGAAAGGGATCTGACCCCTGTTACAGGCGCACCAGCTCGATGCAATCCACCGGGCACGGGGGGATGCACAGCTCGCAGCCGGTGCACAGGTCGGCAATGACCGTGTGCATGTATTTGGCGCCGCCGACGATGGCGTCCACCGGGCAGGCCTGGATGCACTTGGTGCAGCCGATGCAGTCGGCTTCGACGATCAACGCCACCTGGGCCGCCTTGTGCTCGCCGCGCGAACGATCGAACGGAATCGCCGGTACGCCGAGCACCTGTGCCAGCGCCCGTGCACCGGCGTCGCCACCCGGCGGGCAGCGGTCCACACCGGCCTCGCCACGTGCCATTGCCTGCGCGTACGGGCGGCAGCCGTCATAGCCGCATTGCCCGCATTGGGTCTGCGGCAGCAGGCGGTCGAGGCGTTCGGTCAGGGGCGGGATCAGGCTCATGCGTGGCGAAGGCTGCGCGTTGGGTTATTTCAGGGGCTTGCCGCGGAACCAGCGCTCGTGGGCCAGCGCCAGCATCGGCTTGTCTTCGGAACTGTCACCATAGGCATGGATGCGCACGTAGCGCGACAGATCGAACTGGCGGCGGATGTGCTCGACCTTGCGCGGGCCGCAGTCGCCACCAGCGTAACGGCCGGTCAGGCGGCCGTCCTGGCTTTCCAGCCGGTTGCAGATCAGCTGCAGGCCCAGCTGCTCGCACCACGGCCGCAGGTACAGGTCCAGCGAGCCGGACACGATCACGACGGTGTGCTGCTGTTCCTTGTGCCAACGGATCTGCTCCAGCATTTCCGGGCGCACCACGTCGGGCAGGAACTCGCGCGAGAAGCCTGCGGCCAGCGTGGCGATGTCATCGCTGTGGCGGTCACTGAAGGTCAGGCGGGTGACGCGTGCACGGATGCGTTCGGCCGAGATCAGCTTCAACCTGTACGCGGCCAGCCACGGCCCGACTTTCCACCATGCCTGTGCCAGCTGTTCGGCGGTGGCCACGCGGCGCAGGAAGCGGCCATAGGTATCGCAGGTGGTCACGGTGTGGTCGAAGTCGAACAGCGCCAGTTCCATTGCGTTGCTTCCCATCGCGTTGCCTCCCGGGGCCGGAGCTGCCGACGGGCGCGGCCGTAACCACGCCCGCTGCAGACATCAGCGAACCGGCATGCCCGGCTGCGCGCCGCTGTCGGCGTCCAGCAGCGCCAGTGCGCCACCGTCGAAGCCGGCCGACAGGATCATGCCTTCGCTCAGGCCGAAGCGCATCTTGCGCGGGGCCAGGTTGGCGATGAATACCACGCTGCGACCCACCAGCTTCTCCGGTTCGCCGTAGCTGCCACGGATGCCGGAGAAGATCTGACGCTTGCCCAGCTCGCCGGCGTCCAGTTCGAAGCGCAGCAGCTTGTCCGAACCTTCCACGAACTCGCAGACCAGCACCTTGCCGATGCGCAGGTCGAGCTTGGCGAAATCGTCGATGCCGATGTAGGCCGGCGCGTCGGCGCTCTTTGCTTCGTCCTTGGCCGGGGCCGGGGCCGGGGCGGCCGGCTTGGCAGCGGGGGCAGCGGCAGCCGCCGGCTGCAGGGTGTCCTTGGAGGCGTCGATCATGGCGTCAATCTTCTTCGGGTCAATACGGGTGAACAGCGGGGTGTACTCGGTGATGCGGTGTCCCAGCAGCGGTTGCGCCAGCTCGGTCCAGTCGTTCACCGGCGCGGCCAGGAAGGCCTCGGCCTGCGCGGCGGTGGCCGGCAGCACCGGCTTCAGGGCGGTGACCAGCACGCGGAACAGGTTCAGGCCCTGGCTGCACACGGCCTGCAGCTGCGCATCGGCGCCTTCCTGCTTGGCGATGACCCACGGCTTGACGTCGTCGATGTAGCGGTTGGCTTCGTCGGCCAGGGTCATGGTCAAGCGGATCGCCGCAGCCGGGTCGTTGCGCTCGTAGGCTTCACGGATCGGCGCCAGCCCATCGACGAAGCGCTGGTACTGCGCCGCGTCGGGCAGCTGCGCGGCCAGCTGGCCGTCGAAGCGCTTGCTGATGAAGCCGGCGCAGCGGCTGGCCAGGTTGACGAACTTGCCGACCAGGTCGGCGTTGACGCGGGCGATGAAGTCGCCCAGGTTCAGGTCGAGATCGTCGACGCCACCGCCGGACTTGGCGGCGTAGTAGTAGCGCAGCGCTTCCGGCTCCAGGCCGGCATCGAGGAAGGTACGGGCCATCACGAAGGTGCCGCGCGACTTGCTCATCTTGGCGCCGTCCACGGTCAGGTAGCCGTTGACGTGCAGGCGGGTCGGCGCGCGGTGGCCGGTTCCGTGCAGTACCGCCGGCCAGAACAGGCCATGGAAGTTGACGATGTCCTTGCCGATGAAGTGGTGCAGTTCGGTGGCGGTGCCGGCACGCAGGTGCGCTTCGAAGTCCTCACCGATCCTGCCGCACAGGGTCTGGAAGCTGGACAGGTAGCCGATCGGTGCATCCAGCCAGACATAGAAGTACTTGCCCGGCTGGCCGGGAATCTGGAAGCCGAAGTACGGCGCATCGCGCGAGATGTCCCACGCGCGCAGGCCACCCTCGGCATTGAGCCACTCGCCCAGCTTGGCCTTCACGCCCGGCAGGGCGACATCGCCGGCCAGCCATTCGCGCAGGAACGCATCGAAGTGACCCACCTCGAAGAAGAAGTGCTCCGAATCGCGCATTTCCGGCGTGGCACCGGAGATGACCGAACGCGGTTCCTTCAGGTCGGTCGGTGCGTAGGTCGCGCCGCAGACTTCGCAGTTGTCGCCGTACTGGTCGGGACTGCCGCAGTTCGGACAGATGCCCTTGACGTAGCGGTCGGGCAGGAACATGCCCTTGGCCGGGTCGTAGAACTGCGCGACCGAACGGCGGCTGATGTGGCCGGCCGCTTCCAGCTTCAGGTAGAACTGCTCGGTCAACGCCTTGTTGGCCGCCGAATTGGTCGAGTCGTAGTGGTCGAAGGCCACGCCGAAGGCGGCGAAGTCACGTTCGTGGCTGGCCTGGATGTTGGCGATGAAGGTTTCCGGGGTGACCCCGGCCTTTTCCGCGGCCAGCATGATCGGTGTGCCGTGGGTGTCATCGGCGCAGACGAACCAGGTCCTGCCGCCGCTCATTCGCCGCGCACGTACCCAGATGTCAGCCTGGATGTAGCCGACCAGGTGGCCCAGGTGCAGCGGGCCGTTGGCGTAGGGCAGGGCGGTGGTGACGAGCGCGGTACGGGTCATGGTCGCGGGTGGATCCGAGGGGAACCGCAGATTATCGCATGCCCGCAACGACGTGACCCGGCCGGGGCCGGGTCACGGGTTGACGGAGGTGCGGGGCGCTTATTCGCGCTGCCAGGTCTGCGCGCGGCAGATGAAGGCGATGCAGCCGGACACGTCCAGCCGGGTGCCGCCGGGCTGCAGTTCCATCTTCGACTTGTAGGTCTTGCCGTTGGCCGGGTCGAGGATGGTGCCGCCGGACCACTTGTTGGCGCCGTCGGCCTTCAGGTTCCAGAGGATGGTCATGCCCTTCACCGGCTTGTTCCTGTTGGCGCCTTCACAGCCGTCACAGACCGGGTTCGGGCCCTTGTCCGAGTGCAGGATGTCGACCACCTTGCCGGTCAGCGTGCCGTTGGGGGCCTGGGTGATCTCGACGATCGACTTCACCTTGCCGGTCTTGTCGTCGATGGTCTTCCAGCGGCCGGCGGCGCCGTCGGCGGCCTGCGCCGAGAGTGCGGCCAGGCACATCGGCAATGCCAGCAGCAGGGTCTTGAAGGTCTTGCGCATGGTCCCCTCCCAGGGTTCATTCCGGCACGGTGCCGGCATGGGTCGACTGTATACCCATTCGGCGGAGTATGGGGAAGGGGGCGTTGCAGGGTTGCGCCCTGCACCCGCGGTAGTGCCGGCCGCTGGCCGGCAACCTCAACGGCGGGATTCCTTGGGATGGCGGGGCGGTGTGGGTGGCGGGTGATACGGGACATAAGGGACCTCCAAGTGCGATCAAAGTATCGCTTCTTGGCGTCCGCTGACGGGGGGCCAGATCAGATACCCCTGCCCCGCCTACCCGCCCGGCCTCTGACAATTTCCGTGTGCGTCCACCCACGGAAAGAAAAAAAGAAGAGCAAAAGCTGCTTGGCAGGGCGCTCTTTGTAGAGCCGAACCCATGCTCGGCTGCTGTTCGCGATAGACCCAGCCGAGCACGGGCTCGGCTCTACATTTTTCTCCGACACCAGAAACCGCTTTTGCCTTTGCCATCTGCATCACCTCAGGTGCCTGTCGAGGCCGGGGCGGTGTGGGCTGGCAGGGGTGTCAGCCGCATGGATGCGGCTGCCAAGCCTCCAGGGATGGATTCACGGCGTCCCCTGCCAGCCCACACCACCCCGGCCCACTCACAGCACCACGAAGCGCCAGCGCTTTGGCCGTTGCCGTTGCTGTTGCATTTGCCCCGCGCCTCTGCCTGCCGCAGGCATCGGCCCTCCCACCAGCCGCACCCGATACAATGGCCGTCTGCCGCAGACCGGCATCCCGTCCCCGAGCCAAAGAGTTGCCCATGTCCATTGTCCGCATGACCGACCTCGACCTCTCCGGCAAGCGCGTGCTGATCCGCCAGGATCTGAACGTGCCGATCGAGAATGGCCGCATCACCTCCGAACAGCGCATCACCGCTTCGTTGCCGACGCTCAAGCGCGCGCTGGAGCAGGGCGCGGCGGTGATGGTCACCTCGCACCTGGGGCGCCCGAAGGAAGGCGTGTGGAGCGAGGCCGATTCGCTGGCACCGGTCGCCCAGCGCCTGTCCGAACTGCTGGGCCGCGACGTTCCGCTGGTGCGCGACTGGGTCGACGGCGTCGACGTGCAGCCGGGCCAGCTGGTGCTGCTGGAAAACTGCCGCATGAACGTCGGCGAGGGCAAGGATGCCGAGGCCCTGTCGAAGAAGTACGCCGCCCTGTGCGACGTGTTCGTGATGGATGCCTTCGGTACCGCGCACCGTGCGCAGGCCTCCACCCATGGTGTCATCCGCTTCGCACCGGTCGCGGCCGGTGGCCCGCTGCTGATGGCCGAGCTGGACGCGCTGGCGCAGGCGCTGGATGCACCGGCCAAGCCGCTGCTGGCCATCGTCGCCGGCAGCAAGGTCAGCACCAAGCTGGAGTTGCTGGCCAATCTGGTTGGCAAGGTCGACCAGCTGATCGTCGGTGGCGGCATCGCCAACACCTTCATCGCCGCAGCTGGCTACAACGTCGGCAAGTCCCTGTACGAGCCGGACCTGCTGGATACCGCGAAGAAGATCGTGGCCGATGCCAAGGCACGCGGCGCCGACATTCCGCTGCCGGTTGACGTGGTCACCGCCAAGCAGTTCCTGCCCGACGCTGCCGCGGAAGTGAAGGCGGTCGATGCCGTTGCCGAAGACGACCTGATCCTGGACATCGGCCCGCAGACCGCCGCGCAGTACGCGCAGCTGATCGAGAAGGCCGGCACCGTGGTCTGGAACGGCCCGGTCGGCGTGTTCGAGTTCGAGTCCTTCAGCAAGGGTACCGAAGCGCTGGCCCGCGCGATCGCCAGCTCGAAGGCGTTCTCCATCGCCGGCGGTGGCGACACCCTGGCCGCAGTCGACAAGTTCGATATCGCCGGCGACGTCAGCTACATCTCCACTGGTGGTGGTGCGTTCCTGGAGTTCCTGGAAGGCAAGACCCTGCCGGCAGTGGCGGCACTCGACGCGCGCGGCGCATGAGCGCCGAGCGCGGCAAGGATGTGCTGTTCTTCGATCTCGACGGCACGCTGATCGATTCGCAGGTGGGCATCACCGCCTGCATCGCCTATGCGCTGCAGAAGATGGACCATCCGGTGCCGCCGCAGGAAACCCTGCTGGGCTGGATCGGTCCTTCGCTGCGCACCACCTTCGCGCCGTTGTTCGTCGAACCGGCGCGGGTGGAACAGGCCGTGGGCTACTACCGGGAGCGCTTCGACGTCGAAGGCTGGCGCGAGCACACGGTGTACCCGCAGGTGGAAGGCACGCTGCGCACGCTGCATGGCCGTGGACACCGGCTGGCGGTGGTCACTGCCAAGAACGAGCCGCACGCGCGCCGCATCCTCGCCCACCTGCCGTTCGGTGGGCTGTTCGAGGAGATCGTCGGTTCAACCCTGGATGGCTCGCGCAGCCACAAGCCGGAACTGGTCGGCGAGGCACTGCGCCGGCTGCAGGTGCAGCCTGCACAGTGCTGGATGATCGGCGACCGGCGCATGGACATCGAAGGCGCGCGCCACCACGGCCTGCGTAGTGTCGGCGTGCTGTGGGGCTTTGGCGGAGAGGCGGAATTGACCGAAGCCGGTGCCAGCCAACTGGCACGTGAGCCGGCGCAGCTGGAAGCGCTGCTGGCCTAGCTTCCTGTGGAGCCGAGCCCATGCTCGGCTCCACAGAACCGCCCCCCTGCGCCAGCGTATGTCCGGATGATGTCCATTCCATGACCCGCGAAGTCAGGCGGCACAAGGCTGTAACCGTATACATGCGGCGTGAAGGATGTGCTAATTTCCGTTCTTTATCGGGAGAGGCCCATCCACCATGTTCGAGCGTCAGCGTCGCACCAAGATCCTTGCCACCCTCGGTCCGGCCACTGACCCGCCGGGCGTGCTGGAGGATCTGTTCCGCGCCGGCGTCAACGTGGTGCGCCTGAACTTCAGCCATGGCGATCCGTCCGGCCAGGCCAAGCGTGCCGCCGAAGTGCGTGCCGCTGCGGCCCGCGTGGGCGTGGAAGTGGGCATCCTGGCCGACCTGCCGGGCCCGAAGATCCGCATCGAGCGCTTCGCCGAAGGCAAGGTGCAGCTGAAGGCGGGCGACCGCTTCGACCTGATCGCCAGCGAGAACGCCGGCCCGGGCACTGCCAGCGAGGTGGGCGTGAGCTACCTCGGCCTGCCGCAGGACGTCGGCCCGGGTGATGTGCTGCTGCTCGACGACGGCCTGATGCAGTTGCAGGTGGTGGAAGTACAGGGCGACCGTATCGTCAACACCGTGCTCAACGATGGTGTGTTGTCCGACCGCAAGGGCCTGAACAAGCAGGGCGGCGGCCTCTCGCTGGGTGCGCTGACCGAGCGCGACAAGGAGCTGATCGGCATCGTTGCCAAGATTGGCGTGGACTTCATCGCCGTGTCGTTCTGCCGCAATGCGCAGGACATGAACGATGCGCGCGACATCGCCCGTTCGCACGGCTGTGATGCCGCGCTGGTGTCGAAGATCGAGCGCACCGAGGCAATCGAGAACCTGGAAGAAATCGTCGAGGCCAGCGACGTGGTGATGGTCGCCCGTGGCGACCTGGGCGTGGAAATCGGCGATGCCGAGCTGCCGGGCCTGCAGAAGAAGATCATCAAGGCGTCGCTGGCGCAGAACAAGGTGGTGATCACCGCCACGCAGATGCTGCAGTCGATGGTGGAAAGCCCGATCCCGACCCGCGCCGAAGTACTGGACGTGGCCAACTCGGTCATCGACGGCACCGACGCAGTGATGCTGTCGGCGGAAACTGCCGCTGGCGCCTACCCGGTCAAGGCCGTGGAGGCGATGGCACGCATCTGCCTGGGTGCCGAGCGCCAGTTCCAGACCGAGACCGACTTCAACGCGTCGCCGCGCAACCTGGAACGTGCCGACCAGGCGATTGCCATGGCCACCATGTTCCTGTCGCAGCACGTGGGCGTGCGCGCGATCGTGGCGATGACCGAATCCGGTGGCACCGCACGTTACCTGTCGCGTTTCAGGGCCAAGGCGCCGGTGTTCGCGGTGACCCGCCATGACGGTGCGCGCCGGCAGATGGCGCTGATGCGCGATGTGTTCCCGATCAACTTCGACAGCCGCGGCCTGACCCCGCGTGAAGCCGCGCGCGGCAGCATCCGCCTGCTGGTGGAATCGGAACTGCTGCAGGCCGGTGATCGCGTCGTGTTCACCAGTGGCGAGCACATGGAAACCCACGGTGCCACCAATACCCTGCGCCTGCTGGAAGTGGGTGAGGACGGCCGCGCCATCGGCCTGGGCGACCTGTAAGCCTTGACGGTCGGGTCGGCGCTGCCGATCTGGGGTCAGAGCCCCTGCGGGGATCTGACCCCGTACTGACCAGGGGTCAGATCCCCGAGGGGGCTCTGACCCCATGCCGCAGGACATCCTTTGTCCTGCGTAGACGTGGAAGCGTTTCCATCCTGTCCTCCACGGCGAGGCAACGGGCCGCGGGGCTATACTTGTGTTTTTCCCGCACCCGCCACAGGAAATACATGAGCATCGAACAGCTGGCTGAAACCGCCCAGGCCATGGTCGCCCCGGGCAAGGGCATCATCGCGATCGACGAATCCACCGCTACCATCGCCAAGCGTTTCGCCGGCGTCGGTATCGAGAACACCGAGGAGAACCGTCGCGCCTACCGCGAGCTGCTGCTGACCACGCCGAAGCTCAACGAGCACATTTCCGGCGCCATCCTGTTTGACGAAACCATCCGCCAGTCGACCAAGGACGGCGTGCCGTTCGCCAAGTACATGGCCGACCACGGCATGATTCCGGGCATCAAGGTGGACAAGGGGGCGCACCCGCTGGCCGGCTGCCCGGGCGAGCTGGTGACCGAAGGCCTCGATGGCCTGCGTGAGCGACTGCAGGAGTACTACAAGCTGGGCGCGCGCTTCGCCAAGTGGCGTGCCGTCATCAACATCGGCGAGAGCATCCCGTCGGGTACCTGCATCGAATCCAACGCCCATGCGCTGGCCCGCTATGCAGCGCTGTGCCAGGAATGCGGCCTGGTGCCGATGGTCGAGCCGGAAGTGATCATGGACGGCGATCATGACATCGAGACCTGCTACGAAGTCACCGAAGCCACCCTGCGTTCGCTGTTCGACGCCCTGTACCAGCAGAACGTGCTGCTGGAAGGCACCATCCTGAAGGCGTCGATGGTCATCTCCGGCAAGGACTGTGAAGAGCAGGCCGATGTCGAGGAAGTGGCCGAGTCGACCGTGATGTGCCTGAAGAGCACCGTGCCGGCGATCCTGCCGGGCGTCGTGTTCCTGTCCGGTGGCCAGAGCGACGAGCAGTCCACCGAGCACCTGAACGCGATGAACCAGCTGGGCAACCTGCCGTGGCCGCTGAGCTTCTCCTACGGCCGCGCCATGCAGCAGGCCGCGTTGAAGCTGTGGGCCAAGGACATGAAGGGCAACTACGCTGCTGCCCAGAAGACCGTGTACGAGCGCGCCAGGGACAACGGCCTGGCGGCGCTGGGCAAGTGGAACGGTTGATCCGTCCCATCGCTGGATGAACAAGGCAGCGCCGGCATCACGCCGGCGTTTGCTTTTGCGGGTATCTTTTCCGCCCCCATGCGCCTGGCCGGTGCGTGGGAACCACATGGAAGGCCAAGGAGAAACAACATGCGTTTGGCAGCAATCACACTGGCCGTAGCCACGGTCCTGGTCGCCGGCGGTTGCAACCGCATCGGCGGCGGCGCGGATGCGGGCAAGGCCGCGTCGCTCGATTTCGACAAGCCGGTATCCGGCGAGATCACCTCGCGCAGCGGCATCAACTACAACGACGGCAGCCACCACCAGCTCTACCAGATCAAGCTGGAAGACAAGCAACTGGTCGGACTGAAGCTGACCGGTTCGTTGAGTGGCTCGATTGCCGTGTTCAACAACGGCAGCCTGGTGGCCAGCAGCAACACCGGCTACGAGCGCGAAGGCGACGTCTCGCTGGCCTTCCGTGCCAACGGTGGCGGCATCTACCAGGTGGCGGTCAACGCCAACGGCTCGACCGACTATGGTCCGTACCGCCTGCGTGCCGAGAAGCTGGTGCCGTACGACGGCAAGCCGCTGGCGGGCAGCGGCGAGATCGTCGACATGCTGGCCGGTGGTTCCCAGGACTACACCCTGCAGGTGGACAAGGCCGGCCTGTACGAGATCCGCCTGGTGTCGGAGGTCTTCGATCCTGTGCTGAAGCTGTCGGGCCAGGGCGTGGATGCCGAGAATGACGACGGCGGTGACAGCACCAACTCGCGCCTGACCCTGTCGCTGAAGCCGGGCAAGTACACCCTGACCGCGCGTGGCCTGGGCGACGGCGTCAGCGGCATGTTCACCCTGTCGGCCACCCGCATCGAGCTGCCCGGCAATCTGGTCGAGCGCGATGGTACGGCGCTGCCGAAGTCGGGGAGCGTGTACACGATGCTCGACAACGATGGCCGCCGCCGCTTCCTGCTGTCCCTGGACCGCCCGGCCGATGTGCGCCTGGATGCGATCTCCAGCCAGGTCGATACCCTGCTGCGCGTGGTTGGCGGCGATGTCGAGCTGACCGACGACGACGGCGGCAACGGTACCAATTCACGCCTGGAAGAAACCCTGCCGGCCGGTCACTACACCGTCGATGTGTCCAGCCTGAACAATGGCGCAGGCATGGTGGAAGTGCGCGTGCAGGTGGATGGCGCGAGCGCCGACGGGGCCGCAGCCTCGGCGGCACGTGCCGCAGCCGACGCAGCCGCCGTGGCCGATGATGCCGCCGCGGTGGAAGCCTCCAGTCGCTGAGTGTGATCCACGCCGTGCGTGGAAGAGCACTACGCTGCAACGGAAAAGGCCGGGCAATGCCCGGCCTTTTCTTTTACCTGAAGCACCACGGTTCAGTGCGCGGCGGCAAGGCCCGCATCCCCCAGCGGCGGCAGCAGCGACCCGCGCGGTTCGCTGTCCGCGCTTTGCCCGGCGGCGCTCAACGCCTGCTGGTAGGCCTTGGCCGTCGCGGTATTGAACGCCACCAGCACGATGCGCATCGGTTGCGCATGGCTGCGCTGCCAGGCCAGTGTTTCGGTGACAGCGATCTGCGCGGCCTGGTACAACGGATAGCCATACACGCCGCAGCTGATCGCCGGGAAGGCGATGGAGTGCACGCCCAGTGATTCGGCCAGCTGCAGTGACTTCCAGTAGCAGTTGGCCAGCAACGCCGGTTCATCGCGCTGGCCGTCGTGCCAGACCGGGCCTACCGTGTGCAGTACATGGCGCGCCGGCAACGCATGGGCACCGGTGGCGCGCACTTCACCCGTCGGGCAACGCACGCCCGGGCGCAGCTCCGGCAACCGCTCGCACTCTGCCCGCAAGGCGGGGCCGGCCGCACGATGGATCGCGCCGTCGACACCGCCGCCACCGAGCAGCGTTTCATTGGCCGCGTTGACGATCGCATCCACCGCCAGGGTCGTGATGTCGCCCTGCCAAACCTCGATCTTCATGCGTCCGTCTCCTGCCTGTGAGGTGATCCGCGCAGCATCTGCGCCGGCTGTTCCCACGGTAGGGGACAGGGCATCGATGCTGCGTCATGACCGTCTCACGCGCTGCGATCCAACGGCCTTCGCGCACGATGGCGGGCGACGCCTTCACGCAGGCTGAAGCGGGAAGGGGGCGGATCCTTTTCCGCACGGAAAAGGCTCTGACCCCTGCTGTTACGGCAGGCCGGCCAGCCAGTCGTCGTCGGATCCTTCGTTCACATCGGCGAACAGCGGCGTGGAGAAGTAACGTTCACCGGTGTCCGGCAGCATCGCAAGGATCACCGAGCCCGGTTCAGCGCGGGCAGCGATGTCCAGCGCGCTGGCCACGGTGGCGCCGGCGGAGATGCCGACGAAGATGCCTTCCTCGGCGGCCAGGCGACGCGCGGTGGCGATCGCACGATCGTCTTCGACCGAGACCAGTTCATCCACCACGTCGCGGTTGAGCACGTCCGGCACGAAGTCCGGGGTCCAGCCCTGGATCTTGTGCGGCTTCCAGTCATCCCCCTTGAGCAGGGCGGCGCCGGCCGGTTCGGTGGCGATGATGCGGGTCTGCGGGCGTGCCACCTTCAGCACTTCGCCTACGCCAGTGAGCGTGCCGCCGGTGCCCCAGCCGCTGACGAAGTAGTCGAGCCGCTTGCCGGCGAAGTCGCGCAGGATCTCGGCAGCGGTGGTGTTGCGGTGATACGCCGGGTTGGCCGGATTGGCGAACTGGCTGGCCAGGAACCAGCCGTGCTGCTCGGCCAGCTCGGCCGCCCTGCGCACCATGCCGCTGCCGCGCTCGGCGGCCGGCGTCAGGATCACCTTGGCGCCGTAGGCACGCATCAGCTTGCGGCGCTCGACCGAGAAGGTTTCGACCATGGTGGCCACGAACTTGTAGCCGCGCGCGGCGGCGACCATCGCCAGTGCCACGCCGGTGTTGCCCGAGGTGGCCTCCACGATCGTGTCGCCCGGCTTGAGCAGGCCGCGTGCTTCGGCATCGAGGATGATCGCCAGCGCCAGGCGGTCCTTCACCGAGCCGCCCGGGTTGAACGACTCGACCTTGGCGTAGACGCTGACCTGTGGCGGCGCCAGGCGCTGCAGCCTGACGATGGGGGTGTTGCCGACGGTATCGAGGATGGAGTCGTACAGGGCCATGGGAGCGCTCCGGAAACGGGGCCGCGACGGGTCACGGCGGGCGAAGGGGGGAGGGCTGGCCGTTCAGGCCAGCGGCTGCCGGCTGACCGTAGCGCCGGCATATGACGCCCGGAAATGACCAGATACCTTTCTTAAACAACCTTTGGTTATAAGCTGGTGACGGCAATTGACCCTAGAGTGGACTTCCGCCCCATGCCACCTGCCTGCCCATGACGCTGACCCAGCTGCGCTACCTGGTAGCCATCGCCGACGCCGAGCTGAACATCACGCTGGCCGCCTCGCGCGTGCACGCCACCCAGCCCGGCCTGTCCAAGCAGCTCAAGCAGCTGGAGGACGAGCTCGGCTTCCTGCTGTTCGTGCGCAAGGGGCGCAGCCTGGAGTCGGTTACCCCGGCCGGAACCGAAGTCATCGCGCGTGCCCGCGCAGTGCTGGCCGAAGCCAACAACATCCGTACGTACGCGGCAAACCAGCGGCGCGAAAGCCAGGGCCAGCTGATCCTGACCACCACGCACACCCAGGCGCGCTTCGTGTTGCCGCCGGCGGTGGCGGCGATCAAGCAGGCCTATCCGCAGGTCAGCGTGCACCTGCAGCAGGCCGGTGAAACCGACGCGCTGGACCGCTTGAACCAGGGTGACGCCGATATCGCCATCATCAGCACCGCAGGCGGTGAGCCAACCGACGGCATCGCAGTGCCGCTGTTCCGCTGGCGGCGCCTGGTGGTGGTACCCAAGGGCCACCCGTTGGACCGCACCGGCCGCGCACCGGACCTGGCCGCGCTGGCCCGCCAGCCTTTGATCAGCTACGAATCCTCGACCCGACCGAACTCTTCCCTGCAACGCGCCTTCGCCGCCAATGGGCTGGTGCCCGACCTGGCGCTGACCGCGCTCGATGCCGACCTGATCAAGACCTACGTGCGCACCGGCCTGGGCGTAGGCCTGCTGGCCGAGATGGCGGTCAGTTCCAATGACGAAGACCTGAGGTCGTGGCCGGCGCCGGATCCGATCAGCGAGTGCATCGCCTGGGCGGTGTTGCCGCGCGACCGCGTGCTGCGTGATTACGCGCTGGAGCTGGTGCACGTGCTGGCCCCACAGATTGATCCGCGCGACCTGCGGCGGGTGCTGGATGGCAACCAGGCCGCAGCGTGGCCGGTGCCACCGACCTGGGAGTCGCTGACCCAGACCATCACGGTGTGAGGTGGGTCGAGCAGGGCGTGCAGCCCTGCACCTGCCGAATCAAAGGCAAAAGCCGAAGCAACAGCAACTGCTGGCTTCCGTGGGGCGGCGGGGCGGTGTGGGCAGGCAGGACACGCCGTAAACCCATCCCTGGGGGCTCGATGGCGCCATCCATGGCGCCAACGGTCCTGCCCACCCACACCGCCCCACCTCTGACAAATTCCTTCGGCTGTTGGTAGGTGTCGACCTTGGTCGACACGGTAGATCCACGCCATGCGTGGATGATGTTTCCGGTGGCGGCGATGGGTCGGCGATGGGGTCAGATCCCTTTTCCGTCGGAAAAGGGATCTGACCCCCGGGGCCTCAACCGACTTCGTACAGCTCCAGCGGCAGGCCATCCGGGTCGGCGAAGAAGGTGAAGCGGCGGCCGGTGTATTCGTCCACGCGGATCGGTTCGCAGTCCACGCCGTGGCTGGCCAGACGTTCGATGAACGGCTCCAGCGCAGCGACCCGGAACGCGAGGTGGCGCAGGCCCTGGGCCTCCGGGCGGCTGGGGCGGGGCGGTGGCGAGGGGAACGAGAACAGTTCCAGCTGGCTGCCGTCGGGCAGGGCCAGATCCAGCTTCCAGGAGTCTCGCGCGGCGCGGTGGTTCTCGGCCAGTACGCGCAGGCCGAGGATACGGACGTAGAAGTCTTTTGAACACGCATAATCGCTGCAGATCAGTGCCGCGTGGTGGATGCCCAGCAGGGCGTCGGAACCGGTGTTCATTGCAGGGTGTCCAGCCAGCGCTGGGCGATCTTCTGCGCCAGCGGGTACGGTTCGGGATCGTTGCGATTGGTCAGCACGATCACGGTCAAGTGCTTTTCCGGGTATCGCACGATCACATTTCGGAAGCCGATGCTTTCGCCGCTGTGCCATTGCACCGGGCCGTTCAGGCGCCATCCGAAGCCGTAGTGCGGCACATCCGGTTCGGATGTCGATGTGGCCGGGCTGAACATCGCGCGGCGCGAGGCCTTCGACAGCAGGCGGTCGTCGTACAGCGCCGCATCCCAGCGGGCGAGGTCGTCCAGCGAGGAGTAGATCCCGCCATCGCCGAGCACGGCACTGGTGGCGCTCTGGTCGGTGCGCTGCCAGCGGCCATCGATCCAGCTGTAGCCATAGGCGCGTGCGGCGATGGTATCGATGCCGTCCTGATGGGCCACGGTGTGGGCCATGCCTAGCGGGCGGAAGATGCGCTGTTGCAGGAAGGCTGCGAAATCCAGGCCGGAGGCGCGGCCGACGATCAGTGCCAGCAGCGCATAGCCGCTGTTGCTGTAGTGGTACTGCGTGCCCGGCGCGAAGTTCAGCCGGTCCTGGCGCGACAGCAGGGTCAGCACATCGGCGTCATGCACCTGCCGAGTGTCAGCCGGATCCATCAGGTCTTCGTAGTCGAGCAGGCCGCCGGTGTGCGATAGCAGCTGGCGGATCGTGATGGCCGCGGCAGCCGGGGGCAGTTCGGGCAGCCACTGCCGGGCAGGTTGATCCAGCCCAAGCCGGCCATCCTCCACCAGCAGCAGCACCGCCGCAGCGGTGAACTGCTTGCTGACCGAGGCCAGCCGGAAGTTGCTGGCCGGGGTGACGGCGGTGCCGTCCTCCACCACCGCCAGGCCGTAGCCACGGCGGAACACCGCTTGCCCGTCGTGCAGCACCAGGACTGCAGCGCCGGGTACCTGGCCGTCGTAGGCCTGCATCAGGCCGTCGATGCCCGCATCCGGTGGTTTCAGCACCGGTGCGGCGATACCCGTGGAAGGCAGCAGGCCCAGCACGACGGCGAACAGGGCGACGGCAGGGCGCATGACGGCTCCGGAGGGGTCAAGGTGAAGGCGTGGGCGTAGTGCTGGCCGGCTGCACCATCCAGCGTTCCATCTTGCGGTCAAGCACGTCCAGCGGCATCGAGCCGTCCTTCAGCAGTTCGGCGTGGAAGCGGCGCAGGTCGAAGGCGGCGCCCTGGCGCGCCTTGGCCTTGTCGCGCAGGGCAACGATGGTGGTCAGGCCGGCGACGTTCGATAGTGCCTGGCCGGGCTGGGCCATGATCCGCTCCACCTCGGCGTTGGCGTCGTCACTGCTCATGTCCACGGTCTTCTGCAGGTAGCTGACGGCCTGCTGCTTGCTCCAGCCCTGGGCGTTCACGCCGGTATCGGCTACCACGCGGGCGGCGCGCAGCAGGCGCGAGTACAGGTAGCCGATGCGGTCGTAGGGATCGGTGTAGATGCCCAGGTCCTCGCCCAGCGTTTCGGCGTACAGGCCCCAGCCTTCGACGAAGGCGAGATCGCCACCGAGGCGGCGGAAGCGTGGCAGCTTGGCCAGCTCCTGCTGCAGGCCCAGCTGGACGTGGTGGCCCGGGATCCCTTCATGCAGGTACTGCACCGGCACGTTCCAGCGCTTGCGGCTGGGCAGGTCGCGGGTGTTGATGTACAGCACGCCCGGTTGCCCGGCCGCCGACGGCTGATAGGCGGCAGCGGCGGCGGTCAGTGCGCGCTCCGGCTCCACCGCACGGACCTCCAGCGGTGCCTTCGGCAAGGTATCCAGCACCTGCGGCAGGCGTGCGCTGACCTGCTGCTGCACCTGGCGGTAGCGGTTGATCAGCGTGTTGGCGTCGCCGTACTGGAACTGGCGGTCGTTGCGCATGCTGCGCAGCAGCTTGGTGGGAGAGCCGCGCAGCTTGGCGTCCTTCATCACCGTGGCGATCTGCGCCTGCAGTTCCTGCACGCGCTGTTCGCCCAGCGCATGCAGTTGTGCGGCGGTCTGGTCGCTGGCGGTGGTCTGCACGATCAGGTTGGCGTACCAGGCCTGGCCATCGGGCAATGCGCCCAGGCCGCTGCTGGTGCGTGTGGCCGGCAGGTATTCGGTGGCGATGAAGCCGCGCAGGGCGCGGTAGGCCGGCATGATGCGCAGCTCGATCATGCGCTTGTATTCGGCGCTGATGCGCGCCTTGTCCTCAGCCGGGATGGTGTTCGGCATGGTGCGGATCGGCGACCAGAAAATGCTCTCCTCGGCGGTCGGCTTGATCACCGCATCCAGCTGCGGCAGCACTTTTTCCATCAGGTCGCGTGGTTGCACCACGCCGGCCTTCATGCCCTGGCGCATGTTGTCGATGGCCTGGTCGAACAGCTCGGGAATGCCCAGCGAACGGCGTGACCAGGTGTCGTAGTCCTGCACGGTGTTGAATGGCTGCGCGCCCGCACCGGAGCCGAGGATCGCCATGATGCTGCCGATGTTGTAGTACTGGCTGATCGGCATCATCCAGCTCGGGTAGCGCTCGGCGGCCAGCGATGCGCGCGCGTCGCGCACGAAGATCTCGTAGCTGAGCAGGTCCTGGCCCTGCAGGCCGTCACTGCCGAGCTTCTCGACCTTGCCCAGCCATTGCGTGGTGAAGTCGTGCGACTGCTGGCGCCAGGCGGCGGACAGGATGTTGGGCAGCTGGTCGTTGTAGCGGGCCTCGCCCTGGAAGGTCGCCTGCAGTGGATTCAACCGCATCGAGGCATCCCAGTATTCGTCGTACAGGCGCTCCAGCTGCACCTGCTTGGGTACGGCCCGGGCCGGGGCGACCGGGCGGGGCGCGGCGCGGCGCGCCGAGCTGCCACGCGCCGGCGCGGTGGCGCGGGCGGGCCTGGCCTTGGGCTTGGCAGCCTGGCGGGTCTGCGCAGCGGCAGGGCGGCTGGCCTTTTTCTTCGCTGCTTCGGCCGACGGCATGGCACTGAACAGGAACAACGCGGCAATGGCGGCGGCCAGGGCGCGGGTGGGATGCGGCATCAGGAGCTTCCGTGGAACACAGACCGTGGAGCTTGCACGATCCGGCCGCGTACGGCCAGCGTGAAGGCGCAGTCAGCTTTTTGCCGCTGGGGCTTCAGTCAGCCGCGGCCGCGGCGCGCAGGGCGGCGGCCCTGTCGGCGCCCAGGTAGCGGGTGATCGCGCGCCGCATCAGGTACAGCAACGGGATCAATGCGATCGCAAAGCCCATCTTGTAGATGTAGTTGACGCTGCTGACGGCCAGGAACAGCGACGTCGGCCAGTGCTGCGGGCCGAGCACGAAGGCGATCCAGATCACCACGAAGCTGTCCACCACCTGGGAGATCGCGGTGGATCCGGTCGCACGCAGCCACACGTGGCGCTCGCCGGTGGCCTGGCGGATGCGATGGAACACGGCCACGTCGATCAGCTGGCCGAGCAGGAAGGCCACCAGCGAACCGGCGATGGTCCACATGCCCTGGCCGAACACCGCGGCGAATGCCGCCTGGTAGTCCGGCACGCCGTGGCCGTCCATCGAGGTGACCCACCAGCTGGCCGGAGCCAGCGAGATCGCTGCGAAGGCGAACAGGAAGCCATAGGCGATCAGCACCACGGCCAACCACGAGATGAAGCGCACGCCGCGCTTGCCGAAAAACTCGTTGATCGTGTCGGTCATGATGAACACCACCGGCCACAGCAGGGTACCGGCGGTGAAGCTGAGCGAACCGGTCTGGCCAAACAGGTTCCAGTTCAGCGGATCGATGCCGAGGGTGTCTTCCAGCGCGAAGATCTTCACCCCGATCAGTTCGGCCAGCACGGCGTTGCCGCAGAAGAACGCGGCCAGCACGATGAACAGCAGGACCGCGCGGTCCTGCAGCGGGCGCTCGATCGGCGCCGCGGTTGTCATTCGCTGCGTTCGCCTGCGCGCGTGAACGGAACGCTGGACGGTGCGACGGC
Source organism: Stenotrophomonas sp. Pemsol (assembly GCF_003586545.1). Taxonomy (NCBI): domain Bacteria; kingdom Pseudomonadati; phylum Pseudomonadota; class Gammaproteobacteria; order Lysobacterales; family Lysobacteraceae; genus Stenotrophomonas; species Stenotrophomonas sp. Pemsol. The sequence continues at coordinate 2,579,972 of NZ_CP025780.1, read as the reverse complement.
ACCGCCGGAAATGATGAAGCTCATGGCCTGGTCGACGGTCCAGTCGGTCGGGGTCAGCAGCTCCACCGGCACGATCTCCAGGTAACCCGAGGTCGGGTTCGGTGTGGTTGGCACGTACACCGCGGCCAGTTCACGGTCGGTGCCGTGCTCCTTGATCACGCGGGTGACCAGCCCGACCGACTTCATGTCGCGGTGCGGGAAGTCGATCAGCACCACGCGCTGGGTGCTGCCCGGTTCGGTCTGCAACATGTCCAGCAGCTTCTTGGCGCTGTCGTAGATGATGCTGGCCAACGGAATGCGCTTGATCACCGCGCCGACCCAGCGCAGCAGGCGCTGGCCGAGCACACGGCGGCTGGCCACGCCCACCGCCAGGATCACCAGCAGGGTGGCCAGCAGGGCGATGGTGTTCTGGATCCACTCGGCACGGACCCAACCGAGGTAATGCGGGAAGCTTGTCGCGATCTGCTCGGAAAGCGGCACCACCAATGGGCTGGAAATGCCCGAAAGCAGCACGAACACGAACTTGACCACGACCCAGGTCAGCCAGATCGGCAGCAGGGTCAGCAGGCCGGTCAGGAACAGGCGCTGCAGGGAGGGGCGGGGGACCAGGGCGGGGGCTTCGAGCGACATGCGCGCATTGTAGCGGCCACGGCCGGTCGATTACGCTGGGGGATCGACTGCGGCAACGATGCATGGAAGGGAAGCTGTGTTGAAGATTCTGCGCGGACTGGGCTGGGCCCTGGCAGGACTGCTGGTGCTGGCCATCGTGGTGTGGTGCGCCTCGCGCATGTGGCCGGTGCCGGAATCACGGCTGCAGGCCCAGCAGCGGTTGCAGGCCCGCCTGCCCGCTGATGGCCGCAACGGCTTTGCGCTGCTGTGGACACTCGCGTTCGACGATCTCGACCCGGACCAGCGCGATCAGGCGTTGGCCCGGGATGTACAGCGCTGGGAGGCGGATCCGCGCGGCAATGGCGGCGCCCGTCCGCAGCTGGCAGAAGACCACGTCGAGCTGCATTCACGGCCTTCGGCCAGCTGCGGACCGACCGCCAGTGACTGCCTCGGCCAGGTGCGTGCGGACCCGCAGCGCTTCGTCGATGCCCACGCTGGCCACCAGCAGCTGCATGCGCGCCTGGACCAGCTGGCCGATGCGGATCACTTCGTGTCGCCGTTCCGGCCAAAAGGGGAAGGCATCCTGGTGCCGATGCCGGCCTATGGTTTGGTGATCGACGCCACCAGCGCACGCGCGCTGGCGTATGTGCAGGGTGATATCGACGGTGCGCTGCGTGGCAGTTGCCGGGGGCTGCAGCTGGGCCGCCGGCTGGTGACGGGCGGCAACTACCTGGTGGAGAGCATCATCGGTGCCAGCCTGGTGCAGGCCAATGCCCAGCTGCTGGCCGACATGCTGGTCGAACTGCCGGCCGACCAACCGCTGCCAGCGGAATGCGAGCAGGCGATGAAGCCGATGCGGGCCGCCGAACAGAGCCTGTGCCGTGCGATGCAGGGCGAGTATGCGATGAGCAGGGCTGCGATCGAAACCTCGGCGCAGGAGTTCGGTGGCGTGCTGGTACTCGATCGCAGCAGCACCCTGGCGCGAGTGGCGGGCAACCTGGGCTGGGCCTGTGGCGCGGCGGCGATGACCGCGCTGGAGGCGGATCGCCCGCTGCCGGTGCCGGCACCGCCGCAGCATGACTTCGGCTGCCTGTCGAACGTCATGGGGTGCGTGCTGGCCGATATCGCGGGCCCGGCCTATCCCGCGTATTCGTCACGGCCCCAGGATGCCGCCGCGATGGTGCGGCTGATCGGTGCGCAACGCTGGCTGCGACAGCAGGCCGAGGACCCTGTGGATGCGCTGAAGCGCTTGCCTGCCCAGTTCCGCTCGCAGGTGCGGACACCGCAGTTGTCGGCCGATGGCCGCCGCCTGCAGGTACCGCGGCGCACAGCGCCGCGCAGCACCGACGAGAGCCCATGGTTGTCGGTATCGCTGGTGGCAGGGGACGCCCCGGCCGCCGCCGCGCGCGACTGAGCAGCGGCGGCCAGTGCGCGCTGTCCTCGTCATCCTCGCGGCTGCCTTCGCTCCGCGTCGCACCGCAGGTGCACGCGCATACGCGCGCATCGGAGCCTCCCTGCCAGGGCAGCAGAGGACAGCGCCCGCGCCGGATCAGCGCGCGTGTGGCTTCAACCGCAGATAGACCTGCTTGCGCACCTGGGCGACCACCTCGCCGCTTTCGTCGACGACGTCGTTGCTGAACCAGCGCAGCACTTTCTCGCCGCCCGCCGCTTCGGCACGCAGTTCGGCCAGCAGCGCATCGTCGATGCGGAACGAGGTGCGCACCGTGCCCCGGCCAGGCTTGAGGAAATCGATCGCACCGGCCCGGTCCCACACGTAGTAGTCACGGCCGAGGATGTGCAGCAGGCCCAGCATCCAGAACGGGTCGGTCATCGCGAACAGGCTGCCGCCGAAATGCGTGCCGACGTAGTTGCGGTTCCACGGCCGCAGCCGCAGCTCGACGTCGATCTGCCGGTAATCGGGCGTGATGCGGGTGACATGGATGCCGGTGAACAGGAACGGTGGCCACAGGTTGATGCCGAAGCGGAACAGGCGGGCGTTCATGCGGGTCCGGGGCGCGAGGCGAGGTGCCCAGTCTAGCCATTCGCATGCGTATGTTGCACCCCGGGCGTGTGTCCAACGGCGGCGTGCATGTCCTGCCTCATGGGCCGTCGATCATGTACCCGTCGCGGCCGTTGGCCTTGGCCTGATAAAGGGCGGTGTCGGCGCCTTCCACGAAATGGTGGGGCTGCAGTTCGCCGTCGGGCACGCGGGTGAATACGCCGATGGTGAGCGTGACGGTATCGTCGCTGCCATCGCCCGGCGCCGGCAATGCGCGCACGCAGGCAATCAGGTCCTCAATCACCTGGCGTGCGCCCTCGGCCGGTGTATCCGGCAGCACCAGCGCGAATTCGTCGCCACCGTAGCGTGCCGCCATGTCGCGCGGGCGGCGCGCATGGGCGCCGATCAGGCGGGCGACATCACGCAGCACGCGGTCGCCCACCTGGTGCCCGTGGCGATCGTTATGGCGCTTGAAGTGGTCGACGTCGATCAACGCCAGGCTCAATGGCTTGCCGCTGCGCCGCGCTGCATCGCATTCCTGCTGCAGCGACTGCTCGAAGCGGAGGCGGTTGCCCAGGCCGGTAAGGGCGTCGCGGTTGGCCTGGCGGTGCCAGGCCGAGATCCGCCACACCGCCCAGACCAGCAGTGCCAGCGTCACGCCCAGCATCGCGCTGGCCGGCGCCCACCACAGGTCGCTCGTGCGCAGCAGCAGCCAGCTCAGCAGGGCAGGCATCGGCAACGAACACAGCGCGACCAGCCAGGGCAGGCGCAGGCCGAGCAGGATCACGCACAGCGCCACCAGCACACCGCTGATGGCGTGCTGCCAGGCATGCGGTAGAACATCGATCTGCTTGTGCTGCAGCAGCATCGAGGTGATGTTGGCCTGGTACTCGCTGCCGCTCATCCAGAACTCGCGGGTGGTCGGGGTCAGCAGGCGGGGCGCGATGCCGCTGGCCGTCATGCCAACTACGATGCGGCGGCCATGCAGCATCGCCATGTCCACGTGGCCATCGAGAACGTCCGCATAGGACACCTGTGGCAGCCGCTCGGGGGGGCCGGCGTAGCGCACGCGAACGTAATCGTCGCGACGCCATTGATAGGGCGAGCCCAGTTCCGGGTCGGGATCGGGCAGGCCGCGTACGGCACCGGCAGGCAGGTCGGCCAGTGCCAGGCCCAGTGCCGGCCAGTGCGGCTGGCCGATACCTGCGTGCAGATAGACGCCACGGGCGACGCCGTCGCCATCCACCTCGACATCGGTGTGGCCAATGGCGGCCGCACTGGCAGCGATCTGTGGGATCGGCAGCATTTCCTCGGCCATGCGGTCGCCGGCCGCCGGTGCGGCCAGCACCGGCAGCACCACCCGGCCATTGCGTCGGATGGCGGCCGCCAGTTGATCATCCTGTCGGCTGTCACGGCGATCCGGTTCGGACAGCATCAGGTCCAGCGCGACGCGTTCGGCGCCGGCATCGGTCAGGCGGTCAAGCAGGCGTGCATGCACCGAGCGTGGCCAGGGCCACTGGCCGATGCGCTGCAGGCTGCCTTCGTCGATGGCGACGATCAGCACGCTGGGATCGGGGCGGTACTCCCAGTTGCCGACCAGCGCGTCATAGGCCGCCTCGTCCTGCCGCCACAGCCACTGTCCCTGGCTGGCCACGATGGTCAGCACGCCGGCCAGCAGGGCCAGCAGGATCCGCTTCGACCATGGCAGCGGCGAGCGCCTCACAACAACAACCAGAGCAGCAGGGCGCCGCCACCCGCGCCGTAGCACAGGCGGCACGGCAGCGGGACCTGCTGGGCAGGCGAGAACGCGCTGGCGTGGCCGTCATCGTCGATGTACTGCACGCGTACATGCAGGGTGCCGCTCCACGGGCGCTTGAAGCTCACCTGCGGCTGGTCCACGGTTTCGTCGACCAGCGGTGCCTTGAAGTCGCCGCGGCGATCCACCTGCACCCGGTAGCGCTGGCCCTCGCTGCCGGCCTGCCAGCGCAGCGTCAACTCGCCGTGTGCGGCCTCGGGTGGTTGCAGGGCCGGGTCCACCGGTTCATTGCTCAGTTGCAGCGGCAACGCCTGGCCATAGCGGCCCTGTCGGCCTTCGCCATCGCGCGAGGCCACGCGCCAGTAGTACCGGCCGGGCGGCAGCGGTTGCGCCAGGCGCAGGTCGGTCGCATGGGTGGCCTGCTCCTGCAGGGGCTGCAGGAAGCTGGGTTCGGTGGCGATCTGCAGGACGCTGCTGCGCGCACCGGGGGCCTGGCTCCAGCGGAAACGCGGGCGGTCGCTGTTGATCGTCTGCCCATGCAGCGGCGATACGGTCAGCGGCGGCGGTGGCTGGTCACCGAGCTCGAAATCGGCGCTGGCATCCAGGCCTTCGACCCCCTGGGCGTCGACCGCGCGCAACAGGATGCGCAGCTGGCCAGGCGGCAGGTCGCCGATCGCCAGCCGGGTGTCGGCGGTGGTGGCGGCGAACAGGAGGATCTCCGGCGTTGCCGCCTGCACCACTTCCACCCGGTAATGATCGGCGCCATTGACCGGTTCCCAGGCAAGCAGGGTCGGCAGCGGCGCCAGGCGCAGCGCGTCATTGCGCAGCGCCGGCGCCGGCAGCAGTGCAGAGACCGCAGCGGGCGCCGCATCGGCACTGCTGCTGCGGGTGGCCTGGCCCGGCCGGACCAGGCGCTGGCCATGGGAGTTGCCGACCTGCACCTTGCCCTGCAGGACCTCGGTGGCACCGACGTGCCCGTCATCCCCGGCGCTGACCCGGAACACCGTGCCGCGCACGCTGCTGGTCGCGGTGGGCGCATCGATGATGTAACGCGAGGCGGGACCGCGCGCCGGCGTCACCCGGTTGCTGGCTCGCCCCTGCTGCAGGCGCAGTCGGGTGTCGACCATGCCGGTGTGGCCGTAACGGCTCAGCTGATCCAGGCGCAGGCGCGAGTACTCGCGCAGCTGCAGGCGCGAGGCATCGGCGAATTCCAGGGTGATGCTGGAGTCGCCTTCGGTCTCCACGGTGTCACCGATATGCAGCTGTTCGCCGGCCTGGAGCGCGCGGGTCGCCGTGCCATCGGCGCCTGCCAGCGCGACCTTGCCGCGCACGGACAGCACCCGGGCCGGCGCCGGTTCGGTGCGCAGCCAGCTGATCGGGAAGCGCAGCAGCTGGCCCGGCGGCAACTGGTAAGGGTTGTCGATGCGGTTGTGCTGCTGCAGCTGCTGCCAGCGTACCGAGGGCTTCAGGTAGAGCCCGCCCAGATCCCACAGGGTATCGCCGGGCCGGACCCGATAGTTCCAGTCCTGGGCGCCGGCAATGGCGGGCATCAGGAAGAGGGCGCAGAGCAGAGCGCCCGTTAAATGCATGGCGAACGACAGAGAGCGGACGACGGTCACAGTTTGCAATCCCGGCAATGCGGGGGTGCAGCTGCAAGACCCCATGGCCCCGACCTCATCCCCCCGAACGGATCGTGGCGACCGCGTGGCCACCAGCGCGGGCATTATTGCCCGCGTTCAGTGCAGGAATTCTGAACGGAGCGGGTTCCCGTTCAGAACAGCAGCGACGCCATCCTGCGGCGGTACTGGCCGACCAGGTCCTCGTCGGAGATCACATTGAAGGCGTCGATCAGGGCCTTGCGCGGCAGGCCTTCCTCGAATCCGCGGTCGATCCGCAGCATTTCCAGGAACTGGGCCAGCGCGGCCTCGTCATGACCGCCGAGCAGCAGTTGCACGCCACGCAGGTGGCGGGCCTTGAGGTCCTTGCCGTCAGCGGCGATGCGTGCCTCCAGCACCTCGGCGGCCGGGGCATCTTTCAGCGCGGCGGCGAAGGCCAGGCGGGCGCGGGCACGCACGGCACGGTCGTCGGTGGCCAGATTGGCAGGCAGGCCGTCGATCAGGGTGCCTGCCTCGTCCACGCCACCGATCTGCAGCAGGGCCAGGGCCAGGTCGAGCTTCAGTTCATCCTTGTCCGGCTCGGCGGCGATCTGCGCACGCAGCACATCGACCTGCGCCTGCGGATCCAGCGGGGTGTCATCTTCGGGGGCAGCATCGCCCACATCGGCCGGTACGATGCCGTGCTGGGCCAGGAACTCACGCAGCTGGCCTTCCGGAATGGCGCCGGGGAAGCCGTCCACCAGCTGGCCGCCCTTGACCAGGAACACGGTCGGCACCGAGCGGATCTGGAAGGCCGCAGCGATCTGCTGTTCCTTGTCGACATCGACCTTGGCCAGCTCGAACGCACCGTTGTACTCGGCAGCCAGCTTTTCCAGCATCGGGCCCAGGGTCTTGCACGGCCCGCACCAGGTGGCCCAGAAGTCAACCAGCACCGGCGTCTGCAGCGACTTCTGCAGGACTTCGGCCTCGAAGGTCGCAGTGGTGGCGTCGAATACGTAGGTCGTCTCGGTCATGGGGAAAGCATCGCTTGGCATCTGGAGACCGATTCTATGGTGACGATCGATGTCCGTCTCAACCCTGCCGTCACATCGCGCGCGACGGCCTCGGGGGCGTGGCACGCAGCACAGCCCGTGGATCACCCGCTTTCCGGAGCTGACCGGCGTGCTGGCCGAGGTGCGCCGGAAGCACCCGGCCTCGGCCGCGCGCTTGGCGCACTGCGTCACTGCCGCGACAATGCGCTGATCCATTCTTTTCCGGGTGACTGCGCGCAATGTCCATGGTCCGGCTTGATCGTTGGTTGGGACTGCTTGCTGCAGTCGTGTTCGTCCTGGCTGTGTCTGGCTTCGGTGCCGGCCTGGAGGGCTATGCACAGGCCCGCCACCCGGTGGCGCTGCTGGGGGCGCGGGGCGTACCGCATGCGCTGGCCTTCAATCTGCTTGGCTTCGTGCTGCCCGGCGTGCTCGCTGCGGTGGTGCCTGAGCGCCTGCGCCGCAGCCTGCCCGCCACTGCCGGCTGGGCACCGAGGGTCGGCAGCCAGATGCTGCTGCTGGCTGGCCTGGGCTTTGCCGCGATGGGCTTGCTGCCGCTGGACGTGGACGATCTGCATGGGCCCGCCAGCCAGCTGCATGCCAGTGCCTGGATGATCTGGGTGCTGGGCTTCGTCGCCGGAACCCTGTTGCTGGGCACGACACAGCTGCGTCAGGCGCATGGCCGCGCCCTGGGCGCCTTGGCCCTGGGCTGCGGCGTGCTGGCTGCGGTGGCCGCGTTTGCCCTGCAGGGCGTCCTGCCGGCGCCGCTGGCACAACGGCTGGCGTTCGCCTGCTGGGTGGCCTGGCTGGCCGCCGCACTGCCGCTGTCGCGCCAACGCTGAGACGGCTCCCGGGGCATCGCGGCGCCCACCCCCAAGCAGGCAGGATTGGAGACGTTTGCCGCACTGCGGTACGCTGTACCGCTTTGCCGCCGCATCCGCGTGTTCCATGACCAGCGCTGAAACCAACGCCTACGACCCGCAGCAGGTTGAATCCGCCGCCCAGCAGTACTGGGACGCCACCCGTGCCTTCGAGGTCGACGAGACCTCGGACAAGCCGAAGTACTACTGCCTGTCGATGCTTCCGTACCCGTCCGGTGCGCTGCATATGGGCCACGTGCGCAATTACACGATTGGCGACGTGATCAGCCGCTACAAGCGCATGACCGGCCACAACGTGCTGCAGCCGATGGGCTGGGACGCGTTCGGCCTGCCGGCGGAGAACGCCGCGATCAAGAACAAGACCGCGCCGGCAGCGTGGACCTACAAGAACATCGACCACATGCGCAGCCAGCTGAAATCGCTGGGCTATGCCATCGACTGGTCGCGCGAGTTCGCCACCTGCCGTCCGGACTATTACGTCCACGAGCAGCGCATGTTCACCCGCCTGATGCGCAAGGGCCTGGCCTATCGCCGCAACGCGGTGGTGAACTGGGACCCGGTCGACCAGACCGTGCTGGCCAACGAGCAGGTCATCGACGGCCGCGGCTGGCGCTCCGGTGCGCTGGTGGAGAAGCGTGAGATCCCGCAGTGGTTCCTGCGCATCACCGACTACGCCCAGGAACTGCTGGATGGCCTGGACGAGCTGGATGGCTGGCCGGAATCGGTCAAGACCATGCAACGCAACTGGATCGGCCGCTCGGAGGGCCTGGAAATCCAGTTCGACGTGCGCGACGTCGATGGTGGCGTGCTGGATCCGCTGCGCGTGTTCACCACCCGCCCGGACACGGTGATGGGCGTGACCTTCGTGTCGATCGCCGCCGAACACCCGCTGGCGCTGCACGCAGCGAAGAACAACCCGGAACTGGCCGCGATGCTGGCCGACCTGAAGCAGGGCGGTGTATCCGAGGCTGAACTGGAAACCCAGGAAAAGCGCGGCATGGATACCGGCCTGCGCGCGCTGCATCCTGTCACCGGCGAGCCGGTGCCGGTGTGGGTCGCCAACTTCGTGCTGATGGGCTACGGCACCGGCGCGGTGATGGCCGTTCCGGGCCATGACCAGCGCGACAACGAAGTGGCCAACAAGTACGGCCTGCCGATCAAGCAGGTGATCGCGCTGAAGGATGCGCGCACCGACGAAGAGCGCAACTGGGACGGTAGCCGCTGGCAGGACTGGTACAGCGACAAGAGCCGTGCGTTCGAGCTGGTGAACTCGGCCGAGTTCGACGGCCTGGATTTCCAGGGGGCCTTCGAAGCCCTGGCCGAACGTTTCGAGCGCAAGGCCCAGGGCCAGCGCCGCGTCAACTACCGCCTGCGCGACTGGGGCGTGAGCCGCCAGCGCTACTGGGGCTGCCCGATTCCGGTGATCTACTGCGACAAGTGCGGTGCGGTGCCGGTGCCGGAGGAGCAGCTGCCGGTGGTACTGCCGGAGGACGTGGCGTTCTCCGGGACCGGTTCGCCGATCAAGACCGACCCGGAATGGCGCAAGACCACCTGCCCGGAATGCGGTGGCGCCGCCGAGCGCGAGACCGACACCTTCGACACCTTCATGGAGTCGAGCTGGTACTACGCCCGCTACACCTCGCCCGGTGCCCGTGACGCTGTCGACAAGCGCGGCAACTACTGGCTGCCGGTCGATCAGTACATCGGTGGCATCGAGCACGCGATCCTGCACCTGATGTATTTCCGCTTCTACCACAAGCTGCTGCGCGACGCGCGGATGGTGGACAGCAACGAGCCGGCGCGCAACCTGCTGTGCCAGGGCATGGTGATCGCCGAGACCTACTACCGCCCGAATCCGGACGGTTCGAAGGACTGGATCAACCCGGCCGATGTGGAAGTGCAGCGTGACGAGCGCGGCCGCATCACCGGCGCCACCCTGATTGCCGACGGCCAGCCGGTGGTGGTCGGTGGCACCGAGAAGATGTCCAAGTCGAAGAACAACGGCGTGGACCCGCAGGCGATGGTCGGCAAGTACGGCGCCGACACCGTGCGCCTGTTCTCGATGTTCGCCGCGCCGCCGGAGCAGTCGCTGGAGTGGAACGAGGCCGGCGTGGACGGCATGGCGCGCTTCCTGCGCCGCCTGTGGGCCCAGGTGCAGAAGCATGCTGCCGACGGTGCCGCCCCGGCGCTGGACGTTGCAGCACTGGATGCCAACCAGAAGGCGCTGCGCCGCAAGACCCATGAAACCATCGGCAAGGTCGGTGACGACTACGGTCGCCGCCACAGCTTCAATACCGCCATCGCAGCGGTGATGGAGCTGATGAACGCGCTGGCCAGGTTCGAGGACGACAGCGAGCAGGGCCGCGCGGTGCGCCAGGAAGCGCTGCAGGCCGTCGTGCTGCTGCTGAACCCGATCACGCCGCATGCCAGCCACGCGCTCTGGCAGGTGCTGGGCCATGGCGAGACGCTGCTGGAAGACCAGCCGTTCCCGCAGGCCGACAGCAGTGCGCTGGTACGCGATGCCCTGACCCTGGCGGTGCAGGTCAACGGCAAGCTGCGCGGCACCATCGAGGTGGCGGCCGATGCCGCGCGCGAGCAGGTCGAGGCGCTGGCGCTGGCCGAGCCCAACGCGGCCAGGTTCATGGAAGGCCTGACGGTGCGCAAGATCATCATCGTCCCGGGCAAGATCGTGAACATCGTCGCCGCCTGATGTACCTCGCACCGGCCACCCGCGCGGTGGCCGATGCCTTTCCAGAAGCAGGGCCGGGTGCTTGATGGCCCTGCATTCACGCGGCTTCGGGCACGCTGTGTGTTGCCGTGATCGCCCGGCTCCGCCAGACTGTCTCCATGACCCGAATCCTGCTTGCCCTCGTTCTTGTCCTCGGCCTCGCCGGCTGCGGCTTCCATCTGCGCAACAAGCTGATGCTGCCGACCGACACCGCCCCGGTGAAGGTGGTATCCACCGCCCCGTACAGTGAACTGGTCAAGCTGCTCAATCGCAGCCTGCTGGCCTCTGGTGCCAGGCTGGCCGATGAGGACAGCAAGGAACCCAGTACCCAGCTGCAGGTGTTGTCCGAGCGCTGGGGTGACCTCCCGATCGCCATCGACTCGCAGGGTCGTGCGCAGGAGTACAGCCTGCGCTATGCGGTGATCTTCATCTTCCGCCGCGAGGATGGCAGCGAACTGGTGCCGCAGCAGGTGATCGAACTGTCGCGCGACTACGTGTCGCCGCCGACCGACGCCACCGGTACCACCACCGAACGCGAAATCCTGGCCACGGAGCTGCGCCGGGAAATGTCCGCCTCGATCATCCGCCGTATCGACAGCGTGGTCCGCGCCGAGATCGAGAAGGGGGGCAGCCTGTCCGCGCCGAAGGCCAAGCCGATCGAGGGCGCGGTGCCGGCAGAGCCTGCCGCCGCCGTCAAGCACTGAGCGGCAGCGACGATGGAACTGCGTCCGGAGCAGCTGGCCAGCCAGGGCGCTGACACCGCGTTGGCGCCGGTGTACCTGATCGCAGGCCCGGAAACACTGCGCGTACTGGAGGCCGCAGATGCCATCCGCGCGCGTGCGCGCGCCTCGGGCATCGGCGAACGCGAAGTGTTCGATGCCGACGGGCGTGATTTCGACTGGAACCAGCTTGACGCCAGCTTCAATGCGCCAAGCCTGTTCAGCGCCCGCCGCCTGGTCGAGGTGCGCCTGCCCAGCGGCAAGCCGGGCAAGGAGGGCGCCGAGGTCATCACTCAGTTCTGCGCCAACCCGGCGCCGGACGTGGTGTTGATGATCACCGCCAATGAATGGAGCAAGGCCCACCAGGGCAAGTGGGCCGAGGCGGTCAGCCGCATCGGCGTGCTGTCGGTGGCATGGGCGATCAAGCCGCACGAACTGCCGGACTGGATCGAGCGCCGCCTGCGCGGCAAGGGCCTGCGTGCCGACCCGGCTGCCGTGCAGCGCCTGGCTGAGCGGATGGAGGGCAATCTGCTGGCCGCCGCCCAGGAAATCGACAAGCTGGCGCTATTGGCCGACGGCCAGCCGTTGGATGTGGAACGGATGGAGTCGCTGGTGGCTGACGCTGCCCGCTACGACGTGTTCCGGTTGGTGGAGGCGACGTTCTCCGGCCAGCCGCCGGCGGTGCTGCGCATGCTGGCCGGCCTGCGCGGTGAAGGGGAGGCGGTGGCCGCATTGATGCCGATCGTGATCCGCGAACTGCTGGCGGGCGCAGGCCTGGCCCGCGTGCAGGCGCGTGGTGGCAACCTGGCCGCTGAAATGAAATCGCGCGGCATCTGGGAATCGCGGCAGGCGCCTTACAAGCGCGCGCTGCAGCGGCACCCGGAAGGCAAGCGCTGGGAGCGCTTCGTGGCCGAGGCGGGGCTGGTCGACCGCATTGCCAAGGGGCGCGCTGACGGCGACGCCTGGCTGGCGCTGGAACGCCTGCTGGTGGCCGTGGCCGAACCGCGTGCCGTGCGCCTGCTGGCGCGGGCCTGAGTGATGAGCCTGCGGATCTACTACGGGGGCACCTTCGATCCGGTGCACCTCGGGCACTTGGCGATCGCGCGCGCGGCCCGTGATGAACTGCAGGTCGCCGTGCGCATGCTGCCGGCCGCCGATCCGCCGCACCGCGCGGTGCCCGGCGCCACCGCTGAGCAGCGCTGCACGATGTTGTCGCTGGCCATCGGCGACGAGCCGGGGCTGCTGCTGGACCGTCGCGAACTGGATCGTGCCACCCGCTGCCCCGGTCGCCCGTCGTACACCGTCGACACCCTGCGCGAGCTGCGTGGCGAGCTGGGCCCGAGCCGGCCGCTGGCTTGGCTGGTGGGCGCCGACAGCCTGCTGGGGCTGTCCGGCTGGCACGAATGGGAGGCCCTGTTCGATCTGGCCCACTTCGTGGTGGCCGAACGGCCGGGCAGTCCGTTGCAGGCGTCGATCGATGGCGAGCTGGGGCGTGCCCTGCAAGGGCGCTGGGCCGACAATGAGCAGGCCCTGTTCGCCAGCCCGGCCGGGCGCATCCTGCGCCTGCACCACCCACTACGCGGGGAATCGGCCAGCGCAGTGCGCTCGCAGATTGCCGCTGGCGGTCCCTGGCGCGCACTGCTGCCCCCGGCCGTGGCCGACTATGTCGCTGCACACGGGCTGTACCGCCCGGCCACGGCGTGAATGGCGCGGCCGCGCCATCCCCGTATAATCGCCCCCACGTTTATCGAGTCGATCCACTTTGAGCAACCAGACCCAGCCCCAGACCATCAAGGTCGATCTGCCCAGCCCGCCGCCGTCCGTGCCGGAACTGCTGGCCAGCGTCCGCCAAGCCACCGAAGACCTGAAGGCCAAGGACCTGGTCGAGATCGACGTGCGCGGCCGGTCCAGCGTTGCCGACTACATGATCGTCGTTTCGGGCACCTCGACCCGCCACGTCAAGTCGATTGCCGATGAAGTCGTGCGCTTCGCCAAGAACATCGACGTGATGCCGCTGGGTGTTGAAGGCGAGCGCGAAGCGGAGTGGGTGCTGGTCGATCTGGGCGACGTGATCGTCCACGTGATGCTGCCGCGCGTGCGTGAGTTCTACGCGCTCGAGCGCCTGTGGACCGTCGGCGACCAGCCGCCGTCCAGCGACGACGAAGTGGCCTGAGCCGCACGTTGATGCATCCCTTCGACGGCGCCGATGGCGCCGTCGACGTTTTGGAGGACCATTGATGAAAGCCCGCCTGATCGCCACCGGTGAACGCGCGCCCAGCTGGGTCGCGCAGGGGTTCGCCGAATACCAGAAGCGGCTGTCGCATTGGCTGCCGTTCGAGCTGGTGGAAATCGAACCCGGCCTGCGCGGCAAGGGGCGCGATCCGCGCCGTGCCACCGAGGATGAAGGCAAGCGGGTCATCGCCGCGCTACCGAAGAACGCTTACGTGGTGGCACTGGACGTGCCGGGGCGGCAGTTGAGTTCCGAGCAGCTGGCGCAACGCCTGGAGCATTGGCGCGGGCAGGGCCGGGACCTGGCGTTCCTGATCGGTGGCCCGGAAGGGCATTCGCCAGAGGTCTCTGCGCTGGCCGACGAAAAGTGGTCGATCGGACCGCTGACGCTGCCGCACATGCTGGTGCGTCTGGTGGTGGCCGAGCAGCTGTATCGGGCTGCCGCAATGATTGCCAATCACCCCTACCATCGCGCGTGAAGAGTGGTTATACTAGTCGTCTGCCCGAATAGCTCAGCCGGTTAGAGCACTTGACTGTTAATCAGGGGGTCGTTGGTTCGAGTCCAACTTCGGGCGCCACCTTGAGAAACCTGCATCGCGAGATGCAGGTTTTTTTTTGCCGTGTTGTGGCGGCGAGCCCATGCTCGGCTGCATCCTCCAAGCCGGGCACGCGCTCGCCGCTACAGCGTGATCCGGCCCTTCCAGAACGCTACCAGTGTGGCAATTGCTACTGCCAGGATCGCGCCGAACAGCGCCCACTCCCAGCGCGTGAAAACCGGCTCGCCGCGCTGGCGCCGGGTCTGCGCAAACAGAATAACGCCGGGCACGTACAGCAGCACCGACAGCAGCAGGTTGTTCAGGCCGCCGGCATACACCAGCCACAGCGCGTAGGCGCTGGCCAGCAGCGCGACCACGAAATCGCGCCAGCGCACGCGTGGCTCACCCGCGTAGGACTGTCCGCGCCAGGCCAGTTGCACGCCGAACGCGGTGGACAGGAAGTAGGGCACCAGGCTCATCGATGCGGCCAGCAGCACCAGGCCGGTGTAGCTGCCCGCATTGAACAGCACCAGCAGCAGGAACAGCTGGATCAGCCCGTTGCTCAACCACAACGCATTGGCCGGCACGCCACGCGCATTCTCGCGTCCCAGGAAGGCGGGCATCGTGCCGTCGCCAGCGGCGGCATACAGCACTTCGGCACACAGCAGCACCCAGGCCAGCAGCGCGCCCAGCACCGAAATGATCGAACCGGCGATGATCACCGTCGCGCCCCATTCGCCGACGATGGCGCGCAGCACGTAGGCCATCGACGGGTTGGGCAGCCCGGCCAGTTCGGCCTGCGACAGCACGCCCATCGACAGCAGGCTGACCAGGACCAGCAGCAGCCAGACCCCCAGGAAACCTATCACCGTGGCACGGCCGACGTCGGCACGGCGCACGGCACGCCGCGAATAGATGCTGGCGCCTTCGATGCCGATGAACACCCACACGGTGACCAGCATCATGCCGCGCAGTTGCTGGCCGAGGTCGCCGAGCGCAGGCGTGCCGAAGAAGTCGGCGCGGAACACCTCCATGCGGAACGCGCCGGCGGCCAGCACCAGGAACAGTGCGATGGGCAGCAGCTTGGCCACCGTCACCAGGCCGTTGACGATGGCTGCCGTGCGCAGGCCGCGCAGCACCAGCAGGTGGACGGTCCACAACAGTACGGACGAAGCGGCCACGGCGGCTGGCGTGTTGCCTTCGCCGAACACCGGCATGAAATGGCCCAGGCCGCTGAAGATCAGCACGAAGAAGCTGGCATTGCCCAGTACCGAAGCGACCCAGTAGCCCCACGCCGCGGAGAAGCCGATGTAGTTGCCGAAGCCTTCGCGTGCATATGCGTAGATGCCGGTGTCCAGGTCCGGGCGGCGGTTGGCCAGGGCCTGGAACACGAAGGCCAGCATCAGCATGCCCGCACCGCTCAGCGCCCAGCCGATCATCGCGGCGGCCGGGCCGGCACTGCGGGCAACGTTCTGCGGCAATGAGAAGATGCCGGCGCCGACCATCGAGCCGACTACCAGTGCAGTCAACGCGGGCAGGCCGAGACGTTGGTTGGACGAGGGCATGCTTTGGTTCCCTTGCGGTCATCCCATCGGCCTTTCGGCCGGGGGTTGCAGCAGTTGCATTCGCGTCATCGATCTTATCCATCTCATCGAGTGCGATGGAAGGTTGGCATAGTGGGCTTCCCTTTATGAGCGCGCACCCCATGACCAAATCGCGGGCCTTTCTCACTCCCGATGGAACCGAGTACGTTACGGCGCAGGCCGTGGGCCACCGTCGCAACAGGGATTATGGTGGAGAACCCACGGGAGATCGCTATTTCTCAACGCATCGTGCAGGTCATCGTCGCCCAGTGAAGCACGTGATGAAGGGGCGGTCGTGGTACTTCGCATATATCGACGGCGTGAAGGGCGGAGCGGCAGCGGGAGGCGAATCGCTGCAGCATCTGTTGTTCAAGGAGGCTTTCAGTCGGCTGGACCATGTGCAGCTGGTTCTTTCGCTTCCTACCGGAAAAGGGCCTCGTCGCTGGCGTGAATCGAGAATCTCGATCTCCCGGGTGGAGCAGGAGTGGCAGGTGCCGGGAAGGGGGGATTATCGGGCAGATCTGTATGTCGAGTTCACCAGCGAGGATGATCTGGGTTCCAAGTGGGACGGGAAGTTCCTGCTTGAGGTCAGGCGATCACATGCTGTGGATGCTGCAAAACAGGATGGCCTCCGGCAACTGGGCATTGCAGTGATCGA
Organism: Stenotrophomonas sp. Pemsol; assembly: GCF_003586545.1. Taxonomy (NCBI): domain Bacteria; kingdom Pseudomonadati; phylum Pseudomonadota; class Gammaproteobacteria; order Lysobacterales; family Lysobacteraceae; genus Stenotrophomonas; species Stenotrophomonas sp. Pemsol. The sequence goes on along the minus strand of NZ_CP025780.1, from coordinate 2,563,630 downwards.
AGTGGATATCGGCAGGGTGCCGATCTACGGCTACACCATTCCCGAGGACGAAACCAGTGATGTGGAGGAAGCACGATACCTCGACAGGATCAAGCGCTTGCTGGAAAGCGAGCGTGGATTCCTGCAGGCGATGGTCCTCAGCAATCCCAGCAGCAACGATTATCTGGAGGCGCTGGTGCGCAGCCAGCGAGAGGAACTGCAGGTGTTGAGCGAGCGGGAAGCCTTGCTGCAGTCCGAGGTGGCAGGGGCGAGTGCACGCAGTCTTGCACTGGAAGAGAGCCACGGCAGGCTAGCTGCCCAGCTGAAGCAGAGCGAGGAGCTGCTTGCCGGCGTACAGAGGGTCGCTGCTGATCTGAGGAAGGAGAAGGTGACGTTGCAGAAGGGGCTGCAGTCCGCTCGTGATGATCTCAATTCGGAGGTCGCCGAACGGCGTCTGTACCAATGTTGCTTCTGGGGCCTCATCGCCGCTGCGGTTCTGCTGATCTGCTGGATGATCTGGCTATGGTTGTTCGGCTGACGCTGGCTCCACAATGCCGGGTGGCATTGAAAAAGCAAAGGCCCGGGTGTTGGCCCGGGCCTTTGCAGGTGACGCTGCTGCAGGATTACTTGAACGTGTACTTGGCGCCCACGGTGAAGTAACGGCCCAGTGCGCCGGAGAAGTGCATCGGGTTGTAGTTCACGCCGCCGTAGGTGGTCGGATCGAGCGGTGCGATGCGGTCGAATACGTTGGCCACCGAGGCATTGAGCTCGAAGGCGTCGGTGATGTTCCAGCGGCCGGACAGGTCGAAGGTGGTGAACGAAGAGATCTTCGTCACCGGCGTGCCATCCTCGTAGAACGCCTGGTAGTCGCCGCCACGCTTGTCGGTGTTGTCCATCTTGCTGATGTAGTTGGCAACACCGCTCACGCTCCACGCACCCTGCTTCCAGGTGGTGCCGAAGTTGATCTTGTCCTTCGGCGTACCGATGCAGTTGGTCACGTCGCAGTTGCCGTGCGTGCCGGCATAGTCGACGGTCTCATCGCCTTCGGTGCGCTCGAACTTCAGGATGTGGCTCCACTGCAGGTCCAGTTCGAGCTGGCCCGGGCCGATATCGAAGGTCTGGCGGATATCGGTGTCGATACCGCGGACTCGCGACGAACTGGCGTTCACGTAGCCGGTGTTGACGGCCAGGATGCTGCCCGAGTTGGGCACGCCACCGATGTTGTTGGAGTCACGCAGCACGTTGCCGGCCAGAATGGCAGCTGCGGTGTTGCCCTGCACGATCTCGTTGGTGCGCTTGATCTGCCAGGCATCGACGGTCATCGAGGTGGTCGAGGTCGGCTGCAGCACCAGGCCCACCGAGTAGCTCTTGGACTCTTCCGGCTTCAGGTCCTTGTTCGGGCGGGTGATGATCGCGATCGAGCGCGGTGTGCACTCGTCGGCATCGATGGCGCAACGCACCGGATCACGTGCGTTGGAGAAAGCGGCCAGACCACCGTCACCGTTCTCGGCCGGGTTCGGCGCACGGAAGCCTTCGGCGTAGCTGGCGCGCAGTGCGATCCAGTCGGCCGGGGTCCACTTCACGCCCAGCTTTGGCGTGGCCTTGCCTTCACCGCTTTCGTACTTGTCGTAACGCACGGCGCCGGACAGTTCCAGCTGTTCCAGCACTGGTGCCGACAGTTCGACGTAGCCGGCGTACACGTTCTGGGTGCCGTCGTAGGCCGAATAGCCCAGGCCGATGATGTCACCCTGGTCGGTGTAGGTCTGCGGGGTCAGGCTGTTGCTGGTCTTGCGCCACTCGGTACCGATCGCCAGGCCCAGCGGCCCCCCCTTGAGGTCGGCCAGGCTGCGCGACACGGTGAAGTCGAACATGTCCAGGCTCGACTTGGCACGCGCGCTGATGGTCGGCGAGATGTAGTCGTACAGTGCCTGCGAGTTCAGGTTGGCGTTGTCGCCGATGCGCCAGGTACCACCGGCGCAGTTCGGGTTGCCCAGCGCGCACAGCACCGAGCTGTAACGCAGGAAGCCGGTGCGCTTGTTGACCAGATCGGTGCCCGAATGCAGGTAGGCGGTGTCATAGCTCCAGTCGCCCCAGTTGCCCTTGACGCCGACCAGGAAGCGGTTGAACTCGTTGGTATTGTTGGTCACGCGCGGGCCGACGTCCCACGCGCTGTAGCGCAGGCGCGCCGCATACGGCAGCGGGTTGTCCGGATGGCCGGCATAGAGCATCGTCGCGCCGTCACCGCTGCTGGCGTTCTTCGGGCCGCCGGGGAAGCCCCAGCCGCCGGAAACACCCGACGGGGTATTGCTGAAGATGGTTTCCTTCTTCGAGTAGCCGATCTCGGTGTAGACCTCGCCGCCTTCACCGAAGGCGAAGCTCGCACGGCCGAATACGTTGATGTACTTCTCTTCGGGGGTCAGGTCACGGAACTGCTGGGCCGGATCCCACAGGCAGCCCTGGGCCGCCGAAGAGGCCTCGGTCTGGCCCGGAATGGAGCTCAGGTTGGCGCAGCCCGGCAGGGCGACCAGATGCGGCGACGGCGCATCATTGTTGAACACCGAGCCGTTCGGGCCAACGCCGCCGTTGGTACGGCCGCTGAGGTAGGCGCCGCCGAGGAACTGTGCGTCGGTAGCGTCATAGCCCCACTGGCGCGTGTCGCCGGTACCGATCCACTTGCGGTTCTTGCGGTCGCTGATCTTGATCGCGTCGGACTTGCCGACATCCAGGCTGAAGAATGCGTTCCAGCCATCCTTGGACAGGTCGCCGGTACCGGCGGTCAGGGTGGCCTTCTTGGTATCGCCGTCGCTGTCACCGGACAGGCCGTAGGACGCACGCAGGATCGCACCTTCGAAGTCGCTGCGCAGAATGATGTTCACCACGCCGGCGATGGCATCGGAGCCGTAGATCGCCGATGCGCCGTCCTTGAGCACTTCCACGCGCTCGACGGCATCGAGCGGAATGGTGCTGAGGTCGGTGAACACCTTCTGGCCGTCGTCGGCCAGGCCGTAGGTCGCCATGCGGCGGCCATTCAACAGCACCAGCGTCGAGCCCGCACCGAGGCCGCGCAGCGAGATGCCGGCGCCGCCACCGGCGAAGCCGTTGCCGAAGGTCTTGGGAATGGAGCCGGCGCCATCGGCGGTGATCGTCTGCAGGTACTCGGCCAGCGTGGCCTTGCCACTGCGGTCGATCTCCTGGCGGCTCACCACCTGCACCGGGGACGGCGTCTCGGTGTTGGTGCGGGGGATGTTGGAGCCGGTGACCGTGATGCGGTCGAGGTTGGTGGCTTTTTCCTGCGCGAAGGCGGAGGAGGAAGCGACGGCGCCGGCCAGCAGCAGGGCGCCGCCGGTGAGGATGTGGGTGATGGACGATGCCAGGGTGGTGCGGCGGCGGCTGGCGGGCCGTTGGATCGGGTGTTTCACAGCTTCTCTCCTAACTGGAAAACCGTAGCGTTGAGGGCTGTCGCCGGATCGATACCGGGACGCGCCAATCTAGGTTTCCAGCAGGTGACGAAGTCGTGAATTTTTGCTTAATCAGTAACGCTTGCCCCTGGCATGTCCGCATTTGCCGGGCAGTGGCCGGCCCGGCGCAAGGCCGGGCCGGTGGGACGCTCAGTCCGGCAGCGAGAACTGCACCGGCACCATGCCGATGGCCGGAACCGCCACGCCGTCACGCTGGGCAGGCTCGAAGCGCCAGTGCTTGAGCACCTGCTGGCGGGCGGCCTGGTCCAGGTTGCGCGAGCCGCTGCTGCGCTCGACGCTGACCGCGACCGGCTGGCCACGGGTGTCCACTTCCACCCGCAACAGCACCGTGCCCTGTTCGTGGTTGCGCAGGGACTGGATCGGATAGGTCGGCGGCGGAGCGCTGCGGTACTGCAGCTGGGCGCCGGCCAACGCGGTGGAAGTGTCGATGCTGGGCGCCAGCTGCGGCGGAGCCGGTTCGGCGGCCGGCAATGCGATGCCCTGGGTCTCTTCCACGGTCGCGGTGGGTGCGGGCAGTGGCGGTACCACCGGCTGCGTCCGGGGCTTCGGTACCACCTGGACGATCTCTTTTGGCGGGACTGGAGCCGGCGGCGTCGGCGGTGGCGGGATCTTCTCGATCAGCCGCACCGGAGTCTTTTCACGCGGGGCCTGCACGGCCTGGTAGGTCGCAGGGATGAGCAGCAACAGGAAGGCCAGCAGGTGCAGGGCGATCGCTGCACTCCAGGCGGCGACGCGGGCGGGGTCGAAGTGCGGGGATGCAACGGGATAGGTACGAACCATGATCCACCTCCATGCCAGTGACGAAGTCCTCAACGCACCAGGGTCCGTGGCGGGGTTGCCGCACGCGGCTGGCAGTTCATCAGTAGCGCGGCATGGCGGCCACTGCCTAGAGGCAGGGGCATGCGCGTTGGGCTGGCCTTCAGCCAACGCCGCCGGAATACACGAAAAAGGCGGGCCCCTGCGGGACCCGCCTGTGTCGGCCGTGCCGGGCGCGATCAGCGGCCCAGTTCGAACACCACCTCCAGGTTGACCGAGACGGTCGATTCACCCGGTGCGACCGGGGTGGCCTTGTCCATCGCCGCGCCGGCGGCCATGGTGCGCATCATCGGCATCGGGCGGAAACCGCCGTTGCTGTTCTCGGAAATGCTGACGATGCGGCGCACCTGCAGGCCCAGCGACCTGGCATAGGTCTGGGCGCGGGCCTGGGCCTTCTTCAGGGCGGCCAGGCGGGCTTCGTCATAGACCGGTTCGGGCTGGTCGATCTCAAACTGCGGACCGTTGATCTGGTTGGCCCCCTGCGCGGCCAGCGCGTCGAGCACCTTGCCGAGCTTGGCGATGTCGCGGACCTTCAGGCTGACCGTGTTGCTGGCCTGGTAGCCGGTGATCTTCGGTGCCTCATTGTCGGCATAGCGGTACTGCGGGTTGAGGCTGACGCCGCTGGTCTGCACGTCGCGCTCGGCGATGCCGGCGGCCTTGATCGCGGCCAGCACCTTGTCCATCTGCTGGGCGTTCTGGCGCATGGCGCTGTTGCCGTCGGCTGCCTGGGTGACCACACCGGCCGACAGGGTGGCAACGTCCGGCACGCGGGTGGCCTCGGCATTGGCCGAGATGTTCAGCAGGGTGCCTTCGGCCGCGGCGGCGATCGACGGCGACGACGGAGCGGCATGAGCAGTCATCGAGGTTCCAAGGGCGAGGGACAGGGCAAGCAGCAGCGGGGTGGCGGTCAGGCGCATGGGATCTCCTTGTTGTGCCGGTGAGGGTGGTGTCGTAGCGATGAACGCGCTGTGAGCCTGATCGGGGTTGTACGCGTTCCGTAACGGGTTGCCGACGATTCAGGTGGCGGCCTCAGGTTATGCTGTGCCGATGCTCTATCTTGCTTCCCGCTCCCCCCGACGCAACCAGCTGCTGGCCCGACTCGGACGCCCCTTCCAGGCCCTTGACCTGGAGGTCGTCGAGCAGCGCGCGGCCACTGAAAGCGCCGAACAGTATGTATGCCGGGTCGCCGCCGACAAGGCGCGCGCCGGGCTGGCCCGGGTGCTGGCCGACGACCCGCAGGCGCGGGTGCTTGGTTCGGATACCGAGGTCGTGCTGGATGGCGAGGTCTTCGGCAAGCCGGTCGATGCCGCTGACGCGCGGGCGATGCTGGCGCGGCTGGCCGGGCGCACCCACCAGGTGATGACCGCCGTGGTGGTGGTCGGTGCGGGCGGCCTGGACAGCGAGCTGGTCATTTCCGAAGTGACCTTCGCCCCGATCGACGCCGCCGACATCGCCGCCTATGTCGCCACCGGCGAGCCGCTGGACAAGGCCGGTGCCTACGCCATCCAGGGCGGGGCCGAACGCTGGATCGAACATCTTTCCGGCAGCTACTCCGGCGTGATGGGGCTGCCGCTGCTGCATACCGATCGTCTGCTGGCGCGCTGTGGCGTGCCGGTCCCCACTGCCGATGCCGCCAGGGAGGCTGCCGATGTCTGAGGAAATCCTGGTCAATGTGACCCCGCGCGAGACCCGGGTCGCGGTGATCGAAAACGGCATGCTGCAGGAACTGCACATCGAGCGCGGTTGGCGCCGTGGCGTGGTCGGCAACATCTACAAGGGCAAGGTGCAGCGGGTCATGCCCGGCATGCAGGCCGCCTTCGTCGAAGTCGGCCTGGAGCGCGCCGCGTTCCTGCACGCCAACGACGTGGTGCGCCCGGCACCGGTGGCCAGCGCCGACACCGAGAACACCACCCTGCCGCCGCCGGCCAGCGTGCCGATCGTCGAGCTGCTGCGTGACGGCCAGGACATCGTGGTGCAGGTGGTGAAGGACCCGATCGGCACCAAGGGCGCCCGCCTGACCACGCAGATCAGCATTCCCTCGCGCTACATGGTGCTGCTGCCGCAGTCCAAGGTAGTGGGCGTGTCGGCGCGCATCGAGGACGAAACCGAGCGCGCCCGCCTGAAGGCGCTGGTGACCGAACTGTCGGCGCAGCATGGTGGCTACGGTTACATCGTGCGGACCAACGCCGAAGGGCAGCCGGCCGAGGCCATCGCCGAGGACATCGCCTACCTGTCGCGCGTGTGGAACGTGGTCGAGCGCCGCGGCCGCGAAGCGCCGTCGTGCAGCATCATCTATGAAGACCTGAGCCTGCCGCTGCGGTCCGTGCGCGACCTGATCCGCAAGGACGTGGACAAGGTGAAGGTGGACTCGAAGGAGACGTTCGGCCAGTTGCAGGCTTTCGTCGCCAAGTACATGCCGGTGCTGGCCGAAAAGCTGGAGCTGTATTCCGGCGACCGCCCGATCTTCGACATGTTCGGCGTGGAAGACGAGATCGGCCGCGCGCTGGACAAGCAGGTGCCGCTCAAGTCCGGTGGCTACCTGGTGATCGACCAGACCGAGGCGATGACCACCATCGACGTCAATACCGGCTCGTTCCTCGGCCAGCGCAACCTGGAAGAGACGGTGTTCCGCACCAACCTGGAAGCGGCGCAGGCAGTGGCGCGTCAGCTGCGGCTGCGCAACCTGGGCGGCATCATCATCATCGACTTCATCGATATGGATGATGCAGAGCATCGCCGTCAGGTGCTGCGCACGCTGGAAAAGGCGCTGGCCCGCGACCATGCCAAGACCACGGTGTACGACTTCTCGCCGCTGGGCCTGGTGGAAATGACCCGCAAGCGCACGGTGGAAAGCCTGGAGCGCCAGCTGTCGGAGACCTGCCCGCAGTGCAGTGGCCGCGGCAGCATCAAGACCACCGAGACGGTGACCTACGAGATCTTCCGCGAGATCACCCGTGCCGTGCGCCAGTTCGATGCCGCGCGCCTGCTGGTGATCGCATCGACCAAGGTGGTCGCGCGCATCACCGATGAGGAATCCTCGGCGGTGGCCGAGCTGGAAGAGTTCCTCGGCAAGAGCATCCGCTTCCAGGCGGACGAGCAGTACCTGCAGGAGCAATTCGATGTCGTTCTGCTCTGATCCTCGCCGGCTGCAGGCCGGCGGTGGCCGATGAGCGCGCCGCCGCGCCTGCGACTGCGAAGGATCCGCCGTCATTTCATTGCCGCCTGTGCGGTGGGCCTGGTCGGGCTTGCACTGCTGGTGGGTACCTTCAGCCAGCTGCTGCCGCTGGCCGAGCGTCATCCCGACAGGATCGCCGCCTGGCTGAGTGAGCGGGCCGGCCAGCCAGTGCGTTTCGAGCAGCTGCAGACGACCTGGACCCGTCGTGGCCCGCTGCTGCAGCTGAAGGGCCTGCGCATCGGTGCCGGGCAGGGCCTGGCGATCGGCGAGGCCGAGGTGCTGGTATCGATGTACAGCGGGCTGCTGCCCGGGCGCTCGCTGACCGAATTGCGCCTGCGTGGCCTGGCCCTGGACCTGCAGCAGGGCGAAGACGGACGCTGGTCGGTGCGCGGGTTGCCGCAATCCGACAACGGGGGGGATCCGCTGGATGCGTTGCGCCGGCTCGGCGAGCTGCAGGTGATCGGCGGCCGCCTGGGCATGCACGCGCCGGGGATCGGCATCGACACCACGCTGCCGCGCATCGACCTGCGCATGCGGGTCAATGGTGATCGCCTGCGCGTGGGTGTACGCGCCTGGGCCGATGCACAAGCGCTGCCGTTGACCGCGGTACTGGACGTGGACCGTGCGCGTGGCAACGGCCAGGCCTGGCTCGGCGCCGACCCGGTCGATTTCCATGCCTGGTCGCCCTTGCTGGCGGCCGGCGGCGTGCGCCTGCGCGAGGGCAAGGGCGAGCTGAACCTGTGGCTGACCCTGCGTGATTTCGCGCCGGTCGCGCTGATCACCGATTCGGACCTGCGGGACGTGCGCGTCGACGGTGCACCGATGCCCGGCGTGGCAGCGCCGCAGCTGCAGCTGCAGCGGCTGCAGGCCCGCCTGCGCTGGCAGCGCCAGGCCGATGGCTGGGCGTTGCAGGTGCCGCGCCTGCGCCTGAAGACCGGAGATGGCGAACAGCAGCTCGATGGCCTGCAGCTGCAGATCGGCAAGCAGCTGCGGGTGAACGCCGGTGCGGTGCAGGCCGGCACCGCGCTGCGAGGGCTGGCCCTGAGCAATCTCCTTGAACCGGGTCTGCGGCGCTGGCTGTTCCTGTCCAGGCCGCAGCTGGACGTGCGCGCGTTGCAGCTGTCGGGCGAACACGATGGCCCCCTGTGGGCGCAGGGTGAACTGCAGTCGCTGGGTTTCGCCAGCGTGGGCAACTCGCCCGGCCTGCGCGGCCTGGGCGGGCGCTTTGAAGGCGACGCCGATGGCTTCAGCCTGCAGCTGCAGCCGCAACGGCAGCTGCAGTTCGATTGGCCGACCGGCTTTGGCGTGCGGCATGACCTGCATCTGGCCGGACAGGTCGTGGGGTGGCGCGACGAGGGCGGCGGTTGGCGGATCGGAACGCCGGCGATGCGCGTGGAAGGCACCGACTACGCGGCCGACGTGCGCGGCGGCGTCTGGTTCCAGGGCGACGGTACGCGGCCGTGGCTGCAGCTGGCCGCGAAGCTGGACGACGTGCCGATGACGGCGGCCAAGCGCTTCTGGATCCACTCCAAGATGAGCAAGGGCGCCACCGACTGGCTGGACATGGCACTGGCCGGCGGCCAGGTGCGTGGTGGTGTCGGCCTGGTCACCGGTGACCTGGACGACTGGCCGTTCGACAACAATGATGGCCGCTTCGAGGCCACCGGCCACATCACCAATGGCGACATCCGCTTCCAGCACGACTGGCCGCTGATGAGCCAGGTCGACGCCGACATCGCCTTCATCGGCCCTGGCTTCGACATGCGTGGACGGGGTGATCTTGCCGGCGTGGCGGTACAGAAATTCGAAGCGGGCATTCCGGACTTCGGCCATCAGCCGCTGTACGTGCGCGCCGACGCGCCGAGCGAGGCCGGCAAGCTGCTGGCGATGCTGCGCCAGAGCCCGTTGCACAAGGATTACGGCGATACGCTGGACAACCTGGTCGCCAGTGGTCCGGCGCATGTGACTTTCGATCTGCTGCAGCCGCTGCATCAGGACGAGGGCGAGGGCCACCTGCAGGGCACGGTCGATCTGGCCGGCGTGAAGCTGGTCGACAAGCGCTTCCAGCTGGCCTTTGACAACATGCACGGGCAGGCGCGCTACAGCAATGGCGGTTTCGGTGCCGAGGACCTGGCGGTGCGCCACCTCGGCCAGGAAGGACGGCTGAGCCTGCGTGCCGGCGGTTACGTGCACGACAGCACGCGCGCCTTCGAATCGCAGCTGACGGCCCGCCTTGATGCCGGCGTGCTGATCGACCGCGCACCGGAAATGACCTGGCTCAAGCCCTACATCACCGGCACTTCTGCGTGGACCATCGCGGTCAACCTGCCCAAGGTGGCCCCGGGCGCGCCCGCGCCGCCGAGTGAACTGCGGTTGAGTTCGGACCTGGTCGGCACCCGGCTGGACCTGCCGGCACCGCTGGACAAGCCGGCCGCCGAGCCGCTGGCGACCACGGTGGCCGCGCAGCTGCCGATGGGCGCCGGCCGCATCGATGTGGCCTTCGGCCAGCGCCTGGCCCTGGCCGCACGCAGCCACAACAACCAGACCGGCGTGCAGGTCACGCTGGGCAGTGATCATGTTGATCGTGAGCCGCCGCCGAGCGGGCTGACGGTCAATGGCCGCAGCGCGACGCTGGACGCGCTGGAGTGGATCGGCCTGGCGCGGGGTGGCGGGGACGACGATGCGATGCCGCTGCGAGCGGTGGACGTGCAGGTTGGCCAGTTGAAGCTGATCGGCGGCGTGTTCGAGCAGACCCGGCTGCAGCTGCACCCGGGCTCACAGGCACTGGATGTGCGGCTGGACGGCCCGTCGCTGGCCGGACGCCTGACTGTCCCCAATGCGGACGGTGGCACGATCAGTGGCCAGCTTGACCGCGTGCACTGGCAGTCACTGCCGGCGGCACCGGGCGCGCCGGTTGCACCGGCGCGGGTACAGGCCGGTGCCAACGACATGGACCCGGCCAAGCTGCCGCCGTTCGCGCTGGACATTGCCGACCTGAAGTTCGGCAAGGTGGTGCTGGGCCAGGCGGTGCTGCGCACGCGACCGTTGGCCAATGGCCTGAACGTGGATGCGCTGCGTTTCCGTGCGCCGGACCAGGAGATCGACATCAGCGGTCGCTGGCTGGGCCGGACCGGTGGTGCCCGTACCGAGTTGACCGCACAGGTGCGCAGCGAGGATCTGGGTGGGTTGATGCAGAATCTTGATTACGGCGGCCAGTTGCGCGGCGGTTCCGGCCAGGCGCAGTTGCAGGCCTCGTGGAGCGGAGGCCCGTCGGACTTCCAGCTGGGCAACCTGCAGGGCAGCCTCGACTTGCACGCGCGCAATGGCCAGCTGCTGGAGCTGGAGCCAGGCGCCGGCCGCGTGCTGGGCCTGCTCAGCGTCGCGCAGCTGCCGCGGCGCCTGATGTTCGACTTCCGCGACTTTTTCTCCAAGGGCTTCGCGTTCAACCAGATCGACGGCAGCATGCAGTTCGGCCAGGGCATGGCGCGCACCGACAAGGTGCTGATCGAAGGCCCGGCGGCCAACATCACCATCCGTGGCCAGGCCGACCTGCGCAACCAGCGGTTCGACCAGACCATCGACGTCAACCCGCGCGCGGGCAACCTGCTGACCGTGGTCGGTGCGGTGGCCGGCGGCCCGGTGGGGGCCGCGCTGGGCGCGGCCACCAATGCGGTATTGTCCAAGCCGCTGGGCGAGATTGGCGCCCGAACCTACAAGGTGACCGGTCCATGGAAGGAGCCGAAGGTGGAAGTGATCGAGCGCAGCCGCGACAAGTCCCCATCACCGCCCGAGCCGGCGTCTGCACCGGCCATTCCGCCGACCGTCACCGACCTGCCGCGCTCGCGCTGAGCGCGGTTCCCTGTTCACGGGGCTTGCCTGAGCGCCCCCGCACCCCCAGATCGAAACCATGACTGATATCGCCCTGACGCTTGCCCAAGACCGCCTGCTTCGCCCCGGCGGCCTGGATACCGCTGGCCTGGAGCGCACCTTCGGCCAGTTGCTCGGCCCCGGTGTCGACTTCGGCGACCTTTATTTCCAGCACGCCCGCCGCGAGAGCTGGAGCGTGGAAGACGGCATCGTCAAGGACGGTGCCCATTCCATCGAGCAGGGGGTGGGCGTACGTGCGATTTCCGGCGAGAAGACCGGATTTGCGTACTCCGATGACATCCATGCCGACGCGCTGCTGGCGGCGGCGCAGTCGGCGCGCGCGATCTCGCGTGAGGGCGGTGCGCAGTCCGGGCGATCGCTGCTGCGCGGCAATGCGCGCGCACTGTACCCGGCGCTGGACCCGATCGATGGTATCGGCAACGAAGCCAAGGTCGAGGTGCTCAAGCGCCTGGATGGTTACCTGCGTGCCGCCGACCCGCGCGTGAGGCAGGTGATGGTGAGCCTGTCCGGCGGCGTCGATACGGTGCTGATCGCCCGCAGCGACGGTGTGCTGGCGGCCGATGTGCGTCCGCTGGTACGCCTGAATGTGCAGGTGATCGTCGAGCACAACGGCCGTCGCGAGTCCGGCTATGCCGGTGGCGGTGGCCGTTATGGCTACGAAGACCTGTTTGCCAGCGGCCGCCCCGAAGCCCTCGCCCAGGAAGCGCTGCGCCAGGCGCTGGTGAACCTGGAAGCAGTGCCGGCGCCGGCCGGCATGATGCCGGTGGTGCTCGGCCCGGGTTGGCCGGGCGTGCTGCTGCACGAAGCGGTCGGCCACGGCCTGGAAGGCGACTTCAACCGCAAGGGCACCAGCGTCTACGCCGGCCGCATCGGCGAGCGTGTGGCGGCACCGGGGGTGACCATCGTCGACGACGGCACCCTCGACGGCCGCCGCGGTTCGTTGAACATCGACGATGAAGGCCACCCCAGCCAGTGCACCACGCTGATCGAGGACGGCATCCTGGTCGGCTACATGCAGGACAGCCTCAATGCGCGGCTGATGGGCATGGCCCCGACCGGCAACGGGCGCCGTGAATCGTTCGCGCACCTGACCATGCCACGCATGACCAACACCTACATGCGCGCCGGCGAGCACGATCCGCAGGAGATGATCCGTTCGGTGAAGAAGGGCCTGTACGCGGTCAACTTCGGCGGTGGCCAGGTCGACATCACCAGTGGCAAGTACGTGTTCTCGGCCACCGAGGCCTACCTGATCGAGGACGGCCGCATCACCACGCCGGTGAAGGGCGCGACCCTGATCGGCAACGGCCCGGAAACCATGCAGAAGGTGCGCATGGTCGGCAATGACCTGGCCCTGGACGAGGGCGTGGGCATCTGCGGCAAGGACGGGCAGAGCGTGCCCGTGGGTGTCGGCCAGCCCTCGCTGTTGATCGAGGGCATCACCGTCGGCGGTACCCAGGCCTGAGCGTGGCGATGGCCACAGCAACCGCCCGGGCCGACGCGGACTCAGTCCTCGTCGGCTTCGCCGGTCCCGATGTGGTCGGTGTCTTCGGCGCCGGCCTTCAGGCCCAGCGCCGCCGGCAGCATCAGCGCGCGCAGCACCTGGAAGATCTCGCGGTAGGCGCGCGGCGGCTTGTTCTTCGCCTTTTCGGCCTGCGCGTTGCGTACCAGGGTGCGCAGCTGCTGGCGGTCCGCCTGCGGATAGTCATCGAGCAGGGCGGCCAGCGCCTTGTCACCGTCGGCCAGCAGGCGGTCGCGCCAGTCTTCCACGCGGTGCATCATCGCCACTTCGCGGCGGCCGGTTTCGCTGTTGGCGTCCAGCGCATCGCGGATCGCATCCAGCGTGGCCTCTTCTTCGCGGCGCATGTGCTTGGCCAGGAACGCCAGTTGGCGCTTGTGGGCGATGTGGGCGGTGATGCGCTTGCACTCGGCGATGTGCGGCAGCAGGTCTTCCGGAATCGGCAGGCGCGCCAGCTGGGCCGGGGTCAGCGACACCAGCTTCTCACCCAGGGCCAGCACGTCGAGTGCATCGCGCCGGTTCTGGCTGCGGCTCTTGTCGTGGAATTCACCGGTTTCTTCGTCGCGTCCGCGCATCGTCCCTACCTGATTTCAAAAAAAGTCGCCCGGCGTGATGCCGGGCCCAACCCGTACAGGATAAAGCATTGAACGTGATCGCCCCTGAAGTGGCCGTCGGCGACGACAGCCTGGCCCGGCTGGAACGGCTGGCCGACCTCTCCCAGCAGCTGCTCGACCGCGCCCGCGCGCTGGGCGCCAGCCAGGCCGAGGTCAGCTGCAGCGAGGAGCGGGGCCTGGAGGTCAATGTCCGCCTCGGCGAGGTCGAGACTGTGCAGTCCACCCGTGACCGTGGCATCGCCGTGACCGTCTATTTCGGGCAGCGCAAGGGCAGTGCCAGCACTGGCGACCTGAACGAGGCCAGCCTGGCCGCTACGGTCGAGCAGGCCTGCGCGATTGCCCGGCATACCGAGGATGACCCGGCCGCCGGCCTGGCCGAGGCCGCGCTGATGGCCACCGAGTTCCCGGACCTGGATGGCTGGCACCCGTGGGCGCTGCAGGCCGATGAGGCGGTGGACCTGGCCCTGGCCTGCGAGGCCGCTGGCCGCGAGGCCGATGCGCAGATCCGCAATTCCGATGGCGCTTCCGTATCGAGCATGCAGAGCCTGTCGGTGTACGCCAATTCGCATGGCTTCTTCGGTCGTGAGCGAGGCACCCACCATTCGGTCGGCTGCGCGCTGATCGCCGGGCAGGGCGACGGCATGCAGCGCGATGGCTGGTATACCAGCGCGCTGGCGCAGGGGGACCTGGAAGACGTGGGTCTGGTCGGCCGCCGCGCCGCCGAACGCACCGTGGCCCGCCTGCAGCCGCGTTCGTTGGCCACTGGCAGCATGCCGGTGCTGTTCGCCCCGGAAGTGGCGCGCAGCCTGGTCGGCCACCTGCTGTCGGCAGTGTCCGGCGGCGCGTTGTACCGCCAGGCCAGTTTCCTGCTGGACAGCGTCGGCCAGCGCCTGTTCCCGGAATGGATGCAGATTGACGAACTGCCGCACCTGCGCCGCGGCCTGCGCTCGGCCGCCTTCGACGGCGACGGCGTGGCCACCCGTGCTTCGGCGCTGGTCCGTGACGGCGTGCTGCAGCGCTATGTGCTGGGCAGCTATTCGGCGCGCAAGCTGGGCCTGCAGACCACCGCCAATGCTGGCGGTGTGCACAACCTGCAGCTGGCGGCCAATGCCGGCTCGCTCGAAGAGATCGCCCGACAGATGGGTGACGGCCTGCTGGTGACCGAGCTGATGGGGCAGGGTGTGAACGGGGTGACCGGCGACTATTCGCGCGGCGCCGGCGGCTTCCGTGTCGAGAACGGCGAGATCCAGTACCCGGTGGACGGCGTCACCATCGCCGGCAACCTGCGCGAGATGTTCAGCAGCATCGAGGCGGTCGGCAGCGACGTCGACCCGCGCTCGCACATCCGGACCGGCTCGATCCTGCTGGGGCGGATGACCATTGCCGGTAATGATTGATGGCGTCGATGGCGTAAGCTATGCCCGCCTGACGCAACCAGCTTGGTGCTGGTGGGTCAAGACCACCCAATGAAAAGGAGTTTTGTCGTGAGTGAATTCGATAACGTCCCACCGCCGCCGGCAACCACCAATGCCCCGGCCGACCAGCGCACCATGGCGCTGGCCGCGCACCTGCTGGGCATCTTCACCTGGTTCATCGGCCCGCTGATCATCTGGCTGATCAACAAGGATGACGCCAGCAAGTCCTTCGTGACAGACCAGGCCAAGGAAGCGCTGAACTTCCAGATCACCATCACCATCGCGATGCTGATCTGCATCGTGCTGACCATCGTGATCATCGGCGGCATCCTGGCGCCGATCGTCGGCATCCTGAACCTGGTGTTCTGCATCATCGCCGCCGTGAAGGCCAACAACGGCGAAGCCTACCGCTACCCGTTCGCGCTGCGCCTGATCAAGTAATTCCGGCCGCACGCGCAAACAGGAACGCCCGGCATTGCCGGGCGTTCCTGTTTGGCGGCAGCATCACGCCAGCGATCAGTGATCGCGTTCCACCGCCAGCGTGGCCAGCGCGCGCAGCGCGTCGGCCTCTTCGCCATGGCCGGCCAACGTAGCCTGCATGCGTGCGGCCAGTTCGCGCAGCTGCGCCTTCGCACCGTCCATGCCGAGCAGCGCGGGGAAGGTGCTCTTGTCCTGCGCCTGGTCCTTGCCGGCGGTCTTGCCCAGCTGTTCGGAACTGGCTTCGACATCGAGGATGTCATCGCGGACCTGGAAGGCCAGGCCGAGCGCGTCGGCGAAGCCGTCCAGCTGGGCCAGCTGTGGTTCGTGGGCCTGGCCGCACAGCGCCCCCATGCGCACCGCTGCGCGGATCAGCGCGCCGGTTTTCAGCGCATGCATGCGGGTCAGTGCCGCCAGCGTCTGCTGCTGGCCGGTGGCATCGATGTCCAGCGCCTGGCCGCCGCACATGCCGGAGGCACCGGAGGCGTGGGCCAGGGTCTGCAGGCAGGCCACGCGCAGCGTGGCCGGCAGCGGCGCATCGGCCAGCAGGCCGAAGGCACGGGTCTGCAGGGCGTCGCCGGCCAGGATCGCGGTGGCTTCGTCGAAGGCGATGTGGGTGGTCGGCTTGCCGCGGCGCAGCGCGTCGTCGTCCATGGCCGGCAGGTCGTCGTGCACCAGCGAATAGGCGTGGATGAGCTCGACGGCCATCGCCGCTGCGTCAAGGCGTTCAGGCTGCGCGCCAAACAGATGACCACTGGCGTACACAAGCAGCGGTCGCATGCGTTTGCCACCGCCCAGCACCGAATAGCGCATGGCCTGGTGCAGGCGCTGCGGTGCTTCGGCGGGCGAGGGCAGGGCGGCGTCGAGCTGGCTTTCGATACGGTCGCGCCAGCGCGCGAACAGAACCTCAGCCGTCATGGCTGGGCGGATCGAAAGGCTCGGATGCTTCCGGCTGCGCCGGATCGCTGAGCAGGCGCACGCGCAGTTCGGCCCGTTCCAGCGCCTGCTGGCACTGGCGGTACAGACCGACGCCGCGTTCGTAAGCACTGAGCGAGGCTTCCAGGCTCAGCTCGCCGGTTTCCATCTGCTCCACCAGCTGTTCCAGCGATTCGAGCGACTGCTCGAACTGGGCGACCGGGGAGGCGTTTTCGGGGGACTTCTTGGCCATGCGGCAAGTGTGGACGGGCTGCGCGCGGGGGTCAATTCACCAGCCGCCGGGACGCCACTGCAGCTGAGCATTCTGGGCCTGCAACCAGGCTTGCAGAGGGGCCGCAATGACCACGTCGCCGGCAGCGAGCAACTGTGGCCCATCGAAGATCAGCGGCAGCTGGGCGCGCCGCCAGGGGGCCAGGTGCTCGCGTTGCAGGCAGTCCTTCAGTGCATGCGAATGCGGGCGACCGGGCAGCACGATGCGCTCGCCGCCCACGCGCGCACGGACCTGAAGCGGGCGTTCGAAGGCCACGGCGCCCTGCAGGCGCAGTTGGCCACCATCGGGCAGCGGCAGGGGGGCACGCCCATCCCATTCGGCCTGCCATCCGCGGGGCAGCGATGGCAGCTGCGCGGGCAGCAGATAGGCGTGCTCGCGCCATTGCTGGATGGCATGCTCGTGCCAGCGCAGCCGCGCCTGGCGATCGTTGCTGGCCGGCAGCAGTTCGTGCAGACCCTGCTGCAGTACCGTGGCCGGCAGTGGGGCGGCACCGTGGCCGATCACCCAGGCGCGCAGCACGCGCGCGGCACGCCCCGGTGACACCTGGCGCAGCAGCTGCAGCGAAAGCACGCGTGGTGCCACTTCCAGGTGCGCGATCAGCTCGGCGTCTTCCTCGTCCAGCAGAGCACGGGTCTGCCCGCAGTGCATTGCGCTGCCCGCCAATGCCGCAGCCGCATGCGGCCAGCGCTGGCGCAGCAACGGCAGCACCTGCAGGCGCAGGAAGTTGCGATCGGCGTGGTCGTGGCCATTGCTGGGGTCTTCGATCCAACGCAGCGCGTGCTGCCGCGCGTAGTCGAGCAGTGCGCTGCGTGGCACCGCCAGCAGCGGCCGCCATAGAGGCTGTTCGCCAAGGCGGCTGTGTGCGGACATCGCGGCAAGGCCATCGACGCCGGATCCGCGCAGGGCACGAAGCAGGAAGGTCTCGGCCTGATCGTCCTGGTGCTGCGCCAGTGCCAGCGTTTCGCCGTCGCGCAGTTCGGCGGCGAACGCTGCACGTCGTGCCTGCCGCGCCGCGCCTTCAAGACCGAGGCCCGCGCGCTTGTCGACCTGCACGTGATGCACGGCCAGTTCAATGCCCAGTGCCGCGCATTGCTGCTGGCAATGCAGCACCCAGGCGTCCGCATCGGCCTGCAGGCCATGGTGTACGTGCACCGCACGCAGCGCCGTGCCGGAGGCCTGTGCGCAGCGCCACAGCCAGTGCAGCAGCACGGTCGAGTCGACACCGCCGCTGTAACCCACCAGCAGCGGCGCATCCAGCGGAACGAGGGCAGGGAAGGCAGTCACGGCGGCAAGTATAGGGTGGGGTTTGCTTGGCAGGGCTGCGCCCTGCACCCGCTACGAGCCAGAGCAACAGCAACAGCAACAGCTGGTCTGCTGAGGGATGGCGGGGTGGGTCCGGTTGCGGGGGACGCTGCAAGTACGTCCATGTAGCTCGGTCGCCGCATCCATGCGGCTCACGCCCCCGCAACCGGACCCACCCCGCCTTCGACAGTTTCCTGCGGTCTGTTGGACATGTTGATGGGGTCAGATCCGTTTTCCGCAGGAAAACGGATCTGACCCCCGGATTCAATTCGATATCTGACAGATCTGATCCATGCATGGCGTGGACGGTCCAACCGTCACCGGAAATCTGTCGGGGGTGGGGCGGTGTGGGTGGGCAGGACCGTTGGCGCCATGGATGGCGCCATCGAGCCCCCAAGGACGGGTTTACGGCGTGTCCTGACCAGCCACACCGCCCCGCCCAACTCACAGAAAACCAGAGCCGCTTTTGATCTTGATTTGGCTTCGGCTTCGGCTTCGGCAGGTGCAGGGCGCAGCCCTGCCGAAACCCTACTTCACCCGGCGGCCCGAGCGGTCGATGCGGAACCGCTCTCCGCCTTCCATCGGCGTGTGGCCATCGGCATCCGGCGTGCCGCGACGGCAGCCGTTGCAGACCTCGGCCACGCCGTCCTGGAACGGCCACCCGAAATCGAAGGTGCCGGGCACCACCTGGCGGAACTTCAGGTCGAAGTAGCCCACGCGGTGGCCGACGCGTGCGCGCAGCAGGCCTTCCTGCGGAGTTTCCGGGCCGTTGTCCCAGGTAAGCACCGGCAGGCTGTGGCCCGTGCGGTCGACGTAGTGGAAGCCCTGGTCGGCATACACCACGGCCAGGCCGTGGTCGTCGTAGTTCAGGTCCTTCAGCGTATCGGCGCTGATCTTCAGCCGGTGATCGACCACCTCGCAGTTGGGGAGCGGCCACAACCCGTGTTCGTCGGTCAGCAGCTTGCATGCCGGTGCCTGTGCCTGTGCATTGGCACTGACCAGCACGCCAAGCATTGCCAGCGACCGCGCAAAGCGGCCGCTGGCAGGGGCAGGGCGGGCCTGCCGCGCGATCACTTGGCCTCGGCCTTGCGTTCGAAGGCCGTCGGTGCCGGCAACTGCACAGGGACGCCCTTGTCATCGCAGGTGCCGGCCTGGCACAGGCGCTCGCGCAGGGCCGGGGTGGCCTGCACGATCATGTGGTAGATCGCGTTCTGTTCCAGCGTGCCGCGGATCGCCTTGCTGCCCGGGCCACGTGCCCAGATGCCGACGTCCTCACCACCATGCGATTCGGACTTCATCGGCACCAGCGCTTCCTGCATGTAGTCCGGATGCTCGGTGTCGACCTCGCGCAGGTTCGGGCGACCGTTGGCCGGTTCGAAGCTGCTTGGGTTGTGCGGGTAGCGCTTCGGCCCGGCCGGCTGCTGGTTGCTGCTGCCGGTGTGGCCTGGGCCGTTGGCGTAGCTCAGCGTGGTGTACGGCTGGCCGGTGCCGTCCAGGGCGTAGTCCAGCTTGCCGGCGCCGTCTTCGCCGCCCTTGTCCTTCACCTTGCCCAGGATCGGGTTGCCGCGTGCCGGGTAGCCGACGAAGTTCAGCGTGTGCGAGTGGTCGGCGGTGACGATGATCAGGGTGTCGTCGGCCGAGGTCAGCTCGTTGGCCACGCGCACCGCATCGGACAGCGCCACGGTCTCGGTCAGTGCACGGTAGGCATTGCCGCTGTGGTTGGCGTGGTCGATGCGCGCGCCTTCGATCATCAGCACGTAGCCTTCCGGGTGCCTGGAAAGGTTCTTGATCGCTGCAGCCGTCAGTTCGGCCAGGCTCGGCTCACCGCCCGGATCCTGCGGGCGCTCGTACTCGTAGCGCATGTGGTCCGGTTCGAACAGGCCAAGGATGGCCGGCGCATTGGCGGCCGCGGCCAGCTGCTTGCTGTTCCAGACATAGGCACCCTGCGGATGCGCCTGCTGCCATTCCTGGACCAGGCTGCGGCCGTCCAGGCGCTGGCCAACCTTGTCGTCGTATTCCGGGTCGCGCTCTTCCACGGTGGTGAACTCACCACGGCCGCCACCAAGGGCGACAAGCGGGCCGCGCCCATAGCGCGAGGTCGACAGCAGCTGCTGGGCGATGTCCTTGCAGCCGGCCGCCTTGGCCGCTTCAGTCAGGTCGGTGTCGTTTTCCCAGTTGCGCTCGGGCGAGTGCGCGTAGGTGGCAGCCGGGGTGGCATGGGTCAGGCGTGCGGTGGAGACCACGCCGGTGGCCAGGCCGGCGCTGTCGGCCAGCTGCAGCCAGGTCAGCAGGCCCTTGGACAGGCTGTCGGCACAGTCGGTGCGGCTTCCGGCACTGACGCCGATCGCGCCCATGTGGGTCTTCACGCCGGTGGTGATGGCGGTCATGGTGCCGGCCGAATCAGGCGTCTGCGAATCGGTGTTGTAGGTCTTGCTGAACGCCGTGGCCGGGAAGCGTTCCCAGGACAGCAGGTTCTCCTCGCCGGAGCCGCCCTTGCGCTGGCCCTCGTAGATGCGCGAGGCGGCCACAGTGGTCAGGCTCATGCCGTCACCGAGGAACAGGATGACGTTCTTGGCCTTGCCGGACATCGCACCATTGGCCGCAGCCTGGGCGGCCCCGCTGCGGTACCACCACTGCGGGGTCTCGCCGGCCGGATGGGCGACGGGATCGACGGCGACCTTCAGGCCGGCCGGGGCGGACGCGGGGGCGGAGCTGGCGCAGGCGCCCAGCAGAAAGGTGGTGGCGCAGGCGGCCAACAGGGAGACGGAACGACGCATGGACGCTGGGATCTCACAAACTGTAACGGGACATTCATTATGCCCGCCCCAGCAAGGCACGCCGATGACACACTGATTTGCCGGCCGGGCGGTCGTTCTGCGGGCTGCCTTGGGCTATCGTGCCAGCATCCCTTCCTTCCCCTCTGGATTGCCTATGAAGCTGGTCTCTGCCTGGCTGCGGATTCCGTTCTGGCAGCGCGTGGTCGGTGGCTTCGTGCTCGGCGCGCTGGCCGGCTGGGCGCTCGGCCCGGCCGCGGAAACGTGGTTTGGCCCGCTCGGTGAGCTGTACGTCACCCTGATCAAGATGATCGCCGTGCCGCTGGTGTTCTTCGCGGTCATCAACGCGATCTCGTCGCTGCACGGGCAGAAGTCCGTGGCCGCGCTCAGTGGGCGCACCTTCCTGTGGTTCGTGATTACCGCTGCGCTGGCAGTGTGTGTCGGCCTGGCCGTGGGTACGGTGCTGCAGCCCGGCGCGGGTGGCCTGCAGTTGTCGATGGCCAGCAACTACGTGCCGCGCGAAGTGCCCAGCGTGGTGCAGGTGCTGCTGGACGTGGTGCCT
Organism: Stenotrophomonas sp. Pemsol; assembly: GCF_003586545.1. Lineage (NCBI taxonomy): Bacteria > Pseudomonadati > Pseudomonadota > Gammaproteobacteria > Lysobacterales > Lysobacteraceae > Stenotrophomonas > Stenotrophomonas sp. Pemsol. The sequence continues at coordinate 2,542,423 of NZ_CP025780.1, read as the reverse complement.
GCCAATGTCTTCTATGCGCTGTCCGGCATCGGCACCAAGGTCAACGCGGCCGGTGAGACCGTGCTGGCTGCGGGTCGCGGCTCGATCCTGCCGGTGATCTTCTTCGCCGGCCTGGTGGGCTTTGCCATCGTCAAGCTGGGCGAGAAGGTGACCGAGGCGCGCAAGCTGGTTGGCCAGATGAGCGACATCATGATCCAGGTGACCCGCTTCGTGCTGGAAGTCACCCCGATCGGCACCTTCGGCCTGATCGCAGGCCTGGTCGGCAGCTATGGGTTCGAGAAGCTGCTGCCGCTGGGCCATTTCGTGCTGGCGTTGTACGTGGCCTGTGCGCTGCACATCGTGGTGGTCTACAGCGCGCTGCTGCTGGCGCATGGCCTGAACCCGCTGAAGTTCTTCCGTGGCGCCGCACCGGGCATGCAGGTTGCGTTCGTCAGCTCGTCCAGCTTCGCTGCGATGCCGGTGGCGCTGCGTTCGATCACTCACAACCTGGGCGTGAACAAGGACTACGGTTCGTTCGCGGTGCCGCTGGGCGCCAGCATCAAGATGGACGGCTGCGGCGCGATCTATCCGGCGCTGTGCGCGGTGTTCATTTCGCAGTACAGCGGCGTGCCGCTGACCCCGGAGCAGTACGTGGTGGTGCTGATCGCCTCGGTGCTGGGCAGCTTCGGCACCGCCGGCGTGCCGGGTACTGCGGTGATCATGGCCACGGTGGTGCTGAGCGCAGCCAATCTGCCGCTGGAGACCATCGGCTACCTGTATGCCATCGACCGCATCCTGGACATGATGCGCACGATGACGAATGTGACCGGCCAGATGCTGGTGCCGGTGCTCGTGGCCAAGGAGACCGGGTTGCTCGACCAGGCGGTGTATGACAATCCGTCCAGCAATGTGGGCGTGGACGATCCTGACCCGACCCCGCCACGCAGCTGAGGTTGCGTGGAGATGAAAGGCCCGCCTGACCGGCGGGCCTTTTGTTTGGGAGCTGGTTGGCGCGGTGGCGGCCAAGGCGGGTCCTGGTAGATCCACGCCATGCGTGGATGGAGGCAGTGCCGACCAACGGTCGGCACCCACCAGGGCAGGCGGCGCGATGCCGACCAAGGTCGGCACCTACCGGGGGCGCAAACAAAAAAGCCGCTGCGGGGCAGCGGCTTCTCGCATCAGGCGGCGCCGTAGCGCCAGCGGGTCAGAGGTCGACCCGGCGGGCCTGCATGAACTTGTTGCCCCAGTAGCCACTGAGCAGGGTGTCCACGCGGACGTCCTTGCCGGAGCTCGGTGCGTGCAGGAAGCGGCCGTCGCCGACATAGATGCCGACGTGGTCGACGCGGCCCTTGCGGCCGAAGAAGACCAGGTCACCTGCGGCCAGCGCGGTGCGATCGTTGATCAGTTCGGCGTTGTCATCGTGGGCCATCTCGCGCGAGACGCGCGGCAGCTCGATGCCCAGGGCCGAACGGAACACATAACCGACCAGGCCGCTGCAGTCGAAACCGCTGTCCGGGTTGCTGCCACCCCAACGGTACGGGGTGCCCAGCAGGGTCATCGCGCGGCGCAGCAGCGACTGCACCTTGCCGTTGTCGGCGGCGGTACCGACAACGCTGCCATTGGCGGCGCTGCTGGTGTCGTAATTGGCGAGCAGGCGGCTGAGGTCGCCGGCCACCACGGCCGAGCGGTCCATCAGCGGAATGGTGTCGTTGGCGGCCAGGTGCGGCAGCAGGGCGGCCAGTGTGGCACTGGCGGCGGCATCGACGCGGCTGCGCTGCGGAGCGGCAGCCTCGGCCTTGGCGGCCGGTCGGGCGGCGCTCTCGGCCACCGGGGCCGGGGGCACATCGGAACGGTTCGGAGCGGTCTGCGACCAGGCCGGAAGGCTGGTCAGGCACAGTGCCAGGCCAAGCAACAACGGGCGGGCACTGCGTGAAGATACGGAAGTCTGGCCTTCGCTTTTCAGGTCGTCAGTCGTCACGCGTCGGTCACAGGAAAAAAACGATGGGGCATCATGCCCTGTAAAAGCGCCGATAAGTTAAAAATTCCGTTAGTAAAACGTTATTGCGGTAGTGATTTTCGTCACATTTTTGAACATATCGCCTGTTCATTTTAGCGAAGGACGCGTTTCGCCCCCGTGTAGTGGTCTTTCCAGTAGGGGCCGCTGAGCGAGTCGAGGCGTACCGTTCCGCCGGTACTCGGCGCGTGCACGAAACGCCCCTCACCTACATAGATGCCGACATGGGTGACGCTGCCGCGGCTGCCGAAGAACACCAGATCGCCGGTGGCCAGGCGCTGCGGATCGATCTTCGGGCCCTGTACCGCGGCCAGGTCGCGCGAGGTGCGCGGCAGTCGCAGGTCCAGCATTTCCCGATAGACATAGGCGACCAGGCCGCTGCAGTCGAAGCCCGAATCCGGGGTATTGCCGCCATAGCGGTAGGGCGTGCCGACCAGGCTGATGGCCCGCATCAGCACCGAGTTGGCGGCCTCGGGGTTGTCCGGCACGGTCTTCGGCCAGTTCGCCGTCGGCGGCGGCGGCGCCGGGCGGGTGGACTTGCTGCCTCCACAGGCGGTCATCAACACGGGCAGGGCCAGCAACAGGGCCGGGGCGAGGAACCGGCGCGGGCCGGACGAAACTGGCGTGATGTGCATGATCTCCGGATAATGCGCCACCTTGGATTGGCCGTCATGATGGCGGCGTCCCCGCCGGGCGACAACCCGCCCCAACCCGCCTGCCTCCGGCAGATCCAGACAGAGTTGCGCATGAAGATCGAAAAAGACCGCGTTGTCCGCTTCCACTACACCGTTTCCGAAGTCGGCCAGGAGCCGATCGAGTCGTCCAAGGACCGCGGCGAGCCGCTGGCGATCCTGATCGGCCACGGCAACATCATCCCGGGCCTGGAAAACGCCATGATGGACAAGGAAGCCGGCGCGACCTTCAACGTCGACGTCAAGGCGGCCGATGCCTACGGCGAGCGTCGTGAAGGCCTGTCCCAGCGCGTGCCGAAGAAGCACTTCGGCAACACCAAGCTGGCCCCGGGCCAGCAGGTGGTGCTGCAGACCAACTTCGGCCCGCGTGCGGTGACCGTGCAGAAGGTCGGCATGAGCGTCGTCGACGTCGACCTGAACCACCCGATGGCCGGCAAGGACCTGCACTTCGACGTCGAGATCGTCGACGTGCGCGAAGCCGGCAAGGAAGAGATCGACCACGGCCACGTCCACGGCGACGGTGGTCACCAGCACTGATCGCAGCGCGATCGTGATGGATGCAGCGGCCCGCTTCGGCGGGCCGTTGCGTTTCTGGAACACGGCGCGGCCATCCATGGCGTACGGGCCGGCGGCATAATGGCGGACCTGCCTGACGGACGCCCCGTGAACGCCGCTTCTCCTTCCCTGCAGCCGGTCGCTTCCGGCGAACGCATCGCCGTGCTGGACGTGCTGCGCGGTGCCGCGCTGCTGGGCATCCTGCTGATGAACATCGAGGCCTTCAGCGGACCGCTGGACCTGGCCTTCACCGGCATCGACGTGCATTGGCAGGGCATCGACTACTGGGCCGATGCCTTTGTGTACGTGTTCGTGCAGGGCAAGTTCTTCACCCTGTTCTCGCTGCTGTTCGGCGCCGGCTTCGCGGTGATGGCGCAGCGCGCTGAGGCCGCCGGGCGCGACTTCACCCCGTTCTATCTGCGCCGCAGCGCTGGCTTGCTGCTGATCGGCCTGTGCCACGCGCTGCTGGTCTGGTCCGGCGACATCCTTGTGATGTACGCGTTGGTCTCGTTGCCGTTGCTGGCCTGCCGGGAGGCGCCGCGCAGCTGGCTGCCGTGGATGGGCGTGACCGTCTATCTGGGCGGCGTTGCGCTGATGCTGCTGGTGGGCGCGATGGTGTCGATGGCTTCGACCGAAGAGGTGCGGGGCATGCTTGCCGAGGCGCAGCAGAGCATCGACCTGCAGCGGCAGGTGTACGGGCAGGGCAGCTGGGCGCAGGCCACTGTGCAGCGCCTGAGCGAGTTCGGCACCTCGATGGGCGCGCTGCTGATCACCGGCCCGGAAGTGCTGGGCATGTTCCTGATCGGCAGCTGGTTCGCCGGCAGTGGCGCGTTGGCGACGCCGGAGCGCTTTCCGCGGCTGTACGCAGTGCTGCGTTGGGGGGCACTGCCGCTGGGCCTTGTGGTCACGCTGCTGGGTGTTGCCTGGAAGCCCTATCTGGCGCCGGGTGCCTACGGCCTGCCGGCGACGGCGGCGATGGCGCTGGTGACGATCGGTGGCCTGCCGATGTGCCTGGGTTACCTCGCGTGGATCGTGCATTGGCGTGCGCGGTTGGCCTGGCTGGCACCGGTCGGGCGCATGGCGCTGACCCACTATCTTGGCCAGTCGCTGCTGTGTACCTGGACCTTCTACCAGTATGGCCTGGGCAGGTTCGAGACGATGCCGCGCAGCGTGCAGCTGTTGTTCGCGCTGCTGCTGTTTGCCGCGCAGGTGGTCTTCTCGCACCTGTGGCTGCGCCATTTCCGCTTCGGCCCGATCGAGTGGATATGGCGTGCGATGACCTATCGGCAGTGGCCATCGATGCGGCGCGGGACGGAGCAGGGGTGAGCGATGGGCACGCATGCGCTGTGCCGATCGGCCGCGCGCCCGCGCACCCTCACGTCTGGCTTGCAGCGGGGCATGGCATGCTCGGCATCAGCATGAGCGCCGGCACCGGCCAGCTGATCGCCGATCTCGTCTGCGGCCGCACGCCAGCGATCGATCCTGCCCCTTACCGACCCGAGCGATTCCGATGAGCACTGCACCTTATGATTACGACCTGATCGTCCTTGGCGGCGGCTCCGCCGGCCTGGCCGGCGCCATCCGCGCAGCACAGCATGGCAAGCGCGTGGCGATGCTGGAACCGGGCGAACTGGGCGGAACCTGTGTCAATGTTGGCTGCGTGCCGAAGAAGGCGATGTGGCTGGCGGCCGACCTGCACGAGCGCATCGGCCTGGCCAATGCGATGGGCTTCGATGTCGAGGCACGCCCGGCGCTGTCGTGGAAGGAGCTGGTGATCCATCGCCAGGCCTACATCACCAACATCCACACCAGCTACCGCAAGCGCCTGGATGAAACCGGCGTGGTGCGCATCCCTGCGCGCGGACGTCTGCTCGATGCGCATACCGTGGCCTGCAGTGACGGCGTGCATTACAGCGCCGAGCACATCCTGATCGCCACCGGCGCGCATCCGCTGCGCCCGGATATTCCCGGCGCTGAACTGGGCCTGGTTTCCGATGACTTCTTCGATCTGCGTGCGGCACCGGCCGAGGTGGCGATCATCGGTGGCGGTTACATCGCGGTGGAGCTGGCCGGCCTGCTGCAGGCACTGGGCAGCAAGGTCAGCCTGCTGGTGCGCGGCCAGCGGCTGCTGGATCGCTTCGATTACGAGCTGACCGATCAGCTGGCCGAGAACCTGAAGCAGCAGGGCGTGCGCATCCATTTCGGCTATCGCCTGCGCGAACTGCAGCGCGATGGCGAACGCGTACGTGCGTTCGGTCATGATGGCCCGCTCGACAGCGTGTTCGATGCAGTGTTCTTCGCCACCGGCCGGCGCGGCAACAGTCGCGACCTGGGCCTGGAAGCGCTCGGCATCGGCATCGGCGAGCACCAGCAGGTGGAGGTGGACGAATGGCAGACCACCTCTGTGCCGAGCGTGCACGCGGTGGGCGACATCGCTGGCAAGGTCGGCCTGACGCCGGTGGCGGTGGCCGCTTCACGGCGGCTGATGGACCGCCTGTTCGGTGGACGTCCGCAATCGAAGATGGATTACGAGAACGTGGCCAGCGTGGTGTTCTCGCACCCGCCGCTGGGTGCAGTGGGCATGAGCGAAGAAGAAGCGCGCGCGCGTTTTGACCAGGTGAGCGTTTACCACAGCCGTTTCCGCCCGATGCTGCAGGCGCTGGCCAACGGCACCCAGCGCAGCCTGTTCAAGATGGTGTGCGCGGGCCAGGAAGAACGGGTTGTTGGCATCCATCTGCTGGGCGAAGCGGCCGACGAGATCCTGCAGGGCTTCGCGGTGGCGGTGAAGATGGGCGCGACCAAGGCCCAGTTCGACGACACCGTGGCGATCCACCCGACCTCGGCCGAGGAAGTGGTGCTGATGCGCTGAGCCCGCAGTTGTAGAGCCGAGCCCACGCTCGGCTCCTTTTCGCCCAGGCTTGGCGAAGCCGAGCGCAGGCTCGGCTCTACAGGGCACCGGGGGCGCCCGTGCGACAATGGTCGCCCCCACGCCTTACCGGGGCGCTCTGCGCGGCCCGCCGTCGTCCTGATGTCCACTCCCGCTTCCCGCATCGCTACGGCTTCCCCGCGCATCGCGCTGGGGGGTATCGGCCTGGCCGCGATCGGCGCCATCGCCGCCTCCGGCAAGGCCATCATCGTCAAGCTCGGCCTGCGTCATGGCGTCGATGCCACCTCGCTGCTCGCCCTGCGCATGCTGATGGCGCTGCCGCTGTTCGTGCTGATGGCACTGTGGGCTGCGCGCCGGGCAGAGCCGCTGTCCTGGGCCGACCGCGCCCGCGTGCTGTGGCTGGGCTTCACCGGCTACTACCTGTCCAGCCTGCTCGATTTCCAGGGCCTGCAGTACATCAGCGTGACCCTGGAGCGGCTGATTCTTTACTTGAACCCGACCCTGGTGTTGCTGATCAACGTGCTGCTGGCACGGCAGCGGCCGGGCCGCTGGCAGATCGGCGCGCTGGTGCTGAGCTATCTGGGCGTGCTGCTGGCCTTTGGCCACGATCTGCAGCGCGAAGGTGGGCAGATCATCGTCGGCAGCCTGCTGGTGCTGGGCAGTGCGCTCAGCTACGCGCTGTACCTGTTCGGCAGCGGGCAGGTGGTGGCACGCATCGGCGCGGTGCGGTTGACCGCCTACGCCAGCTGCGTGGCCAGCGTGCTGGTGCTGCTGCACTTCGCGGTGACCCATCCGCTGCCACTGCTGTGGCAGGCACCGGCACCGGTGCAGTGGCTGTCGTTGGTCAATGCCACCGTGTGCACGGTGCTGCCGGTGCTGGCGATCATGCTGGCGGTGCAGCGCGTGGGTTCGTCGCTGGCCGCGCAGGTCGGTATGCTGGGCCCTGTTTCCACCATCGTGATGAGCCTATGGCTGCTCGACGAACCGATGGGGCCGGCACAGATCGCCGGCACCGTGCTGGTGCTGATCGGCGTTCTGCTGGTGACCCGCCTGCGGCGCTGACGCCGGAGCAGGCGCGTGCGCGCATCCTGGCGGTGATCCGCGCGATCCCGGCGGGGCAGGTGATGGGCTACGGCCAGGTGGCGATGCGCGCGGGCCTGCCCGGGCGTGCGCGCCTGACCGCGCGCATCCTGGGCCAGAACGACGACCCGGACCTGCCCTGGCACCGCGTGCTGCGCTCGGATGGGCGCATCGCCATGGAAGAAGGGTCGGCGGGCTGGCGCGAGCAGTCGCAGCGGCTGCGTGCCGAGGGCGTGGTGGTTGAGAACGGCCGGGTGCGGATGCCCACGACCGATCCGGCGGTTGTGCTGGATGCTGCCGTTTGGGGCCCGGGCTGAGCATCGCTGGCGACTGAACAGGCCGGACCTGCCGGTCGCCAACAAGGCGCGGTGCTGCGGCTATGATGGAGGCCGTTCCATGCCGGTGCTCCCATGTTCCCGCGTCTGCCAACCGTCACCAAGGCCCTGCTGATCGCCAACGCGATCCTGTTCCTGCTGCAGCAGCCGTTCCTGCTCGGCATGCAGACCTTCGAGCCGTTCATGCTGCAACCGCTGCAGCAAGGCTTCGATGCGTTCTCGCCGGGCGGCAACTTCCAGCCTTGGCAGCTGCTGACTTACGGTTTCCTGCATGGCAGCTTCATGCATCTGTTCTTCAACATGCTGGCGGTCTTCATGTTCGGCGCGCCGCTGGAGCAGACCTGGGGCGAAAAGCGCTTCCTGCTGTATTACCTGGTCTGCGTGGCCGGTGCCGGTGTCTGCCAGCTGCTGGTGGGTACGCTGCTGGAGAACCCGGCCACGGTGCTGGGGGCCTCTGGCGGCGTGTTCGGCCTGCTGCTGGCCTACGGCATGCTGTTCCCGAACCAGCGGGTGATGCTGCTGTTCCCGCCGATCCCGATGAAGGCGCGTACCTTCGTGATCCTGTTCGGCGTGGGCGAACTGGTGCTGGGCATGACCGGCTTGCAGCCGGGCGTGGCCCACTTCGCGCACCTCGGCGGCATGCTGTTCGGCTGGTTGCTGATCCGTTACTGGCGAGGGCAGCCGCCGTTCAACAAGCGCCGACCGCCCGGCCCACCGAAGCGCCCGAACCATCTGCGCAGCGTCAAATGATCCGAAGGATCATTTGACGCTGTAGGTGCCGACCGTTGGTCGGCACGCCTTCTCCCACGCGGGGTAGGTGCCAACCTTGGGTGGCACGCCTTCAGAGATCCTGCAACACCACCTGCGCCGCATTGTGACCTGGCGCGCCGGTCACGCCGCCCCCGGGATGTGTTCCCGACCCGCACAGATACAGGCCGGGCAGGGCACCACGATAGCCAGCCTGGCCAACCATCGGCCGTGCCGAGAACAACTGGTTGGCACTGAGCGCTCCGTGGAAGATGTCGCCGCCGATCAAGCCGAAGGTGCGCTCCAGATCCAGCGGTGACAGCACCTGGCGGCCCAGTACGCTGCCAGCGAAACCCGGCGCATACCGTTCAACGGTGGCGATCATCAGATCGGCCACCGTTTCACGATGATCATCCCAGTGACGCCCACCGGGAAGCACGGGCGCCACGTGCTGGCAGAACAGGCTGGCCACATGCTGCCCGGGCGGCGCCAGCGAATCGTCCAGCGTGCTGGGAATGAGCATTTCCACGATCGGTTCGCGTGACCAGCCATTGCGACGCGCATCCAGCCAGGCACGGTCCATGTAATCCAGGCTGGGGGCCATGATGATCCCGGCGCTGAGGTGATCGCCGGGACCGGGCAGAGCGCGGAAGTCCGGCAGCTGCGACAGCGCGACATTCATCCGGAACGTGCCCGAACCGCAGCGCCAGTTCGCCATGCGTTCGCGCGTTGCGTCCGGTACCTGCTCCGGTGCCAGCATCTGCTCGTACAGCAGCTTTGGATTGACGTTGGCGATCATCGCGCGTGCGCGCAGGATTTCGCCGTTGGCCAGCGCCACGCCCACGACACGACCCTGCTCGATCAGCAGGCGTTGCACACCGGCATCCACGCGCAGCTCAGCCCCGGCCTCCCGCGCTGCAGTGGCGATGGCCTGGCTGATCGCGCCCATGCCACCGATCGCATGGCCCCACGCACCTTTCATGCCATTGCACTGGCCGAACACGTGGTGCAGCAGTACGTAGGCACTGCCCGGTGTATAGGGGCTTGCGTAGTTGCCGACGATGCCATCGAAGCCGAACAGCGCCTTGATCGGCTCGCTTTCGAACCAGCGGTCCAGGTACTCGGCGGCCGACAGCGTGAACAGGTCCAGCAGTTCCTGGCGATGCGGCGCGTCCAGCGTTGCCAGTTCGCGGCCGAGCTTCCCCATCTGCCATAGTGCGGGCAGCGCACGCCAACCACCCGCCACGCCCAAGTCCGGGGGCGCGCGCAGGGCCCAGGCGCGCAGCACATCAGCGAAGATCTCCAGGCGCGCTTCGTATTCGGGTAGCCGCTGCGCATCCCGCTCGGAAAACTTCGCGACCTCGGCCTGGGTGCGGCCCGGTGCGGACAGCAGGTAGCGGCCGTCCGGCAATGGCAGGAAGTTGTTGGCCGGGCGATTGATGATGCGCAGCCCATGCGCATGCAGCTGCAGGTCGTCGATCACCTTCGGCTGCAGCAATGACACCGTGTAGGACGCCACCGAGTTGCGAAACCCGGGGTGGAATTCCTCGGTGACCGCCGCGCCGCCGAGAACGCCACGACGTTCCAGCACCAGCACCTTCTTGCCAGCGCGTGCGAGATAGGCCGCGCAGACCAGGCCGTTGTGGCCGCCACCGATGATGATCGCATCCCAGGACATCAGCACCTCGAAAAAAGGGGACGGAGGGAACTAAGTCGCAATCCGCATCTGCGCACAGGGGGGAAGAAACGACTTAATCCCCTCCGTCCCCTTTTTGGATTGCCGCTTCGATGGTGGCGATGTCGATCTTCTTCATCGGCATCATCGCATTGAAGGCGCGCTTGGCCAGTGCCTTGTCCTGGCTGGTCACCGCTTCGATCAACATGCGTGGGCTGATCTGCCAGGAAATGCCCCATCGGTCCCTGCACCAACCGCACTGGCTCTCCTGTCCGCCGTTGCTGACGATGGCGTCCCACAAGCGGTCAGTCTCGGCCTGGTCCTCGGTCTGGATCTGGAAGGAGAAGGCTTCGCTGTGCTTGAACGCGGTGCCGCCGTTGAGGCCGACGCAGGGGATGCCGCAGACCGTGAATTCGACCGTCAGTACGTTGCCTTCCTTGCCGTCGGGGTAGTCGCCGGGTGCGTGATGCACCGCAGTCACCGCACTGTCGGGCAGGAGGCTGGCATAGAAGGTGGCGGCCTCGAGCGCGCCGTTGTCGTACCAGATACAGATCGTGTTCTTGTGTGCCATGTCCGGCTCCACGTTGGACGAAGCCGCAGCGATAGCACGCCCGGTGTTAACCCCGGATCGTGCTGCACCCGCAAAAAAAGGGCGCCCGAAGGCGCCCTTTGCACTACCAGTGCGGCAGCGGGCTCAGCGCCAGACCTTGATCTGGTCGGCTTCGCTGCGCTGCATCGGCTGCCCGGCCTTGCAACTGAAGGTGGCACCGAACGCCGGCAGGTTGGCCAGCGTGCCGTTGCTGCGCCACAGGCCCGGTGCGCGGATGTCGGCGGTCAGGCGGCGTGCGGCCTCGTTCGGCGACAGCTGCTGTGCCCACAGCGTCGACCAGGCGCGGAAGAAGCCCTGCTGCTGTGCCTGCTTGGCCTTGGGCTCCTGCGCGGCATACGCCGCCCATGCCAGTTCCAGGCCGGCGATGTCGGCCAGGTTTTCTTCCTGGGTGAGCGTGCCGTTGACCTTGGCACCCTTTACGCCCGGGAAGTCGTAGGCACTGTACTGCGCGGCCACGCGATTGCCGAGCAGGGTCCAGGCGGTCTTGTCGGCCGGTGTCCACCAGCTGCGCAGCTCACCCTTGGCATCGACCAGCGCGCCCTTGGCATCGATCGCACGGGTCAGCTCATGGCCGACCAGGCCACCGAAGCTGCCGAACTTGTCGGCGGCGTCGGCCTTGGCGTTGAACACCGGGCCCTGCAGGATCGCGGCGGTGACGATCAGGCGGTTCTGCGCCAGGTCGTAGGCCAGCGACGGCTGCTGCGGCAGCACGTCCCAGCGGCGGTCGGCATTGCCCTTGCCGATGCGCTTCATTTCCTCGCGGTGGCGCCAGGTCGAAGCAATCAGCATGTTGCCACCAAACGAGCCGCGCCCCATCGGCTGCACGCTGTAGTCCAGGTCGCGCAGCGGCGTGCCGATCTCGATCTTCAGCGCAGCCAGCTTGGCTTGCGCTTCAGCCTTGGCTTCGGCGCTCATCCAGCTGTTGTTCTTGACCGCTTCGATCTGCACTTCGCGCAGCTTGTCGACGATCCACGCCGCCTGGCGACGATCTTCGGCGGACAGGTAGCGCGCGGCATATTCGCGGCCGACCATCGGGCCGGCGGCCACGTTGATCGCATCGAGCACGCTTTCCCAGCGCTGCGGTGGCAGGGTTTCGCCGCGCAGCACGCGGCCACGGAATTCGAACTCGGCGTCGCGGTAGGCCTTGGACAGGTACGGCGCCATCGAATCGCCCACGCGCCAGCGCAGGTAGGCCTTCCACTGGTCCGGCTTGAGCTTGGTGACCATGCCATCGAGCTGCTTGAACAGCCCCGGATCGGCCAGCGAGACCAGGTCGTCATCCACGCCCTGTGCCTTCAGGAAAGCGTCCAGCTGCAGATTGCGGTAGCGGCTGTTGAGCTCCTTGGTGGAGATCGGCGCGTAGTTGTTGAACGGGTTGTTGATGCCGGCCAGCGACTGCGCGTTGCGCGCCAGCTCGGTCTCCAGCGCGATTACCGCCTGCGATTCGGCATCCAGCTTGGCCGCCGGGGTGCCGGTCAGCGCCAGGATCTGCTTGACGTAGTTGCGGTAGCGGCCCATCAGCGCCACGGTGTCGGCGTCGGTGCGGGTATAGAACGCAGGATCCGGCAGGCCCATGCCGCCCTGCATGAAGTAACCGATGTGGCGGTCCAGTGCCTTCAGGTCGACGTCGGGGCCGAAGTTGAAGGCGACCGGGATGCCCACCTGGTGCAGCGCGGCGATCGACGCCGGCACATCCTTGGCCTTCTTGATGGCGTTGATGCGGGTCAGCAGCGGGGCGATCGGATTGGAACCGTCCGCCTCCACGGCGGCTTCGTCAAGGCCACTGGCCCAGAAGTCACCCAGCAGCTTCTGCACATTGCCCTGCGGCGACTTCATCGCGGCGTCGAGCAGGTCGCGCTGCTGCTGGCGGCTGCGGTCGACCAGCTGGCCGAGCGCGGTAGTGGCACCGGTCTGCGGCACCGGGTTGGCCTTCAGCCAGCCTGCATTGGTGGCGTCGTAGAAGTCGCTGCACTGGGCGCTGACGGCCGGGGCGCGTGCGGCCTTCTTCTTGGCGGCGGCAAACGCATCGTGGGTCGGGACCAGAGTCGCCAGGCTGATGCCCAGGGCGATGGCAAGCGGACGGAAGTTGGGCATGTGGAACGAATCCGTGATGGATTGAGGGCGCGCGCACTATAGCAAGCCGGGCATGGGCGCGGCATGCACGCATCACGGTGGCTCCGCCGAGCCGTGCGCCGACCAAGGTCGGCATCTACCAACGGCGTGGGCCATGCGTGGATGACGGGCGCTGTGAACAACAAAGGCCCGGGAATTCCCGGGCCTCTGCAGGTACGCCGCAACGTCAGCCGTGGGTTACCAGATCACCACCTGCTGCTCGCCGCTGCGGGCCATCGGCGAACCGGCCTTGCACTGGAACGCGGCGGCGAAGGTCGGCAGGTTCGACGGCGCACCCATGGCGCGGAACTGCGCCGGGGCGTGCGGGTCGGTGGCCAGGCGGACCTTGGCGTTTTCCGGGGTGTACTTGGTGCGCCACACGGTGGCCCAGTTGAAGAAGAAGCGCTGGTCTCGGGTGAAGCCATCGACCTTCGCATCTTCCTTGCCGGCGGTGGCCTTCTGCAGCGCGTCGTAGGCGGTGGCCAGGCCGCCCAGGTCGGCGATGTTCTCGCCCAGGGTCAGGTGGCCGTTCACCGCCTGGCCGTCGACCTTGTACTGGTCGAACTGCTTGACCAGCTTGCCGGTGAGGCCTTCGAAGTTCTTCTTGTCGGCCGGGGTCCACCAGTCTTCCATGTTGCCGGTCGGCCCGAAGCGTGCACCCTGGTCGTCGTAACCGTGGGTCATTTCATGGCCGATCACCGCACCGATGCCGCCGTAGTTCAGCGCATCGTCGGCCTTCGGATCGAAGAACGGCGGCTGCAGGATGGCGGCCGGGAACACGATCTCGTTCTGCAGCGGGTTGTAGTAGGCGTTGACGGTCTGCGGGGTCATGCCCCACTCGGTCTTGTCCACCGGCTTGCCGATCTTGGACAGGTTGAACTTGTAGTTGAACTCGTTGGCCGCGCGCACGTTGCCGAGGAAGCTGTCGCGCTGGGTCTGCAGGCCCGACCAGTCGCGCCACTTGTCCGGGTAACCGATCTTCGGGGTGAAGGTCTCCCACTTGGCGATGGCCTTGGCCTTGGTTTCCTCGCTCATCCAGCTCAGGCCCTGGATGCGTTCCTTCAGCGCGGCGGCCAGGTTCTTCACCAGCTCTTCCATCTTCGCCTTGGCTTCCGGCGAGAAGGCAACCTTCACGTACAGCTGGCCGAAGGCTTCACCGGCATCGTTCTCGATGGTGCCCAGCACGCGCTTCCAGCGCGGCTTCTGTTCCTTCTGGCCGTTGAGGGTCTTGCCGTAGAACTCGTAGTTCTCCTGCACGAAGGCGTCAGCCAGGTACGGCGAGGCGCTGTCCACGGTGTGGAAGCGCAGGTAGGCGCGCCACACCGACGGGTCGGTATCGCCCAGCGCCTTGCTCACTTCTTCATGGAAGGCCGGCATGGCCAGCGAGAACTTCTCCGGCGCGGCCACGCCCTGCGACTTGAAGAACTCGGTCCAGCTGAAGTTCGGAGTCAGCTTGTCGGCGTCGGCCAGGGTGACCGGGTTGTAGTACAGCTCGACGTTGCGCGACAGCTCGACGCGCGACTTGGAGGCCTTGGCCAGGCGGGTTTCGAACTTGACCACGTCTTCGGCCTGCTTGGCCGCGTCGGCCGCGGCGACGCCGGACAGCTCCAGCACCTTGGCCACGTGCGCCTGGTAGGCCTTCAGCTTGTCGGCGTTCTTGGCATCGGTGTAATAGGTGGTATCCGGCAGGCCCAGGCCGCCCTGGCTGGCGTAGGCCATGTTCATGGCCGAGTTCTTGAAGTCGGCTTCGGCACCGAAGCCGAACAGGACGTTGTCACCCTTGGCGGCGCTGGTGCGCAGGTAGTTGGCGATCGCCGCCTTGTCCTGCAGGCCGTCGATCGCCGCCAGGTCGGCCTTCAGCGGCTCGATGCCCTGTGCGTTGATCTTGGCTTCGTCCATGCCAGTGGCCCACAGGTCGCCGACGATCTTCTCGATGTGGTTCGGATTCTTGACCTGCGCGACCTGTTCGGCCAGCTGGTGCTGCACGGCCACCGAACGCTCGTCGAGGATGGTGAACGCGCCCCAGCTGGTGCGGTCGCCCGGGATTTCGTTGGCGGCCAGCCACTTGCTGTTGACGTAGTCGCCAAAGGCGGTGCAGGCGTCCTTGGTAGTGTCCAGGTCGCTCGGCTGGAAGGCGTTGTAGGCCGGCAGCTTGCTCTCGTCCAGCTTATAGGTGGTGGCTTCGGCGGTGGCCGGGGCGGAGGCGGCGGCGTCCTTGGCCGGGGTTTCAGTCTTGCCGCAGCCGACCAGCGCGGCCGAAACGGCCAGGGTCAGCAGCACGATCTTGGGAGTACGGGTCACTTGAATGGCCTCCAGGCCGAGTGAGTCAGGGAGTGGCCGCAGGTGCGACCGTGGGCCGAACGATACGCCGCTGGCCAGACCTGCAAGGGTGTCGAAGGTCATGTCCCTGCGCAAGGGCCAGAACGTGCAAGGGCGCCCGCCGGGCGCCCCTGCTGTAGGCCGGTAACGCTTACAGGCCGCCGCCGCCGCAGCCTTTGCCCAGGTAGTCGTCTATCAGCTGCAACTGGTCGGCCATGATGCGGCGCGTCCAGGCCGGCCCGTGGGCGTAGTCGGCGATGGCGTGGAACTCGACCGGCTGGCCGGAACCTTTCGCCTTGTTCACGAACCACTCCGACTGTTCGATCGGCACCGTGCGGTCGCGATCGCCGTGGTAGACCATCAACGGGATCTTCATCTCGCCGGCCTTGTCCACCGGGTTCAGGCCGGCCACCGTGGGGGCCTGGGCCTGGCGGAAGAATGGGTTGGTATAGAAGCGCGACCAGATCTTCTTGATATCCGAGACGCCGGCGCCGGCAATGGCGCATTTGTACAGTCCGTTGGGGCGGACCGAGGCCGCAAACGCCGAATAGCCGCCATAGGAGAAGCCGAACATGGCGATGTGGCCGGGGCGGGCGATCTTCTGGTCGATCATCCACTGCGCGCCGTCGTCCTTGTCATCCTGCATCTTCTGGCCCCACTCGGCGTCACCGGCCATCCACAGCTTGCGGCCCCAGTCGGCCGAGCCACGGAACTGCGGGCGCAGCACCGCCATGCAGCGCGATGCCATCAGCGGGACCCACATCGAGCCATCGAAGTCCATGCCATCGCGCGCCCAGGGCCCGCCGTGCGGATGCACGACCGCCTTCCAGGGGCCGGCGCCGCACAGCTCGGTGCTGGGCGTGGTGAGGAATGCAGGAATGTCCAGCCCGTCGCGTGCCTTGTAGTAGACCAGCCGGGTCTGGCCCAGCGCGGCAGGCTGGATCTGCGGGTAGGTCTTCGCCAGCAGGGTCAGCTTGCCGTTGTGCAGCAGGTGGTATTCGGGCGGATTGGAAGGCCCGGAGGTAACGACCAGCACGTTGGAAAGGTCCGCCGTGTAGTCGACGATGCGCAGGCTCACGCCGGTATCGTAGTTGGCGGTGAAGCGCTGGCCGTTGGCGGTATCGACCATCGCCAGCGGTTCCTGGGTGATGCCCAGGGCCTGGCGCAGGCCCTGGTCCAGCGCCTTCATGCGCGGCGAGGTCCACTGCATGTCGTCACCGCGCGGACCGGCGTAGCCGATGCCCATGATCTCGCCGAACGGCACCGCACCCTTGCGGAAGCGGTTGATCAGCATCGAACCGGCGTTGAACAGCTTGTGCTCGAACAGCACTTCCTTCTGCTTGCGCGCGCTGATGTCGTACTCATACACGATCGCCTTGTCGCGGCCGACATTGCTGAGCACGAAGGCGATGTTCGGGTCGTCGGCAAAGCCGATCACCTGGTTGACGTCGCGGTTCTTCACATAGGAGCGAAAGTGCTCTTCCCAGGTACCGGTGGCGGGCGACCGGAACTCGGTGGCGACGTAGGCACCGGTGCCGTCGACATCCTGGCGCAGGCGTGCGCGCAGCTCGCTGTCGAGGTCGGTGATGTAGCCGGCCACGCGCTCTTCGGTCTTCTGGATGCGCTGCGAGGTGAAGTTGCGCAGGTCGACCTTGTAGACGTCACCGGAGCTGCTGCCACTGCCGTTGACCACCAGGATGTGGTCCGGATCGTTGGGCAGGGTGTCCAGTACCGTGGCGTTGGCCAGGGCCTGCTCGAGCTCCTCGCTGCGGCTGCTGGCACGTGGCGGCGTGATCGGCTCCTTCCATTGCTTGCCTTCGATGTCGGTGATGAAGAACTTGCTGACGAAGGTCTTGGTCACCCGGTCCGCGCGCAGGTCGTAGGGCTGCCACAGCACCACCGCCAGCTGCCCGTTCTTGATGAACGACACGCTCTGGAACTTCATGCGGTTGGCGCCGATCACCGTTGGCGGCTTGTCCAGTGCATCGGTGCGCCACACCACGATCACGCGCTCTTCGCCATTGGCGCGCAGGCCGGCGATGTGCTGGCCATCCGGCGATAGCGACAGGCTGGAGATGGCGGGGAAGGCCGCCATCTGCTCAATGGTCGGAGCTTCGGGCTTGGCGTGCAGGGACGGGGAAACACTGGCCAGGGCCGCCAGCAACAGGGTTCGCTTCATTGCAACCTCGGAATGCAGTGGCAGCTGCCTGTGGAAAAGGCAGTGCCTGAAATGGAACCGCCGCCCCGAAGGGCGGCGGTTGCAGGGAGCAGGATCAGAACGAACGCGTGATGTTCAGGAAGTAGCTGCGACCGAAGTAGTCAAAGCCGCTGTACAACAGCGCGTTGCCGACGGTGCTGTAGACACCCTGGGAGATGGTCGGCGGCTTGCGGTCGGCGAAGTTGCGCACGCCACCGGTGACCGACCACTTATCCGCTTCATACTTCACCGAGATGGCCTGCAGGAAGTAGTTCGGGGTGTACAGCTTGTACGCCGAGGTAGCCGGATCGAAGTCACCCGGGTTGCGCTCCTCGTAGTACGCGTAGCTGTCCATCTTGTCGATCCAGTCCAGGCCATAACGCACCTGCCAGTTCTTCCACTTGTAGCTCAGGTCCAGCGAGGCGGTGTTTTCCGGACGCGACAGCATGCCGTTGTAGTCCACCAGCGGGTCGTCGGAGAAGACCTTGCTGGCCTGTTCCAGGTAGTGGGTGAACTGCAGCGTGGTGCGCAGGGTGCCCGGGCCGATTTCGCGGACATAGCGGGTGGTGAAGTCCAGGCCACGGACCTTGTCGGTGGACAGGTTGATGAAGCCGTTGGTCACCACCAGCTGGTTGTTGACCGGGTTGCGGGCCACCAGGCGGCACAGACCCGAACCGGAGGAGAAGTCGGCACTGCCGCTGTCATAGCAGCGCGACAGGATGTTCGCGCCGCCCGCGCTGTCGACGCCGTTCTTCACTTCGATGTCGAAGTAGTCGGCGGCGAAGGACAGGTCACCGAAGCCGCTGCCGAATTCTGGCTGGATCACCACGCCCAGGGTCTTGGCCTTGGAGGTTTCGGCTTCCAGGCCGGCCTCGGCACCACCCTGGGTGACCACGGTCACGCCCTGGGTGGCTAGGTAGTCCGGTGCCAGGCCCAGCGATGCGCAGTTCTGGTAGCGCGGCGAGCTCGGGTTGCGATCACCATACTCGTTGCAGGGGTCGGCACTGCTGCTCAGGAAGCCGGTGGTGCCGCCCAGGAACTGTTCGAACAGCGCCGGTGCGCGGTAGGAGGTGCCGTACGAAGCACGGAACGACAGCCACTTCACCGGCGTCCACAGCGCGCCGATCTTGTAGGTCTCATCCGAGCCGTAGGACTTGTAGTCGGTGTAGCGGCCGGACAGGTTGACCGTCAGTTCCTCGGCAGCGGTGACGCCGGACAGCAGCGGCAGTTCCAGTTCGCCGTAGGCCTCGAGCACCGAGTCCGAACCGCGGGTCGGGGTGGCGTTGGTCAGGTTGTACAGGTCGGCATTGATCGAGTACGGCGACGGGGTGTCGTCGATCCGTGCCTTGCGGTACTCGACGCCGAACGCGCCGCCGGCCGAGCCGTAGGGCATGTCGAACAGCGGGCCGTTGACGTTGAAGTTGACCGTGGTTTCCTTGTACAGCGTGTTGCCGGTGACCGGCACGAACACCCAGTCCTTCCAGTCTTGCGGCAGCTTGCCGCCGATGGTGTTGGTGTTCAGCGCCGGCGCGGCGATGCAGCCGTTGGAAGCGTCGCGGCAGACATAGCCACCGGCACCGTTGGAGACCACGTCCAGGCTCTGGCGCAGGCGGCTGGTCAGGAAGCTTTCAAAGGTGTAGTCGGCGTCGCTGCGGGCGTGCATGACGTTGAAGTCATAGTTCCACTCCGAGCTCAGGTGGCCACGCAGGCCGGCATTGAAGCGCAGGAAGTCGACGTTCTGCTTGTTGGTGTCGTTGCCGAAGCCGATGAACGCACGCACGCCCAGGTTCCTGCCGCTGGTCTGGTCGGTCGGGGCGCCGGCTACGCTGTCACGCAGGTTGGCCGGGATCAGCGGGCTGCCCACGGCGTAGTCCAGGGTCAGCTGGCGGTAACCGGTCTGGGTCGACTTGCGCTTGTTGCCCAGGAACTCGTAGTACAGCTCGGCATCACCCAGTGCATTGAGGTCGAAGCCGCCTTGGAAGTACAGGGTGTGGGTCTTGGTCGGCGAGATCAGCGACTCGTTGCGCATCGCCGGGTCGAAGGTGTCGCGGGTGTTCAGGTCCACGCCTTCGTAGCCGACCAGGCCGGTGGTGATCGCCGCGTTCGGGCGCCAGCGGTTGAAGCGGGTGCCGACGCCGCCCGGAGCGGCCACACCGGTACGGGTGTTGGTGCCGATGGTGTTCAGGGTGGTGCCGCCGGCATCGAGCGACCAGCACTTGGGCTTGCCGGTCAGCGGATCGATGAAGTCACCGCTGCCCCAGGAGTCGCCGGCCTCGATGTCACGGTACATGTCGGTCGGGCAGCCGCCTGCCCAACTGCGGTCGGCCAGGGTCAGTTCGTTGCGGGTGTAGTACTCATACGAACCGGAGAAGTGCGAGCGCTCGCCGGTGGAACCGAACATGATCGAGTAACGGCGCTCTTCACCGCCGCCACCGTCGGTGGCGTTGTGCTGCGCTTCGAAGGTGACACCGTCGACCTTGGTCTTGGTGATGATGTTGATCACGCCGGCCACGGCGTCGGAGCCGTAGATGGACGAGGCGCCGTCCTTCAGGATCTCGACGCGGTCGACGATCGAGTTCGGCAGCACGTTCAGGTCGGTCGAGCCGACCGAGCCGCGGGTACCGGCCGGCGATACGCGGCGGCCGTTGAGCAGGATCAGGGTGCGGGTCGGGCCGAGGCCGCGCAGGCCCAGGGTGTTGGCGCCCGGGCCGCCGTCGGTGACGTAGCCGCCGTAGGCGTTGTTGATCTGTGCCGCACCGGCGGTGACCGCCGTGCTCTGCAGGGCGGCGGTGGTCGAGTTGAAGCCGGCCAGGGTGGTTTCTTCACGGGTGACGACCTGCACCGGCGAAACCGAGTTGAACACGTCGCGGCTGATGCGCGAACCGGTGACGGTCACCGTGTCCAGGTTGGTGGCCTTCGACTTGGGCGCTTCCTCAGTCTGCGTCGTGCTGGAGGCGTCCTGGGCGATCGCCGGGGCGGCTGCGGCGAGCAGCACGGCAGAGGCGAGGGCGAAGCTCAGCGGATGCTTGCTGAGCGACTTGCGATTGATCATCTGAAATCCCCTTGAATCGAATGATTGCGTCGTACACCGGGACTGGTCCTTGTCGACGTCTCCGTGTGTCCCTTGCCCAGTGTCGGCAGCGTGCCGCCGCCCGGCGCTGGTACCGGCTTCACGTGCCGATGACTCGAGATTAACATCACATTAACCAAGGCTGTCAAGCATTCATGATGCAGTCATGGAGGTGTGATTCGTCAGCGGCGCTGACTGCGAGAACGCGCGTCGAAATCAACGTATCTGTTTGATCTGTATCGCATTGTCACCATTCCGTTCGAAAGTGACTTTTTCCTGAATGGGACGGTTCGGCCTGATCGTAGGAAAAAAAAAGGCCCCGCCGAAGCGGGGCCTGGTCCAGACACGCGGTCCGGAATACGACGGGATTAGAAGTCGTACTTGACCTGGGCCGAGATCTGACGGCCGTAGACGCTGTAGAAGCCGTCGTTGAACGGGGTCGATTCGTTGCCCGGGTAGTTGTAGCGCTGGCCTTCCGGCAGCTTGTTGAACACGTTGTTGACCATCAGCGACAGGGTCAGATCGTCCTGTGCCTGGTAGTTCAGGCTCATGTTGTACGTGGTGTACGAGCCCCACTTGCCGGCCTTGGCGCCGGAGGAGTGGACGTAGTCGTAGCTGCGGCCGGTGTAGGCCAGGTAGTTCGGGGTGCTGCCGACGTAGTTCGCGTACACGGTGGTGGTGAACTTGGAGATGGCCCAGCCCACCGACACGTCGCCGCGTACCTTGGCGAAGTTGTCGTAGTACCACATGTTGTACGGATCGCTCAGCAGGTCCAGCTTCTGCGCACCCGGCAGGGCCACCACTTCACGCTTGAGCATGTTGGTGTAGTTGCCGGAGAACATCAGCGAACCGAAGCGGCCCAGGTCCTGCTGGTACTTGGCACCGACGGTCACCGCTTCCAGGTTCTGGCTGGCCACGTTGAGCTTCGGGGTGTACACGCGGGTCAGGTTGCCACCGGCGTCGCGGGTCACCCAGTCGGTCACGTTCTGGCAGCTGGCCGAGGTGTTGTTCGGCAGGCCGTTGTGGCACTGGTACTCGGCCAGCAGCAGCTGGTCGGTGCTCAGGGTCTTGACCTCGTTCTTGATCTTCCAGTTGTAGTAGTCGACCGACAGCGAGAAGTTGCTCACCGGGGCCCACACCACGCCTGCGCTCCACACGTCGGCGGTGATCGGCTTCAGGTCCGGGTTGCCGGACTTTTCGCTGTACACCGAGGTGGTCTTGTAGAACGAGCAGGCTTCGTCACGCAGCGCGTAACCCATCTGGCTGCAGCGGTAGTAGTCGTTCTGGCCGGAGGCGAACGAGCCGCTCATGCCCTGGAAGGCATCGGACAGGGTCGGCGCGCGGAACGCGGTGCCGTACTTGCCGCGCAGCAGCAGGCTTTCCACCGGACGGTATTCCAGGCCGATGCTGTAGGTGGCCTTGTCGACGGTCTTGTCGGCGATCTTGAAGGCGTCATAGCGGCCCGAGGCGCTGATGGTCAGCGACTCGAACACCGGCATGCGCAGTTCGCTGGTCACCGCGTAGTTGCTGCGGTGGCCGGCACCGGCCACGGCGCTGGCGCCCCACGCGTTGCCATCGACGAAGGCCTGGTCGGGCGAGTAATCCCAACCCTCGCTGCCGCCTTCCAGCACGACGGCCAGGCCGGCGTCGCCGCCCGGCAGGGAGAACAGCGAACCGTTGGTCACCTGCACGCGACCGAGGTTCTGCCAGGTCTTGCTGCGGTGGGTGCCATAGCCGGTGAAGCTGGCGAACTGGTCCGGGGTGATCGGCGAGTAGAAGGCGGTGTAGTTCGGGTTGTAGATGCCGAAGCCATCAGCGGTGGTGCCCAGGCGCGGGCCCAGCACGGTGTCGCCGAAGAAGCCTTCGATCTTGTCCTTCCAGCGCGCGAAGCGGTTCTGGTCCAGACGGTATTCGCCGCGGGTGAAGCTGGCGCTGTAGTCCCAGTCGCCGACCATGCCCTTGCCGCCCAGGGTGACCTGGTAGGAACGGCTCTCATCGGAGTTCAGGATGTTGTTGTAGTGGCCCGGGCCGATTTCTTCCGGCGCGAAGGCGCGCTGCAGGTTCACGACCTTGCCCAGGCCCTGGTCGTAGAAGCCGCCCATCACCGACTTGGTGCCCCACCACAGGGCGCTGGAGCCGGAGGTGAATTCGGTCTTTTCCTTGCTGTACAGCACGTCGGCGAACAGCTGGAAGTTGTCGTTCACGTCGAAGGTCATCGACGAGTAGAACTGGCCGCTGTTCTTGCCGTTCTTCAGGGTCTTGTAGCCGGCGCTGTACACCGAGCCGCACGATTCGCCCGATGCACGCTTGCCGACGGTGGTGGTGCCGTCGTACAGGCCTGCCACGTTGGCGCAGCGGGTCGGGTCCATCATGTACAGCTTGTTGTCGGCGTTGCCGATGACAGCAAAGTCGTTCGACGGCAGCTGCGCGGTGTAACCGACAGGGTTGTTCTGCTTGGTGATGTCACGCTGGTAGCCCCAGATCGGGCTGCCGTTTTCGATCTGCACGTTGACCAGGGCGTGGAAGCGGTCGTCGAACGCGTTGAAGCCCTTGGCGGCGCTGAAGCGGATGTTGCTGCCACCACCTTCGGTGTAGGTACCGCCACGGATCGACATCGTGCCGCCGTCCATGCGTTCCTTCAGGATGATGTTGACCACGCCGGCGATCGCGTCCGAGCCATACAGCGACGACTGGCCGCCCGGCAGGACTTCGATGCGCTCGACGATGTCGATCGGAATGCCGCTGATGTTGTTGAACGACTCGCTGCCGTTGTACAGCGCCGGATACGAGAGCATCGGGCGGCCGTTGATCAGGTACTTGGTGTAGCCCGGATTCAGGCCGAACATGCCGGCGGCTTCGGCGCCTTGGGTGAACGCACCCGAGGTCTGGCCACCCTGCAGGCCGCCGGTGGTCAGCGATGACTGCTGCAGCACTTCAGCAACACTGCTGAAGCCGCGGGTCTGGATGTCTTCGGCGGTGATGGACATCACCGGGGTCTGGGTTTCGACCTGGGTCTGCGGGATCAGCGAACCGGTGACGGTGATCTTGTCCAGGTTGGTCGCCTTGTCCTGGGCCATTGCCGGGGCGGCGGCCATCAGAGCGGAAATCAGGGCGACGGCGAGCGTGTTGCGACGTGCGGTATTGCTGACGTGTTTCATGTAGTTCCAATGGAGAGCAAAAAACAAAAACGGCACTGCGCATGCGCCATCGCGCGGGCCGGAACAGCGGGCTCCGCAGCTCAAAACAGTGCTGATCGAACGTAACATGAACTTAACAATCTGTGCACGAATCCGTCGCAATCCTGAATTTCAGTCAGGTTACGTCCAGCTTGTATGATGTTGGGTTATCCCCCTGACTCCGCCGGTGCTCGTTGTGAACAGTTCTCCCCGCCGTCCCCATGCCAGCCAGGTCCAGAAGGGACTTACGCCGCATGCCCGCATCCGCAATGTCATCGCGGTCGGTTCGGGCAAGGGCGGCGTCGGCAAGTCCACCACCTCGGTGAACCTGGCCGTGGCGCTGCAGCAGCTCGGTGCGCGGGTGGGCGTGCTCGACGCCGACATCTACGGCCCCAGCGTGCCGGCCATGCTGGGGCTGTCCGGCCGCCCGGAAAGCCCGGACAACAAGAGCATCGAGCCGCTGCGTGCGTTCGGCGTGGACACCATGTCGATCGGCTACCTGATCGAAGAAGACACCCCGATGATCTGGCGCGGCCCGATGGCCACCTCGGCGATGACCCAGCTGTTCAACGATACCCTGTGGGACGACCTGGATTTCCTGCTGATCGACCTGCCGCCCGGCACGGGTGACATCCAGCTGACCCTGACCCAGAAGATTCCGCTGGCCGGTGCAGTGATCGTCACCACGCCGCAGGACATCGCCACGCTGGATGCGAAGAAGGCGCTGAAGATGTTCGAGAAGGTCGAGGTGCCGGTGCTGGGCATCGTCGAGAACATGGCGGTGCACACGTGCAGCAGCTGCGGGCACATCGAGCACCTGTTCGGCGAGGGTGGCGGCGAGCGCATGGCCGCGCAGTACGGCGTGCCGCTGCTGGGGTCGCTGCCGCTGCAGATCGGCATCCGCGAGCAGGGCGATGCAGGCACGCCGATCACCGTGGCCCAGCCGGATTCGGCACCGGCCCAGGCCTACCGCCATGCCGCGCAGCGCCTGATCGAGGAAGTCGGCAAGCGCCCGCGGGCCTCGATCCCGATCCTGTCCTCGCTGCTGTAAGTGCCGGGGCAGGGGCCGCCGGCGCAGGCCGGCCCCCTGCTAGAATCCTCGCGCCCCCTCGTACCCCCAGGACAAAGCATGAGCATCAAGAGTGACCGTTGGATCCGCCGCATGTCCGAGCAGCACGGCATGATCGAGCCGTTCGAGGCCGGGCAGGTCAAGCAGGCCAACGGCCAGCGCATCGTCAGCTATGGCACGTCCAGCTATGGCTATGACGTGCGCTGCTCGCGCGAGTTCAAGGTGTTCACCAACATCAACTCGACGATCGTCGATCCCAAGCACTTCGATCCGGGCAGCTTCGTGGATATCGTCGGCGATGAGTGCATCATCCCGCCGAACAGCTTCGCGCTGGCGCGTACCGTGGAATACTTCCGCATTCCGCGCGATACCCTGGTGGTGTGCCTGGGCAAGAGCACCTACGCGCGCTGCGGCATCATCGTCAACGTGACGCCGCTGGAGCCGGAATGGGAAGGCCACGTCACCCTGGAATTCAGCAACACCACGCCGCTGCCGGCGCGCATCTACGCCAACGAAGGCGTGGCGCAGATGCTGTTCTTCCAGGCGGCCGCCGATGACATCTGCGAGACGTCGTACCGCGACCGTGGCGGCAAGTACCAGGGCCAGACCGGCGTGACCCTGCCGCGGACCTGAAGATTGCAGGCGATCTGTAGAGCCGAGCCATGCTCGGCTTCAAGGCAGGGCAGCCGAGCATGGCCCGGCTCCACATGAAGGAAGGCGGCGCAATGCGCCGCCTTCCTTATTTGCCGCGACCGAACAGCATCGCGATGCCGACACCCACCAGGGCCACCGGCCACCAGGTCAGCAGCAGCTTGGACAGGTTCAGGTGCGTCCAGCCGAGATTGCTGGCGAGCATGAACAGGCCGATCAGGATCAGCAGGACGGCGGCAACGAGGTTGAATCGCATCGGGTCGGCGAAGGCTCAGGACAGGGCCGGATATCCTAGCCGTTCCTTCCAGTAGGCGACATGCTGGTCCAGCGCCGCCGGCTCGTAGCGGTGCGCCGGGCCGCTGCCCCAGACCGGGCCCGGCCAGGCCGGATCACCGTCATGGCGGCCGATCACATGGAAGTGCAGCTGGCGCACGATATTGCCCAGCGCCCCGATGTTGATCTTTTCCACCCCGTCGGAGCCCTTCAGGGCCTTGCAGGCGCGGTTGAGCTCGGTGCGCAGCTTGTCCTGCTGCTCGCCGTCCAGCTCGATCCACTCGGTGACCCCGGCCAGGCGCGGTACCAGCACCAGCCAGGGGAATCGTTCGTCGTTCATCAGCCGCACTTGCGACAACGGTCCTTCCGCCACCAGCACGCTATCGGCGGCCAGGCGTGAATCGAGTTCGAATTCGCTCATCCAAGATGCTCCGAGAAGAAGTCCAGGGTGCGTTGCAGCGCCAGGGCGGCGCTGTCTGGATCATACGCATGTCCGACCTCCCGGTTGAAGGCATGATCGGCCGGATAGACGTAGGTGGCCATCTGCGGCAGCTTTTCGCGGTGGGCCTGCACGGCTTCTGGCGGGATGCTGCGGTCCTGGGCGCCGAAGTGGAAGATCACCGGCGCCTTGGGTGGCTCATCGAGGAACTGGACGTTGCGGGCGCCGTAGTAACTGACCGACGGCAGCCCCAGGCGCACTGCGGACAGCATCGCCACCGTACCGCCCCAGCAGTAGCCGACGGTGCCGACCTTGCCGTAGGGGGCCAGCCGGGTCGCCGCCGCGCGGACCACTTCCAGCGCACGCTCCATGCCCAGCGCGCCGACCCGTTCCAGGCCCTGCTTCACGCCTTCGGCGTCGTAGGGCAGCGCGTCCGGATCGGCGTCGGGGCCATCGAGCAGGTCAAAGAACGAGGGCGCCAGCACCGCATAGCCTTCCGCCGCGAAGCGTTCGGCCACGCTGCGAATATGCGGATTGGCGCCGAAGATTTCCTGCACCACCACCAGGCCGCCGCGCGCGGTACCCTCCGGCAGGGCCTGCCAGGCCCGTACCGGGCCGTGATGCGTATCCAGGGTGATCCACTCGGCCATCGTTTCCATCTCGTTGTGGGGAACAGAACGGCATTGTCGGTGCTGCATGGGTTAGCGCGATGTCAGCGGCTGTGCGGGATCGGGCGGCTGGCCATTCAGAGCGCGGCCGCCAACCCCGGTATACTGGCGCCCTTTCAGGCCCCGGCCCCCAGGAACCCCTGCCACGACGGCAGGGGCCCAGGCCCCCAGAGTCCCGCGATTCCATGTCCCAGCTGAACCCCAAAGTCGGCTTCGTCAGCCTTGGCTGCCCGAAGGCCCTCGTCGATTCCGAGCGCATCCTCACCCAGCTCCGTTCGGAAGGCTACGACATCGTCCCGTCCTACGATTCGGCCGACGTGGTGGTGGTCAACACCTGCGGCTTCATCGATTCTGCGGTGACCGAGTCGCTGGACGCGATTGGCGAAGCGATGAACCAGAACGGCAAGGTCATCGTCACCGGCTGCCTGGGCAAGCGCCCGGAGCAGATCCGCGAGGCGTACCCCAACGTGCTGGCGGTGTCCGGCCCGCAGGATTACCAGAGCGTGATGGAAGCGGTGCATGAAGCACTGCCGCCCAAGCACGATCCGTTCGTGGACCTGGTGCCCGACTACGGTATCAAGCTGACCCCGCGCCACTACGCGTACCTGAAGATTTCCGAAGGCTGCAACCACAAATGCAGCTTCTGCATCATTCCGTCGATGCGCGGCAAGCTGGTTTCGCGCCCGGTGGACGAGGTGCTGCGTGAAGCCGAGCGCCTGGTGCGTGGCGGCGTGCGTGAGCTGCTGGTGGTGTCGCAGGACACCTCGGCTTACGGCGTGGACGTGAAGTACGCCGAGAAGATGTGGCGCAACAAGGCCTACCAGACCCGCCTGAAGGCGCTGTGCGAAGGCCTGTCGGAGCTGGATGCATGGGTGCGCATGCATTACGTCTACCCGTACCCGCACGTGGACGAGGTGGTGCCGCTGATGGCCGAAAACCGCATCCTGCCGTACCTGGACATTCCGTTCCAGCACGCCAGCCCCCGCATCCTGCGCCTGATGAAGCGCCCCGGCGCGGTGGAGAAGACCCTGGAGCGCGTGCAGAACTGGCGCCGTATCGCGCCGGACATCACTGTGCGTTCGACCTTCATCGTCGGCTTCCCGGGCGAGACCGAAGCCGAGTTCGAGGAACTGCTGTCGTTCCTTGACGAAGCGCAGCTGGATCGCGTGGGTGCGTTCGCCTATTCGCCGGTTGAAGGCGCGACCGCCAACGATCTGCCCGATGCTGTGCCGGAGGAAGTGAAGCAGGAGCGTCTGGCCCGCTTCATGGAGAAGCAGGCGCAGATTTCCGCTGCACGCCTTGAGGCCAAGATCGGCACCGTGCAGCAGTGCCTGGTCGACGCCATCGAAGGCGACATCGCCGTGGCCCGCTCCAAGGCCGATGCCCCGGAGATCGACGGCCTGGTGCACATCCAGAATGCCGACCAGGTGCCGCTGCGCGTGGGCGAATTCGTCGAGGTGGAGATCACCGAGAGCGACGAGCATGACCTGTACGGTGACGCGCTGGCGGCCGCCCCCCGTCCGGCGTTCGACCTCAAGGTGCTGTGACCGCAGCGACGGCCGCCACTGGCAACGGCGGCGGTTCACGACGCTTCGTACCGCCGCCACGTGCGGCGGTAGCTGCACGGCAGTTCGAGCATCCGCTGTTTGCCGGACTTCAGGACTTCCGTGACCTGCTGGACGGCACCGCGTGGCCGACCATCGCGGCGCTCGATGCACGTCTGGCCGTGCCTGGCAAGCGCCTGGTTGAACAGGACGCCGCGCTGCTGGCCGATGGCCTGCATTATGAGGCGCGTATCGCGCAGGGACGCATCGCCACCCGTGCCGGCAACTGGCACGACCTGTTCAATGCGCTGGTGTGGGCCTCACAGCCGCAGCTGAAGCGCGCGCTCAACGTGCGGCAGTGCCTGCATATCGAGGCGATGCCACCCGGCCAGCGCAACCGCGCGCAGGCCGCCTTGACCCAGTTCGACGAAACCGGCGTGATCGTGCGTGTGCGCGATGACTCACTGCTGGCTGCCTGGGATGCACACGACTGGCCCGCGTTGTTTGAGCCGGTGAACTGGCAGACCGGTGACATCGCCATCACTGTGGTATTCGGGCATGCGCTGATGGAACAGGCACTGCTGCCGGGGCGATTGCTGGTCGGCAAGTGCGTGGTGGTGCAGGGCGATGTCGAAGCCGCCTGTATCGACGTGGTGAGCGCTGCCATTGCCGAGGGCAGGGCAGTGACCGATCCGCTGCAGCTGCGTCCGCTGCCGTTGGCTGGAATCCCAGGCTGGCACGACGTGCAGGATTCCGCCTTCTACCGCAATGCCGACTATTTCCGCCCGCTGCGCGCAGGACGCACGTACCCGCCACCGTTGTAGAGCCGAGCCCATGCTCGGCTGCGTTGCCCATCAGCCGAGCATGGGCTCGGCTCTACAACGGCGGCGAGGTCGGGCATGGCTCGACGCTACACAGGCTCGTACTCCACGCCGATCACTGCAAAGGTGAACTGCCCGCCGGGCAGCTCCACCGAGAACTCATCATCCAGCCGCTTCTTCAGCAGCGCACGCGCCAGGGGGGAATCGATGCTGATCCAGCCCAGGCCCGCATCGGTCTCATCCGGGCCGACAATGCGATAGCGGCTGGTGTCGCCGCTGTCCACGTTCTCCAGTTCCACCCACGCGCCGAAGAACACTGCGAGCGGATCGGTTGGCGTCGTATCGACCACGCGCAGCGATTCCAGCCGCTTGGTCAGGTAGCGCACGCGGCGGTCGATCTCGCCCAGTTGCTTCTTGCGGTAGGTGTACTCGGCGTTCTCGGAACGGTCGCCTTCTGCTGCAGCGGCGGCGAGCGCTTTCACCACTTCCGGGCGGCGCACGCGCCATAGCTCATCCAGCTCGGCCTTCAGTCGCGCATGCCCGGAAGCGGTGATCAGGGCGGTGCTTTTTTCTGCGGGGGGACGCCAACGGGACATGCAATACGACTTCTTTTCTGGATGACGAATGAGAGAGCAGGGTCAGATCCCTTTCCAGCGGAAAGGGCTCTGACCCCAGCAGGGGCAGCTAGCGCTTGCCGCCGAAGATGCCACCGAGGATGCCGCGCACGATCTGGTTGCCCAGTTTGGTGCCGACAGTGCGCGTGGTCTGCTTGGCCATGGTTTCGATCATGCCCTGGCGGCGCTTGGTGCCGAAGATCGCGTCCTTGATGGCCTGGCCGAAACCCCCTTCCTGAGCTTCGTCCTGCTCGCGGCTGCGCGCGGCCGGCGCCTGTGCCTGCTCGATGCTCTTCTGCGCGCGCTGGGCCAGCAGTTCGGCGGCCGATTCGCGGTTGATCGCGGTGTCGTAGCGGCTGCCGACCGGGCTGCCGGCGCGTACCTGTGCACGCTCGGCCTCGGTGATCGGTCCCATCCGGCAGCGCGGCGGCGCGATCAACGTCTGCTGCACGGGCATCGGCACGCCCTTGTCCTGCAGCGTGGATACCAGTGCCTCGCCGGTGCCGAGCTGGCCCAGCACCTTGGCCACGTCCAGCTTCGGATTCGGCACGAACGTCTCGGCCGCGGTTTTCACCGCCTTCTGGTCGCGCGGGGTGAACGCACGCAGTGCGTGCTGAACGCGATTGCCCAGCTGGCCGAGAATGTTGCCCGGCACGTCGTCGGGGAACTGCGAGCAGAAGTACACGCCCACGCCCTTGGAACGGATCAGGCGCACCACCTGCTCGATGCGCTGCACCAGCGACGGCGGTGCATCATCGAACAGCAGGTGCGCCTCGTCGAAGATGAAGACCAGCTTCGGCTTGTCCAGGTCGCCCACTTCCGGCAGCTGCTCGAACAGTTCCGACAGCAGCCACAGCAGGAAGGTGGAATAGAGCTTGGGCTTGAGCACCAGCTGGTCGGCGGCGAGGATGCCGATCATGCCGCGGCCGTCGTGGTTGACCCGCATGATGTCGGCCAGTTCAAGTGCCGGTTCGCCGAAGAAATTCTCGCCACCGTCCTGCGCCAGGCGCAGCACCGAACGCTGGATCGCCGCGATCGACTGCGCACTGACCAGGCCGTACTCGGTGGAAATGTCCTTGCGCTCCTCGGCAACCAGGCCGAGCAGGGCGCGCAGGTCGTCCATGTCCAGCAGCAGCAGGCCGCGGTCGTCGGCCAGCTTGAATACGATGTCGAGTACCCCGGCCTGGGTGTCGTTCAATTCGAGGATGCGCGACAGCAGGGTCGGGCCCATCTCGCTGACCGTGGTGCGCACCGGGTGGCCCAGTTTGCCGTACAGGTCCCAGAAGATGGTGGGGCTGGCGGCCGGCGCATAGTCGGCCACGCCGATCTCGGCAGCACGCTGGAGCAGGTTTTCTGCGCCGGTGCCGGGCACGGCCAGGCCGGAGACATCGCCCTTCACATCGGCCAGGAACACCGGCACGCCCCGTCGCGAGAAGCCCTCGGCCAGGGTCATCAGGGTCACGGTCTTGCCGGTACCGGTGGCGCCGGCCACCAGGCCGTGGCGGTTGCCGAGTTTCGGCAGCAGGGTGACGGCAACATCGTCGGTAATGCCTTTGCCGAGCAGAATCGGATCCATGGTCCAGCCCTTGTGATGAATAGCCCAATGTTAACGCCGGCAGTGACGGTCCGAAGGTCGGCTTGCCCGGACCTTGGCGGCGCCGCTACTCTGCCTGCCTGTTTCGCACACAGTGCCATCAATGCCCGTTCCTGTCCTGATTTCCCGCGGTTGGCCGCTGCTGGCCCTGGCCGGCCTGGTTTCCCTGGCGCCCGACGCCCACGCACAGCGGGTTTCGGCCCGGGACAAGGTGAAGGTGGATGCGCTGCAGCAGCGCATGACCGCCGCCGAAAAGCGCTACGGCGATGCCCTGCTGCTGGTCGCCAACGCCGATCCCAAGGGCAGCAACGAAGCCGATGCCGCGCTGGAGGACATGGAAGATGTCCTCAACGACTGCGTCAAGCAGAAGGGCTGCCAGATGGGGACCCTGCTGGCCAGCTACAAGCGCCTGCTCAAGCACGACGCCGATGCCGCCGCCAGCGATGACGTGGCCGATGAGGGCGGTGACCGTCTGGAAGCCGACCCGGACCACATCGGCCCCCTCACCGCCGACGTGCCCGAGGCCGCGCGCGCTGCCGCGCTGTTGAACGACAAACGGCACGCCTTCGACAGCATGGTCGAGTACAACCCGGCGGTGCAGGCCGGCATCCGTCGCTGGCTGACCGACATGCGACCGGCGCTGCTGACCAGCTACGAGAATTACCAGAACCTGCGCGCGGTGATGTGGCCGGAGTGGGAAAAGCGCGGCCTGCCCGAGGCGCTGCTGTTCGGGATCATGGCCAAGGAATCCAACGGCCGTGTGCATGCTTCCTCGCGCGCCGGCGCCGCCGGCCTGATGCAGTTCATGCCGGCCACCGGCCGCCGTTTCGGCCTGGGCCCGGACGGCACCGGCTTCGATACCCGCTTCGACGCGCGCAGCGCCGCTGAAGCCAGCGCCAGCTACCTCAACGAGCGCCTGCGCGAACTGAACAACAACGTGGAAATGTCGGTGGCCGCCTACAACGGTGGCGAAGGCCGTGCCGCGCGCGTGTTCAAGCAGAGCGCCGGCCAGAGCTTCTGGACCGACAGTGTCTACAACCAGTTCCCGGGCGAGACCAAGGACTACGTGCCGATGGTGATTGCCGCGGCCTGGATCTTCCTGCACCCGCAGCAGTACGGCGTGGAGTTCCCGAAGATCAGCGCGCAGCCGGCCACGCTGCGGCTGGCAAAGTCCACCACAATCTATGAATTGACCATCTGCCTGGGCAGCCACGGTACCCGCGATGGCTACATGCGTGCGCTGCGCAACCTCAACCCGCGCTATGAGGCCGATGGCTGGATTCCGGCCGGTACGCTGATCAACGCCACCACCCGCATCGCCGGCCTGTACCAGCGCAACTGTGTCAGTGGTCCGCGTGCCGACCTCGCCCGCACGCTGATCACCGCTGATCTCAACGCGGCGATCAAGCGCCCGACCGCGGCGAGCTATACCGGCAGCGTGGCGGTGGGTGGTGTGGTGCCGGTGGCCGACGCGGCTGCATCCACCAGCGTGCCGACCGCACCGGTGGCTGCAGTGGCGGCACCGCGCCCGGCGCCGGCCGCCCGGCCGAAGCCGGCGCGCAGCCACAAGGTGGGTCGGGGGGAGACCCTGGGCGCCATCGCCGCGAAGTTCCAGTGCGACCTGCCGACCCTGGCCCGCGCCAACGGCCTGAAGCCGCCGGCCTACAGCCTGCGCCAGGGCCAGACGCTGAAGCTGCAGGGCTGCGACAAGTAATTCCCAAGACCACTGGAATCCGTATGGACCTCGAAGCCACCCGCAACCTGTTCGCCAACCTCCGCGAGAACACCGACTGGGACATCAACGGCCCGTTGCTGTGGGGGTATTTCTTCGTCCACGCCAGTGCCGAGCCGCTGCAGGCGCTGGCCCAGCACCTGCAGGCACAGGGCTACACCTTCGTGGAACTCTTCGAGCAGGAACCGGAAGAGGGCGACGCGCCGTTCCACGTGCTGCACGTGGAGCGCGTGGAAATCCACGACGAAGCCTCGCTGGACGGCCGCAACCAGGAATTCGCGGCGCTGGCCGCGGAGCACGGAGTGGAAGACTACGACGGCATGGACGTCGGCCCAGCACCGGTCCTGCAGTAATCCGCTTCTGACTGTAGAGCCGAGCCCGTGCTCGGCTCTACAGACCCGGTAGTGCCGGCCGCTGGCCGGCATTCCGTTGAATCCATCCACGCGTCGCGTGGATCTACGGTCAGCGCAGCTTTGCCAGGGCCTGGCCCAGCTGCACAGGGCTTTCGGCGCCCAGCTGCGGGGCGAATTCGGCTACGCCCGGCGGCAGCAGCACCACCACGGTCGAGCCGTAATTGAAGCGTGCCATCTCGGCGAAACGCTCCAGCTTGATGCCCTGGCCGCGGTAGTCCTTGCGGGTGATGCGATCGCCGTAGGCCGGGATCTCCTCGCCGCTCCACACGGTTTCCACGCCGGACACCAGCAGCGCGCCAACCATCACGCTGACCATCGGGCCGAAGCTGGTGTCGAAGTGGCAGACCAGGCGCTCGTTGCGGGCGAACAGGCGCGGCACCCCGTTGACGGCCGCAGGACCGACACTGAACAGGCGTCCTGGCACGTGCACGGTTTCACGCAGGGTGCCGGTCCACGGCATATGCACGCGGTGGTAGTCGCGCGGTGACAGGTACACGGTGGCGTACAGACCGTCGTTGTACGGCTTGGCATCCTCGTCGCTGCCCAGCAGCTCGGCGGCGGTGAACGACTGGCCCTTGGCCTGGAAGATGCGGCCGGCCTCGATCTTCCCCAGCTGGCTGATGCGGCCGTCGGCCGGCATCACCAGGCTGCGCGGATCGGCATCGGCCACGCGCGCGCCCGGCTTCAGCGCGCGGGTGAAGAACTGGTTGAAGGTCGCATAGCTGCGCGGGTCCGGGTTGGCCGCTTCGTCCAGGTTGACGTTGAACTTGCGGGTGACGGTGTCGATCAGCCAGCGCGACACGCGCGGATCGTCCGAGTACGCCAGCGAGCGTGCCATCGAGGACAGCAGGCGATGGGGCAGGGCGTACGTCAGGGCGGTGGTGAGGCTCATGGGGCGGTTTTCTCGGTCAGCTTCTGCAGGTCGCGGGCGATCGCCGGCGCATTGAACGGGGGGCGCACCAGGCCGGCAAGGCGGCCCTGCGGGTCGAGCACGGCCAGGCTGGCCGAATGCTCGACGGTGTAATCCTCGGGGTTTTCGTCGAAATGCTTGCCCGGCACTTTCTGGAACACGAAACCCAGCGAGGTGGCGAAGCGCTCCAGCGAGGGGATATCGGCGGTGGCGGCCAGGGTGTCCTTGTGGAAGCCGTGCACGTACTCGCCCAGGCGGGTGGCGCTGTCGCGGTCCGGGTCGACCGAGATGAACAGCACGCGCGGGCGCAGGCCATCGGGCAGGGCCTCCCACTGGTTCTGCGCGCCGGCCAGCTCGGCCAGGGTGGTCGGGCAGACGTCCGGGCAGAAGGTGAAGCCCAGGAACACCAGGGTCCAGTGGCCCTTCAGTTCGCCCGGGATCAGGCGGGTGCCGTCGGACTGGGCCAGGTTGAAGTCGGGCAGTTCACGCGGCTGCGGGTACAGGGTGATCGCTTCGGTGGCCGGGGCGTTGGCCGGCGGCTTCGGCGCGAACACCTGCTGGGCGGCGAGCAGGCCAAGCCCCGCCGCCAGGGCGATCAGCAGGATGATGCCGGCATTGCGATTGAACATGGGGGCTCCCACGCGAAATGGGCTCCATCATACCGGCTGCGGCCCGATCGTTTCCGCCGCAACGGATGCTGCCGCGGGCGCCAGCCCCTATAATCGGGGGCCACTTTGCCCGCAGTACCGCCATGACCGCTGAAACGGCCGCCGAACTCCACACGATCATCGATCTGATCCGCTACGGCACCAGCCGTTTCAACGAAGCCGGGCTGACCTTCGGGCACAGCTACGACAATGCGCTGGACGAGGCAACCCAGCTGGTGCTGCACAGCCTGCACCTGCCGCACGACCTCGGCCCGGCCTACGGCCAGGCACGCCTGCTGCGGGCCGAAAAGCTGCGCGTGCTGGAACTGTTCCAGCGTCGCATCGACGAACGCATCCCCGCTGCCTACCTGACCGGTGAGGCCTGGTTCGCCGGCCTGAGCTTCAAGAGTGACACGCGCGCGCTGGTGCCGCGCTCGCCGATCGCCGAACTGATCGAATGTGGTTTCGAACCGTGGCTGGCCGGCCGCGATGTCAGCCGCGCGCTGGATCTTTGCACCGGTTCGGGCTGCATCGCCATCGCCATGGGCCACTACTACCCGAACTGGGAGGTGGACGGCGTCGACCTGAGTGACGACGCACTGTCGCTGGCCGAGGAGAACAAGGAGCGCCTGCAGGCGCACAACGTCACCCTGATCAAGTCGGACCTGTTCAATGGCCTGACCGGCCGCCACTACGACCTGATCGTCACCAACCCGCCGTACGTCACCAACGACGAGACTGATGCCCTCCCGCAGGAGTATTCCTACGAGCCGGAAATGGGCCTGCGTGCCGGTGAGGATGGCCTGGACCTGGTGCTGAAGATCCTGCGCGATGCCCCGCTGCACCTGAGCGAAGACGGTCTGCTGATCTGTGAAGTGGGTGAGTCCGAACAGCATCTGGTCAAGCTGCTGCCGGAAGTCGATTTTTCCTGGATCGAGTTCAAGGTCGGCCAGATGGGCATCTTCGCGGTCGAATGCCGCGAGCTGATCGCCCACAGCGCACGCATCACCGAACTGGCGGCGCAGCGCCCGTGAGCTCCAATTCGTTCGGCAAGCTGTTCACCGTCACCACGTTCGGCGAGTCGCACGGGCCGGCCATCGGCTGCGTGATTGATGGCTGCCCTCCGGGGCTGGCGCTGGACGCGACCGAATTCGCCCACGACCTGCAGCGCCGTGCGACTGGCAAGAGCCGGCACACTTCCGCGCGGCGCGAGGCCGACGAGGTCGAGATCCTGTCCGGCGTATACGAGGGCCTGACCACCGGCACCCCGATCGCGCTGCTGATCCGCAACACCGACCAGCGCAGCAAGGATTACGCCAATATCGGCCAGCAGTTCCGCCCGGGCCATGCTGACTACAGTTACTGGCACAAGTACGGCATCCGCGATCCGCGTGGCGGTGGCCGTTCCTCGGCACGCGAGACCACCATGCGCGTGGCCGCCGGCGTGGTCGCCAAGAAGTGGCTGGCCGAGCGTTTCGGCGTTACCGTGCGTGGCTACCTGTCGCAGCTGGGCGACATCACCCCGGCCGGTTTCGACTGGTCGGCGGTGGAAGACAATCCGTTCTTCTGGCCGCACGCCGCACAGGTGCCGGAGCTGGAGGCGTACATGGATGCGCTGCGCAAGTCTGGCGACTCGGTCGGTGCGCGCGTGGACGTGGTCGCCGACAACGTGCCGCCGGGCTGGGGCGAGCCGATCTACGGCAAGCTTGACGGCGAACTGGCCGCTGCGCTGATGAGCATCAATGCGGTGAAGGGCGTGGAGATCGGCGACGGATTCGCCAGCGCCGCGCAGAAGGGCACCGAGCACCGTGACCTGCTGACGCCGCAGGGCTTCGCCAGCAACCATGCCGGCGGCATCCTCGGTGGCATCTCCACCGGCCAGCCGGTCGTCGCGTCGATCGCCCTGAAGCCGACGTCCAGCCTGCGCCTGCCGGGCCCGTCGCTGGATACGGCCGGCAACGTGGTCGAGGTGGTCACCACCGGCCGCCACGATCCCTGCGTCGGCATCCGCGCCACGCCCATCGCCGAGGCGATGGTGGCGCTGGTGCTGATGGACCAGGCGCTGCGTCATCGCGCGCAGTGCGGCGATGTCGGCACGATCACCCCGCGCATTCCCGGGCAGATCGATGGCTGACACGCGGCCGACCGTGTGGGTGAGCCAGCCGCTGATCGAGGCGGCCATCGCGCCGCTGCGCGATCGCGTGCAGCTGCGCAGCACCGACACTGTCACCGCCTGGTCGCCGGACCAGATCGCTGCACAGCTGGCCAGCGCCGACGGCGCGATCATCACCCTCAACGAGCGCATCGGTGCGGCGCAGGTGGCCGATGCCACGCAGCTGAAGGTGATCGCCAATGTCGGCGTCGGCTACAACAACCTGGATGTCGACGCGCTCAGCGCGGCCGGCATCCTGGCCAGCAACACGCCGGACGTGTTGACCGAAACCACCGCCGATCTCGGTTTCGCGCTGCTGATGGCAACCGCGCGCCGGATCACCGAGTCCGAGCGCTGGCTGCGTGAAGGGCAGTGGCAGCAGTGGTCGTTCCAGACCATGCTGGGCGCGGATGTCCATGGCAGCACGCTGGGCATCCTTGGCATGGGCCGCATCGGCCAGGGCATCGCCCGCCGCGGCGCGCACGGTTTCGGCATGAAGGTGCTGTACCACAACCGTTCACGGTTGCCGGCCGACACCGAGGCGTCGCTCCGCGCGACCTACGTGGACCTGGATACACTGCTGGCACAGTCCGACCATCTGGTAACGGTGCTGCCCTACACGCCGGCCTCGCATCACATCATCGACGCAGCTGCGCTGGCGAAGATGAAGCCGACGGCAACCCTGGTGAACATCGCCCGCGGCGGCATCGTCGACGAACTGGCGCTGGCCGACGCACTGGCCAACGGCCACCTGGCGGCCGCTGGCCTGGATGTGTACGAGGGCGAGCCGAAGGTGCGCCCGGAGCTGCTGGCGCTGCGCAACGTGGTGCTCACGCCGCATATCGGCAGCGCCTCGCTGGCCACGCGCACGGCGATGGTACAGCTGGCCGTGGATAATCTGGCTGCCGGGCTCGGCCTGGACGGCGGCCCGTCGCGCATGCCGAGCTCGATCAACGCTGACGTGGCGATGGCCGCGCGCGTGATGCTGGGCAAAAAAACCGGGAAACGATAGGGAACCTCCGCGCGCCCCGCTTGAGGAGGTTCCCCGAACCCAGCTGTCGTGCGTGTTTTCCCCCATTCCCGTTTTCGTGAGAGTTCCCCATGAGCAATGCACAGCGCAGTTTCCACGTCGCCGTCGTCGGTGCCACCGGCGCCGTTGGCGAGACCATGTTGTCGATCCTGGCCGAGCGTGATTTCCCGGTCGGCACCCTGAGCGTCCTCGCCTCCGAGCGTTCGGCCGGTGGCGAGATTGAATTCAACGGCCAGAAGGTCAAGGTCCAGGACCTGGCCACCTTCGATCCGACCGGTGTCGAGATCGCGCTGTTCTCGGCTGGCGGCAGCGTGTCCA
The DNA here is from genome assembly GCF_003586545.1 of Stenotrophomonas sp. Pemsol. Classification (NCBI taxonomy): domain Bacteria; kingdom Pseudomonadati; phylum Pseudomonadota; class Gammaproteobacteria; order Lysobacterales; family Lysobacteraceae; genus Stenotrophomonas; species Stenotrophomonas sp. Pemsol. Next base: position 2,504,100 of record NZ_CP025780.1, on the reverse strand, counting down.
AGGAATACGCACCGAGGTTCGCCGCCGCCGGTGCGGTGGTGATCGACAACTCCTCGGCCTTCCGTTACGACGATGACGTGCCGCTGGTGGTGTCCGAGGTCAACCCGGAACAGGTCGCCAACCGTCCGCGCGGCATCATCGCCAACCCGAACTGCTCGACCATGCAGATGCTGGTGGCGCTGGCGCCGCTGCACCGCAAGTACGGTATCGAGCGCATCAATGTGTCCACCTACCAGTCGGTGTCCGGCGGTGGCCGCTCGGCGATGGAGGAACTGGGCAAGCAGACCGGCCAGCTGCTCAGCTTCCAGGAGATCGATCCGCAGCGCTTCCCGGTGCAGATCGCCTTCAACCTGATCCCACACATCGATGACTTCCAGGACAACGGCTTCACCAAGGAAGAGATGAAGCTGATCTGGGAAACCCGCAAGATCCTGGGTGACGACAGCATCCTGGTGAACCCGACCGCGGTGCGCGTGCCGGTGTTCTACGGCCACTCCGAGTCGGTGGCGATCGAGACCCGCGACAAGGTCACCGTCGCTGAAGCGCGCGCGCTGCTGGAGCAGTCGCCGGGCATCGAAGTGGTGGATCGTCACGAGGCCGGTGGTTACCCAACCCCGGTCACCCACGCCTCGGGCACGGACGCGGTGTACGTCGGCCGCATCCGCGAGGACCTGTCGCACCCGCGTGGCCTGAACCTGTGGATCGTGTCGGACAACGTGCGCAAGGGCGCTGCCCTGAACGCCGTGCAGCTGGCCGAGCTGGTCGCCGCCGAACAGCGTTGATCACCGTGGTTGCCTGACCGGTAGTGCCGGCCGCTGGCCGGCATTGCCGTGATGGGCATGTGGTGCTGCCGGCCAGTGGCCGGCGCTACCGAAGGTCCCCTCGGTGGGTGCGGACCCCGGTGCGCACGCTTTATAGTGTCGCCCATGAATAAACGGGCCAGGGGCGCAAAGCGCCCGCTCCTCTATCTTTCCACCGCGCTGCTGGCCCTGGCCAGCAGTTCGGCGCTTGCCCTGGGCTTGGGTGACATCCGTGTCCTGTCCAAGCCAGGCCAGCCCCTGCTGGCCGAAATCCCGGTAGTCTCGGCCGATCCATCCGAACTGGAGAACCTGCGCGTCGCGCTGGCCTCTGCGGTCACCTTCGAACGCGTTGGCCTGCAGCGGCCGGCCGGGCTGGTCAGTGAGCTGCAGTTCGAACTGACCCGCAATGCGCAGGGCAGGGCGGTGGTGCGGGTGACCTCGCAGACGCCGGTCGAAACCCCGTCGCTGAGCTTCCTGATCGAGGCCGACTGGGGCCAGGGCCGCCTGGTGCGCGAATACTCGGCGCTGGTCGATGCGCCCTCCAGCGCACTGGCGGTGGCCGAACCGGAAATCGTCGCGCCGGCCGGTACCCTCTCCAACACCATCGTCCGTGACGTTGCACCGGCGCCGGCCGCTGCGGAGAGCGCAAGCGCACCTGCGCCGTCCACTGCGGCAGCGCCGGCACCTGCATCGGCTCGCCCGCGTGCAGGGGCTGCACCCGCTGCCGCGCAGGCAGCCGATGGCAGCGTCATCGTCCAGCGTGGGCAGACCCTGTCGCAGATCGCCAGCGCGGTGGCCCGCGGCAACCAGGTCAGCCGCGACCGCGCGATGATCGCCCTGCTGCGGGCCAACCCGGAGGCCTTCATCCGCGGCAACGTCAACCTGCTCAAGCAAGGCGCCGTACTGCGCATGCCCGGCAGCGATGCACTGGCGGCGGTCGATGCCGCCGAGGCCGCAGCGCTGGTGCGCGAGCATGCAGCGCAGTGGCGGCAGGCGCGCACCGTGCCGCAACCGGCGGGTACCGTCGCCCCGGTGGCCGCGGCGGCAACCACGAACGCTTCTTCCCCGGCCGCGGCCAATGGGGCACGACTTGAAATCGCCCCGGCGCTGGCTTCCGACGCCGCGCGCGCGGGCACAACCACCGGCACTGGAGCCGGCAGCGAGGGTGACATGCTGGGCAACGAACAACTGCGCCAGGCACGCGAGGACATCGCGACCCGCGATGCCGAGATTGGCGAGCTGAAGCAGCGCGTCGCCGACCTGGAAAAACTCAAGGAACAGCAGCAGTCGCTGATCGCGATGAAGGACAACGACCTGGCCGCCGCGCAGCAGCGCCTGGCACAGGTACCGGATACCCGCGATGCGGCAACGCCGTGGTACTGGCTGGGGCTGCCGGTGCTGCTGCTGGCGGCCGGTGCAGCCTGGCTGCTGCGTCGTCGCAAGCCATCGCCGCTGCCGCCGCTGCGCGACGAAGACGATGCCGCCGGTCTGACCGCTGCGGTACCGGCGGGCGCGGCGCTGGATACCCTGGCCGAGCAGTCCTCGTGGTCGTCGGTGGTGCCCGAAGCGGGCCGCCAGGAGCCGGCGATGCCGGCTTGGGCGAGCGAAGCCGGGGGGCAGGATGACGTGGCTGCCGAACCGGTCGCCGACGTCGCCGCCCAGGCTGACTGGCAGGCGCAGACGCTGCGCGATGACGAAGTGGTGGAGCTGCCCGAGGCAGTGACCGACCTGCCGCGCTGGGACGAGCCGGTGCCCACGCAGGAGGATGATCCCACGCCGGCCGCCGCAGCGCAGGATGAGCCGCTCGCTCAGGCGGCCCCCGGCGAGGTGGCAGTGCCGGACTACGCGCTGCATGCCGAACAGCAGCCGCAGTTCCGCGGCGTGTTCGACCTGCCGGCCGAGCACCCTGACGGCGAGGCTTCAGGCGCAGCGCCGCACGACGCGCTGGCCGCAGCGCCGCATGAAGACGGTACTGCGGCGCCGGCCGGCGATGCCGGCTGGGCGCCGCGCGCCGGGCAGGAGCGCCTTGAGCTGGCCATCGCCTACCTCGACCTGGGCGATGCCCAGACCGCGCGTACGTTGCTGCAGGAAGTGGCCGAGGGCGGCGACCTGCACTGCCAGGCCCAGGCCCGCGAACTGCTGGCCCGCCTGCCGTGATCGACCCTGCCGACAAGGACCCCGTCATGAGCCGCGAGCGCCGCATCGACTACGTTGAATTCGCTTCCACGGATCCTGCGGCCAGCCGCGCCTTCTTCGAGAAGGCGTTCGGCTGGTCGTTCGTAGACTATGGCAGCGACTACACCGCGTTCGACGACGGCCGCCTGCAGGGCGGCTTCTTCCGCGGCCAGCCGCTGCGGGCCAGCGATGCCGGTGCGCCACTGCTGGTGCTGTACGCTGACCAGCTGGCACCGATCGAAACGGCGGTGCTTGACGCTGGCGGTGAGATCGTGCGGCCGGTGTTTTCCTTCCCCGGCGGCAGCCGTTTCCAGTTCGTCGAGCCCGGTGGCAACGAACTGGCGGTGTGGTCCGAACGCGATCCGGCCTGAGCGCCGCCCCTCCCGCAATATCTGAGGTAGCACATGCGTTACGCGCTTGGCGTCGAGTACGACGGCAGCGATTTCAGGGGCTGGCAGAACCTGGGCGAGGGCGGCCCGAGCGTGCAGGCCAGCCTTGAGCAGGCCCTGTCGTCGGTGGCCGATTCGCCGCTGCAGGTGGTCTGTGCCGGCCGCACCGATGCCGGCGTGCACGGCCAGTGCCAGGTCGTGCATTTCGATACCGACGTGGTGCGCGATCCGCGCGCGTGGATGCTGGGCACTACCACCCGCCTGCCGCGCTCGATCGCAGTGCGCTGGTGCGTGCCGGTGGCCGAGGATTTCCACGCGCGTTTCTCCGCGCGCGCACGCCGCTACCGCTACCGCCTGCTCAACCGCGAAGTGCGGCCCGCGCTGGACCGGCAGACCTTGAGCTGGGAGCGCCGCGCGCTGGACGAGACCCTGATGCACGCCGCCGGGCAGGCCCTGCTCGGTGAGAACGACTTCAGTGCGTTCCGTTCGGTGCAGTGCCAGGCGCTGCACGCCCGGCGTGAGCTGCAGTCACTGCAGGTCAGCCGCCAGGGCGAGGTGATCGAGGTTGCCGTGCAGGGCAATGCATTCCTTCATCACATGGTCCGCAATATCGTCGGATCGCTGATCCTGGTGGGCAGTGGCGAGAAGCCGGTGGAATGGATCGCCGAACTGCTGGCCGGGCGCGATCGCACCGTAGCCGGTCCCACCGCACCGCCGCAGGGCCTGGTGTTCCTTGGGCCCCTGTACCCCGACAACTGGCACCTGCCCGCCGAGGTCACGCTATGAGCCGCTCCTACTACCGCACACGCATCAAGTTCTGTGGCATGACCCGGGCCGGCGACGTCCGCCTGGCCGGTGAGCTGGGCGTGGACGCGGTGGGTTTCATCTTTGCCCGTGAAAGCAGCCGCCGGGTCGCTCCGGCCGAAGCGCGCGCGATGCGCCAGGCGATCGCGCCCATGGTCGACGTGGTGGCGCTGTTCCGCAACAACAGCAAGGAAGAGGTGCGCGAGGTGCTGCGCACGGTACGACCGACCCTGCTGCAGTTCCACGGCGAGGAAGACGAGGGCTTCTGCCGCAGCTTCAACATGCCCTACCTGAAGGCGATCGCCATGGGCGGGCGTGAAGAGATCAACGCCCGCACCCTGCAGCTGCGCTATCCCAGCGCCGCCGGTTTCCTGTTCGACAGCCATGCCCCGGGCGGCGGTGGCGGCACCGGCGTGGCCTTCGACTGGGGCCGGATCCCGACCGGCCTGCATCGCCCGTTCCTGCTGGCCGGCGGCCTGAACCCGGAAAACGTCTACGACGCCGTGCTGGCCACCCTGCCGTGGGGCGTGGATGTCTCCAGCGGCATCGAACTGGAGCCGGGCATCAAGGACGGCTACAGGATGCGTACTTTCGTCGAGGAAGTGCGCCGCGCCGATTGCACGGTTCTTGAGTGATTGGCGTCACTATTTGCCGTGATCTGGACCTGGATTTGAGCCTGCACGCACTCTTCACATAGGATGGACCCAAGCGCGCCTGCCATGAGGGCCGGCGCGGGGATCGACGGGACGTGCATGGCGCGCCCCGAACGGGCGGCCGCCGCCCACAGCCCAGGAAGGCAAGCGATGCAGGAGTTCCTCACCGTCGTGTTCGGTTTCCCGACCCTGCCGTACAGCATCGTGCTGGCGGTGGCGGTGCTGTATTGGGCACTGGCGGCCTTCGGCCTGGTCGACGACGGGTTTGGCGATGCCGGCGCCGATGGGGCGCTGCATGGCGACCCACATGAGCTGCAGGGACTGTCCGCGCTGCTGGCGCGCTGGGGCCTGGGTGGGGTTCCCCTCATGCTTGTGGTGACGCTGCTGGGTTTCTTCGCCTGGATCGTCACCTATTTCGTCCATCTGTTCGTGCTGTTGCCGCTGCCGGACCTGCTGCGCTGGGCGATCGGTGCGGTCGTGGCCCTTCTGGCGCCGTTGCCGGCGGTGCCGTTCACCGCGCTGCTGCTGCGCCCCGTCCGCAGGTTCCTGCTGCGCCTGCGCCCGGTGGCGCAGGCCTCGCTGCTGGGGCGTACCGGCGTGGTTGCCTCGCCGAAGGTGGATGCCCGCAGCGGTCACGCCACCTTCGACGATGGCGGCGCCGGACTGGTGCTGCAGGTGCGCAGCGAGATCGAACTGCAGCGTGGCGAGCGCATCGTGCTGGTCGAACACGTGGCTGATCAACACCATTACCGGGTGGTCCGCGCCGACGCGGTCGCCCTCGACTTCCAGGACAACCTGCTTCCGGGCAACAAGGAGAATCACTGATGACGTTGGCAACCATGGCCCCCTTCCTGATCGGCGTAGCCGTGCTGCTGGTCGCACTGCTCGGCCTGGCCGGCCTGTTCAAGGCCTTCTACCGCAAGGTCGACCAGGGCGTGGCCCTGATCGTCAACGACATGAGCTCCACGCCCAAGGTGCACTTCACCGGTGCGCTGATCATCCCGGTGCTGTACCGCGCCGAGCTGATGCGGATCAGCCTGATCACGCTGCAGATCGACCGCCGCGGCAAGGAAGGCCTGATCTGCCGCGACAACATGCGTGCCGATATCGCCGTGGCGTTCTACCTGCGGGTCAACGAGACCCAGGCCGACGTGCTGCGGGTGGCCAAGGCCATCGGTGCCGACCGTGCATCGGACAAGCATGCCGTCGACGAGCTGTTCAACGCCAAGTTCTCCGAAGCGCTGAAGACGGTCGGCAAGAAGTTCGACTTCACCGAACTGTTCGAGAAGCGCCAGGAGTTCCGCGACGAGATCATCGCGGTGATCGGCAATGATCTGAACGGCTACGTCCTTGAGGACGTGGCGATCGACTACCTGGAGCAGACCCCGAAATCGCTGCTGGACCAGTTCAACATTCTCGATGCGCAGGGCATCCGCAAGATCACCGAATTGACCGCCGCGCAGAACGTGGTGACCAACGAGCTGGAGCAGAACGAGAAGCTCGCCATCACCAAGAAGAACGTGGAAGCGCGCGAAGCGCTGCTGGCCCTGGAACGCCAGCAGGCCGAAGCCGAAGCGCGGCAGAAGCGTGAGATCGAGACCATCCGTGCACGCGAGGAGGCCGAGACCGCCAAGGTGCAGGAGGAGCAGCGCCAGCTGTCCGAGAACGCCCGCATCGAAGCGCAGCAGCTGATCGAGATCCGCGACCAGAACCGCCTGCGCGAAGTGGAAGTGGCCGAGCAGAACCGCCAGCGTGCCGTGGCCATCGAGGCCGAGCGCGTGGAGCGCGCACGCCAGCTGGAGCAGGTCACCACCGATCGTGAAGTGCAGCTGCAGGGCGTGGAGCGTGACAAGGTGGTCGAGCAGGGCAAGATGGACGTGGCCAACATCACCCGTGAACGCATCTCCATCGACAAGACCGTGGCGCAGGAAGAGGAGCGCATCAAGGAAGTGCGCGAAGTCTCCGAGGCCGACCGCCAGAAGCAGGTGCTGATCCTGGAAGCCGAGGCCAAGGCGCAGGAAGCGCTGGTGCGCGAAGTCAAGGAAGCGCAGGCGCGCGAGACCGCTTCAAAGCATCGCGCGGTGGAACTGACCACGCTGGCCCAGGCCGAGCATGAAGCGGCCGGCAAGCAGGCCGAAGCCAAGCGCCTGTTGGCCGATGCCCTGCGTGCCGAACAGGCAGCGCCGGGCCTGGCCGAAGCGCAGGTGCGTGAAGCTTCGGCGCTGGCCATCGAGAAGGTCGGCATTGCCGAGGCCCGCGTGATCGAAGCCAAGGCCGAAGCCAGCCTGAAGCAGGGCAGCAACGAAGCCCGCGTGCTGGCCGAGACCCTGCAGGCGCAGGCACAGGGCGAGGAAAAGATGGGCCTGGCCCGTGCCACCGCCACCGAGTCGCTGGGCAATGCCGAAGCCGGCGTGGTGCAGAAGAAGCTGCTGGCCGAGGCCGAGGGCCTGGTGCGCAAGTTCGAAGCCATCGCCTCGCTGAGTGACCAGGCACGTGGCCATGAAGAGTTCCGCATGATGCTGGACAACAGCCTGAAGCAGGCGCTGGCCTCGATCGAAGCCGGCAAGGAAGTCTCGCGCGAGAACGCCAATGTCATCGCCAGCGCGCTGCGCAACGCCGATATCGACCTGGTCGGTGGCGACGGCGGCATGTTCGAGAACCTGGTCAAGGCGGTGTCGCTGGGCAAGTCGATCGAAGGCTTCGCCGGCAAGAGCCCGATCGTGCAGGAGCTGATGCAGCGCTACCTGGGCGTGGCCGTGGCCGAACCGGCGCCGCGCCAGATCGCCGAGGATGCCGAAGCGGTACCGACCGTGTCGGCTACCGTGGTCGACAGCGCCCGTTGATGCATCGGGCGATGGCCGCCGCCATCGCCCGCCCGCGCCGGCCGCAACCGCGGCCGTCCGCCCGTGAGCCGGAAACCTGCTGATGTCTGAAACCCATCCGTCCGCCGAATCCACTGCGCCGGAGGCCGGCGGTAGCACCGTCGACCAGGCTGTCGCTCAGGGCGGCGCCTACGAAGTCCTGCGCCGCCGCCTGGCCGAGCAGGGCCAGCGCCTGCAGGGCCTGGCCGAAACGCTCAACCGCCAGCGCCTGGCCGAGTTCGGCGACAGCCGCCTGGAGGTGGTCGGGCGCTTCCGCATCCGCAGCGAGAACAACTGCGTCGGCCGTGACATCGTGCAGGTGGGCCCGGACCGCCTGCTGTTCGGCTACAACGTGTTCATCGGGCTGAAGACCCAGACCCGCATCGAAGATGTGTTCGGCCTGTACCGGCTGGTGCAGGGCAGCGACGGCTACGACGTCGCTGCGCTCGAGCTGAAGGGCAGCTTCCTCGACCAGCCCGGCTTCGTGCACGATTTCAACGAGCTGTATGCCTACTACAAGCACGCGCGCCTGCTGCAGCTGATCGTGGTCGGCGACAAGCTGCTGGCCTCGTTCCAGATCGGCGAGCGCAGCAGCGACGTGCGCGTGTTCCGCTGGGCGCTGTCGCGCGAGGGCGAGCTGACTTACCTGGATGCGCGCGGTGAACGCGATATCGCACTGCCGCCGCCGTTCGACTTCGAATGGACCCGGGCGACCCGCGACCTCGCGGTCAACGGCCGCCACTCGCACCTGAACATCCTCGACACCCTGTTCGTTGAGACCACCGGTGGCGACCTCACCATCAAGGTCGAAAACAACACCGAAACCGGACAGGGCATCTACAGTGAACCCGTGGAGGACAGCACGCAGTCGCTGGACGACGCCCAGTTCGAGTTCGCCCGGGTCGGCTCGCTGGTATTGCTGAAGGTGCTGCCGTACCGCGAGACCGAATGGCGCGGCCTGATCTACAACACGCTGACCGGCGGCATCGTGCGCAATGATGCGATCGTGCAGGCCTGCGTGCAGCTGCCCGAAGACCATGGCGTGATCTTCCCGGGTGGCTATTACCTGCAGGGCGGCGAGCACAAGGCATTTGATGCCTCGATGGCCGGCATGCAGTTCAAGCGCAGCATCCGTTCGCCAAACGGCGAGGACGTGCTGTACATCTTCTACGAGCGCGAAGGCGGGCGCTCGGCGCTGTTCGTCTACAACACCATCCAGCGCGTGCTGCAGAACCCGGTGTTCGGCCATGGCTACGCCTTGATGCAGGACGGGCGCATGGTGCTGTTCCATGCCGAGGGCAGCGAACCGACCCGCATCCATCCGATGCAGGTCTGGCAGACGCCGTTCAGCAGTGACGAGTTTGCCGCCAGCCGACCGCCCGGCAACACCTTCATGGGCCGCATCGGCAACGCCGAGCTGGTGCGCGGCATTTCCAACCTGTTCAACCTGGCGCGCGAGATCGATGGCCAGGACGTGTCGGTACAGCGCTACCAGCGCCTGGTGGCCGATACGCGGCGCCTGTTCGATGCGCACCACTGGCTGGGTGACGCGGCCTGCGATGGCGCCGAGGCGCTGCTGCGGCAGATCAGCGCGACCGGCGAATCGGTGCTGGACGAGTACGAGAAGGTGCAGTCGATCCGTCAGCAATCGGCGCAGGCGATGCTGGAGGCCGAGGCCGCGCACAAGGCGCTGCTGGGCCGGCTGCAACCGCAGAACTGGAGCGAGGTGCAGGCCTTCGTCGAGGCCCTCAACGCGATCACCGCATTGCGCGGGCGGCTGCTGACCCTCCGCGAGCTGCGCTACATCGACACCGCGCGCATCGAGACGATGACCGTCGAACTGGTGGAGGCACAGGACCGTGTTGGCGCCGCCACCGGTGACTTCCTCGCCGGCGAGGAGGCGCTGGCGCCGCTGGCCACGCGCCTGCAGGCGCTGGACGATGCCGCGCAGCAGGCACAGACGGCGCGCCAGCTGGACGAGCAGTTGGAAGGCCTGCTTGGCATGGCGTCCGACCTGGACATGCTGTCCGAGCTGATGGCCGGCCTGAAGGTGGACGATGCCACTGCCCGCACCCGCGTGGTCGAGTCGATCTCGGTGCTGTACGGTCGCCTCAACCAGGCGCGCGCGCGTGCTGACCAGCGCCGCAGGTCACTCGGTTCGGCCGAGGCCGTGGCGCAGTTCGCCGCCCAGTTCGCGCTGTTCTCGCAGTCGATCACCAGCGCGCTGGCGCTGGCCACCGACCCCGAACGTGCCGACGAGCAGTTGTCGCGCCTGCTGGTCCAGCTGGAAGAACTGGAGAGCCAGTTCGGCGAACACGAGCAGTTCCTCGGCGACATCCTGAGCAAGCGCGAAGAGCTGGTCGAGGCCTTCGAAACGCACAAGCAGGCCTTGCTGGATGACCGCCAGCGCAAGGCGCGTTCGGTACTGGATGCGGCCAATCGGATCCTCGACGGCCTGGCCAGGCGCACCGAGCGCTTCGCCAACGCCGATGAGCTCAACGCGTTCTTTGCCGGCGATCCGCTGATCCTCAAGCTGCGTGAGCTGGCCGAGCGCCTGCGCACGCTGCACGACAACGTCAAGGCCGACGACATCGAGGCGCGGCTGAAGGGCGTGCGTGACCAGGCGGTGCGCCAGCTGCGTGACCGCAGTGACCTGTACGAAGCCGGCGGCAACGTGGTGCGGCTGGGCCCGCGCCATCGCTTCAGCGTCAATACGCAGGCACTGGACCTGACCCTGTTGCCGCGTGGCGATACGTTGGCCATCCATCTGACCGGCACCGACTTCCTGGAGACCCTGCACGACCCGGAGCTGGACGCACTCAAGCCGTTCTGGCCGGTCACCCTGGACTCGGAATCGCCCACGCTGTATCGCGGCGAGTACCTGGCCGGCAGCCTGCTGCTGGCCGCGCAGGAGGGGCGCGACGGCCTCGATCTGGCTGCGCTGCAGCACGACGTCGCGAACCCGGAAGCGCTGGATCAGCGCGTGCGTGCGTTTGCCGCACCACGCTATCGCGAAGGCTACGAGCGCGGCATCCATGACCACGATGCGGCACTGATCCTGCGTGCGCTACTGCCTTTGCAGCAGGCGGCCGGCAGCCTGCGCCATGCACCGCGGGTGCGTGCGCTGGCGTTGCTGTTCTGGGCCGCCGAGCAGCGGCGCGAAGCGGTGGCGCAATGGCCGGCGCGGCAGGTGGGCGCCGAGGCGCTGGCACGCCTGCTGGGGTCCGACGAAGGGCGTCTGGCGTTGCGCACAGAAATGGCCGAGACGCTGCTGGCGTATGCGCAGTCCCACGCGTTGCCGTTCGATGCCGATGCCGCGGAGGCTGCATCCGCCTATCTGGGCGAAGAACTGGCGGCGGGCGATCCGGTGTTCAGCAGCAGCCGCCACGCGGTGGCGCTGCTGGAGGCATTGGCCCAGCAGCTGGAGCAGGCGGGGCAGCGTGAGGCGGTCGAGCGTGCCCTGCAGCGCGGCCAGGATCCACTGGCTACGCGTTGGTCATTGGCTGGGCATTGGCTGCGCGCAGTGGCGCGGATGCCGGCGCATGCCCAGCATGCCGGCTATGTCGACGAAGCCGCCGCGTTGCTGCTGGTGCAGCGCCAGTTGCGCACCCGTACCAGCGATGCCGCACTGCAGGCGGAGGTCAATGGCCTGCTGGGTGAACACGCACGCATCAGCAATGGCACGCTGGTGGTATCGCTGGATGATTTCCTGGCGCGCCTGCAGCAGCACCTGCGTCATTTCGTGCCAGCGTTCCATGCCTACCAGGCGCTGCGCCAGGGCATCATCGGTCGCGAGCGCGAGACCCTACGGCTTTCCGAGTTCAAGGCGCGGCCGCTGTCCTCGTTCGTACGCAACAAGTTGATCAACGATGTCTACCTGGGCGTGATCGGTGACAACCTGGCCAAGCAGATGGGCACGGTCGGCGAGAACAAGCGCAGCGATCTGATGGGCCTGCTGATGATGATTTCGCCCCCGGGCTATGGCAAGACCACGCTGATGGAATACGTGGCGCACCGGCTGGGCCTGGTCTTCATGAAGATCAACGGCCCGGCGCTGGGCCACGAGGTGCGCTCGCTGGACCCGGCCCAGGCACCGGACGCGACCTCGCGGCAGGAGCTGGAGAAGCTCAACCTGGCGCTGGAAATGGGCAACAACACCATGCTGTATGTGGACGACATCCAGCACACCCATCCCGAGTTCCTGCAGAAGTTCATCTCGCTGTGCGATGGCACCCGCCGTATCGAGGGTGTGTGGCGCGGTCGCACACGCACCTACGACATGCGCGGCAAGAAGTTCTGCGTGGTGATGGCCGGCAACCCGTACACCGAGTCCGGCGAGGTGTTCAAGATTCCGGACATGCTGGCCAACCGTGCCGACATCTACAACCTCGGTGACGTGCTCGGTGGCATGGAGGCCGCCTTCACCCTCAGCTACATCGAGAACAGCCTGACCTCCAATCCGGTGCTGGCGCCGCTGGCCACGCGCGACATGGCCGACCTGTATGTGCTGGTCGACCGCGCGATGGGCAAGGAGGTCTCGACCAACAGCCTCAGCCACGCCTACAGCAGCGCGGAGATCAACGAGATCACTGCCACCCTGCAGCGCATGCTGCGTGTGCGCGACGTGGTCTACCGGGTCAACCAGCAGTACATCGCCAGCGCCGCACAGGACGACCGCTACCGCACCGAGCCGCCGTTCCGCCTGCAGGGCAGCTACCGCAACATGAACAAGCTGGCCGAGAAGATCTCCCCGGTGATGAACGAGGACGAACTGCAGCAGTTGATCTCCGACCACTACCTGGGCGAGGCGCAGCTGCTGACCACCGGCGCCGAAGAGAACCTGTTGAAGCTGGCCGAACTGCGCGGCGTACTGGATGACACGCAGGCGCAGCGCTGGGCGCAGATCAAGCGCGACTTCCTGCGCAACAAGGCCATGGGTGCCGACGACAGCGATGTCGGCGGGCGCGTGGTGGCGCAGCTGGCCGATATCGCCACCGCGCTGCAGCTGCCATCGCCCGCGCCGGAAGCGATCCCCGTTGCGGACCCGGCGCCGTGGCCGGCGCTGCTGGAGGCCCTGCATCGCCTTTCAGAGGCGCGTCCCGCCGCCGCGCCGGCGCCGGTCGTGGCAGCCCCCAGCGTGCCGGCCACGGCCCTGGCCGAAGACCTGCAGGCGGGCCTGGCGCCGCTGGTGGAGCTGCTGGCGGCATCGCAGGCGCAGCAGGTGCAGGTGTCGCAGACCCTGGCCGCGTTCGCCGGCTGGGCGCGACAGCAGGTCGAGCGGGGCACGCCGAGCGCTGTGGTGGCGCAGCGCGCGCGCGTGCGCCGCGCCGCGACGCCGGAGGAGCGGGCGCTGGATGAGGCGCTGATGCGCCACTTCTACGGCGAGTCATTGCCACCGGAAGACGGCGATGGCATGCCGGCATCCACGCCGAAGCCGCCGCCGCTGCCGTGACCACGCGCGTGCCACTGCCGCCACCGATGCTGCCGGATACGGTCGATGTCGCTGCGCTGGCCGACTATGGTGCGCCGTTGCTGCAGGCGCTGGCGCGGCGCGAAACGCCGTTGCCACCGGATGCGGGCGAGCGCCTGGTGGCTGCGCTTGCGCGCATCGCGCTGGCCCTGCAGGCCGGCAACCCGGCGCAGATCCGGCAGCAGGAAGGCTGGTGGGGACGGCTGCTGGGGCGCGATGTCGCTCGCGAAGCAGAAGGGCACGCGCTGCAGTCGCAGCTGGGCGTACTGGCCCTGCAGGCGCGTGAGCAGGCCCAGCACCTGCAGCAGCACATGCAGCTGCGGGCCATGGCCATCGTTGAGCATTCCGCGGCGGCCGCGGCGCTGGACGGCTGGGCCGAACTGGCTGCGTCGCGGCTGACGACGCTGGATAGCGCCGGTCAGGCCGCGCTGTCGCATCGGCTGGACCATCTTCGCCGGCTGGCCTCGCTGCGCCGCCTGGAAGCCGGTCAATGGCAGCTGCTGCAGGACCAGGACAACATGCTGCTGCAACGCTTCGCGCGCATCCATGACGTGCTGCTGCCGGCCTGGCGGCAGGCTGTACTGGCGGGCCAGGCCGCTGCGGGCGCTGCGTTGGCTGGCAAGGCTGCCACGTTGCACGCACAGATCGATGACGAGGTGGCCGCGGCTCAGGCTAGACTGCCTTGAGCCGGCCGCCGCTGCCGCTTACCCAACTGCAAGGAGACTGCCCGATGACCCAGGACAGCCAGACCCCCGGTGCCCTCGTACCCGGCACGACCACCGCCACTGCGCTCGATGAAGGTGCGCTGCAGGCGCTGGGACTGGTACGCGAGGATCTGCCGCGCATCGCCGAGATCCGTCTGGAACTGGACGATCTGCGCCCGGGCAACCTGCAGGTGTTCGGCCGCGAAGCGGCCACGCGCACCGCAGCGTTCTCCAGCCAGTTGCTGGACCAGGTGCGCAATCGTGACCTGGATGCCAGTGGCGAAAAGCTGGGCGAAGTGGTGCGCATCGCGCGCAGCCTGAAGCTGGATGGCTTCGCGCAGCGATCGAAGGTGCCGGTGATCGGTGGCCTGATTGATCGCATGCGCGCCTCCAAGGGCGAGCTGGTGCAGAAGTTCAGCGACACCAATGCGCAGATCGAACAGCTGCTGGCCGACGTCGGCGTGCAGCAGGCGTTGATGGGAAAGCGCGTGGGGGAGTTCGACCGCATGCACGATATCGTCCGCGAAGAACGTCGTGCGCTCGGACTGTATGCGGCAGCGGGCAAGCAGCGGCTGGCCGAACTGCAGGCCGAACAGCTGGCCGGGCAGGGCAGCGAGGACCCCCAGCAGCGCATCCGCCAGGGCGAGATCGACAATGCGATCCGGTTGATCGAGAAGCGCGTGTCCGACCTGCAGCTGATGCAGCACGCCGCCGACCAGTCGCTGCCGATGATCCGCCTGATCCAGGCCAACGCACTGCAGCTGATCGAGAAGTTCAACACCGTCCGCGACATCACCATTCCGTCGTGGAAGCGCCAGTTCGCCATCCAGCTCTCGCTGGGCGAACAGAAGGCTGCGGTCGAACTGTCCACGGCCATCGATGACGCCACCAACGAACTGATGCGTCGCAATGCCGACCTGCTGCGTCAGGCCTCGGTGGATACCGCGCGCAGCAACCAGCGCGGCGTGATCGACGTGGCCACGCTGCGCCATGTGCACGACCAGCTGATCGCCACGGTGGAAGAAGTGCGCAGCATCCATCGCGAAGGGATGCAGCAGCGGCAGCAGGCCGAAGTCGAGCTGTCGCGCCTGCGCGAAGACCTGCAGCAGCGCCTGGCCACACCGACCGCCAGCTGAAAAAAGGGGACGGAGGGAATTAAGTCGTTTGTGCCACTTGCGACTTAATTCCCTCCGTCCCCTTTTTGTTGTCAGCGGAGTTGCTGGCCCAGCCAGTCGGCGAGCGCATCCACGCGCGCATCAGGTGGTCCGTCCGGTCGCGCCAGCACCCAGAAACCACCGGTGGCGGCAAACCCCCACGGCGCGACCAGTCGCCCGGCGGCCAGGTCCTCGGCCACCAGTGGCTCGGGTGCGATCGCCGGGCCCAGCCCGGCCACCGCTGCCTCCAGCAGGTAGTACAGATGCTCGAAGGCCGTACCCAGCTGCAGCTTCGCGGGGTCCAGAGCGTGCGCCTGCGCCCACGCCGGCCACGCCTGCGGCCGTGAGCTGGTGTGCAGCAGCGTTTCCTGCAGCAGCGCCGAGGGCGGTACATGCCGCAGTCGCTGCGCGGCCGGATGCGAGGGGGCCACCACCACGCCGACCCGTTCCGGGGCCAGCTCACGCACCTGCCAGCCGCGGGGCCACGGCCCCTGCGCCAGCAGCAATACCGCATCCAGTGCCGCCTGTGCCTCGGTGAAGCTGCCATCCAGCGCTGACCATTGCAGGCGCACGCCGGGCAGGGCGGCCTGCAGCGCAGGCAGGCGCGGGATCATCCAGCGCGCCAGCACGCTGCCGCTACAGCCCAGTACCAGCGCCGGGGCCGCCGCCGGCCGCCGCAGTTCGCGCACGCAGTCTTCGATGCCGCCGAAGGCCTCGCTGCACGCTGCCTGCAGCCGCGTGCCCGCAGCGGTCAGGCGCAGGCCGCGACCGGCACGCTGGAACAGCGCCAGGCCGAGATGGTCTTCCAGCAGCTTCAGCTGCCGGCTGACCGCACCATGGGTGACATGCAGGTCGTGTGCGGCGCGGCCAACGCCGCCGAGACGGGCGGTGGCCTCGAACGCACGCAGCGCATTGAGCGGCGGCAGCAGGGAACGGCTCATGTGAGATTTCCTGACGATATGCGCCAGATAATATCCATTTTCCGGTCAAGACCCGTGCGCTACAGTATCCACCTGTCTCGAACCAGCGGTCGCTTCCATGTCTGCCTCCCCCATTGCCGACTACCACGCCTTCCCGGATGCCCAGGGCCATTTCGGCCGCTACGGCGGCAGCTTTGTTGCCGAAACCCTGGTGGGTCCGCTGCAGGAACTGGCCCAGGCCTATGACCAGGCCCGTCAGGACCCGGCATTCCAGGCTGCCTACGACCGCGACCTGGCCCATTACGTGGGCCGGCCGAGCCCGATCTACCACGCCCAGCGCCTGAGCGACCATGTCGGCGGCGCGCAGATCCTGCTCAAGCGTGAAGACCTGAACCACACCGGCGCGCACAAGATCAACAACACCATCGGCCAGGCGCTGCTGGCCGCGCGGATGGGCAAGAAGCGCATCATCGCCGAGACCGGTGCCGGCCAGCACGGTGTTGCCAGTGCCACCGTTGCCGCCCGCCTGGGCCTGGAATGCGTGGTGTACATGGGCGCCACCGACATCGAGCGGCAGAAGATCAACGTCTACCGCATGAAGCTGCTGGGCGCGACGGTGGTGCCGGTCACCTCCGGCTCGGCCACCCTGAAGGACGCGCTCAACGAAGCGATGCGCGACTGGGTGACCAACGTGCAGGACACCTTCTACATCATCGGCACCGTGGCCGGCCCGGATCCGTATCCGCGCATGGTCCGTGACTTCAACGCCATCGTTGGCCGCGAGGCGCGCGAGCAGATGCTGGCCGAGTATGGCCGCCTGCCCGATGCGATCACCGCCTGCGTTGGCGGCGGCAGCAACGCCATCGGCCTGTTCCACGCCTTCCTCAACGATCGCCAGGTCGAGATCGTCGGCGCCGAAGCCGCCGGCGACGGCATCGGCACCGGCCGCCACGCCGCATCGATCGCCGCCGGTCGGCCGGGCGTGCTGCATGGCAACCGCACCTATGTGCTGTGCGACGACGACGGCCAAATCATCGAGACCCACTCGGTGTCGGCCGGCCTGGACTATCCGGGCGTCGGCCCGGAGCATGCTTTCCTGGCCGATACCGGCCGTGCGCGCTACCTCGGCATCACCGATGAAGAAGCGCTGCAGGCCTTCCACCTGCTGGCGCATACCGAGGGTATCCTGCCGGCACTGGAGTCCAGCCACGCACTGGCACAGGCGATCAAGCTGGCGCGTGAGCGTCCGCGTGACCAGATCGTGCTGTGCAACCTGTCCGGCCGTGGCGACAAGGACGTGCACACCATCGCCGCGCGCGAAGGGCTGGTGCTGTGAGCGCGCTGCTGCGGAACAGCGGGGTGCTTCTGCTGGTGCTGGGCCTGGCCGCGTGCCAGCCGCCGGAACCGCCAGTGCTTGCGCCGGCTGCCAAAGCCACCGCGCAGCCCGCACAGCAGCCGGCCGCCAACGATGACCTCGACCCGATGGCGCGTACGCCGATCGTCGATCCGCCGTCTGCGGAAGAGAGCAACGGCGACAACGCCCCCGCCGTCGCCTCGGTGGCACTGGACCATGCCGGCGAAGTGCTGGTCGGCCAGCACATGGGGGACCTGAAGTCACTGGGGCCCTGGAAGGCACAGGGCGCGAAAGAGTTCTTCGAAGGCGACTGCGAGTACTACGACGGCAGGGGGTTGCCGCCGGGCGTGTCGATGATGACCGACGACGACCGCGTGGTCCGTTTTGATCTGAAGCCGGGCGACGACCCGGAGCTGCCGGTTGAACAGCCCGGTCCATTCGGCCTGCGCATCGGCATGACCCGTGCCCAGGCCATGGCGCAGTTCCCGAAGCCGCCGGTATCCAGCCCGCATGCCTACGACGGTGACCAGGGCGAGTACCTCACCTGGCAGGACCCGGGTTCGGACCTGGGTATCCGCCTGGAACTGTTTGAAGGGAAGGTCACCCGGATGTACTGGGGAACCAGCGATGCGATTGAACTGATTGAAGGATGTGCCTGAAATGCCCGTATCCCGACTCGATGCCTGTTTCCTGCGTCTGCGCGAACAGCAGCGCAAGGCGCTGATTCCCTTCGTCACCGCCGGTGATCCCTCGCTGGAGGCGACCGTGCCGGTCATGCACGCACTGGTCGAGGCCGGCGCCGACGTGATCGAACTGGGCGTGCCGTTTTCCGACCCGATGGCCGATGGCCCGACCATCCAGCGCAGCTCCGAGCGCGCGCTGGCGCGCGGCGCCGGCAGCCGCTACGTCCTGCAGGCCGTGGCGCAGTTCCGCGAACGCGATGCGCAGACCCCCGTGGTGCTGATGGGCTACCTCAACCCGGTGGAGATCCATGGCTACGCGGCCTTCGCCAAGGCCGCCGTCGACGCCGGCGTGGACGGCGTGCTGCTGGTCGACCTGCCGCCGGAAGAAGCGGGCGACGCCCAGCAGGCGTTCGACGCAGCCGGCCTTGCGCTGGTCCTGCTGGCGTCGCCGACCACCAGCGAGGCGCGAGCCGACAAGCTGCTGGCGCTGGCCCGTGGCTATCTCTACTACGTCAGCTTTGCCGGTGTCACCGGCGCGTCCGAGCGCCTGGACAGCGATGCCGCCAGTACCCGACTGCAGGCGTTGCGCGCGCGCGCATCGGTGCCGGTGGTGGCGGGCTTCGGTATCAAGGATGCCGCCAGTGCCGCGGCCATGGCCCGCCAGGCCGATGGCGTGGTGGTCGGAAGCGCGCTGGTGGCGGCGCTGGCAGAAGCGGGCTCGGCGGAAGACGCGGTGCAGCGCGCCCGGGCCTTCCTCGCCCCGCTGCGGCAGGCGCTGGACGCGTAACAGGACTGCCGGCCGCTGGCCGGCCTCCTCCTGATGGCTCGCGTGCAAGGGCTGCCGGCCAGCGGCGGGTACCGCCCAGCACCTAAACGTACGTCCCAGCATGGTTTTTTCCGGCTGCCCCGCAGCTGGGAAGGGGGTGCACGGGCGGGGAAAGCGGAGCTAGACTGTCCGCCTTTGCGGCCCCTGGGCCGCCCTGAACGGAAGTGTCCTCCCGCATGAGTTGGCTCAGCAAGTTGATGCCGTCCGGCATCCGCACCGACAACACCCCCAGCAAGAAGCGCAGTGTCCCCGAGGGCCTGTGGGAAAAGTGCAGCAACTGCGGCAGCGCGTTGTACCGTCCGGAACTGGAAGAGAACCTGGAAGTCTGCCCGAAGTGCGGCCATCACATGGCGATCCGCGCGCGCGCGCGCCTGGCCGCCCTGTTCGACGCCGACAGCACCACCGAGATCGGTGCGCGCCTGGGGCCGACCGACCTGCTCAAGTTCAAGGACCAGAAGAAGTACAGCGAGCGCATCAAGATCGCGCAGAAGAACACCGGCGAGTACGACGCGCTGATCGCCATGCGCGGCCTGCTCAAGGGCCGTGCGCTGGTGGCATCGTCCTTCGACTTCGCCTTCATGGGCGGCTCGATGGGCTCGGTGGTCGGCGAGCGCTTCGCACTGGCCGCAGAAACCGCGGTCGAGATCGGTGCGCCCTACGTGTGCTTCTCGCAGAGCGGTGGCGCCCGCATGCAGGAAGGCCTGTTCTCGCTGATGCAGATGGCCAAGACCTCGGCCGCGCTGGGCAAGCTGCGTGAAGCCGGGCTGCCGTACATCTCGGTGCTGACCCATCCGACCACCGGTGGTGTCTCGGCCTCCTTTGCGATGCTGGGCGACATCAACATCGCCGAACCGCAGGCGCTGATCGGCTTCGCCGGCCCGCGCGTGATCGAGCAGACCGTGCGCGAGAAGCTGCCGGAAGGCTTCCAGCGCTCGGAGTTCCTGCTGGAGCACGGTGCCATCGACCAGATCTGCGACCGCCGCGAGCTGCGTGACCGCCTGTCCGACCTGCTGGCGATGCTGGGCCGTCAGCCGGCGCCGGAGGTGGCATGATGGGAGGCCGCAAGTACTTCGGTACTGATGGCATCCGTGGCCGGGTCGGCCAGGGCGTGATCTCGGCCGACTTCGTGCTGCGCCTGGGCAACGCCCTGGGCCGTGTACTGGTCGCCCAGCGCGGCCAGGACGGGCGCCGGCCGATTGTGGTGATCGGCAAGGACACCCGCATTTCCGGCTACATGTTCGAGGCGGCACTGGAAGCCGGCCTGGTGGCCGCCGGTGCCGACGTGCAGCTGCTGGGGCCGATGCCGACTCCGGCGGTGGCGTTCCTGACCCGTACGCTGGGCGTGGATGCCGGCATCGTCATCAGCGCCTCGCACAACCCGCACTACGACAACGGCATCAAGTTCTTCTCCGCCCAGGGCGAGAAGCTCGACGATGCCACCGAGCTTGCCCTCGAAGCGGCGCTGGACGTTCCGTTCACCACCGCCGAATCGGAGAAGCTGGGCAAGGCATCGCGTGGCCGCGAGGCGGTCGGCCGCTACATCGAGTTCTGCAAGGCCAGCGTGCCGCGCGCGTTCGACCTGCGTGGCGTACGCCTGGTGCTGGACTGCGCGCACGGCGCCACCTACCAGATCGCACCGCTGCTGTTCCGCGAGCTGGGTGCCGAGGTGATCGGCATTGGCGCCGAGCCCAACGGCGTCAACATCAACGCCGGCGTGGGCTCCACCCATATCGACAATCTCGCGGCCAAGGTCCGCGAAACCCGCGCTGATCTCGGCATTGCCTTCGACGGCGACGGCGACCGCGTGCTGATGGCCGACGACCAGGGCAACCCGGTCGACGGCGATGACCTGCTTTACATCCTGGCCCGCGCATGGAAAGCCGAAGGCCGCCTGCGCGGCCCGGTGGTCGGCACGCTGATGAGCAACTACGGCGTGGAGAAGGCCTTCGCCGATCTGCAGATTCCGTTCGTGCGCAGCAACGTCGGTGATCGCTATGTGCACCAGGCGCTGATCGAAGGCGGTGGGGTGCTCGGCGGCGAAGCCTCCGGCCACCTGCTGTGCCTGGATCGGGCCACCACCGGTGACGGCATCGTCAGTGCGCTGCAGGTGCTGGTGGCGTTGCGCAACAGCGGGCAGACCCTGCGCCAGGCATTGAAGGGACTGGTGCGGGTGCCGCAGAAGACGGTCAACGTGCGGCTGGGCAATGTCTCGGCCAAGGCAACGGTGCAGGCCGACAGTGTGCAGGCCGCGCTGGCCGACGCGCAGCAGTCGGTGGCCGGCCGTGGCCGTGCGTTCCTGCGCCCGTCCGGTACCGAGCCGGTGGTGCGGGTCACGGTCGAGGCCGATGATGCGACGCTGATGCAGGACACGCTGGATCGACTGTCCGCGGCGGTACGTGAAGCCGCCGCCTGAGGCCGCTGCACATCCGCCCAACGAAAACGCCCCGGAATGCCGGGGCGTTTTCGTTGAAGGGGCAGGGCGTTGGGCCGCCTACGGCCCCGGCACCATCTTCTTCTGGCGTGCCTTGAAGCCATTGAACAGCGGCGCGATCAGGGGGGTGTAGCTCTGGGCGATGCGCTTGCGCAACCAGCTCGCCGGGCGGTTGCGGATCGCGAAGCGGTAGATGCGTTCCGGATCGCCGCCGACCACGTTGCGGCCGAACGGGTGGGTGGTGTGCAGGTAGCGGAAGCCGTGCTCGCGCGCCACCTCGATGTGGTCCTGGTCGAAATCGCCGTAAGGCCAGCACAGCGTATCGGACACCTCGCCGAGCTTGTCCCGCAGGACTTCGCGCGAGACTGCCAGATCGTGGCTCAGGCCGGCACGGCGCTGTGCGCGGTCCAGGTCGTCGCGGCGCAGCCAGCGGGTGTGGGTATGGGTGTGGCAATGCACTTCGAAGGTGCCGGCGGCGATGGCCGCGCGCGCTTCGCTCCAGCGCATCATCACGTCGTCGCTGCGGTTCTGCTCGTAGATCGCCGCTTCGCAGCCGCGATGGTCCGGCGTGGCAGGCAGCACTGCCCCGGCAAGCCCCGCATGGGGCCGCTCCGGGCCTTCGCCCATCCAGCCGGTGACCACGAACACCACTGCGTGCATGCCGTACTTCTGCAGGATCGGGTGCGCATACACCCAGTTGTCCAGGTAGCCATCGTCGAAGGTGATCACGATCGACTTGCGCGGCACCGGCCTGCCGGCCAGGAAGCCGGCGTACTGGTCCAGTGTCAGCGAAGTCCAGCCGTTGCCGGCCAACCAAGCGATCTGGCTTTCGAAATTCTCCGGTGACACGGTGATCATGCCCGGCGACGGACTGACGTGGTGGTGCATGAGTACCGGTACGGTTCGGGCATCAGCCATGTCCCAGCTCCTTCAGCCACTGGCGGTAGTAGTGTTCGGTGGTCTCACCGTGGCCATCGGGGGTGAACCGGTGCGCGCCGTGCATCCAGTCCCACCCGGCGCGGCCCATCTGCCGCCGCCGTTCCGGATCGTCCACCAGCAGGCGCAGGGCGCCTGTCAGGGCTGCATTGTCGCCCAATCGGGTGAGGATGGCATTGCTGCCATCGACCACCATTTCCGGCACGCCACCCACGCGCGTGGCCACGATCGGCACCCCGACATAGGCGGCCTCCAGGAACACGGTACCGGCCGCTTCCTTGTGCGAAGCCAGCGCGAAGATGTCGAAGCCGGCCATCAGCCGGCACGCGCCGTCACGATAGCCGAGCAGGTGGACCTGCTGCTGCAGCCCGTGCTCGTCGCGCAGCGCCTGCAGTCGATCCATGACCGGCTGGCCATCGCCGACCACCACCAGGTGCAGGTTCGGGTGCGTCCTGCACAGCGGCACCATCGCCTGCAGCAGGTCGGCGTGGCCCTTGGGTTCGCGCAGCACCGCCACGCAACCGACCACGATGTCCTGTTCGCCGAAGCCGAGCTCGGCGCGCACTTCCGCGCGTACCTCCTGCAGGCATTGCCAGGGGTCGTCCTTGCGGATCTCGCTCCAGCGCGGCGGGACCGCGATGGGCGGCACGATACCGATGTGTTCGGCCGGAATGCCGCGCTCGGCCAGCAACTGCTTGACGAAGCTGCTGACGGTCAGCACCCGGTGCGGCAGGCCGGTATAGGTCAGCAGCGAGTTGACCGGGCTCATCAGGTGGCGCGAGCGCACAACCAGCGGCGTGCCGCCCAGGCGTGCGCCGGCGGCGGCGATCAGCGCGTCACGGCGGCTGGTGGTGTTGACCACGTCATAGCGTTCGCGGCGCACCAGGCGCGAGACCGACCAGATGCCGCGGAGCAGGCGCAGCAGGCCGCCCATGCGCAGGGTGTGCACGGTGAAACCGTCGTCGCGTGCCAGCTTGGCCAGTCGCGCTTCGGGCTGGCACAGCAGCGCCACCTCGTGGCCACGCGCGCGCATCACCTGCATGTGGCGGAAGATGTAGATCTCCTGCCCACCCATTCCCTTGGCGGCTTCGGTGTGCAGGATGCGCAGCGGACGGTTCATGCAGGATCGATCCTTGAGGGTCAGCGGTTGCGGAAGCGGGTCAGCGCTTCCCATGCAGTGCGTACGGCGGCCGCGTCGGGCGCCTGCTGTGACAGCGGCCGGTAGCGCAGGTCCAGAGCGGTGGCGTTGCCGAACTTGTCGAACACGTAGATGGCATCGCCATGGCGTATCGCGCGCTGCGACCAGCTTTCGACCACCAGCGCACGCGGGCCCTGCGGTTCGGCCAGCAGGTCCTGGCCGGTGCTGTAATCGGTCAGTGCGTTCTCGCAACCCAGCGCGTGGCGCATCAGTGTAGGTACCCAGTCTTCGTGCGAGCTGGTGCGGGCGTCGCGGCCAGCGGCCCTGCCTGGCCAATGCAGCACGAACGGGACCTGCAGCTGGTAGTCGGAGAAGTTGCCGTTGTGGCCCCAATAGTTCAGCTTGAGGTCGTTGAACTCTTCGGCATGGTCGCCGGTGACCAGCACGATGGTGTCCTCGGCCAGGCCCTGTGCGCGCAGGTCGTCCAGCAGCGAGCCGATCAGGCTGTCTGCGTAGTGCACGGCGGTGCGGTAGCGGTTGAGTTCCGGCGTCGGGTCGTGCTCCGGGCCGAATTTGAGGAAGTCGATGTCCGCAGCCATCGGCGTCGCCACGGGCGGGTAACCATCGGGCATGTAATAGGGCGCGTGGGTGGAGTCGAGGAACACGAAGCCGAACCACGGGCGCTGCGCCGCCTGGCTGGCGCGGATGTCCTGCTGCAGTGCACTGATGATCGCGCGGTCGCGGCCGTCGGACTTCAGTGCCGATGGGCCCTGGTGCAGCTGGTCGCGCACATCGGCGAAAGCCGTGCGATCGAACTCCGGGCTGTACAACGGCGCACTGCCGTACAGGTGCAGGTCGTAGCCCTGCTGGCCCAGCACCTGGAACAGCTGCGAGCCGCGCTGCTCGTCGAGCATGCTTGGCCAGTAGCCACCGGGCAGGCCGTACAGCAGCCCGAACAGGCCGTAGCGGGTGGCATTGCCGGTGCTGAAGTGCTGGTCGAACACGCGCGCGTCCTGCGCCAGCGCCGACGTGTTGGGCATCAGCTGCGGTGTCAGCACGTCCTGGCGCAGCGATTCCAGCACCACCATCAGCACATTGGGGCGATGCGGGTTCTGGCAGCGCAGCGGGTGCAGTGGGTACTGCAGCTGCGCATGGCGCGGGTCGGGCAGGCCGGCCTGCTGCTGGCTGACCACGCCCAAGCGCCGCATGAAGCTCTTGGCGGTGATCGGTTGCGCCCACGGCAGGTAGTTCCACTGCGCGATCACATCGCGGTCGCCACGGGCGTCGTAGTAGGCGGTGGCGACCTGGCCGCCGGCCATCAGAAGCGCGACCGCTGCCCACGCCTGCAGCACCCGTCGCCGGCGCGGCGCTGCCGGCAACAGCTTCCAGCACGCCCAGGCCAGCAGGCCTTCGGCGGCGAAGACCGCGGCGACCAGCAGCGCGACCTGCAGCCAGGTCTTCCAGGACAGGGCGACCTGGTCCTGCAGGGCGCCGCCGAACACCATGTTCACGACCATGGCGTTGAGGTGGAAGCGGTACAGGGTGAACACCTTGGCGTCGACCAGCAGCAGGCACAGCCACAGGCCCTGCAGGAGAACGGCGCTGATGCTCAGCGTACGGGCAGTGCGTGGCCATAGCCCCAGCAGCAACGGCAGCAGGCCGGCCAGCGCACCGAACGCGAGCAGGTGGCCGGGCAGGGCGATGGCGAGGTAGGCCAGGCCCGCGCTGCCGCCTGGATTGTCCCGCAGCGGCACGTTGCCCAGTGCGATCGCCGCAGCCAGGGCCGCATTGCCGGCGACGAACAGCGACCACCAGGCCAGCCGGCGCCAACGCCGGGTGGAACCTTCAAGGGCGGGTGCGGCAGGGGCGGCTGCGGACATGGCGGTGCGGATTCAGGGAGCGGCAAAGGGGCGGGCCCAACGTGACGGAAGCGTTAATCCGCGCGCGGGTCGCGCATTGTATCGGTTTGTTTCTTCGTATCGAGTGGCGTCCCCCGGGCGATCTGTCACAATGTTCAGGCGGGCCATGAATGCGCTGGCCCCCCAGACCCAATGACAAGCCAGGAACCGCTGTGAGCCAGATCCCCACCCTCGACATCACCCGTTTCGACAGCGACCGCGAGGCCTTCGTGGCCGAGCTGGGCGCGGCCTATCGCCAATGGGGATTCGCGGGCATCCGCAACCACGGCATCCCGCAGGCCGACATCGACGCGGCCTACGATGCCTTCAAGGCCTTCTTCGCCCTGCCGGAAGAGGTCAAGCGCAAGTACCACGTGCCTGGCAGCGGCGGCGCCCGTGGCTATACCCCCTTCGGCGTGGAGACCGCCAAGGGCTCCAAGCACTTCGACCTGAAGGAGTTCTGGCACATCGGCCGCGAGATCGCCGACGACTCCAAGTACCGTGACGTGATGGCGCCGAACCTGTGGCCGACCGAAGTCGAGGGCTTCCGCGAGCGGGGGTACGGCCTGTACCAGGCGCTGGACAACCTGGGGTCGCGCGTGCTGTCGGCGCTCGCCCTGCACATCGGCCTGCCGGAGAATTTCTTCGCCGACAAGACCAACTTCGGCAATTCGATCCTGCGCCCGATCCACTACCCGCCGATCACCACCGACGACATCCCGAACGTTCGTGCCGGTGCCCATGGCGACATCAACTTCATCACCCTGCTGGTGGGTGCCAGTGCCGCGGGCCTGGAAGTGCAGTCGCACGACGGTGAGTGGGTGCCGTTCACCTCGGACGCGGACACGATCGTGGTCAACATCGGCGACATGCTGCAGCGCCTGACCAACCATGTTTATCCGTCGACCATCCACCGCGTGGTCAATCCTCCGGGCGAGCTGGCGCGCCAGCCGCGCTACTCGGTGCCGTTCTTCCTGCACCCGAACCCGGACTTCCTGATCGACGTGCTGCCCTCGTGCATCACCCCGGAGAACCCGAGCCGGTACCCGGAGCCGATCACCGCCCACGGCTTCCTCGAGGAGCGCCTGCGCGAGATCAAGCTGAAGTAAAGAAAAGTGAGGCCGCCGAAAGGCGGCCTTTTTCTTTGCAGGGCTGCGCCCTGCACCCGCAGAGGCCAATGCCAAAGCCAAAGCCAAAGCCAAAGCCAAAGCGGCTCTGGGTTTCTGCGTGTTGGGCGGGGCGGTGTGGGTTGGCAGGACACGCCGTAAACCCCCAGACCGGCCCAGCCGCTGGCGGCTGTGCGTTCGGGCGCTTGCGAAGCAGTGCTTCGCAAGCAAAGCGCCCTCACCCATG
>NZ_CP025780.1:2413004-2477451 GCF_003586545.1 Stenotrophomonas sp. Pemsol | reverse complement strand
TAGATCGCGGTGAAGCCGGCCAGGGTCAGCACGATTTCATGCAGCGCCAGGCCCGATGCCGCATAGAAGGTCGGCAGCACGCCATCGACCGCCCACGGCTGGCGGCCGTATTCGGCGACGAACCAGCCGCACTCGATCGCGATCCACGGTGCCGGCAGCGTCCACAGGGCCAGCTTGAGGAACCAGCGCTTGTCCTGGAAGTTGTTGCGGCACGAGTAGTAGAAGGCCAGCGCGAAGAAGGCGATCAGGTAGAACCCCAGGCCGGCCATCACGCGGAAGGTCCAGAACAGCGGCATCACGCGCGGCACCGTGTCCATCGCCGCCTGCGAGATTTCCTGCGGGGTGGCGTTGAGGATGTCATCGCGATAGCGCTTGAGCAGCAGGCCGTGTCCCAGGTCCTGCCAGTGGCGGTCGAACATCTCGCGCGCTTCCACGTCGTTCTTGTTCGCACGCAGGCGTTCCAGCGCGCCGTAGGCGAGCTGGCCACCGCGCACGCGGTGTTCGGCGCGCTCGACCAGTTCCAGGATGCCCGGAATCGGCTGGTTCAACGAACGGGTGGCGATCAGGCCCATCAGGTACGGGATCTTCACCGCGTAGTCGTTCTGGTGGGTGTCCTGGTTCGGGATGCCGAAGGCGGTGAAGTCGGCCGGCGCACGCTCGGTCTCCCACATCGCTTCGATCGCGGCCAGCTTCATCTTCTGGTGTTCACTGGCGGCGTAACCGCTCTCGTCACCCAGCACCACCACCGACAGCGAGGACAGCAGGCCGAACGCTGCGGCCACCGCGAACGAACGACGGGCCAGGTCCTTGTGCTTGTTGCGCAGCAGGAACAGGGCGCTGATCGCCATCACGAACACCGCACCGGTCACATAACCGGCGCTGACGGTGTGCACGAACTTGGCCTGCGCCACCGGGTTGAACACCACCGCCATGAAGTCGACCACTTCCATGCGCATGGTTTCCGGGTTGAACACCGCACCGGTCGGGTTCTGCATCCAGCCGTTGGCGACCAGGATCCAGATCGCCGACAGGTTGGTACCCAGCGCCATCAGCCAGGTCACCATCAGGTGCTTGACCTTGGTCAGGCGGTTCCAGCCGAAGAAGAACAGGCCGACGAAGGTGGCTTCCAGGAAGAAGGCCATCAGGCCTTCGATGGCCAGCGGCGCACCGAAGATGTCACCGACGTAGTGGCTGTAGTAGGACCAGTTCATGCCGAACTGGAATTCCATGACGATGCCGGTGGCGACGCCCATGGCGAAGTTGATGCCGAACAGGACGCCCCAGAACAGGGTCATCCTGCGCCAGATCTCCTTGCCGGTCATCACGTACACGCTCTCCATGATGGCCACCATGAAGGACAGGCCGAGGGTGAGCGGTACGAATAGGAAGTGGTACATCGCGGTCAGCGCGAATTGCAGCCGCGACAGTTCTACGACTGTCTGATCAATCATGGCCTGGCTACCTCGTTGGATAGTGCCGTTGCAGGTGGCGGGAAGGGTGGTCTACGACGTGAATGATGTGACCGACTACTTCAAACAGCCTTGATCCAGATCAATGTATGAACAGGTGCCCCGGTTGATCGTATGCCAACCTGATGAAGACTGCGACTGCTGGCCGCAGAGGCCGGCCATTGCCTGCGCCTACAATGCCGTGTCTCCCCCGTTGCCCGTGAAGACCCCTTGAGCGCTGCCGAAACCTCCTCCGTCGCCCTGTCCCAGGACGCCGAAACGACCCGCCAGCGGCGCGCCCGCAGCGCGTGGCTGGCCGATCTGGCGCGGCCTGCTCGAGGCCGCCAGCGGCTGGCGGCACTGTGCATCAGCCTGTCCGGTGCCCTGTTGATCGGCCAGGCGGCCGCCATTGCCTGGCTGGTGCAGCAGGTGCTGGTGGAGCGCGCGCCGCTGGCCTCGGGGTTGCCGGTGCTGGGCGGTCTGGCGGCGATCCTGGTGGCGCGCACGCTGCTGAGCAGCGCCACCCAGGCCGCCGCCGGTGATGTGGCCGATGCCGCGCGGTTGGCCCTGCGTGAACGCGTGTTCGGACGCCTGCTTGGCCTGGGGCCGCTGTGGCTGCGCCAGCGCCGCACCGGCGAACTGGGCGAACTGATGCTGCATCACGCTGATGCGATCGAGAGCTATTACAGCGGTTTCCTGCCGGTACGCACCGAAGTGGTGGTGGTGCCGCTGCTGATCCTGGCCGCCGTAGCCTGGGTCGACTGGGTGGTGGCGCTGATCCTGCTGTTCACTGCACCGTTGGTACCGTTCTTCATGATGCTGGTGGGCTGGGGAGCCGAAGCGGCCGGCCGCGCGCAGCTGGGTGAGCTGGCGCGGATGAGCGGCCATTTCGCCGACCGCATCAAGGGCCTGGGCCTGCTGCGCCTGTATGGCCGCGGCGAGGCTGAGCTGGAGGGGATCGAGGCGGCTGCCGAAGGCGTGCGCGTGCGCACCCTGAAGGTTCTGCGCATCGCTTTCCTTTCGTCCACGGTGCTGGAGTTCTTCGCCTCGGTCAGCGTGGCGATGGTCGCCCTGTACCTCGGGCTGAGCTATCTGGGCATGATGTCGCTGCATGCAGCGGTACCGACGCTGGGGGCGGGCCTGTTCTGCCTGCTGCTGGCGCCGGAATTCTATGCGCCGCTGCGACGGCTGGCCGCGCACTACCACGACCGTGCCAATGCGCTGGCTGCCGCTGCCGAGGTGGAGCGCCTGCTGCAGTCGCTGCCCGATGAGCAGCTCCTGATCGAGAACGAAGCTGCGCCGCTGGCGGTGGAGCCGGCCGAGGCCGCGCTGCCGCCGCTGCGGGCACAGGGTCTGGTGCTGCGTCCGCTGGGCGCGCCGCACGATGTGCTGCAGGATCTGGACGTGCTGCTGGAACCGGGCCAGCGCCTGGCCCTGGTCGGTCCCAGCGGGTCCGGCAAGAGTACGTTGCTGGAGGCGCTGGCCGGTTGGCTGCCGCCGCGTGCCGGCAAGCTGCAGGTGCGTCCCGGCGTGCAGGTGGCCTATGCCAGCCAGCGTCCGTACCTGTTCCACGGCAGCATCGCCGACAACCTGCGCCTGGCCGATCCCGGCGCCAGCGATGCGCGCCTGCGCGCGGTGGCCGAGGCTTCGCAGGTACTGCAGTTTGCGCAGCGCCTGCCGCAGGGGCTGGATACGGTGATCGGCGAACGTGGCTTCGGCCTGTCCGGTGGTGAGGCGCGTCGCATCGGCCTGGCCCGCCTCCTGCTGCGTGATCCGCAGGTGCTGCTGCTGGACGAACCCACCGCGTTCCTGGATGCCGATACCGAAGCGGCATTGCTGCGCAGCCTGGCCGCATATGCACGTGGCCGCAGCGTGGTGGTCGCCACCCACAGCCCGGCGGTGATCGCCTGGGCCGATCGTTGCCTGCTGCTGCCGGAAGGCCGCCTGGTGGAACCGGCACAGGCGGTGCGCGCATGAGCCGTTCGCCCGATTCGCTGCGCGCGGTGTTCCTGCGCCATCGTCCGCGCCTGTTGCTGACGATCCTGTTGTTGTGGACCACGATGCTGGCCGGCACTGCATTGCTGGGCCTGTCCGGTGGTTTCCTCACCGCGGCCGCGCTGGCCGGTGCCGCAGGCCTGGGGCAGGGATTCAATTTCTTCTCGCCGTCTGCGGGTATCCGTGGCTTGACCCTGGCGCGCATCGTGTCGCGCTACTTCGAAAAGCTGGTGGGCCACGATGCCACCCTGCGCATCGCCCGCGATCTGCGCGTCTGGTTCTTCCGCCGCGCGCTGCCACTGGCGCCGGCACGGCTGGGGGCTACGCGCACCGGCGAGTTGCTGGCGCGACTGCTGGGCGACATCGGCGAAGTGGATGGCCTGCTGGTACGGGCGATCGGGCCGCTGGTGGCGCTGGGTGCGCTGTCGGTGGTGGCGGTTGCATCGGCGGCGCTGATCCTGCCGTCGGCGGCAGTGCTGCTGGCGGTGCTGGCGCTGCTGATCGCCTTCGGTGTGCCGTGGCTGGGCGTGCGTGGCCACGATGAGGAAGAAGCCGACCGCGCCGCGCATCGCGCCGCATTGCGCACCGCGGCCTTTGAAGGGTTGGAAGGGGCGGGAGATCTGGCCGCGCTGCATGCCGATGCCGCGTGGCAGCTGAAGGTGCGCGTGGCAGCCAAGCAGTTGGCCTCGCGTGACCGCCGCCGTCGCTGGCGCCTGGTCGCGGCCTCGACCCTGCACGGCCTGGTGGCCGGTCTGGGCCTGGTGGCGATGCTGGCGTTGGCCCTGCACGCCGCCGAACGGCAGCGCATCGCGCCGGAGATGGCGGCGGGCCTCGTGTTCCTGACCGTGGCGTTGATCGAACTGTGGGCCGGCATGGGCCTGGCCTGGCAGTCGCTGCAGTCCGGGCGCATTGCCGCCGATCGCCTGC
This sequence comes from Stenotrophomonas sp. Pemsol, assembly GCF_003586545.1. Classification (NCBI taxonomy): domain Bacteria; kingdom Pseudomonadati; phylum Pseudomonadota; class Gammaproteobacteria; order Lysobacterales; family Lysobacteraceae; genus Stenotrophomonas; species Stenotrophomonas sp. Pemsol. The sequence continues at coordinate 2,473,081 of NZ_CP025780.1, read as the reverse complement.
AGGCGATCATCGAGCAACCGCCGACGGTGGACGATCCGCAGGTGCCACAGCCGGTGCCGCAAGCCGCGCGCGTGCATTGGGACGATGTGCATTTCCAGTGGCCGGGCGCGGCGCGGCCGGTGCTGTCCGGCCTCCAGCTGTCCCTGGCGCCAGGCGAACGCATTGCCATCCGCGGCGACAGCGGCAGTGGCAAGACCACGCTGTCCAGCCTGCTGCTGCGGCTGTGGGATCCGCAGCAGGGGCGAATCACCTATGGTGGCCGCGATCTGCGCGACGTCGCCCAGGCTGAGTGGCACCAGCAACTGGCGTGGCTGCCACAGAACGCACCGGTGTTTGCCGGCAGCGTGGCAGAAAACCTGCGGTTGGGCGATCCCGATGCCAGCGACGCCGCCTTGTGGGCGGTCCTCCGTCGCGTGCGCCTGGGCGACTGGGCCGAGCGCAACGGTGGCCTGCAGGCCTGGGTGGGCGAGAACGGCGCGACGATGTCGGCTGGCCAGGCGCGACGGCTGGCGCTGGCGCGGGCACTGCTGCGCAACGCGCCGATCCTGCTGCTGGACGAACCAACCGAAGGGTTGGACGTGGATACCGCACGTGCGCTGCTGCAGGATCTCTCCGGGTTGCTGGACGGGCGCAGCCTGTTGATGATCACCCACGACGACCTGCCCGAAGGCGTGGTCGATGCGCAGTACCGGTTGCGTGATGGGGTGTTGATCCGCGAATCGTGACGATGGTCTGGTAGTGCCGGCCGCTGGCCGGCAATTGAAGCGTCTGAGGTTGCCGGCCAGCGGCCGGCACTACCGATGGCGAGGGTTATCGCGAAAATTCGCGCAGCAGTACCGCGATCGAGGCCACGTTGGCCAGCACGCACAGCCAGAACACCCATTGGAACGCGGCCTTGCGATGCTTGTGGCGGAACATCGCCTGGCCCAGCAGCGCGCCGGGCCAGCCGCCGGCGAACGCCAGCAGCTGCAGCGTGCGTTCGGGAATCCGCCACTGCTTTCGCTGCGCCGCGCGCTTGTCATGGCCATAGAGGCCGAACGACACCGCGCTGGCCAGCACGCACCAGCCACCCAGCCACAGCGGCAGCACGCCGCTGATCATCAATGCAGCCAACGCGCCGAAGGCAGCCAGCGCGAGATTACGCCGCCACGCCACTTACAGCGCGTCGAGGAAGCCGCGCACGGCCGGGCCGAAACGCTCGAAATCGACGAGGAAGGCGTCGTGGCCCTGCGGCGATTCCAGGCCGATGAAGTGCGCATCGGCACCGCCGGCGCGCAGGCCATCGGCAATCTGTTGCTGCTGCTGCACGGGGAACAGGATGTCGGTGTTGGCGCCGATCGCCAGCGCCTTCTCCACCCGGACCTTCGCGAGCCCAGCCAGCACGTCGCCGTCGGCATACTCGGCCAGGTCGAACCAGTCCATCGAGCGGCTCAGGTACAGGTAGCAGTTCGGATCGAAGAAACGCACGAAGCGCCGTGCGTGGCCTTCCAGATAGCTTTCCACCTGGAATTCCAGGCCGAACGGATCGTCGTCGGTCTGGTCCGAATCCAGCCGTACGCGGCCGAAGCGGCCATCCCACTCCAGTGCGGAGCGGTAGGTGATCACGCCCAGCTTGCGCGCCATGCGCATGCCGGACTCGGGGTACTCGGCATCGTCGTAGTGGCCGCCATTCCAGCGCGGGTCAAGGCGGATCGCCTCGCGCTGAAGCGAGCGGATCGCGATCGAGAACGGCAACGCCTGCGCGCTGCCGGAAATGTTGACGTGGCTGCGCGCGATGCCCGGATGCAGCATCAGGATGGCAAGGGCCGTCATGCCGCCCATCGAGTTGCCGACCACGCAGGCCAGTCGCTCGATGCCCAGTGCACGCACGACGTCGACGGCGGCGCGGGCGCCGTCTTCGACCGACAGCTCGGGGAAGTCCAGGCGATACGGTTCGCCCGTGGCCGGGTTGAGCGAAGCGGGGCCGGTCGAGCCCTTGCAGCTGCCCAGCGAATTCACGCACACCACGAACCAGCGGTTGGTATCGATCGGCTTGCCGGGGCCAACCATCGCTTCCCACCAGCCCGGTGCTGGGTTGGCCTCGTTGGCCGCCGCATGCGCATCCGGCGACAGGCCGGTCACGATCAGGATCGCATTGCTGGCATCGGCGGCCAGCGTTCCCCAGGTCTCGTAGGCCACGCGCGCGCAGTGCAGGGCGCCACCGCGCTTGAACGGGAACGGCGAGGGCAGGGCGTGGAAGCGGGTGCCGGGCGGGATGAATTCGGTCATGCACGCATTCTAGCGGGGCCGCATGTGGAGCTGGCGACACGTTGGCTTCCATCGGCGATGCAGGTAGTGCCGGCCGCTGGCCGGCAACCTCATGAATCCTGATGCGCCTGCGTGGTTGCCGGCCAGCGGCCGGCACTACCGGGCGGCGCGTTATGGAAACCGCAGTTCCACCACGCCTTCATGCGGCAGGCTTATCTTCACCGGAACGCTCTGCAGGTCATCCTCGCTGCGGTTGGCGCTGCCGCTGCGCGAGATGCGTGCCAGCACTTCCACTTCGCGATGGGCCGACAGCGGTGCGGTTGGCATCGGACTGTCAGCGTCGCCCAGCGCAACCGTGGCCGGGAAGCCGGCCAGCGGCAGCTTGCGAGCGGCCACCGGCATCGGCGGTCCATCCACGGCGCGCGCCAGTACGAACACCTGGGTGCTGGCGGGCCAGTCGGCGTTCTTCAGTGCCGGCAGCTGCACGCGCACCTGCAGCAGCGCCGCTGGCGCTGCAGGGGCGGCATCGGGTGCCAGGCCTGCGGCTTCGCGGGCGATGGCGATCTGCGCCTGCAGCGCCTGCGCGGCGCCGGGCTCAAGCCGTGGCAGCAGGCCGCTCCACACGTCCGCAGCCTCGGCGTTCTTTCCGCGCTGCCGCAGGGCGATGCCCAGCAGCCAGCTGGCGCGCTCGGCGTCGGGGGCCAGTGTACGTGCCTGCTGCAACCAGGCCATCGCGGTGTCGTCGAACTGCTTGCCGGCATCAGCCTGCGCGCGCGCCTGCGCGGCTTCCACCAGCACGCCCGGATCATCCGGTGCCAATTCGGCGGCCTTCGCGAAGGCGTCTGCCGCAGCTGAGGCATTGCCCAGTTCGGCCTGCGAACGCCCGAGCAATGCCCAGCCATCGGCACGCTGAGGGTCGCGCTTCAGTGCATCCTGCAGGGCCTGCACCCCATCGCGCAGGGTGGCTACCGACGGCGTCGGCTGCACCTGTGCTGCACGCGGATCACCGACCAGCAGGTACAGGCAGGCACCGGCCACGCCCAGTGCGAACACGCCGACCACGAAACCGCGACGACCTTGGCGGCGCAACGGCCACAGCACCAGTGCTGCCATCAGCGCAGCAACCAGGCCGGCCAGCACCGGCAGCCAATGGTTCACCATTCGTCTCCTTCATCGGCCTTGCCGGCCGGTGCCGCGCCGACGGTGCGTCCACGTCGGCGGACGATGCCCAGCACCACCAGTGCACCGGCGCCGAGCACCAGCAGGGGGCCACCCCACAGCAGCCAGGTGCCCGGCTGCAACGGTGGTTGATAGAGCACGAACTCACCGTAGCGGGCGACCAGGAACTGCTTGATCTGTGCGTCGTCGTGGCCCTGCTGCATCAGCTGCAGCACCTCGCGGCGCAGGTCCTGCGCGATCTGTGCGTTCGAATCGGCCAGCGACTGGTTCTGGCACTGCACGCAGCGCAGCTGCGCGGCCAGGTCATGGAAGCGGCGCTCCTCGGCATCGTCGCGGAACTGCAGCGGCTGTGGATCGTGCAGCGGCTGCTGGGCCAGCGCGACCAGCGGCAGCATCAGGAGCAGCAGCGCCAGCAGCCAGCGCATCGGCTCAGGGCGCCGTATGCAGGGTGTTGCCGGCACTGCCCTGGGCCTTCTCGATCTTCTGCAGTGCCGGGATCAGCTTCTCGTCGACCACGCGCTGGGTCATCGCGCCACTGTACTTCCAGCGCACGATGCCACTGCCATCGACCAGGAACGTCTCCGGTGCGGCGGTCACGCCCCAGTCGATCGCGGTGCGGCCCTCGACGTCGCTGAGCACCACCATGAACGGGTTGCCCAGCTGTTCCAACCAGTGCAGCGCGTCGGTCGGATCATCCTTCCAGTTGTAGCCGATCACGCGCACGCGCTTGCTCTCGGCAAAGCGGGTCAGCACCGGATGTTCTTCGCGGCAGGCCGCGCACCAGCTGCCCCAGACGTTCAGCAGATAGGGCGCACCGCGCAGGTCGTCGCTGTGTACGATCATTTCCGGGTCATGCAATACCGGCAGCGCGAACGCCGGCGCCGGCTTGTCGATCAGGGCCGATGGCAGCACGTCGCGCTGCGGGTCGCCCGACTTCATCACCCCATAGATCATCAGCCCGAGCAGGCCGAAGAAGAACAGCACGCCGATCACGATGGCTACCGGCGGCAGCGGGCGGGAGGGGCGCGGGGCGGGGGACTCGGACATGGGAACTCCTACGGACGACGGAAACGGCGGTCGGCGGCGGTGATGAATCCGCCCAGGGCCATCAGCAGCGCGCCCAGCCAGATCCAGCGCACGAACGGCTTGATGTGCACCCGTACCGCCCATGCATTGTTGCCCAGCGGCTCGCCCAATGCCACGTAGACATCGCCGTCGAAGCGTGCATCGATGCCGGCCTCGGTCATCACCTGGCCGCCGCTGGCGTACTGGCGTTTCTCGGGATGTAGCAGGGCCTGCTCGCGGCCGTTGCGGAGCACCCGCAGGTGGCCCCGATCAGCGATGAAATTCGGCCCTTCGCGATGGTCCACGCCTTCGAAACGGACTTCGTAGCGACCGACCACCAGCTGCTGCCCCGGTGCCAGCGCCACTTCGCGCTGCACGTTCAGCGCTTCCACCAGCAGGGCGCCGGCCAGGAACACGGCGATGCCGGCGTGGGCGACGATCATGCCGAGCATCTCGGCGGTGAAGCGGCCATTGCCGCGCAGGCGCTGCCAGACGAAGCGTGCGGTGCCGAGTGCGACCCAGGCCGCAGCGGCGACGCCGATGCCGGCCTTCCAGCCATTCTGCGGTGCCTGCCACCAGGCCAGCGCGCCCAGCAGCAGCGACAGGCCCAGCCAGGGTGCCAGCAGCGCGAAGGCGCGCGAGGGCTGGTCACGCTGCCATTTCACCAGCGGGCCGAACGGCAGCAACAGGATCATCGGTGCCATCAGCAGCAGGAACAGGCTGCCGAAGTAGGGCGGGCCGACCGAGATCTTGCCCAGCGACAGGGCATCGGCCAGCAGCGGGTACAGCGTGCCCAGCAGCACCATTGCGCAGGCGGTGGCCAGCAGCAGGTTGTTGGCCAGCAGCAGGGTCTCGCGCGAGGTGGCGGTAAAGCCACGGCGCGGGTCGTCGGCGTCCACGCTGAGCTGGCTGGCGCGCAGCGCGTACAGCAGCAGGCTGCCGCCGACCAGCACCGACAGGAACACCAGGATGAACAGGCCGCGCGAAGGATCGGCAGCGAACGAATGCACGCTGGTCAGCACGCCCGAGCGCACCAGGAAGGTGCCCAGCAGCGACAGCGCGAACGCAGCGATGGCCAACAGCAGGGTCCAGCTGCCGAAGGTGCCCCGTTTTTCGGTGACGGCCTGTGAATGGATCAGTGCCGCACCGACCAGCCACGGCATGAAGCTGGCATTTTCCACCGGGTCCCAGAACCACCAGCCGCCCCAACCCAGCTCGTAGTAGGCCCACCAGCTGCCCAGTGCGATGCCCAGGGTCAAAAAGCCCCAGGCGACGTTGGTCCACGGCCGCGTCCAGCGCAGCCAGCGCGCATCCACGCGACCTTCCAGCAGCGCGGCCATTGCGAAGGCGAAGGGCACCGCGAAGCCTACGTAGCCCAGGTACAGCATCGGCGGATGGATGATCAGCCCCGGGTCCTGCAGCAGCGGGTTGAGGTCGCGGCCTTCCAGCGGCGCCGGGTTCAGGCGCAGGAACGGATTGGAGGTGAAGATCAGGAAGGCGAGAAAGCCGACGCTGACCACGCCCATCACTGCCAGCACGCGCGCCTGCACCGGTGCCGGCAGGTGCCGCGAGAACAGCGCCACCGCGCCGGTCCACAATGCCAGCACCAGCGCCCACATCAGCAGCGAGCCCTCATGCGCGCCCCACACCGCCGAATAGCGGTAGATCAGCGGCAGCAGCGAATTGGAGTTCTCGGCCACGTAGCGCACCGAGAAATCCTGCTGCACGAACGCGGCGGTCAGCACCGCGAAGGCGCCGGCCAACAGCAGCAGCTGCGCGAAGGCGGCAGGCCGCGCCACTGCCATCCATGCCGCGTTGTTGCGATGCGCACCGACCAGCGGCAGGCCGGCCTGCAGCAGCGAGGCCAGCAACGCACACAACAGCAGGATCTGACCCAGTTCGGGCAGCACTCAGCGCACCTCGGGGGCCGTCACCGGCACGTCGTGCTTGCGATGGGCATCGCCCATCTTGTCGGCCACTTCCTTCGGCACGTACTTCTCATCGTGCTTGGCCAGCACTTCGTCGGCGACGAAGACACCGTCCTGCAGGCGGCCACTGGCGACCACCGCGGTGCCTTCGGCGAACATGTCCGGCAGGATCCGCGAGGTGGTCACCGCCAGCTGTGCATCGCCGTCGGTCACTTCGAAGCGCGCCTCCAGCGAGCCCACCGGGCGGTTGAAGGAGCCCTTCACCACCATGCCGCCCAAGCGGAAACGCGACTGTGCATCGACATCGCCGCGCAGCACTTCCGAAGGGGTGTACAGGTAGGCGATGTTGCGCTCCAGCGCCATCGCCACCAGCGCGGTGGCCAGGCCGGAGGCGAGCAGGGCCAGCAGCACCCACACCAGGCGGCGACGCTGCACCGGGGTCATCGTTCCAGCTCCGTCGACAGCGTCGTCGCGGCGTCCTGCCTGCCAGCGCGGGTCTGCTGCCGCTGCTGGCGGGCCAGTGCCAGCCGGCGCGCCACGCGCAGGCGCAGCCACGAACCGAGGGCATCGGCGCTGAGTACCAGCACGAATACGGCGTAGGCGCCGATCACATAGGGCAGGTGGGTCATGGCTGGGCCTCCCGGGAGGCGCGCGCGGCATCGACACGGCCGCCGACCCAGGCCTTGCCGGCCTCGCGGTCGAGATTGTCGGCGCGGGCCTTGGCCAGCACCGAACCGGCGAACCAGAACTTGGTGCCGATCACCATCCACCACAGCGGCGCGATCATCGCGCTGCTGATCGCCGATTCACCGAACACGCTGATCGACTGGCGCTGGTGCAGGCCACCCCACCAGTCCACCGAATAGCGGATCACCGGCAGCAGGCTGACACCTACAATGGCCAGCAGGCCAGCGGCGCGCGCGGCGCTGCGGCGGTCTTCGATGGCGTGGTACAGGCCGATCACGCCCAGGTACAGGAACAGCAGTACCAGTTCGCTGGTCATGCGCGGGTCCCAGTCCCACCAGGTGCCCCAGGTGCCCTTGCCCCAGATGCTGCCGGTCAGCAGGGTGATGAGGGTGAAGCCGGCGCCCATCGGCGCGCAGGCCATGGCCAGGATCTCGCAGACCTTGATCCGCCAGATCAGCGCGATCGCGGCATACAGCGCCATCAGCGCGAACACGAACAGGCTCATCCAGGCACTGGGCACGTGGATGTAGAGGATCCGGAAGCTGTCCAGCTGCTTGGCTTCAGGCGGCACCACCAGCAGCGCCTGCCACATGCCGACCAGCAGCACCGGCACTGCAGCAAGGTAGAACACCCGCGACCAGCGGGCAGCGAAACGGTCGAACGTGGGAGGCGAACCGAGTTGGTGGAACCAGCGGACAATCGGATTCATGCGTGGCGGCTATCCAGCAGGGGTGGATTGGCTCTCAGCTCGGTCAACTCAGAGAAATACGTATTGCAGCGGCGGTGGCCAGCGGCGCCAGCACCAGCGCGACCAGCAGGCCGGCGCCCAGCATCAGCAGCGCACCGACCGGATCCTGCCCGCGCCCGGCTGCCGCCAGGCTGCCTGCGCCGAACACCAGCACCGGCACGTACAGCGGCAACGACAGCAGCGCCACGAGAATACCAGAGCGCCGGATGCCAACGGTCAGTGCGGCGACCACGCCACCGATCAGGCTCAGCAAGGGCGTGCCCAGCAGCAACGATGCCAGCAACATCGGCAGCTGGTCATGCGGCAGATGCAGCATTTCGGCCAGCAGCGGGCTGACCACGATCAGCGGCAGTGCCGTGGTGGCCCAGTGCAGCAGCACGCGCACCAGTACCAGCCAGGCCAGCGGCACCGGCGCCAGCAGCCATTGCTCCAGCGAGCCATCTTCGGCGTCGGAACGGAACAGCGAATCCAGCGACAGCTGTCCCGCCAGCAGCACGGCCAGCCACAGCACCGCGCCGGCGGTTGCGGCCAGCAGGTGTGGTTCGCGGCCCTGGGCCAGCGCGAACAGCACCACCACCAGCACCGCGAACAGCAGCGGTTGCAGCGCGTCGCCGCGGCGGCGCCAGAGCAGGCGCAGGTCGCGCTTGAGCAGGGCGCCTGCGGTCTGCCACAGGCCTGGTTCGGTACCCGGCGCGATCATGCGGCACCGCCGAGGTCGAGCTGGCGGGTACGTACCGGCGGTGCGGCATAGGCGCCATGGGTGGTGACCAGCGCAGCGCCGCCGGCGCGCAGGTGCGCCGAAATCATCCGGTTGACCAGGGTGATGCCCTCCAGGTCGAGGTTGGCGTAGGGTTCGTCGAGCAGCCACAGTGGCGCCGGCGACAGCCAGATGCGCGCCAGTGCCAGCCGCCGCTTCTGCCCGGCCGACAGGTGGCGTACCAGAGTGTCCTCGTAACCGGCCAGGCCGACGATGGCCAGCGCGTTGCCGGGCATCTGCCGCGCACGGCGGCCGTGCAGGCCACACAGGAAGTGCAGGTTTTCCAGCGTGCCGAGGTCCGGCTTCAGCGCCGGCAGGTGGCTGAGATAGGCGACATAGCGCGCACGCTCTGCGTTGCTGGCCGGCTTGCCGTCGATCCGCACCTGGCCGGCGCCGGGCCGGGCCAGGCCGGCCAGAACGCGCAGCAGGGTGGTCTTGCCGGCGCCGTTGCCACCCTGCACCAGCAGGGCTTCACCCGCGTCCACATGGAAGTCCAGCGGGCCGAACACCGGCTCGTCATTGCGGGAGAAGCTCAGGCCGCTGGCGGCCAGCAATGCAGGGGTGTCCAAGGGGCAGGGGTCTTCATGCCGGAGTGCGGTCGCAATTGTAGCGGTGAATTCACAGGGTAGTGCCGGCCGCTGGCCGGCAATTTCGCCATCTGCCAGCCGAGGTTGCCGGCCAGCGGCCGGCACCACCGACGCGCGGATTGCGTAAACTCGGAGGCCTTGTTCCCCACAGTCCAGGCCGATGCAACCCACCACCAAGCTGCCCAAGGTCGGTACCACGATCTTCACCGTGATGTCCCAGCTCGCCGCCGAACACGGCGCGGTCAACCTGGGCCAGGGTTTCCCGGACTTTTCCGCGCCGCAGCGCCTGATCGATGAGACTGCCAAGGCGATGGCCGCCGGGCTGAACCAGTACCCGCCGATGACCGGCGTGGCCCCGCTGCGCCAGGCCATCGCCCAGAAGGCGCTGGACTGCTACGGCGCGCAGGTGGATGCGGACAGCGAGATCACCGTCACCAGCGGCGGCACCGAGGCCATCTTCAACGCCATCCACGCCGTGGTGCGTGCGGGCGAGGAAGTGATCGTGCTCGACCCGGCCTACGACTGCTACGAGCCGGCGATCGACCTGGCCGGCGCCAAGGCGGTGCATGTGTCGCTCGATCCGCAGACCTTCGCCGTCGATTGGGATCGCGTGCGTGCAGCGATCTCCCCGCGCACCCGCATGTTGATCGTCAACACCCCGCACAATCCGTCCGGCGCGATGCTGTCGGCGCAGGACATGCAGGCGCTGGCCGAACTGCTGCGCGGCACGCAGATCTACCTGATTTCCGATGAAGTGTATGAGCACATCATCTACGACGGCCGTCGCCATGAGTCGGCGCTGCGCTACCCGGAGCTGCGCGAGCGCGCATTCGTGATCTCCAGCTTCGGCAAGACCTACCACTGCACCGGCTGGAAGATCGGCTATGCGATCGCGCCGCCGGCGCTGACCGCCGAGTTCCGCAAGGTGCACCAGTACAACACCTTTACCAGCTTCGGCCCGGCGCAGTACGGTTTCGCCGCGATGATCCGCGACGAACCCGAACACCACCTGGAACTGGGCGCCTTCTACCAGGCCAAGCGCGACCGTTTCCGCGAGCAGCTGGCCGGTACGCGCCTGAAAGCGCTGCCGGTGCCGGGTGGCTACTTCCAACTGGTGGACTACTCGGCCATCAGCGACCTGCCCGACCATGAGTTCGTGAAGTGGTTGACCATCGAGAAGGGCGTCACCGCCATTCCGCTGTCGCCGTTCTACGAGACTCCGCCGGCCGGCCAGCGCCTGGTGCGCCTGTGCTTTGCCAAGAACGAAGCGACCATGGACGCGGCGATCGAACGCCTGCGGCTGCTGTGAGCGGAGGCGTAGACATGCAGGACCTGCGCATTTCCCTCGTCCAGGGCGACACCCGCTGGCACGATCCGGCCGGCAACCGCGCCTACTACGGCGCGCTGCTCGCACCGCTGGCCGGCACCACCGACCTGGTGATCCTGCCGGAGACCTTCACCAGTGGCTTCTCCAATGACGCCATCGCCCAGGCCGAAGGCATGGATGGCCCGACCGTGGCCTGGGTACGCGAGCAGGCCCGGGCCTTGAATGCCGCGGTGATCGGCAGCGTGCAGCTGCGCGACGGCGAGGGCGTGTACAACCGCCTGCTGTTTGCCACGCCCGAGGGCGAGCTGCAGTACTACGACAAGCGCCACCTGTTCCGCTACGGCGGCGAGCACGAACGCTATGCTGCTGGCCGCGAGCGCCTGAGCGTGGAATGGAAGGGCTGGCGGATCAATCCGCAGGTCTGCTACGACCTGCGCTTCCCGGTGTTCTGCCGCAACCGCTACAACGTCGAGCGTCCGCAGCAGCTGGACTTCGATCTGCAGATCTTCGTGGCCAACTGGCCGTCGGCGCGCGCCTATGCATGGAAGACCTTGCTGCGCGCGCGCGCGATCGAGAACCTGTGCTTCGTGGCGGCGGTAAACCGCGTCGGCGTGGACGGCAACCAGCTGCACTACGCCGGCGACAGCGCGGTGATCGACTTCCTCGGCCAGCCGCAGGTGGAGATCCGCGAACGCGAACAGGTGGTGACCACCACCATCTCGGCCGATGCCTTGGCCGCGCATCGCGCGCGCTTCCCGGCGATGCTCGATGCCGATGCCTTCCACCTGGATGAACAGGCCTGAGCCACGGCCTGAACACCGCCGCACCAGCGCGCGCGCCTGCATCCAACGTGCACGTGCGCGCTGCTAGATTCGCCGGCAGTCGATCGAACTGGAAGTCCCGCCATGAACAAGCCCTTCGCCCTGCTGCTGGCCCTGTCCGCTGCCACGCTGGCCCCGGCCGCGCACGCCGCTGGTAACCTCGATTGCCAGCTGCGCTACAACCTGTCCGGCTGGTCGTTGATCTACAAGACCGCGTCGGGCAACGGCACCGTCAGCTGCAGCAATGGCGCCAGCCTGCCGGTGCGCATTGAAGTGAAGGGCGGCGGCCTGACCGTGGGCAAGTCGAAGATCACCAATGGCCGTGGCAGCTTCACCGGCGCGGTGAGCGTCAATGAGCTGCTGGGCACCTACGCCTCGGTCGGTGCGCATGCCGGCGCAGTGAAATCCAGCAACGCGCAGGTGATGACCAAGGGCGACATCTCGCTGGCCCTGTCCGGCACCGGCAAGGGCTGGGATCTGGGCGTGGACGGCGCCGCCTTCACCATCAGCCGTCGCTGAGGCGCGTCGGCTCGGCAGATCCCCAGCTGATGCGGATGTAGTGCTGTTCGGAGTCGCTCAACAGCCGTTCGACATCGAAACCATTTTTCAGCAATTGTGCGACCGCGTCTTCGACGAGCTGCTCGCTGGCCATTACCTGGCTGAAGCCGAACACGATGTAGCGGCGGCCATTTCCCGAGCCGGCCTGGATGGCGTTGTCGAGGTCGCGGTAGAACAGTTCGATCGGGCGCTTGGCGGCGTCAGCATTGGCGCGGGCCTGCTCAGCGGTGATGGTGATCATGGGCATCTGCCTTGTGTAGGACAGCGCGCACGATAGCCAGCGAATCAAAGCCGTTCCTGGAAGCCGCGCACAGTGCGCTCCATTTGCAGCAATTCCTAGGTCGCAGCGGGACGCCGCCGTTGCAGCCACAAGGCCAGCAGGCCACACACAATGACGGTCGGTGCCAGCATCTGCACTGCACCGACCAGCGCCATTGCCGCACCGATCAACAGGTAGTAGAGCAGGCCGAACAGCGCGCCTGCGCTGCCGAGACAGTGTGGATAGCTGCGCAGGGCCTGGCCGAGCACATTGGGAGTGGCCAGGCCAAAGCCCGTCACTACCGGCACCATCGCCGCGACCAGGGCAGGGTGATCATGCAGCAGCGCCGCCAGCAAGCCTCCCGTCAGGACCAGTCGTGCGGCGATGCGGATGCGCGTGGTTGTGGCAACGCCCGCACGCAGCAGGCGGCCATTGCCCCATGCGCCCAGTGCCGAGCCCAGTGCCAGCACTGCGCCGCTGGCGCCGAACCAGACGGCTGGCCAGTGCAGACGCGCAAACACGAAGGGGCCGAGTACATACCAGCTGTACATCGCCACGTTGAACGCCGTCACCAGCAGCGCCTGTGACCAGATCCAGCGATCGCGCAGCAGTTGCCGCAGCAGCGGCAGCATGGGTGTGTGCGGGATATATGCAGGGCGGCTTTCACGCAGGCCCGCCAGGCATGCGACTGCCAGCAGGGCAGCGATCAGCAGCAGGCCGGACTGTACGCCGACGTAGCCATGGGCGGCGACCAGCAGCGTGCCCAGTGCAAGGCCGATGGCCGGGCTCAGGGCCAGGGCCATGCCGATCCAGGAGTATGCCTGCGCCAACGCCGGCCCCTGCAGATGGTCGCGCAGCACGGTCTGGGTGACCACCGAAGCGGCCGCGGCGCCGACCGCGGCCAGCGCTTGCGCCAGCAACACCGGGCCGAAGCTGCCAGCCAGCAGGCCGCCCAGTGCAGCCACGGCAAAGACGCCGAGGCCACAGAGAAGGGCCGGGCGACGACCGATACGATCGGCCAGGCGCCCCCACAGCAGCACGCCTGCAGCGAAGCCGAACAGATACAAGCTCATCGCCTGGCTGGCGGTACCCGGCGGCAGGGCGAAGCGTTTGGCCAGATCGGCCAGGGCCGGGCTGTACAGGGTCTGCGCCAGCTGGGGAAACATCAGCAGCGCGATGGTGAGCAACAACAGGCGACGCGACATGCGGGCGCTCCACGAACAGGGCCGCGCATTGTGGTCGCGCCTGCAATGGCGCACTCTCTCCATCCTGTCATTGGATATATGAAATCGGACATGGCCTGGTTGCAGCCGGACGCGCCCTTCGACGCTGATGCCTGGAGCGCTCCGGTGCTGGGGATCGCGGCGTCACTGGCGGATCACGATTCGGGTTGGCACCAGCATGCACGCGCGCAGCTGCTCTACACCCGGCAGGGCTGTACGCGCCTGACCTACGGTGATCGCATCAGCCTGCTGCCGCCTGCGCGCGCGGCGTGGATTCCGGGCGGGCTGCGCCATCGCGCGCAGATGCGCCAGGCGGTCGACTACCGTTCGTTGTACTTCGACGCCACCCTGTCGGCCCAGCTGCCCCGGCAACCGGCGATCATCGGCGTAGGTCCGCTGCTGCAGGCCTTGCTGGAGCCGATCGCGCAGGCACCGTTCGACCATGACTGGCAATTGCCGCGCGCACACCATCAACTGGCGTTGTGCGTGCTGGAAATCGCCGCTGCATCGGTGGCGCCGATGGACCTGCCTTTGCCGCGTGATCCACGCATTGCACGTTGCCTGCCGCTGGCCGAACAGCTGCCGCCCGAACTGGGCGAGCTGGCCGAGCGCGCGGGTCTGAGCGTGCGCACCATTGGCCGGCTGATGCAACGTGATACCGGCATGGGCTATCAGGCCTGGCGCCAGCAATGGCGCCTGATGCGGGCCATGGAGCTGCTGCTGCTCGGGCATCGCGTCGCGCATGTGGCGCAGGACACTGGCTTCTCCGCCGAGAGCCCGTTCATCGCCTTCTTCCGCAGCATGGCCGGCACCACGCCCGCCGCTTTCCAGCGCCACGCAAAAGGGGACGGAGGGGATTAAGTCGTTTTCGCCCCTTCGACACATGGCGTGGCGAAAACGACTTAATCCCCTCCGTCCCCTCTTTAAAGAAAAACCCCGGCCTGGGCCGGGGTTTCTCATTTCAGCGTGGCCTGTGATCAGCCGCCGCGCGGGCCGCTACGGCGCGGGCCGCCGGGACCGCGGTTGCCACCGGGGCCACGGTGGCCCCCCGGACCGCCGGGACCACGGCTACCGCCCGGGCCACGGTTGCCACCACCACCCGGACCACGACCGCCCGGACGGGCGCCCTGTGCCGGCTTTGGGCTGCCATACGGGTTGAAACCCGGGGTTGCATGGTCGGACGGGAAGCTCGGGGCGTTGCCCGGATGACCGTACGGGTGCTTGTTGCCCTGGCCCTGCGAGCGGTTGCCGGCACCGGCCGGACGACCCTGACCGCCTGCGCCGCCACGGCCTTCACCACCGAAACCGCCACGGCCCTGGCCGCCACCGGCGCCCGGGCCCTTCGGCTTGCCGTACGGACGGCCTTGGCCGCCTGCGCCCGGACCACGGGCACCCGGGCCACGTGCGCCCGGGCCACGTGCGCCCGGGCCGGCATTGCGATGGCCGCTCGGGCCGGTGCTCACGCCATCGGGCACGTACCAGGTGCGGAACGCGGCCGGATTGCCTTCCGGCAGCGAACGGTCATTCTTCGGCGCGCGCTGCTTGAACGGCTTCTGCGACTGCTTGGCCGCTGCTTCACCGCTGACCGTCAGGCCGCCCTTGAAGCCGCCACCCTTGCCGCCGCGACCACGGCCGCGGTCTTCGCGGACGTTGTCGAAACGGCGCAGCTCGCGACCTTCGTCAGCGGTGTTGTGGCCATTGACGTAGGCATTGCCGCGGCCACCTTCGCGCACGCGCACGGTGGTCTTTGCGGCGCGGCGCTGGCCGATCACCGGCTGCAGCGTCAATGCCGACGGAGCGCCTTCTTCCAGCTTCAGCTGCGCACGCAGCGCTTCCACTTGAGCGGTGCCCAGTTCCACCGAATGGCCACGGGCCAGTTCGCGCGGCAGGCTCACCTTGCCATAGCGGGTGCGCTTCAGGCGGCTGACCTGGCAGCCCTGCGATTCCCACAGGCGGCGCACTTCGCGGTTGCGGCCTTCCTTCACCACGACGCGGAACCAGTCGTGAGAATCGGTGCCGCCGATGCGTTCGATCTCATCGAACTTGGCCGGACCGTCTTCCAGTGCGACGCCACGGCTGAGGCGGTCGACGATGGCGTCGGAGACCTTTTCCTCGCCTTCCGGTGCACGCACGCGCACCACGTACTCGCGCTCGACCTCGAACGACGGGTGCATCATGGCGTTGGCCAGCTCACCGTCGGTGGTGGCCAGCAGCAGGCCGGTGGTGTTGATGTCCAGGCGGCCGATGGCGATCCAGCGCGCGCCCTTCAGCGGCGGCAGCGACTCGAACACGGTCGGGCGGCCTTCGGGATCTTCGCGGGTGGTCACCTGGCCTTCCGGCTTGTTGTAGACCAGCACGCGCGACGGCTCGGCCAGGGCAGTGGCGACGAAGCCGCGGCCATCCAGTTCGATCCTGTCGCCGCTCTTGACCGACATGCCGGTCTGCGCGACTTCACCGTTGACCTTGACCAGGCCTTCGGCGATGCGCTGTTCCAGCGCGCGGCGCGAGCCGAGGCCGGCCTGGGCCAGCACCTTGTGCAGGCGCTCTTCCAGCTTGAACTGTTCGGAGGTGGCTTCGCGCTTCAGCGAGAGCTTGTTACGGGGGGTGTCACTCATCAGTTTTGCTCCGGCCGACGGTTTCGAGGTCGGCCTCTGGTTCGGAATCGGCTTGGTCAACAGCCACGGTCGTCATCGCGACGGCGTTGTCTTCGCGTTCGTTCACTGGCACCGCGCGCTCGCCCGGCGCGGAATCGGGGTGCCCATCATCGAGGGGCGAAGGTGCTTGCTCATCGGAGGCCGATGCAGGGGCTGCATTGGCGGAATCGGGGGTGTCACTGCCGGCCAGGCCGGCGTCATCGTTCGCGGCAACGCCATCGGCGCTGGCCGAGATGTCCGGACCCTCGGCACCGGCCACGGCCGGTGCATCACGATCCAGGGCCAGCTGCGGTTCCAGCTCGCCCAGGTCCTTCAGTTCCGACAGCGGCGGCAGTTCGTCCAGCCGCTTCAGCCCGAAGTAGTCCAGGAAGCCCTTGGTGGTGCCGAACAGCGCCGGCTTGCCGGGCACGTCGCGGTGGCCGACCACGCGGATCCATTCGCGTTCTTCCAGCGCCTGGATGATGTTGCTGCTGACCGCCACGCCGCGCACCTGCTCGATCTCGCCGCGGGTGATCGGCTGCCGGTAGGCGATCAGCGCCAGGGTTTCCAGGGTGGCGCGGGTGTAGCGGGTCTTGCGTTCGGTCCACAGCCGGCTGATCCAGCCATGTACTTCGCTGGTGACCTGGTAGCGGAAACCGGAGGCGACCTCGACCAGTTCCACGCCACGACCTTCGCAGGCCTCGCGCAGGCGCTCCAGCGCACGTTCGATGCTGCCCGGCGGTGCCGGTTCCTCTTCCGGAAACAGGTCCTTCAGCTGGGCCAGGGTGAGTGGCTGGCTGGAGGCCAGCAGGGCACCCTCGACAATGCGGTCGATCAGCGATTGATCCATCGGCAGTCAGCGCTCACTCGTTGGCATTGGCGGCGTCGTTGTCGTCAAACTCGCTGCTGAACTGCAGCGGCGCGTTGGTGTTGCCAGCAGCCAGCGACTTCACGTAGATCGGCGCCAGCGGTTCTTCCTGGACGATGTCCAGCAACTGTTCCTTGGCCAGTTCCAGCACTGCCAGGAACGTGACAAGCACGCCCAGCTTGCCTTCTTCGGCGGTGAACAGCCCTTCAAAACGATAGAACTTGCCGTCTTCCAGGCGTCCCAGTACTTCGCCCATGCGTTGCCGCACACTCAGTGCTTCGCGCTTGATGGCGTGGCCGCTGAACAGCTCGGCGCGCTTGAGCACGTCGTGCAGGGCCAGCAGCATTTCCTTCAGGTCCACCGGCGGCGGCAGCTTCACCGTGGCGCGCTCGGGCATGAAGGCATGCGCCACCGTCGTGTCGCGGTCCTGGCGGGGCAGGGCGTCGATGTCCTCGGCGGCCTGCTTGAAACGTTCGTACTCCTGCAGCCGGCGCACCAGCTCGGCGCGCGGGTCGGCCTCATCGCCTTCCTCGCTGACCGGGCGCGGCAGCAGCATCCGCGACTTCACCTCGGCCAGGATCGCGGCCATCACCAGGTACTCGGCCGCCAGCTCAAAGCGCAGCTCGCGCATCACGGTGATGTATTCCACGTACTGCCGGGTGATTTCGGCCACGGGAATGTCCAGCACATCCAGGTTCTGGCGGCGGATCAGGTACAGCAGCAGGTCCAGCGGGCCTTCGAAGGCGTCCAGGATGACTTCCAGCGCGTCCGGCGGGATGTACAGGTCCTGCGGGATCTGCAGGACCGGTTGCCCATGCACCACGGCCAGCGGCATTTCCTGCTGCTGGGGGGCGGGCGGCCGGGTTGGCGGGTTCGCGTCGAGCGCGAGTTCGGAAGTCATCTAATGGACATCAGGATTGCAACGGACCAGTCGCGGCACCGGGTTCGCCGGGCCAGCGCCACGGAGCCCCAGGGCACCAGACGCGCCGGGATCGGCGCGATTCCACACATATCAAACAGCAGGACGCGCCGCAGTAAACGGCAGCGACAGAACTACGGGGAGGTCGTCTACGTGGCCCGGCCAGGTGGTCCGGTTTGAAGCAGCGGATCTGTCGTCGGGGGCTGCGTGGCCGCAGAAACCAACGGGCTGCTGCATCCAGCCACGTGCAATGGAGTCTAGGGTAAGCCTTTGCTGCGCCAGTGTCCAGCCGGACCGGGGCAGGGGCTGCATTGGCTAGAATCGGCGGACCCGACAACGCAAGCGAGGAAATGCCGGTGTGGTATGTGATCGAAGGGTATGACGGCCAGGATGTGCTGGCGCAGCGGCTGCAGGCGCGGCCGGAGCATCTGGCGCGGCTGCATGCGCTGCGCGACGCGGGACGCCTGCTGCTGGCCGGGCCGTGCCCGGCGGTGGACAGTGAAGACCCGGGCCCGGCCGGTTTCAGCGGTTCGGTGGTGATCGCGCAGTTCGAGTCGCTGCCGCAGGCCCAGGCCTGGGCCGATGCCGACCCGTACGTGGCTGCAGGCGTCTACACCCGCGTGCAGGTCCGCCCGTTCCGCAAGGTGCTGCCGTGAACGCGGAACGGATCGAGCGGATCCGTGATGCGCTGCAGCAGGCGCTGGCGCCGAGCGTGCTGGAGATCGAGGACGACAGCCATCGTCACGCCGGCCATGCCGGTGCGCGCGACGGGCGCGGCCATTTCAACGTGCATGTGGTCAGTGAGCGCTTCGCCGGGCTGGGGCCGCTTGCCCGGCACCGCGCGGTCTATGCCGCGCTGGGGTCGATGATGGAGTCCGATATCCACGCGTTGTCCATCCGCGCGCAGACCCCGTCAGAACAGGGCTGAGCCCTTGTCCCACGCTGTCCTGGCGGGTCCTTCATGGCCTCGCCACGGACAGGTTTTCATGTCCATTTCGGGACATTCGCCTAACGGACTGTTTACAAGCCTGGATGGAAACGCTTACATTCCGCGCCAATGCTGGTAGGTCCAAGCCGTGGAGGGCGGCTTCGTGAACAAGGCAGCTATCACAATCAAAGACGTCGCACGCGAAGCCCGGGTCTCCGTGGCCACGGTTTCCCGCGCGCTCAACGGGCATGAAAATGTCGCCGAACCGGTCCGCCAGCTTGTGCTGGAGGTGGCCGCACGGCTGCGTTACACCCCCCACGCCGCCGCCCGCAGCCTGAGCAGCCGCCGCACCAATACGGTGGGCGTGGTGCTGCCTGACCTGTACGGCGAGTTCTTCTCCGAGCTGATGCGCGGCATTGACGGGGTGGCCCGCAACCGCCGCCAGCACCTGCTGGTGTCCAGCTACCACGGTGACCAGGAACAGCAGGGCGCCGCCCTGCGTGCCATGCGCGGCCGCGTCGACGGCCTGCTGGTGCTTTCGCCCTATGCCGAGAGCCCGGGCTTCCTGACCGACAACCTGCCGCAGTCGTTGCCGACGGTGTTGATCAACACCTACCTGCCCGGGCAGGACCACCCGGTGCTGAGCATCGACGACCACGCCGGCGCAATGGCGATGACCCGCCACCTGCTGGATGCCGGCCACCGCCGCATTGCCTTCATTTCTGGTCCGGACCTCAACTTCGACGCGCGCGAGCGCCTGCGCGGCTTCCGTGACGCGCTGGCGGCTTCTGGCGGTGGCGCCGAAGGCATCGAGTTGCCCGGTGATTTCGACGAAGCTTCCGGCCATCGTGCCGGTCAGGAGTTGCTGGCAGCCGGAGCGCTGCCCGATGCCGTATTCGCCGCCAACGACATGATGGCCCTGGGCTGCCTGTATGCGTTCACGCAGGCAGGGGTCCGCGTCCCGGCCGATGTGGCCCTGGCGGGTTTCGATGACATTCCACTGGCGCGTTTCGTCCACCCGTCGCTGACCACCATGCAGGTCAGCATCGCCGAGCTCGGCGACCGGGCCATGACGCGTCTGATGCAGTTGATGGACGGCACCTCCACGGATGGGGCAGGGGACAAGCAGACCCTGGTTCCCCGCTTGATTGTTCGCGATTCCACCACTCCGCCATCCGGCCGTTGAAGCCAGAGGCGTTCCTTCTTTTTTGATTGATCGCAGGGACCGCGCAAGCGGTTACCGCCACCCGGAGATTGAGTTGATGATGCATACCACCTTCCGCATGCCGGCGCGCCGGCTGCTGAGCACCGCCCTGGTCAGCTGCCTGATGCTGGCTGCCGCCCCCAACGTCATGGCGCAGTCGGCCAACGCCAGCCTGCGCGGCCAGGTTGCCGGTGCCCAGGCCGGCACCGAAGTGACCGCCACCAACGTCGCCACCGGTACCGTCCGCCGTGGCACCATCCGCGCCGACGGCAGCTACTCGCTGATGGGCCTGGACCCGGGCACGTACAACGTGGTCGCCAACGGCCAGACCCAGAAGGTCACCGTCACCGTGGCCTCGACCGCGACGCTGAACTTCGCCGGCGCGGCCAGCAGCACCCCGGGTTCGACCGCGGCCACCAACCTGGACACCGTCAACGTTGTCGCGCCGACCCTGCTGCAGGAAGTGCGTACCTCCGAAGTCGGCAAGACCGTCAGCCTGCAGCAGATCCAGACCACCCCGCAGGTGTCGCGCAACTTCCTGGAGTTCGCTGACGCGGTGCCGGGCCTGATCTTCACCCGCGACGCCAAGGGCAACACCTCGCTGCGCGGCGGCGCCACCAATGCCGACGGCACCAACGTCTACATCGACGGCGTGGGCCAGAAGAGCTACGTCAAGGGCGGCGGCGTGGCCGGCCAGTCCGGCAGCGCCGGTAACCCGTTCCCGCAGCTGGCCATTGGCGAATACAAGGTCATCAGCGGCAACTACAAGGCCGAGTATGGCCAGGTGTCGAGCGCCGCCGTGACGGCTGCGACCAAGTCCGGCACCAATGAGTTCAAGGGTGAGGCGTTCTACCGCTACACCGATGAAGACATGCGTGCCAAGACCCCGGCCGAGCGCCAGGGTGGCAAGGAGAAGATGGTCTCGGCCGAGAAGGAATACGGCTTCGCCCTGGGCGGCCCGATCATCCAGGACAAGGCGCACTTCTTCGTGACCTACGAAGCCAAGCGCTTCGACCTGCCGGTCACCATCGCGCCGGATGGCGCGGTCACCGGCGCTGCCGGCCTGCTGCCGCCGGCCGGCGCCGCCGGCCTTGGCCCGGCCAGCCAGCCGTTCCAGCAGGACCTGATCTTCGGCAAGATCGACTTCGAGCCGACCGACAACGACCGCATCGAGCTGACCTTCCAGGACCGCGACGAAACCCAGTCGCAGTTCAGTGGCCAGACCTCGCCGGAAGCCGGCCGTGAAGTGGTCAACACCGACCGTCGTTACGCCCTGCGCTGGAACCACAGCGGTGAGCGCTACTACAACGAGTTGATGGTCACCCACGAGGATTCGTTCAACAACCCGACGCCGCTGACGCTGGCCAACGGCATCACCTACACCGCACCGGACGGCCCCGAAGACCGCACCATCGTGAAGATCGGTGGCGCCTCGGCACTGGATTCGCAGGTGAAGGGCCAGAAGGGCTGGTCGATCGAAGACAACCTGACCCTGGATGGCATCCAGTGGGCCGGTGACCACACCATCAAGATGGGCGTGAAGTACAAGCAGATCGACCTGTACGCATCCGATGCGGCGCAGATCAATCCGACCTTCACCTACTCGCTGGGCGATCCGGACTTCCCCGATTCCATTCCGTACAAGGCGCAGTTCGTCAAGCCGGTGACCGGCGTGACCGGCGTGTCCGGCGAAGTGCGTTCGAAGTCCAAGCAGTACGGCGTGTTCATCCAGGACGACTGGCAGGTCAACGACCACCTGCAGCTGAACATCGGCCTGCGCTGGGACTACGAAAAGACCCCGTCCTACCTGGACTTCGTGACCCCGCAGCAGGTGGTCGACGCCATCTATTCGCAGGATCCGCGCGCTCCCGCCGGCCAGACCTATGCCGATTCGCTGGCACTGGGCGGCCTGGACATCAGCGACTACATCAGCAACGGCCACAACCGCAAGGCATTCAAGGATGCCTGGCAGCCGCGCCTGGGCTTCTCGTATGACATCAATGCCGACGAGCAGCACGTGATCCATGGTGGTGCTGGTCGTTCCTACGACCGCGACCTGTTCGACAACCTGCAGCTGGAAACCACCAAGCTGGCCCTGCCGCAGCCGACCATCTACTTCCGCAACCCGGCCACCGGCGCCTGCATCAACGGCCAGGCTGCCTGCTATGACTGGAACCCGAACCTGCTCAACGGGATCGGCAACCTGCAGGCCCTGGTCGGCGCGACCAGCAATGCCGGCCTGGAAGTGGACCTGCTCAACAACAAGCTGAAGGCGCCGTACTCGGACCAGTTCAGCCTGGGCATGAGCAACCAGATCGGCGACTGGCTGACCGACGCCACCATCGCTCGTACCCTGAGCTACGACGGCTTCGCCTTTACCCTGGGCAACCGCTACCCGACCGGCCAGTTCTTCGATGATCCGCGCCTGTGTGGTGGCACCTCCCCGGGCCTGAGCCAGGCCTGGAGCTGCAACGTACCGGGCTTCGGCAGCCTGATCATCGGCCAGCAGGGCATCAAGACCCGTGCCACCCAGGTCCTGCTGTCGGCGCAGAAGCCGTTCACCAAGGAAAGCGGCTGGGGCACCTCGATCGCCTACACCTGGACCACCGCGCGCCATAACCGCGACATCAACGAGAAGTACGCCTTTGACCGCGGTCTGATCGGTGACTACCCGACCATCCGCTCCAACGGCGCACCGCGCCACCGCCTGGTGGTGACCGGTTCGTACGCGGGCTTCTGGGGCATCACCTTCGGCGGCAAGATCACCCTGGCCACCCCGACCGCCGTCAACGACTGGTACCCGGTGATGCAGGCCAGCGGCTACACCCTGCCGACCCCGCAGGCGGCCGTGCCCAACGCAACCGGCAAGTTCCTGGTGGGTGGCAAGATCTTCGGCTACCGTTCGGTCGACCTGCAGGCGACGAAGACGTTCAAGCTGGCGGGCAACACCGAGCTGTACGCCCGTCTGGACATCATCAACGTGTTCAACTTCGACAACTTCTCCACCTACAACTACGTCAAGACCAACGGCAAGCTGCAGGCCAGCTACAACGAGACCGGCGACATCATCGGCACTCCGCGCCAGGTCAAGGCCGAAGTGGGCTTCCGCTTCTAAGCGGCGCCGCCTGCTGCTGTATCCGATGCCGCCGGTCCGCCGGCGGCATCGATTGTGTGAGAACGGCAATGGCCGGCCCCGTGCCGGTCCATTGCCCACGCCGCTGCCGGGCAGGGGGCAGCGGCGTGGGCAATGATCGCGGTGTCAAACCACGTTTTTCGTGGTTTTTTAAGAGCGCATCTTGTAAACGATTTCAGATCATTGGACGGTATGCTTTCCCATCGATCAGACCACCGGAGGAATCGCGCCATGCAGGCACGCCATCTGTTGTCCGCGGCAGCGTTGAGCCTGGCCGTCGCCGCCTGCCAGCCGGCCCAGCAGGAGCCTGCCAAGCCGCGTCCGCCGGTGATCCTGATCGAGGCCGATGCACCGCCGCGGCCGATGAAGCCGGAGCTGCCGCCGCTGTTCGATGACATCGAGCGCCGCACCTTCCAGTTCTTCTGGGACACCACCAACGAGATCAATGGCCTGACCCCGGACCGCTATCCGTCGCGGCCGTTCGCCAGCATCGCGTCGGTGGGTTTCGCGCTGACCGCCTATCCCATCGGTATCGAGAACGGCTGGGTCAGCCGCAACCAGGCGATCGACCGGACCCTGACCA
The DNA here is from genome assembly GCF_003586545.1 of Stenotrophomonas sp. Pemsol. Classification (NCBI taxonomy): domain Bacteria; kingdom Pseudomonadati; phylum Pseudomonadota; class Gammaproteobacteria; order Lysobacterales; family Lysobacteraceae; genus Stenotrophomonas; species Stenotrophomonas sp. Pemsol. The sequence goes on along the minus strand of NZ_CP025780.1, from coordinate 2,449,427 downwards.
CCCTGAAATTCTTCCGCGACGTGCCGATGGGCCCGCAGCGCACCGGCAAGGCGGGCTACAAGGGTTTCTACTATCACTTCCTGGACATGCAGGAAGGCCGTCGCTACGACAGCTGGGTCGAACTGTCCTCGGTGGATACCGCACTGCTGATGATGGGCGTGCTGTTCGCGCAGTCGTACTACGACGGTGACGATCCGCGCGAGAAGGAAATCCGCCAGATTGCCGATACCTTGTACAAGAAGGTCGACTGGCCGTGGCTGCAGCAGCGTGCACCGCTGATCTCGATGGGCTGGTTCCCCGAGAGCGGCTTCATCGATCACGACTGGATGGGCTACAACGAGGCGATGATGGTCTACATCCTCGCCCTGGGCTCGCCCACGCACCCGGTCAGCCCGGACGCGTGGACGGTGTGGACGCGTACCTATGACAACGACTGGGGTGTCTACCAGGGCCAGGAATACCTGTCCTTCGGCCCGCTGTTCGGCCACCAGTACAGCCACGTCTGGATCGATTTCCGCGATATCCAGGACGCGTACATGCGCGAGCGCGGCAGCACCTATTTCCTCAACAGCCGCTCGGCCGCGCTGGCCCAGCGCGAATACGCCATCGCCAACCCGATGCAGTGGAAGGACTATGGCGAGAACGTCTGGGGCCTGACCGCCAGTGATGGCCCGCAGAACACCACGCAGGAGTACCGCGGCGAACAGCGCCAGTTCCGCCATTACTCCTCGCGCGGCGCCGGCCTGCGCGAGAACTTCGATGACGGCACCATTGCCCCGACTGCGGCGATCGCCTCGGTGGTGTTCGCGCCCGAGCAGGTGATCCCGGCCACGCTGGAAATGCACAAGCGTTACGGGGACTACATCTATTCCAGCTACGGCTTCCTGGATTCGTTCAATCCCAGCTTCAACTATGACATCCCGATCAAGACCGGTCGCCTGGTGCCGGATCGCGGCTGGGTCGCCAGCGACTACATCGCCATCGACCAGGGGCCGATCCTGACCATGATCGCCAACTACCGCAACGACTTCGTCTGGGAAGTGATGAAGAAGAATCCGTACATCCGCAAGGGCCTGGAGCGGGCCGGATTCAGCGGCGGCTGGCTGGCGCCGGAAGGGTCGTTCCAGCCGCTGGAACTGCAGAAGGACGAAAAGGCCGCGGCAGCACGCGCGGTGGGTATCGCCGAATCACGCGCGGCTGCCGCGCAGGAACAGAAGAACAATGCCAACCGCACCACAGGCCAGGGCAAGTAACCCGATGCCGAACTGGATCGACCGCCTGCGCCGCTGGGCGCTGCCTGCCCTGGCCGCCCTGGCCGTGGCCGGCTGCGCCCGCACCGAACCGGGCACCACCACCGTGCGCTTCTGGGCGATGGGCCGCGAAGCCGAGGTGGTCAGCGAGCTGATCCACGAGTTCGAGGCCGAAAATCCCGGCATCAAGGTGGATGTGCAGAACATCCCGTGGACCGCCGCGCACGAAAAGCTGCTGACCGCGTTCGCTGCCGACGGACTACCGGACGTGTGCCAGCTCGGCAATACCTGGGTGCCGGAGTTCGCCGAACTCGATGCATTGACCCCGCTGCAGCCGTTCGTGCAGCGCTCCACCGTGGTCGACCCGAAAGATTACTTCCAGGGCATCTGGGACACCAACGTGATCCACGGTGAGCTGGTCGGCGTGCCGTGGTACGTCGATACGCGCCTGATCTACTACCGCAAGGACCTGCTGGCCAAGGCCGGCTACGACCACCCGCCGCGCACGTGGCCGGAGTGGGAGGAGCAGATGGCGGCGATCAAGCGCATGCAGGGCCCGAACCGCTACGCGGTGCTGATGCCGATCAATGAGTTCGAGCAGCAGCTGTCGCTGGCCCTGCAGCAGCCCGATCCGCTGCTGCGCGACGACGATACCCGCGGCAATTTCGCCAGCCCGGGGTTCCGCCGCACGCTGTCCTTCTACGCCAACATGTTCGAGCAGGGCTGGGCGCCGAAGATGTCCGAGACACAGATCTCCAACGTCTGGGATGAATTCTTCCGCGGCTTCAACGTGTTCTACATCTCCGGTCCCTGGAACATCCGCGAGTTCAAGAAACTGCAGCCGAAGGAACTGGAAGGACAGTGGGGCACCGCTGCGCTGCCGGGGCCGGACGGTCCGGGCGCGGGCATCGCCGGTGGCACCAGCCTGGTGATCTTCCGCAAATCGCAGCAGAAGGAGGCGTCCTGGAAGCTGATCGAATTCCTGTCGCGCCCGGAAATCCAGGCACGCTTCCATTCGATCATCGGCGATCTGCCGCCGCGCCGCAGCACCTGGAACGCGCCGTCGCTGGCCAACGATCCACTGGCCGCCGCGTTCCGTGATCAGCTGGAGCGGGTCAAGCCGACGCCGAAGGTGCTCGAATGGGAGCGCATCGTGCAGGAAATGCGCATCGTCACCGAGAAGGTCGTGCGCGGTGGCCTGCCGCAGGACAAGGCCGTGGCCGAACTGGACCAGCGCGTGGACAAGGTGCTGGCCAAGCGCCGCTGGATGCATGAACAACAACGCCTGCAGCAGCGCGCGCCGTCGCCGCGCTCGAGCAGCGCAGTGGCCGCCGGGAGCGCGCAATGAAACGTACTTCGCTGGCCGGCTGGATCTTCGCCGGCCCCTCGCTGATCGTGCTGGGCGTGTTCTTCGGCCTGCCGGTCGCCTCGGCGCTGGCGCTGAGCGTGACCGACTTCGACCTCTATGCGCTGGCCGACAGCAGCAACCTGCGCTTCGTCGGCCTGGGGAACTACATCGACCTGCTGCAGACGCCGATGTTCTGGAAGTCGCTGTGGAACACCACCTACTTCGTGTTGATCGGCGTACCGTTGTCGATCGGCGTGTCGCTGGGCGCGGCCATGCTGCTCAACGCACCGGCCGCGCGCTTCAAGGCGCTGTTCCGTACGGCACTGTTCGCGCCGGTGGTGACCACGCTGGTGGCGGTGGCGGTGATCTGGCGCTACCTGTTCCATACCAGCTATGGCCTGGTGAACTACGGGCTGGGCCACCTGGGCATCAGTCCGATCGACTGGCTGGGTGATCCCAACTGGGCGATGCCGACCATCATGCTGTTCGCGGTGTGGAAGAACTTCGGTTACAACATGGTGATCTTCCTCGCCGGCCTGCAGGCGATCCCGCATGACCTGTACGAAGCCGCGCGCATCGACGGTGCTTCGCGCTGGAAGCAGTTCCTGCACATCACCCTGCCGATGCTCGGCCCGGTACTGCTGGTGGTCGGGGTGATCACCGTGTCCGGCTACTTCCAGCTGTTCGCCGAGCCGTACGTCATGACCCGCGGCGATCCACTGCAGAGCACCGTCAGCGTGCTGTATTTCATGTTCGAGGAAGGCTTCAAGTGGTGGAACCTGGGACGCGCATCGGCTGTAGCGTTCCTGCTGTTCCTGATCATCCTGGCGGTGACCACCGTGATGCTGCGTTTCGGCCGCAAGAGGCAGTTGGTATGAGTCGTGAAATCGGCCAGTCGCGCTGGTATCCGTGGATGATCAATGGTGCGCTGCTGGTGCTGGCCCTGGTCAGCCTTGCACCGCTGCTGTGGATGCTCTCGGTCTCGTTCATGCCGCAGGGCGAGGCCAGTCATTTCCCGCCGCCACTGCTGCCTTCGAGCATCACCACGCACAACTACCACGAGCTGTTCGCGCGCACCGGCATGGGCGGCAACTTCGCCAACAGCCTGCTGGTGTCGCTGGCTATCACGCTGGGTTCGCTGCTGCTCAACACCATGGCCGGCTACGCCTTCGCCAAGCTCAACTTCGTTGGCCGCGAACGCCTGTTCCAGGTGCTGATGGCAGCGCTGGTGATTCCGGCGCAGGTGGCGATGCTGCCGCTGTTCCTGCTGATGAAGCAGCTGGGCCTGGTCAACAGCTTTGGCGGGGTGATCGTGCCGGCGCTGGCCAGCGTGTTCGGCATCTTCCTGGTGCGCCAGTACGCGCGTTCGATCCCGGACGAGCTGCTTGAAGCGGCGCGCATCGACGGCGCGGGGGAGCTGCGCATCTTCTTCCAGATCGTGCTGCCGATGCTCAAGCCGGTACTGGTGACCCTGGCGATCTTCACCTTCATGGGTGCATGGAACGATTTCATGTGGCCGCTGATCGTGTTGACCGACCAGGAGCACTACACTTTGCCGGTGGCGCTGGCCACCCTCTCGCGCGAGCACATCATGGACGTGGAAATGATGATGGCTGGCGCGGTCGTCACCGTGGTTCCGGTGCTGGCACTGTTCCTGGTGCTGCAGCGGTACTACATCCAAGGTCTGTTGCTGGGGAGCGTCAAGGGATGAAGCGAGCGATCGCCGTTGGACTGGGCCTGTTGTGGACTTCCCTGGCGATCGCCGCACCACCGGCACTGCCGGCGCCGAAGGTACTGGACGATTTCGACGACATCGGCGCCTGGAAGCTGGTGCTGTCCGACCAGGTCAGCGGTTCGCTGCGGCCGGTGAGCGGTGCCGGTGGCGGCCGCGCGCTGTGCCTGGACTACGATTTCCACAAGGTGTCGGGCTACGTCGGCATCCGCCGCGCGCTGGGCATCGAGTACCCGGCCAACTACCGCTTCGGCTTCCAGCTGCGGGGAGATTCGCCGGGCAACGACCTGCAGTTCAAGCTGATCGATGCCAGCGGCGATAATGTCTGGTGGGTCAATCGCCCGGGCTACAGCTTCCCCAAGGCGTGGACGCCGGTCGAATACCGCCGTCGCCAGATCGACAAGGCGTGGGGGCCGTCGCCGGAGAAGGAGATGGCGCGCAGCGCTGCGGTCGAGTTCACGATCTACAGCAAGGTCGGCGGCCGCGGCACGGTGTGCTTCGACAAGCTGACCCTGCAGGGCCTGCCGCCGCAGGATGATTCGGCGCTGGTGCCATCGGTGATCGCCGACACCGCCACCGCGCTGCAGGACCGGATGATTGACGGAAAGAGCGATACGTTCTGGATCAGTGGCGGGGTCAAGCAGCAGACCATCAGCCTGGACCTGCACAAGAGCCGCGAGATCGGCGGTGCGGTGATTGACTGGCTGCCGAACCTGGAAGCCAATCGCTACACCGTGCGGACGTCCGAGGATGGCCGGGACTGGCGCACCGTGCGCGAGGTGGCCGGCGGTGCGGGCGGCCGCGACTGGCTGGCGCTGCCGGATACCGACGCGCGCTACGTGCGCTTCGATCTGCACGATGGCCCGAACTGGCGCTATGGCATCCGTGACATCACGCTCAAGCCGCTGGCGTTCGCGGCCACGCCGAACGCATTCCTGTCCTCGGTGGCGGCCGACTTGCCGCGCGGCTCGCTGCCGCGTGCATATGTGGGCGAACAGCCGTACTGGACCCTGCTCGGCCTCGATGGCGGCCAGGAGCAGGCACTGATCAGCGAGGACGGTGCGCTGGAACCGGCCGAGGGCAGTTTCAGCATCGAGCCGTTCATCCGCGTGGACGGCAAGTTGCTGGACTGGTCGAAGGTGGCCATCACCCAATCGCTGCAGGATCGCTACCTGCCCATCGCCAATGTCGACTGGGTGCACGAGAAGGCCGGCCTGGCGGTAACCAGCTTCGTGCAGGGCGCGCCGGAGCGCGCGCAGCTGATCGGTCGCTACCGGTTGAGCAATCCGGACAAGGTGGCGCACGAGTACACCCTGGCACTGGCGATCCGGCCGTGGCAGGTGAACCCGCCGACCCAGTTCCTCAACACCGTCGGCGGCTTCAGTCGCATCGATGCGCTGGATGTGGGCGAACAGCTGGTGCGCATCAACGGTGAGCCGCGCATCTATCCGTTGCAGGTGCCGGATGCGCGCTTCGCCAGCACGTTCGATGGCAAGCTCGACGCGATGCATCTGGCCTCCGGGAAATACCCGGCCAGCACGGCGGTGAAGGACAGCACCGGCATGGCGTCCGGTGCGCTGCTGTATACGATCAGGCTGGAGCCTGGCCAGAGCCGAGAAGTGGCGGTGGTGTTGCCACAGACCGGAGGCTGGGCGCCGCAGGCGCTGGACGTGGCCAAGGCGCAGGCGCAGGTCGCAGAGCAGTGGCGGCAGAAGCTGGGGGTGGTCTCGTTGCAGGTACCGGCTGCGGGCCAGGCACTGGTCGATACCCTGCGCACCGCCGTGGCGCACATGCTGATCTCGCGGGTCGGCCCGCGCCTGCAGCCGGGCACGCGCTCGTACGCGCGCAGCTGGATCCGCGATGGCGCGATGATTTCCGAGGGCCTTCTGCGCATGGGGCGCAGTGATGCGGTGCGTGATTACATCAACTGGTATGCGCCCTATCAGTTCGAGAATGGCAAGGTGCCGTGCTGTGTCGATGCACGTGGCAGCGATCCGGTGCCGGAGAACGACAGCCATGGCGAGCTGATCTACAGCATTGCCGAATATGGGCGCTATACCGGTGACAGCACCTTCGCCGAACTGATGTGGCCGCATGTGCAGGGCGCCTATAACTACATGGAGCAACTGCGCGCCAGCGAGCGCACGGACGAGAATCGGGCGCGCAATCCGGCGTTCTACGGGATGATGCCGGCGTCGATCAGCCACGAAGGCTATTCGGCCAAGCCGATGCATTCGTACTGGGACAATTTCTGGGCGTTGCGCGGCTACAAGGATGCGGCATCGCTGGCGGCCCAGCTGGGCAAGGTCGAAGCCATGCAGATTGCCGAATCGCGTGACCAGTTCCGTGATGACCTGCAGGCCTCGCTGCTGTCGGCGATGCAGCAGCACAACATCGATTACCTGCCGGGCTCGGCCGAACTGGGCGATTTCGATGCGACCTCGACCACCATCGCGCTGGCTCCGGGCGGTGAACAGGGGCGCCTTCCGCAGCAGGCGCTTGATGCCACTTTCGAGCGCTACTGGAAGGAATTCGTGGCCCGTCGGGACGGCAAGCGCGAGTGGAAGGACTACACGCCCTACGAGTGGCGCAACGTGGCCGCCTTCGTCCGCCTTGGCTGGCGCGATCGCGCCTGGCAGGCGACTGAGTTCTTCTTCAAGGACCGTGCGCCGCAGGCCTGGAACCAGTGGGCCGAAGTGGTCTCGCGCACGCCGCGCAAGCCGTTCTTCGTCGGTGACCTGCCGCATGCCTGGGTCGCCTCGGACTTCGTGCGCTCGGCCCTGGACATGTTCGCCTACAGCCGTGACATGGACGATGCGCTGGTGTTGGCCGCCGGCATTCCGACCGCCTGGCTGCAGGGCGACGGCATCGCTGTGCAGGGCCTGCGCACGCCGCAGGGCCAGCTCAACTACCGCCTGCAGCGCAGCGACAAGCAGCTGGTGCTGGAGGTGCAGCCGGGCCTGGTGCCACCGGTCGGTGGCGTGGTCTTGCCGTGGCCGTACGCCGGTGATCCGGGCGAGGCGACCATCAACGGCGAGGCGGCCGAATGGACCGACAGGGAACTGCACGTGCACCAGCTGCCGGCGCGGGTCGAGATCGATGTACCGGGCGCGGTGCGCCGCGCCGAGCGCAAGGGGCAGTAACGATGAAGCAGCAGGGGGGAAGGGTGCGCACGGCCGTGCGTGCCCTGGGACTGGCCATTGCATTGGCATTGCCGGGTGCCGTGATGGCAGCCGTGCCAACCGCCGCGACAGCGGCTGACATCGCCAGCGCACCAGGCATGAGCATGGTGACCTTCAACCTGCATCACGACCGCGAGGACTGGCCGAGCCGCCGCCGCACCATCCTGGCCGAGCTCAAGCGCCTGCAGCCGGATGCGGTTGCCCTGCAGGAGGTGATCCAGCGCCGCAACGTGCGCAACCAGGCGCAGTGGCTGGCCAGCCAACTCGGCTACAAGTACGTGTTCGTGTCCACCGATCCGGTGGGTGCGCCGAAACGTTACGGCAATGCGCTGCTGACCCGGCGACCGATCCTCGCCCAGGGTGAGCACCTGCTACAGCCGCTGGACGACTACCGGACGGTCGCCCATCTGCGCATCAATGTGGACGGCAAGGCGGTCAACGTCTATGCCACCCACTTCAACGAGCGCAGCGACGAAAATGGCCAGCGCATCCGTCGCACCCAGGTCGAGGACCTGCTGCGCTTCATCGCCAGCACCTCGGCCGGCGCACCGGTGGTGATCGCGGGCGACTTCAACGCGCTGGTCGATGCCAGTGACCTGAGCGAGCTGCGCAGCCATTACGGTGACAGCTACGGCAGCGTGCACGTCAACACCGACCTGGCCGGGGTCAGTACGCTGAACAGGCACTACTACCCGGTGGCCTCGCGGATCGACCACATCTTCTTCCAGCAGGACGCGATGGTCGCACGTGAGGCCAAGCTCCTGTTCGACCAGCCCGATGACAGCGGTCGCTGGGCCTCGGACCATTATGGCGTGTGGACCCGCCTGCAATTCGCTCCGGCGCACTGATGTCCTGGTAGGTGCCACCCTTGGTTGGCACGGACGTGTCCGCGTTCGCTCCAACAACGGCGCCGACCAGGGTTGGCCTCTGCCAGAGCGCTGCACGCGCCCGGCGCACAAACAGAAACGGCGGGGATCATCGATCCCCGCCGTTTTTTCACGCGATCAAAGCGCGATCAGTTCGCCGGCGGCGTGCGCTTGGCGCCTTCTTCATCTTCTTCGTCGGCCTTGGCTTCGGCCGCCTGGGCTGCCGCATCGGCGTGGCCATCGGCGACCGGATCGATCGACGGTGTCACCACTGCATCGGCGACCGGGGCCGCAGCTTCCACCGGTGCGGCTTCAACTGCCACCGGAGCGACCGGCTGTTCGGCCACCGGCGCGGTCTCGACGACCGGCTTGGCTTCAACCACCGGAGCAGCCTCAACGATCTCCGGCTTGGCTTCTGCCACCGGAGCGGCTTCGGTAGCGGCCGGCTTGGCTTCAGCCACCGGTGCAGCCTCGACTGCCGCCGGCTTCGCTTCGATCGCCTGAGCGACTTCAGCCACCGGGGCTGCTTCCACCGCGACCGGCTTTGCTTCGACCGCCGGTGCGGCAACAGCCACCGGTTGCGCCGGGGTTGCTGCGTCGATGGCATCGAGCATGCTGGTCTGCACCGGCGAGGACACCGGCTCTGCCTTGGCTGCGGCTTCAACCGCCGCCGGCACTTCGGCGGTGATCGGTGCGGCAGTCTCGACCACGGCGCTGCTCACCACCGCCACCGGTGCGGCGACAGCAGCGGCGGCAGTACGGACCGGCTTCTCGGCTTCGACAGCAACTGGTTCGGCTTCGTCATCGAAATCGAATTCCGGCTGCGCACGGGTCGGCTGTGCGGCGGCGACCGGAGTGGCCGGGGCGGCACTGTCGACGTTCGGCTCGACGCCCTCGGCGTCATCACCCTCGTCACCCTCGTCCTGGTCATCGCCCAGGCCGTCACCACCGGCAGCGTTCTCGGCGCCACCGCGACGACGACGACGGCCGCCACGACGGCCGCGACGGCGGCGGGTTGCACCTTCGCCAGCCTGCTCGCCATGGGCGTCGGCTGCAGCCTCTTCACCGGCAACCGCAACCACTTCGGCCTCGCCGGCAGCGGTCTCGACCGGTACTGCGTCCACCGGAGCGGCGGCCACCGGGGCAACCGGGGCGACCGGTGCAGTGGCTTCCTGCGCGGTCACCACGTTGGCGGCGACGGCGTTGGCGGCCACAGCTGCTGCCGCGGTCACACCTTCAACCGGGGCTTCGGCGACGCTGCGCTGCGGCTTCTCGGCCGGCTTGTCACCGTCCTGCTGCTGGCGCGGCTGCTTGGGCTGCTTCAGCTTCGGCTGGTTCTGGTTCTGGCCCTGCTGCTCGTTGCGCGGCTTGTGCTGCTGCTGCGGCTGCTGCTGGCCATCCTTCTGCTGCGGTTCTTTCTGCCTGCCCTGCTGTGGCTGCTGCTGGGCATTGCCGTTGTTGCCGTTGCGGCCGTCCTTGTTGCGCTGCTCAGCACGGTCCTTGCGGTTGCCGCCATCCTTCTGCTGCTGCGCGTTGCCGTTGCCACCGTTGCCACGGTTTTCGTCGCGACGGTCCTTGCGATCCTTGTTGCGATCCTTGTTGCGGTCCTTGCGACCACCGTCCTGCTGCTGGCGCGGAGCCGGGGCGGCCGGAGCCGGCGCCGGTGCCGGCTCGCCACCGAACACGCGCTTGAGCCAACCGATCACGCCGCCGCTCGAAGCCGGCGCCACGGGCGCTGCCACGACCGGAGCCGGAGCGGCTGCAGCCGGAGCCGCTTCCTCGCGCACCGGGGCGGGAGAGGTGTGCTTGACCTGGGTCACGGCCGGCGGCGGGATGTTCAGCTGGCCCTTGGTCAGGGCGTGCACCGGCAGCTTGCGCGGGGTGCCGCGCTGGTAGCTGGGCTTGCTGCTCTCTTCACCCAGCTCGTTCTCACGCAGGCGGGTGACGGCATAGTGCGGGGTGTGCAGCTGCTCGTCGGCGACGATCACGATCGGCGCTTCGTGGCGCTGCTCGATCTCGCGCAGGGCGCTGCGCTTCTCGTTCAACAGGTAGTTGGCGATCTCCACCGGCGCCTGGACCAGCACCTGCCCGGTGTTCTCCTTCATCGCGTGCTCTTCGGCGACGCGGATGATCGACAGCGACAGCGACTCGACGCTGCGCATGCGGCCGTGGCCGTCGCAACGCGGGCAGACGATCTGGCTGGATTCGCCCAGGCTCGGGCGCAGGCGCTGGCGGCTCATTTCCAGCAGGCCGAAGCGCGAGATGCGGCCGACCTGCACGCGGGCACGGTCGTACTTCAGCGCGTTGGCCAGGCGGTTCTCGACCTCGCGCTGGTGCTTGTTGGAGGCCATGTCGATGAAGTCGATCACCACCAGGCCGCCCAGGTCGCGCAGGCGCAGTTGGCGAGCCACTTCCTCGGCCGCTTCCAGGTTGGTCTGGAACGCGGTGTCCTCGATGTCGCTGCCCTTGGTGGCGCGCGAGGAGTTCACGTCGACTGCGGTCAGTGCTTCGGTCTGGTCGACCACGATCGAGCCACCCGACGGCAGGCGCACGTTGCGCTCGTAGGCACCTTCGATCTGCGACTCGATCTGGAAGCGGTTGAACAGCGGGATGTCGTCCTTGTAGTGCTTGAGCTTGCGCAGGGTCTGCGGCATCACCTGCTGCATGAACTCGCGGGCGTGCTCGTACATCTCCTCGGTGTCCACCAGGATCTCGCCGATGTCGGCGCGCAGGTAGTCACGCAGGGCGCGCACGATCAGGCGCGATTCCTGGTAGATCAGGAACGGGGCCGGCTTGCTCAGTGCGGCTTCGGCGATGGCGCGCCAGACGTTGAGCAGGTAGTCCAGGTCCCACTGCAGCTCTTCCGCATCGCGACCGACGCCGGCGGTGCGGATGATCACCCCCATGTCGTCGGGAATGTTCAGCTTGTCCAGGGCCTCCTTCAGCGCTGCACGGTCTTCGCCCTCGATGCGGCGGGACACACCGCCGGCGCTGGGCGAGTTCGGCATCAGCACCATGTAGCGGCCGGCCAGCGAGATGAACGTGGTCAGGGCGGCGCCCTTGTTGCCACGCTCTTCCTTGTCGACCTGGACAACGATCTCCTGGCCTTCCTTCAGCAGCTCGCGGATACCGGCCTTGTTGTGGTCGACACCGGCCTGGAAGTAGTCGCGGGAAATCTCCTTCAGCGGCAGGAAGCCATGGCGGCCACCGCCATACTCGACGAAGGCGGCTTCCAGCGAGGGCTCGATGCGGAAGATCCGGCCCTTGTAGATGTTGGACTTCTTCTGTTCCTTCGACGGCTGTTCGATGTCGATGTCATACAACGACTGGCCATCCACGATGGCAACACGCAGCTCTTCAGCCTGCGTGGCGTTGATCAGCATTCGCTTCATTGTTGCGTTCCTCGCAAGCGGCTACCGCGCGGAACGCCATGGGGTTTCGCCTCTGGACACGGCTCGCCGCCCATTCGCGCAAGCGCGGGGAGGGCGGCTTGGGTTTCCAGCGCTACGACACCACGGCAGGCCGCGGGAGCGCTTCACTCTTATGGGTTTTTGGGTGTTGCAGGGCCGCAGGCAGCTGTCAGCCAGGCTGGAGCGCCACGCGGGACATGTTCAGCACGGTTGCGTGTCAGGCATCCGGCGATGGCCGGGAAGGCCGGTGAGCCGCTAACATGGCCGCCCCGCGGGCGGTGGTCGCGCACTGTGCCGGATTCGTCGGAAGCTGGGCTTCTGGCCCTGAGTAACTTCCAACGAAATCAATCCCTTATCTCGCCCCCCGAGTGTAACAGAATAAACAGCCTGATGACCGCCCAAGACCCGACCAAACCCGCTGGCGACAAGCCTTCCGTGCGCATGATCACCGTTCCCGCCGACCGCGCCGGCCAGCGCCTGGACAACTTCCTGCTCGGCCAGCTGAAGGGAGCCCCGCGCAGCCTGGTGTACAAGCTGGTGCGCAGTGGGCAGGTTCGGGTGAACGGCGGCCGCGCCAAGGCCGAGCGCAAGCTGGAGGCGGGCGATGAGGTGCGTGTGCCGCCGGTCCGTCTCAGCGAGGAAGGAGACAAGGCCGGTCCGCCGGAGGCGTTCATGCGCCGCCTGGAGCAGGCCATCGTCTTCGAGGACGCCCGGCTGCTGGCCCTGAACAAGCCCTCCGGCGTGGCCAGCCACGGCGGCAGCGGCATCAGCTTCGGTGCCATCGAGACCCTGCGCGCCTTGCGCCCGGGACAGACACTGGAGCTGGTCCATCGGCTGGATCGCGACACCTCGGGCCTGCTGATCGTGGCCAAGAAGCGTTCGGCACTGAGCGAACTGCAGGCGCTGTTGCGTGAAGACCACGGCGCCGGCATCCGCAAGCGCTATCTGACCCTGCTGGCCGGCCGCATGCCGGACGGCGTGATGACCGTCGACGCGCCGCTGCACGTGGGCCTGCGCCAAGGCGGCGAGCGCCATGTACAGGTCAATGCGATCGGCAAGGAATCGATCAGTCACTTCCGGGTGCTGGAGCGCCGCGGCGGCCATTCGTACTGCGAGGTGCGCATCGAAACCGGCCGCACCCATCAGATCCGCGTGCATGCCCAGCATCTGGGCCATCCGGTGGCCGGTGACGACAAATACGGCGATCCTGCGGTCAACAAGCGGCTTCGTGAGCAGATCGGGCTGAAGCGACTGTTTCTGCACGCGGCCTCGCTGGAGTTTGCACTGGATGACGGCAAGAGTCCGTATGTGCTGAACGCGCCGCTGGCCGATGAGCTGGTCGAGGCGCTGGACCGGCTGCGCTGACGGCGGTTCGGCGGCGCCGGGTGCTTGGTCGGCGCCGTCGCTTCCCTGCGATGAGTGGGCTTGTCACTTTCTTTGCTCGTGCAAAGAAAGTAACCAAAGAAACACGCCGCCATCCGCGAGCCGGCGCCGCGCGCCGGTGCCCTGCGCTCCTCGGTCCGCCGAGGGACGGCGCGGAACTCGCTGCGCTCAGACACCCGCGCCTCTTCGCCCTCGCCGGACCTGCGGTGCTCGGCTCGCTACAAGGCGGACCCGGACATCCGCAGCGTAGGTCCATACCCGCCCGTGACCTCTCGATACTGTGGGACGTACCAGCCGCGAGGGGGCTCAGCCCGTTGGCTGCAAATCCCTCACCACTTGAACAGCACCAGGCTGATCGCCAGCGTGCCCATGCCCGCCACCAGCCCATAAACGGTCTCGTGGCCCTTCGCATAGCGCTTGGCGGCCGGCAACAGTTCATCCAGTGCCAGGAACACCATCACGCCGGCAATCAGCCCGAACACCCAGCCGAAGGTGGCGTGCGAAAGCGACCCGGACAGCAACCAGTAGCCGAGCGCCGCGCCCACCGGCTCGGCCAGACCCGACAGCAGGCTGGCGCTGAATGCATAGGCCTTGTTCTGGGTGGCGAAGTACACCGGCACCGCGATCGCGATGCCCTCGGGGATGTTGTGGATGGCAATCGCAAAGGCCAGTGGCATGCCCACCGACGGGCTTTCCAGCGTGGCGAAGAAGGTCGCCAGCCCTTCCGGGAAATTGTGCGCGGTGATCGCGACGGAAGTCAGCAGCGCGACCCGCTTCAGGTACTCGCGGCTGTTCTCGCGGAACGCAGGATCCTGCTTGTCCAGGCTGTCATGCGGGTTGGGAATGAAGTGGTCGATCAGCACGATCACGATCACGCCCAGCAGGAACGCGAGGGTGCCGTAGGTGAAACCGGTGCGCTCGCCATGGGCCAGTGCGAACGAAGCAATGGACTTGTTGAGGATTTCCGACAGCGACACATAGACCATCGCGCCGCCGGCGAAGGCCAGGCCGAAGGCCAGCAGGCGCGGGTTGGGGCGGCGCGAGAACAGCACCAGCAGGCTGCCGATCGCAGTGGCGAGGCCGGCCGCGAGGGTGACCGCCAGCGCAATCCAGATGTTTTCGGGGGGAATCTGCAGCATCTACCGACGCAGTCCTGGTCAACAGACAACCGCCCCGGACAGGGCCGGGGCGGCGAGGGCGAGGCGGGCGCCGGCTGGCCTCGTCGGGTGCGTGCGATCAGCCGCCGCGGCGCAGGCGCTCTTCAATGGCGAAGCACTGGTCCGGCTTCGGCTGCGGCGGGTTGAAGCTGACCGGCACCTGGATGGTGGCCGGCACCGCCTGGCCATTGCGTGTCGCGGCCTTGAACTGCCAGCCCTGCACGGCGGTTTTGGCCAGTTCGTCCAGCTGCGGGTTGCCCGCGCCAGTCAGCAGGGCGACCTCGCTCGGCTTGCCGTCGGTGCCGATGGTCACCTTGAACGTACTGGTGCCGCCCACGCCCATGCAGGCCAGTTCAAGCGGGTACTGCGGCGGCGGCGTCTTCACTGCTGCGACTTCGGTTGGCGGCGGCGGCGGTGGTGCCGGCGGTTCGGACGAGCCGCAGCCGGCCAGGCCGGCCGCAGCGATCAGGGACAGGCTCAGCAAGCGTACGTTCATGGCAGTTGCTCCGTCAGGGCCGAAGTCTTGGCCGCGCAGATGAAGTCGTTCTCGCTCAGACCGCCCACGTCATGGGTGGAAAAGCGCACGACCGCGCGGTCGTAGTGCACGCCCAGGTCCGGATGGTGGTCCTCGCGATGGGCAATCCAGGCCAGCGCGTTCACGAAGGCCATGGTGGCGTAGTAATCCTTGAAGCGGAAGGTGCGCGTCAGGGCCTGCCCGCCCTCGCTCAGCTCCCAGCCGGGAACCTGCGGCAGCAGTTCGGCCAGGCGGGCTTCGCCGAGCTTGTGGTCGCTGCCTTTGCGTGGCACGCAACGGGCCTGGGCCAGTGGAATCAGGTCGGCCATGGGAATCTCCACCTCGTGTTGACTGAACAATGCGCCGGACGGTGTATAAACCGAATGAGCGGCTGACGCTTACTTGGCTAGAATAGCCTGATGATCCAGATCTCCGACACTGCCCAGACCCATTTCCGCAAGCTGATCGAACGCGAGGGCGTGCCTGGCATGGGCGTGCGCCTGAGCGCGGTCGACCCCGGTACTCCGCGCGCCGATGCCCGGCTGGAGTTCGCCGAACCCACCGACCTGCTGGGCGACGAGTGGGCGGTGGACTGCGATGGCTTCACCCTCTATGTCGATGCCGGCAGCGTTGGCTGGCTCGACGGTGCCGAGATCGACATCGTCGCCGGCGCTGCAGGTGCCCAGCAGCTGACCATCAAGGCGCCGCGCATCAAGGGTGAAGCGCCCGGTGATGCGGCTTCGCTGGTGGAGCGCGTGCACTGGGTGGTGGAGAACGAAGTCAATCCGCAGCTGGCCTCGCATGGCGGCAAGGTGGCCGTGCAGGAAGTGTCGTCCGACGGCGTGGTGCTGCTGCGCTTCGGCGGTGGTTGCCAGGGCTGCGGCATGGCCGACGTGACGCTCAAGCAGGGCATCGAAAAGACCCTGATGGGCCGCGTGCCGGGCGTGACCGCCGTGCGCGACGCGACCGACCACGACAGCGGCCACGCGCCGTACATCCCGCGCGACAACGTCGCCTGATCGCTGACGCGTGCCTCTGAGCCGGGCCGAGCAACTCATCGATCTGCTGCTGGCGCGCCAGCAGCCCCGCGCTGTCCTTGAGAAGACCACGCGCCTGCCTTATGGCTGGGCGTTGTGGCTGCGCTCGCTGGGGCCGCTGCCGCGACCGCTGCACGCCCGCGAAATGATTGCGGTATTGCTGCCGCGTCCGCTGCCCGCCCGGCCAGGCCAATCGCCGCAGCTGTCGCTGTGGCAGGCGTTGCGCCGTCTGTTCTGGCAGGACTGGGACGCTGCGCCACGCGACCAGCGCTGGATGCGCTGGACCTCGGCACTGATCAGCGCATTGCTGCACCTGCTGTTCTTCATGCTTCTGCTGTGGGTGGCGGTGATCCGCACCACTGCGCCAGACGAACAGGGCACCGAGGGCGAGCGCGTGCAGGTGGAGTTCGTCGGCCGCGCGACCCAGGAAGGCGGGGGCGATCAGCCAGGCGCCGAAGTCGCTGCGGCCGCTGCGGCAGGTCGGGTTGCGACGGGGCAGCAGGCCGGTGCCGCCACAGCTCCTGCCCCGCGCCCGGCGACTGTCGAAGCCGCCGCATCTTCCCCTGCATCCGAGCCGACCGCCAGTGTTCCTCCGCCGCCAGCCGAAGCTGAGCCGGCGCCGGTTGCCGCGCCGCCGCCTTCGCCGGTCCAGGCCACCGAGGTGGCGCAGGCCAGCACGGATTTCGTGGTGCCGCCGGTCAGCGTGCCGCGAACCGAAGTCAGCGTCGTGCCGCGGGACAGCACGCCCAGCGTACGCGAGCGCAGCGTGCAGCCAGTGCACGCGCCGCCGGCGCCTGCCCAGGTGCGCACCCCGGAGCTGGCCGTGCGCACACCTCAGGTGCGTGACATCCAGGTGCGCGAACGCGAAGTCAGCATCGTCGAAGCGCCCGTCGCGCCCAAACCGCTGCGCAGCCCTGAAATGCAGGTTCGCGTGCCACAGCAGGACGTGCAGGTGCTTGAACGTGAAGTGCAGGCCGTGGCCGATCCGCAGGTGCGGATGGCGGCGGTGGCCGGGCGTGAGCCCGCCGTACGCGCGCCCACCGGCCGTGATGTACAGGTGCGGGAGCGTGAAGTGGCACCGGCATCCTCCAGTGGCAGTGCCACCGTGACGCCTGCGGCTGCGGCCCAAGGCCGCGCGGCGCAGACGAGCAGCAGCACGCGTCCGTCAGCCTCCAGCAGCACACCGGCAAACGCAGGAGCGCGCCCGGCCCCCGATCCCGGCAACTGGGCGACACCGGCCAAGGGCGATGACTGGGGATCTTCCAGCCGCAGCCGCGACGGCAGCAATGGCGGTGCCCGCCAGGCCAGTGCCGCCGGCAGGGGCAATGGCCTGTTCAATGCCGATGGCAGCGTACGCGTGCCGGGCCAGGACGGCGACGGCCACGCCGAGCGAGGTGCGCCCGGTGGCGCCAACGACGGCTGGAGCAAGGAGCGCATCGCGCAATCGGGCACATGGCTGAAACGTCCGCCGTACGACTACACGCCGACGTCGTTCGACAAGTACTGGGTGCCACAGGAATCGCTGCTGGCCGAATGGGTGCGCAAGGGCGTCAAGGCGATGGAGATTCCACTGCCGGGCACCAACACGAGGATTTCCTGCGTCATTTCGATCCTGCAGGCCGGCGGTGGCTGTGGCCTGACCAACCCCAACATGCAGGACCAGCCGGCCGTGGCACGGCCGCCGCCGGACATTCCGTTCAAGAAAGAACTGCAGGAAGACAACGGCAGCCGCTAGCGGCTGCCGTTGTCCACGCATGTTCCCTTATCCCCGCGCCGTTGGCGCGCCCCCTTGAACAACAAGGGGGCTTTTCGCTGGACCCACAGCGGGATGTGGCGGTCGTGCTGGCGTGCTTTGGTAGATGCCGACCTTGGTTGGCACACAAGCGCCGACCAAGGGCGGCCTCTACCCAGGCACTGACCTTACGTGCTCTGTGACAGGAACACCCAGAACGGCACATCGCGACCGACCCAATCGCGGCTGGCTTCATCCATCACGTCCAGCAGGGTGTCGAAGTCCCTCTGTGCGTTGGCACGCAGTGCATCCACGTCGGCCAGGAACAGCGCGTAGCCGTTGGCCGGCAGCCATTGCAGATCACGCAGATTGTCTGACAGTGCATCCCAGTTGCCGCCGAAACCGGCCGGGAAATCCAGTTGCGCGGCGAGCCGGGCGAGCAGGGTGCGCTTGTCCGTCACGCCTTCCAGATCAATGCGGATCACCTTCAGGCTGGCATCGCGCATTGCTGCGGCCAGTGCGCCGATGTCATCGCTGTCGATGGCATAGACGCCGGCATTATTGATGTCATGCAGGCCGAGGCCGAAATCATCGTGGCTCATCACTGCGCTCCCTGGGCCGGTACGGTGAAGCTGCGGAACGATTCGTAGTGGTCGTCGGTGTAGTACCACGCCTCCGGCGGATCGCCGCCGGTGACGATGCGGCGCGTGCCACGCGTGCGTGCACCGGGGGTGTTGACGGTGTACTCGCGGTAGTAGCCACGCGGACGTTGCGGCAGCTGCTGCTCGCGGTTGCCGAAGGTGGTGCCGTCCTGGCGGTGCGGGAATGGACCGCCTCGCTGGATCAGGGCAATGGTCTGGCGTGCTTCGGTGGGCAGGAACGCGGGGAGGCCGTTGTCCCGTCCGGGCGTGGCCGTGGCAGGCGCCCGTGCGGTCGGTGTTCCCTGCAGGTCCGGTGCGAACTGTGGCGCCGGCGGCCGTTGCAGGAAATGGTTGGCGACCAGGCCGAGCAGCAGCAGGGCGATGGCGGTGATCAGCAGCCGGGGGTTGCGCATGGGCAGGGGCGGGCGAGGGTGGTGCACGCACTGTAGCGCCTGCGCGCTGCATGGCGCATGAGGAGGGTGCCGCGTCACTGCTGCGTAACAATTGCCGTCGTGCTCACTGGCAGGACGCAATTTCCTTTACATCCCCCTTGGTAATCTGCGGGTCTGTCCCCATCATTCACGGCGCACCGCCCGACATCGTCGGGTGCCCTCGCAATCAGGAGATGCATCATGGCCTACACCCTGCCCAAGCTGTCCTACGCCTACGACGCGCTGGAGCCGCATATCGATGCGGCGACGATGGAAATCCATCACACCAAGCATCACCAGACCTACATCAACAACGTCAACGCGGCGCTGGAAGGCACCGAATACGCTGACCTGCCGGTCGAAGAGCTGGTGAAGAAGCTCAAGTCGCTGCCGGAGAACCTGCAGGGCCCGGTGCGCAACAACGGTGGTGGCCATGCCAACCACTCGCTGTTCTGGACCGTGATGGCTCCGAATGCTGGCGGCAACCCGGTGGGCGACGTGGCCAAGGCCATCGACAAGGACCTGGGCGGTTTCGACAAGTTCAAGGACGCCTTCACCAAGGCGGCGCTGACCCGCTTCGGCAGCGGCTGGGCGTGGCTGAGCGTGACCCCGGACAAGAAGGTCGTGGTCGAGAGCACCGGCAACCAGGACAGCCCGCTGATGGAAGGCAACACCCCCATCCTGGGCCTGGACGTGTGGGAGCACGCGTACTACCTGAAGTACCAGAACCGCCGCCCGGAATACATCGGCGCGTTCTTCAACGTCATCGACTGGAATGAAGTCGAGCGTCGTTACCAGGAAGCGATCGCCTGATCGCGGTGACGGGATGAGTGGAAAGGCCGGGGGAGACCCCGGCCTTTCCTGTTGCAGGACTCATTCGGTAGTGCCGGCCGCTGGCCCGCAATCGTGTGGTCCCGAGGGAGCCGGCCAGCGGCCGGCACGACCTATTCGGCAGTGGCCGTATCGTCCTGCAGGCGCAGGGTTGCCAACACGCCCAGGCGCAGTCCGGGCAGGTCGCCGTCGGCGGGCAGCAGGATCGGCTGCTGGCGGATGCCGCCGAAGTGCTTGACCTGGAACAGCACGTCCAAGCCGTGGCCACTGGCGCCGCCACCACTGGCTGCAGGCGGCTCGGCGCGGCCGCCGGGATTGCGCCGTGCCGGCTGGAAGCCGGGCGTGCTACGCACCAGCTCAACCGTGCTGGCCGAAAAGTCGCCCGCGATCAGGCTGGGCATGCCTTCGGCGGTGGCGCCGATCCAGGTCATCAGGTCGCTGGTCTGGTGTTGGCGGGCGGTGGCCTCGTCCGGGTCCGGGCGCAGCCGCGCCACGTAGATGTTGACCAGCGCCTCGCCCAGCTTCAGCCGCATCATGCCGGCCGCACTGAAGGTGCCGGGAGGATGCAGCAGGGTCACGCCGTCCTCGCTCACCGGCAGCCGGGTCAGCATGGCGTTGCCATGCCGCAGTGGCTGGCTGGGTGGGTCGGCGGTGACGAAGTCGCAACTGTAGCGCAGCCGGCTGGCCAGCCAGCAGGCCGGGTTGCGGCCTTGCTGCTGCAGCACCTGCTGCACCGAGATCACGTCCGGCTGCAGGTCGGTCAGCAGTTGTGCGACCTGCTCGCGGCGTTGCTTCCATTGCGCGTCATCGCGGCTGGGCAACTCCAGCGCGGCCACGGTCAGCTGCCGGGGCGCGCTCTCACTGGCGGCGGCCGGCGCCTGCGGCCGCGCCTGTACCTGCAACGCCGGCAGCAGCACGAGACAGCTGAGCAGGAGGCGGGCGGGGGCGAGGGGGCGCATAACGATAAGTTTACGCTTTTGTCGTGCAGGTGCCGTGACTTCCGGCAGGGCCTGCACTGCCTGCCATGGATTGGCACCGTTGTCATGCAGCCCTGCAGCGTGCTTCGCAAGCCCCGGTTCCGGTAACCTTGCGCCTTTCGCTTTGCAGGAATGCCTTACAGGATGAGCCACGACGCAGTCGCCCCCATCGCCGGCCAAGGAAAGATGCCGCGCCAGATTCCGTACATCATCGGCAATGAGGCCTGCGAACGGTTCAGTTTCTACGGGATGCGCAACATCCTGGTGCAGTTCCTGATCACCTCGCTGCTGCTGCAGGAAATCACTGCGGAAGGCCGTGCCGGTGAAGCCAAGGACATCATGCACAGCTTCATGATCGGCGTGTATTTCTTCCCGCTGCTCGGTGGCTGGCTGGCCGACAGGTTCTTCGGCAAGTACCACACGATCCTCTGGTTCAGCCTGGTCTACTGCGCCGGCCACCTGTGCCTGGCGCTGTTCGAGAACAGCCGCGAGGGCTTCTTCCTCGGCCTGGGCCTGATCGCGCTGGGTGCCGGTGGCATCAAGCCGCTGGTGGCCTCGTTCATGGGCGACCAGTTCGACCAGAGCAACAAGCACCTGGCCAAGATCGTCTTCGACGCCTTCTACTGGATCATCAACTTCGGCTCGCTGTTCGCCTCGCTGCTGATCCCGCTGGTACTGAAGAACTGGGGGCCGCAGTGGGCGTTCGGTATCCCGGGCATCCTGATGTTCATTGCTACCTTCGTGTTCTGGCTGGGCCGCAAGCGCTACGTGCTGGTGCCGCTGCCGCCGAAGGATCCGCATTCGTTCGCCAACGTGGTGCGTACCGCGCTGACCACGCGCGTGGCCGGCCAGGGCCGTCCGGGTCTGGTGATCGCCGTGCTCGGCCTGGCGCTGGCTGCAGCCTCGTTCGGCCTGGTCGGCTCGCTGGGCATCGTGATCTGCCTGTGCCTGGCGCTGGTGTCGATCCTCGCCGGCATCGGTGGCGGTACCTGGTTGCAGCTGGACCGCGCCCGCGGCCAGCATCCGGCCGAAGCCGTGGAAGGCGTGCGCTCGGTGCTGCGCGTGCTGGTGATCTTCGCGCTGACCACGCCGTTCTTCTCGCTGTTCGACCAGAAGGCCTCGACCTGGGTCCTGCAGGGCCAGCAGATGCAGATGCCGAGCTGGTTCACCGCCTCGCAGATGCAGGCGCTGAACCCGCTGCTGGTTATGATCCTGATTCCGTTCAACAACCTGGTGCTGTACCCGGCCCTGCGCCGCTTCGGCTTCGAGCCGACCGCGCTGCGCCGCATGACCGCCGGCATCGCCTTCAGCGGCCTGGCCTGGATCGTGGTCGGCGGCATCCAGGTGGTGATGGACGGCGGCAACGCCATGTCGATCTTCTGGCAGATGCTGCCGTATGCGCTGCTGACCTTCGGTGAGGTGCTGGTCTCGGCCACCGGCCTGGAGTTCGCCTACAGCCAGGCGCCGCAGGCGATGAAGGGCGTGGTGATGAGCTTCTGGAACCTGACCACCACCATCGGCAACCTGTGGGTGCTGCTGTCGAACGCTGCCGTGCGCAACGATGCCGTGACCCACAGGATCGCCAGTACGGGCCTGAGCGAAGCGGCGTTCCTGATGTTCTTCTTCGCCGGTTTCGCCTTCGTCGCGGCGTTGGTCTTCGGTTGGTACGCGAAACGCTATCGTATGGTCGACAACTACCGTAGCGCCTGAGCCTGACATGACCCCCGTCAATCTGCTGTTGATCGCCATCACCGCCATCCTGTCGTGGATGGCGTTCAACAACCGCAAGCTGGCCGATCGCCTGATCCTGTGGCCGCCGGCCGTCGACCGCCATCGCCAGTACGACCGGCTGGTGACCTATGGCTTCATCCACGCCGACTGGTCGCACCTGATCTTCAACATGATCACCCTGTTCTTCTTCGGGGGATTCATCGAGAGCGTGATGGTGCAGCTGACCGGCAGCTACCTGACCTACCCGGCGTTCTACATCGGCGCGCTGCTGGTCTCTATCCTGCCCAGCTACCTGAAGAACCAGAAGAATCCGAACTACCTCAGCCTCGGGGCATCCGGTGCGGTGTCGGCGGTCCTGTTCGCCTTCATCCTGATCAAGCCGTGGTCGATCATCCTGGTGTTCTTCATCCCGGCACCGGCGATCATCTATGCCGCGTTCTACGTCGGCTACAGCATCTGGATGGACAAGCGCGGCGGCGATCGCATCAACCACAGCGCGCACCTGGCAGGTGCGGCGTTCGGCGTGATCTTCATGCTGGCCATGCAGCCGAGCATCTTCAACCACTTCCTGCGCGAACTCTCCAACCCGACCTTCCGCCTGGGCGGCTGAAGCGTGCCAGGGTCGGATCCTGCGGATCCGACCCCGGCGTATCCGGTTTCAGGCCTGGGTCGTGTGGCCGTAGGTATCCAGCAGGCGGGCGAATACTTCCTCGCCGATGCGCTGGAAATCCTGATCCTCGGTCTGCCCTTCCACCGCCAGTTGCAGCAGGCCCTCCAGCAGGGCGCGGTCGGTATCGGAATGGGAATCGCTGGCGTGCATGGGAGCCTCCACGGTGGTGCGCATGATCAACGGTCGCAAGGGTCGTGCCAGCCTGGCCGTACCCCGCCATAGGCGATAGCGGCCGGCGCCCCTCCAGCTTGAGGGCGAAAACTGACGTGAATGGACTGGACTTGCCCCTGTTCAGGCTTCACGCGATCATGGCGCCCGGCTGCGCACCATCCACGCAGTCGCCGCAGGAGACAGTTCCATGGCTTCGGTCACGCCCCCCGGTCTGGCCTACGAGGTCGAACACGATCTGGCCAACCACCGCTTCACCGCCCGTGTGCGAGGACAGCTGGCGGTGCTGGACTACCAGATCAAGCGCAAGCGCATGGTCATCACCCACACCGAGGTGCCTGAGCCGATCGCCGGCCGTGGCATCGCCGGTGAACTCACCCGCGTGGCACTGCGTTTCGCCCGCGAGCAGAAGTACAAGGTGGTGCCGGCATGTTCCTACGCCGAGGCCTTCCTGCAGCGGCACGAGGAGTACCACGACCTGCTCGTTGGCTGAATGCCAGCGGGCCACGCTTCAGCCATGGCAGGCGATGATGTACAAACATGAACAGGGGATCCCGATGAAGATTGGAAACAACCGGCCACTGCACGGCAGCGTGCTGGCCGGCGTGGTGGGCGTGCTGTTGCTGGCCGGTTGCCAGCGTGAAAGCGAGCCGGCGCCGGTAACCGACGCGGCGCCCGCCGCCGAAGCCACCGCCGCCGGCGAGACGCCGGCCACGGAAGCGCCGCTGGACCTGCGCGACGTGATCGAAAACAACGAGCGCGAAGTGGTGGGCATCAGCTACCCGGCCGGTATCGACCGCTACCCCGGCCTGGCGCGCGCGCTGCAGAGTTATGCGACGAGTGCACGCAGTGACCTGCAGCAGGCGCTGGACGGGCTGGGCAATGACAAGCCGACCATGCCCTACGAGCTGTCGCTGAGCTTCGAGAAGCTGCTGGAAACCCCGCAGCTGGTGGTGGTCAGTGCCGATGGCAGCCGCTACACCGGTGGCGCCCATGGCGAACCGCTGGTGGCGCGCTTCGTATGGCTGCCGCAGCAGCAGCAGATGCTCAGTGCCGACAAGCTGGTGACCGATGCCAAGGGCTGGAAGGCAATCAGCGATTTCGTCTCCGACCAGCTGCGCGAACGCGTGGCCACGCGGCTCAGCGGCGAGGACATGGACCCGGCCCAACTGCAGGAATCGCTGCGCAACGCATCGCGCATGATCGCCGACGGTACTGGCCCGCAGGCCGACAATTTCAGCCAGTTCCAGCCACTGACCGACGACAAGGGGCAGATCACCGCGCTGCGGTTTGTTTTCCCTCCGTACCAGGTGGGTCCATACTCGGACGGCACCCAGACCGCCGATGTACCGGCGGCGGTGCTGTTGCCGCACGTGGCCAAGGACTACGTGGAGCTGTTCGCACGCGGTTGACCGCAGTCGAGGAGGTGGCGTGGATACAGGGTTGCAGGAGCGGGTCGCCGGCCTGCTCCACGAAGCCGGGGTCCGCATCGGCGGTACCCAGCCACAGGACATCCAGGTGCATGACCCGCGCTTTTTCGCGCGGGTCATGGGCCACGGCTCGCTCGGCCTGGGCGAGAGCTACATGGAAGGGTGGTGGGATGCGAACGTCCTGGATGAATTCCTCGTCCACCTGATGCAGGCGCACCTGGATGAACGGGTGCACGGCTGGCGCGAAGTGGCCGATGCGCTGAAGGCGCGCCTGTTCAACCTGCAGGCGGGGCAGGGCAGCTACGAGGTCGGGCGCCGTCATTACGACCTGGGCAACGATCTCTACCAGGCCATGCTCGGTCAGCGCCTGGTCTACAGCTGTGGCTATTGGCGCAACGCCGATGATCTCGACGCCGCACAGGAAGCCAAGCTCGACCTGGTCTGCCGCAAGCTGGGCCTGCGCCCGGGCCAGCGCGTGCTGGACATTGGCTGCGGTTGGGGTGAAGCGCTGAAGTTCGCCGTTGAGCGCTACGGTGTCAGCGGCGTCGGCGTGACGATTTCGCAGGAGCAGGCCGAGTTCGCGCGGAACCTGTGCGCGGGCCTGCCGATCGAGATCCGACTGCAGGACTACCGCGAGCTGGACGAACCGTTCGATGCGATTTTCTCGATCGGCATGTTCGAGCACGTCGGTGACAAGAACTACGCGGGCTTCTTCGAGGTGGCCAAGCGCTGCCTGTCGCCGCGCGGCCTGCTGCTGTTGCACAGCATCGGCACCAACATCTCCCGGCATCGCACCGATCCGTGGATCGCGCGCTACATCTTCCCCAACTCGATGCTGCCGTCGGCGGTGCAGATCACCCGGGCGTTCGAAGGCCGTTTCGTACTGGAGGACTGGCACAACTTCGGCACCGACTACGACCTGACCCTGCAGGCCTGGCGGCGCAACGTAGAGGCGGCGTGGCCACGGCTGGATGCGCGCTACGACGAGCACTTCCGCCGCATGTGGCGCTTCTACCTGGCCGGGTCGATGGCCACCTTCCGCTGCCGGCACGCGCAGCTGTGGCAGCTGGTGCTGTCGCCGGAAGGCGTGCCGGGTGGATACGTGGCGCCACGGTGAAGCCACGCCTGAGGTCAAGATGGCTTTGTCACTTGAAGATTGAAGGCCCGACGTATTTCCGATGATGAGCGGGAAGTCGCAGTTCTCGATTGCCGAAGCGCCTTAATCTGAAGACGGAGTCAGCTCAGCGTTAAATTGGCTGAGGCTGACAGCTACCCTACAGTCCGCAAGGAGAGAAGGATGGATGGGAGGAGGATCTTGCTTGCCGTTGTTCTTGGCCTGATCGCAGGTAATACGGCACAAGCGGGTACTGTGACGAAGTATCAGGGTGAGCATATTCGTGACACGGGCTACAACTGGGGCTGGGGCAAGGTGAGATCTCCCCTGTTTGACACGTTCGACGAGGCGCTTGACTGGACGCATGCCCAGGCAGCCATCAAGCATAATGGGGAGAACTATCTCTCGAAGTACGAGGACTTTCGGTTCTATTTCAGCCGGCTTGAGAACGGCCGACTGGCGAGCTATTACGGCGACAAAGTCTGGTTCACCCAAGATCTGGACCCGTCAGAAGACGAGCCTAGGTACTGTTACGACTGGTCCACGGGGATGACGGGGACTACTATCAACGGGAACGGTCACTTTATCTTCGCGAGTTCTGCTGACCTTTTGGAGTTGGCTGCGAGCGGCAGGTGGCTGGCATGGCTCAATAAT
This sequence comes from Stenotrophomonas sp. Pemsol, assembly GCF_003586545.1. NCBI lineage: Bacteria > Pseudomonadati > Pseudomonadota > Gammaproteobacteria > Lysobacterales > Lysobacteraceae > Stenotrophomonas > Stenotrophomonas sp. Pemsol. The sequence goes on along the minus strand of NZ_CP025780.1, from coordinate 2,423,169 downwards.
TGCCCTGCAAATGTTGGTTTCGCAATCGTCTCGCTCCCCCTTGTGGCGGTTCGCGAAGTCGATGTCGACACGGCCGACTGAACTGTAGCAGGTGACCTCAGGGATCACCCTGCATGGTCTTTGGCATGAATGGCTCAACAAAAAAAACCGCCCGGTCTCCCGGGCGGTTTTCGTTTCACGCTAGCGCGCAGGCGATCAGTTGCCGGCGCCGGTCAGGCCACGCTTTTCCAGCAGCGGTTCGATCTGCGGCTCGTGGCCGGCGAAATCGCGGAACAGCTGCATTGCGTCGACGCTGCCGCCCTTGGACAGCAGGGTAGCGCGGAAGTGGTCGCCGTTCTTGCGGCTCAGGCCGCCGTTGTCCTTGAACCACTTCTGGGTGTTGGCATCGAGCACTTCCGACCAGATGTAGGCGTAGTAGCCGGCCGAATAGCCGCCCATGATGTGGCTGAAGTACGGGGTCTTGTAACGCGGCGGAACCGGCGCGTAGTAGATGCCGTCCTTTTCCAGCGCGGCGCGCTCGAAGGCCATCACGTCCTTGGCCGCCGGCACCTGGTCCGGGCCGATCTGGTGCCAGTTCTGGTCCAGCATCGCCGCGCCCAGGTATTCGGTGGTGGCGAAGCCCTGGTTGAACTTGGCAGCCGCCAGCACCTTGTCCAGCAGCGCCTGCGGCATCGCCGAACCGTTCTGGTAGTGCTTGGCGTAGTTCTTCAGGATGACCGGGTTGTCCGACCACATCTCGTTGACCTGGGAGGGGAACTCGACGAAGTCACGCGGCACCGAGGTGCCCGAGAAGTACGGGTACTTCACGTTGGAGAACATGCCGTGCAGGGCGTGGCCGAACTCGTGGAAGGTGGTGTTCACCTCGTCCCAGGTCAGCAGGGTCGGCTGGCCGGCCGGCGGCTTCGGAATGTTCAGGTGGTTGGCGACCACCGGCTTGAAGCCGGTCAGCTTGGACTGCGAGACGTAGGAGTTCATCCACGCACCACCGCGCTTGGAGGCGCGTGCATACGGGTCGAAGATGAAGATCGCCAGCTGGCTGCCGTCGGCGTCGAACACGTCGTAGACGGTGACGTCATCGTGGTAGACCGGCAGGTCGGTGCGCTGCTTGAAGGTCAGGCCGAATTCCTGGCCCGCGGCGTAGAACACGCCGTTCTCCAGCACGTTCTTCATTTCGAAGTACGGCTTCAGCTGCGACTCGTCGAAGTTGTACTTGGCCTGGCGCACCTTCTCGCTGTAGAAGGCCCAGTCCCACGGTTCCAGCTTGAACGTCGGCTTGCCGGCGGCCTTCTGTTCCTGGTCGATCATCGCCTGCAGGTCGGCGGCTTCACGCTTGGCGTTGGCCACCGCGGCCGGGGCCAGCTTGCCCAGCATTGCGTTGACCGCTTCGGGGGTCTTGGCGGTCTGGTTGGTCAGGTTGTAGGCGGCGAAGTTCGGGAAGCCCATCAGCTTGGCCTTGTCGGCACGCAGCTGCATGATGCGCGAGACCAGCGCGGTGTTGTCGAACTCACCGCCACGGCTGCCACGGCTGACCGACGCTTCGTAGATCTTCTGGCGCAGGGCGCGGTTGGCCAGGTTGGTCAGCGGCGGCTGGCCGGTGGTGTTGAGCAGGGTGATCACGTACTTGCCGTCCTGGCCGCGGGCCTTGGCGGCTTCGGCGGCGGCGGCGATCTGCTCCTTGGACAGGCCGTCCAGCGCCTTGACGTCGTCGACGGTGATTGCCGAAGCGTTCACTTCCGACTGCACGTTCTGGCTGAACTTGGTGCCCAGGTTGGCCAGCTCGGCGTTCATCTCCTTCAGCTTGGCCTTGTCGGCCTCGGACAGCTTGGCGCCTGCGCGCACGTAGTTGTCGTAGTACTTCTCGACCAGGCGCACGCCTTCGGCGTCCAGGCCCAGCTGGCTGCGGGTGTCATACAGCGCCTGGATGCGGGCGAACAGCTTGCCGTTCAGCGCGATCGCATCGCTGTGCGCGGCGAACTTCGCCGAGTAGTCGGCCTGCAGCTTCTTGCGGGTGTCGTTGGTATCGGCGCCGACCAGGCTGAAGAACACGGTGGTCGCGCGGTCGAGGATGTCACCGCTCTTTTCCAGGGCGATGATGGTGTTGTCGAAGGTTGGCTTGGCCTTGTTGTTGGCGATGGCCTCCACTTCCTTCAGCTGCTGCGCCATGCCGGCGTCGAAGGCCGGGGCGAAGTCGCTGTCCTTGATCCTGTCGAACTGCGGATAATGCAGGGGCAGCGGGCTTTCGGCGAAGAACGGATTGGCCCGCTGGGCATGGGTGCTGGCAGACGGGGTGACGGCGCTGGCCGAGAAGGCGGGCAGGGCAAGGCCGAGGGACATGGCCACGGCAAGGGCAAGGCGGGTGGTCAAGGCAGGGACTCCGGTAAGGCAAACAAGGGCCCGAGGGTAACCCGGCCGGCGGCGTCCGCACTTGTGTCAAAAGGCATGTTGCCGGCTCCGGGCGCGGGTACCATGCATTCACCGCCCACGGCCCGCCATCATGACCAGCGCCTACGATTTCAGCTTCCGTGACCTCGACGGCCAGCCGCAGGCGCTGGCCCGTTATCAGGGCCACCCGTTGCTGCTGGTGAACGTCGCCAGCCGCTGTGGCTTCACCCCGCAGTACACCGGCCTGGAACAGTTGTGGCAGGACTACCGCGAGCGCGGCCTGGTGGTGATCGGCTTCCCGTGCAACCAGTTCGGTGCGCAGGAGCCGGGGGACGCGGCGCAGATCCGCCAGTTCTGTTCGCTGGACTATCCGGTCAGCTTTCCGCTGTCGGAGAAGATCGAGGTCAACGGCGAGGGCGCTGATCCGTTGTGGGCCTGGATGACGCACGAAAAGCGTGGCCTGCTCGGCAGTGCCCGCATCAAGTGGAATTTCAGCAAGTTCCTGGTCGATCGCCAGGGGCAGGTGGTGTCGCGGCATGCGCCCACCACCAGGCCGGAGCAGTTGCGCAGCGCGATCGAAGCGCTGCTGTAGAGCCGAGCCCACGCTCGGCTGCTTTTCCGGCTGACTCCGAGCGCGGGCTCGGCTCTACAGATGCGATGGGCTATTTCTCGACGAACGCGCGCTCGAACACGTAGTGGCCCGGTTGGCCGATGCGCGGCGAAACCTGGAAACCCCGGGCATCGAGCACGGTGCGAAGGTCGGCCAGCATCTGCGGGCTGCCGCAGATCATCGCGCGGTCGTTTTCCGGGCTCAGTTCCGGCAGGCCGAGGGTGCGCTGCATCTCGCCGCTCTCCATCAGCTGGGTCAGGCGGCCCTGGTTGGCGAACGGCTCGCGGGTGACGGCCGGGTAGTACAGCAGCTTGTCGCCGATCATCTCGCCGAGGAACTCGTGCTCACGCAGTTCCCTCTCGAAGTAATCGCGGTAGGCCAGGTCCTTTTCGTAGCGCACGCCGTGGCACAGGATCACCTTCTCGAAGCGCTCGTAGGTTTCCGGGTCCTTGATGACCGACAGCCACGGCGCCAGGCCGGTGCCGGTGCCCAGCAGGTACAGGTTCCTGCCGGGATGCAGGTCGCTGATCAGCAGGGTGCCGGTGGGCTTCTTGCCGACCAGTACCTTGTCGCCCGGCTTGATGTGCTGCAGGCGCGAGGTCAGCGGGCCGTCCTGCACCTTGATGCTGAAGAACTCCAGCTGTTCTTCCCAGTTGGCACTGGCAATGGAATAGGCGCGCAGCAGCGGTCGCGCCTCGGTTTCCAGGCCGATCATCACGAACTGGCCGTTCTCGAAGCGGAAGCCGCTGTCGCGGGTGGTGGTGAAGCTGAAGTAGGCATCGGTCCAGTGACGGACCTCAAGCACCGTTTCGGCGCCGAAAGCGGAGGACATGGGCGTATCTATCGAAAGTCGTCGGGGGTAATTCTATCTCAAGTGAGACAAGTTCTCATTGGGCGGAGCGAGAGGCGTTCTCAACGGTAACCCGCCGCCTGCAGCTCGAACAGCTCGGCATAGCGGCCGCCCTGCGCCATCAGCTGCGCATGGGTGCCGCTGGCCTCGATCCGGCCATCGGCCAGCACCAGGATGCGGTCGGCCATGCGTACCGAGGAAAAGCGGTGGGAAATCAGTACTGCGGTGCGATTATCCGCCAGTTCCCTGAACCGCTGGAACACCTCGAACTCACTGCGGGCATCCAGCGCTGCCGTTGGCTCATCCAGGATCATCACCTGCGCATTGCGCATCCATGCGCGGGCAATGGCGATCTTCTGCCACTGGCCACCGGACAGGTCCACGCCCTGCTTGAAGCGGCGGCCGATCTGCTGGTCGTAGCCGCCGGGCAGGTCGTCGATGACTTCCTCGGCCATGCCGCGTCGCGCCGCGTCAGCGATGCGTGCCTGGTCGTCCATCGCCTCGACCTGGCCGACGCCGATGTTTTCGCCGGCGCTGAGGTTGTAGCGCACGAAGTCCTGGAAGATCACCCCGAGGTTGGCGCGCAGGTCATCCAGGTCGTAATCGCGCAGGTCGCGGCCATCGAGCAGGATGCGGCCTTCGTCCGGTTCGTACAGCCGCGCCAGCAGCTTCACCAGGGTGGTCTTGCCGGCGCCGTTCTCGCCGACCAGGGCCAGCACTTCGCCGGCGTGCAGCTGGAAATCCAGGTGACGCACCGCCCACTGTTCGGCATCGGGGTAGCGGAAGCCGACGTTCTCGAATACGAAGCCCTGGCGGATCGGTTGCGGCACGCGCACGGCCCCATCGCGCGAGTGGATTTCCGGCTGGATCTGGAAGAACGAGAACAGGTCATCCAGGTACAGCGCCTGGCTGGCCACCTGCGAGAAGCCGATCAGCAGGCCTTCCAGCAGCTGGCGCAGGCGCAGGAAGCTGCCGGCGAGGAAGGTCAGGTCGCCGATCGAGAAGTCCCCACGCACCGTGCGCCAGGCGATGTAGGCGTAGGCGGTGTAATAGCCCAGCGTGCCGAGCGCGGCCAGCAGCGTGCCCCAGAACGCGCGGCGCCGGGCCAGTGCGCGGTTGGCCAGGAACAGCGCCACCGACAGGCGCCGGTAGCGCTCCACCAGGAAGCGGTGCAGGTTGTAGATCTTCACTTCCTTGGCCGTTTCCACGCTGGCACCGAGCTGGCGCAGGTAGTCGAGCTGGCGGCGCTCGGGCGTCCACTGGAAGTTGAGGCTGTAGCCGGCCGCATTGAAGTGCGATTCGCCGATGAAGGCCGGCACCAGTGCCAGCGCCAGCAGCAGGATCAGCCACGGCGCATAGACCAGCAGGCCGATGGCGAGGCTGGCCACGGTGATCGCATCCTGCACCTGGCCGAACAGCTGGCTCATCAGGTTCATCCGGCCCATGGTCTGGCGCCGTGCACGGTCCAGCTTGTCCTGCAGGTCCGGGTCTTCGAAATCCTCCAGGTCCAGCGTCGCGGCGTGTTCCATCAGGCGGATGCTGGTGGCGTTGGCGAACAGTTCGGAAAGCAGAGCGTCGGCGTAGCTGACCAGCCGGCCGAGCAGGTCCGAGGCGATGGCCAGGCCGAATTCCAGTGCCAGCAGGCCCAGCAGTGGATTGAGCAGGCCGCTGGACAGCGCCTCGCCCAGCGGCGGGAAGCCGGCATCGTGCTGGCTCAGGTGCAGGGCGCTGTCGATGATCAGCTTGCCGACGTAGAGCATCGCCACCGGCAGCAGCGCACGGATCAGGCGCAGCCCCAGGCTGGCCAGGGTCAGCGCCGGACTGGTCTTCCAGACCATGCGCAGGAAGGGGGGCAGATTGCGCATCGCCCTGAAGCGCTGGCGCAGGCTGGGTTTCTTCGCGGCGGCAGTAGGCATGCCGCCATTGTGCGCGCGCACCGCGTGCAGATGGGGTCAGATGGGGTCAGATCCCTTTGCAGCGCAAAGGGCTCTGATCCCGCCACCGCGCCTCGGTGTCAGAGCCCTTCGCCATGCGAAGGGATCCGACCCCGCTCTCCGTTACGGCAGCGGTGGCAGCAGCCCCGCACCCAGCCGGTTCCAGGCATTGATCACCGCAATGCCCATGCTCAGGTCGCTGATGCCCTTCGCATCGAAGTGCGGTTCCAGTGCATCGAACGCCGCTTGCGACGGCGCTCCGTCGGTCAAGCGGGTCAGCGCCTCGGCCCAGCCCAGTGCTGCGCGTTCGCGCGCATCGAAGAAGCGGCTTTCGTGCCAGGCGGGCAGGGTGTCCAGCTTGCGCGGCTCGATGCCACCCTTGCGCAGCGCGGTGCCGTGCATGTCCATGCAGTAGCCGCAGCCGTTGAGCTGCGACACGCGCAGGAACACCAGCTCCATCAGGGTCGGGTCGATCGAGCTGTCATGCACCGCCTGGCTGGTGGCCAGCAGGCCCTTGAAGGCCTCGGCGGCCAGGCGGGTGTAGGGGACGCGGGGGAAGGTGTGATCGGACATCGTGGGCTCCACGGCGGCCACGATGGCCGCCTTTCATCACAAGGACGCCGCAGCGTCGTGGTGCGTGACAACCTTCGGCAATTTTTCTGGATTCAGCACGCTGTACACGTTGGCGATGCGACCATCGACCACTTCGATGGTGGTGATCGAGTGCAGGCGGTCACCCTGGAAACGCAGGATCGCCGGTTCGCCGTTGACGTAGCCCAGCTGCGCCGGATGCGCCGCGCCGCGGCGGGCGATGGCCCAGAACAGGCGGCCGATGCGTTCGGCGCCCAGCAGGGGCCGTACCGCCGCAGTGACTACGCCACCGCCGTCGGAGACCAGTACCGCATTGGCGTGCAGCAGGGCCTGGATCGCTTCGCTGTCGCCGCGCTGCGAGGCATCCATGAAGCGCGCCAGCAACTGCCGGTGCTGGATGGCATCGGCGTTGAAGCGCGGCCGTCCGGCCTGCAGACGCTGCCGGGCGCGGTGCACCAGCTGCCGGCAGTTGGCTTCGCTGTGGCCGATCAGGTCGGCGATCTCACGGTAGTCGTGGTCGAAGACCTCCTTCAGCAGGAAGGCGGCGCGTTCTTCGGGGCCGAGCTGTTCGAGCAGGGTCAGGAAGGCGACCGAGACCTCGTCGGCCAGCGCATGCAGCTGGGCCGGGCCGGGCGCGGGGTCAGGCTCCAGGGTGACCGCCAGCGGTTCGGCCAGCCATGGGCCGACATAGTGGACACGCTCGCGCTTGGCCGCTCGCAGGCGGTCTAGGCCGAGCCGGGTGGTGGTGGTGACCAGCCAGGCCTCTGCATCGCGGACACTGGCGGGATCGGCGCCGGACCAGCGCAGCCAGGCGTCCTGCACCACGTCTTCGGCGTCGGCGCGGCTGCCGAGCAGGCGGTAGGCCAGCGCCATCAGGCGCGGGCGGTGGGTCTGGAAAACGGTTTCGGCGTTCATGTGTGCAAGGACGCCGCAGTGGCGCGTGGCGTGACAGAGCGTCGGGGGGAATCTTGCCGGCCAGCGGCCGGGACTACCACCCCGGGGCCGGGGGAGGGGGTAAAATGGGCGGATTACCCCCGCCAGCCTCGAGCAAGCGAGCAAGCCGTGACATCGATCAAGCAGGAAGACCTCATCCAGTCCATCGCCGACGCGCTGCAGTACATCTCGTACTACCACCCGGTCGACTACATCAAGAACCTCGCCGCCGCGTACGAGCGCGAGGAGTCGCCGGCCGCGAAGGAAGCGATGGCCCAGATCCTGATCAATTCGCGGATGTGCGCCGAAGGCCACCGTCCGATCTGCCAGGACACCGGCATCGTCACCGTGTTCCTGGAAATCGGCATGGACGTGCGTTGGGATGACGCCACCATGGGCGTGGAAGACATGGCCAATGAAGGCGTTCGCCGCGCCTACATGCATCCGGACAACAAGCTGCGCGCCTCGGTGCTGGCTGATCCGGCCGGCAAGCGGATCAATACCAAGGACAATACCCCGGGCGTGGTCAACGTCAAGGTGGTGCCGGGCAACAAGGTCGACGTCATCGTTGCCGCCAAGGGCGGTGGTTCGGAAGCGAAGACCAAGTTCGCCATGCTCAACCCGTCCGACTCCATCGTCGACTGGGTGCTGAAGACCGTGCCGACCATGGGCGCCGGCTGGTGCCCGCCGGGCATGCTCGGCATCGGCATCGGTGGCACCGCCGAGAAGGCGATGCTGCTGGCCAAGGAGGCGCTGATGGAACCGATCGACATCACCGAGCTGCAGGCCCGTGGTGCCTCCAACCGCATCGAGGAGCTGCGCCTGGAGCTGTATGAGAAGGTCAATGCATTGGGCATCGGTGCGCAGGGCCTGGGCGGCCTGACCACTGTGCTGGACATCAAGATCAACGACTATCCGACCCATGCGGCCAACCTGCCGGTGGCGATGATCCCGAACTGCGCCGCCACCCGCCATGCGCACTTCACCCTGGATGGCAGTGGCCCGGTGATGCTGGACCCGCCGTCGCTGGAAGACTGGCCGAAACTGACCTATGACGCGTCCAAGGGCACCCGCGTGGACCTGGACACGATCACCCCGGAAGACGTGGCCAGCTGGAAGCCGGGCCAGACCCTGCTGCTCAACGGCAAGCTGCTGACGGGTCGCGATGCCGCGCACAAGCGCATGGTCGACATGCTCAACAAGGGCGAGGAGCTGCCGGTCGACCTGAAGGGCCGCTTCATCTATTACGTCGGCCCGGTCGATCCGGTGCGCGACGAAGTGGTGGGCCCGGCCGGCCCGACCACGGCGACCCGCATGGACAAGTTCACCGAGCAGGTGCTGGCGCAGACCGGCCTGCTGGGCATGGTCGGCAAGGCCGAGCGCGGCCCGGCCGCGATCGAGGCGATCAGGAAGCACAAGTCGGCCTACCTGATGGCCGTTGGTGGTTCGGCCTACCTGGTGTCCAAGGCCATCAAGGCCGCCAAGGTGGTTGGTTTCGCCGACCTGGGCATGGAGGCGATCTACGAGTTCACCGTGCAGGACATGCCGGTGACCGTGGCGGTGGATTCCACCGGCGAATCGGTGCACAAGACCGGCCCGCGCGAATGGCAGGCCCGCATCGGCAAGATTCCGGTGGTGGTGGAGTAAGCCCTCCATCCCGGACCAGACAACGGCGCCCCTGTGGCGCCGTTGTTGCGTGGGCAAAAATATTGATGTTCCGGTAGCGGTTGTTCTGCTACGGTCGGAACACCCTCGCACAGGACGTGTCCATGGCCCTGCATCGGTTCATCGTGGTAGGCGTGCTGCTGGCCCTGGCCGGTTGCAGCACCCCGGCGTCATACGAAGGCGCGGATTTCCCAGCATCCGCGCAATGCCGCGTGCAGTGCCAGGCCGGCTATCGCAGCTGCATGGCGCAGAATGACTCCCTCGGCAGCCGCCAGAGCAACTGCGAGCAGCAGGTGGTGCCGGCGCCGGACAAACGCTGCAAGGACGTGGACAATCCGGACCTGCGCCGTGCCTGCGAACTGAAGACGCACGACTGCGCGATGCGCGCGCCGATGATGTCCTGTGGCGAGCGCCGGGATTCCTGCATGAGCAGCTGCGGCTGAGCAACGATCGCGCGCGTGGGCGCATAATCGGCTGATCCCCCTGCACAGGATCTTCCGCATGAGCACCACGCTGTATGGTTCGACCAGTACCGCCGCGCTGGTCGTGCACTGGCTGCTGATCGAGCTCGGCATCGAGCATGAACTGGTGCTGCTGGATTTCGACGCGCGCGAGCACAAGTCGGCGCAGTACCTGGCGCTCAATCCGGCCGGTGTGGTGCCGACACTGTTGATCGATGGCCTGGTACTGACCGAAGCGGCGGCCATCGCCCTGTACCTGGCTGATCGCCACCCGGAGGCCGGCCTGCTCCCGGTGCCGGGCACGCCGCAGCGTGGCGATGCCTACCGCTGGATGTTCTGGTGTGCCAATACGCTGCAGCCGGCCTATCGGGCCTGGTTCTATCCGCATGAAATGGCCGGCCAGGCGAACGTCGAGGCCAGCCGCGAGAGGGCGCGTCAGCGGCTCGAAGCGGCCTGGCAGCACGTTGCCGCTCACCTGCAGGCGCACGGCCCGTACCTGCTGGGCGCCACGCCCTGCGTGGTCGACTACATGCTGGTGATGCTGATGCGCTGGTCGCGCAACATGTCCAGGCCCAGTGACACCTGGCCGGTGCTCAAGGCGCATGCCACCTCGATGAAGGCGCGCCCGGCGTTCGCCGAGGTCTACCGCCGCGAAGGCATCACCGACTGGCGGTAACCAAAAAAGGGGACGGAGGGAATTAAGTCGTTTGTGCACAAACGACTTAATTCCCTCCGTCCC
>NZ_CP025780.1:2202936-2412904 GCF_003586545.1 Stenotrophomonas sp. Pemsol | reverse complement strand
GGGACGGAGGGAATTAAGTCGTTTGTGCACAAACGACTTAATTCCCTCCGTCCCCTTTTCCGGGCTACAGGATCTCCAGCACTGTTTCCGGTGGGCGGCACAGCCGCGTGCCCTTGGTCGTGCGCACCACGGGGCGATTGATCAAGCGGGGATGTTCGCTCATCGCCGCCAGCAGCGTGGCGTCGTCGGCGCCGTCCAGGCCCAGTTCGGCGAACAGCGCCTCCTTGCTGCGTACCAGTTCCTGTGCGTGCAGCCGGGATTCGGCCAGTACCTGGCGCAGCGTGGCTGCGTCCGGCGGGTTGCCCAGGTAGTCGATCACCACCGGCTCGAAGCCCGCATCGCGGATCAGTTTCAGTGCGCCGCGCGAGTTGCTGCAGGCCGGGTTGTGCCAGATCGTCACGTCCATCAGAACCACTCCAGCAGAGACACGCCCACACCCACGTAGGTGGCCTTGTGGTTGTAGTCGATCAGGCTTTCGCCGTAGCCGTCGAAGACCTGCACATGGCCACGCAGCAGGTTGCTGATCGGGAAGCCGTAGTCCAGCTGCAGCGCACCGTGCGAACGGCTTCCGGTGCGCAGTGAATGGCGCGCCATCAGCGAGACCTCATGCCCATTGCGGTTCCAGGTCAGGGTAGCGTCGCCGCGGCCCATGTAATCGTCGATGTCCGGATTGTTGTCTTCGCTGCGGCTTTCCGGAATGCGGTACCAGGGACGCAGCACCAGCGCCCAGTTCTCGCGGTCCAGGCCGATGTTGAGCATGACCCGGTTCCAGCTGCGTGACAGCGGGTCGGCGCGGCCATTGGACTGGTGGTTCAGCGCGATGCCGGTCATGCGCCCGCGCCAGCCACCGATCGAGTAGCCGTTGCGGAACACCATCATCACTTCCGGCTCGTAATTGGTTTCGCGGAACGGGCGCGAATCCTCGCTGTTGTAGGCCTGCCAGCGCGAACTCTGGGTGTAGCCGGCCCAGATGTCGCCGTTGTCGCCGAACAGGTTCTCGACGATCTTGGTCTTGAAGCTGATCTGGAACTTCAGCTCGGCACTGTCGAGTACCTGCGGGGTGGTTACGCTGTTGGCCGGGTTCGGCGAGTGCGGCATGGTGTTGCGATCGCTGGTCCAGAAGGCGGGCAGCAGGTACACCGGCTTGTAGGCGCGCAGTTGGAACGGCCCCAGCTTGGAGTCCTCGGCCAGTTCCCAGCGGCTGTCCAGCAGCGAACCGCGGCCGGCGTTGGCCAGCGCGCTGTCCGGCGTCGCCGGGCGGAACAGGTCGCTCACCCGCTCGCGCAGCTTTTCCTCGCCCTGGCTCACGCGCGCGGTCTGCCGTTCTTCGCGGCGGGCCTGTGCAGCCGCTTCGGCGGCAGCATCAGCGGCGGCGGTAGCCTCCGGGGTATGCCCGAACAGGCGGTCATAGCAGGCCAGCCGGGCCGCGTCGGTGGTAATTGCCGCGCAGGCGGCCGGTGAGGTATCGGCGGTAGGCGCGAACTCCTGCGCAGCCAGCGGTGCACTGGCCAGGGCAAGCGCCAGCGGCGCCAGACGGGGAGACAGCGTGGGGAGGGTCATTGCAGCAGGCCCTTCGATGAATTCGGGAATCACACAGTGTGGCGGCTGTGCCGGATCGCGGCCAGCCCCACGGTTTATGCACGGTCACAGCGTGCGCGTGGCGTGAAGGCCCGGTGGCTCAGAAGAACCAGGCGAACGCGAACAGGCCCAGCATCGCGATCACGACCGCCAGTTTCAGTGCCAGGCCAAGCAGGATGCCGAGCCAGGTGGCCAGACCGACCCTGGTCGAGCGGCCGAGTTCGCGGGTGTGCCAGTACTCGCCGAGCAGGGCACCGACCAGCGGTCCGGCGAACAGGCCGATGGGCATGAAGAACAGGCCGACGATGCTGCCGACGAAGGTTCCCCACAGCGCCTTGCGGCTGGCACCGACACGCTGCGCGCCGACCACCGTGGCCAGCACGTCCACCAGCAGCGAAAGCAGGGTCAGTACCCCAAGCGCGACCAGGGTAGGCCAGCCGACGTGGGCAAAGCCGTCGGCCCAGGCGGCCAGCAGCAGTCCGATGAACACCAGCGGGATGCCCGGGAGGGCCGGCAGGATGACGCCGGCGATGCCTATCAGGACAAAAATGACCGCTAGCAGATACAAGATGAATGAGAGTCCCATGCTGTCCCGTATGGAGTCCGTTTTGGGGTTGACAGTGAAAGATTTTGCCAGTTGCTTTTTCGTTTTGGCCGGGTTAAGTTGCAGTCGCTGAGCTTGGCAAGGTCACCGTGGATCGTGGCCTGATGAAGCAAGATCTTCCCGATCCGCTGCATCGATGCACCTCGCTTCCCCCTTGCTTGTCAGCCGCCCACCAGGCGTTTCCAACAACAAGAGAGAGTCAAAGGGAGTTAGTGAGATGGCTGATCGCGAGACCGGTACCGTAAAGTGGTTCAATGATGCGAAGGGCTTCGGCTTCATCAGCCGGCAGAATGGCGAGGACGTGTTCGTGCACTTCCGCGCCATCGAGACCCAGGGCTTCAAGAGCCTCAAGGAAGGCCAGAGTGTGAGCTTTGAAGTCGTGCAGGGCCAGAAGGGCCTGCAGGCTGACAAGGTCCAGCCGATGTAACACCTGCCGTCCGTCGGCATGAAAAAAGGCCCGCGCAAGCGGGCCTTTTTCTTTGCCTTTGGCCCGCTGCAGGTCAGCGCAGGATGACCTTGCCGTTGACCACGCGCACATAGGTGTTCTCACGGATGCCACCCAGGTCACGCTGATTGACCACGATGGTGCGGCCATCATCCATGCGCACGCTGATGTCGTAGGTATCGCTGGTCACGTTCTTCTGGATCTGGTTGCCGGCCAGGGCGCCACCGACTGCGCCTGCAGCGGCGGCAATGTTCTTGTTGCCACGGCTGCCACCGGTGTGGTCGGAGATTTCATGGCCGGCCACGGCGCCAACGATGCCGCCGAGGATCGCGCCGGTCGCGCTGGGCGCGGTGCGGCCCGAGGGCACGGTATTGATGCGGGTGACGATGCCACAGTCCGCGCAGCGGCCCTGGTTGTAGCCGCCGTTGTTGCCGTAGCCGCCGTTGTTGTAGCCGTTGTTGTAACCACCGCCACTGTAACCGGGCGAGGTGGCACAACCGGCCAGCGCGAGGGTAGCAATGGCGCTGGCGGCGATGAGCTGGATCTTCATGGGGCGTCTCCTGGCCGTGAAGGCGGGTATGTTGGGTGGTACTGCGTCATGCAGCAGGGTGGACGAATCCTCTCCCTTCGAACGTGAACAACGCGCCAACCACGCACCCGATGCCCGGCTGCAGGATGAACGCGCCTCAGCGGAAATCCTGGTGGCAGGCCCGGCAATCGGCCTGCAGCGTTTCCACGAGCTGGGCCAAGGCCCTGCAGTCGCCTGGCGGTGCAGCCAGCGCCGTGTTGAGGTTGCCGCGAAGTCGGCTGGCGTGCTGCTGGAACTGCGTGCTGTCCTTCAGCCCGGGAAACGCCAGGTCCAGGTCATTGGACAACAGGCGTAGCGCCTGCAGCCGCGGCACGCTGTCGGCCAGGCTGCAGCGGTTCTGCTGCTGGGCCCGCTGCAGCAGCTGCGACTGCCGCTGCATCACCTGCATCAGGCTGTCCGGGAACGGGTCGCGACGCGCCTGCAGGGCGCGGCCTACCATCACCGTGGCGACCAGGCCGATCAGCAGGCCCAGGCACAGTACGAACAGGTAGCGATGGGCAGGGGACAGGCGGCGGGGCGGGCTGGCGTTCATGCGGGCTCTCCGGGCGTGCAACGGTGGGTTCGACGCCGGCGTGCTTTGGGGGCTGGCACCTGCACGTTAAAATAGCCCGATGAACGAACAGGTCAAACAACGCTTTGCCGGCATCGAACGGCTGTATGGCGTGGGTGCGCTCGAGCGCCTGCAGGGCAGCCGCGTGGCGGTGGTCGGCATGGGCGGCGTCGGCTCGTGGGTGGTGGAGGCGCTGGCCCGTTCGGCGGTCGGTCATCTGACCCTGATCGATGCCGACGACATCTGCGTGTCCAACACCAACCGGCAGCTGCCGGCGATGGAAGGCAATTACGGGCGCAACAAGGCCGAGGCGATGGCCGAGCGCTGCCGTGCGATCAATCCGGGGATCGACGTCGATGCCGTGCAGGCATTCCTGACGATGTCCAACATGGCTGAGCTGCTGGACCGCGGGTTCGATCTGGTGATCGATGCCTGCGACAGCTTCCGGGTCAAGGTCGAGACGATCGCCTGGTGCCGCCGCCGCAAGCTGCCGCTGCTGACCGTCGGCGCTGCCGGTGGCCGCACCGACCCGACCCTGGTACGTATCCGCGACGTCTCGCGCACCGAGCACGACGCCATGCTGGCGCTGATCCGCAAGAAGCTGCGCAGCGAGTTCAACTTCCCGAAGAACGCCAAGCGCTATTTCGGCGTGCCGGCCGTGTATTCGCTGGAGAATGTGAAGTACCCGCAGGCCGATGGCAGCGTCTGCGGCATTCGTCCGAACCTGGGTGCCGATGCGGCGTTGAAGCTGGACTGCGGCGCCGGTCTGGGCGCGGCGACCCACATCACCGGCGCGTTCGCCTTTGCGGCGGTGGGCAAGGCGCTTGAGATGCTGCTGGAGCCGAAGAAGGCGAAAACCGAGGTGACCGAGGCCTACGCCGACGCGTGACGGTGGTGCCGGCCGCTGGCCGGCATCGGGTTCGTCGCCGTCGTTACAGCGTGCCGGTCAAGGTCGGGCCCCCGCCGTCACTTTGCCGGCAGCGCGAACAGCCGCCGTGCATTCTCTGTCGTGGCCTGTGCCAGGGCCTCCAGCTCCATTCCGCGCAGCGCGGCCACGTGCCGGGCAATGGTTGCCAGCCGTGCCGGTTCGTTGCGCTGGCCGCGGACCCCTGCGTCGGGCTGGTCGGGCGCGTCGGTTTCCAGCAGCAGCTGCTCCAGCGGCATCCCGCGTACCAGCCGTTGCAGGCGCTGCGCCCGCTCGTAGGTCAGCGGACCGCCAAGGCCCAGCAGGAAGCCGTGCCTGTGCAGTTGCGCGGCCTGTTCGGGGCTGCCGGAAAAACTGTGCACCACGCCGCGCAGGCCGCCGACGCGACGGATCGCGGCGATCACCGCATCCACCGCGCGTCGCGCGTGCACGATCACCGGCAGATCGAATTCTCGGGCCAGTTCCAGCTGGCCGATGAAATACGCCTGTTGAGCCTCGGCATCCAGTCCTTCGACGAAGAAGTCGAGGCCGCATTCGCCGATCGCGCAGGGGCGTTCGCGCTCGATCCACTCGCGCAGCAGTGGCAGGTGCCCAGGCTGGTGATCGGCCAGGAACACCGGGTGCAGGCCGAAGGCCGGGTACAGCCCGGGCGCCTGCTGGCAGACCTCGCGCAGTTTCGGCCAGCTGGCAGCGGTGACCGCGGGCACCACCTGTTGGCGCACACCCACGGCCTGCGCCCGCTCGATCACCGCGGCACGGTCAGGGTCGAACGCGCTCGCGTCGAGATGACAGTGGCTGTCGACCAGCACGCTCAACGCTGTTCCAGCGGCGGTGGCGTGGTGGCGTTGCGGCTCTTCCAGTTCGCCAGCAGCAGCGTGCCGAAGCCCAGCACCAGCTCATCGATGAACGGGATCGGGTCCGGGATGAACAGCGTCAGCACGAACAGGCCGGCGGTGAGCTTGAACAGGGTGGGGTAGCGCAGCCGGCGCGCCCATTGCAGTACTGGCAGCAGCATCGGGTTGGCCATGGCGGGGATCCTCGTGGGGAATATGCAAACGCTACCACGGGCCCTGCATTTCCCGATGCTGAATGGGTTACAGCAATGAGCAGGAAATGTGGAGATTCCGTTCAGGCAGCGCGTGCTGCAATCTGTCCCGAGAACGTTGCGGATGGTCCGCAAGGAGCAGGTCATGAAAAGCACAACTACAACTGTCCTGGTCGCAGCGGGCGCGCTGCTGGTTGGTGGCATCGCCACCGCCGCCTTCATGAAGAGTGGCGACCGCTCGCCCGACTCCATCAGCGCCGCAACCCCCAATGGCGAGTCGCGCCTGGTCGATGGCAACGCCACCGACGATGGCGTACGTGGTGACAAGCTTGACCCGTCGGCGCCGCGCGGGCTGGAATATGCCGATGTGCTGAAGGTCGACCCGATCACCGAGAAGCAGAAGGCCTATGCCACCGTGATCGGCACCGATCCGGTGCGCGAGACCTCCACCACCCAGACTCCGCACGAGGTCTGCCAGGACGTGACGGTGCAGGAACGCCTGCCGGAGCGTGATGGCAACGTTGGCGGTACCGTGGTTGGCGCGGTGGTGGGTGGCCTGCTCGGCAACCAGGTCGGTGGCGGCAACGGCAAGAAGGCCGCGACCGCAGCCGGTGCGGTGGCCGGTGGCTTCATCGGCAACCAGATCGACAAGCGCCACGTGGGCGGCCGCGTGGTCAACCGCACCGAGCGCCAGTGCCACACCGAAACCGCAACGTCCGAGTCGAGCCGCGTCACCGGTTACAACGTGACCTATCGCAACGAAGACGGCACCACCGGCACCATGCGCATGGCCAGCAAGCCGGGCAGCCGCATCGCCATGGGTACCAATGATGTGGTGAAGGGCTACAACGTGACCTATCGCTATGATGGCGCCGAGAAGACCGTGCGCATGGACAACAAGCCGGCCAGCGATCGCCTGCCGGTGGTCGATGGCCAGCTGGTCACGCAGACCGCTGCTGCCGGCGCCACGGCGGCCACGCGCCAGTAATCCAGAACACCCTGCTGCACCCGACGGGCCGGCTCATGCCGGCCCGTTTCGTTGTGCGCACGGGCATTCATCCGTGGGCAAAGGGAATCGACCATGATGGACGCCCCCTTCGACAAGGAGTCGGCATGAGCATCTTCGACCTGCGCCTGGAAACCGAGCGGCTGATCCTGCGCCCGCTGCTGCGCGAGGACTACGAACCGTACCTGGCATTCTGTGCCGACGAGGAAACGATGCGCACCCTGGGGGGTGTTCAACCGCCCTCAGTGGCATGGCGCGGCTTCTGCAGCCTGGCCGGCGCCTGGCAGCTGTTCGGCTTCTCGATGTTCAGCGTGATCGAGAAATCCAGCGGTGACTGGATCGGCCGGATGGGACCGTGGCAGCCGCAGGACTGGCCTGGAACCGAGGTCGGCTGGGGTATTCGGCATGCCAGCTGGGGCCGGGGCTATGCACCCGAAGCGGCGGTTGCCGCCATCGACTGGGCGTTCGACACGCTGGGCTGGGACGAGGTGATCCACACCATCGCCGAGAACAACGACAACTCGAGGGCGGTCGCGCGCAAGCTGGGCAGCACGCTGCTGCGCATGGGCGAATTGCCACCGCCGTACAACGACAAGCCGATGCAGATCTGGGGCCAGTCGCGAGAACAGTGGCGGCAGCGCGTGCGCTGAGCGTTGCCGGTAGTGCCGGCCGCTGGCCGGCAACCTCGATGTGGCAGGATTCGTGCGATTGCCGGCCAGCGGCCAGCGTTACCGTGTTGCCATGCTGCATCCGCGCTTGGCATTCACCGGCGGGCTTGCCAGACTGCGTGCAGCTGGCCGCCGGCCGGATCCGAGGAAGCAGGCAATGGTGGAAGAGCGCGTCCCGTTGACGGTGCATGGCATGTCGGTGTCCGGCAATTGCCACAAGGTCCGCCTGCTGCTGGAGCAGCTCGGCAGCCGCTACCGCTGGGTGGAAGTGGACAGTGCCCATGGCCAGACCCACACCGCCGAGTTCCTTGCGCTCAATCCCAACGCCAAGGTGCCGTTGATCGTCCGCGACGATGGCCGCGTGTTGACTGAATCCAATGCGATCCTGTTCTGGTTGGCCGAAGGGACGCCCTACCTGCCTACCGACGGTTGGGAACGCGCGCAGGCATTGAGCTGGATGTTCTTCGAGCAGTACACGCACGAGCCATGCGTGGCGGTAGCGCGCTTCATCCGCGGCTGGACACCGCCCGATTCACCGCGCCGTGCTGAACTGCCACGCCTGCACGAGCGCGCCGCCACCGCGCTGGCGGTGATGGAGCAGCACCTGCGCGAAGCGCAGTGGTTCACCGGCAGCGCATACGGTATCGCCGACATTGCGCTGTTCGCCTATACCGACGTCGCAGGCGAGGGCGGCATCAGCCTGGCGCCCTTCCCGGAAGTGCGCGCCTGGCTGCAGCGCGTGCGCGCGCAGCCGCGCTTCGTGGCGATGCCAGCGGTGACCGCCGAGGTGCGCGCGCGTTTCGAGGCTGCCTGATCCCACAGGGTAGCGCCCGGCGTTGCCGGGTGGAATGCAACAACGACACGGAGGGTGTTCGATGTTTGCTGTGGTCCCAGATCCGATTCCTGCGCGCATGCGCGTGCTCAACCGCGCCGAAGTGTGCGACGCCAATTTCCTCGACGCGGTGCGTGGCTGGCGAGGCACACCGCGCGCACGTCCTGCACCGGACGCGCCGATCCTGCCGGGCAGCTCGCTCAGCGCTGCGGCCTTCGGTGAGCTGTTCGATTCCCAGCTGGCCAGCCGCCAGCTGGACCTGATGGCGCGCGTATTGCGCGTGCAGAACAAGGTCTTCTATACCATCGGGTCGTCCGGCCATGAAGGCAACGCGCTGCTGGCGCGGGCCTGCCGGCATACCGACCCCGCATTCCTGCACTATCGCTCCGGCGCCTTCATGGTCGAGCGCTCGCGCCAGGTGCCGGGCATCGACCCGTTGCGCGATGCGGCGCTTTCATTCGCGGCCAGCGCCGATGACCCGGCCAGTGGCGGCCGGCACAAGGTGTGGGGCAGCAAGCCATTGTGGGTATTGCCGCAGACCTCGACCATCGCCTCGCACCTGCCGAAAGCGCTGGGCACCGCGCTGGCCATCGAGAGTGGCAAGCGGCTGGGCCATGCGCTTCCCATTCCGGCCGACAGCATCGTGCTGTGCTCGTTCGGCGACGCCTCGGCCAACCATGCCACTGCGCAGACCGCATTCAACACCGCGATGTGGGCGGCCTACCAGAAACTGCCGGCGCCAATCCTGTTCGTCTGCGAGGACAACGGGCTGGGCATCTCGGTGAAGACGCCGGACGGCTGGATTGCCGAGCGCTTCAGCCACCAGCCAGGGCTGGACTATTTCTTTGCCGATGGCCTCGACCTGGCCACTGGGCACGCCCAGGTGCAGGCCGCAGTGGACCACTGCCGGCGGACGCGGCGACCGACCTTCCTGCATCTGCGCACCACGCGCCTGATGGGCCACGCCGGCACCGACTTCGAGGTGGAATGGCGTGCATTGCCGGAATTGTGCGCGGCCGAGGCACAGGATCCGCTGTTGCGCTCGGCGCAGATCGCGCTGGAATCGGGCTGGATGGATGCAGGCGCCATCGAAGTGGCCTACGAGACGATGCGCGCGCGCTGCATGGCCGCCGCTGCCGATGCCGAAGGCCGTGCGAAGCTGCAGTCGCTGCAGGAGGTCATGGCGCCATTGGCACCCTATACGCCCGCAGCGGTGCAGGCCGAAGCCCGGCGCGAGGTCGCCGACGAAGCGCGCGAGGCACTCTATGGCGGTACCGAGGCCTTGCCGGAACGACAGGCGCCACGGCATCTCGCGATCCAGATCAACCACGGCCTGCTGGAACTGCTTGCGAAGTATCCGCAGAGCCTGCTGTTCGGCGAGGACGTGGCTCAGAAGGGCGGTGTCTACACCGTCACCAAGGATCTGCTGCGCCGCTTCGGTCCACGCCGGGTGTTCAACACGCTGCTGGATGAAACCATGATCCTGGGCATGGCGCAGGGCCTGGCCAACCTGGGCATGCTGCCGATTCCGGAGATCCAGTACCTGGCCTACCTGCACAACGCCATCGACCAGCTGCGTGGTGAAGCCTGTTCGCTGCAGTTCTTCTCCAACGACCAGTACCGCAACCCGATGCTGGTGCGGGTGGCCGGGCTGGGCTATCAGAAGGGTTTCGGCGGGCACTTCCACAACGACAACTCGATCACCGCGTTGCGCGACATCCCCGGGCTGGTGGTCGGCTGCCCCTCGCGCGGTGACGATGCGGTGATGATGCTGCGCACGCTGGCCGCATTGGCGCGGGTGGATGGGCGCGTGGCGGTGTTCCTGGAGCCGATCGCGCTGTACATGAGCAAGGACCTGCACGAAGCAGGGGATGGCCAGTGGCTGTTCGACTACCCGGCACAGGGCCAGGCGCTGGTGCCGGGCGAGGGCCGGGTGTATGCACCAGAGGCCGGAGACCTGGTGATCTACACCTATGGCAATGGCGTGCCGATGGCGTTGCGCGCGGCGCGGGCGATCGAGCAGCAGCTGGGCTGGCAGGTGCGGGTGGTCGACCTGCGCTGGCTGGTACCGTTGGATGCCGGCTTCATCGCGGCCCAGGCCGCGAGCGCGCGGCGGGTGCTGGTGCTGGACGAAGGCCGCCACAGCGGCGGAGTGGGTGAGGGCGTGGTCACGGCACTGGTCGAGGCCGGCTTTGGTCACCTGCCGCTGCGCCGCGTCTGTGGCGCCGACACCTACACGCCGCTGGCAGGGGCAGCAATGTTCGGGCTTCCAAGCGACAATGCGGTGATTGGCGCCGCCCTCGACCTGGCGCAGGAACCCTGATGCATGTGTGGATTGGCGGGAATGTTGTTGCCGGCGCCGCTGGCGTCGGCCGAGGCGCTGCAGGCGCAGGCGCTGGCCATGGGCCAGGCGCTGCACCATCGCGGGCCGGATGATGGCGGCAGCTGGGTCGATGCCGAGGCGGGCATCGCGCTGGCGCATCGACGCCTTAGCATCCTCGACCTGTCCCCGCTGGGCCACCAGCCGATGGCCTCGGCGGACGGCCGCTACGTGATGGCCTACAACGGCGAGGTCTACAATTTCGCGGCCCTGCGTGAACAGCTGGAGCCGCTGGGGCACACCTTCCGCGGCCATTCCGACACCGAAGTACTGCTGGCGGCAATCCTGCAGTGGGGCGTCGAAGACACCCTGCAGCGCTGCAACGGCATGTTCGCCATCGCGCTGTGGGACCGTCAGGATCGTTGCCTGTGGCTGGCCCGCGACCGCGTCGGCAAGAAGCCGCTGTACTACGGCTGGGCCGGCGACACGCTGGTGTTCGGTTCGGAACTGAAGGCGCTCTGGCAACACCCGGCGTTCGACAACGACATCGACCGCGATGCGCTCACCTTGCTGCTGCGGCTGGATTACATCCCGGCGCCGCACAGTATCCACCAGCGCTGCTACAAGCTGATGCCGGGCCGGGTGCTGCGGCTGGATGCAGCGGCTGTGGCCGCAGGCGCCGCGGCACACCGCCCGGAGCAGGCGCAGCGCCCGTACTGGGATGCGCGCGCACGCATGCAGGCGGCGTTGGCCGCCCCGTTCCAGGGCCGCATCGAGGAGGCCGAGGAACAGCTGGATACGCTGCTGCGCGATGCGGTGGCGCTGCGCATGGTGGCCGACGTGCCGGTCGGCGTGTTCCTGTCCGGCGGCACGGACTCATCGCTGGTGGCAGCGCTGATGCAGGCGCAGAGCGGGCAGCCGGTGCATAGTTTCAGCATCGGCTTCACCGACTCGGGACATGACGAAGCTCCGCTGGCCAGGGAGCTGGCGGCTCATCTCGGCTGTGATCACACCGAGTTGTACGTCAGTGGCGCCGACGCGCTGGCGGTGGTGCCGCAGTTGCCGGCGATGTTCGATGAACCTTTTGCCGATGCGTCGCAGGTGCCGACCGCGCTGGTGGCACGGCTGGCACGGCAGGGCGTGACCGTCGCGCTGTCCGGCGACGGTGGCGATGAGCTGTTCTTCGGCTACACCCGCTATGTACGCGCGCTGCGCAACTGGCAGATGCTCGGACGCGTGCCGGGGCCGCTGCGGCGCTGGATGGGCGCTCGCTCGCAGCAGCAGGGCGAGGCCTCGCGGACCGGTGGCCTGGCGGCGCTGCTGGCCGAGACAGGCGCACGTGGCATCGGCGACGTCTACCGCAACCGCATCTCGCGCTGGCGCGACCCTGCCGCGGCGGTACCCGGTGCGCAGGCGGCCGGCAGCTTCTACGACCTGGCCGATCCGCTGCACGGCGCGGGGACACCGGCCGACGCGATGATGCTGGCCGATTTCGTGACCTACCTGCCCGATGACCTGTTGTGCAAGGTCGACCGGACCTCGATGGCAGTCAGCCTGGAGGCGCGCGCGCCATTGCTGGACTGGCGCGTGGCCGAGTTCGCCTGGTCGCTGCCGCTGGGCTTCAAGCGCAGTGAGACGACCAGCAAGGTGCTGCTCAAGCGCGTGCTGGGCCGTTACGTGCCGCATTCAATGGTGCACCGTCCCAAGCGCGGTTTTGGAGCACCGGTCAGTGACTGGTTGAAGGGCGACCTGCGACCCTGGGCAGAGGACCTGCTGCAGCCGGCGCGGCTGGAGCGTGAGGGCGTGCTGTCGGCGGCGGCGGTGCAGCCGCTGTGGCAGCAGTTCCTGGCGGGGCAGCGCAAGTGGCATACCCACTTGTGGAACGTGCTGATGTTCCAGGCCTGGCAGGCGCATTGGCGGCAGGCGCGGACCGGCGTGACCGGCGGCTGATCTTCACCGGATGGCACGGGCCTGGCGACTAGGCTGGGCCTCCCGCACCGTGAGGAGTATGTCCCGATGTCCGTCCCCACCATCGCCGTGTTCGTTGGCAGCCTGCGCAAGGATTCCTGCAACCGCAAGCTGGCCCATGCGCTGGAGAAGCTCGCCGGTGATCGCGCGCGCTTCCAGTACGTGCAGATCGGCGATCTGCCGTTGTACGACCAGGATTTCGACGCTGATTATCCGCCGCAGGGCACCCGGCTGAAGGATCAGGTGCGCGCCGCCGACGCGGTGCTGTTCGTGACACCCGAGTACAACCGGTCGGTGCCCGGCGTGCTCAAGAACGCCATCGATATCGGATCGCGCCCGTACGGTGACAGTGCGTTTGCCGGCAAGCCGGCGGCGGTGATCGGCGCCTCCATCGGCCAGATCGGTACCGCCGTGGCCCAGCAGCACCTGCGCAACAGCCTGGCCTTCCTGGACATGCATGTGCTGGGCCAGCCCGAGGCATTCATCCACTTCAAGGACGGCCTGATCGATGCCGATGGCACGATCCACAACGAAGGCACGCAGAAGTTCCTGCAGGGCTACGTGGACCGGTTCCTGGCGTTGATCGCAGTGCACGTCAAGGGCGATTGACGCCTGCGGGGTCAGAGTCCCCTGCGTCGCAGGGGATCCGACCCCAGGGCGTTGATCTGCGATAATGTCCCGCTCGGGCGCCGCAACGGCGCCCGTCGCAGGCAGTGCGACGCTTTCACGCCAGTCTGGCCAGGTACCGGCGGATATCCCCCGTTTTTCCACGGCTTATCCACAGGCTTGTCCATGGCTGCCGGGGTCGGCACATGCCTACACTCGTCTGGCCCACTTTTGCAGGAAACACCGCAGCATGTCCGCTCGTCCCGGCTTCCGTTCCAACCGCAGAGAGCGCGGTGATGGCTTCGATCGCGATCGCGACGAGTCGCGCATCGACCAGTTGCGGGTACCGCCCCATTCGGTGGAAGCCGAGCAGGCGGTGCTGGGGGGCCTGATGCTGGCGCCCGAGGCGTATGACCGTGTCAACGACCAGCTGACCGAAAGCGACTTCTATCGTCGCGATCACCAGATGATCTATCGTGCGATCCGCGAGCTGTCCGAGCGCGAACGGCCGTTCGACGCGGTGACGCTGGGCGAGTGGTTTGAATCGCAGGGCAAGATGGAACTGGTGGGTGACGGCGCCTACCTGATCGAACTGGCCAGTACCACGCCGTCAGCTGCCAACATCGTGGCCTACGCCGAGATCGTGCGCGACAAAGCGGTGCTGCGGCAGCTGATCCAGGTCGGCACCGACATCGTCAACGACGGTTTCCAGCCGGAGGGGCGTGACAGCAGCGAGCTGCTGGCCTCGGCGGAAAAGAGCGTGTTTGCAATCGCCGAACAGGGTGCGCGTGGCCGTACCGATTTCGTGGCCATGCCCGGTGCACTGAAGGATGCCTTCGAGGAGCTGCGCAACCGCTTCGAGAACGGCGGCAACATCACCGGCCTGCCGACCGGTTACAACGATTTCGACGCGATGACCGCTGGCCTGCAGCCGACCGACCTGATCATCCTCGCGGCGCGCCCGGCAATGGGCAAGACCACCTTCGCGCTGAACATCGCCGAGTACGCGGCGATCAAGTCGAAGAAGGGCGTGGCGGTGTTCTCGATGGAAATGTCGGCGTCGCAGCTGGCGATGCGCCTGATTTCCTCCAATGGACGCATCAACGCGCAGCGCCTGCGTACCGGCCAGCTGGAAGACGAGGACTGGAGCCGCGTCACCAGCGCGATCAAGATGCTGAAGGAAACCAAGATCTTCATCGACGACACGCCGGGCGTGTCGCCTGAAGTGCTGCGTTCCAAGTGCCGCCGCCTCAAGCGCGAGCATGACCTGGGCCTGGTGGTGATCGATTACCTGCAGCTGATGAGCGTGCCGGGCAACAGCGAGAACCGCGCGACCGAAATCTCGGAAATCTCGCGTTCGCTGAAGGGCCTGGCCAAGGAACTGAACGTGCCGGTGATCGCGCTGTCGCAGCTCAACCGCTCGCTGGAAACGCGTACCGACAAGCGCCCGGTGATGGCCGACCTTCGCGAATCGGGCGCAATCGAGCAGGACGCGGACATGATCGTGTTCATCTACCGCGACGACTACTACAACAAGGAAAACTCGCCGGACAAGGGCCTGGCCGAAATCATCATCGGCAAGCACCGTGGTGGCCCGACCGGCTCGTGCAAACTGAAGTTCTTCGGTGAGTACACCCGCTTCGACAACCTGGCCCACGACTCGGTCGGTTCGTTCGAATAGCGGTCATGCCGGCCGCTGGCCGGCAACCACCATCGGGCGCTGCAGAGCCAAGGCACCGGCAGGAGCTGCTGTCAGCGCGGGTTCCATGCGGTCGCCACGAAGCGCAGCCGGGCATGGGCGTGGCGTTGCACTGCGCTGGACCGGTTTCATCGCCGCCAGCCCGGTTTCGTCGCAAACTGTTTGCCGGCGCCAGGGCAGGGCGCCAAGGTGTCCGCAGGCGGCAGGGTGCCGTCCCAAGGAGACCGTGATGAAGACCCTGTTCGCGCTCGGTGTGTGGTGCCTGCTGTTCGTACTGTGCTGGCCGCTGGCGATCCTCGCCCTGATCGCCTGGCCGTTCGTGTGGCTGCTGAGCCTGCCGTTCCGACTGGTCGGCATCACCTTCTCGGCGCTGTTCGCCTTCCTGCGCGCGCTGTTCATGCTGCCGGCGCGCATGCTCGGTGGCCGGGCGGTGCCCGCATGAGGGCGGTGGTGCTGGTCGGTCTGGCCCTGTTGGCGGGCCCGCTACAGGCCGCTCCTCCAGCATCGCCTTCGGTGCGGCTGGAGCGCCAGCAGGCAGCCGGTGCTGACGAAGCGAATGCTGCTGGGGCGAAGGCTTCGACGGGGCCCGGGGACAGGGAGCGCTGCCGGGTAACGAAGGAATGGAAGGTCGGCGAGACGGTGGTGCAGCATCGGATCTGTGACGATCCACCGAAGAAGCCCGCTGGAAAGGTGTAGCGCCGAGCCCAATGCTCGGCGCTACAGGAAAATGAGCAACAAAAAACCCCGCCGAGGCGGGGCTTCTTGAATCCGGGTGAAGCCGGCCAGCGGCCGGCACTACCAGGTGGACGATCAGTTCGCTTTATGGATGGCGCGCTTGCTGACCGCCATCGCGGCGTCGTGGATCACTTCCGACAGCGACGGGTGGGCGTGGCAGATGCGGGCCAGGTCATCGGCCGAGCCGCTGAACTCCATGGTCAGCACGCCTTCGTGCACCAGTTCGGAGACGTTGGCGCCAACCAGGTGCATGCCGAGGATGCGATCGGTTTCGGCATGGGCCAGGATCTTCACGAACCCCGCCGGCTCGATCATCGCCACGGCACGGCCGTTGGCGGCGAACGGGAAGCTGCCGGCCTTGTACGGAATGCCCTCGGCCTTCAGCTGGGCTTCGGTCTTGCCGACCCAGGCCAGTTCCGGCTCGGTGTAGATGACCCACGGGATGGTGTCGAAGTTGACGTGGCCCGGCAGGCCGGCGATCAGCTCAGCCACCGCGATGCCTTCCTCGAAGCCCTTGTGCGCCAGCATCGGGCCGCGCACGCAGTCGCCGACCGCCCACACGCCGTTGACGCCGGTGTGGCAGTGCGCGTCGACTTCGATCTGGCCGCGCTCGTTGACCTTGACGCCGGTGCCTTCGGCCAGCAGGCCCTTGGTGGCGGCGCGACGGCCGACGGCCACCAGCAGCTTGTCCACGGTCAGGGTCTTTTCGCCTTCCGCGTCAGTGTAGGTGACGATGACTTCCTTCTTCTTGCCCTTGCCGGTGATCTCGGTCTTGGAAACCTTGGCATTGAGCTTGATGTCCAGGCCCTGCTTCTTGAATTCCTTGGCAGCGGCCTTGGCCACTTCGGCGTCGGCAGCCGCCAGGAACTCCGGCATGGCCTCAAGGATGGTGACTTCAGCGCCCAGGCGCTTCCACACGCTGCCCAGTTCCAGGCCGATCACGCCGGCACCGATCACCGCCAGGCGGTTCGGCACTTCGGTGAAGTCCAGGCCGCCGACGTTGTCGACGATGGTCTCGCCGTCGAACTTGGCGAACGGCAGTTCGATCGAATCCGAACCGGCCGCGATGATGACGTTGGTGCCCTTCAGCTCGACTTCCGAACCGTCGTGCTGCTTCACCTTGACCACGTTGCCGGGCTGCAGCTGGCCGAAGCCGTAGTAGGCGGCGACCTTGTTGGCCTTGAACAGCATGCCGATGCCGCCGGTGAACTGCTTGACGATCTTGTCCTTGCGGCCAATCATCGCCTCGACGTCGATCTTGGCATCCTTGAAGCTGATGCCGTGGTCGCCAAAGATGTGGCCCATGTTCCAGAACTGGCGCGAGGAATCGAGCAGCGCCTTGGACGGGATGCAGCCCACGCGCAGGCAGGTGCCGCCGAGGGCCGGCTTGCCGTCCTTGCCCAGCGCTGCGTCGATGCAGGCGGTCTTCAGGCCCAGCTGGGCCGCGCGGATGGCAGCGTGGTAACCGGCCGGGCCGGCACCGATGACGACGACGTCGAATTGTTCAGCCATTGAATTATTCCTTGATGCATTACCAGAACCCCTCCGCGCAGGCGCGGAGGGGCGGGAGGTTTCTTACAGGCCGAACAGCATGCGGCCCGGGTTTTCCAGCTGGTTCTTGATGTCCACCAGGAACTGCACCGAGTCCTTGCCGTCGATGATGCGGTGGTCGTAGGACAGCGCCAGGTACATCATCGGCGCGATCACGACCTGGCCGTTCTGGGCGATCGGACGCTCCTTGATGGCGTGCATGCCCAGGATGGCGCTCTGCGGCGGGTTGATGATCGGGGTCGACAGCAGCGAACCGAAGGTGCCGCCGTTGGTCACGGTGAAGGTGCCGCCCTGCAGTTCTTCCAGGCCCAGCTTGCCGTCACGTGCCTTCTTGGCGTAGTCGGCGATGGTCTTCTCGATGTCGGCGAACGACATGCGCTCGACGTTGCGCAGGACCGGCGTGACCAGGCCCTTCTCGGTCGACACGGCGATCGAGATGTCCGAGTAGCCGTGGTAGATGATGTCGTCGCCGTCGATCGAGGCGTTGACCAGCGGGAAGCGCTGCAGCGCGTTGGCAGCGGCCTTCACGAAGAAGCTCATGAAGCCCAGCTTGATGCCGTGGGCCTTGACGAACTCGTCCTGCAGTTCCTTGCGCGCCGCCGACACCTTGGACAGGTCGACTTCGTTGAAGGTGGTCAGCATGGCGGTGGAGTTCTTCGACTCCATCAGGCGCTCGGCGATGCGCTTGCGGATGCGGGTCATCGGCACGCGCTCTTCCGGACGTGCACCACCGGCCTTGCCGGCGCCGCCGTTGCGGGCGAAGTTGACGATGTCTTCCTTGGTCACTGCACCACGACGGCCGGTGCCGTCGACGTCGGCCGGGTTCACGCCTTCGGTGATGGCGGTGAAGCGGGCGCCCGGCGGCAGGGTGTCGGCGGCCGACTTGGCAGCCGGAGCCGGAGCGGCGGCTGCGGCCGGAGCAGCGGCGGCCGGTGCGGCTTCAGCCTTCTTCTCTTCAGCGGCCGGGGCCGGAGCCGCAGCTACGGCGCCTTCTTCGATGATCGCCACGACCTGGCTGGAGGTCACGGTATCGCCTTCCTTGAACTTGATTTCCTTCAGCACGCCGTCAACCGGCGACGGCACTTCCAGCACGACCTTGTCGGTTTCCAGGTCAAGCAGGTTTTCGTCGCGCTTGACGGCGTCGCCCACCTTCTTGTGCCAAGTGGCGATGGTGCCGTCGGCGACGGATTCGGGCAGTACCGGGGCTTTGACTTCGGTGGCCATTGCGGGAGCTTCCTGGTTTGTCTTCTAAATAGGGGGAGGATTATTCAGCGAACGTGTCGTTGAACGGGTTGACCAGTGCGTCGGCAATCAGCTGCTGCTGCTCGCGGACGTGGTCAGCCATGTGACCGGCAGCCGGCGACGCCGAACGTGCGCGACCGGCGTAGTGCAGGTTCTGGCCATCGGCCAGGCAGAACTGCAGGTGGTGGCGGATCTGGTACCACGCGCCCTGGTTCTGCGGTTCTTCCTGCGTCCACACCACGTCGGTGGCCTTGCCGTACTTCTTCAGCTCGGCAGCCAGCAGCGCACGCGGGAACGGATACAGCTGCTCCACGCGGATGATCGCCACGTCGTCCTGGCCACGCTTGGTCTGGTCTTCCAGCAGGTCGTAGTAGACCTTGCCCGAGCACAGCACCACGCGCTTGACCTTCTTGGCATCGGCATTGGCGTCGCCGATCAGGTGCTGGAACTCGCCATTGGCCAGTTCGTCCAGGGTCGACACGGCCAGCTTGTGGCGCAGCAGCGACTTCGGCGACATCACCACCAGCGGCTTGCGGGTGGTCATGTGCAGCTGGCGACGCAGCATGTGGAAGGCCTGGGCCGGGGTCGACGGCACGACAACCAGCATGTTCTCCAGGGCGCACAGCTGCAGGAAGCGCTCCAGGCGCGCCGAGCTGTGTTCCGGGCCTTGTCCTTCATAGCCATGCGGCAGCAGCAGGGTCAGGCCGGAAATGCGGCCCCACTTGGCTTCACCGGCGGCGATGAACTGGTCGATCACCACCTGGGCACCGTTGGCGAAGTCGCCGAACTGGCCTTCCCAGATGCACAGCGTGTTCGGATCGGTGGTGGAGAAACCGTACTCGTAGGCCATCACCGCTTCTTCGCTCAGCAGCGAGTCGATGACGGTGGCCTTCTCCGGCGAATCCACCAGCTGCCGCAGCGGCATGTAGTAGTTGTCGGTCTTCTGGTCGTGCAGGATCGCGTGGCGGTGCGTGAACGTACCGCGGCCGACGTCCTGGCCGACCAGGCGCAGTGCGTGACCTTCGTCGAGCAGGGTGGCGTAGGCCAGGTTCTCGGCAAAGCCCCAGTCGCCCGGAATCTCGCCGGCGGCCATCTTGCGGCGGTCGTCGTAGACCTTGGCCACGCGCGAGTGCAGCTGCACTTCGTCCGGGATGGTGTTGATCAGCTTGGCCAGCTCGACCAGCTTGTTCTTCTCGACCTTGGTCGAGACCGGGTCGGACAGCTTGCCTTCCAGCAGCTTCGGCCAATCGACGAACAGCGGGCTGCTCGGCGGGGTCTTCTCGACCTTGGCCAGCTCGGTGGTCACTTCACCGGCGTCCAGCTTCTCGCGGTAGGCATCGACCATGGCCTTGCCGGCACCGGCGGCGATCACGCCCGCCTTTTCCAGCTGCTCGGCATACATCTCGCGGGTGGTCGGGTGCTTGCGGATCACCTGGTACATCAGCGGCTGGGTGATCGCCGGCTCGTCGGCCTCGTTGTGGCCCCAACGGCGGTAGCACATCAGGTCGATGACCACGTCCTTGGCGAACTTCTGGCGGAACTCGAAGGCCAGCTGCGCGGCGAACACGACGGCTTCCGGATCATCGCCGTTCACGTGCAGCACCGGGGCGGCGATCATCTTCGCCACGTCGGTGGCATAGCGCGTGGAGCGCGTATCCAGCGGGTTGGAAGTGGTGAAGCCGACCTGGTTGTTGACCACGATGTGCACGGTGCCGCCGACGGCGAAGCCGCGGGCCTGCGACATCTGGAACAGCTCCATGACCACGCCCTGGCCGGAGAAGGCCGCGTCGCCGTGGATCAGGATCGGCATGACCTGCTTGCGTGCGGTGTCCTTGCGGCGCTCCTGGCGCGAACGCACGGAACCGGCCACGACCGGGTCGGCGATTTCCAGGTGCGACGGGTTGAACGCCAGCGCCAGGTGCACCGGGCCACCGTCGGTGGCCACGTCGGCGGAGAAGCCCATGTGGTACTTCACGTCGCCGGCCGACGCGTGCTCGTCGTGCTCGAACTTGCCTTCGAATTCGTCGAACAGCTTGCGCGGGTTCTTGCCCAGGGTGTTGACCAGCACGTTCAGGCGGCCGCGGTGGGCCATGCCGATCACCACGTCCTTGACGCCATCCTTGCCGGCGCTGCGGATGATGGTGTCCATCATCGGGATCAGCGAGTCGCCGCCTTCCAGCGAGAAGCGCTTCTGGCCGACGTACTTGGTGTGCAGGTAGCGCTCCAGGCCTTCGGCCGCGGTCAGGCGCTCCAGGGTGCGGCGCTGGGTGTCAGCGTCCAGCTGGTAGTTGCCACCGGCCGCTTCCAGCTTCTTGTAGATCCACTGGCGTTGCTCGACCTCGGAGATGTGCATGAACTCCGCACCGATCGAGCCAGTGTAGGTCGCCTTCAGGCGTGCGAGCAGGTCGCGCAGCTTCATGCGCGGCTGGCCGCCGACGCCGCCGGTGCTGAACTCGCTGTTGAGATCGGCATCGGACAGGCTGTGGAACGGCAGGCCCAGGTCCGGGGTGTTCACCGGCGCGGCCAGGCCCAGCGGATCGAGGCGGGCGTCCAGGTGGCCGCGCGAGCGGTAGGCGGTGATCAGACGACCGACATTGCGCTCGCGCTCGTCGCCCGCACCGGTGCCGGTGCCAGCTTTCAGCGCATCCTTGGCCGCGTCCGCGATGTGGGAGATGACGGCCGAGTGCGGAATGTCACCTGCTTCGCGGCCCTTGAAGCCGTCGAAGTAGGTTTTCCATTTGGGATCGACACTATCCGGGGAGACCAGGTACTGCTCGTACAGGTCCTCGACATAGGAGGCGTTGCCGCCGGCGAGTTGCGAAGATTGCGCAAACTGCTTCAGTTGATTGTCCACGATGGAGGGTGTTGATTCGCTTTGTGGGGTATGGCTTCAGAAGGACCCGGCAGGAAGATGAATAGCCCTGCGCGGGCGCGTTCAAACAGCCAAATTGTACCCCCAACGGGACACGAAGGGGCACCACTGCGGGCATCCCACGTCCGCCGGTGCCGGTTCCAGACAGGTTGGGTCAGCGGCGCCGGCTCAGATGCCGAGCGCGCGCAGTTCGCTGCAATCGCGCGAACGGTCCCAGACGCGCTGCAATTGCTGCCCGAACGGCTGCGAACGTGCCGGCAGCGCGATACCGGCCTCGCCGTCGAGGCGATGGCCGATCAGACGAAAGTAGAAGTCGCCCGCATCGTTGAGCAGGCAGGAAGAGGCCAGCGCGCGGTCGACCGGGTCGCTGACCTCGCGGAACTGGATCACGCTCGGCAAGCGCTGGGCCAGCGCCAGCAGCGGTGCCCCGGCAGAGGCGATCGCAGCGGCATCGTGCACGATCACCCGCAGCTGCTTGTCGTGGCGGGCGGTGACGAAGCGGCGCAGGGCGGCCTGCACCGGCGCCGCGTCGAGCAGTCCCGGGTCCAGCTGGCGGCTGTGCAGCCACAGCTGGCGGCGGGCGCGGTGGACGATGGCCGTGGTGATGGCCACCGCCTCGGCGCGGCGGTCGATCGCGCTGGTCGCGCCCAGCCGGCGGCGCATCTGCTGGTGGCCGATGCCGGCCTCCTCGAACGCCTCGCCTTCCGGCAGGAAGCCCTGGCGGGCATAGAAATCGCGGGCGGGCAGCTGGGCGTGCAGGTGCAGCTCGGCCATGCCGAGCCTGCGCCCGGCCTCGACCAGTGCCTCCAGCAGGGCCTCACCGACCCCGTGGCTGCGATGGCTGGCCAACACCGCCATGCGGCCGATGCGGCCGTCCGGGGCCAGCCGACCGGTGCCGACCGGCTGGTTGTCACTGTCCAGCGCCAGCACATGGGCGCTGAGCGGGTCCAGCGCATCGCGTTCCAGTTCGGCGGCGATGCCCTGTTCCTGCACGAACACGCGTTGGCGCACGTCGTGGATGGCAACGTGGGCGTCGGCGTGGCTGACCTGCTGGACCCGGATCATGGTGAGGGCTCAGGCCCGGCCAGTGCTGTCGTCTTCGTCGTCGTCCTCGAAGTTGACGATGACCTCGATACCGTCGTCGTGCACGGTCACGGAGTGGACATCGTCGGACACCGCGTCGGCGTCGATCGCGTCGACGCGGTCACGGCCTTCGACCACTTCGCCGAGGACCACGGCGTCTTCGCCGTCGTCCTCCTCTTCAGCGTCGTACACCTCGTTCGGATCGATCAGCTGGAACACGCCACCGACCAACAGCTGCTGGACCACCGCGCGGCCCTTGTCGGACAGGCCGCGATAGGCGGCGGCGTCGAGCTGCTCGGCGCCGGCCAGGCGCTGCGCGTCCTTCACCGGCAGCGCGAAGTCCTGGCCGCTGACGTACAGGCTGGCGCCGCGCTTGGCCCGGCGCCAGGCCAGGCGTGCCCACGGGTGGCGCTGCAGCAGCAGGCCGGAGGCCAGCGCCTGGACCACTTCCTCCGGTGCCGGTGCGGCCTGGTGGGCCATCACTTCGCCGGCGGCGCGGTAGGTGGTGATGAAGCGACCGAACCAGTCACCCAGCTTGTCCGGGTCGTTCATGCGGATGGCGTTGAGCGCGGTGATCACCCGCGCCATCGCCACCGTGTCGATTTCGTTCGGGTCGGCCGGCACCTTGAGGTCGGCATCCTGGTAACGGATGTTCTCGTCGGCATCGGCGATCAGGGTGTCGAGGTAGTCGCTGATCAGCTCGGCCGAGGACGGCGCGCGCATGCCGAAGGAGAACGTCAGGCAGGGATCCTCGGCGACGCCGTGGTGCGGCACGTTCGGCGGCAGGTACAACATGTCGCCCGGCGCCAGCACCCAGTCGTGGGTCGGCTTGAACACCTTCAGCAGCTTCAGTTCCACGTCCGGGCGGAAGCCCAGCGGCGGCTGCTTGCCCTTGATCGATTCGCTGGCGTCGATCTGCCAGCGGCGGTGGCCGTGGGCCTGCAGCAGGAACACGTCGTACTGGTCGACATGGGCGCCGACCGAGCCGCCGGTAGCGGCGAAGCTGATCATCACATCATCCATGCGCCAGCGCGGCAGGAAGCTGAAGTGCTCGATCAGGGCGCGCACATCCGGGTCCCACTTGTCCACGTCCTGCACCAGCAGGGTCCAGTCGTGGTCGGGCAGGGCGGGGAACACGTCTTCCTGGAACGGGCCGGTGCGCACGCGCCAGCCGTCCTGGGTCTTGTCGTGCTCGATCAGGCGCGCAAGCACGCCTTCCTCGCAGGCCAGCCCGGCCAGGTCTTCCGGCTGCACCGGGGTCTGGAAGTTGGGGAAGGCGTTGCGGATCAGCAGCGGGCGTTTCTGCCAGAAGTCGCGCAGGAAGGTGGCCGGCGCCATGCCCAGCGGCTGGCCGGGGCGGGCGGTGACTTCGATGAGGGGGGCGGAGGACTTGCGGGCGGCCATGGGGGGGAATCCTTGCAGCGGAAAGCGGGAGGGGCGGCGTGGCGGGCCGCCAAGATCTCCATTGTCCGCCGTTCGTGGGGATTGCGCACGTGTGGTGGTTTGTCGCGGGGTTCCGGCCAACGGCGGAGCCCCTCGTGGCGACATCTTGGTAGGGTCGACTGTTAGTCGACCGGCTTCATGGGTTTGGCCGGGCGGGTGGGCTGCGCGGGGGACGCTGCAAGCACGTCCCCCCCGCGCAGCCCACCCGCCCGGCCCCTGACAGTTTCCTGCGTGGCCCGCCACGGAATGGAAGAGGAAAATCAAAGGCAAAAGCGGGTCGCGCGCTGCGCTTGCTCATGCCCTTGTAGAGCCGAGCCCACGCTCGGCTTGCTTTTGCCCACGCGAAAATCAGCCGAGCATGGGCTCGGCTCTACAAAACCTCCGCAAACAAAGAGGGACGCGGCGAAGCCGCGTCCCTCTTTCAAATTCCGTCCCGACAACCCAATGCTCTTCGATCCGTCACCGGAAACCTGTCAGAGGTGGGGCGGGTTGGGTTCGCGGGGGTGTCCGCGGCATGGATGCCGCGGCCAAGCCTCCACGGACGGATTCACGGCGTCCCCCGCGAACCCAACCCGCCCCGCCAAGCGAGGCAGTAACCCAGAGCCGCCTTTGACGTTGCAGTTGCAGTTAAGCCTGCCGCAGGCAGCGCCCGCGGCCGCCGCCGCAAGCAAACCCCTTAGATCTTCTTTGCCAGCGCCTCGGCCAGACCGGTGTAGCTGCCCGGGGTCATCTCGAGCAGACGCTGCTTCGCATCCGTCGGCAGCTCCAGCCCCTGCACGAACGCACGCATCGACTCGGCCGTGATCCCCTGGCCGCGGGTCAGCGCCTTCAGCTGCTCGTACGGGTTTGGCAGGCCATGGCGGCGCATCACCGTCTGCACGGCCTCGGCCAGCACTTCCCAGGCCGCGTCCAGATCCGCATCCAGGCGCTGCGGGTTCACCTCCAGCTTGCCCAGGCCCTTGGCCAGCGAATCCAGTGCCACCTGGCTGTGGCCGAACGCCGTGCCCAGCGCACGCAGCACGGTGGAATCGGTCAGGTCACGCTGCCAGCGGCTGATCGGCAGCTTCGCGCTGAAGTGCTCGAACAGGGCGTTGGCGATGCCGAAATTGCCTTCCGCATTCTCGAAGTCGATCGGATTGACCTTGTGCGGCATCGTCGACGAGCCGACTTCGCCTTCCTTCAGGCGCTGCTTGAAGTAGCCCAGCGAGATGTAGCCCCAGATGTCGCGGGCCAGGTCGATCAGGATGATGTTGGCGCGGCGTGCGGCATCGCCGATCTCGGCCACGTTGTCGTGCGGCTCGATCTGCGTGGTGTACGGGTTGAATACCAGGCCCAGGCCGGTCACGAAGCGCTCGGCGAAGGCAGGCCAGTCCACGTCCGGGTAGCTGGCGATGTGGGCGTTGTAGTTGCCGACCGCACCGTTGATTTTGCCGGTCAGTTCGACCGCGGCAATCTGCCTGCGCTGGCGCTCCAGGCGCGCGACCACGTTGGCCAGTTCCTTGCCCAAGGTGGTCGGCGAGGCGGTCTGGCCGTGGGTGCGCGACAGCATCGGCTGGCCGGCCTGGGCGTGGGCCAGGCTGCGCAGGGTGCTGGCGATGCCGTCCAGGGTCGGCAGCAGCACTTCACGGCGGGCCTGTTCCAGCATCAGGCCGTAGCTGAGATTGTTGATGTCTTCGCTGGTGCAGGCGAAATGCACGAATTCCATCGCCGGAGCCAGCTCGGCGTCGTCCTTCAGCTGTTCCTTGATGAAGTACTCCACCGCCTTGACGTCATGGTTGGT
This sequence comes from Stenotrophomonas sp. Pemsol, assembly GCF_003586545.1. NCBI lineage: Bacteria > Pseudomonadati > Pseudomonadota > Gammaproteobacteria > Lysobacterales > Lysobacteraceae > Stenotrophomonas > Stenotrophomonas sp. Pemsol. Next base: position 2,387,363 of record NZ_CP025780.1, on the reverse strand, counting down.
GGTGCGCTCGATCTCCTTCACGCGTGCAGCCTGGGCCGGGCTGAAGCTGGCGGCCAGGGCGCGCAGGCGGGCGACGGCGGCGTCGGAGAACGGGGCCAGTTCGACGATGCCCGGCTCGGCGGCCAGCGCCAGCAGCCATTCCACCTCGACCGTGATGCGGGCCTTGATCAGGCCGTACTCGGAGAAGATCGGGCGCAGGGCGTCGACCTTGCCGGCATAGCGGCCATCGAGCGGGGACAGGGCGAGCAGGGCGGAATCGGACATGTCGGCAGGGCTGGGGCGAGCGGCGGGGGCCATATTCTACGACGTGCCGGTCAGGTAGTGCCGGCCGCTGGCCGGCAACCACGCCCGGCCTACGCTTCCATGGTGCCGGCCAGCGGCCGGCACTACCCCTGCGCGTGCACAACGGCCGTGCAGACGGAACGATCTGGCCCGCGCTCGTCATCCCACGCTGCGGGCAAGGGAGTATCGTTGGCGCAGCCGCCAGCCCGGGAAGCGACACCCTGCCAGCCGCCGCTTCCCTTTCCCCAACTGAAGTAGTGCGGAGTTGATGCAATGAGCAAAGCTGCAAGCAAGGGTTTCAGAATCGAACACGACAGCATGGGCGAGCTGCAGGTGCCTGCCGACGCCCTGTGGGGCGCGCAGACCCAGCGTGCCGTGCAGAACTTCCCGGTGTCGGGCCAGCGCATGCCGCGCGGTTTCATCCGTGCCTTGGGCCTGATCAAGGGCGCCGCCGCGGGCGTCAACGCGGAGCTGGGCCATCTGCCGAAGAACGTGGCCAAGGCCATCCAGACCGCTGCCGCCGAAGTGGCCGCCGGCAACTGGGATGCGCAGTTCCCGATCGATGTCTACCAGACCGGTTCGGGCACGTCGTCGAACATGAATGCCAATGAGGTCATCGCCACACTGGCCAACCGTGCCGGCAAGGCGGGCAAGACCGCCGTGCACCCCAATGACCACGTCAACCAGGGGCAGAGCTCCAACGACGTGATTCCGACCGCGCTGCGCGTGTCGGCGGTGTTGGCGACGCATGAGCAGCTGCTGCCGGCGCTGGTGCACCTGCGCAAGACCCTGGACAAGAAGGGCCGCAGCCTGCGCAAGGTGGTCAAGACCGGCCGTACCCACCTGATGGACGCGATGCCACTGACCTTCGAGCAGGAGTTCGGCGCATGGTCGGCACAGCTGGCCTCGGCGCAGGAGCGGATCGAAGACAGCCTCAGGCGCGTGCGCCGCCTGCCGCTGGGTGGCACCGCCATCGGCACCGGCATCAATGCCGACCCGCGCTTCGGCGCGCAGGTGGCCAAGGCACTGAAGCAACAGACCGGTTTCAAGTTCGACAGCGCCGAGAACAAGTTCGAGGGCCTGGCCGCGCAGGATGATGCCGTGGAACTGTCGGGCCAGCTCAATGCACTGGCCGTGGCGCTGATCAAGATCGCCAATGATCTTCGCTGGATGAATGCCGGTCCGCTGGCCGGGCTGGGCGAGATCGAACTGCCGGCGCTGCAGCCGGGCAGCTCGATCATGCCGGGCAAGGTCAACCCGGTGATTCCGGAAGCGACCGTGATGGCCTGCGCGCAGGTGATCGGCCACCACACGGCAATCACCGTGGCCGGGCAGACCGGAAACTTCCAGCTCAACGTCACCCTGCCGCTGATCGCGGTGAACCTGCTCGATGGCATCGGCCTGCTGGCCAATGTGTCGCGGCTGCTGGCCGACAGCGCGATCGCCGGGTTGAAAGTGCGCGAGGACCGTGTGGCCGAAGCGCTGGCGCGCAATCCGATCCTGGTCACGGCATTGAATCCGATCATCGGCTACGAGAAGGCCGCGGCCATCGCCAAGCGTGCCTACAAGGAACAGCGCCCGGTGTTGGACGTGGCACTGGAAGACAGCGGGCTGGAGGAGGCCGAATTGCGGCGCCTGCTGGATCCGACCGCACTGACCGCAGGTGGCATCCAGGCTGGCGGTGGTGGCGCCGGCGGTTGATCTGCTGGTTGTAGAGCCGAGCCCATGCTCGGCTCAGGTTCCGGGCAGCAGCCGAGCATGGGCTCGGCTCTACAAAAGGAAACGCCGCCCAGGGGCGGCGTTTCTGCTTCAGCGACGGTCGGCGACGATGTTGCCGAACGTGTCGGTGTAATCCTTGAACTCGGGTATGCGCTGGACCAGGTCCGCCGGAATCACTTCCATGCCCTCTGGCGGCTGGATCTTCACCGGTTGCATGTTGGGATCGGCCGGGGCGGCGACCAGGGTGTTCTGGCGCAGCACCTGCAGCCTGCCGAACATCGTCTGCAGCATCTGCTTCTGCCCTTCGTCCAGCGGGATCTGGATCTCGTCCACCTTCATCGTGCCATCGCCGAGGATGATGATGTTCGGTGCCGGCGGGCGACGCACGGTCACCATGCCTTCGCTGACGGAAATCTTGGGCTTGCCGCGCTCGGCGCGGTGGTTGCGGTAATCCTTGTCACAGCCGACCAGGCCCAGGCAGAGCAGGGCGGCCAGCAGCAGGAACAACTTCTTCATGGCATTCGGTTCGGGGGCGTCCGGGGCCGCCATTGTAAGCCGGTCGGCACGTGACGGCCGGCAGCGGGGCGCCGCTGCCGGCCGGGTGCGCTGATCTGTCACAGGCCTAGCGCTGGACCACGGTGTCCTTGCCGCAGTCGTCGACGTCACTCTGGTCCATTGTGGCGTAGGGCTTGAACGCGGGCAGCGATGCGGCCAGCGCCTGCTGGCTGGCCAGCATCGCCGGCATGCGGTTGCAGATGCGCTTGGCCTGGGCTTCGATCTTCTCCGCCTCGGCATTGATCCGCTTCTCGATGCCCTCGCTGTCGCCGCTGAAGATGCCCTTCAGGGCCTCTCCGGCAGCACTGGCGCCGAGCTTGGCACCGGCCAGGCCGACATCCATGCCATCCATTGCAATGGCGACCACGTGGCCGCGGTACTCCTGCAGTTGGCGGCGCTGGGTTTCGTTGGCGGCCACTTCCTTGCCGGCGATCAGCAGGCGGCCATCCGGGGTGATCTCGGCACGCGGCTGCTTGTCGGCCGAGATCTTGATGTTGCCCTGGGTGATGTCCTTGCGGGCATCGTCCATGGCCTCCTTGACAGTCTGGCCGACGCCGCTGGTGGCCTCGGCGACGCTCTTGCCGATGGTCTTGTCGGGTGCGGAAGAAGTGCCGCCGCAGGCGATCAGCGGCAGGCACAGCAGGGTGGCAGGCAGCACGCGCAGCAGATTCATGGCAGTTTCCTCGATCGATCCGTTAGCGGTTACTTTTTACGGGGCAGGGTGACGGTGCCACTGACGTTGCGGTGGCCGACATCGCCGCTGCCGCTGTGGTCGACGGTCAGGCTGCCGCGCACGCCATCGACCTGGATGTCCCCCGAGCCGTGGCTGCGCACATGCACATTGCCGCCGATGTCGGACAGATCAACATCGCCCGAGCCGACCACACCGACCTCGACGTTGCCTTGCACGCGCTTGAACCCGATGTCGCCGGAACCGACCGTGTCCAGTCGTGCGTTGCCGCGGACATCGCTGATCTTCAGATCACCCGAACCGACAGTGCCGGTGACCGCATCGCCACCGATGTTGCGCACCTTGACGTCGCCGGAACCCAGCGAAAGCAGGTTCAGCGAACTGCCGCCATCAATGTCCAGGTCGCCCGAACCCACCGCTGCGTGGATGCTGCCGCGGGTGCCACGCACGATTGCATCACCGGAGCCGACATCCACGCTCAGCGACTGCGCGTTGTCCACGCTGGCGTCGCCGGAGCCGACCTTCAGCTGCAGGGGCAGGTTGTCCGGCACGCTGCCACGGATGTCCAGCCAGGCGTAGCTGCTGCCCAGGCTGATGCCGCTGTCGCGGCCCTCGCGGCGCAGACTCACCACCAGCTTGTCGCCCACCCTGCGCTGGTCCAGTACCAGCTGGTCCAGCCATTCCTGGCTGGACGCGCAGGCACGGCCAGCCAACTGGCCGCCGCCGGGGCTGGCGACCACCTTCAGGTCATGCTGGTTGACCTCGAACACCACCGCTTTGGCACCGGCCACGTCCAGCTTCAGCGCGCGGGCAGCGGTGAACTTGCAGTTCGGAGCATCGGCGGCCAGCGCCGACAGCGGCAACAGCAACAACGCAGAACAGGCGAGCAGGGAACGCATGGGTGGTGCCTCCGGGTGGATGGAATCAGATCTCGCCGGCGCGCTTGCGCAGACGGATGGCAAGGACGATGAACACGGAGCCGACGGCAGCACCGATCCACAGTTCCGGCATCGCCAGTGACTTCAGCTGCGAGGCCGGCGACATCAGGCTGACCACCGATTCGAGGTCGCGACGCGTGCCTTCCTCGGCGCTGAGGCGATACACCAGGTCCGTGCCCGGTACGCCGCCCAGCAGCAGTCGGCCAACGATGTTCTGCCAGAACCAGCCCGTGGTCAGGCCGATCAGCGGCATCACCTTGGTGGTGCTGACGATGACGCCTGCGAACAGCGGCAGCATCACCGCCCACAGGAACGGCTTGCTGCGGGCCCAGGCCGAGCACAGCAGCAGCCAGCCGGCGGTGGGCAGGGCCCACAGGGCGTAGACCGGGATCCAGGCCAGGTGGCCGGCTGCCAGGGTCAGCGGGCTGGCCGGGCCCCAGATCAGGGTCATTGGGCTGCCGCCGTGCATCAGCGCGACGATGCTGATCACCAGCATGAAGCCGAACATGGTGATGATGCCGGCGATCACCGCGATCAGCGGGGCCACGATCAGTGCGCTGATCACCTTGGACAGCACGGTCTGGGTATCCGACAGCGGCAGTGACTTCCAGAACAGGATGCTGCGGTCGCGGCGGTCGTCGTACAGGGCACCCAGGCAATAGAAAAACACCACGAAGGCCAGTACCAGGAACGGCCAGGCCGAGCTGAGCACCAGGGTCAGGTCGAGGCCGTTGCCGAGGTCAGCCAGGTCCTTGGCACTGATGTCGCGGGTCAGCAGGGCCAGGTCCAGGCCGTTGATGTTCACGTCTTCGCCGTCGATGTGCAGGCCACCATCACGCGCGGCCCGGTGCAGGGCGAACAGGCCGAAGGCGATGCCGATGGTGCTCATCACCAGCGAGATCAGGCCGGCGATCAACGGTGCATACAGGAAACCGCCACGGTTCTCCCAGTACTCGCGCTTGAGCAGCCAGCGCAGGGTGCCCATCGGGCTGACGGGGTGGTTGACGGCATTCATGCGTAGGTCCCCTTCATGATGGCGACGAACAGATCGGCCAGGCCCGGGCTGCGGGTCTCGCCAAGGGTAGAGAGCTGGGTACGCGGCACGCCGTCGAACAGCATCACGGTCTTGCCGAACGCCAGGCTGCGCTCGTCGATCGGCTTCAGCGCACGCGCGGTCTCCAGCTGGTCGGCATTGACCAGCAGCTCGGTGTAGCGCTGGCCGACGTCGTCCATGTCCGCGTCGAGCACGATGCGGCCATCCCGGATGAACATGACGTCGCTGAGGATGTGCTCGATCTCTTCCACCTGATGGGTGGTGACGATGATGGTCTTCTGTTCGTCGAAGTAGTCCTCCAGCAGGCGCTGGTAGAACTCCTTGCGATAGAGGATGTCCAGGCCGAGAGTGGGCTCGTCCAGCACCAGGATGCGGGCGTCGATGGCCATCACCAGCGCCAGGTGCAGCTGCACGATCATGCCCTTGGACAGTTCGCGCACGCGCTGCTTCGGTTGCAGCTTGGTATTGGCCAGGAAGCGCTCGCAGCGGGCCCGGTCGAAGCGCGGGTGCACGCCGGCGACGAAGTCGATCGCCTCGCGCACCTTCAGCCAGCGCGGCAGCACAGCGACGTCGGCGATGAAGCAGATGTCATTCATCAGCTCGTCGCGATGCAGTCGCGGATCGCGGCCGAGCACGCTCAGGTCGCCTTCCACCGAGGTAAGGCCGAGGATGGCCTTCAGTGCGGTGGTCTTGCCGGCGCCGTTGGGGCCGATCAAGCCGACGATGCGCCCGCTCGGAATGCTGAAGCTGGCGTTGTCGAGGGCTACCGTGGTCCTGTAGGCCTTGCGCAGGCCTCGCGCGGTGATGACGGGTTCGCTTGCAGTGCTGTTCATCAGACGTTCCCCTGGGGCAGCAATTCGTCGAGGCTCAGGCCCAGGCGCTGAATGCGCTCCAGCACCGCGGGCCATTCTTCGTTGAGGAAGCGCTCGCGCTCGCTGCTGCGCAGCTGCGTGGCCGCCTGCTCGGTCATGAACATGCCCAGGCCGCGGCGCTTCTCGACCAGGCCTTCATCGGCCAGTTCCTGGTAGGCGCGCGAAACGGTGATGGGGTTGAGTTGATAGTCGGCGGCCACCTGGCGCACCGAAGGCAGGGCATCGCCCGGCTTCAGGATTCCGTCGAGCATCATGGCGATCACGCGCTCCTTCAATTGACGGTAGATGGGAGCGCCGTCGCTCCACTGGATGTCGCTCATATTCAGCTCCGTGGGGTCAGCGGCTGGGCGAACGAGAAATACGGCATGGACAGGGAGCTGTGCAGCCGACGCGGGGGAGGGGGGGAGGAATCGGCGTTCCCGGCCGGTGCAGCGGTTGCGTCCTGCGCACTGTCGGGAGAGGCGGGGGTGGTGGGCGTGGCCAGCCAGGCCAGCACGATCAGGGTCGAAACAGCAGCGGCCGCGGGTGCGGTGAGGTTGCGACGGATGCGGGCGTTCATGGCTTCCCCCTGTCTCAGGTGACTGGTGTTGTATGCAACTATAACACCGGCACGCCTGGGTGCAACCCCCTGCCGTCCCCAACTGATGGCAGGGGTGGTCAAATTGCTGAAATATCCTCTTATCCATTTGATTGGAAAGGGAAATAAATTTGATGTGCGGGCTGGTCCAGTTCCGCCTGCCATTCAGTGTTGTCCATGCTATGTCATCACTGCGCCGTCGTTGGTAAGGCCAGCGGGAAGACGCCACGCCGCGCAAAGCCGCTGGCGCTTGCCGCAACAAGGGGGGGCGAGGGGCGGTGCTATAGTTCGGCCGATTCCCGGCCGCTACCGGCCGGCCCTGTGAATGGCTACCGCGGACCGCTCTCGATGCCCCTGCCGACCGTTATCCCGCGCCGCCTGCGCGGCCTGTCCCTGCTGACCCTGCTGGTGGCCGGCCTGGCCGGTTCCGGCCATGTGCTGGCGGCCGATCTGCTGAACCTGGAGTACCGCCCACTGGCCAGCAAGCAGCAGGTCAACCTGCAGCAGCGCTACCACGGGCAGGTACTGCTGGTGGTCAATACCGCAAGCAAGTGCGGCTATACCCCTCAGTACGAAGGCCTGGAGGCGCTGCAGAAGCGTTATGCCGGCCGCGGCTTTGCCGTGCTCGGTTTCCCGTCCAACGATTTCAAGGGCCAGGAGCCCGGTGACGAAAAGCAGATCCAGGATTTCTGCACGCTCACCTACGGCGTCAGGTTCCCGATGTTCGAGAAGGTGCATGTCGTCGGTGCACAGGCCACGCCGCTGTACCAGAGGCTGACCGCGGCCACCGGCGTGGCGCCGGGCTGGAACTTCCACAAGTACCTGGTCGGCCGCGATGGCAAGGTCATTGCCCAGTTCGCCAGCAAGGTAACGCCGGACGATCCGCAGCTGACCGCCGCCATCGACAAGGCGCTGGCCGCAGCCGCCACGCATTGATATCCGGCACGGATGCCTCGACATCGACGGCATGCGTGCGACAATGTTTCTTTTCGCGCCGACGTCGGCGCCCAGACACTTCCAGGAATGCAGCGAATGAAGATGGGAATGCGCGGCGCCGCGGCGTCGGTTCTGATTCTGGCGATGGGCACTTCGGGTGTCGCTCTGTCGCAACAACCGGCTGCCCCCGCAGCCGCCAAGGAGACCGCAACCTTGAATTCCCCCAAGCAGAAGCTCGGCTACGCCATCGGCCTTGATGTCGCCAAGTCGTTCACCCCGATCGCCGATGAGATCGATGTGGCCGCGCTGCGCACTGCCGTGGAGCGTTCGTTCGAAGGCCTGCAGCCGCAGATCACCCAGGAACAGGCCAAGGCCACCGATGCCGCGTTGCGCCAGGTCGTGATGGCCCGCAGTGGCCAGCAGGTGCCGGGCATGGCGCCGGGTTCGCAGCCGCCGAAGGTCGATCGCGTCAAAGTGTCGCAGATGATCGGTTCGTACTCGGTCGGCCCGTCGCTGGCACAGCTGAAGGACGACATCGATGTCGCCTCGCTGTTTGACGCGATCAGCACAGGTCTGAGCAAGGGCCAGCCGAAGATGACGGAAGCTGACGCGACCGCCACCATCCAGGCCTTCATGGGCAGCAAGCAGGCCGAGATGCAGGCCAAGGCCGCTGCCGCTGCGCAGACCAACCGCGAGGAAGGCAACGCGTTCCTGGCCAAGAACAAGACCCAGCCGGGCGTGGTGACCACCCCGTCTGGCCTGCAGTACCAGATCATCCGCCCGGGTAGCGGCGAGCGCCCGCTGCCGAGCAGCAAGGTGCGCGTGAACTACGAAGGCAAGCTGCTCAACGGCACCGTGTTTGACAGCTCCTATGGTCGCCAGCCGGCCGAGTTCGGCCTGGACCAGGTGATCAAGGGCTGGACCGAAGGCGTCGCGCTGATGCCGGTCGGTTCGAAGTACCGCTTCTGGATCCCGGGTGAGCTGGCTTACGGTGAGAACGGCACCCCGGGTGGCCCGATCGGCCCGAACGCGACTCTGACCTTCGACGTCGAGCTGCTGGGCGTCCTGCCGTAAGCGACCACGGAGCCTGCACGGACATGCGCGTTGCGATTTTCGGTACCGGTTATGTAGGGCTGGTGACCGGTACCTGCCTGGCCGACGTCGGCCACCAGGTGGTCTGCGTCGATATCGACCAGGCCAAGGTCGATGGCCTCAACCAGGGCATCATCCCGATCTATGAGCCGGGCCTGGAGCCGATGGTGAAGGCCAACCACGCCGCGTCGCGGCTGGCGTTCACCACCGATGCCGCGGCCGCGATCGGCCACGGCCAGGTCGTGTTCATCGCCGTCGGCACGCCGCCGGACGAGGATGGCAGTGCCGATCTGCAGTACGTGCTGGCTGTGGCCCGCACCATCGGGCGGCACATGAGCGTGCCGACCGTGGTGGTCAACAAGTCGACGGTGCCGGTGGGCACCGCCGACAAGGTGCGTGCCGCCATTGCCGCAGAGTTGGCGGCACGTGGCGCGGACATCGCCTTCGATGTGGTGTCCAACCCGGAATTCCTGAAGGAAGGCGACGCTGTCGCCGACTGCATGCGCCCGGATCGCATCATCATCGGCGCGACCAGCGCCGAGTCGGTGGCGGTGATGCGGCGCCTGTACGCACCGTTCAACCGCAACCACGACCGCGTGGTGGAAATGGACGTGCGTTCGGCGGAGCTGACCAAGTACGCCGCCAACGCGATGCTGGCGACCAAGATCTCGTTCATGAACGAAATCGCCAACATCGCCGAACGTGTCGGCGCCGATGTCGAGCAGGTCCGCCAGGGCATTGGCTCGGATCCGCGCATCGGCTGGCATTTCATCTACCCGGGCGCCGGTTACGGCGGCTCGTGCTTCCCCAAGGATGTGCAGGCGCTGGCCCGCACCGCGCAGCAGGCCGGCCTGGAGCCGAAGTTGCTGAACGCCGTGGAAGCGGTCAACGACGCGCAGAAGGGCCATCTGTTCGCTCTCATCCAGCGTCATTACGACAAGGGTGAAGACGAAGGTGTGCGTGGCAAGACCTTTGCCGTGTGGGGCCTGGCGTTCAAGCCGAACACCGATGACATGCGCGAAGCCTCCAGCCGTCGCCTGCTGGCGCAGCTGTGGGAAGGCGGCGCGACGGTGCGTGCCTACGATCCGGAAGCGATGCACGAGTCGCAGCGCATCTTCGGCGAGCGCGATGATCTGGTGTTCTGCAGCAGTGCCGACGAGGCGCTGCAGGGGGCCGATGCACTGGTCGTGGTGACCGAGTGGAAGCAGTTCCGCAGCCCCGATTTCCAGATGCTGCGCGAGCAGTTGAAGGACGCGGTGGTGTTCGACGGCCGCAACCTGTACGAGCCGGCGGATGTGGAAGCGGCGGGCCTGGCGTACTACGGCATTGGCCGGGGGCGCTCGCTGCATGTCTGATCTGCTGCCAACCGAACGCGAGCAGGCGCTGGAAGCGCGCCTGGTCGAACTGGAAATGCGCGTGTCCTTCCAGGAACAGGCGCTGGCCGAACTGAGCGATGCGCTGGCCGATGCCCGCATGCAGGGCATGCGCAACGCCGACGTGCTGCGCGTGCTGCTGGAAGACCTGGGCAAGGTCCGCAACGCGCTGAATTCTTCCGATCCGGCGAGCGAACCGCCGCCGCCGCACTACTGATCCGAATCCTATGAGCGATACCCTCCGCGACCAGCTGATGGGCCTGGGCTTCAAGCCTGCGCCCAAGCCCGAGCGCAAGAATGATGGCCCCCGCCGTGATGGTCGCCCGCAGGGCAAGGGTGGCAACGGCAATGGAAAGCCGCAGGGCGCTGGCAAGGGCGAGCACAAGCCCGGCGAGCGTCGTGGGCATGGCCACGGCGGCCCGGGCAAGCCCGGCCAGTCACGTGGCCCAGGCCAGCAGGGCCCGCGCAAGCCGCGCAGCGCCGAAGAGATGGACCTGGCCAAGGCCTACGCCATCCGCGCGCAGAAGGAAAAGGAAGAGCGCATCGAGACCGAGCGCCTGAAGCAGGAAGAGGCGCGTGTGCGCCGCGAGGCCAAGGCCAAGCTGGAAGAACTGCTGAAGGACAAGAGCCTGAACTCGGAAGCGGCCGATATCGCCCGCCACTTCCCATATGGCGGCAAGATCAAGCGCATCTATGTGACCGCCGAACAGCTGACCGCGCTCAATGCCGGCGAGCTTGGGGTGGTCCAGCTCAATGGCCGCTACCTGCTGGTGACCGCCGAGGTGCTGGCGCAGTCCGAGGCGGTGTTCGCCGCGTCGGTGGCGCTGAAGGTCGATCCGAATGCGCCGGCCGAGGAGGATCCGTACGCGGACCCGCAATACCAGGTGCCGGACGACTTGGTCTGGTAAGCGCGTGACCGCCGCGGGCGCGCTGCCGTCGCGGCCATGGGGGAAGGGATGACCGCTGATCCAAGCCGCGGCTACGTGCCGCACATTGACGGCCTGCGCGCGATCGCGGTGCTGGCCGTCATCGTGTTCCACCTGGACCCGGCCTGGTTGCCAGGCGGGTTCACTGGCGTGGATGTGTTCTTCGTCATCTCCGGTTTCGTGGTCAGCGCATCAGTACACCGGCTGCCGCCGCTGTCGCTGGGGCAGTCGATGCTGCGCTTCTATGCGCGTCGCATCCGTCGCATTGCACCAGCGCTGCTGGCGTGCGTGTTGCTGACCTTTGTGGCGAGCGTGCTGTTCATTCCCGAGTCGTGGCTCAGCGAAGCCAGCGACAAGACGGGGCTGATGGCGTTGTTCGGCTTCAGCAACTGGGTGCTGGCGGCGATCGGCAACGATTACTTCGCGCCCAAGGCCGAATTCAATCCCTATACCCATACCTGGTCGCTGGGTGTGGAAGAGCAGTTCTACCTGCTGTTCCCGTTGCTGTTCCTGGCCTGGGCACGTGGCGCGCGCGGGCGTTGGATCAGCCTGGGCCTGTTCGCACTGGTCAGCATGGCATCGCTGCTGCACGCTGCGGTGCTGGGTCTGCGCGAGGCGCCGCCATCGTGGGCGTTCTACGCCACCAGCACCCGTCTCTGGCAATTGGGGCTGGGCGTGCTGCTGTTCCAGCTGCTGCACGTGCGGCAATCGCTGGACCCGGCAACCAGTCAGGCACTGAAGCGCGCTGCGCCGGTGTTTTCCCTGCTGGCCATGATGGCGCTGGCCCTGCTGGGGTGGGCGCTATGGTCCTCGCGTGCCGGGCGCTCGCCGTGGCCTGACGGCCTGCTGCCGGCCTTCGCCACCGCGGGCCTGCTCTGGGCGCTGCATCACCATCCGCAGGCATGGGTGGCGCGCCTGTTGGCCAGCGCTCCGATGCGCCGCATCGGTCTGCTTTCGTACTCGCTGTATCTGTGGCACTGGCCGGTGTTCGTGCTGATGCGCTGGACCGTGGGCCTGCAGACACCCTGGCAGATGATCGCTGCGATGGTGCTGGTACTGGTGCTGTCATGGGCGTCGTGGCGCTGGGTGGAACAGCCGTTCCGCGGCACGTTGGCGCAGCGCCTGCGCCCCGGGCGTTGGGTGCTGGCCGGCGCGGTCGTACTGCTGTGCGCCGCCGGTATCCAGGCATTGCTCTATCAGCAGGCGCCACGACTGTCGCTGAGTACCGTCAGCCGGCATCCGGCCGATTGGTACCCCAATGGCAAGAGCGTGGCTGGCGATTATCCCAATTGCGCTCTGCTGGCTGCCAAGCATCGTTTCGAAGGCGGCAGTGCGCGGACCTTTGCCCGTGGAAACTGCGACCGCCCGACGCCGGCCGGCGCGCCGAAGCGGGTGTTTGTTGCCGGTGATTCGCATGCGATGGCTTACATCGAGCTGCTGCAGCGGCTGGCGCTGGAAACCGGCTCGGAGGTCTCCCTCTATGGCCGCGGCGGATGCCCGCAGGTGAGCCTGCAGAAGTGGCGTGGGGCGGGTGCCGGTTGCGCTGATTTCGATGCCGCGGTGTTCGCCGATATCGCGCGGCGCGCGCAGCCGGGCGATGCCGTGGTGCTGGTGTCGCTGCGGATGCCGCGCCTGTCCGATCAGTTCGTGCTGTTCGATGCGCGGGCGCAGCTGGCGGGCGAACTGACAGCGGAGGCCGCGGCAGGGCGTGAGGCCGAAGCGGTCGAGGCGATCAAGCAGTGGAAGCCACTGGCCGAGCGCGGTGTGCGCATCGTGCTGGAGGCGCCCAAGCCGGTGCTGCCGGCGCCGCCCTATCGCTGCTCGGACCGATTCAATTCGCGCAACGAAGTCTGCCGCAATGGCCTGGACAGCACGCGCGAGGCGATGGAAGCGCTGCGTGCGCCGATGCTGGGCAGCCTGCGGCAGGTGGTTGATGGACTGCCCGGTGGCGTGCTGTGGGACCCGATGCCGGTGCTGTGCGACGACGCGCTATGTCCCGCGCAGCGCGATGGCCGCCCGCTGTTCTTCGATGGCGATCATCTCAGCGCGCATGGCAACCGCGTGCTGCTGCCATCGCTGCAGCAGGTGTTGCTGCAGCGCTGAATCGGAGCGTTGTCAGTGTGCGCCGTGGGTCCGGCGCGCGCGTATCAGCGGCAGGCTCAGCGCGAAGAAGCAGAGCAGGGCGCCAATCAGGGCGAAGCCGCTGCCGGCCAGGAACGCGGTGCGGCCGTCGTCGATCTTCCACAGTTGGCCGGCAATGAGCGCGCCCAGCACACCGCCGACACCGGACGAAAAGCCGTACAGCAGTCCTTGGCCGTGGCCGTTGAGACGACCGGGGAAGTAGGTCGCCAGCATCTGCATCGCTGCAGCGAAGAACGCGGCAAAGCCCAGCGCGTGCGCGGTCTGCGCCAGCAGCATCACCGGCAGGTTCTCCGGGAACAGTGCGGTCACGGCCCAGCGCAGGCAGGAACTGACCAGCGCGATCAGCAGCATCCAGCTGGCGTCGTAGCGGCGGAAGAAGCGGCCGATGGTGAAGAACACGCCCACTTCGAAGACCACGCCGATGGTCCACAGCAGGCCAAGGGTGGAGGTACGGTAGCCGTGATGGTCCATGTAGACCGAAAAGAACGTGTAGTACGGGCCGAACGACAGCTGTTCCATGAAGGCGGCCAGGAAGAACGCCAGCACCGGCGGTCGGCGCACGATCTGCCAGAAGCCGCTGGTGTCACCCGCAGTCTTGCCGATGCCGCGCGCGTAGTGGTTGCTGAAGGCCGAGGCAACCAGCAGCACGAACAGGGGCAGCATCATCCACGGCAACAATCCGGCGTGGTTGCCGGCGCCATCGCCTTCGATCAGCCAGCCGAACAAGGTGACCACGGCGATGAAGCCGAGCGAACCCCAGACCCGGATCAACCCGTAACGGTGGCTGTCGTTGCCCAGGTGGGTGAGGGTGATCGACTCGAACTGCGGCATCACCGCGTTGTAGAAGAAGCAGAACACGATCATCGCCGGGTACATCCACGGCTGCGGCAGTGGCAGCAGGAAGCCAGCGAAGCTGAGCAGGGTCAGCACGCAGCCGACGCGCAGCAGGCGGATCGGCCGCGGTGATGCGGCCGCCAGCGAGGTCCAGGTACTGGGTGCGATCACGCGGGTGGCGTACCACAGGCCCATCATCACGCTGATCGCGGTCACGCTCATGCCGCGCGCGGTCAGGAACAGGCTCCAGTACGGCGTGAACGCGCCGAGCGCCGCGTAGTAGAACAGGTAGAAACTTGAGAGGCGGGCAACGGGAACGGTCATCGCCGAATGATGAAGCAAAAAAGGGGACGGAGGGGATTAAGTCGCTAATGCACAAACGACTTAATCCCCTCCGTCCCCTTTTTGTGTCATTCGGGGTCGTAGTCGAGGTTGGAGGCCAGCCAGCGTTCGGCCTGGGCGCGGTCCACGCCCTTGCGCCGGGCATAGTCGGTGACCTGTTCGCGGCTGAGCCGCCCGACCACGAAGTACTGGCTCTGCGGATGGCTGAAGTAGTAGCCCGAGACAGCGGCCGTGGGCAGCATCGCGAAGCTCTCGGTCAGTTCCATGCCCGCGTTCTTCTCAGCCTGCAGCAGGTCGAACAGGCGGCGCTTCTCGCTGTGCTCGGGGCAGGCCGGGTAGCCCGGTGCCGGACGGATGCCGCGGTACTGCTCGTCGATCAGGGCCTCGTTGTCCAGCGTCTCGGCGCGGTCGTAGCCCCAGAATTCGGTACGCACGCGCTGGTGCAGGCGCTCGGCCAGCGCCTCGGCGAAGCGGTCGGCCAGTGCTTTCAGCAGGATCGCGTTGTAATCGTCATGCTCGGCCTCGAAGCGCGCGACGTGGGCGTCGATGCCGATGCCGGCGGTGACAGCGAACGCGCCGATCCAGTCCTGCTTTCTGCTGTCGGCCGGTGCAATGAAATCGGCCAGGCAGAAATCCGGGCGTTCGGCTGGCTTGTCCACCTGCTGGCGAAGGAAGTGCAGGGTGGTTTCGCCCTGTGCGTGCTGCACGCGGACGTCGTCGCCGATGCTGTTGGCCGGCCACAGGCCGAACACGGCCTTGGCCGTCAGCCACTTCTCGCCGACGATGCGCTCGAGCATCGCACGGGCATCCTTGTACAGCTCGCTGGCCTGGGTACCGACGATCTCGTCGGTGAGGATCGCCGGGAACTTGCCGGCCAGCTCCCAGGCCTGGAAGAACGGCGTCCAGTCGATGTAGTCGACCAGTTCGGCCAGGGGATAGTCGTCGAACACGTGCAGGCCGGGTTGATTCGGTGCCGGTGGAGTGTAGTTGTCCCAGCCGCCATGGAATTTCTGCGCGCGCGCATGTTCCAGTGTGACCAGGCGCTTGGCGTCGCCCCGGTTGCGGTGGCGTGCGCGGATTTCGGCATAGTCGGCTTCGTTGGCGGCAACGAAGGCCTCGCGCAGATCACGCGAGATCAGCGACTGTGCCACGCCAACCGCGCGCGACGCATCCTTCACCCACACCGTCGGCGCCTTGTAGTGCGGGTCGATCTTCAGCGCGGTATGCGCACGCGAAGTGGTCGCGCCCCCGATCAGCAGCGGCAGGTCGAAGCCCTGGCGCTCCATCTCGCGGGCGACGTGGCTCATCTCCTCCAGGGACGGGGTGATCAGCCCGGACAGGCCGATCAGGTCTGCGTTGTGCTCGCGGGCAGCATCGAGGATCTTCTGCGCCGGCACCATCACGCCGAGGTCGACCACGTCGAAGTTGTTGCAGGCCAGTACGACGCCGACGATGTTCTTGCCGATGTCATGCACATCGCCCTTCACCGTGGCCATGATGATCTTGCCGTTGCTCTTGGCGGTGTCACCGCTGCGCGCCTTTTCCGCTTCGATGTAAGGCAGCAGGTAGGCCACGGCCTTCTTCATCACGCGCGCGGATTTCACCACCTGTGGCAGGAACATCTTGCCGGCGCCGAACAGGTCGCCGACGATGTTCATGCCGTCCATAAGCGGTCCTTCGATCACGTCCAGCGGGCGGCTGGAGGCCTGCCGGGCCAGTTCGGTGTCTTCCTCGACGAAGGCATCCAGGCCGTGTACCAGGGCATGTGCCAAGCGCTGTGCCACCGGCTTGTCGCGCCAGGCCAGATCTTCGGTCTTCGCCGCGCCTTTCTTGCCCTTGTAGCGCTCGGCGATCTCCAGCAGGCGCTCGGTGGCATCGCTTCGGCGGTTGAGGATCACGTCCTCGACACGCTCGCGCAGGTCCGGCTCCAGTTCGTCGTAGATCGGCATCGCGCCGGCGTTGACGATGCCCATGTCCATGCCGGCGGCGATCGCGTGGTACAGGAACACCGAATGGATGGCCTGGCGCACGGTTTCGTTGCCTCGGAACGAGAACGAGACGTTGGAGACGCCGCCGGAGACATGGCAGTGCGGAAGGGTCTGCTTGATGATGCGGGTGGCTTCGATGAAGTCCACCGCGTAGTTGTCGTGCTCTTCAATGCCGGTGGCGACGGCGAAGATGTTCGGGTCGAAGATGATGTCCTGCGGCGGGAAGCCGATCTCGTCGACCAGGATGCGGTAGGCGCGTGTGCAGATCTCGACCTTGCGCGCACAGGTGTCTGCCTGCCCGGCCTCGTCAAACGCCATCACCACTGCCGCGGCACCATAGCGCAGCACCTTGCGCGCGTGCTCGCGGAACAGCGCTTCGCCTTCCTTCAGCGAGATCGAGTTGACCACGCTCTTGCCCTGCAGGCATTTCAGGCCGGCCTCGATCACGCTCCACTTGGAGGAGTCGACCATCACCGGGATGCGCGCGATGTCCGGCTCGGACATGATCAGGTTGAGGTAGCGCGTCATCGCCGCTTCCGAATCGATCAGGCCCTCGTCCATGTTGACGTCGAGGATCTGCGCGCCGCTGGCCACCTGCTGGCGGGCCACGTCCACCGCCTCCTCGTAGCGGCCTTCCTTGATCAGCTTGCGGAACTGCGCGCTGCCGGTGACGTTGGTGCGTTCGCCGACATTGATGAACAGCAGGTCCGGTGTGATGACCAGAGGTTCCAGGCCGGACAGGCGGGTAGGGCGGACAGGCGTCATGGCAGGCGTCGGCTCAACAGCAGTAGGGCGGGAAGTGCGGGACAGTGGCGGCAACGTTCATGCGGCCTGCTCCCGGGTGCCGGGCAGTGCGCGCGGCGGTAGTCCGGCCACGGCATTGGCAATTGCACAGATATGCTCGGGGGTGGAGCCACAGCAGCCGCCGACCAGGTTCAACAGGCCATCCTCGGCGAAGCCGCGCAGGGTGGTGGCCATCTCTTCAGGGGTTTCGTCGTACTCGCCGAACGCGTTGGGCAGGCCTGCATTGGGGTGGGCGCTGACGTAACAGTCGGCGACCTGCGAGAGGGTTTCCACATGCGGGCGCATCGCATCGGCACCCAGCGCGCAGTTCAAGCCGATCGACAACGGCCGGGCGTGGGCGAGAGATGCGTGGAAGGCCTCGGCGGTCTGCCCGGACAGGGTGCGACCGGAAGCGTCGGTGATGGTGCCGGAGATCATCACCGGCAGCCGCGCGCCGCGCGCATCGAACGCTTCCTCCAGCGCATACAGCGCGGCCTTGGCGTTGAGCGTGTCGAAGATGGTCTCGACCATGAGGGTGTCGGCGCCGCCGTCGATCAGGCCCTCGATGGCTTCGCGGTAGGTGTCGCGCAGCTCGTCGAAGCTGGTGTTGCGGAAGCCGGGATCGTTGACGTCAGGGCTGATCGAAGCGGTGCGGCTGGTCGGGCCGATCACCCCGATCACGAAGCGCGGCTTGCCCGGGGTGGTTGCGGCCACTGCATCACAGCACGTGCGCGCGACCGCAGCGCCGGCCTTGTTCAACTCGTACACCAGGTGCTCGAGATGGTAGTCGGCCTGGCTGACCGAGGTTGCATTGAAGGTGTTGGTTTCGACCAGGTCCGCACCGGCCTCGAGGTAGGCGGTGTGGATGTCGGCGACGATCTGCGGCCGGGTCAACAGCAGCAGATCGTTGTTGCCCTTCAGGTCATGGCCTTCCGGTGTGGCGTGATCGCAGCCGGAGCCATGCAGATGGTCATAGCCACCGGCGAAGCGTTCGCCACGGTAATCGTCTTCCTGCAGGCCGTGGCGCTGGATCATCGTGCCCATCGCACCATCGATGATCAGGATCCGCTCGCGCAGGGCGTCGAGCAGGGCGTTGGCACGATCTGGATGCAACCAGGGCAGGGCGGGCATGGCGGTCTCGGGCTCAGGGCTTGTTGGCGATCAGCGAAATCACTTCGAAGTGCGGCGGACGCTTCTCGCGGGTGACCGTCTCCAGGCTGGACACCTGCAGGCCGGCCTTGTCGACGAACCTGCGCAGTTCCTTGTCGCTGAAGCCGAGGTTGACGTGGCCATAGGCCTCCACGGCCGCCTTGTGCTCGTGCCGGGCCAGGCTGCACAGCAGCAGGCGGCCACCCGGTCGCAGTACGCGCGCGGCTTCGGTCACTGCCTGCGCCGGTTTGCTGGCGTAGGTCAACGCGTGCATCAGCACGACCAGATCGAAGCTGCTGTCCTTGAACGGCAGGGCATGCATGTCGCCCTCGCGCACTTCCACGTTGGGCAGGCGGCGCAGGCGTTCACTGGCGGCGGCAACCACGCGCGCGCTGGTGTCGATGCAGATGTAGCGCTTGGCATGCGGGGCAACCAGTTCGGCCAGCACGCCATCACCAGAGGCGATATCCAGCACGTCGCCGGTCTCAAGCAGCGGCAGCGCGGTGCGGGCCAGCGCTTCCCACGTGCGCCCCGGCGAGTAGTGGCGTTCCATGTCGCCGGCCACGCTGTCGGCCCAGTTCTGGTCGGAGGCGCGGTGGGCCAGCACGGCGGCCACGCGTTCAGCGTCCTGGCGCAGCAGCGGGTCATCGCTTCCGTTGCTCAAGGCATGCCACAATGCACGCTGCGCGGGGTCCAGCTGGGCCTCGTCGAAGCGGTAGTAGGCCGACACGCCGGCACGGCGGTCGCGGACCAGGCCGGCTTCCTTCAGGCGTGCCAGGTGGGTGGACACGCGCGGCTGCGCCAGCCGGGTGATCGCCGACAGTTCGGCCACGGTCAGTTCCTCCTGCTCCAGCAGCGCCAGCAGGCGCACGCGAGTGGCATCGGCGAACACCTTCAGGCGGGTCGACCAGTCTTCCAGATCCATAAACATCTACCTATCGCGATATAGAGATATATTCGCTGAAGGGGCTGTCGCGGTCAAGTCGCCAGCGTACGGAAACTGCCGGGCCCCGGTACAATCGGAGCACCTGGGCGCGCCGTATGCGGCCCATAACTTCATGTACCCGGGAGGGTGTTGTGGATTTCAGCTTTACCGAAGAGCAGTTGATGCTGCAGGACGTTGCGCGGCGCATCGCGCAGGAGAAGATCGCCCCCAGTGCGGAGCATCATGACCGCACCGGCGAGTTCCCGCTGGACAACATCCGCCTGCTGGGCGAGAACGGCCTGATGGGCATTGAAGTGCCGACCGAATACGGCGGTGCGGGCATGGACCCGGTTGCGTACGTGCTGGCGATGGTGGAGGTCGCCGCCGCCGACGCAGCCCATTCGACCATCATGTCGGTCAACAATTCGCTGTTCTGCAACGGCATCCTGACCCACGGTACCGAGCAGCAGAAGCAGACCTACGTACGTGCCATCGCCGAAGGCACGGCCATCGGCGCGTTCGCGCTGACCGAGCCGCAGTCCGGTTCCGATGCCACCGCCATGCGCTGCCGCGCGGTGAAGCAGGCCGACGGCACCTTCGTCATCAATGGCAAGAAGAGCTGGATCACCTCCGGTCCGGTGGCCAAGTACATCGTGCTGTTCGCGATGAGCGAGCCGGACAAGGCCGCGCGCGGCATCACCGCCTTCATCATCGATACCGACAAGGCCGGTTTCGGTCGTGGCAAGACCGAGCCCAAGCTGGGCATCCGCGCCTCGGCCACCTGCGAGATCGAGTTCAACGACTACGTGGCGCAGGCCGAAGACGTGCTGGGCCAGGAAGGCGAGGGCTTCAAGATCGCCATGAGCGTGCTCGATGCCGGTCGCATCGGCATCGCTTCGCAGGCCATCGGCATCGCCCGTGCCGCCTATGAAGCGACGATTGAATACGTCAAGGAGCGCAAGGCATTCGGCGCGGCCATCGGTACCTTCCAGATGACCCAGGCCAAGATTGCCGACATGAAGTGCAAGCTGGACGCAGCGCTGCTGCTGACCCTGCGCGCGGCGTGGGTGAAGGGCCAGGGCAAGCGCTTCAGCAATGAGGCTGCCATTGCCAAGCTGACCGCCTCTGAGGCGGCGATGTGGATTACCCACCAGGCGGTGCAGATCCACGGCGGCATGGGGTATTCCAAGGAAATGCCGCTGGAGCGCTACTTCCGTGATGCCAAGATCACCGAGATCTACGAAGGTACTTCGGAGATCCAGCGCCTGGTGATCGCCCGCAACGAAACCGGGCTGCGCTGAGTCGCAGGGCCGCGCCGCCGCAATGGCGGCGCGGCGGTAGGTCCACGCCACGCGTGGATGCGCTGTTCTCTGGCCGTCTGTAGAGCCGAGCCCATGCTCGGCTCCGGTACAAGCAGCCGAGCATGGGCTCGGCTCTACAGAGCGGCAACCTGCGCATCGCCATACATTTCATTCTGCGGCGCCCTCCCAAAGCCCCGCTACAATGCAGGCCGTTTTTTTCATGGGTCTGCACGATGATCTATCGCGGTTGGGGAATCATGACGCTGGTGACGCCGATTGCAGCGATCCTGCTGCTGGCGTACTTCTTTCCGCATGACGGCCCCAAGGGCAATACTCCGCTGTCACAGGTTCTGTTGGGCGCAGGCCTCGGCGCAGCGGTGAACGTGGTGCTGGGCCTGTGGCTCAACCGTGCGCCGCGGCAGAAGGGGGAGGCCGCGCCCCACCATTTCTTCTTCGTACCCATGCAGTGGGCCTCGCTGATTCTGGTGGCGGTGTGCGCCGTGGTCGCGGTGATGCGCTGAGGCGTTGCCCGAACAGCGCCAACCCAGGTTGACGGATATCGGCCATGCCGTTATTCCGGTAGATGCCAACCTGGGTTGGCATGAATTCAATTGTGGCAATAAAAAGGCCCCGGATCGCTCCGGGGCCTTCTCGTTCTCAGCGCAGCACCGGATCAACGATCCGGACGATGTGCGGCATCCGCATCGCGCTGGCGTTCCATGAACTCCTTGGACGGTTCGTCCAGCTTGTCGCCCAGCATGCGGCGCACGACCACGAAGAACACCGGGATCATCAGCAGGCCGAGCAGGGTGGCGAACAGCATGCCGCCGATCACGCCGGTACCGATGGCGTGGCGGGAGTTGGCGCCGGCACCGGTGGAGATCGCCATCGGGATCACGCCCATGATGAACGCGAACGAGGTCATCAGGATCGGGCGGAAACGCAGGCGCGCCGCTTCGATGGTGGCATCACGCAGGTTCTTTCCTGCTGCGCGCTGCTCCACCGCGAACTCCACGATCAGGATCGCGTTCTTCGCCGCCAGGCCGATCACGGTGATCAGGCCGATCTTGAAGAACAGATCGTTGGGCAGGCCGCGCAGCATCGACAGGCCGAGGGCACCCAGCACGCCCAGCGGCACCACCAGCAGCACCGCCACCGGGATCGACCAGCTTTCATACAGGGCGGCAAGGCACAGGAACACCACCACGATGGACAGCACCAGCAGCAGGGTCGCAGCGTTGCCGGCCAGGATTTCCTGGTAGGACATGCCCGACCAGTCGTAGCCGAAGCCGGCCGGCAGGTCGTCGTTGACGATGCCTTCCATGGTCTGCATCGCCTCACCCGAGCTGGTGCCCGGTGCCTGCGAACCGACGATGTTGATCGCCGAGTAGCCGTTGTAGCGGCTCAGCGACGGCGGCGCCGACACCCATTCGGACTTGACCACCGTGTTCAACGGGATCATCGCGTTGGTGCCATCGGCGTTCTGGGTCAGGCTGGACGGGCTGTAGAAGCTCTTCAGCGATTCCTGGCCAGTGCGGTACGGACCATCGGCCTGCATGGTCACGCGCTTGATGCGGCCTTCGTAGAAGAAGTCGTTGACGTACACCGGGGCCAGCATCAGCTGGATGGTGCTGTACACGTCCGACACCGACATGCCCATCGACTGCGCCTGCACACGGTCCACGTGCAGCTGCAGCTGCGGCGCGTTTTCCAGGCCGTTGGGGCGCACGCCAACCAGGTGGTCCGGCTTCTGCGCGGCCTGGCCGAGCAGGATGTTGCGGGCCTGGGTCAACTGTTCGTAGCCGGCACCGCTACGGTCCTGCAGCCACATGTCAAAGCCACCGAACTGGCCGAGGCCCTGCACGGTGGGCAGGTTGACCACGAAGATCTGCGCTTCCTTGATGCCGTAGAACGCGCCGTTCATGTTCTGGATGAACTCGGGCGCGGTGAACTTGCGTTCCTCCCACGGCTTCAGGCGGATGAAGCCCATGCCCACGTTCTCGCCGGAACCGACGAAGCTGAAGCCGGCCACCTGCAGCATGCCTTCATAGCCATCCTGCTTTTCCAGGATGCCACGCATCTGCGCGAACACTTCGTTGGTCTGGCCCTTGGTCGAGCCCGGCGGCAGCTGCACGATCGCCAGCGCATAGCCCTGGTCCTCTTCCGGCAGGAAGCTGCCCGGCATGCGGGTGAACAGGAAGCCGCACAGCGCGGTCAGCACCACGAACAGGATCATCCAGCGCGGCGCATGGCGCACCGCCGAGGTGATGTGCCCCACGTAGGTGTGGCTGATCTTGTCGTAGTACTTGTTGAAGGTGCGGTAGACGATGTTCGGGTTGTCGTTGTGCGTCGGCTTGAGGAAGGTCGCGCACAGCGCCGGGGTGAAGCCCAGCGCCAGGAACGCCGAGAACGCCATCGAGATGGCGATGGTCAGCGCGAACTGCTTGTAGATCTCGCCGGCGGCACCGCCCTGCAGGGCGGAGGGGATGAACACCGCGGCCAGCACGACGGTGATCGCCACCACCGCGCCGGTGATCTGGGTCATCGCCTTCTGTGTGGCCGGCTTCGGCGCCAGGCCCTCCTCGGTCATGATGCGTTCGACGTTCTCGATCACCACGATCGCGTCGTCGACCACGATGCCGATCGCCAGCACCATCGCGAACAGCGTCAGCTGGTTGATCGTGAAGCCGATCATCCACATGCCCAGGAAGGTACCGAGCAGCGCCACCGGGATGACCAGGGTCGGGATCAGCGTGGCGCGGAAGTTCTGCAGGAAGATCAGCATCACCAGGAACACCAGGAGCACTGCTTCAAACAGTGTCTTGACCACTTCCTGGATCGAGATCTTGACGAAGGTGGTGCTGTCGTACGGCGAGAACCAGGTGACGCCGGCCGGGAAGCTGGGCTGCAGCTCGTCCATCTTGGCGCGCACCGCTTCGGCCACGTTCAGGGCGTTGGCGCCCGGCAGCAGCTGGATGGCGAAGGCGCCGGTCGGCTTGCCGTTGTACTGGGTGTCGAAGCCGTAGTTGTTGGCACCGAAGGCGACGCGGGCGATGTCCTTCAGCAGCACGCGCGAGCCATCAGCGTTGGCACGCAGGATGATGTTCTCGAATTCCTGCGGCGAGCTGAAGCGGCCTTCGGCCGAGACCGTGGCGGTGAAGTGCTGGCCTTCCGGCGACGGATCCGAACCCAGCGCGCCGGCGGCGAACTGCACGTTCTGCGCACGCACCGCGGCCAGTACCTGGCTGGCCGACAGGCCGTAGCCCTGCATCTTTTCCGGGTTCAGCCAGATGTTCATGGCGTACTCGGAACCGAACTGCTGGGTGCTGCCGACGCCGGGGATGCGCGAGACCTGGTCGAGCACGCGCGAGCCCACGATGTCGTTCAGCGCGTCACGGTTGATGGTCGGGGTATCGGACTGCAGCGCCACCACCATCAGGAAGCCGGCGTTGGCCTTGGCCACCACCACGCCCTGCTGGGTGACTTCCGAAGGCAGGCGTGGCGTGGCCAGCGAGACCTTGTTCTGCACCTGCACCTGGGCGATGTCCGGATCGGTACCGGTCTCGAAGGTCAGGGTGATCTGTGCACGGCCGTTGGAGGCGGACGAGGAGCTGAAGTACAGCAGGTGATCGATGCCGGTCAGCTGCTGCTCGATCACCTGGGTGACCGACTTTTCCGTGGTATCGGCGCTGGCGCCCGGATAGGTCGCCGAGACGGTGACCTGCGGCGGGGCGATGTTGGGATAGGACTCCACGCCCAGGTTGAGGATCGCGATCACGCCGCTGAGCGAGATCAGGATCGCAACCACCCAGGCGAAGACTGGATGTTCGATGAAAAATTTAGGCATGACGGAAGGTTCCCGTTACTGCTTGTTCGAATCGGTGGCGGCCGGCTTGGCCGCATCGGCCTGCTCGGGCTTGGCCGCGTCGGCCGGTGCCTTGCCTGCAGCCGGTGCAGCGCCCGCCGGGGCGGCGCCGCCTGCGGCCGGCTTGCCGTTGGCGTCCTGGCCAGGGGTCCACGGCTTGGCCACCGCCGGTGCACCTTCCTTGACCTTCTGCACGCCGGCCACGATCACCTTGTCACCGGCGGCCAGGCCGTCGCTGACCAGCCAGTTGCCGTTCTGCGCGCCATCGGTCTTCACGTTCTTGCGCACGACCTTGCCGTCGGCGCCGACCACCATCACGTAGCCGCCGGTGGTATCGCGCAGCAGGGCCTGCTGCGGCACCAGGAAGGCGTTGTTGCGCTCGCCCAGGTTGGCCTGGAAGCTGACGAAGGCGCCCGGCAGCAGGATCTGCTGCGGGTTCGGCAGCAGCGCGCGCAACGACACGGCGCCGGTGGCCGGGTCGACCGTGGTCGAGGAGAAGTCCAGCGTGCCCGGCTCACCATAGGTGGTGCCGTCGGCGAGCTTGACGTTGACCGTGGCCTTGCCGTCGCCGGACAGCGCCAGCGCGCCCTTGGCCTGCTGCGCGCGCAGCTGGGTCAGCTCGTCCACGCTCAACGAGAAGTTGACGTACAGCGGGTCGAGCTGGTCGACGGTGGTCAGCAGGGTCACATCGCCCTGGCCCACCAGCGCGCCCTCGGTGACCTGCTGCTTGTTGGCCACGCCACTGATCGGCGCGGTCACTTCGGCATAGCCCAGGTTGATCCGCGAGGAGGTCACTGCCGCTTCGGCCTGTTTGACCGCGGCCAGCGCGGTGCGCTCGGCCGATTCGGCGTTGTCCAGGTCGGACTTGGAGACGAACTGCTGCGGGGCCAGCGAGCGTGCGCGGTCGGCGGCGACCTTGGCGTTGGCGTAGGTCGCGCGGGCCGAGGCCAGCTGGGCCTCGGAGGCGTTGAGCGAGGCTCGCAGCGGCGCCGGGTCGATCAGGAACAGGGTCTGGCCCTGCTTGACCTGCGAGCCTTCCTGGTAGACGCGCTTGAGCAGCACGCCGGGCACGCGTGCGCGGACGTCGGCGCTGCGGAACGGCGACAGGCGGCCGACCAGTTCGCGCTGCAGCGGCAGGGTCTGCGGCTTGGCGTCGATCACGCCCACCTCCGGCGGCGGGGGCGTCTGCTGTTCCGGCTTCTTGCAGGCAGCCAGCGCGACAGCAACGGCGCACGTCAAGGCAAGGGTGCGGAGTGGGGCGGTCATCAGGAGGAACTCCGGGGTTGGTTTGTAGACGGGGCCGGCGACGGCTGAGGCGCGAAGGCGCGCAGGAAGCTGTCGACGGAGAACTCTGCCCAGCGCCGACGCAAGAGCGCGTCATCACGGTGGGGGGTATGGAAGCGCTGTTTGTCGAAATCCTGACCGGCGATCATGCTCAGCAGCAGTTCGGCCATGAAGTGCGGGTCGTCATGCCGGAGCTGGCCCTGCATGCAAACGGTTTCAATCCATTCAGCAAGATGAAGCGACAACGCGCCGGCACCATGCCGGTACAGCGTACGCGCCTCTTCGGGAAACTGGGCCGCCT
The DNA here is from genome assembly GCF_003586545.1 of Stenotrophomonas sp. Pemsol. Taxonomy (NCBI): domain Bacteria; kingdom Pseudomonadati; phylum Pseudomonadota; class Gammaproteobacteria; order Lysobacterales; family Lysobacteraceae; genus Stenotrophomonas; species Stenotrophomonas sp. Pemsol. Next base: position 2,361,434 of record NZ_CP025780.1, on the reverse strand, counting down.
CGGCCGCGATCAGCCGGCAGGCCTGCCCTACGTGCGGTTGGTTGAAATGCTCCAGGAAGTCGGTGGCGAACTGGAGCAGGCTGGCACGCAGGTCGTCACTGCGGAGTGCACGAACCATGGCCCCGGTGGCGTGGCCGACGTGGCGCTGCATTACCCGGCGCAGCAGTTGCTGCTTGCTGCCATAGCGCGAGTAGAGGGTCTGCTTGGAACAGCCGGCATGCTGGGCCACCGCGTCCATGCTCATCTGGATGCCCTGCTGGGCCAGCAGTTCGCGCACGGCATCGAACACGCGCTCATCGCGTGCGTCGAGGGCAACGGGGAGGTAGGCCGGGTTCACGCGGTGGACTATACCGTCCAGTTCAGGATTGTGGAATCGAATCGGCGTCGCCGCGTGTGTCTTCCAGTAACACGCTTTGCCGATCCTGTCGGCAGTGCTGAAGCAGGCGCCCGCTCCATACCGGAGCGAACTGAATAGGCGTCTAAACCGCAGCAAACCCGAATCTGCTTATTCCGTCCTGCAGCAAGGCCTTTTCGTGCGGTAGGGCTACAATTTCATTTTCCCAACTGAGCAAGCGCATCGCTCTGCCATGAAACCGCAAAAAACCGCAGCCAAGACCGTGAAAAACAAGACGAAACCAGCAGAGTCGGAGGTCGCAGTGACCGCTGGTTTCTCCCTGGAGCCGGTGTACACGGCCTTGCGCAAGCGCTACCCCGCGGCCGCACAGGCCGAAGCAGTGGCCTTCGCCACTGACTTCTACAAGCGCATGGAGTCGGACGAGTTCCCGCACCACAGCGCTGAAGAGTGGGCCGCTCTCGCGGCTGAGACGCTGGAATTCGCCCGGGCCCGCAAGGCTGGCAAGGCCAACGTCCGCGTGTTCAATCCGACCGCGAAGGCCAACGGTTGGGAATCGCCGCATACCGTGCTGCAGATCGTCAACGACGACATGCCGTTCCTGGTCGATACCGTCACCATGTCGCTGGCCGAGCAGGGCGTGGGCGTCCACGTGCTGGGCCACCCGGTACTGCGTTTCACCCGCGACAAGGCCGGCAAGCTGGTCAAGGTCGGCGAAGGTGATGCCGAGTCGGTGATGCTGCTGGAAATCGACCGCCAGCCGGCCGATGCGATGGCCGCCATCGAGCAGGCCATCAACAAGGCGCTGGATGAAGTGCGTGCAATCGTGCGCGACTGGCAGCCGATGAAGGACAAGGCGCTGGCACTGGCCGACGACCTGGGCAGCCGCCAGCTGCCCGTCGACGACGCGTCGCGCAAGGAAGCACAGGAGTTCCTGCGCTGGGCCGCTGACAACCACTTTACCTTCTTCGGCTACCGCGAGTACCGCGTCGAGAAGCAGGGCAAGGAAGAGGTGCTGGCGCCGCTGAACGACACCGGCCTGGGCCTGATGCGCGGCAAGGACAAGTCCGCCGCCCGTCCGGTCAAGACGCTGGCCGCGCAGGGCCTGAATACCACGTCAGGTTTGAAGGATGCGCTGATCCTGACCAAGACCAATGCCCGTTCGCGCGTGCACCGCGCCGGCTACATGGACTACATCGGCGTGCTGGAGTTCGACGCCAAGGGCAAGATCATCGGCGAGCAGCGTTTCCTCGGCCTGTTCACCTCCAGCGCCTACAACCGTCGCCCGTGGGAAATCCCGCTGGTGCGCCAGCGCCACGAGCATGTGATGAAGCAGTCCGGGCTGGCCCCGGCCAGCCACAGTGGCAAGGCCCTGCGCCATATCCTGGAAACCCTGCCGCGCGAAGAACTGTTCCAGTCCAGCGAGGACGAGCTGTTCCGCACCGCGATGGGCGTGCTGGGCCTGCAGGAACGCGTGCGCAGCCGCCTGTTCCTGCGCCGTGACAAGTACAGCCGTTTCATCTCCGCGCTGGTCTACCTGCCGCGCGAGCGCTTCAACACCGACGTGCGCCTGCGCATCGAAGCGATGCTCAAGGACGCGCTGCACGGCGAGTTCGTCGACAGCTCGGTGGTGCTGGGCGAATCGCCGCTGGCGCAGGTTCACCTGATCGTGCGCCCGAAGCCGGGTGAAATGCTCGACGTCGATACCGCCGAACTGGAGCAGAAGCTGGCCCAGGTGCTGCGCAACTGGCAGGACGACCTGCGCGAAGCGCTGGTGAGCCGCCACGGCGAGACCGAAGGCCTGCGCATCGCCGCCCGCATCGGCAAGGCGCTGCCGGCCGGCTACATCGAAGACAACAGCACCGCCGTTGCCGCCAACGATGTCAGCCAGCTCGACGCGCTGACCGGCCCGGACGACCTGCGCCTGAGCCTGCAGGCCGTGCCGCGCGAAAGCGGCGATGGCCTGCGCCTGAAGCTGTATCGCCAGCTGGATGACATCCCGCTGTCGGACGCGCTGCCGATGATGGAAAACATGGGCCTGCGCGTGATCGCCGAGCGTCCGTACCGCCTGTCGGTCGACAACGCGCCGGTGTACGTGCAGGACTTCGAGGTCGAGTCGACCGCTGGCGTGATCGATGCCGCCAGTGTCGATGAAGCCTTCGGCGAGACCTTCGCCCGCGTCTGGCACGGCGACGCCGAGAACGACGGCTTCAACCGCCTGGTGCTGGCTGCTGGCCTGCACTGGCGCCAGGTCGCCATGCTGCGTGGCTACTGCAAGTACCTGCTGCAGACCGGCGTGCCGTTCTCGCAGGCCTACGTGGAAGGCACCTTCGCGCGCTACCCGCTGCTGGCCCGCCTGCTGGTCGAGCTGTTCGAAGCCCGCTTCGATCCGGCCACCGGCCATGAGAGCAAGGACGACATCGCGGCCGGTCAGGCCCAGCTGAAGGCCCACTTCGATGTGCTGGCCGCTGGCGACGATGCCACCCTGAAGGTGCTCAAGAGCGTGGTCGATGCCCGCAAGGGGGACCGCGACGCGCAGATGCAGGCCACGCGCGATGCACTGCTGAAGCTGATGGATCGCGTGTCCAGCCTGGACGAGGACCGCATCCTGCGCTCGTTCATGGGCGTGATCGACGCGACCCTGCGTACCAGCTACTACCAGACCGATGCCAACGGCCAGCACGGCCATGTCATCAGCTTCAAGTTCGATTCGGCGCTGGTGCCGGACCTGCCGAAGCCGCGCCCGTACCGCGAGATCTTCGTGTACGGCCCGCGCGTGGAAGGTACCCACCTGCGCTTCGGCGCGGTTGCGCGTGGCGGCCTGCGCTGGTCGGATCGTCGCGAAGACTTCCGTACCGAAGTGCTGGGCCTGGTCAAGGCACAGATGGTCAAGAACACCGTCATCGTGCCGGTCGGCGCGAAGGGTGGGTTCTTCGCCAAGACCCCACCGGTGAACGGCGATCGCGACGCGATCTTCGCCAACGGCGTGGCCTGCTACAAGCTGTTCATCCAGGGCCTGCTGGACATCACCGACAACATCGTCAACAACAAGATCGTGCCGCCGGTGGATGTCGTGCGCCACGACATGGACGATCCGTACCTGGTGGTGGCCGCCGACAAGGGCACTGCGACCTTCTCCGACATCGCCAACGGCCTGGCCATCGCGCACGGCTTCTGGATGGGCGATGCATTCGCCTCCGGTGGTTCGGTCGGCTACGACCACAAGGGCATGGGCATCACCGCGCGCGGCGCGTGGGAATCGGTCAAGCGCCACTTCCGTGCGCTGGGCCGCGACAGCCAGAGCCAGGAATTCACTGCGGTTGGCGTCGGCGATATGTCCGGCGACGTGTTCGGCAACGGCATGCTGCTGTCGCGCCACATCCGCCTGGTCGCTGCGTTCGACCACCGCCACATCTTCCTGGACCCGAATCCGGATGCGGCCACGTCGTTCATCGAGCGTGAGCGCCTGTTCACCCTGCCGCGTTCGAGCTGGGCGGACTACGACACCAAGCTGATCAGCAAGGGCGGCGGCGTGTACCCGCGCAGCCTGAAGTCGATCGAGATCACCCCGCAGGTGCGCGAAGCGCTGGGCCTGGACGAGAACGTCAAGGCGCTGTCGCCGAACGATCTGATGAGCGCGATCCTGAAGGCTCCGGTCGACCTGTTGTGGAATGGCGGCATCGGTACCTACGTCAAGGCCGCCAGCGAGCAGCACAGCGATGTCGGCGATCGCGCCAACAACGCGCTGCGCGTGAACGGTGGCGAGCTGCGCTGCAAGGTGGTGGGCGAGGGCGGCAACCTGGGCATGACCCAGCTGGGCCGCATCGAGGCTGCCCAGGCCGGCGTGCTGCTCAACACCGACTTCATCGACAACTCGGCCGGCGTCGATACCTCCGACCACGAAGTCAACATCAAGATCCTGCTCAACGATGTGGTGCGGGCCAAGAAGCTGACCGTCGAGCAGCGCAACAAGCTGCTTGCGTCGATGACCGATGAGGTCGCCGAGCTGGTGCTCAACGACAACTACCGCCAGAACCAGGCGCTGAGCCTGATGGAGCGGATGGCAGTCAAGCGCCTGGGGTCCAAGCAGCACTTCATCCGCACCTTGGAACAGCAGGGCCTGCTTGATCGCCAGATCGAGTTCCTGCCGTCCGATGCCGAGCTCTCGCAGCGCAAGGCACGCGGCCAGGGCCTGACCCGTCCGGAGCTGTCGGTGCTGCTGTCCTATTCCAAGCTGGTGGCGTTCAACCAGCTGCTGGATTCGGACATTCCGGAAGATCCGTACCTGTCCAAGGAGCTGCAGCGCTACTTCCCGACCCCGCTGCAGAAGAAGTACGCCGACGCGATGGAGCGTCACCGCCTGAAGCGCGAAATCATCGCCACGGCCGTGACCAACCAGACCATCAACCGCATGGGCGCCACCTTCCTGATGCGCATGCAGGAAGACACCGGCCGTTCCATCGCCGAGGTCGCCAAGGCCTACACCATCAGCCGCGAAACGCTGGATGCGCGCGCGTTGTGGGCACAGATCGACGCGCTCGACGGCAAGGTGCCGGAGTCGGTGCAGATCGACGCCCTGGAAGTGATCTGGAAGCTGCAGCGCTCGTTCGTGCGTTGGCTGCTGTCGCGCCCGGGCGCGATGCCGGGCATCACCGAAGCGGTCAACCGCTACCAGGGACCGTTCAACGACATCCGCGTCGCTTCGGGCGTGCTGCCGGATTCGCAGCGTCCGACCTACGAAGCCCTGGTGGCCGAGTGGAAGGAAAAGGGCCTGCCGTCTGCACTGGCACAACAGCTGGCCGAACTGCACTTCCTGGAACCGGCGTTCGACATCATCGAACTGGCCCGCACCCGCAAGCTGAAGCCGGTGGACGTGTCCAAGGTCCACTTCCGCCTGGGCGATGCCCTGCAGCTGCCGTGGCTGTTCGAGCAGGTCGACGCGCTGGAAGTCAACGGTCGTTGGCACGCGGTGGCGCGTGGCGTGCTGCGTGATGAGCTTGCAGCCAACCACCGCAACCTGGCCGGGCAGGTGCTGGGCACCAAGGGCAGCAGTGCCGAGGCCAAGGTCGCTGCCTGGATGGGCCGCGATGACAACAGCCTGCGCTTCACCCTGGCGATGCTGGCCGAACTGGCCGAGCAGAAGACCCTGGACTACCCGACCGTCTCGGTCGCGGTGCAGCGCCTGGGCCAGCTGGCCGCGCATGGTGCGTAAGTGACGTAGTGCCGGGCCGTGCCCGGCGTGCGTGGAGAAAAGGAACGGCCCCGCGAAAGCGGGGCCGTTCTGTATCCGGGGCCGCTGGCCGCCGATGGCTGCCAGCAATCAGTCCATCAACGCGCGTGGCCGTAGCGGGCGACTTCGGCGGCGACACCGTTCATGTGCTGCACTTCGTCGCGCTGGCCGGGGTTGATGGCGCGGTTGCCATCGTCCACGAAGCGCAACGGCGTCGGGTACAGCGGCAGCTTGTTGCCGGCGCCGATGACCGGAACGCCCTGCATGCCATTGACCTTCATGCCCAGTGCCTTGCCCATTTCCTCACGAAGCATGTCGGTGGAGCAGAGCAGGTTCATTGCCACCGCAAACTGCTTGCGCGGCTTGGAGTGGTGGACGCCGTTGCAGCCGGTGGCCACACCACCGAAGTACACGCCGTCCGCCCCGCTGTCGCTGATCACCTGCGGTGCATGATTGGCAATCCACTCGGGAATGGCATAGGTCGGCAGGTAGTACGGCACGGTGATATCACGCACTGCCGCTTCACGGAAGCGGAACGTCGCTCCCGAGTTGTCGAGCGCCTGGTTGGTCTTCGCCAGGCTTTCGCGCATCAACTCCAAGGCCATGTCCTTCGAACCGATCTCGCCGAGCTGGCCGGAAACGGCAAACACCACGTCGACAGTGGTCGTTTCACGAATCCACTTGTAGTCCCTGAGGCGATAGGAGACCTGCTCACCCGGCAGTACCTTGTCCGACAGGCCGGGCCCGATGACCGTGGTCGTCCTAGGTGCCGGGTAAGGATGGGTGCCGGTGACATTCTCCACAACCAGTCGCGTCAGGCGCTGGAACGCATCGGGCAGTGTGACCGTGCCGCCGCCCGTGGTCACCCAGGTGAGCAGTGCGGCTGCGTTGTCGACCTTGCCACCACGAGACTTGTCAACGTCGACGCGCGACACCGGATAGCGAAGTGCGTGCCAATGGCCGGAACCGGAGCCGCCGTCGTCGACGTACATGAACTCGAACTCTTCGCCGGGGTTGGTCCAGACGTGGGCCTCGCGGTCAAAGATGTTGTCATCCTTGATCTTCAGTCCCCAGCTCGGATCGATCACTTTCGAATCAGCGACCTTGAACATGCGGCGATCACGGTCCGACGGGCTATCGGGGAAATTCAGATAGTAGCCCCGGAAGTTCTCGTTGGTGGCCGTGACCAGTGTGCGTGCCGTACTCGTCTTTCGCGATGCGTCATTCGGAAGTACGGGGCGATAGGTTGCATGATTCAGTTTCCACACGCGGAAGAAGGGATCAAAGACGTAGTGGTGCACGTCACCCGACTCGATCCGCAGGTTCGAGCGCGGGAACTGCGTATCGGCTGCGATGACCGAGCTCGGCCACGTTGCCGTGTGCCGAATGGTAACCGTGTCATAGGAGTGTGCGCCGTCGGGCAGGCCCACCTGGCCGACATGCTGCCCATCACGGAGATTGAGTACCGTTGCGAGCTTGCGTCCGTTTGAAGGAATGCGCCAGCGCGCTTCGTTCGGGCCATTGATCTCGCGCAGGTGCTTCGGGGACAGGCGCCAGGCCATGCTCATCCTGTTGCTGACGGCCAGGTTCTGGCCGGCGGGCAACATCACCTTTCTGACCTCTGAGGGCAGATGGGTGAATACACCGTCGACCTCCAGATGGCGGGGCGATGTCGCCAGGTTGGCCAGATAGATGGAACGCTCGGACAACGACAGCGAGGTGGGCAGCCGCACCCGGTCCTGCCAGTCATCATTGCGTAGCGTGAAGTACAGATTCGTATAGTTGCCCGGCAGCAGCTCGCGGTAGGCGTTTGATGCCGGGCTCAGGAAGCCGATATGGGCCTTTGCCGCTGCGGTTTGCTGAGAAGTGGCTGCGTCTTGGGCAAGACTGGCCCAGGACGGCAGTAGTGCCGCCAACGCAAGGCTGAGGTGCTTGAAGTTCATGTGTCCTCTCTCTCTGAAGGGTGGAGCGCAATCAGCCGCGGAACGGCGAGTACGCTGCTGCATGGTCGGTGCAGTACCGGACGGGAGCTATCGGACGTTGTCGGTAAACGATGCGAGCGGCCTTCGATGTGTTGGATTTTTTACAGAGTCACCTCGAGCAGATGGAAACCTCCGCGACGTTGTTCGCGTGTGCCAAGCGGTCACGGCTGCCCGCAAAAGTGCGGCTTCCGTCATCCACGATGTAGTTGGTATCGGACCCAACGCGATTGTTTCCCCGCACATCCAGGGAGCGAAGGAACAATCAGCCTTGGGCGTAGGCCGGTTCTGGAGGGCTGTGGCCGCCGTCGCCCAGGCGTTCTACTTGGTGGCGTGCAGAGGAGGGCATCGCTTGGGAATCGGAAGTCAGACAGGCAGCATTGGAATCGGCAACCTCAGTTGCGTTGGAGCAGTGGCGAGGTATGCTCTATCCACACTTCCAGGGCCCCACGCCTGATGAGCGACACCCCCCGCATCGCTTTCCTGGCCAGCACCGCCGAACCTGCACAGATGGCCCGCGCGGCGATGATCTCGCGTTATGGCGATCACGCGCCCGAGCAGGCCGACGTGCTGTGCCCGCTGGGTGGCGACGGTTTCATGCTGCAGACCCTGCACCGGCACGGGCACCTGGGCAAGCCGGTGTTCGGCATGAAGCTGGGCACCGTTGGCTTCCTGATGAACCAGTACCGCGGCGACGATGACGTGCAGGCCCGCATTGCGCGTGCCGAACCGGCCAACCTGCGCCCACTGGAAATGGTGGCGCTGACGGAGTCGGGGACCAGCACCGGCTCGCTGGCGTACAACGATGTCTCGCTCCTTCGCCAGACCCGGCAGGCGGCCCATATCGGCATCGACCTCAACGGCCAGGAGCGGGTGGCCGAGCTGATCGGTGACGGCGTGCTGGTGGCCACCCCGGCCGGCAGTACCGCCTACAATTATTCCGCGCACGGCCCGGTGTTGCCGCTGGGGTCGCATACCATCGCGCTGACGCCGCTGGCGCCGTATCGGCCGCGACGCTGGCGCGGGGCGATCCTCAAGGCCGACACCGAAGTGCGCTTCCGCGTGCTCGACCCCTACAAGCGTCCGGTCAGCGTCACCGCTGATTCGCACGAGACCCGCGATGTGGTCGAGGTGACCATCCGCGAGTCGAGGGACCGTCGTGTGACCCTGCTGTTCGACCCGGAGCACAACCTGGAAGACCGGATCCTGAGCGAACAGTTCGTTTTTTGAGGACAATGGGCGGCCGGCCCCGCCGACCGCTTGAAGGACCCCCACCGATGGGCGACAACTCCCCCCGTTTGCTGACCGTCGCGGTCACCTCGCGCGCGCTGTTCGACCTCGAGGAAAGCCACGCGCTGTTCGAGAGCGATGGCGTGGCGGCCTATGCCGAGTTCCAGCGCCAACATGAGGACGACATCCTCGGTCCCGGCGTGGCCTTTCCCGTAGTGCGCAAGCTGCTGGCACTGAACCAGGGCGCCAGCCCGGAGAACCCGCGGGTCGAGGTGATCCTGCTGTCGCGCAATTCGGCCGATACCGGCCTGCGTATCTTCAACTCGATTCAGCATTACGGCCTGGGCATCATCCGTGCGACGTTCACCGCTGGCGAGCCGACCTGGCCGTATGTGAAGCCGTTCGGCACCGACCTGTTCCTGTCGGCCAACCCGGAATCGGTGCGCAGTGCGCTGCGCCATGGCATCGCGGCGGCGACCATCCTGCCCAAACCACCGGGCGAGACCGCTGCGGCAGCGGCCGACCAGATCGATACCGGTCGCCCGGCCGGCCAGCTGCGCATTGCCTTCGACGGTGACGCAGTGATCTTCGGTGACGAGAGTGAGCGCATTTCGCGCGAGCAGGGCGTGGAAGCCTTTGGCCGCCACGAACGCGAACGCGCCCGCGAGCCACTCAGTGGCGGCCCCTTCCGCGGCTTCCTGTCGGCCCTGCACACGCTGCAGGAAGTGTTCCCGGCTGGCGACAGCGCGCCGATCCGTACCGCACTGGTGACCGCGCGGTCGGCCCCGGCGCACGAGCGGGTGATCCGTACCCTGCGGGAGTGGGGCGTGCGCCTGGACGAAGCACTGTTCCTCGGCGGCCGGCACAAGGGGCCGTTCCTGCAGGCCTTCGGTGCCGACATCTTCTTCGATGATTCGCAGCACAACATCGACAGCGCCCGCGAGCATGTAGCCGCCGGCCACGTGCCGCACGGCGTCGCCAACGAGGGCTGAGCCCGGTAGCTGCCAACCCTGGTTGGCATCGCGGCGCAGCCGCGCCCACCAAGGTGCGCGTCTACCAGAGCGGGGTATGAGGCGGCGGCAGCGCCGGGCCATGTCCGGCGAGCGCAGCGGCATGGGGCTACGGGCTGCCCGACATCCCCAACTGCAGGTCCACCACTTTCCAGCGCAGGCCCTGCGGCTCCAGCACCACCTTCATCGGTGGCTGACCGGGGCCGCGATCCACATCGATCACGAAGCGGTCCAGCGCTTCGAAATGATGTTCGGCATTCTTCAACGGCCGCGCCGGTTCAGTTGCGCCGAAGGCGTCGCCACCCTGCAGTTCATTGCGGCCACGCTTCCACAGCACGTGGCCCTGCAGCATCGCGCCGATCCCGGTCGGGGTCACCAGGGTGTCCACCGCGGCCCCCCCGAGCTGGTCGCCGAGGCCGTAGAGGAGGGCACCGAACGGGCTGGCCGCCACGTCTGGGCCGGCCTGGCGCACCAGGTAGTCATTGAGCTGCGCGCGCAGGCTGCTGCGCACGCGCGGGAAATCGACGTAGCGCTCCAGGCGCGCAGTGTCGCGCTGCTCGATGGCCTTGGACAGGCCATTGACGGTCAGGTACGGGCCGCCGAACCACCAGGCCGCCAAGGCCAGGACCAGCAGCACAAGCAGTGCGGTGAGCTTCTTCATGCCGGACAGACTGCCGCAACGGCGGCAGTGCCGGGTGAAGACTCACTGACTGGGCGAACCACGGCCATCACCGAAGGCATCGACCAGCCGTTGGCGTTCCGCCGGAGTCAGCGCCTCCAGCCGCGTCGCCAGCACTTCGTCCAGGCTGCGGGTGCGGGTGGTGCCGAGGATGCCGCTGGCAACGCCGGGATGGCCCAGCGCATAGGCGAAGGCGGTCTGGGCCGGGCGCTGGCTGTGGATCGTGGCCACAGCGCGCCGCATCTGGCGGGCACTGCGCATCAGCTGGCGGCTGCTGGGCTTCAGCCACGCGCGCGCCAGATACCAGCCATCGGCCAGCCGTGGCAGGCGCGCACGCGCGGGCAGCAGGTGTCCTTGCGCCAGCACGGTGCCGGCCAGCACGCCGATGCCCACTGCCTGCAGCCGATCGATAAGCGGTTCTCGGTCCTGCTGCAGGGCGCTGTAGTCCAGCAGTACCACATCGAAGGCGTCCGGATGGGCGATCATCCAGCGCAGGGTCGAGGCCGAGTGGGTGTTGATGCCGGTGTACCGGATCAACCCACGTTCGCGCAGGCGCTGCAGTGCCGCCAGCAGGTCGTCACTGATGTCGTGTTCGCTGGCGCCATGCAGCTGGTAGACATCAAGATGGTCCAGGCCGAGGTTGCGCAGCGACGCCTCGCAGCTGGCGGTGATGGCCGCGGGCGAGAAGTTGCGTTGCTCGGCGCCGCTGATGCCGGCCTGGCCGGTCAGCGTGCCGCCCTTGCTTGAGATCACCAGTGAATCGCGCGGGTACTGCTTCAGCAACGGGCGCAGGATGCGGCCCAGGCGCGGCTCGGCATGGAAGCCGGAATAGTTGTGACCGGTATCGAGCAGGTTCACCCCGTGGGCAAGCGCATGTTCGACCACGGCAGCCGCCTCATGCTCGGGGAAGCGGCGATGACCCCAGAAGCCGGAGCAGCCCAGGCCGATCGGTGAAACGGCCAGGCCGGTGCGGCCGAGCACGCGCCGCTGGCGGGCCAGCGGAAGATTCTGCGACATCAGAATTCCAGGTCCAGCGCAGCGCACAGGTAGTCGACGAACGGGCCGAGCGCGGCCAGGTCCTTGCCCAGCGTGGACAGCAGGCGTGGGCCGGTCATCGTGGCGTCATCCAGCGAGCGCCACATCACCCAGTTGCGGTGCTTGAGGTCGTCGATGAACTCGAAGTCGGCCGGGAAGCCACGAGGGGGGCGCACCAGCTTCTCGCTCTCCTCGAAATCGAAGCGCTTGCGCAGGGCCGGCGCGTGCGCGGCGGCCTTCCAGCTGCCCGGGTTGTCGAGGATGAAATGGCGCACGCGGCGCTGGGTTTCCGGTTCCGGATGCCACAGGCCGGCGCCGACGAAGCTCTCGCCGGGTTGCAGGTGCACATAGAAGGACGGCGCGGCCACCTCTCGGCGGCGCTCATGGAACAGGCGCGCACCCTGCCAGGTCTTGTACGGTGACTTGTCGTTGGAAAAGCGCGCGTCACGGTGGATGCGGAACAGCGAGCCACCGACGCCGCGGGTATCGGCGCGGAAGTGCTCGCTGACCTCGGCCAGTGCCGGCTGCAGGTCGCCCAGCAGGCGCAGGAACGGCTGCCGGACGTGGTCTTCATACTGCTGGCGGTGGTCGTTGAACCAGGTCTTGTCGTTGTGCCGCGCCAGGCTGCGCAGGAACTTGAAACTGGCGTCCGAGAAATAGGTGCTCACAGCGTCTCCTGCAGGTGCTGGCCCCAGTCGCGCAACGATTGCAGCAGGGCCTGGCGCCGCGCGTCGCCGGGCGCTTCGGCGGCCAGTGCATCAAGCTGTTGCTGGTACTGGGGCAGGTTGAGTTCGCCCAGGCCGCCGTCGCCGAGCAGGCGCTGGCGGCGGTAATCCTGCCAACGCTGGTGTTCAGCCGGCGCGAGGCTGCCGGGATGGTTGCGTGCGCGGTAGCGGAACAGCAGCTCTGGAAGGCGCGGGTCGCGGAAGCGGCCTTCCAGCGCGGCCAGCTGCTCCGGCGCGGTGGTGCGTGCCAGCGCGAGCAGCGGCTTGTCGCCGTTGCCGAGGAATCCGTCGTACAGCGAGGCATCGACATCGGCCACGGTCGCGACGCGGGGCTGGTTGTAGACCTGGCGTGCCTTCTCGGCCAGCTGTGGAGCGAACGCGCGCAGCCGTTCCACCTTGGCCTCGATCGCGGCCACGTCCAGGCCGAGGCGCGCATGATCGTCGGCGCGCAGGTGGTTCCATGCGATCAGTGCCGGCACCTTGTTCAGGTGTACTTCCTTCAGCGGTACGCGTGTCACGCCTTCGGGCAGCTCGCTGGCCCGCATGTACAGGCGCTGTGCGATCACCTCGGGCGGCAGCTCCAGCAGGTCGTCGATCTCGCCTTCCAGGTCGAACACGATCACCCGGTTGTTGATGGTCGGGTGTACGGCCAAGGGCAGAACCGGTGCGGCGCAAAGGCGGCTGGCAGGGTAGCGCATGGAAATGTGCAGGACCGGCTTCATCGCGGCCACGTCCAGCAGGCCGCCGACGAAGCGCTTGTCGCGCAGCTTCAGTGCGTACTCCCACAGGCGCGGCTGCGACTGCTTGAACAGCCGAGCCATGCCGATGGTAGCGCGCACGTCTGACAGCGCTTCGTGCGCATCGCCTTCGCGCACGTTGTTGGCCTCGGCCAGGTGCTCGAGCTTGAACGAGGTGGCGCCGTCTTCGCGCAGCGGCCACCGGATGCCGTCCGGGCGCATCGCGCGCATCAGCCGCAGCATGTCCAGCAGGTCCCAGCGTGAATTGCCATTGCGCCACTCGCGCTCGTAGGGATCGTGGAAGTTGCGGAACAACCCGTAGCGGACGAACTCATCGTCGAAGCGCAGGGTGTTGTAGCCAAGTGCGCAGGTGCCGGGGCGCGACAGCTGCTCGTTGATGCGGTCGAAGGCTTCGGCCTCGCTGATGCCCTCGGCCAGGGCCTGCTGCGGGGTGATGCCGGTGACCAGGGTGGCCATCGGCGAGGGCAGCAGGTCGTCTGCCGGGCGCACGAAGAAGCTGACCGGCGTGTCGATCTCGTTGAGGTCGGCATCGGTGCGGATCGCGGCGAACTGCGAGATGCGCGTGCGCCGCGGGTCCTGGCCGAAGGTTTCCAGGTCGTAGAACAGGAAGCTGTCTGCCATCAGTGCGCGCCCTCCAGGACCGGCAACTGCGCGTGGACCTGCGTTTCCAGTGCGGCCCAGTCGATGTTGTCCAGTGAATCGTGACCGGCGGTGGCTGCAACCAGCAGGTCGCGCTGCAGTTCGGTGCGGCGCAGCGCCTCGGCGTAGGGCGTGTGCAGGAAGGTGACCATCGTGTAATGCGGCACGAAGCGGGTCGGCCAGCGCCGCTGCAGTTCCTGCTCCAGCTCGCGTTGCAGCAGGAATGCAGGGTCGGCTACGCGGTCGCGCATCTCCAGGTAGTTCTCAAGCGCCATCTGCTGGATGGCACGTGCATTCGGTTTGCGCTCGGCTTCGAACGCGGCGAACGCGCTTTCCAGGTCATCGGCCTCCATCAGCTGGCGGGCCAGTGCAACGCAGTCCTCGAATGCGCAGTTCATGCCCTGGCCGTGGAACGGCACCATCGCATGCGCGGCGTCACCGATCAGTACGGCGCGGCCCTGCTGATGCCAGCGTTCCAGGGTGAGCGTGCCGAGCAGGCCCGGCGGGTGTTGTTCCCAGTCCTTGCGCAGGTTGGGAATCAGCGGCAGGGTGTCGGCGAACTCGCGCGCGAACAGCGCCTCGGCCTGCGCGCCGGTGTTGACCGTGGCAAAGCTGGGATCGCCCTGGTTGGGCAGGAACAGGGTGACCGTGAAAGTGCCTTCGTGGTTGGGCAACGCGATGCACATGTAGTGGCCGCGCGGCCAGATGTGCAGCGCATTGCGCTCGATGCGGAAGCCGCCGTCGGCGGCCGGCGGGATCTCCAGTTCCTTGTACGAATGGTCAAGGAAGGCGATGTCCTCGCCCAGCGGCGCACGACGGTTCATCGCCGCGCGCAGTGCCGAGCCCGCGCCGTCGGCACCGATCAGGGTGTCAAAGCGGATGTCGTGCGGGCTGTCGTCACGGTCATCGATGAAACGCGCGTAGCCCGCATCGAAATCCACGGTATGCAGGCGGCGATGGAAGTGCACGGTGGCACCGGCCTGTTCGGCCAGTTCCAGCAGCGTGGTGTTCAGATCGCTGCGATGGATCGACCAGATCACCTCGCTGTCGTCGCGGCCATAGCGCTGCAGCTGCGGTTCGCCGTCGCGTGGATGCACCATGCGCCCGCGCATCATCACCGCGCGCGCCATCACCTCGTCTTCAACGCCGGCCTGGCGCAGTGCATTGCGCCCGCGCTCGGCCAACGCCAGGTTGATCGAACGACCGCTCTCGTAGTCGGCAATGCGGGGATCGCCACGGCGTTCGTACAGGGTGATGCGCCAGCCTTGCCGTGACAGCAGGATGGCCAGCAGGGACCCGGCAAGGCCGGCACCGATAATGCTCAACGAGCGGGAGGCGTGTGCGATCAACGAACTGTCCAGCAGCAGGGGAGGGGTCGGCTTACAGGCCGGCCCAGGCTTCCACTTCCTCGACGAAATGGTGCACGTCCAGGTAGCGGTTGTAGAGCGGGGTGGGCGAGATGCGGATCACGTCAGGCTCGCGCCAGTCGCCGAGCACGCCGATCCCGCGCAGGTGCTCGAACAGTGCACGGCCACGCTCGCGGCCACCGATCACGCGCAGCGACAACTGGCAGCCGCGGCGCTGCGGATCGGCCGGGGTAATGATGTCCAGCACCTGCGGCAGGCGTGCGCGGACCAGTGCTTCGAGCAGGCCGGTCAGCGCCAGCGATTTGCTGCGCAGCGCCTCCATGCCGGCACGCTCGAACAGGTCCAGCGAGGCACGCAGTGGTGCCAGGCCGAGGATCGGCGGATTGCTCAACTGCCAGCCTTCGGCACCGATGGCGGGGGTGAACTGGGGCGCCATCTGGAAGCGGGTCGATTCCTCATGGCCCCACCAGCCGGCAAAGCGCGGCAGGGTGGTGTCGCGATGGTGGCGCTCGTGCACGAACGCGCCGGCCACCGCGCCCGGGCCGCTGTTGAGGTATTTGTAGTGGCACCACACGGCGAAATCGGGCGCCACCTCATGCAGGCGCAGCGGCAGGTTGCCAACCGAGTGCGCCAGGTCGAAGCCGATGCGTGCGCCCTGCAGGCGTGCGGCGCGCGTGATCGCATCGAGGTCGAAGGCCTGGCCGGTGCGGTACTGCACGCCGGGCCACAGCACCAGCGCCAGGCGCGGGCCGTGCTCGGCGATGGCGCGTTCGATCGCGGCCAGCGAAATCGTGCCGTTGGCTTCGTCCGGCTGCACTTCCACCAGACACTCGGCCGGGTCGAAACCATGGAAGCGGATCTGAGCTTCCACCGCGTGGCGGTCGGTCGGGAATGCGCCGGCTTCCATCAGGATCACCGGGCGCTGCGTGGTCGGCCGGTAGAAGCTGACCATCATCAGGTGCAGGTTCACGCTCAGCGTGTTCATCGCTACCACCTCGCTGGGCAGTGCGCCGACCACTCGGGCCAGCTGCGCGCTCACCAGGCGGTGGTAGGACAGCCACTGCGTCGGGCCGGTGAAGTGGCCTTCCACCGCCAGTTCGCCCCATTGTTTCATCACTTCCTGCACCGCTGCCTGCGCACCGCGCGGCTGCAGGCCCAGCGAGTTGCCGACGAAGTAGGTCTGCTCGCCGCCTCCATGGCGCGGAATCAGGAATTCGCCACGCAGCGGGCGCAGCGGATCGGCGGCGTCCAGGGCGATGGCGTGGGTGCGGCTGAGCAGGTCGGACATGGTCGGGCAACAGGCTGCAACGGGACCGCCAGTGTAGCGCTTGGCGGCGTGCCTGCCGCGCGGCGCGCTCGCCGGGCATGGCCCGGCGCTACCTGGGGATCACGCGCATCGGTAGCGCCGGGCCATGCCCGGCGGAGGTAACAGCAATCGCCATGCCCACCGGCCTTTCAGCCCGCCGCCGGCACCGGCAGCGGATCCACGTGCCCGCACTGGCTGCAGGTACGCAGTTCCAGGCTGGCGTGGTAGCGCGCAAACACCTTGGGCAGGTCGGTTTCGATGTTCTGCAGCGGGAAATACTCTTCGTGCAGCTTGTGGTTGCAGCGCTCGCAGTGCCAGATCACGCCGTCCATCTCATGCGGCAGCCGCTTGCGCTCGACCACCAGGCCGATGCCCCCGGGCGGGCGCCGCGGCGAGTGCGGCACCTTGCCCGGCAACAGGAAGATCTCGCCGGCGCGGATCGGGATGTCGCGTACCGCGCCGTCCTCCTGCACCTTCAGCACCATCTCGCCTTCGAGCTGGTAGAACCACTCGGGGCCTTCGTCGTAGTGGTAGTCGGTACGCGAGTTCGGCCCGCCGACCACCATCACGATGAAATCGCCGTTGTCGATCATCTTGTTGCCCACCGGCGGCTTCAGCAGGTGGCGGTTCTCTTCGATCCAGGCGTGCAGGTTGATCGGTGGAGCGAGCATGGTGGTCATCCGTGTGGGGATCAGTCGCGACGGCCCTTGCGCGGCACGAAGGACAGCGCTTTTTCGTACGCTGGCTGCAGCTCTTCCAGCGAACCGACGTCGATGCCCATTTCACGCACGCGTCCGTCCTTCAGGCTGTAGACCCAGCCGTGCACCATCAGCTTCTGGCCGCGGGCCCAGGCATCCAGCACGATGGTCGAGCGGCAGAGGTTGGCGACCTGCTCGATCACGTTCAGCTCGCACAGCCGGGCGTGCTTGAGTTCGTCGTCTTCGATGGCGTCGAGGATGCCCTGGTGCTTCTGCACCACGTCACCGACATGGCGCAGCCAGTTGTCGGCCAGGCCGACGCGGGTGTTGTGCAGGCAGGCATGCACGCCGCCGCAGCCGTAGTGGCCGACGATCAGGATGTGCTTGACCTTCAGCTGGTCCACCGCGTACTGCACCACGCTCAGGCAGTTAAGGTCGGTGTGGGCGACCACGTTGGCGACGTTGCGGTGCACGAACACTTCGCCCGGCGCCATGCCGATGATCTGGTTGGCCGGCACGCGCGAATCGGAGCAGCCGATCCACAGGTACTCGGGATGCTGCTGCTTGGCCAGCTGGTGGAAGAAGTCGGGGTCCTCCTTCTCGATGCGGTCGGCCCAGTCGCGGTTGTTCTGCAGCAGCTTGTGGATGTCTTTCATGTTCGGGTCCCTGGCGTCGGGTGGGGGCGCACCGCAGCCATCCAGCTGCGACGTCGCGGGAATCGGGGGTGTTCAGCCGCTGCGGGCGGCCTGTTCGCGGTGCCAGCGCATCCACTGCGCCAACTCGGTGGAGGAAGGGGTGCCCAGCTGTTCCAGTTCGGCGATCACGGCGCGCTGGTTGGCGTCGGGATGGTTCTGGCTCAGCTTCAGCTTCAGCTGCACGTGTTCGACCTGGAAACGGAAGCCGACGATGGCACGCAGTTCCGGGCCATGTTCGGCACGCGTGGCATCGAACTGCCAGGCCTGGCCGACGCTGGCTTCGAAGTGGTCGCTGATCGCGCCGACCAGCCCGGCCAGCGCATCGGTGTCGTCGAAGGTGTGCAACTGGCCACGCAGCTCGGCGGCGGCGTAGTTCCAGGTCGGCACCCGTGCGGCAGGCTCCTTGTCCGGATACCAGCTGGCCGAGACGTAGCCGTGTGGTCCGTCGACCAGCACCTTGGCCGCACCGCCGTGGCGCGACTGCCGGTTGGCGCGGGCCCAGTGCCCGCGCAGCTCGATGCGCTCGCCCTCGCGCCGGTACAGCACCGGCATCCGGGTCAGCTCCGGCAGGCCATCGCTGCCGGGGGTGAGCACAGTGACGAATGGATCACGCGCCAGCAGGCGGTCCAGCCAGAGCAGGTCGGTCTCGGCGAAGGCGCGTGGAGTGAACATGCCTGGATCAGGCGCGCGCGCCCAGCGACTGGATCATGCGGCCGCGCAGGCCTTCGTCGTTGTCGGCCTGCGGCGGCTGCACTTCGTGCAGGCTGAAGCCGCGCACCAGCGCGTCTTCCTCGTCCAGGCCGTCATACTCGACGAATTCGGCGTCGAACAGCTGCGAACGGGCGGTGTCTTCGCTGTCATAGCTCAGCGTGTTGCCGTCGCTGTCGAGCACCTCAGCGGTGCCGGCCGGGCGAACGCGCAGGCGCGCCCAGATCAGGGTGTTGCCGAGGCTGGCCAGCCACCAGCTGTCGCGCGAGGCGGAAATGTCATTCATGGGGGTTACCAGAGCGAGGCCAGCCAGAGCAGGGCGGCCATGCCCAGTCCGGCCAGCAGGGTCAGCAGCGATACCCAGGCCGGCGTCGCCAGCCCGGACAGCGAGCGGTCCGGCTGCTGGCGATAGTCGCGGCGCAACAGCCAGGCCAGGGCATCGGGCTTGAGGAAGGCGCCGCTGCCGAAGCGCTCGGCGAGCGCCGGATGGCGGTCGCGAACGTGCACCAGGGTCAGCGGCCAGAAGATCACGAAGGCACTGAACCCGGCCACTGCAACGCCGACGAAACACAGGGCGAAGAACAGGGTCATGGGAGCCGTACCTCCGTGGACGTGTGGGGCTTAGAAGTCCGCGCTGCCCGGGGCGCGCGGGTAGGGGATCGCATCGCGGATGTTGGACAGCCCGCAGACGTACACCACCAGGCGTTCGAAGCCCAGGCCGAAGCCGGCGTGAGGCACCGAGCCATAGCGGCGGAAGTCGCGGTACCAGCTGTAGTGCTCACGATCCAGGCCGAACTGGGCCATGCGCGCGTCCAGCACGTCGAGGCGCTCCTCACGCTGGCTGCCACCGATGATCTCGCCGATGCCCGGGGCCAGCACGTCCATCGCGGCAACGGTCTTGCCGTCGTCGTTCAGGCGCATGTAGAAGGCCTTGATGTGCTCCGGATAGTTGGTCACCACCACCGGACGGCCGACATGCTCCTCGGTCAGCCAGCGCTCGTGCTCGGTCTGCAGGTCCAGGCCCCATTCCACCGGGAAGTCGAACTTCCTGCCGGACTTCTGCAGCAGGCTGACCGCATCGGTGTAGTCGATGCGCTCGAACGGTGCGTTGATGAAATCTTCCAGCTTGGTGATCGCGTTCTTGTCCACGCGCTCGGCGATGAAGGCCAGGTCGTCGCTGCGCTCGTTCAGCACGGCGCGGAACAGGTACTTCAGGAACTCTTCGGCCAGGCGTGCGTCTTCGGCCAGGTCGGCGAAGGCGATTTCCGGCTCGATCATCCAGAACTCCGCCAGATGGCGGGTGGTGTGGCTGTTCTCGGCGCGGAAGGTCGGGCCGAAGGTGTAGACCTTGCTCAGCGCCAGGCAGTACGCCTCGACGTTCAGCTGGCCGGACACGGTCAGGAACGTTTCCTTGCCGAAGAAGTCGCGGCTGAAGTCGATCGCGCCCTTCTCGTCACGCGGCAGGTTCACCATGTCCAGGGTGGACACGCGGAACATCTGGCCGGCGCCTTCGGCATCGGAGGTGGTGATGATCGGGGTGCTGATCCAGTTGAAGCCGTTCTCGTGGAAGAAGCGGTGCACGGCCTGGGCCAGGCAGTTGCGGATGCGGGTGACTGCGCCGAACAGGTTGGTGCGTGGGCGCAGGTGCGCCACTTCGCGCAGGAACTCCGGCGACATCGGCTTGGGCTGGATCGGGTAGGTGAGCGGGTCTTCGACCCAGCCGACCACTTCCAGGGCGCTGGCCTGGATCTCGAACGACTGGCCCTTGCCCTGCGACTTCACCAGGGTGCCGGTGGCGATGACCGAGCAGCCGCTGGTCAGGCGCTTGATCTCGTCGAAGTTGCCCAGGGTGTCGTTGGCCACGATCTGGATCGGGGCGAAGCAGGAGCCGTCGCTCACATTCACGAAGGCCAGATTCGCTGAACCGCGCACCGTGCGCACCCATCCGCGTACCGTGACTTCGCCGCCTTCCGGGATCTTCCCGGCAAGCGCATGTTCAACGCTGACCACCGTCATGACTTGAATCCTCTGCTGATCGACTCGATCTGTGAACACGGGAGTTTACCGGTTGCAGCGTTCTGCTTGCGAGGCATTTTTCGCGGCAACGGCTCCTTATAATGTCCCCGTACCTCTGGAGTAGCCCCATGGCCGTCAGCCTGACCCCCATTGCCTTCGAGCGCGTGCAGCGCTTTGTCGCCCAGACCCCCGGCGCGCTGGGCCTGCGTTTCGGCGTGACCAGGACCGGCTGCTCCGGTTGGGGCCACGTGACCGACCTGGCCCGCGACGAGCGCGAGGGCGATACCGTCTTCGACCAGGACGGCGTGAAGATCTATGTCGACGCCAAGAGCCTGGCGCTGGTGGACGGCACCGTGATCGACTTCGGCAAGCATGGCCTGAGCGAGACCTTCACGTTCAGCAACCCGAACGCCACCGCCGAGTGCGGCTGCGGCGAGAGCTTCACCACCGACGCCGACAAGGCCTGACGCGCGGCTTGGGCGCCCGCCGGGCATGGCCGGCGCTACCCGCCTGGTGGGTGCCGACCTTGATCGGCACCGGGGCAGGGCACCCCGGTTCAGAAGGTCGGGTGCCCCCGGTTGCCCGTCATCCCCATCTGCGCCATAATGCGCGGCTTCCTGCCTTCCTGGCGGGAATCCTTGCCCCACCGCGGTCTCAACGGCGGGGGGCTGTCCGGCCGCAAGGCCACATCCGAAAGGTAGAAAAAACATGAGTCGTCATTACGAAATCGTGTTCATGGTCCACCCGGACCAGAGCGAGCAGGTCCCGGCCATGATCGAGCGCTACAAGTCGCTGGTCGAGAACGGCAACGGCACCATCCACCGCCTGGAAGACTGGGGCCGCCGCCAGCTGGCGTACCCGATCCAGAACCTGGTGAAGGCCCACTACGTGCTGATGAACATCGAAGCCGACCAGGCCGTTCTGAACGAACTGACCGAGAGCTTCCGCTTCAACGACGCCGTGCTGCGCAACCTGGTCATCAAGCGTGACGAGGCTGACACCGAGCAGTCGCTGATCATGAAGAGCAAGGACGAGAAGGGTGACAAGCCGGAGCGCGGTGAGCGCCGTCGTCGTGACGACGAAGAAGGCGAGTCCAACACCACCGCTGACAACGAAGCCGGCGACGACGCCGCTTCCGCCGCCTAAGGAGCCTTCCCATGTCCAAGTTCTTCCGTCGCCGCAAGTTCTGCAAGTTCACTGCTGAAGGTGTGAAGGAGATCGACTACAAGGATCTCAACACCCTGCGCCAGTACCTGACCGAGAACGGCAAGATCGTGCCGAGCCGCGTCACCGGTACCAAGTCGAAGTACCAGCGCCAGCTGGCGACCGCCGTCAAGCGCGCCCGCTTCTTGGCCCTGATCCCGTACACCGACAACCACGACGTCTGATGCCGGCGGGGCGGCCCGGTGCCGCCCCCGCTGTGCCAGCTATTCGGACAGCCTTTGTTGCGGGGCATCGCCTCGCTAACGAATAACTCATCTGGAGCAATACCATGCAGCTGATCCTCCTGCAGAAAGTCACCAACCTCGGCAACCTGGGCGACCTGGTCGACGTGAAGCCGGGCTACGGCCGTAACTTCCTCGTGCCGCAGGGCAAGGCCGTGCCGGCCACCGAGAGCAACAAGGCCGAGTTCGAAGCCAAGCGCGCCGAGTACGAAGCCAAGGCCCAGGCCATCCACGCAGAAGCTGAAGGCCGCAAGGCAAAGCTGGAAGGCGCGAGCGTGACCATCGCCGCCAACGCTTCGACCGAAGGCAAGCTGTACGGCTCGGTCGGCCCGCGCGACATCGCCGAAGCCTTCACTGCCGCCGGCCTGCCGCTGGAGAAGAGCGAAGTCATCCTGGGTGAAGGCGCCTTCCGCAACATCGGCGAATACGACGTGCTGGTCCACCTGCACGCCGACGTCGAGACCACCGTCAAGGTCGTCGTCGTCGCCGAAGCCTGATCCCACGCCGCAAGGCCTGGCATCACCGCAGAACGGGCGCCCGCAAGGGTGCCCGTTTTGTTTTATGGTTCCGTTTCGCCAGCTCGGGCCACGTGCGGCCGGCGGGGCAGGGCCGGGCAATGTTCCACGCCCATTCGTAGAACACGGCCACATCGGTATACTCAGGGCGTCACACCCGTTCCACGGGCATCGATCCCAACAGGATCAATGACTTGGAGGGTAAACGCAGGCCGCTTGCCGGCCCCAGTCCGGAACCCCTATGCGTCTTTCCACGATCAAGCTGTCCGGCTTCAAGTCGTTCGTCGATCCGACCACCCTGCACCTGCCGACCAACATGACCGGCGTGGTGGGCCCCAATGGCTGCGGCAAGTCGAACATCATCGACGCCGTGCGCTGGGTCATGGGCGAGAGCTCGGCCAGCCGCCTGCGCGGCGACTCGTTGACCGACGTGATCTTTTCCGGTTCCAATGCCCGCAAGCCGGTGTCGCAGGCCACGGTCGAGCTGATCTTCGACAACTCCGACCACACGATCTCCGGCGAGTACGCCGCGTTCAACGAAATCTCGGTCAAGCGCACGGTCAGCCGCGACGGTACCAGCAACTACTACCTCAACGGCACCAAGTGCCGCCGCCGCGACATCACCGACCTGTTCCTCGGCACCGGCCTGGGCCCGCGCAGCTACTCGATCATCGAGCAGGGCATGATCAGCCAGATCATCGAGGCGCGCCCGGAAGACCTGCGTGTGTACCTGGAAGAGGCAGCCGGCATCTCCAAGTACAAGGAGCGCCGCAAGGAGACCGAGACCCGCATCCGCCACACCCGCGAGAACCTGGACCGGCTGGGCGACCTGCGCGACGAGATCAGCAAGCAGCTGGAGCACCTCAAGCGCCAGGCCAAGCAGGCCGAGCAGTACCAGGCCCTGCAGGAAGAGCGCCGGGTCAAGGATGCCGAGTGGAAGGCGCTGGAATTCCGCGGCCTCGACGGGCGCCTGTCGAAGCTGCGCGAAGGCCTGTCGCAGGAAGAGACCAGGCTGCAGCAGCTGATCGCCGACCAGCGTGATGCCGAGGCGCGCATCGAGACCTCGCGCGCGCGGCGCGAAGAGGCCGCCGACGCGCTGAACACCGCGCAGGCTGCGGTCTACCAGGTCGGCAGTACGCTGGCGCGCCTGGAACAGCAGATCCAGCACCAGCGCGAGCTGTCGCAGCGCCTGCACAAGGCGCGCGATGAAACCCAGCAGGCGCTGGCTGAACTGGGCCAGCACATCAGCGGCGACGAGGCCAAACTGAGGGTGCTGCGCGAGGCGGTGGAGGCCGCCACTCCGCAGCTGGAAGCACTGCAGGAAGAAAACGAGATCAAGCAGGAAAGCCTGCGTGAGGCTGAAGAGCGGCTGGCCAGCTGGCAGCAGCGCTGGGAACAGCACACCTCGCAGAGTTCGGAAGCCTCGCGCGCCGGCGATGTCGAGCGCACGCGCGTGGACTACCTGGACAAGCAGATCCTCGACGCCGACCGGCGTCGCGAGGCCCTGGCCGCCGAACGCGCAGGCCTGGACGTGGACGCGCTGGAAGAAGCCTTCGAGCAGCTGCACCTGCAGCACGACACGCAGAAGGCCGCACTGGATGAATTGAGTGAAGACGTCGAGCTGCGCAAGCAGGGCGTGACGGCAGTGCAGGAACAGCAGCGCAATGGCCAGAACGAACTGGCTGAACTGCGCAAGCAGGCCAACGGCCTGCGCGGTCGCCTGGCCTCGCTGGAAACCCTGCAGCAGGCCGCGCTGGGCCAGGAGCAGGGTGCAGCCGTAGCCTGGCTGAAGGCGCGCGGGCTGGATTCGGCGGCGCGCGTCGGCGAACGCCTGGACGTGGATGCCGGCTGGGAGAACGCGGTGGAAAGTGCGCTGGGCCAGCTGATCGAAGGCGTGCTGGTCGATGACCCGGCCAGCCTGGTCGGCGCGCTGGGCGAACTTGGCGAAGGCCACATTGCGCTGGTCGCCGACGATGCTGCTGAACTGAAGGTGGCGTCGACCTCGCTGGCGGCACGCGTGCGCGGCCCGGCGGCGATCCGTCGGCTGCTGGCGCACCTGCATGGTGCGAAGGACCTGTCCGAGGCGAAGGCCCTGCAGGCCAGCCTGCCGGAAGGCGATTCGATCATCACCCAGGGCGGCGAGCGGCTGGGCCAGGGCTGGCTGCGCGTGTCGCGCTCCGGTGCCGCCGAGCAGGGTGCGCTGCTGCGCGAGCGTGAGATCAACGAACTGCGTGAGCAGATCGAGCAGCTGCAGGACCGCGAGGCCGAGCTGGAAGAGCAGCTGAGCGGTTTCCGTGAGCAGCTGCAGGCGGCCGAGCAGCAGCGCGAGGACGCGCAGCGCGCGCTCTACCAGGCCCACCGCGCGGTGTCCGAGCTGGCCGGCCAGCTGCAGGGCCAGCAGGGCAAGGTGGAAGCGGCACGCACCCGCATCGACCGCATCGAGGGCGAGCTGAAGCAGTTGCAGGAAACGCTGGAAGTCAACAACGAGCAGGCGCGTGAAGCGCGCTCGCGGCTGGAGAGTGCGGTCAGCAGCATGGGCGACCTGGAATCGACCCGGCAGCGGCTGGAGGGCGAACGTCGGCAGTTGACCGAGGCCCGCGACCTGGCCCGCGATGCCGCCCGCGCGGTACGCGAGCGCGCGCATTCGCTGGCCTTGACCCTGGAATCGCAGCGCGCGCAGCTGGACTCGTTGAGCCAAGCGCTGGAACGCATGGGCACCCAGCGCGGGCAGCTGGACGCGCGGCTGGGCGAGCTGCACTCGCAGCTGGACGAAGGGGATTCGCCGGTCGAATCGCTGCAGGCCGAACACCAGAACGCGCTGGAAGAGCGCGTGCGGGCCGACCGTGTGCTGACCGAGGCGCGAACGCTGCTGGACGGCATTGACGCCGAGCTGCGCAACTACGAGCAGACCCGCCACCAGCGCGACGAGCAGGCGTTGGCCCAGCGCGAGCGCATTTCGCAGCGCAAGCTCGACCAGCAGGCCTTGGTGCTCAGCGCCGACACCCTGCAGGCGGCGGTGGAAAAGGCCGGCTTCGTGCTGCAGGACGTGCTCAATGCACTACCCGAGAACGCCCGCCTGGGCGACTGGGAGCAGGCCGTGCACCAGATCGACGCACGCATGCGCCGGCTGGAGCCGGTCAACCTGGCCGCCATCCACGAGTACGGCGAGGCTTCGCAGCGTTCGGACTACCTGGATTCGCAGCACGCCGACCTGACCACGGCGCTGGAAACACTTGAGGATGCCATCCGCAAGATCGATCGCGAGACCCGCGGGCGCTTCAAGGACACCTTCGACCGCGTCAACGCCGGCGTCCAGGCCCTGTATCCGCGCCTGTTCGGTGGCGGCCACGCCTACCTGGAACTGACCGGTGAAGACCTGCTCGACACGGGCGTGACCATCATGGCGCGCCCGCCGGGCAAGCGCGTGTCGAGCATCTCGCTGCTGTCCGGCGGCGAGAAAGCGATGACCGCGGTGGCGCTGGTGTTCGCCATCTTCCAGTTGAATCCCGCCCCGTTCTGCCTGCTGGACGAGGTGGACGCGCCGCTGGACGAAGCCAACGTCGGCCGCCTGGCCAACATGGTCAAGGAAATGAGCGAGAAGGTGCAGTTCCTGTTCGTCAGCCACAACAAGGCGACGATGGAGGCCGCGCACCAGCTGTCGGGCGTGACCATGCGTGAGCCGGGCGTCAGCCGCCTGGTCAGTGTGGACCTGGAAGAAGCGGCGCGATTGGCGGGCGCGGCCTGACGTGCCATCCTAGTTACCTGAATGAATTAGCCGGAGAACCTATCGAATGTCCGACACGGCACTGTTGCGCATCGGCATCCTGGCCGCCGGCCTGCTGTTGATCGCCGCGATCTTCCTGTTTGGCCGTCCGAAGAAAAAGCCCCAGGGGCGCCGCGTGGAAAACGCGGAACCGACCAGTGGCGAGCGCCGCGAACCGGTCCTGGGCGAGGACGGCGTCGTGGTGGCCGAGGGCCGCGTCGAACCGGGCATGGGCGGCGAAGGCGAGCAGGCCGAACTTGGCCTGGCCGACACCGATCCGGGCGCGGCCAACGACCTCGGCAAGCGCACCACCCAGGATTTCGACAAGATCGTCTCGCTGTTCGTGGCCGCCCGTGCCGGCGAGCAGCTGCGCGGCGAAGACATCGTGGTGGCGGCGGAGAAGACCGGCCTGGTATTCGGCCACATGAACGTGTTCCACCGCCTGGTGGAAGGCCACCCCGAGCGCGGCCCGATCTTCTCGATGGCCAGCATCATGAAGCCGGGCAGCTTCGACATGGCCAACATCCGTGCCATGGAAACCCCGGCCATCGCCTTCTTCCTGACCCTGCCGGCGCCGCTGACCGCGCTTGATGCCTGGGAGAAGATGCTGCCGACCGTGCAGCGCATGGCCGAGCTGCTCGATGGCGTGGTGCTGGATGACAGCCGCAATGCCCTGGGCCGCCAGCGCATCGCGCACATCCGCGACGAACTGCGTGCCTACGACCGCCAGCACCAGGCACCGCCGCTGACCAAGACCCCGCGCTGGTGAGCCCCATGGCGTGCCGACCAACGGTCGGCACCCACCCCGACCAACGGTCGGCATCCACAACAGCAGATCCACGCCATGCGTGGATGGGGCGAACCAAGTTCGCCCCCACCAACGGGGTCAGGCCGGTACGCCGGCCACCTTGGCGAACGCACGGCGGAATGCGGCCATTTCGTCTTCGGTGCCGACGGTCACGCGCACGCGCTGTGGCCAGATCGGCCAGCTGCGGCCAATGATCACGCCGTTGTCTGCCATCGCCTTGGCAAAGGCGGCACCGTCGCGCTGCACATCCACCACGAAGCAGTTCGCTTCCGACGGGACGCAGCTGAAACCACGCTTGCCCAGCCACGCGATGGTGGCCTGCCGCACCTGGGCATTCTGCAGGCGCCGCTGCGCGATCAACTGGGGATCCTGCAGGCTGGCCAGTGCTGCGGCCAGTGCTGGCACGGGCAGTGGGTTGTCGCCCAGGCTGGCCAGTTCGCGCAGGCGGTCGGGATGTGCGGCCGCCACGCCCAGGCGCAGGCCGGCCATGCCGTACAGCTTGGAGAACGTGCGCAGCACGATCAGGTCATCGCGCTGCGCTACCTGCGCGATCAGGCTCGGCTGCTCGCTGTACTGCAGGTAGGCCTCGTCGACCAGCACGCGGGTCGATGCGGGCTTGTGGGCCAGCAGCCAGGCGAGCTCATCCGGTGGGCTGATCGAACCGGTCGGGTTGTTCGGATTGCACACATACACCAGCCCGGTCGGGCGCGCTTGCGCGGCGGCGACCATCGCACGCAGGTCATGCGCGCCGTCGTCGCGCAGCGGCACCTTCTGCACATGGGCGCCGCGAGCAGCGGCGACCTCGCCCAGCGTCTCGAAGGTCGGGTCGGCCACCACCAATCCCGCCTGCGGCCCGGTCCACACCGTGGCGGCGCGGTTCAACGGCTCGCTTGAGCCGGGATAGAGGCGCACGTGGTCGGCCGGAATACGTGCCTGCTCGATGAAGGCATCGCGCACCTGTGCGGCCAGGGCGAAGCGGTAGCGGCCGCAACTGGCGATACTGTCGCGCGCGGCCTGCTGGGCCGCCGGCGAGGGGCCGTAGGGGCACTCGTTGAAGTTCAGCAGTACCACGCCTTCGGCAGGGGCCGGGGCGACGGCGGCCGCAGGTTGGGCCTGGCCAAGCCGCGGCAGTCCGCTGCCAGCGACAGCGAGGCCGGCACCGGCCAGTTGCAGGAAGCGTCTACGGGAAGCAGGCAGGGTCACGGGTGGGATTCCGAGGAGTAGCCTTCGCACGCTAGCGCTGGTTGCGGTGGGCGGCAAGCCCGCTTTTTGTAGTGCCGAGCCATGCTCGGCTGCAGGTGTGCCAACCAAGGTTGGGCACCTGCCGGGGCGGGGAGATGGTTGGCATCCACCAGGGCAGGGGGGGCGCCCGTCGAGCATGGCTCGGCGCTGCGAAGGGGGGGGCATTACAGGGCCTGACGGCCGGGCGCGGTAGAATCCCCGGCCATCCCAGAACCACCGGATTCCGATGAGCTCCAGCCCCGCCGAACGCGCCGAAGATCTCCGCCGGCAGATCGCCCAGGCCAACCGCGCCTACCATGAGCTGGACGCCCCGCAGATCCCCGACATCGACTACGACCGGATGGTGCGCGAGCTGGAAGCACTGGAGCGCGAATATCCGGAACTGGCCCGGGCCGACAGTCCGACCCAGCAGGTCGGCGCGCGTCCCTCCGGCCGTTTCCCCGAAGTCCGCCATGCGGTGCCGATGTTGTCGCTGTCCAACGCCTTCAGCGATGAGGAAGTGGCGGATTTTGTGCGCCGCATCGATGAACGACTGGGCCGCCGCAGCCTGCAGTTTTCGGCCGAGCCGAAGATGGACGGCCTGGCGATCAGCCTGCGCTATGAGGATGGTCATTTCGTGCTCGGCGCGACCCGCGGCGATGGCAGTACCGGCGAGGACGTGACCGCCAACCTGCGCGAGATCGGCGATGTTCCCAAGCGCCTGCACGGCAAGGATTGGCCGGATGTGCTGGAGGTGCGCGGCGAGGTCTACATGGCGCGTGCCGATTTCGAGGCATACAACGAACGTGCGCGCATGCACGGCGGCAAGGTGCTGGCCAACCCGCGCAATGCGGCGGCCGGATCGCTGCGCCAGCTCGACCCGAAGATCAGTGCGCAGCGCAGGTTGAGCTTCTTTGCCTACGGTACCGGTGAAGTGCAGGGCGGCGAGCTGCCCGATACCCATTCGGGCACGCTGGCGCAGCTCGGCGCCTGGGGTTTCCCGGTCAGCGCGCTGTGCAAGGTGGTGGAAGGCACCGACGGCCTGCTCGGCTACTACCGCGATATCGGCGAGCGCCGCGACGGCCTGCCGTTCGATATCGATGGCGTCGTCTACAAGCTCGATGACCGTGCCGGCCAGCAGGCGATGGGCTTTGTCTCGCGTGCGCCGCGCTGGGCCATCGCGCACAAGTTCCCGGCACAGGAACAGAGCACCACGGTGGAGGCGATCGAGATCCAGATCGGCCGCACCGGTGCGGCCACACCGGTCGCGCGGCTGGCACCGGTGGCCGTGGCCGGCGTGATCGTGTCCAACGCCACGCTGCACAACGCCGACCAGATCGCACGTCTCGATGTGCGTGTCGGTGACAGCGTGATCGTGCGCCGTGCCGGCGACGTGATCCCGGAAGTGGTCAGCGTCATCCTCGACCGACGCCCGCAGGACACCTCGCCCTGGCAGATGCCGACGCGCTGCCCGGTGTGCGGCTCGGAGATCGTGCGCGAGGAAGGGGCGGCCGCATGGCGCTGCTCGGGCGAGCTGTCCTGCCCGGCGCAGCGCAAGGAAGCCATTGCCCATTTCGCTTCGCGCCGCGCGATGGACATCGACGGCCTGGGCGACAAGTACATTGAAACCCTGGTCGACGCTGGCATCGTCAAGAGCGTGGCCGACCTGTACCGGCTCAGTCGTGACCAGCTGCTGCACCTGAAGCTGGTGCTGGACGCTGAAGATCCCTCGGCGCTGGCCGCCGCACTGAAGCTGCACCTGCCGGCTGAAGGCAGTGGCGCGGTGCTCAATGCGGTGCTCAGGCTGGACGGCAACGATCCGGGCTGGCGCGCGCAGGCGCTGGCGCAGCCGGCCCGCTTCGAATGGAACACGAAGAAGATCGCGACCAAGTGGGCCGACAACCTGATCGCGGCCATCGACGCCAGTCGTGCCGCCACGCTGGAACGGCTGCTGTTCGCGCTGGGCATCGAGCACGTGGGCGAAAGCACGGCCAAGGCGCTGGCGCAGTGGTTCGGTGACCTGGAACTGATCCGCCACCTGCCGTGGCCATTGTTCAAGCGTGTGCCGGACATCGGTGGCGAAGTGGCGCGGTCGCTCGGCCACTTCTTCGAGCAGCAGGGCAACCAGCAGGCCATCGATGACCTGCTGCAGGTCGGCCAGGTCCGCATCAGCGATGTGCACGCGCCCAGCGCCAGGCTGCGCGAGGGGCTGGACCTGGCGCAGCTGTTGGTCGAATCAGAGATTCCCGGCATCACCCGCCTGCGCGCGGAGAGACTGGTGGCTGCGTTGCCCGGTGCCCAGGCGGTGCTCGACGCCGAGCATGGGCAGTTCGTCAACGCAGGATTGCCGGACGACACCGCGCGTGGCCTGGCCCAGTGGCTGGACAGCGAGGGCCACGGCGGGATGCTGCTGGCGGCCGAGAAGGCGATGCAGCAGATCCTGGCCAAGGCACCGGCGCTGGCCGAGATCGTGGCCGGCCCGCTGGATGGGCAGACCGTGGTGCTGACCGGCACCCTGGCCCAGCTCACCCGCGATGCCGCCAAGGAGCGCCTGGAGGCCCTCGGTGCAAAGGTCTCCGGCAGCGTTTCGAAGAAGACCAGCTTCGTGGTCGCCGGTAGCGAAGCGGGTTCCAAGCTGGACAAGGCGCAGTCGCTGGGCGTGCCGGTGTGGGACGAAGACCGCCTGCTGGCCTATCTGGCCGAACACGAGTGACGATCCCGCCGGGTGTCCCCGCGCCCGGCATGAAACACAAAGGAACACCGATGCAGACCGCCCCGCTGGATTTCCGCCTGGCCACCCGTGCCGACGAGGAGCTGTTGATCGCGCTGATGCGCGAGTTCTACGCCGAAGACAGGATCGACTTCGATGACGCGCGCGTGCGTCGCGGCGTGGACGCGCTGCTGGCCGATCCGCGCAATGGTGAAGTGCTGTTGTGGCTGGACGAGGCGGGCGAGGTAGTCGGCTACGCGGTGATCGCGATGGGCTTCAGCCTGGAGCAGGGCGGCCACTTCATGCTGCTGGACGAGCTGTACCTGAGCCATCGTGCGCGCGGTCGTGGCCGCGGCAAGCAGGCGCTGGCCATCTGCGAACAGCGCGCTCGCGGTCGTGGCGTCAGTCGCCTTCGCCTGGAAGTGAACCACCACAACGAACTGGCACGCCGCCTGTACCTGGCCAGCGGCTACATCGACGATACGCGCGATCTGCTGACCCTGCCGCTCGACCATCCGCGCCCGGAGGGCATCCTGTGAGCGAGGCCCTGCTGCGCGCGCTGCAGCAGCGCGCCGCGCTCAACGCGCTGGTGCGCCGCTTCTTTGCAGAGCGCGATGTGCTCGAGGTGGAGACGCCGATCCTGTCGGTGGCAGGCAACACCGAGCCGAACATCGACAGCTTCCATACCGACTTCACCGGGCATGTCGATGCCGGCGGACGCCGCCGCTGGCTGCGCACCTCGCCGGAGTATCCGCTCAAGCGCCTGCTCGCTGCCGGCGTGGGCGACTGTTACGAACTGGGCCGGGTGTTCCGCAATGGCGAGGCCGGTGGTCGCCACAACCCGGAATTCACCATGCTGGAATGGTATCGGGTCGGTTGGGACCACCATCGGCTGGTACAGGAGACCGCCGAGCTGATCGGGCAGGCGCTGGCCCTGGTTGGACACCGTGCGACCCTGCGCGTGCTGAGTTACCGCGAGCTGTTCCAGCAGCACCTTGGCGTGGATCCGTTCGAGGCGGATGAGTCCACGCTGCGTGCCGCGTTGGGCGAGGTGCACATTGACCCGGTCGGATTGACCCGTGATGACTGGCTCGACCTGTTGATGACCCATCGTATCCAGCCGCATTTCGATGACGCGGTCATGACCGTGGTGCATGACTGGCCAGCCAGCCAGGCCGCGCTGGCACGCATCCGCGCCGGCACGCCGCCGCTGGCCGAGCGTTTCGAGCTGTACCTGGGTGCAGTGGAGCTGGCCAACGGCTATCACGAACTGAACGACGCCGACGAGCAGCGCGCCCGCTTCCGGCGCGACCAGCAACGCCGCCACGAACGCGGGCAGGTGCAGCCGCCACTGGATGAGGCGCTGCTGGCGGCGTTGCCAGCGTTGCCGGCCTGTGCCGGCGTGGCGGTGGGTGTCGATCGCCTGCTGATGGCGATGAACCGCACGCCACGCATTGCCGATGTGCTGGCCTACGACTTTGCCCACGCGTGACGCCCGCGTGTTGCTGAACATTGCAGGCTGAACGAAACGCGGGCTCTGTGCGCTTGCGTCGGTAAGCAGGATGATGCTCTTATCACGGCCAATGCCGGACACTGGCATGCAGTTCATCCATTCCTGCTGGGGAAGGCTTTGGTCAAGTGGTTTGCGGTTGTCGCTGCACCGATGTACTCCATTGCGCTCTGGGGTGCCTGGCTGCCGTCGCCGGCGTCGGCCCAGCAGGTGGGCTACGACGATGAAGTGGTGACCTGCGAGTCCCGCGACATGGGCTGGGTACACTGCGATATCGACGTGGCCAACGGCGTCGATCTGGTGCGCCAGCTGTCGAGCAACAGCTGCATCCGCGGCAGCGAGTGGGGCACCGACCGCAGCGGCGTGTGGGTCACCCTTGGCTGCCGCGCCGAATTCCGGGCGCGCCGTGCGCAGGGTGCGGCACCTGCGGCAACGGAAGGCAAGCGCCTGGTGCGCCGCGTGGTGCGCTGCGAATCCAATGGCCGTCCGCAGAGTTGCCCGGTACGCCTGGATGGCGCGCCGGTGCGCCTGCTTCGCCAGTTGTCGGTGCTGCCGTGCCGGGAAGGCCAGGGATGGGGCTACAAGCGCAATGAAGTCTGGACCAGCCGTGGCTGCCAGGGCGATTTCGAGGTGGCCGACGAGGATGGCCGCTTCGTCGATGTGCCGCGCCGCCTGACCTGCGAATCGAAGTCGAAGAAGCGCCGCTTCTGCGGCGCGAGCATCTCGGTGGGTGCTGTGGTCTCCGAGCAGCTGTCCAGCACGCCCTGCGAGGAAGGCAGCACCTGGGGCTGGAACCGCAACGGGATCTGGGTGGATGGCGGCTGCCGCGCCGAATTCTCGGTGAATTGAGCCGGGGCAGGCTCCAACCACGCGGGGCGTGGCCCTACAATGGGCCCATGAACACTGCCTCCGACATCGACTACGCCCGTTACGACCACATCCGCCCGATCCTGTGGACCGGCGATGCCTTGCAACTGCTGGACCAGCGCAAGCTGCCGTTCGTGGTCGAGCACGTGGTCTGCCATGACAGTGACGAGGTTGCCAGCGCCATCCACGCACTGACCGTGCGTGGCGCGCCGGCGATCGGCATTGCCGCCGCCTGGGGCGTGGTGCTGGCCGCGCGCGAGGTGCAGGCCGCAGACGGTGCGCACGCGTTGCAGCAGCTGGAGCCGGCACTGCAGCGCCTGAACGCATCGCGCCCTACTGCGGTCAATCTGGCCTGGGCGCTGGCACGGATGCGCCGTTGCCTGAACGCTGCCGGCGCCGACTGGAAGGCGTTGCTGGAGTCCGAAGCGCAGGCGATCGCAGAGGAAGACCTGGCGGCCAACCGCCACATGGGCGCACTGGGCGCTGGCCTGATCGAGGCTGGCAGCGGTGTGCTGACCCACTGCAATACCGGCTCGCTGGCCACCGCCGGCTTCGGTACCGCGCTGGGCGTCATTCGCGCCGGCATGGCCCAGCACCGCATCGCGCGCGTGTTCGCCGGCGAGACCCGGCCGTGGCTGCAGGGTGCACGCCTGACCGTGTGGGAGCTGCAGCAGGACGGTATCGATGCCACCCTGATCGCCGACTCGGCGGCCTCGCACCTGATGAAGACCGGTGCCGTGCAGTGGGTGATCGTGGGCGCAGACCGCATCTGCGCCAATGGTGATACCGCCAACAAGATCGGCACCTACCAACTGGCCATTGCCGCACGCCACCACGGCGTGAAGTTCATGGTGGTGGCGCCGTCCTCGACCGTGGACATGGAGACCGTGGACGGCAGCCAGATCGAGATCGAGCAGCGCGACCCGGGTGAGCTGTATGGCGTGGGCGGTGCCCGCACCGTGGCCGAAGGCATTGCCGCCTGGAACCCGGTGTTCGATGTCACCCCGGGCGAGCTGATCGACGCCATCGTGACCGAGCGCGGGGTGATCCTGAACCCGACCGCCGAGAACATGCGCGCCGCCTTCGGCGGCTGAGGCGGGCAGGACCGCGGACGTCTGTAGAGCCGAGCCCATGCTCGGCTGCGGCGTATTGCCGGCCGAGCCGGGCATGGGCTCGGCCCTACAGCATCGGTAGGGCCCCTAAGTTCCTGATTTGTGCCGGTAAAATCCCCGTAAAGGCAGGCGGAAAACAGCCCGTTGTGGTAGTATCCACAGGTTGAATCGAGGTTCCGGCGCGACCCCCTCCCGCAGAGGGCTGCGCCGGACTGGACCGCTACCAGACAACGGAACCCGAATGGCAGAAACCGCCAAGGAAATCATCCAGGTCAACCTGGAAGACGAGATGCGCAAGAGCTACCTCGATTACGCCATGAGCGTGATCGTGGGCCGCGCGCTGCCGGATGCGCGCGACGGCCTCAAGCCGGTGCATCGCCGCGTGCTGTACGCGATGAACGAGCTCAACGCGCACAGCAACAAGCCCTACTTCAAGTCGGCGCGTATCGTCGGTGACGTCATCGGTAAGTACCACCCGCATGGCGATCAGTCGGTGTACGACACGCTGGTGCGCCTGGCACAGCCGTTCTCGCTGCGCTACATGCTGGTCGATGGCCAGGGTAACTTCGGCTCCATCGACGGCGACTCCGCCGCGGCCATGCGATACACCGAAGCGCGCATGTCGCGCCTCGCGCACGAGCTGATGGCGGACATCGACAAGGAAACCGTCGACTTCCAGCCCAACTACGACGAAAAGGAACTGGAGCCGACGGTCATGCCGACCCGGTTCCCGAACCTGCTGGTCAACGGCTCGGCCGGTATCGCGGTGGGCATGGCGACCAACATCCCGCCGCACAACCTGAGCGAATCGATCAACGCCTGCATTGCGCTGATCGACAACCCGGAGATCGACGTCGACGGCCTGATGGAGTACATCCCGGGCCCTGATTTCCCGACTGCCGGCATCATCAACGGCACCGCCGGCATCGTCGCTGGCTACCGCACCGGCCGTGGCCGCGTGCGTATCCGTGCCAAGGCCGATATCGAAGTGGCCGACAATGGCCGCGAATCGATCATCGTCACTGAAATTCCTTACCAGGTGAACAAGGCGCGTCTGATCGAAAAGATCGCCGAGCTGGTCAAGGAAAAGAAGATCGAAGGCATCAGCGAGCTGCGCGATGAGTCCGACAAGGACGGCATGCGCATCTACATCGAGATCAAGCGCGGCGAATCTGCCGAGGTTGTGCTGAACAACCTGTACCAGCAGACGCAGATGGAATCGGTGTTCGGCATCAACATGGTGGCGCTGGTCGACGGCCGCCCGCAGTTGATGAATCTGAAGCAGATGCTGGAGGCGTTCGTCCGCCACCGTCGCGAAGTGGTCACCCGCCGCACCGTGTTCGAGCTGCGCAAGGCGCGCGCCCGCGCCCATGTGCTGGAAGGCCTGACCGTCGCGCTGGCCAACATCGACGAGATGATCGAACTGATCAAGACCTCGCCGAACCCGAACGAAGCACGCGAGCGCATGCTGGCGCGCGTGTGGGAGCCGGGCCTGGTCGGTGCGATGCTGGGTGCCGCCGGTGCCGAAGCCTCGCGCCCGGAAGACCTGCCCAAGGGCGTGGGCCTGATCGAGGGCGGCTACCAGCTGACCGAGATCCAGGCCACCCAGATCCTGGAAATGCGCCTGCACCGCCTGACCGGGCTGGAGCAGGACCGCCTGACCGACGAGTACAAGCAGCTGCTGGAAGTGATCGCCGGGCTGATCCACATCCTGGAAGATCCCGACCGCCTGCTGCAGGTGATCCGCGAGGAGCTGGTCAACGTCAAGGCCGAGTTCGGCGACGAACGTCGCACCGAAATCCGCCACAGCGAAGAAGACCTGGACATCCTCGACCTGATCGCACCGGAAGACGTGGTGGTCACCGTGTCGCATGCAGGTTACGTGAAGCGGCAGCCGGTGAGCGTGTACCGCGCACAGCGCCGCGGTGGGCGTGGCCGCAGTGCGGCGGCGACCAAGGAAGAGGATTTCATCGAACAGCTGTGGCTGGTCAACACGCACGACACGCTGCTGACCTTCACCAGCTCGGGCAAGGTGTTCTGGCTGCCGGTCTACCAGCTGCCGGAAGCGGGTTCCAACGCCCGCGGCCGTCCGATCATCAACTGGATTCCGCTGGAACCGGGCGAACGCGTGCAGGCCGTGCTGCCGGTGCGCGAGTACGCCGATGGCCAGTTCGTGTTCTTCGCCACGAAGAACGGTACGGTCAAGAAGACCCCGCTGGGCGAGTTCGCCTTCCGTCTGGCCCGCGGCAAGATCGCGATCAACCTCGATGAGGGCGATGCGCTGGTCGGCGTCGGCCTGACCGACGGCCAGCGCGACATCCTGCTGTTCGCCTCCAACGGCAAGACCGTGCGCTTCGGCGAGGACAAAGTCCGCTCGATGGGCCGTACCGCAACCGGCGTGCGTGGCATCAGGATGCCGGCCGGCGAGGAAGTGGTCAGCCTGATCGTGGCCGAAAGTGCCGGTGGCATCGAGGACGAGAACGAGGACGACAACGGTGTCGAGGAAGCCGCCGCCACGGGTGATGCGGTGATCGATAGTGCCGACGACGCCAGCGTGCAGTACATCCTCACCGCCACCGAGAACGGCTACGGCAAGCGCACCCCGCTGCCGGACTACCCGCGCAAGGGCCGTGGCACGCAGGGCGTGATCGGCATCCAGACCACCGAGCGCAATGGCAAGCTGGTCGCCGCAGTGCTGATGGGCTCCCGCGACGAAGTCCTGCTGATCTCCGACGGCGGTACGCTGGTGCGTACGCGTGGCTCGGAAATCAGCCGCGTCGGCCGCAACACCCAGGGCGTGACCCTGATTCGCCTGTCCAAGGACGAGAAGCTGCAGGCGGTGGAGCGCATGGATGCCTCGATCGACGAGGACGAGGACGAGGTGGCAGTCGCCGCCCCGGCCACGACCGACAGCGCCCCGGCTGCGGCCAGCAGCGAGGACGCCGCACAGGACTGATCCTGCCGCGAGCCTGAGACACCCGACGACGCCGGCCCTGTGCCGGCGTCGTCGTATCCGGATGCCACGCGTAAGCGCGCGCTTCACGCAGGCGGTGGGATAACGACGCATGCTGCCCCCGGAGATCGACGATGTCCGCCACGCCGCAGTCCGCTCCTGCTCCCGTCCGCGCCTCCCGGCACCCTCTCGTTACCGTGCTGTCGCTGCTGCTGGTCGTGCTCGGCCTGGTCATCGGCGGGCTCGGCGCGTGGCTGCTCAGCCTGGGCGGGTCTGCGTACTACGCCATCGCCGGGGCCGGCCTTCTGGCCAGTGGCGTGTTATTATTCGGCAATCGCCGCAGCGGCGCGCTGCTGTATGCGCTGGTGTTCGTCGGCACGCTGCTGTGGACCTGGTGGGAATCGGGCAGTGACTATTGGCGCTGGGTGCCGCGGCTGGGCCTGGTGACCGCGCTCGGCATCGTGCTGGCGCTGCTCGCGCCGACCCTTCGCGAAACGGTTTCAAAGCGCCTGTCGCGCAGCGTGGCGGGCGTCCTGATGCTGGTGTTCGTCGCTGCCTTCGGGTTGGCGTTCGCGCCGCATGGTGAAGTGGACGGGCACCAGCCGTTCCCGGAAGGCGCGGCCAGCGCCGGACTGGAACCCACGCGGGATACCACCGGCCTGCAACCGGCCGACCAGCCGGCCGAGGGAGACTGGCCGGCGTGGGGCCGCAGCAATGCAGGCACCCGCTATTCGCCACTGCAGCAGATCACCCCGGCCAACGTGGCCACGCTGCAGCTGGCCTGGCAGTTCCGCACCGGTGACCTGCCGAAGAAGCGCTGGGGTGCGGAAACCACGCCGCTGAAGATCGGCGACCGCCTGTACCTGTGCACTGCCCGTAACCGCCTGATCGCTCTCGACGCCGCCAGTGGCAAGGAAGTGTGGCGCTTCGATCCGAAGGTGAAGGACGCCTCGATCCCGTACACCGCCGCCTGCCGTGGTGTGAGCTACTACGAGCAACCGGCAACGCCGATCCTGGCCGATGCCACCCTGGCCGATGCCGCGGCTGATCTGGCGTTGCCCGAACCGCCGCCCAGCGTGAGCCGCAGCGCTGCACCGGGCAGTCGTCCGGCGTGCTGGGCGCGCATCATCGAAGGCACGCTGGACGGGCGCATCATTGCAGTGGATGCAGATAGCGGCCGTCCCTGCGCGAATTTTGGCAACAACGGCCAGGTCGACATCACCCTCGGTATGGGTGAGGTGCCACCCGGCTACGTGTCGATCACCTCGCCCCCGGCCATCGTGCGCGGCGTGATCGTCACCGGCCACCAGGTGCTGGATGGTCAGCGCCGCGACGCGCCATCGGGCGTGATCCAGGCCTACGACGCGATTACCGGCAAGCTGCGCTGGGCGTGGGACATGGACCAGCCCGAGCGCAGCGGCCTGCCGCCGCATGGGCAGACCTACACGCGCGGCACGCCGAACATGTGGACCACCGCGACCGGTGATGAGGCGCTGGGGCTGGTCTATCTGCCGCTGGGCAATTCTGCGGGCGACTACTGGAGTGGCTCGCGTACGGAAAACCAGAACCGCTATGCGACGTCGCTGGTGGCGATCGATGTGGCCACCGGCAAGCCGGCCTGGCATTTCCAGGCCGTGCGCAAGGACGTGTGGGATTACGACCTGGGTTCGCAGGCCAGCCTGATCGATTACCCAACGGCGGCAGGCAAGGTGCCGGCACTCCTGCTGCCGACCAAGCAGGGTGATCTCTACATCCTCGACCGCCGCAACGGCCAGCTGCTGACCGCTGCCGAAGAGCGCAAGGTGCCGGTCGGCGGTGTCGAACCGGAACAGCGCTCACCCACGCAGCTGTTCTCGCTGTACCACACGCTGCGCCGCGAGCATGACCTGACCGAGCGCGACATGTGGGGCATCACCCCGATCGACCAGCTGATCTGCCGCATCCAGTTCCGCAAGGCCTATTACGAAGGCTTCTACACGCCGCCGAGCAGTGATCGCCATTCCATCGAATACCCCGGCTACAACGGCGGTTCGGATTGGGGCAGTGTGTCCATCGATACGCGCCGCGGCGTGATCGTGGCCAACTACAACGACATGCCCAACTACAACCGGCTGGTGCCACGTGCCGAAGCCGACCGCCTGGGCTGGCTGCCGCGCGAGAAGATCCGTGCCGACAGGGGTGGTGGCGAGGGGGCCGGCGATCCGCAGGTGGGAACGCCGTATGGCATCCAGGTCAACGCTGGCTGGCGGCTGCCGTTCACGGGTCTGCTGTGCAAGCAGCCTCCCTACGGCGGCATCCGTGCCATCGACCTGCGCACCGGCAAGCTGTTGTGGGATCGTCCGTTTGGCAGTGCGCGCGGCAATGGGCCGTTCGGCATCCGTTCCGGCCTGCCGATCGAGATCGGCACGCCGAACAACGGCGGTTCGGTGGTGACCGCCAGCGGGCTGATCTTCATCGCGGCCGCCACCGATGACCTGCTGCGCGCCATCGACCTGAAGACCGGCAAGGAGCTGTGGCACGCGGCGCTGCCCGCGGGCGGGCAGGCTACGCCGATGGTGTATGAACAAGACGGACGCCAGTTCGTCGTGATCATGGCCGGCGGCCACCATTTCATGGAAACCCCGAACGGCGATTACGTGATGGCGTTTGCCCTGCCGAAATAGCGATCGCCGGCCTGAACACGCACGCGGGGCTGTGACCGCTGTAGCTGAAATTGCGCTGGTGACCGGGCAGCATCCATCATCGGAACAGGACGGGGCCGGCCAATGCCGCCAGGGAAGGAAACGCATGCTGAACTCTGAACGCCTATCGGGGCGTGCCACCCGGTTGCTGGCAGGACTGCTTCTGCTTGGCCCCTGCCTGTGGGCAAGCGCTCAGGCGCAGCCCCAGCCCGCCGCACGCAAGGTGCCCAGTGGTGCCGAACTGATTGCCGGCGATGCACGCTTTCTGAGCCCTGCCTATGCGCCCTGCATGGCGGCCGCGGTCACCGCACTGGACGCCCGTCGTCGTTGTGTCGACGCTGAATTCAAGGTGCACGACGATGCGCTCAACGCCGCCTACAGTGCGGCGCGCTCCACGCTGACCGCCAGTGATCAGCAGGTGCTGCGCGATCTGCAGCGGCAATGGCTGCGCCAGCGCGACAGTCGTTGCCCGGAAGGCGGCACGGCCGTTGCCCAGCTGGATTCACAGCAGTGCCGCACGCACATGACCCTGCTGCGTGCCCGCCAGTTGCAGGGCGGCGGTGCGGCGGCGCTGGTGGCGGAAGCCAAGGCGGCCCCGGCGCCGGCGCAGGCCGCTGTGCATACCGCCGATGCCGCGCCCGACAAGCAGGGCAGGATCGTCCTGCGGCCCGGCGAGGGCAGGATCACGCCTGCATTGCAGGTGGTCTTCCAGGTGACCGACTGCGGCGGCGCCGACAACGTGACGACCTGCAGGGTGCGGAGCATGGGCGTTACCCGTGGCGGGCGCAACGTGGCGGTCACGGGCGTGCAGCCGCGCCTGACCCGCGCTGGCGCCGATGCCCAGGGTGCGGCGGCCGTGCTGCTGACCGTTTCGGATTTCAATGGCGATGGCATGCCGGACCTGCAGGTGTGGCAGGACAACAACGGTGTCTACAACGTTCCGGTGCATGCGTTCTACCTGTTCGACGCCAAGGTCAACCGCTA
This sequence comes from Stenotrophomonas sp. Pemsol, assembly GCF_003586545.1. Classification (NCBI taxonomy): domain Bacteria; kingdom Pseudomonadati; phylum Pseudomonadota; class Gammaproteobacteria; order Lysobacterales; family Lysobacteraceae; genus Stenotrophomonas; species Stenotrophomonas sp. Pemsol. Next base: position 2,320,438 of record NZ_CP025780.1, on the reverse strand, counting down.
TGTGCGTGCCAAGGCATTGGAAGCGGCCATCGGCGGGCGCGACATCGACCATATCGACAATGGGCGGTTCGTGCTGCGCGCGAAGGTCAGCCCATGCGAGCGCGAGGACAAGGTCATCCAGCTGCGCGGAACCGGGCCACGCACGCTGCTGCAGCGCCGCTATGACACCTGCAGTGGCGAGGCCCCTACCGAATCGGACCTGCTGAAGTAGGTCTTCCCCCGACGAACGGATGCGTTCCGGAACTGGCGAGCTGAAGGATGAGCGAAGGCTATGGAAAAGGTGGGGTGGGCTTCGGCCTGACCCGGGACCAGTCGGTCGAGATGATCGTGCGTACCTGCATCGACAACGGCATTACCGACCATCGGCAGATTGCCTATGTGCTGGCCACAGCGCAGCACGAATCGCGTGATTTCGCCGCGCCCGAGGAAGCGGTGCGGTACCAGATCGGCATGGGCGTGGAATCGCTGCCGCATGAGCGGAGCGAATGGCAACGCATCAAGGCGTTCGCCGTCACGGTCGAGGTGTTGCGGCAGAGTCCCTAGCGTGGATGCAGCTGGGGTGACGACCGTCATGGACCTGGCCAATCTGCGGCAGGTGAAGCGGTTCCAGATCGTGGGCGCTGAAACGCCGGACAAGATGAAGCTCGCCCACGCCTGCAAAGCGGAGCGCTGGTCTCACCTGCATTGCTGCAGCGGGCCACCACGGCGCAGAACCACAAGGGCTGGTATGGCTTGGTTTCGTGGTGCAGGGCGAGGGTAGGGAGCACCGGTACGGCCACGAAGACGGTGCGCCTGCTTCCCGCGAACGGCAGTCGACCAGCGGTCGACTCTACCCAATCAATGTTGCTCGGTTGGTGCCGGTACCCGCACCATCTTCGTCATCAAGTGTTCCACCACACCCGCCGGGTCCGCAGTGCGGCCGACATGCGTGCTCGACATCTGCACAACCGAGCTGCGCTTGGCGGTGAGGAAATGAAAGCGGGCGCGCGCGGGCAGCTGTGCGATCGGTCCGGCGCTGGCGTCGCCACGGCAGATGGCCACGATCGCATCCAACCACGGTTGCAACGCATCCTGATCAAGCGCTGGAGCGAACGCGTGCAGGCGTGCCGGATCGATCTCGATGGCCGCTTCCAGATGGCGCGCGCCGGGGCAGGAGACGATCACTCCGACGTTGATGAACTCCTCGCGTTCCACCCGCGGTACCACGCGGATGACCGCATAGTCATACGTGTGCAGCGTGGGCACGGACGGCCTCCTGCACGAACACCGCACGCACTTTCAGGCGGTGCTTGAGATAGTCGATGTAGCCTTGGCGATAGGCCTGCGGACTGTCGAATGCCGGCTCGTTGACCAGCCAGCTGTCCGGCACCAGGCCGACGATGCGCTCGATCTCGGCATCGCTCAGGCGCGCGGCCAGTTCGGTATCCAGCTCGGCGATGCGGCTGGCGAACGACAGCAGCACATGGTCGCGGATCAGCACGAACGGCTTTTCGCAGGCATCGCCGGCATTGGCCCAGTCGTGGTGGAAGTACATCGCCGCGCCGTGGTCGATCAGGTACAGCTTGCGGTGCCACACCATCAGGTTGGGGTTGCGGGTGGTGCGATCGACATTGCTGGTGAACGCATCGAACCAGACGATGCGCGAGGCCAGGTCGGCGTCCACCGGCATCGCCGCCGGATCGTAATTGATCGCACCCGGCAGGTAGTCCAGGCCCAGGTTCAGGCCCTCGCTGGCGCGGATCAGCTCCTGGATCTCCGGGTCGGGCTCGGTTCGGGCGAACTCGCGATCCAGCTCGACGAACAGGATTTCCGGAATCGGCAGGCCCAGCGTGCGTGCCATCTCACCGGCAATCAGCTCGGCGATCAACGCCTTCGGGCCTTGGCCGGCGCCGCGGAACTTCAGCACGGCCATGCCGTCGTCGTCGGTCTCGACCACGGCGGGCAGGGAGCCGCCTTCCCGTAACGGGGTGATGTAGCGGAGGGCATGTACGGTGCGCATGGGCGCATTCTAGCGTGGGTGCAGGTACAACCCTCTGATCGGCGAGGACCGATTTCGGCCTTCACCTGTCCCTTCCGCCTGCGATGGCAGCATCGTGCTCCAGGAACCCTTGGGTTCATGGGCGTACTGGCACTCTCGATGCAGAGGCTTCAGGCCGGGCATTTGCTCGGCTGCCAGCGACGCGCACTGCGAAGCGGAAACCTCATCCACGATGTCCAGCAGGCTACGGAGGTGCACCGATGAGCGATGAATTCACTCCCATGCTGCCGCCCTTGGACGATGCCAAGGTCGAGGAAATGATCGGCAAGGTGGTGCTGGTGGGCGTCACCCGCTATGGCGGTGACGGCCAGGTGCAGGGGCTGGAACAATACGCCGGTACGGTGCTGCGCATCAGCGCCGACGAAGGCGTGGTGCTGGCGGACGAGAATGACGGCCATGAGCGCTATCTGCCGCCGATGCTCGACCAGTACCTGCCCGCCGAGCCCGGCGAGTACCGCATGCGGAACAGTGGCATGATCGTGGTCGACCCCGATTACCTGACTGCCTGGGACCTGCACGCCCAGCAGTGACGACAGACCACGCCTGGCAGATGCCGGTCCATTGCCGGCCTCTCCGGGCGTGTCCCACTTTGCCCCATCCGGCCACTAGCCCTTCCGGCCCATTCACGACAACCCCTGCGGTGCTAGATTCGGGACCTTGCCCGATTCCGGGTACCCATTCACACCCAGGGGATAAGGATGCTCATCCGTCGAACCTCTCTGGCGGCGGCCGTTGCCGTTGCCACCTTCGGCCTGCTGGCCGCTGGCCCGGCGCTTGCAGACTACGCGAAGCCGCCGGAGCACCTGCTCAAGGTGTTGAAGGCACCGCCGCCGCCGGCGCCGAACGTGGCCCCGGGTGGCCAGCGCCTGCTGCTGACCACTGCGCAGACCTACCCGTCGATCAGCCGTGTCGCCCAGCCGTACCTGAAGCTGGCTGGCGTGCGCCTGGAACCGAAGAACCGCAGCCGCCATGACACCCCCGGTGGCTATGGCATCCCGGCCTGCGTGGCCGACTTCACCCTGGTCGACATCGGCAGTGGCCAGCAGACCAAGGTCAACCTGCCGCAGGGCTGTGCCACCGGCGCGCTGTGGTCGGCCGATGGCAGCCACTTTGCGTTCCAGAACGCGGTCGATACCAGCGTGCAGCTGTGGGTGGGCGATGCCGCTACCGGCCAGGTGAAGCAGGTGCCGAACGTCCAGCTGAACCCGATTTTCGGCTATACCGTGCAGTGGCTGGGCGGCAGCCAGAACCTGCTGGTGAAGCTGGTGCCGGCCAACCAGGGCCCAGCACCGTCCAACGGTGGCGTACCGACCGGCCCGGATGCACAGGAGTCGCTGGGCAGCAGTGGCGAGAGCAGCACCTACGAAGCCCGCGACACGCTGACCAGCGTGCATGACGAGAAGCTGTTCGCTTATTACGGCGCCTCGCAGCTGGCCGTGGTTGATACTGCCGCCAACAGCGTGCGTCCGGTCGGGCAGCCGGCGCTGTTCAACGAAGTCAGCGCCGCGCCCGATGGCGTGCACGTGCTGACCGAATCGATCAAGGCGCCGTACTCGCATGCGGTGACCTACCAGCGCTTCGCCAACGACGTGGCCGTGCTGGATATCGCCAGCGGCAAGTCCACGCCGATCGCCAGCCTGCCGCTGGCCGACCGCGTGCCGGTGCACGGCGTACCGGAAGGCCCGCGTGGTTTCGACTGGCGTGCCACCGATCCGGCCACCCTGGTCTATGCCGAAGCGCTGGACAAGGGCGACTGGAAGGTCAACGTGCCGCATCGCGACCGGGTGCTGATGCTGAAGGCGCCGTTCAACGGCAAGCCGGTCGAGATCGCCCGCACCGCACAGCGCTTCGAAGGCTTCGCGTGGACTGCCGATCCGGCCGTGGCGTTCCAGTACGAGAACGACGAGAACCGCCACTGGATGCAGACCCGCATCGTCGATGTGGATCAGCCGAAGAAGGAAGGCCGCCTGCTGTGGGACATGTCCAGCGATGAGCTGTACGGCAACCCCGGCAACCTGGTCTTCACCCGCCTGCCGAATGGCGCGCAGGTCGTGCGCCGGGAGGGCGATCACGTGTTCCTGAGCGGCCGTGGCGCCTCGCCGCAGGGCGACCGTCCGTTCCTCGACCGCCTCGACCTGGGCACGCTGAAGAGCGAGCGCCTGTTCCGCAGCAGCGCCGATGCCTACGAGCAGTTCCTTGGTTTCAGCAATACGCCTGGGCGCTACCTGACCTGGCACCAGTCGGTGATCGATCCGCCGAATGCCTTCATCCGCCAGCAGGGTGAGGCGGTGGCCGATGCGAAGACCGGCGAGGCGCAGTTCGCGTCCACCGCCACCGCGCTGACCAAGCTGGTCGACCCGACTCCGGAAGTGCGCCAGATCAAGAAGCAGCTGGTGACCTACAAGCGTGCTGATGGCGTGGACCTGTCGTTCACCCTGTACACGCCGCCGGGCTACAAGGAAGGCCAGCGTGTGCCTGCGATCCTGTACGCCTACCCGGCCGACTTTGCCAACGCCGCGCAGGCGGGGCAGGTGTCCGGTTCGCAGCAGACCTTCACCCGCCTGCAGCCGTACCGCCTGATGCTGCTGGCCGGCTACGCGATCATCGACAACGCCTCGTTCCCGATCGTAGGTGACCCGAAAAACGCCTACGACACCTACCTGGAGCAGCTGGAAGCTGACGCCAAGGCGGCGGTGGACAAGGCGGTGGACATGGGCGTGGTCGATCGCAACCGCATCGGCGTGACCGGCCACAGCCATGGCGGCCTGATGACCGCCAACCTGATCGCCCATACCAACCTGTTCAAGGCTGGCGTGGCGACCAGCGGTTCGTACAACAAGACCTTCACCCCGTTCGGTTTCCAGAACGAACGCCGTTCGGTCTGGCAGGCGCAGGACGTGTACCTGAAGGCCTCGCCCTTCTTCTACGCAGACAAGATCAAGCTGCCGCTGCTGCTGGTCCACGGCGAGGACGACGCCAACCCGGGCACCGAGCCGTTCCAGTCGCGCAAGCTCTACCAGGCGATCCGAGGCAACGGTGGCATCACGCGGCTGGTGATGCTGCCGAACGAACCGCACTGGTACACCGCGCTGGAATCGAACGAGCAGCTGGTGGCGGAAATGCTGAACTGGTTCGACACCTACGTGAAGAACGCCAAGTAAGGAGACGGGAAGGCCGCCCCAGGGCGGCCTTGCTGTATCGGGATGTGAGTGGGTAGACGGCCTGGATCCGGATGCGGAATCGAGAATCGGGAAGCCACCTGCCATGCGGCATCCGGGTCCACCCGGGCTGCTAAGCTGGGAGTGGAAACAAACCAGGAGACATCGATGCATCGCAATGGGATGCGCGCCATCACTTTTGTCATCGCGACGCTGTTGGCCGGGATGACACACGGAGTGGAAGCGCAGGCTCTGCGGGCAGATGACCGCAGCTACTTTGGCAGCGCCTCCCAGGAACGTGAGGCGTGGCAGAACCTCGAGCGGAGGACCCATGCCCTCAAGGCGCTTCATGCGCCGCCAGACGTGAGGTTCCAGCAGGCCGAACAGCTGTATGGCGAGTGCCTCCGGCACCATGGCTACCTGCATCTTCAGGCCGCGCGCAATGCCGACGATGCCCGGCTGGCCAACACCCAGGGCGAAGTCGCCAGCACATGTGGACGCATCGCGGCGATTGCCAAGCAGGCATTGCGTGATGCGCCCGCGCACGCTGCCTGGATCGGGCCGCATGCCGACCTGCGTGAACGGGCGTTGCGGGAGGATGTGCAGCCGGCCAATGCAGCGCTGGTGGATGCGGTCGACACGTTGGCTGACCCGGCGCTGGACAGCTTCGGGCGTCTGCACCGGCAGCTGCTGCAGTCGGCCCCCTTTGCGCGTTTCGAACATGAAGGCCGCACGCTCGACAGCCGCACCGACGCGCGAGCCCTTTCCCGCCTGCCGGACCGTTCACTGCGCGAAGCGGCATGGCGTGCCTACTGGCAGGGAATGGCGTCGCGGCGCAGCGAAATGGCAACGGTGCTGCTGGGCCTGGTCCGCCTCAACGAGCATGCGTCGGAACTGCAGGGCGATGGAACTGCGCCTGACCGCAGCTACCGGCACATGGGCCTGGATCAGGCCGCCGTCGACGCGACACTGGCGGCGGTAGCGCGCCACGCGCTGCTGCGGCGGAACTACCAGCAGATGCAGTTGACCCATCTTGAGCGCATGGGCCAGGCGTCTCCACAGATCTGGGACATGGACCTGCCTGATGCGGGCTATATTCCTCCGCCGCTTGACCTGGCGCAGTTGCGTGATGCGGCGGCGGCATCAATGCAGGTGCTGGGGCCGGATTACGTGACAGGGCTGCGCGGGCTGCTCAATCCTGCGGGCGGACGCATGGATCTGGGCGGATCGGCAGGGCGGCGCGCGATGGATGCGTTTTCGATCAGCGCCCCCGGCGTGCCTTCGTTGCTGTTCGTTGGCCATCGCCAGGGCGATCTGGAGGGGGATGTCCAGATCGCTCACGAAGCCGGCCATGCCATGCATGGCCAGTGGATGCAGCGCGGCGGCGCATCATCATTCCAGCGCAACGGCAACAAGTGGTTGACCGAGGCCTTCGCCATCTACAACGAACTGAAGTTCCGCGATCAGCTCTACCGGCAGGCCAGTGATCCACGTGCCAAGGCGTATTACCTGAAGTCGTTGCTCGATGACATCATCCTGCAGCTGTTCGTATCGTCTGAAGAGGCCGATCTGGAACAGTCCATCTATCAGGACGTGGCCGCCGATGAGGTTGGCAACGCAGACGCGCTTGATACGCTGACGATGAAGGTGCTGGGCAGGTACGGGGGCGCATCGGAGCAGTATCCCGAGCTGCGCAGCACCTGGATATCCAAGCGGCTGATGTATGAGGATCCGCTTTACCTGGCCAATTACCTGTATGCCGGACTGATTGCGGTGCAGCTCTTCGCCCAGGACCAGCAGGATCCGGAGGGATTCAGGGAGCGCTACCTGGCCGTCCTGGGCGAGGGCTTTGATCGCCCACCGCAGCAGCAGGTCGAGCAGTTGCTGAATGCGAAGCCTGACTGGTCAAGCCTGGTCGAGCAAGATCTGGGCGTTTTCCAGCAGTACCTGGTGAAGTTGCAGGGACTGCACGCGGAAATCGAGCGCAAGCGCGGTCGCTGAACAGGCGACAGCCTGCTGCTGCCGCTGATTCCCGATGGCACCCGGGTGATGTACGCGGTGCGCAGCGAGCCGGACGCGCTTTCCGCGGTCCTCGACTCGGCCCGCAATGCGCTGGCCGCGCGCGAAGCGAACCGGATGCTGCCCCGGGTCCAGCGCTTCAGCGAACTGCGTGCGGAATACTTCCGGCGTGACCAGCATCTTCCTGTGCGCCGGCATCTCGCTGTTGATCGTGACCGGCACGGGCGTGTATGGGCTGGCCAGCTTCTGGGTCCGCAAGCGCTATCCGCAGATCGGCATACGACGTGCGTTGGGTGCCCGCAGGCGCGATGTGATCAGCTTCTTCATGATCGAGAATCTGATGCTGACCTTCGTCGGCGCGATCGCTGGCAGCGTACTGGCATTGGCGTTGAATGTCTGGGTTTCGCGCTACTACGAGGTACCTCGCATCGATCCCGGGTACCTGGTGCTGGGCGTCGGGCTGGTGTTCGCCCTGGGGCAGCTGGCTGCCTGGGTACCGGCGCGGCGGGCGGCGCGCGAGGCCCCCGTGGCGGTTCTCAACAGTACCTGATGGATCCGGAGGGTGACCTCGTGTCATTGGCCGTTGCGATTGCGTAACCATATGTGATGCGGGTGCCATGGCGTGCGGACGCTGCGATACGCTGCAGGCCTGTTGCTGTCTGCCATGGGTTTCACCTATGAAGTCCAAACGTGTTGTCGCAGTGTTGGCGCTGGTGATGACGCCGAGCCTGCATGGCCAATCACTCCCCTCCGAACTGGCGCAGCTGGGCATTGTCGCCGGCATGCCTTATGCCAAGGCCAAGCGCCTCATGGATGCGGCAGGGTGGCATGTGAGTCCGGTTCAGGGCGCGCCTGAGTCACTCGAGGGCTTTCCGGAAGTCGGATGCCAAAGGGGCGCCAAGCAGTGCGCGACGACCTTCGAAAAGGAAGGTCAGCAGATCGCGGTGCGGCTGGGCACTACCCTGGCAGGGCAGCCGTTCGTGCAGGGCGTGGACTGAGCGCTCATTGCGTTCAGGCCAGCGGTAACCGGTCCTGCGCGTGCGACAGCCGATCGTGCAGCTCGCGCACATGCTCGGCCTTGGCATGCACCCGGGAGGTGTCGCCGAAGCTGCGCAGGTAGGTGCACGCGGCAAAGCCGGCACTCTTCTTTTCGTACTCGGCAATCCAGGCCAGTCGATCCGGATTGTTGGCCTGTTCGGCTGACCACGCGGCCACCGGCGGCCGGATGCGGTACTTCAGGCCGACGCGCCACGGCTTCGGTGTCAGTCGCGCACGGAAACAATGCTGCAGCCGGCACATGCGCGCGTACAGGGTGTCGGTGCCCAGTGCTTTGAAGAATGCCTGGAGCTGCTCGTCCTCGGGCGAGAAGGTGGCATGCATCGCCAGCACGCGCAGTCCGGCCGGCGTGCGGTAGGTGCGCAGATGCCAGTCCGGATGCTGTTCGCTGAAGGCTGCGACCCACTGCAGCGCCACACCTTCGGCGCCACCGGCGGCGGCCAGGCGCCGCTTGCGCTGCATCAGCATCGCGGCATTCACCAGCACTACGGCCGCCACACCCAATACCAGTCCCACTAGCCAGTGCCAGAGCAGGGTGCCGATGATGGCGCCGGCGAACAGCAGCACTGCCGCGATGATTGCAGGCATCACGCAGCCTGCCGGTGGCTGCGGATGGTCGATGTCGGCGAACAGTATGTCCGGTGTATTCAGGCACAGCGCGCCGTAGCTGTTGCGGGTGATGATGACATCGCCGTCGCGCTGCACGATCTGCTCGCGGATTGGCACACCCTCCACGCCATAGTTGCTGCGCACTTCGCGACGCGGCAGCGCCTGCCCGGCAAGGATGGCATTGAGGGCTTCGTTGGCACGGCGGTCGGCGTGGGCCTGGGCCTCGGCAGGTCCCTCATCGGACCAGCCGAAGCGGCGTACGACCACCGGCCGGCCACGGAAACGGGCCTGCAGGCGGGCTTCGGCCCAGTACGCGGGAACGATCATCATCGTGCGGTGCTCCATCATCCATGGCAGGTGCCTGAGTGAGTCTGGCACAGCCCCGAAGGCCCTGCATGTGCCCGCTGCGGTGGCCGGGGCGGAGTGATAGATTGCGCGCTTCGCATGCACTCCACCAAGGACGGAGCGATGTCCAGTTTCCTGCGTTGCCTGCTTGCCCTGGCCTGTGCCGGGGCGGTCGGTGTGGCGTCGGCGGGTACTCCGTCGGGGCCGCAGATCCTCACCAATGATGCCAGCCGCTTCTACGCGCTCTACGACAGCACCGGTGGCAAGCCCAGTGTCGCCCAGCTGGCCGGCTATCTGGCCGAAGGCAGTACGGGCCTGGGTGAACTGTCGAAGGCGCGCCGGGTCACGCCCGAGCGCATGGCCGAGGCCATTGCCAGCCAGCCCGAGGTGTATGCGCAGGGCCGTAGTTGCCTGGCGGAGCTGCCGGCGGTGAAGCAGCGCCTGGTACAGGTGTTCGGCAACCTGCAGGCGATCTATCCGCAGGCCGCGTTTCCGCCGGTGACCCTCGCGGTCGGCCGGGGGCGTCCGGTCGGGCTGACCTCGAAGAGCGGCGTGATCATCGGCCTGGAAGCGCTGTGCGCAGCGGATTTCATGAATCCCAATGTGCAGGACCGCTTCGTGCACGTGATCGCCCACGAGTACGTGCACATCCAGCAGACCGGCCTGACCGATTTCGAGCCGGGCGACCCGCATGCGACGGTGCTGCGTGTTTCGTTGGGCGAAGGCATCGCCGAGTTCATCGCCGAGCTGATTTCCGGCAACGTCGGCAACGGCCGGCATGCCGCCTGGACCCGTGGCCGGGAAGTGCATATCGAAAGCGCTTTCGCGCTGGATGTGGACAGCACCGATCTGTCGCCGTGGCTGTATAACTACAAGCCCGGTTCGCAGGAACCCTATGACCTCGGGTACTGGGTGGGCTACCGCATCGCCAAGGCCTATTACCTGCAGGCCAAGGACAAGCGTGACGCGGTGCGTGCGCTGATCCAGCAGGACAACCCGAAGGCGATCCTGACCGCCAGCGGGTGGACCCCAGGCATGTGGATGCCGGCCAAGGTGACCGGCGTGGCCGCGCGGTCGGCGGCGCGGTAAGCGCGGGGCCGCGCGCTAGACTGGCCCGGACATTCAAGGGAGAGACCCCATGCGTTCCTTGTCCGGCGGCCTGGCCGCAGTTGCCATCGGTATCGCGCTGAGCGCCCACGGGGTGGCGGCCGAGATGCCCGCGATCAACCCTTTGCTGCTGGAGCCTGTCGAAAGCCTGCGCGCGGACGAAGTGCGCTTCATGCAGCAGCGCCTGGCCGATTGGCCGCAACTGCAGCGTTATCGCGACGCCAACGCGCGACTGCCTGCCGCTGTACCGGGGCAACCACGCGTGGTGTTCTACGGTGATTCCATCACCGAAGGTTGGGGCAGGGAAGGCAGCGCATCGTTCTTTCCCGGCAAGGGCTGGCTCAACCGCGGCATCAGTGGCCAGACCACGGCGCAGATGCTGGTGCGGTTCCCGCAGGACGTGCTGGCCCTGAAGCCACAGGTGGTGGTGATCCTGGCCGGCACCAACGACATTGCCGGCAACACCGGCCCGTCCACGCAGGCGATGATTGAAGACAACCTGCACGCGATGGTGGACCTGGCACGCGCACATGGCATCACCGTGGTACTGGCATCGGTGCTGCCGGTCAGCGATTACCCGTGGTTGCCGGGCACGGCACCTGCTCCCAAGGTGCGCGCATTGAACGCGGCATTGAAGCGCTATGCCGATGCGAAGCAGCTGATCTATCTGGACTACTACACGCCGATGACCAATGCCGCCGGAGGGCTGGATCCGCAGCTGGCCGAGGATGGCGTGCATCCCACGGCGAAGGGCTATGCGGTGATGGCGCCGCTGGCGGAGGCTGCAATCAGGCGCGCAATGGCGCCGGACTAGGCACAGCACCCGCAATGCACAGCGTCCAGCCCGTCGAGGTAAAATGGCCCCGGAGCCGGCCACGCAGCGTGGCCGCCAGGGACGATCGGGTGGGTGATGCGGAAGGGAATCCAGGGATGGCTGCGCCGCAGCGGCGCAACGATGGCACTGCTGCTGGCAGCCGTACCGGCGTTCAGTGCAGACACGGCGGCGCCTTCGCCGCTGACGCGTGAGCCGGTGGCCGGAGTTTCACTGGCCGAATGGACCGCCCGCTGGTGGCGCTGGGCCGACGCCCAGGGCGGCGCGCCCTATCTCGACCCGGATGGCCGTGTATGCGATGTGGGCCAGGAAGGCCCGGTCTGGAACCTGGCCGGCACCAATGGCCGTTTCCGGCCACATCGCGAATGCGTGGTGCCGGCGGGCAAGTACCTGTTGCTGCCGATCATCAACATGGCGCACTACCAGGTGGATGAGTCTGTGTCCTGCAAGGAGCTGCAGGCGGGGGCGGCGGTCAACAACGATTATCTGATCAGTGCAGTGGTGCTGCTGGATGGCCAACCCCTGGGCGACATGCGCATGCATCGGGTGCGCAGTGAAGGCTGCTTCCGCATGGATGACGATGACGCAGACTCACGGCTGGCCGCCGCCGACGGCTACTGGGTGATGCTCAAGCCGTTGCCGCCAGGCCGGCATACCCTCAGCGTGGGCGCCAACTACGGCGTGCCGGAGGGTGGCGCGTACAGCCGCATGCGGCAGTCCTTCGAGTACGTGCTGCATGTGGGAGGGCGCACCCAGGTCGTATCGCGCAAACTGCACGCGGTGCCGCTGGCCGCCCCCTGAAGCTCAGGCATCGTCCTGCTTCAACGCTGCATCGGCCGCCAGCAACGCTTCGGCGGCCGCACCGAGCGGCGGCGAGGGCGGGGCAACCACACCGATCGCTTCCATCATCTTCGGCATGCCCAGGAACTGGCGCGCGCGGCGGTCGTAGATGCCGGTGACCAGCAACGCGCGCGTGGCGATCTTCTGCTCGGCACCGATCAGCACGCGCTGCTCCATGATGCCGCGCGAGCCGACCCAGCCCACCAGTCGTGTTTCCAGGGTGAAGCGCTGGAACGGCTTCAATTCGCGGCGGAACTGGATGGTGCCGGCGCCGACGATCGGCGCCCATTTCTCGCGCAGCGCCACCCGGCCCAGACCCATGCGCAGGATCAGGTCCAGCCGGCCCAGGTCGAAGATGTTCCAGTAGCGGCCGTTGGTCATGTGCAGGTTGCTGTCCAGGTCGTTGGGCAGCACCCGGAACTGCAGCCGCGAGACACCGAACGGGGCCTCCAGCTTCGGCCGGAACAGGCTGCACAGCAGCAGGTGGAGCAGACGGAACCAGAGATTCATGGCTATGACGACTGTTATAGAATCGCCGGTACGCTAATCTATGACGACTGTCTTAGCAAGGAGACCGCCGTGAGCCCGCGACCGTCCGATGCCCCACAGCGCGTGATCGATGCCGCGGCGCAGATGCTGGCGCGGGTGGGCCTCAATGCCACCAGCATCCGCGAAGTGACCAAGCTGGCCGAGGCGCCATTGGGCTCCACCTACCATCACTTTCCCGGCGGCAAGCAGGAGCTGCTGGCGCGCGCCACCCACATGGCCGGCGACAAGGTGGAGGCGCTGCTGGTGGAGCTGTTGAAGGATGGGGCGGTACAGGGCCTGCAGCAGTTCCTTGCGATGTGGCGCGAGCGTCTGCTGCGCTCCGGGTTCCGCGCTGGCTGCCCGGTGCTGGCCGCTGCCGTGGAGGAGCCGGTGGAGGCGACACCCAGCCAACCCCGCGCGGCGGCCGCCGAGGTGTTCGCACGCTGGCACGGCCACCTCGCCTCGGCATTCGTCGCCGAAGGACACGCCCCGCCAGCAGCGGCTGAGCTGGCCAGCCTGGTGATCGCCAGCGTGGAGGGGGCGGTGGCGATGTGCCGTGCGCTGCAGGACATCGCCCCGTTCGATCAGGTGGCCGCGCAGCTGCTGAAGGCGGCCACGCGGCCTTGATCGGCCGGTGCCGACAGGCCAGACTCGCCAGCAGCCCACGACTGGATGCCGCCATGGACGAATTGCACCATCGTCAGTTGATCGAGCACTACCTGCAGGCCTACAACCGCTTCGATATCGACGCCATGCTGGCGGTGCTGGCGCACAACGTACGCTTCGAGAACCACAGCGGCGGCCAGCTGACGATGGTCACCGAAGGCGTCGATGCCTTTGGCGAACTGGCACGCCAGTCTGCGCGCCTGTTCCGGGAGCGCGAACAGCGCTTGCTGGCGCTGGTGTTCGATGGCGACCAGGCGACGGCGACGATTGGCTGGCGCGGCGTGTTCGCGCAGGATGTTCCCGATGGACCGCGTGCGGGCACTGAGCTGGAACTGCAGGGCCAGAGCGAGTTCGTGTTCGCGGGTGGCCGCATCGAACGGATCATTGATCGCAGCTGAGGAACGGCCGCTTGGAACCGCCGTCTGGACAGCGGAGCTGCCCGCGGTAGAATCCGCCCAACACCGCCTACGCGTGCCCGGCAAGGATGTCCGCATGCAGCATCAGGTTCCCGAGGTCCCTGGCCGCGATGCCTCCCGCCCCCTGGCGGCGGCATGAAGCGCTCGCGCCATTTTTCACGCAGCCCACTGACATTGCCGATGAACCGCGGCAGCGAAGTCGTGCGTGCGCGCAGGCACTTGCAGCAGCGCGGTTGGCCACGCCTGCAGATGGCACTGATCGTCGCCCTGACCGGTGCGGCCGGTTTCCTTGCCTCGCACCTGCTGCGCCTGGCCGGTATCGACGCGATGTGGTTTCGCTACCCAATGGCCGTAGTGCTGGCCTACGGCGTGTTCCTGCTGCTGATGTGGATCTGGATCCGCTGGCGTTGGGACAACGTGCTGGATGGCCTGTCGCCGGATGTGGGCGGTGGCAGCCCATCCCCTCGCGGCAGTGCCGTGGAATCACCGTGGAGCGGCGCCGGCGGCCGTTCCGGCGGTGGCGGTGCGTCGGCCTCGTGGAACGAGCCGGCATCGGTGAGCAGTGGCGACGCCGGAGAGCTGCCGTTGGCCGGGCTCGCTGAAGACGAAGCGGGCTTGCCGTTGCTGGCCATCCTCGGCATCGTCGCGCTGGTGGCGACCGTCCTGCTGGCCAGCGTGTGGGTGGTGTGGTCGGCGCCGGTGCTGATGGCCGAACTGCTGGTGGACGCGGCGATCGCCGGCGGCCTGTACCGGCGCATGCAGGGCATGCACGAGCAGGGATGGTGGAGGGTATGCGTGTCGCACACGGTCTGGCCGCTGATCGGCCTGTTGCTGTTCTTCGCGGTGCTGGGCTGGCTTGCTCAGGAACTCGTGCCGGGTGCGAGCCACCTGCTGCAGGTCATCCAGGGGCTGTAATGCGGTTGCTTCCTTCGTATGGCCCGGTCCCGACCTGTTTTCAGCCGCCCTGAACAGTGGGCTATGATCGCGGTCGCCGAGGATTCGTGTCCTGGCGGTTTCACCTATCCGGAGCTTGTCGTACTGCATCGGGAACCGGGGCGCTGGATGGCCGAACGCCCACTGAGACACACAACCACTGACGAGGAAGAGCGCATGGATGTCGCTGCACGCAGGAACAGGACGTTGTTTCGTTGGATCATGGTGACGCTGCTGGCGGTGTGGTTGCCGTTTGCAGCACTGGCGCAGCCGGCAGCCGGGCAGGGCGATGGCGCTGAAGCCGGCACTGCCGCGGAAGAGGCGCAATGCCGCGCCTGCGCCTATGAGCGCATTGGACCGAAGGTTGATATCGGCCTGGTGGCACTGGTGTCGCTGCTGGTGGTGGGTCTGCTGGTAGCGGTGTCCCGCGAGTGGGGAACCACCTCGCAGCGCTGGACCTGCCGCACGCTGGCGCTGCTGCTGGTGGGCATCGGCCTGGCGTTGTCGTGGTGGGCTGGCAGCGTCGTCTACCTGGGCTACAACCCGTGGCAGGAAATGGCGGCTCCCGTCGATGGCTCGCTCACCTCGACACTGCTCAATACCTCACCGAAGTGGCTGGCGGCACTGGTGCTGGTCGGCTTGGCGCCTTCCATCTGGAAGCGCAGCGAGCGCCTGCCGTCCTGGCGTATCGGCTGACCCTGGAACGACGGCGCCGGATCACACCCGGCGCCGCCTGCGGCAATCACTCAAAGCGCCAGCGCACGCCTGCATAGAGGCCACGACCTTCGCCCGGGGTCGAGCGCGCAACATCCTTGCCGGCATCGTCGTAGCCCGGTGTGACCGTGGCGGCATAGTGGCGGTTGCCGATGTTGCGCATCTCCGCCCAGGCCTGCCAGCGACCGCCGGGGGCGTCGTAGCCGATGCGGCTGCCGAAGATCACATGGCTGTCGGCCCAGTAGCTGTTGGCATAGTCCACCGCGATGCGCGAGGCGTATTCGGTGTTCAGTGCCGCGTACAGGCCGGATGCATGATCGAAGCGCAGCTCGGCCTGGTAGGCGTGGCGCGGCAGGCCGGGCAGGCGGTTGCCGCCGAAGCGCGCATCGTGGCGGTAGCGGAAGTCGCTGAAGGTATACGCCTGGCGCAGCGACAGGCGGCCCGGTGCAGCCTGCCACAGCGTGCTGTCCAATCCGGCCTCGATACCGCGGTGCACGGTGGGGCTGGCATTGTTCTCGACGATGAACAGGTTCGGCAGCGGTTGCAGTTCGACGCTCAGCAGTTCGTGGTTCACGTGGGCGTAGTAGCCGGTCAGTTCCCAGCGACCCAGCGCCGCATCACCGCGCGCGCCCAGTTCCAGCGTGGTGGCGGTCTGGTTCTGCATCGGCACCGGCGCGCGCTGGCGGCCGGTAGACGGGCCATTGCCCGGCCCGAAGTACTGGTTCGAGCCCCAGATCATCGACCACGGGTGCGGTGCCTCCACCGAACGGCTGAGGTTGCCGAACCACTGGGTTTGCGCGCTGTGCTGCCAGGTAAAGCCCAGTCGCGGTGCGTAGTCCCAGTCGTGGTCACGCAGGCGGCCGCTGCTGCTTGGCCAGGTCACCTGCACATCGCGACGGGTGTTGATCAGTGCCAGCCCGGTCTGCATGCGCAGGCGGTCATTGAAGGCGAGGGTATTGCCGACGTGCAGTGTGCTGTCGGTGCCGTGGTGGCGGAAGTCACGCGTGCGCGTGCCGGCAGCGTAGCCGTTGCTGGCAAAGCGCAGCGACTCGCGCACATCGGCATCCAGGTCATGGGTGACGCGCAGGCCGACCGTGGTCTCGCTGTCCAGCCCGAACAGCCGGTGGCGGTGGTGGTAGTCCAGCGTGGCGTTGAGGTTGGCGTAGTCCAGCTGCTGGCGGTACAGGCTCTCGTTCAAGTCCATCGGGTACGTGTGGTAGACCAGCCCGGCCTGCAACGACGAATCCTCATCGATCTGCAGCGTGGTGACGTTGCCCATCCAGGTGCTGCCCGGCTGCGGGCGACGCGCATCGATGGCCAGATTGGCCGCGTTCGCGGCGCGCGGATCGTTGCGGATCTGATCGCGGGTCAAGCGACCGGGCGTTTCGTGATTGGTTTCGCGGTAGCGCACGAAGAAGCGCGTCTGCAGGTCGGGCGTGATCTGCCAGCCGATGTTGGCCATCGCGCCCTTGCCGTCGCCGCGCGCATGGCGCTGATAACCATCGAACTCGGTATCGGTGTAGGCCAGAAAGTAATCGAGATCTCCGTTGACACCGCCCCAGCTGATGCCGCGTTTCTGGTAGCCACGGCTGCCGGCCTCGTAATGCAATTGCACGCCAGCCGAATCACGGCCGCTGCGGCTGACGTAATCGATGGCACCGCCGAGTGCCAGCGCACCACGTTCGAAACCATTGGCCCCGCGCAGGACTTCCACGCGCGAAAGCCACAGCGGTTCCAGCAGTTCGTAAGGCGTGCCACCCGGGCCGGTCAGTGGCAGGCCGTCGATCGACACCGCAATGCCCGAGGCATGCGCGCCCGGCCCGCGGTTGATGCCCGAGCCCCGGATCGAGATCTTGGTGCCCTCGTTGCCCGGCGACTGCGCGCTGATGCCCGGCTGGTAGGCCAGCACATCGGCGCTGCTGGAAAGGCGGCTGTCGGCCTTGGCCACGTCGATGACGTTGCTGGCGCCGGGTACGCGCTTCAGCGCCTCGCGCGCCTGCGCGCTGGCATCGCCAGCAGCGGTGACCTGCACCGCATCCAGCGTGGTGGCCTGCGGAACTGCAGCGGCAGTGGAGGCGAGGCCAAGGGAAACGGTCAGAGACAGCAGCGAGGGGATGGGGCGGTACGACGAGAGCGACATACGGAAATGCTGTAAACCACGAAAGTGGCGCGAAAGTTAACAGGTCGACGGCGCCACGTCACCCATCGGCGGCGTATGGCCGCCCGCCGCGTTCCTGTAGAGCCGAGCCCTCGCTCGGCTAATCGCGCGCAGCGCGGGTTGTCTGCCATCGCGACGAAGAGCAGCCGAGCATGGGCTCGGCTCTACAGCAGGGTTCATGGCGAGGGTTTCGTCAGCGTCTTCGACTTTGCGTAGAACTGATCAGCTGCTTCCTTCTCGCCCAATGCCGCATGACACTCGGCCAGGCTGTCCCACACATTGGCCGAATCCGGATACAGCTCGGTGTTGAGGGCGAATACCTTCAATGCCCTGCGTGCACCAAGGCTCTCGCGGATGGCATAGCCGCTGGCGTTGATCGCTCGTTCCAGCTCGCTGCCCGCCACCCGGTTGTTATCGCGCAACCAACTGCGTATCGCCTGGACAGCGCCTGCATCATCATCCAGCGCATACGCGACCAGCCCCTCGGACAGCACCGCGTGCGGAAACGCCTGCGGCGCCGCGACCGCCATCGTGCTCTCCACCAGCGTGCTGGACCAGACATTGCGCGCGCTGCCGTTGGTCAGGTACACGAACACCCAGTAGCCGTCGGCCAGCGTGTCCTTGTACGCCAGCCGCGCACGTACACGGGTGCCGCCATCATGGCCCACCTGGGTGTAGCCGTCGCTGCGGGTGGTGTCCCAGCCGGTGGAGAAGAAATTGCTGCCGCCACCGCTCAGTTTCTGCGGCTGCCAGAGCTTTTCCAGGGTCTCCGTACGCACCAGCGTGCCGGTCGCCAGCGCCTGCAGGAAGCGGTTCATGTCGCCCACGGTGGTCTGCAGATCGGCATGGCCCCAGCCGTAGTCCGGCCAGGGATCTTCATTGGCAGGCTGCAGTTGGCCATCCTTGCCGATGTACGGCACCGCCGCGCGCCGGGCCGGCACGCTGGCAACGCCCCACGAGGTGCTGGCCATCTTCAATGGCTGCAGGATGCGTTCGCGCGCGATGGCCGGGTAGGGCTTGCGGTAGTGCGCTTCCAGCAACGCCGTCAGCACCAGGTAGTTGGCCTGGGTGTACTGCACGCGGCTGCCGGTGGCGAACTGCATCGGTGTCGCGCCGGCCACCTTCAGCGCAGTGCCAAGGTCAGGCGCTACACCGGGGTAGCCCTTGCTCACCCAGCGGTTATCCACCCGGTTGTAGTACTCGGCGATGCCGGAGCTGTGGTTGAGGAAGTCGCGCACGGGGATCGTCTTCCATGCGGCCGGCAGGTCCGGCACATAGCGGCTGGCCGGCGCATCCAGATCCACCTTGCCCTGGTCGACCAACTGCATCACCAGCGTGCTTGTCAGCAATTTAGCCATGGACTGCGCGGCGAAGATGGAATCGGCGGCGGCAGGTGTGTGCGTAGCGCGATCACGTTCGCCGCTGGCGCCCTGGTACAGCACCTGGCCGTTGTGGGCGACCAGTACCGCCTGACCGGCGATGCCGTAGCGTTCGAGGTTGGCCTGCAGTTGGGCGTCGAGCTGGGTAGAGAGGCCGGCGGAGAGGTCACTCGCTGATGCCGGCGGAGCAGCGAACAGGACGCAGAGCAATGCAGCATCAAGGGTGCGGTACATCGCGGTGATCCATCAGCGGTGATGGCGCATGTTGGTCAGCGGCGGGCAACGGGTCAAGCGGAGGCGGGCGCCTATGTGAATGCGTGAATTTCCAATGGCCTGTCGTAAACAGCTCTTCGCGACTGATGAGGCACCAGATATAAGAGCGCCTCAGCCCACACCGACGCGATAGTCTTAAGCGGGTTTAGACGACTCCACCCATGCGGCGAAGCTTCAGGCGCTGGCTTGAGCATCGATTCGATCGATGCCCGGCGGCGTTTCACTCCAGCACCAGAGTTGTCTTGGTGCGCGCGTACAATCGAATGCCGCTCCATTGATGGACAGGTGCAAGCAGTGCCAACTGCCACCAACGACGCTTTGATCAAGAGCCAACTTCTGGACGAGCTGTTGCGGGCTTCGCAAATGCTCACTTCAGAAGAGGTTGCGGTATTTGACCGGACGGTTCAGGCGCTATCAGGTCTGGGGTTCTCCAGTCGGGAGCTGGAAGTTCTCTTCTCGATGTTCGCCGATGACACTCCGCATCATGAAGTCATGTGGGGCCTTCTTCATCTTGTCGAGGCAAGTGACGGCGACAGCATGGTTTCCGCGCTTGTCCAATCAGCTCCGCACATGCGTCGCGTGGCACCAGAATGGTTGGAGACTTTCATCTGCAGATTGCTTAATAGTGATCTACACAGAAATGTGTTGATTGCTTATCTGAAGAGCATGGCCTCGACGAAGGGTGCAGCAGAAGTCGTCTCCTTGATCAAAGCGCTGAAGGATGATGCGTCGGACAGTATTCGAGCAAGGGCATCGGTGGTCGCCTCGGCATTGATGTAGCGGAGTGAGCGCCGACCTAGGTCGGCATCTACCAGAGCGTCCCAGCACCAGAAAGGGGCAGACGGCGGCCGGCGGCACGGACAATGCATGGGCGGTGCCGGCCAGCGGCCGGCACTACCTCAAAACTGCGTCAGCCGAGGATCCCCGGCAGATCCAGCCCCTTCTCCTTCGCGCAGTCGATCGCGATGTCATACCCCGCATCGGCGTGGCGCATGACGCCGGTGGCCGGGTCGTTCCACAGCACGCGGCCAATCCGCTTCGCCGCTGCCTCGGTACCGTCGCAGACGATCACCATGCCGGCATGCTGGGAGAAGCCCATGCCCACGCCGCCGCCATGGTGCAGCGAGACCCAGGTCGCGCCGCTGGCGGTGTTGAGCAGGGCGTTCAGCAGCGGCCAGTCGGACACCGCGTCGGAGCCATCGGCCATCGCTTCGGTTTCGCGGTTTGGCGAGGCCACGCTGCCGCTGTCCAGGTGGTCACGTCCGATCACCACCGGCGCCTTCAGTTCGCCGTTGGCGACCATCTCGTTGAACGCCAGTCCGAGTCGATCGCGATCACCCAGGCCGACCCAGCAGATGCGCGCCGGCAGGCCCTGGAACTTGATCTTCTCGGCGGCCATGTCCAGCCAGCGGTGCAGGTGGGGATTGTCCGGAATCAGTTCCTTCACCTTGGCATCGGTCTTGGCGATGTCTTCCGGGTCGCCACTCAGTGCCGCCCAGCGGAACGGGCCGATGCCGCGGCAGAACAGCGGGCGGATGTAGGCCGGCACGAAGCCGGGGAAGTCGAACGCGTTCTCCACGCCTTCTTCCAGCGCCATCTGCCGCAGGTTGTTGCCGTAGTCCACGGTCGGCACGCCGAGTGCGTGGAAGCCGAGCATGGCGCGGATATGGTTGGCCATCGACGCGCGCGCTGCTTTCTCCACTTCCTTCGGCGCGGACACGCGCTTTTCGTCCCATTGCTCGACGGTCCAGCCCTGCGGCAGGTAGCCGTTCACCGGGTCGTGCGCGGAGGTCTGGTCGGTCAGCAGGTCCGGCTTCACGCCCCGCTTGAGCAGTTCGGCCAGCACGTCGGCGACGTTGCCGAGCAGGCCCACCGACTTCGGCGTGCCGGCCTTGCAGGCTTCATCGATCAGGCGCAGCGCTTCGTCCAGGTTGTCGGTCCAGGTATCCAGGTAGCCGGTGCGCAGGCGCATGTCGATGCTGCTCTTGCGGCACTCGACGGCCAGGCAGGAGGCGCCGGCCATCACGGCGGCCAGCGGCTGTGCGCCGCCCATGCCGCCGAGGCCACCGGTGAACAGCCACTTCCCGGTCAGGTCGCCACCGAAATGCTGGCGCCCCATTTCCACGAAGGTCTCGTAGGTGCCCTGCACGATGCCCTGCGCGCCGATGTAGATCCAGCTGCCGGCGGTCATCTGGCCGTACATGGCCAGGCCCTTCCTATCCAGCTCGTTGAAGTGGTCCCAGTTGGCCCAGCGCGGTACCAGGTTGGAATTGGCGATCAGCACGCGCGGCGCATCGGCGTGGGTGCGGAACACGCCCACCGGCTTGCCCGACTGCACCAGCAGGGTCTGGTCGTCGTCCAGGCGCTTGAGCGTTTCGACGATGGCATCGAAGCTCTCCCAGTCGCGTGCGGCGCGGCCGATGCCGCCGTACACCACCAGTTCCTGCGGGCGCTCGGCCACATCGGGGTGCAGGTTGTTCATCAGCATGCGCAGCGGCGCTTCGGTCAGCCAGCTCTTGGCGTTCAGCGTGGTGCCGGTCGGCGCGGCGATGGTGCGGGACGGGTCGTTGCGGGTCATGCGGCGCTCCGGTTCGTAGCGAATTCAAGGCAGGCATTGAGCACCTGCGCCAGGGTGTGGCGCAGCGGTGCGGCGTGGTCGGGGTCGAGCGGGGTGGGCCAGCTGTGCTCGTCCACCTGGTCCGGCAGGGGTTCGTGCATGTAGCCGCGGCAGGCCAGCTCCATCTGCAGGCTGTGCACGCCGCCGGCGATGTTGCTGTAGTGGCGGGTGATCCAGCCGCCCTTGAAGCGGCCGTTGCGCACCTGGCTCATGCCACTGATCTTCAGCAGGTTCTCCACCACGTCGCTCAAGGCGTTGTCGCAGGACGTGTCCGGCGCGCCAGACGGGCCGGCGGTACCCAGGTTGAACTGCGGCAGTTCGCCGTCGAACAGGTGCGGAATATGTGAGCGGATCGAATGTGCGTCGTACACCACCACCGTGCCGAACTTCGCGCGCAGGCGGGTGATCTGCGCGGTCAGCGCATCGTGGTAGGGCAGGAAATACGTGTCGCGACGCCGCGCGATCTCGGCGTCATCCGGTTCGCGTCCGGCGTGGTACAGCGGCTGGTTGTCGAAGGTGGTCAGCGGGCACAGGCCGGTGGTGTTCTGGCCCGGGTACAGCGAGACCCCGCTGGGGTCACGGTTGAGGTCGATCACCGAACGCGAGATTGCCGAGCGCACCGTGGTCGCGCCCATGCCACGCACAAAGTCGTACAGATCGTGCACCCACCAATCGGCGTCACGACGGGCCAGCCACGGCGAGTGGTAGTCGCCCATCAGCTCATGCGGCAGCTCGCTGCCGGTATGCGGGAAGCTGACGATGAGGGGGGCATCGCCCTCGTGCACCGTCAGCCATTCGGGAAGGGTCGTCATGCCTGCGGTTCCACGGTCGGCAACAGATCGCCCAGGCCCTGCGCCAGCGCACCGCTGCGCACCAGATTCGTGGCGGTCACCATGTCCGGATGGAAGTAGCGGTCTTCTTCCAGTGTCGACACCTGCGCGCGCAGGCTGGCGCGCACGCTTTCCAGCGCGGCACTGGAGCGCAGCGGGGCGTGAAAGTCGCAGCCCTGCGCGGCGGCCAGCAGTTCGATACCGATCACGTTGGCGGCGTTCTCGGCCATCTGCATCAGGCGGCGTGCGCCGTGCGCGGCCATCGACACATGGTCTTCCTGGTTGGCCGAGGTCGGGATTGAATCAACGCTGGCCGGGTAGGCGCGCTGCTTGTTTTCCGAGACCAGTGCAGCCGCGGTCACCTGCGGAATCATGAAGCCGGAATTCAGGCCCGGGCGCGGGGTCAGGAACGCCGGCAGGCCGGACAGCGCCGGGTCCACCAGCATCGCCAGGCGGCGCTCGCTGATCGAGCCGATCTCGCACACCGCCATCGCCAGCATGTCGGCGGCGAAGGCGACCGGCTCGGCGTGGAAGTTGCCGCCGGACAGTGCTTCGCCGGTGTCGGTGAACACCAGCGGATTGTCGGACACGCCATTGGCTTCGATTTCCAGCGTGGTCGCGGCCTGGCGCAGGATGTCCAGCGCCGCGCCCATCACCTGCGGCTGGCAGCGCAGGCAGTACGGATCCTGCACGCGCACGTCGTTGTCACGGTGCGATTCTCGGATCTCCGAGCCCTGCATCAGCGCGCGCAGCGTCGCGGCGGTGGCGATCTGCCCGCGCTGGCCGCGGATGGCGTGGATGCGCGGGTCGAACGGTGTGTCCGAGCCCTTGGCCGCTTCCACCGACAGCGCGCCGGTCACCAGTGCGGCCTGGAACACGGTCTCGATCTCGAACAGGCCCGCCAGCGCATAGGCGGTGGAGAACTGGGTGCCGTTGAGCAGCGCCAGGCCTTCCTTCGCGCCCAGTTCGATCGGCTGCAGGCCGGCACGTGCCAGTGCATCGACCGCCGGCATGCGCTCGTCACCGATGAAGGCTTCACCGACGCCCAGCATCACGCTGGCCAGGTGCGAGAGCGGCGCCAGGTCACCCGAGGCACCCACCGAGCCCTGTGCGGGCACCACCGGCAGCACGCCCTTGACCAGCATCGCTTCGAGCAGCAGCAGGGTTTCCTCGCGAATGCCCGACGCGCCCTGCGCCAGGCTGACCAGCTTCAGCGCCATCATCAACCGCACCACGCTGGCCGGCATCGGCTCGCCCACGCCGGCGGCATGCGAGAGCACGATGTTCCGCTGCAGGGTGGCCAGGTCTTCGCGCTCGATGCGCACGCTGGCCAGCTTGCCGAAGCCGGTGTTGATGCCATACACCGGTGCGCCTTTGGCGACGATGGCGGCCACCGCCGCAGCGCTGGCGCGCACCACCGGCAGCGCGGCCGGGTCCAGTGCAAGCGGCGCACCGCGATAGACCTGCCGCCACTGGGCGAGAGTGACATGGCCGGGGCGAAGAACCAGGGTGTTGCTCATGTGTTGCTCCAGGAGGCAGGCAGGTCGGGCTGCCCGCGCACCACGCGCGCGTGCAGCGGGTTGAATCCAATGCGATAGACCAGGTCGGCGGGGGCGTCGATGTCCCAGATCGCCAGGTCACAGTCCATGCCGACGGCGAGGCGGCCGATGCGCTCACCATGGCCGAGCGCGCGCGCCGCTTCACGGGTGAAGCCGGCGATGCACTCATCCACGGTCAGGCGGAACAGGGTGGCGCCCATGTTCATCGCCAGCAGCGGGCTGGTCAGCGGCGAAGTGCCCGGGTTGCTGTCGGTGGCCAGCGCCAGCGGCACGCCGGCCGCACGCAGCGCGGCGATCGGCGGCAGGGTGGTATCGCGGGTGAAGTAGAAGGCGCCCGGCAGCAGCACGGCCACGGTGCCGGCGGCGGCCATCGCGGCGATGCCGGCGTCATCCAGATGTTCAATATGGTCGGCCGAGAGTGCACCGAAGCTGGCGGCCAGTTCAGCACCATGCTGGTTGCTCAGCTGCTCGGCATGGATCTTCACCGCCAGCCCGTTGGCGCGCGCCGCTTCAAAGACCTGCCGCGCCTGCGCTGGCGAGAAGGCGATGTTCTCGCAGAACACATCCACCGCTTCGGCCAGGCCTTCCGCGGCGATGGCCGGAATCATCACGTCGCACACCTCGTCGATGTACTCCTGTGCTTCGCGGCCCGGCGGAATTGCGTGCGCGCCGAGGAAGGTGGTCACCACGTTGACCCGGCATTCCTCACCCAATGCACGCGCCACCTGCAGCTGCTTGCGTTCGTCGGGCAGGGTCAGGCCGTAGCCGGATTTGATCTCAAGGGTGGTCACGCCCTCGGCGCGCATTGCCAGCAGGCGCGGCCGGCTTTCGCGGGCCAGCTGTTCCGGTGTGGCAGCACGGGTGGCGCGCACGGTGGAGACGATGCCGCCGCCGGCACGGGCGATGTCGGCATAGCTGACGCCCTGCAGGCGCTGCTCGAATTCGTTGGCGCGGTTGCCGGCGTAGACCAGGTGGGTGTGGCAGTCGATCAGGCCCGGCGATATCCAGCGGCCCTCGCCGTCAATGCGGGTGGTCGGCTGCAGGTGGGCGTCGCTGCCGGCCGGGCCGACATGGACGATGCGGCCGTCGGCGCAGGCCAGTACGCCATCGCGGATGACACCCAGGCCCTCGCCATCGAGGGTGATCAGGTGGACGTTGGACCAGAGGGTTTCGACGTGCATGGCATCCACAACGCGGCTGTGCTTATATGTCTATACAATATAGGTGTCCATTTCGGGTTGTCCAGCCATGTCCGATTCGCGTTCCCCGCACTGTTTCCATGCCGCCCACGCCCTGCTGGCCGAGGGCTGGGCCCGTGATGTCCGCCTGCAGGTTCAGGACGGCCGCATCACCGCGATCAGCACGGGGCAGGGCGCGCAGGACGGTGACACCCGCGTCGGCATCCTGGTGCCGGGCCTGCCCAACCTGCACAGCCACGCCTTCCAGCGCGGCATGGCCGGCCTGACCGAGATCGGCGGCGGCGACGGTGACAGCTTCTGGAGCTGGCGCGAGCTGATGTACCGCTTCCTGGCCCATCTGCGCCCGGACGCGGTGCAGGCCATTGCTGCCCAGGCCTACATGGAAATGCTGGAAAGCGGCTTCACCCGCGTCGGCGAGTTCCATTACCTGCACCACGACGCCGATGGCCATGCCTATGCCAACCGCGCCGAGATGAGCGCGCGGATTGCCGCTGCGGCCGATCAGACCGGCATCGGCCTGACCCTGCTGCCGGTGTTCTACGCGCATGCCGATTTCGGTGGCGCGCCGCCGAATCCGGCGCAGCGCCGCCTGATCCACGACGTGGACGGTTTCGCGCAGCTGCTGGACGCCGCCAAGCCGGCATTGGCCGCGCTGCCCGATGCGGTGCTCGGCATTGCACCGCACAGCCTGCGTGCGGTCACCGGCGAGGAACTGAGTGCGTTGCTGCCGTTGACCGACGGCCCGGTGCACATCCATATCGCCGAGCAGGTGCGTGAAGTCGAGGCCTGCCTGGCCTGGAGCGGCCAGCGCCCGGTGCAGTGGCTGTACGACCATGCACCGGTCGATGCGCGCTGGTGCCTGGTGCATGCCACCCACATCACCGATGACGAGCGCGCGGCCATCGTCGCCAGCCAGGCTGTGGCCGGCCTGTGCCCGATCACCGAAGCCAATCTGGGCGACGGCCTGTTCCCGATGCAGGCGTTCGCCCGCGAGGGCGGGCGCTTCGGTGTCGGTTCCGATTCCAATGTGCTGATCGATGCAGCTGAAGAACTGCGCCTGCTTGAATACGGCCAGCGGCTGACCCTGCGCGGACGCAACGTGCTGGCGCCGGATGCCACCCGCAGCACCGGTCGTTTCCTGTTTGAAGGTGCATTGCACGGTGGCGCACAGGCGCTGGGCGTGGCCGCTGGCCTGCAGGTCGGCGCCAGTGCCGATCTGGTCGAACTGGATGCCGCACACCCGGCGCTGCAGGCGCGACAGGATGACGCATGGCTTGACAGCTGGGTGTTCGCCGCACGTAATGGCGCGCTGCGATCGGTCTGGCGCCATGGCCGCCAATGCGTGGCCGAGGGCCGCCACCTGCAGCGCGAGGCGATCACCACCGCCTTCGCCGCCGCCCTGCGTGGCGTGCTGGGCTGATCGCCTCCGCCACCGGGATCCCATTACGTGAAGGCAAGCAAGTCCGCCACGCTCAACCAGCGTATCCGCAGCGATCTGGAAAGCCGCATCCTCAGCGGAGAGTGGGCGCCGGGCTTCCGTATTCCCTACGAGCACGAGCTGATGGAGCAGTACGGCTGCTCGCGGATGACGGTGAACAAGGTGCTGACCGCGCTGGCCGAGAGCGGCATGATCGAGCGCCGCCGTCGCGCCGGTTCATTCGTAGCGCGTCAGCCGCCTCACCTGGAGCAGGTGGCGCTGGAGATTCCCGATATCGCGATGGAGGTCGGTTCGCGCGGCCATCAGTACGCGTACCGCCTGCTGCAGCGCGAGCTGCGCCTGGCCGACGCCGGCAATGCCGGTGAAGTGGAGCTGGCCGGCAGCGAGAAGCTGCTGGCGATGCGCTGCCTGCACCTGGCCGATGGCCGTCCGCTGGCGCTGGAGCATCGCCTGATCAGTCCGGTGGGTGTGCCCGAGGTACTGGAAGTCGATTTCAGTACCACCGCGCCGGGCAGCTGGTTGCTGCAGAACGTGTCCTGGACGCGCGCGCAGCATCGAATCAGTGCCTGGGGTGCGGACACCGCCACGGCCAGGCTGCTGGACGTGAAACCGGGCACCGCCTGCCTGGTGATCGAGCGCCTGACCTGGCGCGGTGAACAGCCGATCACCCGCGTGCGGCAGGTGTTCCTGGGGGATGCCTGGGACCTGGTTGCGCGCTTCGCGCCGGGCGCTCGCTAGGGATTCCATCCACGCATGGCGTGGATCTACTGGTCCGGTACGGCTGTCGTCTTGAACTCTGTTGGTGCGTGTGTACGATGTGTATCGTCCCTGCATGAAGAGCAGGGAACTCATCCGCGATCTGGAGGCGGCAGGTTGGACCTGTGCAGGATTCGCGGATCCCATCATGTATTCGTGCACCCGCAGTGGCCTCACATCATCACCGTGCCTCACCCCAGAAAGGATCTGGACAAGGGGCTGGTTCAGGCGTTGCGGAAGCTCGCAGGACTGACGTAGGAGGTGCCATGCGCTATCCAGTCTTGATTGAGGCCGGCGATGAACGCACCGCGTGGGGGGTCATCGTTCCCGATCTGCCGGGGTGCTTCTCGGCAGCCGACACGCTTGACGATGCACTCAGCGCGGCCGAGGAGTCTGCGCTTGCCTGGATCGATGCGGCCCTGGATGAGGGGCGCTCGATTCCCAGTCCTTCTGCGCCACAGAAGATCGTCGCCGAGGCTCCCAGTGGTACGGCCTGGATTCTTGCCTACATCTGCATTGATCCATCTCTGCTGGACGACACCATCGAGCGGGTCAACATCAGCCTGCCGCGTCGCATCCTGGCCAGGCTGGATGCGCAGGCCAAGGCGGCCGGCGAGTCCCGCTCCAGTTACATCGCCCATCTCGCAGCATTGGGCTGAGCGGGCGCCTTGTAGAGCCCAGCCCATGCTCGGCTGCTGTTCGCGCGATGCGCGATGAGTCGAGCGTGGCTCGACTCTGCAAAGGCATCCACGCATGGCGTGGATCTACCAGAGATTCGTGTATCGGGATTCAGTAGATCCGCGCCATGCGTGGATGTTGCCCCATCAATACGTAGCGCACTGCCGCCAGCGCACCGGCTCATCCACGCCGGGGCGGGCATTGAGCTGGATGCGCACGTTGCGCAGGGCGGGGTAGTGCAGCACTTCCTCACAGACCTGCGGCCAGACCTTTTCCAGTTCACCGGTGCGGTTGATCGCCAGCGTCTGCCGGGTCAGCCAGACACCGCTGGCGATGCCGGGCTTGCCGGCCAGGGCGCGGGCCAGATCGGCCTGGTAGCGATCCAGCGTGGCTGCATCCGGATTGGGGTTGCTGCGCGGGTCGGTCGCCGAGGCGACGGCAGCCTCGGCGGCGGCTACGGGGGCTGCCTCGTTCGGGGCAGGTACGGTCGCAGGCGTGGTTGAAGGCGTCGCCACCACCGACGCTGCAGCAACCGGCGCGGCCTCTTCCACACGCAGGCCCTGCAGGCCCAGGCCAACCAGCAGCCCCAGCGTTGCCGAACCCAGTGCGGCGATGGCGATGCGGCGCAGCGCTTCGTGCCGGGCGCTGGCGCGCACGCGCGCTTCGATGTCGCCGGGCAGGTAAGGCTGCAGCAATGGCCACAGGCGCGGGCCGTCCAGCACTTCAACCGCCTGCTTCTCGGCGGCGCTGCGGCCGTCGCGCTCGATGCGGCCTTCGGTCAGCAGCACGCCGCCCTTGGCGCCGGCCAGGCGCGCGGCCGCACCCAGCTCGTTCACTGCGGCGGTGCCGATGCGGTAGGCCAGGCCGTGCTTGCACGACACCAGCCAGTGGTTGGGGCCATCGCTGAGCATGAAATCGCTGCTTGGCTCGCGGGCTTCTTCCGCCGGATCGATCAGTTCACGCAGGCCGCGCTGTTCGCGCAGCATGCGCTTGACCAGAACGGAGAATTCGCGCCAATGCATGCCCGCCAGGGCCTGCAGGCCGAGTTGCATCTCCTTCTGCCGCCGCTTGACCCACCACAGATAGACAACGGCCAGGAAACAGCTAAGCAGGGCCGACAGCAGGGCCAGGATCCAAGGGAGCATGCAGGAGTAGGGCGGAAGGGGCGAAAGCGGAGAACGACAGTGTAAAGGTCGCGGTGCCTGGCCGGGTCAGGATGTTCCTGACAGAAAGCGTGATGGAGCGCGCAGATCGGCGTACAGCGGGCACGAAAAACCCGCCAATCCTGAAGCCGTGAGGGGAGGGAACAAACGGCAGCCGAAGCGATTGGCGGGTTGCTCGCGATTGTCAACCAATTTTTATTGCATTGCAACAATCGTGGTCAGGGCACGCTGTCCGGTGACTGATGGCTGCCCGGAGCAGGGGCATCGGTGCCGGACGCGGCGCGGTTTTCCAGCTTGGCCAGGCGCGCGTGCAGGGCATCAATGCGCGCCTCCAGCGCGGTCACTTCGTCGGCGGTGGGTACATGCAGGCGCTTGAGTACGCCCTGCACCTGGTCATCGAAGGCCTTCTCGACCTTGTTCCAGGTGCCGGAGGCCTTCTCGCGGGCCTCGTCCAGCGAGGTCTCGACATTGTCACGCCAGCCCGGGCCCTGGTCGCCGTTGCGTTCACGGCGGCGGGCTTCCCAGGCTTCGCCTTCCTTCACAAGGCCGTCGAAGAAGCGGCTGCCCTCGGCCTGGGCGCGACCCAGCGCACCCAACCCGGCCAGCCAGACCTGCTGGGCCGAATCGCTCAGCTTGCGCGAGAAGCGCTCGGCCTGGTCACCGAAAGAGGCATCGTCGTTGCGGCGGTCGTCGTTCTCGTAGTGGTTCATCGCACTTCCCGTGGGAGTTGGGCCTGCCCCCGAGAGTAGCGCGCACCGGCGTTGCACGGCCGTGACGGCCGCCGCCGGGGTTCAGCCCAGCTTTTCCTTCAGCACACGCTGGATCTCGCCTTCGACCATGCCCTTCATCGCCGACAGCAGGAAGCCCAGCTTGGCGGTTACGCGCACCGCGCCCGGCTGCAGTTCGATCGCACCGTCCACGCCGCTGCCGGAGAAGTTCAGTACGTCGGCGGTCCAGGACGACTTCAGGCCAAAGCGCTCGGACAGCTTGGCAGCGACCTGTTCGATCGCGGCGCGCGCCTGTGCATCGGGCAGGGCGTGGGCGTGGCGGACATCGATGGTGGACATGCAGGCTCCTGGCGCAGGGCGGGGATGGTCGAAGAGGGCAAGCATTGTGCGCATCAAGGGCCGCCGCGCCAAGCACTCATCGTGGGTTCTTCTTCGTTGGCGACCAACCTGCTAGGCTGCGCCGCGTGCAGAACCTGCTTGTTCACTTCAGTCAACAACAACAGCCCGACCAGCCCTTGCGGCCCGGGGTGCAGCGCATCGTGCGCCAGGCCAACGGCAGCGTGCGGCTCGGAGATCCTGGCCACGGCGCACTGCTGCTGGCCCAGTTCTGCATGGATGATCGCGGCCTCTGGCTGCAGGTCGGCAACGGCATCCGCGGCGTCCACGTCAACGGTCGCCCGGTACGCCGGATGGCCCTGCTGCGTGCAGGCGATGCGGTGTATGTGGATGGCGTGGAGATGGTCCTGCAGGGCGAGGTCGAAAGCCTGCTGCAGGCGCCTGCGCCGAAAGCCGAAGATGGCAGCGACGAGCAGCAGCGGCTGCTGCGCGGTGTCGGCGGTCTCCATCATGGCCGCAGCTTCACCCTGTCGCGGGCCCGCCTGATCGGGCGTGGCAACGAGGCCGACATCGCCATCGATGACCCGGCTTTTGCCGAGCAGCATGCCCGCGTGGAAGTGCACGGCGAACGCGTGCTGCTGCGCGATCTCGGCAGTGCCGACGGCACCCGCGTCAATGGCGTGGCCGTGCGCCATTGCTGGCTGCAGGCCGGCGACCAGGTGGTGTTCGATGGCCAGCACCGTTTCGTGCTGGAAGTGCCGCATGATCCGCGCCGACGGTCGTTGCCGGTCGAGGACGAGTCGGGCGAGGACGTGGAACAGGCGCCGGTGCTGCCGGCCGCGCCGCGCAGGGTGCGGCGCTGGCCGTGGCTGCTGGTCAGTGCGCTGCTGCTGGCCGCGCTGCTCAGCCTGCTGCTCTGGTTCGGCGCGCGCTGACGGTAGTGCCGGCCGCTGGCCGGCAACCGCCGCCCCGAATCCGTTAGGTTGCCGGCCAGCGGCCGGCACTACCCGGTCGCGTTGCCGATGGATTCCGATGAAACCAAATTTCCCTTGCCGCACAAGGCCGCAAGGCTGGTGCACTGCGGCATACTAGGGGTCTTGCCCCACAGGTGTGACATGACGCGCGCGTTCAACTTCAGTGCCGGCCCTGCGACCTTGCCGGAATCGGTCCTGCGCCAGGCGCAGGCGGAAATGCTGGACTGGCACGGGTCCGGCGCTTCGATCGTGGAAATGAGCCATCGCGGCGCGGAATTCATGTCCGTGGCCGCCGAGGCCGAGGCCGACCTGCGTCGCCTGCTCGATATTCCCGAAGACTATGCGGTGCTGTTCCTGTCCGGTGGTGCCACCACCCAGCAGGCGTTGATCCCGCTGAACTTCGCCGCCCCCGGCCAGCGTGCCGACTACGTGGTCAGTGGCCACTGGGGCAAGACCGCGGTCAGGCAGGCCGGTGTCTACGTGGACGTCAACATCGCCGCCAGCAGCGAGGCCGATGGCTATCGCACGCTGCCGCCGCGCGCCGACTGGCAGCTGTCACCCGATGCCGCCTACGTGCACATCACCGCCAACGAGACCATCCACGGCGTCGAGTTCCGTGATGTGCCCGACACCGGCAACGTTCCGCTGATCGCCGACTTCAGCTCGTCCATCGCCAGCGAGCCGCTGGACGTGCGCCGCTACGGCGTGATCTATGCCGGTGCGCAGAAAAACCTGGGTCCGGTCGGCATCGCGGTGATGATCATCCGCCGCGACCTGCTCGAGCGCAGTGGCCAGCCACGCGCGGACATCTTCGATTACCGCTCGCATGTCGCCCGCGATTCGATGCTGAACACCCCGCCGACCTGGAACTGGTATCTGGCCGGTCTGGTGTTCAAGTGGATGCTGGCCGAGGGCGGCGTGACCGAGTTCGCCAGGCGCAATGCCGCCAAGGCCGCGCTGGTGTACGGCGCCATCGACGGCTCCGGCGGCTTCTACCGCAATGAGGTTGCACACGCGGCCCGTTCGCGGATGAACATCCCGTTCTTCCTGCCCGATGCCGATCTCGATGCCCGCTTCGTGGCCGAGGCCAAGGCCGCTGGCCTGCTGGCGCTGAAGGGGCACAAGGTCGTCGGTGGCATCCGTGCCTCGCTGTACAACGCCATGCCGCTGGCCGGGGCCGAGGCGCTGGTCGCCTTCATGGCCGATTTCCAGCAGCGTCACGGCTGAGCAATGAACGGCGCGCACCGTCGGGTGCGTTCCCCGCAACAAGGAATTCCGATGGCAAGCAGCAAATCCAGCAAGAAGGCGCCGAAGAAGGCCGAACCGGCCAAGGACAGCGTGCCCACCAAGGCGAAGGGCAAGGCCAAGGCCACCTCGAACCCGGCACCCACCCTGGCGCCGCTGGCGCTGGCCGATGTGCGCTCGAAGATCGACCAGATCGACCGCGACATCCAGAGCCTGATCGCCGAGCGCGCGCGCTTCGCCCACCAGGTCGGCAAGGCCAAGGGCAAGCTCGCCGCCGCCGTCGACTACTACCGCCCCGAGCGCGAAGCGCAGGTGCTGCGCATGGTGGTGGACCGCAACGAAGGCCCGCTCAGCGATGAACTGCTGGTGCACGTCTACCGCGAGATCATGTCGGCCTGCCTGGCCCAGCAGGAGCCGCTGAAGATCGGTTACCTCGGCCCGGAAGGCACCTTCAGCCAGCAGGCCGTGCTCAAGCACTTCGGCCGCTCGGCGCTGGGCCTGCCGATGGCCAGCATCGAAGAGGTGTTCCAGGAAGTGGAAGCGGGCAACGCCGATTTCGGCGTGGTGCCGGTGGAGAATTCGGGGCAGGGCACCATCCAGATCACCCTGGACATGTTCCTGACTTCCAACCTGAAGATCTGCGGCGAAGTGGAACTGCGCGTGCAGCAGTACCTGATGTCGCGCAGCGGCCGCATCGAGGACATCGAGCGCATCTACGCGCACCCGCAGTCGTTCATGCAGACCTCGGCGTGGCTGCGCGCCAACCTGCCGAAGGCCGAGAAGATTCCGGTGTCGAGCAACGCCGAAGGCGCGCGTCGTGCGCGCAACGCCGACGACGCGGCGGCCATCGGCGGCGAGAGTGCCGGTCACGTGTACGGCCTGAAGAAGGTGGTCACCAAGCCGATCCAGAACGATGCCGACAACACCACCCGCTTCCTGGTGGTGGGTCGCAACATTTTCCCGACCTCCGGGCACGACCGCACCTCGGTGCTGGTGTTCATCCATGACAAGCCCGGTGCGCTGTTCGACGTGCTCAGCCCGTTCGCCCGCCACGGCATCAGCATGAACCGAATCGAGTCGCGGCCGTCACACCACGGCAAGTGGGAGTACGGTTTCTTCATCGACCTGGCCGGTCATATCGACGACGCGCCGATGCAGGCCGCGCTGGCCGAACTGGAAGCGCACTCGGCGCAGATCAAGGTGCTGGGCTCCTATCCGGTGGCCGTGCCCTGAGTGCTGCTGTGGCGGCAACAGCCGCCGCTCCCTGATGCATCGCCGGCGCTGCCGGTGTTTACGGAATGATCGAACGATGAGCAACGCGCAACACTGGATTGCCCGCAAGGGCCAGCCGCTGCAGGGCAGCCTGACCATTCCCGGCGACAAGTCGGTCTCGCACCGCTCGGTGATGTTTGCCGCGCTGGCCGATGGCACCTCGCACATCGAGGGCTTCCTGGAAGGTGAGGACACCCGTGCCACGGCGCGCATCTTCAGCCAGCTGGGGGTGCGCATCGAAACGCCCAGCCCGTCGCAGCGCGTCGTGCACGGCGTCGGTATCGATGGCCTGAAGGCGCCGGATGCACCGCTGGATTGCGGCAATGCCGGTACCGGCATGCGCCTGCTGGCCGGCCTGCTGGCGGGGCAGTCGTTCGACTGCACGCTGATCGGCGATGAATCGCTGTCCGGCCGCCCGATGCGCCGCGTGACCGGCCCGCTGTCGCAGATGGGCGCAAGGATCGACACCCAGGACGACGGCACGCCGCCGCTGCACGTGCATGGTGGCCAAGCGCTGCACGGCATCGATTTCGCCTCGCCGGTGGCCAGTGCGCAGGTCAAGTCGGCGGTGCTGCTGGCCGGGCTGTATGCGCAGGGCGAAACCAGCGTGACCGAACCGCACCCGACCCGCGACTACACCGAGCGCATGTTGTCCGCATTCGGCGTGGACATCGCGTTTTCGCCGGGCAAGGCCCGCCTGCGCGGTGGCCAGCGCCTGCGCGCCACGGATATCGTGGTACCCGCCGATTTCTCTTCGGCCGCGTTCTACCTGGTCGCCGCCAGCATCATTCCCGGTTCCGAGCTGCGCCTGAAGCAGGTCGGCCTGAATCCGCGTCGCACTGGCCTGCTGCATGCGCTGCGCCTGATGGGTGCGGACGTCAGCGAAGAGAACCCGGCAGAACAGGGCGGTGAACCGGTGGCCGACCTGGTGGTGCGCTACGCCCCGCTGAAGGGCGCACGCATTCCGGAAGCGCTGGTGCCGGACATGATCGACGAGTTCCCGGCGCTGTTCGTGGCCGCCGCGGCCGCCGAGGGCCAGACCGTGGTGAGCGGTGCGGCCGAACTGCGAGTGAAGGAATCCGACCGCCTTGCGGCGATGGCCACCGGCCTGCGAGCGCTGGGCATGCAGGTGGACGAGACCGAAGACGGCGCCACCCTGCACGGGGGCGTGCGCCTGGGCAGCGGCACCATCGAAAGCCACGGTGACCACCGTATTGCCATGGCGTTTGCCATTGCCGGCCAGATCAGCGACGGCGAAGTGCGCATCAACGACATCGCCAACGTCGCCACCTCCTTCCCGGACTTCGACGGCCTGGCACGCAGCGCCGGCTTCAACCTGGCCTGATCGGCCGATCAGGTTTTCCGGTAGGTGCCAACCATGGTTGGCACGCGCCCCCTGTCCGGTAGGTGCCGACCTCGGTCGGCGCGCTCACATCGCTCGGTAGGTGCCGACCTTGGTCGGCACGCTTCTCCGCATAAAAGGACGGAGGCCGAAGCCTCCGTCTAAACATCACGAACCCCTCGTCCGCGATCAACGCTGTCCGGTACGGAAATCCACCGGGACCCGCACCACACTGGCCACTGCACGGCCTTCATGCATCGCCGGCTGGAACTTCCAGTTCTGCACGGCGCTCAGCACCGCACGATCCAGGTCACGGCTGCGCTCGCCGCTGCGCGAAACAATCGCAGCATTGGTGACCTGGCCGCGGGCATCGACATTCAGGCTGGCGATCACGCTGCCCTGCACGCCATTGCGCAGCGCGGCAGCGGGGTAGGTCGGCTTGCTGTTGCCTGCCAGCGGGCGTGCCTCGCGATTGCGTACGGCAGGGGGGGCCTTGCGCTGGTTGCCGGCCGCTGCGGCCTGGCGGGCCGCAGGCTGTTGTACATCGGCGACCGGCGCCTGCTCGGGCGCGGGCAGCATGCGCTCGCCGACCGGTGCCGGCGCCACGTCTTCCTGGTTCGAGTGACGCAGCCAGAGCAGCGCGGCGGCAAACATCGCCACGATCAGCGCGATCCACATCCAGGGCGACGTGGGCTTGTGCTGTTCGCTGGCGTCCTGCTGCAGCTGCGGCGAATGAAGGTCTTCGTGGGTGGTGGCGGTCATCGCAAACTCCTTCCGTCAATGGACGACGGGGAGAGTGTTGCGCGGGCCAGTGGCGGGAAGTGTCAGCGTTGCGTCAACGCGACCGGCAGGGTTCAGTTTGCCTGCCGGGAAACGTTCAGTTACTGGGTCTTGAAGTCGAACGGCACTTCAATGCTGCCCGGTACGGCCTGGCCGTTGCTCTGCGCCGGGGTGAAGCGCCAGCGGCGCACCGCATCGGTCGCGGCACGGTCGAGCTCGCGTGAGCCGCTGCGCTGGATCACCGTGGCATTGTTCGGATAGCCGGTGGCATCCACGTCCACGCGCACCACCACGCTGCCGGTCTCGCCGGCGCGCAGCGCGGCGGCCGGGTAGGCCGGTGGAGGCGACTGGCCGGCAATCGGCATCGGCTGGCTGTTGCCTGTAGCAGCCGGCGCCGGGGCCGGTGCGACCGGGGCCGCTTCAGCGACGGGCGCCGGCGGTGGCGGCGGGGTTTCGACCAGCTTCGGGGCTTCCTCCTCGACCGGGGCCGGCTTGGCATCGGGCATGTCGCTGGAACCGGCGGCCGCAGCCAGCGGTTCGGGCAGCGGTTCCACCTGCGCCGTCTCCTGTGGGGTCTGTGCGGCCGGGTCGGCGCGGAAGAATTCCTTGTCGCGACCGGTGTACCAGACCAGCACGAACAGCAGTACGCCCACGCCGAAGGCGATGCCGGCGATCTTCAGGGCGTTGCGCGGGATATGCACGGTAAACGACTTGGCGGACGACGAGCGGGGTGCAGACATGGACCGGACCAGTACGGAATGCCCCGATTCTGCCACGGCGGGAATGAACCGGGCGGCAGAAATCCGTATAACAAGCGATAATCCCATCCCTGATACCCACCACGACACCTGCCATGCTTGATCCAGCCCTGCTCCGCCACCAGCCCGCCGACCTCGCCGAACGCCTGCGCACCAGCCGCGGCTTCGAGCTCGACGTGTCTGCCCTGGAGTCCCTGGAGGCCGATCGCAAGCGCATCCAGGTGCGTACCCAGGAGCTGCAGAGCCTGCGCAACAGCCGTTCCAAGGCCATCGGCCAGGCCAAGGCCAAGGGCGAGGACGTGTCGGCCATCATGGCCGAGGTCGCTGCATTCGCCGACGAGCTGAAGGCCTCGGAAGTGGCGCTGGACGAGCTGCGCGAGAAGATCGAAGCGATCTCTATGGGGATTCCGAACCTGCCGGCCGATGACGTGCCGGCCGGTGCCGACGAGAACGACAATGTCGAGCAGGCGCGCTGGGGTACTCCGCGCCAGTTCGACTTCAAGGTGCTCGACCACGTTGAGCTGGGTGCGCGCAACGGCTGGCTGGACGGCGAGACCGCGGCCAAGCTGTCCGGCTCGCGCTTCACCGTACTGCGCGGCCCGATCGCGCGCCTGCACCGTGCGCTGGCCCAGTTCATGGTCGACCTGCACACCGGTGAGCACGGCTATGAGGAAACCAACGTGCCGCTGCTGGTCAACGCCGATTCGCTGCGTGGCACCAGCCAGCTGCCGAAGTTCGAGGACGACCTGTTCAAGACCGCCGTGGGCGACTCCACGCGGTACCTGATCCCGACCTCGGAAGTGCCGCTGACCAACATCGTGCGCGACGAGATCGTCGACGCCGAGCGCCTGCCGCTGCGCATGACCGCCCACTCGATGTGCTTCCGTGCCGAGGCCGGCAGCGGGGGCCGCGACGTGCGCGGCATGATCCGCCAGCACCAGTTCGAGAAGGTCGAGCTGGTCTCGATCAGCCGCCCGGAAGACAGCGACGCCGAGCACCAGCGCATGACCCGCTGTGCCGAAGTGGTGCTGGAAAAGCTGGGCCTGCCGTACCGCAAGGTGCTGCTGTGCACCGGCGACATGGGCTTCTCGGCGGTGAAGACCTACGATCTGGAAGTCTGGCTGCCGTCGCAGGAGACTTACCGCGAGATCTCCTCGTGCTCGAACTGTGGTGACTTCCAGGCCCGCCGCATGCAGGCGCGCTGGCGCAACCCGGCCACCGGCAAGCCTGAGCTGGTGCATACCCTGAACGGCTCGGGCGTGGCGGTTGGCCGCGCGATGATCGCGGTGATGGAGAACTACCAGAACGTCGACGGCAGCATCACCGTGCCGGAGGCCCTGCGCCCGTACATGGGCGGCCTGGAAACCATCGCCTGATTCTCTGGCTGGGTGGGTGCCATGCTTGCATGGCACCGTACCCACGCATGGCGTGGATCTACTTGAGGATGTTGCACGCGCCGGGCATGAATTCAACGATGCCCCAGTAGATCCACGCCATGCGTGGATGAACCCCGGCGATCACTCCACAGCGCGCAGCTTCTCCAACGGCACCCATCCCGGTTCGCCGGCCTCCGGCATGCACCATGCCCACCCGTTAAGCGTGCGCATCCCTCGCAGCAGCTGCCCCGGATCCACATCCAGCTCCCGCGCGCAGTAATCCTCGGTGGCAAACGCGCCACCCTGCGCATCGCGGCCGATCACCGGCGCCGGCACGAAGCCGGGCTGCTGCCCCTCGGCCTCGCACAGGAACCAGTCGTCCCAGCCCTCCGGGCCTTCATAGCGTTCGCCCACTACCAGCGCCTGGCCGCGGCGCAGGGTGATCGGGTGCGGAAATTCGCTGCGGTGCGCAGCCGTCACGATGTAGTTCATGCCCCCAGCCTAGCGCGTCGCAAAAGAAGACGGCCCCGCACAGCGGGGCCGCCAGGGTGGGCCGGGATGGGGGAGGGGATCCCGGCCCGCGTTCAGCGCCCAGACGAGGAGAGAGGGGCGCCGAACGTTGGAACGCGTTACGCAGCGACGGCTTCGGCCGCTTCGTGCGACGGAAGTGCCGCCAGCGCACCGGCAATGGCGTCTTCACGGTGCTGCGGCGAATAGGCGATGCCTTCGGCGCGCACGAATTCGACCTCGTTGATGCCCATGAAGGCGAACACCTGGCGCAGGAACGGCTCCTGGAAGTCGGCCGGCGAGTCGGTGTAGATGCCGCCACGGCTGCTGGCGATGATCACCCGCTTGCCACCGGCCAGGCCCACCGGGCCGTTCTCGGTGTACTTGAAGGTGCGGCCGGCCACGGCCACGCGGTCGATCCAGGCCTTCAGCGTGGATGGAATGCTGAAGTTGTACATCGGCGCGCCGATCACCACGATGTCGGCGTCCAGGAACTGCTGCATCACCTGTTCAGCGTCGGTCGCCTCGGCCGCGTCGGTCTTGGCCAGCGAGCTGCTGCGCAGATGCGGTACCGGATTGGCGTCAAGATCGCGATAATCGACCTGCAGGCCATCGATCTGGCTGGCGAAGCGGGCGACCACAGCGGCCGACAGCTGGCGCGAGACGGAGTTGTCGCCAAGCACGCTGGCGTCGAGATGCAGAAGCTTCATGGCAGTCACCTGTGTTCTGGGAGGAAGGGGCGGGGTGGCCCCGCCGACGGAGAGAACGATAGGTTGTTGCAAAGGCGGAATAAAGGTGGTTGAATGCCACGTATTGTTCTAGATATGGAACTCGGGTATGCATGACCTGAATGACCTGTACTACTTCGCGATGGTGGTCGACCACGGCGGATTCGCCGCCGCCGAGCGCGCACTGGGTATTCCCAAGTCGCGCCTGAGCCGCCGCATCAGCCAGCTGGAAACCGACCTGGGGGTACGCCTGCTGCAGCGCTCCACGCGCCGTTTCGCGGTCACCGATGTCGGCACCAGCGTGCATCGCCATGCGCAGACAATGCTGGCCGAGGCCCAGGCCGCCCGCGAAGTGGTGGACCGCCTCAGCGCGGAGCCGCGCGGCGTGGTGCGCGCCAGCGTGCCGGTGTCACTGGCGCAGATGCAGCTGCCCAAGCTGCTGCCCAAGTTCCTTGAGCAGTACCCGAAGGTGCGGCTGCAGCTGAACATCAGCAACCGCCGCGTGGATATCATCAATGAAGGCTACGACGTCGCCCTGCGCGTGCGTTCGCGCCTGGATGACGACGGCAGCCTGGTGATGCGCAGCTTCGGCCAGGTGCAGGAACTGCTGGTGGCCAGCCCGAAGTACCTGGACCGCGCCGGACGCCCCAAGGACCCGGAAGAGCTCACCCAGCACGTCACCCTCAGCATCAGCGAAGACGAAGCACGCCAGCGCTGGGAACTGCATGGCCCGGAAGGCGAAGTGCGCCGGGTCG
The DNA here is from genome assembly GCF_003586545.1 of Stenotrophomonas sp. Pemsol. NCBI lineage: Bacteria > Pseudomonadati > Pseudomonadota > Gammaproteobacteria > Lysobacterales > Lysobacteraceae > Stenotrophomonas > Stenotrophomonas sp. Pemsol. Next base: position 2,280,326 of record NZ_CP025780.1, on the reverse strand, counting down.
ACTTGCAGCCGCGCGTGGCCGGTTTCGACTTCCCGCTGCTGCAGAGCATGGTGAAGGACGGTTTCGGCATCACCATGCTGCCGGAGACCGTGTGCGCCGACGCCGTGCGCAACGGCGAGCTGGAAGTGGTGCTGCCGGACTGGTCACTGCCGCAGGGCGTGTGCCACGCCGTGTTCGCCTCGCGCCGCGGCCTGCTGCCGGCGGTGCGCGTGTTCATCGACTTCCTGGCCGAGCACCTGCCGCCGCAGCTGGAGGCCTCGCGCCTGGATTGCGGTGGCGCCTGTGAAAAGGCCAAGGAGCGGATCAAGGCCAGTGCGCTGGGCGCGTTGGCAGTGGATGCGGGCTGAGGCACCTGCCCGCAACTGCACCGCCAATCTGTGAAACGGTAGCGCCGGGCCATGCCCGGCGTTGCTGCTTTCCGGCCCCGGTCACTTCCGCCCGAACAACCGGTCCCAGAAGCTGCGCTGCGGCGGTGCGGCCGGTGTGGGCTCGGCCATGACCGGTGCTTCCAGCACCGCCATCAGCTCCGCGCTGCGTGGCTTCTTCAGGAAGCGCGCATAGTCCAGGTAGCTGGTCACCTTGCTCATGTGCAGCCGCTCGGGCATTGCCGGCAACGCGCCGCCCTGCAGGAGTACCCGCAATGCCTCTGGGCGGTCCAGACGGATCGCCTCGAACACGGCGGTGCCGCCGCAACCAGGCTCGATCTGGTTGGCGCGCTGTGGCGCATCCTTCAGCAGGTCGCGCAATGCGTTAGCATCATCGCGTTCCACCGCCGCTACAAGCCGTGCCAGCGCTTCAGCCTCTTCGTATGGGAGGCTGTCGCGATAGGCCTGGTCGGCGATCTCGCGCTCGTCGCGCCCGTCTCCGCTCTGGATGCACAGGAAATCGGTGACCAGAGCGACTGGAATGCCGGACGTATCCAGCGCCCAGTAGCTGGGGTAAACGCCGTCGCCCCAGCCGCTGGTGAATACGACCAGGCCGTATGGTGAGTCCTCGCCCCAAGGGCGGTATTCGGCGCCCTCATCCAAGCCGTCATGGTCGATCAGCGCATCCGACCACTCGCCGCCTTCGTCGCCATCGGCCCGTTCGATCAGGGCCAGCAGTGCCTGCTGGGTGTCGGTGTCCATGAAGCAGCCGATGCCGGCGTCGACCGGGTAGCCGATGAAGCTGTCCTCATCCAGTCCGGTCAGGTCCTGCGTGGTCCAGCGCGCCATCTGCCAGTGCAGGGCAGATGCCGTGAGGGCTTCGCGGGGCTTGAACCAGACCACGGCCAGTGCCGGGCGGCCGCTGTGCACGATGATCTCGACCGCATGCCGGCCCAGCGGGGCGGTGTAGTCGGCCAGCGCGGGCGCTTCGGCCTGGACCAGCGGATCGCAGACCACCAGGTGCCCGCTGCTGACCGGCAGGTGCCCGGCGAACGTGCGGTGCAGGGCCACTGCGGCCAGCTGGGTGTCGTCCAGCAGGGTGGTGCGCAGGTTGGCCAGGTCGAGATGGGCCATGGGGGCTCCGATTGCAGTGAAGGCCCCACCGTGCCGGATGCGAAGGTCGGGAGCAAGGGTGGTCTTGGGCAAATGCCCTTCACGTGCGAGAATACGCCGCTGCCCGGGCGACCGGGACCCGATTGGAGAGATGGCCGAGCGGTTTAAGGCACCGGTCTTGAAAACCGGCGAAGGGTCAAACCTTCCGTGGGTTCGAATCCCACTCTCTCCGCCAGTCTTTGCAAAAAGCTCCTAGAAATAGGGGCTTTTTCGTTTCTACAGCTTTCGCTACCCGCCCGCTTACCCATCCACCTGCAAAGGTCGATTCTGCTCGAACTGCTGCCGAACTTTCAGCCGCGCCCATGATGGCTTCCGATGCGGCGAGCCCTGATAGGACGGTCGGCCAGCCCAAGCTGGAACTGCTGAGCGCTGCAGCTTTTGGTTGCTGTAGGCACAGACGTGTGAGCGGCGAGCCTGGCCCAACGCAAGCGCTACGCCGAGCTCTGGTGCGCGGTCAGGTCTACCTAGAGTTGCGCCTGCGAGCAGCCGTGGCCCGGCTGCTGGACACCAGGCCGAGCGAACCGCTCGAACCGCTGCCCGGCCTGCCGCCGACCCGCGAGCACCTGCAATAGGCTCAGCGCTTGGCCGAGACGGGGGGCGAAGGGGTTGGAGCGGGTCAAGGAAGGGCTGGAGCCGCGCAGGCCGCCAGCTTAGTGAGGTGGTGATTCTCTGAGAATTTGTTTTGTTAAATCAATCGGTTGCGGGTATTGGGGGCCGGGAGTGGACTCCGCGCGAAGGTGCAAAGGGACAGATACCAAATCTGGTGACGGCTGCTTAGCTACCAAAGGTTGACACTTTTTACAGTTGTCAATAGACTTGACACCGAGAAATTTATGGCTTTTAACGGTTCGAGGGCGGGCGATTGCTTGCCCTTTGTGCTGCCCGGAGTCAAGGAGTGATTATGAATGGCGTTGCGAAATCTGTTGATCTGAGCTTTGCCGACGATGTTGAGGTGGCAGAGGCGTTGATGCTGTCCATGTTCGACAGGGAAGTGAGGTCTGGCGATGCGATCGTTGATTTGACGGCCGCCTTGCGTGACCGGGTGTCTCTCCTTCGACTGAAGGCTGAGCGCTTCCAAGGCGCCCACTCGGAGGGGTAAGCTTGGCGCCCTCGCGGCTTTCGTTGAGCTGCGATTCTTCAGCTAGGGGGCTGCTTGATCGTCAAGGGATGGAAGTTGAAGGCGCATCGCCTTTTCTTGGAAAAGTACGAGCAGCTTCTTGCTGCAGTCGAGCGTAAGGCTGAAGATGATCCAGAAGGATTCGCGGATTCTCCCGATTGGAAGTTGCTCGATCGCCTTGACCGGGTAATTTTTGAGCGTGTACCCCAGGACCCAACTCACGTTGATTATGTCGTGAGTACACTTGGTCGTGCCGCATGGCGTCGAGTGAAAGGGGGCATGCCGTCGAGATATCGATTGTTCTTCCAGTTCCGCAGCGACAGGCGAACTATCATCTACGCCTGGTACAACGACGAGAATACACTTCGGAAGGCGGGGGCGCGTACCGATGTCTATGTCGTATTTAAGGCCCTATTGAAGCGCGGAACTGTGCCGTCCGATTTCGAAGAACTAGAGAGGCACGCGGCCTCTTTAGCAGTTAAGTCCTAGACTAGTCACCATTGGTCCGAAAGTTCGAGCTGACGACGATTCTGATAGACCTCGGCGGTATCGTCGTCAATCATTCCGGTTGCTAAGCCCTTCAGTATGACGAATGGTTGCATAAGCGGGTCGCTAAATCGATAGCGATAATTTCTTGATTCGCCATCTCGGTGCAATACGCCGCCCCTCTGCTCATTGCAGAATTCGTTCATATGGGACGCGAATGTTGCTGGCTTGTAGTTCTTACCTGGAAGGATGCGATTCAGGGGTTGAGTGACCGCGGATTGCTGGAATGCACCGAGTTCGTCTCCTTTGGCCAGCGCACATGCGAGCAGCACATGCGCAAAGAGTGCATCATTACGTGGGCTGCGAATAGCCTTCATATAGCTATCTTGAATGCTTTGATCCAGTTCGCTGACAGAGGCGCTTAGCGCGCTGCTCACGTCAACGGCATTGATCTCTCGACGATGCTCATCGAGAGCCGCGCGTCCGGAATGCATGCCGATAAGCTGCGCATAGAATGGCAGTCCGCGCGCTAGGAAAGTCATCTTCCACATCGCTTCCTCATCTGCTCGCATGCCGCAACGCTTGTAGCGGGTGGCAATAATCTGGGCCAGCTCCTGCTGTGACATTCGAGGCATCTTCACCTGAACCATCGCGCGGGCAACGGAGCGATGCCCCTCGATAAGTTGGCCAACGTCATCAGCTACGCCAACTAGGACAATAGTCGCCCGACTCGAGTAATCTGAGAGAGCCTTAAGTGTGTCAGCAATCGCCGCCGTGACCTCGGTCGATTGGATTCGGTCGAATTCATCGATGACGATCAGCGCCGATGCTCTTGCAGGTATGGCGCTCAACGTCACCACAATGTCGTCAATAGATAGCTCGCCATAATGCTGATCGCAAATATTTTCGAATAGCTGTGCGATCTCCCTGTCCACTCGCGCGTCAGTCATAAGCCTACGGAAGATCTTTTTCCAAAGGCTAGTAAAATTCTCCCCGGGTTCGGCATTTAGTTTTGCATACAGGGTTTTGAAGAGAGGATTGCGGACGACTAGGTTCAGCACGTTTGCTAGAGATGTTTTTCCAACGCCTCGCTCTCCGAATATCAACGCGTGACGACCGCGCTGCTCCACCGCATCAATCAGCAAGCGCAACTGGTCCAGTCGGCCGGCGAAAAGATCCCTTTCAAGCACGGGTGCGCCCGGGCTAAAGGCTTCATTGAGCTCCGACCGGATCGCATGAACAGTCTCAATGTTGGAAATTGATTTGGTGAACATCGATGTGGTGACTGCCTTGTGATTGGTCTAAGAGAACTCGAGCCGCCTTCGCGTCGCAGTAGTAGCCTACCGGCGTTGCTAGGTTTGATCCAGTCCAAGTCCACGCGTCGAAGCTGTTCGAGCGTTCTGGGGCTCTACTTAGCCCTTAATCTGCTTTCAGCGAATGCTGACCGGGCCTCCATCCTCTTTCGCCGCTTCTCTAGCACCGCCCCGGACAACAACTGCTGATGCAGCTTGGCGAGGTGCCGGCGAACGCCATCCTGCAGCTCCTCGCGTCGATTCATCTGGAACGCCTGCAACACCGGGCTCATAGCCGGTGTAGTAGAACGAACCTCCTTTACGATCTGCGCGGGGTTCCTGCTGACGAAGTGACTGGAGGCATTGCAGAGAGCCTGAGGGCATGGGCAATGAAGGTCCGCATTAAGTCGATCAGGTCCACATCGGGCATTGGCTTGACACCCTGTTCGGGCAGCTCATGGTCCGGGTCCGGGTCGAGTTCGATGTCAGGCGCACCAATCCGCTCCGCAAGGCCCTGCAGGGCATGTCCACTGCGCAGGCCAAACGACGTCGTCTGGACCAGCGCGGTGCCGCGCGCCACATGCCGCTGGCGCTTCCAGTGCATCCCTTCGCTGTAGTTGGCAAGCGGCCGATGCGCCGCACAAGGATGCCGTCAGCTATCACAGCGCAAGCATGACGCTATCGACCCCTTGTCCGCTGGAGCCCCGTACCTCGCGCACTCTTACGTTCAAAAGTTGGTTACAGCCAACACAGCCCAACGGTATGGCCTTGTGGGGGAAAGATGGAAGCGGTGGTTTCAATTGCGTCGCCACCTTTCATCAGATTCCGCATAGTTGCATTGACTCGCCATCTCCCTTCGTTAGACTGCCGCGCCTCATGCGTGTCTATAAGGGCGCCAACCTCGACCTAGATTTGTGCGATGCCGTCGGGCTGTGAATTGACCTCGCCTCTGCGCTACTCAGTGTGAGGCAGCGTTACATAGAAAGTCTGACCCCAACTCCAGCCTCTACAGGACTAGCGCGTTGTCGTGAGGCCAGGAGAACGGAAAAGTACAATCGACTGATGTTCGGAGTGAGACATGCCTATCCCAAGTGCTCAATGCAGATTGGTAGCTAAGTACGAACAGAAAATATTTGGCGGCACACCACAGGTCCGCGAATACCTGGATGAGGCAGGGACTGCGTCAATCGACATGCTGACATGCCTAGACCCCGTCGACCCGGAGATTGTATCGATCGGAACGATCGGTGTGTCGGAGGTTGCGTTGATTACAGGTTCTGGCGATGAGCTCTTCACGAGAGTTGAGCTATGTGCTGCAGCGCTCGCCTCTGAGGGCTACTGGGTGAATGCCGTTGCGTCAGTCGCGCTCCACATCATAAAGAATAAGAGATCTGTACTTCCGGGGTGCGTTGTGGAGAACATATTTCGTGATTACATTCCAAATCCAAGGATGCCTCACGTTTATCTGGCTGTACCATTCTTCTGGAATGAAGATCATTTTCCGCAGCTTGATATTCCGCCGCTGCAGGTCAACTGGCTTCAATGCATCTCGATCTACGAGGAGGAGCGCTTTTTTATCCAGGAATTTGGCAGCGACGCCTTTGAAGCCCGGCTCGTCGACCAGAATGTGAACATACTGGACATGTCGAGGCAGCAGGCAGTGCCGGATTGAGGTGTTGACGCCCTGGCTGAGTCGGTCGGTCGAGAAGGGGCGGCATGATGCCGCTCATCACCTCGATCTGGTGTAGGACCAACGCCAGCGGTCTCGCGAGATGCCACTGTTCCATGGGGTCATCCATCGAAAGTTGACGAGGTCCAGCTGTAGGCATGGATGGCCGATCCCCTGACGGGACCAAGCCCCGGGCATAACTCTTGATGAAAGTTTGGCCAGGTCGAACATCGCCGCGCTGAGTGCGCAGATGAATGCACTTACCCGCGTCGTCCACCCTTCGGCCTGTTGTGGCACAACGGATAGCTCGAGCACGACCGGAAAGCCCCATGCGGTCCATTGCGGTCCACAAACACGCCAACCTTGCACACTGAGCAGCGTTCTTCATTGACGGCCACGCCAGACAGGCTTGTTATTTCCACTGCCCCGTCCTCCACCAGCTCATCCAGGAATGGCGAGTGCTTGCCCTGCAGGGTGAACATCGCAACCGACCGTCGCGCACGCGTCAGCGCGACATAGAACAGGCGTCGTTCTTCGCTCAGCGGATAGGTATCACCATCCGGCATCGCCAGCGAAAGCACCGGGTCATCGGCGCGCAGGCTCGGGAAGCTGCGGTTGATCATGCCCGGCAGGATCACGTAGTCCGCCTCGCGCCCCTTCGATCGATGTGCGGTCAGGAACTCGACGTCCATCGTGCTGCCAAAGGCCGTCTTCCAATCCGAAGGCACCGCGCCGCGGTCCGCGCGGTAGCGCCCCAGAACAAAGACCGTCACGCGCCCGTTGCGGCCCTGCGCCACCGCGCCTGACAATAGTTGCTGGTGCAGTTTCGACAGGTATTGGCGAACGCCATCCTGCACCTCCTCACGCCGGTTCATCTGGAACGCCTGCAGCACCGGGCCCATTGCCGGCGCAGCAGAGCGGACCTTCTTGGCGATCTGCGCGGGGTTGCGGCTGATGAAGCGGCTGGAAACATCACACAGTGCCTGCGGGCATCGGAATGTCTGCTCCAGTTTCAGCACCTGGCCATGCCCCATCCATTCACGGAATCCGGTCATCACCGAAACGTCGGCGCCAGCGAAGCGATTGATCGACTGCCAGTCATCGCCCACCGCAAACAGATAGCGGCCCGGTTGGCTGACCAGCGCACGGCAGAGGCGCGCACGGGCGCGCGAGGCATCCTGGAATTCGTCGGCCATCACCAGATCGTAGGGTGATTCATAGTGGCCCTGTTCCAGCAGCCCGGCGGCCATGTTGAGCATGTCCTCGAAATCGATGCTGCGCTCGTCAGCCAGTGCATCGTCCCAGGCCTGGAAAACCGGCCCGGCGATCTCCAGGAAGCGCCGGTAGCGTTCCTTGAACTGATCCTCAGGCATCTGCCGCAGGCGTGCGGCCATGTCATCCAGCGTCAGGCAGTTGCTCTTGGCATGCGCAATGAAGGTGCGCATCAGGCCAATCAGGTCTGCATCCGGCATCGGCTTGGCGCCCTGGTCAGGCAGCTCGCGGTCCGGGTGCGGGTCGAGTTCGACACCAGACGCACCCAGCCGCTCGGCAAGATGCTGCAGGGCCTGTCCACTGCGCAGGCCGAACGACGTCGTTTCGACCAGTGCGGTGCCGCGTGCCGCATGCTGCTGCCGCTTCCAGCGCATCCCTTCGCTGTAGTTGGCAAAGTGCTTCGGCGGCTGGCCATCGGCATCCAGCGCAAAGTGCTCGTGATACAGCTGGGCGTCCGGATAGTAGAAGTCAGGACGATACTGGCGGTGGGTATCCGTCGCGGTATCGAACTCGTAGCGCCGCTCGTAGTCGTACGCCACGCCGTTGTAGAACAGCCAGTCGGCGATGACGCACTCTTCCAGGCTCTTCACTCGCTCACCCTGCAGGGTACGCATGTAGGGCGTGCCATCGCGGTCGTAACCATCGGCCATCATGTCGGCACCCAACGGCGGCAGATCGCGTCCGAACACCAGGCGGAACATGTCCCACTGGGTGCGGAAGTGGGTCGAACGGTCCTTCAGGTCGTCCACCAGTTCGGCCAGCTTGTTGAAGCCCAGCGTCGCGTCGACCGCCCATTCCGGGATATCCGGCTTGCGCCCTGTGGCCTTGGCGATGAGGGACAGGCCCAGGGCGTGGAAGGTCCAGGCTTCCACCATGGTGTCGCCCATGCCGAGCCGGTCGAAGCATCGCTGCGCGCGCTCTTCCAGCTCCTGAGCGGCGTCCTTGTTGAAGGCGAGCATCACAATCCGTTCGGGCTGGAAAAAGCCGCGATCGATGGCATAAGCGGCCTTGGCAACCATCGTGGAGGTCTTGCCAGAGCCGGCCGCGGCCACGACCTGCACCCGGTTGTCGAAGCAGATGACGGCGCGGGCCTGCTCCTCGGTCAGCGGCCTGCTCTCGACCCGGTCCAGGAAGGGCTTGGCCAGACCCAGTTCACGGGTCGCCATTGCCTCATTGGCGTCCGCCCACATGGCGGGCCAATCCAGCTGCCAGTCGTGCAGTGCATCCAGTGCCATGCGGTGGCGGTCCGAGTGCAGGTCGTCATGCACCTCCTCGTCGAGGAACAGCTGCTCCAGCTCGGCTGACGTGAGGGGCAGGGACGGGCGTTCGGCCAGCAACGCCTGCTGCTGTTCGTACGTGATCCAGCGGCGGCCGGTGGTGCCTCGGTCGGTAAGCGCATCTGCCTCGGCCAGCCACGCCTGGATCTGCGCCAGAACGTGCTCAAACAGTGCCTTGCGCCCTCGTCTGGAGCGCGCGAAAAGCACGTGCTGAACGGCAGCGGCAAGCCCGGAGCCCTGGCTGTTGGGCAGCCCATCCACGGACAGTGCTTCACCGTGCTCGGTCGTCAGTTCGACCCGGGACCAGAGCACGCCGCGAACGACCCGCACGCTGTGTTCGTTCGCCACATGCTGGTGGTATTGCCTGCCGTCGATCAAAAGCGCGAGCTGTTCGCCATCCAGCCGCAACTGCCAGTCCGGCGAGCGGGTCACACGCTGGCCCCAGACCGAGGGGCGCCATTCCATAGACATCCAGATACTGCCTTGCGTACGTCACCGGGCGTAAAGCGCCCTTGCCGCCCCATGATAAGGCGGCTTGGCGTGGCACGCTGCGTTTTCCGGTCAGTCGCGCGCGTGAGCCAGCGATGGCATTGCACCCTCGCCAGCGCGACAGGCGTCAGGCGTTCACATCCACGACGATGCGGCCGCGCACCTTGCCGGGGATGATCTGCTCATAGACATCCAGCACCTCGGCGAGGCCGATCTGCTGCACGGTGCTTTCCAGCTTCTGCGGGTCCAGGTCGGTCGCAAGCCGATCCCAGGCGCGCTGGCGAACCTCTTGTGGGGCATTCACCGAATCCACGCCGGCCAGGGTCACGTTGCGCAGGATGAAGGGCAATACCGAGCCGTGCAGAGCGTCGCTCTGCGCCAGGCCGCACGCGGCCACGGCACCGCGATACTTCGTCTCGGCGATGGCGTTGACCAGGGTAGGGCCGCCGGCCACATCCACCACGCCGGCCCAGCGTTCGGCACTCACCGGCCGCTCGCGCGGCTCCGAAAGCTGCGCACGATCGATGATCTCGGCCGCACCCAGGTTGTGCAGATACTCAGCATGCTCCGGGCGTCCGGTGGCGGCTACCACGCGATAGCCCAGCTTCGACAGGATCGCCACCGCAATCGAGCCGACGCCACCGTTGGCGCCAGTCACCAGCACATCGCCCTTCTCGGGCGTCACCCCGGCATGTTCCAGGGCCAGCACGCACAGCATCGCGGTATAGCCAGCGGTACCGATGGCCATGGCGTCACGGGTGCTCAGGTTGCCAGGAATCCGGTTGAGCCATTCGCCGCGTACGCGGGCGCGCTGTGCCAGGCCGCCGTGGTGGCCCATGCTCAGGTCCCAGCCATTGAGCACGACGCGGTCGCCTGGCTTGAAGTCGGCCCTGCTGGATTCCAGTACCACGCCTGCCAGATCGATGCCGGGAATGAGCGGGAATCTCCGGATGATCGGACTCTTGCCGGTGAGCGCAAGCGCATCCTTGTAGTTGAGCGTGGAGTACTCGACCTGCACCAGGACATCGCCGTCCATCAGGTCCGCCTCGTCGAAATCGACCAGCTCGGTCGAAAGCTGGTTGTTCGTCTTGCCGGTCAGCAGGGCTTTGAACGTCATGGATGGCCTCACATTCATGGAATGGGGCCATGCTAGGCTCGTGCCACTATTGCAACAAGAACGATGATTTTCCGTAGGTACTATGGTTTTCCGGAGTATGCATGCGTAGCAGGCGTTGGGATGGCAAGAGCGGGTGTGCGGTGGAAGTCACGCTGTCCGTGATCGGTGGCGTGTGGAAGCCGATCATTCTGTTTCACCTGATGACCGGCAAGCGACGTTTCATGGAACTGACGCGGCGGGTGCCTAATGCCACCCAGTCCATGCTCACCAGCCAGCTGCGTGAACTGGAAGCCGATGGCGTGGTGATCCGCCACGTGTATCCGGAAGTGCCACCCAAGGTGGAATACGAGCTGTCCGAGTTCGGTCGCACGCTGGTGCCGGTGCTGCTGGCCATGCGCGAGTGGGGCGAGACCTATCGCGGCCATGGAAGCACGGAAGGCGATTGCCAGAGTTGAAGAGACTTTTGGCTCTGCGCGAGCGCATTGGTGGATGCGCTCGCGCCTGGATGGGTCAGGCCGGCTGCGCTTTCCGGCCCTGCACCACCCGGGTGGCCAGCAGTGCCAGGGTGACCAGCCCGGAGGCGATTGCCAGCCACAACAACAGCAGGGAGTTGTCCGCTTCGCCAACGGCCATCGCCACGGACGGGTCTTTGGCGTTGTAGCGGATATCAATTTCCTCCGCCTCGTCGGTGGCACGCATCCGATTACCAAGGTCGTTGGAGACCGCAATCTTCTCAACGCGTGATTGGCCGTCTTCAGTTTCGAACTCGACATTCAGGACGAAGTTGCTCTTTCTGCCCCTCTTCTCATCCCAATGCACCTCGGTGACGAGGCCCACCGCATCGCGCCCTTCAGCGCCATCAGTAAGCGCATGACGATGATGATCGTTGTAGGCGGCCACGGAAAGTGCGACAGCTATACCAGCGGCAACAAGGATGTTGCGCCAGGAAGTGAATTCCATGATGAGCTCCTGATCCATTGAGGTCGGCGACTATAGTCATCAGCTCGCGGATCTCGTATGAAAATGGCGCGGCGCGCACATTCCGTTGTGATCAGATCTCGCGCTCGAATATAGCTCTGGGCGCTTCCATGCAACGGTTCCCGGTGTGTCTCCAGCGCGGGCCGATGGTGTTCGAGCTGGAAGGGAAGGCCGTGCGTATTGCGACTTTCTGCGCGATCGCCATAGCCGGTGTGTCGTGTCCGGCTCGAAGTGATCGTTGGGTCCCACGCGCAGGCAGGCGCGATGTACCAACGAAGCGCGTCAGTCGGTGGGCGGTTCGCCATCCCGTGACGCAACCAGCGTAGGAACGTGTCAGCGCGGACTTTTCCTACTTTCCATCCACGACGGAGTGCGCCCATTATCGCCGCGCCAAGGCACTCGCCCTGGCCGGGATTGGCGTCTCGAACTTACGTAGTACAAGGCGTCGTAGTTGCAACGTATGTTGCGATCACGACAATGCACTCTCTGTCAGTTCATGGCGGATGGTGCGTGGGGGTCTTAGGGCCCGTCGGCTTTCGTACTACGTATCCGGCACGCCAACCCGCACCGTCCGCCACCTTGCATCTGCAGGTGGCCACATCGTGAGGTTGCCGTCATGCCCGAACGTCTTCCCGACCATCCCCGCCTGCATGCGCTGCTGGGCGCCGCCGTGCGCGATCTTCCCGCTGCCTTGGCCGAAACGCTGGAGGACGCGCTCCGCGAATCCGCCGAGTTCGTCACGCCATCGGCATTCTTTGCACATCTGGCAGGCCACGGCAGGAACCTGCGCGCTGATGGCGAGGCCTGGAGTGAAATGTGCCTGAGCCCCGGCCGCGCCTTCGACATGGCCCTGGCGACCCGAAGCATTTCGGGCATCACGGCGTTGACCGCGGTGCTGCACGCTGCGCATGTGGCGCGGGAGAGCGACGATCCCGCCTGCTGTCCCTCCGCCGCCGTGGTCGAGGGCCTGTTCAACGCCTGCCAAGTGCTGTCACTGCAGGTAGAGCGCTGCCTGGTTCCATGAAGGGCTGCGATGCGGTTCCTGTTCCGTTGACGCCCGGCTCCTTATAGTGGCGCTGGAACCCTGCAATGGAATGCCCATGCACGTGATGTCCCCGAGCCGTTGCCTGACGCTTGCACTTGCCGTCGCGGTGAGCGCCAGCGCATGTGCACGGTCACCGTCCACCGAACACGAAAGGAATCCCGCCATGTCCGGCGCAACGCAGACCGGCCGCACGATCAACGGCCACACCTATACCGATGCGCCCGTGGACGTGAAGCTCGGGCCGAATACCTTCCGCATTCCGGCCAACTACCTGGACAGCCAGATCGCACCGTGGCCAGGCGAGGGCGTGACGCTGGTCATCGAGTGGCCGGACATGAAGCCGACGGCGCCGGGCGCCCGGGCCAATCCGCGTACGAATGATTTCCGGAAGGAGATTGCTGTGGCGATCGACTACATCGATCGTGCGCCAATCGAAACATCATTGGAGCGCTTGTCCTCCAACCAGGCATCCACCGAGGAGGGGTCGGTGGAGCGAAAGGATCCTCGGGATCGGCTCGATCTGCGGATTGCGCAGCCCGATGTCATGGGCCTGACGCCTTACGCCATCGATGAAACGAGGATGGCGGTTTTCTCGAAGGAGTACGAAGCACGCTATGGACAACCGCCCACCCGCAATCCTGCCTATGAAGATGACTGGTACATCGCGCGCGCTCCCAACGGCAACCTGACCACATTCATCAAATGCGAAAACACGGCGTTCCGGGGGGACGGCGTTCGACTGCAGGGCGATCAGGTCATCAGTGAGCAGGGACAAGCCGCCGCGGGGTGCTTCCACTATTTCTCGGATGTGGAGAACAAGCTTTCCATCTCGCTGAACTACAAGCGGGCCTTCCTGGCGGACTGGAAGCGGATGGAAGATGCGGTGCGGGATGTTCTCGCGCGCTCCCGGGTCCGGAAGTGAGTGCATTCAGGAGCAGGCGATGGGCGGATTGACGCAAGAAAATCTCAAGATTCTGGCCAGCTATGCCAAGGCTGGAAACCGCGAGTTGTACTGGAACTATCTGTCGCAGCTGCCGGACGCGGATGGCTATGGGACGCTTGCGCTGGGCGTGGTTCGCAACGACAGCTTGCCTGGCCGCGTTGCAAACAGCTATGCACAGGAGTATGCCCGGCATCAGGAAGGCAAGGGCTCCGGCTTTCCCGACGCGCAGCTGAGCGAGCGCCAATGGGAGATGTTTGGGCAGACGCTTCTGCGCCAGGACCTGGAGCGACGCCTGTTTTGGATGGAGCAGGGGCGATCCGACCTGGCACTGAATCTTCCCGGCAAAGACGTGATGCTGGCTCACGACCGCGCATTTGAACGGCATGAACTCGATCCCAACTGCTGGACGCCGCGCGTGTTGCTGCAGGCGGCTGAACAGAAGAGCGGCCCCGAGAAGCTGGAGCAGATCTGGACCAACATGCTCAACAACGACTACGCCGGCGGCCCGCGCGTAGGCAATACCAGTGTCGATGCCATCAGCCAGATGGGATGGGCGAAGGGCGGCCAGTACCTCACCCGGTTGAGCGTGCTGGAAGCCACTCAGGCATTGGAAGGGCGCTCGGCGGTCGATCCGAACGTCATCGGTGGCAACAGCTACTACGCAATGTACTTCGCAGCGGACAGGAAGTGGGCTAGTGTCAGCGCGGGCGGCGGCCACATGTCGATGCGGGAGATCACCGACCCCTCCCGCATCGCCGAACTCAACGACGCGCGCGAGGTCCGTCTGGAACGCCAGGAAAAACGCACCCAGTTCCACCCGGACGACCCGTACCGGACCATCACCCGCAGCCCGCTGACCGCCGCCGTGGACGACGTGCCGGATCCCTCGCAGGCACCGACCCGCCTGGCCGACATTGGTCCGGGCCACCGCGACTACGCACTGATGCAACAGGTGCGCGAAGGCGTGGCCGCGATCGATGCCGGCGCCGGGCGTACCCACGATGAGAACAGCGAGCGCCTCGTAGCGAGCGTGATGGCATTGGCCCGTCGCAACCAGCTTGAACGGGCCGACCATGTGCTGCTGAGCGCGCAGACCGCCGAGCATCCGGCCGGCCGCAACGTGTTCGTGGTGCAGGGCGAGATGAGCGATCCCGCGCATCTGCGAGCCGTCATGCCTACGGACACGGCAGTGCAGACGCCGGTCGAACACTCGCTGCGGCAGATCGAGGCCGCCAGCCTGGAGCGACAGCAGGCGACCATGCAGCGCCAGCAGGACAACGACGTCCACGCGCGTGACAACCCTGCGATGCGGATGGGCTGAGGTTACGCAGCAGAGCCGCGCGGGCGCCCGGCTCTGCTGGAAGGCCTTCTCAGAAGCGGTAGGCCGCCTGCACATACACCCGCCGCGGCTCGCCCGGGAAGTGCCCGTTGCGTTCGATGAAGCCACTGGCTGCGTACACCTTGTCGAACAGATTCTTGACGTTGGCCTGGAACTGCCACTGCTTCCACGTGGTCTTCCAGCTCATGTCGAATACCGTGTAAGCCTTGACCGTCTGCCCATCCAGGCTGACACGCTCGCCCACATGGTCGGCGCCGAAGCCGATGGCCGAGTTGATCGACGGCAGGTCGTAGCGTGTCCACAGGCCGAGCTTGTTGCGTGGCGCATTCGCGAAGCGGTCGCCTGAGGCATTGGTGATGCCATTCGGTCCGGCGTCCTTCACCCGTGCGTCGTTGTAGGCATAGGTCAGGTTCACCACCCAGCGCTCGGTCACGTCGGCCAGCAGGTCCAGTTCCATGCCTGTGCTGCGTACCAGGCCCAGCGCGGCCAGCTGGTTCACGCCGTCTCGCACTTCGCCGGTGGCCTGCACGATGTTGCTGCGGTCGATGCGGTAGGCCGCCATGTTCAGGGTCACACGGTCGGCCAGCAGGGATTTCAGGCCGATTTCCCATTGCCTGCTGCGCTCAGCGTCGAAGGGCCCACCGGCCGCCGGATTCTGGTTGGCGGCACTCTGCGGCACGAAGCCACTGGCGACGTTGGCGTACAGGTTCACGCCGTCCCGGGCGGCAAAGGTGCTGCCCAGACGCCAGCTGAGCGCATTGCCATCCACGCTGCTGCCACCCATGCGGTCCTCATCCTTGAAGCCATCCCAGCGCAGTCCGGCCAGCACATGCCAGCGGGTGCCCAGTGCCAGCTCATCCTGCAGATAGCCGCCGTAGCGTTTGCTGCGGGTGGCGGTGCTGCGCCAGGGCAGGGTGGCCAGGTTGTAGTCGTGCCAGGTGCTCGCGCCATAGACCGGGTGGAACAGGTCGATGCCGCGCACAGGGCCGGCGCCGCGTGTCAGGTCGGCACTGTTGGCGGTCTGCGCGGTGAAGTCGGCGTCGAGCTGATACACGTCGGCACCGAACAGCACCTTGTGTTCGATACGGCCGGTGTTGATCCGCCAGACGGCATTGCCGCTGGCGGTGAAGGCCTCGTTGTCGCGGATCTGGTTGCGCAGCTGGCGCGTCATCCACTCGGCCACGCCGTCGCGATCACGATCAATCAGCCCCATCGGCTCGTGGTACATCTGGTGCTCGTTGTTGCTGAACCAGCGCGCGGCAATGTCCACGTCCAGGTTGTCGCGCGGTGCGAAACGATACTGCGCCAGTGCGACCTTGGCGCGCATGTCGAGGAAGTCACTGGCCTCGTTGTGGTTCCATCGCCGGTCGGTCAGGAAGCTGCCTGCATCGTTCACCGGCACGCCGCGCAGGCGGTTGCCGCCCAGGTTCTGGGTGATGTCGGTGAACTGCAGCACCAGTTCGCCGGTCTGGCCGACATCGAAGGCCAGCGAGGCATCGCCGATCACGCTTTCGCTGTCGGTATTCCAGCGCACGCCCTGCTCGCTGTCGGCATACAGGCCGGCGCGATAGCGAATGCTGCCGCTGGCATTCAAGGGGCCGGTGCCTTCGATCGATCCGGCGCGGAAGTCCCTGTCGCCTGCCTGCATCTCGATGCGGCGTTCGGCGCGCGCCTTGGGCTTGCGCGTTACATAATTGATGACACCGCCCGCATCACCACCGCCGTACAGCGCACCGGCCGGACCTTTCAACACTTCCACGCGTTCGATATTGAACAGTTGCGGCACCGAGAAGCCTGCATAGGGATCACCGCGAAGGCCGTCGTAGAGCACGTTCTCCTGGCGGAACCCGCGCAGGGTGACGCCGGCATAGCTGAAGAAGCTGATGCCGCTGATGCTGCGGTACAGATCGGTGACCTGGCGCGCCGCCTGGTCGTCGATCAGCTCGCGCGGCACGACCTGGATCGACTGCGGTACCAGTTCCAGCGGGGTATCGGTGCGGGTGCCGACAGCGGCATCGTCGGCCCGGTACAGGGTCTGCGCGCGGCCGCGGACTTCCACTTTGTCCAGGTCTTTCGGGGTGTCAGCGGAGGCCTCGGAAGCCAGTGCAGGTGTAGCCAGGGAAAGGGGCAGCGCCAGGCAGAGGGCGTGCTTGAGCGGGGTTGGAAAGGGCATGAGGGACGAGGCTGGGCTGCAAATGAGAAAGATTAGCATTTGCAGTGCTTCGAGACCTATCCCCCGAATGCGCTATGGACGCGGGCCCGGGTCGGTATACGGGGTGCCGGCCAGGGCCACCAGCACGCCGGTCCCGCCGCGCACGATCAGCTGCAGCATCGCCTGGCGCGGATCCTCACCCTCCTGCTGGCTGGCCAGGCCTCCCTGATAGGCCGCCACCATCGACGCCAGCAGCATCGCCGCACCCAGGCGTGCCTCGGCATCATCCGCTGGCCGCCCGACCGCGCTTGCCATCAACAGCGTGAGGTCGTCGGCCAGCAGTGCCTGCAGCCGTCGCGCGTGCGCCACCAGCACCGGACTGTCGGCCACGGTGGCCCAGAAGGTCGCTGCACCGGAGTTGATCCGCAACAGGGGATGGCCGCTGTCGAGCAGCTCCCTCACCAGAGACTGGAAGGCGGCCAGCGGCGTCATGCCGCGGCGCGCCGCCATGCCCTCGCGCAGCAACGCCCGCGCCTCCTCGTCGCGGTCGAATACCAGGTCCTCCTTGCTGGCGAAATAGTTGAAGACTGTCTTGCGCGAGACCCCGGCGGCCTTGGCGATCTCGGACATCGACACCGCCTCGAAGCCACGCCGGATGATCAGCGCGGTGGCGACATCGGAAATTGCCTGTCGGGTCTGTGCCTTGCGTTGCTCGCGACGGCCTTGGGGCGGGGTCATGGCGGTTGGCTTGTGTAAACGTACACCGAGTGTAACATTGTGCTCACCAGAGCGCCGGGCCGGCGCAGGCGGGGGAACCTGATGCTGTACGACGTTGTCATTGCCGGGGCCGGCCCGGTCGGCCTGTTCCTGTCCTGCGAGCTGGCCCAGGCCGGCTGTTCGGTCCTGCTGCTGGAGCAGGCTGAGTCGCCCGATTCAGCCCTGAAGCGCCTGCCCTTTGGCCTGCGCGGCTTGAACGCGCCCACGTTGGAAGCGCTGGATCGGCGCGGCCTGCTGGACGCGGTCGCAGCCCGCCAGGTGCTGAAGCCGGACAAGGGCGCACCGCCGCCCGGCACCGCCCATTGGCTGGCGCAACCGCGGCCGCTGGGAGGCCACTTCGCCGGCATTCCGTTCGCGCTGGATGACGTGGACAGCGGGCGCTGGCGTGATCGCCTGCCGACCCCGGTACCCACCCAGATGGCGGTGGAGCTTCAGTCGCTGGAAACGGTGCTGGCCGAGCGCGCAGTGTCGCTGGGTGTGCAGATCGAGCGGGGCTGTTCGGTGCAGGCAGTGCAGGCACACGACGCACAGATGCAGGTGCAGACCGGTCGCGGGCTGATGCGGGGCCGATGGCTGGTCGGTTGCGATGGCGCCCGCAGCACGGTACGCAAGCACTCCGGCTTCGAGTTCGCAGGGACGGCGCCCGAGTTCACCGGGTACACGCTGCAGGTTGAGCTGGCCGATCCGTCGGTGCTCACCCCGGGGCGTCAGTTCACCGAATACGGCATGTGCAATTTCAACCCGCCGGGCGTGCTGGCGCTGGCCGATTTCGACGGTGGCGCAGGCCACCGCGGGCCACTGGACCTGCACGCCGCCCAGGCGTTGCTGCGGCGGGTGTCCGGGCGCCAGGCAACGATCACCGCGTTGCATCTGGCCACCACATGGACCGATGCCGCGCGCCAGGCCACGGCCTATCGCAGCGGCCGCGTGCTGTTGGCTGGTGATGCGGCGCACATGCATTCGCCGCTGGGAGGGCAGGGCCTGAATCTCGGCATCGGCGATGCGATGAACCTGGGGTGGAAGCTGGCCGCCGTGGCGCGAGGCGACGTCGCCGAGACGCTGCTGGACAGCTATCAGGCGGAGCGCCATCCGATCGGCGCGCGGGTGCTCGACTGGTCGCGTGCGCAGGTGGCGTTGATGCGACCAGGCCCAGGGCAGCGCGCGCTGGCGGCGGTCTTCGCCGACCTGGCCGCGACCCGCGACGGTGCCACCTATCTCGCTGAGCGGTTGTGGGGCGTGGCACAACCACCGGTGTTCAACGGCGAGCATCCGTGGGTTGGCCAAAGCGTGCCTGACGTCCAGCTGGCCAATGGCGATCGCATGGGGGAGCTGCTGCGCGCAGGGAAGGGCGTGCTGCTGGGGCTCGATACCGGCGTTTCACTCGGCCCGATCTTTGCGCGCTGGCAACGCTCGGTTCCCTGCGTGATATCCACGGCGCGCGATACGATGGGACTGGGTGCGTTGCTGGTCCGCCCTGACGGTATTGTGGCCTGGGCCTGCGATGCTGGCGGCGACACGTCGGGGCTGGAGTCTTCGCTGGAACGCTGGTTCGGTTTGCCGTGGTGAGCGACCGGCTAGGGCGATGCCATCACAGCCAGCGCGCGGCGCGCGGTCTCGGTCATCACCGAGGCCAGCTGCTTCAATGAGTACGGCTTGCGCAGCAGGGTGAAGCCATGGCCAGGATCCCGCGCCAGCAATTCGCTGTAGCCGCTGGTGAGGATCACCGGAAGCTCCGGGAAGCGGGCGCGGATGGCACGGGCCAGATCCAGGCCGTTCATGCCTGGCATTACCACGTCGCTGAACACCACATGGAAGCGCGCGGCATCCCGTTCCAGCTCGGCCAGGGCCTCGTCCGCATTGCGTGCAAGGACCACGCTGTAGTCGAGTTCGCGCAGGGCGCCCACCGCAAATTCGGCCACGTCGACGTTGTCTTCCACCACCAGCACGCAGACGCCATGCCCATGCTGCAGCCCCGATTGCGCCGCCGGCCGTTCCGCCGTTTCTCCTGCCTGCGCCAGCGGCAGGTACAGCGTAAAGCGGGTACCGGCGCCGGCCTGGCTCTGCACGTCCACCTCACCTTCTGACTGCTTGACGAAGCCGAATACCTGGCTGAGACCGAGCCCGGTCCCAGCGCCCACGCTCTTGGTGGTGAAGAAGGGCTCGAAAATGCGGTCAACCACCGCAGGGTCGATGCCCGCTCCGGTGTCGGTCACACTGATCGCGGCAAAGTCGCCCTTCATCGGCGCGGCGAAGCGCACCGAAGGCACGGCGGTTACCCGTTCCACTTCGATGGTCACCCGGCCGTGTCCCTCGATCGCGTCGCGGGCATTGACCGCGATGTTGATCAATGCGGTGTCCAGCTGGGTCCGGTCCAGCAGTACCGGCATCGGTGTATCGGGCAATGTCAACGACACCTGGATGCGCGCGCCAAGTACCGTGGTGATGATATCCGAGAGCGCGTGCACGCTTTCGCAGAGGTCGAAGACCTCCGGCGACAGGCTCTGGCGACGCGAGAATGCAAGCAGTTGCGCGGTCAGCTTGGTGGCGCGGTCCGACGCTGTTGCAATGGCCTGGATGTAGCGGCGCCGGGTGTCGTCTGCCGGCCACGTGTGCAGGAGCATGTCTACCGAACCGGTGATGACCTGCAGCAGGTTGTTGAAGTCGTGGGCCACCCCGCCGGTGAGCTGGCCGATCGCCTCCAGCTTCTGCGACTGGCGCAGCTGCTCGCGGGCGCGCACCAGTTCCAGATGGGCCTCCCGCGCCTGCTCGGTGATCGCCGCGACCTGGCGGCTGTGCAGGTCGCGCTCGATCACCCGTTCGGTCTGTTCGCTGACCACGCACAGGATGCCGGCCACACTGCCGCAGCCGACGCGCAGCGGCGAATAGGAGAACGTCCAGAATGTTTCACGCAGCGTGCCGTCGCGATCCATCATCAGTGGGAGGTTCTTGAAGCTGCGGCTGGTGCCGGCGAAGGCATCGTTGACGGCCTGCACCACGTTCGGCCATACGTCCGCCCAGACATCCTCCAGGCGATTGCCCATCGCGCCGTGCAGTTTTTCCCCCAGCATGGGCAGGTACGCATCATTGAAGAAGAACGCCTTGTCTTCCTTGCCCCAGGCAAGCCACAGGGGTTCTGGCGAATCCAGGATCATCGCCAGCAACGTGCGAAGTTCGGCGGGTGCGCTTGCGGCAGTGGCCGAGCGGGCCCAGTCACTGTCCTGCAGCAGTCGGTAGGCGAGCTGATCAGGTGCAGAGACTGGCAGGGGAAAAGGATGCATGGCCGCCATTGGCGCAGGAAGGTGGCGCAGCATAGCCGAGCGCATGTCATGACGCTCTGCACACCGCCGACATGAAAGGCCTCGCCACTTCGCCGCCGACGTGGCAGGGATGCACCCTTTGCTCCGCAGGTTGCCGCTATCGCGGCGCAGCGCGAAGGGAGGCGACGCTGGCCTGAGCGGCGGGTCTAGCCCTCACGACCTGCCTGCGCGGTGAGCGCATCCCGGCCAGCCTCGGTGAGGTCGATATCCCCGTCCTCTGCCTGTACCGCCCATCCGGCGGTCACCGCCCACGTTGCGGCATCACCGCGCACCGGTTCTGCAGCGGCGATGGCCTGGAGTATTTTCCGCTGTTCCACAGTCATTACCACGTCGCGGTCCTCAGATACCCAGCAACGACGCCGGTTGCCAGTCCGACAGACGGGCATGGCTGACCGGTTGATGGCAGCCGCACCCGTCGCAGCGGAACAATGCTCCACCTGGCAAGTGCACCAGATTGTCCTCACTGGCCGAACTGGTCGACGTGCAATGCCGGCAGGTGACCGTGAGCGCGGTGATGCGCTGCACGCCCCCTGACAGATCGAACACGGCCTCGAACGCGCGAATGACAGGGTGGGCAGTGTCCGGCATCTGAATCTCGACAGGGTGGGGAGACCTCATCGTCGCGCGCCGGTTGTGATGGGCCAGTCGCCCAGGTGCATGGACATGATCAAGACAGCTGCGGCAACCGGCAGCGCTCCATTTCAGAGATCCTTTTTCTTTCCGCTCAGGTCCAGCGGCTTGTCACTGCCGCCGCGCTCGCTCGACCACACTTCCACACCCTTGTTGCAACGGCTCTCGCGGGCAGCGACCTCGCGTGGCAGATCCTTCAGATGGGGTGACTCTTGGCAGGTCGGATGCATGGCGCTGTCGTCGTAGGTGGCGCAGGCGCTGAGCGACGCCAGAGCGATGGCAGTGAGGGTGGCGCGGAACGAAGGCTGCAGGTTCATGGGGTGGCCTCGGGTAATGCCAGGATGGTCATGGAATTCAAATCCGTGACGCCGGGCATGCACAATCGGACCCATTGCACTTGTTATTCTGTAACAAATGCGCGATAGTCCGGCCCCTGCTGGGTCAGGCGATGCAGATCATCAGCACCATGCACAGCGCCACCATCAGCACGAACACACGACGGCTCAGCGCCAGGCAGGCCAGATAGGCTGCGAGCGCCCAGGCAGCCAGCAGTGCGCAGGCCACCACCCACAGCCCGATCCCCATCATCGAATCGGCTGCCAACGCGGACAAGGCGATGGCCTTGGACAACGCCACCCCCAACACGCTGCCCAGCATGCCGGCCTGCAAGGCGATGGCATCGTGGCGGGCAGGGGCGCGAGGGTGGTGCATTGCGGGTCCGGTGCAGGCCGAGAAAACGGCGTCGGCTGCACTGTGCCCAAATGCACATCCACGAAATGTGTTCATCGCGCGTCAGGAGCGCGACGAAGACCGCGCAGTCGACCGGTCGACCTGTGGATGCGGTCGTCCGTTCTTCAGTGGTTGCCGGCGGCGACGGTCTTGCGCTTCCTGTCCAGCATCACCGCCACGCACCACAGCAGCAGGCCGCCGATCGCGGTGGCTGCACCGACATAGCCGGTACTGGCCGGGCTGAAGCCGGCGCTGATCGCCATGCCGCCCAGCCACGGGCCGAGTGCGTTGGCGGTATTGAAGGCGGCGTGATTGGAGGCCGCCGCCAGCGTCTGCGCTTCGCCGGCCACGTCCATCAGGCGCGTCTGCAGCACCGCCGCCAGCGCACCCATGGTGCCGACCGTGATGATCATCGGGCCGATGGTCCACACCGACTGTGCGGCCAGCGGATACAGCAGCAGCATCACGATCGACCACAGCAGCACCACGGCGGCGGCCTTGAAATGGAACTTGTCCACCAGCCAGCCACCGGCGATGTTGCCGATGATCGCGCCGATGCCGAACACGCCTACTGCCAGCGGCATCCACGATTCGGCCACGCCGGTGACCTGCACGAGGGTGGGTGCGAGGTAGGTGAACACGCAGAACATGCCGGCGAAGCCGACCGCACCGATCGCCAGCGCCAGCCACACCTGGGGAGTGTTGAAGGCGCGCAGTTCGCGCATCGGCGAGGTACGCACTTCGTCCGGGTCCGGCAGCAGGAAGCGCGCGATCATCGCCACCGTGGCAATGGCCAGCACGCTGACCAGGGCAAAGGCGGTGCGCCAGCTCAACTGCTGGCCCAGCCAGGTGGTCAACGGATTGCCGACCAGGATCGCGATCGACAGGCCCAGCAGCACCCGCGACATCGCCTGGCCGCGCTGGCCGGCAGGGCTGATCGCAGCGGCCACCAGCATCGCAACGCCGAAGTAGGCGCCATGCGGCAGGCCGGCGACGAAGCGTGCCACCAGCATCGTGCCGTAATTCGGTGCCAGCGCGCTGGCCAGGTTGCCGATCGCGTAGAAGCCCATCAGCGCCAACAGCAGCTTGCGGCGCGGGAAGCTGGCACCCACGAAGGCGAGGATCGGGGCACCGACCACCACGCCGATGGCGTAGGCGCTGATCAGGTGCCCGACCTGGGTTTCGGAAATCGACAGGCCGCGGCTGATCTCCAGCATCAGCCCCATGCTGGCGAATTCGCTGGTGCCGATGGCAAATCCACCCAGCGACAGGGCGAGGATGATCAGGGTGCGCTGGCGGGGCGTCAGCCGCGCAGCCAGGGAAGAGTTGGGGCTCATGCGGGGGCGCGATGGGGCGGGGGAGCCGTCCATTGTACTGCTGCACTGCAACAGGAGCAGCAGCACTCAGGGTAAATCAGCGTTTGATCGGTGACACGCCGGCCCTCCGCGCCGCCTCGCGGCCGGCTCAGATGCCCAGCGCCGCCCGGGCATGAGCGTATTTGTCGCGAAGGCGCCCTGCCGTGGTCCCGTCCAGCATCGCCAGCCGCTGTGGATCGGCGTTGTCATCCAGATCGGCGCGCTTCACTTTCAATGCAAGCGGGTGGGCGGCAATGCGCGCGTAGTAGCTGTCCGCGTCAGGAGCTGCATCGCGGTTGAGCAGTTGCACCGCTTCGCGCAGCGGCGCAGGGAATACCTCGATCCGCGCGGCAAACGCCGGGCAGTCCTCGGCCACGTCATGCAGCCAGGCCACCACTTCGGCGTCATCGTCGCCGCGCACGGCGGCCGCCACCCGCGCCACATGGCCGATATAAGGCTGGCCGGCCTTGTCGATCTGCCCCGCGTGGGCCTCGGTGGCCAGCGTACGGGCAAGTGCTACCCAGTCCATTGCAGTCTCCTTGGATATCCGCGCACAGTTTCGCGCAAAAGCCGCAGCGGTTGTGGATGCGCCCATGACGCTGCCACGGGCATGATGGCGAGGCAGGGGACGCAGTGTTGCCCCGACAAGGAGGAGTGAGATGCAGGAATTCAGGCATGTGCTGGAAACCCGTGGACGCTATCAGCTGGTAGCGGTGTCCTACGAGCCGGTGTACGCTCCCGGCGATGTGGTCGGCCATGCGGTCGTCGCCGACGATGGGGATCGTTTGACCGACCTGATATCACTGGCCGAAGCGCGCCAACGCTTGCTGCAACTGGTGCGTGAAGAGGGCGAGGAGCCCGGGCTGGAAAACGAGAACCACCTGCGGAAGAAGGCGTCGCGCTGGCGCCACCGCTAGGCCGTCGCGCCGCGTGCGCATCATGGAGGATTCGGGTGTTGCCCAGTAAGAAGTATCTGCTCATCGCCATCATCACGCTGGCGACCCTGCTGCTCGGTTTCGTGTTTTCCGGCTATCTGACCCTGCTGTTCCTGGGGCTGGACACCCAGCTGTTCACCTGGAACACCTACTACCAGTACGTCCACGCCATCGGCCAACCGCAGGTCGCGCCCTTCGTGGGCAAGATCAAATGGGCTGGCTACGTGGGCTTCGGCCTGCCCCTGCTGGTGCTGCTGGTGGCCGGCCTGGTGCTGCTGCTGAAGAAGGACAAGCGCTCGCTGCACGGCGATGCGCGCTTCGCCACCGGCGCTGACCTGGCCAAGCACGGCATGTTCAAGAAGACCGGCCAGAGCATCGTGGTCGGCAGCCATGGCGGCAAGCTGGTGCGCCTGGATGGCCAGCAGTTCGTGATCCTGGCCGCGCCGACCCGCTCGGGCAAGGGCGTGGGCGTGGTCATCCCGAACCTGCTGGAGTACGGCGAATCGCTGGTGGTGCTGGACATCAAGCAGGAGAACTTCGACCTGACCAGTGGCTGGCGCGCCAGCCAGGGCCAGGAAATCTACCTGTTCAATCCCTTCGCCGAGGACCGGCGCACGCACCGCTGGAACCCGCTCAGCTACGTCTCCGACGATCCGGCCTTCCGCGTGTCGGACCTGATGAGCATCGCCGCGATGCTGTATCCGGACGGGGCCGAGGACCAGAAATTCTGGGTCAGCCAGGCGCGCAACGCGTTCATGGCCTTCACCCTGTACCTGTTCGAGAACTGGGACGACGAGCGCAGCAGCGGTTTCCCGGGCGGCGCCGGCACCCCCACGCTCGGTGCGGTGTACCGTCTGTCCTCCGGCGACGGCACCGACCTGAAGAAGTACCTCAAGACCCTGTCGGAGCGGTCGTTCCTCAGCGCCAACGCCCGTTCGGCGTTCGCCAACATGCTGTCGCAGGCCGATGAGACCTTCGCCTCGATCCTGGGCACCTTCAAGGAACCGCTCAATCCCTGGATCAATCCGGTGCTGGACAAGGCCACCAGCTGCAACGACTTCCTGCTGACCGATGTCCGCAAGAAGAAGATGACCATCTATATCGGCATCCAGCCGAACAAGCTGGCCGAGAGCCGGCTGATCATCAACCTGTTCTTCAGCCAGCTGATCAACCTCAACACCAAGGAACTGCCCAAGTCCAACCCGGACCTGAAGTACCAGTGCCTGCTGCTGATGGACGAATTCACCTCGATCGGCAAAGTGGAGATCATCGCCTCGGCGGTGTCCTACATGGCTGGCTACAACATCCGCCTGCTGCCGATCATCCAGAGCATGTCCCAGCTCGACGCCACCTACGGCCGGGAAGTGTCACGCACCATCATCACCAACCATGCCCTGCAGATCCTGTACGCGCCGCGTGAGCAACAGGATGCCAATGACTATTCGGACATGCTGGGCTACACCACGGTGCGCAAGAAGAACGTCACCCATGCCCGCGAGAAGACCCACAACTTCACCGAGGAACGGCGCGCGCTGATGCTGCCGCAGGAGCTGAAGGCGATGGGGCCGGACATGGAGGTGTTCCTGTATGAGGGCATACCGCATCCGGTGAAGTGCGACAAGATCCGCTACTACAAGGACCGCTACTTCACTTCGAGGCTGCTGCCGAAGGTGGACGTTCCGATGCTGAACGTCTAATTCACGACGCTTAATTTGTGAATTTGATTCGAAGTTAAGAATGTGAATTCGTGATTTCGGTCAAGAATTTGGCATTTGTTCATGGATTTTCAGACTTGTCTGACATGGAATTGACGCGTGGTTGTGCGACCCTGTGCATGTCGTCCAGAAGTGTGTGCTGGATGTCGAAGATGTAGCAGCAGGGTGGCCAGGAGTTTGTGCCATGGAAACAAGGATGGTTTCGACGTTGGTGAGGTATGCGGATGTGTTGTCGGCTGCGCCGATGGCCCCGCAACCTGGTTGGCAGCCTTTGGGCTGCAGGGGAGCCGGAGTGGGTGCGCTGCACACAGCGTGTCCCTCCGATTCCGGCGTGCGCGATGCAGCGCCGGACGACCAGGGGACCAATGCTCGGGACTGCTTTTTCGTACGTCAAAGTGAAGCCCGTATGAATCAGGCGTTTATCGCGAAAATGTCCATCGCCGCAGTGGCGGCGCTGATGGTGGCCGGTTGCGCCACCAAGTCCGCTCCGGATTTCGGAGGCCGCTGGAAGCCGGTCAACCGCTTTGCTGCGACGACGACCGAAATTCCGCTGTACTCCAGCTACGTCTACCAGGCCTCGCCGATGGATGGCACGCTCAAAGCCATGCTCGAGCGTTGGGCCAAGGATTCCGGGCGCACGCTGGACTACCGCCTCAGCTCGGATTTCACTCTGTATGGCGCGGTCTCGAACATCGACACCACCAACGCACAGCAGGCCGTGATCGATCTGACCGCAGCCTATGCGGCGCAGGGCATCTCCGTCTCCATTGTTGGCAACCAGATCGTTGTGCAGAGCGCTGGCTCGACGCCGACCGCGTCGGCGCAGGGCGCTGATTCCAACAGCGGCACCTGAGTCCACCTCGAAATCATCGAACGTGCCGCTCCCCGCGCCTGTCGCAGGGGTGCCACGCCCATTGATGTTTCAGCAGTACGGAAGAATCCATGTTCCGCAAGAAGGATCCCGGCAATAGTCCCAAGGTCGAGCAGTCGGTCGCCAAGGCGGTCAGCTACGAGATCACCGTGGCCGACATGGCACGCCGCAGCGAGCGGCGCGCATGGTGGGTCGCCACAGGCTCGTTGCTGATGTCGCTCGCCCTGGCGGGCGGCTACTACTACATGCTGCCGCTGAAGGAGAAGGTGCCGTTCCTGGTGATGGCCGATGCCTACACGGGTACTGCGACCGTCGCGCGCCTGAGTGGCACCTTCCAGGGCGAGACGATCACCACCAACGAAGCGATCAATCGCAGCAACGTCGCCCAGTACGTGCTCGCGCGCGAATCGTATGACTCGGCGGTGATGGGCCTGCGTGACTGGGAACTGGTGTTCGTGATGTCCACCGATCCGGTGGCGCAGTCCATGCGTGTCCGCTATGCCGGCAACAATCCGCAGAACCCGTTCGTGATGTACGGTCGCGAGCGCGCCATCCGGGTCAAGATCCTCAGCATCACGCCACTGGGGGCCGAGCCGAACGGCAGCTTCCGCGGCGCTTCGGTGCGCATCCAGCGCAGCCTGCTGGACAAGCGCACCGGCGTCTCTACCTACCTGGACAACCAGCTGGTGACGATGCGCTTCGAGTACAACCAGAACCTGGCGTTGTCCGAGCAGGATCGCATCCTCAACCCCCTGGCGTTCCAGGTCACCGAGTACCGCGTCGACAACGACTACTCGCGTGGTGTGCCGGTACCGGATGACGGCGCCATGCAGGCGCAGGCGCAGCAGGCCGCTCAGGCGGCGCAGCAGGGGCAGGGCGCCTACGATCCCAACAATCCGGCCGCAGCCACCATGATCGACCCGGCCACCGGCCAGCCGGTCGCGGTGCCAGCCAACGGTCAGGTACCGGGCCAGGCAATGCCGGGACAGCCTGTACAGGGCCAACCGATGCCGGGTCAGCCGGTGCAGGGGCAAGCAATGCCGGGGCAGGCCATGCCCGGACAGCCGGCCATGAGGCCGGCGCAGAACAATTCCACCGGAACTGCTGATGGAGCAAGCAACCGATGAGTAGTCGAAATATCAGGGGAAGCGCGCTGGCGCTGCTGTCGATGTTGTCGTTGCTGTTCTCAGCAGCGGCGATGGCGCAGGCGGTTGACCACTACGAGTACGAGAAGGACCGCATCTATCCGGTTCGAACCGGCCTGGGTCTGACCACCCAGATCGAGTTGAGCCCGAACGAGAAGATCCTCGACTACAGCACCGGCTTCAGCAGCGGCTGGGAACTGACCCGCCGCGAGAACGTGTTCTACCTCAAGCCGAAGAACGTCGACGTCGACACCAACATGATGGTGCGCACCGAGACCCATTCCTACATCTTCGAACTGAAGGTGGTGGCCACCGACTGGCGCCAGCTGGAGCAGGCCCGCCGCGCGGGCGTGCAGTACAAGATCGCCTTCGTCTATCCCAATGACACGGTGTTCGGCGTCGCCCAGGAAGCGGTCGAAGAAGAGGCCAAGCCGTTGTTGAGCTCGGAACTGGCCAAGGACCGGCAGTACAACTTCAACTACTCCTATTCGACCAGCAAGGCGAAGAAGATGGGGTGGCTGATCCCGGTCAACGCCTACGACGATGGTCGTTTCACCTACCTGAAACTGCCGAATTCGCCGGAGTACAAGACCGGCATCTTCCCGGCGGTGTTCGGTCGTGAAACGGAATACGGTGAAGACTTCGTGGTCAACACCACGGTTGAAGGCAATACGCTGATCGTGCACGGGACGCACCCGTACCTGGTCATCCGCCACGGCGACTTCGTCGTCGGCCTGCGAAGGAACGTGAAGAAATGAGCCAGCAGAACACTCCCGGAAACGACCCGAACAACGGACGCGACGAGAGCCAGAGCCCGTACGGCGCACAGGGTGCCGCGGACGCGCCGTCGAATCCCTACTTCGGCACGACCCAGGCCGAGCCTGCGCCGGATCTGGATGCGGCCGCGCCGCAGCTGCGCTCTGCCGAAGAGCAGCGGTTGAACCGCAAGGCGCTGCTGTTCCTGGGCGGCATCGTGGTGCTGCTGGTGGCCATGGGTTTCCTGCTGTTCCGCAAGGGGCAGGATGACAAGAATGCCGTGCAGAAGGTGCCGGACGTTGCGCGCGTGTCTACGCCGACGCTGCCGGACGCCGTGCAGACGAGTCCGGTGCCCTCCCAGGCCATGCAACCGGTTGATCCGATTCCGATGACGCCGCCGCTACCGCCGCCGCCGCTGGATTCCACCCCGCTGTTCGTTCCCCAGTCCGATTCGGCCCGCGAGATGGACCGTGGCCCGACTTTGCTGGACCGCCGCATCGGCTCCGGGAGCGGGGTGGGTGGTGGTGATGGACAGGATGGCAACGGGGGCAATGGCGGCCGCGGCATGGATGAGTACACCCGTACCATGCTGGCCCAGCTGCCCAACAATCAGGCGGCGCCGGCAAAGGTCCGTCGCGGACCGGACGTCGAGGATGTCTCCAGCGCAACCTACATCCAAAGTCCCGATGCACTGCTGGTGCGCGGCACCTACCTGCGTTGCGTGCTGGAAACCCGCATCATCACTGACCTCGCCGGCTATACCTCGTGCCTGCTGACCGAGCCGGTGTACTCGATCAACGGCCGCAACCTGCTGCTGCCGAAGGGCTCCAAGATCTATGGCGCCTACGGCGGCGGTCCGATGGGCAAGCGCGTGGAAGTGATCTGGGATCGCATCACCACCCCCAATGGCATCGACGTTGCGATGTCCAGCCCGGGCGTGGATCAGCTGGGCGGCGCCGGTCATCCGGGCCAGTACAGCGCGCACTGGGGCAGCCGTATCGCCTCGGCGCTGATGATCAGCCTGATTTCCGACGCCTTCAAGTACGCGGCCGCCGAACACGGTCCGGAGACGACCACCATCGCCAACAACGGCATGACGGTGCAGTCGCCCTATGAGAGTGCGACCGCACGCACGATGGAGCGCCTGGCCAATGAGGCTCTCAGCAGCAACCGTCGTCCGCCGACCGTCACCATCAACCAGGGCACGATCGTGAACGTCTACGTTGCAAAGGACGTCGACTTCACCAACGTGCTGCACCCCCGCCGGTAACCCAACGAACGATCATGGACGCCGAAGTGTCACCCCTCGCCCTCGTCTCCAGCGATTTCCTGCGCTATCAGTACGAAGTGCTGGGCATCGCCGAGTACATGACTTCCCCGGAAGTGACGGAAATCTGCATCAACCGTCCCGGTGAGCTGTACCTGGAAACCCGGGCGGGGTGGCAGCGGGTGGACGTGCCGAGCCTGACCTTCGAGCGGGCCCGGCAGTTCTGCACGGCGGTGGTGAACGAGAGCAACACCGGCCAGCGCATCACCGATGCCGATCCGGTCGTGTCGCTCACGTTCCCCACCGGCCAGCGTGCACAGTTCGTCATTCCGCCCGCGTGTGACGCTGGCAAGGTGTCGATCACCATCCGTCTGCCGTCCAAGCACACCAAGTCGCTCACGCAGTATCACGAAGACGGCTTCTTCAATCAGATCCTGGAATCTGATGGCAGCATCAGCGAGCAGGATCGCGAGCTGCTGGAGCTGCGTCATTCGCGAGAGTACGCCGAATTCTTCCGGCGTGCGGTGATGTACCGCAAGAACATCGTGGTATCCGGCGCGACCGGCAGCGGCAAGACCACCTTCATGAAGGCGTTGGTCAACCATATCCCGGACAACGAGCGCCTGGTCACCATCGAGGACGCACGCGAGCTGTTCCTGACCCAGCCCAATGTCGTGCACCTGCTGTATTCCAAGGGCGGGCAGAGCACCAGCAATGTCACGGCCAAGAGCTGCATGGAAGCCTGCCTGCGCATGAAGCCCGAGCGCATCATCCTGGCCGAGCTGCGCGGTGACGAGGCGTTCTACTTCATCCGCAACTGCGCGTCCGGCCACCCGGGCTCGATCACCAGCTGCCATGCCGGCAGCCCGGAGCAGACCTGGGACCAGCTGGCGCTTATGGTGAAGGCTTCAGCCGAAGGTTCGGGCCTGGAGTTCAACGTGATCAAGCGGCTGTTGATGATGACCATCGACATCGTTGTGCATATCAAGGCGCATGCCGGCTCGCGCTACATCACCGGCATCGACTTCAATCCTGGGCGTGCCCAGGGGCAGGAGGGCTGAGGGATGCTGCCAGGACTGGAAATGATGGCGTGCCCGGAGATGGCCGTGTCGATGGATGTGATGCAGCACGTCATCAACGTCGAATCGTCGCGCAATCCCTACGCCATCGGCGTGGTCGGCGGTGCACTGGTGCGCCAGCCCAAGGCGTTGGATGAAGCGCTGGCGACGGTGCGCATGCTGGAAGAGAAGGGCTACAACTTCTCGATCGGGCTGGCCCAGGTCAATCGCTACAACCTGGGCAAATACGGGCTGGATTCCTACGAGAAGGCCTTCCAGCAGTGCCCGAACCTGCAGGCCGGTTCGCGCATCCTTGCTGAATGCTACAAGCGTTCCGGCGGTGACTGGGGCAAGTCGTTCAGCTGTTACTACTCGGGCAACTTCGAGACCGGCTTCCGTCATGGCTACGTGCAGAAGATCTACGACTCGATCCGCCGCGGCCAGCAGGTTGCCAGCAATGGTGTTGCGCCGATCGACGTGGTGAGCCGCGGTGAACGCCGCAGCGTGAAGGTCGAGCATCATCCGCAGCTGGCCTCTCCGGCGCAGGCGCGCATCGTTGCTCAATCCAATGGCCCGGTGTACGTGCCGTCGGAAGATCCGGCACGCGCGTATGTCGTGTACCCCTCCACCGGTGCGATGGCGCGGGGCAGCCTGCTGAACATCGCTGACCAGGCGCTGTCCAAGGTGGTGCTGGGTTCGGTGGATCGGATGATGCAGCCGCAGGCGCAGCCGGCCCAGGCGGGCGCCTATCCGCAGCAGCAGGCCGGCGGCATGCCGCAGCAGCTGCCACAGCAAGGCCCCGCACAGGCGATGGCCATGCCGCAGCAATTGCCGGGCGCGGCTGGCGCCGGCAACGAAGGGCCGGTGATGTTGCGCCCCTGGAGCGAGCGTAACCAGCCTGTGGCCGGTACCGACAATTCGTACAACGCGCCGGTGCAGGCCGCACCGGTGCAACAGATTCCCGCAGGGGATGCGGCCTTCGTGTTCTGACGAAGTCGTGGTGCGGCCAGTCCCCCGGCTGGCCGATTCAGTTGTGTTAGTCCATCAACAAGGAAATCAATCCATGAAGCGATCCAATCTCGACCTCGTCCAGGCCCAGCGCACGCTGAAGACCCTGCTGATGGCCACGATCTTCGTTGGCGCACTGTTCGCCCCGCAGGTGTTCGCCACCAGTCCCGACTTCGGCGGTACCGACAAGAAGGTCTGCGGCTTCTTCTCCAACATCAACGGCCTGCTGAACATGGCTTCGATCGCCGTGGTGACCATCGCGGTGATCTTCGCCGGCTACCAGATCGCCTTCGCACACAAGCGCATCGCTGACGTCGCGCCGATCCTGATCGGTGGCGTGCTGATCGGTGCCGCCGGCCAGATCGCGCGCATGCTGCTGGGCGAAGGCAGTGATGGCAAGTGCGGCGGCGGCACCGGCACCACCTACTACCTGATCAACAACGCGATCCAGTACTACAGTGCATAAGAACGTCGTGTTCCGCGGCTGCACGCGCCCGGCCATGTTCCTGGGCGTGCCCTACCTGCCATTCTTCATGGTGGCAGGTGGGTTGCTGCTGCTCAGCATGTACACGAACTTCTGGTTCCTGCTCACCATCCCGGTGGCGGTCTTCATCATGCGGCAGATGGCCAAGCGTGACGAAATGATCTTCCGCCTGTTGGGCCTGCGCCTGATGTTCAAGCTGAAAGTCCGCAACGTGCAGGAACACGATGGCATGTGGGTGTTCAACCCCAACCATTACCGCGACAAGCCGGCCCGAATGGATTGAGGTCCGGATCCGGCCCGGCGGGCGCAAGCGCCCGTCGGGTCTGTTGAAACTTCTTGGCAGTACCTCTTTGGAAGCAGTCGTATGTTCAGCCCAGACACCTCCATCAGCGAGTTCATTCCATTGTCGTCGCACGTCGCCCCGAACGTGGTCAAGACCACGGGCGGCGACTACCTGCTGACCTGGCATCTGGAAGGGCTGCCGTTCGTCGGCCGTGAGGAGTGGGAGCTGGAGCATCGCCACAACACGTTCAACCGCCTGCTGCAGACGCTGCGTGCTCCCGACTTCGTGAACGTGGCGTTCTGGGTGCATGACATCCGTCGTCGCCGCACGCTGAAGGGCAAGAGCAACTACAAGCAGCGCTTCAACCAGGACGTGTCCGACCAGTACATGGGCATGCTGTCCTCGCAGCGCATCATGCAGAACGAACTGTACCTGACCATGATCTATCGCCCCGTGGTGGCGGGTAAGCGCTTCGTCGAGAAGTCGGCGAACGTGGACAAGCTGCGCGCGGAGCAGGAGCAGGCAGTCGAAAAGCTGATGGAACTGGCCGGCAACGTCGAGGCCGTGATCCGCGACTACGCGCCGTATCGCCTGGGCATGTATGAGGCCAAGAATGGCGTGGTGTTCTCGGAAACGCTGGAGCTGTTCGGCTACCTGATCAATCGCATTGACGAGCCGGTCCCGGTGCTGTCGGCACCAATCAAGGACTACCTGCCGGTCAGCCGGCACATGTTCTCGTCCAAGACCGGTGACTTCGTCATCAATACCCCCAATGGTGCCAACCACTTCGGCGCCATCCTGAACATCAAGGAGTATGCCGAGGGAACTTACCCGGGCATCCTCAACGGCCTGAAGTACCTGGACTACGAGTACGTCATCACCCATTCGTTCAGCCCGATGGGGCGTCAGGACGCGCTCAAGGTGCTCGACCGCACCAAGGGCATGATGATCTCCTCCGGCGACAAGGCAGTCAGCCAGATCGTCGAGCTGGACCAGGCGATGGATCAGCTCTCGTCGGGTAATTTCGTGCTCGGCGAGTATCACTTCATCATGGCAGTCTACGGCGACAGCCAGGCCAAGCTGTCGCAGAACGTGGCCACGACGCGCGCCGAGCTGTCCAATGCCGGTTTTGTGTCGACCAAGGAAGATCTGGCCGTCACCTCGTCTTTCTACTCGCAGCTGCCGGCCAACTGGCGCTACCGCACCCGCCTGGCCAATGTCAGCTCGCTGAACTTCCTGGGCCTGTCGCCGCTGCATAACTTCGCGACCGGCAAGCAGCACAACAACCCGTGGGGCGATTGCGTCACCACGCTGCAGACCACCAACGGCCAGCCGTACTACTTCAATTTCCACGCGACCCATCCGTCAGAGAACTCGCTGGGCGAGAAGGCGATCGCCAATACCATGGTGATTGGTAAGTCCGGTACCGGTAAGACCGCGCTGATCAACTTCCTGCTCAGCCAGGTTCAGAAGTACGAGCCGTCACCGACCATCTTCTTCTTCGACAAGGACCGTGGTGCGGAGATCTTCGTCCGTGCCTGCGGTGGCAACTATCTGGCCCTGGAGAACGGTGCGCCGACCGGCTTCAACCCGTTCCAGTGCGAGAACAATGAAGCCAACGTGCAGTTCCTGGCCGACCTGATCAAGGTCCTGGCCGGCAAGCGTGAGTACAGCGCCCGCGAGGAAGAGGATATCTATCGCGCTGTAGAGAGCATGCTCGATACACCGATGCACCTGCGCAGCATGACCAACTTCCAGAAGAGCCTGCCCAACATGGGTGACGATGGCCTCTACGCGCGCATGCGCCGCTGGACCTCGGGCAATTCGCTGGGCTGGGTGTTCGACAATCCGGTGGATACCGTCGACCTGAGCAAGGCCAATATCATCGGCTTCGACTACACCGACATCATCGACAATCCCGAAGTGCGCGTGCCGGTCATCAATTACCTGCTGCACCGCCTGGAGTCGCTGATCGATGGTCGTCCGCTGATCTACGTGATGGACGAATTCTGGAAGATCCTGGACGGCGAGGGTGGCCTGAAGGAATTCGCGAAGAACAAGCAGAAGACCATCCGTAAGCAGAACGGTCTGGGCATCTTCGCGACGCAGAGCCCGGAGGACGCGCTGAAGAGCGATATCTCCGCCGCGCTGATCGAACAGACCGCCACGCTGATCCTGCTGCCGAACCCGAATGCCAGCAAGAGCGATTACATGGACGGCCTGAAGCTGACCGAGGCCGAGTTCAGGGTGGTTACCGCCCTGGACGAGCGCTCGCGCTGCTTCCTGGTCAAGCAGGGTCACGCGTCCAGCGTGTGCCAGCTCAACCTGCGCGGCATGGATGACATTCTGTCGGTGATCTCGGCGTCCACTGACAACATCGACATCATGCATCGGGTATTGCAGACAGCTGCGGTACGCGCACGGGTGACGGTGGATGAGCTGACGCCGGAACAGTGGCTTGAAGATTTCTACAAGAATCGAAAGGGCTCGGGCAAGGCGGCTGTCGCAGCGCGCGACACTGTTACCTGATCCGCGAGACGGCCTGCCCGAAGACTACGAGTTCCGATCAATGGAGACTGATATGAACAATACCAAGCAAGCTTCCTCGCCCCGCCGCCGCGCGCCCCGTCTTGCAGCGATGACCGTGGCAGCCATGATGGCGCTCGGCACCGGCAATGTCAGCGCCTGGATTCCCGTGCAGGAGACCGGTACCAGCCTCATCCAGCACCTGCTCAATCAGATCAACACCTACAAGACCGAGGCGACCGTCTACGCGGCCAAAGCGCAGGACGCGGCCGAGTACGTCGAGCAGAACACCCGCTGGATCCGCACGCTGGAGCAGTATCGCCAGGCGCTGATCCAGGTGCAGGCGGCGGTGAACAGCTTCGGCATGCCCGACAGCGCGCCGCTGGTGCCGGTGGCACCGAACTATCTGGTTGCCGAAACCTGCGGCAAGGCGCTGGACTTCAGCCTGGAGTCCGCCTTCAAAGTGTTCGTGTTCAATCCGCAGGCGGATGTGAAGGAGCAGCAGATGCAGATCTGCGTCAACATCCGGATGATGCAGAACCGCAAGTACAACGACGCGATCGATTTCCTGACCCAGACCGTTCCGCGCATCAACAACTCCTTGACCCGCATCCTCAAGATCCGCTTGACCAACAACGATCAGGGCACCGTGCAGGGTGCCGACAGCGAATCGCTCCGCACCGCCAATGACATTGCCGCACTTGCCCAGAGCTGGGAAGCACGGATGAAATCCTATGATGCCTATATCGAGGTCATGGAGGCCAACCAGAAGGTGGTGGCGCAGGCCGCATTGAAGGGGGACCCGACCAAGCAGCTGATCAGCGACATGGTCAAGACCACCGCACTGAAGGCCGCGCTCAGCGTCAAGTGATTGCAGGCCGCTAATACGTAGACATGCGCTGCAAAGCAATGCGGCATTTCATGCAGTAACGGAATTACCAAGGGATTGTGGAAATGACGATCAGGTGGCTGGCCAACTTTGATTTCTCAGGCGGATTGCAGGATCTGCTGGGCTACGCTGTGCGTGTCCAGTCGATCGGCGATTTCGTCTTCTTCAAGCTGATCATGGATTACCTGCGCGACAGGATCAGTGACTACGGCATCGACCTGATGGGGCGCATGATGTCCTGGGTCGGTGGCATTGCCCTGGTGCTGATGACGCTGTGGGTACTGATCCAGGGCTTCCGGATCGTCACCGGCCGCAGCCGCGACTCCATGATGGTGCTGGTGACCAATATGGCGCGCGCGGCGTTGATTGTGAGCGTTGCCACCAGCATGGCGATGTTCGGCAGCAACCTGCAGAAATTCCTCAACGAGGACGTCAAAGGCCTGATCACCCACGTGGTGACCGGCAAGGACCAGCAGCCGGAAGACCAGATCGACAAGAGCCTGGCGTGGATGCAGGTGGCGCTGTCGAGCATTGATGGCATCAAGATCCTGAATGATCCAGGGTTGCAGGCGGACAAGACCCGGGCGCTGTGGTTCATCGGCCTGGGCACGGGCGGCCCGGCGGTCACCGCTGGTGCGATGTTGCTGCTCTACGAGGTCGCGCTGGCGCTGTTCATCGGCCTGGGTCCCTTGTTCATTCTGTGTCTGCTGTTCGACCAGACCAAGCAGCTGTTCCAGCGATGGCTGTTCTATGGCATCGGCACGATGTTCTCGATGGCGGTACTGGCAGCGATGGTATCGATCGCGCTGGACATGGTTATCCGTGTCTCGACCGCGTTCTGGTCCACCGCCTTGGTCAACAAGTTCCTGCTCGAAGGCGCCTCCAGCGACGGCATGACCAGCCAGGCGATGCAGCAGGGCGGCATGGGCCTGATCCTCACGACCCTGATTCTGACTGCGCCCCCAATGGCGGCCATGTTCTTCCAGGGGACCTTGGGTGGTTTCGCGCCATACTCCCAGATCGGTGGATCGGCAGCGGGCCAGCCGGGTCCACAGGGCCAGCCGCCGGGTTCGTATACGCCGGCAGCGCCTGCCAAGACTGAGGCTCAGAGCAGTACCGTTGAAACGAATCAGATGGTAAGGAGTTCGTCGTCGCAAGGCTCATCTCCTAATCCAGGGCTCGCGCCGGATCACCTTGGTGCGGCGAGGAATAAGTGATTTTTAGTATTAGTTTTAGTCTCAAATTAAGAGGTGCTGATGCCTATTTCATACAAAATTTCACTGATGGTGCCTGTCTTGGTCTGTGTAGCCTTTGCACTCTCAGGAGAAGTGAGCGCGGAGGGCAGATGTCCGCCTGGCCAGTATCCAATAGGGGACAGCCGCGCTCCAGGCTGCGCTCCAATCCCTGCTGGTGGCGGCGGAGCTGCGGAAGGACCGCGTGCCACCGGCCGTTGGATAAAGACATGGGGAGCGATTGCAACTTCTTCTACCGGCGCCTCGGGAACAGTCACTGGTGAGGTTAAGAAATCAGACGCCGCGAAGAATGCAGTTTCTGAATGTGCTAGCTCAGGGGCGCGTGATTGCCGAGTTTCGTTTACCTACAAGAATCAGTGCGCTGCGGCGGCTGTTCCTAGCTCTGGAACCCCTGGGACTAGCTTTGGCAGTGCAGCTACGGAAGAGCTTGCCAAAGGCGTAGCTACTAAATTGTGCGATTCCCGCGGCGGACGTGGCTGTGATGTTGTTTACTCAGCCTGCACAGAGCCAAAATTCGAAGCGTTTTGACGCATCGATAGTTGACATCCCGATGGTGGCGCTGGCTGCAGCGCCCATAATGGCGATCTTCTTCCTGACTGGCATCGATGATCTCAATCGCGCTGTACATGGTGTCTCGGCAGCGCTCTGATCGACTGCGTCGGTCAACAAGTTCCTACTCGAAGGCGCCTCCAGCGACGGCATGACCAGCCAGGCGATGCAGCAGGGCGGCATGGGTCTGATTCTGACGACGTTGATTCTTACGTCGCCGCCGATGGCCGCAATGTTCTTCCAGGGCACGCTGGGTAGCTTCATGGCCTATTCGCAGATTGGCGGCTCGCCCGCTGCACAGCCGGGCCCTCAAGGGCAGCCGCCCGGCTCTACTGGCGGCTCCTCGTATAAGCCCAATGCTCCCAGCAACAACCAGGCGTTCGAGGCGCCAGCTCAGAGCTCGATGCCAAGATTTAGCGGTGCAACGGATGCACCCGCGCAGGCCGGGCAGCGTGGCAATGCTCCCGCAGTAAATGTCTGAATCAGTTTGTGGGGTATTCCAATGCGATTAAATCGTGGCTTTCTGGCTTTCGCTCTGACATTCCTTGTTCCATTCTCAGCCTACTCTGAAGGAGGGAGTTGTCCTTCAGGGTTTTATCCTATCGGAGGACAGGGTGTGCAAGGGTGTGCGCCAATACCTGGCGCGTCTTCCGGTGCCGCTTCGGGGGCTGTGGACTCCCCGCCGGTTCCGATCGGGGAGTGGCTCACAACTTGGGGGGCCGTCGCGGAATCTCCGACTTCGAATTTGGTTGGAACCTCGGCAAACAAGAGGAGTAAGGACGCCGCTGAATCCGACGCAATTAGAAAATGCGCGGCGGAAGGGGCGAGGGACTGCAGGACTACTGTGAGCTATTACAACCAATGTGTCGCATATTCCGCTCCATCGACAGGCAAAGGTCGGGGCTCCGTGAATACTGCAGTGGACATTGATACTGTGAGGGCCAACGCACTTCGCAGTTGCAGAGATACTGGTGGCGGTACCTGTGTGATCGCCTATTCGGAATGCTCAAAACCCGTTTTTCGTGAGTTTTAAGCGCACGTCTGCCAGGTGAAGATGCGGTTGTTTTTGAGTGTCTAGGATGATGAGTTTACATGCTCGGGTTCATTGTGGTGCTGGTCCTGGCGTGGTCAACTGCATCAAAATCCCATCTCGCTGATTGGCAATAGCTACGGAAGATTAGCTCAAGCCCTAGGGTTCGGCAGCGGCGTTGCCGATGTCGAATCTGGTGTGAGCCTCGCCGAGCCCGTGCTGAGATCGGACAGGGGGTTGAGGGTTGTGCCCCAATTCCAGATGCATCTTCGGGTGCGTCCGTAGATGTGCCTGCAGCGCCCACAGGCGAGTGGGTGACGCGGTGGGGAGCGATTGCTGAATCCGGTAGTTCTACGCTCGTTGGTACAAGCACGGGACAGCCCTCAAAGCTGGACGCGGAGCGACAAGCGATTACGAGGTGCCAAGCGGAAGGGGCAAAGGACTGCCGTGTGGCCATTAGTTACTACAATCAGTGCGTGGCGTATGTCGTCCCGTCCTCTGGCCGGGGCACAGGATCAATCACTTCCGCGGTGGATAAATCAACTGCCATAGCGCTGGCAAAAGAGAAGTGTACGGATGCACAGGGGGGGCGCTTGTGCCGTGGCCTACTCGGAGTGCTCACTGCCTGAATTTCACAGCTCCTGAGTTTGGTCGTGCATGCTTTGCCTTGCAGGTGTGGCGAAGCCATCGCGCTCCCTTTGTCTTCGCATCATGGATGCCATTCGGCATTGTGCTGAGGGTTGGCGTCGCTCGAGGCGACGCGCCAGGTCGAGCTATTAGGCGCCACCCGCGATGCCGCAAGTCTTCGCGCCATTGGAAGGAACGAATCATGCAGAATCCAGGCCGTGTTGCCTCACTGATTGGCGGACTGCTGTTCGCCTCGTCGACCCATGCGGCTGATAGCTGGGTCATCTTCACCGGTGGCGAAACGCCGAACCGCGAGGCATGGGTGGTCGATGCGCAAACGCTCGCCGACCGCTCGGATCTGGTCGGTTTTCTGCAGCGTGCCACGCCGGCAGAGCAGAACGCGTACCTTAAGCAGTTGCGCCGCAGGAAGCCGCCCAAGCCCGGTGAGCCCGTTGCTGGTCCGGAGCCGGTGTACGAGATCCAGGTCAATACCGTCTACGAGAACGCGACCAAACCGAATCGATTGGTCAGAAAGTACTGGGTGAACTGCTCACGGAACACCGTGGCCATCAGGACGAGTCTGATCCAGTGGCGCGATCGGCCAATGGAGAACGTCCCTCCGGATAAGTTCGAACCGCGAACCGAGGCGATTGCTCCTTGGCAGGTGCAACTGGTGCGTTTTGCCTGTCTCGTGGGGCCTGATCCCAAGGCCAAGGTGCCGGCGGAAATGATGAAGCGTGGCTTCCTTTCCATCGGTGACGTCGGGCAATCGCCTGTGGATTTCATCTGGGGCAGCCTGTGGAAGGACGGCAAGCGCCCAGAATTCACCTATCGGCCGACCGACGCTGAAATGGATCGTACTGTGCGTAGCCTGGAAGCGACTGTGGCGCGCGGCCAGAATGAAACCAGCAGAGCTCTGGATGAGTCGCGTCGCGCAGCGAACCGGGTGGGTCGCAACAATCTCATGGAGTTGTGGATCGGCAAGACAGAGCAGGAATTCGTGCGGACGTGGGGCCCACCGGATCGTGTGGAGATTGGGGCCGATGGTTCGCGCACCTTGTACCTGCATCGTGGCGAGCGTATGCAGGGATTGAATGCTTATGGGCATGTCGTCAGTGACGTCAACCATCGATGCGATATCACGGTGCTGACGATGGACGGCTACGTCCGTGACTACGCCACACAGGGGGCTACATGCGCGCAGCAGTTGCGCTGATTGTGATTGCTGGCTACGACGCGAGGCAGCAAAGCATGGGCGGCGTGTCGCGGCTAGCCGCACGGGCGGCGCAGGCTTTCCGTGCAACATCGCCTTAGCCGAATCAGGTCTTGTGTGGGGTCGCAGCGCATCCCCGCGGCGCCATCCACCGCGTGTCTGATTGTCGGATAAGCCACCATTCACGTTAACCGCGCTTTTTCTGTGATCAAGTGCGCTTTTCATCCCAAGCCCCCTTCGACGAGCCCCGCCTCCTCGAAGTAAGCTGCGTGCGCGTCAAAATCCCGACGCGCCGGTGCCATCGAACGCAGGAGCTTTTCCGTCCATGAGGACTGTGTCCCCCCGCGATGCGGGTGACGCTTGCCACCATCGCGGTTGCCGTGGGCTCGGGGCTATCATCCGCCATGGCGGCCGCAGGGCACGTGCGAGGCATCGCCCCGTTTCCGGCCTCCGCTCGGGAACTGGCAGGACGGGATTGAAGGAGTTGCAGGGGATGGAGAAGGGGAGTGGCGTACACATGGACAATGCCTTGGCGTTCGTTCCGTCCGGCGCGAACCTGCTGGAAGCCGTGCGCGGTGATCTGACCGGCAATGGTTTCCAGGACCAGCTGCTGGTGATCGACCAACCTCCTCCGGAGGGCTTGCTGCCCGGCGAGCACGGTCCCAACCGGGTGCTGTTGCTGCTGCTGGGCGACGCCACGGGTCGATGGCAGTTGGCGGCGCGCAACGACAAGCTGGTGCCGTGTTCCACCCGGGGAGGCATTGCCGGCGATCCCTTCGCGTACGTGACCATCGAGGATGGTGCGTTCAGTGTGATCACCAACGGCGGCAGTCGCGAACGCTGGAGCAGCGTCTACACGTTCCGGTATGCACCTGCCGAGCAGGCGTGCTGGGTGCATGGCGTGCAGCGCAAGGTGGTCGACACCGAGACCGAGGCCACCCATACGCGTGACTTCTCGGCCGCCGAACTTGGCCGGGTGCGGTTCGAGGATTTCGATCCGTCCGTCGTCGCCGACGTCAGCTTGCCCTGAGTGCCATGCCGGTGAGGAGGCGGGAGTATCCAACGATGATCGAGCAGGAGTTTCACCGTGTCGCAGGATAGGGAGTCGCAGCTGTTGCGGCAGGCCACGGAGGCCGGCATGACCTCGTCCCGGGAACTGGCCAACTTCATGGCGCAGGCCGGGCACGAGTCCCGTGGCCTGAGCCGGCTCAATGAAAGTTTCAACTTCACCCGGGGTATCTCGCAGATCCCGGTGGAAGCGGCGTGGCGCAATGGCAATGGTGCGCTTGAGAGCGCGCGCCAGGAGGCGCTGCGTGGGCGGCCGGAGAACCTGGCCGAACTGATGTATGGCGGGCGTATGGGCAATGACGCGCCTGGCGATGCGCTGAAGTATCACGGCCGCGGCTATCTGCCTCTGGTCGGCAAGGAGAATTACGAGCGTGCCGGCAAGGCGCTGGATCTGGACCTGGTGAATCACCCGGAACTGGCCGCGCAGCCCGAGCACGCAGGCCGCATTGCCGTGTGGCAGTGGCAGACGCGGGTGCCGGAAGCGGCGCGCGAGGACGTGCGCGAAGCGACGCGCGCGATCAATGGTGGCCTGAACGGCATCGAGGCCCGCCAGCAGCGATTCGAGGTGTGGCAGCAGAAGCTGACGCCTGATGTGATGGCGCGGCTGGAGCGGGGCGAAGTCGGGGCGCCGGCCCAGCAGGCCACCGTGCGCGACATGTCGCAGCCTGGCGCGCCGGGGCATGCCCTGTTCCAGGGCGCCCGCCACCATCTGCAGCA
Organism: Stenotrophomonas sp. Pemsol; assembly: GCF_003586545.1. Lineage (NCBI taxonomy): Bacteria > Pseudomonadati > Pseudomonadota > Gammaproteobacteria > Lysobacterales > Lysobacteraceae > Stenotrophomonas > Stenotrophomonas sp. Pemsol. The sequence goes on along the minus strand of NZ_CP025780.1, from coordinate 2,237,410 downwards.
GATGGGACCACAAAGCGGTCTGCGCAGCGTGCAGGAACTGGACAATGCTGCCGGCGCACTGGCGCTGAGCGCGCAGAAGGCGGGGATGTCGCGCATCGATCATCTCCTGGCTGGCAACGACGGCCGCACGTTGTTTGCCGTGCAGGGCGCGCTGGGTGACCCGGCCATGCTGCGCGCTTCGGTCGAGCGCGAACAGGCGGCACAGCAGCCGCTGGCACAGAGCAGCCAGCAGTTGGCCGCCAGTGTCGCCCAGCAGGACCCCGCGGCCGCGCTCGCCCGCGAGCAGGAGCAGCGCTCTCGATCCCTGTAGCACCTGATGCCGGCGGGCAGAGTGCCCGCAGGCGCTTTACGTACGACGCGTGGCGCCCAGTGGCGCCGACATGGAAACCCACTCGTAAGGACACCACATGCGAATCGTTCCCTCGAATACCCGGCACGCCGCTGCCCGCTGCACTGCATCCGTGCGCCGCTTGCCGGCGGTCTGGCTGCTGTCACTTGGACTTGCCGCAGCGTCGGCACAGGCTCAGGAGACAGCGGCACCCGCCGTGGAGACGCCCCCCGCTGCAGATGCAATCGTTGAGGCGCCTGCAGGGGCGGCGCCCGTTGCAGCGCCCACGGCGGCCGACGCCGTTGTCGCGGCGCCGGCTCCCGAAGTACCGGCTGCCGTGACACCCCCTGCGACACCGGTGGTGGACACGCAGCCGGCGTCGGCTGCGGACCCGGCGCCCGTTGCGCCCGCAGCGGCGGCGCCTGTGGCTGCACCGCCTGCCGCCGTCGAGCCAACCGTTCCCGCGGTAGCCCCCGCTCCGTCGGCATTGGCCATCGTGCCGTTGCCGCCAGAGCAGGCGACCGAGCGGGCGCTCGGTGCCCGCTGCCCGGTGGATCTGGCCGGGCGGCTGGCGACCCAGGGCGACCTGCTGATTGGCGCCTGCCAGGGCACCATGCCGACGCATCTGGCCGCGTTGCTGGTCGCGCTGCCCGCGCAGGACATCCACCTTCCGCGCAGCTGGCGCGAGCGTGAGGTGCGGCAGAAGGCCTGGTTCAAGGCTGTGCCGGGCTATGGCCAGCGCCCGGACTTCATCGTGCGGATGGGCGACATCTGGGTGCGTTCGCTGGAAGGGCGCGACGCCGACAGCACGTTCTATCTGGTGTCGGCGCCGTTCACCTGCAGCGACCAGGTCGCCAACCGTGATGAGTACGGCGCGGAGCCGGTTCGTGTGCCAGCGGGTGATTGCCGCGAGGCTTATGTAGCCCAGCGTGTGTACCAGGTCCGCGGGGATGCGGCGCCGAGGGATGTGACCGCCGATGCCATGCCGACGATGCCCCCGGTCACGGAGGCCGATCGTGCGCGCCAGCTGTCGCGTGAGGGCCGGATCAGCCTGGACCACAGCAAGCTGCAGTACGGCCCGGCCATGCGTTGGTTCGTGCAATACCCGGAGTCGGCGCAGAAGGGTGGTCCGCGCGCCTACAGTGACTGGAACCGTGAGCACATCGCGTTCGTGGTCTGGACCGGTGATCGCTTCGAGCTGCGCGAGAAGGTCGCGCGCGCGCAGTGGCCCTGTGACCCGGTGGCACCCGGCGATCGCGCCTGTGGCGGATTCCCGGATTCCGGGCCCGATCTGTTCGTGACGGCCGCAGCATCCGTGCCAATGGCAGCGTCCGGCCCCTGAGTCGGAGTCTCGAAGTGATGCGGGAGCCGGGCTGACCGGCTCCCGCGCTGCATCAGGCCTGCAGGCTGCGGGTCTGGTTCCGCTGCTGTTCCAGCTGCTGGTCGCGCTCCAGCGTAACGCGCTGGTCGGCGGCCTGCTGGTCGATGCGCTGGCTGCTCTGTTCCAGCGGGGTGTTCATCGCCACTGCCGTATCGACCGATACGCGAAGGTGGGCGGGGTCGCCGCCCTGGCCCTGCACGGCGAAGCTGCGCGAGGCATCGGCATTCATGACCACTTCGTCGATGCGCTTGCCGCCTGCTGCGTGCATTTCGGCGGCCAGGCTGCCTGCCAGTTGCGTGCTCATCACGTCTGGTACCCGGCCGACGCGGACATCCTGCGCGTGCACGCCACGGATCGCGTCGTTGAACAGTGGGTTGCCCACATGGTTGGCATCGTCCATTCGCAGCATGCTGGTGTGATGGCCGTTCTTCTCCGCTTCGCGGCGTGCCGGCTCACCGGGCTGCAGCGGGCCGCGGATGTGGTCGTACAGGTCGACGGCGCCGCCTGGAATGCCCCGCGCCGCACGGGTGATACCGCTGCGCAGCGATTCCAGGTTGTCGCGGTACTCCTCGATCATCCTGGCGTTGTCTTTCGCCAGCGTCTGGGTTTCCGGGTGCTTCAGCACCGAGCCTTGATCGAGGAAGTTACCCAGTTTGTGGGAGCCCAAAGAACTGGCTGCCGCGATGACCGGGTAGTCTGGAATCAGGGCGCGCAACGAGTGGTTGCTGAAACCGGCAGCAGACAGCGTCCTGATCTCCTCCGGCTTGGCATAGATGCGCACCTGGCCGAAGTGCGGCGAGGCGGCGCTGACCGGATCGGAGGCCATGACATGATTGATCATGGTGTTGCCGCCTTCCGGGATGCGGTAGCCGAGGCTGACCGCGCCGTAGGCGTTGAAGGTCTCACCCTTGATGTTGAAGTGATGCGAGGTAATCTGGGCCAGGGCGCCGCCGAGGGAGTGACCGGTGACGGTGACCTCAGGAGCACGGCCTCCAAAGGCGGCGTCCTGCTTCGCGTAATCCAGTGCACTCTTGGTCAAAGCAATGGCATCGGGCGCTTGCACATTGGTGCGGGCGACGACCATGCCGCCGTCGGTCAGGATGGCATCACGAGCTATCTGCTCGGTGCCGCGATGAGCGACCACGATCTCGTTGGTGTCGGCTCGCTGATAAACCGTGCCTTGGTAACCATTGAGCCGATTATTGACGTGATCGAGAATCTTGTATTCATGCCCGTTGATCGTGACGAGCTCTTCTTCCCCCGGACGCCTCCGGCCGACAGCGCGATCCTTGTAGGCATCGTCGGAAAGCGCCGCATAATCCTGCGTGCTGATGGTCATGGGTTGACCTCGCTGGCGCTGAGACTCATCGTGAACAACTTGCCCTGAAGTTCAGCAACGTAGTCAGCCGGGTCAGCCTTGCCGGTGGCCGGATAGTTGGCAGCAAGTGGTGCCCGCGGATAGGCTGCGTCCGGATAGTAAAGCGTGTGGGTCTTGCCTTCAGTCAGCGGTTCCGCCTTGACGAAAGTCAGGAAACGGGTCTCTTCTTCAGCACCCGTTGCCTTCAGCATTGCCCCGGCGCCGGTGAACTCCCACTTGCACACGCCACGACCGTAGTAGTCTTCATCCAGCATGCGGTCCGCATACAGCGTGCCGCGGTACTCGCCATCAGCGACCTTGCGCAGTTCCACCGGCTCCTGGCTGGTGATGCGAGCAGCCGTGCCGGTGGCCGGCTCGATGTGGCCGCACTGGTCTTCGTTGGTGACGTCGTACTGGGCCACGCCTTCAACCACAGCGAAATCACCCGGGGCGTCCTTCAGGCGCAGCACCAGTTCATAGGCCTTGCGCGGGCTGGGGTTGAGCTTGGCGAGGCCGCGCCCACCCTGGGCGACATCGGCTTCAGCAGCGGCACGTTCCTGGTTCATGGCGGTCTCCGGATGGCAGGCGGTCAACAGAAGCAGAGCAAGGCACGGAATCATCTTGTGGCGCAATGTCGGCCTCCTGGTGTGTAGGGGGAAATGTGGCACTGGCAGTTCATGGCACAAGCCTCTGCACAGTGGTGGTGGTTGAGAACAGCGCATTGCGCAGCTCTTCCCTGTACGCCGAAGGATCTTCCTTGCCACTTGCTCCGTATCCGGTGATCTCTTCGATCCGCGGGTAGTCGGCGCGTGGGTAGTACCGCGTCAACTGGCTCCCCGCGTCCATGCGCTTCTTGTCGATGAACGTCAGGAATCGCGTATCAGCTTCGCCGGTCGTGGCACGCAACATCGCGCCAACACCGGTCAGTGTCCAGTGGCAGGTACCGCGATCGTAATAGTCCTGGTCCTGCATGCGGTCGAGGTAGAACGTACCGCGATATTCGTTCTCGCCCGTCCTGCGCAGTTCCACCGGTTCCTGGCTGGTGATGCGGCTGGCCGTGCCGGTGGACCAGATGACCCGCCCGCAGTCTTCGTAGTTGCTGACGTCATACTGGGCCACGCCCTCCACGATCGCGAACGGGCCCGGCGCGTCCTTCAGTGTCAGCACCAGTTCGTAGGCCTGCTTCGGCGCCGGGTTGAGTTTGGCCAGGCCGCGTCCACCCGCGGCGACGTCACGCTCGGCGTCGGCGTAGGGCGAACATGCCGCCAGCGGGACGAGGGCGAGCAATGCCAGGAGCGGCCGCCCCCTGGGTTCGGGGCGAGCTACACGCATGGCGCGAGCCTGCATCGTGCGTCCATGTCCATCTATCCTTCCTGGGTGGCAGGTTTCTCGATTATGGAACGTGCCGGGAGCGCTGTGCCACCCTTGGAGACGGATTTTTGACGCCCCGGCGAGGCATTGCCCGGGCGGATCGCTTGCCGCACAAGGCTCGCGATCATCACGTTGGCATTGCTGCCGGAGGCAGGTCTGCTGCTGAATCCGTGACTGAAATCAATCATTCACATGTCCATCACTTCATTGAAGGCGCCCTCCTTGAACTGCACGATCCGCCCTGAAATCCGCGAAGACCGCGCTGTCATCCACGCACTCACCGAGGCAGCCTTCCGCGAAGCCCCGCACAGCAGCCACACCGAGCAGTTCATTGTGGATGCACTGCGTTCGCGTGGAGAGCTGAGTCTCTCGCTGGTCGCCGAGAAGGACGGGCAGGTCGTCGGGCATGTTGCCTTGTCGCCGGTGACGATCAGCGATGGCAGTACGGGCTGGTTTGGCCTGGGACCAATCTCGGTGCTGCCCGGATGGCAGGGGCAGGGCATTGGCGCGGCGCTGATGCATGCGGCGCTTGATGCACTGCGTGAGCAGGCGGCGCAGGGCTGCGTATTGCTGGGAGAACCCGCGTACTACGGTCGATTCGGATTCCGCGCCGAGCCGGGCCTGGTGCTGCCGGGTGTTCCGCCAGAGTACTTCCAGGCGCTGCACCTGAGGCCGTCGATGGCGCAGGGAGAGGTGCAGTACTCACCGGCATTCGAAGCCACGGCCTGATGATCGGGGGCGGGCCTCGAATATCCGTCCAATGTCAGCCGTTGTGCCGGAGATGGATCAGGGGATACGGACGGCCCTGCGAATCGAGCGGTGAGCGGCCGGTTTCGACGAAGCCCATGCGCAGGTAGAAGCCAACGGCCTGTGCGTTCTGCTCATTGACGTCGGTACTCAGCTGCGGATGCCGGGCCAGCGCGTGCTGCAGCAGTTGCCGGCCGATACCAGTGCCGCGCACGTCCGGATCGATGAACAGCGCTTCCATGTGCGTGCCGTCGATCAGCATGAAGCCCAGTGGCCGATCCTGTGCATCGACCGCAACGGTCATCGGCGCCTGCGGCAGGAAGCTGGCGACTTCGGCATCGATGGCCTGGCGGTCTTCGGCGCTGAGGAAGTCGTGGGTGGCGTCGACGGCACGGCGCCAGAGGTCGACGAGGGCGGCGCCGTCATCGGCGCGCGAGGGACGGAGGGTGGTCATGGGTTCACCAAGGTGCTTGCGGAAGGGCTCAGTATGAGGCCTGCAGCCTGGCTTCAGCGCGCTCGCTGCTTGGACCGCCGGTCGCGCGCAATGGCACCGCCGATACCCGCGCCGCCTGCACGGCCGCGGGCGTACAATGCGGCCCCGGCGGCCATCCTGGCCCTGCAGACACGCGAGAACCGCCATGACCGATGCCCTGGGTGTACCGGTGCACGACGCCGATGAACACTGGATGCGCCATGCGCTGGCGCTGGCCGAGCGTGCGCAGCGCGAGTTCGACGAGATTCCGGTCGGTGCGGTACTGGTGGGCGCCGATGGCCAGCTGCTGGGCGAGGGCTGGAACCTCAACATCGCCTCGCACGATCCCAGTGCGCATGCCGAGATCGTGGCCATGCGCGCCGGCGGCACGCGGCTGGCCAATCATCGGCTGCTCGGCAGCACCCTGTACGTGACCCTCGAACCCTGCGCGATGTGCGCGATGGCCATCGTGCATGCACGCGTCGCCCGCTTGGTCTACGGCGCCAGCGACCCCAAGACCGGCGCCTGCGGCAGCGTGTTCGACCTGCTGGGTGATGCCCGGCACAATCACCGGGTGGAAATCCACGGTGGGGTGCTGGCCAAGGAGGCCAGCATGCGCCTGACCAATTATTTCCGCGCCAAGCGCGGCAAGCCGCCGTTGCTGCTGGAAGACCATGCGGCCGAGGGCTGAGGGGCGAACGGGTATGATGGGCGCCTCTTTCCTTCACCGGTAGGCCGCGCGCCTGCCCAGCAACGAGGCGACACAATGGCGGACACCGGCGCGGCCAACGAGCGACTGATCTGGATCGACCTGGAGATGACCGGGTTGGATACCGACAACGATTCGATCATCGAGATCGCCACCGTGGTCACCGATGCCCAGCTCAATGTGCTGGCTGAAGGCCCCGAGTTTGCCATCCACCATCCGCTGGAAACGCTGGAAGCGATGGATGAGTGGAACCGCAACCAGCACCGTCGTTCCGGCCTGTGGCAGCGCGTGGTGGACAGCACCACCACCCTGGGCCAGGCCGAAGCGCAGACGGTGAACTTCCTGGCGCAGTGGATTCCGGCCGGTCTTTCGCCGATGTGCGGCAACTCGATCTGCCAGGATCGCCGCTTCCTGCACCGCCAGATGCCGAGGCTGGAGAAGTACTTCCACTACCGCAACCTGGACGTGTCCACGGTGAAGGAACTGGCCAAGCGCTGGGCGCCGAGCGTGGCCGCCGGCGTCGGCAAGAACAGCAACCATACCGCGTTGAGCGATGTGCACGATTCGATCGCCGAGCTGCGCCACTACCGCCAGTTCATGGGCGCGCTGTCGGGGTTGCCGGCTGCCTGAACGACGCCGTCGGGCATGGCCCGGCGCTACCGGGTGACACACCAACGGGTAGTGCCGGCCGCTGGCCGGCAAGGCGCGGGATCCGCGCCTTACTGTCGTGACCCGCGACGAACCGTTCAACTTCCGGGCGCTAAGATCGGCGCCATGAACGAGCCCATCCTGCTTCCCCGCGACATCGCCCATGACGCCCGCGACTGGTCCGACCTGCAGCGCGCGGTGGCGCTGCTGGAAGCGCCGACCCTGACCGCGCGCATGGCCAACCTGGTCGGCACGCCGCTGGAATTCGCGGTGAAGGCGCTGCCCAGCTCGGTCTCCAACCGCATCCACGGTGCGGTGCAGGCGGCACTGTCCAAGTCGGCGCAGGCAGCCCTGTGGAGCATGGACAACTCGCCCGGCAAGGGAGCGTCGACCCGCTGGCACAAACTGGCGGCAGCCACCTCCGGTGCGGTCGGCGGCGCCTTCGGCTTTGCCGCCCTGCTCATCGAGTTGCCGGTGTCGACCACGATCATGATGCGTGCTGTGGCCGACGTCGCCCGCAGCGAGGGGTTTGACCTGTCCGAGTTCAGCACCCGCCAGGCGTGCCTGGAAGTGTTCGCGCTGGGCGGCAACTCGCCGCGTGATGACGCCAGCGAGACGGGCTATTACCTGGCCCGCGGCTTCACCACCGACGTGATGCGCCACCTGTCGGCCGAGCTGGCCGGGCGGGTGGTGACCGGCCGCGACCTGACGCTGGGCGTGGCGCCGAAGGAAGCCGGCAAGCTGCTGGCGAAGATGGTGGAGAAGGTGGCGGCGCGCTTCGGTGTGGTTGTTACCGAGAAATTCGCTGCGCAGGCGGTGCCGATCGTTGGTGCGGCCGCGGGTGCAACACTGAATACCATGTTCACCGATTACTACCAGGACATGGCGCGTGGTCACTTCATCGTGCGCCGGCTGGAGTTGAAGTATGGGGAAGATGTGGTGCGCGCCTGCTATGACCGCGTGGCGCATGGCGGCGTGCTGATCGAACCCACGCTGTAACCGGCTTCGCGGTCGGAGCCCTTTGCGTTGCAAAGGGACCCGCCCCCGGTTGCGCGCGGGGCCGGATCCCGTTCCGCAGGAAGGGGTTCTGCCCCCCGGCTGGCCATCCTTGCCTTCGGGGAACAATTGTTTTGCCAGTGCATGCCTGTTGCCTGGCAGCTGGCATCCCCATCCTTTGCGGCAGTCCCCCCGCAAGAGATCGCCGCCATGTTGTTCACTCCCCACCGCTTGGGCGCCTTGACCCTGCCCAACCGCATCGTGATGCCGCCGATGACCCGCTCGCGTGCCGCCGACGGCAACGTCGCCACCGCGGACATGGCCGCCTACTACGCCCAACGCGCCAGTGCCGGCCTGATCGTCAGCGAGGGCACCCAGATCAGCCCGCAGGGCCAGGGCTATGCCTGGACCCCGGGCATCCACAGCCCGGAACAGGTGCAGGGCTGGCGTCGGGTGACCGATGCGGTGCACGCTGCCGGTGGTCGCATCTACGCCCAGCTGTGGCATGTCGGCCGGGTCTCGCACGTGGCGCTGCAGCCGGGTGGCGCCGCGCCGGTGTCGTCGTCGGCGTTGTTGGCGGAAGGCGTGAAGGTGTTTGTCGACCCGACCGGGGCAGGTCCCGAAGCCGGGGTGGGCGAAATGATCCAGCATTCGATGCCGCGCGCGCTGCGCGAAGACGAGATTCCCGGCATCGTCGCCGACTACGCCCAGGCGGCACGCAACGCGCTGGACGCAGGCTTCGATGGCGTGGAGTTGCACGGTGCCAATGGCTACCTGATCAACCAGTTCATCGACTCGCAGGCCAACCAGCGCACCGACGGCTATGGCGGCGCGTTGCAGAACCGCCTGCGGTTCCTGCGCGAGGTGGTGCAGGCGGTGGTTGCGGTGGTCGGTGGTGATCGCGTCGGCGTGCGCCTGGCGCCACTGATCACGTTGCAGGGTGCGGTGGACGATACGCCGCAGGCCACCTATCTGGCCGCGGCGCACCTGCTGGGTGAGCTGGGCGTGGGTTACCTGCATATCGCCGAAGCTGACTGGGACGATGCACCGCTGATGCCGGTGGCGTTCAAGCAGGCGCTGCGCATGGTCTACCCGGGCACGCTGATCTACGCCGGCAAGTACACCGCCGAGCGCGCCGAGCAGGCACTGGCTGAAGGCTGGGCCGACTTGATCGGCTTCGGTCGCCCGTTCATCGCCAACCCGGACCTGCCGGAGCGACTGCGTACCGGTGCGGCGCTGAATCCGCCGGATCGTGCGACATTCTTTGGCGGTGGCGCGGCGGGCTTCACCGATTATCCGACGCTGGAAGAGAGCGTCGCGGCCTGATCCTGGACGCTGCCGGCCAGCGGCCGGCACTACCGGTGCATGGAGATGGGTGGGTGCCGGCCAGCGGCCGGCACTACCAGGGGGCGCGGGGCAGGGTAGTGCCGGCCGCTGGCCGGCATTTCTGTTTGGGATCAGGGCTTGTCGCGCACCAGCGCGTCAGCCTCTATCACCCCGCCATCCTTTCCATGCAGGTACAGGTGCATGTCCTGCTGCGGATACGGGATGTTGATGCCGGCCTTGTCATAGCCCAGCTTCAGCTGCTCCAGCAGCGTGACCTTGGTGCCGAACCAGTCGGCCGACTTCACGTAGCAGCGGATGCCCAGGTTGATGGCGTGCGCGCCCAGCTCATACACCACCACGTCCGGTGCCGGTGTCTGCAGCACGCGTGGGTCGGCCTTCATCAACGCCAGCGCGGTATCGCGCGCCAGCTGGATGTTGTCCTCGTAGCCGATGCCGATCACCAGTTCGACGCGGCGGGTCGGTTCGGCGGTGAGGTTGATGATCGGTGCGGCGGTGATCAGCGTGTTCGGAATGGTGGTGTGCTGGTTGTCGGCACCGGTGATGACGGTCTGGAAAATGCGCACTTCGCGCACCGTGCCGGTCTGTCCGGCAACGGTGACCACGTCGCCGACGCGGAACGGCCGCAGTGTCACCAGCATCACGCCCGAGGCGATGTTGGACAGCGAATCCTTCAGGGCAAGGCCAACGGCCAGGCCGGCGGTACCAAGCACGGCCAGCAACGGGGTGATCTGCACGCCCAGCGTGCCGATGGCCAGCACCACCACGATCACCAGCGATGCGGCGTACACCACGTTGCGCAGGAAGCTGCCCAGCATCGGGTCCACGCCCATGCGCGCTGTGGCGCGCGGCATCGCGTTGGACAGGCGACGCGCCACCCACAGGCCCACGAGCAGCACCACGATGGCGGCCAGTAACGGCACACCGTAGGTTTCCAGCAGGCGCTCCCAGTTGAGCGAGTGGAACCAGGGCGTTGCGGCGGGGGCGGGGGCGGGGGTGGGAGGTGCGGCGGCGATCATGCGGAAGTCCTTTGCTGCGTAGCGATGTCTGCGTGGGGCCGGGCGTGCGTGGACGCCAGAAACAGCAAGCCCCGCAGAGGCGGGGCTTGCGTGCAGCAGCAGTATGGGCGGACGTCGATGAAAGCGACGTCAGCCCATCACGGCATCAGCCGTTGGCCTTCAGCTTGGCCAGGCGCAGCCAGGTATCCACCACGGTGTCCGGGTTCAGCGACACCGACTCGATGCCTTCCTGCATCAGCCATTCGGCCAGATCCGGGTGATCGGACGGGCCCTGGCCGCAGATGCCAACGTACTTGCCCTTGGCACGTGCTGCCTTGATCGCCATCGACAGCAGCTTCTTCACTGCCGGGTTACGTTCGTCGAACAGGTGCGCGACGATCGACGAGTCGCGGTCCAGGCCCAGGCTCAGCTGGGTCAGGTCGTTGGAGCCGATCGAGAAGCCGTCGAAGATCTCCAGGAACTCATCGGCGAGCAGTGCGTTGGACGGCACTTCGCACATCATGATGATCTTCAGGCCGTTCTCGCCCTGCTTCAGGCCGTTCTGTTCCAGCACCTCGATGACCTTGCGGCCTTCTTCCAGGGTGCGCACGAACGGAATCATGACCCACAGGTTGTCCAGGCCCATTTCGTTGCGCACGCGCAGCACGGCCTTGCACTCCAGCGCGAAGGCGGCCGAGAAGCTCGGATCGACGTAACGGCTGGCGCCGCGGAAGCCGATCATCGGGTTCTCTTCGTGCGGCTCGTAGTTGCTGCCGCCGATCAGGTTGGCGTACTCGTTGGACTTGAAGTCCGACAGGCGCACGATCACGGCGTTCGGGGCGACCGAGGCGGTGAGGGTGGCGATGCCTTCGGCCAGGCGGTCGACGTAGAAGCTGACCGGATCACCGTAGCCGGCGATCTTCTCGTCGATCTTCTTCTTGGTAGCGGCGTCCTGGCGGTCGTATTCCAGCAGCGCATTCGGATGGATGCCGATGTGGCTGGCGATGATCATTTCCAGGCGGGCCAGGCCGATGCCGGCGTTCGGCAGCTGGCCGAAGTCGAAGGCACGTTCCGGGTTGGCCACGTTCATCATGATCTTCAGCGGCGCCGGCGGCATGTTGCCCAGATCGGTGGTGGTGCGTTCAAAGCCGAGCTTGCCTTCGTAGATGAAGCCGGTATCGCCTTCAGCGCAGCTGACGGTGACCAGCTGGCCATCTTCGATGACCTGGGTCGCGTTGCCCGAACCGACCACGGCCGGCACGCCCAGCTCGCGCGCGATGATCGCGGCGTGGCAGGTGCGGCCACCGCGGTTGGTGACGATGGCCGAGGCGCGCTTCATCACCGGTTCCCAATCCGGATCGGTCATGTCGGCGATCAGCACGTCGCCCGGCTGCACGCGGTTCATGTCGTCCAGCGTCTTCACCACGCGGGCTACGCCCGAACCAATCTTGGCGCCGACGGCACGGCCCTCGGCCAGCACCTTGCCGCCCTTCTCGGTCAGCGCGAAGCGCTCGATCTGGGTGGCGTGGCTGCGCGACTTCACCGTTTCCGGGCGCGCCTGCACGATGAACAGCTTGCCGCTGACACCGTCCTTGGCCCACTCGATGTCCATTGGGCGGCCGTAGTGCTTTTCGATGACCAGCGCCTGCTTGGCCAGTTCCTGCACGTCCTCGTCGCTGATCGAGAAGGTGGTGCGCAGTTCGGCCGGCGTGTCTTCGATACGGACGCGCTCACCGGGGACATCCGAATACACCATGCGGATCGCCTTGCTGCCGAGCGAGCGGCGCAGGATCGCCGGCTTGCCGGCCTGCAGGGTGGGCTTGTAGACGTAGTATTCGTCCGGATTGACCGCGCCCTGCACGACCATCTCGCCCAGGCCGAACGAGGAGGTGACGAACACCACGTCGCGGAAGCCGGACTCGGTGTCCAGGGTGAACAGTACGCCGGAGGAACCGACGCCCGAACGCACCATCAGCTGCACGCCGGCGGACAGGAACACGTCCTCATGCTTGAAGCCGTGGTGCACGCGGTAGGCGATGGCGCGGTCGTTGTACAGCGAGGCGAACACTTCCTTGACCTTGTGCACGACGTCGTCGGCACCGGTCACGTTGAGGAAGGTTTCCTGCTGGCCGGCGAAGGACGCATCCGGCAGATCCTCGGCAGTGGCAGACGAACGCACGGCCACGGCCACGTCGCCGCCGCCATTCTCGGCGCTCAGCTTGGCGTAGGCGGTGCGGATGTCCTGGTCCAGCTGCGGCTGCAGCGGGGCGTCGATTACCCAGCCGCGGATTTCCTTGCCGGCGGCGGTCAGCGCGTTGACGTCCTCGACGTCCAGCGTGGCCAGCCTGTCGAAAATGCGCTTGGACAGGTCGTTGTGCGCGATGAAGTCCTTGAAGGCTTCAGCGGTGGTGGCATAACCGCCCGGCACCGAAACGCCCAGACCGGCCAGGTTGCCGATCATCTCGCCCAGGGACGAATTCTTGCCGCCTACGCGGGCCAGATCGGCCAGACGCAGTTCGTGCAACCACAGGATGTTCTCGTTCAAGCGCGATGCTCCGTTTGGCCATCGCCCGAGGCGGGCTGAGTGGCCGCGTCCGTAGGAAGAAGCCGATATGATGCCGGGCAGAGCACCGTCGGCACAAGCTTGTGCTGGCGGCCTTTTTAAGCTTCGTAGGGGGTAAAAGCGCGCATGTCGACCATCCGTCCGGTGTTCTACGTTTCCGATGGAACCGGTATCACCGCTGAAACCATTGGGCATAGCCTGCTGACCCAGTTCTCCGGGTTCAGCTTCATTACCGATCGGATGTCGTTTGTCGACGACCCTGAAAAAGCGCGTGAAGCCTGCGCCCGGATCCAGGCGGCGGGGGAGCGGTACCAGGTCCGGCCGATCGTGGTGAACTCCTGCGTGGACCAGAGCCTGAGCCTGATCCTGGCCGACAGCGGTGCCCTGATGCTGGATGTGTTCGCGCCGTTCATCGAGCCGCTGGAGCGCGAACTGGCCAGCCCGCGCCTGGCCCGGGTCGGCCAGGCCCACGGCATGGTCGATTTCGACACGTACCACCGCCGCATCAACGCGATGAACTTCGCCCTGACCCATGACGACGGCATCGCAGTGAACTATGACGATGCCGACGTGATCCTGGTGGCGGTGTCGCGCGCCGGCAAGACGCCCACCTGCATCTACCTGGCCCTGCATTACGGGGTGCGCGCGGCCAACTACCCGTTGACCGACGAGGACCTGGAAAGCGACCGCCTGCCGCCGCGCCTGCGCAATTACCGGCGCAAGCTGTTCGGGTTGACCATCGATCCGGACCGCCTGCAGCAGATCCGCCAGGAGCGCCGTCCGAACTCGCGCTACGCGAACCTGGACACCTGCAAGCGCGAGGTGGCCGCGGCCGAGACCATGTTCCGCATGGAGCGGATCCCGACCCTGAGCACCACCCACACCTCGATCGAGGAGATTTCCAGCAAGGTGCTGGCCACATTGGGGCTGCAGCGCGAGCTGTATTGATCCTTTTCGCACTGCGGGGCTGCCGGCCAGCGGCCGGCACTACCACGATGAAAGCGACCGTCGGGTTGGCTGTGGCTTGAGGCGCCCCCACGTTGAAGCACCAACGTGTAGGATCGACCCATGGCCCGAGCCTTGCCCCGTACCGAACGCATTCCCCGCCTGAGCCGGCTGAGCTGGCTCATGGGCCTGTACGCGGAGAACTACCGCCATCTGGTGCGCCTGTTCGAACCGGCGGGACTGGCGGCGGGCAGCTACATTTCCTCGATCGGCGACGGCCTGGATGTCCGCCTGGACGTGATCGAGTGCCACCGCTATACGGTGGAACTGCGGCTGACCTACGACATTGCCGACCCGGTCACCGGCGAGCCGGATCCCTCGGCCTATGTTCGCCTGTACCGTGACGCGCGCCAGGCCGAAACCACCCATTGCTACGTCGGCCGCCGCTGGCAGGACACCATGGGCCTGTACCCGCCGCCGGCGGAGTTGATCAGTCACCGCATGCGGATGAACACCTTCCTCGGCAAGTGGCTGGAATACCTGGCCGAGCGCGGCCACGGCGTCGCAACGCTGCGCCGTGACCCCGATGGCGCCGGTGCGCCTGCCGAGCGCCGCCTGTCGCTCGTGCGCTGATCGGCCATAATCCAGGGCTGACCTGCCGCTGGATGCCGCCCCATGCCGTACACCCCGATCGTCGCCACTCTGGGCTATGTGCTGTCGCCCGATCGTCGCCAGGTGCTGATGATCCATCGCAATACGCGCCCCGGTGACCATCACCTCGGCAAGTACAACGGCCTGGGTGGCAAGATCGAAGCGGACGAGGACGTGGCGGCCAGCATGCGCCGCGAGATTGCCGAGGAAGCCGGCATCGACTGCACCGGCATGCGCCTGCGCGGCACTCTCAGCTGGCCCGGTTTCGGCAAGCACGGCGAAGACTGGCTGGGCTTCGTGTTCGTCATCGACAGCTTCGAAGGTACCCCGCACGGCGGCAACCACGAAGGTACGCTGGAGTGGGTAGATCTGGACAAGCTGGACACGCTGCCGATGTGGGAAGGCGACCGCAACTTCCTGCCGCTGGTGTTCGACGCCGACCCGCGCCCGTTCCACGGCGTGATGCCGTACAAGGACGGGCGCATGGTCAGTTGGTCCTACAGCCGGCTGTGACCCGGTGAATCGGGGAGGTGCCAACCATTCCGGGGAGTGCCAATCTGGGTTGGCACGCTCTTTTGGTCGATTAATACCCGGGCAATATTGACAGCCATAAATTACCCGGGCAATATTCGCGCATCACCTCTGATGCCATTGCCATGCCTGCGTCCCGACTCCCTCCCTTCAGTTGTTTCGACGGCCATCGCCTCGTTGCCTGCGGCAGCCCGGAAGTGGCGGCACTGGCGCTCAAGCGGCTGCGCGCCGACAACGCTGCCGGCCCATTGCTGGTGTTCGACAACGCCACCGGTCGCACCCGCGATTTCGATACGCGCGGCAGTGACGAGGAACTGCTGGCGCG
This sequence comes from Stenotrophomonas sp. Pemsol, assembly GCF_003586545.1. NCBI lineage: Bacteria > Pseudomonadati > Pseudomonadota > Gammaproteobacteria > Lysobacterales > Lysobacteraceae > Stenotrophomonas > Stenotrophomonas sp. Pemsol. The sequence continues at coordinate 2,222,044 of NZ_CP025780.1, read as the reverse complement.
GGTAACCGAAGCGTTTTCCCCCTCTGGCGAGGCGGATGCCGAAATCACTGCCGAAGACGCTGCGACCCCGCGTGGCCGTGGCCGCCCCAAGCTGGGCGTGGTCGCCCGTGAAGTGACCTTGCTGCCGCGCCATTGGGCCTGGCTGGCCGAGCAGCCGGGCGGCGCCTCGGTGGCATTGCGAAAACTGGTGGAGGCGGCCAGCCGCGCCGGTGCGGACAAGGACCGCCGGCGTCGCGATGCCGAGCGCGCCTATCTCTTCCTGCAGACCATCGCCGGTGACCTGCCGGGCTTCGAGGAGGCCATCCGCGTGCTGTTCGCGCACGACCGTGCGGGCCTGGAAGCGGTGCTGCATTCCTGGCCCAGGGATGTGCGCGACCACGCCCTGCGTCTGGCGTTCGACAGCGCTGACGGCTGATCCATCGCGCCGTCGTTGAACGGCGGCGCCACCTGATCGCGGGCCACGGCCCGGTCCCCTGTGCTTGCTTTGCTGGTGGAAACGCCGGGCAGGGCAGCGCCTTGCCCAGAGAACCCCATGAACTCCCCTGTACATCCCACGCCCCTGGTCGCGCCGCCTCTGTGGCGCACCTACCTGGCCCTGCTGCTGCCGATGCTGCTGACCAATGCGCTGCAGCTGGCCGCAGGCACGCTGGACAACATCTACCTCGGCCATCTGCTCGGTACCCAGGCGGTGGCCGTGGCCGCTGCGTTCTTCCCGGTCTTCTTCCTGCTGCTGGCCCTGGTGATGGGCCTGGCGACCGGCGCGATGGTGCTGATCGGGCACGCCTGGGGCGCGGGTCGGCCGCAGCAGGTGCGCGCGGTGGCTGGCAGTGCGGTGGCGCTGATCCTTGTGCTGTCGGTGCTGGTGATGGCTCTGGGGAGCGGTTTCGCACCACAGCTTCTGATGTCACTGGGTACACCGGCACCGATCCTCGGTGAGTCCATCGTCTACGCGCGCGTGCTGCTGCTGGCGGCGCCGGCGTTCTTCCTCCTGTGGCTGGCCACTGCCGTGAGCCGCGCAGTAGGCGATGCGAAGACGCCGCTGCATGCGCTGCTGCTGGCCACGGCGGTGGGCCTGCTGTGCACGCCGCTGCTGATTCTGGGCTGGGCCGGCCTGCCGCGGCTGGGATCGGCCAGTGCGGCGGTGTCGGCGGCGTTTGCCTCGCTGTTGGCCCTGGGCTGGCTGTTGTTGCGTTGGCATCGGGCAGGACATCCCCTGGCACCGGGCCCTGAGTTGTTGCATGCCATTCGTTTCGATGGCGCGATCATCCGATCGATGCTGCGCATCGGCATACCCTCCTCGCTGCAGATGCTCAGCCTGGCCGTCGCCGAAATCGTGTTGCTGGGCTGGATCAACCGTTACGGCTACACCGCTACGGCCGCCTACGGTGCGGTCAACCAGCTGATGAACTGGGTGCAGTTGCCGGCAATGTCGTTGGGGATCACCGCCACCATCCTCGCGGCGCATGCGATGGGCGCCGGGCGTACAGCACGGCTGCCGGCCATCGCCCGGACTGGTGTGCTGGTGGCGCTGGCGACGCTGAGCGTGGTGGTGGTGCTGGTTGTGGCGCTGGCGCGCGGGCTGACCGGGCTGATCCTGGCGGCAGCCGACGTGCGCGAGCTGGCTGCGTTGCAGCTGCGCACTGTGGTGTGGGGCGTGCTGGCGATGGGAATCAGCGCGGTGCTTGTCGGGGTGATGCGCGGCAGCGGCACGGTATGGTTGCCAGCGTTGCCGGGTATGGCAGCGGTGCTGCTGGTGGAACTGCCGCTGGCGATGTGGATGCAGGCGCAGCACGGGCTGGCCGGCGTGTGGTGGGCGTGGCCGCTGGGGTTGCTGGCCATGCTGGTGCTGCAGGTGTTGTGCTTCGCGCGTTGGCGGCGGGTGCACGCTGGGTAGTGCCGGCCGCTGGCCGGCACTCCGGAATGGCAGGGGCAGCCGGCCAGCGGCCGGCTCTACCACTTCAGCGCCGCTGCGCCAGCAGCAGGCGGAAGTACAAGCACAGGGTGTTGACCGCCAGTGCGGCGCTGCGGCGGGGCCTTCGCAGCTGCGCGGCCAGGGTGGAAGCATCCGGCATCATCATCGCCCGTCACCAGGAATCGCGCGTGGCGGCGGCGGGCCCGCCGGTGACCATAGCGCCGACCTCGCGGCTTGGGAAGTAGGGAAACCCCGCGTCAGGGTGATGAGGAAATGTCCACCGTCGCAGTCGGTGAGATCTGGTTGTCCACAGGGGGTGTGGATTACGCGTGGGCAACTTTGTGGATAAGCCGCGACAGGCGCCACCCCCCTAGGCTGTCAAGATGGGTGGCGAAAAATTCACCGCCGGTGAGGGCGGGTGAGGGGGCGGTGAAGGGTGGGCCCCGTCAGCGCTGTCACCAGCGACGGCGCTCGCGGTAACCTGTGGGCCTTGATGCTCCGTGAGTCCCCATGAAACGTCACTTCTCGATGCTGCGCGAATTCCAGCTGGCCGACTGGTTCACCCTGGCCAATGCTTTCTGCGGCACCGGTGCGGTATTTGCCGCCATGCGCTTCCTGCAGGACGGCGAGCGTGGCTACCTGCTGTTCGGCATGGCGCTGATCCCGTTGGCCTTCATCTTCGACGCCCTTGATGGGCGCATCGCGCGCTGGCGCAAGTCCAGCTCCACCCTGGGCCGCGAGCTGGACTCGCTGTCCGACGTGATCTCCTTCGGGGTGGCCCCAGCGGCGCTGGCCTATGCCTGCGGCATGCAGGGTGGCTGGGACTGGCTGGTGCTGAGCTACTTCGTCTGCTGCGGCGTCAGCCGCCTGGCACGCTACAACGTCACAGCCGAGGCAATGACCGGCGATGAGGGCAAGGTCACGTATTTCGAGGGCACCCCGATCCCGACCAGCCTGGTGCTGGTGATCGTACTGGCGATCGCCGCCGGCACCGATGCCGTCGGCCAGAACATCTGGTTCGGCCAGTGGCAGATCGGACCGTGGCAGCTGCACCCGATGGTGCTGTTGTTTGCCCTGTCCGGGTCGCTGATGATCAGCAAGACCCTGCGTATCCCCAAGCCATGAGCCAGCCCTGCGGAGGCCTGCGATGACCAGCTCGGCCCACGATGCCGGCAGCAGCGATTTCGAGACGCTGGCCCGGCAGTACTTCGGCGCCTGGGGTGATGCTCTGCGCCATGCGGGCGCGCCCGCTGCACCTGCCGGTGACGACCCCGGCAGCTGGCAACGGTTGTTTGACTGGTGGGGCCAATTGCTGCCCGAACAGGCGCCCGGCGCGCCGGAAGATGCCATGCGCCGGTTCCGCGAACAGGCGGGCAGCTGGTACGGCACCATGCAGGAGGTCGCCGCTCGGTTTGCCGGCCGCGACGCCAGCAGTGCCGACGTGGCCCAGGCCTGGCGCGAGGCGGTGCAGGGGCAGGGCGACGGCATGCTGCAATGGATGCTGCAGGGCGCCCGCGGCAGCACCCACGCCGGTGCCGCAGTACCTGAATTCGCCGCATGGCTGCAGCAGTTCCAGCTGCAGGCGGGCCCGTGGCTGCAGAGCCCGGCATTCGGCCCCGGCCGCGAGCACCAGGCGCGCTGGCAGGCCCTGCTGCGTGCGCAGGAAGAATACCAGCAGCATTCGCGCGCCTATGTCGACCAGATCAAGCGGGCACTGGACGAGGCATTTGCGCTGTTCGAGCAGCGCCTGGCCGAGCACGAACAGCCGGGCAGCCAGCTGACCAGCGCCCGCGCGATGTTCGACCTGTGGATCGAAGTGGCCGAGGAGGCCTACGCCAAGGTCGCCATGTCCGAACCGTTCCAGCAGGTGTACGCCTCGCTGGGCAACGCGCAGATGCGTCTGCGCGCCGGCCTGCAGCGCGAGGTGGAACAGATGAGTGAACGTATCGGCCTGCCGACCCGCAGCGAGATGGATGCCGCACACCGCCGCATCGCCGAGCTGGAGCGCGGCCTGCGCCGGCTGCAGGCACAAGTGGCGGTGCTGGCTGGAACCGCTGCGGTCGATCCGGTGGCGCAGCCGACGCCGGCGAAGGTGAAGCCAGCCGCCCGCAAGGCCGCGAAGAGGGCCGCGCCGGCAAAGAAGGCGGCTGCCAAAAAGTCCGAATCTCGCACCACCTCACGGGCACGTGACCGATGAAGGGACCGCTGGGCTTCAACGCCGATGACCTGATGCAGGAAACCCTGGCGATGCAGCGCAAGCTGATGGAAGGGCTGAAGCTGCTGCCGCAGGTGGAAGACGTTGACTATGGCGTGACCGCCCGCGAGGAAGTGTGGCGCGACGGCAAGGTGGTGCTCTACCGCTTCGTCGGCGAACAGGCGCCGACCCGGCGCACGCCGCTGCTGATCGTCTACGCACTGGTCAACCGGCCGTACATGGTCGACCTGCAGGCCGACCGCTCCCTGGTGCAGAAGCTGTTGGCGCTCGGGCAGGACGTGTACGTGCTGGACTGGGGCTACCCGGATCGTTCGGAGCGCTTCCAGACGCTGGAGGACTATCTGCTGCGCTATATCGATGGTGCGGTGGATGCACTGCGCGTGCGCAGTGGCGGCCCGATCGACCTGCTCGGCATCTGCCAGGGCGGTGTGTTCGCGCTGTGCTATGCCGCGCTGCGCCGGGAGAAGCTGGGCAAGCTGATCACCATGGTCACCCCGGTCGATTTCCAGACGGCCGACAACATGCTCTCGCACTGGGCGCGGCAGGTGGACGTGGATCTGCTGGTGGATACGCTGGGCAACATACCGGCTGACCTGATGAATGCCAGCTACCTGATGCTCAAGCCATTCCGCCTGAACGTGCAGAAGTACGTCGGTCTGCTCGATATCCTCGACGACAAGGCGGCGCTGGAGGATTTCCTGCGCATGGAAAAATGGATCTTCGATTCGCCGGACCTGGCGGGCGAGGCGTTCCGTGACTTCATCAAGCAGTTCTACCAGGGCAACGGCCTGGTGAACGGTACGGTGCGGATCGGCGAGGAAGCCGTGGATCTGTCGCAGGTGACCTTGCCGGTGCTGAACATCTATGCCGAGCAGGACCATCTGGTACCGCCGGACGCCTCGCGCGCGATGCGTGGGCGCCTGGGTACGGACGACTACACCGAGTCCAGTTTCCGCGGTGGCCACATTGGTATCTATGTGTCCGGCCGCGCCCAGCGCGAAGTGCCGGCCACGATCGATGGCTGGTTGAAGGCGCGTGACCTGTAGAGTCGAGCCATGCTCGACTGACCTGGGGGGATGATGACGTACCGGATTTCGTTGATTCTTGCGGCACTGCTGGCAGCACAATTTGCCCACGCCGCACCCAGTGCCGATGCACGCCGGGAGATCGCCCAGCTGATTTCCAGCCTGGACGGCTCGCAGTGCCGTTTCCAGCGCAATGGCAGCTGGTACGACGGCGGCGATGCGCGCGCCCATCTGCAGCGCAAGTACGACTACCTGCTGAAGAAGGACATGGTGGACAGCGCCGAGCAGTTCATCGAGCGCGCCGCCAGCCAGAGCAGCATGAGCGGGAAGCCTTACCGCATCCAGTGCCCGGGGCAGCCTGAACAGACCGCGGCCGCCTGGTTCGGTGCGCGCCTGCAGGCGCTGCGTCTCCGCACGCCGTAGACACGGAGGCGGTGTAGAGTCGCGGCGTGCTCGACTGATTCTGCCCGCAAGCCGAGGAGACACCGCCGTGAACACCACGCCCAAGACGCTGTCGCGTTCATTGAACGACCGCATGATTGCCGGCGTGATGGGCGGCATTGCCCATCGCTTCGGCTGGAACCCCACCCTGGTGCGGATCGTGTTCGTGCTGGTATCGATCGGCTCGGCCGCCTTCCCCGGCATTCTGATCTACCTGATCCTGTGGCTGCTGATTCCGAACGAGGCGGATTGAACACCGCCGCTCGATCCTGGCCGCTCTGGCTGCGCGCGCTGCAGATGCTGGGCGCCGCATGGACGTTGCCCAACACACTGATCGGCCTGATCGGCGGCTTGGCCGGCATGCTTGGCGGCGCGACGCTGCGCTGGAGCGGGCGGGACTGCGCCGTGGTGTTCGATCACTGGCCGTGGGGGCCGGGCGGTGCGATCACCCTGGGCAACGTGATCCTGCATACCGGCCATGACCTCGGCATCTGTTGCCGGACCTATGCGCATCAGGCGGGGTGGGGCGTGGAGCCGCTGATCCGGCTGGACGACCACGAGCGCGCGCACGTTTACCAGTACATGGTGCTGGGGCCGCTGTACCTGCCGGTGTACCTGCTGTGCGGCGGGGTGAGCGCGCGCAACCCGTTCGAGCGCGCGGCCGATCATTTCGCCCGGTTCGGGCGTGGTTGGTGGCCGTAGTTTCCAGCCAACGGCGCAGCCCCTCGTGGGTGGTGATGCCTGGTTGTCAAATGCAAAACCCTCGCGCTGGTCGGTCGGGTTGGGTTCACGGCGTCCCCGGCCTACCCACCCTCCCGGCCAGCCCACAGGAAACCGGCTTTCCGCGACCAACCAAACCACCCACGAGGGGCTGCGCCGTTGGCGGGAATCCCCCACCGATTCGTTAGCCGGAAGTTAAAGATCCGTAAGCATTCTGCAGCGATCCCGCAGTCATCTGCATGCAACCGATCGTCATTAGCCTTCGTGACGTTCCAGTCAGGTTCGACGCGGTAAGCTCTCCCTCGATGAGCTCGCAGCATCGCTCATCGAACGCAGTACGCAGTAGCAATTTGGAGGAATACATCACATGGCAATCGTTCTTTATGTCGGTGGTAGCAAGGATGGCGAGAAGGGCGTGGTGCCCTACGGCTTCAGCAAATCCCGCGCCGACACCGCGCTGGGGCCGGAGTTCTACACGGAGCGGTTCATGGAACTGCAGGGTGTCGGCAAGGTCCGCCTGATGGCCCTGGAAGGCATGCGTGACGACATCGTCATGCAGCGCGCCGCTCGCCACTACCGCTGACCGACGCAACACGCGGCAGGGCGCGCCCACCATCGCGCGCCCGCGCCGGCATCCCAGCCCCGGGCCAGTCCGAGCCCGCTCTTTGCCAGGATGCCGGCGTCCAATCCGGCTTCGCCGCTGAACCTCGCCCCCTGTCAATGCCTTGTCCGGCTCCGTCGCGGATTGCCAGAATGGGGGCTTCCCGAAACGCGGCACAGACCTGAAGCAATGCACGACGCCAAGAACGCCCAGAGCGCGCTCGCCCAGCAGATCGCCCAGACCATCGCCGACGAGATCGGTGCCCAGTCCGCCCAGGTACGCGCCGCAGTCGGCCTGCTCGACGAAGGCGCCAGCGTTCCGTTCATCGCGCGCTACCGCAAGGAAGTGACCGGTGGCCTGGACGACACCCAGCTGCGCAACCTGGAAACCCGGCTGACCTACCTGCGCGAGCTGGAGGACCGCCGTGCGGCGGTGCTGGCCAGCATCGGCGAGCAGGGCAAGCTCAGTGACGAGCTGCGCAATGACATCCTGGCCGCCGACACCAAGAGCCGGCTGGAAGACCTGTACCTGCCGTACAAGCCCAAGCGCCGCACCCGTGCGCAGATCGCCCGCGAGGCCGGCCTGGAGCCGTTGGCCGATGGCCTGCTGGCCGACCCGACGCAGGACCCGCAGACGTTCGCGGCCACCTTCGTCGACGCCGACAAGGGCGTAGCCGACACCAAGGCAGCGTTGGAAGGCGCGCGCGCGATCCTGATGGAGCGCTGGGGCGAAGACGCCGCGCTGGTCGGTGAACTGCGCACCTGGCTGGGCGAGACCGGGGTGATCCGTGCCCGCGTCGCCGAGGGCAAGGAAACCGAGGGCGCCAAGTACCGCGACTACTTCGAGCATGCCGAGGCGCTGGCGAAGATTCCGTCGCATCGCTTGCTGGCACTGTTCCGTGCGCGCCGCGAGGAGATCCTGTTCCTGGAACTGGACCCGGGCAGCGATGCCGAGGCTGGCCATCAGTACGCCGAAGGACGCGTGGCGCGCAAGGCCGGCATCGCCGACCAGGGCCGTGCCGCCGACCGCTGGCTGCTGGATGCGTGCCGGCTGACCTGGCGCGCCAAGCTGCACACCCATCTGCTGCTGGACCTGTTCAACCAGGCCCGCGAAAAGGCCGAAGCCGAAGCCATCGCGGTGTTCGGCGACAACCTGAAGGACCTGTTGCTGGCGGCACCCGCCGGCCCGAAGACCGTGCTCGGACTGGACCCGGGCATCCGCACCGGCTGCAAGATCGCCGTGGTCGATGCCACCGGCAAGCTGGTCGCCACCGACACCATCTACCCGCACGAGCCGCGTCGCCAGTGGGAGCAGTCGCTGCAGACGATCAAGCAGCTGTGCGCCAAGCACAACGTGGAACTGATCGCGATCGGCAACGGCACCGCCAGCCGCGAAACCGACAAGCTGGCTGGTGAAGCGATCAAGGCCGCTGCCAACCCGAAGCTGCAGAAGGTAGTGGTCAGCGAGGCCGGGGCGTCGGTGTATTCGGCGTCCGAGTTCGCGGCCAGGGAGTTCCCGGGGCTGGACGTGTCGCTACGTGGGGCGGTGTCGATCGCCCGCCGCCTGCAGGACCCGCTGGCCGAACTGGTGAAGATCGAACCCAAGGCGATCGGTGTCGGCCAGTACCAGCACGATGTGGACCAGTACCGCCTGGCGCGCGCGCTGGATGCCCGCGTGGAGGACTGCGTGAACGCGGTGGGCGTGTACGTGAACACCGCTTCGGCTGCACTGTTGTCGCGGGTGTCCGGCCTGTCGGCCACGGTGGCCGAGAACATCGTGCGCCACCGTGATGCGAACGGCCCGTTCAAGCGCCGCAAGGACCTGCTGAAGGTCGCGCGCCTGGGCGAGAAGACCTTTGAACAGTGCGCGGGCTTCCTGCGCATTGCCGACGGTGATGAGCCGCTGGATGCTTCGGCGGTACACCCGGAAGCCTACCCGGTGGTCGAGCGCATCGTGGCCAGCACCGCGCGCCCGATCAAGGCGCTGATCGGTGATGGCAGCTTCCTGCGCGGCCTGAAGGCCGAGCAGTTCACCGATGCCACCTTCGGCGTGCCGACCGTGCGTGACATCCTCAAGGAACTGGAGAAGCCGGGCCGAGACCCACGTCCCGAGTTCAAGGCGGCACGCTTCGCCGAGGGCGTCGAGGACATCAAGGACCTGCGCGAGGGCATGGTGCTCGAGGGTGTGGTCAGCAACGTGGCGGCCTTCGGTGCCTTCGTCGATATCGGTGTGCACCAGGACGGCCTGATCCACATCTCGGCGCTTTCCGATACGTTCGTGAAGGACCCGCGCGACGTGGTCAAGGCCGGTGATATCGTCAAGGTGAAGGTGCTGGAGGTGGACGTGGCGCGCAAGCGCATCGCCCTGACCCGGCGCCTGGACGATACCCCCGGGCAAGCGACCAGCCGCCCGGGCCAGCGTGATGAGCGCGGCCATGGGCAGGGTCCGCGCCGCGATGCAGGCGGCCAGAACCGCGGGCCGAACCGGGGCCAAGGCAATGGCGGCCGTCCCGCCGCGTCCGCGCCGCCGGCCAACAACGCCCTGGCCGAGGCCTTCGCCCGCGCCAAGCGCGGTTGAGGACCGCGTTCCCCGTCACACTTGATTCGTGGCGGGGGACTTGTCGATTTTCCCCGTGATTGCGCACACTTGCGCTTGAGGGGAGGCGTCCGGCCACCCCGCTGTTGCTGGGGAGGGCCATGACGCCAGCACGACCCGCCATCTTCGTTGCAGGCCGCAGCGTTCCGCTGCGGTCGGCGCCTGCCCGTGCCGGCAGGGGACCGGATTGATGCCGGGCCAGGGCACCCACGGCAATGGACTGCTGGAGCGCCGCCTGCAGGAGCTGGCGGAAGAGCGTCGCCGCCTGGCGATGATCATCGACGGTACCGCCGCGGGAACCTGGGAATGGAACGTGCAGACCGGCGAGATGCGGGTCAACGCGCGCTGGGCTGAGATCGTCGGCTACCGCCTGGAAGAGCTGCAACCCATCTGCCAGAAGACGTTCCTGAAGCTGGTCCATCCCGATGACATCGCGCTGTCCGATGCGGCGCTGGATGAGCATTTCGAAGGCCGCAGCGACAACTACGCCTGCCTGCTGCGCATGCGCCACAAGAACGGGCAGTGGATCTGGATCCAGGACCGCGGGCGGGTCTTCGAATGGGATGGGCAGGGCAAGCCGCTGTGGATGGCCGGCGCGCATGCTGACGTCACCGAGCTGCAGCAGGCGAGGCAGGACGCGGCCGAGACCCGGCAACGCCTGCAGGCCGTGGTCGATGCGTCCGATGAGGTAGCGGTGATCGCCACCGATACCGATGGCACCATCACCCTGTTCAACACGGGTGCGGAGCGCCTGCTGGGCTACAGCGCAGCGGAGGTGGTCGGCCAGCGCCGGCTCGATGCGTTCCACGATCCGGAGGAACTGAAAGCCTGGCTGGAGCCGCTGGCCGATGCCGAGGGCAACCTTCCCGACGTGTTCGAAGCGCTCAGTGCTCGCGCTGACGGGCAGACCTACTCGCGGCAGTGGACGTTGCTGCGCAAGGAGGGTCTGCCACGCCAGGTGCGCCTGTCGATCAGCCGCATGGAAGGTGCCGATGGCGCACGCATCGGCTACGTCGGCATGGCCATCGACATCACCGAGATCCTGCAGGCACGGGCTGAGGCGCGGCTGTCGGCGGAGAAGTTCGCCGGTGCATTCACGTCGGCGGCGTTGGGCATGGCGCTGGTGTCGCTGGAGGGGCGTTGGCTGGACGTCAATGATGCGCTGTGCCGGATCCTGGGTTACCCGCGCGAAGAGCTGCTGCAGGTCGACTTCCAGCGCCTGACCCATCCCGATGACCTGCAGACCGACCTGGCCCTGGTGCAGGACCTGCTGGCCGGACGGCGCAGCCATTACCACCTTGAAAAGCGCTATCTCGACCGCGACGGCCGCATCATCTGGGCGCGGCTGTCAGTGTCGCTGGTGCGCAGCGAGCATGGCCAGCCACTGCATTTCGTGTCGCAGATCCAGGACATCACCGCCCAGCGCAGCAGTGAGCAACGCCTGTTCGAGAGCGAACAGCGCAGTCGCATCACCCTGGATGCGGTGGCCGACCTGGTGCTCAGCGTCAACCTTGACGGCCGCATCGACTATGCCAACGCGGCCGCGGTACGCACCCTGGCCGGTGATGGCGCGCTGTCGCTGGCCGGGCACAGGGTGCAGGACGTGCTGGCGCTGACCACCGAGTACGCGCCCGGCTCGGTGCTGGATGTGCAGGTACTCCTGGACCCGGAAAGCAACGCGGTGGACCTGCATGCCGACCTGCTGCTGCGCCTGGGCACGGCAACGGTGCCGGTGGATCTGACGCGGGCCTGGCTGCGCGATGACGAAGGCCATGTGCGCGGCGCGGTGTGGGTGTTGCGCGACGACACCCAGCAGCGGGCGCGGCAGCGCGAAGCCCGCCACCTGGCCGAGATCGATCCACTCACCGAACTGAGCAACCGCCGCGGTTTCGAGGTGCACCTGCAGCAGGCGATCACCCGCGTCGAGCGCACCGGGCAGGCCGCCTCGCTGATGTACATCGATCTGGACCGCTTCAAGCCGGTCAACGACACCTGGGGCCACCTAGCCGGCGATGCGGTGCTGTGGGCGGTGGCCAGTGTGCTGCGACATGGTGTGCGTGATTCGGACGTGGTGGCGCGGCTGGGCGGCGACGAGTTCGCGGTGATCCTGTCCGGGTGTACGCCGCGTCGTGCCGCACGGATCGGCGGTGAGCTCCTGCAGACCCTGTCAGCGCTGTCCATTCCATGGGATCAGCACCGGCTGCGGGTCGGTGCCAGCATCGGCATCGCGCCCCTGGCGGGGGGCATGAGCGTGGACCAGGCAGTGGCCGCTGCCGATGCACAGTGCTACCGGGCCAAGGCGCTGGGGCGCAACAACGTGCAGGTGCAGGGCGAGCTGTCGGGGCTTCCAGGCGACGATGCCGATGCCGCCCAGGACTGATCTCAGCCTGTGAGAGGACGCGCGCGAATACTGCGCGCATCTCCACTCAAGCAGGTGAACCCATGAATGCCTGGAACCCGGTTGCGGTGCGCATGTTCATTCCGGCCCTGATCGGCTGGTGCCTGGCGCTGGCCACCTGCCTGCGCGCCGAACAGCTGCGCGGCGACCCGTACGCGCAGGCGTTGTTGCCCGTGCTGCAGCAAGGCGCGGTCGCGCTGCTGGTCCTGAGCCTGGCGTGCACGGTTGCAGCCTGCCTGTTGCTGTGGCGGCATGGCCGCAGCGTCGGCGGGCGTCTCGCTTCCGGCACTACACCCGTGCGGCGTCCATCAGCAGGACCCGGCACGGTGCGCGCTGGAACGCGTTGATCTGAGGCACCAGACGCTGGAAGTGCTCGCTGGCGCAATGGATATCCAGTGCGTCGCGGTCCGGCCATTGCTCGATGAAGACGAAATGCCCGGGGTCCTTCTGGTCGACGAACAGTTCATAGCCGAGGCAGAGCGGCTCTCGCTGCGTGCATGCGACCAGCTCGCGGTACAGGGGAAGCACGGTATCCACGGCTTCGGGATGGATGAAATCCTCGGCGATCACTTTCAGCATGTCGGCACCTGCAGACGGGCCTTGCAGGATAGTGCCAGCGCATGGCCGGCACCTATCCTGGTCAACGCAATACTGCGTCCGTACTGACCAGCTGCACGTCGTGCATCTGATTGAGGTAGGCCTCGTAGTAGCCCTTGTGCGAGGCACCGACGATGGCCAGCATTCGGCTGCCAGGGTGCAGGCCCAGCACGTCGCGGATGTTGGCGACCATGCGCAGGTTGCGGGTTTCCCAGTAACCGACATACATCCGGCCGAACGCCTTGGAGGACGGCTCGACGAGCGTCGCGCCGAAGTCGCTCTGGTACGCTGCCATCGCTGCCGCCGGGCTGTTGTAATCCCGATACAGCGCCATGACGCCACCGGGCTTGTCCAGATTGGCCACGAGGCGTTCATCGGCCTCCCGTCGCGCCCGCAAGTACGTATTGTTCCAGGCACCGGTGATGGCTGCACTGGCCGCCGCCTTATCCTCTGCCGGTGTGGGAGAATCGGCCGTGTGGTCGTCCACGGCCCACAGCCGTTCATGCCCGAGGCGGGCGGCAACTACGGCGGCGATCAGGCTGGTTTCATTGCGGCGGACCAGGCCTTTGCCGAGGATCTCGACCAGGGCCGGCGTCAGCCCATCGCCGGCTTTGCGCTCGGACGCAGGCAGGCGCAGCCATTGCACCTGCGCCGAGCCGCGTTCGCCCGCAGCCAGGAACAATGCGGCGAGCCGACGACGCTGGGCGGGCGTCGGCTCGTCCGGCCAGGTCGCAAGCAGGCGCTCGGCCTGGGCGTTCGCTGAAGGCACGTCCAGGCCGGTGGCAGCCTGCGCAGCGGTGGTGTCGAAGCAGTAGGTGGCCACGCTCTCCGCATAGCGTTCCGGGTAGCGACGCATGGAATCGCACTGGAGGCCGGACAGGTCTTCGGTGGCGATCAGCCCGGGCTTCCAGGCGACCAGTCGCTGCAGCAACGGTTCAAGCAAGGCGGGCTGGAAGGACTTGGGCAGGCCAGACAGGTGGGCGGTGCCCAGTACCAGTACCTCGTTCGGTCGCCCTGCAGGCGGCCCCTTCAGCTGGTCCGGCTGGAAGGCGGGCCGATAGGTGGCATCGGCAGCGAGGGCGCCGGTACTGCACAGGCCCAGGATCAAGAGGCTGGCCAAGCGTGGGAACATGCGATCTCCGTGTCAGTGAGCGTCCTGCGGTTCGCTGCATGCTGGCCATTTTCACCTGCCATGGAATCGCCCGTTGGTCATGCAAACCTTTTGGGCTTGAACTGCATCGGCGTGCCGGGCAAGGCTATGCCCAGTGACGGCGGCAACGCGCGATATGTTCCGTGACGACACCCCGTGCCCCGCCGAGCGTGAGCAGAATGTGAAGTACATCGCGATTGTCTACCGCGTCCCTGCAGCCGCATCTGAAGTTGCGACGGACGTCGCGTAATCCGGCTAAAGCCACTGATCCCCTCGCCGATACTCCCTCTGGATCCCGCTACAGTCACCCGCCGCAGGACCCCAGGCCGTCCCCGATGGGGCCCGCGCTGTGTGTTCCGCCGCTCCCAGATGCCGATCGCACCCGCAGCAGACGTTCGTGGCAGTCGCTCGAGAGGTGCCGGTTGGCACCTGTAGTCCCTGGCACCTGAAGTTGCCGGCGGGCATCCCGCCCGTCGGGTCGCAACCGCTTACCGGACACCGAGGATCAGACAATGCTCATTCCAGGCTTCACGGCGGGCGCGCAGGCGCCGGCCGAGCTGCATACCCGTTGGTCGCCGTGGCGTGCCCTGCTGGGCGCGCTGGCGCCCCAGCACCGCACCGGCGCCGAGGCCGTGTCCGATGGCCGTGCCGAGCTGGAAGCCCAGGTCGCGGCGCTGCACCGGGTCCAGGCGGTCATCGAGTTCGCCCTCGATGGCACCATCCTGCAGGCCAATGACAACTTCCTGCAGGCGATGGGCTACCGGCTGGAGGAGATCCAGGGAAAGCATCATTCCCTGTTCGTCGATCCCGAGCAGGCGCGCAGCGCCGAGTACCGCGAGTTCTGGGCGCGGCTGGGGCGTGGCGAGTATGACGCTGGCCAGTACCGGCGCTTCGGCAAGGGCCAGCGCGAGATCTGGATCCAGGCCTCGTACAACCCGGTGCTGGACCGGCAGGGGCGGCCTTACAAGGTGGTCAAGTTCGCCACCGACATCACAGCGCAGAAGCTGCAGGCAGCCGACTCGGCCGGGCAGCTGGCGGCGATCGACAAGTCGCAGGCGGTGATCGAGTTCGGCATGGACGGCCGCATCCTTTCGGCCAACGACAACTTCCTGGCCGCCACCGGCTACAGCCTGGACGACGTGCGTGGCCAGCACCACTCGCTGTTCGTCGAGCCCGAGTATCGTGGCAGTGCCGAGTATCGCCAGTTCTGGGAGAAGCTCGGCCGTGGCGAATACGATGCCGGCCAGTACCGGCGCCTCGGCAAGGGCGGGCGCGAGGTCTGGATCCAGGCGTCCTACAACCCGATCCTGGATCTCAACGGAAAGCCGTTCAAGGTGGTCAAGTACGCCACCGACATCACCGCGCAGGTGCATGAGAACCAGGCCATGCAACGTGCCGTGGCGCAGACCCGTGAAGTGGTGGCGGCCGCGAAGGAGGGCGACCTGACCCGGCGCGTGGCCACCGCCGACAAGAACGGGCCGATCGCCGAGCTGTGCGAGGGCGTGAATTCGTTGGTGGAGGCGATGGCCGCGATCATCGCCCAGATCAAGTTCGCCGCCGACACCATCGCCGTCGGTGCCACCGAGATCGCGCAGGGCAACAGCGATCTGTCGCAGCGCACCGAGCAGCAGGCCGCGTCGCTGGAGGAGACCGCGGTGTCGATGAAGGGCCTGGCCGAGACCGTGCAGCGCACCGCGACCAACGCACGGCAGGCCAGTCAGCTGGCCGGTGGTGCTGCTGATGTCGCTGCCCGCGGTGGCAACGTGGTGCACGAAGTGGTCGAGACCATGGCCGTGATCAACGCGTCCTCGCGGCGCATCGTCGACATCATCGGCGTGATCGACGGCATTGCTTTCCAGACCAACATCCTTGCGTTGAACGCGGCGGTGGAAGCAGCGCGTGCGGGCGAACACGGGCGTGGCTTCGCCGTGGTCGCCACCGAGATCCGCGAACTGTCGCAGCGCTCGGCCAGTGCCGCGAAGGAGATCAAGCAGCTGATCGATGCGTCGGTGGCCAATGTCGGCGCCGGTACCGCGCAGGTTGAGAGCGCCGGACGCACCATGGACGAGATCGTGGTCAATGTGCGCCGTGTCAGTGATCTGATGTCCGAGATCAGCACGGCCGCGCAGCAGCAGAGCGACGACATCCAGCAGATGAACCATGCCGTCGATCTGATCGATCAGGGCACCCAGCAGAACGCCGCGCTGGTCGAGGAAGCCTCGGCCGCAGCGCGCAGCATGGAGGAGCAGTCGGCGCAGCTTCTGCAGACCGTGGCCAGCTTCCGCGTGCAGGGTGGGGCGGGGCACCTGCATGGCGCGGCGGTGCTGCGCGCGGTCTAGGCCCGGCGGTCGGAGTGTTGTTCCCCGGCATCGTGGGTCGGCCTGCTCATGCGCAGCCTGCCAGGCTACGCCGATGCTGATGGTCACATGGGGCCTCAGCGGCGGGCAGGGCGGCGGTTTCCACGGCGGCGCGCAGGCGCTCGCAGGGTGGCGATGAATTCCTCGCCGCCGTCGCGGGCCAGCAGGTCATCACTGCGTTGCGGGCAGCCGTCGAGGATCGCGGCGACCGCCTGCAGGTGTTGGCGTCCCAGCGCCCGGCGCTGATCGGATGCGTCAGGCAGATGGCGGGCGATCTGCAGCGCCATCGCCCGTTCGGAAACGTCGCCCCAGCTGGTGTGCTCGATCACGCCTGGCAGCGAGAAGTAGTGGGACCGGGCGACGGCGTCGGACGCCCGCAGGAGGGGCAGCGCGCGGGCAGGGCATGCTGGGGCATGCCTGCCAGTGTCGGCGCTCTGGCCCGGGAAATGCAAAAGGCCAGGTCATGGACCTGGCCTTTGATGCAGTGGTGCCGGTGAAAGGACTCGAACCTTCATGGGGTCACCCCCGGCTGATTTTGAGTCAGCTGCGTATACCATTCCGCCACACCGGCAGGCAGCGTGCGAGTGTAACCGAGGTCGGCAGGCGATGCATAGTAGGAGGGCCTATGAGGGCGGTTTCTGTCGGCATTGGCCCCTTGATAGCTATACTCCCAGCGTGCAATTGCCTCCAGGAGCGGTAGCCGATGACAGTGTTGCAGGACCTGAGGGTGCTGGTGGTCGAGAACGACGAAATGAGCGCGGCCCTGCTGCAGATGCAGCTGGTGCATGCCGGTGCGGTCGTGGTTGGCCTCGCAGCGAGTGTGTCCGAGGCCCTGCGGCTGCTGGAGCAGAGCACTCCTGACGTGGCCCTGCTGGATTACCGGCTGGCCCGCAACGAGACCAGTGAGCCGGTGGCTGCAGCGCTTTCATCGCGTGGCATTCCGTTCGTGCTGGCCACCGGGATGCTGGCCGAGCAGCTGCCGGCGCCGATGTTGGCCGGCCTGCTGCTGGTCAAGCCGTACCTGTCGGCTGATCTGTCACGCGCGCTGGCGCGAGCGGTGGGTCGCTCCAGCGTCAAGGCCTGAGCCGTCCGCCACGGACCGGCAGGGGGATACTGCCGACGGCTGAATGCTCGCGTCTGCGATGTTCGGCGGCAACCCCTGATCCAGGAACCCCGCCCAGGCGGAGTTTTTCAATTGCGTCCGGCGCTCAGCCCGCTTCCTTGTACACGTAGCGGATCTCCTCGCGGTCGTCGAGGATGCGGTACTGGCGCGCCAGGTCATCCGGTTCGGGGTTGAGCCAGGCGTCGAGGTGTTCCTTGCGGATCGGCACTACGCCGCGGTCATGCCCGGCAGCGGCGACGTCGCTGGGCGGTGCGTCGGTGATCGTGGCAAACGACAGCAGGCGGCCTTCCGGTCCTTCCCATTCTGCCCAGAGGCAGGCCAGCAGCAGGTCGCGGGGCGGATCGGGACGGAATTCGAGCACCACGTCCTGTTCCTTTTCGTCGGCACCGAGGGTGCGGCCGGCGATGGCGTGGCGGGGCACGTGCTCGTAGAACGCCTGTACCACCACCACGCCATGGCGCAGTCCGAACGCACCCCGCCAGTAACCTTCCAGGCTGTCGCGCCGCGCATTGTAAGTGCCGGGGTAAAGCACGTCGTTGCGCGCCGGCTTGTCCGGCAGCCGGCACTGGTAGCGCATCGGCCTGATCACGCGCTGGCCGTTCTCGCTGACCATCACCGGTGCGTAGGTGCCGGGGAAAATGCGGTTGTCACGCGGCAGCAGCTGCACCCGATGCAGGTCTTCCAGCCGGGCCTGTGCGCGCTCGATGCGGTTGCCGGCCACGCGCAGGTCGTTGCGCGCCTTCTGCGTGGGCCGGGTGGCCAGCGTGGCATGGGCAATATCGCGTCGTTCGCGTTGCCGGGCCAGTTCGGCCTCCAGTGCCTGTTGCTCCTGCGCATGCCATTGCTGGATCTTCGCCACGATGTCCCGCCCCTGTTCGGTACGCGCACCGGCGAATCCGTCATCCATCGCCTTCGGGGTCTTCGGCCGCTTCTTGCCCGGATCGTGTGCGTACAGCTCGGCGAAGTCCTCCAGCGACAGGATGGCGCCGAACTCGCGTACCAGCTTGGCGTAGTCAGCGCGGATCAGGGCGGAATAGCACATGGGACTCTTTGGGCCTGGGTCGCAGCGGCTGCGACGTGGATGCGGCAGGATAGCCCGACCCATCCGGAGATGCCGCATGAATGGTTCCATCACCTGCCAGTTCCGCGAAGCCGTACCCACGGTCGAGGACTACTGCCAGTTGCGCGTGCTCGCAGGCCTCAGCGCCAAGTCCCGCGAAGCAGCCGCCCGCGCGCTGCCCAATACGTTGTTCGGCGTGTGCGCTTACCAGGGTGCAGAACTTGTGGCGATGGGCCGTATCGTCGGCGATGGCGGCTGCCACCTGCAGGTCTGTGATATCGCGGTGCTGCCGCGTTTGCAGGGGCAGGGCCTGGGCAAGGAAGTGATGCGGCGGCTGGACGGCTGGATGCAGGCCAACCTGCCGCCGTCGGCGTACGTCAGCCTGCTGGCCGATGGCGAGGCGCATCGGCTGTATGCACAGTTTGGTTTCGCACCGACTGCGCCGGCATCGATCGGGATGTATCGGCGGTTCTGAGCCGTGGGCGGGGTGAAGCCATCCACGCATGGCGTGGATCTACCCGGGCCCTGCAGTAGATCCACGCCATGCGTGGATAGGGCCTTCCCAGGAATCACAGGCAAAGAAAAACCCCGGCCGAAGCCGGGGTTTTCAAGAATTGGCGTCCCCACGGGGATTCGAACCCCGGTCGCCACCGTGAAAGGGTGATGTCCTAGGCCTCTAGACGATGGGGACGCACGAAAACTTCAAGTTGTAGAACTTTCGACGGCCTAATGTCGAAGTGGTGGAGCCAAGCGGGATCGAACCGCTGACCTCCTGCATGCCATGCAGGCGCTCTCCCAGCTGAGCTATGGCCCCATGAAACTCTGGATATCTGCCAGGAGCAGAGTCCGTTTTGAAACTGGCGTCCCCACGGGGATTCGAACCCCGGTCGCCACCGTGAAAGGGTGATGTCCTA